>NZ_MUZU01000001.1 GCF_002000085.1 Pseudocolwellia agarivorans
AGGTTAATCGCATTCGTTAAGCTCTTGTGCTGCAGGCCTTGCCTGAAGCGAGATGCGCATTCTACGCGTCTCAGTTTTGATGTCAACAACTTTTTGAAATTCTTTTTGAAATTCTTTTTAAAAGATTTTAAAAGATTTTAAAAGTTATCTTTTGTTTAATCGACCAATTAAGCCTGACTAAACCTATCAAAACCGCCACTTCGCTGTCCTTATTCAGTGAACTAAGTATTTCCTATACTTACCTTCTCTGGGTTTCCCTGAAGAAGTGGAGCGCATTTTAGAGATTTTTGAGGTCACGTCAACACTTATTTTGAAAAAACTTTAAATTAATTTAAAGTTGTTTGATTAACAAACAAATCATACAAAAATCGTTCTTATTTTATCCAAGTCGTCAGTGTAAATGGTATCTAACTTCTGACTTTGTGAATGAACATGAGAAAATAAAACTTTCTTTTGTATTCCTGCAGACGTTGCAGCCTCGATATCTGACTGCTTATCACCAATAAATATACTTTGAGTTACATCTATTTGATATTTATTTACAGCTTGATTAATTAAACCTGGAGCAGGTTTTCTACAATCACAAGTTTTTAAGTAATGACCTATCGCTTTTTCTGGATGATGGGGACAATAAAAAACGTCCGTTATATAAATGCTATTAATAAAGAATTGTTCATTCATCCACTTTGTTAGTTTTTCAAAGTCTAACTCTGTATATTTACCTCGTCCAATCCCTGATTGATTAGTAATAACAATAATAAGATAACCTTTTTCAACAGCTAGCTTACATAAATCAAAGATCTTTGGCATAAATTCAAATTCTTCAATTTGATATACATATCCGTGATCAACATTAATGATGCCATCTCGGTCTAAAAATAATGCTTTTTTCATATAAATATATTTAGTAAATATTAACTTATGGCTATTTAACCTTTAAATAACAAAAAAGACGAGTAAAACTCATCTTTTCTTTCGTTACTGCATTCATTAACCTATAAGGATAATTACATACAAAGACCACCATCAATCTCAACAACTCTACCGGTAAAGAATTCATTTTCAAAAATGTATTTCACGGTATGGGCTATTTCATCAGCTTCGCCTAGGCGCCCTACTGGTTTCATTTTTTCTAGACGGTCACGCATTTCAGGCTTCATTGCATCTGTCATTGCTGTACGAATAACGCCTGGTGCGATTGCTCCTACACGAATACCATGTCTGCCAAGTTCTCTTGCCCATGTTATTGTCATTGCCACTACGCCAGCTTTAGATGCTGCATAGTTAGTTTGCCCCATGTTTCCACCACGAGCGATAGACGACATATTAATAATAACGCCTTTACGCTTTTGCTCAATCATGTGTACAGTGGCTTCACGACCACATAAAAACACACCGGTAAGGTTTACATCAATAACAGACTGAAATTGATCTAAAGACATTTTCTTAGCAACAACTCCATCTTTAGCTTTTACAAACATACCGTCGCGTAATATTCCTGCATTATTAATTAAGCCATCAAAACCATTAAAATCGGTATTAATTTGAGTAAAAGTATTTTCGACTTCAGATTCAGAGGTTACGTTAGCTAAATAGTATTTTGCTGTTGAACCTGCCTTTTCAACTAACTTG
Organism: Pseudocolwellia agarivorans; assembly: GCF_002000085.1. GTDB lineage: Bacteria > Pseudomonadota > Gammaproteobacteria > Enterobacterales > Alteromonadaceae > Pseudocolwellia > Pseudocolwellia agarivorans. Next base: position 1,633 of record NZ_MUZU01000001.1, read on the forward strand.
ACGGTTTCAACTAATAACTCTTCGTTTAAATCTATTAAAGCTAACTTCGCACCGTAAGTTGCTAAATATACAGCCATTGAACGGCCTAATCCTTGTCCGCCACCGGTTATAACGATAACTTTATCTTGTAAATTCATGTAAATTCCTTAATCTGTACTATTAATTGGGGAAAAGAACCACGTCATCACTTCGGGTTCTATCTCTTTACAATGTTTATATGTCCATTGAGGATTTTTGTCTTTATCAATCAATTGAGCTCTTATACCTTCTTCTAATTCTTTATGCTGACAACATCGTCGAGATAAGTTCAGTTCAGCTTCAAAGCATTGAGCCTTAGAATATGTTTTTGTGCGTTGTAGTTGTTGGTATGCAATAGCAGAACTTAATGCACTCGCGTTATTAAATTTAACTTGAGCTTCTTGTAGCCATTTATTGTTATATTGAGTATTACTTAAGCTAGTTGCAATATCGTTTATATTATTAAGATTCATTAAATCAGCAATCACAGCTTGATTAGGTTTAATTAATGATTGAGGAATTTCAGCAGTAGACAACTTGTCAAAAGTGTTTAGTACCTTATCTACTAGGTTATAAGAGTCTTCACCTTCTGACCAGTCAATTTTACATAAAACGTCAATGACTTCTTCTTTATAGTTATGTTTAATTGAGAAGTTAGATAATCCTAAATAATGTGCATCAGCGGCATTAAAAAAAGCTCCAGTAATTGCCAAGAACTCACCTATTTTATGAGGCATTTTGTTTAAAAACCAGCTTGCACCAACTTCAGGGTATAAGCCTATAGCAACTTCAGGCATCGCCATTAGTGTATTTTCAGTAACGACTCTATGGCTAGCACCAGCAAATAGACCTAATCCACCACCGATAACAAAACCATTACCCCAAACAATAATGGGTTTTGAATATTCGTGAATATATAAATCTAAGGCATATTCTTCTTTAAAAAAATCTGATGATAAACTTTGCGTTAACTTTTTATCATCTAAAGGTGCTTTGTTATGTTGGCCTATTTTTATATCGTTATATAAGCTTACAATATCGCCGCCCGCACAGAATGCTTTTTCGCTAGTACTTTGTAATAAAACGGCACTAACATCCTTATCATTCTGCCAAGATTTTAACTGTGTATGCAATAATCTGATCATATCAAGATTTAGGGCATTTAAAGCTTTAGGATTATTAAGCTCAGCAATGCCTATTTTTTGATTATGACGACAAGTTAACTCTTTAAAAATAACTGAATTCATTTATTCATTCTCTTTTATTAATAGCCCCAAATCTATTACCTTAACTATAGGGCCTGTTGATCTTTCGAGTATGATTTTTGTTCAATTTAAAAGCGTTTTAGTCAAGGCAAACATTTTGTCACATAGTCATCTATGTAAAAAAGGTTTACAGATTATATGCTCCTGCATAATCTAAGTACCTACATCCATGTAGGCAACGAAGAATAAATCGCTTTTAAATGTACCCTTGGGCAGCGCCTGTTTGATATTTCTACATCGTTATAGTGATTTTATGTGGAACGACCACACATCAATCACTATGCCTCGTATAAAAATCAAACAGACTGCTGCAAAAACATACCTAAAAGGTCAACAGACCCTAATGGTTTGAGCTATTTATTTACCGAATATTAACTACATATTTCTACGGTATTGACCGCCAGCTTCAAATAAGGAGTTTACTATTTGCCCTAACGAACAAACTTTACACGCATCCATCATTAACTCGAAAATATTTTCATGATTAATAGCCGCAGCTTGCAGTTTTTTCAACAATATTTGCGCTTGGTCTTTATTGGCTTTTTGTAGTGTTGCTAACATTTCAATTTGATAATTCTTTTCTTCTTCGGTTGCACGAATAACTTCATCAGGTACCACTGTTGGTGAACCTTTAGAACTTAAGAAGGTATTTACTCCAATAATCGGGTATTCACCTGAATGCTTTAAGTGTTCGTAATGTAAGCTTTCTTCTTGAATTTTTCCACGTTGGTACATGGTTTCCATTGCGCCTAGTACACCACCACGCTCGTTAATGCGATCAAATTCAGTTAATACCGCTTCTTCAACTAAGTCTGTAAGTTCTTCAATAATAAAAGCACCTTGAATTGGATTCTCATTTTTCGATAGTCCTAATTCACGGTTAATAATCAATTGAATAGCCATAGCGCGACGAACACTATCTTCCGTTGGGGTTGTGATAGCTTCATCATAAGCATTGGTATGTAATGAATTACAGTTATCATTTATTGCATATAACGCCTGTAATGTAGTACGAATATCGTTGAAATCAATTTCTTGCGCATGTAATGAACGGCCTGATGTTTGAATATGATACTTTAACATTTGCGCACGAGGATTAGCGCCATATTTATTTTTCATGGCTTTTGACCAAATACGACGAGCTACACGACCAATTACTGCGTATTCTGGGTCAATACCGTTAGAGAAGAAGAATGATAAGTTAGGACCAAATTCGTTAATATCCATACCGCGGCTTAAGTAGTATTCAACAAAGGTAAAGCCGTTGGCTAACGTTAATGCTAATTGTGTTATCGGGTTAGCGCCAGCTTCTGCAATATGATAACCAGAAATAGACACTGAGTAGAAGTTACGAACGCCTTTTTCAATAAAGTATTCTTGCACATCCCCCATTAAACGTAGTGCAAATTCTGTTGAGAAAATACAGGTATTTTGCGCTTGATCTTCTTTAAGAATATCGGCTTGTACGGTTCCTCGTACTAAGGTTAAGGTTTTTGCTTTTATTTCTTGATAAATAGCAGGAGGCAATACTTGGTCACCCGTAACACCTAACAACATTAAACCTAAGCCATTATTACCTTCGGGTAAATCACCTTGGTAACTTGGGCGTTCGCAGCCCTTGTCTTTATATATTTTTTTAATTAACGCTTGAGTTTCTTTTTCTAAGCCTTGCTCAGTAATATAACGCTCACACTGTTGATCGATTGCCGCATTTAAGAAAAAGCCTAACAGCATAGGTGCTGGACCATTTATGGTCATTGAAACGGAAGTCATTGCATGGGCTAAATCAAAACCTGAATACAGTTTTTTTGCATCATCAAGACAACAAATTGAAACCCCAGCGTTACCTATTTTACCGTAAATATCTGGGCGTATAGCAGGATCATTACCGTACAAAGTTACAGAATCAAATGCGGTTGATAAACGTTTTGCCGGCATACCTTTTGATACATAATGAAAGCGACGGTTAGTTCTTTCTGGACCACCTTCCCCTGCGAACATACGTGTTGGATCTTCACCTTCACGTTTGAATGGAAATAAACCCGCAGTGTATGGAAATTCACCCGGTACGTTTTCTTGTAAGATCCATTTTAGGATGTCGCCCCACCCTTGGTACTTAGGCATACTGATTTTAGGAATGTCAGAATTAGATAGTGATTTAGAATGAGTTTGAATTGATAATTCTTTATCGCGTACTTTAAATTTGAACTCAGGGTCTTTATAACGTTGAACTTTAGTTTGCCACTCTTCAAGTAACAGTTTGTTTTTTGGATCAAGATCTAATTCGACTTTTCTATATAAAGTTTCAAGTTGCATAACTAACTGCTCAGAAACCTCTGTTTCTTTTGCTGTTTCAATCGCTTTATGAATACCGTAAAGCTTTTGCGCAACTTGTGATTGTTTTTCTACCCAAGCGTCATAACTACGATTGTTTTCTGATATTTCAGATAAATAACGAATACGGTTACCCGGAATAACACTACTTTTATTAGCTAATGTGCCTTCAATTGGCAAGATATCACCAACAACTAACCCTGCTTTATCATTTAAAGCGGTAATTACCGCATTATAAAGTTCAGTCATACCACGGTCATTAAACTGCGATGCTATAGTGCCATAAACAGGAACCTCCTCATCGCCGGCTTCAAACATGCCACGGTTACGTTTATATTGTTTCTTTACATCGCGAAGAGCGTCTAAAGCACCACGTTTATCAAATTTATTTAATGCGATGATGTCAGCAAAATCAAGCATGTCTATTTTTTCTAACTGCGTTGCTGCACCGTATTCAGGAGTCATAACATATAAAGAAACATCTGAATGTTCTTCAATTTCAGTATCTGATTGACCAATACCTGAAGTTTCTAAAATGATTAAATCAAAATCTGTCGCTTTCAGGATCTCTAATGTATCGTTTACATAAACAGATAATGCAAGGTTTGATTGACGAGTCGCTAACGAGCGCATATAAACACGATCGTTGTTAACCGCATTCATACGAATACGGTCACCTAACAAAGCACCACCCGTTTTACGCTTTGACGGGTCAACCGATACAATCGCAATTTTACTATCATGAGTTGCCATTAAAAATCGACGAATAAGTTCATCAACTAATGATGATTTACCTGCTCCACCCGTGCCAGTAATACCTAAAACTGGTGTAGTGCCTGTCGCCGCTATTTTACGAATTTTGTCTAAAACCGCTTTATTTTCTTCTGGTGCATTTTCTGCGGCTGAAATTAAACGAGCAATTGCTTGTTTATCGTTTTTCTTTAAATTTGCTACATCATCTTTTTTAACATTCATGCCTGTTTTAAAGTCGCAGCGCTCAAGCATGTCATCAATCATACCTAAAAGGCCAAGTTCACGGCCATCATCAGGAGAATAAATACGAGTAATTCCGTAATCTTGTAGCATTTTTATTTCGTCAGGCAATATTACACCACCACCACCGCCAACGATTCTTATATGTTCACAGCCACGTTCTTTTAATAGGTCGTACATATATTTAAAGTATTCATTATGACCACCTTGGTATGAGGTCATAGCAATAGCATTAGCATCTTCTTGTATTGCGGTATTTACCACTTCTTCAACGCTACGATCATGTCCTAAATGAATAACTTCAGCACCACTTGATTGTAAAATTCGACGCATAATATTAATTGCTGCATCGTGCCCATCAAATAATGAAGCCGCTGTTACAATTCTTATCTTATTTTTTAATTGGTATCGTTCGGTATTCATTTAAATATCTCACCCTATTTAGCTGAAAGATGCACAATGCGTAAAGCAAAGCCTAAAATTAGTACGTTATTGCTATTTTTATTTTGATAATAAAATTTAAACATACTAAATAAGGAGCTAAAATTGATTTTATTGTTATTTTGATGGACTATATTGCTATTACTTTCAAATAGGCAATATAAAATGAGTAACGCGCTTATTGGCAAACAAAGGAAGGTTGAACTAAAAAAAAACTTGAATGATATTAGGCTAATTATTCCTATATTTTTATTAGATAAACTGAAAGTACACCCATTAACAGAGGGCATGTACCCCATATCCCTTGGAAAATCTCAAAATAACTTTTATCAAATACAGCAAAAGCGAACCAGCAGCCATTGGCTTATTTATTCATTAACCGATCATGGAGTATTGCATTATAAAAACAAAGTAAGAAAGTTAAAACGTGGTGATCTTGTGGTTATTTCTCCAAATGAAGCATTTGAATATAAATTACAAATAGAAAATAAAAAAAACATAAAAATAGCACATAAAAACGCATTGTTTTGGATTAACTTTGATGGCTGTTTAGCTGATTACTTTGCGCAAAGATTATTAATGAAGATGGATGATGGTGTAGCTCATGTTGGCGCATTAACTAATATATCTAACGATTTTGATGAATTACTTGAGTTAGGCAGCAGAGGATATACCGCCACTAACGTTATTCATGCCGTTCATGTTTTACAACAATCATTAAGCTTTTTAGCACTGCAATTAAGACTTACGTCTTTTAACAATAATTCCTCTTTTAATTTAAATGATGTAGAAACGCTAATGCAGAATAATTTACATCAAGAGCTTAGTTTAGATGCCTTAGCCCATCACAGTCAGTTATCTAAATTTCATTTTCTAAAAAAATTTAAAGAACTTACCGATAGTTCACCTATACAACATTTTATTAATATGAAAATTCAAAGGGCATGTTTCCAATTAGATAACACGGAAAAAACAATTAAAATAATAGGTGGGGAATTGGGTTATAGTGATCCATATTATTTCTCCCGACTATTCAAAAAAGTTATTGGCATGTCACCTAAACAATATAGAGAGTCTAGACATCAATAAATTTATTTTTAATCAAAATCTTAAAAAATCCATCTAGATTTATACTATATAACACTATCACCAAGTAAAATTCCAGTTTATAAAACTTAATTAAGTGCCAGAAAAACTTTCAAAAGCTGTTAACATGACTCATATTAATAGATGTATTTTATGGTGTTCAAAGCGAGCAAAAAAGGTCATGTCGATAAATTGATAAAAGCAATATTTATGATACTGGATATAGTTCAATCACATTACATTCGATCACTTTAACATTTTTAGCTTGAATATAGACATAGTTTGAATAACATACAAACATTCCATTATTTAATCTGCGGGAAACTGATTTAAAGCGTGAATATTTTTTATCAGCCTCTCCTGATAATTCATAATCAAAAACATCATCATTAAAACATAATAAATCAAAAGTTTGAGGTTGCAGTACATTTAATATACTAGGAATTAAATAACTTAAATTCACATTAGATTCTATGCTTACATAGCTACTTTCAGCTTGAGGGGTTACATGAATAGTAATATATTCATCTGCTTTTATTGCATTAATTGAATATCCATAAGGTTCAAATACATGATCATCTATATCAAATCCTTCCAATAAATAATCAAGTCTCAGAAACTTTCGTATTTCCGTATTTTTTAAATTACGACGAGTTAACTCATTAGAAGCTTTATCGCTTATTTGATAAGCAAAAAACTCATAAGATTTATTAAAATGTTTATGCTGAATCCCCTCTTTTTTATGAAATAAATATACATGATTACTATCCATGTCGCCTAAACGTAATGCATCTCCTTCAACATACGTTTTAAGTTTTTTAATATCATCACTAAAAGAAGTAGGTTGGGCTTTCGAGTAATACTCATTTTTACGTTGATACGTCAAATATCCAATGGACTGTTTCCCCATTTGTTGAACAAAATATTCAACAGAATTAACTAAGCCTGTAACACCACAAGTTAATATTACAAAACGATTATGCCAAACAAACAAACTTGATTCAGATAAAATAAAAGCTTTGCATTGCTTATTATCTATTTTGGATAAAATTTTGGCTTGGCTGCAATCAATTAGTTCACTCCAAAAAACATCACTTAAATTGTTAATAAGGGAATATTTAGGATTATTAATTATAATTTCTACTCTTTTTTCTGAACCTTCAAAAAACATATAATACCTTTAATAAACATTTAAAAAGTAAAGCAGCACCTACCTTATTTGTTAAGGAAATACTTTTTATGATGTTATAAATAGAACAATCTTGTCACAAAGATAATGTGTTCATCATAATCACGAAAAAACAACTGCCTCGAGAGCTAAATTTCCTCCCACCTCATTTTATATTCAAGTGTTGATTGCTCTTCAACATAAAAACCATGCCTTATGTATAAATCTTTTGCGGGGTTATCAAATAATACATTTAACGTAATAGGCAATTGGTTTTCTCTCGCCTTTTTTTTCACCACATTTAAAACGTAACTGCCAATACCCTTTCGGTGAAATACAGGAAGTATTTGAAATTGTCGAATATGAATACGGTTTGAAAACACGCCTAATTTAATTAAGCCTATATTTTGTTGATGATTAGTAATAATAAATGAGTCATTAAAAAACTCATTAATACGGTTAATATGATCTTGCTCAGAAAAATTAAAACCCGCATTATTCAAATGCTCTGTCATTGTTGATTTTCTTAACAATAATAAAAAATCAATATCAGTACTTACCGCACGCCTAAAACCAACAGACAACTTCATTTAAATGTGAACCTCGCTTATTCTTACCATTAAATTAAGTATTAAATAGTAAGAATAAGCGTTTTATAAATAGAATAATAGCGAGATTAACAACTAAGTTGGAACCGTAACCTTAGTGCGTTTTCTCCCGCCCCATTGATATAAAGCTAAACCGCCCATAACAAACGAAGCTCCGATAATTAAATTGTCGGTAACTGTTTCATTATTAAGTAATGCGCCAAAACATATGGCAATAACAGGCGTTATCATAGTTATTAACGCTACCGTACTCGCATCTAATTTTTGTAATACATAATAATAAGCAATAAAACCGATTAAAGAACCAAATACGCCTAAGTATAAAATAGCTAATAACGATTTAGTTTCCCACTCATCTACTGGTAAAGTTCCATCAAAAACCAACCATACTGCAACAAAAAATGGGATTGAAAACACTAATGAGCCCACAGTTGAAGCTAACGCATTTATTTTTATATCAACACTCTTTACCAATACACCACTGATACTAAAAAAGAAAACAGCACATAAAACCGCAGCTATGCCTAAATAACTATCAGAAGATAAAGCGCCTGTTTGTGCAAAAACCTTGTCGTAACAAACTATAGCTAAACCGACCATGGCAAATAACAATGCAAACTTTTTGGTTTTACTAAACTTAGGTTCGTTTAATATTTTTTGAGCTAAAATGCCTGAAAGAATAGGCGCCAAACCAAAAATCAAAGATATTAACCCCGAAGAAATATACTGGGCTGCAACATAGGCAAACGACATACCACCAAAAATGCCAATGGTTGAATAACCATATAATTTAAATGCTTGTCGGTTTAGAGGAAGCTCTATTTTACTTACTTTTAAAATTAACCAGCCAAGCACAACAGCAATAACCATACGAGCTAGTACCGCCAGTGTTGGGTTAACTGTTTCGCTACTCCAAGTAATCCCTAACGGTGTGGTTGACCAAATTAATACAACAGCAAAATAAGCAGCTGGTACCGACATAATCTATCTCCTTGTTATACCTAACGGTATGAATGATGCCGAGAAATCCTGCAAACTTTACTTATAAAAAGACAAAAGCCGCAGAATTTTTGTTCTGCGGCTTTAAAATAATGAGTTACTTTATTATCAATTCACCACAGAAAAAAACATCCAGCGTTTGGCCGCAAAGACCACACGGTTAAGAATAGGATTTAATACTGTAATGAGAAGGTTAAACATATTTTATCGTTCTTTATATTTAATAAGTTAATAATAACTTTTACATAGTCGCGATTGTTAAAAGATAAGTCAACTTATAAAACAGTTTAAAAATAAAATTTTAATCATTAAAAACAAAGTCAATTACTCACGATCTAGTGTTTACTTTACGCCGTTATTATTTAAAGATACCTGTAATAATAACGAAAATACGAGTTTATCCATGTTATACACAACGGTTACATCTTCTCAAAAAAAATCTATATCTCTCGTTGCTCACGACAATATGAAAAAAGATTTGCTTTTATGGTGTCAAAAGTTTGAATCTAAGCTTGCAGCACACAAACTATATGCCACAGGTACTACGGGCACATTATTAGGTAAAAATACAAACTTAACCATTAATAAACTGATTAGTGGTCCATTAGGTGGTGACCAACAAATAGGCGCACTTATTACTGAACAAAAAATAGATATGCTTATTTTCTTTTGGGATCCATTAGAAGCACAACCCCATGATCCTGATGTAAAAGCGCTTCTAAGACTTGCCGCTGTATGGAATATTCCTGTTGCTTGTAATCAAGCCTCTGCTGACTTTTTGATTAACTCAACTTTGTTTGATACAGAATACGAGAAAAAAATTCCTGACTATGAAAATTACATAAATAGTAGAACGTAATAATAAAATCGCCTAAGCAATATCAATGAAGTTAATTTACCTACTTGGTATTGTTTAGCTCTTATCCCACCATTTAATTAAACTTATTTAACTTTAAAATTCAACAGCTTGAATAGCAATCGACACATATCGTCTACCCAGTAAAAAATATGTTATATACTTAGCAAAATAACCAACACTCATGCACTGATAATAAGCTCCCTAATGAAAAAAGTTTTAAGCTTTGGATTTATTAACATTCTATCTGAGAATATTGCCGAAATTATTATTAATAATAATGTCGTAATAACGCTTGAAATGGTTGATGAATACGAGCAATTTCTAACTGAGCACTTTAAAGGTGATTTTGGTTTATTAATTAATAGAGTCAATCATTACAGTTACACCTTTGAGGCTAAACTTACCATAGGTTCACTAGAGGGACTAAAAGCGATGGCCGTCGTATACTATAACGACATAAGTAAAAAATCGACCCATAGCATTTTAACAACCCGAGAAGTAGATAACTTTAATTTAAAAATGTTTTCAGGTTTAGAGCTTGGCTGGCAAACGGGTATAGATTGGCTTAACAAAGAACTCAATAATATTTAATAACATACGTAACAATTATATGATGCTCGATAACTTATCTAAAGTTCACTGGGTTGCTCATCGCGGCGATTGTGAACACCATATAGAAAACACATTAGACAGCATTAAAACGGCTATCAATAATGGCATAGAACATATTGAAATTGATGTTCAACTTACTCAAGAAGGCCTACCTGTCGTTTTTCACGATAACAACCTAAAAGCAATGCTAAATTTAGATACTTGTATGTCCAAAGTTAGCTTTTCACACATTAATAAGCAACCTTTAACGCCTCGTAAAAAAACAACAGTATTAAATAATGATTACTATATTCCTATGCTCTCTCAAGTGGTTTCGCTCATTCAACAATCCCCAAACGTAACCTTGTATGTAGAAGTGAAAAATATTAATTTTTGCTATTTTTCGTACCAGTATGTATATAAAACAATTATCAACACGCTAAAGCCAATTATAAAACAGGTCGTTATTATCGGGTTTTCTTATCGGTTTTTAAGACTCGTTAAAAAAAATTCAACGTTACCTATCGCGTATGTTTTGCCCAGTTGGAAGCACTACTCAATAAAAATGTTATCGAATTTAAAACCTGAGATTATTTTTTCTGATATTAATATCATCCCAACTACTGAAGAATTTTTTACTAAAAAAGAAACTTGGGTCGTGTACGAAATAAGTCATATTGAACAAGCAAGAAGACTTATAAACCAAGGCATTTACGGATTTGAATCCTTTACTCCTTCATTATTAAAAGCGATTTCAATAACAAAAGATAAATAAATACATGCTGTATTTTTAAAAACCATAAATCATCAATAGAAATAAACAACAAATGATTAATATTGGAATTACCATAATTATAAAAATAAAAGGTTTATATGGACATCAAAGTCAATGGCAAAACACATAACCTAGTTGTAGATAACGATATGCCCTTGCTTTGGGTATTACGAGACGAACTAAATATAAAAGGGCCTAAATACGGTTGCGGTATTGCCATGTGCGGCGCGTGTACTGTCCATATAGGTAAAATAGCCGTTCGCTCATGTACATTTCCGGTTGGACAAGTTTATGACGACATAACAACTATTGAAGGGCTAGGCACACCATCAGCCATGCATATCGTGCAAAGAGCTTGGGTAGAGCATCAAGTCGCGCAATGTGGTTACTGTCAGCCGGGGCAAATTATGTCAGCTGTTGCACTGCTTACAAAAAATACCTCTCCTACAGATTCAGATATAGACAACGCCATGTCTGGTAATTTATGTCGATGTGGTACGTACCCAAAAATTAGAGCCGCCATAAAAACTGCAGCGATCAATATAATTCAAGAAAAACACACCATGTCCTTAATAGGCACATCAGCTGAAGGTGACAGTAATGGGTAAACTAAAAACATTTACCCGCCGAAGTTTTTTAATTGGCTCTACCGCTATTGCAGGTGGCGTCGCTTTTGGCTATTACCAATACAAACAACCTCAAGACAATCCATTACTTAAATTTCCTAAACTTAACCAGTCTATAATCACGCCCTATATCAAAATTGATCAGCAAGGCGTTACTATAATTACTCCCCGAGCAGAAATGGGGCAAGGCATACACACAACGCTAGCGGCTTTAGTAGCTGAAGAGCTAGACTTAAGCTGGGAAACAATAAGAGTAGAACATGGCCCAGCATCAAGCACCTACCATAATGCAGCGGTATTAGAAGAAGGCTTACCTTTTGCTCCCACCAATAATGGCCTAATGGCTAACAGTATTAGAAAACTAACCAAAATACCGGCCAAGTTTTTAGGTATGCAAATTACAGGCGGATCCTCTTCAATTGTTGATGCATATGAAAAAATGCGATTAGCCGGAGCAACAGCCAGAGCCGTACTTATTGAAGCTGCAGCACAAATATTAAAAGTAGACAAAACAACACTCTTTACTTACCAAGGGCATGTTGTAAGTAGTAGCGGAGAAAAAATATCTTACAGTGAACTTGCACCTACAGCACAAAAAATAACACCACCTACAGATATACAATTAAAAAGAAAAGAAGACTGGAAGTTGCTAGGAAAATCGTTACCTCGTATAGATATGGTAGCGAAATGTACCGGAACAGCTGAATTTTCAATAGACGTTAATGCTGATGATTTATTGTATGCCACCGTTAAAATGAATCCGAATTTGGGCGCTAAGTTGATCGCCTACGACGATTCAAATGCAGTATCTATGACAGGCGTAAAACAGGTTATTAACCTGAATAACAAAGGTGTAGCCGTTATAGCCAGTAATACTTGGTATGCATTACAAGCCGCTAAAAATATAAGTTTTACTTGGGACAATGCTCCCTACCCTGCGTCAACAGATGAAATGTTCGAGGTAGTCAAAAATTCATTTACTGAAGAATACATAGACAGCACTCTCAAACAAGAAGGCGACGTAGACAGTGCAATAACGAATATAGATGAATCATTTGAAACAATAATAAAAGGTGAATACAAGGTTCCTTATTTAGCTCATACCACCATGGAACCATTAAATGCCACAGTGTTAATTGAACAAAATAAAATTCAAATATGGGCAGGTAATCAAAACCCCACACAAATAGTAAAAGAAGCAGAAAAAATCACAGGTCTAACTCCCAATAATATTATTGTGCATACCACTTATATGGGAGGTGGTTTTGGCCGAAGAGCAGAAATGGACTTTATTAAATACGCCATTGAAATAGCGCAACACACAAAAGGTAAACCTATAAAAGTTACTTGGTCGAGAGAAGAAGATACCACACACGATTACTACCGACCTTTAGCACTGGCTAAATTTAAAGGCGTAAGTACCAATCACACAATAAAAGCACTCGACTTGCAACTTGCTTGTCCTTCGGTATTAACCTCCCAAATGGGTAGAATGGACATTCCTTTAGCTGGGCCTGACGTTTCCATAGTACAAGCCGCTTGGGAGCAACCCTACAACATTGAACACTATCAAGTACGAGGTTACAAAGTACCTGAAATGCTACCCATTAGCTCGTGGCGATCAGTTGGTGCTTCGCAAAATGGATTTTTTCATGAAAGTGTTATCGACGAATTAGCCCATAGCTCAGGTATAGATCCCCTAACCTGTAGGCTCAACTTAATTAATCATCATCCCAGTAAAAAAGTGATAGAAGCTGTGGCTCAAATGGCAAACTGGCATACTAAGCGCCCTAAAAACATAGGATTAGGTATCGCTTTCACCTTATCTTTTGGCGTGCCTGTAGCTGAAATAGTAGAAGTAGAAAACACACCAAACGGCATAAAAATACTCAATGTATATGCCGCAGTAGATGTAGGTATAGCGTTAGATCCTCGTAATATTGAAGCTCAAGTAATGTCTGGTATTATTTTTGGATTATCCGCCGCCATGATGGGAGAAATAACGGTAAAAGACGGAAAAGTAGAACAAACTAATTTTCATCAATACGATGCCATTAGAATGAATCAAACACCTAATATTCAAGTAAAAGTGCTAGAAAACGGAGAGAAAATAAGAGGCATTGGTGAACCGGGTACACCACCAGCCGCTCCGGCTTTGGGTAACGCTATATTTGCCGCTACAGGTAAAAGAATTAGAGAGTTACCTTTTAATAAGTCCATTAACTTTGTTTAAAACATTCAAAGTATTAAGCAAAAAAAACCTAAGCAACTAAGTTACTTAGGTTTTTTATAAATTCAAAATATTACCGTTTAGTGTTCACGGTTAACTATTAAACAGGTAAGTATTAAACAGATAAATATTTATTTAATGGCAATGTTCTATATCGCTCGCCCGTTGCAGCAAATACCGCATTAGCTAAACTTGGTGCTAATGGTGGCACACCCGGTTCACCCACACCGCCCGGATAATTTCCGTTAGGAATAAGATGCACATGAATATTAGGTGTTTGCGACATTCTAAGCACTTGATAGTCATGAAAGTTAGACTGAACTACTGCTCCATTTTCAATATCAACTTTACCCATTAAAGCGAGAGATAAGCCAAAAATCATGGCCCCTTCCATTTGCGACGTTACTCGATCAGGGTTAATAACCGTTCCGCAATCAATCGCACAGTGCACATCTAACACTTTAAGTTGTCCGTTGGTTACTTCGACTTTAGTTGCCACCCCCACATAACTTACAAATGATCTATGTATTGCAATACCCCAGCCTTGTCCTGCTGGCAGTTTTTCATCAAAATTAACTTCTTGCGTTAATTTATCTAACACCGCTTGATAACGAGAAATTTCAATAGCATGCTTTTTTAAAGGTTCGTTATAGTTAAAATACTTAAAGTTGTACTCTTCTTTAGGATTAATTTTACGATCTGCGCCATAAATAGCCTTCAAAAACTTAGGTGTAGAAATATTTTGGCTATGAGCTAATTCATCAACAAAACTATGTAAAGCAAAGGCTTGTTGAATATTACATACTGAACGCATCCAACCTATTCTTACAGCAGCTCTAGCACTTGACGCTTCAGCTTGGTAATTTTCCATTTCAAAAGGTAAATCACCATAACCCATTCCAAGTTCAAAACCTTGAATACCTTTATCTTTAGGGCTAAACGTACTAAAAATTGAAGGATAACTAACACGCTGCAACCAAGAAATAATACCACCATTATCATCTAGCCCAGCTTTCATGTACTGAGCTGACCCCGCATGAAAGTAACCTGATTGAATATCGTCTTCACGTGTCCAAACAACTTTTACCGGCTTACCCGAAGCTTTCGACAAAAAAGCCGCTTCAAGTGAATAATCAGCTTTAGCCTTACGACCAAAAGCACCACCTAATAAGGTTACATGCACCTTAATTTTATCTTCAGTGGTACCTAGTAAGTTAGCGGTATGCTTCATAATAGCTTGAGGGTTTTGAGAAGATGCCCAAATCTCACACGAATCACCTGTTACCATAGCGGTAGACATTGGCGGCTCCATAGGCGCATGCACTTCAAAAGGTACTGAGTAACTGGCTTCAATTACAGTTTTAGCTTTAGCAAACCCCGCATCAACATCACCTTTCTTACCAATAACTTTAGTCGGTTTTTTCACTGTTTCAGCCATCATGGCTAACGCATCTTTCGAGTTATAGTCTTGGTTTTTACCTAAATCCCATTCTATTTTAAGCGCTTCACGCCCTTTCATAGCTGCCCATGTATTCGTTGCTAAAACAGCAACACCATTTAAAGGATTAAATACTACAGGCAAGGTTGTTTCAGGCATTTGAATAACATCAACAACCCCCGGAATTTTTCGAGCTGCAGAATCATCTAACGACTTAACCTTCCCGTGAATTACAGGACAACGAACAATAACAGCCGTTAATAAACCAGGCATTTCATGATCAATACCAAAAACCGTATTACCTGTAACAATATCGTCTAAATCTACAGCCGCTACAGGTTTACCAATAAACTTAAAGTCACTCTCATTTTTTAGTGTTAATAACTTAACATCAGGCACAGGCTGCTTAGCCGCTAGTTCAGCTAAATCACCATAAGTTAATTGCTTACCGGTAACCTTATTTATCACTACCTGATTTTTAGCTTCTACTTGAGCTAAATCAACCTGCCAAAATTGCGCCGCAGCACTTTCTAGCATGCGCTTTGCAGACGCCCCCATTTCACGCATTTTACTATAAAAGCTACGTATACTTGTTGAACCATCAGTATTTTGGCTACCGTAATCGTAATTACCTAAACCTTGTATTACTTCTATATTTTGCCAATCAACATCTAACTCATCAGCAATAATTTGAGTAATACCTGTTTTACTACCTTGCCCCATTTCAGAACGGTGATTAATTAAATGAATTCTATTATCACTACCAATAGAAACAAATAAGTTAAGTGTTTCAGGCGAAGTATCAACAGCTGTAGCGCCTTGTAAAGTAGAAGCTAACATATTCGTTTTAGCGGTAGCACAACCTAGTAATAAACCCGACGCCCCAAAACCACTATATTTTAAAAAATCACGTCTATTTAACTGAACTGCTTTCATGATTTACTCTCCATAGCTTTAGATGCATCTTTAATAGCTTGTTTAATTCTAGGATACGTACCACAGCGACAAATATTACCTTGCATAGCATTAGTAATATCATCATCAGAAGGCTTAGGATTAGATTCAAGTAACGAAAGTGCACTCATAATTTGGCCTGATTGACAGTAACCACACTGAGGTACATTATTTTCTTTCCATGCAATTTGAATAGGATGAGCACCAGTTTCGTCTACACCTTCAATCGTTTTTATTTTACTATTTTTAGCAATACCTACAGGTGTAACGCAAGAACGAATGGGCTCACCATTTAAATGAACAGTACAAGAACCACATAAACCTTTACCGCAACCAAATTTTGTTCCTTTCTTATTAAGCAAATCCCTTAATACCCATAATATAGGCATATCTTCAGGCGCATCTACTTCGTAATTTTTATCGTTAATATTTAACTGAATCATGGGCATTGAATTCCAAATAACTATGCTGAACATCTAAAATTTATAACCAGAATACTAACATTTTCAAATGTAATTACCATCATTCGTAATACGTATATAAAGATATTAAATATAAAATCAAATAAGCCTTACCTAATAAATTTAATGTAAAGCTACTACAGATAAGGAGATTTTAAGAATGATAGGTAATAAGTTTAAATGAGTTAGAAATACTTTGTTACAACTAATAAAGAGGAAGGCATATTAGATATTAAAATCTAAAAAAAATGGTTTGTTACAACAAAGCAACAAACCATATAAATACTTACAAATAAAACTAATTAATACTAATAAAAGTCATAATCACTCGTTTTATTATATTTCAACCGGTTGAATCCAGTTAAAAGTGTCTTCATGCGTACCGTACTGAATACCCGTTAACACATCATATAAATGCTTAGACACCGCACCCGTTTTTTGATTATTTACAACGTAATCTTTATCTTTAAAGCACAATACGCCAACAGGTGAAATAACCGCAGCCGTACCACAACCAAATACCTCAGTTATTTTACCACTCGCAATATCAGCAAGAATAAGCTCAATGTCTAAACGCTCTTCTGCAACTTCATAACCTAATGTAGGAGCAAGCTTTAACAAAGAATCGCGCGTAACACCCGGTAAAATACTACCACTTAATGAAGGCGTTACAATACGCTTACCTTCATAAACAAAACAGATATTCATCGCGCCTACTTCTTCAACATAACGCCCTTCTACTGCGTCTAACCAAAGCACTTGAGAATAACCTTTTTTAACAACATCTTCAGACGCATATAAACTAGCCGCATAGTTACCACCGGTTTTAGCTTCACCAACACCACCAACAACAGCACGACGGTATTTATCAGCAACATGCACAGCAATAGGCTCTAAACCACCTTTAAAGTATGCGCCTGCTGGCCCACAAATAATAAAATGCTGGTAATTAGAACTGGCACCTAAACCAAGTTTAGGACTTGTAGCAATCATGGTTGGACGGATATAAAGCGATGAACCGTTTTGAGACGGAACCCACTGATGATCTAAAGCGATTAATGACTTAATAGCATCTAAATGCAAAGCTTCGTCAACTTGCGGCATAACCATACGATTAGCAGAACGATTAAAACGTTTAATATTCTCTTCAGGACGAAATAAATTAATAACACCTGTAGGAGATCTATAAGCTTTTAAACCTTCAAAAATTTCTTGGCTGTAATGAAAGACAGCAGCAGAAGGATCAAGCGATAATGAATGATAAGGGCTAATTAAAGCATTATTCCAGCCAGATGTTTGGTCGTATTCTTGTGTAAACATGTGATCTGAAAAGGTAGTACCAAACGCAAAATTCTCAGGACAAGATCGGCGTTGATTCACATCAAGTGGCTGAATCGTGATAGACATTATATTTCCTCAAGTAAATCGTTAAGTTATTCGTTTTTTTTAATGATATCACCATACTCAGTGTAAACAGAAGATGCGCGTTGAAAAAACCTTCAAAAACGTAAATATTTTTTAACAAAAAACGTAATTAATTACTTATGGTTTTAAAGAAAGTATTTTGGCTAGATGTTTGATTTTTTAAGATATTAACAAACCTTATGACTCAATCAATTGATTTATATTTTTTAAATATTTTATCTGAATATTATTTGGAATAAAAACACATGCATTTATACAAACTAAAGCTTTACATAAACCAATATTAAATAAACCTTTAATTAAGTAGTTCTTCATACAAAATAGAAAAATCATTCAAATAAAAGCTATAGCTACTTTTATACATTTGAATTTAATAAAATTAAATGCAATCATATAGTCAACAATTAACAACAAACAAAAAAACATGGATAAAAAACTATCTAGACGGTCAGCCCTTAAATTTGTTGCAGCTGGCGTAGTTGCCAGTGGTGTAAGTGGTTGTGTGAATACGAATACAAAAACAAATAATCCGTCTGTAAAAACAGGTACAACAAAAACACAAGATAAATGGCATAAAACTCATAATAGAGTTTGGCTTGGCGGTGAGTTCTGGGCTAATCCAATGGAAGATTGGCAAGTTAAAAATGGTGAAGCACAATGTTTAAGTAAAGGTGGTAATAGAAGTATCCACTCTTTAACGCATCAGTTAACCAAGGTTAATAGCGAATTCAATATTTCAGTCAATCTAAAGCGTTTAGAACAAAACCTAAAAGACGGAGGCGCAGGCATTCGTTTAGGTGCTCGTAGCGATTTAAATGAACACAAGAGTAATTGCTTTGTTCAAAAAGGCTATGACTGTGGTGTATTAGGTAATAATTTAGTACTTGGCGATAAAAAAATACCACTCACTATTAATATTGAAGATAAAAGCATATCAATTCATCTTTCCGGCTCACCACAATTAGGTGCTATGTCGTTAAAGTTAGTCGCCAAAGATATTGCTTCAAATAAAATAATAGGTGAACTATTTCACTTAGAACCATCTGAAAAATTATTAGGTAATGTTGCATTAGTCAGTAATTTTTCAATTGCGTCTGTTACTACAAACCCACCCCCCATAAAGAACCAAGGCTGTCGATATAGCTTTAACCAATGGGTTTTACAGGGTGAAGCATTCTCAGTAACCGACGAACAAAAATTTGGTCCTATTTTATGGAGCATGTATACACTCAGTAACTCTCGTACTACTGAAGGTTATGTGATGAAAATAAATGCATTCACAGGACCTTTAGGCGATAAAGACAACCAAACATTAGAATTACAAGTTAAACAAAATAATAAATGGGTATCGTTAGGCAAAGAAGCATTGAATAACGATGGCTGGGTTGCCACCTTTAGAATCGCTAATTGGGATGAAACACGAGACACACCTTATCGTATTGTTTATATCGAAAAACACAAAGATGGCTCAGAAACTCCTGATATATGGACAGGGAATATAAAAGCAAACCCTAGCGATTCTAAGCTACGTATGGCTGCACTAACTTGCCAAAATGACATTGGCTTCCCCTATCAACCAGTGGCTGAAAACGTGGCTAAACTTGATCCTGACCTTGTGTTTTTCTCTGGCGACCAACTTTATGAAAGCCATGGTGGATTTGGTTATATTCGTAGTCCTGACACAAAATCTATTCTTAACTATTTAAGAAAATTTTATCAATTTGGTTGGGCTTTTAGAGACGTAATGCGAAACAGTCCAACGGTATGTTTACCTGATGACCACGATGTATTACAAGGTAACTTGTGGGGTGAAGGTGGCGCCACAATGAAAAACCCTGAAAAAGATTTTGGCGCTAGTATATTGGGAGGATACATTCAATCTCCTAGAGTCGTAAATACGGTTCACCGAACTAATGTTGGACATCATCCTGATGCATATGATCCAACTCCTACTAACGGAATTAGTTCGTATTATGGCGACTTAGTTTACGGTGGGGTTAGCTTTGCTATTCTTGCTGATAGGCAATGGAAAAGTGGACCAGAAAGTATTAATGTTGAAGTAGGCATTACAGGACAAAATGAAGATCCACTATTTATCAATCCAGCTTATAACCCGCCAGGGTTAGATCTATTAGGTAAACGCCAAGAAAACTTCTTAGAAAAATGGGGCAAAGACTGGAATGCATGCAAACTTAAAGCGGTATTAAGCCAAACTGTATTTGCGGGTATTGCCACACATCAGCCTAAACCAAACCGTTACTTAAAATATGATTTCGACTCTAGTGGTTTTCCAGCATCTGCACGTAATAAAGCAATAGATATAATGCGACCTTCTATGGCGTTACATATTTGTGGTGACACACATTTAGGCAGCTTAACTCAATATGGTGTTAATCAGCAACGTGACAGTAATTGGGCATTCTGTACTCCAGCAATTTCAGCGGGATGGCCAAGATGGTGGTTACCTGATGTAGCTAATATTCCTTACAAAAATAGACCGGCTCATCAGCTTGCTCAAACAGGTGAATACTTAGATACTTTTGGTAATAAAATTTACGTCTATGCAGTGGGAAACCCTGAAGTAGGACGCTCTGAAAATAGATATGTACATGCCCATGAAAAAGGCAGTGGTTTTGGTTTTATTACCTTTGATACAGACAAGCTCACTTATACTTTAGACTCATACCGCTTTTTAGTTGATGTTACTGATGGCAAGGCAAGTAATCAATTTCCTGGCTGGCCTGTAACTATTCACCAAAAAGAAAACCGTGGTGAAAATATAATTAGTTAACATACCCCCTAAAATATTGAGTTAGCCATAACTAACTCAATATACAACCAATACCTAAACTTAGATTATTGGCTGTTCAAACAATTTTTTACCTTCTTTTAAAAGCAGTTGTACAGCGGGATGTTTCACTTTTCTCTCTGGAGAAATAAGATAATAATGCTCAGTAATATCTGTCGTTCTACCAATTAATTTAACATCAAACTGCTCAATCACGTGTTTATCAATAATCGTTGGCGCACAAAATACACCATACCCTGCTTGACCAAAATAGTGCGCTAAAATAGAGTCATCAAATTCGCCAATAATAACAGGTGAAATATTTAATTGTTCAAACCAAGACAGCACACTCAAGCGTTGATTAGAGCCCTCTCCTGCAGTGAAAAATGGCGTACCGTTAAGTGATTGCGGAAAGTTTTCTATAAGCTTTTTAGCTAAACTTTCATGCGCAAAAAAGCTTAATCCACACTTCCCCACTAAATGACTATATGCTTTTAAAGGAGAATAAGGCGGTAAAGAGGTATCACTTAACACTGCATCTAATTTATTGGTAGCAAGTTCTCCTAATAACACCTCTAGGCTTGTTTCTTTACATACTAATTTTATCGACTCGTCAGTAGTATATATAGCCTTCAAAAAATTAAACGAAAATACTTTAGCTATAACGTCGGTTACCCCGATAGAAAATCGATAAGTAAAGTCGGTAGAATGGTTTTTTAATGAATTCAGTAATTCATCACCTAAGCTAAATATTTCTTGAGCGTAGCTTAACGTGACATGACCTATATCATTTAAAACCAACCGCTTACCTTTACGTTCAAATAACGGATACCCTAATTGCTCTTCCAGTAGGCTTAACTGAGCACTTAACGCCTGTGGTGTAATATGTATAGCACTAGAGGCTTTAGCAATACTTCCGTGTGTTGCAATAGTTTGAAAATAGTACAAATGATGGTAGTTAAGTTTAGCCATAACCTTTCCTTTATGAAGGATAATTCACAAAAATAAATAAGTTGATAATACACCATTATTATCAACTTATTATTGAGTACATCGCAACTTTATACGACTTTTATTGTTACTTTTATTTCTTTATAACTATTACTGGTAACTAAAAAAGGAGTATCTATGTCAGAAAATAAACTTGTTCTACAATGGAAGCAATTTATACAAACAGATGCTAGCTCAGGTATTATTTTAGTTATTGCCGCTGCACTTGCTTTAGTTATGGCAAATAGTATTTTTAGTGCGAGCTACAATGATTTTCTAGAATTTCCCGTTAGCATCACCTTAGGCACATTTTCAATCAGTAAACCCTTGGTACTTTGGGTAAACGATGGATTAATGGCTATTTTCTTTTTTGTAGTAGGTTTAGAGATTAAGCGTGAATTATTTTACGGACAATTATCTCGACCCGATCAAATTGTTTTACCATTTCTAGCCGCCATCGCAGGTATTATCTTTCCAGCCTTAATTTATGTAGCTTTTAACTATCAAGACGCTGTAGCAATGAACGGCTGGGCAATTCCTTCGGCCACAGACATAGCTTTCGCTCTCGGTATATTTATTTTATTTGGTAAACATCTACCACCAAGTTTAAAACTGTTTCTATTATCTGTAGCTATTATTGACGATATTGGCGCAGTAATAATTATCGCAATTTTTTATTCACAAGATCTCGCTCCAAACAGCTTAGTTGTCGCTATTGTTGGCTTGGTAACTTTATTTATTTTCAATCGATTAAAACTAGAAAATAAAACCCCTTTTATATTGGTGTCAATCATTGTATGGGCAGCCGTATTAAAATCAGGCGTACATGCTACTTTAGCTGGTTTTGCTGTTGCTTGGTTTATCCCTATAGCACGTGAAAAATCTCAATCAATGTCGTACCAAATAGAGCATGGACTACATCCTTGGGTTGCTTTTTTTGTGTTACCACTCTTTGCCTTTGCAAATGCAGGTGTAGGACTCACTGACGCTTCAGTTGATGAATTATTTACTCCTATTTCTGTCGGTATTATTGGAGGCCTGTTCATTGGTAAACAGTTCGGAATTTTTACGGCCTGCTTTATCGCTATTAAATTAAAGCTGTGTAGCTTACCTAAAGACGCAACTTGGACGCAATTATACGGCGTGTGTTTACTATGTGGCGTTGGTTTTACTATGAGTTTATTTATCGGGTCTTTAGCCTTTGAAGAGCAAGGTCTAGCTTATCAAACTCAGGTCAAAGTAGGCGTACTAGTAGGTTCATTAATTTCAGCCTTTACTGGTGCATGGTTAATTAAACACTCATCAAAAAAATTACTTAACAACTTAGGAGAAAAGCAATGAAAAAACTAAAACATCTAATGCTTAATTTAACTGCTGTTGCCTTAATTATATCTCCAAACATTTCGTTTGCTGACTTTAAATCAGACATCATTCAGTCATGTTCAGCATATCAACAAGGGAAAGATAAAAGTGAAATAAACCCATGTAAGTTATATATCGATGGTTTTATAGATTCTTCATTATTGTCTGAAGATGCAGCTATGCAACCCAAAGCGATGATAAAAAAACAATCGGAACCACAGAGCGACTTTTTAAAACGCGCATATCAAACACGCGTATTTACAGCGCCTACAGGATTACAATCTGATGCAACCTATCAATTTTGTATTCCTATTGAGTATGATAGAAAAAAAATTGCTTCAACTGTAGCTAAATCAATAAACATTGAAAAACTCGCTGATATTTCACTTAAAGAAGTATTACTAGAAACCTTAATTACCAAGTTTCCTTGTAACTAATCTAACTTTTTATTTTTTATTTTTTTATTAAAGAGGCGCACAATGGAATTAACGATTACAGAGCTAAATATTGAATTAAACAATGAAAGCAAATTACGTATTCGCCAAAAAGCAATCCGTATGTTTAATAAAATATGTGACAATATTCAAAAAATTACCGTTACAGTGAATGATATAAATGGTCCTAAAGGGGGTAAAGATAAAACTTGTCGCGTTGTTATTCATGCGGGAGGCATGCCTGACATTGTGGTAACAGATAATCAAAACTCTGTGACCTCAGCCGTCAATATAGCACTAAATAGAGCTCGAACCACTCTAGTAAAAAAACTAAAACGTAAACAAAAAAATAGACCTTCATGGAGAGAAAAACCTGTTGAAGAAGATTTAAAGAAATATTTAGACCAATAACTAAACGCTATAAAATCCCCATTAACATTTAATTTAAATCGTTTTTAATTTTACCCTAACCACCTCTAACTCAATAAATAAAATGAGTTAGAGGTTCACTAAACTTTATCTTTCATGCATAACCAACATTTAATTTTAAAATAAACACTTACAATTAATTCATCAATAAGTCTCATAAAAAATTGTTTTTTCATTAAACCGACTCAATATAGTAATAGTTAGTATATCTGCCTATTTTACGGAGAAAAAATGACTCACCCAATTATCAGCGATTTACAAAAGCGTTACACAGCAAAGCGTTATGATCCAACAAAACGTGTACCTCAAGAAGATTTAGCTATAATTTATGAAGCAATGCGTCTTTCACCTTCATCAATTAACTCTCAACCTTGGAAATTCATAGTTATAGAGTCTGACGAAGCCAAACAACGTATGCACGATACATTTGTAAATAAATTCCAGTTTAATCAACCGCATATTAAAATGGCTTCTCATATTATTTTATTTGCACATAACCCTAAATATACACGTGAAGATTACGCAAAGGTTATTGATGCGGATATAAAAAATGGTCGCACACAAGAAGAAAATAGAGAACAAGCATTTGGAGCTTTCGCATTTGTCGATTTAAATACAGATACCGATGGTAACAATGAAGCATGGACTAAAGCTCAAACTTATATTGCCTTAGGAAATACGATGCACGCAGCTGCACGATTAGGTATTGATTCAACGCCTATGGAAGGTGTTGATGCAGAATTAATTAGCGAAATTTTCGCAAAAGAGCTTGATGGGTATTTATGCGATGCAGCACTTGTACTTGGCTATCATGACAAAGCAGAAGATTATAACGCGAAATTACCTAAGTCTCGCCTTCCTTTAGAAAAAATTATTCAAGTCTTATAGCTTCAGATCATATATTTATTAAAACGAATACCCCTTATCAAGCAATAAAACGAGTATATTAGAGTGTGTTGAATTTGAATAAAATTTATACTCAAAAGGCCAACACGCTCTAATAAACCTGAACTCGCGATAAATAATGTTATAACATTTCTAACGCAATGGCTGTGGCTTCACCACCACCGATACAAAGTGACGCTACACCTTTAGATAAACCTCTATTTTTAAGGGCATGTATTAATGTCACCATAATACGTGCACCACTAGCGCCTAATGGATGACCCAACGCACAAGCACCACCGTTAACATTTACTTTTTCAGCATCTAAAGAAAGTTCTTTAAGGGCTAGCATAGTTACCATAGCAAACGCTTCGTTGATTTCGTATAAATCAACGTCTTGTGTTGTCCAACCCGCTTTAGCTAATACTTTATTCATTGCGCCAACAGGAGCAACAGTAAACTCTGCTGGAGCTTGTGCATGTGTCGCATGAGCAACCACTTTACATAAAGGGGTTAAACCACGCTTATCCGCTTCAGACTTTTTCATTAAAACAAGTGCTGCTGCACCATCAGAAATTGAGCTTGAATTTGCCGCTGTAATTGTTCCATCTTTCTTAAAAGCTGGACGTAAACTAGGAATTTTATCAGGGCGCGCATTGCCTGGCTGTTCGTCTGTATCAAAAATAACATCACCTTTACGTGATTGAACGGTAACCGCTGCAACTTCTTCTTTAAAAGCACCTGACTCAATCGCAGCATTTGCACGTGACAATGAACGTATTGCATAAGCATCCATATCTTCACGAGTAAAGCTAGCCGCGTCTGCCGTTTCTTGAGCAAAACATCCCATAGAAATACCGTCATAAGCATTTTCTAAACCGTCTAACATCATGTGATCAAGTACTTGACCGTGCCCCATACGCATACCAGTTCTCGCTTTTGGTAGCATATAAGGTGCATTACTCATACTTTCCATACCGCCAGCAATAGCCACATTAATTGATCCTGCTAAAATAGCATCATGTGCTTGCATTGCGGCTTTCATGCCTGAACCACAAACTTTATTAATAGTGGTACATACGGTAGACAAGGCTAAACCTGCACCAATAGATGCCTGACGAGCTGGTGCTTGCTTTAAACCCGCAGGTAAAACACAGCCCATGATCACTTCATCAACTTGGTCATTCGCTAAGTTAGCCTTCTCAAGCGCTGCGCTGATCGCGGTTGCACCAAGTTTAGGAGATTCAACGCTAGCTAATCCTCCTTGAAAGCCACCCATAGGGGTTCTTACAGCAGATACTATTACTACATAATCTTCAGCAGACATGTTAATTCCTCATCGTTGTATTTATACTTATTTTATATGCTTTCTGTTTCCAGAGTATTTTAAAAAATTTATCTATTGTTAGATTTTTTTATTCGATTAATTAAATCATACACCAAGTTGACGTTAACGTAAACTTCCGCTAATATTTAAAAATGAATATAGCGCAAGTGTATCCGTCAATCACTTTAACGATGCCAAACGGTATAAACACATAAAGGTTAAAAATGAATTCAGCCAAAGTTAAAAAGTATTCAATTAGCGATTTATCTAAAGAGTTTGATATTACTACACGGACTATACGGTTTTACGAAGATCAGGGCTTGTTATCTCCAACGCGCAAAGGTCAAACACGAATTTATAGTCATGGAGATAGAGTACGTTTAAAGCTAATTTTACGTGGTAAAAGACTAGGGTTCTCCCTTGCTGAAACAGGCCGAATATTTGAACTTTACGACCACGACAAAACAAGTGCTACCCAATTAAAAACAATGATGAGCATAATTTCAGAAAAAAAAGCACATCTAAAACAGCAACTTGACGACATAAAAATTGTACTAGACGAATTAGAAAACCTAGAAGAAAGTTGTGAAAAAACACTTTCAAATATAAGAGTCGGTTGATATTTAAGGATTCAAGTAATCTCGAAATTTCGACAGACCCTATTAACAATAATTAATTACGTATAAGTAAATATACAAAAAAGGAACTGCAAATGATTTCTTCTTTTACCTCTCTAAATTTTAACTTGGGTGAAACGGTAGATATGATCCGTGATCAAGTTAATGCCTTCGCACGTGACGAAATAGCGCCACGTGCAGCACAAATTGATATCGACAACGAATTTCCAAACGACTTATGGCGTAAGTTTGGCGATATGGGTTTATTAGGGATGACAGTTGAAGAACAATATGGCGGTTCTGGTTTAGGTTACATAGAGCATATTGTTGCGATGCAAGAAATCAGTAGAGCTTCAGCATCTGTAGGCTTAAGTTATGGCGCATGTTCAAACTTATGTATTAACCAATTAAGTAAAAATGCGAGCCATGAACAAAAATTAAAATACTTACCTAAATTATGTAGCGGTGAGCACATTGGTGCTTTAGCTATGTCTGAACCTAACGCAGGTTCTGATGTTGTAAGTATGAAACTTAGAGCCGATAAAAAAGGCGATAAGTATATTCTTAACGGTAACAAAATGTGGATCACCAATGGTCCAGACGCCAATGTATTTGTTATTTACGCTAAAACAGACACAAGCGCGGGCTCTAAAGGTATCACCGCATTTATTGTAGAAAGAGATTTTCCAGGGTTTTCTCGTCATCAAAAATTAGACAAATTAGGTATGCGTGGTTCAAATACATGTGAGCTAGTCTTTGAAGATTGTGAAGTACCTGCTGAAAACATATTAGGCGAAGAAGGCAAAGGCGTTAGAGTATTAATGTCTGGCCTTGATTACGAACGTGTTGTGTTAAGCGGTGGCCCATTAGGTATTATGGATGCGTGTATGGATTTAGTGGTCCCTTACATTCATGACCGCAAACAATTCGGTCAATCTATTGGTGAATTTCAACTGGTACAAGGCAAAGTAGCAGACATGTACACACAAATGAATGCTGCTAAATCTTATGCCTACACAGTTGCTCAAGCATGTGACCGTGGTGAAACCACTCGTAAAGATGCTGCCGCCGTTATCCTTTATTCAGCTGAACTAGCAACTAAAATGGCATTAGATGCTATTCAATTATTAGGCGGTAATGGTTACATCAACGAATTCCCTGCAGGGCGATTACTACGTGACGCTAAGCTTTACGAAATAGGCGCGGGTACTTCAGAAATTCGTAGAATGTTGATTGGCCGCGAATTATTCGCTGAATCAAAATAATCCATTTCCTCCAAAAATTAATCACAACCTCCTAAATATATTCCTATATTTAGGAGGAATACAACGCTCAATCGGTGTAACAAAAAAGAATCAAGGTGGCTCTTCGTGACTAAAATAGTTTCAAAAATAAATACTCGTAGCCCAGACTTTCTCGAAAATTCAGCTCATATGCAAAAGCAAGTTGATGACTTAAAAGAGAAAATTGCTAACATTAAGTTAGGCGGTAGTGAAAGAAGTAGAGAAAAACATTTATCTCGCGGAAAATTACTGCCACGAGATCGTGTAAAAGCCCTACTCGATCCAGGCTCACCTTTTCTAGAATTATCTCAATTAGCTGCGTATAAAATGTATGACGACGATATTCCTGCTGCTGGCATTATTACAGGTATAGGGCGTGTCGCTGGGCAAGAGTGTATTATTGTTGCTAACGATGCCACAGTAAAAGGTGGAACTTACTACCCTCTTACCGTTAAAAAACATTTAAGAGCGCAAACTATTGCACAAGAAAATAACTTACCTTGTATTTATCTTGTTGATTCTGGTGGTGCTAACTTACCCAATCAAGACGATGTATTTCCAGATAAAGAACACTTTGGACGCATTTTTTTCAATCAAGCTAATATGTCAGCACAAGCTATTCCACAAATTGCTGTGGTTATGGGGTCTTGTACTGCAGGTGGTGCTTATGTTCCAGCAATGGCAGACGAGTCTATTATTGTTAAAGAACAAGGGACAATTTTCTTAGCTGGCCCACCACTCGTAAAAGCTGCTACAGGGGAAGTTGTAAGTGCTGAAGACTTAGGTGGCGCAGACGTACATTGTAGAACATCAGGCGTTGCTGATCATTACGCTCAAAACGATAATCACGCGCTAGATATTGCTCGCAACGCTGTTGCTAATTTAAATCGCGTTAAAGACATATCAATTAAAATAGAAGCTGTTCAAGCTCCAGCTTATAACACCGAAGAAATTTACGGCATTATTCCAAAAGATTCACGTCAACCTTTTGATATTAGAGAAATTATTGCACGTATTGTTGACTCAAGTAACTTTGACGAATTTAAAGCATTATACGGCACAACACTGGTTTGTGGTTTTGCCCGTATTTATGGTTACCCTGTAGGTATTGTTGCTAACAATGGCATTTTATTTGGTGAATCAGCCCAAAAAGGCGCTCACTTTATTCAACTGTGTTCGCAAAGAAAAATTCCTTTAGTATTTTTACAAAACATCACCGGCTTTATGGTAGGTAAACAATACGAAGCGGGTGGCATTGCTAAGCATGGCGCTAAAATGGTAACGGCTGTTGCTACCGCTCAAGTACCTAAATTTACTGTATTAATTGGCGGAAGCTTTGGTGCAGGTAACTACGGTATGTGTGGTCGAGCCTACGATCCACGCTTCTTATTTATGTGGCCAAATGCACGTATTTCAGTAATGGGCGGAGAACAAGCTGCCGGTGTTTTAGCACAAGTGAAGCGTGATCAAAAAGAATTAAAAGGTGAAGAGTGGAGCGCTGAAGCCGAAGCTGAATTCAAAAAACCTATTGTAGAAAATTACGAGCATCAAGGTCATCCTTATTACGCATCAGCTCGATTATGGGACGACGGCGTTATTGATCCTGCACAAACTCGCGATACCTTAGGCTTAGCTATTTCAGCCTCATTAAACAAACCGATTGAAGACACCAAATTTGGCATTTTCAGAATGTAATTGAGGTTGTTATGACAAGCATTTTAAATACAAAAACAAACGAAACAGCTACAGACGATAACTCATCTTTGGTTTTGTTTACGGTAAGTACTAACGGCGTAGCAACAGTAACGTTAAACAGTCCTCAAAATCATAATGCTTTTGACGATACTATTATTGCAACCCTTACTGATATTTTTTTAGAAATAACAGAACGTGAAGACATTAGAATAATGATCTTAACGTCAACAGGTAAAAGCTTTTCAGCTGGCGCAAACCTAGGTTGGATGAAACGTATGGTGAGTTATTCATACGATGAAAACTTTAAAGATGCGCAAGACTTAGCCCTTATGCTTAAAGCATTAAACTTTATGCCACAAACAACCATAGCTAAAATTCAAGGCGCTGCATTTGGCGGCGCTGTGGGCTTAGCTAGTTGTTGTGATATTGCATTTGCCAGCAACAAAGCCAGCTTTTGCTTAAGTGAAGTTAAATTAGGTTTAATTCCTGCCACTATTAGCCCTTATGTCGTTAATGCTATAGGTGAAAGAGCAAGCAGAAGATACTTTCAAACTGCCGAGCGATTTTCAGCCGATAAAGCCCTACTTTTAGGGTTAGTCAGTGAAGTATTTGAGCCTGAATTACTTGACGATGCAGTGGCAAGTTTAACAAATTCGATTTTAAGTAATGGCCCGGAGGCCGTTCAACAAGCAAAACAACTCGCGTTTGATGTAAACAACAAAACAGTAGATGAAGACCTGATCAATATGACCAGCGAATGCATTGCTAATATAAGAGTATCAACCGAAGGCCAAGAAGGCTTAAATGCTTTCTTTGAAAAAAGAACACCTCTTTGGATAAATGAACCACTTAGTAAGGAACAAAAATAACATGACCACTCAACTAACCCAAAACAACCAGAGTAAAATGTTTACTAAAATTCTCATTGCTAATCGTGGGGAAATAGCCTGTCGTATTATTAAAACAGCTAAAAAAATGGGCATTTTAACCGTTGCAGTATATTCAGATGCCGATGAAAACGCGCTTCATGTAAAAATGGCTGACGAAGCGGTTTACATAGGTAAGTCCCCTTCAAGAGAAAGTTACCTGTTAAGTGAAAAAGTAATCGAAGCGGCAGTAAAAACGGGTGCTCAAGCTATTCATCCCGGTTATGGTTTTTTATCAGAAAACTCTGATTTTTGTCGCTTATGCGATCAAAACAACATTACCTTTATTGGCCCGCCAATTGGCGCAATTGAAGCTATGGGTTCAAAGTCTGCGGCTAAAAACATTATGCAAGCAGCGAACGTTCCTTTAGTACCGGGTTACCACGGAGACGATCAGTCAGAAGCCGTTATAAAAGGCGCTGCTGATAAAATGGGTTATCCTGTGCTATTAAAAGCAACCGCTGGTGGTGGTGGTAAAGGTATGCGCCAAATATGGAGTGCAGAAAAATTTACTGAAGGTTTTGAAGCAGTAAAACGTGAAGCATTATCATCCTTTGGTGACGATACCATGTTAGTTGAAAAATACTTAACACAACCTCGTCATGTAGAAATTCAAGTGTTTTGTGACAATTACGGCAACGCTGTGTATTTGTTCGAGCGCGATTGTTCAGTACAAAGACGTCATCAAAAAGTCGTAGAAGAAGCTCCAGCCTTTGCAATGACTGAAGAGCTACGTGAGCAAATGGGTCAAGCGGCAATAAAATCTGCTCAAGCCATTGGTTATCAAGGTGCGGGTACCGTTGAGTTTTTACTCGATTTTGATGGTTCATTTTACTTTATGGAAATGAACACACGCCTACAAGTTGAACATCCTGTTACTGAGTTTATAACTAAACAAGATTTAGTTGAATGGCAATTACGTGTTGCTGCAGGTGAAACACTGCCTAAAACGCAAGATCAATTAAGTATTCATGGCCATGCTTTTGAAGCACGTATTTATGCTGAAGATGCAGACAATGACTTTCTACCTGATACAGGCACCCTCAACTTTATGCAAACACCTGAAGAATCAGAGTTTGTTCGCATAGATACTGGCGTATGCCAAGGTGATGAAGTTAGCGTATTTTATGATCCAATGATCGCTAAATTAATTGTTTGGGGCGAAAACAGAGAAAAAGCCTTACAACGTTTAACCAAAGCATTAGCTGAATATCATGTGGGCGGCGTTAAAACTAACTTAGAGTTTTTAAGTAAATTAGTCACCAGCAAAGCTTTTATTGATGAAGATATTGATACAGGTTTTATAGACAAGCATCACGATGCAATATTTAATCGTAAAACTAACGAGTCGTTATCTAATCAAGCGTCTATAGATATAGCAAAATCAGCCTTATTGGTTTTACTCTTACAAAATCAATCAAAAGTAAGCCCTACTGATCCAACATCGCCTTGGAACAATACCAATGCCTGGCAACTTAATGATAAGTGTACGCATAAATTAACCCTTGAACACAACGCGACTGAATACAATATTGAAATTGAAGAAGTTGCTGTTGCTAACAACAGGCCTTCAAATAAAGGTAATTACCTTATTTCAGTTAATAACACCGTATTTTCATGCTACGGCGTAGTAGATAAAAACCAATTAACAACAACCATTGATGGCATAAAGTCATCAGTATCAGCAACATTAGAAAATAACACCATCACCTTATATACCCATCAAGGTGCGGTTGTTATTAATAATATTCAAGCTGATTTAGGTGACCATGGCAATGATGACAATCACGGTGGTTTACTCGCACCAATGAACGGTACTATGGTCAGTATTTTAGTAAAATCAGGCGACACGGTAACTAAAAATCAACCACTTGTGATCATGGAAGCAATGAAAATGGAACATACTATCAGAGCCCCAGCAGACGGCATTATAGATAATATATTCTACGCTGAAGGCGATATGGTTGACGGTGGTGCTGAATTGCTAGAATTTTCAGTCACCGAAAAAAATGAAGGTGAAAGCTAATGAGCTACGTAGCAGAAAACTTCCCTAAAACAGCAACTATTGTGGAAGTTGGCCCAAGAGACGGCCTTCAAAACGAAAAACAATTAATTTCAGCAGAAGATAAAATAATCTTAATTGATATGCTTGCTGATGCTGGAGTAACCAGTATTGAAAGTGGCAGTTTTGTATCACCTAAGTGGGTGCCACAAATGGCTACATCTACCGATGTATTTAACGGCATTAATAAAAAAAATGGCGTAAAGTACATGGCGCTTACCCCTAATATTAAAGGCTTTGAAGCAGCCATTAATGCTAATGTAGACGAAGTCGCAATTTTTGGTGCAGCTTCAGAAGCATTTAGCCAAAAAAATATCAATTGCTCAATTGAAGAAAGTTTACAGCGATTTATCCCTTTAATTGAAGCCGCAAAAAAAGCAAATATTAAAGTGAGAGGCTATGTGTCTTGTGTGGTTGGTTGTCCATACGATGGTTATATTGAGCCGGAAAAGGTTGCTGAAGTTGCAGAAAAGCTTTATCAAATGGGCTGCTATGAAATTTCATTAGGCGATACCATAGGTGTTGGCACACCAGCCAGTGTTCAAAAAATGTTAAATGCTGTAAAAACACGTATTCCAGTAGAAAAACTTGCCGTGCATTTTCACGATACATACGGACAAGCCCTCGCTAATATTTATACCGCCCTACAAAACGGGATATCGGTTATCGATAGCTCAATAGCCGGCTTAGGCGGCTGTCCTTACGCAAAAGGTGCTTCGGGTAATGTAGCTACGGAAGATGTTCTCTATTTACTAAATGGTTTAAACATTACAACTAACATTGATATGGATAAATTATTAAAAGCTGGTTGGTTTATAAGTGAAAAACTAGGCAAAGCTTCTAATTCTAAAGTATCTACAGCGTTAAAAGCATAAAAAAAATATAACATAACATTAACAAACATAAAAAATAATTACATTTAAAATTTGTTATTAAAAAACAACCCCCTAACGAGTAAAAAAACAACTCATTAGGGGGGCTTCTTTACAAAACCTTAACTTACCTGCAACTTAATACCATGATATATATAGCTTTTTTATTTACTAAAAGCTTACCAACCTTGCTTTTCTGGTGTTTATTTAATATACTGAAGAAGACAGAGAAAAGGCAAGACACATGAAAATGTGTTACGCAAAACCACCGGTCTAAGGATTATATTATTATAAGTCTATGACAGCGGAGTTACCGAACGATAAGGTACATCCCGTGGTTTTTTCTTTTACTAACTCAATTAATTCAGAGGTTAATAAAATGAAAAAATTATTACTAGTTTCTACTATTACAGCTTTAACATTAACGACTATTGTAACAACTCCGAAAGCAGAAGCGGCCAACATAGCCCAAAGCATATGTGAATATGTAGCTGCTGACGATAAGAAACGTATGCGTTCTTTTTTAAAGACGAATAAACTTAAAATTCGTAGTATTTTTGATGGTATTCAATGTAATGGTAAAAACCTGTTGGTGTTTGCAGCAGATAAGGGGTCAGTTAAAACAGGCTCTTTGATGATTTCTAAATTACCAAAGAAAGTTGTTTCAGCTAACTTAGATTTATTGCAATCCGGATCACAACCATTATTAGAGGCAGCTAACAAACGCGTTAGTAGCTAAATTTATCTTTAGTAGGCGTTAAGTGTTTTACAATATGTTTTACTAGAAATAACTCTATGTCATTATAAAACCAGCCTATGCTGGTTTTTTTATACTAGTCTAAAAAGTACTTATCTCTATTATATTTTTTTGTAAAGACTTAATAGTCAAGTATAAAAAAGAATTTTCACTCGCTAATTATGAAAATAACTAGGTAATACTCTTTTTAACCAGTTAAATACTTTATAAATTAGAATAAACTAATCTTTACCTTTAATGTCTAGACTAAACAAAAACAATAAATATCAAAAACTTAAAAAAAACCCCATTTAAAAAAGCAATATAGTACAAGTAGTTTTATCGCCAATCAAAATTATCGCTTAAGAAGCTAATATATTTAGCATTAATTTTTTTGTAATAAAAATTATCTTGCTTTAGACTTTCAGATTGTTGATAATATGCTCGACAAAGAAAAGGCAAGACACGCGAAAACGTGTTACGCAAAACCACCGGTCTAAGGGTTTACATTGGGTAAATCTATGACAGCGGAGTTACCGAACTATTAGGTACATCCCGTGGTTTTTTCTTTTACTAACTCAATTAATTACAAGGTTATTAAAATGAAAAAATTATTACTAGTTTCTACTATTACTGCTTTAACATTAACGTCTGTTGTAACAACTCCGAAAGCACAAGCTGCTAACATCGCCCAAAGCGTATGTGAGTATGTAGCTGCTGATGACAAGAAACGCATGCGTTCTTTTTTAAAGACGAATAAACTTAAAATTCGTAGTATTTTTGATGGTATTCAATGTAATGGTAAAAACCTGTTGGTGTTTGCAGCAGATAAAGGCTCAGTTAAAACAGGCTCTTTGATGATTTCAAAATTACCAAAGAAAGTTGTTTCTGAAAACCTATCTCTAATGCAATCCGGATCGCAACCATTATTAGAAGCAGCTAACGAACGCGTTAGTAGCTAACTTTATTTTTAGTAGGCGTTATTGTTTTACAATATGTTTTACTAGAGATAATTCTATGTCATTAAAAAACCAGCTTCGGCTGGTTTTTTTTCGTATTAATGTATTAATTGAATGCTATTCAATCAACAGCCTGAATCAATAACCACTACGGTCGGAGGCTGACCAACACCAGTTGATCCTGTATAGGTAATATAACA
This sequence comes from Pseudocolwellia agarivorans, assembly GCF_002000085.1. Taxonomy (GTDB): domain Bacteria; phylum Pseudomonadota; class Gammaproteobacteria; order Enterobacterales; family Alteromonadaceae; genus Pseudocolwellia; species Pseudocolwellia agarivorans. The sequence goes on from NZ_MUZU01000001.1 coordinate 37,469, forward strand.
GTTACTTCCTGATATATTACTCCTATTTACATATTGTCCCTTTGTTTTACCTAATGTAGCTGTTGTGATGTAAAAAACATTATCATTATTATTAGCCGACCAAGTCCAATCATCCACTGATACATCTAGCGCATTGATTAAACCATCAGATCTATGAGCAGATGGATAACCATATTTAGTAGCAATATCTGGAGTTCCATCACCATCAAAATCAATACTATCAGCAGCTTCCCCTTGCTTACCTTGTATAATAGATTTTGCATAAACAAGCTTTGCTGCAGAAGTAATTGAACCAGATAATGATTTAAGTACTGACTTATTTGCATCACCCGATAAATTAACAAATTTAGGGCCAGCCGTTGCCGCTAAAATCCCTAAAATAACAATAACTACAACTAATTCAATTAACGTAAAACCGCTTTGATTCATTTCATATTTTATTCTCATCAATAATACACCTGTATTACCCTATATAAAAATAGTATAAATCTATTATGTTAATAATGTTATTTAATTGAGTAGAAATACAACTTAATATTTAGTCAGTTTTAAGTAATGTATTTACCTTTCGAATAAAAATACTATCATTAAAAAGCGCTTTAATATGTTGCAGCCCTGATAAGTTAATTTTATTTTGAAGATAATAAAACTCAATAGGATCACCATCATTTAAACCTAAACCGTTGATAGATGAAATGTCTTTAATATGATTAAAAGCAAAAAAATCACCAACACGACAGGCTATATAGCAGAGTAAATTATCTTGTAATTCGTCATTACTTATATCACTACCTAAACTAGCATTACTTAAAGTTAATAAACTATTGCCTATACCATTAATAATAGAATCAGGGAGAGACCACTCTTGAGCCATAACCTTACCAACAATGGCCGAATTAAAACCATAAGACTCTTGCGCTTTATTAACCCTTTCATACAGTGAATTAGACAATAAATAATCGTCAGATATAAGTGGCTCATTAGATAACATAGCCATATCACCCAAGTAACATAATAAGCACCGTGTTGATAATTCAGCAGCGTTTTCTTTACCTAGCTCCTTAGCTAAAAGTAAACAAAATGCACTTGCCATATAACTTGCTTTCGATAATTTTTGATATGCTTTTTCTTGTTGAGGGTTTTCAAACTTCAATGCATCTTGTACTGTGATCTGCATAACAACATTTTTAATAGCATTGACTCCCATAAAATTAATTGCATGTTGTATGCTAGTAATAGGAGTTCTTAACGCAAATAAAGGTGAGTTAACCGCATTTAATATTTTAGCTGTCATTTTAGGATCAGCTTTAATCAAATCAAATAGTTCATGAGGTTCAAATGCACCTTTAATCAACATTAATAAAACAGGGTTAGGCTTCTTAAACCTTTTAGCAATATTAATTACTTCAAGTGTTTTTTCTTGATTTAAATCACTCGCTATATTTACATTAAAATTTAAAAAACCATCGGGTACTTCACGAGGGTTTTGAATAATGTTCGAGTTACTATCTAAAGACTGTGAACTTTTTTCATGTTCAGGGTTAACTTTTAGATATTGATTTTTTAAATTTTTACTATCCGTTTTAGACACTTTATAGGTGGGTTTCTTGTTATTCCCCCTAAAAAAAATAAAATATAAAACAATTAAAACAATCAACAACATAATGATTTTAAAAGACATAAAGCACCTAACAAAATTAATCCATAATATAGTAAAATATATATTAACGATTAACTCACAAGATAACCACGTAAATATATAATGTTATACAAGCTAGGCTCTTGTTTAATAAGTAATATAGGAAATTGTAATTCACTGTTTATTTTTACTAAAACGCTAATAAAAAATAGATGGCGATCCGATTTATTTTGCATAAAAAATCATAAAAGCGTAATATTTATTTACTTTTTTCTGTCTTGTTATAAATGTTATGCCTGTTAATTTACCTGAACTCAACCCAGCGTCACTTACTCCAATTGAAGGCATTCGCCTAGGTTGGGCTGAGTCAAATATTAAAAAACGAAATCGTAAAGATTTATTAGTTATTGAAATTGCCGATAACAGCTCTGTGTCGGGAGTTTTTACAAAAAATAGATTTTGTGCCGCACCAGTTACCTTATGTAAAAAACATTTAGCTGCTGTTAAAAATAACCAAGTCGCCAGCATTAAGGCCTTAGTAATAAATACCGGAAATGCAAACGCAGGCACTGGGGAACAAGGAATGCAAGATGCAATAACAACTTGTCAACATTTAGCTGAAAACATGGATATTCCTGTTGAATCTATATTACCCTTTTCGACAGGTGTTATTTTAGAACATTTACCCATGAACAAATTATTAACTGGACTACCTCTTGCCGTAGCTAATTTAAAGAATAATAACTGGGCTGATGCAGCAACAACGATTATGACTACAGACGTTGCTCCAAAAGCCTACTCTACTCAAGTAAAAATAGGTAGAGAACAAGTAACGATTACTGGAATATCTAAGGGTGCAGGTATGATCCACCCTAATATGGCCACCATGTTAGGGTATGTAGCAACCGATGCAAATATTACTCAATCGTTACTAGACGAAATAACAAAAGAAGTAGCCGACTTATCGTTTAACTGTATTTCTGTTGATGGCGACACATCAACCAACGACTCATTTATCGTTATAGCTACAGGTAAAAGTAATGCTCCTGCTATTACTAGTCGTGAAGATGCGGGCTTTAAAGAAGTATTTAATGCCCTGCTTGAAACCTCGCAGTATTTAGCTAAAGCCATCATACGAGATGGAGAAGGTGCCACTAAATTTATAACAGTAACCGTTAACGGTGCCTTAAGTATCGAAGAAGCCAAAACCATTGGATTTTCTATTGGCAAAAGCCCGCTGGTTAAAACAGCCATGTTTGCTTCAGATCCTAACTTAGGTCGTGTACTCGCTGCTATAGGTTATGCTTCACGCGAATGTAAATCATTAGAAGACTTAGACACAACACTGTTAGAATTATATTTTGGTGACACATTGGTCGCTGAAAAAGGTGGCCGCGCCGCGAGTTACAAAGAAGAAGTAGGTCAAGCAATAATGAACGAAGCTGAAATTGATATTACTATAGAGCTTCATCGTGGCAATGAAAGCGCAACTATTTGGACCTGTGATTTTAGCTACGATTACGTAAAAATTAATGCTGAATATAGAACGTAAATAATATTGTTATATTCCCTATCAAAATAAAACAATATTACACTTTACCTCTTTAGCTTAATAAGGGGCTTTGATTATATCAAAAGCCCCTTATTAATTCTCCCAACAGATTTCCCTCTCAGCGCTATTATCGAATTTTCCTGTTTTTCATCTATAGGTTAACCATTAATTTTCACCCCATATATTAACCACTCATTTCCTCAATGACCTCGTTAAAATTAGTTTCCATAAGACAAATAACATGGTAGATTGTTAACCTTCATCAATAAACAAATAAATTTACTAGTGATAACCTACTGTGGATTTACTCAATAAACTGATTAGGTTAATAAGCATGAAAAACGCAACAATGTATTCTGTATTTTTACCCATGTCTCTATTATTAGGCGCTTGCGGTAACGATAAAACAACAGAGATTACCAACACAGTATCTCCAACTAGTGATGTATTAATTGCAGACTTTGAACAAAAAATCCCTGCATGGATAAGCAGTGAAAATGCAGCAATAAAACAAGTCTCAAGTAATGGAGTCACTAAAGGTAAACAAGCACTTAATATAGATTTTGATTCTAGTAAGCTAAAAGCGTCAGTAACTTTACAACCCAAAAAACCTTGGGATTGGAGCAAGCTTAATGCTTTTAATTTAGCAACTGATATCACCAACCCAAGCGACGTTTCCGTACACCTTTATTTAACCGTTAAAGATAACAGCGGTTGGTTTCATAGACGTAGTGTTAGTATTCCTGCTCACTCTAGCGGAACATACTATGCAGAATTGAAAGGTGAACAATTAGAGTTTGATAGCGGTTTACGTGAAGATCCACCAGCATGGACGTCAACTGACCAAAAAATGTTTTGGCAAAATGGCCGTAAAAAACTACAGCTTGAAAATATTGTTAGCATAACTTACAACGTAGACACGATGAATGAAGATAAAAGCTTGATCATCGACAATGTAAGATTAAGAGAAAACCCTGAAATTGACCCTAGCTATTTAGTTGGTATAACTGACAAATTTGGCCAAAACGCTAAAGTAGATTTTCCTAACAAAGTAAAATCAGAAAAAGAACTAAAAGCACTAGCGGATGCTGAATTAGCGACATTAGAAAAAGAAGGCCCTATGGCTGATCGCTCTAAATTTGGTGGTTGGAAAAGCGGACCTAAACTAGAAGGTACAGGCTACTTTAGAACTGAAAAAGTTGATGGTAAATGGGCCATGGTAGATCCTGAAGGTTACTTATTTTTTTCTTCAGCCTTAGCCAATATCCGTATTGCTAATACCACTACAACTACAGGTGTAGATTTTAAAGACGATGCGGTTAGATATATCGATCCAAACGATGTAACGCCTGAAGACTCTTTAGGTATTCGCCCAGTATCAAAAGAAGCACAAAAAACACGTTATATTTCATCAGACGTTCGTCATAACTTATTTACTTGGTTACCTAGCTACGACGATGAATTAGCTAATCATTACAGTTACCGACGTTCTGTACATCGTGGTCCTATTCACCATGGTGAAACCTTTAGTTTTTACCAAGCTAACTTAGAAAGACGTTACGGGGAAACTCATCCCGATTCATACAATGAAAAATGGCGAGATGTTACCATTAAACGCTTTAAAAACTGGGGATTTACTTCTACCGGTAACTGGACTGATGCAGAGTTTTATCAAATGGATCGCATTCCTTATTTTGCTAATGGCTGGATAATTGGCGACTTTAAAACCGTTTCTTCAGGAAACGACGTTTGGTCACCTATGCCAGATCCATTCGATCCTGAGTTTAAACACCGAGCAGAGCTAACCACTCAAGTGATTGCTGAAGAAGTAAAAAACAATCCTTGGTGTATAGGTGTTTTTGTCGATAACGAAAAAAGCTGGGGTAATATAAGTACTAAACGTGGCCACTACGGCATAGTTATTCATACCTTATCAATTAAAGATAAAGACAGCCCAACTAAAAATGAATTTAATCGTTTATTAAAAGAAAAATACACGTCTATTGAAGCCCTTAATACCGCTTGGAATACAAACCTTGATTCATGGGAAACACTCAGTAATGGTTATAAAGTAGGTGATTTAACAGATGAAATGATAGGAGACTTCTCAACATTATTAGAAGCTTACGCTACTCAATACTTTAAAATTGTACATAACGCATTAGAAAAAGTATTACCTAACCATATGTACATGGGGGTGCGTATGGCACATTGGGGAATGACACCAGAAGCCGTAAAAGCCGCTAAAAAATACGTTAACGTAATGAGCTACAACTATTACAAAGAAGGTTTACATGAAAAAGCATGGGAATTTTTAGCTGAAACCGATATGCCCAGTATTATTGGTGAATACCATGTTGGCGCAACAAGCGATACCGGCTTATATCACCCGGGGTTAATACTTGCTTCAGATCAACAAGACAGAGCGCGTATGTACAAAGAATATATGAGAACTGTAGTAGATAACCCTTACTTTGTTGGCGCACATTGGTTTCAATATATCGACTCTCCACTTACAGGTCGGGCTTACGATGGCGAAAACTACAACGTAGGGTTTGTTACTATTGCCGATGTTCCGTATAAAGCTATGGTTGATGCGACTAAAGAAATAAACAGCGAGCTTTACCAACGACGATTTGGTAAGTAATACGGGCCGCTATCAAGTAATAAAAAAATCATCAAGGTAATGTCACCTCAAAGTTACTTTGATGATTTATTCCCCCCACCCCATTTAATCTTAACTCTTCGCCTTTATCAGCTTTGTCATACATCTAAAACAAACCTGTTACACAAACGACATATATCTGAAATAAATCCTTCAAATATCATTGGTAATCTCAAAGCTAAAGGAATAGCTGAGACTAACAATGAAAGAGAATTTTTTACTATATAGTGTATTTGCGGTAATTTTAGTTTACGTATTAAACCGTATTAGAATACGTTTACAGCTATCTAAAGCTAAACACCCATCATTACGTGGACATAGTAAATGGTCGCGAAGAATCACCAGTAGAATCCCTTATTTTTCATATAATGAATCTCACTATTTTAGTTGTGATGGCGCACCAGAACACATAGCGTTACAGCGTAAAGAGGCATTACATAATTTAGCAACAAACGTTAATCAAGCTTGTTCAAAAACCATTGATTACTGTAATAAGCTTGAAAAAAGTATTTCTGATATTCAATTTACCAGCAATTACCGTATCCCCTTTCCTTTTCAAAAACTCTTACCAAAAGCTTTTAAGTTAGGATCTATCACCGACGAAACTCAAGGGACAAAAATAAAAGATCTAGACGGTAACTGGCGTTTTGATTTATCGGGTTCTTACGGCGTCAATGTATTTGGATACGACTTCTACAAAGACTGTATGGACAAAGGCTTTGAGCAAGTAAAAGACCTAGGCCCTGTTTTAGGTTCGTATCACCCTATTATTGGTGAAAATGTCGAGTTAATTAAACGTATTTCAGGATTAGACGAAGTGTCTTTTCACATGTCGGGCACTGAAGCCGTTATGCAAGCCGTTAGATTAGCGCGCTATCATACTAAAAAAACACATTTAGTACGCTTTTGTGGTGCTTACCATGGCTGGTGGGACGGTGTACAACCGGGCGTAGGTAATCGTCGTAAAGTAAACGATGTTTATACCCTAGCTGATTTAAGTGAAAACGCGTTACAAGTGTTATCAACAAGAAATGATATTGCTTGTGTATTAATAAATCCATTGCAAGCCTTTCATCCAAACGCTGACTCAGGATCAGACTCAACACTTGTCGCCAGCGACAGAACCACTAATTTCAATAAAAAACAGTACACAGCTTGGCTTAAAAATATTCAAGAAATATGTAATCGCCGCAACATTGTACTTATTTTTGATGAAGTATTTACAGGGTTCAGGCTTGGTTACAGAGGCGCACAAGGCTATTTTGATGTGCAAGCTGACTTAGTGACTTACGGTAAAACCTTAGGTGGTGGTCTGCCTGTAGGCGTATTAGCAGGGCAATCACATTTAATGAAAAGATTCAGAAAAGACGCGCCCGCTGATGTGTCTTTCGCACGCGGTACGTTCAACTCTCACCCCTATGTAATGGGCGCTATGAATGAGTTTTTAAATCGTATTCAATCGCCTGAAATTCAAAACATTTACCAAACTATAGAAGACGTTTGGGACAAGCGCGTTGAGAAGTTTAATCATAAATTACAAGCAAATAACTTACCGATAAAAATTACCAATATGCATAGCATTTTATCGGTTTTATATACCAAGCCCTGTCGATACAACTGGATGCTGCAATTCTATTTAAAAAATGCAGGTTTAGAAATGAGTTGGTTAGGATCTGGCAGAATGATCATGAGCTTTAACTTTACTGATGAAGAGTTTGAAGAAGTTATGGCTCGTTTTGTTCAAGCCGCACTTAGCATGAAAAACGACGGTTGGTGGTGGCATTCAACAGAGCTTACTAACCAAAAAATTAAGCGCCAGTTCTTGTTCGACATGTTAACAAATATGTTTCCTGTTCTCACTAACATCATGTCTTCTCCGATTAAAAGTATTTCTTTAAAGGCAGATTCAAGATCACCTAAAACGTCAGTAAGAAACACAACTAACATCCAACCCATTAAAGAACCATTAACCTACAAACCTGAAACGAAAAACACAACAATAAAGAAGGTATCTTAATATGCTTCAAATCCCTGACGCCATAAATAAAGAGCAATCATTAAAGAAGCACGTTACCAAAAGTAGTTTCAGAGAGTCGTTACAAAACGAATACAACGACTACTTAAATTCTCAAGCCAATCGATTCGACAGTGAAAACTGTTTAAAAATAGATTTACATTGCCATGATCATAACAGCGACGTGCCCGATGAATTATGGGGCCGCATATTACGTTTACCTGAAACATGGCTAAAAACAAAAGAGCTCGTGAGCTTACTTAAAAAGAACAACATGGATGTGATCACAGTAAGTAATCATAATAATGCGCGCTCATGTTGGAAACTACTAGACCAAGGTATTGATGTTTTAGTTGCCGCCGAATTTACCTGTTACTTTCCTGAGTACGAGTTATACATTCATGTATTAACTTATGGCTTTACTAAAGAACAAGAAGTTGAGTTAAACGAAAAACGTCAAAACATTTATGACTTTCTTCGTTACACAGCACAAGCCGACATTCCAGTAATAATGCCTCACCCACTCTATTTTTATACTAAAAATGAAAAAATAGATCTCTCATTATTTGAAAAGCTCGCGGTAATGTTTCAACGCTTTGAAGTGTTAAATGGTCAGCGCGATTTATGGCAAAGTGTACTGACCTTAAATTGGGCACAAAGTTTAACGGCAGAAAAAATACTCTCGTACGCTAAAAAACACAACTTAAACCCTTTTGATTTTGCGGTTGATCCCAACAAACCTAAAATTTTAACCGGAGGGTCCGACGACCATACAGGTATTTTTGCAGGGCAATGTGGCTCAAATCTTTATATTCCTAATTTAGCTAAAAGATTAGAAACCGAAAAACCTTCTGCTCTCGCTCTTGAAGCTCTACGAGAAGGCAACGTATCGCCTTTTGGTCAAATAGGTGAAAACCAAAAGCTCAATATCGCCCTGCTCGATTATTTTTCGCAAGTGGCAACCAAAATAACCGACCCCGGCTTATTACGCATAATGCTGCACAGAGGTTCAGCATGGGACAAAATAGGTTGTTTTGTAGTAAGTAACTTTTTGTTAGAAATGCAAAAAAACAAAAAAGCGATGAAGTTCTTCCAGTTTATTCATGACGCGCTTCAAGGTAAAAAACCCAACAAACTCATTAAATGGCAAACCTCTAAAAACTATCGTTTTTGTTTTAATTATTTAGAACAAATAGCCGACAGTAAACATAAATCGCCAGAAGAATTTGTAAGTACCGTTAACGATGTTATTGGCAAATTATTCGCGTATTTAAACAAATTAATGGCCACTAAAATTGAAGAAACCATTAACCATAATAAAGGCCCTAAACTTACTAACATTTCTACTGAAGAAATAACCCGTAAATTTGAAGTACCTAGCCAACTTACAGCACTATTTTTTGGTAACAACGTAAAAAAAGACAACATGAGTAATGTGAAGGTTGAAAAATTACTCGACCACCTTTCATTTCCACTACTTATTAGTACTTTTTTAGCCGGGGCAACTTTAGCGTCTACACGTGTTTTATACCAAAACCGTAATTTATTAAATGGTTTTGCTGACCACTTAGGTAAAAACCGCCATCAAAATAAAGCCTTGTATTTAACCGATACATTACGCGATAAAAATGGTGTATCCAACTCATTATCGGGCAAGTTAAAAGAAATTCAAAAAGCCGATTTACCTATCGATTTTTTAATTTGTCATACCGATATTGCGCCAGAACCACACCTTTATGTTGTACGTCCTATTTCAACGTTTTCGGTTCCTCATTATGGCGATCAAGAAATACGTATTCCTGACTTAATGGAAATAGCGCGTATATTTTACGAAGGCGGTTACGACCGTATTATTTGCTCTACGGAAGGACCAATGGCAGTTGTGTCGTTATTTATTCAACAAATGTTTAATGTGCCTTGTTACTTTTTTATGCACACCGATTGGATCGACTTTATCAAGCACGGCACTGACTTAACACAATACGAACGCGACCGAGTACGCCGTTTACTACGTGCGTTATACAATAGATACGACGGTATTTTTGTATTAAACAGCGAACATAAAGAGTGGCTAACGGATCACGAAATGCAGCTAGAACCCAGCAAGGTATTTTTAACTGCACACCATACACAGCCAAGAAATGCTAATGCCAAACCCATGAAAAAATCAGATCTGTTTGCTGATGCTACAGACGACACACCTATTTTATTTATTGCGTGCAGAGTCAGCAAAGAAAAAGGCTTATTCGACTTACCCAAAATACTCGAAAAAGCGAAACAAACCATACCTGATTTACGCCTTGTTATCGCAGGTTCAGGTCCTGCAACTGAAGAGTTAAAAGAAAAACTACCTGAAGCACTATTTTTAGGATGGCAAAGTAAAGAACAACTTTCAGCCCTGTACTTAACACTCGACTTATTCATATTTCCGTCAAAGTTCGACACCTTTGGCAACGTAATTTTAGAGTCTTTTGTGCACGGTATGCCAACACTCGCTTATAACTGCAAAGGACCAAAAGATATTATTCAACATAACAAAAATGGTTATTTAGTTGAAAATATTAATGATATGGCGAACAAAATAGTGGAGTTTTACAGCAACGACACACAACGTAGTGTAATGAAAAACAATGCATTAATAAGAGCTTCAGAATACCAAGCAGAGCCTATTATGCATCAGTTTATGTGTGACTTGGGTTTAGATATTCCATCAGGATATCCAACAAATAAACATAACACGCACACTACCACCAAAGCTGACGCTGAACCTCAGTACAGTTCATCTGAAAACGTATACGCCCAAGAGAAAACGGTTGCCTAACTCCATGACAAAAGTAACAACAAAATTCACTCACACGTTAACCACAAAAGAACAATTAAATTTTTTAATTACCAACCGTATTCCAAGGCGTTGGCTAACACAATTTATGGGGTGGTACAGCAAAATAGAAAACCCCACATTAACTAAAGTATCTATCGCGCTTTGGGCTGCTTTTTCCGACGACTTACAATTAAATGACGCAAAAAAGCAACGATTTAAAAGCCTACAAGACTGCTTTACGCGCGAGTTGAAAGACGGCTTACGCCCAATAGATTCTGACAAAGAAATAGTCACTAGTCCTTGCGATGCCATTGTTGGCGCATGTGGAAACATTGAAGGCACTAAAGTATTTCAAGCAAAAGGCTTTCCTTACGAATTAAATGACCTAATACCTGACTTTCATTTAATTAATAAATACCGTGACGGAAAATTTATCACCCTTAGGCTTAAATCAAGCATGTATCACCGTTTTCATGCCCCCGTAGATTGCACAGTTAAAAAGGTGAATTACATTTCAGGCGACACATGGAATGTGAACCCTATTGCATTAAAGCGTGTTGAAAACCTATTTTGCAAAAACGAACGCGCCGTTATAGAACTAAAAACAGGCGACCCCGAGAGCAGTATAACTTTAGTACCTGTTGCTGCAATTTTAGTGGCCTGCATGAAGTTTAACTTCTTACCTAAACCCTTAGACATTAAATACAAAGGGCCTAATTACATTCATTGTAATGCTCGTTTTAGTAAAGGCGACGAAATGGGATATTTTCAACACGGCTCAACCATTATTTTATTCGCCACAAAAAACTATACGTTTTGTGAAGGCATAGAAAATGGTCAACGTGTAAATATGGGACAAGCCTTGTTAAGTGGTCACAAAATGTCTGACACAAAAAATAAAGGAAATAAATCAGCAGAAAACACTAAAACAACGGCAAGTGCAGTAACACAGTAAAGCTTTAAAACAACACATTGCATTAAAAACATAAACTAACTTTATTCACTTACTTTATAAATGGGAAACTTATGAAATTTTACGACGAACTACAAAAACAACGCTGGGATGATCACCGTTTTTATCACCACAACCGCATCAACCAATTTTTACATTTACTAAGCGCTTGTTGTTTTTTAGCAAGTTACGTATTGGTATTTTACTACCCTGCTGCCGCCGCTTTAGTGGGTTGGTTACTGGCAATGACACTTCGCCAAACAGGCCACTTCTTTTTCGAACCTAAAACCTACGACCAAGTAAACCAAGCCACGCACGAACATAAAGAAAGTGTAAAAGTCGGCTACAACTTACAACGTAAAGTCGTGCTACTTTCTATTTGGGCCTTAATTCCTGTTATTTTATTTTTCGAACCGTCATTTTTCGGCATGATGCAAGAACACACCGAGCTAATGGGCTTCGTCAACAACATGGCAATGATTTGGTTAGTAGTAGGTTTTGGTGCAGTAATATTTAGAACGGTACACCTATTTAAATTAATGGGCGTTCAATCAGGTTTGGTATGGTTTACTAAAATTTTAACAGACCCATTTCATGATATAAAAATTTACCACAAATCGGTTTATCATCTAATGAAAGGTGAAATGTACGACGACATGACTGATTGGTATGAAGAAACACCAAAGGCAAGTTAACATCTAAAGCTTTAATCATTTAAAAATCATAAAATGTAGAGTTAATATAGCTCTACATTTTTATTTTGAATTACTACTAAACACCTCACAATCACCATACTGTTCTTTTAATCGTAATAAATAGTTATCTAAACTTACCTTAGGATTAGGCGCTATCACCACTTCATCTACGTTTAATTTTTGTATACGGTCTAATCGGAACTCACGATAGCTTTCACGTAATAAACACCATGATATTAAGGTCCATTTTTGCCCCCAAAACACTAAACCTAAGGGTTGAATACTGCGTGTTGAATGTTCACCATCGGCTCTTATGTAATCAATGGTTAAACCGTAGTTTTGCTTTATAGCTTTACGAATGGTAAGCGAATAATCAGATGCTGACGAATCAAGAAAATAAGACGGAACGAGTAAGCTATTTTCGAGGTTTGTTTGTTTTAAGCGCTCTGCTAACACAGCTTCAATTTTCAATCTTGCTTGTTCAGCAGCAATGGCAAGGTCTTTATCCGTCCACCCTTTCACCATTTTCAAACCTAACTGCACAGCTAATAGTTGTTCTGCGGTAAACATAATAGGTGGAATTTCAAAACCAGGTTGAAGCCGATAACCAACACCAGCTTCACCTTCAATAGGAAACCCCGTATCAAGCAACACTTGAATATCGCGATAAATAGTACGCTCAGAGGTTTCAACAACTTCAGCAAGTTGACGCGCTGTAATTACAGTGCGCCGTCCTTTTAAAAGCGTTATTATTTTTAATAATCGATCGGCTTTAGCCACAGTTTTCAGCTTCAGTACAGGTTGAATACAGAATATCGCTTACTTTCATATCCGTCGATTCTTTTTCAATAATATCCATTAGCTTTTTACAAGCAGCAGAACTCATAAATACGACTTCTGCAGCTTTTAGCGCAGCTCTGTCTCTCCAATAAATAATATCAGTCCATGTATTTGAAACCGCATCAAACGATAATGAACGATATTCAAAACCCTCTATTTTTTCTATTTCACTTAACGCTAACTTATTTACGGCAACCACTTCATCATGGCTTACACCCGCGATTGCTTTAAATGTTATAATTTCGACAACTTGCATAATATTTCCTTTATTTAAATTAACTTAAGGCTTTCCTTAAGCCTTTGTATTATTCAACAAGCCTGCTGACAAAACCTGTCAGCAGACTTTATTAATAGTAAAAAACATGAATTAATTGATGATATTGACTGAAGAAATAACCTTGCAGCACAGCTCTTTATAAACAATGAACTACGAGTGGAAAATGAACAAACAAGATAAAAAATTTGAGAAAGAACTTATTAAAGCCCTTACACTATGCTGCGAAGAATTTAAAACCACAGTTAGCGGTTTTGAATGGCTGACTCACACCGTTAATTTTTCAAACATTGCTCAAAGTATAAAAATTATTTGCATATTTAAAGATAATGACACGTTAGAAGATGCAAAAGAAAAAGACGAATTAACCCATATGACTAATACACTGTTAGATTGCTTAAAAGACTTAGATATTACATTAAAAAAACCTGCTAAGCATATTCGGTTTGATAGTGAAGAAAACTGCGATTTATCTCATGAAGGTAATTGGCAAAAAAGACTGAATCAACAATATAGTTAAAGATTAAAAGCTCATTAAGCACTTGCCATATAAGAACCTTATATTAACTCTATTTATGAGACCAACCTCACAAACAGATTGAATTAAATTCCAATAAAAGTTCAATCCTCTCTAAATTATTTATGATATATTTAATCAGGAATTCATATATAAATATTAAATTTTATATAAATAATCTTATGCAAGTGATATTTTAGTTAAGTCACCTTGTGATTGTCGTATTAAATACATTCTATATATCGATAGTATCGATAGTTTTTAATAAAAAATTCAATTAGGTTAGGTCAAAATGAATATAACTCATCAAATAAAATTAACCCTTCTCACCTTATGTTGTACTTTTTCAACAATATCAACCGCACAAAAACATCAACCTAATATTGTTATTATTATGGCTGACGATCTGGGGTTAGGCGATGTTAGTGCTTTTCATAAACAATACAGCGATAGACCCGTTGTCGCTGAAACACCGACTATTGATAGCTTAGCAGCACAAGGGATGTCATTTACGGATGCTCACTCTCCTACCGCTTTATGTGCACCAACTCGCTATTCCGTTATGAGTGGCAATTCAACCTACCGCGGGTATCAACCATGGGGGGTATGGAGCACATTCGATAAAACTGCTATTACCGCTGATGATGCAACCATTGGCCGTGTAGGAAAACAAGCAGGTTACACAACCGGATTTATCGGTAAATGGCATATGGGCGGAACATTTAACAGAAAAGATGGAACGCAATATAGCGGCACAAGAGGAGGCCCTAAAACGAAAGTGGTAGACGTAAGTCGTTGGATTGCAGGAAACCCCAAAGAAATAGGCTTTGATTACGACTTTACTGTTCCCTCTGGTGTTCAAGGCCCTATGTATTTGGCTTATGAAAATTCAGTATGGTATCCGCTTAACAAAGATTCAAAAATTGCTTATGTAGATGAAAATAGCGCATTAGACAAAAAGTTTGTTTCAGATAAAGGCCCTGGAATGGGAGAAAGCCATTGGGATGCTCGTAAACTTAATATGTTATTAGCAAAAAAAGCCACTAACTTTATAAAGCGCAATGCAGGGAAAAAACCTTTCCTATTAAACTACTGGAGCCCTGCTGTACATATACCACATACGCCTCCTCAAGAAATTAATGGCATTAAAATAGCAGGTACAACTCCTACCAATCACTTAGACATGAACCGTGTTCTTGATATTGAAGTGGCACAAATTATTCAAACGTTAAAAGATACAAATCAATATGATAATACATTAATTATATTTACTTCTGATAATGGTGGTATCGGTAATCCATTTGAACAAAAAGCAGGTCATTTTTCATCCGGCCCTTACAGTGGAAGAAAAAACTCAGCTTTAGAAGGTGGACACCGAGTACCATTTATTGCTGTATGGCCTAACAAAATAAAAGCAGGTTCAGTAAATAATACCTTAGTTAATGGTACTGATATTGTTGCAACGATTGCCGCATTAACCCAAGTAAAGTTAAACGAAAAGCAAGCAAAAGATTCATGGAATTTATTACCAACATTTTTAGGACAACCTTTTCAAGAACGTCACTTATTAATGCAGCAAGGCGGTAGTAACAAAGAACTGATGATGAGAGAAGGTGATTGGAAAATAATCATGCAAACAAACAGAGACGTAACCGAACGTAAAATACATGCTTTATATAATTTAAAAGAAGACCCACAAGAAAAAAATAACTTAGTAAATAAAGCGGAGCATAAAGAACGCGTAACAGCCATGTTTAATAAATATTGGCAAATTAGAGACTCAGGTATACGTACTGCACCTATACTATAAATAACCAATAAACTCCACTGAAAGGCTTTTGCATAATCAAAAGCCTTTATATAAAACCAATTGAAATGCGTATTGCGAGTACTTATATTTCATAAAATTCATACGGCATTATTTATCGACAAGTTCACAATACGGTTAAAACTATTCCTTAACCAACAAATCTAAAAACTTTCTGACCTTAGGCGACAAGTGTTTTCTACTAGGGTATAGCGCGTAAATATCAATATTAACCTGCTTAAAACCCTCAAATAAAATAACCACTTTATTTTCTTTTAACTCTTTTTCCATATAAAACTCAGGTAAACGACATATACCTTTATTTTGTAACACCATAGCCAATTCCATTTCAGCGTTATTACACAATATAGTAGCAGGCACATCAACTTGAACAACCTCACCACTTAGCGTTTCAAATTTCCATTTAGTTGGGTTTTTAAGGTTACTGTAGCTAAGACATTTATGTGTTGATAAATCTTCTGGTTTTAGCGGTGTTCCGTGTTGTTTTAAGTAGAGAGGTGATGCTACGGTATACGCTTTATAGGATGCTATTTTTTTACAGACCAAACTTGAGTCTTCTAAATATTGCGTTGCCCTTATGGCGAGATCATACCCTTCTTGTATAACATCAACTTTACGATCGTTAAAATCAAGATCAAGCTTTACGTCGGGATACAAGGTTGAATACTCCGCAATAGGAGACTGTAAATGACTCATCCCATAACCAATAGGACAACTTATTTTCAGCACGCCTTTCGGTTCAGTATTTGCTTGATTAATAATCCCCAAAGCTTGCTCTGCTTCTATGATCATTTGCTCACATTGTTGATAAAATGCTTGCCCTTCCGGTGTTAAACTTATTTTCCGTGTAGTTCTACTTAATAGTCTTACGCCTAAACGCGATTCTAACTTATTAATTTCTTTACTAATAAACGAGGTTGAATGGCCATTAACAAGTGACGCAGCGGTAAATCCACCGCTGTTGACTACTTGTGTAAATAACACCATACCATCAAATAATTTAAGATTATTCTTCATGCCTAAATCCCATTAAACCCTATACTTAAAAGCATAACGCTATCACCAATTAATTAAAAGTCATTTGGAAACAATGTTTACACATTAAGTCTATTAATGTTTATATAGAAACTATATAAAATAACTTCATAGCAAAAAACTGGTATTTTAAATAACAAATTAATCAGCTTTATTAACCACATTTAATAACCCATTGAAAAGAGAAAATATAATGAAACTATTAGCCTTTGCCGCCAGTAACAGTAAAAACTCTATTAACAAACAATTAGCCACATACGCTGCAAATTTAGTTGAAAATGCAGAAGTAGAAATTATTGATATAAACGATTATGAAATGCCTATTTTTAGTGAAGACAGAGAAAAAGATCTCGGTCAGCCACAGCAAGCAAAAAACTTTTACCAAAAAATTGGCGAGGCTGACGCTATTATTATTTCGTATGCTGAACACAATGGCACTTATACAGCAGCCTTTAAAAATTTATTTGACTGGACCTCAAGAATAGAACAAAAGCTTTATCAAAATAAACCTATGGTCATTATGTCTACTACACCAGGTCCTGGTGGCGCAAAAAACGTTTTAAATAATGCGTTAACGTCAGGACCATATTTTGCCGCTAACATTGTAGGTGCGTTATCCGTACCAAGTTTTTATGATAATTTTGATGGTGAAACAGGAAAGCTAACCAACACCGCATTAAATGAAGAATTAATGAGTATGCTTAACAAACTTTAAATCATTATTTAAGCCTCTTTTCTTAAACTAAATAATTGATAAATAGAAACAATTAATACTCCTTGATTAATTGTTTCTTCAACTTTTTATTTCTTCCTCTTGTATTTGAGTATTATTCCGTCAAAATAGCGTTTTTTTTAAACGGCTACCTTGGATATTTAATGCTCAAAAGACAAAAAGATTTTAGCTCTCTCCTAGCTATTTTAATACTGTCTGGTTTTCTTGTAACAAGTTGGCTAAGTTATCAAGTGGCTCGAAGCTCAATAGAAAAACATATCTCAACAGACTCTCTTCCCTTAACAAGCGACAATATTTATTCAGAAATACAACATGATTTATTTAGACCGATTTTCATCTCATCACTTATGGCGCAAGACACCTTTGTGCGTGATTGGAAGTTAAATGGTGAAAATAATCCTGAGAAAGTCGTAAAATACTTAAAAGAAATTCAAACAAAATATAATATAGTAACCAGCTATTTTGTGAGTAATGCAAGTGGCAACTATTACCATCCTAAAGGCATACTCAAAAAAGTATCAAAAAACGATCCGCAAGATAATTGGTATTTTTCTTTTAAAAATACACCTATCACACAAGATTACGAAATCAATATAGATCACGATACCGCTGATCCAAATAACATGACGGTTTTTGTCAATTACAAAGTATATGACTACAACAATAATTTCATTGGTATTACCGGCGTTGGGCTGGCTTTAAATACCGTAAAACAACTCATCGAAAGTTACCAACAGCGCTACCAACGTACCGTTTATTTTATTAATAAAACGGGTGATATAACACTTCATGGTGATAATTTTAGTAATGACTTACAACTTTCAAAACGATTAAAAAACAGTGAACTTGCACATATAATTCTTAATACCTCTTCAAACTCAGTACATTATGAAAACTCAGGTAATAAAATTTATCTTAATAGCCGTTTTATTGAAGAATTTAATTGGTATTTAGTTGTTGAACAAGGCGTGGTAGACAGTGAAAAAGAGCTCACTAAAACCTTTATAATTAATATATTACTCAGCTTACTGGTTACAGCAGGAGTCTTAATTATTGCGCATATCGCTTTTAATCGTTATCAAAGCAAATTAATGGTTATGGCCACTACCGACAAGTTATCAGGACTGATTAATCGACAAGCCTTCGAACCTATCATATTAAACAATATTGAACAGTGTAAAAGAAAAAGCCAACCACTCACATTAATCTTGCTCGATATAGACCATTTCAAACACGTTAATGATACTTACGGACATTTAACAGGCGATAAAGTCATTCAGTATGTTGCTCAAGCATGTAAGCTTTATGTAAGAGAAAGTGATGCTGTGTGTAGATGGGGCGGCGAAGAGTTTATTATTATGCTAGCCGATACTCCTATTGAAGGCGCAAAAAATACAGCTAAACGCATTCAAGAAAACTTACTGAAAAGTGATATAGAACCTAAAGTTACCATAAGTTTTGGTATTACAGCTTATAAATCTAAAGAGCAATTAAGTACCTTTTTAAACAGGGCTGACAATGCCTTATATCAAGCTAAACGAAACGGACGTAACCGTATAGAAATTAAAGAGTAACTTTTTATAATTTGTTCTACGCTTTTATTAAATAGATTTAGTTTTACCTAAAAACAATAATTGAATTATCTCTTTTAAGCTAGCACTTAGTAACCAGTAACTTAATCGACTTTGTTTATTTTTTAATAGGCGCTTTTCATTTTTTTTATGGATAGCTTGAAGACGTAAGGCTTTTTGCTTTTCTTCTAATTTTATTTGATCTCTTCGTTCTTGTGCTAAATTAGCTCGCTCTGAAAATCGAATTCGGCTCTCTGTAGATATACTCGACAAAATACTACCACTACTACCTACTGACTTTGTGCCCTTAACTTGGGTTTTAGGTTTTGGTGAACTACACATAACATCCTCCAGTTAATATTTAATCTCTTCTAAGAAGACCTGACATATTAAAAATAAATTCTCCACAAATAACACTTAAAAATAATCACAATAAAAATCAAAACCTTAATATGATTACATATAAAAATTCAGGCTACTTAACATTGCCATGATCAACATTATTTCTATAAATAATATAAGCTAATTGCATTCAAGTAGATTTATGAAAAATAATGATATAAATAGACGATTCTATGAATTAAAATCATAAGTAAGCTTTATAAAAAAACAAACCATCACATGATTGAAAGAACACATTTATCAATAATAAGAGAAGTCGATCGACTAGGAACACTTACCGAAGCAGCTAATGCGCTATTCCTTACTCAATCAGCTTTAAGTCACGCTATTAAAAAATTAGAAGGTCAATTAGGCATTAAAGTTTGGTCGAAAGAAGGTCGAAATTTACGACTAACTCAAGCAGGCGAACATATATTATCGTTAGCTAATCGCACCCTCCCTCAGCTAGAGCATACCGAACATATCATAGCGCAAATAGCAAAAGGTAAACGAGGTTCATTAAGAATAGGAATGGAATGCCACCCTTGTTATCAGTGGTTATTAACCGTAGTTTCGCCCTATTTAGAACAGTGGCCCGATGTAGACTTAGACGTAAAGCAGCGCTTTCAGTTTGGTGGTTTAGGCGCATTATTTAGCCACGATATAGATGCCTTAGTCACACCAGATCCACTCTTTAAAAAAGGCTTAACCTACCTACCCGTTTTTGATTACGAACTTGTTTTAGTAACACACAAAGATCACCCTTTAGCCAATAAAAGCTTTATAAAACCTCAAGACTTAAGTAATGAAACATTAATCACTTACCCTGTAGAAACTGAACGTCTTGATATTTTTAGTAAGTTTTTAGCCCTTGAACAATGTAGCCCACATAAACATAAAGTAATTGAAACAACTGATATTATGCTGCAAATGGTAGCAAGCAAACGTGGTGTTTCAGCCCTTCCTGCTTGGCTAGTAAAAGAGTATTCAAAAGCATTACCTATTAAAGGTATTAAACTGGGTAAACACGGAATTGATAAACAAATATTTATAGGATTGCGAGAAACAGACATTGAAATTGAATATATTCAAAGCTTTATAGATATAGCCAGTAAGCTTAGTGTAACTAAGTAATACTAGGGTTTGTTTATTCAATAAGGTAAAGTTAATGTTTGCTTTACCCTTTGTACTCCTTGATTAATCAGAGTTAAAAACCTTTAATGAAATTATTAAAATCAACCATACATCCTGACGTTTCAGACCTTTCAAACTCATGTTTTACACGTAAAGCGGCTCGCGCTATTGTACTTAATGGTGATCAAATATTGCTTTTATATACTCAAAGATATCACGACTATACCTTACCCGGTGGTGGCATTGACGAAGGTGAAAGCAATATAGAAGGCTTGATCAGAGAACTACGTGAAGAAACCGGTGCTCATAATGTTACGAACATACAACCCTTTGGTTTATATGAAGAATACCGACCTTGGCATAAAAGCGACTTTGATATTGTACACATGGAGTCGTATTGCTACGTGTGTAACATTGATAATGAATTACGTGCGACAGAGCTAGAAAGCTATGAAATACAAAATGGCATGACTCCCGTCTGGATTAACATTCATCAAGCCATAAAACATAACGAAGAAACACTAGCTAAAAGCGCTAAAAAAGGTTTATCGATAGTACGTGAAACTTTTTTATTGAAAAAAATAGTAGAAGAGTTACTTTAAATTCTCAGCTTTCATTACTGAGTAAAATAGCTTAACCAGAGTTCAGGTTAAATACATAATAAGTAGAACAAAATAGCGATAATCTTCAACTATCAACTATTCTGTTCTATCTATGAACTTAAGATAAAATGTTTACTTGTATGACACTTTAGCTTTATTTTTTAATCTATCTTGGTAAACAGGGTATAAATTATAGGTAGGATAATACTCAGTTGTAAAAGCTTTCCAAGCAGTTTTTTCTATAGCAAGGTTAACATCACGAACTTGATGTGCAGGCACTTCTAACGTAACCACTTGCCCTATCCCCATCATTACATACCAACTTACAACAGAAACGCCTTTAGGCGGAAATGCTTCATAGAAACCTTGCTCCGTTAAAATTTCTTGAATTTCATTTAAGTTTTTACTGTGATCGTGTTTTAAGAAAACAGTCAAAAGAACTGAATCTTTCGGTGGCTTATCAACTGTCGACTCCGCTAGAGAAGTAAAACTTGTTAAAATAAGTACAAAAAGCATAAATAATTTAGTCATAAACTTTCCTTTTTAAAATGGACTTTTAACACCTCATTACGAGGCTAAATAAGAGAAACTAAAATAAAGAGATACACACTAATAGTCAATAAGAATATAACAAACATCATAATAATGATTAAGGCTAATACACGCTGTTTTTAGAGAGACAAGAGCTTATTCCTACGCTTTTGGTAACATAAGAATATTATTAATTAATGCTAACCTAATGATTTTAAATAACATATACCAACAAAACCCCATTGTTAACAATTTATCATGAACAAAGCTTTAAATTATAAACAAAAACGCATACACTTTAATCATATTTAAACACCAAGATTTAAAAATGAAAAACACTACAATTAAAAACAAAAAAGTTATTAGAACACTCGCTTTACTTTCTTTTACTATTTTACAAGCATGTGGCAGTAGCTCAGACACAACTAAACAACCTAATATTCCGGTGACACCAACTAAAGATACGACTCCTGCTGCTTTCACTTTTACTGACATTACCAATGCAAAAGCTCATACCTCATTTGAGTCAAACACTATTACTATTTCAAGCATTACAGAAGCTGTTGCTGTATCGGTTGTCGGTGGAGAATACAAAATTGATGACAGTAATTATACGTCGAATACAGGCACGGTAAGTAACGGCCAAAAAATAACATTAAGAGCGAATTCTGCTAATGCTTCAAACGAAATAACAAATGTAGTTTTAACGGTTGGTGGTGTATCCGACACTTATAGCATTACAACTGCCTTGCCTGTATTAACAGTAGATGTAAATGTAAATATGAAACATCAAACAGGTAACTCCTCAAGTTTCGACCGTAGCAAGTTTATTACTTTGCATGCATCACTTAACGATAATGAATGGCCAAGTGCTGAAATCAGAGACAAATTTCTTAAAGACTACGATGTATATTTAGGACGAAACAACGGCAGCTTACCCTGGTTTTTAAGCCAATTAAAAGGCACTTCAGTTAATGGACAAATATCTTTAGCTGAAACAAAAAAACAAGGCCAAAACGTAAAAAACAACTATAAAAATAGATACCTACAGGATCCTGTAAATATTAAAGCGTTAGAAGAACGGTCTAAAAATATGATGCAAGGCGGACAAATGGTTATGTACCCATTAGGTGAGCAAGGTGTAGCGTGTAATGTAAATCCTTGTAACTCTAACGAATGGTTATCTGGCTACGAAGCCTTAGGCGAATATTTTTCAGCGTATTTAACTCATTACTTTGGAGAAGGCGGAGAATCTGGCCAACCAAAACCCAAGTTAATTGAAGTAGTAAACGAACCGTTTTACTCTGCAGCTAAACATCAAACAACCGCTGCTAATATTTCTAAAATGCATGCTGTAGTTGCTAAAAAAATAAATGAAAATCATCCTGATGTACTCGTTGGTGGCTATACTGCTGCCTGGCCAGGACTTGAAATAGATAACTTCGATTATTTTAGAAATACATGGAAAACCTTTATAGATAATGCAGGTAAAGAATCAGGCTTTTATTCTGTGCATATTTACGATGACTTTAGAGACAACAAAGTACAGTATCGTTCAGGCGCAAATATGGAAGCAATACTCGACTTAATTGATCAATACAGTATTATCAAAATAGGTGAACGTAAGCCTTGGGCTATATCTGAATTAGGCTTTTTCTCTCCTACGTTGTCTCATAAGCAACCTTATACAAAAGAACGCGATTGGTGGAATATTCGCTCATTCTCATCAATGACCTTAAGTTTAATGGACAAACCAGACCAAGTTATATATTCAATGCCATTTGTTATTTTAAAAGCATTGTGGGCAGGTCCTAATGGTATTGATGCCACAGGCAACCGATATGGTTCTCGTTTATTTATTTTAGAAGATGAATTAGACGGCAGTCTTAATGTTCAAGACAACGGCAAGTGGATATATTCTGATTACGTATTATGGTTCGACTTATGGTCAGAGGTTAAAGGCACTCGTATTGATACCACATCAAACGATTTAGACATTCAGGTAGACAGTTATATTGATGGCAACATTGCCTATTTAATTATCAACAACCTTGATACAACATCGCCAGCTGAAATTGCGCTAAATTTAGTAGATAAAAACAAAACGCCAATTCAAAGTATTGACGTTAAACATTTATATTTTGACGAAAACACAAAAGCAGCGGTACTTGATAAACAAACCTTAGCAAATAATATTTCATCGTATACCGTAGATACAGAATCTACTGCGATTATTAAAATTACCTATGCTAACGACTTAGCCATAGATCAAACATCAAGAGAAACTAAGTATTACTCTGATAAACACTTGCAGCCTATTACTGCAAATACTGATATTAGCTTTACGATTAAAGACGTTAATGTAAACAGCCATTACGGTGAAGCAATTATTCGATTGGGTGTTGGCAGAGCGCACAGTAAGTCGCTAAACCCTGTAGTAAAAATTAATGGTTCTGAAGTCGCTGTTATTAAAGATATTCGAGGTCACGATTTAAAAACACGACCTGAATTTTTTGGTGTACTTGAAATCCCCGTAAGCTACGATTTATTACAAGAAAATAATACTATAACGGTTAACTTTCCCGATACGGGCGGTAATGTGAGTAGTGTAACCATGCAAGTATTTAATATGACTGACAAAGCCGCCAGAACACCACGCTAGCTTATTAAAACAACCCCCAACTAAAAACAACAAAACCTCAATAACATGACATTATTGAGGTTTTTTATTAAGCTAAATAAAATGTATCAACTAATTTGACCGCCCTGCTCTTTAATATCGGTTGTATAATCAATACAGCTTTGAGCGGCAATAACTGTGGCCTTAATTAAATCAGTTATTGGCAAAGAAGGTAAATCTCCTTGCGTATTTTGTTCATCCATAAGCGGAATATGAATAAAGCCACAACGAATATCACTGTCGCGCAAATAATGCCGTACGCCATAAAACAAATGATTACACACAAAAGTACCCGCAGTATAAGACACTTTAGCGGGTATGCCTTTTAACTCTATCTCTTTTGAAATAGCTTTTATGGGTAATGTTGAAAAATAGGCATCTGGCCCTCCTACCACAATAGGCTCATCAGTTACTTGTTGGCCCAAATTATCAGGTATAGAAAAGTCATCAAAATTTATGGCTACTTTCTCAGGCGTTATCGTATCTCGACCTGCCGCTTGTCCAAGTAATATAACTACGTCAGGCTTATGCTGTTCAATCGCCAAAATAGCTTGGTTTATTGATTTTTCTCTAACAACAGGTAACAAGCAAGTAACCACTTCTCCTCCTCTTAATGTTAATCCATTAATATGTTCGAGGATTTTTTCGCTAGGGTTAATGTCGTCTTCACCAAATGGTTCGAAACCTGTTACTAAAATTTTCTTCATTAAGCTTTTCATTAAAATAATCTAACCTATATTTTTTTTACAACACCAAGTTTAAAATAAAGTGTGATTAACTGCTCTGCATGAATAGTAACGGGTATATATAAAAAATCAGGCAAAACAAACACTCTTTAACTAGTTATTTGACCTAACTAGCTGTTTAAAATTAGCATTTATCATTAATGGCAATACGCTAACAATGGTAAAAAGTCCGCAAGAGAAATAAACAATTTTTGTATTGTGTTCGAAAAAGTCGATTAATAACCCAGACAAAATATAACCTAAAGGCAATGCTGCTGTCGTAAATGAGCTGAATATAGCAAGAGTACGCCCTCTAAGGTATTCAGGACTAACTAATTGAATAATAGAAGGTAACCAAGCAGAGAGTAAACCAAAAACACAACCTCTAATTATCGACATAATCACAGCAACAGAGGTTGAAGTTGTAACAGCAAAGACCAATAAAGAAACGCCAGATATAAGTATTGAATAAATAATAACCTGTGATTTATCTAATGCTTTAAATAAAGGGGTAACCACTAATAAGCTACCAAGCAATAAACCGACTCCCGTTGTTGCCATTAAGTAACCAAACCACTCTTTAGTTTGATTTAATTGAATTTCAACATAATAAGGCAATCCAATAACAACCGCAGATGAAAAAAAGATAAAACCTGAATAAGTAAGCACTATAGGGAAAAGTCCATTAACGCTTTGAAAGTACTTTAATCCCTCTAAAAGTTCGTTAATTAAATTTTTGGAGTTTTTATTAGTTTCTATATCTGACTTTTTTTTATTATCGAAACGAATAAAACATTCGGTAAATGCCGAAAATATGTAACTCGCACCGTTTATTAATACAAGTAGGGGGGCACTTATAAATACAATTAAAATGCCTGTTAACGCTTGCCCAATAACAACACTTAAATTGAAAGAACTATTTATTAACCCATTGGCTTGAATAATATGTTTTTTAGATACTAAATTAGGGATACTGGCGAGTACAGCTGGTCTAAAAAATGAAGACATAATACTGGAGATTATTGCAGCAAGAAAAAGTGAATACACAATAATTGTTTTTTCTTCTGGATGAAAAATCATTAAATAAGCAATAACTATTGGAACAATTCCACAAATAAAGTCACAAAAAACAATTGTTTTTTTTCTTGACCACCTGTCAACAAAGGCTCCTGCAATAGGCCCAATAATTATACTCGGTAGGAATGTAGCGACGCCCAACAACCCCATAGTAGCAGCCGATGATGTATTGTCTTTTATCCAAATAGCAATAGTTACAAAGTAGATTGTTGAGCCTAACTGGCTTACCAATAACCCTTGTAGTAATAGTATAAAATTAAAATTAAAAAGTCGGTTTTCGTGCATAGTACGCTTAATTTACGTTGAGAATACTTAAACGAATAACAAACCAAAATCCATCATGTTATTTTTAAATAATTTAATAAACCTCAACTTGGCTTAAAAAATACGCCTCTAGCAACTGATTTTGCGAGATCAAAAAAGCCTTAAACAAAACGCTTAAGGCTTTATAAAACAATAAATTGATATTACGTATTAACGATTCATCAAGTAGGTAGTCATTAGTCCAACAGAAGCACCTGTTGCGCCTTTATTACTGCCTTTCTTCCATGCTGTTCCTGCAATATCTAAATGAGCCCATCGCTGACCTTTAACAAACTCAGCTAAGAAACATGCAGCCACAATGCTACCTCCGCCTGGTGAACCGATATTAGCCAGATCAGCAAACGGGCTTTTTAATTGTTTAGTATATTCAGGCCAAATAGGTAATTGCCAAACACGATCACCCGATTGCTCACCAGACGCTTTAAGCTGATCAGCAAACTCCTCGTCGTTACTAAATAAACCAGAAGCATGACCACCCAATGCAACTATGCAAGCTCCCGTTAATGTTGCAACGTCAATAATAGTAGCAGGTTTATATTCTTGTACAAAAGTAAGCGCATCACATAATACTAAGCGGCCTTCAGCATCTGTATTGAGTATTTCGATTGTTTTACCTGACATGCTTTTAATAATATCGCCAGGTCTTGTTGCATTAGCACTCGGCATATTTTCAGCCGCAGCAACAACACACACAACATTAATAGGCAAACCTAACTTAACGACAGAAACCATAGTACCTAAAACACTTGCCGCACCGCACATATCGTATTTCATTTCATCCATAGCCGCGCCAGGTTTTATTGATATACCACCTGAATCAAACGTAATGCCTTTACCTACAAGCGCGTAAGGTGCTTCACCTTCTTTACCGCCTTTGTACTCTAATACAATTAGTTTACTTGGCTGAATAGAACCTTTACCTACACATAAAAGCGCATTCATTCCTTTTTCTGCCATTTCTTTACCATTAAGAATTTTTACTGATACCTGTTCGTTATCATCAGAAAATTTAATAGCTTCTTTCGCAAGGTAACTTGGATTACAAACGTTTGGCGGTAAATCACCTAAGTTTCTAGCAAAGTTTTTACCTTCGCCTATTGCTAAACCTTTTTTAATAGACTCTTGTGCTACTGAAAGATCAGTTTCTTGTGCTACAACGAAAGAAGCCGATGTTAATTTCTTTGGTTTTGAATCAAGCTTATACGCATTAAATTGGTATGCACTCAATGTAAAACTTTCACTAAATCGCTCTAGTAGCCATGGAAAGTCATGGCCTGAAACTTCAAGATCTTCTAAACAAATACTTACATCTGATTTGCCAATTTCATGACAAGACTTCACTAAACTCGATTGAAACTCTTCAAATGCATCTCTCTCCATACAAAAGCTATCAAGGTACATAACAACAAGTCGTTTAGCTTCTATACCTGATGGATTAAACAATACAATATGTTGACCAGACTCTTCGCGTAAGTCTTCGCCATTAAGTCGATCTAATATCAACCCCGGCATAGCGTTTTCTATTGCTTGCGCCGCCTTTGATAATTGTTGTTCCTTACTAACAAAAACAATTAAAGCTTCTGTTTCGATGGATAATAAATCTTGGTTATTTGCTAAAACAGATAAATTCATGGTATTCCTTAAAATATATGTTGAATAATGCACTCGTATAATAAATTATTATAATTCTATAGTTGTAAAACCAAGCTGCTCAGCACCATCGCTATTTGTAAGTACTGAAATGCTTGCTTTATTAGGATCAAGATACTTACGTCCAACGTGTTTTAAATCTTCTTTATTAACCGTTAGTACTTGAGACCTAAACTTCTCTCTTGCTTCAAGGCTTTCTCCCGTTAGCATTTGCTCAAAAGCAGCAGAAACTTGTCCAGCTGGTGATAATGGTTTATCCATATTAGCAATAACACCTAAAATGGCTTCTTCTATCATAGAGTCTGTAATATCAGCTTGTTGTAGCCAATCACTTGCCTTGTCAAAATCAGCAAGCGTTTCACTTAAACGAGGGTCACGATAAGAGAAAAACTTAAACGAACCCGTTGTATTATCTTGAACAGCACCACCACCATACGCACCACCTTGTTCACGTATAACTCGATGTAAAAAATTATGCTTTAAAACATTACCTAATACAGTAAGTTTAGCGGCATCTTCATGTGTAAAAGACACACTAGGATAAGCTTTAGAACAAAAGTTAACTTGTGTATTAGTTACCCAAGCAATATTTTGTTTTTTACTTTCAAACGCCATTGAAAAAGCATTTTGTTGTTCAATGTTTGGTGTTGTAATGTGCTCGTCAACAACTTTACTAAATTGTTCTAAATTAGCGTTTTCTCCCACAACAAGTACTTCTCGAGAACAAGACAGTATTTTATTATGCAATTGCTGTAATTGTTTCGATAATTCAATAACAACATCAGCCTTACCTATTTTCTGTTCAAGTTCACTTATTGATTTAACAAAACTAAAACCTGATTGACTTTCAGTAAGGTAACCAGCTGCACTTATTGAACTAGCCGCAGCCATCATCGCCATTTTATGACCATTTTGCACCAGCTGTCGCATTAAATTATTACGCATAATTTGCACTAGTTCGCCTATACGTTTTGTTTCATCAAAACGAATTTTTTCAATAGCGTTTTGTAAAAACTTAGTCATTTCTTGTTGATTTCTATTTAAACCACTGGCTGAAAAAATAAGCTTTGCATGAATATTATTGACATCATTTATATCAGCTTTAAATATTGCGCTACACGAAAAATCGCCAAGTACACTTGATTTTTTAAGCTGAATATCAAGGTAACTATCTTCACCAATGCCTAAGTTAGAGACCATTGAGGTATATATAGGCATTAACGCAACTTCGTCTTTGTTAAGAGTAGGCATGTCAATAAAGACTTCTTGATAAACTAAACCATTAGTACCTGCTTCATAACACGTAATAGGCAAGTTATTTTTATTCTCAAACACAGGCGTGCAATGTTTTAATTTTGATGGGATATCTTGCTTAGTAACTTTTGGTAAAACGTCTCGATTTACATCTTGTTCTTGGCGAGCTTTCAAATTAGCCATATTATCTAAAATACGTTGCTTATCTTGATCATTAAGCCCTGCCTTAATTTCTGCTAATTTATTTTTTTCAGCCGCTACTTTTTCTTCCGCTAATGTTGTACTTGGTTTAAACATTAAACACACACGATGTGGGTTGTTCAGCAATAGATTATTAACCAAATTCTTTATATAAGCAGGATCTTTTACATCTTGTTGTAATTTAGCGAGTACAGGATCAAAATCTAATGCTTCTAAACCATCACCATAATGGTTCATAACAGTTAAAGCACCTAAAAGAAGCTCTAAACCATAAGGGTATTGACCACCACCGACTTCACGTTTATTTAATTCAAACTGATGTAAACAAGCATCAATCATATTTTGAGGTAAGCCATTCTCGGCTATATCCTCTAATGTAGATATTACAATCTGTTCAATAGCTTTAACATTTTCAGGGTTTGAACCCGATAAACCTACAGTAAAAGACGTTTCTTTAGCGGCGTAGCTCAATGGAGAAAGCGGAAGTAAAGATTTACCTAAACCTGACGCCTCTAATGCTTTTCTAAGTGGGGCAGCACTATTGCCCATTAATAACTTAACTAAAAGTTGTGTTTTGATAGACTCTTCAATATTTGCTGACTCACCCAATAACCAACTTATTGCGATGTAGGTTTTATCTTCAACACTATTGTTAGCTGCAACCGGGTAATAAGTTTCACGGTATTGTGGTTCGGTATATCGAACTTCATTAGCAACTTCAATTTTTATATCTGATTTGCTAAAACGTTTAAGTGCTAATTCTTCAAACTCTGCTTGGTGAGTTATTGCATCTATATCTCCAAAAGTAAAAAGCATGGCATTACTCGGGTGATAATGCGACTCATAAAAAGCTTTAAACTCGTCGTAAGTTAAGTCGGTAATATTTTCAGGATCACCACCACTGTTATAATGGTTTGTTACCGTTTGATATAAATGATGTTCAATAGCCTGAGATAGCTGAGCACTATCGGCACTTAATGCGCCTTTCATTTCATTAAACACAACGCCTTTAAACAATAGCTCTGAATCAGGGTTATTCGCTTCAGCAAACTCTAAACGATGCCCTTCTTGTGCAAATGCTAATGGATCTAGTGTTGGAAAAAACACAGCGTCTAGGTATACGTTTAATAAATTATTAAAATCTTTTTTATTTAAACTCGCAAAAGGGTAAGCTGTCCAATCTGAACTCGTAAAAGCATTCATAAAAGTATTTAACGAGCGACTAACCATTGACATAAAAGGGTCATTTACTGCATATTTTTCGCTACCGCATAATGCCGTATGTTCTAAAATATGAGCCACCCCCGTCGAATTTTCAGGCACAGTTCTAAACGCTGCCATAAAAACATTTTCTTCACTCTCAGACGCCAAATGGAGGTGAATAGCCCCTGTTTTTTTATGTTTAAATTCTTGATAATGAACGTTTAATGATTCAATTTTTTTTTCTTTTATTAATTCAAATGCCGGATGATGACTAACAGACATAATGGTACTCCCAAACGAATAATATAAAAGTTGATAACGAGTATATCGTTATCAACTGAAATGAATGAGCTGTTATTTAAGTTTAAATAACAGCTTGGTGTTATTAATGGCCTGCTATAAATTTCTCAGCTTCTAAAGCCGCCATACATCCCATACCCGCAGCCGTAACAGCTTGTCGATATATTTTGTCTGTAACGTCGCCCGCAGCAAAGACTCCAGGAACGTTTGTTGCTGTTGAGTCTGGCATATGTAATATATAACCCGACTCATCCATATCAATATGCCCTTTAAAAACAGCCGTTGAAGGACTATGGCCTATTGCAACAAAAACGCCTTCAGTTTTATGTTCTGAAGTTTCTCCCGTGTTAACATTTTTCAAACGTACACCAGTTACTCCAAGAGGTTCTTCATCGCCAAGTACTTCTTCTAATGTTGAATTCCATATAACATCAATATTATCTTTTTCGAATAATCGTTCCTGAAGAATTTTCTCAGAACGTAATTCGTCACGACGATGAACCAAGGTAACTTTTTTAGCAATATTAGATAAATAAAGTGCTTCTTCAACCGCTGTATTACCACCACCAATAACCATAACTTCCATACCACGGTAGAAAAATCCATCACAGGTAGCGCAAGCAGAAACCCCGTAACCACTAAACTTTTGCTCTGATTCTAAACCTAACCAACGTGCTTGAGCGCCTGTTGCTATAATGACAGACTGTGCAAGATATTGTGTACCAGACTCCCCTTTAGCTTTATAAGGCTGCGAAGAAAAATCCACTTCAGAGATCATATCGGTGATCATTTCAGTACCAACATTTTCTGCTTGTTGTTGCATTTGCTCCATTAACCAAGGTCCTTGAACTGGATCTGCAAAGCCAGGGTAGTTTTCTACATCGGTTGTAATAGTAAGTTGACCACCTGGTTGTGGGCCTGTCACCATAACAGGCTTTAACGATGCACGAGCTGCATATATTGCAGCGGTATATCCTGCAGGGCCTGAACCTATAATTAAAACTGGACACTCTTTTACTAGAGTCATGTTGTCTCCTATTATTCTGATTAATCATGTGTGGGCAAATTACAATGCCTAATACCGCATTTTTAGCGATACCTTGTCGAATCAAGAAAATGTTACGTAGATAACGGTGAGGAATAACTGCGTATAAAGTTTTTCTATAAGTTAATTAACGAACAGAACTCAAAAATCAGGCAAAAAAATAGGCTTTAATATAAAAGCCTATTTTAAAAGGGTTAGTACAACGGTTACTCACTAATTATGAGATATTCCGTAATCCACTATATGGTATGTAAAGTGGTTGTTTTTGTTAAACCATCTAACCTTAACTCCACACTGTGGTATTGCTTGAGCGATTCTCTATGCGCAATTGACACTATGGTGGTATTAGGTAGCTCACGTTTAAGGGCTTTATAAATCTCAGCCTCTGTTTTCGGATCTAACGCTGACGTTGACTCATCTAAAAATAACCAAGCAGGTTCAGCAAGCAAAGCTCTAACAAAAGAGATCCTTTGTTGTTCACCACCTGACAATACTTTAGACCAATCGTCATCTACATCTAACTTATCAATAAATTTAGACAGCATGCATATTTCCATACAACGCTTTAATCGAACATCGCTAACATTATTTCCATCGCTAGGATATAAAAGTACCTCTCTTAATGTTCCTTTTGGTAGGTAAGATTTTTGCGGTATAAACATAGTTTTACTATTAGGCTGTTTTATTACGCCGCTCCCCCATAACCACAACCCCGAAAGTGCTCTAAAAAGAGTGCTTTTTCCGCTACCAGAGGTTCCTGTAATAACGACATTGTTTCCAGGCTTTAAAACAAAATCGACATTTTCAGCTAATAGTTCACCTGTAGGGAGTGCAATAGATACCTTTTCAGCTTGTATTTCATTTGCATTATTTTTTTCAACAATTAAACGCCTGTCTTTAGAATCGTTTTCTGCTGCTTTAATGCCTTCTTCTAATAAAATAATACGATCAACACTTGATTTCCATTCAGCGATAACCTCATATCTAGTAGCAAACCAAGTCATTGAAGCTTCTACTGACATAAAAGCACCACGCAGCTGCATTAAACCACCTATAGCAATATTTCCTGCAATTAAGGCTGGCATTGCTACAAGGTATGGAAATATCTGTGATAACTGTCCCATCCCCATATTTAATGCTAACAGGCGCTTTTTATATTTAAGTAATTCGATCCAATTACTTTTAATGTCACCAAACTCCTGCTTTAACTGCTTTCTCTCAGTCGCTTCACCACCTAGTAAAGAAACACTCTCTGCGTTTTCACGTAATCTAACTAAGTGAAATCGAAAGTTAGCTTCTTTATGTTGGCGCTCAAAGTTCAATGGCATTAATTGCTTACCAAACTTATGAGTTAACCAAATAGCTAGTATTGCATAAACTAAAGCAACCCAAAACATATAACCGGGTATATAAAAATCAACGCCCATGGCATCAAACTCTAAAGCGCCCGAAACTTCCCATAAAATAAAACTAAATACCACTAAATGGCCAACATTAGATAATAAGCTTATGCCTAATTCTATCGTTTCATTAGCAATATTATAGGTGTCTTGAGAAATACGCTGATCGGGGTTATCAACATTGTAATCTTTAAGCCCCATCTGGTTAAATATACCGTTATTAATATATCTTGCTTGATAACGATTTGTTAAAAACTCACGCCAACTTATAATCAGATGATATTTAACATGCATCTGAGCAAGATAAGAAATCAGCATTACACCAAACAAACCTATCCAAAACCAAAACACGCTCCAGAACTTTTCAAATTCGCGATTATCCAGTACATCCATAAAGTCTCGATTCGCGTAGCTTAAACTAGAGACTAAATAAAGTTGTACACCTTCAATGGCGAGCATGGTCAACAATAAGGCCCACGCAACCTTTTTATACTCTGGTGACGTCCAATAAGGCTTTGCCACATGATATGTACGAACTAGGTATTCTTTAACATTTTTCAAAGCCTGAAACATAGGCAACATTAGTATTGCTCCAGCAACTCAATAACTTTTTTACCATCAGTACGTTTTTCGGCTACTTTTTTAGAAAAAGCTAACGGTGTATCTCCTTTCTCATTTTTTGCTTTAGGGTCTAACCCCTGCTCAAGTAAAAATTGAGTCATTTCAAAGTGGCCTTGATAACCAGCAATATGCAGTGCCGTGTTATTACCACGCATAATCACTTTAATATTTAATCCTTTAGTCATTAGCCATTTCATAGTTTCTACATCATTATCGGATAGTAAACCTTGTAGTACTACGTAAGAGCCAACAGAGTTTTGCCAATTAACATCTGCACCAGCATCTAATAACATTTCAGCCATAGCCCTTTGCTTCATAGCAACTGCAGGCACTAATGGTGAGTTTTCACGTTCCCCCGTTGGGTTTAAATATTCAGGGTGACGAGTAATTACTTCTTTTACCGGCTCAATATTACCTAGGGCGACATTATCTGAAAATGACAGTGCGGGATTAAAGGTTAGCAACAAATCAATACGCTCTTGCAATTTAAAAGCAATAGCCATAGAAATTGGGGGAGCCCCTCTTTGCAGTGGCTCATTTACAACGTTAGGATTAGCAACTAAATATGCTTTAACGCGATCGATATCCCCTTGCAATAAAAACTCTTCACGAAAAGCTAAATCATCTAGATTAGCCTCTAAAGATCCTGTAGCACTTAACCCATTTAAATAGCCATCAATTAAAGTAGATAAATGATTAACCGAACGGAAATTACCAATATCTTGTACTATTTCTCCTTTATCAACTAATAATACATGAGGAATACCACGTACATTATACTGCTTACAAAGCTTTGGATTTTTTTCTGTGTCCACTTTTACCACTTTAACTTTACCTTCATATTTGCATGAAAGCTCATCGAGTACCGGAGACAAGTTTTTACAAGGACCACACCATTGGGCCCAAAAATCTAAAACGACGGGGGTGTCTGATGCTAAAACATCTTGTTGAAAGCTTGCGTCTGTTGTATTGATAATAGCTGTTGTCATTATTTTTAAGACCTTATTTAGAATTAATGAGAAAAAACCCAAACAAATCCTTATGTTTTGGGTAGGGCAATTAATATGAACAATTTATAAAGGTTGGGGTATTTGTCCATATACTATTTAAACGAATAGAATGTAAAAATCAGTCAACTAATTTCTAATTCATAAAAATTAGTCGAGCATTTCAACCAAGGTTTGATATTTATTTTTTTCTTCGGTCATATCTTTCTCACCATTTTTACCGTAGCGTTCAATTCTTAGTTCTAAAGCTTGTAATGGTGTGTTTCCATCATTATCTACTAATGAATTATTTAAGCCTTTATCAAGTAATAACTGAATGTTTTCTTTGTTTAATTTTCCACCAAAAAAATCAGCAGAAGTAACCATGTGCAATAAAGACTCACCCCGGTGTCCTTTAGCATGAATATCAGCACCGTGCTCAATTAATAACTTCAATAAATCTGTACTATTCCTTGATGCAACGAGCGCTACAGCACTTACTGGCATGTGTTTAGGGTACATATGTATGTCTGCTTTATTATCAATCAATAATTTACAAACCTCATATTGACCATGACGTGCAGCTAACCAAAAAGCCGTAGTGCCATTAATATCGGTTTGATTAACATCAAGAGTTTCGTCAGCAAGTAAAGACTCTACTTCTTTCAGCTTACCTAATCCTGCCAGCTCAATAAACGATAGTTCAGGATTTGCTGAAAGCAATACATGAACGCGTTCATTTATAGATCTATCTAACACTGCAGACACCGGTGATACACCACCAGATAAAAGCTTACTAGCAATTTCAGGGTGCTCAGCCACCGCTGTTTGTAACGATTCAATGTCACTGGTAAGTACAAACGACGTTCTAAATTCATCATCTTTAAGTAATTCAGCTAAGTCAGGCTCGCCAGCATCAGTTAAGGCATTATCAATAACTTTTTCGTAGTTGCTTTTAGGGTTTAATCCCATTAAATTTAACTTTTTCTCCCCTTCGTTAAATAAAAACACGTTAGGAATACTACGAACACCAAATTTTGCAGCAGTAGCGGGCGACTCTTCGGTATTAATTTTTACAATTTTAGCTTTACCTTGATATTGGTCAGCAAGCTCAGCTAATACAGGCGCAAGCTGCTTACATGGCATACACCACGGCGCCCAAAAATCGACTAACACTGGCACTGTAGACTGAATAACTTCTGATTCAAAATTATCATCATTTACTTCAATAAAATTCATTTAAAAAACCTCAGGTTATGTTATAGGGTGTAGAAATATGAGAAAGATAGTCTCCATAGAAAGAAAAAGGCTTATCAAAAAGATAAGCCTTTTGTATTTGTAACGGCTTATTTAGAAATCTTTAGAAACCACTAAATAAGCTGTTCTACCACGAAAGTTAACGCGCGATGAATTAACGCCAAATCGATTATCTACAAATGGTATATCGGCTTTAAATAAATCATTAACGCCTGCCGACAATTTCCAATTGTCTTTTGTGCTGTAACTCAACTGAACATCAACAGTTTTATAGCCATCAACATCAGGATTAATCGCGGTTTCATCTCTTACCGTATAACCACCACTATAATTATATTTAGCACTCGCAGACCAGTTATTATTAAACCAATCAATGTAAATATTACCTTGCCAATCTGAAGGCCCTAATTCAGTACCATTTTGCTTAAAAGGCTCAATTCCTGGCGCAGCAACAAACTCTAATGTTAACGTATGAGTTGCAAAAGCACCTACCGTAAACTCACCATAAGAAGAATCAAAACGATATTCAGCAAGTATATCTATACTTTCACTGTTCTTGGTTGCAAAATTAACGGGTTGAAATGCTTCGTACGTTGTTAAAAACCCATCAGCATCTCTTCCTACTACATCAGGAAAAAGCTCTTCATTTTCAAAAGGGTAGGTAGAAGTCGGTCCAAAAACATTAAAAAAGGTCCCTATTACATCTTTAAATTTGGTTTCACTCCAAACCACATTTAAGCGTAAGCCTTCTATACTCGCTGGCTGATAGTCGAGAGCAAAGGTATTACTTACAGACGTTTCGCTTTTAAGATCAGGGTTACCTCCAAAATGAGTTAAAGGGTAAACAAAATCAGCACCGCTTGGGTTTTTAGGATCGAAGAATGGATAATAGCTATCAGGACCTTCTACAGGGTCAAATAATTCAACGATGGTGGGTGCAAGAAACCCTTCACTCCACGAGTAAGTTATTTTAAGGTCCTCAATTGGGTACCACAGTAACCCCACTCGATTTACCGAGTCTGAAAAGCTTTTTGATACCAGCTCTAATTCTTCATCTGGGGTTGCAGGTAAACCATTAAATGCCCCTTCGTAGTCATATTTGTCGTAGCGAGTTGCGAGTTGCACAGAAAATGTTTCTACAAAAGGGATATTCATCTTTTTATTAATAAGAGGTAAATACAACTCTGCATAATAAGCTGTATTTTCGGTTTCAGGAACAAATCCATCTAACTCGGGGTTTGCTCGCCCGCCAATAGGATTTAAACGATAGTTTTTAAAATCGATACCGTCAGTACGACGCTCAGCACCTACCGAAAATTTAGCGCTACCCGCCGGTAAGTCGTAAATACTACCATTTAAACTTAATAAATAGCCTTCTTGAGTACCTTCTCTGTTACCATTATCATTTATATAAATTAACTCGTTTAAATTAGCAAGCTGTACGCTTCCATCACCAAAAAGGTTAATTGCGTTAGCAGGGTCGCCACTCTGTAATGCCTCAGCAAATTTATCACCTCGTTCATCTATCTCAATTATTTCGCTATGGTTTTTATCTTTACCGGTACTAAAAGAAAGCTCCGCAACCCAATCTTTTATTGGAAGAAAGTACGATAGCGTACCCGATATATTATAACGCTCAGACTCAATAGTAGAACTTGGGGTAGTTAAGTCACCATTTGCTATTTCATTAATAAAGCTATATTGATTTACCCTAATACTTGTTCCAAAAGGGTTATAATAATTTGATGCTGGCACTATGGGCGACGCAATATAACCATCGCGAAAGATTTGACTCTTCCTTTTAGATACAAGGCCTGTTAAAGACAATTCAAATTGCTCGCCCAACTCTTGAAAAAAGCTAACATGTGCAGAGGTAAATTCAGTTTCAGGCGTCGCTGATGTACTAAAACCAGGGTTTTTGCTAGGTAATAAAAAGTAATTCCCTTCTTGGTTATTAACATCGCTTCTTGATACCCACACAATATCATTTATATCGATTTGTGTACCATCACCTTCAGGTAAAATAGCAAACTCTGTGCCGGCTGGAGCTTCTGTTGGTAAAAAGCGCCCTCTAAATCCAATATGAGCAGGTTGAGAAGCTCCGTCAAAAAAACGCCCTCCCTGAGCACGATGATCAAGTGAAGAAGATAGACCCGCTTTACGTGAATTGGCAGGGTCTGTTTTTTTGTAAGATAATGAGCCCGTAATGTTACCGCCGTTCCAACTATAACCTGCCGTTTGCTCAATAGAAAAACCATCGGCATCGGTTGAGCTATTTTCGTATCGTGCAGTAATTGAATAGCCAGAATAATCATCTTTAAGAATAAAATTAACCACACCGGCTACCGCATCGGAGCCATAAATCGCACTAGCGCCATCGGTTATTATTTCTACACGCTCTATCGCTGCAAAAGGAATATTTGAAATGTCGGTATATCCCCCACCTGCAGCGCTATCGTTAGCTGAAGCACTAATGCGTTTTCCATTAACTAATACAAGTGTTGCACCATCACCTAAACCTCGTAAATTTACCGTTGTAGCTCCATCATTATTTCCCGGTCGTGAAGCATCGACACCACCACCAGAATTAATAGATGAATGGTTTTGCGGTAGGTAACGAATAACATCTTCAACCGACTTTAGCCCTTTTTTTGCAAAGTCTTCACTGGTGAGTGAAATAACTGGAGAGAT
Organism: Pseudocolwellia agarivorans; assembly: GCF_002000085.1. Classification (GTDB taxonomy): domain Bacteria; phylum Pseudomonadota; class Gammaproteobacteria; order Enterobacterales; family Alteromonadaceae; genus Pseudocolwellia; species Pseudocolwellia agarivorans. Next base: position 76,667 of record NZ_MUZU01000001.1, read on the forward strand.
TGAAGCGACACCAATCATTCGAGAACCCGTAACAGTAATTTTCTCGGTTTGCTCACCTTTCAATTTTTTATTTTCGGTTGATTGGTTGTTGACTGGACTAAGTTGAGATTGGGCTGAAGTTTTTTCTATTGAGGCAGTGTTAACTTCAGTCTTATTCTTTTTTGTTGTCGCAACCTCTTTAATGAGTATTGCACCCGTAGATTTATCTACTTTTATAACAAGGTTAGTACCTTGTAATAACTTTGTTAAGGCATCTTGGCTACTTAAATCACCGTTAATCGCCTGTGATTTTAAGTTTTTAATATGTTCATCAAAGTAAACAACCTGACGCCCTGATTGCTTCATATATTGATTAAGTGCGGATTTTAATGAACCACTTTCAATATTAAATGAAATAGTATTTTGAACTTCCGCTGCACTTAATGCGCCACTAATGGCCATAGCAAGTCCGCTTATGCTAGCGATTAAAGTCTTTCTTGTACTACTTTTGTTATTACAAGGATTATTCATGTTAGTGTCCTAATTATTCTTATTGAATGATTAGCGATTGTTAAGGAATTAAAGTATCTGTGGGTTCCTAATTCGCTTTATTATTATGAAAATAACGATATTAAAATAATTGTAAAATTACTCTCATATCTTAAGTAACGAATAAAGGTTAATTATCAGGCATTTTTTTATAAAAAATATAATTTTAATTATTTAAAACCATTTAAAGGTAAAATAAACACAACAAAATCAACAGCTTAATCAAAAAACAAAAACTATATATAATACAAGTTACCCTATAAATTTTAAGTAAATGTAAACTTACCTTGTAACAATCTGCTTATTTATTAACTAAGCAGTAAAACATCTATTTTAATTTTAATAAGATCCAAAACAAAAAACGGTAAGCTTTGTCATTACATTTAATAATGTCAAAAAACTTACCGTTGTTAATGTTATTTAAGATTTAAATAAGCTAGCTCGATATTTCAATAACCTTATTTGAATCTGAATAACTTATTTTTAAGCCATAACCTTCAGATATCAAACGTAAAAAAGCATCATAATTTTGGCTTTTAAATTGCCCACTCACTTTTAACTGTGATATGTCACTGCCTTTAAAGATTAACTTAACTTTGTTGTAACGATTAAATTCAGCTATAGCGTCTTCGAGTGTTGTTCCATCAAAAGTAATAAGACCTGTTCGCCAACTTAATTTTTGTTCTACAGCTTCTTTTGTATCTTTAATAACAACAATTTCGTCATCTTTAGTTTGTGCAATATTACCTGCCACTAAAACCGCCATTTCTGAACTGGCCGTTTGTTTTAAATGATCGACTTGAACCTTACCCTCACTAACAACAACTTTTATATCATCCCCCACTTTATGTACTGAAAACTTAGTACCAATTACCGTAATAATTTGTTCGCCGGTAAATACTCGAAATGGCTTCCCATTCAGATGCGCTATATCGAAAAAAGCCTCGCCTTTAACAAGTGTAACAACGCGTTCTTCATCCGTAATAGATGCGGTAATTTTAGATTCAGAATTAAGTTCTACTTTTGAGCCATCAACTAACAAAACAGATTGACGCTTACCAATATTAGTTTCATAAACATCCTTATTACTATGACTTAAAAATTGCATCATTGGCATAATAAGTAACATTACTGTTGCAGCCATTGCTATAAAAATGCTGCGTTTCTTTGTTACTTTCACTACTCGTGATTCATAAGCATGGGCTAAAGCATCATGCTGCCATACATAAACCAATTGCAAAAAAGCAACGCGATTATAATCAGAGTCTTCAACCCAGGCTTTAAAGTCGTTATTTCGTGCAGCTAAAAAAGCTAGATCAATATCATTAAAATCAATTAAATTATCTTTATCTAATTTGGCCAGCCAATACGCCGCATTATTTTCAGTTTCTTGTCTTTTCATTGTAATTTGCCTCCAGTTTTCTGGTTGCTATTACCCCTTGATTTAATAAATGGAATTTCAGTATTTCGCTTAATTTTTAAAAACACATCGGCTAATTTTAAAATCCCATGTTTTATATGCGACTCCACAGCAGCTTCCGTCATTTTAAGCTTACTTGCTGTTTCTCGCTGAGAATAACCATACACTCTGCGCATCATAATAACTTCCTTATTTTTAGGTGACAGTAGATCGAGTGCTTGATTCAGCATCTTCCATTCTTGCCCAGCAGAAACCTGCTCTTCTGGTGCGATACTTTCATATTGAATGTTAACATCTTCATATTCAGCAACCGTTTCTATGGTCACGACTTTAGCTCGCCTAGCTTCATCGAAAAAAATATTTCTAGCGGTAACAAATAAAAAATTTCTTGCTTCTTTCGGCCGCTTATTTTTTGCTGCACTATAAACACGCGTTAATGCTTCTTGTACTAAGTCTGCGACATCAGAAGCATCTCTTCGTGTTAAGTTACACATATACCCCATTAATGATTTTTGGTGAGGTAGCACTTCCTGTACAAACCAAGCATCGATGTTTTTTTCTAATGGATTAGTACCACCTTCAATATTGGATGAACCTTCTATCATAAATAATCTTATTTTTTGAGTACTCACCGTAGGTGACGAACGAAGAGGAAAAATCAGGCAAAAAGAATTAAACTCTTATTATTGATGAAAAACTATATGCCATGTTTGATAATACTTTTACAATTATACTCCATAGCTTAATAAAAAAACATTGACCCGCCCCTACTCTTTCTTCAGCCTAGCATTAGGCTAAATGCTAAGTTAATTTTACAGAAAATCTGACATTAGCTTTATCATTAAAGACATTAATGTAAAAAGAATTATTGTTATAAAAATGTTAATTATAACCAAGTAAAAAGTTAATTTTAAAACACTGTAAATTTACATAAAAATCATATAGATAACATCTTATTTACCAAACAAGAATTACCTTACAATTTTGTTGATTATCGCTACCTGTAAAGGGTACGATGGCGTTTAAATAGGCTAATTGTAAAAAAATGTAATTTATTTAATTCAAAAAATTAAAATTTTATAGAAGCTCCTTTTGCTTACTTAGTTTGATTATTTAAATAAATATTCTTATTAGTTGTGGATAAATATGATTAAAAAAACGCTTTTCCCTATATTGTTATCTCTTTCTTGCATCTCTCATCAAGCAAGCTCTGCTGAAATGCAAAATGCTGCCACTATAGATAAATTAAAAAAAGAGATAAATGAAAAGGATTTTCAAAACGCTTGGAATACTGCTCAACGACTTAAAGACGAATACCTTGGTGAAACCTCTTTTGATTTTTTATATGGTGTTGCAGCTTTAGCAAACAACCAAGCAGAATATGCTGTTTTTGCATTTGAACGTGTAACAACAAATCAACCCAACTGGTTAGATGCTCAATATTTACTTGCTAAAGTCAATTATCAAATTGCAAATTACCAAGGAGCAATTGATACTAGCCAACAACTTCTTAATAATCCTAAAGCGTCTGTAAAACTTAAAGAGTCTGCGAATAGTTTATTAAATTTATCTCAATCAAAATTAAATAAACAATCGTTTCATCTATCACAACGTGTGTCATTAAATGTAGGACACGATTCGAATATCAATGCAGGAACAACAGAAGATAATATATTTATCCCACTAACTGGAGCTACTTTTCCTTTAAATAATGACAGCAAGAAGAACAGCGACAATTACGCTGCATTAACTTACCGCGCTTCAGGGAGTAAAAAATTCTCGCAGGTATCTCAAATTAACTTTTCAGGAAAAGGCACTACACATAATTTTCAAAATGAATCTCAATATAATCGAATGTTTGCTGACCTAAATTTTCAATATCAGCATACTTTTGGTTTTGGTCGTTTATCCGTAGGTTTAAAATTTACACCTTTATGGTTAGACGACGACTTATACCGAACAAAAACCATGTTAACGACTAACATCGAAAAGCAGCTAAGCCCTAAATGGTTAATTGCTGCAGGTGTAGATGTTGGTCAAACAAAAAACAAAAACAGCGAATCATTAAATACAGATAATATTTCCACTAATTTAGCAGCCCATTACTTTTCAAATAACCTAAAGCATTCTTTCGCTTTAAGTTATGCCGATGAAAAAAGTGATGAAAATATTTACCACTATAATAGCCAAAAAATAACTACCGTAAGTTATTCAAATTTATGGCTTATAAATAACGCTTGGCTCGCTAGCAGCATGGTTGCCTTTCAACAGAAGAAATATCAAGATTTACATCCGTTCTTTCTTGAACAACGCGATGATGACATGTGGCTTGCATCTATCAACCTGCAATACACTCAGTCTAAAAGATGGTCATACAATTTAAATATTAATGCGCAAGATAAAGACAGTAATTTAGCACTCTTTTCTTATCAACGTTCAGACATTAGCATAACTGCTAATATGAACTTTTAAGGGTAAATGATATGAGAACACACATTCAAATAAGCGATTTAACTTTACTAACAAAAGTATCACCTAAACTAATACTACTTAGCTGTTTAGGTTACGCAGGTACAAGTTACGCAACCCCTGAAGAAATAATTGCAGGAAAGACACTTTTAGCAAAAGGAGTTGTTAACGCTGTAAACCCAAAAACAAACAATGTTCGATCTTTAAAGCGTCGTTCTAAAATAATGTCTGTTGAGCACATCACCACCGGTGAAAATAGTAAAGCGCAATTTAGTATGTCTGATGGCGGTTTAATTACCCTCAAAGAAAATACAGAAATTAACGTCAGTAATTATGTATTTAACGAAGAAACACAAAAAGGTTCAGCAACACTGGAAGTGATCAGCGGTGGCTTACGTTCAATCAGTGGACTGATAAAAAAAACAGGTGGTGATTATCAAGTAAAAACCCCTGTTGGTTCAATTGGTATTCGCGGAACTCACTTTGCAGTTGAAGTATCAGGAGATGATGTTTATTTTGGTGTTTATAGTGGCAATATAGATATAGCGTTAAATAACAATCAATCTCTTTCATTAGGCGTTACCGAAGGTTTTGCTTTTGCCTCAGTCAACCAAGCAGGTGAAATCACCCCATTTACACAGGCGCCTGAAATATTATCTTTAGGTTATAACACTTCGCAAGAAGCTTCAGAAGACGTTACAGAAGAAAACGATAACACAGCATCTACAGATGTTAATACTGAAACAGCTACAATTGATACACCTGAAACACCAACAACTAATGAATCTACTAGCTCTGAGGAATATGTCCAAATAGCTTCAGAAAATAATGATCAAGAAATAACAGAAGACATTATAGAGAAAATCGAAGATATAGAAGATATCCAAACCATTGCAGAATTAATATCAGAAAGAACCGGCACCTTTGACTACCAACAAATAACTGAGAGTAATGTTAGCTCATCTGTTGGCGCTACTAGCGACTTAATACTTAATTTAGCGGTTGATTTTGACAATGGAACAGTCCCTGGCGGTTCACTTAGCTTTACGGACGATCAAGGCGAATGGTTTGCAACCTATTCAGGATTAATCAATGTTGACCAGTTAGATCTAGGTGTTAACTTTGCTTCTCATGCTAATAAGCTCGCAGATGGCAATATATCAGCTGATTTTTCTAATGGGTTAGACGAAATTACCGGAAATTTTGATTTACAAGAAATTGAAGATACAAGCGTAAATGCAACAGGCTCTTTCACAGTTAAATAACTGAGAGCTAGCTTACGATTATCAATATTAGGATTTTAACAATGCGTAAATTAAGTATTATTGCCGTTTCATTAATAACCTCAAGTTTACTACTTGCAGGATGTGGTAGCGAAGGCTCTGTATCTAATGAAATAAGTCAATCTCCAATTACTGTTGACCCATCTACTCCTGAAGTTCCATCACCTATTATTGATACAAATAATAATTCAATATCTCTTGCTGGAATACAAGGTAAAAATCAAATACAAATACAAAAAGTTAAAGGTATTACCAAACCCCAAAATGCCATTGTAGATGCAGAATTCTCAAACGCTAAAGGCGACTTTGTTTACAAAGATAATACAAGTAGTGTTGCAGGCAACTTAACTTTTGCCATTAACGTTGAAGAACCAGATCAAATAACAGATATTTCACTTTACCTACCAAGCGTTGAACAAACTATCTCTGTATGTTCAAATAATTGCGGTACTACATTTAATAGAACACTCACAGGGTTTAATCCTCAGCTTTCAGGTGTTCAAGCAGGTAACTTACGTATAGAGTTGTTTGTTACAGATAGCGCACAAAACACAGCAATGCTAGATGCAATATCTATAGACTGGAGCCCGATTGAAATTACAGGTATTAGTGCAACAAGATCAGAAGACAAAATCACGGTTAATTGGCAAGGTGGCTCATCACTTAACCGATATAATGTTTACTCGGCAACTGAAGCAAATTTAACTCCAACAAGTGTGCTTAGCTTATCAAACGGTAGCCAACAACTCGCTATTAATACAAACCAAACAGACATAGCGGTAATCGACGAAACATCCAATTATTATGTTCTCATTACCGGTATAAACGAACAAGGCGAAAGTGGCCAATCAGCTCCTTTTCAAGTTGCAGCTACAAAAGTTGCTGTAAACCAACCACCTCAAGCGGTTACCGATAATGTTATAATCGACGAAGATAATGTACTTAGCACTAATGTGCTTGATAACGATATTGATCCTGAAAACAGCTTACTCACTTTAGATTCGATTATAACGCCACCTGTAAACGGACAATTAACTTTCGACAATGCAGGTAATATTAGCTACCAGCCCAACAAAGATTTTTTTGGACAAGACAGTTTTACATACCAAATATTAGATGATGAAAACAATAGCGCACAAGCAAATGTTTTAATTACAATTAATAATGTAAATGACGAACCTATAGCAACAAACGATGCATATACCTTAGCCATAAATAACTCACTAGCAATAACCAGTACGGGTTTATTAACTAACGACACAGATATTGATGGCGACTTTTTATTTGTTGATATACTCCCTGTATCGCCCCCTCTACACGGTACTTTACAACTCAACTCAAATGGTAGTTTTACCTATATAGCAGACAGTAGTTTTATTGATGAAGATAGCTTTGAATATCAAGTTACAGATAATAAAGGTGGAACGAGTAGTGCCCAAGTAACAATTTTATCTTCAGGGAGTGATGCTCCTCCTATTGCATTAAATGATATTTATGAAATAAATGAAGATACAACGCTTATTATCAACTCTATTAATAACAGTATACTTGCAAACGATAAAGATCCAAATTCATTGTCGATATCGTTAAACGAAACCTTATTAACATCAACAACTCATGGGCAATTAAACCTTTCGATAGATGGTACTTTTACTTACATACCTGCCCCTAATTTTTTCGGTATTGATAGGTTTCAATACGAAATAATGAACACTTTAGGTAAAACGTCTCAGGCTTTTGTAAACATAACCGTTAATCCTGTTGCTGATATTCCAACAGCAAATAACGACAATTATCAAATAAATGAAGATATTACACTTAGCATTAATTCAAATTCTGGCTTACTTGCTAACGATTCTGATATCGATGGGGGTACCTTAACCGTTAATACAACTCCTCTTGTTGCTCCACAACAAGGTAGCCTTATATTAAACACAGATGGTAGTTTTACTTACTTACCTAAAAATAACTTTAATGGTTTAGATACCTTTACTTATCAAATATTAAATAATAAAGGTGCTATCACAACAGCTCAGGCAAGTATCACGATAAACCCGATAAATGATGCACCTGTAGCCATTAATGACCAAGCCCAAACTAATTCTGAAACCCAGTTAATACTTGACGTACTCCTTAACGATAAAGATATTGACGGTGATGAATTAACTATAAAACCTTTTACACTAGATGAAGCATACGGAACGGTAACCGTTGAAAATAATAAATTACGCTTTGTTCCTTCAGTTACCTTTGGAGGACTAGCAGAAATAAGTTACACAACCTCGGATCCATCAGGAGAAGAAAGTACAGCAACCCTCTCTATATCAGTAAGCTTAGTTGGCTCTTTAAATTCAGATCCTATAGGCATTAACGACACTTATACGCTTGATGAAGATGAAGTATTAATAGGTTCATCTTTTTTAAATAATGATACTGACTCTGACGGTGGCACATTAACGGCCTCAACAACACCATTTACCAATGTAAGTAACGGTACATTAATCATCAATACTGACGGTACATTTATTTATACTCCAAATGCTAATTATAATGGAACAGACAGTTTTTCTTATAGATTATCTGATGGTCAAGGTGGCTTTAACAATGCACAAGTTACATTAAATATTGATCCCGTTAATGATCTACCTGTCGCCGTATCTGACATATATTCAACTCAAGAAAACACAAGCCTTACCGTTATAGCTTCAAGCTTTAATGCCTTATTAAAAAATGACACAGATCAAGACGGCGACTCTTTAAGCATAAATGTTGGCATGAGCGGAAATCCCTCTTTTGGTAGTTTAACGCTGAGTAGTGATGGTAGCTTTACTTACATACCTGAAACTAATTTTAGTGGTATAGATAACTTTACTTATCAGCTAGAAGATAGCCAAGGAGGCTCAACCTCAGGTAATGTAAGCATTAATGTCATTAATGTGAATGTAGCACCTAAAGCAGTAACAGATAACTACACTATGCTTGAAGGTGGTGCATTAAATGCACTGTCTGTACTAAGTAACGATACTGATGCCGATGGAGATACTTTAACTGTTGATACCTCATTTTTATCTTCACCTTCGAATGGAGTTGTTAATTTTGCTAGCGACGGTACCTTTGTTTACACTCCTAGCATCGGCTTCGTAGGTTCAGATACTTTTACCTACAAAGTGGATGATGGCAATGGAGAGCAAGATGAAGGCCTTATACATATAACAGTCTCAACAGATCCTAGCGCTCACGGTAATCCTTTAGCTGTAACAGATTTTTATAATATTAACCAAGGTACAATTTTATCAGGCTCAAACCTATTAGATAATGATTTAAGCGACCAAACCAATAGCGCTGACACTAGCTTATTAACCGTAACAACTGTTCCACATGTAGCGCCATTACATGGCACGTTAATATTAGAAAGTAATGGTAATTTTACTTACACCCCAGAAAGTAGTTTTTCAGGTTTTGATTCATTTGAATACGAAGTTAGAAATATTTACAACAAAACCTCAACAGTTATCGTTACAATTAATATTGCTTCAGTAAACACGGCACCAAAGGCTGTAGCAGATACTTATGTAACAGACGAAAATACTACCCTAAATGCTTCTTCTGTATTAAATAACGATACCGATGTTGATGGAGATGCCTTAACAGTAAGTACTCCATTAATATCTTCTCCTTCTAACGGAAGTGTTTCTATTTCTTCTGATGGTACGTTTACTTACACACCAAATACAGATTTTGTTGGCGGAGACAGTTTTACCTACAGAGTACTTGATACTTATAGTGAATATGATGATACGGTAGTTAATATAACGGTAAAACCTAGTTCTTCATCTTCTAACAAGCCCTTAGCAAGAAATGACTTTTACTCTGTAAATACAAATCAATCTCTTACGGTAAACACAATACTTGATAATGATGATGACGGACAAATACTGTCTCTATTTCAGCTTTCAGTAGAAAAAACAAGGGATGTAGAACACGGAACACTAGCATTACAAAGTAATGGTAACTTTACTTATACACCAAACACTGATTACAGCGGCGAAGATTTCTTTATTTATCAAATTACAAATTTTTATGGTAAAAAATCAACAGCAAAAGTTATTATTACCGTTCTTTAATAACGAACAAACTAAAAATTTTTAACAGTAATTTGGTACAAAGTTAAATTTAAACTCAATTATTAGAAAATATATAGATGTTAGCCTTTAATAAAATTAACATCTATATATTATAAGCCGACAAACAAGTCTGTAGATAATGTTCGCTTACTTAAAAAGAAGAACTAATGGTATTAAAATAAATGAAAATCGAATTTTACGGCGTTAGAGGTTCTATGCCGACACCGGGGAAAAATACCGTATTGTTTGGTGGTAATACATCATGCGTATATGTTGAGCTTAATAATGGCGACTTTGTTATTTTAGATTCAGGTACAGGTATTACAAAGCTCAACAAAAAGTTAAATCATTACAAAGAAACAATTAATATTTTAGTTACACATAGTCACTGGGATCATATTCAAGGTTTTCCATATTTCCATCCTATATACTGCCCAAGTACTAAAATTAATATTATAACGGGAATTATGGACAACAATGACAACGACATGATACTAAAACAAATGTCTGGCTCAAGTCACCCGGTAAAATACAACGAACTCCCCTCCTCTATCACATTAAATGCTATTTCATCGCCTCAAAGTAAATTTAAGCTAAATGACTTTATTATAACAACACAAGCCTTAAATCACCCTGACGGAGGTTCGGCTTACTGTTTACAAGGCGACAATCAAAAAATAGCTTATGTTACCGATAATGAATTAATACCGCCTGCTTCGGCAGCCACAACATGGGATGAGTGGATCAAATTTATATCTGACGCTGATGTATTAATTCATGATGCTCAATATAATAACCATGATATGCCGTTAAAGCATGGTTGGGGCCATAGTACTTATGAACAAGTTATGAAACTTGCTATTCAAGCCAATGTAAAACAACTCTTTTTTATTAGTCACGATCCTTGTAGAACAGACCAAGAGTTGCTCGCGCAAGAACAATCAATTCAGTCAAAAAATACAGGAATAACACAAATTGCTTGTGCAAAAGAAGATTCAACGTTTGATTTAAATACAATGAGTTTACGTTAAGCTAATAATCATTCTATTTTATTAAGTACATTTTTTATTAAAAAGCTGTTCGCATCCGAGGTTTAAAAATTCACTTGAAATCCCTCTTACACAATATATTAATAAGCACATGCAACAAGCTATTCACCGCACGCTTTCTTATTGGTGTTTGTATAACTTGCTTCGTTATTAGCTTACAGTTTATTAATATTTCTCAAGTACAAGAAGTTATTCAGCGTATTGAAGGGATATTGTACGACTTCAGGCTTAATACAAACCTGCCCGCCCAAAAGCGGCAGTTTGATGAACATATCGTTATTATAGATATAGATGAAAAAAGCATGAAGGAACAAGGTCGCTATCCTTGGAGCAGAAGTAAAGTCGCTGAATTAGTAGAAAAGCTTCATCAAGCGGGTGTGGTGGTTATCGCATTTGATATATTTTTTGCAGAGCCCGAAAGAAACCCCGTCAATGAAATATTAAATAAAAATCCTCAATTAAATAAACAGTTAAGCACTCAAGTTACCGCGTTATCAGAGTCTGTTGATGCTGATACTATTTTTTCTAAAACATTAGAGAATTCTGAAGTCGTTTTAGGTTTTTTATTTGATAATCAAGCCGAAAATACTGGCTATATACCGCCTAGCTCAATTATTTGGACAAAAAATAAAAACGAGTCATCCGAGATCAGCGTATTTAATAATGCATTAGGCAATATTGAAAAACTACAAACATCCGCATTAGGCGCAGGTTTTATTAATGCCGTACCTGAAAGTGATGGATTTATCAGAAAAGCCTCTCTTGTACTTAACTATAACGGCACGCTTTATCCTTCGTTAGCACTAGAAGCAGCACGTGTTTATACCTTAAACGATTCAATACAAGCCGTAACTAAATCAAATAATAATATCTCATGGTTACAAGGCGTTAAGTTTGGAAAAAACATTATTCCCACTAACGAAAAAGGTCAAATACTTATTCCTTTTAAAGGAAAAAAACATAGTTTTGAATACATTTCAGCCACAGATGTACTTAATCAAAAATTACCTAAAGGTCATTTAGAAGGAAGTATTGCTTTTGTAGGAACTTCAGCCGTTGGGCTATCTGACCTACGAGCAACATCAGTTGGTGTTCAATACCCTGGGGTTGAAGTGCATGCCAACGTATTTGAAAGTTTAATTCATCCTGAAATTCTTCCTTTTGAGCCAGACAGTACTTTAGCTATATCGTTATTGTTATTAATATCTACAGGGCTAATACTTTCTTTTTTAATGACAGAGCAAACGCCAACAAAGATACTCATTTTTAGTACGTTTTTCTTCTGTATACACATAGTCATTAACTGGTATTTATGGAATAAACTAAAAATAAGCCTACCTTTATTTCAAAATCTACTCTTAACTTTATTACTAACTCTCTATTACGCTGGTATAGGGTTCATAATGGAGAGCCAAAAAAGAAAAAGTATTATAGGCATGTTCAACCAATACGTTCCCCCTGCCTACATAGAAAAACTTATTAAAGCGGGTAAAAATTTACAACTCAAAAGTGAAAAAAGAAACATGTCTGTACTTTTTGCTGACATTAGAAGCTTCACCGAACTTTCAGAGAATTTTACTCCTGAAGAGTTAACTGAATTTATGCAAATTTATTTAACTGAAGTCACCTCTATTATTTTTGAACATCAAGGCACTATCGACAAATACGTAGGCGATATGGTTATGGCATTCTGGAATGCGCCTTTAGATGACGACGATCACGCAACCCATGCCGTAGTAACCGCTTTAAAAATGATCCAAGCAACTCATAAACTATCCCGTATTTTTAATGAGAGAAATTGGCCTAGCGTTAATATAGGCGTAGGTATCAGTTCTGGTGATATGAATGTTGGCGATATGGGTTCAAGCTACCGTAAAGCCTATACCGTATTAGGTGATGAAGTGAATTTAGGCTCAAGAATAGAATCGTTAACCAAGTATTATGGCGTAGATATTCTTATTACAGAAAAAACATTAGAGCAAATGTCACCTAATTATATTTTATGCCGGCAAGTTGACAAAATTAGAGTAAAAGGAAAAGCTCAAGCAGTTACAGTGTACCAACCCATAGGATTTAAAGAAGATTCAAATAAAGAAATTGAAGACTATTTATTACTACATAAAAAAGGGATAAACGCATATACATTAGGTGAATGGGATGAGGCAATAAAAGTCTTTAACCAATTAAAACAAAATGATTTTTGTTCAAAAGCACTTTATGATATATATTTAGATAGATTAGCACTATTAAAAAACTCACCACCTACATCGTGGAATGGTATTTTCGTCCATCAATCAAAATAGCGAATTATGAATAATAAATATTTGAACGAAACTGTTTTCCAACATTTACTTAAAATTAGTATTGAATTAAGTAGCGAAGAAAATACCGAAATTTTAATGGAAAAAGTGCTTATTGCTGCCATGACAATTTCAAATGCAGATGCGGGGTCAATCTATATGGTTGATCAAGATAAAAGTGCTGAATTTAGAACCGTTCTTAATAACAGTTTAAATTTACATTTAGGTGGTAGTTCAAATAACCCTATTACATTTCCAAGCATCCCATTATTCATCGATGGTCAACCAAATAAAAGTGCCATGATCGCACACGCCATTAATAGTACCAAAGTTATAAACATCAAAGATGTATACGACGAACTCCCTTACGATTTAAGTGCCGCGCGTAAAATGGATAAAGATACCGGTTATCGAACGCAATCCATGCTGACGTTTCCATTAAAAGATCACATTGGCGATATTATTGGTGCTATTCAAATTATCAATGCTCAAGAAAACAATGATCAAGGTGAACCAGTAACCGTAGAATTTACACCCGAAGTTGAAGAGCAAATACTCTCGTTTGCTTCACTTGGTGCAATAGCATTAACAAACAAAGCATTAATAAAAAATATGGAAGAGCTGTTTGAGTCTTTTGCTCAAACTATTGCTGCAGTAATAGATGAAAAGTCGCCTCACACCGGCGGTCACTGTAAAAGAGTTCCTGAACTGACCTTATTAATAGCTGATGCTGTACATGATGAAGATAAAGGACCACTGGCAAGCTTTACGCTTACACCACAAGAAAGACATCAACTCGATATAGCAGGTTGGTTACACGATTGCGGAAAAATAGTAACGCCTGATCACATTATTGATAAATCAACCAAACTAGAAACCATTTTTGACCGAATTCACTTTATTGATTCTAAATTTGAAATAGCTAAGCGAGATATAGATATTCGCTTTCAAAAAAGTATGATTAAAGCCTTAAAAAAAGGCAATATAATAGAAGTTCAACAACTTGAAAGAGCATCTGATGTAGCCCATAAACAACTCAATTTAGATAGAGCTTTTATACAAAAAATCAATATTGGCGGAGAATTTTTAACAGATCAGCAAGAACAGCATATTAAAGAAATAGCCGCTCGTTATAGCATTGTTATAAACAGAGAAAAACAATCGTTACTCACCGAAGATGAAGTGACTAATCTTTGTATTAAAAGAGGGACGTTAAACGATAAAGAACGCTTGATCATTCAACATCACATGGATGTAACAAGCGATATTCTGGAAGCCCTTCCCTTCCCTAAGCATTTATCAAATGTTGCTGAATATGCTTTAGGGCATCACGAAACAATGGACGGTAAAGGTTACCCTAAAGGATTAACAAAAGAACAAATGTCAGTTCCTGCGCGTTTAATGGCTGTAGCAGATATATTTGAAGCCCTTTCGGCATCAGACAGACCTTACAAAAAAGCAAAACCCGTTAGCGAATGCCTAACAATTATGGGGAAGTTGGTATTAAATAATCATCTCGATGGGGATATTTTTACTATTTTTGTACGTTCCAAAGTATACGAAACTTACATTTTAAAGTTTGCGACACCTGAACAGCTTGACGATTTTAATATAGAAGATATACCGGGGTTAAGTCATTATAATTAAGAAAAAACACGTAATAAGAGTACAAAAATCACTCGTAATATATCAACATATATGCCAATTCAAATTATCCCGTATATCTTATAACTAAATATCACTTCTTTTTTATTTATAAGCATATAACCTAAGACTGTAAATTTATTCGAATCAAGATATTCGTTAAATACCTAATTTATACCAAGTTGGTTCTGTAACGTTAAGTTACTCAATTTATTATTCAAATTGGTATTAATATCAAATAAAGTGCTATTAAGTCAGTATTAAAACTTAAAGCCAAAATGTATAGGAAGTAAGCATGTCAAATATATTTGAAGATAACTCAACGTCAGTAGGAAAAACGCCTCTTGTAAAGCTTAACCGCGTAACAACAGGTAATGTGTTCGCTAAAATAGAAGCAAGAAATCCAAGCTTTAGCGTTAAGTGCCGTATCGGTGCAAATATGATTTGGGACGCAGAGAAAAAAGGTTTATTAACACCAGGTAAAAACATTGTAGAACCTACAAGTGGTAATACAGGTATTGCATTAGCATTTGTTGCTGCAGCACGTGGTTATGGCATCACATTAACTATGCCAAGCACTATGAGCTTAGAGCGCCGTAAATTATTAACAGCTTTAGGTGCAAAAGTTGAATTAACTAACGGCGCAAAAGGCATGAACGGTGCTATAGCTAAAGCAAAAGAAATTAGAGATGCCGATCCTGAAAACACCATTCTTTTAGGTCAATTCGACAACCCTGCTAACCCAGAAATTCATGAAAAAACTACAGGCCCTGAAATTTGGGAAGATACTGACGGTAATGTTGATATTTTTGTTGCTGGTGTTGGTACAGGTGGCACAATTACAGGTACTGGACGCTATCTTAAAAAAGTGGCAAACAAAGAAATCACCTGTGTAGCTGTAGAACCAACAGACTCACCGGTTATTACACAAAAATTAGCGGGCGAAGAATTAAAACCGGGTCCACATAAAATTCAAGGCATTGGCGCTGGCTTTATTCCTGGTAACCTAGATTTGTCTATAGTTGACGCTGTTGAACAAGTGTCGAATGATGACGCTATGGCAATGGCACATCGTTTAATGAAAGAAGAAGGCATTTTAGCCGGCATCTCTTCAGGTGCGGCAGTAGTTGCAGCTAAAAGATTAGCAGAAAAACCTGAAAATAAAGACAAAAACATTGTTGTAATTTTACCAAGCTCAGCTGAACGCTACTTATCAAGTGCATTATTTACTGATAGCTTCTCTGATAAAGAATTGGTTCAATAATACAAAAAAAACACTAACCCCATTCTCGTATGGGTCAGTAAATCAAAAAAAGGCGCTTTAGCGTCTTTTTTATTACCTAAAATAACCTTACAATGCCAATAAGTTAATTATAAAAACAATGTACTCAAGGAACTTATGAGCTTTATTAAATATATATTACTCGGTTTAGCTTTTTTAGCTTCAGGTTGCGGTAATGATAAGCATGATATAACAGTAATCGATAACCCTGAGTTAGTTGTTATTGCATTTTTTGATGCTTTATATAACGAAAAAAATATAGAAAAAGCGGCAAGTGTATGCAGCCCTAAATTATCTCGAATTATCCTGCACTACAAGTCACCTCAAGCCGTTGGACGTCATCTATTCAATATGCAATTTGATAAAGTAGACATAACGCCTGACGATAGCGGTGTAAAAGTAAGAGAACAATTTAAAGACGCAGCCGTTATCACTGTATTTTTTGATGGACTGTACAGAGGAGATAAAACTAAAGATGTGAAACGTTTATCTCTTATACAAGTTGATGATAAATGGGTTATCAATAAAATATTAAAAGACCCTTTTTAACTTCCTATTATCTTACTAAATGAGCTAAATAAATAACCATTATTTATTTAGCTCATCATCATAATGTTTCATCTACTCCCCTCATTTTAGTTAAAAATTCAATGTCAGTTTTTTTTACAACCAACTGATATTATATTTTTTAACATGATTAACCTATTGAAAAAAGTAACTTTATCCTATTTGGCTTATTCTATGCTTTATAAGTAATAAATTTAATACAAAGTAAATCGAGGACTTAAAAATGAAAAATAACTATATAAAAGCTACTCTATTATGCTCTACCTTATTATTTGGTTCTGTTGCTCAAGCCGCATTAGTTGATTTATCAACATGGGAGAGTGATGGACAAGGAACATGGACTGTACAAGCAGGTAATGATTCTGTTATTCAAACAGTTAACGGTATACCAGGAGTTTTTTTTGAAAACGGTAATAATGCACGAGGAACAGCGATATCAGGTGAGATCACAGTAAAAACAGCAAGTGATGATGATTTTATCGGTTTTGTTTTGGGTTACCAAAATGATGAATTACGTAGTGCTTCAGCTGATTATTGGTTAATCGATTGGAAGCAAAACGATCAGACATTTCCTGGATTAGGTTCTTCACTTGATGGGTTATCATTAAGTCACGTGGTAGATGGTACGGCTGAAAGTTCATTTTGGGCGCATACTGCAGGTGCTGTAAATGAAGTTGCAAGAGCAAATAATCTAGGCTCTACAGGATGGGTAGATAATACAACATATAGCTTTGACATTGTCCATACCCCCTCACTCATTCAAGTTAAAGTGGATGGTGTCGTTGAACTAAGTGTTAGTAATATTGATGCAGGTGTTGCCGAGTTTGGTGATGGCGCTTACGGCTTTTATAACTACTCTCAATTAAATGTAGAATATGCCGGTATAACAGACAGAGTTATTGTACAACCGCCTATATCTTCTGTACCTGAGCCATCTACATTAGCTATTTTTGCTTTAGGTTTTGCTGGATTATTAACTCGTAAACTTACAAAGTAAATCGTGAACTAAATAATTTTATTATTTCCATTTACAAAAAACCGAACGCTATGTTCGGTTTTTTTAATCTTCATTATTTTTACGTAGAACGCGAACAACCTACTGACCTAACACTTTACCTTCTCTCCTAGGGTCAGCCGCCCCCTGTAAGCCATTTTTAAGTACTTTAATGACATGTAACCCACTATTTAAGTCACGAACACCTACCTTATGACCTATTGCCGTTAAACGTGGTGCTAGCGCTTCTAACGAAGTGCCTTTTTCAAGAGTTGTTGAATCATTACGATTGGTTATTTTAGGTAAGTTAACCGCCGCTTGAGGTGACAAGTCCCAATCTAAAACTCCTACAATGGTTTGCGCTACATAATTAATAATTCGACTGCCTCCTGGAGAACCCAGCACTAACTTTAAATTATTGTTTTGATCAAATACCATAGTAGGGGCCATTGAACTTCTTGGTCTTTTAAAAGGCTCTACACGGTTAGCCACTAACTTTCCGTTTTGGGTAGGCGACAATGAAAAATCTGTTAGCTGGTTATTCAGTATAAAACCTTCAACCATAACAGCTGAACCAAACGCCATTTCTACGCTTGTTGTCATTGATACGGAATTCCCCTCGGCATCTACAATTGAAATATGGCTGGTTGACGGACGCTCTATCGCATTATCTAAACCTAAAGCGAGCGCACCTTTAGGAGCGCCAGCTTGTGCTTTCCCCATATCTTTTTTCGGATCAATTAACTTAGCTCGTTTAGCTAAATAATCAGGGGCTAATAAGCCAGCAACAGGTACATTTGAAAATGCAGGATCAGCGATATATTTTTCTCTATCAGCAAATGCGAGTTTCGAACTTTGCGTAAATAAATGTAGTGATTCAATACTGTTTGGTTGTTGTTTGCTTAAATCGAAATGACTTAATAGCCCCAACATTTGAATAACCGCTATACCACCAGAGCTTGGCGGAGCCATACCACAAATATTGTAAACTCGATATTCACCACATACGGCATCAACTTGATTAGGTTTGTATTGCTTTAAGTCGCTAAGCGATAAACGTCCCGGTGCAATTTGCGTATGTTGAACTTTATCTACAATTTTTTTAGCGATCCAACCTTCATAAAAAACAGCAATACCTTCTTGTGCAATACTTTTATAAACTTTAGCTAGTTTGGGATTTTTTAAAATATCGCCCGCTTTTATAGCGATACCATTAGGGTAAAAATAAGCTTTTATTTCAGGTAGCTGTTTTACTCCAGGGTTATAAGCTAATGAAATTAATTTAGCTAAACGTGGTGAAACAACAAAACCCGTTTCAGCAAGTTTAATCGCATCTACAAACAGCTCATTCCAAGCCAACTTACCATATTTTTGATGTGCTTGATGCAAAGCTGCCAATACACCTGGCGTACCAACCGAACGACCACCTACAACCGCTTTTATCCAAGGAACTGCTTTGCCATTTTCATCTAAAAACAAGTCAGACGTTGCTTTTTCTGGCGCTGTTTCTCTACCGTCAAAAGTAGTTAAATGTTTATTGGCTTTATCCCAATAAAGCATAAAAGCACCACCACCAATACCTGAAGATTGTGGTTCAACTAGGGTAAGAACTAACTGAACAGCAATAGCAGCGTCAACCGCACTGCCGCCTTTAGCAAGTACGTTGTAACCCGCTTGGCTTGCATAAGGATTAGCCGCGGCAACCATAAACTTTTCAGTAAAAACATCTTTGTTCTGTTTTAGCCCTGTTGCTGCTTCTGGCTCTCGGTCTTCTTGCTCTGCTTTTTTAACAATATTTAGAGAATTCGATTGTTCTGGTGAAATACTATTGCCACACGATGAAATCATTAACAGTGCGCTAAAAATAATCGACTGTTTAAACGGAAAAATCATAACCTTCCTTACTGATGAACTTAAATTAATGACCTTGCCTGAATAACAATTGAAAATCGTTAAACTGGCTAAAACGGTTTAATAATGGTTTATATTTATTTGAATTAGCTTCTATTGAACTTAAAGCATAAACACAAGCTTCTAAAGATGATAATGCCTGCGCTTTTTGTGTTTTTCTAATATGGTATTTACCTTGAATATTTTCAGGTAGTGTTAAATGTGGAATGTCATGTAGAAAGTCATTTAGCATATACATCTTATAAGATTTTTTCCACGTACCATCAATTAAAATAATACACTTTATTGAGTTCAAAACTTTATCACATTTAACCATTTCATTTGTTAACGTTTTTGCATTTTTACTTGGGTATAACAAGGCAATTTCATTTTGGTATAAAGATAAAATTTCAGTTAATTCAGCATTCTCTTTGAAAACCTCACCAACAATTACCGTACAATTAACTAAGGAATTGGCCAATAACGTTATAGTACCTTTGGTTTGCTTTACTTCTGTTGGGTGTTGAAGCACAACTACGTGAATATCATTTGTGATTTCTGTAAATAAATGACAAATACAGGCTGATTTTGCACGTAAACAAAGGGGACAACATTCTCTTTTCATCTTTAACTACTGTAATTAAACTGCACATCCAGTTTTTACACAGGTGCATTCAAAATATAATAGGTATACTATCAAATAAATAGACGGTTACGATATTGAATAACCTTTAAAATTCAACAAAAATTGATATGTTCACAATAAAATCACTCCCGCTTAAAAAACATCAAATCGCTTTACCTTTATTGGTTATTATTTTATCTACACTCGCTTTTATTTTCGATGTAGATTCTTTAGCTTTTCAACGTAATCGATTTATAGAGGGTGAATTTTGGCGAGGACTTACAGGACACTTCTTACATACTAACTTTAATCATTTTATTCTAAATATAAGCGCGGTTATTTTGCTGTGGGCTTTACACGGTCAATTTTATAACCTGCTTAACTACACACTTATTTTTATTGTTTGCGCTATTACCACAACCTTTGGTGTTTATGTTTATTCACCTGAAATTATGCAATATGTTGGTTTATCGGGGGTTTTACACGGTTTATTTATATGGGGAGCCATTAAAGACATTCAAAATAAAGATAAAACGGGCTTTGTGTTACTTGTTGCCGTTGTAGGTAAGGTGATTCACGAACAAGTAAAAGGAGCAAGCCAAGAAGTAGCAGACTTAATATCTGCTACTGTTGCGATAGACGCTCACTTATGGGGCATGATAGGCGGTGGAGTTATTGGTTTACTTTCTCTTTACCATGTTAAAAAGTCGAAAAAATAGTTATAAAGTAGTTTCAAACAATTTAAATATTCTACGGTATTCATTTAACCAAGAACTAGGCTGTACAAACCCATGTGGTTCTACGGGGTAAATAGCCGTTTCAAAGTCTTGCTTTTCTAACTCAATTAATCGCTGTACTAAGCGAACGGTATCTTGAAAAAACACGTTATCATCAACCATAGGTGCATTAATTAATAGTGGTTTTTGTAACCCTTCGGCAAAATAAATAGGTGAGCTACGTTCGTACGCAATGGGATCGTCAGCAGGTGTATTTAAAATGTTAGACGTATAGCCATGATTATAATAAGCCCAATCAGACACTAAGCGTAAAGCAGAGCCTGACTGGAATAAATCAGGTTGAGTAAACATAGACATTAGGGTTAAAAATCCACCATATGAGCCACCATAAGTTCCCACACGGTTGCGATCCACATTAGCATTTTCAACTAACCAATTAACACCATCTCGCATGTCTTCTACTTCTGGTTTTCCCATATGGCGATAAATAGCCGTGCGCCAATCGCGTCCATATCCAGCGGAAGCTCTATAGTCCATATCAATAACCACATAGCCTTTTTGTACTAACATGCTATGGAACATGTATTCTCTGAAATATCCTGACCAACCTAAATGAGAATTTTGTAAGTAACCAGCGCCATGTGAAAACATAACGGCTTTATTTTTCCCCTTGTTATCATTAATGTTTTTACTATCAAACCCTTCAGGTAAATACACTTTTGAATAGATAGGCTCAGCTTGATTGCTTGATGGAATAGCGACAATACTTGGTAACGACCAAGGCATTGATAAAAAAGCCTCTGAAACCGTATGCGTTAAGCGAATAGCTTCAGGTGTATCATCAACAGTTTCCACATAAAGTTCAGGAGGCATGTTTATTTCAGAGTGAGAAATTAACAGCTTGGTATTATCAGGGCTTAATTGATAATAATTATCGCCCCCTAGATCGGTTACCGCAGTAACGTCACCAGACTGTAAATCAAGTTGGTAAATTTCATAAATACCAGGATGCTTTTGATTTGCCCTAAAAAATAAAGCGTCTTGGTTATTCGATAAAACTAAATCGTTTACTTCATACTTACCAAACGTTAGCTGTTTTTCTTTACCTTTTAATGGCTTAACATAAATATGTGAGTAACCCGACTCTTCCGATAAATAATATAAGGCGTCGTTACTTTTTGCTGTTGCGTTTAACCAACCAAACTCATTAAACGACCAATTGATCCAAGCATCGTCATGTAATCTATGTTGCGATTCAAAGCTTTTGGTTGAAAAGTCAACCGTTGCTAACCATCGGTCTTTGTTATCCCACGCTTCAAACAAAATGGCGACATTATCGCCTTTTTCATTCCATTGAATAGGATTATTCGCTTCCATGACATGAATATACCGAGGAGACTTTTCACTTTGATAAACATGGCCCTGTTTTTTATAATTTTCTGCACGCACCTTAGCTAATACATCTTCATCAAATCCGGGCAATGTATCAAAAGGTATATAGGCCATAGTGCCGTCGGTAATGTCTAACAAATAAATATATTCATTATATTGGCGATTATCGGCTACTCGACTGCGTACAGGTTTGATCGCAATATCACCCGATTTCCCCACGTAATCAGGCATAACATCGCTACTGTCAGACATAGCGGTAGAGCTTGCTACACTGACTATTATTTTATTTCCTGCAGGCGATAAGCTCGCATGAACGACTTTGTAATCTTTATTAAAGTAAAAATTAGTTTGCGTAATTGAGCTATTTTTAACACGCCAAGTGCGTTTTTGATCTTTAATCAGCTGCGCGTTTTCTTCTTGCAATTTAAGATATTTAATCAGCTTCGTTTGCTCATTCGCTAAGTAAGACTCGTTAGCTGAAATATTTTCAGCTTCATTTTTCGAAGTCATTAATAAATTAGCTAACTCTTTAATTTGATTATTTTTTAAATTTACACTGTAAAAAACATTACCAATTCGATAAGCCACATCACCATTGTTTAAAAACATCGGTGAAGTTTCAACAGCTGATGTATACGTTAACTGATGTACATTGCCACTAGCGAGCGTTTTAATAAAGACGTTGCCTTCAAAGGTATAAACCTCATGTGTTTTGTCATGATTAAGCATCGCGTCTTTATCTGACACTTGATGTAAATGAGCTAAATTAACTTGTTTTCCATTACCTTTTTCATCAATTTTTTTAACAAATAAATCGCGTAAAATATTACCTTCACGCTTTTGTTGATAAAAAATAGTGTTACTGTCATCCCCCCAATACCAAGCCTCTGGCGCTCTACCAAACCAATCAGGATCTGACATTATTTGCTCTAGGGTTATCTCTTTATTTAAAGTGTGAGCATTTAAATTCGGTTTACTTTGAATAACTGCAGGCATAACAACTGTATTTTGAGTACCAACTTGGGAAGTGGCTGTGTTATTAGTGTTTGAGTTATATATCGAGGTACACGATAACGACATGACGCTAAATGCTGAGAGCAATAATTGAGGTTTTATGTATTTTTTTCCTGGGTAATTTATTGAATGTTTGATTAACTGATTTATTATAAATTTCATGTAATAGACACTGAATTAATGAAGGCATTTAACGTTATACTTCGGCTAGTGTCTAAATTCAATTTTCTGAGATAAAGAGTAAACATTTCATGATGAAAGGTGGAATTTTCATTCCACCTTTATCACTTTCGAATGCTTACTTAAAAACTCCCTCTTACACCTAAACTGACACCTTTTGCAGGTAGTGGCGCTACATCTTTCAAGAAAGATGAATGCACTCTAGCGTCAACATCAGTAATGTTATCTACTTTTAAAAACACCACAAAATCGTCACCAATATTATCTATATAGTAATTAACGTTTGCGTCTACCATGGTGTAACCTGCAGTAGATGTTTCGTTATTTGCTACTTTATTTTGGCTAAAATAACGTTGAGCAGTTAACGATGCAGAAAAATTTTCGCCAGTGTAATTAAATTCAGAACCTATACGTAAAGGTGGAATTCTTGGTAAGTTGTCGCCTTGCGTTAATTTAGCTCTGATGTAATCACCAAAAATTTTAGCGGTAAAGTTTGAAGATACTTGATAAATCAGCTCAGATTCTAATCCATATAAATCGACATCTGATTGTTCATAGGCGTAAATAGGTAGAAAGCTTTCTTCTTCATGCTCGTGATCTGCTTCGTTATGCTCTTCTTCGTCTTCAAATATTTCGCTGGTAAACCCTGTATTGCGTTGAAAATAATAATCATCAATTCGATTATAAAAAGCACTCATAACAAAACCTAAATCACCTTCGAACTTTCTAAAGGTAACGTCAAAGCTCAAACTTGATTCAAGCTCAACATCTTTATCGGATAAAACCACTTGTTCTGTAGCTTCATCTATTTTGTATAGCGCTCCTAGCTCATAGGTACTGGTACCAATATGTGGGCCATTTGAAAATACTTCACTGGCAGACGGCGCACGCTGAGAATACCCTAACGATAAACCTAAGTTGTAGCCCGGAGTAAAGTTCCATACAACGCCTAAAGATGAACTTAATGGAGTGAATGATTGATCTTTCATATCATTATTCAAATGAATAAAATTTTCACTTTCATCGGTTAGCTCTGCTTTTAATGACACATGTTCAAGACGTATTCCTGCTTGCACAAGAAATTGATCAAAGTGTTTTTCTTCTAACCATGCAAGTGCCGTCATCGCTGTTTTTGAAGGAGGCGTAAATGCTTCTTCCCCTATGGCTTCAAAATCTGATTTTTTATAATGAAGTGTAAAAGCACCTTTCCAGTCGTTTAAAGGTTTATGGTATAAGTCAAAACGCGTTTCAAACATTTTATTTTTAAAAGTAGTCCCCGGAGCACCATCTTCAATTTCTTGATGAATATAATCGGTATACGCAATTTTAGTAGCAACACGATGGAATACGTCATTATCAAAAGTTAGATCGCTTAAAATTTGGTAACGGTCTTGCTCTAAAATACTGTATACCTGCTCTTCTTCATGTGCGTCGTGCTCTGCTTCATCATGGTCTTCTTCGTGTTCATCTTCATGATGATGTTCATGTCCAGGTAAGCCGTACTTACGATCTAAATATCCGTAAGAAAAACCTATAAAGCCGTTATCCATTAAATAACTAACACCCGCATTATAACCTTTAGCTCTTGAAGAAGAGTTTTCTAAGGTATCAGTTAATTCTTCATGTTCTTCGTGCTCTTCTTCCGTTTCGCCTTCATGCTCTTCATGCTCTTCATGTTCGTCATGCTCTAGGGCTGTTAACGGAATTTTATAATCGTTAGATTCACGATAAAAAGCATCTACATGAAAAGCTAAAGCCGTATCGTTATCAAGCTCTACACCGCTATTTACATTAAAAGAAGCTTCGTTTTCATCAGACACGTCGTTATGTTTAACTAAATAATCTACTTGGTTATCTATGCTAGTAGGCACTCGGTTATCAACTACATTCACTACACCACCAATAGCGCCACTACCGTAAAATAATGTAGCAGGTCCACGTAATACTTCAATTTGTGTTGCGGTACTTGCTTCAGATGAAACGGCATGATCAGGACCTACGCGAGAAGCATCACTTACATCAAGGCCGTTTTGAGTCACCATGACACGCGGCCCATCTAAACCACGAATAATAGGGCTACTTGATACAGGACCAAAGTAGCTTGAATGAACACCTAATTCCCCTTTAAGAGTTTCACCTAAAGTAGACGCTTGTTTTAATCGTAACTCGTCGCTTGATAACACGTTAATTGGCAATGCTGACTCAATTGAAGAGGAATGTAATGGCGTGGCATAAACATCAATGTTTTCCATCACACTTGGCTTTAATGTGTATAACAATCCGCTTAAGTCATTATCGCCTACACTAACGTGCTGATTAAAATGACTATAGTTTTTAGCGACAATATGAAGTTCGTATTCGCCAGCATCTAATCCTGAAATTTCAAAATAACCTTGGTTATCTGTAAATACTTTTTTATTACTATGGCCAAGAACAATCTGGCTATTAATGCTAGGCTTTCCGGCAGTATTAACTACTTTTCCTGAAATTGTTTGTGCGAATGTTTGAGGTATTGCAAGCATACCTAAAGTACAACACGACAGCTTAAACGCCATCGTACTTTTTTTAATAAAAGTCATTGGATGTTCCTGTGAACTCAAAAATAAACGTTAAAAATACCGAAACACATAGTGGTAACGGTAAGATAAATTTTAAGTATTACAATTGAACAGGCGGAGCTCTTAAAGGTGGTGTTACTGAATAGTTTGAATGTGCTAACGGTTTAACAACATTCGATGAAAAGCTTAAAAAGCGTGAGACCAGTGGTTGAATAATTTCAACATTATTATCAACATTATCTATATTTTGCTGACATAAATGACAGTTTTGCTCTGCACTGCTACTTGTTAAGTCACCAAGAGCTAAATCATAGTGGTTTCCATGGCTTATAAACGAAAACAACAACGCAAAAGCCAATACGATAGGTACAAAAACCTGACGTGCATTGACGCGCTGTAATTGAACTAAAAAGTTAGATAATTTGTTAGGTAATACGTTTAACAAAATAAAGGCAAATGATTGTCACACATTAAGTGTGATATTATAACGTATATAGTTTATGCACAAGGGCTAATGCTTATAAGTATTATTTAATCCCCTTTTATAAATAAAGAGCTTATTTTAATTCAAAAGAAAATTAATAAAGTCGTGCTAATTTAGTCTGTAGAAATTACCAATTCATTAAAAATCATAATACTCTACAAGATGATCAATAAAAGCTCTAATACGTGCCGTTAAATGTCGGTTAGGCGGATAAACAGCATAAAGACCAATTGCTGATGCTTCCGCAGCTTCAAATAATATCTTCAAGCTGCCGTCTTCCACATGCGAATTGACTGCATATAATGGTGCTCTGCCTATACCAACACCTTGCACAGCCATTTGCACAATAGCGCGTGGTGAATTGGCATGAAAGCTCCCCTGCATTTTGTAGGTTTTTATTTCGCCTTTTAGCTTAAAACTCCAATGGGCAGGTTCCTTGGTGGTCATTTGTAATAAACAATTATGCGTTGTTAATCCACTCGGGTGTTTAGGTTCACCGTATTTACGTAAATAATCAGGTGATGCAACAACAACAATACGCATGTCGCGTAGCTTACGAGCGATCAATGTAGAATCATCTAATTTGCCAAAGCGAACGGCTAAATCAAATCCTCCCTCTACAATAGAAACAAGATGATCCGCTAGGTGCAGGTCAATACTTACATTAGGATGAACAAGCTGAAATGCCGCTATTGCTTCTACCAGTTCTTTACTACCAAACCCTGTTGGTGCTGTTATTCTTATAGGTCCAGCGAGATCTGATTGTCGCTGTTGAACCATGCCTTCTAGTTCATCAAATTGATCCAGTAAAGGCACACAACGTTCATAGTAAGCTTTACCCGTGTCGGTTAACGTAACACTTCGGGTAGTACGGTAAAATAGCTGAGCACCTAGCTTTTCTTCTAACTGTTGTACATATTTACTAGCAAGTTTAGTACTAACATCTATTTGCTTAGCCCCACCAGTAAAAGACTCATTCGTAGCAACAGCCACAAATGCTTCCATACACTTTATCGTATCCATTAGCTTATCTCATTTCTCACCTATTATCCCCATAATGTACATAAAGATTCCATATTTCAAGTTATTGTCTTCGATTCGAATCAAAAATATAGTAGTCACTCATTTAAAATAAGCACCATCACTGTACTTAAGAGAGAATAAAAATGACAAATTCAATAAAGATCCATAGCTTTCCACTTTCAGGCCATGCTCACCGCGTAGAGTTATTTGCAAGCATTGCGGGTATAAAGCACGAAGTAAATAATATTAATTTACCAGAAGGTGAACATAAACAAGCCCCTTTCTTAGCCTTGAACCCATTAGGACAAGTACCAACGATTGAAGATGGCGATATTGTGATCAGCGATTCAAACGCTATTTTAGTTTACTTAGCGAGAAAATATGCGCCAGATTATCTCCCGCAAGATCCTCAATTAGAAGCTGAAGTACAAAAATTTCTTACCTTAGCCGCAGGCGAATTAGCTTATGGTCCTGCTGCTGCAAGATTAGTTACGGTATTTAATGTGCCAATTGATCACGATTTTACTAAAGCAACCGCTGCAAAAGTATTAACTAAGCTTGAAAATCATATGGTGGGTCGTGAGTTTTTAGTAGGTAATGCACCGACTATTGCTGATATCTCTATTTATAGCTATACCGCACATGCTCCTGAAGGTGGTGTTTCATTGGAACCCTACCCTAATGTTCGTCGTTTATTATCAAACATTGAATCGTTATCAGGTTTTAAAGCGATGCCAACAACCAAAGCGGGTTTATTAGCTGAGTAAATATAATACAACTTATACACCGATAGAGCATGCCACGTTAATTTCGACATGCTCTCTTAAATAACTTCCCAATCGTTTTACCGAGGTATTTATGGATAAGCAAATAACAACTCAAGACAATAATAAAACTCCATTATCACCTTTTCATCGTGGTGAACATGAATTACAAGCACGCATAGGCAAACGTGAAAAAATGGAAAACATTGGTCATCGAGCTGTGCGTTCATTTATGCCAGATCAACACAGAGAATTTTTTGCGCAACTGCCTTTTATGGTTGTGGGTAGTGTAGACAATAACGGCTGGCCATGGGCTTCAATTTTACCCGGTAAACCGGGCTTTGTTGAATCACCAAGTCCCACTTCATTAAATATAGCAAGTACAGCCATTCAAGGTGATCCGCTTGGCGAATCATTAAAAGAAACAGGCCGACCTCTAGGTTTTGTTGGTATAGAACTCAATACACGACGACGCAATAGAGTAAATGGGCGTATCGCTACATCGAATGAAAATAACATAACCGTTAACGTTGACCAATCCTTCGGTAATTGTCCGCAGTATATTCAACACAGAAGCCTCAACTTTATTCGTGAAGTAGGCGAACAGGGTCAGCATTATGAAAAACAAACCTTCTCAACACTTGACCAAGCAGCAAAAGCTTTAATTAAAACTGCTGATACTTTTTTTGTTTCAAGCTTTGTTCGATCAAAAGATCAACCCAAAATAGAAGGTGTTGATGTGTCTCACCGAGGAGGCCGTCCTGGATTTATTAAAATAGAAGGAAACACCTTAACAATACCTGATTACGCGGGTAATCAATTTTTTAATACCTTAGGTAATTTTTTGATTAACCCTAAAGGCGGCTTAATATTTATTGATTTTTCAACTGGCGAATTATTAATGTTAACGGGCACTGTAGAATTATTATGGGGTGCTAATGAAACACTTATTAATGAAGAGACTAACGAAGAAATACAAGCCTTTAAAGGCGCTGAAAGAGCGTGGAAGTTTACACTTAATCACGGTATTCGATTAAAAGACGCTTTGCCTTTTCGAGCAAACTTAGGCGAGTTTTCTCCGAATACATTAATGACAGGTAATTGGGAAGAAACCGCAAAAACCATTGCTGCTCAAGCCAAACAAGATCAATGGCAAACTTTTAAAGTAACTAAAGTTGCAAACGAAAGTGAAGACATTCGTTCGTTTTATTTAGAGCCTAACGACAACAGCGCGCTATTAACCTTTAAAGCAGGACAATACTTAACGGTAAAAATACCCTCTTTGCCTGATCAAAAAGCACATATTCGCACTTACACCGTTTCATCAGCACCTGATGAAAGCTATTACAGAATTTCAGTAAAAAAAGAAAATAAAGGCATTGTTTCAAACTACTTACATAACAACTTGCAGCAAGGTGATGTTATTGAAGTAAAAACACCTCGTGGCGACTTTTATATAAATGCTTTAGAAAAAAGACCCGCCGTACTTATTGCCGCGGGTGTAGGTATTACTCCCATGATGTCGATGGCCTTGCATGTTTACAATGAAAGTATTCGCATGCGACAGCTTCGCCCATTAACCGTTATTCATGCAGCTAAAACAACAAATAGCCGTGCATTTCTAGCTGAATTTAAACAATTAGAACAAGTAACAAACGGTGCTATACGCTACTTGAGCTTTATCAGCCAACCTTTAACAACAGAAAAAGCAGGAATTGATTTTAACGGTAGCGGTCGTTTAAGTGCAGTTATTTATAAACAAATATTGTCTCTCGACGACTATGACTTTTTTCTTTGTGGTCCGACAGCATTCATGCAATCACAATACAATACTTTGTCTGAATTAGGCGTTAAAGATTCCCGTATTTTTGCGGAAGCTTTTGGCCCTGCATCAATAAAAAGAACAGTTGTTCTTGCCACATCTGCTCAACCAAATCTTGAAGCTGAAAACAGTGTGATCAAATTTACCAAATCTAAGTTTGAACAACCATGGAGCCAAGGTGATAAAACGATTTTAGAAACAGCTGAAGAGCATGGGTTAACGCCTGAATTTAGTTGTCGTAATGGTAAATGCGGATCCTGCGTAACGACATTATTATCAGGAGAAGTGACTTACAGAAATCAACCTAGCGCACCAATAAATAAAAACGAAGTACTGATATGTTGTGCTGTTCCGGCAAAAAACAGCAATACCATCGAAATCGATTTATAACTCAGCCTGAATTTATATCTTTGGACGATTAGATTCAAAATGAAGACTTTTAGAAGCCTTTCCAATGACCTCTATTTGTACCATATCTTTACTGAACATTACCAAACACATTAATAGAAACTGAAAAAATGAACATATTAAACAACCTAAAAACATACACAGCAGCCCTATTACTTTTCACAACAGCTGCACACTTACCTATAGCTCATGCAGATAGTAATGTGATTGCTGTTGACTACATTCGTGGCGAAGGCGACGTAGAAGGTATTAAAATTGCCTATCAGCGTCATACTGATTACTTAAAGCAATTTTCATCAAACCTAGAACTTTATGTTGAAACTAGTGTGAATTTTTGGGAATACGGCGCAGAAAACAAACATGATACAAACTTTGTATTAGCGATGTCGCCAGTAATTAGGTATCAAATTGGCAGTGCCTACTCCAACCCGTTATATGCAGAGTTAGGCATAGGCGTATCATTATTAGATGATACGCAGTTTGCAGGAAAAAACGTAAGTACTCATTACCAGTTTGAAGACAGATTAGGCTTAGTTTATAAGTTTGGGAAAAATCAAAAAAATAGCATTGCATTACGCTATTTGCATTACTCAAATGCAGGGTTTAAAAGCCCAAATCCGGGGTTAGATTTTGTGAGTCTTTCGTACAGTTCTACAATCTAGTTACTTATTTAACCTGAACTTTGGTTAACGGGTTTTATAATATTTTGATTTATAATAAATATTTATAAAAAGCACTCGGTATGTCTGGAGTTTTTATAAGACAATTAAGCTCAGTGATGAAATTTAAGAGTATATCAAAGCGTTTTTGCGTACCAATAACTGGTTATTGGAAGTAAAAACAACGCAGATAGGTGCTTAAATAGCGTTACTGAGTAAAATAGCTTAACCATAGCTCAGGTTATTTAACGTAGTTGGTTTTAAGTTAAGCCTTGTTTAACCGTTTAATTAAACAAGGCCAAGTATTTACTCAATATTTACACGAATAGTACTTGCAACTCCGTCATAAATAGCAGAAACAATTACAACGCCTTTAGCATTTCCTGTACTTGTTAATTTATAACTCGCCTTATTCGTACCTAATTCAACAGGTTTAGCTTCTACTAGCTTACTTCCGCCGTTAGTACTCCATTGAGCAAATTCAGAAACATTCAAGCTTGCAGGTGTACCCTTATAATTAGCGGTTAATGTTAACTCTATTGAATCTGAAGGCTCAAGAGTGATATCGGTGCCATCATTGATTTGCATAGAGTCTATATCTGCTTCACCTGTAACTTGTAATGTCGCTATAGCTTCTTTACCACCACAGGTTCCAGTTAATCTTGTAACACCTGGTTTAAGTGCTAATATAGTTCCTTTATTATCACCCTCTGTTGTTATACCACTAACGTTCTGACCTACTTGTGACCAAGAGATAGCATTATCAATAACAAAATCTTGTTTAGAAGCTTTAGACTCTAAAGTTGCTTGGCTGCTAATTTGCATACGTTCACCAACGTTTAAGGTGATCAAACTAGTTATTTCGTCATTACGTAAAACATCGATATTATCTAAAAATTGAGGATCAGCTGTAACAGCTAATAACTTTGAAACATTACCTATTTTTGCTGTAATAATAATATCTTCAATTGTAGCGGACGAGGTATACAAAGTACCGTCAGTGGTGATAGTTGCACTTGTATTTTTATTCAGGCTAAACTCCATATTTTTTACTGTGTTTTCTGATACGTAGCCGTCATTGTATGTGACATCTCCTCTTATAGGAGTACCGATACAAGTATAAATATTACCGTCATATACCTCATCGGTTATTGGTGAAATTGTCTTTAATGCAATATTTGTTACACCTACGTCACTGACGGATATTTCACCTTCACCATAAATATCCTCTAAAATAGTAGTGGCTGTGATAGTGACAATACCTTGATTAACCGTTGAATTAGCTACTGCCGTTACTAAACCTTTACTATCCACAGTAGCAATACTAGGATCACTTGAAGTCCAACTTTTTATTTCATTGGTTACATCTCGTAGTTTACCATTACTATCAAGCCCCATCACTTTAAGTTGATGTTTATCATCTTTAGATAAACGTATATGATCATTAATAATGGTTACTTTTTCGATAATAGTGCCATCAGCACGTAGCTTTTCTAGCTCAACTGAACGGGCTAACTCAGCCGAATTATGATCTGAATTACAACCCACTATAGCGAAACAGCTTGATATTAAAGAGCTAATGAGAAGCCTATAAGGCAGTGATTTTTTTTGAATTTTCATCTGAATTCCTTTTATACAGCAAGGTAATAGGTACTAAAACTGATAAGTTATACCAAGAGAAATAGCCGTAATTTCAATATCGCTATCTTTATAAAGTGACTGATAGGCGAGCCTAACTTGAGTGTTTTTTAAGTAAGGAACTTGTTGATGCATAGCAATAGCCCACGAGAAACCATTATAATCATCGGTACCATTGTATGCTTCTTCAGGACCCGAAACCGTCATTTCAGTCATTGCATAGCCTGCTGAAAGATCTAAACCGAAACCATCCACAATACCTGATTGCATAACAAAATAGAGCCCGATACTTTTTTCTATATCAAATTCTGTACGAAGAATATTATCGGTATTATTAGCGACTAAATATTGAGCTTCAAAAGCCATATTGTTATTACTAACACCTACTCGTAAAGCTGTTGCTTTGGGTTTAGCTTCTTCACTAGAAAGCTCAATATTAGTAGATAAATAATCTACACCAATATAAGGAGTGTCAGCAAAGCACTGAAATGAAGAGCCAAGTAATAGTAGAGAAAAGAACTTGTTCATGAATGATAAAATCCATATTAAACTGAGGTGTGCATAGTATCTAGGCAGTTATATGGAGTCAAGGTTAGTAACTCCATATAGAAGAGTAAAATCATGGAAAAAATATTATAAATTAAGATTATAATTTGAAGTTAAGTTAACTTTACGGTGTCTAATAAATTGACTAGTAATGTAAAAGTTCAACAGTCCTATCAAGCTTTATCTGGACTTGTTGCTTCAAATAATTCCCAAGTATTAATTTTTGCTAAAAAGTCACTTAACCCAGTATGCCTATCAATTGAAAAACGCTGACGGAATACTCCCCAACTAAGTAAACAAGCTAAGCGAATTTGTCCATCAGAGTAATTATGTTCGCTAATAGTTGTTGAACTAATTATCGTATTAAGTTGCTTTAAACAATCACTCACTCTATCTCTCTGACGTTGCATGTAATCATTGTTTTCAGGCGTAATGCCACTATTACCTAAGATGAATAAATTAATTTCTGAATCAAGTGCTGTATTTACTAATGCGTATAGATCA
Source organism: Pseudocolwellia agarivorans (assembly GCF_002000085.1). Classification (GTDB taxonomy): domain Bacteria; phylum Pseudomonadota; class Gammaproteobacteria; order Enterobacterales; family Alteromonadaceae; genus Pseudocolwellia; species Pseudocolwellia agarivorans. The sequence continues at coordinate 110,571 of NZ_MUZU01000001.1, forward strand.
AAGTCTGCAACATCAACAAATCCCGCTTGACCATTTTTTTGTTTAATATGCAATAAAATACTGCTTGAATCTGTTAACGTTAAATCACCATCTTGTAAAAATGGTACTTTCTTCGCTGGTGATTTTTCAGCACTGCTCGCATAGTCGGTATCAACAAATTCAAAGTCGATATTCGCGCTTAATAAAGCAATGCGACAATGTCTTACAAACGGTGATGTATAGCTGCCATAAAGAATCATATTTTTACCTATCTAGTAAAGTTACTAAGGAGTTGTGCTTCTTATATTAATTCAAATCATCTCAATTCGTTAACTAATTTTTAAAGAATATTTGTACGAGTATCAACTTAAATAAACGTAAACTGAGTGTCTAACTTGACTTGAACCTAAACGACTCAACTGAACCATTTAAATAAACTAAATCAACCACAATTTTTTGTTTTTTAATCATGTAGTTGAATCAATTACCCTAAAATTTTATTCATCTCTTTAGTAAAAAAGTAGACTACTAGTTATTTTTAGGTATCATCACAAGGGATAACGCAATCCCTAAAGTATAAAAAATCTGTACTCTACCTATTTTCATATAAGGCACTAGGAAGTATGTACAAAACCCAATAAGCTTTACATAAAGCACAATAGGACAAAACATGAAATTTTTCATAAACCTACTAAGTTTATTATTGTTAATAAACTTAAGTTTTTATTCTGTGGCCAAACAGCCGCCTAACCTATTGATTATTCAAACAGATGAACATAATTTTCGTACAATTAGTGCGTACCGTAATTTATTACCTAATGCTCAAGGAGATATTTGGGGTAAAGGAAATAACGTAGATACTCCTAATATTGACCGGTTAGCTAAAGAAGGCGCTATTGCTATGAATTTTTATTCATCAGCACCTGTATGTACACCATCAAGGGCCTCTTTTGTTACAGGGTTACGTCCTTATGCAACAGGCGCACCGAGTAATGGCGAACATCTAAGTAAAAACGTAAAAACCTTTGCTCATGTATTAGAAGAAAATGGGTATTCCACTTCTTATGTAGGAAAATGGCACTTAGCTGGCCATGGTAAATACTTATTTGATATTAAATACAAAGCGGGCTTTACAGACAACCGTTACATGATGACAGGCGGCCACGCGCCATATTTTCACATTCAAAAAAATGGATTGAAGGGAATCGGCGCAAAACAAGCGTCTAAACTCCCTAAAAATGAAATAATCCACCTAACCGATTATTTCACTGATAAAGCATTAGAGATTTTAGAGCGTGACAAAAATAAACCTTTCGCTTTAATGGTTTCAATTCCTGATCCACATACACCAGACCATGCTCGTCCACCTTACGATAAAATGTATGAACATTTAAAGCCTATTGCTCCAACAAGTATGAGCCAAAAATATTCTCCATATAAACCTCGTTGGGCGAAAGGTGGCGATAAAAACGATGCGAAAAAGTTTAATCCAACACCACTTATTCAATATTTTGGAATGGTTAAACATATTGACGATAACGTAGGCAAATTACTTAGCTTCTTAGAAAAAAATAACCTAGCAGAAAATACCATTGTTGTATTTACCGCCGATCATGGTGATATGTTTTTCGAGCACAAACGTTTAAATAAAAGTGTGCCGTTTGAAGCGGCAGCAAGGATCCCATTTTTAATTCGTTACCCTAACTCAATTCCTGCAGGTAAAGTTATTCGTAAAGCTTATACAACAATGGATTTTGCTCCGACAATACTAGATATTATGGAAGTGAAAAATGATGTTCCATTTCAAGGTTTGAATGCTGGTAATGATTTTAGTAATGATAAAAAATTAATTGAAGACAGCCGTGTAACCTATTATGAACAAGGCTGGGTAGCTGCTGTTGATAATCGCTATAAACTTATTTTAGATGTTAAAGAAAAACCTTGGTTATATGATTTACAAAATGATCCTAATGAACAGGTAAACCAATACAACAACCCTACATATAAAACAGTTGTTGAGCGTTTAAAAAAGTCATTATTTGAAGAAATGAAAAAGAACAATGAACCAAGTTTAGAGAAGACATTCCAACTCTAGCATTAGTGATAAAAGTTAAAATGTGCCAATACCCGTTTCACTTATGAAGCGGGTATTGGCTAAAACTCTGTAGAGAGGAAAACCGATACGCATGCCAATAATTTATTTTCTAATCACTCATGATTTTAAACGACTTATCTAACTCACTAATCCCTAAACCACTCACCTTTTTAACTTCAATTTGAACACTTATACGCTGTTTTAATGTTTCAACATGACTGATTATACCTATGGTTTTACCACTGGCATTTAGGTTATCTAACGCATCAAGCGCTATTTCTAACGTGTCATTATCTAACGTGCCAAAACCTTCATCTAAAAACAGTGAATCGATACTTGTTTTTGCACTCACTAAATCTGAAAGTGCCAGAGCGAGGGCTAAGCTGACTAAAAAGCTTTCACCGCCTGATAAGGTTTTAGTGTCGCGCACAGTATCCGCTTGCCACGTATCAATCACCTCAAGGGCAAGCGTATCTTGCTCTTGCCTTTGTAACTGATAACGACCATGTAACTTAATTAATTGCTGATTAGCCAAGTAAACCAAATGCGCTAAGGTTAAGCCTTGTGCGAAGCGTCTGAATTTTCCTCCGTCTGATGAACCAATTAAACCATTTAAATGAGCTAAGTCATCAACAGTTTTCTGTTTTTCTAACATTGCGTCTAATAACTTTTGTTGTTGTACTTTTAGCTTTTTATTTTGTGCTAAGTTTTCAGTTTTTTGGCCTAACAAAAGTTGTGTTTGTTTTAACTGCTCGCTCAATAAGGCTAACGCTTGTTCTACTTGTGTAATATCAAAATCTTTAATACCTTTTTTTACTAACTGTTCTTTTTGCTGATTTAAAGTTTCAAGGGTTTCGGTGTGTTGCGCAATTAAAATTTGCGATTGCTGCTTATCTCGCTGTAACGTTTCTTTTAGTTCAACTAACGTTTTACGCTGTTCGTCACTCATTAGTGCATTTTTGAAGCTGGCTTCATCTGCAAACATGCTTTGTTGAATAGCTATTTCAAATGCTTTAATTGCGGTATCCTGCTCTATTTCTAATGCCGCGTATTGCTCTTTACTTGCTGTATATTGACCTTCTATCGTCTGAAACTTTTTAACAAAATCGTTATGTTTGGTTTGTAGCTCGGTAAAGGCGACTTGTTCAAGTTTGCGTTGCTCTGCTATTTCAGCCCTCACCTGACTGACTTCTTGCTCGGCAAATAAGGCGGTTCTTTCTTCAAAGCTCTGCTTGTGTTTTTTCTTAATTTCTTCTTTTTGAATGGCTAATTGATCAAGCTCTTGTTGAGTTTGTTGCTGTTGAGAATTTACTATCGCGATTTGTTTTTCACATTCGCTTAAATGCTCTTTTATTTGATTAACTTGGGTTACATGCTGTTGATAAACCGACACTTGCTCTGACTGATTTATTAGCCATTGTTCGGCTTGTTCGATAGGTGGAATAGTTAAACCAACCGAATGAATGTCTTGCGTTAATGTTTGCAAGCTTTGTTCAGCGCTATCTTTTTGCTGGGTAATTTGTTGAGCCATTACCGCTTGGTTTTCATGGGTAATTGACAATTGCTTGTCTAAAGCAGCAAGTGCATTTGTGCCTTCAAGTTGATATTTTTCTAACGTATGTAATTCTTTCTGAATAGTATTTAACTGTTGGCTTAGCTGATTTAGCTGACTAACAAGTTGATTCGTTTGTTGTAGTTCGCTCTCATTATTTTTTATCGTTTGCTCAATAAGCTGAAGTTCTTTTAATTCGCACGATAATCCAATAGCAGATTTTTGTTCATTCCATTGTGCTATCAAGGCATTTTGCTCTACGACCTTACTTTCAAGATCTTTTTCAGCTGAAGCTAAGCTTGTTTCTACCTTGGCTTTTTCTAAGTTAAGTTGTGCACCACTGTCTTTAATACGTTCAACTTCTTGCTTTAATTGATTAAATCGATATTCTGTTTCGTTTTGCTGAACGTTTTTATACTCTTCAATCGCTGGATGCTCTACAGAACCACATAACGGACAAGCCTCTCCTGCTTGTAAGTTATTACGATGTTCTGTTAATTCTACAATTTTTTTCTGCTGATTTAATATGGTTTCAACATCTTTAAATTGTTGATTTGTAGTTTTATATTCAATTCTTAATTGTGCTAACTGAGCATCAAAATTTGTTATAGATTGCTTAAAGCCTTGCGTGCTTTGTAGCACTTGTTCATTCGCTTGTTGCAACACAGAGTAACGCTGTGCACATTGCATAATTTGCGCTTGAACATTTTGGTTATTTTGTAAAAAGCTTAACCTTTCATTTAATACATTTTCGCCTTCTTCAATCGGGTTATTGCTATTAGTTACTAGCTCTTGTGTGCTTGGATTTTGTTGTAATAAGGCAAACTTATTTTGAATAAGCTGTTCAGACTGCTTAATAACATTAGTGTATTGTTCGTTAGCCTGTTGGTTAGCGTTAATTTGGTTGTTTTTTTGGGTAGAAAGTTGTTGTATTTGTTCTGCACTTTCTTGATTTTTTTGTGTTAATTGAGTAATGCCTTGGTTGATATGATTAATTTGCTGAAACTGATTTTTCCATAACGGAAGTTTTTCAGGCAAGGTAATTAACGATGAATTTTCTTCAATAAAGCGCGACGATATGGCAAAGCTTTCTTTATATGATGCAGCTTGCGTTTCCTGTTTTTTTATCTCGCTATTATGTTTATTTATGGTTGTTGTAGCGTTTGCTAGTTTTTGTTCAAGCTCGATACTTTGTTTATGAAGTTGAGCTAACTCACCATCGAGCGGAATTATTTTTTCAACAATCAAAGTTTCTTGTGCAATACGTTCATCTTCTGATTTTTGCTGAATATTTTTTAATTCATCAAGCTGATTTTGCGTATGTTTTACATCTTTTTGAGCGAAAGCTATTTGATTTTTTAATCGAGTTAATTGCTCTTTTTGAGCTGTAAGTTGCTTAGCTGTTCGTTCTTTTAATTCGTAGTCCGTACGTAAACGCTCAGCGGGTTCTGAAGCTTTAAGTTGTTCTAACTCGTTGTGTGAGCTTTTTTCTTTTACTTCACACTCTGCAAATAGCTCGGTAGCTTTTGTTAATTTTTGCGTTATTTCATGAAAATTACTCGCCCACGTTTTAGCTTGTTGCGATAAGGCGAGTTGCTGTTGAAGTTCCGCTTCTTTTTTATTGTTTTCTGCAATATCATTTTCAATAACTGAAACTTCATCATCGCTTAATAAGGTTACGCCTTTGCTTTGAGCTTGTAATAACTTTAATTCATTACTTTCGTGTTTATGTTGCTCAAAGACTTTTCGTGAAACAACACCATAAATTTCAGTGCCGGTAAGTTCTTCAAGAAGTTCAGCTCTATCTTTAGCCGGTGCATTTAAAAAAGCCGCAAATTCGCCTTGAGATAACATCATAGACTTGGTGAAACGTGGAAAGTCTAAGCCAGTGACTTTAGCGATTTCGGTTCTAACGGTTTGTAATTTTTCAGCCAAAATTTCGCCATCAAGCGTTGCAAGTTCAGCTTTAGCGGCTTGTAAGTTACCGTTGATTTGCCCTTTCGCTTTACGTTGGCTCCAAAAAGCACGGTAACCTTTACCTTTTACTTCAAACTCAACCTCGGCCAAACAAGATGCGGTATGACGTGTCATCAACTGGTTTTGATTGTCAGACACGGTAAGTCGTGGTGTACGGTGATATAAAGCTAAACAAATAGCATCTAAAATAGTAGTTTTACCCGCGCCTGTTGCACCGGTAATAGCAAATAAGGCGTTGTCTTTAAATGGCGCTTGTGTGAAATCAATTTTCCACTCACCTTTCAACGAGTTAATATTTTGAAAGCGTAAACTTAAAATTTTCATTGCGCTTTCTCCTCATTTTTAACTGTTTTGCTATTTAATTCTTCTTGGGCTTCTTCTACGGCATGTTGAAATAAATGGGTAATTCGAGTTTTACGCGCTTGTTGCTCTTCGGTTTCCCAATGTTCGACCGCTAAACGGCTTTCAAAAACCTCATCTAACGAGAGTTCATTTAAGGTGATTTTCTTTTGATGGCTTGGCATTAATTCTCGCGCTTTTTTACTACGTCTGATCAATAAAATTTCTACTGGAAAATCTTCAATTAAGGTTTCAATACGCGCAGTTAAGTCTTGTAAATATTCAGCGCTATTTATTTCAATGTCTAACCAAATTTTAGTGTTATCTTGAAGATCAGAAGTGGCGCTATCAACTAAAGATAAATATGGAGCTATGTCTTTATTCAACGACTCTAAGTTTGTTTTTAAAGTCACTAAAGGCTGAAAGCACGGTATGTCAATTTCGCTAATAATACGTTCAAAACCATCTTTTTTGTCGGACGCTAAAAATTCAACCATAACAACACGCTTGGTTTGACTAGCCTCATCAAAACTGAGTGGAATAGGAGACCCGCAGTAACGAATATGTTCTGTTTTTGCGACTTTTTGTGCGCGATGAATATGCCCTAAAGCAATATAGTCAGCATCAGGAAAAGCATTAGCCGGAAAGGCTTCTAATGTACCAATATAAATATCTCTTACTGATTCAGACGTGGTTACGCCAACCGTAGTTAAATGCCCTGTGGCAATAATAGGATATTGTCCTTTCGATAAATTTTCTGCTTGATCAAACAAGGTTTGATAATGGCCACTTATAGCTTGCTGTAATGATTGCTGTTTTTGCGAAGCCGATTGCCCTGCACTACTTTTAATCACATCTCGCGGACGAATAAAAGGAATAGCACATATAACAGCTTGCGCTTCGCCTTGCTTGTTATTTATAGTGAAAACTTGCTCATCAATATTATCGCTAACCGCTGGAATAACCCTAGTTGATAAACTTTTAAGTAAAGTTTTAGACTCGCCCAGCATAGAAACCGAGTCGTGATTACCCGCCATAATAATAAGTTGGCAATGAATGTTATGCATTTGACTAATAAAGTCGAAATACATTTCACGCGCATAACTTGGCGGTGTGCCCGTATCAAAAATATCGCCAGCAACAATTACCGCATCAATACTGTTTTCTTGAACTTGTTCAAGTAACCAATCAAGAAAAAGTTGATGTTCTTTAGCACGACTTTTGCCGTAAAAGTGTTGTCCTAAATGCCAATCAGAGGTGTGCAATATTTTCATATAAGAGATATTTTGTTAGCGCGATTTATTTGAAGGGATTCTACCTGATTTTAAAAGAAAAAACGGCTTTAAAAGCCGTTTTATTTAATGAATAACTAAATTAAATTACGAGGATAATACACTAACGATAATGAACCATTAAAGTGCCTGATACATTACCTACACTTACTTCTGAAAACGTTTTGTAATCAACATCGTTAAAAAAATCTTGGTATTTTTTCGTTGTTACATAAACCACAACCCCTTCACTTTCGCTGTCTTCTTCTAAAATAGTATTAATGGCAGCAACAAGATAATGCCCAAAACCATGATGTTGATGCAACGGATGTATAGCAATAAACGATAACATATGGAATTTATTCAAAGGCACTGCAGCAAGTATTTTTTCTTCTTTTTCAATCATTTGCTTAGTACTAAAATAACCAGCGCCTAAAAGCATTTTTAAACGCCAATGCCAAAATCGATCTTTTCCCATTCCTGTGTCGGGCTTATTTAAACAAGCAACACCAACAATACTTTCACCTAAATACAAACCAACCATAGGTTGTTTAGCTGTCCAAAAAGCATTGAGTTCTTCGCGAATTGATGTTCTTAGCCTTTGCTCGTAATCAGGTTTGTCGCCATTAAATATTTCAAGAAAAACAGGATCATCATGGTAGGCTTGATACAATAAAGAAGCAGCAAGTTTTAAATCTTCAGCGGCTAAATATTCAGCTCTAACATTTAAATCAGTTTTTTCAGACACGGTATCACCCATCCTATTTCCTCACTCTATCCAGAATAATTTTAAAAGTTAAACCACTATTGAATTAAAACGGTCTACATAATTATAGACGATATACAATATCAGCATATTTTATAGTGAGCAAATTTCAAACAAATGATTCTAATATTACATCGCTATCAGCCTTTTATAACTTTTACCTTCACCTGTATCGGTTAAAACACCATTTTCGAAGTGTGAATAAGTACATTCATCTTTTGTTGTTAACCCATCTTTATGTATTCGTTGTGTTCTAAAATAAAGTACTTTAATTTCTTGTTCTTTAACTTGGTAAGATTCAGTAAAGTCAGCAACACCTAGCATATCAATAACTTTTTGATGGATTATATATATACCCGATACCATTCAAGATGCAGGTTTCAGTGGGAACTAAAAACAATTTAAGCACAGATTTCATGTTCCAGACGAAATCTAAGTACATACATCCATGTATGCAAGGTATTAAGTTTACGTCATGGTTATTCCCTTACTAAAGTTAATAACGCAGCATAAATTGTTTTTAGACTCATCGTAGAAGCACTTGAGCAAAATCACTTCGTCGTTAATGCTTTTTATAAGGGAACGACCATTATTGCAAAGCATTGCCTTGAATTGATATCGCTCAAGTGCTCTGAAATAGCCTCTTGATTGGTAACGGGTATAAGATAAAAGAATTACTGTGATCACTGAGCAATAATAAGTCATCACAACACTGAGTATTAATTCAATTAGCAAACACCAAACCAAAAGTATAACTAATTGATTTAAATTTATTTTATTTATAAATTAAAGATAATCGTATTTAAATTTAGTAAAATACACTAAAATTTAGCTACATTAACTTTAGGTTTATAAAAATGACTAACTTTGAAAAAATTATAATTATCGCCAATCAATTAGCTAATGAAGGAAAAAAACCTAGCGTTGCTTTAATTAAATCAAAAGTCGCAGGTCCATTACCTTTACCTCAAATAATTAGTGCATTAAGAAGTTGGCAACACGAACCTGAGAATTGCGTTTTATTTGAAACATCAACACCAGAAGATAAGAGTAAAAATACTCCCTTAATTGAGAATGATGAATTATCTGCTGAATTAATTAATGAGGCTATTACGGTAGCAATAGATAACGCACTTGGACCTATTAAAGCAGAACTAGCCGAAGTAAAAGCACAGCTACAACAATTAACTCAAAAATAAAAAACAAGTTAAATTCTTTCGATTTATTTTACACTTAGCAATAAAGGATGTATAAATAAACAGTGTAACTAATAAGTAGTGTAAACAGGTTTAATAGAATTGAAGTTATTTATTGCGGAAAAACCCAGTTTAGCAAGAGCAATTATCGACGTATTGCCTAAGCCACATAAAAAAAATGATGGCTTTATTGAAGCAGGAAATGGCGATATTGTTACTTGGTGTATTGGCCATTTGCTAGAGCAAGCTCCGCCTGAAGATTATGATGTAAAATATAACAAATGGGTTGTTGAGCATCTACCTATTATTCCGCAACAATGGCAATTAAAACCAAAAAGTAAAACACGAAAACAACTGACGGTGATTAAACGCTTAATTAAGCAATCAGATATTATCGTAAATTCTGGCGATGTAGACAGAGAAGGTCAAATTCTAGTAGATGAAGCCATTAGTTATTGCGGAGCTTCCAAAACCAAAATAAATAACGCCTTACGTTGTTTAATCAGTGATATGAATTTTGCTGCGGTAAAAAAGTCTGTTAACAACCTAAAGCCTAATAAAAATTATATTCCCTTAGCTACATCAGCCCTTGCTAGAGCAAGAGCTGATTGGCTTTACGGTTTAAATATGACACGTTTATGCACGCTGCAAGGACAAAAATCTGGCTACCAAGGTGTATTATCTATAGGACGAGTTCAAACACCTATTTTAGGTTTAGTGGTAAATCGTGATATTGAAATAGACAACTTTATTTCAAAACCTTTTTATGAGGTACTAGCAGACATAGCCACAAACAACGGTGAAAAATTTCAAGGAAAATGGCAACCAAGCAAAGCTTGCGAACCTTACATGGATGAAGAAAAACGCGTACTATCAAAAGAACTTGCATTAAATGTAGTTAACCGAATTACTGATCAACCGGGTAAAATAACCAAAGTAACGCAAGATAAAAAACAGCAACAAGCGCCGTTACTTTTTAGTTTATCTGGTTTGCAAATAGCGGCTGCAAAAGCATTTGGTATGACCGCAAAACAAGTATTAGATACTTGTCAAAATCTTTACGAAAAACACAAACTCATCACCTACCCAAGATCAGACTGCCAATATTTACCCGTTGAACATTTAAACGATGTAACAGCCGTTACCAGTGCCATTAGCCAAGTTTCAAATAAACTTGCACCTATGCTTAAATCGGCTGATTTAAAGAAAAAAAGCCGAGTATGGAATGATAAAAAAGTTAGTGCACATCATGCCATTATTCCTACTGCTAAAAATAAACCAACAGGAATATTAACTCCTCATGAAGAAAAAATTTATGAGTTAGTAGCACGCCAGTATATCGCGCAGTTTTATCCTAATTTTGAATATGTAGATAAACAAATTGATACGGTTATAAGCGGCGGACTTTTCATTAGTAAACAAAAAGATATTGTTAAAAATGGTTGGAAAGATTTATTTCCCTCATTTAATAAAAACAAAGATACTCACTCTCAAGATAAAGAGTTTTCAGCCCCCCAATTACCTAACATAAAAGTGGGCGATACAGTACATTGCTTACAAGGAAATTTGATAGAAAAAAATACGAGCCCACCTAAACCTTTTACCGACGCGACTATTTTGTCAGCCCTTACTGGCATAGCTCGCTATGTAACTAACCCTGACATTAAAAAAGCTTTACGAGAAACAGACGGTTTAGGAACTGAAGCAACACGTGCTGGCATTATAGAATTACTTTTTAAGCGCCAATTTTTAACACGAAAAGGAAAAGAAATAAGAGCAACAGAAATAGGGAGAAAATTAATTACCGCTTTGCCCTTACAAATTTCACAACCCGATATGACCGCCCTTTGGGAGTCTCAGCTTGAGTCAATAAGTACTCAATCACTTAATTATCAAACCTTTATTGGCGGTGTTGAACAAAACTTAGGACAGCTAATTAACGAAGTAAAAAACATTAGTTTTACAGGGTTACCGCAATCATCTGCCCCAAGAAAGTTTACTCGAAAACGAAGAGCTAAAAAGTAAACTAGCGGTTTAATCTAAGAAGCCTGCACACTCGGCGTTAAACCCGCAATAAATTCAACAAGATTATTAGCTAATTTTTTATGAGGCAAACACCCTACTTGTTCGACCCAAACTGCACCCGTTTCATTATCAATTGAAATAATCATGTCGTCTTCATCTGTTACCGCAAAGAAAATAGTAATATTCTGTTTTAACTTTTGCTTCATCATAATATGACCTATCAGGTTTTGCTGTAACCTTTCAAAGTCATCTTTATTCCATGGTAAAAGTAATGAAAGCTTGCCGTCTTCACTCTCCGCTTCAATTGATTCACTATATACACAAGTAAAATAATCTTTTATATCTTGATGAAGTGAAAATTCAAGCGCTTTTTCAACATTTTCAAAATTTAGATCACCATCAATTTCAATAGGCTTCCAGTAACTTTCTTCTTCGTTACTTTGCCCTTGTTCACAAGGAGAAACCCAGTCTTTATCTGATACAACGACAGGTAATTGGTGATGAACTTCATGATACTTTTCGATATAAGAAGTGGTAAATGCTAACAACGTATTTTTTACAGAAGTATTTGGTAATGTCATATCAGAGAAAGATCCTTTAAAATAAACGCATATTCTGCGTGCAAAATACGTTAACACAATATTGATAACAAGCCCTTTATGACTTTATACAAAAATTCTATCGAACTAAACGATTTATCTTTAGGTAAACCTACTGAGTACTGTAGTGAGTACAATCCCAATTTATTACAAGGCGTACCTCGCTCGTTAAACCGAGATGGTTTAGGAATAAAAGCAAATGATCTCAAATTTAATGGCGAAGATGTTTGGTACGGTTACGAACTTTCTTGGTTAAACAATAAAGGTAAACCCATTGTTGCTGTTGCTGAATTTAGGTTTGATTGTACTAGCCCAAATATTGTTGAATCGAAATCGTTTAAACTTTATCTCAATAGTTTTAATCAAAGTAAATTTGCATCTTGGGATGAAGTACAAGAACGACTAACACAAGATCTTTCTCAAACAGCTGGCAGCCAAGCACGTGTAGCTCTTTTTAAAGTTGACGAATGTCCTCCTTTAAATATTACACCTATTTCAGCTAAATGCATTGATGACATAGATGTAACTATTGATACTTACGATATTACCCCTAGCTTACTAACACTTGCTAACAATAATATTACTGTTAAAAATAAAAGCTTAGTTAGCCATTTACTAAAGTCTAATTGTTTAATTACCAATCAACCCGATTGGGCCAGTGTTTATATTACTTATTCAGGTGCTGAAATAGATGAAGCCTCATTATTAAGTTACTTGATTTCCTTTAGGCAGCATAACGAGTTTCATGAACAATGTGTTGAACGGATTTTTACAGATTTAATGAATGCTTTTACACCCGAAAAGCTTACCGTATTTGCTCGTTATACAAGAAGAGGTGGATTAGACATTAATCCTTTTAGAACAACAGAAAATGCTATTGCTCCTTGTTTAAGAACATTAAGACAGTAAGTAGCTAACTTGTCATATTTATTACTATTCAAGCTAACGAATATATTAACTACAAATTATTAACATAAATGTCATAAAGTACATACGAACTAATTACTTATCAATACAAATCGCTATCACAATAATCAGTGCTATGCTAAATTTTGATATATACTAGTTAAATACATATTTTAATTTCGAATCGCTTTATTGTGTTTTAAGCATAATTAAGGGATTAATTTAAATGATTCGATTGGCAGGACATAACTCCTTTTATGAGCGATACACCATCATCTGATACGCAGGTAACTCAATTAAAGCGTAAATTAGAAGCCGCTATTTCATCGCGTGCGTCATTAGAAAATGACTTGAAGACTCAATCTTCAATGTTAGTTGATTTTATTGGAAAATTATCTCAAACCTGTAAAGGCCAGGATAAAACATTAGATAATAAGTTAGCCAATTTAAGAAGTTTACTAAAAAAATCGGCTGCATTAGCTGATATTGAAAAGCAAATTTCAGTAATATCTCAACTATTACAGCAACACTCTACAACCAATGCTGCCAATATAAAAACCCTACACAACGATTTTTTATTAGCAGGTAAATCATTACAAAAAGTTAATGGTTTACCTAGCGGACTTAGACGTGATTTACGCGCTTTATTAGAAAGTAGCGAAGATGAAAAAGATGCGGTGGTTCAATATATTCCTCTATTAAGTCAGTTAGTCTCTTTTTACACGACCGTATTAGCTTCAAAAAACACTCCAACGGTTGATGTCACAACCACAGTAAACTCATTAAACAATATAAATGAATTAAGTACTGAACAACCTGTCAGCAAAGAATTTATCGAGAAGTTTTCTGGTATATTAAATGAGCTTGCGTTATCTGATATTAATACAAAACAACTCTCAACAGTTAAAGCAAAAATAACGCCTGACATGTCTAATAACAATTTATTAGACCGTTTTTTTGAAGTATTCGATGTTATTGTAGAAGACTTAAAAAATGAAAGAAATACAGCAAAAGTATTTTTATCAACATTAAGTGAAACGCTTTCTACAGTGCAATCAGCAGTTAAAAGTACATTAGAAATGAGCTCGGAGTCAGGCTCTAAACATGAAAAAATAAACAATATACTTCAAAAACAAGTCGGTGAAATGGCAACAGATATTAATAACGCCACATCTCTTAATACAATAAAAAGTGATATTAACGACAAGTTAAAGCGCATAGCCGTTACTTTACAAAAAAAATCAGAACTTGAGCAAGAACAAAACAACTTACTACAAGCTAAAATGCATGACATGGCGGCTAAGGTAAAATCACTAGAAGAACAAAGCAAAACCTTTGAAAAACGGATTCAAGAACAACAAACTAAAAGCATGACAGATGCCTTAACTAAGCTTGCTAATAGAGCCGCCTTTGATGACTACTACGCCAAAGCACTTATGAAGTATCACAGTAACAATTTTGATTTAGCGATTGTTGTTTTAGATTTAGATGATTTCAAACGGATAAATGACACTTATGGCCATACTGCAGGCGATAAAACATTACAAGTAATAGCAAACACCCTGAAAAAACAAATTGGTGAACATGCGTTTGTAGCTCGCTATGGCGGTGAAGAATTTGTGTTAATTATGTCTGAAATTAACAAAACACAACTTTTAAAGCGATTAGATACTCTGAGACAGCAAATAGCCCGCTTACCCTTTAAATTTAAAAACGATAAAGTCAGCATTACCATTTCAGTGGGCGCTAGCCATATTAACAAAGAAGATAATACCCATACCGCATTCGAGCGAGCCGACGAGGCTCTTTATCAAGCTAAAGCCGAAGGAAAAAATCAAGTAGTTTACGTATAACCTTCATTTATCATCATAAGTATTAACACTATATATTTTTTATCGTGTTAATACTTTGGCCTATTACATCAAACATTTCATCCTAGGCCTTCAGAAAAGGAATAAACATGCATACACAACTTAATCCTGTAGGAAACATGAAACTACTTTCTCAAGTAGAAGTAGATCAACTTCAAAAATCAGCAACAAGCGATTTATACAACTTATACCGAAACTGTTCTCTTGCCGTATTAAACGCAGGTAGCCACACAGATGATGCCGAAGAAATTTATCAAAAATATACTGATTTTCACATTCAAGTATTAAGGCGTGAGCGCGGTATAAAGTTAGACCTAGAAAACCCACCTGAACACGCATTTGTTGACGGCGTCATAATTAAAGGTATTCAAGAACATTTATCTGTTGTTTTAAGAGATATATTATTTACCAATACTAAATATAAAAATATCAGTAACGACTCTAGCGAAATAACACATGTAACATTTGATATTTTACGTAATGCTAACGTTATTCAACCCGAAACTGATCCTAATTTAATAACTTGTTGGGGTGGTCATTCCATCAACCAAATTGAATATAAATATACCAAAGAAGTGGGTTACCAACTTGGCTTACGTGGTTTTAATATTTGTACCGGTTGTGGGCCTGGCGCAATGAAAGGCCCTATGAAAGGAGCCACGATAGGTCATGCAAAACAACGTAATAATTTTGGTCGTTACATAGGTTTAACTGAGCCAAGCATTATTGCAGCAGAGCCACCAAACCCCATTGTTAATGAATTAGTTATAATGCCTGATATTGAAAAAAGGCTTGAAGCTTTTGTACGTATATCTCATGGTATTATTATTTTTCCAGGTGGCGCAGGTACATCAGAAGAATTACTTTATTTATTAGGTATAATGCTTAACAGTAAAAACCAAGCACAAAAACTCCCTATTATTTTAACGGGACCTGTAGAAAGTGAAGAATACTTTAAAGAAATAGATGCTTTTATTGGCGCAACCTTAGGTGCCAAAGCGCAAAGCTTGTATAAAATTATTATTGGTGATGCTGAAAAAGTGGCAAAAACGTTAAAAATAGAGCTTGAAGACGTACTCACTTATCGAAAAAATATTGGTGATTCTTATCACTTTAACTGGTCTTTAGTTATAGAGCCTGATTTTCAACACCCTTTTGAACCCACACATGAAAATATGGCAAATCAAAATATCAGTTATGATCAAGAAACCTCGACACTCGCTGCAAATTTAAGGCGCATATTCTCAGGTATTGTTGCCGGTAATGTAAAATCATCAGGCATAAAAGAAGTAAGAGATCATGGCCCATTTGAGATAACAGGAGATCCTAAAATCATGGCTTTAATGGATAAACTTCTCACATCTTTTGTTGAACAACAACGTATGAAACTTCCCGGCACTAAATACCAGCCTTGCTATCGTGTTATCGGAGAATAAAATGAGCGTACACCTTGTACTTATAGATGCTTTAAATTTAATTAGAAGAATCTACGCGGTACAAGAGCGCCCTTTTTTAATGAATAATGAGTTGTCGGACAATACCAAACAACAAGTATTGTTCAACACTCAACAAGCTTGTGTGAATGCGGTAAAAAAAATAATTGATCAACAACAACCGACCCATATCCTAGCGGTATTCGATAGTGCCAATCCATGTTGGCGCTACGAAATCTTCCCTGATTATAAAAAGGGAAGAAAAAAAATGCCTGAACATCTGGCTAATCATCTCACCTGTATTCAAGATGAACTAATGGAAATGAGCGTAGACTCACTAATATCTGAAACAGATGAAGCTGACGATTTAATTGCAACACTTGCCATTAAAGTAGCTTTGAAGGGGCAAAACGTCACAATTATTTCTACAGACAAATGCTTTTTATCGATGCTTAATAATCACATTAATGTTTACGATTACTTTAATAAGCGTTACTTAAACGAGGCTTATGTACTTGAAAAGTTTAATGTAACCCCCGAACAACTGATTGATTTATGGACGCTAACAGGCGATAACACCAATAAAATACCAGGGGTTCCAGGTATAGGGCAAATAACCGCCTCAGACTTATTAAATGAATACGGTACCCTTACAGCCATAACCTCAGCTGAAAACCTTAAAAGCAGCATTGCTAAAAAACTAACTGAACACATGAATACCATAGAGTTAAGCCGAAAATTATTATCATTAAAAAATGATATTCCGCTTGGTTTTAATTTAAAAGATATTCGATATCAATAATACATAAAATAGTCTAGATTCGTTTAGATCCCTTTTAAATAGGATCAAACGACTTCACATAACACTTTTTTATTTATAAGATTTATCTAAACACTCACATTTAAATACATCATGATGTGCGTTAACAATTACAAATACTAGTATTTATATAAACAAGGCTTTTCATGAATCATAAATTTATAATACGCGCCATTATTGCATTAGCTATATATGCTATTAGTTTTGCGCTGGTACTAAAATTTTATGACGATAATCCCTCTAAAATGCAGTGGGAAGAAAGAGAAGATTACATTAGAAACTTTTTAACTACGGTACAATTAAATCAATTTACCTTTGATGAAGCTTTACATTTCTTGGGAAGCCCAGACATTACAGAAGCTAAGCGTATTGATAACGACTACTACCAAGTAACTTTTTATAGAACTCATCATGTAAAATCAGACGGCATAACAACACAAGAAGAATGTACGCCCTTACTTTTTAAAAACAATGTATTACTTGTTTCTGGCAAAAACGCTTATGAGTCTTTCAAGTTACTTTAAAGCTTTTATCTTTTTCTTTGATAAACACAATAAAAAAACCCTAATAATTTAGGGTTTTCTGTTTTATGAGATGATCTTGGTATTATTCAAATTCGGGTAAAGGTGATAAAATCCTTGCATGAACAGTCACTTCTTCACGATCATAATATAAATGTTTAGCGTAAAGCTCGTATTTAACTTTATAATGATTAAACATATCTTTCATAGTTTGAAGATCTTCATTTACCTGTTGGTAACGACCTTTCATAGGAAGCTTTAAGTTAAACATAGCTTCTTTACAGTACCCTTTTAATAACCACTCAGCCATTAGTTTAGCTACACGTTGCGGCTTTTCAATCATATCGCATACTAACCAATAGTTATTTTGCTTAGTTGGTATGTATTTAAAACCATCCATCATTTTATGTTTTACTTGGCCCGTTTCCATCAATGAATCAGCCATAGCGCCATTATCAATAGAAGTTACCATCATACCGCGTCTAACTAGCTGATATGTCCATCCCCCAGGTGCCGCACCTAAATCAACGGCATTCATACCTGAAGTGAGACGTTCATCCCATTCATCTTTAGGAATAAAGTATAAAAAGGCTTCATCAAGTTTAAGGGTTGAGCGACTAGGCGCTGCATTAGGGAATTTTAAACGAGGTATGCCCATAACATGTAAAGAGGAATTGTGCGCGTGTGAATAACCTAAAACAACCTCATTACCACTTAAAAATAAGGCATGTAGTATTGCACCGTCTTTATCATTTTTTTCTGTTAAAGAGCCTATTTTTCTTAATGCTTGCCTAAGTGGAACGGCGAGTTTACGGCAAAATTTAGAAAGCTCTTTACCCTCATTTGTATCCGTCATTTCCATACGTAAATCAGCATATTGCCAATCAGTACCTAGGGCTTCAGTAATAGCTTCAACACGGTTATAGTCAGGTAAATCTAACTTTTCTGTTATCGTTAAAAACCACTGACGAGCAAAAATCAAACGACTCAGTGGCATTTTACTGATCAGCTGCTCGCCCTCTTCCGCATTATTTAAATGAAAATAAACAAGCCCTTCATTTTTTTTCAATTCTAAGTAGCCGTACACTTCATTCCATGCTGCTTTTTCTTGAATTTCTGCTCCACACTCTTTTTCAAAGCCGGGGCGACAATATAATATAATAGAGGCCATATTTACTTTCTTATTTACTTTCTAATGAACGAGGGTAATTACCCAAAGAGTGAATGAATAGCTTTTAACGATGTGCTTGATCATAATTTTCGAGCAATTTCTTGCCAATAAATATAATACACAACCAACCTAAAGCTAATAACATACCACCTACAGGTGCTAGTTTTCCGATAACAATGCCGATATCAGAAAATGCAAAAAATGTTTTAACGTATAAACTTCCGCTAAAACACAAAATACCTAAACAGAAACATACGCAAGAACCTAACAACCACTTCGATGGTATTTTTATATACCAAAGTGTTGTTATAAATAAAGCAAGCGTATGAATAAATTGATAAAACTGCGCATTTTCAACTCTAACTTTATCAATTGCAGATAATGTTTGCCCTGCATGAGCAAACCAAGCGCCGAATAATACTGAAAAAGCGCCACTTATACCAACAAAAAGCAATAATAACCGTATCATTTTAAGATTTTTCATGAATAAACCTGACAAGTTGTTCTACTGCTGTTTTAAGATGTTGTTGATGAGTATAACCAGACTTAACTCGTGGCTTTAAATCATGATCACCATCTACAAAATAAACCACTTCACATAAATCAGATAACGCGTAATTTTCTATCTCTTCTTTATTACCTAATGCATCTCTATCACCTTGAAGGATCAATATAGGTAACACAGTCTCTTGCAATGGAGCTAAACGCAGATTTTCAGGCTTTTTCTGAGGATGAAAAGGATAACCTATACAAATAGTACCTTTAACGTGCTCAAGCAGCTGTTTTGAGAGTGTTGCAGCTACACGACCTCCCATAGACTTTCCGCCAATAAATAATGGTATGGAAGTGTTTTTTATGTATTTTTCAAGTAACAATAAATAACTATCTTCTAATAAAGGCATTCTATTAGGAGGGTACTTTTTCCCATCAAGTAAACGTTTATCCATATAGGGAAAATTAAAACGTACTACATTTATATTCTTTTCATTTAACTTTAAAGCAAAACGTTCCATGAAATTGTGACTTTTATCTGCTCCAGCTCCATGAGCAAAAATAAACAAAGCCTTAGGTTTTTCAACAAAGTTTTCAATAATGGAGGGGAAATTAATCGTTGTCATATAAATCTTCTTCTTGTTCTTGCGCTACGGTGCTTAAAACCCAATCTCTAAAGGCTGATATCTTACCTAACTCAAGTTGATGCTCTCTGCAGACAATATAATGTGAGTTTTTACTCACTAAAATTTCATTAAAAGGGCAAATTAAGCGCCCTGAATCAATATCAGGTTTAGCAAAGGCGCTATGCGCTAAAGCGACACCTTGACCATGTATAGCTGCCTGTACAACCATAGCGGAATGACTAAATATAGGACCATTATTTACGTCTATCCCCTTCAAACCTACTTTTTTAAACCAGCGTTTCCAATCTTCCCTCGACTTATAATGTAATAAGGTATGGTTTGCTAAGTCTTCAATGCGCTTCAACGGTTTACCGCTAGAAAAAATTAATGGAGAACAAACAGGAATTAAATATTCTTGATGTAATTTAACAGCATTTACATCTCCCCAACTACCGTGACCATAATAAATAGCAATGTCGATATCTTCAGTTAATAAATTGTCTGGTTGATCGACCGCTTTTATACGTACGTCAATATCAGGATGTAAAAGACTAAAAGCCTTTAATCGAGGTACAAGCCATTGAATAGCAAAACTCGCTTGCACACTAACCGTGATAGCTCCTTTTTCGCCACGGGCGAGTAATTTCTCTGTTGATTCTTTAATAAGATTGAAAACATCTTTAATATCTAAATAATAAGATTGACCTTCCTCTGTTAAAAATAGCGATCTATTTTTCCGCATGAACAATTTAATTCCAATAAATTCTTCTAATGCTTTAATTTGATGGCTAACAGCGGCTTGCGTAACAAAAAGTTCATCAGCAGCTCGTGTAAAACTAAGCTGTCTAGCAGCGGCTTCAAACACTCTTAATGCGTTCAGAGGTGGTAGTTTACTTGCCATTATTAGGTTTCACTCAACTAGGTTGTTATTATATTTAGTCTTATTACTTACAAGAATATCATATCCAAATCCCACTCAAGTATCCATTAGTTTATCTAATGAATAACATTAAATTTGATCGTTTTTATTATTCAATGCATTAGCTTAATATACACACCATAGATGAAGGACTTCATCTCAACCCCATAATTAGATGGGTTATAGAAAAAATTGTGACTCCCAACCCACAATTAATATTGAGAAAATAGGTCCTAAAAATCTATACGTAAATTAATGTATTTTTTTAGAGGTACCAAAAATGAAAAACGTAAAAATGTTAACAAATACTGTAATACTCGCGCTTACTTTAGCTACTTCAATGTTCACACAAGCTGCAGAGCTAGTAAAAGTTGAATCTGTAAACGATGTAGTTATTACAACCAATGTAAATGCTGAATTAGCTCAAGCTATGGAAAACATAAGCATATTAACATTGAACATTGAAGAAACAGCCGATGCTATGCTTGTGAATCAAACTGAAGAACAATTTGATGCATCAGATGTAACTTCTACTTTAGTAGCAATTGCCGAATAGTTTAATACTTAGCTTCTCTAGGGCTATTATTGATAAAAAAGGTGAAATGTTATTAATATGAAATCTTATAATTCGACTATAAAAAAAGGTGCCATAAGCACCTTTTTTAATACCTATAAAATGATATAAATATTAAATATGATCTACCGAAATAATTTCGTATTCAACCACTCCACCCGGAGTTGTGATTTCAATTTCACTATCAACTTCTTTACCAATTAAACCTCTAGCAATTGGAGAGTTTAATGAAATACGGCCTGTTTTAAAGTCAGCTTCATCATCGCCAACAATTTGATAAGTCACTTCTTCTTCTGTATCGATATTTAATAATTTAACCGTAACACCAAAAATAACCTTTCCTGTGTTCGGTATTTTAGTAATATCAATAACTTGAGCATTACAAAGACGCCCTTCAATATCTTGAATACGACCTTCGCAAAAACCTTGCTCTTCTTTTGCTGCATGGTATTCAGCATTTTCTTTTAAATCACCATGTTCACGTGCTTCAGCAATATCTTTAACAATACGTGGACGTTTTTCTGTTTTTAAAATTCTTAGCTCTTCTTTTAACTGTTCAGCGCCAAGAAGTGTCATTGGATATTTAGTCATTTTTTATTTCTTCTTAATCTTTAATAATATCAATCTCATTAATAATAAAATTGCTATAACAAATAAAAAAGTGGTCTTTCGTTAGAAACACCACTTTAAAAATAATTTTTACTCAACGGGTAAATTGCTTTATTCAAAAATAAATACAATGTGAGTAGCGACTTAACATCTTAAATCACTACTCAGCATAAAGCTAGGGGCTTACTTACAACGAAGGTGTAATTCTTGAATAGAGTTAACCGTATTTCTATCGTCTGCGGCATGGGCTTGGCATGCTGCAAATGCGGCATTCAAAGTAGTTGTGTAAGCTACTTTATAGCGTAACGCGCCACCACGTAAAGCTTTTGAGTCTTCAATGGCTTTACGACCTTCAGTCGTATTAATAATGTAAGTGTATTCACTATTCTTAATTCTATCAAGAATATGTGGTCTACCTTCATGTACTTTATTTACACGGCGAACAGGAATGCCAGCTTCACGTAAAATAATTTCAGTACCGTGTGTAGCATCAAGCTCGTAGCCTAATTCAACCATTTTCTTAGCTAAATCAAGTACACGACCTTTATCACTATTACGAACAGAAATTAATGCGCGGCCATCTTTAGGAACAGACACTCCAGCACCTAAATTAGCTTTAGCAAATGCCTCTTCAAACGTTTCGCCAACGCCCATCACTTCACCTGTTGAACGCATTTCTGGGCCAACTAGAGGATCACTACCGTGGAATTTGTTAAAAGGTATAACCACTTCTTTAACAGAAAAGTATGGTGGAATAATTTCTTTAGTAATACCTAATTCTTTTAAGGTTTTACCCGCCATAACTTGTGCACCAATTTTAGCTAATGGAACACCTGTGGCTTTAGATACAAATGGCACTGTACGTGCGGCACGAGGGTTTACTTCAATAAGATATACTTCACCGTCTTTAACTGCCATTTGTGTGTTCATTAAACCAATAACACCTAGCTCAAATGCTAAATCTGTTACTTGCTTACGCATAACGTCTTGCACTTCTTGGCTTAAGCTGTATACAGGTAATGAACATGCTGAGTCACCTGAGTGAACACCTGCTTGCTCAATATGTTGCATGATACCACCAATAACAACATCTGTTCCGTCACATACTACATCAATATCAACTTCAACAGCATCATCTAAGAAATGGTCTAGTAATACAGGTGAGTCGTTAGAAACACTTACAGCTTCAGTCATGTAGCGACGTAAATCATCTAAGTCGTATACAATTTCCATTGCACGACCACCTAATACATATGATGGGCGAACAACTAATGGGAAACCAATCGCTTCAGCTTTAGCCATTGCTTCATCAATTGATGTAACAGTAGCATTTTCTGGTTGAAGAAGGTTTAAACGTTCAACAGCTTGTTGAAAACGCTCTCTGTCTTCCGCACGGTCAATAGCATCTGGTGATGTTCCTATAATAGGGACACCTGCCGATTCTAAAGCACGAGCTAATTTAAGTGGTGTTTGACCACCGTATTGAACAATTACACCTTTAGGTTTTTCAACACGTACAATTTCAAGTACATCTTCAAAAGTAATTGATTCGAAATATAAACGGTCAGATGTATCGTAATCAGTAGAAACAGTTTCAGGGTTACAATTAACCATGATAGTCTCAAAACCATCTTCACGTAATGCTAATGCCGCGTGAACACAACAATAATCAAATTCAATACCTTGACCAATTCGGTTTGGTCCGCCACCTAAAATCATGATTTTGTCATTGTCTGTAGGGTTAGCTTCACACTCTTCATCGTAAGTTGAGTACATGTAAGCCGTATCAGAACTAAATTCAGCGGCACAAGTATCTACACGTTTGTAAACTGGGAAAATGTTAGCAGCATGGCGTTTTTTACGTATTTCTGATTCATTAACACCAATTACGTCTGCAAGACGTAAATCAGCAAAACCTTTACGTTTTAATTGTCTTAAGTATTCAGGGGTTAACGACTTCATGCCGCCTTCTGCTACTTTTTTCTCTTCAAGAATTAAATCTTCAATTTGTACTAAAAACCAGCGGTCAATCTTAGTTGCATTAAAAACATCTTCAATGGTTAAACCTAAACGAAATGCATCGGCAACATACCAAATACGATCTGCACCAGCTTCTTGAAGCTCGTGCATAATTTTAGTTTTAGCGCCTTTTTTAGTCACATCAACAATAGGGTCAAAACCACTAACACCAACTTCTAAACCGCGTAATGCTTTTTGCATTGATTCTTGTTGATTACGACCAATGGCCATAACTTCACCAACAGATTTCATTTGCGTGGTTAATCTATCTTCAGAACCAGCAAACTTTTCAAAGTTAAAACGTGGAATTTTAGTAACAACGTAATCAATTGTTGGTTCAAATGATGCTGGAGTTGCACCACCTGTAATATCGTTAGATAACTCATCTAAGGTATAACCTACAGCAAGTTTTGCCGCAATTTTAGCAATTGGAAAACCCGTAGCTTTAGAGGCTAGTGCTGATGAACGTGATACACGTGGATTCATTTCGATGATAACCATACGACCTGTATCAGGACATATACCAAACTGTACGTTTGAACCACCTGTTTCAACACCAATTTCACGTAATACCGCAATAGAGGCGTTACGCATAATTTGGTATTCTTTATCTGTTAATGTTTGTGCTGGAGCAACA
This sequence comes from Pseudocolwellia agarivorans, assembly GCF_002000085.1. Taxonomy (GTDB): domain Bacteria; phylum Pseudomonadota; class Gammaproteobacteria; order Enterobacterales; family Alteromonadaceae; genus Pseudocolwellia; species Pseudocolwellia agarivorans. Next base: position 134,968 of record NZ_MUZU01000001.1, read on the forward strand.
GTAATTGAGTCACCCGTATGAATCCCCATAGGGTCGAAATTTTCAATCGAACAGATAATGATACAGTTATCATTTTTGTCGCGAACCACTTCCATTTCATACTCTTTCCAACCAATTAAAGATTCATCAATCAATAATTCAGACGTTGGAGAAAGATCTAAACCACGTGTACAAATCTCATCAAACTCTTCACGGTTATAAGCGATACCACCACCGGTACCACCCATAGTAAAAGATGGACGGATAATACATGGAAAACCAATGCGCGTAGAAGTATCATGCGCTTCATCAATGGTATGAACAATTTCAGCTCTAGGGCATTCAAGACCTATATTTTTCATTGCTTGGTCGAAACGCTCACGGTTTTCAGCTTTGTCAATTGCATCAGCTGTAGCGCCAATCATTTCAACATTAAATTCAGCTAATACGCCTTTAGCTTCTAATTCTAAAGCACAGTTAAGTGCTGTTTGACCGCCCATTGTTGGTAATACTGCACAAGGACGTTCTTTTTCAATAATTTTACGAACAACTTCCCAATGAATAGGCTCGATGTAAGTTGCATCAGCCATTTCAGGATCTGTCATTATAGTTGCAGGGTTAGAGTTAACTAAAATAACTCGGTAACCTTCTTCGCGTAACGCTTTACAAGCTTGTGCACCTGAATAATCAAATTCACATGCTTGACCAATAACAATTGGTCCAGCGCCTAAGATCAAGATACTTTTTAAATCGGTACGTTTTGGCATTTCTTCTTCTCTCTCTTGTCTTAGCTTAAGCTTTAGCAGCTTTGATTAAATCAATAAAGTGGTCAAACAAAGGTGCCGCATCATGTGGCCCTGGACTTGCTTCTGGATGGCCTTGAAAACTAAATGCAGGCTTATCAGTTAAATGAATACCTTGTATGGTTCCATCAAATAACGACTTATGCGTTACTTCAATATTTGCAGGCATGTTTGATTCATCAATAGCAAACCCATGATTTTGTGACGTTATCATCACTACATCGCGGTTAAAATCTTTAACTGGATGATTAGCACCATGATGACCATGACTCATTTTAATGGTTGAAGCGCCATTAGCTAAACCAAGTAACTGATGACCTAAACAAATACCAAATACAGGTAAGTTAGTGGCTAAAATTTCTTTAATCGCTTCAATGGCGTAAGTACATGGCTCTGGGTCACCTGGTCCATTTGATAAAAATACACCGTCAGGTTTCATGGCTAAAACATCTGCAGCAGGTGTTTGTGCAGGTACAACGGTTAATTTACAACCACGGTCAACCAACATACGTAAAATATTACGTTTTGCGCCAAAGTCATAAGCAACAACATGGAAAGGTTTTTCTGTTGGCGTTACAAAGCCTTGACCTAGCACCCAACTACCTTCTGTCCACTCGTATTGTTCTTTAGTAGAAACAACTTTTGCTAAGTCCATACCTTTAAGGCCTGGAAATGCTTTTGCTTGTGCTAATGCAGCGGCTTCGTCAAGTGTTTCGCCTTCAGCAACTTCACCAGCGAGGATACAACCGTTTTGAGCACCTTTTTCACGTAAAATACGTGTTAACTTACGTGTATCAATATCAGCAATACCTAAAATATTATTGCGACTTAAGTAGTCACTTAAGTTTTCCTCATTTCTGAAGTTACTTGCTAATAAAGGTAAATCTCTAATAACTAAACCTTTTGCTACAATCTCACCTGACTCTTCATCTTCTGAGTTAGTACCGGTGTTACCGATATGAGGATAAGTAAGCGTAACAATTTGCTCTGCATATGAGGGATCGGTAAGAATTTCTTGGTAACCCGTCATTGAAGTATTGAATACTACTTCACCAACAGCCGCCCCACTTGCACCAATAGCAGTACCTTTAAATACAGTGCCGTCTTCAAGCACCAAAATGGCAGATTTAGTCAATTTAACCTCCGTAAAGAAGAAAACAAACTTAACAATGAACAACTAAATAAATTCCATTATTAAGCATAAAAGTGATATTTATTATTTTTATTAAATACCACATAGAAAAAATGCCAAAAACAACGCTTTTTTTTAAAAAGACTTAATTTTTGACAAAATCCACTTATTTTACGCTTGTATTACATTTTCGTCTAGTCAAAAATGTAAAAAACAAGCTTTAATTTGAATTTTTATTCAAAACTGCCAAAAGTAGCAGTTATCTACAAAAATTCTTTATTTCAATCCTAATACATCTTGCATATCATAATAGCCAATATCAGCTTCACTCAACCAAAATGCGGCACGCATAGCACCTAAAGCAAAAGTCATACGTGAACTGGCTTTATGGGTGATTTCTAATCGTTCTCCAATATCCGCAAAAAAGGCAGTATGTTCGCCAACTATGTCGCCAGCCCTAACTGTTGCAAAACCTATGGTTTCTTTATCTCGCTCACCCGTGATACCTTCTCGACCATAAACAGCGCACTTATTTAAATCTCGACCTAACGTATCGGCAATGACTTGCCCCATTTTTACTGCGGTACCAGACGGTGCATCTTTTTTAAATCTATGATGTGCTTCAAATATTTCAATGTCGGTATGCTCACCAATTGCTTTTGCAGTTATCTCTAAAAGCTTAAATAATAAGTTCACGCCAACACTCGTATTAGGTGCAAGAATAACAGGAATACTTTCACCTGCTTGTTTGATTTCATCCACTTGTGCATCAGTAAAGCCTGTAGTACCAATAACTAAGGCTTTATTATGTTGTTTGCACCATTTAATATTTTCAAGTGTGGTTTCAATTGAGGTAAAGTCGATAAACACATCAGCTTCAAGTAGTTCATTTAAGTCAATCGATGTTTTAGAACCAATGGCACCAATGCCAGCTAACTCACCTAAATCAAAATCAACAAAAGAAGAGGTTGCTCTAACGCTTCCACCTACTAATTCAATAGATTCATGTTCTACTGCTGCTTGAATTAAATTGCGACCCATACGACCGCTACACCCTAATATAGCTACTTTTACTTTCATTCTTTATCTCTTAATTTTTAAATCTACAATATTTTAAAAGGTTGAGCTAATTCAATCGAATTTTGTAACTCGTGTGAAACAACGCTGACTATTTTGCCGATCTTCTCGGATTTTCTATCACTATTAGCAATATGATAAAACGCGGTGAAGTCAGTAAATAGTTCATTATTTTCATCATAAAACAACCAATCTATACATACATCTAATGAGTTATACTGACAATATTGATAACTGGCTTTTGCCGCCACTATTTTCGAAATATTGGCATGTTTCAACATGGTAAATATATCTATAAATTCTTGTTTAAATTGTTCTTCATTAGCTAAGTAAGCTATTTTTTCAGGTGTATGTAAAGTACAAGGTAAATGGTAACAACTAAGCACTGCATCCATGTTATAAAATTTAAACGCTTCAATATAGCGCGTAAATAATACGTTTAACTCTTGTTCTACTTGCATCTATCAATAAACCTATTTTTTAATGAGTTAGATATAAAAAAGCCCTCAACTGAGGGCTTTAAAATAACTACTAGCTAACAATAGCTAATAGTTCAACATCAAATATTAATGTTGCATACGGAGGAATAGCTCCTTGAGAACCTCGCTCACCGTAAGCTAGGTTAAATGGAACGTATAAACGCCATTTTGAACCTTCAGTCATTAATTGTAATGCTTCAGTCCAACCAGCAATAACACCACCAACAGGGAACTCAGCTGGTTGACCGCGATCTACAGAGCTATCAAAAACGTCACCATTAATAAAAGTACCGTGATAATGTGTACGTACAGTACTTTCTGCTGTTGGTTTTTCGCCTTCACCAGTTGCTAATACTTCGTATTGTAAACCTGATTCAGTTACAGTTACTTCATCACGCTTTGCATTTTCTACTAAAAACGCTTCGCCTTCAGCTGATAATGCTTTAGCAGCTTCTTGTTCTTGCTCTTGTAGTTTTTTAGAAACAATAGCAAATGCTTCATTTAATTGTTCGTCATCTACTTGGCTAGCAACGTTTGCAATTGCATCAGCTAAACCTGCTTGAACAGCTGTTACGTCAAAATCTTTAAAAGGGTTGTTACGTAATTGGTCACCTAATTGACGACCTACACCGTAACTTACTCGTGCTTCGATTGATTCAAATTTGTTATCAGACATTTGGGGGCTCTTATATTTGATTTGCCTTTCTACGTTTAAGTCAGTCATTAATCATTTAAAATTTGAAAATGATTAAGATTGCTTTTTAAACACTGCTTGGCTTTAATAAAATTCGCGCGAAAGAATACCATAAAACATATATACCCTACAGTAAGATTTTAAGAGAATAATATGATTAATTTGATATAAGTTATTTTTTATTCGTGTTTATCTGTGAATGAATAGTTTTGCTAAAGCTTGAGCCTTTGAAAAATAAAGTGAATAATGCAACTCTATGCTCTAATTAGATGACATTATGAATTTAAACAGTACTTCACATACCTCAAACACCGAAGAAAAACGATTAATTAGCTTATTACCTTTTGGGGTATTCTTAGGGCTATTTTTAGGTACAGGGATTATTTTAACCCTTAATGGTGTTGATTTTGCTTTTTACCAATTACCTGCAAGTATCGCTATTATCCCGGCTATTCTCTTCGCGATCTTCTTAGGTAAAGAATCTATAAACACACAAATCAATCAGTTTATTGATGGTGCTGGCCATAACAACATTATTACCATGTGTGTTATTTACTTATTAGCAGGCGCTTTTGCCACCGTAGCTAAATCAACCGGCAGTGTTGATGCAAGTGTTCAGTTAGGTTTGTCTGTATTTCCTGATTACTTACTTTTACCCGGATTATTTATTGTAGCGGCTTTTTTATCTACGGCAATGGGCACCTCTATGGGTACGATTGCGGCAATAGCTCCTATCGCTTTAGGTTTTATTGAATCAGCAAATTTAGATGCTGGACTTGTAGCGGGTTGTATTATTTCTGGCGCTATATTTGGCGATAATTTATCTTTTATTTCTGATACCACTATTGCTTCAACCCGAAGCCAAGGGGCCAAAATGAAAGACAAATTTAAAGTTAACTTTAAATTTGCTATTCCCGCAGCACTTATTTGTTTAGCCATTTTTGTATTTATGGGAGAAGACATTCCTTTTGAGCAAACGCAAGACATCTCATTTATTGGCCTTATCCCTTATATTGTTATTCTTATATTGGCGTTGTCAGGGGTAAACGTATTTGTTGTATTAGTTATTGGCATCATTTTAGCTGCCTTGATTGGTATGTTGTCGAATGGCTATCAATTAGGAAGCTGGGTTAGTGATATCAACACAGGCTTTGCAGGTATGCAAGACACCATGATACTGGCCTTATTTATCGGTGGTTTAAGTGAACTTATTAAACAACAAGGTGGCCTTGCTGCACTTACTGCTGCAGTAAAATCTTTAGCAAATAAGCTTTGCCCTAATAATAAAAAACGCTCAGCGGGCATTGGTATCGCAAGTTTAGCATTTGCCTGTAACTTCTTTACCGCCAACAATACCGTTTCAATTATTGTTACGGGTGAAACCGCAAAAAACTTGGCAACCGACGGTGAACTACCGCCAGCTTATTCTGCCAGTATATTAGATATTTATGCTTGTATAAGCCAAGGGCTATTACCTTATGGTGCTCAAGCTTTACTATTAGGCGCTACGTTAAAGATTTCACCTGTAGAAGTTGTTTTAAGCTCTTACTACCCTATGGTGTTATTTTTTGTTGGTGGTTACGCGTTCTGGCGAGCAACAAAATAAGAATTCATATAAAAAGGCGTAAACTTATTAGGTTTACGCCTTTTATATATTCGTATTTTAAGCGTTTATCTACCTTTAACTCTTCGCTTTTTCTTCTACTTTCGAAATAGGAATAACACTCGGCTTTACACAGTTTGGTGTTTTAGTTCCCGTCATCAATTTTTTAGACACTGGTAAATGTGCCGTTAATTGTTTAATACGTGTCTGGTTTGACGGATGAGTTGATAAAAATTCAGGTGGTGCTGATTTTGAATTTTTCGCCATATTTTGCCAAAGCTTAATACTCGCGCTCGGTTCAAAACCTGATTTAGCCATTAAGTCTTGCCCTACTATATCGGCTTCACTTTCGTGTGTTCTACCATAAGGCATTAACACACCATATTGTACACCTAAACCTAATCCAGCCATCCACAAGGCTTTATTTTTATTACCTTTCGCTGCAAGCGCTACACCAGCAATAGCTAACCCGCCTTGAGCAACTTGGTTTGAAGATAAACGTTCGTTTGAATGATGTTCAATAACATGCCCCACTTCATGTCCCATAATGGCAGCAAGCTGATCTTGATTTTCAGTAACATTCAAAATACCGGTATAAACTCCTATCTTGCCACCGGGTAGTGCAAAAGCATTAATTTGTGGCGAATCAAATACCACAACCTCCCATTCACCGTCGTGAGCAGATTTAGGTACGTTTATCGTAATAGCATCAGCAACACATTGTACAAACTGGTTAGTAGCAGGATCTTGACTAATTTTTACTTCTGCTTTCATTTGTTCAAAAGATGTAGCGCCCATTTTGCTCAATTCAGTATTTGAATAAAGCATTATTTGATTTCTACCTGAAGACGATGTGCTACATGCACTTAATAAAATTTGCGCTGCAACAGCACAAAGTAATAATTTTTTCATTTATATTCCTAATTCAACATTCTTAAATCGATATACTTAATTCAACAACGTATTGAGTTATGTCACTAGTTTATTCAAATTCGAATGCTATATCGAGCTTTAAGGTTAAAAACTCGATTAATTCTTCGTTAATAGTCTTTTAAGTATTTTTAAGGCAAAAATTAATTCATCTTCCGATTTTGCCGCCATTAAAGATATTCTCACCGCTTCGTCTTTATTAACTTTATGACTTTTAATTTCATTAATTTGCTGATTATTATTTATGTGGCTGACTCTAAAATAATCAGCACTTGAAACCAACACACCACGCTCTTCTAATGCTTGACTAAATTTATCACTCGTCCAGGGCGAAGGTAACCTTAACCATAAATGGAAGCTATTTATTTGAGACGATAACTGCTCACCTTTTAAAATACGTTTAGCAATAATTTGACGTTGAATCGCTATGTCTCTTTGCTGTTTTTGAATGACTAAAGCTTGTCCTGAAAAAATAAGTTTAGACGCTAAAGCTAGCGTTAATGAAACCGGCATCCATATAGTATTTCTTATTGTCGCCTCTATACGTTGTTTAAACGCCTCAGGATAAACAATAAACCCGACTCGTAGACCCGGAAAAATAGATTTAGATAAACTGCTTAAATAAAAACCATATTCAGGTACGAAATTAGAGAGTGCAGGAAGTTCAGGATTCAAAAAGCCGTAAACGTCATCATCTATCATCCAAACTTTATGCTTAGTGACAATTTGAGCAATATCTTTTCTTCGCTTAACAGACATAATAGAAGCTGTTGGATTTTGATGGGAGGCAACTACAATCAATAGTTTTATACCGTATTGCTGACAAGCTTGCTCTAACGATTCCGGTGTAATGCCCTCTTCATCCATTTCAAGCGGAATAAGTTTTCGTCCGAACTGATTAGCAAGTGAAATAATGCCCGGATAACACAAGCTTTCTACAGCAATACAATCACCATAATCAGTTAAGGTACTTATTAGCACCATTAAACCATGCTGCGCACCACTACATAGCGACACTTGCTTACTATTTATTAGCACGCCTTGTGATAACAGCCAACGTGTCGCCGCTTGATGATCCGTTAGGCTACCCCCTGCAACATTATAATCCATTAATTCTGATAATTGATTTTGCTCACTCAAACTTTTAAGTTGCTGCGTAATTTGTTGGTTTGCAATATTAACTTGCGGTTTGATAATTGATAAATTGATACATTGAAGATCATTCGCTTTGATCGCTTGTGGTAATACAGGACACGCAGAAACAAAGCTCCCTTTACCTACTTTTGCATTAAGTAAACCAGCGCTTTCGGCGGCTTTATATACTTTAGTAACGGTAGCTACAGCAATACTTAACCTTGTTGCCAGCTCTCTATGCGTAGGTAATTTATCACCAGCCTTCAATAAGCCTTGTTCAATAGCATATTGAAGTTGTTGATAAAGTGCTTGGTGTAAGGTCTGTTGCTTTTTTCTTAGATGAAAGCCATCAAGCCAATTCCATAATTGAGACATTCTTTTCCCACAAGAAAAACTAGTACAATTAACAACATTGTACTAGCTAATATTTTTTAAAACATAAATTTTCACACTATTTAAAAGAAAATAACCAAATAGATGGAAAGTGCATCGCTTATTATTTTTAATACTGGTTAAATAATTCTATTGTTTTTTATGGAGAGTTTTTAAATGAAAGTAGCATTTATTGGTTTAGGCACAATGGGATATTCAATGGCAGGCCATTTACAAAAAAGTGGCTTACAAGTAACCGCTTTTAATAGAACAGAAGCAAAAGCTTTAGCATGGAAAAACGAATATAACGGCTCTACCGCACCAACACCTAAAGAAGCAGTCAAAGAGGCTGAATTGGTTATGTGTTGTGTGGGAAATGATAACGATTTAAGAGAGGTTTGCTTTGGAGAAAATGGAATATTAGCAGGATTAAAAGAAGGTGCTATTTTAATTGATCATACAACAACCTCTGCTGAAGTGGCTAAAGAAATATCTCAAGCATGCCTTAAACAAAACAACACCTTTTTTGATGCCCCCGTATCTGGCGGTGAAATAGGTGCTAAAAATGGCGCGCTAACAATTATGGTTGGTGGCGATAAAGAAGAATTTAAAGACATTGAAAACACGATTAATATCTATGCTAAACAAGTAACTCGTTTAGGCGATGTAGGCGCAGGCCAAACCTGTAAAATGGTTAATCAACTGTGTATAGCCGGTATTTTACAAGGGTTGTCAGAAGGTTTAACACTCGCTAAAAAGTCAGGATTAGATTTAGTTACCGTAAGAGATGTACTTAAACATGGTGCGGCTCAGTCTTGGCAGCTTGAACAACGAACGCATACCATGGCAGAAGAGCAATTTGATTTCGGTTTTGCTATAGACTGGATGAGAAAAGATCTAAATATTTGCTTAGAACAAGCTGAACAACTTGGTATAAATTTACCTGTAGCTAAAATGGTAGACGCTTCGTATCAGCGATTACAAGAGAAAGGATTTAATCGTTGCGATACCTCTGTTTTGATTAAAGATATAGAATAAAAGATGACCTTTTATCAAAAAGCCCTTTAAAAACATATTAATACCCGTTACCAATCAAGAGGCTATTTCAGAGTGCTTGAATGATAACGGGTATAAAGAGCTTTAAACAAATGTAATCCTGCTTAAATAGTAATAAAAAATTATCGATAACCGAGTAATTTTTTCTCTTTAATTTCTTTAACAATAGCTTCAGGCACGTTATCTTCCCAACCTGATTTACCCGCTGAAATTTGTTTCAATGCTTCTCTAGAGTAAATTTTAAGTAACTTTTTGTCGCTACACTCAATACCTGAAATAAAGTGATTTTCTAATAAATGCTGATATAAAAAGCGTAAATGGGCAGGAACTTTTACTTGAGTAAAATCAACAAGTTCTTCGCCGTTTTCTAATTCAGGATAAACAAATATACGGGTGTTATCAGGAAATAGCTTACCAAATGCTTCTAAAATACCGCCTTCAACACCACGATAAAATTCTTCATCAAAAATTTGTCGCATATTCATCATGCCCACAACAATACCTATTTGTAGTTGAGTATATTGACGGAAATAAGCGCGTAGAGAAAAGTAACGAGTATAATCGGAAATCATTACGCTATAACCTAACGCATTTAATAATTGCACTCTTGCAATAATATCGGCCTCAGGCACTTTTGCGTCGTTACCATGAAGATCGTTAAGTGAAATTTCAGCAATCGCTATAGTACTTTTGCCATCCAAACCATTTATTGCATTAAACGACTTGGTGCCTTGCTCGATCATATCAACATTGAGTTTAGTGGCTGGCTTAAAAGACCCTCGAATCGTTAATACATTCTTTTTGTATAACATATCAGCAGGAACTGTTACCGAGCCATCAGGCTTAAACATAATAGCGCGTGTTTTCCAACTACGAATCAAATGTAGATTAATGGCTCGGTTGTCGATATCTTCAAAATATGGGCCTTCGAATTCAATCGCATCAATTTCAATACGATCTTTACCAATATTATCACTAAGCGAATCAATAATGTTTTTAGGGTTTTCAAAATAGTAATAAGCGGCATAAATGAGGTTAACACCTAAATCACCTAGTGCTTGTTGTTGCGCTTCAGCGGTATCGTCATGCATTCTTACATGAATAGTTATTGTTGAAGGCTCCGCTCCTGGGTACATTTGTACTCTTACACCACACCAAGCATGACATTCATTTTTACGATTAAAGCTTTTAGCAGCAACCGTTGCCGCATAAGAAAAATAACGAGAAGATTTAGAACGAATATCCCCGACTCTATCAACCACAAGATCAAACTCTTGTGCCATCATAGCTTTTACACGTGCTTTGCTTACATATCGTCTATCTTCTTGAACACCATAAATTGCGTCTGAAAATTTCATGTCATAAGCAGACATTGTTTTAGCAATAGTACCTGCCGCGGCCCCTGCTAAAAAGAACTGCCTAGCAACTTCTTGACCCGCACCAATTTCAACGATAGTACCGTATTTTTTTTCATCAAGATTAAGACGTAAAGCTTTGTTACTAGTAGTGCGCGAGCTAATTTTTTTATCCATGATTTCTCCAAACATCATTAATACGTTCAAACAACTTATTCAACTTCGATAAAAGAAGTAATAGATAAGAAGACAACTATTTCAATTACTAATTTATTATAACCTAGTATAACGGCTTCTTAGTATATTGTTATTTAAATATTATTTCCCTCAAATTCAGCTAAATCACCTCGATATTGCGATATAAAAATAAGCATTTAGCTTATCTTCAATAATATGTTGAAAAGGCATTAAAATATTCACGTTTTTTTACGCTTTATTGTATTAAATCAATGTTTTTAATTTTACACCTTCTATAGTTATATTAAGAATCTACACTCACCTAATGGATATGCTTTACAAATGACAAAACAACTTATTTTGGTTATTAACTGCGGTAGCTCCTCCCTTAAGTTTTCTTTAATTAATCCCTTATCAACTGAGACTATTTTAACGGGTCTGGCTGAGCAATTGTTTACAGATAAAGCCACTATCAAAATAAAGTATAAAGAAAATGTTAAGGTTAAAAACATATTAGCTCCCTACGACCATAGTTTAGCTATAGCTATACTAGTAGATGAATTAAAGGCTTTAGGTTTTAATGATAATGTTGCCGCTATTGGGCACCGCGTTGTACATGGTGGTGAAAACTATAGTGCCCCCACATTAATTACTGATGAAGTAAAAAAAATAATCGAGTCTTTATCTCGATTAGCGCCTTTACACAATCCAGCTAATTTAATGGGTATTACAGCTTGCGAAAAAGCATTTGAATCGCTTCCTCAAGTTGCCATTTTTGACACTGCTTTTCATCAAACACTTCCCTCGAAAGCTTTTATCTACGGTTTACCTTATGAGTTATATGAAAAACATAGTATTAGACGTTATGGTTTTCATGGTACTAGCCATTATTTTGTATCAACTGAAGCAGCAAAATTAATTAATAAGCCCATCGAAGCATGTAACTTTATTTCAGCCCATTTAGGTAACGGTTGTAGTATTACCGCAATAAAAAATGGCAAGAGTGCTGACACAAGTTTAGGGTTTACACCCAACGAAGGTGTCATGATGGGAACACGTAGTGGTGATGTTGACTCAGGCATTATATTTTATTTAGTGAATGAACTAGGTTATCCAATTGATGACGTTAATAAAATTCTTAATAGTAAGAGTGGTTTATTAGGCGTTTCGGGTATCAGTAACGATTGCAGAACACTAGAAGAAGCAATGACTGATGAACCAAACTGTAGAGCTACATTAGCATTAACGGTATTCAGTTACAGAATAGCTAAAGTTATCGCATCTTATACCGCAAGCTTATCAGAGCTAGATGGTATTATTTTTACCGGAGGTATTGGTGAAAATTCAATGCTGGTAAGAAAAATGGTGATATCTCATCTACAAATACTTAACTTTCATATTGATGATGAAAGAAATGAACAAGCTCGTTTTGGTCAAAGCGGTAATATTGCAGCGAATAACTCACGTTCATGCTGGGTTATCCCTACAAACGAAGAGTTTGTTATTGCGGAGCAAACACAGCAATTACTTTCTTTAAATAACGAAGGGGAATAAGAAGATGCATCATAAAATAATGTTAATCCCTGCAGGTTTTGGTGTAGGCCTTACCAGTATCGCTGTTGGTTTAGTGCATGCATGTCAACAACGTGGAATTAAAGTAGGACACTTCAAACCCATTAGCCAACCCTCTCGCAGTGTATTAAAAAATAAAAAAGATCATATTAATTGGTCAACTGACGATCATTCTATTCCCCTCAGCTATGTTGAAGAACAAATGGCTGACGGACAACGTGAATTTATTCTTGAAAAAATAGTAGAAAACTACGACAACTTCAGCCAACACTACGACGTAGTTATTATAGAAGGTTTAATTCCTACCACGCGCCAGCCATATGCAGGCAGAATTAACCGAGATGTAGCACAAACACTCTCTGCCAATATTGTTTTAGTTACAACACCGGGTAACGATACCGCTGAAGAATTTGAAGATCGTATAGAAGTAACAGCTGAAACTTTTGGTGGAATTAAAAATAGTAAGCTACTCGGTTGCATTCTTAATAAAGTTAATTCACCTAACGAAGATGAATTTGGTTTATTACCCAGAGAAAATGAAATTGAATCTAATGACGAAGCCGATTTATTTCCTGAATTATCTATCTTTAAGAATAAACAATTTAAACTATTAGGTTCTGTTCCATGGGAAATGGATCTAGTGGCCCCCAGAGTTTGCGATATTAGTACTTATTTAAATGCGACACTGATTAATAAAGGTGATTTTGAACACAGAAGAATAAGAAGTATCAGTTTTTGTGCGCGTACCGTTGATAACTTAGTGAGCCATTTACAACCAAGCCGATTAATTGTTACGCCAGGCGATCGTACCGATATAATTATTGCGACTTGTTTATCTGCACTTAACGGTACAAAAGTAGGCGCATTATTATTAACTAATGGTTACGTACCTAACGAACATGTACTCGACTTATGTAAACAGGCGCTTGAAGCAGGCTTACCGGTACTTTCTGTAAAGTCTGACACATGGCAAACCTCCCGTTATCTTATGAACTTCACACCAGAAATTCCTAAAGATGACATACAACGACATGAAAAAGTAAAACAACATATTACCGATCATTTATCCAGTAGCTGGTTAGATACCTTATCACAATCTATTCAACACAATAGCTTACTATCTCCACCCGCCTTTAGGCATAAACTAACCGAACTTGCGCGAAAAGCGAATAAACTTATTATTTTGCCAGAAGGTGAAGATGTAAGAACCATAAAAGCTGCCGCAATATGCGTTAAGCGCAATATAGCCAGATGTCAATTATTGGGTAACAAAGAAAATATTTTACGTATTGCCGAACAACAAGGTATTGAATTACCAGAAGGCTTACTTATTACAGATCCTGAAAACATTGTAGATAATTATATCGCTCCCCTTGTTGAATTAAGAAAACACAAAGGTGTAACTGAAGCGATTGCCAAACAAGAACTTACCGACAATGTAGTGCTTGCGACCATGATGCTGAAATTAGGTCAAGTAGACGGTTTAGTCTCTGGCGCAGTAAATACCACAGCCAATACCATTAGACCTGCCCTACAATTAATTAAAACCGCTGATAATTGTAACTTAGTGTCATCTATCTTTTTTATGTTATTGCCCGAACAAGTTCTTATATACGGTGATTGCGCCATTAACCCAGATCCTAATGCTGAACAACTTGCTGATATTGCTATTCAATCGGCAGACTCTGCAACCAAGTTTGGTATAGAACCTAGAGTTGCTATGATCAGCTACAGCACGGGTTCTTCGGGCACAGGGGCTGATGTAGAAAAAGTCACGCTAGCGACTAAAATAGCGAAAGAAAAGCGCCCTGATCTGATCATAGACGGACCACTACAATACGACGCAGCCATAATGAAAAGTGTTGCAAAGAAAAAAGCACCTAATAGCCCCGTAGCAGGTAAAGCCACTGTATTTATATTTCCAGATTTAAATACAGGAAATACCACCTATAAAGCGGTGCAACGATCCGCGGATCTTGTTAGCATCGGCCCAATGCTACAAGGTATGAGAAAACCCGTGAATGATTTATCAAGAGGAGCGTTAGTCGATGACATTGTATACACAATTGCGTTAACCGCTATACAAGCTAATACGTAATTTGTACAGTAATTGTGTATAAATATATCAAAAAACTAAGCGTTCAAAAACAACACAGCACCATATAAACACTATAAAACAGCAACTTAATAAACATATAAAGGGTTGTTAACAATGATATCCACAGGTTTTGTGGATATCATTGAATTATTGGGTATAAAAATTAGGATCCTTAATAATAAAACCTTCAAAAAATGTAATATAAATACTTGTATTTCTCTCCTCCCTACCTTTTACCATTGCTTTAATGTTAAAATAATTTCATTCAAAATTTAGTTGCTACTTTTACTTATACCTTTCATTAATAGGTTCAGTATTAGCTAATACCATATTTATACCCATTATCATTCAAGATGCAGGTTTCAGTAGTAACGGGTATATATTCACCACATTAAGTTTCGAACAATAACAAGGGTTAAAGATGACAACCATCTACGGCATAAAAAACTGTGATACCGTAAAAAAATCACTTAAATGGTTAGAAAAAAATAATATTGAGTTTTCATTTCACGATTTTAGAGTCGATGGTTTAACACCTGAGCTACTCACTTCTTTGGTTAATAGAAGCAGCTGGGATGTATTATTAAATAAACGCAGTACAACATTTCGTAACTTACCGTCAGAAATTAAAGATAACTTAACCGACGATGTAATCTTCAATGCCGTAATTGAACAACCCACTTTATTAAAGCGCCCTATTCTTATCAAAAACGACATCACGTGTGTTGGTTTTAAAGACGATTTATATCAGGAAAACTTACTATGAGTATCAACACACCCGTTATTGAATTAACAAAAGACCTTATTTCACGTAAATCTGTAACCCCAGAAGATGCTGGCTGCCAAGACCTAATATCAAACCGCTTAGGTGCTATAGGCTTTAATAATGAATCTATGGTGTTTGAAGACACAACCAATTTGTGGTCAAGAAAAGGTACACAAGATCCTGTATTTTGCTTCGCAGGTCATACCGATGTGGTTCCAGCAGGTAATTTAGAGTTATGGAATACACCGCCATACGAGCCAACGATTATAGATGGTATGTTATATGGTCGTGGTGCTGCAGACATGAAAGGCAGTTTAGCCGCCATGATCATAGCAACTGAGCGTTTTGTAGTTGACTACCCAGATCATAAAGGTTCAATTACTTACCTTATTACCAGTGACGAAGAAGGCCCTTTTATAAACGGCACTACACGCGTTATTGATACGTTAGAAGCTCGTAATGAAAAAATCACTTATTGTATTGTTGGTGAACCTTCTAGTACTAATGAAGTAGGCGATATCATTAAAAATGGTCGTCGTGGTTCCATTTCTGGTGAGTTAACTATTCATGGAAAACAAGGTCATGTTGCCTACCCAGAGCATGTTAAAAACCCTATTCACTCAGCCATGCCAGCATTAGCCGAACTAAGCCAATGTCATTGGGATGAAGGTAATGATTTTTTCCCTGCGACAAGCTTTCAAATATCAAACTTAAACTCAGGTACGGGTGCAACCAATGTAGTGCCAGGGGATATTACGGCTTTATTTAACTTAAGATACAGCACTGAGTTAACAGACCAAATAATTGTAAACAAAGTGCACGCAATACTTGATAAGTATGACTTTGAATACGACATTAATTGGACCTTCAACGGTAAACCTTTTATTACCGAACCGGGCCCATGGTTAGATGCAGTAACCAATGCAATAGAAACTACTATGGGTAAACCTACCCTGTTGTCTACTGCCGGTGGTACATCAGACGGACGATTTATTGCCCCAACAGGTGCTAAAGTGATTGAATTAGGCCCATGTAACGCAACAATTCACCAAGTAAACGAAAGTGTTTCATGTAGTGACTTAAACAACTTAGTTGATATTTATTATCAATCACTTGTTAATGTTTTAGGTAAATAAACATGTTATTGAATACCTCACAGCTTAGCGGACAAAGTGATGAGCATATTACTTGGCTTACAGCGCATGTGGGTATTCATAAAGACATGCTATTAGCGTGGCAATCACTTTGTGATGCTGCACTAATCGCTGGCTTTAATCTTAAAATAGCCAGTGGTTATCGTAGCTTCGACAGACAACTCTCCATTTGGAATAGAAAGTTCAACGGTGAGCTTGCCACTAAAAACAAGCTTAACGAAACAGTAGATTTAACACATTTATCTGATAATGAAAAAGTAGACGCTATATTAGTATACTCAGCATTACCGAGTACCAGTAGACATCATTGGGGGACTGACATAGATGTTTATGCAGACAACCTACTGTTAGAAAATCAAAAATTGCAGCTAGAACCTTGGGAATACGAACAAGGTGGCCCCTTTGAAAAGCTCAGTTTATGGCTCGTACAATACGCACCAAGGTTTGGCTTTTTCTTCCCTTACGATGAAGACAGAGGTGGAGTGGCTGTTGAACCTTGGCATTTATCATACGCACCATTAGCGCAACCGTGTTTATGTAATATGACCATTGAAACATTAACTCAAGCTATTGAGCAATCAAACATATTAGGAAAGCAGGCTATTTTAAATAAATTACCTAATATCCTTACCCAATATGTTCATAATATAAATACAGGATCAGAAATATGATTGATATGGGCGAATGGCTTATTCCTATTGTCATTATAGGCGTCGTTTTATTTTACATTGGTAATTTAAGTACCTTGCAAAAAAATGCGAAAACGCCTTTACGAAAAAAAGGACTAAACGATCTTGAAGAAACATTACCTCGCAGCCACAAAACAGATCATAAAATGCCTACGGTAAGTAATAAAGCAGACTCGCCCTATAAAAAGTAACAATAACGCGAGCGATGGATTAATGTTTGTTCCTATAAAATTCATTCCACAAAAACAAGAAAGCTCTACCTAAGCAGAGCTTTCCTAACATCAATATATTAACAATTGATTATTGAAATAAGTTCTCGAAAGATAAACCTGATTTCATTACAGGTAGAATAGCCTCTAGTGTTTCAGCAGGTAATGCGTTTTCTGCTTCATCTAAAATAGTTACCGCGGTTTCTTTTTCTATATCCGTAAATATAAATTTATATTTACCATCAGCTATATCAAGTACAGGTTTATCATCCCCCCAAATACTATCCCAAAAGCCTGGTTCAGGTTTGGCATAAGTTACATAATAAATATGCTTACTTTCATTCAAATCAGTTACTTCAAAACCATTATCACTAAAGAATGTAGGAACACTTGTCCATAATGAATCTAATTCCATATCAACAATAAACGCAGGTTCATCTTGTTTATTTTTACCTATAGTAACAATCGTTTTATTCGCTTTAGATTGTAATAGCTCATGTTTATAAATACGGTATTGATAATCAACTTCACCAATTAACGTATTTAACATTGCCATTTCAGCACGATGCTGATCAATACGATTAATTTCAGTAATCGTTCCGTTAGCATCTTTTTTAGAGTAATCAATTAAATCAACTTTAATAGCAACACTTCTACCATGAGGCTTAGTATCTAACGTGTATTTAAAACGCATACTTTCGGTTTCTACCACTTCTTTTAAAAACCAAAATCCATCTTCTCTTTCAGTGGTATACCAATCAGATTCAAATACAAGATTATCAGAGCCTATTGGAGTTAACGCAACATTGTCAGTCGCTAGTTGAGACTTAACCGCGCTTCGAATAAAGTCTAATAAGTCTTTATCATCAATAACTTGATCAAACCAAACTTGGGCTTCGCCTTCATTACCTTCAATTCTTGATGCGGCTGCAATAGGAATAACTAAAGCAGGCGCTCTAATATCCATTTGCTCACCAACGGGTGCATTTGAATTAGCAACTTCAGGTATATAAAAATCTGGGTGTTGTTTAGGTTTAATTAGCCCTTCAGGAATCGTTAAAGGTTTGGCTTCATCTCTATTAGCGTAATCAAAATCTCCATGAGCTTGTTTATTGCTCACACTACTACACGCTGTTGTTATAGATAAACTTAATAGCGAAATATAAAATAATTTACGATTCATTAAAACTCCTGCGGATACCATCTGAATCTCATGTGCAATAATTAATATTACAATGGATGTTAACCGAATAAAATATACGTTGCTTAGATAAGTTTACTTAAAATTACCTATTAAAAACTAACAACTTGGATAACAAATATAGGATTAAGTTCAAACAAAACTGAACATTTCATTACAACATAGGTTTGAACTAATGCGTCATGGTACTTGCCTCATTTTACAAACACAAGAAACCACGGTAATAAATTTTAAATATTATCTGTAAGTCGCTCTATTAGTGTACTAATGAATGTTATATGAGATACAATACCACCTCTGAACAAAATGAATAAATCACATAATTTAAAAGGTTATTTCACACAATGTCTCAATATTTAGTGCTAAACGCTATGGGCTCAGATCGTACGGGCAGCGTTAGCGAAATAATAAAGCTAGCGAGCAAATGTGGCTGCAACATCATTGACAGCAGAATGGCTATTTTTGGTGAAGAATTCACCCTGATAATGCTTTTAGAAGGAAGCGCGAAAGCCATTAACTTAATTGAATCTAAGTTTCCAATTATCTCTCATAAACTTGAGTTAATTACCATGATGAAGCGTACTTCTGGTTATAAACCGCTTGATTTTACTCATCATTATGAGGTGCAATATGCGGGTATAGATCAACCAGGTATACTTAAATCGGTTACCGCGTTCTTTACAGCAAGAAAAATAGATATATCCTCTTTAAAATCAGTTATTGACCCTAAAGACAGTACCACAAGCGCAACCATTTTAATTGCCTTAACAGAAGATACTAGTATTGATGTTCTAGAAGGCGACTTTATTGAATTATGTGCACAAATAGGCGTTCAAGGCTGTATTAAACCCGCTAATTCAAATCTCTTATAATTTAATCATTTACTTTTAACCGCACATACTAAGGTTCTCTCATGAAAACAATTACCGTAGGTGAAAAAGCTCCCCTTTTTACATTACTTGATGAAAACGAAAAAGAAGTATCCCTCGCTTCTTACATTGGTAAAAAACAAGTATTAGTTTATTTTTATCCAAAAGCAATGACCCCCGGATGTACCGTGCAAGCTCAAGGTTTACGCGATAGCAAAGAACAACTTGATGCTTTAAATACCGTGGTATTTGGTATTAGCCCTGACGAACCTAAACGTTTAGCTAAATTTTGTGTGCGTGATGAATTAAATTTTACATTGTTATCGGATCCAGAACACAAAGTAGCCGACGACTTTGGGGTGTGGGGCTTGAAAAAATTCATGGGAAAAGAATACGACGGCATTCATCGTTTAAGCTTTTTAATAGGCTTAGACGGCAACATCAGCCATGTATTTAATAAATTTAAAACTAAAACACATCATGAAGTAGTACTTAGTTATTTAGAGAATCAATAACACTACAGAAAAATACCCAAACCACTAAAGTAGTTTGGGTATATACCCGTAACCATTCAAGATACAGGTTTCAGTGGGAACTAAAAACAATTTAGGCAAGGCATTAAGTTTCAGTAATGGTTATTCCCTGACTAAAGTTAATAACGTAGCATAAATTGTTTTTAGACCCATCGAAGAAGCGCTTGAGCAAAATCACTTCTGCGTTAATGCTTTTTATAAGGGAACGACCATTATTACAAAGCATTGCCTTGAATTGATATCGCTCAAGCGCTCTGAAATAGCCTCTTGATTGGTAACGGGTATATATCTACTATCCGAGTTACCCTCTTGGTAACCAAATACTCATATCTTGCTCTTCACGGTTTGCCCAAGCAAAATAAGGAATAAAGCGAGCTTCCACTTTTTTATCTGAATCAGGTGTTAATTTGAAGTATAAATCATCACCCTGTGGACGAACGTTCAGTTCAGCTTTAAGCCCAACCATTTGATATGGGAGATCTGAAATTTCAATTTCTTCAAATTGAGTATCAATTGATAAAGCTAAATCATCAATTTTGTATCCTTCAGCAATATCAGTACCTTCAACACAGTACACAACTGGGCCACGCTTAACAGCTGTCATACCATTAGCTTGTTCTAGTAATGGGTTTGCTGCGTATAGTTCAGCTTTCATTGGTAACACTATGTTAAGTGTTTGGCCTTTAGATACCTTAACTGTATGCATGCCCGGCTCAACCGCTACACCATTACATGTTGCCGTTTTACACCAATATGGAATTCGGTAAGTTAGATCCATACCAGCTTCTGGTGCATTAACCACTTCAATCGAAATATCTTTATCCCAAGGATAGTTAGTTTTTACATCAAGTTGTACTGATTCACCATTTTCAAGCGTAGTATTTAATTCACTACCTACGAATAAATTAACTACAACACCCGTTTTAGAAAGTGAATAAGCAAACTTAGGAATACTTGTAAATGTACGAAGTAATTGCGGTGGACAGCACCAGCAATCGAACGTAAAGAATCGCTCATTTGGTACGTGTGAATATTGTCCAAAGCTTGGTTCAATATGATTACACTTACGATGTGCTAATGGGTTTGCATAAAAATAACGAGTCATATCTAAGTTAGAACCAGAAATACCTGCATTGAATAAAATAGTTTCCATCCAATCGCCGTATTTAGCATCTTGCGTTAACTGGAACATACGTTTAGCCCACATTGCCACAGCAATATTTGCACAAGTTTCATTATAAGCAACACGATGAGGAAGATCATACTCTGAAGCAAATGACTCATAGATTGGGTCGCCACGATCAGATACACCTACGTATTGTGGACCTACAGCACCTGTAATATAAACACGACGTTTTACAAAATCAGCCCAAATACGTTCAATTGCATCTAATAATGTTTTGTCACCATTGTGCGAGTAAACGTCAGCAGCACCAGCATATAAATATGCGCCAGTTACTGCATGGCCTACCGGTTGTGTATCGTCACGTAATGGAATTTTATTTTGGTTACAGTCGCCACCAATTTCTGGATTTACACCGCGCATAGTAATGAATATGTCAGCTAGCTCAAGGTAACGTTTTTCATCGGTAATACGGTAAAGTTCAACCAAGCCCATAATTTGGCTTGGGTTAAAACCAAAATGTGCTAACTCAAATGGGCGTGAAGAGAATGTTACCCATAGGTATTCTGCACATTTAATAGCAACGTCAAATAAACGTTTATCATTAGTAACTTCGTAATGAATACAAGCCGTGGTAAATAAGTGCCCCATGTTATAAAGTTCATGGTTTTCAGTATCAGTCCAACGACCTTCATCAGTTAGTAAAGTTTGTGTACCTATGTATCCATCTTCTTCTTGTGACGCTTCAATCCAAGGAATGTATTTATTAATAACATCAAGAATACGCTCATCTTTAGTTACAGCGTATTGGTTAACACAACCTTCTAAAAACTTATAACAGTCACCATCAGACCATGGGTTTAAGAAAAACTTACCTTCTACTTCCCCTGCTGCAATACCAAAGTTTAATAAGCGGGCTGCATTTTCTTCATGCAATAATGCGCTTTCTAGGTTGTAGATAATGTCCATATAGTTTTCGACGCGATTCGCCCAAAAACCGGAGGTTAATTTACCATCACCTGTATTAATATTTGTTAACATTCGTTTTCCTTACTATCGATAATTTGAATATAAATGTTGTCGTTATAAGTATTTTTTTATTAACTTTTCAATATAAATAATAACTAACGTCTTGATGCAAAATATAATGAACAGGTAATTAAAAGAGCAATTTAATCGCTTTGTTTACACATACGTTAGGTCAGCCAAAGCTTCACTTCCGCTGACTGATTTAATATTCACATCAAAAAATAAAAATCCTAACAACTTAAACATCATATTAATAGATAGCTAGTATGTTTGTACATACATATCCTACTTATTTTTAATCTAAAATTATAAAGTCATGAAGCGATTGAAATTTATTTTCATTGTAATTCAAGCGACTAATTTTAATGAAAACTGAGAATAATAGGGAAAAGTCTTATATTTCAAAATATTAGCTAATTCATTAAGCTACGCTCAGTCTACGCATTGATTTTTAGAGAATAGTGATGAAAAATTTATTGACGTAATTGAAGTGCTTTTATCGAATGATTTTAAGAGTGATAGGAAGTCTTCTAGTTTTCATACCTGATAAAAAATTAAGGTATTCCAGACAAGTACGTTTTGAGTAAAGTCTATTGAGCTTTTGAAGTATTTATTGCCCTCAGAAAGTTCAATAGACCCTAGTATTAAATAAATGAATTGACCTTTTTAAGGAATAAAAAATCATCAATTCATTATTAGTTACACCGTTAACTTCAACTTAAAGTAAAAAGTGAGTTAACAATAAATAGGTTTAATACGTTCTATTAAGGTTAAATCAGTTTGATTAATAGCCCCTTTTTGTAACCACGAAATAAAGCTAGCTTGTAAATCAACGGTGTTGCCTGAAACCATCTGTTCTTGCATAAGTTTTACTTGAACTTTCATACGCTCAGCTTTGTATGTTTCTGGTGATTCTTGCCCGGCAAAAATCTCAAGCATTAAGGTATCTTCAAGTCGATCAACCTGTTCAGACTTTTGCATAACATCAATTAAACGTTTTTTCCAAGCAGGTGATATTTGATTAAAAGACTCTGTTGCTTGGATCTCTTCAGCATTAGCGTCTTCTTGTGCCATGCTCTCAAGCACAGTAAAAATAGCATGCCATGTTTGTTTTTCTTTATTATTCTTAATTTGATTCGTTTTATCATTAATTGCTGATATAAACGCTTCAGTTTTATGTACAAACTTTTTATTAACCGGTTTAAGACTGAGTGCTTGCGATAATATAGCTTGCGCATCTGATTGAGCCATGCTTAATTCGTTAATACTTTCATAGCTTTTAGTCGCAGTTTGTAGATCGTCTAATTGCGTATTAAGTTGGTCAAGCAATGTTTGATGCTGCGCTTTATTAGTTTCTTGTACTTCGTCACGCTTTTTAAACAAAGCATCGTTTACTGCTCTAAATTCTTTCCACAATTTATTTTCATGTTTAACACCACTATAACCAATGTGTTTCCACTGGTTTTGCAGATCTTTAACGGTGTTGATTGCAGCAAAAATATCGTCGTTTTCTGACGCTTTAACGGCGTTTTCAATTAACGATTTTTTTAATACAGCATTATCATCATGATAAGCACGTAAACGCTTTTTAATGGGTTGTACTAGTTCATTGTATTGCGCTTGAATTTCTTTATATTTACCACGTTCTACTTCGCCAGCAGCTTGCCATTGTTGTTGAAACTTATTGAGTTGTACATCAACATTTTTCCAATCAACGGGTTCTTGTTCACATGTTTGTACAAAGGTTGTGATTTCGTTTAATACGGCTAATCGAGCTGATAAGTGCAGCTCTCTTATTTTTTCTTGTTCTTTATAGTATAAACGGCATGGTGCAAATGCTTGTTCGCAGTACTCGTTAAATTCAGTATTAAGTTGTCGCTCAATATCATCATCAGCATGCCCTAAAGAATTCCATTTAGTTCTATATTCTTTTACTTTAGCTGCTTGGTCGTTTGGATTATCAAGTGGAGTATTAACAAGCGCTTGTATTTCTTCTAAAAGCTCTTGTTTACGTGGTGTAGCAATATAATGTTCCCAATCGCTTAACTCAGCCATTTTCTCGCTAACCGTGTCAAAGTCTTTTTGAATTCTACTTTTTTGCTTTTCAGATAATTGCTCAAACGATTTTTCAATGCGCTTAAAAATACCAAATGCAATATTATATTTACCACCTGAAATAAAACGTTTTAATTCGTTGATTTTCTTTTGAACTTGGCTAAATTGTTTTTTCTGTTCTGCGATAAAAGGCGCTAGTCCGGCATTCCACGCTAACGTTATTTCTTTTTGGGCATTAGTAATAGATTCAGGTAAAACGCCAGACGCTTGCTTCTCAACAATTTTCCATTGGCTTAACCAGTCATTATAAATAGGCTGACGTTCATTAAACTCTTCATTACTGCTAGGTAAAGCTAGTTGAGATATTTTAGCGATAAGTTGAGTGGCATCCGTTACTGATTTCGCAATATTAGGTATTTGTTTCAATTTATCTTGTTGTTGTTTTAATACGTTTAAAAAGTGTTTTTTGTCAGCGCTACTTAAAACAGATTCATTCAGTTGTTGAGTAATACGAGTAAACGTTAGCTCAAATAATGTTTCGTCAACTTCAGCATCTTCAAAAATAGACGTGGTTAATGATTGGTTGATTTGAGTGATTTCTTTCTCAAAAAACACTTTAGCGGCTTGTTGTTCTTCAGCTAATTTATCAGCAATAAGCTTTTGTTGATAAGCTTCAGCTTTTGGTGCAAATATTTTATCTAGCTGTGTTTCAATAGTGGCGTGCTTAGTTATAAACACGTCTTTTTCTTGCTCAGTTAAACAATCAAATTCGCTTGATAGACTTTGCCATTCGGCCAGTAATTCTTCTTTTTTACTTAACATAACCCCGTAATCAGCTACGTCAGTTAATGCTAAAAATTTAGATAAATTTAATTGTGTTTTTTTACTAAGAGCTCTAGGTAGTTCTAATAGACGATCTATTTCAGCTATTTTATTATTAATTTCTGCGGTAATTTCATCGTTGCAAGCTTTTTTAGCGAGTTTTTCAAGTTGCGATTTATCAGTGACTTTTTCTAATAAATAACGTTGAATAGCAAGTTTTGGCTTTTGAGTAAAAACAGACGTTAACAGTTGTGGCTTGTTAATTTTCTCATATAAAGCGATAACTAATTTATCATTTGTTTCTGTGGTTAACCATGCTTCCAATCCAGCTAAACTTTTTACGGTTTGAATATACTTTAACTTGCTTTCGTCTGATAACGTTATTTGATGATTACCCGAAAGTATTTGAGTAACTTGCTTTTGTGCGTATTCTTTTACTCTTTTATTGCTGTTGTTATCACTTTCATTTAGCCAAAGGTCGAAATCAGCTAACTTAATTAATGCGGTGCGCCTAACTAGCTCGTTTTCATCTTGCTGAGCTAAATTGATGAGAATATTTTTATCTTCAGGGTTAGCTATATTTAAATCGTTTATAGCAGTTATACGTACGTTACTGTCTTTGTGTTGCCATTTTGCTTTAAAAAACTTCGAAAAAATCATATATCAGAAAACCTAGCAATATTATTTTGGTCGGAAAACGCTTCTTTAAGTTCACGTTTAGTTTTTGTTACTATTTCACCGTTAGCACCGATTGTTAACATTTCATCAGAGTTTAAGTGTTTAGCTTGATAGGCCATTACTATTTGTAATGACGAATCTCGTTGAGCTTGATCTACTTTGGTACCTTCTGGCCACTTCCCCGTTTCTGCTGCATGCTTTAATCGTAAATACATGCTTTCATCCATATTTTCAACAAGCTGTACAATATTCATAATTTTACTCTGCTAGATATTATTAGTTAACGCTATTTGCTACGTTTTAAAAGAAGAAGTCTTACGCGAGTTACAAGATAAAGAATAAAGCCAAGTACAGTACTTGCTATAGACCCTATATATTCAATGGTACCCGGTTGTGCATCCTTTAGATAAAAGAATAAAAAACCACCACAAAACAACAACATTGCAATAAAAGAATGTGTCATTAAGTTTTGTTGCTGCTTAATCGCATTGGTTTGTTTTATAAGGGCTAATTTAGCTTGGTCGATACCGGCTATTTCAATACTACAATGAGTACAGGTTTTTGCTTTATCTGATATCTTTTTTTTACAACTAGGACAATTAATAACGGCCATAATAATCTCACACAATAAATACCCGTGTATTCTACAAAAAAAAACGCCCTAGTGGGCGTTTTATTTAAAGATTTCGAGTTATTTTATCGATTATTTTTTTAATCTATCTTCCCAAAATTTAGCATTTTTAATCCCTAGCTTTATTGGATCAAATGTATATTTTTCAACACCTGCCTTTTTTTGTTTCTCATAATCTTTTAATGCTTTAATTGCCGGCTTCGCAATAAAAAACATAACGATAATCCCAATAATATTTAACCAGGCCATGAGCCCTACACCTACATCGCCCATACCCCATGCTACATCAGCGGCTTTTATGGTTCCGTAAAAGGTTGCTGACATAATAAGTACTTTTAACATAAAAGTTAAACCTGGGATTTTTAAGGTGCGTTCAATGTAAACTACATTGTTTTCAGCAATAAAATAATAAGCCAGTAAGGTCGTAAACGCGAAGAAGAATAAGGCTAAAGCAATAAATGGTTTCCCTATTCCTTTAAACATACTTTCTACCGCAATTTGAGTAAATGCGGGACTATTTGCGGCAATATCGCCAGCAATATTTTGCACAATAAAGCTTGATTGACCTTCAAGTTGAACGTTATACGATTGTGTAATAAGGATCATAAAGGCGGTTGCAGAACAAACAAAAAGCGTATCTACGTAAACAGAAAAAGATTGTACTAAACCTTGTTGTGCCGGATGCTGAACTTCAGCTGCTGCTGCGGCATGAGGCCCAGTACCTTGCCCTGCTTCATTTGAATAAACACCACGTTTGACACCCCAACCAATAGCAGCCCCCACTCCAGCCATAGGCGAGAAAGCATCGTTAATAATGAGCATAAAAACACTAGGTAATCTATCGATATGTAGGGCAATAATAATACAGGCGATAATAATGTAGGCAAAAGCCATAAAAGGAACGACGACTTGGGTAAAGTTGGCAATACGCTTAATACCACCAAAAATAATAAAACCAAGCAATATGACAATAATCGTTGCCGTCATCAGTTTAGTAAATGCTATATCACCAAAAAACGTGCTTAACATGTCTCCTTTACCAAAAACCATCACAGCAGCTTCACCAAGACTATTTGACTGCACCGTTGGTAGCAAGGCTCCACAAGCTAAAATGGTTGATAAAGCAAATAACCAAGCGTACCATTTTTGCCCTGTTGCTTTTTCAATATAATAAGCCGGACCACCACGATAAACGCCGTTAACTTCTTCTTTGTAAATTTGAGCATTGGCTGATTCGATATAGGCGGTAGAAGCACCAAAAAAGGCAACAACCCACATCCAAAAAACCGCACCAGGACCACCAAAACCAATGGCGGCAGCAACCCCTGCAATATTACCTGTTCCTACTCGGCCAGATAATGAAACAGCTAATGCTTGAAACGATGAAATACCTTTTTTCGAACTTTTACCTGTAACGAGTAAACGCCACATTTCTTTAATTTGTCGAACTTGTACAAAACGTGTAACTATGGAGAAAAAAACACCTGCGCCTAAACATAAATAAATTAACGCGGGGCTCCAAATAAAACTATTAAGTGTATTCACTAATTCTTGCACTGAGTTCTCCTACTCTTTTATCATTATTATTTTAAGTTAACCGCGTTATGTTTTTACAATTTATACATCGCTAATAACGTGATGAATCGCCGTTAAAAAATCACGACCAAATAAACTACTGCGTTCATCAGACCAACCAACGCTGTAATCAGGCAGTAGTTCATTGTCTTTAAAAGGCATTTCAACAGTATAGGCTAAACATTTAAATTGTTCTCCTACCCAATTTGAACAAACCGTTAAATTAGCTTCGCCAGGCGCATCTTTGGAATAACCTATATCGTCTTGAAATTCAGGCGTAATGGCCAACAATATTTGCTTAAATTTATCTTCTAGATTTTTCAAGCGTTCATCGTAAGACGGAATGCCTTCAGAACCTGAAACAAAATTAAACGGTAGGGCTTCATCTCCATGTATATCTAAATGAAGGTCTACACCTGTTTCTAACATTCTTTCGCGAACTAAGTACACTTCAGGACAATTTTCTAAAGAAGGGTTTTGCCATTCTCTATTTAAGTTAACGCCTGCAGCATTGGTTCTTAAATGCCCTCTTACGCTTCCATCAGGATTCATATTAGGCACAAGATAAAATACCGCTTTATTTAACAAAGAGCGAGCAACTCCATCGTCTTCATCAAGCAATCTATCGATAAAACCTTCCATAAACCACTCAGCCATCGTTTCACCTGGGTGTTGTCTGGCTGTGATCCATACTTTTTTCTTCTCATCACTCGGTTCACCAACAACGAGTAGTGACATGTCGCGACCATCTAATGTTTGCCCTAATACATCTAGTTGACAATCAATGTCTAATTGCGCGGTATGAATAAGATCTTGATGACGTTCGTAACTATAAGGACAAAAATAAGCAAAATACACGGAATCAAATTCAGGTGTTAACGTGATCGTTAATTGCTCTCCATCATAAGTGGTAGGTACTCTAAACCATTCTTGACGATCATAAGACGCAACCGCTTGATAACCTTCCCAACCTTTAACATAGGCTGACTGGCTTGCATTGATGATATGAAGAATATGTTCACAACGATCGGTGTTGTGTAACTTAAAATGGAACCACTGAAAAAACTCTGACTGATTATCTTTTTTGATTTCTAATTGAATATTTGACGGGTTTGATGCTTGAACAACGTGAATATTTCCGCTGTCGAAATTTGATGTGATTTGCATAACATATAAGCTTTTGAAATCTATAAAGCATAAGTGTACACAATCATATCTCAGATCAAAAGACTTAGACTCTGTTGAAATTAAAAAAGATAACAGCGGCGCTATTGAATGGAGAGTAAGAAAAGTAAAAGTTCAAATAGCCTACAAGGTGCGTAGATACATACCTACTTTTGAAGAATACCCCAGTGATTTTTCTACCACTTTATTTTCCTTATCAATAACGTAGTAACTAGGATAAGCACTAATGCTAAATTGATGTTTAATCGCTTCATTTCCTAATGCGATTGGAAATGTTAATTCGTGCTGATTGGCAAAATCTCTGACTTCTTTTACATCAACATAATCTAAAGCAACAGCAATAACATTTATGTTTTCATTTTCTAAATAAAACTCTTCTAGGTTTTCAATACTTAAATGGCATATTTGACACCAAGGGGCAAAAAAATAAATAACAGTTTCTTTATCATTTGAAAGTAACTGAATTTTTTCATTCATTAATGTAGTTAACACGCTAGACTCTGGCGATAGCTGTGTTTCAGTAGACAACATAGATGTTGCTCTAAACCACGAAATAACATTAAAAATAATAACAAAAATTGCAACTTGTATAGCAAGGCTACGGATCACGCTAGCACTCCTTTAAAACGATATACCGGATAAGACCCTCGATTTGGCAATATTATTCTTTAATTTTTTAAATATCTCTTACCCCCCCATTAAAACAAAAAATCCGATGATAAACATCGGATTTTTAAGGAATTAAAATACAGGTTAAATTACCCTATGCTTTTTAAACCTTTCATGTAAGGTTGAAGTACTTCTGGAATAGCAACACTACCATCTGCTTGTTGGTAGTTTTCTAATACGGCCACTAACGTACGACCAACAGCTAAACCTGAGCCATTTAAGGTATGAACAAGTTCTGGTTTCTTAGAGTCTGCACTTCTGTAACGTGCTTGCATACGACGCGCTTGGAAGTCCCCCATGTTTGAACATGATGAAATTTCACGGTACGTATTTTGCGCTGGTAACCATACTTCAATATCAAAGGTTTTAGTTGCACTAAAACCAATATCGCCCGTACACAACACAACAGTACGGTATGGTAAACCTAGTTTTTCAAGAATGGCTTCTGCATGACCTGTCAGTTTTTCTAATGCTTCAAAAGAATCTTCTGGCTTAACGATTTGAACCATTTCAACTTTATCGAATTGATGCTGACGAATAAGCCCTCGAATGTCTCTTCCGTATGAACCGGCTTCACTTCTAAAACATGGGGTATGTGCGCACATTTTAATAGGTAAATCTGCCTCTTCAACAATTTCATCTCTAACTAAGTTAGTTAACGGAACTTCAGCTGTTGGAATAAGCGAAAACGTTTTGTTATTTAGCTCTGTATGAAACAAGTCTTCACCAAACTTAGGTAATTGACCTGTGCCAAAAAGTGAATCATGGTTAACTAAATAAGGCACGTACATTTCTTCGTAGCCATGCTCTTCACTGTGTGTATCTAACATAAACTGGGCTAACGCACGGTGTAATTTAGCTATTTGTCCGCGCATTACCGCAAAACGTGTTCCTGCTAGTTTAGCACCACTTTCAAAATCTAAACCTTTATCCATTGCGCCAGCAACATCAACATGGTCTTTAACTTCAAAATCAAATTCACGCGGAGTACCCCAACGTTTAATTTCAACGTTATCATCTTCAGATTTACCTTGCGGTACTGATTCATGAATTAGGTTCGGTACTGCTGCTACAATGTCATTAATTTTTTGCAGGATTATATTTTGTTCTTCTTTAGCGGCTTCAAGTTCATCACCTAATTGGCTTACTTCAGCTAATAAAGGCTGAATGTCTTCACCCCGCGCTTTCGCTTGTCCAATCGATTTTGAACGAGTATTACGTTGGTTTTGTAAATCTTGAGTTTTAACTTGTATTTCTTTACGTGTTGCTTCAAGGTTCGACAAAGTTACTGTATCTAACTGATAACCACGTAAAGCTAATAATTCAGCTGTTTTTTCAATATCTGTTCTAAATAATTTTGGATCTAGCATGAGGAGTCACGTTTTCTTTATTTGTTAAAAATGGAGACAAGGAACATGCCTAATGCTGCTGCTAATATACATAAGCCAACATTAAGAAAAATATTCATTATCGCTTTAAAATAATCACCTTGTTGCAATATTAATAAGGTGTCTAATGAGAATGTTGAAAAAGTGGTAAAAGCACCTAAAAACCCAATACCAATAAGGGTTCTATATACAGTTACTTCAATTACACCTTGTTCGATTAACCCGTATAACACTCCCATAACAAGAGAACCCGAAATATTAACCGCCAGCGTTGCAAAAGGGAATCCTTTTCCGCCCAAATTTAAAATTAATTGATAAACAAAAAATCGTAAACTGGCGCCACAAGCTCCGCCTAATGCCACAAAAATATAAAGGCTTAAATTACTAATACCGCTGGTCATTACTATTCCTGTTAAGTGTATTTAAATAGTTAAGTTTTTCTTTGAGTTGTTTTTCTAAACCGCGATCCGTAGGTTCATATAGTTGTGTATCTGCAATTTCAGGAGGTAAATAACATTCGCCAGCAGCAAAAGCATTCTCCTCGTTATGAGCATATCGGTATTCCGCGCCGTGTCCCAACTCTTTGGTGATTGAGCTAGTGGCATTTTTTAGATGAAAAGGTACATCAAGGTCTGAGGTCGCTTTTGCTAGTTCTTTCGCCTTACTAAAAGCCATATATACCGCATTACTCTTGGGAGCTAACGCCATATAAACCGCAGCTTGCGCAATCGCCCGTTCACCTTCACTTGGGCCAACGCGATGAAAAGTATCCCATGCATTAATGGCCAATTGCATAGCACGAGGATCCGCATTACCAATATCTTCACTCGCAATAGCAAGCAAGCGTCTTGCTACATATAACGGATCACCTCCACCCGTTAAAATTCTTGCATACCAATATAAAGCAGCATCGGGATCTGAACCTCGAACAGATTTATGAAAGGCACTAATTAAATCATAAAAAGCATCGCCACCTTTGTCGTACATGGCAATTTTATCGCCAGCGACTTTAATAACCGTTTCTATATTAATACGTTTTTGTTGGTTAACAGTTTCAATAACTTCTAAACAATTTTCAAAGAGATTAAGTAAACGTCTTGCATCGCCACTTGCACTAGCAAAAAGTTGTTTTTTTGCACCTTCGTCAATATTAATTTTTAAACTGCCAACAGCACTATTTTCTTCAAACTGTATAGCTTTAGTTAATACTACCGCTAAGTTTTCTAAAGAGAGTTTTTTAAGGGTATAAACTCTCGCTCGAGATAAAACCGCTTGGTTTAATTCAAACGCAGGATTTTCAGTTGTCGCACCAATAAAAATTATAGTGCCATCTTCAATGTGTGGTAGAAAAGCATCTTGCTGACTTTTATTAAAACGATGAACTTCATCAACAAACAAGACGGTTCTTTTTTGTTGATGAATAGCACGCTGTTTAGCGCTATCAATAGCTTGACGAATTTCTTTAATACCAGAAGTTACCGCAGACACGCGTTCAATTTCAGCATTTGAATGACTTGCTATAATTTCAGCGAGTGTCGTTTTACCTGTGCCAGGTGGGCCCCAAAATATTAGGGAATGACAACGCCCTTGCTCAATAGCAAGCCGTAACGGCATTCCCATACCCAATATATGTTCCTGACCAACATAGTCAGCTAGGGTTTTAGGTCGTAATTTAGCAGCAAGAGGAAGAAATTGAGGATCTTCATCAAAACTTAAATCAAGTGTGCCATTAGCGCTGGTCATCTAAATGAGCGCCCTCAGGAATAGTAAAAGTAAAAAGTGACGGGGCTAAATTAGGTGATAAATTTACGTTTTTAAGTAAAACTTTGCTTAACTGACCGGTGACATCAAGAAAGGTAAAACCAGATAATTCACTTTTATCATTAAAATTAATTTCTAATGTTTTAATACGGCTATTCACGTCATTAGCATGTATAACATAGTTATTTTTAGATGTACGACTAACAGAATATTGTTCCCATAAAGATTCATTATTCGTTGTGATCAATAAAATAGGTGTATTAGCTATTGCACCATCGAGTTTATAAGCAGTTACTTGCTCGATAAATGGGTCAAATAAGAATATAGATTTACCGTCAGATACAATAAGAGACTCGTCTGGCGAGGTGGTATTCCAATGTACAAGGTTAGGACGTTTAACAGCTAAATCGCCTCCTCCACGCTGTAATACATTGCCGGCATTATCAATAACCTCTTGTTCAAACAAGGCGCTGAATTGATCAATTTCACCCAACTTATTTATTAATTCACTTTTATATTCTTGTGAAGTATTCGCAATAATATGACTTAAATTATTGTTTTCTGTAATAGGTGTGTTCATATCAGCAGCTAAGCTTGGCAGTGTTGAAAAACTACCTAAGGAAAAAGTTAACAGGGCTGTTGATATCATTTTATATTTTTTATTCATCGTTAAAATCCTTAATAGGAGGTGGAGCTAATACTTCTCGAGCACCATTATTACCAGGAGTAGTAACTATGCCTTGAGTTTCCATTTGTTCAACTATACGAGCGGCTCGGTTATAGCCAATTCTAAACTTACGTTGCACGCTTGAAATAGACACTCGGCGAGTTTCAGTTACAAAATTAACAGCTTCATCAAATATGGTATCAAGCTCTTCTTCTTCACTACCTTCTGAAACTTCACCGGGTAATAAAATTTCTTGATCACTACCGCCTGACAGAATATCTTCAATATAATTAGGCTCTGCTCTTGATTTCCAATCACTAACCACCGCATGCACTTCATGGTCATCAACAAAAGCGCCATGTACTCGGATGGGTACAGCTTCACCTGGCGGTAAATAAAACATATCCCCCATTCCCAAGAGTTGATCTGCGCCTTGTTGATCTAAAATGATGCGCGACTCTATTCTAGATTGAACTCTTAGCGCCATACGCGTTGGAATATTGGCTTTAATTAACCCCGTAATAACATCAGCAGATGGTCGTTGTGTCGCTAGAATTAAATGAATACCTGCAGCACGTGCCTTTTGTGCAATACGGGCAATAAGTTCTTCAACTTTTTTACCCACAATCATCATCATGTCAGCAAACTCATCAACAATAATCACAATTGACGACAATTTTGTTAATAAGGGTGGTGTTTGGCTAAAGGCATCCTTGGGTTCCCATAAAGGATCAATTAACGGTTCACCGGCCTCTATCGCCTTAGCAACTTTAGCGTTATAACCTTTAAGATTTCTGACACCAAGCTTTGACATTAACTGATAACGTCGCTCCATTTCTCCTACACACCAACGCAGCGCATTTGCTGCTTCTTTCATGTCAGTAACTACCTCAGATAATAAATGAGGTATACCGTCGTATACTGATAATTCTACTTGCTTGGGATCTATCATGATCATACGTACATCTTCAGGCGAAGCTTTATATAAAATACTGACAATCATGGTGTTAACTGCAACAGATTTACCTGAGCCTGTGGTACCTGCAACGAGTAGATGTGGCATTTTGGCTAGATCAGCAATAACCGGCTCTCCTGATATATCACTACCAATAGCCATCGCCAATTTTGAGCTTGACTCAGAGAATTTTTCACAAGAAATAACGTCGGCAAAGAATACGGTTTCACGGTGTTTGTTCGGTAATTCGATACCAATCACAGACTTACCTTCGATCACTTCAACAACGCGAACACTTTTTGCTGATAGCGACCGAGCTAAATCTTTCGATAAGTTGGTAATTTTGCTGGCTTTAACGCCTGGGGCTAAATTCAATTCAAACCGGGTAATCACCGGTCCAGGGAAAACACCAACCACTTCGGCTATAATCCCAAACTCAAGTAACTTTTCTTCGACTAAGCGAGAAACTCGATCGAGTTGTTCTTGATCAATGGGGTGTTTGGCACGGTCTGGGCGATCTAATAAGTCAAGTCCAGGCATTCCTTTGTACTTGTCTTCTATTTCTGTAGATGGCGATTGAACTGCTGGCTTAGTGGAAACAGGTATTACTATCTTTTCAACATCTTCAAACGCTGCTGTTATTTCTTCTTCATTAACATGTTCTTGTACGTTAATGGCTAACGGCTCACCCATGATGTCGTTAATATCAACAAAAGGTTCTAATTCATCATCCAATTGAAAAGGAATATCGTTTTCGCTTGGGTTAATAAGGTTGCTATCGTTATTAGAGGAAAGAGACGAAAAGGCATGTTCAACATCATTCTGGTTAGATGTGGTTGTTACAGGTTCTTTCTTAGCGGTAATTTTAGCAGCAACATCGGTAAATTTTTGTTTTATACTTGAGGTTGTACTAACACTTTCTTCTTCAGTTTTAACCTGTTCAGGCTCTACTTTGGGTTGTTCATCAGTATTAGATGTACCAAAATGTTCTTTCAATAAGTGAGGAAGGTTAACGAGATATTGCATACCTCGTATGGTGTACGAGCCAATCATATCGACAAAAGCTAATAGTGAAAATCCCGTTAATAGAACAAAACCGGTTCCACAAAGTAACAAGAAGATTAATGTACTACCCACAAATGAGAAATAAGGTAAAAAGGTATTGCTCAGTACATCACCAATAATTCCGCCTGCTGAAAAATAGAATATATCATCAAAATTCATACTCGCTATTGAGGTAATACCTACATAAAGCAGAATAAAACCAACAAACTTTAAACCCAAAGTTAAATAATCAAGCTGCATTAATTTATGATATTTTTGGAAGATCAACCAACCCGTAATGGCAATAACAAAGGGTAAACTATAAGCGACAACACCAAAAAGGTTTAATAATAAATCAGATAAGTAGGCACCTACAGCGCCCCCCATATTGCGAATAGCTGTTTGATAACCTGTTTGTGCCCAGCCAGGATCAGCCGAATCAAATGTAAACAAGATAAGCATCATGTACATAGCGAAAACACATGAAACTAATAATCCAGCTTCAAGTAGGCGTTGAACACCGTTTA
Source organism: Pseudocolwellia agarivorans (assembly GCF_002000085.1). Lineage (GTDB taxonomy): Bacteria > Pseudomonadota > Gammaproteobacteria > Enterobacterales > Alteromonadaceae > Pseudocolwellia > Pseudocolwellia agarivorans. Next base: position 170,959 of record NZ_MUZU01000001.1, read on the forward strand.
ATTTAGAAGATTCTTGAGACAATATATCTACCATGAAAAATTGAAGAATTTAATACCTTATAAAATAACAAAATATTGAACTTAATAACATTATTTTAGCGTTTAATTGGTAACACATTGTTAGCTTTTACTTCTTCCATAACAACATATGTACGACTTTCGCTCACAGACGGTAACCTAAGTAATGTTTCACCCAGTAATTCTCTGTAGGCTGACATATCTTTTACGCGCGTTTTAAGTAAAAAATCGAAGTTTCCCGAAACTAAGTGGCATTCTTGAATAACATCTAAACTTTGTACCGCTTTAGAAAAGTCATTAAACACATCAGGACTTGTTTTCGTTAATGTTATTTCAACAAAAACTAATAAGGCAGCATCTAAGTACTGAGGGTTTAGTGTTGCAACATATCCAGTGATAAAATTATCAGCTTCTAATCGCTTAACTCTTTCTAAGCAAGGCGTAGGACTTAAACCAACTTGCTTAGATAAATCAATATTAGTTAAACGACCATTTTTTTGCAGTTCATATAATATATTTTTATCAATACGATCTAACTTTCTCATCACCACCCCTCAACAATACATTAATCTTAATAAAAGAATTTCTACAGAATAATATCCTAATATTTATAAAATAACGACAGGTTAATTCAATAAAACACAACTATACTAGCGTTAAATAAAACCCCATTAAAATAACAATTAGAGAAAACAATTATGATTATCGGCGTACCTAAAGAAATTAAAAACCACGAATACCGTATTGGTCTTACGCCAGCCGGTGTAAAAGAACTGACAGTAAATGGACATAGTGTTCTTGTAGAAAGTAACGGTGGTGCTGCCATCGGTTTTGAAAACGAGCAATATATTATTGCTGGTGCAAAAATAATAGATACTGCAGAAGAAATTTTTGCTACTGCAGATATGATCATTAAAGTAAAAGAACCTCAACCTAATGAATGTAAAATGCTGCGCCCTGGCCAGGTTTTATTTACTTATTTACATTTAGCTCCTGATCCAAAACAAACAGAATTACTTGTTGCCTCTGGCGCAACTTGTATTGCTTACGAAACAGTTACAGCTGCTGCTGGTGGTTTACCATTATTAGCACCTATGTCTGAAGTAGCTGGTCGTATGTCTATTCAAGCTGGTGCTCACGCACTTGAAAAAGCTCAAGGTGGTTTAGGTGCTTTATTAGGTGGTGTACCTGGTGTTGCTCCTGCAAAAGTATTAATCGTTGGTGGTGGTGTTGTTGGTACTCAAGCAGCTCGTATGGCTGTTGGTATGGGTGCTGATGTTACAATTCTTGACCGTTCACTTCCTCGTTTACGTCAACTTGATGTTGAATTTGATGGGAGATTAAAAACGGTTTACTCAACAGCTGATGCAATGGATCAATTAATTGTAGATGCTGACTTGGTGATTGGCGCAGTACTAATACCTGGTGCCGCCGCTCCAAAATTAGTTACCGCGCAACACATCAAAATGATGAAAAAAGGTGCTGTAGTAGTAGATGTTGCAATTGACCAAGGTGGTTGTTTTGAAACGTCTAAAGCAACAACTCACCAAGATCCAACTTATGTTGTTGACGATGTTGTACATTACTGTGTAGCGAACATGCCTGGTGGCGTAGCACGCACGTCAACAATGGCATTAACAAATGCTACTATGCCGTTTGCAGTTACTTTAGCGAATAAAGGTGCAAAACAAGCGATGCTTGATGATGTTCATCTTATGAATGGTTTAAACGTTTTAGGTGGTAAAATCACTTACAAGCCAGTAGCTGATGTATTAGGTTATGACTACGTTGCACCTGAAGACGCAATTGCTACTTTATAAAATTTTGTCGCTTGATTTATAAAAGGTCGAGCAAATAAAATTCAAAGCGCTATTAACATTGAGTTAGTCGCGCTTTTTTTATGTGTGGTAGATACGTAAAAACGCCTATCACTCATTATCTTGTAAAAAGATACCTACACTTTATAACTTTTCATGCATTTTTTTTAATAAAAGTTAGTTGCCCTATTGATATAATCCCTTAAAATCCCAATTACTAACTAAAGTAAGTTATTCATTTCATCTATTGGAGTACACCATGAGCGAAACCAGACATTGTCCATTACTTATCCTAGGTTCAGGACCTGCTGGCTACACGGCTGCAGTATATGCCGCAAGAGCAAATTTAAAACCTGTAATGATCACTGGTATGCAACAAGGTGGGCAGTTAACAACAACAACAGAAGTTGAAAACTGGCCTGGTGATGCAGACGACCTTACCGGCCCTGCGCTTATGGAACGTATGCAAAAACATGCAGAAAAATTTGATACTGAAATTGTATTTGATCATATCAACGAAGTAGATTTCAGTGAACGTCCTTTTAAATTAAAAGGTGACACGGCTTCATACACTTGTGATGCTTTAATTATTTGTACAGGTGCTTCAGCTCAATATCTAGGTTTACCTTCTGAAGAAGCATTTATGGGTAAAGGTGTTTCAGCTTGTGCAACATGTGACGGGTTTTTTTACCGTAACCAAAAAGTTGCTGTTGTTGGTGGTGGTAACACTGCTGTTGAAGAAGCTTTATATTTAGCTAACATAGCTTCAGAAGTACATTTAGTGCACAGACGTGACACTTTCCGTTCTGAAAAAATTCTTGCAGACCGTTTATATAAAAAAGTGGAAGAAGGCAAAATCATTCTCCATTTAGACCGTACCTTAGATGAAGTACTAGGTAATGACATGGGCGTAACAGGCATTAGATTAAAAGATACTAAATCTGATAAAACTGAAGAACTTGAAGTAATGGGTACATTCATTGCTATTGGACATAAACCTAATACTGATATATTCAAAGACCAGTTAGCAATGAAAGATGGCTACTTAACTATTCAAAGTGGTACTTCAGGCAACGCAACGCAAACAAGTGTTGAAGGTGTTTTTGCTGCGGGTGATGTTGCTGATCATATTTATCGTCAAGCCATTACGTCTGCGGGTGCTGGTTGTATGGCCGCATTAGATGCTGAACGTTATTTAGATGCTAAAAACTCTTAATTCTTAACATTTCTAAATTTATAACGATAAGTCTATTAAAATGAGCCAAACTCTTGAATTACTTAACAGTGAGAGTTTGGTCTTCCCTCCTCTACACCAAGCCCTTACAGAACCTAATGGGTTACTTGCCTTTGGCGGAGATTTAAGTGTTGAGCGTTTATGCAGCGCTTACAAACACGGTGTATTCCCTTGGTATTCTGCTCATGATCCAATCATGTGGTGGAGCCCTGATCCTAGAGCTATAATTACCACATCATCCATTAAAATAAATCGCACGTTAAGGAAAGTTTTAAAACAAAAAAATTATAGCGTTTCAATTAACAAAGCTTTTAACGATGTTATCAACCTTTGTGCACACGCCCCTTTTAGAAAAGAAGATACGTGGATTGTTACCGACATGATTAATGCTTATAAACAACTGCACACACAAGGACATGCACATAGTATTGAAGTATGGCAAAATAATGAATTAGTGGGTGGTTTGTATGGCGTAGCGATTAATGGCTATTTTTCTGGTGAGTCAATGTTTTATAAAGTCAGTAATGCTTCAAAAATAGCCCTTGTAGCGCTTGCTAAGCATTTAGAGAGCATTAATATAAACATGATAGACTGCCAATTATTAAATCCATTCTTGGCTGATATGGGCTGTATTGAGGTATCAAGAGAGTATTTTATTAAACAACAACAAAAACATTTATCTATAAACATTCCTCACGATTTTTGGCTACCAAAAGAAATAGAGTCGTAATATGCCTAATGACTATCAATTTGGAATAACTCAATCTTTTCCCTGTAATTATTTACCTGATGAAGAAGAACGCCTGCTCGTTGCGGTAGATGAACGCTTACATAACACTGAACAATACTCTTGGTTGATGGCAAACGGTTTTAGACGCAGCAGCGACCAAATATATCGCCCTCATTGTATAAATTGTAATGCCTGTAAATCAATTCGATTAATTAGCCAAGATTTTAAACCATCAAAAAGTCAAAAACGTTTACTTAATAAAAACAAAGCTTATACATTGAAAGTATCTCATGAGCCTAAAGACATTTATTATGAGCTTTACGAAAACTACATAAACACAATACACCATGACGGTAGTATGTTTCCGGCAACAATAGTTCAATATGAAACATTCACAAAAAGTAGCGTATCCGAGCAATTATTTATTGAGACATGGGATGGCGACATACTTATTTCAGTTGCAGTTACCGATATTCTCGTTGATGCCTTATCTGCCGTTTATACTTTTTATCATCCTGATTACCGTTCAAAAGGTTTAGGTGTATTTTCGATACTCAATCAAATCAAATTAAGTAATGAATACAACAAAAGGTTTTTATATTTAGGTTATCAAATCGATAGCTGTCAAAAAATGAATTATAAAAATAAATACTTCCCATACCAAGAATTAATCAATAATACTTGGATTACAACAAATAAATAGCACATTTACTTTACTTTAGGCGCTCAATTCGGCATCATCTGCGCAGCTTTTTATTCATCATTAATTACACCGTTTAGAATTTTATACATTGCAATTAACGGTAGATCAACTTTAGAGGTTTTACGCCCAATGGCGAAAGAAGAAAATATTGAAATGCAAGGCACTGTTTTAGATACATTGCCAAATACGATGTTCAGAGTTGAACTAGAAAATGGTCACGTGGTTACTGCACACATTTCTGGTAAAATGCGAAAAAATTATATCCGTATACTAACGGGTGATAAAGTTACTGTTGAGTTAACTCCATACGATTTATCTAAAGGTCGTATTATCTTCCGCGCAAGATAATAACTTTATAAAACCAACAAAAAACCCAGCTGATCACAACTGGGTTTTTTTATGTCTTTAATATCAACTACCATTTTAATTTTTGTTCTGTTTATCAAATCAATAACAAAGTATTGGGTAATTTAAATCTGTAGAAATAATTTGTGATTAAGTGTGGATAAACACTCAAACATAATAAAACCACCTAAAAAGGTGGTTTTATTATGAGTTAACTAAGTTACCTTAACTAAAGTTAGCAGCTAGTGCTCCACTAACTCTTTTTTCGATTCGCATTGAATCACTAACTTATCTTTTTTCACATCTACTTTAGCTACACCGCCATGAGTTAGATCACCAAAGAGCAATTCGTTCGCTAAATTTTTCTTCAAGTGTTCTTGGATCAACCTAGACATAGGTCTAGCCCCCATGTTTTTATCATAACCTTTATCGGCTAACCAATCTTTCGCTGCTTTTGAAAGTTCTAAAGAGACACCTTTTACATCGAGTTGTGCTTGAAGTTCAACAATAAACTTATCAACAACTTGATGAATAATTTCGGTACTTAAGTGGTTAAACCAAACAATATTATCTAATCGGTTACGAAATTCAGGAGAGAAAACTTTATTGATTTCTTCCATCGCATTAATATTCGTATCTTGTTGCTTAAAGCCTATAGATTGTTTTGTTGTTTCAGTAACACCAGCATTGGTCGTTAATACAATAATAACGTTTCTAAAGTCGGCCTTGCGACCATTATTATCGGTTAATGTACCGTGATCCATCACTTGTAAAAGAATATTAAATACATCGGGGTGTGCTTTTTCAATTTCGTCTAACAACACAACGGAATGAGGATGTTTAAGTACTGCATCAGTTAATAAACCGCCCTGCTCATAACCTACATATCCAGGAGGAGCACCAATAAGTCGGCTCACCGCATGCTTTTCCATGTACTCAGACATATCGTAACGCAATAACTCAACACCTAACGTTTTAGCGAGTTGTTGTGTAACTTCAGTTTTACCTACGCCTGTTGGACCAGCAAATAAGAATGAACCAATAGGCTTTTCTTCATTCCCTAAGCCAGCACGTGATAAACGAATAACAGATGAAAGCTCATCAATTGCATGATCTTGACCAAATACAACCATTTTAAGATTTCTATCTAACGTTTTAAGGCTATTAGTTTCTGTTGAAGAGACTGACTTCTCTGGTATACGAGCCATTTTAGCAACAATAGTCTCAATGTCCGTATTATTAATAATTTTTTTGCGTTTAGATGGCGCAACTAATTGTTGTTTAGCACCTGCTTCATCAATAACATCTATCGCTTTATCAGGTAAAAAGCGCTCATTAATATACTTAGCCGATAATTGAGCGGCAGCTTTTAACGCTTTGTTGGTATAACGAATTCCATGATGACTTTCGTATTTCTCTTTTAAACCTTGTAAGATTTTAGTTGTTTCATCAACACTAGGTTCTGCTACATCAATTTTTTGGAATCGTCTTGCAAGTGCGCGATCTTTCTCAAAAATACTATTGTATTCTTGATATGTGGTAGAGCCAATACAACGCAATTTTCCAGATGATAGTAAAGGTTTAAGTAAATTGGAAGCATCCATCATACCGCCAGAAGCAGCACCAGCACCAATAATAGTATGAATTTCATCAATAAATAAAATGGCATTCGTATCAGTTTCTAACTCTTTTAAAACAGCTTTGAATCTCTTTTCGAAATCACCTCTGTACTTAGTTCCCGCCAATAATGCGCCCATATCTAATGAGTAAATGGTTGCGTCAGCTAAAAATTCTGGAGCTTTATCTGAAATAACTAAATTTGCTAAGCCTTCAGCAATTGCTGTTTTACCAACACCTGCTTCCCCAACGTATAACGGATTATTTTTGCGACGACGGCTTAATACTTGTAATGTTCTTTCTAACTCATCACTTCTACCAATCAGTGGGTCTATATTACCTTTAAGTGCTTCTTCATTAAGATTTACAGCAAAGTTATCTATAGTACGCTCTTCCTCAACTTTCTGTTCAACATCTTCTGCTGCGTGTAGAGGTTCATTGCTTTCCAGTTTTGAAATACCATGAGAAATAAAGTTTACAATATCTAAACGAGTGATCTCTGATTTTTTAAGGAAATAGGCGGCTTGCGATTCTTGCTCACTAAAAATAGCCACTAATACATTAGAACCGTTTACTTCACTTTTACCTGATGATTGCACATGAAAAACAGCACGTTGTAATACTCGCTGAAATCCTAAGGTAGGTTGAGTTTCTCTTTCAATTTCACTTTCAGGAATTACTGGCGTTGTTTCACCAATAAAATTAAGTAACTCCTCACGTAATTTGGATATATCTGCACCACAAGCATTCAAAGCTTCAATAGAAGCAGGATTGTCTAATAGTGCGAGTAGTAGATGCTCTACCGTCATAAATTCATGACGGGAATCTTTAGCTTGACGAAAAGCTAAGTTTAATGAAATTTCTAAATCTTTATTTAGCATAGTTTACTCCACTGTCAAAACTTACGGGTTACACTTTTTCCATTGTACACTTAAGGGGATGCTGATTTTCAATAGCGTAACTACTTACTTGACTTACTTTAGTTTCTGCAATTTCCGCGGTAAATGTTCCACAAGATGCCTTACCTTTATAATGAATATCGAGCATAATATCGGTTGCTTGCTCTGCATTCATATTGAAAAACATACGTAAGACCTCAACCACAAAATCCATAGGCGTATAATCATCATTTAATAATATAACGTTATACATCGGAGGTTTTACATTGTCTATTTCAATTTTTTCTTCAAGTAGCTCTTGGTTATCTGTGAGCTCTTTCCATTTACTCATAATTATATATTAGCCTGTAGATGAGAATTTTGCTGTAACTTTTCTCACTATTTTAAAGTTTAATAAGATGAAAAAATAGGTAAATTTAACTTGACTAATAATTAAATTTATCTACGATTCATTAGTGATGTTTTTTTAATCACTACTTGATTTAAAAAATGCTTAAGAAACATAAATAATATACCAAGTTCATTTTTAATAAAGGATGTAGAAGTATGGCACAAGGTACAGTTAAATGGTTCAATAATGCTAAAGGTTTTGGTTTTATTCGTCCTGACGAGGGAGGTGAGGATATATTTGCTCACTATTCGACAATTCAAATGGAAGGTTATCGAACGTTAAAAGCAGGACAGGATGTAAATTACGAAATTGATGCAGGACCTAAAGGTCAGCACGCAGCAAGCATTACTCCATCCGAAGTAGAGTCTCAAGAAGATTAATCATTTACTATAAGTTACATCGGGAATAAAAAACACGTTAATCTCTGTTTTTTATTCCCATTAACTTATTACAAATTATCTATAATACAGTCACCAAATTCAGAACAAGTTACCAATGTAGCCCCATCCATTAAACGTTCAAAATCATAAGTTACCGTTTTAGCATTAATTGCCCCCGACATACCTTTAAGTAACAAATCTGCGGCTTCAAACCACCCCATATGCCTTAGCATCATTTCTGCCGATAAGATTACTGAACCAGGATTTACCTTATTTAAGCCTGCATATTTAGGTGCCGTGCCGTGAGTTGCTTCAAAAATAGCAACTTCATCATTTAAGTTAGCGCCTGGAGCAATCCCAATACCACCAACTTGTGCGGCTAATGCATCAGAAAGATAATCACCATTTAAATTTAATGTTGCGATAACACTGTATTCAGCTGGCCTTAGCAATATTTGTTGCAACATAGCATCAGCAATGACATCTTTAATAATTATTTCTTTACCATTATTAGGATTAATCAGTGAGCACCATGGACCACCGTCGATATAGTCAGCACCAAACTCTTCAATAGCTAACTGATACCCCCAGTCTTTAAATGCCCCTTCGGTAAACTTCATAATATTACCTTTGTGCACTAACGTTACTGAGTCTTTATCATTGTCGATTGCATATTGGATTGCTTGGCGAACTAAACGCTGTGTACCTTCTTTAGATACAGGCTTAATACCGATACCACAATTATCTTCAAAACGAATTTTAGTTACGCCCATTTCTTTGGTTAAAAACTCAATAACTCTCTTCGCTTCTGGTGTATTGGCTTGATACTCAATGCCGGCATATATATCTTCAGAGTTTTCTCTAAAAATAATCATGTTAACTTCAGCAGGGTTTTTAACGGGGCTTGGTACTCCCGTAAACCACTGTACAGGACGTTGGCAAACATAAAGATCAAGTATTTGACGTAAGGCTACATTCAACGAGCGCATTCCACCGCCAACAGGTGTAGTAAGAGGACCTTTGATACCCACTTTATATTGTTTGAACATTTCTAATGTTTCATCAGGTAACCAAGTTTCTGAGTCATAGATTTCAGTAGCTTTTTCACCAGCGTAAACCTCCATCCAATGAATACTCCGTTCATCGGCATAAGCTTTTTTAACGGCAACATCAACCACTTTAATCATAGTTGGAGTAACATCAATGCCAATACCATCACCTTCGATATAAGGAATAATAGGATTATTAGGAACGGCTAGCTTTCCATCAATAACTGTGATTTTACTACCTGACTCTGGAATTATTACTTTATTTGACATATGAAGTTCCTCTGCTGCATCCGAATACGGTGAATTAAACAGTAAGGTATGCTTTATGAAACTAGTGGTGAAACCAAACACACTTACTTACAGACAAACTATCGCAGAAATGAATAAGAAACTAATCACTAAAAGGTAATAATGGGTATAAACAGAAGAAATATAGAAATTAAGCAATTGAAGTTACAGAATTTATTGGCTATAAAATAAATCAATAAGCAAAAAAAAAAGCTGAGTAAAAACTCAGCTTTTTAAAGAAAACTAATATCTACAACAAAGTAGAAATAATAGTATTCAACGTTGCGCTAGGACGCATTGCTTTAGACGCTAACTCAACATCAGCAAAGTAATAACCGTTGATATTTTGTGCTGGACCTTGAGCACTATTTAATTCATCAACAATTTTACTTTCTTGGTTTGATAATGCTTGCGCTACTGCTACGAAAGTTTCTTTAAGCTCAGCATCATCAGACTGACTCGCTAATTCTTGCGCCCAGTATAATGCTAGGTAAAAGTGGCTTCCGCGATTATCTAATTCACCTACTTTACGAGATGGTGATTTATTTTCAGATAAAAATGTACCTGTTGCTCTGTCTAATGTATCAGCAAGTACTTGGGCTTTATTGTTGCCTGTAGTATTACTTGTATGTTCTAAAGAAGCAGCAAGTGCTAAAAATTCACCTAAAGAATCCCAACGTAAATGATTTTCTTTTTCGAATTGTTGAACATGCTTAGGAGCTGAACCACCGGCACCAGTTTCAAACAATCCACCGCCATTCATTAATGGAACGATTGATAACATTTTAGCTGATGTACCTAGTTCTAATATAGGGAACAAATCAGTTAAGTAATCACGTAATACATTACCTGTTACTGAAATTGTATCTTCGCCTTTAGCAAGACGCTCAACTGTAAATTGAGTTGCTTCAACAGGCGACATAATACGAATATCTAAACCATCAGTATTATGTTCTGGTAAGTACTTCTTCACTTTTTTGATGACTTCAGCATCATGCGCACGATTTTCATCTAACCAGAAAATAGTAGGTACTTTAGTTGCTGTTGCACGATTAACGGCTAATTTAACCCAATCTTGAATAGGTAAATCTTTAGCTTGACACATTCTCCATATATCACCCGCTTCAACAGCATGTTCTAATAAAACAGCACCATTAGCATCAATAACACGCACAGTACCATTACTCACCATTTCAAAGGTTTTATCGTGAGAACCATATTCTTCAGCTTTTTGAGCCATAAGGCCAACATTAGGAACAGTTCCCATAGTTGTTGGATCAAATGCGCCATTTTCACGACAAAAATCAATAACTGCTTGGTATACACCAGCGTAACAACGATCAGGAATCATCGCTTTAGTGTCTTTTAATTGTCCATCAGGACCCCACATGCCACCAGAAGAACGAATAGCTGCAGGCATAGAAGCATCAACAATTACATCACTTGGTACATGTAAGTTAGTAATACCTTTGTCAGAATCAACCATAGCTAATGCAGGGCGAGTTTCATAAACCGCTTGAAGGTCAGCTAAAATTTCAGCTTTTTTCGCTTCAGGTAAACGTTCAATTTTAGAATAAACATCACCAATACCATTGTTAGCATCAACACCTAATTGCTCAAATACGTCTGCATATTTTGCAAATACATCTTTATAGTAAACTTTTACAGCATGACCAAAAATAATAGGGTCAGATACTTTCATCATGGTTGCTTTTAGATGAAGTGATAATAAAACATCTTCTTCTTTCGCTTTATTAATTTCTTCTTCAAAAAACGCTACTAGCGCACTTTTACTTAAAACAGCGGCATCAATAATCTCACCTGTTAATAAAGACAAGTGATCTTTTAAAACCGTTACCGCACCTGAGTTATCAGTAAATTCAATTTTTACTTCAGTTGCATTTTCAACGGTAGTCGATTGCTCACTACCAAAAAAATCGTTTGCAGCCATGCTTGCAACACTAGACTTTGAATCTTTGCTCCATGCACCCATTGAGTGAGGGTTTTTACGAGCGTACTGCTTAACTGAACCTGGCGCTCTACGATCTGAGTTACCTTCACGTAATACAGGGTTTACTGCACTACCTTTAATTTTGTCGTACGTATATTTAATTGACTTTTCAGCGTCGTTTTGTGGCTCTTCTGGATAATCAGGTAATGCATAACCTTTAGCTTGAAGTTCTTTAATAACGGCGTGTAATTGTGGTACTGATGCGCTAACATTAGGTAACTTAATAATATTAGCTTCTGGTGTAGTAGCTAATTGACCAAGTTCAGCTAAGGCATCATCTACACGTTGATCTTCAGTTAAATATTTTGGAAAGTTTGCAAGAACACGTGCAGCTAATGAAATATCACGAGTTTCAATGTCTATACCTGAAGTGGCTGTAAAAGCCTGAAGAATAGGTAATAACGAATGTGTCGCAAGCGCTGGTGCTTCGTCAGTAATAGTATATATAATCTTAGATTTTTCGGTTGTCATTGAGTTTCCTACTGTAAATATTGCCAATACCACGAGTAAATGCATAAACATTCAATACAGCTATATCGATATGCACTTTATTAAAATTTATTTTCGCGCGCATATTACAGGATTTTAACGAAAATTAACATAGCCCTAGATAAGAGAATAAGACTTTCAAGGCCCAAAGTTTGATAAAAATAATGAATACAAAACAAAGAAGAACAAAATCAACTAGTTTTAAAGCCCCTAAAACAACAGATGAACAACGAAAAATTGTATTGTTTAACAAGCCGTTTGATGTGTTAAGCCAGTTTACAGACGATCAAAAACGAAAAACATTAGCTGATTATATCAATATAAAAGGCGTGTATGCTGCAGGTCGCCTAGATCGAGACAGCGAAGGGTTACTGCTATTAACAAATGATGGAAAATTACAACATAAATTAGCTAACCCTAAACAAAAAACGGAAAAAACCTACTGGGTACAAGTTGAAGGCTCTCCTACTGAAAATGATTTACTTCAGTTAGAAAAAGGGGTAAACCTTAAAGATGGTTTAACCTTACCTGCTAAAGTATCGGTTATGAAGGAACCAGATATCTGGCCGAGAACCCCACCGATTAGAGAACGAAAAAACATTCCTACAACCTGGTTAAGTATTTCCATAAAAGAAGGACGAAACCGACAAGTACGTCGTATGACCGCTCATATAGGTTTTCCTACTTTAAGATTAATTCGATATTCTATAGGTCAATACAACATAAACAACATCAACAATGGCGAGTTTAATATTATATAAGACTGAAAATAAACAATGAATACAATTCAAAATACTCATGGTGATGATCAATTCAAACCTAACACAACCGTTGCTGCGGTAATATTTTGTGATGACAAATTTTTATTAGTTGAAGAGTTAGAAAATAGTAAAAATGTATTTAATCAACCAGCTGGCCACATAGAAGCCGGCGAAAATTTAATTGCTGCTGCAGAAAGAGAAATATTAGAAGAAACAGGCCTAGCACTTTCCCCTCAGTATTTAAATGGTATTTATTATTACCACCGACCTGAACTTAATCTATATTTTGTTCGTTTTTGCTTTGTTATTGAGCTTAACACCTGTATGCAAGGCACTCCACAAGACGATGAAATACTGGCTACACATTGGCTTACCTATAATGAAATAAAAGCGAGATCGTCTGAACTAAGAAGCCCTATGGTATTAGAGTGTATTGAAGACTACTTACTACACAAAAAGCTAGGTCAAAAAATACCATTATCGGTATTAAAAAGTAATATTTAGTCTGTTTACTCCACTGCACACATGCTATAATTCCGCGCCTTATTTTCTATGATTTAATTTTTTGATGACTACACACTCTACAACACAAACGCCCCCATTGAATAACAATGACTTATCAACTAAGCCACCTTCTGAAACCAAGGTAATTGTTGGTATGTCGGGTGGTGTTGACTCTTCAGTTTCAGCTTATTTATTGCAACAAGAAGGCTATCAGGTTGAAGGTTTATTCATGAAAAACTGGGAAGAAGACGATACCGATGAGTATTGTGCTGCAGCCCAAGATTTAGAAGATGCTAAAGCAGTTTGCGATAAATTGGGGATAAAACTCCATACAATTAATTTCGCTACTGAATATTGGGATAATGTTTTTGAATATTTTCTTGCTGAATATAAAGCAGGCAGAACACCTAATCCTGATATTATGTGTAACAAAGAAATTAAATTCAAAGCCTTTTTAGAGTTTGCTTGCGAAGATTTAAATGCAGATTACATTGCCACAGGGCATTATGTACAACGTGCATATCAAAACGGTAAATGGGCAATGTTGCGTGGTTTAGACAGTAACAAAGATCAAAGTTATTTCTTATATACCTTAAGTCACGAACAAGTGGGGCGAACTTTATTCCCTGTTGGTAATATTGAAAAACCTAAAGTACGTGAAATTGCTGAACAAGCAGATTTAATTACTCACAATAAAAAAGACAGTACAGGCATCTGTTTTATTGGTGAACGTAAATTTAAAGACTTTCTCGCTCAATATTTACCTGCTCAACCCGGTAATATTGAATCAGCAGAAGGTGAAGTCATTGGTAAACATGATGGCTTGATGTATCACACATTAGGTCAACGAAAAGGTTTACGCATTGGCGGCTTAGCCAATTCAGGCGAAGAGCCTTGGTACGTTGTGGAAAAAGATTTAATCCGTAACGTATTAATTGTTGGTCAAGGGCATAACCACCCTCGCCTATTTTCTAAAGGTTTAATTGGTAACCAATTACATTTAGTTAATAGAAACGAACTTAATGAACCAATTAAATGTACCGTTAAAACACGTTACCGCCAAGACGATGTAGCCTGTAATTTATCTCCTATGGCAAATGGTGAATATCTTGTTATGTTTGACGAACAACAAAGTTCAGTAACTCCTGGGCAATCAGTTGTTTTTTATCAAGATGATATCTGCCTAGGTGGCGGTATTATCAATACGCTTATCCGTTAAAATAATTCAGACTCACTAGAGAAAGTATAGAATTTATAATGAAAGAACAAACGCTCACATTAGCAGCCATCTGCCAAGTCGCCTACTGGGTTCAAAAACTATCTCGTTCAGGCCAAATAGACGATGCAGAATTAACCGTATTGCTTAACAGCATTATGAACACATCTCCTACAAGCACGTTAGATGTCTACGGAAACGATATTGCAAACTTAAAAGTGGGTCTTGAAACATTAATTCAGCATTTAGGTAACCAGTCAAAAAATAAAGATCCTGAACTCACTCGTTATGTAGTGAGTTTATTAGGGTTAGAACGTCGTTTAAGTAAGCGTAATAAGCAAATGGTTTTACTTGGCGAAAGAATAGAACAGTGTGAACGACAACTTGCTCACTATGACATAAACAGTGAAACCCTGATTTCTAGTATTGCCAGTATATATAGCGACTTAATTAGTCCATTAGGTTCACCCATTCAAGTAGCGGGTGATCCCACTATTTTAAAGCAACCAACTAATCAACATAAAATTAGAGCTTTATTATTAGCGGGTATACGTTCAGCGGTACTTTGGAGACAAGTTGGCGGTAAACGTCGAAATATTTTATTTGCTCGTTCAAAAATAGTGGAATGTGCAGAATCATTACTAAAACAAATAGCTTAATGCTCTTGTTTTTAAAACATATTATTTAATTTTAATTTGGGAAATATCATGGAACTTTCAGCATTAAGTGCTATATCACCAGTTGATGGCCGTTATGGCAGCAAAACTAAAGCCTTACGCCCTATATTCAGTGAGTTTGGTTTAATAAAATACCGCGTAACCGTTGAAGTACGTTGGTTACAAAAATTAGCAGAAACCTCTGAAATAGCTGAAGTTCCAGCTTTTAGCAGCGAAGCAAATGCCGTATTAAATGCTATTGTTGAAAACTTTAGTGAAGAAGATGCACTAAGCATAAAAAAAATTGAAGCGACAACTAATCACGACGTTAAAGCGGTTGAGTACTTCTTGAAAGATAAAATAGCTGATAACGCTGAATTAAATGCGGTTACAGAGTTTATTCATTTTGCTTGTACTTCTGAAGACATTAACAACTTATCTCATGGGTTAATGTTAACGGAATGTCGTACGACAGTATTACTACCTGTAATTGATGAAATTTTAGCAGAAATAAAAGCATTAGCTGTTGAATACCAAACAATGCCAATGATGTGTCGTACACACGGTCAACCTGCTTCACCTAGTACTATGGGTAAAGAAATGGCCAACGTTTACGTACGTTTAAAACGTCAACGCGACCAAATTGCGGCAGTTGAAATGTTAGGTAAAATTAACGGTGCTGTGGGTAACTACAATGCCCACATCTCTGCTTACCCAGAAGTTGATTGGCACAAGTTTTCAAACGAATTTGTTACCTCGTTAGGCCTAACTTGGAATGCGTTTACCACACAAATTGAACCGCATGATTATATTGCAGAATTATTTGACGCAGTAGCAAGATTTAACACTATATTAATCGATTTCGATCGTGACGTTTGGGGTTACATTGCACTTGGTCACTTCAAACAAAAAACAATTGCAGGCGAAATTGGCTCTTCAACCATGCCACATAAAGTTAACCCAATTGATTTTGAAAACTCTGAAGGTAACTTAGGTATTGCTAATGCTATCTTTGGTCATTTAGCACAAAAATTACCAGTTTCTCGCTGGCAACGTGACTTAACTGACTCTACAGTTTTACGTAACTTAGGTGTTGGTTTTGGTCATGCATTAATAGCTTACGGTGCTACCTTAAAAGGCATCAGCAAGTTACAAGTTAATGAGCAAGCATTATTAGACGAGTTAGATAAAAACTGGGAAGTTTTAGCTGAACCTATTCAAACGGTTATGCGTCGTTACGGCATTGAAAAGCCATATGAAAAACTAAAAGAATTAACGCGTGGAAAACGTGTTAATGCTGATTCTATGCGTGAATTTATTGCAACATTAGACATGCCTCAATCAGCTAAAGATGAATTAGCACTTATGACTCCTGCGTCTTACATTGGCCGCGCAATAAGCTTTATTGCTGAACTCGACTAATTTAGTCAATTTAGAATTTACCCGTTACCAATTAAGATATATATCGGTAACGGGCATATTCACTAAAAACGAATACCCCCCACCTCTCGAAACTTTATACCGCGCATCTTTCAAATCCCAACAATAATTCGCCTGTAACTATAAATTGACGAAAATAATCCAAACTATTTTCAGCAAAATTAGAACCCCTTTAAACTTAATGATATCTTGCAAAAATGCTTCAGAATATCGATATATAAAATTGATCTTCAGGCACATATTTAAATTATTCAACTTAAGTTTATAGCCAATACTCATAAATAATATTGGTGTTAAATTCACTAAGTTGCTAACAACTATTTTGCTTTATTGGAGAGTATACGAGTGTCCGTTTTTAACTTAGTTGATTTTGATGATCACGAACAAGTGGTTTTTTGTAGCGATGAAGAATCAGGCTTAAAAGCAATCATAGCAATACATAATACTAACTTAGGCCCTTCCGCAGGTGGATGTAGATTTTGGGATTACTCAAACGAAGAAGATGCTATAACCGATGCATTACGTTTATCAAAAGGAATGACTTATAAAAATGCCATGGCGGGTTTGAAACTTGGTGGTGGTAAAGCGGTTATTATTGGTAATCCTAAAAACTTAAAATCAGACGCTTTATTTAAAGCATTTGGCAA
Source organism: Pseudocolwellia agarivorans (assembly GCF_002000085.1). Lineage (GTDB taxonomy): Bacteria > Pseudomonadota > Gammaproteobacteria > Enterobacterales > Alteromonadaceae > Pseudocolwellia > Pseudocolwellia agarivorans. The sequence continues at coordinate 188,154 of NZ_MUZU01000001.1, forward strand.
AGCGGTGAATAACTTAGGTGGGCGCTACTACACCGCAGAAGACGTAAACATAACCACCGCTGATATGGCTGTTGTGAATCAAGTTACCGACTTTGTATCTGGTTTAGAAGGGAAAAGTGGTAACCCTGGTCCTTTTACGGCTTTAGGTACATTTTTAGGTATAAAAGCAGCTGTTAAACATAGATTAAATCTAGATTCTTTAGAAGGCATTTCTGTTGCTGTTCAAGGTTTAGGATCTGTGGGTTACTCCCTTTGTGAGAAACTACATAAAGCAGGAGCAAAATTAATTGTTACCGATATTAATCAAGATATATTAAATAAAGCCAAAAGTGAATTAGGTGCAAAAGTCGTAAGCTTAGACGATATATACAAGCAAGATGTTGATGTATTTTCACCTTGTGCTTTAGGCGCATCTATTAACGATAACACTATTAACCAACTAAAAGCTGTTGTTGTTGCAGGTTGTGCTAACAATCAATTAGCAGCAAGTCGTCATGGTAAGTTGTTGCACGAAAAAGGCATTTTATATGCGCCTGATTATGTCATTAATGCCGGAGGTATTATTAACGTAGCACTTGAAATATACCCTGAAGCCTACGATCCAGCTCAAGCCATGATATTAGTGCATAATATTTATCAAACACTAATGAGTGTATTTGAAAATTCAGCGAAAGAAAATCGTCCAACCGGTGAAATAGCAGATGAAATGGCTAGAAAAATTATAGGAAAAGCTACATAACTCGAATTCAAATTAAATCAATTTAAAAGCGAAGAATCATATAAAAGTAACCTTTAATAAATATAAAACGACTAAAGGTTACTTTGAATAAAATGATAAGTTAAGTCTGCGTTATCGATTCTGACTGTGTAGTAGAAGACCAAGCATTTAAAATAGCTTTAACTAAAGTCGCTAAAGGTATAGCAAAAAACACTCCCCAAAAACCCCACAAACCGCCAAAAAATATCACCGCAATAATAATGGTTACAGGGTGCAAGTTAACCGCTTCGGAGAACAATAGAGGCACTAATAAATTACCATCTAATATTTGAATTATCCCGTAAGCTAACATGACATACCCAAACTCGGCTGTCACACCAAATTGAAATAAGGCAACTAATATAACTGGTAGTGTTACAATCGTTGCCCCCACAAATGGTACTAAAACAGACAGCCCCACTAATACACCAAGCAATACCGCATAGTTAAGTCCTAGTGCGATAAAAGCTACTGTTGAAGCAATTCCAATAATCAAAATTTCAATCACTTTACCGCGAATGTAATTCATGATTTGTTGATTCATTTCATTACCCACTTGTAACGCCATTCTTCTTTCTTTAGGAAGAAACTTAGTTAAGCTTAATAATAAGGCCTTTTTATCTTTCAAAAAGAAAAATACCATTAAAGGCACTAAAATAAGGTAAATCATCAAAGCGACTAAATCAGAAATAGAATTTAACGAAGCTTTTAAAATAAGTTTGCCCCACTCTATTAATTTTTCATTCACCATTTTGATCATACTTTCAATTTGATCCGGTGTTACAATCTCAGGATATTTATCAGGCAATGTTAATAAATAGGTTTGCCCTTCAGACAACATATGAGGTACTTCTTGCACTAAATTACTCGTTTGTTGCCACATTACAGGCACTAAACCCAACATAGTCACTAAAGTAAAACTGACAAAACCACATACAACTATAGTTACAGAGCCAGTTCGCGAGCCACCAATTTTTTGAAGTTTATTTACCGGTAGATCTAATAAAAATGCAATAGCTATTGCCACAAAAACAGGCATAAGTAGCTGGCTAAAAAAATAAACGAATAAAAATATACACACTAACAGTATTAATAGTGCGATAGCACTTGGATCTGAAAAGTGGCGTTTATACCAGTTTGTAAAAAGCTGAACCATAAATAAAACTTACCTGTTTTCTATCAGTAATTCGACAACACCATTATCAAGTGTTGTACTAGAGAATGGATATCCCGCTTTTGATAAATACTTAGGGATATCATTTTTTGAACCTTTATCAGCAATACTAATCGAACACTTATCATTAGCTTGCATTTTTTTCAAAATTACACGCATTTTTACTAAAGGAAGTGGACACTTATCATTTGTTGCATCATATTCGTGTAGCATGAACGTTAACTAACACCTTTTATAATTTTGTTTACACTCTTCTCTTAAATAAAGAGAGAATCATTAAAAAAAACATGTGCAAAAGTTAACATATATACCACCTAGCGGATATACAAATAATGATAATAACGCGCTTTTAAATGAAAAAAAATAACGACGAATGAAATGTAACAAAATGCTCATTTACAAGGTCTATTAAACATTACAATATGTATAAATATTAAGACTCGTTACGCATAAACAAGCTATAAATAACATCAACAGGTTTACTATTATTTTGATATTATTAGTATCCTAAAAGCAGACATAGCTTATCATCCCCGTAAATCACTAGAGGTTATTGATTTTTAGCGTTTATTTTAAACTTAAACATGTTAAATCAAAAAATTTAATTATCACTATGTTAAAAACAAAAAGATTACTTATTTCAGTGGGAATATCATTAGCACTTGTTTGCTCTTCGACCATTGCAAAAAATAACAAAAATAAGCTTCCTGAAATTGGTGCTGCTGGTTTTAGTGCTTTATCAATAGATAAAGAGCAATTTATTGGCAATGCCATGATGAAACAAGTACGTGCATCACAGCCTTTATTACATGATCCTGTTTTAAATGAATACATCAATAGCTTAGGTAATTTACTGGTTAAAAACGCTCATGATGTAAATTATGCATTTGATTTTTTTATTGTTAACTCAAAAGAGCTCAATGCCTTTGCATTTTTTGGTGGACATATAGGTATACATAGCGGCTTAATTACTACCGCAGAAAATGAAAGTGAGTTAGCTTCTGTTATTGCGCATGAAATTTCACACGTAACGCAAAGACATTTAGCGAGAAGGCTTGAAGCCCAAAGTAGAAGCCAGCCCCTTTCAATGGCGGGTATTGCCAGCAGTATATTACTAGCACTTATTAACCCTAATTTAGGTATGGCTGCACTTAGCACTTCAATGGCGGCCAGCCAACAAGCAAGTATTAATTATACGCGTGGTAATGAAAAAGAGGCTGACCGAGTAGGTATTGCTTTACTTGCTAACAGTGGTTTTGATCCTACTGGGGCGCCCAATTTTTTTGGTAAAATGGCTGAAAAATTCAGATATATTAGCAAGCCACCTGCAATGCTTTTAACACATCCATTACCTGACTCTCGTATTTCTGACGCTCGTATTAGAGCTCAAAATTATCCTGTTGTTCATATTAAACCTAGCTTATCTTTTGAATTAACAAAGGCACGAATATCTGCTCGCTATGAGCGTAACGCCAAAGCAAATATTGGTATGTTTGAAGGTTTATTAAAACATGAACGATATGAAATTAAAGAAGCTGCATTATATGGCTTAGCCCTTTCCTATTTTGAAAATGAATCGCCTCAACAAGCTCGAGAAATTTTAGAAAAATTAATTAAAAACGATCCAAATAATTTATTTTACGCTGATGCTATTTCCGATGTTTATATAGCCACTAAGGAATTTGATAAAGCAATAGCGCTTCTCAAACGACTAAACTTGCTTATGCCAAATAATCAAATAGTAGCGCTTAATTACGCTAATGTTTTACAAGAAGCAAACGAATTAGAGCAAGCAAGTGCAATGTTACAAGATTTTTTGATCACACAACCTGAGCATTTTATTGCTAACGATCTATTAACTACAATATACAGAAAACAAAAAAAAATAGGGTTAATGCACGCTTCCCAAGCTGAAGTTTTTGCCCTTTTGGGTATTTACCCTAAAGCTATAGACGAACTACAAACAGCAATTAAATTTTCAAGTGATTCCCCCTTGTTTATTAAAAGGCTAAAGGCCAGAATACTGCAACTAAGAGCGCATGAAGAAAAACTGCAGCGATTATAACCATTCAACTTTTAAAATAATGTTAAAGAGTAAACTATGCTAACAATTTACCACAACCCTAGATGTTCAAAAAGCAGACAAACACTACAGTTATTAGAAGAAAACAATCAAGATGTTACTGTGGTTGAATATTTAAAAACACCATTAAACGAAACTAAAATTAACGAGCTATTAGGTTTATTAAACATTTCTCCTATTGAAATGATGAGAACAAAAGAGGCTGAATTTAAAGAGCAAAATTTAAAAGATGCAAGTAACGAAGTACTTATTGCCGCTATGGTAAATACACCTAAATTAATCGAAAGACCAATAGTTACCAATGGTAATACTGCTGTTATAGGTAGGCCTCCTGAAAACGTATTAACTTTGTTTTAATTGAGTAAACATTAATGATAAATGCATCAACCTTTTCAACAAGTACATTAAAAAAAATAGCACTTACAGGCTACTTCGGATTACTCTTTTTCATGCCTTTATGGCTTCTTATACTTAATCCATCAAATGGACTATCTCCAACACTATCTTTAGTATTTTTCACCCTGCCTTTAATTTTTCCATTAAAAGGTTTATTGCAAGGTAATCCATACACTTATGCATGGTCAAATTTTGTAGTAATGCTTTATTTTTTACATTCATTAACAACTTTATGGGTATCTTCCCAAGATACTGTATGGGCATTAATAGAACTAAGCTTTGCAACATTAATGTTTATAGGTGGTACTTATTATGCGAAATTTAAAGGACAAGAGTTAGGTCTAAGTATCAGAGAAAAGAAAGTAAAATAAACAACGATTATACCCGTTACCAATCAAGAGGCTATTTCAGAGTGCTTGAGCGATATCAATTCAAGGCAGTGGTTTGTCATAATGCTCGTTCCCTTATAAAAGGCACTGTTGATGAAGTTATTTTGCTCAAGCGCTTCTTCTATGGGTCTAAAAAATTTATGGGGCTTATTAACTTTAGTCAGGTTCCTACATGGGTGTATATACTTAGATTTTGTTTGGAATGTAAAATCTGTGCCTAAATTGTTTTTAGTTCCCACTGAAACCTGCATTTTGAATGATAACGGGTATATAACAAAACAGGACGTGTTATGAAATTAGTATTATTAAGTATTTCCACTTTATTATTAGCAGCATGTGGAGGAGGCAGTACTTCAAATAAAGAAACTCCAATCACTCCCCCTCCAGAGCCTTTACCTATAAAACAAGTCGTAAAAAATGCCATTAATGCTTTTGATGACAACGTTGCGATTAACCAAGCCGTTGAATTATTTTTATATTACCCTCAAACAGAGATCAATAATATTCAATGGAATCAATTATCTGGCGAACCGGTTACTTTTCTTACACCTAATAGTAAAGGGATTGCATTTACACCAACATCTTCTGGTAATTATGTATTTGAAGCTTCTTTTACTACTGAAAATGGCAACACTGAAACCCTTACACACGAACTAGATGTAACAGATAGCGTTTCGAGTATTTCAGCACGATTAGGTCATGTAGTATCAGAAGGTAATAAAGTTTCATTACGCACCAGCCTAGCTTCTAATTTACCTATCAATACCATTAGTTGGAAACAAACATCTGGGCCTCAAGTTACTTTAACTGATACTAATACATCAGGTAAAACAGCTATATTTTTTAATGCACCTAATGTTGAGCAAGACAGTTTTGTTACTTTTGAAGTAACAGCAACAAATACTAATACGATATATAGAGATACTGTAGCCGTATTAATTGAGAATAAAAACGAAATTAACAACAACGCTCTTTTTGATGAAAGAGTCAGTGACACTTTTGCATACAACCCAGATTCTCCTTATAAAAATAGCTTAGTAGATTGTGTATATAACAATAACATCACCATTAACAGCAATTGCACGCTCAATAAATTACCTTTAATAGCTCACGATACAGTAACGCCAAGCATTGATGACATAATGGATAGAGTTGTGGTTTCTCATCAATGGATGGGCGATCGATTTAAAACATTTTTAGAGCAATACGATATACATAACGATCTTAAGAATATGCTTAGAGCAACAACCGCTATCGTTATTTCTTACGATATAAGACCTTCTTTTTATTGGGGAGCAACGGGCGCTATTTATTTAGATCCCGATAATTTTTGGCTAACTCCAGAAGAACGAGATACGCTAAATGAAGCTCCTGATTACCGTGCAAGCTTTGGTAACGATTTACAGTTTGATATACCTTGGCGATATGTTCGAAATAACGATTATTTAAGTACTTATATTTCTGAAGATACAAGAAGATCTCGCAATATTGACGATGGGGTTTATCGTGCGATTGGGCTTATGTATCATGAACTTGCTCATGCCAATGACTTTTTCCCGAAAAGTCGTTGGTTTACTTTAGATAAAAGCAAAAGAATAAACGCAGCCATTACCAGCCCAATACAATCTGATATTCTGAGCCAAATGCATCCTTTAAATGGTAATGAAATGCGAGCGTTAGCCCAAGTAAGTTTTCATGGTGCTTCAGCTACCCCAACTCAAAAATCCTATACACCACAAGATATTGCTCACTTTTTTTCTCCTGAAGTAGCTCCTCAATACTATAACTATTCAAGTATCAGAGAAGATTACGCTATGCTATTCGATGGTTTTATGATGAAAGCTCGATACAACATTGATCGAGATGTTGCTATTACTAATCAAGTCAATGCGGGCGGCTCCGCTAGTGATTATATTGTTGAGTGGGGACAACGTGGACGCATTAGCGATGAAAATATTAAACCGAGAGTAGCATTTGTTGTTGAGCGTATATTGCCTGAGTTTAATGACTTTCACCCCATACTAGATAATTTACCAGCACCTATTGCTATGGCATCGGGAAAATCTTGGATTGATAACTTAGATATTAGCCCAAGTTCCGCACCCAAGTCTTTGGCCAAAGCACAAGTATCGTCTCAAACAAGAGCAGCTAACCAAAATCGACCAATAAACGAGTTCCGTTTATTGTTTGAAGAAAAGGCAATGCCTACAAAATAAGATAGCTTATATACCCGTTACCGCTCAAGATGCGTATTTCAGAGTAAATATTGAATGGTCACGGGTATATGTAGTAATTAGTTAAAAATTAAGACGATATATGATGAAATATTTCTTTAATAAAAGGAATGGTTATTTTTCGTTGTTCTCTAATCGACGCTTTATCTAACTCATCTAACGCATTAATCAAATTACTCATTTCTCTTGATAAGCGAGTTAACAAAAACTTAGCTGAATCGTTAGCTAAAATTAAGCCTCGTTGTTCTGCCCTATATTGAAGCGCCAATATTTTTTCATTATCGTCAATAGGTTTAACTTGTTCTGTTAACCCCCAACTTAATCTTGATAGTAAATCGGGTAACTGAATATTTAAGTTGCTCACATTTTGATCGCCTGAAATAATCAGGCACTTTCCTTGTTCAGTCACTCTATTAAACAAATCAAATACCGCTCGTTCAAATTCATCATTACCCGCAATTAAATGAATATCGTCTAAACAAATGACATCTATTTGTTCTAAACCATCAAACATTTCAATTGAAAGCTGAGCAAGTTCACTAAAAGATAAACTCAATGACGATAAACCAAGCCCTTCTGCATACGCACAACTAGCATGTAATAAATGTGACTTGCCTACACCTTGTATACCAAACAAATACAAAGCCGTAGGGTGCGCTTCTTGCTTTAAAACAAGATCAATAAATTGTTGAAGCTGAATAACAACCGCATGATTGTTCTGGCTTTGAAAACTTTGAAAAGTTTCATCGTCAGGCAATTGAACAGATAAACTCAATTGAGAGGGATATTTCACTCAGTTCCCCAAAAAAACACAGGAATATCATCAGCACTTTGACCCGATAGAGGATCAACATACTGCTTCAACTTATTATTTAATTTCAAAGAGGCAAATAAAGTATCTGCCGACCCCATAAGAGTTAATTCAAAACGTCGATTATTGCCTTCCGCTTTAATTAACTTAAAAGAGCTGATCACTGAAAGCTTATCAAGAAATTGTGTTACATCTACATATTTAGCTAACGAGTCAATGTTAGCTACATCAATAATTAAATCGTGGTCTGTTTCAGTGGTTAAGGAATATCGCTGTGATATATGTGTAGTAATATCAGACATGACGGTTTTCATTAATACAAGTTCATCAACTCCCTTATATTGATTACCCGTCTCCACTTTGTCACTTTGAGTCGTTACAATATGCCAATCAATTGATATTGCTGACTGTTTACATAATAAATTACAATCAGTAGTAGGTTCTTCATCCGCCGTAAATATAGCGTTTTTAGACACTCTAATAATAACAACACTTTCAGGGGCATAGCGTTGTGAAGCTAGCTTTATCGGGTCAATAAAACGTCCCCATAAGTCAGGTATTTGAATATTTTGCGTATCGGTTAAATCCATCAAAGGTAAAATAACAGGTAAACCTTTTTGTGTTGCAAGCGCCGAAATTTCATCGTGCAAGGGTGATTCATCCGTTTCTGAAATAATACGGCGTTTTAATCCATCTTCTGTGACTACCCAAAATAAAACTAAAGGACGAAGTTTGCCCCATAAAGGAAGGTTTTCTTGAAAAAATAACTGATTAATTTTGTTTTCATCAAAAGAAGCTACTAAATTATTTACGCCATTATCCGTAAGATAATTAAATTGAGTTAAATATTTAGAGTAATGTTGAACTTCATTTTTAATAAAAGCATTCGATAATACTTGCTCATCACCCGCTATTTTTACTAAAACAGCCTTTAGTGCAGCCTTCAAAGCACTACTTTGATCGCGTTGTGTTTGGGAATTAAGTGCAACTTTAGCCGTATAAAGATCACTGACTTCAACGGCAAAAGCTGAATTCCATGAAAAAAGAAGAGTAAAAACAATCCAATATCTAAACATATAAAAATAAATTAAAAGAATAATTGTGAAAATATTAACATATACTTGATAAATTTAGTCACATATTAAAATAATTTATTATAAAGATTTTAACCAAGCGTTAGCGCTGGTAGAATATGCGCCATTAACATCCCATTAGTAATTTTATTGAGGTCCCCACTGTGAGTGAACAAAAACAATCCCTAAGCTATAAAGATGCTGGCGTTGATATTGATGCAGGTAACGCGCTTGTTGAAAATATCAAAGGTGCAGTTAAACGCACTACCCGCCCAGAAGTTATGGGTGGCTTAGGCGGATTTGGCTCTGTATGTCAAATTCCTACAGGTTACAAAGAGCCTGTAATGGTTGCTGGCACAGACGGTGTTGGTACTAAATTACGTTTAGCGATTGATTTAAAGAAACACGATACTGTGGGTGTTGACCTGGTTGCTATGTGTGTGAACGATCTGATTGTTCAAGGTGCTGAACCACTATTTTTCTTAGATTACTATGCAACCGACAAATTAGATGTAGACGTAGCATCTGCGGTTGTTTCAGGTATTGCTGATGGCTGTGTTTTATCTGGATGTGCTCTAGTTGGCGGAGAAACGGCTGAAATGCCTGGTATGTATCACGCAGGTGATTACGATATTGCTGGCTTTTGTGTAGGTATAGCTGAAAAATCTCGTTTATTAGATGGTAGTGCTGTTACTGCAGGCGACCAACTTATTGCTTTAGGTTCTTCGGGAGCTCATTCAAACGGTTATTCACTTATCCGTAAAGTATTAGAAGTTAACAACACAGATACGAACGAGTTATTAAATGGTAAGTCAATTGGCGACCATTTAATTGAACCAACTAAAATTTATGTTAAATCTGTTTTAGCCTTACTTAAAGAAGTCAATGTTCACGCTTTATCTCATATTACTGGTGGTGGATTCTGGGAAAATATTCCTAGAGTTTTACCAGAAAATGCTCAAGCTGTTGTTGATGGAAGTACGTGGGAATGGCCTGAAATTTTTAACTGGTTACAAGAAAAAGGCAATATTACGACTCACGAAATGTACCGTACATTCAACTGTGGCGTAGGTATGATCATTGTTGTTCCAGCACAAGAGCTAGAAAAAAGTATTGAAATACTTAGCAATAACGGTGAAAAAGCTTGGCATATTGGTGCAATATCCGATTTACCAGCAGGTGAAGAACAAGTTATTATTAATAAAGGTTAATCATTAATGACTAGCCGAATTGTTGTTTTAATTTCTGGCAGCGGTACTAATTTGCAGGCAATTATAGATGCCTGCAAAACCGAGGGTTTTCCTGGTAAGGTAGTGGGTGTTATATCTAATATCCCTACTGCCTATGGTTTAACCCGTGCTAAAGATGCCAATATAGAAACCTCTATATTATCTCACAAAGATTTTGACTCTCGAGAAGATTACGATCAATCGCTTATAACAGTGATAGACCAATATAAACCAGACGTTATTGTGCTTGCTGGATTTATGAGAATATTGACTCCTGCTTTTGTTCAACATTTTCAAGGGAAATTATTGAACATTCATCCATCTTTGTTGCCTAAGTACCAAGGCTTAAACACACATCAGCGTGCTATTGATGCTGGTGATAATGAACACGGTGTTAGTGTGCATTATGTAACAGAAGAACTTGATGGTGGTCCTGTTATTTTACAAGCTAAAGTGCCTATTTTTGATGGTGACACTGCTGAAGATTTAGCAAGCCGAATACACGAACAAGAGCATCGTATTTATCCATTAGTGGTAAAATGGTGTTGTTTGAAACGCGTAGTTATGCAAGGCGAAAAAGCATTATTTGATGGTGATATCATTCCAGTATCAGGTTATGCTAGCGAAGAATAGCTAATGCTTAATTTGATTGATGCAGTTTTACTTAAAACACAATAAAAAGTAAAACTGCGTTAAAGGAATATATATGTTAAAACCGCTTTATCAATGTATTGTTTTATTTTCTGTATCTTCATTTACTTGGGCTCAATCAGCACCTGTTTTACAACCTTCTGAAAATATAACTCAAACCTCTCACTCTCTTATTGTCCCTTTTACCGCTGAATACAGTATTATTCACAAGTCAAAACAAGTGGGTACTGGCACCAGAAAATTAGAACAACTCACGGATAATACCTACCGCTATAGTTATAAAACCGATATTGAATGGTTAATTTTTGATGATAAACGTACAGAAGAATCGATCGTAACCTTATCAAACAATCATGTTACTCCAACTCATTATAAATACAGTCGCGAAGGCACTGGCCGAGATAAGTTTTATGAATGGAGCTACGATATAGCAAATAATAGTGCGAGTAATATAAAAGAAAATAAAACCATAAGTGTTGAGTTCCCTGAAAATATTCAAGATAGCCTAAGCTACCATTTACAACATAGACTTAACCTAATTAAAAACCCTAAACAAAAACACTTTGTATACCCTGTTATAAAGTCTTCTGGCGATACTCGTAATTATGTTTATGAATATGATGGCGAAGAAGATCTTATGCTGCCATATGGTTTAGTTAAAACCATTAAATTAAAAAGAGAAGTGGTTGAGAAAGAGCGAACAACTTACGCCTGGTTTGCTCCAGAACTCAATTACTTACTCGTACGTCTTTATCAGGTTAAAGGTGGTACCGAGCAGTTTGAAGCACAATTAACATCCGTTACTACAACTAAATAATTAAATAACCTGAGTTCGGTTTAATAAACATCATTCTAGCCTATATTTTAATGTTTATTTTTCAACAAGTTAACCACTTAACAAGCCGAACTCAGATTGAATAAAATGTAATTAAAGCTTCCCAACACTTAAAGGCATCCCCCAAATTTACTCTACTGTTTCACTACTCGCAATTGAGCACCCTAGCTTAAATAATTGCCATTGTCCTTTTGACATTTTTTGCCATTCTTCATTATGAGTAAGTGGTTGCGTAGCAATAACCGTCACAATATCTTTATCAGTGGTTTCATGATTAAAATTCACCTCCATCTCAGCATCTATTAAACTTGCCTTACCAAACGGAGCTTTGCGCGTTATCCAGTGCAAATTATTTGAACAATACGCAAATAAGCATTCACCATTAGTAATTATAATATTAAAAACACCATACTCATTTAATTGTTCGCTTAACTCTGCTACATAACGAAATAATTCAACGTCATCGGGTTGTTTATCTTTATATTTTAGATGAATTTGATCCAACAACCAGCAAAAAGCAAACTCACTATCTGTTTCTCCTACGGGTATATGATATTTAACATTAAGTTTGTTATGTACATCTTGTAACTGGCCATTATGAGCATAAGTCCAATGTCGCCCCCAAATTTGACGTGTATAAGGATGCGTATTTTCTAAACTTATACCACCTGAATTTGCTTGTCTAATGTGACACACAACAGATTGACTTTTAATTGGGTATTCTGTCACCAACTTAGCAATGGGAGATGCTGCGCTTGGTAAGGGGTCTTTAAAGCTCCTACAGCCCTTACCTTCATAAAATGTAATGCCCCATCCATCTTTATGTGGACCGGTATTTCCACCTCTTTGCATTAGCCCGCTAAAGCTAAAACAAATATCAGTAGGTACATTAGCCGACATGGCTAAAAGTTCGCACAAAATAAACACTCCTTACAGCAGAAAAATGAACTAAAATAATAAATATAAGATTAAGTTTTCGAAAATTGCTTTGTAAAAGCAACAGATTATGTTTACCTAGCATATATAACATTAAAAATTTAGGAAGATTATATGGAATTTTTCACTTGGATAATAATTGCCATCTCGCTTTGTATATTTATGGCCTATAACAGAGCTTCACTATCAACGTTTACACTATCATTTGCCACCTTAATGGCCATAGGTACCTTTGCGGATATAGTCACCTTTATAGGCTGGTTCTTATTCGCTATTGTAGCATTACCTCTTAATTTAGCCCAAGTAAGAAAAGAATACATAAGTGCTCCCCTACTTAAAATATTTAAGGGCATTATGCCTGAAATGTCTCAAACCGAACAAGAAGCTATTGATGCAGGTACAACATGGTTTGAAGCAGAGTTATTCAAAGGAAAACCTGACTGGAATAAGTTACATAATTATCCCCAACCTAGATTAAGTGCTGAAGAGTTAGCTTTTTTAAACGGCCCTGTTGAAGAAATATGCTCTATGGTAAATGACTGGGAAGTGACTCATGAACTTGCCGATCTTTCACCGGAAGTGTGGCAATACATGAAAGACAAAAAGTTTTTTGCCATGATTATCAAAAAAGAATTTGGTGGTTTAGACTTTAGTGCTTTCGCACAATCACGAGTATTACAAAAACTGTCTTCTGTCAGTTCAGTGCTTGCAAGTACCGTTGGGGTACCCAACTCATTAGGGCCAGCAGAGCTTTTACAACACTACGGAACAAAAGAACAACAAGATTACTATTTACCACGTTTAGCTACAGGCGAAGAAATACCGTGTTTTGCTTTAACAAGCCCTGAAGCAGGTTCAGACGCCAGCTCCATTCCAGATTTTGGCATAGTCTGTAAAGGACAATTTGACGGGAAAGAAGTGCTAGGCATGAAGCTAACATGGGACAAACGTTATATAACCTTAGCTCCTGTAGCAACCGTATTAGGCTTAGCTTTTAAACTACAAGATCCTGAACACTTACTCGGTGAAGAAGAAAATTTAGGTATAACTTGTGCTCTTATCCCTACAGATATTGAAGGGGTTATAACAGGCCGTAGACACTTTCCATTAAATATTCCGTTTCATAATGGCCCAACCCAAGGTAACGAAGTTTTTGTACCATTAGATTTTATTATTGGCGGCGCAGAAATGGCAGGCCAAGGCTGGCGCATGCTGGTTGAGTGTTTATCGGTAGGTAGAGCAATAACCCTACCTTCAAACAGCACAGGCGGCGTTAAATCTTTGGCTTTGGCCACGGGAGCTTACGCAAGAATTAGACGTCAATTCAAACTCCCCATTGGTAAAATGGAAGGTATTCACGAACCTTTAGCACGCATTGGCGGTAATGCTTATTTAATGGATGCCGTAACCACAATGTCTACTGGCGCTATTGATTTAGGCGAAAAACCTTCAGTTATTTCAGCTATTGCCAAATACCATCTAACAGAAAAAATGCGTCAATGTGTATCAGATTCAATGGATATACATGGTGGTAAAGGTATTTGTATGGGCAAAAGTAACTATGTTGCTAGAAATTACCAAGGTGCTCCTATCGCGATTACCGTAGAAGGTGCAAACATATTAACGCGTAGTATGATTATCTACGGGCAAGGAGCAATCCGTTGTCACCCTTATGTTTTAGCCGAAATAGCAGCAACCCAGAATGAAGATGAAAAACAAGCGTTAGACGATTTTGATCATGCATTCTTTGGTCATGTGGGTTTTTCTATCAGCAACATTTGTCGCAGCTTATGGTTTTCATTTACCGGAGCACGATTACAACGAACCCCTTTTAACGACGAAACAACTCGTTATTATCAACTACTCAACCGTTTTAGTGCAAACCTTGCCATGTTGTCAGATATTTCAATGGTAACTTTAGGTGGTGAATTAAAAAGAAAAGAACGCATTTCAGCTAGATTAGGTGATGTACTTAGCTATTTATATTTAGCATCTGCAACCCTTAAACGTTACAACGATGAAGGTCGAAAAATAGAAGATTTCCCACTCGTTCAATGGGCGTTAGAAGATAGTTTATTTAAAATCCAAGAAGCAATAAACGACCTTATTAGTAACTTTCCTAGTAAAGCCGCTAAAGCTTTTTTACAATGCACAATCTTCCCACTAGGAACTTGGTTACAAAAGCCTTCTGATATTACCGACCAGGCAGTTTCTGAAATATTACAAACACCAAGCGAAACAAGAAGTCGATTAGGTAAATGGCAATATTTACAACGTGATCCTGCATTTCCAATGGGACAATTAGAGCAAACTTTAGAAGATATTATAGCTTGTGAACCGATTTACACCAAAGCATGTAAAGGGCTAGATAAGTACTTACCTTTTTATAGATTAAACTTAGTCGCTGAAGAAGCATTAGCTGCTGGAATTATTACTCAAGAAGAAGCTGATTTACTCTGTAGAGCAGAAATAGGAAGAAAAATAGCCATTGATGTAGATGATTTTGCATCTGAAGAGCTACGTATTAAAACCTAATAATTAGAGCGTATAAATAATTAAAAATGCAGCTTTCGCTTAATGCCGATCAGTTAAGAAATATTTAACGATCCATTGACCGATCTTCTGGTTAGTATATAAAGGCTTCTGAATTCATTCAGGAGCCTTTTCTTTTGCAACTAACAACAGCCTTTCTTTTGCCAACGGCTATGCCCCCAAACTCAGAAGGATTAGGTCAACTGAGTGATTTCTTATGCCCTGACTTTATCAACCAGTGTGCTGAAATAGCAGGAGTTGCAACTATTAGGCGAAGAAGACTTCCTGTTGAAATGGCCGTTTGGACAGTCATTTGTATGTCGTTTTATCGTGAAGACCCACTGTGGGACATTGTCAGCAAGTTGGGGCTAGCATTACCTGGGAAAAAAGCGCTAGTTGCACCCAGTGCGGTTGCACAGGCTAGGCAGCGGCTTAGGGCTGATGCCGTTAAACAGGTTTTTGAGCAAAGTCAGTAAATGTGGAATGCTGATGCGCCCCACACACATGGTCCGGGCTATCACTACTGGGTGTTGATGGTGTCATTTGGCGCGCACCGGATACTTCTGAAAATCAACATGCATTCTCCGTGTGGAAAAATCAGTATGGTGACACAGCCTTTCCTCAAGTGCGTATGGTTTGCTTAATGGAGTTAACTAGCCATTTATTAATGGGGAGTGTCTTTGATAGTTGTCGCTCAAGTGAAATGGTATTAGCCGAAGACTTAATTGACTCTACGCCAGATAATTCACTGACGTTATTTGATAGAGGCTTTTATTCACTGGGCTTGCTCAATCAATGGCACCATGGAGGAAAAAATCGTCATTGGATGCAACCGATGAGAAAAGGCACACAGTATGAAGTCGTTCGCTCCCTAGGCCGTCAAGGGAAAAGAAGTGAATATCCTCACTTCACTCACCGACCCTATGGGTTTTCCTCAGGCTGATATTGTTGACTTATATAGTGACAGGTGGGAAATCGAGCTTGGCTATAGAGAAATGAAACAAACCTTATTGAATAGTCATTTCACGTTACGCAGCAAAAAACCTGAAATGATAGCGCAAGAGTTATGGGGCGTAATGCTTAGCTATAACTTGCTAAGATATCAGATGGTAAAAATGGCGCAGAAAAAGCCAGGGATATATGCAAAACGCCTGAGTTTTACGACATGTGCTATCAGTATTATTAACTTAATTCACACGATGTTTATAGAAAATGCTGGGCGTATCCCTAAATCAATTGAGCAACTGCAAGAGCAGGTAGAGCATCACATTTTACCAACAAAGCGTGAGCGAGCATATCCTCGGGGTGTTAAACCCAAACCGAGTAAATATCCCAATAAAAAAAGCCAGTCAGTTGTTAACTGACTGGCATTAAGCTCTCGCTGCATTTTTATTGAAAACTTAAAATTATGTAGTCACATTTTTTAAGTTAAGAGAAAACGATGTCCCTTCACCTAATTGACTTTGTACTCTAATTTCACATTTAAGTAACTCAAGTAATTTTTGTGTGATAGCTAACCCTAAACCAGCGTGTTTACTCTCACCTTGAATAGCGTTACTGGCTCGGTATCTTGCATCAAAAATATACGCTATTTCTTCAGCCTTAATACCCGTACCGTTGTCTTTCACGGTTAAGTAACATTGTCCGTTATTAACATCTGAAGTTTCTAATATAATATTCCCTCCAGCAGGTGTATGCCTTAATGCATTATCAATTAAATTGCTTAACACACGTTCTAACTTTCCAATATCGCTATATACTTGAATATGCGAAAACTCAGGAATAATACTAAGTTTTATATTAAGTACTTCGGCTTTTAACTGAAATTTTGCAGCAACATCATAAAGTAATTCAGTAAGGTTAAAGTTTTCTAAATTCATTGAAACTTGACCACCTTCTAAGTGGGCTAATTCAAAAATTTGATCAATCAACATTTTTAACTGACTCGAATTTTTTAATGCTGTTCTTATAAATTTATTACGATCTTCACTCGTTATTGAATCTCCTTTGATTGCTATAGTTTCAATATAACCTTGTAATGATGCTAATGGCGTTCTTAGATCATGAGAAATATCCGCTAATAATTCTCTTCTATGAACATCGGTTTGTTTCAGCTGTTCTATTTGATCATTAATTTGCTGGACCATATCATGAAATACGCAACCTAGCTGATGTACTTCATTTTGGCTATTTCCCATCCATGCATGTAGTTTTACCTTCGATTTATCGAAATTTACTGCTTTTAATGCATGTATATCCGCAATTAAATGTCGTAATGGGTTAGTGAAATATCTAAATAAGCCTAACATTACTGCAAATAAAAATAATATTGCTACAACAGCAAATACAATAGAGAGTTCTACCTGACGATTACCGTGTCCTTTATTATATGCTGACTCATATCGCTCTCCGGCAACAATGACGTACAAATAACCTTGTAGTTGTGTTCCATTAAATACTGGAGCTGCTGAAAAAACCTTCTTACGTGTTAAATGACGAGGATCATCACCGTATATAGGTAACGGTGCTTTATTTCGAGTTAATTGAATTAAAGGCACTAAATCAATTTTATTTCTTTTAATTAAAGAGTCATCAATTGAATGCGTTAATAAGTTCCCTTGCGGATCAGCAAAGTAAAACTCAAATGCAGGCCCTAATATCATCAGTGTATGAAAGAGATTCTCAAGCGCATCATGATCATAAACCCCCTGCTGCAGTAAAGGATTATCTCTCGCTAAATTTGCCGCTAACGACAAATGTAATTGCTGCTCAGATTCATAACGTGTATTTTGTTCAACTTGCTGAGACCAAAAATAAAATACACAAACAATAGCAATAAAAACACCAAACAATGACAATGAAAGTCGCTGGTACAACGATAGTTTCATATATTTACACCTTAACTTACGCCTTGTTTACAAAATTTATAACCAACCCCCCATACGGTTTGTACAATTTCAGGATTAGTCGCATCTTTTTCTACTTTACTTCTTAAACGATTTATATGTGAATTTACCGTATGTTCATAGCCACTATGGTGATATCCCCATACAGAACTTAATAATTGAGAACGAGAAAATACTTGTTCTGGGTGAGACGCTAAATACAGTAATAAATCATATTCAGTGGAAGTTAACTCCAATTCTTTACCAGCTAATGTTGTTCTATGTGATAAATGATCGATCTGTAAACTACCTACTTTTAAACACTGTTCAGGTTCTGATGTTTGTTGAGCATTACTTAGTAAGTGTGCACGCCTTAATAAACTTCTAACTCTTGCTTGGAGTTCTCTTACGCTAAAAGGCTTAGTCATATAATCATCAGCGCCTAATTCTAAGCCTAGCACTCTATCTATTTCAGAATCACGAGACGTTAACATCAGAATAGCTTGCTCAGGTTTTTGTTCACGTAGTTGCCTACATACATCTAAACCTGACATACCCGGCAACATAACATCAAGAATAATGACATCGTAATTATTGGCTAAAGCGAGCTCTAATGCTTTTTCACCTGTTAAACTATGTTCTACATTTAATGCTAATTCTTCTAGATTAACTCTAATTAAATCAGCGATATCTTGTTCGTCTTCCACAACCAAAATGTTATCCATTTGGCGATCCTTGATCATTAAGAAAAAGAGGTTGCAACGACACAACCTCTTTTTAACACTACTCTACCCGTGTAATAGTGATGCTTAATGTCGGATTATCAAACCGATGATCTTGTGTTAATACTGACTGAGCTAAGCCATCATCTTTAGTAACAACACCTGGATGCATCGCAACATAATCAACGTCATCTCGCATTTCGTTGTATCCCTCTCCGCCTGCAGCCGGACCTGGGATAGTTGCCATAAGTTCACTATTTTTCTCGGTACCTGAGTCATATGAACTTGTTAATAAAGAAATACTTTCGTTTACAGCTAAATTACTTATATCTTTTGCCGTTACACCAGTAAAAGCATCGTTGGTATTTACCAGCATAGTAGCGATAGAAATACTACTTGGCATAGTATCTTCAATACTGACAGTAATCGTTTCACTCATTCCTGGAGGTAATGGTGATGCACCACTTTGTCCAGATAACACCATAGTTTCACTAAGTACGGCTGAATTATCGCCACTTTCTGCAAGATTTTCTAAAGCAGTGGAAGCTGGCATACCTATTTCCCAAAGTTTACCTTCATTATGTAAAACAACAGCAACAGGAGACATAGGTTGTGCTGTAGTTAAATTAACAACTTTAACCATGTATTCGTAATTTACTGGCGTTGGAACAACTGGAGGTTCTACCGGTTCAGGTGTTGCAGTTTTATTATCATTATCGCTACCACAAGCACTAACGAAAAGACTTAAGGCTATCGCTGCTGATAACGACGCTTTTTTATATGTGTTAGATGAAATCATCATAACCTCCTACTTCACTACGATAGTAACGGAAGCAACAGGGTTCAACCAACGATGTACGGTATTATCAACATCACTTGTACCACCTGTTAAATCATCATCACCTAAATTACCACGATGTACATGAACTGTTGTATTAGCTTCCATAGATGTAACACCTGTCCCACCTGTTCCAGCATTACCACCTGGTGCTGCTGGAATACCTGGAGTACCTGGTGCTCCGCCGCCCATGATAATTAATTCATCATTTGCTTCTGTTCCTGCATCGTAAGCATTTAGCATAACTTTATAGGTACCTGCTTCACTTGGAATTTTCCAACCGTTTAGAGCAACAAATGCATCATTTGTCGGCAATAACATACTCGCAATTGATAAATACATATTACCATCAGCCGTATCAAGCATAGCCGTAGTCGACTGAGCTGGAGCTAATAAGCCGCCAGCAGGGTTTGCAACCATGTCAGCATTAACACCAGTTAACATAGTAGATAGGCCTGAAATGTCACCACCTTCAGCCATTGCTTGTAACTCAGGAGACGCTGTTTCACCTAATTTATATAAAGAAGCATCGGCAGTATGAGCGGCAATAATAAGAGGGGTATAATGCATACCTTGAGTAAGGTTTGTTACAGTAACTTCTAATTGTTGTGCGTTAGCAGCAATACTTGATGTTGCAAGCATTAATGCCGCGATAGTTTTATTAAATTTCATTTTTTATCCTTGGTGACTGAAATAATTCAAGTTCAGTATGCAAGGAAAGTTTCGCGATAGCGTCACGGAGTTATCACAAAATCATCACAATTTACTTACGTTAAATATGATAACTAAAATGAAATTTTTTAAGTACTTACCTGTTCATCGATCACAGTTGGATTAGAGAAGGGATATTTAGACAGTTCATTTAAATAAACTTTTAGCCTTTTATTAAAGATGTTTCATCTTTACTTACACCAAAAATATCATCTGGTTTAAACCCCAATGTTACGTGCAAATCTTTAGCTGGTAATACTAATGTTTGCCTAAAATATTGTGCTTCTGGTGATTGGGCAACAACAAAATAAGTCGCTTGTTCTTCTTTTTGAACACGCCCAAGGCCTAATAAAGACACTGAAAACTTTTCTCCAAACTTAATTGTTTTAGTTACTGCTTGAAGTTCGTAAGGGTTAACTAATGTTACATGAAAAGTATGATGATCTCTTATAGCCTGCCTTTCCCTAAAAGATGTAAACTCACTACCTAATATATTTTTCATTTGCTGCAAGTATACTGATAAATCAGCTTTTGACACTTTACCACCTACATATTTAAGGCCTTGATTATCGGTTAACTCAACAACTTCTATTTGAATATTTTTAATAAATTCCCCTTCCTTATTTTTACTACTTAAATCAGATTGCACACGGGAAATTTTATGATTTATTCTTTCTTGCTCTTCAACTAGCTCTACACTTTCATTTTCTTGATCTTCTAGGCTAACTAAATAATCAGCAATACTACTGGCCTTTACGCTTATTGAAGCCATCGTAAATATTGCCAGCATCATTAGAATAAAATTATTCAAAAATTTCACTTTTATCTCCAGATAAAACCAATTGAGTGTATTGTTTTGGTATATTTTACCACTAACTTTGTTTGTTTAAATAGCACTTTACGTTTCTTTACTTACATAACCTAAGCTGCCAAGCTTATTCAAAGTCATAGTAAAGTGTATGCTAACCTGCATATTCATGTGTATTTTGGTTATACTAAGCTACAACAATCACTTTATACCAATATGATTAATGAAATTGGTAGTAAGAATATTAATTAAAACACATGAAGTATATGCTAACCCCCAATGTCTTTAATCAAGTAGCGACTCTGTTTTGGAATACACGGTGGCGTTTACTACAATGGAGCTTATTTAGCTTTATATTATTTATTGCATTACAAAACCAAATAAGTTTAACCACACCAAACGTATTGGTATGGTTAGCTTTATTCATCTTATTTTTTGCTTTACAGGCGCTAGTAATCGCTTCATTTATATTTTTCTTTAAAAACTTACCTTCTACAAAAGCGAAGACACAAAGTTGGTTTACTTTTTATCGCATTATAGAATGGTGTGAAACAATTATTTTTACTTTACTTATTCCTTTTCCTGCATTGATATTTTTATACATGCTACTTCTTTAAATAGTAAATCTTTTATTGTAAAAAAATATTCTAAAAATAACTAACGTTTTTTGGTTCTTTATAATTCTATAAAGCCGAAAATATTGCATTAATATCCGATTATTTATTACTCCCTAAACAATCCCTATTGCTACACTTTCAGTAACATCAATCTGTTGTAGCAATTTATCTTTAACTTGTATGGTATTAACAACGCGAAGTTGATTATTGTGTAAAAAACGAACGCAAAATGTATTTAAGGAAACGAAAATGAAAAATAAACTCGTCTCAATAGCTTTAATCATACTGACCATGTCTCAAATAAGCTGTAGTACCAAAAATAATAAAACAATAATCCCCCCTTTAAGCGTTCAATTATGGTCAGTCAAAGATCAAATCAAAATTGATTATAAAGGCACACTAAAAAAACTATCAGCAATGGGATTTTCAGGGGTAGAGTTTGCTAATGAATTTGGTCCTTTTAAAAACAAACCAGAGGACCTCCAGCAATACTTAAGTACTTTAAATTTACAAGCAAGTGGTGCTCATGTTTCATTTAAAGCCCTTAACGAGGAAAACTTTCAAAAAACTGTTAACTTTTATCAAAAATTAGGCGTTGATAGTTTAATTATCGGATGGGACAAACGCTCATGGCATCCAGAAGGAGTAAAAGAAGTTGTTAGCTTACTCAATGAAATAGCAAAGAAACTTGCTCCTTATAATATGAAAACCGGGTTTCATAACCATGATCATGAATTTAACTCATTTAATAACAGTACCTATTGGGATTATATTGCACAAAACACCTCTCAAAACGTTATTTTACAGTTAGACGTTGGCTGGGTAGTTTACGCTGGGAAAGATCCTGTTGAATATGTAAAGCGTTATCCAGGAAGAACATTAACAACCCATTACAAATCTCGCATACCTGAAGCCATGAAGTCAGATCAAAAAAAGCTCCCTATAATAGGTCAAGATAGTGCTGATTGGTCAAGCTTATTAAAAGCAAATTCAACTGTAGGTGGCACAAAGTGGATAGTAGTAGAACAAGAAGAATACCCTAACAACCTAAGCTCGTTAGAGGCTGTAGCTTTATCTAAAAAAGGCTTAGACGCTTATATTAATAAACTATAATTTTTTTGGGGGGATAGCAAAGACTGACAAGCCTTTGCTATATTTAGTAAAAACATTAATAATAATGCTTACACTTTCAATAGTTATTTGAGCATACATAAATTGTTAATTTCCGATTTAGAAATTATTATAAAAACAGCTGAATTTGGTAGTATAACCGCAGCGGCTACTCATCTAGATATTCAAGTAGCAAGAGCAAGTGCAGCAATAAAGCGTGTAGAAAAACAATTAGGATTTGAATTATTTATTCGCTCTACACGGCAATTAAGGTTATCTATAAGCGGCGAAAAATATATTCCACAATGTATTCAAGCGTTAGAAACGCTTAATAAGGCCCAACAAGATTTACTCACTGACCAGGAATCTATAACGGGTGAATTACGCTTAACAACCTCTTCAGATTTAGGTCGCAACATTATTACACCATGGCTTGATGAACTAGCAGAGCAACACCCCAAATTAAATTTAAGATTAATCTTAAATGATCATGCTTTAGACTTTTACCGTGATTCTGTAGATATTGCGTTAAGATATGGTGCTCCAACAGATTCAAACATGTACGGTTTTAAAATTTGTGACGTACCTCGCTTACTTTGCGCATCGCCAGAATATTTACAAAAAAATAAAGCGCCAGAACATCCGAAAGACTTAACGAACCATAACGGTCTTTTTTATCAAATGAATGGTACCGTTTACGACACATGGAAATTTACTAACAAAACTCATCACTATTCAATAAAAATGCAAGGTAATAGAGTCGCTAATGACGGTGACTTAGTAAGGCGTTGGTGTGTCTCTGGTAAGGGCTTAGCGGTAAAATCAGCTTTAGATATGTCAAATGATTTAATTAACCATAAAGCGATTTCAGTAATGCATGACTACCAACCAACGATGACAGAACTATGGCTAATATGCCCAAGTAAACAATCAATTACTCCTATCGTGAGATTACTACGAGAATGTTTAACAGAAAATTGTAATAACATTTTGAAAGAACTAAAAAATAAAAAGATCATCTCCTAACTTATATACCCGTTACCAATCAAAATGAGTATTTCAGAGTGCTTGAGCGATATCAATTCAAGGCAATGCTTTGTAATAATGGTCGTCCCTTATAAAAAGCATTAACGACGAAGTGATTTTGCTCAAGCGCTTCTTCGATGGGCCTAAAAACAATTTATGCTTCGTTATTAACTTTAGTAAGGTTCCTACACGGATGTAGGACATTAGGGTAACGCAGGAGCAGTTACCGAGAATAACCATGACGTAAACTTAATGCCTTGCATACATGGATGTATGTACTTAGATTTCGTCTGGAACATGAAACCTGTGCCTAAATTGTTTTTAGTTCCCACTGAAACCTGCATCTTGAATGATAACGGGTATATACCCGTTACCTTAAAGGTGTAGGCTTCAGTGGGAAACTAGATCGATCAATTTTCATTTTAAAATTTAAGGACATCTTATGGAACAAAAAATTCTGCCTGTTTTTCAGGTATTCATTGCCATGATACTAATGGAGTTGATGGTGAAGTTTTTTCCATACTTTAGGTTTGATTTTTCCTTTAAATTTATTGTTTTTGGGTTACTCACCATAATATCTATATTGCTTGCTTTTACTGCGATATATTCTTTTAGAAAACATCAAACTACAGTTAACCCTGCAAAACCTGAAAAAACTTCAGTGATTGTTAATTCAGGAATTTATGCCTATTCAAGAAACCCAATGTATTTAGCTATGCTCATATTTTTAATTGCCGTAAGTGCTTTATACGAAAATGTTTTAGCTTTTTTACCTATCCCACTGTTTATTTGGTTTATTACGCAGTATCAAATAAAACCAGAAGAAAAAATATTATCAGAAAAATTTAAAGGAGATTATCAAAACTATTTATTAACGGTAAGGCGTTGGATATAAAAAGGAAGTAATATTGATGAATTCAATCAATACATAAATAATAAAACGAATTCATCAATATAAATAAAACGGAATAGAAAATAAAGCTAAGCTTTTTTCAAATAATCAGCCACTAATACAATACGAGTACCGTTAACTTTACCTTCAATATGCTCAGGGTTGTCAGTTAACGTTATGCCTCTAACCAATGTGCCTTGTTTAGCGGTAAAGTTTGCTCCTTTTACCTTTAAATCTTTAATAAGGGTAACATCATCACCGTCTTGTAATTCTGCACCATTACTGTCTCTGGTAGGCCCTGCTCGCTCTGCTGCAGCAATACCTTGTTCAGCCCATGTTTTTACAGCGTCTTCCATGTAGATCATATCTAACGCATCTTGAGCCCAGCTCTCCGTAGATAATTTATGTAACATACGGTACGACATGACTTGAACAGCAGGTTCTTGATTCCACATACTGTCAGTTAAACAACGCCAGTGATTAATATCTAAATCAGCATTACCTTCAATTTGTGTTAAGCAAGTATTGCACACTAAAATACTTTGTTGCGCACTTAAATCGCTTGTCGGCGGTACGGGATAAACAGCTAAATTATTCTTTTCTGTACACAGTTCACAGCTGTTATTACTACGTTGTTCCAATGCTTGTTGCGCTACCATTTGCTTTCCTAAATGTTAATGTCTCAAAATTGATAAATTAAAAGTGCGCTAATTATACGACCCAATAGCAAAAACAACAATTGTAAATAAGAATAAACACTTAAAAGCGTTACTTAGTCGAATTATGGTAGACAAGAAGCTAACAATAAGAAAAACTGTCTACATCATTATAGATGATTAAAAAATTTTCAAATTATAAAAACAATAACTTAGGCTTAATTTATGACCTCAAATAACGAAAACCTTTCTTTACTCGCCAAAATAAAATCGATGGGGCTAGTTAGCCAAATTATCATCGCTATTATATTTGCATCAATATTTGCGACTATAGCCCCTGATACGGCGCAGTCGTTTTCAGTGTTGGGCCAATTTTTTGTTAATGCACTTAAAGCTGTTGCACCCATACTAATTTTTGTTTTAGTTATGTCTTCAATTGCCAATCAAAAGCCAAACAACGATGCTAATCTAAAACCTATTATCGCACTGTATTTAATAGGAACACTAAGTGCCGCCTTTGTTGCAGTTATCTTAAGTTTTTTATTTCCAACCACGCTAACTTTAGATATTGCCAGTGCTGTAGCAAACCCACCTCAAGGGCTTGGTGAAGTATTAACAACCCTTGCATTTAAAGTGGTAGAAAATCCTGTTAAAGCGATTATTAATGGTAATTTTATTGCCGTATTAGCGTGGGGAATTGGGTTAGGGCTTACTCTAAAGCATTCCAATGAAAGCACTAAAACGATGGTTCACGACTTTAGCGAAGCGATAACAAGCATTGTAAAGCTCGTTATTCGTTTTGCACCTATTGGTATATTTGGGTTAGTGGCTAACACCATTGCAAGTACTGGCTTTGCTGTATTTGCTGAATATGGTCAGCTATTAACGGTACTCGTTGGCTCTATGTTAATCATTGCTTTAATTGTTAACCCATTAATTGTTTATGTTATTACTAAACAAAACCCCTACCCTTTAGTTTTCACTTGTTTGAAAGAGTCAGGTATTACAGCATTCTTCACCCGAAGTTCAGCAGCAAACGTTCCAATTAATTTAGCTTTATGTAAGAAACTTAAATTGCACGAAGACACTTACTCTATTTCAATCCCATTAGGCTCAGCGATAAATATGGCTGGTGCTGCTATTACAGTAACAGTTTTAACCCTTGCGACCGCAAATAGCCTAGGCATTGAAATAGACTTTCCTACAGCTCTATTATTATGTGTAGTTGCGTCCATTTCAGCTTGTGGATCTTCAGGGGTTGCTGGTGGTTCATTGCTACTTATTCCGTTAGCCTGTAGTTTATTTGGCGTACCTAACGATGTTGCAATGCAAGTGGTAGCGATTGGTTTTATTATTGGTGTGATACAAGACTCGGCAGAAACGGCTCTGAATAGCTCAACGGATGTTGTATTTACTGCAGCAGCATCTCATTATCTTGATAAGGATAAATAACCTGAAATCCGGTTAAATAAATATTCGTTAATACAACTAAAAAACGCCACTTAATTAAGTGGCGTTTTTTAGTCAAGCATTCCATATTATCTGCAAAGTGTCATCTTTCTCTTTAGGTATGAACTCCTTACAAACAAAATATCCTATTACAGCCACAAGCTGATCATCATAATAAACAAAAGGTAACCGTTTTCTCTGCCATGTAGGGATATCTAATTCTTGTAAAATCTTTTTTAATGAGCGTGAATGTTGTCGATAATCAGGTATACAAGTAGGATTATTATGAGAAAACCGAATGGTAACTTTTTGTGATAAGACTGGTGCAATAACCTGACAATTTTGAATGTTTTTAGAAGTTAAATCACCATGCTTATCAGCAATTTTTTCATTACTTTTGTGCTTAAACAGTAATTCACCTAAACCATCAGGTAGTTGAACAACATTATCTATAATCGATTCTAATTCAGACTTAACACACGAATAAAAGTCAGATACGTCTTTAAAATCAGCCGTTAAATAAACACATTGTTTAAAACGTCTTAGCCAATAATTACCAACCTTTACCGCAGGGCTTTTATCATTATTAGCTAAAAGCTGTGTTTGTAATTGGATTAATTGCGCAGTACTAGGCATTAAGCATTGATGAATACTTAAAAAATAACGAATAACATTATTAAACCGTGCTTGAGATAATTGTTGTAACTTAACTAACGATAACATGTTAACACCTATTTTAATATTTTCAAGATCTTGCTCTGCCAACTCTGTTAACAATAGCTCAGCTTCTTGGCAATGTTCAGCGCTTCTGTTCATCGTTTTTAAAAAACTCGGCCAACGCTCAGTAATAATAGGCATAACTTGGTGACGTAGAAAGTTACGATCAAATCGAACGTCTTCATTCGATTCATCATCAATCCAAGTTAATTGATGCTCTTGCGCATAGGCCTCTATTTCGCTTCTTGAAATACCTAATAACGGTCTGCCTAATAATGAAGTGCCAAAGACCATTTCTTGTTTCATGGCTGACAAACCTTTTAAGCCAGAACCGCGCTTTAAAGCTAATAAAAAAGTTTCAGCTTGATCATCATTATGATGGCCCGTAAGCACTAATACATGCTTAAATTCTTTATTTTTGATGAGAGACTTAAGCGCGTCATATCTAGCATCTCTAGCAAGCTCTTCAAGACTATGTTGCGCTTTAGCTTTTACATTAACCCTACAAATATCTAAAGGTAATTGGTGCAAGTTACATTGCTGTTGAGCAAAGTTTTCCCATTTAAGTGCGTTACTACTTAAGCCATGATTAACATGACACACACTTATTGAACAACTCAATGCTTGGTTAATGTTTTGAGGATTATTTAAAATGTTGTTTTTAAAGTTTGATAATGCGTGTAATAAAACTTGAGAGTCTATTCCACCACTATAAGCGATAATAATATGTGTATTAGAATGTGATTGAAGGTAGGTGGTAATATAATTAAATAGAGTGGATTCTAACGACATAAAATTAGCCTTACTCTTTTAATATTTTCCAGCGTTAAGTGCTTAACGCTGGAAAGTTATAACAGGTTACTAAATTAACAATAACCGTAAGACATTAAACGATCGTAACGTTTTTCAATAAGTTCATCTTTAGGCAAATCAGTTAACTCAGCTAAGTTACGCTTAAGTTCTTGTTTTAAACATTCGGCCATAAGATCCATATCTCTATGAGCTCCGCCTAAAGGCTCTTCAACTACGTTATCAATTAATTCTAATTCTTTAATACGTTTTGCTGTAATCCCCATAGCCTCTGCTGCTACAGGTGCTTTTTCAGCTGTTTTCCATAAAATTGAAGCACAACCTTCTGGTGAAATTACTGAATAGGTTGAATATTGCAACATATTAACTCTGTCACCAACACCAATAGCAAGAGCACCACCAGAACCACCTTCACCTATAACAGTACAAACAATAGGTACAGTTAATCGCGACATAACTTTTAAGTTAGTGGCGATAGCTTCTGATTGACCTCGCTCTTCAGCACCAATACCAGGGTAAGCACCGGGAGTGTCAATAAGGGTAATAATAGGCATATTAAAACGTTCAGCCATTTTCATTAAACGTAAAGCTTTACGGTAACCTTCTGGACGTGGCATACCAAAATTACGTTTAACTTTTTCATTTGTTGAACGCCCTTTTTGATGACCAATAATCATCACTGGCATACCGTCTAAGCGAGCAGTACCGCCAACAATAGCTTTATCGTCAGCATAAGCACGGTCACCCGCTAATTCGTCAAATTCTGTGAACATACGTTCAATATAATCAAGCGTATAAGGGCGTTGTGGATGACGAGCAACACGAGCCGTTTGCCAAGGATCTAAGTTGGCAAAGATTTTTTTGGTTTGTTCTTTGTTTTTCTCATGAAGTTGCATAATTTGATCTTCAAGATCTAAATCAAGCTCTTGACCAGAATTAACTGACTTTAATTCTTCAATTTTTGCTTCAAGTTCTGAAATGGGCTGTTCAAAGTCTAAAAAATTTAATGACATGTGAATTTTTTACCTAAGTCTTTGAGCTGTAGTACACAACTCTTATTTAAATTGTAACGCTAAGCACTCTTCACCAAGTAGTGTTCTTAGTTCATGCAATAAAGCATCTTCTGGAGTAACTCGCCATTGTACGCCTAGTTCAAGCATTCCCTGCGCTTCTTCGCGTTGATAAAATACTCTAACAGGACAAGTACCATCTTTAAAAGGAGACAGTACCTGAGAAAATTTTTCTATAAAATTGTTACCAATTGCTGCTCTTTTTACGTGTATATCAAGAGATGTTACATAGTTTTCTCTTGCGTCAGCAATGGTCATTATATCTCGGGCGGTCATTGTAATGCCACCAGAATATTCATCAAAGCTGACCTGTCCACTACACACTAAAATAGCGTCAGTAACAAGTAGCTCGGCAAAGGTATCATAATCATCAGGAAAAAGTCGAATATCAATACGCGCACTTTTGTCATCTAAGGTAACTAATGCCCATCGACGACCCCGTTTATTCACCATAACCCTAACACCTAAAACTAAACCAACAGCTACGGTTGTTTTATCTTTATTTGTAGGTTGCATGCTAACTAATCGTCCACTGGCATAGTGCTTTATTTCAGATAAATATCGATTAATGGGGTGGCCCGTTAGATATAAACCTAAGGTTTCTTTTTCACCATTAAGCCAAACTTCTTCAGGCCACTGAGTTACGGCTTTAAAAGCTTGCCTTGTATCTTCAGGTTGTTCGTTAATCAGTCCAAATAAATCATCTTGTCCTAATGCTTGAGCTTTAGCATGTTGATCGGCAGCCTTTATTGCTTCAGGTAAAGTTTCGAATAATGCAGCTCGATGAGGCCCTAGATTATCCATTGCTCCAGCTTTAATTAGCTTTTCAAGCACTCTTTTATTCGTTTTTTTAAGGTCTAAACGTGCACAAAAATCAAATAAGTCAACAAACGGACCACCTTCTATTCGTGCTTTAATAATGGCTTCAATTGGGCCTTCACCCACACCTTTAACCGCACCAATACCGTAAACAATTTGATTATCTTCATTTACAGTAAATTTATAATGTCCGGCATTAACATCTGGCGGAAGAATATCAATGCCCATGTTTCCACATTCGTCGACTAGGGTAACAATCTTATCGGTATTATCCATATCGGCAGACATTACAGCCGCCATAAATGGCGCGGGATAGTGAGTTTTCATCCATAAGGTTTGGTATGAAACTAATGCGTAAGCAGCTGAATGTGACTTGTTAAAACCGTAACCAGCAAATTTTTCCACCAAATCGAAGATTTTCATGGCCAATTCGCCATCTACGCCACGGTTTATAGCTCCTTGCTCAAAACCGGCACGTTGTTTTGCCATTTCTTCGGGTTTTTTCTTACCCATGGCTCGACGAAGCATATCTGCCCCGCCAAGAGAATATCCCGCTAAAACCTGCGCTATTTGCATTACTTGTTCTTGGTACAAGATAATACCGTAGGTAGGCTCTAATATCGGCTTAAGATCTATATGTTGCCATGTTTCATCAGGGTAGCTTACAACTTCACGTCCATGTTTACGTTCTATAAAGTTATCAACCATGCCTGACTGTAGTGGCCCAGGTCTAAATAATGCTACGAGTGCGATAATATCTTCAAAGCAATCAGGTTTTAATTTAGCGATTAAAGATTTCATACCGCTAGATTCTAATTGGAATACAGCGGTTGTTTCAGCATTTAATAATACTTTGAAACTAGCAGGGTCTTCTAAATTTATACTAGCTATATCAATAGGCTCTTTACCCGCTTTTAATAGTTTTTCATCAGCCATTTCAATGGCCCACTGCAAAATAGTAAGCGTTCTAAGACCTAAAAAATCAAATTTAACTAAACCAGCATCTTCCACATCATTTTTATCAAATTGTGTAACTGGGTTTTTACCTTCGTCATCACAATAAAGTGGTGCAAAATCGGTAATAGTTGTAGGTGAAATAACAACACCACCCGCATGTTTACCAGCATTTCTGGTAGTACCTTCTAAGATACGACACATATCAATGAGATCTTTCACATCAGAATCTTGTGCGTATGCTTCTGGTAATTTGGGTTCTACTTCAAATGCTTTTGCTAAGGTCATTCCCGGATCACCAGGAATTAATTTAGAGATACGATCAACAAAACCATAAGGATGACCAAGAACGCGGCCAACATCTCGAATTACCGCTTTTGCTGCCATAGTACCAAAGGTAATAATTTGAGATACAGCATCACGACCATAAAGTTCGGCAACATGATCTATTACCTCATCTCGACGATCCATACAAAAGTCGATATCAAAATCAGGCATTGATACACGCTCAGGATTTAAGAATCGTTCGAAAAGTAAATCATATTCAAGGGGATCTAAATCAGTAATTTTTTGAGCGTAGGCCACTAAAGAACCCGCGCCTGAACCACGGCCTGGCCCTACAGGAATATTATTATCTTTACTCCATTGAATAAACTCCATTACGATCAAGAAGTAACCGGGAAAGCCCATTTTGTTAATTACTTCTAGTTCAATTGCTAAACGCTCATCGTAAGGCTTTCGTTTTTCAGCAAAGTCAGGCGCATCTTTATCAAATAAAAACTCTAACCTTTCTTGTAAACCTTCTTCTGAAACTTTAACTAAATAATCTTCTATTGATAAGCCTTCGGTAGGAAAATCAGGTAAAACATATTCACCTAAAGTTACTGTGACATTGCATCGTTTAGCAATTTCAACACTGTTGGCTAATGCTTCAGGAATATCAGCAAAAAGTTCACACATTTCTTCTTCAGAACGTAAGTATTGCTCTTTGCTATAACGCTTAGGCCGACGTTTATCATCTAAGGTAAAACCATCATGAATTGCAACTCGAATTTCATGTGCATCAAAATTTTCTTCCGTTAAGAACATCACTTCGTTGGTTGCAACTACAGGAAGTTGATACTTTTGAGCGGTTTCTATTGCTAAATGTAAATACGTTTCTTCATTCTCACGACCTGTTCGTATAAGCTCTAAAAAAAAGTTATTGTTAAAGTGTTGCTGATAAAAAGTAACCATGTCATCAACTAATGCCATGTTTCCTTTTGTGAGAGCTTTACCTATGTCGCCTTCTCGACCACCAGATAAAAGAATTAAACCTTCTGAATAATCAATTAGCCAACTCTTATCTATAACGGCTTTACCTTGAATATGTCCTCTAAGATACGCATTAGAAATAAGTTCAGTTAGGTTTTTATAGCCTTTATTATTAGACGCCAACACCACAAGACGAAAAAGTTCATCTCCTAATTCATCACTTTGCACCCAAAAATCAGCCCCAATAATAGGCTTAATACCTGCTCCATGAGTAGCATGATAATATTTAACTAAACCACATAAATTTGTTTGATCAGTAAGCGCTAAAGCTGGCATTGATAAATCTGCGGCCTTACTCACTATTGGCTTAACTTTATTTAAGCCGTCACACATTGAGTAATCGCTATGTACTCTTAAATGTACAAACTTAGGATCTCTAGCCATAGGTACATCGGTTTCTGATGATATTTCTACGAGTTGACTTGTATCTTCAGGCTGATTATCAGACATTAAGGTTTATTAACCCCTTGCTCTTGAATAACTTTAGCGACAGGTTTAAAGCTCGCGCGATAACAACTTAGAACGCCATGTTCAATAATTTTCTCTAGGTGTGCTTTAGTTGGGTAACCTTTATGTTGGGCAAAGCCGTATTCTGGATATAATTTATCTAAGGCGACCATTTCTTCATCACGAGCAACCTTAGCTAATATTGAAGCCGCACTGATTTCAGCAACTCTGTCATCACCTTTTATTACGGCTTGCGTTTCTATGTTTCCGTTTTCACTTAAAAATACAGGACATCGATTACCATCCACTAAAACGTAATCAGGGGTAACATCTAACCCTTGTACAGCACGTTGCATAGCCAACATAGTGGCGTGCAATATATTTAACGTATCTATTTCTTCAGGTGTTGCTCTACCTATTGCCCAAGAGGTTGCCTTTTGTTTTATTTCTTCGGCGAGTAATGGTCGTTTTTTTTCTGACAATTTTTTAGAATCTTTTAAACCTTCAATAGGATTGTCTGGATCAAGTATTACAGCAGCAGTAACAACATCACCGACTAAAGGACCTCGACCAACTTCATCAACACCGGCAATACAATAAGCGAGTGGGTATTCGAATGGGGGAAAAATAACTTTAGGCTTTTTAATCACCTCTTTCACTGAATTTTTTTTTGTTTTTTCAGTCATGATCCCATTAATCCAATAATTGCTTGAGCCGATTTTTCACTTGCATCTTGTTTAAGGCTTTGATGAATTTTCATGAATTTGTCATTTAAATTTGATTGATCTTCATTAAGAAATTTTTGTAACAAAGGTACTATTTTTTCTGGTACCACTTCATCTTGTAATAATTCAGGCACAAGCGTTTCATTCGCTAATAAATTAGGTAAAGAAAACCATTTGAGTTTTACTAACCATTTTGCCAACATATAAGTAATAAAATTGAATTTATACGTAATCACCATAGGACGTTTAATTAAAGCGGCTTCAAGAGTTACTGTACCTGAAGCGGTTAATAAACAGTCACTTGCCGCCATCACTTTGTGTGTTTGATTAATAATAATTTGTACAGGTAAGTGAGGTGCTATTTCATTTTTAAGCGTAGTAAATTGCTCTGCTCTTTTTTCACTGATCATTGGAGCAATAAATAACAAGTTTTCATCTTGCTCTGCAAGTATTAAAGCACTTTTTAAAAACGGCGCTACTAATTTAGCTAACTCACCACCACGACTACCCGGCATAAGAGCCAGAATTTTAGCATTTTCAGGTAAATTAAGAGATTTTCTTGCTTCAAGTTTACTTGAAACTAATGGAATATCATCAGCAAGAGAATGCCCTACAAAGGTACAAGGTACATTATGTTTATCATAAAACTTTTTCTCGAATGGAAGTAATGATAAAACGAGATGGGTCGCACGTGCTATTTTAAAGATACGCTTTTCACGCCAAGCCCAGACGGAAGGACTCACATATTGAACCGTTTTAATACCGCACCGTTTTAATTTTTCTTCTAGGGTTAAATTAAAATCAGGTGCGTCTATACCAATGAATATATCAGGCTTATTCTCTTTAAAATAATTAACAACACTTTTACGCACATACATTAATCGTTTCAAACGTCCTAAAACTTCAACAATGCCCATAACAGAAAGTTCATCCATAGCAAATAAACTTTCAAAACCTTGATTAAGCATTTTGGGGCCGCCAATACCAACAAATTTAGCATTAGGGTAAGTACGTTTTAACGCTATAATTAGGCCTTCACCTAAAGTATCCCCAGAATGCTCTCCAACAACAATACCGATAACAGGAGTTTTAGATGATGAAGCTATAACCGAATGAGTTTCGTTTGAATGATAAGTCACAATACTTCTTATACAGTGAAGGCAAAGTGTATGCGGTATTTAACGAATAATACCGCGGCTTGAATCTCGAATAAAATCAGAGAATAGTGCTAGTTCTGGCATGTTATCAGACAATTTATTTATTGACTCAATGGCGTCATCAGCTGATAAGCCTTTTCTGTAAACGTCTTTGTATGCACGCTTAATTGTTAAAATAACATCTTTATCAAAACCACGACGTTTTAACCCCTCTGAGTTCAATCCAAAAGGTTTTGCCGGTTGTCCAGATGCCATTACATAAGGAGGTACATCTTTTAACACAAGTGCATTAGCGGCAATAAAACTATGAGCACCAATATGACAAAACTGATGAACACCAGACATACCACCTAAAATAGCATGATCACCTACATGTACATGACCTGCAATTGATGCATTGTTTGCTAGTATACAATGATTACCCACCACACAATCGTGAGCTACATGTGTATAAGCCATAAATAAATTATGACTGCCTATTTGAGTTAGGCTATTATCTTGAATAGTACCGCGATGAATAGTACACGATTCTCTAAATGTATTATTGTCACCAATAATTAACTCTGTTGGTTCACCAGCATATTTTAAATCTTGGCAGTCTTCACCAATACTAGCGAACTGAAAAATACGATTTCCTTTACCGATTCGTGTAGGGCCGTTAATAACAACGTGAGAACTTATTACACAGTCATCACCAATAACGACATTTTTACTAATATATGTCCAAGGTCCAATTGTTACATTTTTCCCAATAACAGCACCTGGCTCAATAATAGCCTGTTCGTGAATCATCTTTTCACCATTTAATTTCTTTGAAATCGTTTTATAGTTTACGTCTGGCACACATTAAGTCTGCAGAACAAACCACTTTACCGTTTACTTTCGCTTCACCATGAAACTTCCACATACCACGACGCTCTTTGATAAACTCAACATGTAAGTGCATAGTATCACCTGGAACTACTGGTTGTTTAAAACGAGCATTATCAATAGAAGCAAATAAGTACATTTCGCCATCTTGGCGACCTTCACTCGATTTAAAGCCTAAAATCCCTGTTGCTTGCGCTAATGCCTCGAGTATTAAAACCCCCGGAAAAATTGCAAGTTCAGGAAAATGCCCTGTAAATACAGGTTCATTAAAAGTAACATTTTTGATTGCGTGAAGAGTTTTGCCTGGCACATAATCAAGAACACGATCCACGAGTAACATTGGGTAACGATGAGGGATTAACTCTTGAATTTCATGAACGTTTAACTCATTTTTTTGAGATTCCAATTCATTATTCCTTATGAAAGTAATTTAACTAAAATAATTTTATCAAATAAATGATATAAGTTACTTATCTTTTTCTAATATTTCAGACTCTAAAGTACTAAGGCGTTTGGATATGCTATCTAGCCTTCTAACTCGAGCATTCATTTTGTTCCACTCTTTATTAGGTGAAACAGGCATTCCTGAAGAATAAACGCCAGGTTTAGTCATAGATTTGGTGACCATAGACATACCGGTAAAAATACAATTATCGGCAATTTCAATATGTCCATTGATTCCTACAAGGCCTGCTATAGTGCAATTTTTACCAATAGTGGTGCTACCAGCAATAACGCTACATGCGGCCATTGCCGTACCGGCGCCTATCACAACGTTATGTGCTATTTGAATTTGATTATCGAGAATAACATTATCTTCAATAATCGTATCGTCTAAAGCACCTCTATCAATTGTTGTACTTGCTCCAATTTCAACATTGTTACCAATAATAACAGAACCTAGTTGAGGTATTTTAAGCCACTTTCCACCAACAGGAGCATAACCAAAACCATCTGAACCAATAACGGTATTCGCTTGAATTAAGCAATGAGTACCAATTTTAACATTATGATAAATACTGACATTAGCCCACATGGCAGTATGGCTTCCAATTGAAGTATTCTCACCAATAAAGCAGCCTGCGCCAATAATTACATTGTCAGCAAGTGCAACACCCGCTTCTATAACCGCATTTGCGCCCACAGAGACATTTTCGCCTAAGGCTACAGAAGAATGAATAACCGCTGATGAGTGTATAGATGAGGATGGTTTTGGCGTGGTATCAAGTAATTGAGCTGTAAGTGCATATCCTAAATAAGGATTATCCATAATTAAAGCATTTGTAGGTACATCGTCCAAACACTCTTTATTGATAATAACCGCACTGGCTTGCGTATGATTTAATTGTTGACGATATTTTTTATTCGCTAAAAACGCAATTTGCCCTGTTTTAGCATTTGCTAAAGTGGCTAAACTGTTAACTTGGCAATTTTCATCACCGTTAACAGTTGCACCAATTTCTTTCGCTATTTCAGCTAGCGTGAAGTTTTTTTTTATCATGGTTATTTAAGTTTACTAACTTTTTCTACAACTTTGTCAGTAATACTTGCAGTAGGCTTTGAAAACACAACAGCCTTTTGCTCTAAAATTAAATCGTATTTACCCGAATCAGCGATACTATTTATTGCTTGACGTACTAATGCAATAATTTTAGTGGTTTCTTCGTTTTGGCGAACACCTGTTTTTTGTTGAAAAGCTTTACCTTTTGTTTGGTATTCTTGATATTTAGTTGTGATATCGAGTTCAAGCTTTTCTTTTTCTTTTTTACTCATTAACGAACTGTCACGTTGTTGCTTTTCTTGAAAGTACTTAATGTCTTTCTCTAATTGAGCAAGCTCTGCTTTTTCGTCTTTAAATTCCGCTTCTAATGTTTGCATAACAATAGCTGTTTGTGGAATTTTACTCATAATTTCTTGAAAATTAACTACACCTATTTTTTGATCGGCAGCCATTACTGAACCAGCTAATAACATTCCCGATGCTGCTGTAGTCATTACTAAAGATTTCATAAATTTATTCAATTTGTACTCCTAAATATCTTTCTATTTTATTTTAGTTGCTGATCATTATAACTATATAGGGATCAATTTAATTTTTAAAAGGTTTGACCGATATTAAACGTAAAGAACTTAGTATCATCATCAAACTCAGATTTCAATGTTTTAGCAAAACTAAAGATCATTGGTCCCATTGGCGAAAGCCACTGCACTGACATACCAGCAGAAGCTCTGTAAGTATTAGGGTCAGAAAAATCTCTAATTTGTCCGAATTCTACTGGAGATAAATCACGATAATCATCTACTTTAAATTCAGTATCCCATACATTACCCGCATCAACAAAAAAGCTTGAGCGAACGCTGTTTGAAAACCCTTCATCCAAGAATGGTGTTGGAACAATTAACTCAACCCCGGCCAATACAAGTGCATTACCACCAATTGAACGACGAGATAAATATATCGAATCATTATCTACGCTAAAACAACAATTTGCCTCACCAGAAGGTGAAGGAATAGTTCTAGAGTTACGGATAATCGCTCTTGGTCCAACAATATTGGTTTCAAAACCACGTAACGTATCTGCACCACCTGCTCTAAAGTTTTCTTGGAATGGGAATATTTGATCATTACCATTAATGGTTCCATAACCATTCCCATAACCTGCTTGGAAGCGTGTTAAGAAGGTCCAACGTTGATCTCTTGATATTGGAAAGTACCATTTGGTATCTAAGTTAACTTTAAAAAACTGTAAATCCGAATTTGGTGTTGTGATCTTAAAAGATAAACTTTGGTTTGAACCATCTGATGGAAAAGTACCTCTATTTAACGTATTACGTACAATAGCTGCCGAAAAATCGTATGTTTCAAATTGCAGCTTTGCTCCTGGATCATTAGGGTCCGCATACAAATCATAAAAGGTTTCTAATTGTTCGTAAGACTGTAATCGTGTGATTGTTTCGTTTTTATAATTTAAACCGAAATTCAAACGAACGTATTCATTAATAGGAAAACCTAAGTTAGCACCAATACCAAACTTTTTACTGTTGTATTGCTCAAGGTTAGCTCTACCCGCATCAAATTCAGTATAAAAAACACTCCCACCGAGTGAAACACCATCAACAGTAAAGTAAGGGTCTGTATAAGATAAGCTGGCACTACTTTGATAGCTTACTGTATTAAGGCTTAAGCCAAGGCGATTACCTGTACCTAAAAAGTTATTTTGTTGAATACCCGCATTTAAACTTAATTTAGTTGTATCACCATAACCAATACCTGCAGTAAAAGATCCTGAAGGTTGCTCTTTTACAGTAAAATCGACATCAACTAAATCATCTTCACCAGGTAATTTAGTCGTTTCAAATTCAACACTCTCCATATATGGCAAACGCTGTAACCAAGCTTTAGAAGATTCCACGTTATTATTTGATAACCATGAACCTTCCATTTGGCGCATTTCTCTACGCAATACGCGGTCAGCTGTTACATCATTACCTTTAAAGTTAATACGGTTAACGTAAACTCTTTTACCTGCATCAATAGATACAACTAACTTAACGGTTTTATCTTCTTCATTAATTTCTGGAATGGTAGTAACTTTAGGGTAAGCATAACCAAAACGACCAAAAAACTTACTGATCATTTCTTCGTTATAAGTAACCAATGCACCATTATATAATTTGTCAGCTCGTAATGGCGAAATAGCTTTAATTGTGTTTTCAAAACCGACAAGTTCACCAATAAATTCAACATCACTAACGGTATATTTTTCACCTTCAGTAATGTTTAACGTTATATAAACGCCTTTTTTATCTGGAGTCATTGAAACTTGAGTTGAGTCAACTTTATATTGTAAATAGCCGCGATCTAGGTAGAAACTCTCTATCGTTTCCATATCACCTTGCAGGGTTTGTTTTTGATAGCGATCTTGCGCCATAAAATCCCACCAAGGAGAATCAAAAGTTAACTCGATATTTTTTAATAATTCTTCATCGGTAAAAAGCTCATTACCCACGATATTAATTTGTTCTATGGCTGCCGCATCACCTTCTTTAAAAGTAAAATCGATCTTTACTCTATTACGAGGTAAATGGGTGATCTCAGACTTTACATCAGCATTATATTTGCCCACACTGTGGTAGAAGTCTTCAAGACCTAATTCAATACCGGTAAGTACTGTTTTATCTAATGTCTCCCCTACTCGAATATTACTGTCATCTAAACTTTCAGTTAGCTGTTCGTCTTTTAAATCTTTGTTGCCATCAAAAGTTACTTCGCTAATCGTCTCTCTTTCTTGCACTCTAAAAATAATTGAGTTGCCATCTTTATACACAGCGATGTCATTAAAATGACCTGACTTGTATAAAGATTTTATTGATTGAGAAATTCTGTAATCGTTTAGTGTATCTCCAATATTAAATGGAATATGAGTCAACGCTGCACCTATGGCAACACGTTGTAATCCTTTAACTTGGATATCTTCGACTTGAAACGCCTCTGTTGCTATTGCTGAATTCATTGAACTTGTAAGCAAGGTAGCTAATGCAATTTTTTTTATCATCATAAAATATAAACTTTATTTACTTCTTTTATTAAATAGTCAGTGTCGAAATTTTACTAAAGTCGAGACAAATCATTAAACAGAGCGATACTCATTAAACACAATAGTGTAATAGTACCAAATTTAAACCCAACCTCTTGTATTTTTTCAGGTACGGGTTTCCCAGTGAAGAGCTCTATAATGTAATAGAGTAAATGCCCACCATCAAGTACTGGCAGTGGTAATAAATTAATTATGCCCAGATTTATACTAATAAGGGCTAAAAAGCCTAAAAAGTAAACTAATCCGAAATTAGCACTATCACCAGCTCCTTGTGCTATTGATATAGGTCCACTTAAATTTTTAACAGAAACATCACCTGTTAATAATTTACCTATCATGTCAAAACTTAATACCACTAAATTCCATGTTCGATTTATACTTTGTTCTAAAGCTTCTAAAAGCCCATACGATGTATTTATTTTAAATTTTTCAGGGTACTTATCTGATTTAGGTGTTACACCTAAATAACCTATTTTTGTACCATTTCTTGATATAGCTTTCGGTACAACGGTAATGATTTGAGCTATACTTTCTCGCTCTATTAAAATTTCAACAGATTGATCTGCTAATGTTTGGATCTTATTTGAGAAATCATACCAATCATCTTTGACTGAAATTCCGTTAACTTCTAATAAAACATCACCTACTTTTAATCCTGAAATGGCGGCGGGACTATCAGGATGGATGACAGCAAGTTCGTTATAAACATTTGGACGAAAAGGCTTTATACCTAGACTATCAATAGCTGAAACTTTATCAGGTGAAAACTGCCATTCTTTAGTGTTTAATAAACTAGTAGTAATATTAACACTGTCTTCTTGTTTCGTTTTAATTTCAATAGTGCTACTGCCAATCTCCCCCACTAATGCAAGATTTACGTCTTGCCAATCGGTAACTTTCTTCCCAGCTACTTCAACTATTTGACTTTGAGCCGGTAAGTTTGCCTTTGCTGAAATAGAGGTTGGCTCAATATTACCAATCATTGGCTTAATACTAGGTACACCAATTAAAAACATTAAGTAAAAAGCAACAATAGCAAAAGCAAAGTTAGCAAAAGGTCCTGCAGCAATAATAGCTATACGTTGATAAACCGTTTTACTGTTAAATGTTTTATCTGAATCTTCTGGTAAAATGTCATCAACACGGTCATCTAACATTTTCACAAAACCGCCAAGAGGAATTAAAGCAATAACGTATTCAGTACCATCTTTACCTATATTGCTCCAAAGCGTTTTACCAAAACCGATTGAAAATTTTTGAACTTTTACACCGTTTTTACGAGCAACCCAAAAATGACCGTATTCATGAACAGTAATTAAAATACCTAACGCAATAACAAATGAGACTAAATTCCAAAAAAACTCAAACATACTAATAATTATCTCTATCCGCTTTCGCGTGATTATCTTCTCTACAATAATTAACTAACAACGATGTAGTAAATTCTCTTACTCGCTCATCTAAATTGATAACGTCATCAATTGAAGTTACCTCTTCTGAGACAAATTTATTCACAGAAGTTTCATTTATTTTATATATATCGGTGAATTTTATTTTTTTGTTTAAAAAAGCATCTACTGCAATTTCATTTGCTGCATTAAGTGCTGTACATGCCCCTTGGCCATTTTTACAGGCTTCAATAGCTAATTTGAGATTTGGATATTTAACAAAATCGACAGGTTGAAACTCAAATGCAGGAGTATTAAAAAAATCGAGTGGTTCAACCCCCGACTCTATTCGATCTGGAAACGATAAAGCATGCGCAATAGGCGTTCTCATATCCGGATTACCCATTTGAGCAAGAACAGAACCATCTTTATATTGCACCATTGAATGGATCGTACTTTGAGGATGTAAAACAATTTGAATATCTTCAGGTTCAACATTAAACAACCATTTGGCTTCTATAAGTTCTAAACCTTTGTTCATCATAGTGGCAGAATCTACAGATATTTTTTGCCCCATATCCCAATTAGGATGGGCACAAGCTTCTTCTACTGTCACGCTATCTAATTGCTCAATATTGTACGTTCTAAAGGGTCCTCCTGAACCGGTAAGTAATATTTTACTCACACCATTCGAGGCGAGTTCACAGTAGCCCGGAGTATTTTGAGCTTCAATAGGTAAACATTGAAAAATGGCATTGTGCTCACTGTCGATCGGAATAAGTTGCGCACCACTTGCTTTTACCGCTTCAATAAAGATAGCTCCAGAAGTTACTAAAGCTTCTTTATTTGCAAGTAAAACACGTTTTCCTGCATTAACTGCTGCCATAGTGGGCATTAAACCTGATGCCCCAACAATAGCAGCCATTACAGTATCAGTAGTTACTTCTCTGGAAATTTCTTCTAATGCTGCCGCCCCTGAATAAACAATGATACTTTCAAGGCCTTTTTTAACCAAAAGAGTTTTCAACTGTTCAGCATGAGGTTCTGAAACCATAACTACAGATTCAGGTGAAAATTCGACACATTGTGAAAGTAAAACATCAACATTGGAATAAGCAGACAAACTGACTACATCAAATTTATGGGGATGCCTGCGAACGACATCTAAGGTGCTTAAACCAATAGATCCTGTTGCACCTAAAATACATAAACGACGCACTACATTTTTTATATCAGACACTAATTACCAGCCTATTAACGCGTAACATAAAGCATATATAGGAGCCGTAGCAGTTAAGCTATCAATCCTATCTAGAATTCCACCGTGACCAGGTAAAATAGAACCACTGTCTTTAATGCCTGCTTGCCTTTTAAACATACTTTCATTTAAATCACCTAAAACAGACACGGTTGTAATTAATATAGTTATAGGAATAACCAAGTAAAACTGGTCTGATTGCCAACCCATTGAAACACCTGCAACGGTAACTAAAGCGCAGGCAACAACAACACCACCAATAAAACCTTCCATTGTTTTCCCAGGACTAACGTTAGGCATTAGTTTATTTTTTCCAAACGCTTTACCAACAAAGTAAGCACCAATATCTGCACTCCAGACCATCAAAAATAAAAACATAATTAATTGTGCGCCATGGTAACTATCAGTCTGGTATTCACTACTCCGTATAACAATAAAAGCAAGCCATGTTGGCACAAGTGTTAACCAACCAAAAACACCTCTAATTGATCGATGACTAGACCAAAACTTACTATATCTGGGATAAAGAAAAGTTAATGTTGCCGACAGGAACCACCAAGCAACAGCTAACCAAAGTATATAAATAATAGGTTTTTGAAG
Source organism: Pseudocolwellia agarivorans (assembly GCF_002000085.1). Taxonomy (GTDB): domain Bacteria; phylum Pseudomonadota; class Gammaproteobacteria; order Enterobacterales; family Alteromonadaceae; genus Pseudocolwellia; species Pseudocolwellia agarivorans. The sequence continues at coordinate 231,695 of NZ_MUZU01000001.1, forward strand.
ATTTGATGTGGTTATCCATAACTCAAGTAAGGGGAAGTAATACCAAAGAAGTGCAATTAATATACTCGTTACAAGAACAAACGCTAACCGCCTCCTTATATTAGCGAAGCCCATTAAAGGGCCCCACTCCCAAGCACCGATTCCCATAACAGCCAACATTAACGCTGAAAAATAAGGCAAAGGTAAATAAAAAATGCTCGCTATAGTGGCAGGAGCTAATACAAGTGCAGTAATAATTCTATGTTTTAACAAATTTTACCCTTTTTACATTAAAGTTCTTTTTTATTTTTTTTATGTACTTTTTTTGTTTTGATAATTGCAACAAATTAAGGTTTAAAAATCACTTTATTACACTAACAAAAATAAATATATGCTTTATAAACAATATTTATCACTAATTTCCCGATAGGGTATTATTTTTGATTTGATCACCAGTTAAGCCAAATCGTCTTTCTCTTTTATCAAAAGAATTTAATGCCTCTTCAAAGGCTTTACGATCAAAGTCAGGCCATAATATGTCAGTAAAATAAAACTCAGCATAAGCTGCTTGCCATAGAAGAAAATTACTAATCCTATAATCACCACCTGTACGAATTAATAAATCAAGATCAGGTAGTTCATTAAGTGATATATGTTCGTTCATCAATTGTTCAGATATATCATCTAAAGCTAATTCGTCGTTCTTTACTTTCTTTGCAATATTCTTAGTAGCTTGTGTAATATCCCAACGCCCACCATAATTAGCAGCAATAGAAAGTACCATATCTGTATTGTTTTTAGTTAACTCTTCAGAAGCTTTGATTTTTTTCTGTAATTTTTCAGAAAAGCGACTAACATCACCAATTATTTGGAAGCGGATACCGTTTTTATGTAATCTCTTAACTTCACGAGTTAATACAAACATAAATAGTTCCATTAAGACACTAACTTCAGATTCAGGACGAAGCCAATTCTCACTACTAAAAGCAAAAAGAGTTAATGCTTTAACACCTAACTTTCTAGCAGATGTGACTGAAGAGCGAACAGTTTCCACTCCAGCTTTATGCCCTACAACCCTATTCTTTGAACGTGATTGTGCCCAACGTCCATTACCATCCATAATAATAGCGACATGCTGTGGAATTTTTTGACAATCTTCTGACATTTACTCTTTTAACCTTTTAAATATCAACAGAGTTCATTTACGAATTCGTTTGATATAACTTATTCTACAATATAAAAAAGCCGTAGAAATTTACCAACAGGTATTATCTACGGCGTTTATTAATAAGCAATTAAAAATTTAAATTTCCATTAATTCAGCTTCTTTACCGGCCAAAATATCATCAACTTGCTTAATAAATGTATCAGTGATCTTTTGAATTTCATCTTCTGCTTGATGATGTTCATCTTCGCTGATCTCTTTATCTTTTAAAAGATTTTTAAAGTCAGAGTTAGCATCACGACGAATATTACGAATAGCAACTTTACCACCTTCAGCTTCACCTCGAACAACTTTAACTAAATCTTTACGGCGTTCTTCTGTAAGAGGAGGAAGAGGAATACGGATAAGTGTACCATTTGATTGAGGGTTTAAACCTAAATCAGACTTTAAAATTGCTTTTTCAACAGCGGCAATCATACCTTTATCAAAAACAGTAATCGCAAGGTTTCTAGCATCTGGAACAGAAATGTTTCCAACCTGATTTAAAGGTGTTTCCATTCCGTAGTAATCTACAGAAATATTATCAAGTAAAGAGGCATGAGCTCGGCCGGTTCTTATTTTAGCTAAACTATTTTTTAACGCTTCAATACTTTTACCCATGCGCTCTTGGGCATCTTTTTTTATTTCATTAATCACGTTGATATTCCTTAAAACTAATCTAAATTCTTTGCGTGGTCGATAATGGTACCTTCATCTTCACCTAAAATAACAGATTTAAGTGAACCAGGCTTATTCATATTAAAGACTCGAATAGGCATACTATGGTCACGTGCTAATGTAAATGCAGCGAGATCCATAACCTGTAACTCTTTATCAAGTACTTCAGCATAAGTAAGGTGTTTATAAAGTGTTGCTTCAGGATTTTTTACTGGATCTTCAGAATAAATACCGTCTACTTTAGTTGCTTTTAAAACAACATCAGCTTCAATTTCTATACCACGTAAACACGCTGCTGAATCAGTAGTAAAGAAAGGGTTACCTGTTCCTGCACTAAAAATAACGACTCGACCTGATTTTAACAAGCTGATTGCTTCAGCCCAGTTATAACGGTCACAAACACCAGCAAGATCAATAGCTGACATTAAACGCGTATTTACAAACGCACGATGTAACGCATCACGCATTGCTAAACCATTCATAACCGTGGCCAACATACCCATTTGGTCACCAACAACCCGGTTCATTCCAGCGTCGGCTAATCCTTTACCACGGAATAAGTTACCACCACCGATAACTAAGCCAACCTGAATCCCCATTTCAATGAGTTCTTTAATTTCTTGAGCCATGCGATCTAAGATTTTCGGATCAATACCGAATCCCTCTGAGCCCATTAAGGCTTCACCACTAAGTTTTAATAATATACGACGATATGTAGGTTTGGGGTTCACGCTCATATAACAAACATTCCTGTACTTTTCTGAAGATAAAAAAATAGCCGAGACCAAATTTGGTCGCGGCTATTCTAGTACGTTTAGCTAACTATCGAAAGTCTATTTACAAAATAACACCATCAAAAACTAATTAAACGTCAAAAAACTTTAAAATTATGCTTTTGCAGCTGCAATTTGAGCTTCAACTTCAGCAGCAAAGTCTTCTTCTTTCTTCTCGATACCTTCACCAACTTCTAAACGTACGAAGTTAGAAATAGTTACACCTTTCTCTTTTAATACAGCGCCAACAGTTTTCTTAGGCTCCATAATGAAAGCTTGACCTGTTAAAGAAACTTCACCAGTAAATTTCTTCATACGACCAGTAACCATTTTCTCAGCGATTTCTTGAGGTTTACCTTCGTTCATCGCGATTTCGATTTGGATAGCTTTTTCTTTTTCAACAACATCTGCAGGAACATCTTCAGGATTGATGAATTCAGGCTTACTTGCAGCAACATGCATTGCAATGTGCTTAAGTGATTCAGCATCGCCTTCGCCAGCAACAACAACACCAATAGTAGCACCATGACTGTAAGAAGCTAAAGCAGCACCTTCAATATAAACAGCACGACGTACATTGATGTTTTCACCGATCTTAGTTACCAAAGCAATACGCTTTTCTTCAAATTGAGCCTGTAGCTCTTCAACAGAAACTTTTGAAGCCAATGCAGCGTCAGCAACTTCATTAGCAAATGCTAAAAAGTTATCATCTTTTGCTACGAAGTCTGTTTGACAGTTAACTTCAACTAAAGCAGCGCTTCCGTCAACAACTTTAATTAAAATAGTACCTTCAGCAGCGATGTTACCTGCTTTTTTAGCAGCTTTAGCTTGACCAGACTTACGCATATTTTCAATAGCAAGTTCCATGTCACCTTCAGCTTCTTGTAAAGCTTTTTTACAATCCATCATGCCCGCAGCTGTGCGTTCACGTAATTCTTTAACCATTGCAGCAGTAATTTGCATGAGTTAATTCCTAATTTTTAGTTATCCCCGCGCAATAAAGTTTTGGGCATAAGTATTAAATAAGTTGGCGATAATAAAGGTTATCTATTACCGCCACATGAAATAAACGTTAAGAGCTAATTATTCAGCTTCAACAAAACCGTCTTTTTCAGCTTGAACAACGATATTCTTCTCACGACCTTCTAATACTGCATTTGCAGCAGAATCTAAGTATAAAGTCACGGCACGAATCGCATCATCGTTACCAGGTACAATGTAATCAACACCATCAGGGTTAGAGTTTGTATCAACGACAGCGATTACAGGAATACCTAAGTTGTTAGCTTCTTTAATAGAAATGTGCTCGTGATCAGCATCAATGATAAATAAAGCATCAGGTAAACCACCCATGTTTTTAATACCACCAAGACTTTTTTCAAGCTTTTCCATTTCACGAGTACGCATTAAAGCTTCTTTCTTAGTAAGCGCTTCAAAAGTACCGTCAGAGCTTTGAGCTTCTAAATCTTTTAAACGTTTAATTGATTGACGAACTGTTTTCCAGTTAGTCAACATACCACCTAACCAACGGTGGTTAACGTAAAATTGATCACATTTGATAGCAGCATCTTTTACTGCATCGCTTGCAGCGCGTTTAGTACCAACAAATAACACTTTACCTTTTTTAGATGAAACATTGTTTATGAAAGCAAGAGCTTCGTTAAACATAGGTACAGTTTGTTCTAAGTTGATGATATGAACTTTATCGCGAGCACCAAAAATGTAGCTTTTCATTTTTGGGTTCCAGTAACGAGTTTTGTGACCGAAATGAACACCAGCTTTAAGCATATCGCGCATTGAAACGTTTGGCATGTTTTTTCCTTTGAGGGTTAAGCGTTCATACACCCAATATACAAGACTCTTTATTCGCTTAATCTTTAATAGGATTAAGCTGAGCACCCCAGTATATCTTTGTTAGATGTATGTGAGTTTATGTTTAAAATTAACAATAAATGCTAATTCAGTAATGCTTAATAATACATAGTCAAAACCATGTAGGTTATTAGCGGCGCACTTTATACCACAACAGCACTGTTTTTACTAGGAATTAGAAGAAATAATCTTTTTTCAAGTAAAGTTTTAACGTAATTAAGAATATTCTATGCTAATGGCTCATTGCGCGTTAAAATTGACTTAACAATTCAGTTTAATAATATCGAATCAAAAAATTATGTCTGTACAACTCTTTTACATTTATGACACTCATTGCCCTTGGAGCTATGTTACGCTGCCATTAGTTAACGAAATAATATCCGCACACCCTGAGTTTACACTTAACTTATTACATTGTGCTCGATATGAAGGCGATGAAAACATTTCAAAAAAAACAATCGAAACTATTGAAGATGATAGTTCAACTACATTTAGCAATGCTTATTTAGCGCAATTAAAACAAGCTAAAGACTCTACTTTGACGGCTAACGTAATGTCTTGGGTTTCAAACAAAGTTCCTCAAGTAGGATTAGAAGTATTAAACGCTCTATTTAAAGCTCACTTTGAACAAGCAAACGAATTGCGTTCATTTGATGATATCAGTGATATTGTGACTGAATTTAAACTTTCACCACCAAATAAAGTATTTACGTTAGAAAAATTCACAAAAGATGCTGAAATATTATTAAGCAGTCTTGAAGAACTACAAGACATTATGGGAACCAAAGCTATCCCTGCTCTCTTACTTGCGATAGACGAAAAGCTTATACTATTAAATCATAATCTATACTTAAAACACCCAAAAGCTATTGTAGAAGCTATAGAACTTGAGCTAAGCAATGAATTAGAGCAAAAAATCTAGATAGACATCATATAAGCAGTTAGGCAAAATAGTTAACCTTAAAAATAAGTGTTAGCTTTAAAATTATTTGTATCCAAAAACAGTAATAAACCATTAAGAATTAAATGAGGCATCAATGGGAATCAATATAAAAAGTCAGGAAGAAATAGAGAAAATGCGTATTGCAGGCCAATTAGCTGCAGATGTACTAGAAATGATTGAACCCCACGTAAAAGCGGGCGTAACAACTGACGAATTGAATACCATTTGTGCTGAATATACCGAAAAAGTACAAGGTGCTATTTCTGCGCCTTTAAATTACCACGGATTCCCTAAATCAATTTGTACTTCAGTAAATCACGTAGTATGTCACGGCATCCCTAACGACACTAAATTACAAAATGGTGATATTTTAAATATAGACATCACGGTTATTAAAGATGGTTTTCATGGCGATACAAGTAAAATGTTTCTTATTGGTGATGTAACTCCAGAAGACAATCGTTTATGCCGTATTACTCAAGAAGCGCTTTATGTAGGTCTTAAAAAAGTAAAACCTGGAATAACCTTTGGCGAAATAGGTACTGCGATTCAAAAGTTTATTAAAAAGTCCGGTCGTTATTCTATTGTTAAAGAATATTGTGGTCATGGTATTGGTCAAGTTTTTCATGAAGAGCCTCAAATTGTTCATTATAAAAATAATGATAAAACAAAAATGGAAGAAGGCATGTGTTTTACTATCGAGCCTATGATTAATTTAGGTCGAGCTAATACCCTATTAGATAAAGAAGATAATTGGACGGTTTATACCATTGATGGTAAAAAATCAGCGCAATGGGAACACACAATTGTAGTCACTAAAACAGGTTGTGAAATACTCACATTAAGAAAGGAAGAAACTCTAGCTAAAGTTTTACATAACTAGCGTTCAATTTAATCATGCTTTCTAAGTTTATTAATTACTATAAGAAGAAAAAAGTGAATACTGAGTCAACTATTCCTTGTCAGTTTATTGAACCATTAGCAATAAGTGCCCCTTTCATATCTAGTGCTGAAATTTGCCAACTAAGCCAAGCTTTTCATGAATGGCAAAGAGAAATCTTCCCTGATGAAGACATTACCACGATAGTAAATGCAAGAGCTGAATTTGTTGACAATATTCTGACTAAGTTATGGAGTCAGCATGAACTTGACGAATACCAAATTAGCCTATTGGCTGTTGGTGGTTATGGTAGAGCAGAATTGCACCCATATTCTGATGTAGATATATTATTATTAACGCAAGAAAACACAGATAAAGCGCTAGAAGATAAAATTTCAACTTTTATTACTCAACTATGGGATGTAAAACTTGATATTGGTCACAGTGTTCGAAGCGTTAAAGAGTGCTTAAAACAGGCAGTCAATGACGTAACCATAGCAACTAACTTAATGGAAATGCGTCAAGTTTGTGGTAATACGGCATTAACAGAACAATTACAGCCCTTACTCAATCAAGACGTTTTTTGGACCTCTAAAAAATTCTTTATTGCCAAACGTGATGAGCAATACAATAGGCATCAACAATATCATGGTGCATCCTATACACTTGAACCTAACCTCAAAGCTAACCCTGGTGGGTTAAGAGACATTCAAACCATAGGTTGGGTAGCTAAACGTCACTTTGTTGCAGACTCACTTGAAGAACTAGTAGAACATAAATACCTTACTAGTAATGAATATTTCGAACTTGTAGAGTGTCAGGATTACCTCTGGCGTATGCGTTGTGCTTTACACTTTGTTGCTGGTAGAAGCGAAAACCGATTATTGTTTGATCATCAAGCAAGCGTAGCTGAATTACTTGGTTTTGGTGATGGCGGAAAACTCGCCGTTGAAAGAATGATGAAACGTTTCTTCAGAATTATTGGTCGTGTTGCCGAATTAAACAAAATGCTACTCCAACATTTTGAATACGCCATTATCAACGATAAAAAATACAAAAAAGTAACTACAATCAATGATGATTTCATTATTGTTGATGGTCAAATAAAAGTAACCAACAAGCGTATTTTTACACGTTCGATTAAAATTATGGAAATGTTCTTGCTAATAGCAGAACATGATGAAATTACCGATTTACACCCAAATACACTTCGTTTAATGAGAAACGCTCGACGTCGTTTAGTATCAGGCATGATGGACTACGCCGGCTGTAGAAAAACCTTTATTCAATTAATGAGACATCCTAAAGGTTTAGGTTTAGCGTTCACATTAATGCACAGACATTCAATATTAGCAGCCTACTTACCTGAGTGGCGTAATATTGTAGGTCAAATGCAATTTGACTTATTCCACGCCTACTCTGTTGATGAGCATAGTTATCGTTTAATTAAAAATTTATATCGTTTTAGCCAATTAGAACATAATCATGAATTTCCACTATGTAGTAAAATAGTTCAACGAGTTCGCAAACCTGAACTTTTGTATATTGCTGGTATATTCCACGACATAGCAAAAGGTCGAGGTGGTGATCATGCGAAATTAGGCGCGGTAGACGCATTAGCGTTTGCTAAATTACACCAATTAAGCGATCACGACGGACGTTTAATTTCTTGGTTAGTTAAACACCATTTATTAATGTCTGTTACAGCACAGCGTAGAGATATTTCAGATCCAAACGTTATTAAAGAATTTGCTGATATTATTCGAGATGAAACCCATCTAGATTATTTGTACTGCTTAACGGTTGCCGACATGAGAGCAACCAATGAAAGCTTATGGAATAATTGGAAGTCAAATTTATTAGAAGAATTGTATTACAATACCAAACGTGCTTTTTTAAGAGGCTTAGAAAAACCCGTTGATTTACGAGCTAAAATTCGAGAAAACCAGCAACTAGCAACAGAACTACTGTTAACTCAAAATGTAACGGAAGAGCAAACAGTTAAAGCTTGGAAAGAGTTTAAAGCCGATTATTTTTTACGTTATGCACCCGCACAAATAGCATGGCACACTAAACATATCATTCAGCATGATAGAAAAAAACCATTAGTTATTATTAACTCGACTCCTTATAGAGGTGGAACTGAAGTTTTTGTTTACACTAAAGAACAACCCAATATTTTTTATAATATTGTGTCGCTTTTAGGCGCTAAACAACTATCAATTCATGACGCCAAAATAATCACCAGCAACAAAGGTTATACTGCAAATACCTTTGTTATACTTGATCATCAAGGAAAACCTATTGATGACGTTAATAGAACTCGTGCTATTGAAGAAGCATTAACAAATGTATTATCTGAATCACAATGTTTAATCAAACCAGCGCCTTTAGCTAAGCGTTTTAAACAGTTTAATATACCTACTCAAGTTAACTTTATAGAAACAAAAACTAAAAACACAACAATGCTAGAAATAGTAGTGTTAGATACGCCTGGTTTATTAGCAAATATTGCTGATGTATTTCAACAATTTGAAGTGCAAATACATTCAGCCAAAATAACAACGTTTGGTGAAAAAGCAGAAGATGTTTTTACTTTATCAAACAAATATAAACAAGCACTTACTTTAGAAGAGCAAGAAGCACTTACACTTATGTTGTGCGAAAAAACCTCTACACCAAATTCACCTTAGAAAACATTAGGAAATATAATGTCTGAATTACAAACTATCATTGAACAAGCATTTGAAAATCGTGCTGATATCACCCCTTCAACAGTAACACCAGAAGTAAAAAAAGCTGTATTAGATGCTTTAGATGCTTTAAATAACGGTTCGGCTCGTGTTGCTGAAAAAATTGACGGTGAGTGGGTTGTTCACCAATGGCTTAAAAAAGCAGTACTTTTATCTTTCCGTATTTGGGATAACGAAACGTTAGACGGCGCTGAAAGTAAATTCTACGACAAAGTACCAATGAAATACTCAGAATACGGCAATGCAGAATTTAAAGCCGATGGTGTTCGCGTAGTACCTGGCGCTTCAGTACGAACAGGCAGTTACATAGGTAAAAATGTTGTTGTAATGCCTTCATTTGTTAACATTGGGGCTTTTGTTGACGAAGGGACCATGGTTGATACGTGGGCAACCGTTGGTTCATGTGCACAAATAGGTAAAAATGTTCACCTTTCTGGTGGTGTAGGTATCGGTGGTGTTTTAGAGCCATTACAAGCGGGCCCTACCATTATTGAAGACGACTGTTTTATTGGTGCTCGTTCAGAAATAGTTGAAGGCGTCGTAGTAGAAAAAGGTTCTGTTATTTCAATGGGTGTTTATATTGGCCAATCAACTAAAATTTTAGACCGTGAAACAGGCGAAGTAACCTACGGTCGTGTTCCTGCAGGCTCTGTAGTTGTTTCAGGCAACATGCCATCTAAATGTGGAACTTACAGCTTATACTGTGCAGTAATAGTTAAAAAAGTTGATGCTAAAACTTTAGGCAAAACAGGTTTAAACGACTTATTACGTTCTATCGATTAATTGAACGGCATAACGTAAATCATCAAAAAAGCAGCGTTTATATCGCTGCTTTTCGTTTCTCATTTTACTTTTTATCATTAACTACCTTTCCTGTCATTTTTTTGACTTCAATTAATTAACAGCACATTAACAACATATTAAAACAAAAACCAGTCCAATAATACCTTAAAATTCATACCATTAAAAACATGGCACAGCACTTGATATACCTAATAAAAAGATTAAGTATATTTCAAATTAGGTTGTTGTTATGAAAATAAAAAGTGTCGTTACTACCATTATTTTAGGTTTACTCATTACTGCGTGTAATTCAACTCCTAAAAAAATGACATTCGTAAAAAAAGTAGCAGTATCTGATCATTACTTACTGATGTCATTAATCAATAGACCCATAACAACAGATCAACAAATGATGTTAGCTTTTGCCAAACAACGAGAAACTCATTACAGTGATATGTTTGTTAATGCAGTAAGTATTAAAGGACCTAAATTTATAGATAACTCAGAGCCTCAAAATATTTACAGCGCACTTATCGATAATGATAATAATGCGGTTTCAATACAAGGCCCTACCCCTCTAAAATCTAACGAGATATAAATAAGACTACTTTTAGACTCAACAGCTAGTAAACAAAACCTATTCTCAATTTTATATTAATCGCTTAATTCAGCTATATTAAGCGATAATCGCTCAAATACGTTCTGCCATTGTTGGTCAAAGTCAGCCTGTATTTCTATAGGCTTTTGCGTTATGGGGTGAGTAAAATTAAGCGTTTTCGCATGCAACATTAAACGTTTGAAGCCAAAATACTGATTGAAAAATGGATTCTGCTTATTATCTCCATAATTTATATCACCAATAATAGGATGACGTAAATGCGCTAAATGGCGCCTTATTTGATGCCTTCTTCCTGTTACTGGCTTTAATTTAACAACGGAGTATCTCACTGAATCGTATTTACCTACGGTTTCATTCAAAGTTGCTATATCTAACGATTCAAAATACGTTTGCGCTTCTTGTGCTTCCTTATTTGGATCTACATACTTATCACCAATTTTATCGAGCTTTTCTTTTAAAGGATAATCGACTAATCCTTCACCCAATAAATGTCCACGGGTTAACGCATAATAGGTTTTTTGTATCGTTTTATTAGTAAATGCTTGCCCCATTAAACGAGCCACCTCATCACTTAAACCAAAAAGTAAAACTCCCGAAGTAGGTCTATCTAATCGATGTAAAGGATAAACATATTGCCCTATTTGATCCCTAACCAACTGCAAAGCAAAATAAATTTCGTCTTTATCCATATAACTACGATGTACAAACAACCCTGAAGGCTTATCTACCGCAACTAAATATTCATCTTGATAAAGTATTTTTAATACAGGTTTTTCCGGGGTTTCATCTTGGTTTTCTAGTAATTCAGTCATTATTATCTATTACTACTCATAGGCTATTTAATAAAAAGTTAACCGCACACATAAAAAGGCTTGATCTGGGTTCATCATGAAGTTCAGCGACGACTTAATCATTAAATGAGTCTAAATATGAGTATCTAAAGTTTTTATCGTGGAGTTCACTTTCTATTATCTCTATAATGCGCTTATTATTCGATACATATTTTAACTATGACTACTATTTCTTCCATTTCAGAATTACTCACTTTATCTGGTTCTCAATTTAGGGTTTACGATGTAGGCAGAAAAATAGATAAAATAACCAAAGATGCCTTTAATAAAATAGAATTAAACCAGCTCCCCTATCCTTACCCTATACAGTCGCACGCATGTTTAGCGCTAGTTTTTTGGCAAAAAGAATCAATACAGCCTTTTTTATGGTTTATTAAATTACCTCTCGATGAAAGAGGCTTATTAAACCAAGGTGCTAGAAATCATTACATTGCTATCATTATTGAAGCTCTAGGTAATAATATTACTGATACACCATCAGAAAAGCAGGAAGAGCTACTCAAAAATAATCCCTATCACTTTACACCTGCGCAATATAAATTAGCGGCATTAAACAGTATTATTAATACTGAATTGAAAAGAAAAATGAGTGAACATTACCCTTTATTTACCCAATATATATCAGGTAATTTAGGTTGGGATAATTGGAAGAATATTGGCGTACAAGGGATTAACGACTTTGCCGCGCAAATTAACGAATCAAGTAATGCTAATAAACTTGCTCAATCAATCCCCTTTTTACCTGAGTCTGTTTTAAATCCATTATGCATTACACTCGAAAACCAAAAACTACCACTAGTGTTAATACAAAGCATTTTAAATCAGCTAAAACAACCTAACATTACCGAAAATTCACAACACAACTTATTAAGAAGTTTAGCCAGCTCGAGCAAACATCCCTTAGTTGTTGAATATTTAACTTCAAAACTCGAAAAAGACACAGCAATATCAACTGAAAACATCATTTTATATGCCGGTCGATTATGGGACATTTTAGAAGATACGAACACCTTATTAAAATTATTAGAAGCTCTCGCTAAAAAAGATGATTTAGCATTATTTTTAGAAATATTTAAAGATCTTGTTGCTATTCCCTCTATACGCCCCAAAATATTTGAAGTAATGAGAGCTCCACAAAGAAGTGAAGCTTTATCACTGGCTATTGGTCATATTTTTCAAACCACAAATAAAGGGTAACAATCTTGGAAAACATATATTACTTACTGATAGTATGCCTTATTTTTTGGTATTTTATTTATTTACGAAAAATATCAGAATACGCTCGCAGCCATATAAATACTTACTGCAATAGCGAAAACTTACAGTTTATTTCGCTTGCAAGAAAATCAAGTCGAATGAATTTTGATAAAAAACATGGCCCACACTGGGTAAGTATTTTTGAATTTGAGTTTAGTGGAGATGGTGAATCGTCATATCTAGGTGAAATGCAGCTTAGGGGCTACAAAGTTGATGGCGTTAATATGCCCCCTTACAAAATAAACTAATATCAGTTCCATTAAATAAATAGCCTTATTTCGTATTAAAGACAAACGCCTAAATATAATAAATTTATTCGCTGTTTTACCCCTCATGATTTTTAGACAAAAAAAATGCGATTCATCTGAATCGCATTCTAACTAGCTTTTTCATTGCGTCCTGCAATTAGTGGTCCGGCATCTTCCTTAATAACTATCCTTAGTAATCCTTAAACGAATCTTTCGTTGTCCTTCAAACCTTCCTTGGCAGTAACTACACCTTAGTTACTTACATGTTTAATATCTAGCATATTCCTAATGCTCACATCCGTGTTTTTCTAACTATCCATCTGCATCCTGCAATTTAGTGGTCCTGAATCATCCTTAATAACTATCCTTAGTAATCCTTAAACGAATCTTTCGTTGTCCTTCAAACCTTTCCATGGCAGTAACTACCCCTTAGTTACTTATATGTTTAATTTTTTGCGTCTTCCTGATGCTTATCAATTTTCCTAACTGACTGTCTCCTGACGTAGGTAATAATACGCTCATAAATATTTATGCGAAGCTACCTATAATAAAAACTTATTAAAAATAAACCTTCTTACAGTAAAAATAATAATAATAACCAATAATATCAAGGTGATAATAAAACCATAAGAAAACAACACTCAATAAAAAAGCTTTATATCCTACATCAATGTAAGACATGTCTTACACCGTTTAAATATAATCACTATGTATTTACTTATGTAGATGTAAATCTTTTAGACGCGCGAGAAAAAACTCAACCTATGAGAAAATTTAACAAAATATTTACTAATACTCCTTAAAATTAATCCCCCTAATATTTCAACGTTATTTTCTAGCCTCATGAATTAGTAAAATATAACAACCACCTTGTATATATTATTTTTCATATATATAATTATTCGTATATTTTATTTTTATTGATTACTATGAAAAAAACAAGTAAACAAAAAGTCCTTTTTCTATGCACTGCTAATTCTGCTAGGTCTCAAATGGCAGAAGCCTTATTAAGGCATAAAGCCGGTGATAAGTATGATGTTTATAGTGCCGGCACTCAGCCTAATACCGTTGATCCTCGTACCATTGATTCGCTAGAGAAGTTTGGTTTAGATGCGGGTAATTTAGTTGCTAAAAATATTAAGGTCTTTGAAGGCCAAGCTTTTGATTATGTTATTACTTTATGCGACAAAGCCAATAATGAATGTCGCAGCTATCCTAATGCAGTTAAGCAATTAGCATGGGATTTTCCTGATCCAAAAGAGCGCTCTGGCAGTACCCCTTTCTCTACTACATTAAATGAGCTTAATAACCGCTTATCTATGTTTCTTTTGGTTGAAGAAAAAAACATCAGTATTAGTAGTGGCGCTACAGAAAAGTTAGTTAACACACAAGATGATCAACTTAATGGTTTTGAACCCCTCTCTTTTTATAAAAGCCTAACCGATGAAATTAGGCTGAAAACATTAATGTTAACTCATTACCACGGTGAGCTTTGTGTTTGCGAACTAATGCAAGCGATGGATGAAGATAGCCAACCTAAAATGTCACGTAACCTTGCTGTTTTAAAGAAAGCTAAAGTGATAACCGATAGAAAACATGGTCAATGGGTGTTTTATCGTATTACCCCTGAACTTCCGCTATGGGCTAAGTCAGTTATTGCACAAACTACAGAAAATAATATTCCCATGATCAGCAACGAACTTCAGCGTTTAGCTAACATGCAGAACAGACCTGATCGAGCAAGTTTCTGTAAATAAAGTTTTTGTAAATAAATTTTCTCTAAAGAATGAATAAAGGATTTAATGATGGGAGCTTTTGAACGTTATTTATCGGTATGGGTTGGCTTAAGCATTGTGCTTGGGGTGGTTTTAGGTTTATGGCAACCCAATGCATTTCAAACAATTGCCGGTTTTGAAATTGCACATGTAAATATTGTCGTCGCTGTTTTTATTTGGGTGATGATTTATCCCATGATGGTTCAAATTGACTTTTCAGCGATAAAAAATGTGGGGAAAAACCCTAAAGGGCTTGTATTAACTATTGTTATAAACTGGTTGATTAAGCCTTTCACTATGGCCGGTTTAGGTTGGTTGTTCTTTAATTTCTTTTTTGCTGATTTAGTTGACCCTGCTTCTGCTCAAGAATATATCGCAGGAATGATTTTATTAGGGGTTGCCCCATGTACGGCTATGGTGTTTGTATGGTCACAGTTAACTAAAGGTGATCCGAACTATACCTTAGTTCAAGTATCAGTAAATGACGTGATCATGATTTTTGCTTTTGCACCTATCTCTGCATTATTGCTTGGCGTGAGCGATATTCAAGTTCCTTGGGAAACCTTACTAATCTCTGTCGTACTTTATGTTTTGCTGCCTTTAATTGCGGGCGTTTTGACTCGAAAAGTATTGAATAATGGCCACGGTGAAAAGTCATTACATCAGCTTTTATCAAGATTAAAACCTTGGTCAGTTATCGGTTTGTTAGCAACTGTCGTTCTGTTATTTGGCTTTCAGGCAAATACTATTATTTCTGAACCTGAAACAATTGGCTTAATTGCTATTCCATTAATGCTTCAAACATACAGTATTTTTATTATTGCCTATATAGCCGCAAAGTGGATGAAACTACCCCATAACATTGCGGCACCAGCATGTTTAATAGGTACATCTAATTTTTTTGAACTAGCTGTTGCAGTTGCTATATCACTTTTCGGCTTACATTCAGGAGCTGCACTTGCCACTGTAGTCGGTGTGCTTGTTGAAGTGCCTGTTATGCTTTCTTTAGTTTACTTTATTAATCGAACGCAACATTGGTTTAAGTAACCATATAAACTCATTTTTAGGAAATAATATGCCAACACATCCATTTGATATTTTCCCCCTTGAAAACGGTGCTCAACTTATATTTACCCCTTGCCCTGGTACCAGAGAAGTTAATTTATCTCAATCTATTTCAACACTTAAACGGCCGGCACAAGCATGCTTATTACCTTGATGTTTAATGAGGAAATGGAAAAGAACAATGCACTCACCTTACCAACAGAATGTAAAAAACAAGACATTGCATGGGTGCAACTTCCTATTTTAGATGATGCCGCTCCAAGCCAAGCCTTTGAATCTGAATGGGCAGCCACAAAGACAAGCATATTAGAAGTGATAAATAACAAAGGTACCATTGCGGTTCACTGCAAAGGTGGCTCTGGTAGAACAGGTTTAGTGATTGGACTGATTTTATTAACAATTGGATGGCCTAGTGAAAAGGTTATTGAAGAAGTTCAAAAAATACGACCTAAAGCTCTAAAAAATTCAGCTCAACTCGATTACTTTAATTCATATTTATAACTTTAAACAACATATTTAGGACACACTTATGACGATTAAAATTGGCATTAATGGCTTTGGCCGTATGGGGCGTTTATCAATGCGCGCAGCATTCGATTGGGATGATATTGAGATAGTTCACATTAATGATCCTGCTGGCAATGCTGAAACACTTGCACACTTAATGATGTTTGATTCAGTACATGGTCGTTGGCACCATGAAGTGACTCATGAAAATGATTCAATCGTTATTAATGGTAAAGCAATACCATGTACACATAACAAAGCGACTCAAGATACTGATTGGTCTGGTTGTGATGTAGTTATTGAAGCGTCAGGAAAAATTAAAACTAAAGCATTGTTACAGGCTTACTTAGACCAAGGTGTTAAGCGTGTGGTGGTTACCGCTCCTGTAAAAGAAGATGGTGTATTGAACATTGTTATGGGAGTTAATGAGAACCTTTACAATAAAGCTATTCATCCAATTGTTACTGCAGCTTCATGCACCACAAATTGTTTAGCACCAGTAGTTAAGGTTATTAATGAAAAAATAGGCATTAAACATGGTTCAATGACCACCATTCATAACATCACCAATACTCAAACGATCATTGATGCACCACATAAAGATTTGCGTAGAGCACGTTCTTGTGGCACCAGTTTAATACCAACAACAACAGGCTCGGCTACTGCAATTACACATATCTTCCCTGAACTTAAAGGGAAATTAAATGGCCATGCAATACGAGTTCCTTTAACTAATGCTTCAATTACTGACTGTGTTTTTGAGGTTGAACGTGACACAAGCGTTGAAGAAGTAAATAAATTACTTAAACAAGCAGCCCAAGGTGAATTAAAAAACATTATGGGATATGAGGAACGTCCACTTGTGTCGATTGATTATAAAACGGATCCACGTTCAAGCATCATTGATGCATTATCAACAATGGTCGTAAATGATACACAAGTAAAACTTTATGTTTGGTATGACAATGAATGGGGTTATGCCAATAGAACCGCAGAATTAGCGCGTATGGTTGGTTTGGCAGATAAAGGTTAATTCTTATGGGGCTTTTATCACTCAAAATGTTACCTCCAGCGATTAAACAATACTTGGTGATAACAGGCAATTATTGGGCGTTTACCTTAACAGATGGTGCGCTACGTATGCTGGTAGTGCTGTATTTTCATCAATTAGGATACAGCCCTTTAAATATTGCCATGCTGTTTTTGTTTTATGAAATATTTGGTGTTATTACCAACCTTGTTGGTGGTTGGTTAGGTGCAAAGCTTGGCTTAAATAAAACCATGAATATTGGTTTAGCCATGCAGATAGTCGCTCTTGGTATGTTAGCTGTGCCTGCTGAAATGTTAACGGTTATCTATGTGATGATCGCACAGGCGTTATCTGGTATTGCCAAAGATTTAAATAAAATGAGCGCTAAAAGCTCTATAAAATTACTCGTACCAGAAGGCGCTGAAGGCAAGCTCTATCAGTGGGTTGCTATACTTACGGGGTCTAAAAATGCACTAAAAGGAGTCGGATTCTTTTTAGGAGGATTGCTATTAACTTTACTGGAATTTAAAGGGGCAATCATCTTAATGGCTGCACTGTTAGCCATTGTATGGGTATTTAGTTTAATCACTTTAAAAGAAGATTTAGGGAAAGCGAAAAACAAACCTAAATTTAAAGATATTTTCTCAAAAAGTTCATCAATCAACCTACTTTCTGCGGCGCGAATGTTTTTATTTGGCGCAAGGGATGTTTGGTTTGTGGTGGCATTACCTGTGTTTTTAGCTGTAACCTTTAATTGGGATCATTGGTGGGTTGGTGGATTTATGGCGAGCTGGGTTATTGGCTATGGCATAGTACAATCCTTTGCGCCTTATTTTACCGGTAAAAATCAGGGAAAAGTACCAACAGGTAAATCTGCATTTTTGTGGGCAAGCTACCTAACCGTAATACCTGCGGCGATAGCCTTAGCGTTACACTTTAATTTTCACATTCAAGCTTCAATCATTATAGGATTGTTAATATTTGGTGCTGTTTTTGCCATTAACTCTTCTTTGCATAGTTACTTAATTGTAAGTTATGCAGGTAATGATGGTGTGTCCCTTGACGTTGGTTTCTACTATATGGCTAATGCTATGGGGAGATTAATTGGTACTGTGCTTTCAGGTTGGGTATATCAAAATTACGGGCTAGAAGCCTGCTTATGGATATCAAGTTTATTTGTGGCGATAGCATCTTTATTATCATTAAAGTTGAAGCAGTGAACCTCTTATAAAGTTAATTTATTAAAGCTCATAGTCAACGTTAAAATTTGAACATTAATGTCAGCTATGAGCTTAAACCAGCTCCACAAGTGGCAGAAAATCTCGGATAATATTGCCCTAAATATGCTCATAGTTTCACAAAAGCTAACCTCAGCTAATGTCTAATAAGCAACCATTCACTACATAGCTTAGGAGTTTTTAAATTTTCTTATTGTTGTAACGTTTTTTATAGTTTTTCACGACTTTTGACATAAATATTTCAATTGATTTAGCTCAATCTAGCTACAACCAAGAAAATCCTGAACAAGAACTCTCATGATTAATGAAGATCCATATAAAACCTGCTGATAAACAATTAATGATAAGAATGAACAAAATTGAACCACTATAATGTTAATAGCAAAACAGCGATAAAAAATGATACATTAATGATTTAAATTAATACCTTAAACATAGCATGCGTTAATACATAAATAACCAATAGCTAAAAAATCAAACTATTTTTCATTCAATACTTGCATAAAAAACAGTTACTGTATAAATTAACAGTTAATCATTTTTAACTATTGATTCGTACTATGTTACTACACTTAAATATACAAAATTTCGCCATTGTAAAATCGTTAGATATTGACTGGCAAAATGGAATGACAACCATTACAGGTGAAACAGGAGCTGGTAAGTCTATTGCTATTGATGCTCTTGGTTTATGTTTAGGAGAAAGAGCTACAACCAACGTAGTAAGGCCTGAAACCCCAAAAGCAGAACTAGCCGCCACGTTTGATATTTCAAAAAATAAACTTGCGCTTAAATGGTTAACTCAGCACGATTTAATCAACGAAGAAGACGAATGTATACTGCGCAGAGTGGTATCAGCAGAAGGTCGTTCTAAAGCCTATATTAATGGTAGTCAGGTTCCTCTTACTCAATTAAAAGAAATTGGCCGCTTACTTATTAATATACATGGCCAACAAGATCACCAATTAATTATGAAAAGTACCGAACAACGCAAAATGTTAGACGGCTACGCAAATCACAGCCATTTACTCAACGACGTTCAATACTATTTTCATCACTACAAAAAGCTCAGTAACGAATTGGAGGTATTAAATGAAACTAAGTTACAAAGAGATGCCAAGCAACTTTTATTACAATATCAAGTAACAGAGCTCGATGAGTTTTCACTGCAAGACGGCGAGTTTGAAGCACTTGAAATTGAATACAAACGCCATAGTAACGCACAAGATATTTTGAACGATACCCTATACTCAATACAAACCCTATCTGAAGACGATAATTTTAATATTGTTGATTCACTCAGAAAAACAAGCGATAGCTTAAATAACTTATCTAAATTAGATAACAAACTTTCCAACATCGCGAATACGATTAACGAAGCCCTTGTTCAAATTGAAGATGCCAATAGTGAATTAAAACACTACTACGATAACTTAGAACTTGATCCACAAACTTACGCAATGATTGAAGAAAGATATTCTCAAACGATCCTACTCGCTAAAAAGCATCACATAGCGCCTGAAAATCTTGCAAAATTTCATGCTGAGCTATCTCTAGAATTAAAAAACATAAGTTCAGATGAAAATAGATTAATAGAAATAGCTCACGAGATAGAAAAAACTAAAATAAACTATTTTGAAGCATCTAATGCGCTCACAAAATCACGAATAAAATCAGCCCAAAAATTAAGTAAATTAATAACAGCTAACATTCAAGAACTTAATATGCCTCATGGTCAATTCAAGGCAAATATTCAACCTTCTGAAAATGAAAAACTATCTATTACCGGTAGCGACGACGTATCTTTCTTAGTTAGCATCAACCCTGGGCAACCTCTTGAAGCTATGGACAAAGTAGCCTCAGGCGGAGAACTTTCAAGGATCAGCTTAGCCATGCAAGTTATTTTAGCCGAAAAAATTGTAACTCCTACACTCATTTTTGATGAAGTAGACGTTGGTATAAGTGGTCCAACAGCATCTATGGTAGGTTCAAAATTACAAACACTGGCTAAAAACACTCAAGTTATTTGTGTAACTCATTTACCTCAAGTAGCAAGTAAAGGCCATCAACAGCTATTTGTTGCAAAGTTAACCGATGGAGCTAGAACAGAAACAACCGTAACTGAACTTTCTGAAAATGGTCGAGTCCAAGAAATTGCGCGTTTACTTGCTGGTAATAAAATAACAGATACCAGCTTAGCAAATGCCCAAGAACTACTTGCCAGTTAAGGTTAAAAAACAAGCTGAGTAAGTATAAAAGTTAGATAAAATCAAAATAGCTTTGTATATGAAGCTTAGCTTAGTTATTATCTGCACTTACCCCTAAATAGGAAGAATTTAATACATGTTGTTTCGCGTTTTAACCCTTATTTTATGTTTATCAATTAGTGCTTGTTCGAGTTGGGTGTATAGATTAGATATGCCACAAGGTAATTATCTAGTACAAAAAGACATCGACAAACTTCAATTAAATATGACGAAAGAACAAGTTAAATTCGTTTTAGGCAGCCCTGTAATTGTTGACTCGTTTCACGACGACACATGGCACTATGTTTACCGTTTAAAATCAGGTAAAGGTGAAAAATATAACGCCCAAAAGCAATTTACCGTAGTGTTTGAAAATGGCCTCCTAGTTTCAGCTTCAGGCGACTTCGAACTACCTGAGTCATATAACACCCCAATAGAAAACTAAGTATCTAACGCCATCCCAATTATTCTAATAAAATAGGGGGTAAGGCAATAAAAAAGGCTGAATATCAGCCTTTTTTAATACAAAATTTTTACGCATCAATATTACAATGGCTTAACTCTACCGCCTGTAATTTTATTCGCTCGACCTTCTTCTTTAGCTTTTTCAGCTCGGCGCTTTCTTACCTCTTTAGGGTCTGCAATTAAAGGCCTGTAAATTTCAATTCTATCTAAATCAACCAGCGTATCAGTTAATTTAGCTGCCCTATTCCATATACCAACATTATTAACTGCTAAATCAATTTCCGGATAAATAGCCATAATACCTGAAGCTTTAATCGCTTCTTCAATAGTTGTTTCTGCATCTACAATGGTTTCAACAATCTTTTGACTTGTAGGTGTACCGTACACAACTTCAATAGTAATTTTATTATCCAACGTACTATTAGCTTCCATTTTACCCATAAACCTCTTTTGCTCTAGTTGTAAAAGACTTAACCATATTATTAGCTAACTGATTAAAAACCTTACCAAAAGCCAAATCAAAAATCTTACTTGAAAACTCATATTCTAAAGCAAGCTCTATTTTACACGCCTCATCAGATAACGGTGTTAATACCCAACCACCCGTTAGCTTTTTAAATGGGCCATCAACTAAATTCATCACAATTTTAGAATTATTCAATAATGTATTCTTAGTAGTAAACCACTTCTTAATTCCACCTTTTGAAACAAGCAACGACGCAGTCATTGAGGTTTCATCCTGAGAAATAATTTTACTGTCACTACAATCAGGTAAAAATTGAGGATACAAAACAACATCATTAATGAGCTTGTACATCTCTTCAACACTGTGCATGACTAACGCACTACGACTTATAGTTGGCATTTATCCTCCAATTCACAAGCCTAGCATCATATCAAAACTCAACAAAAAACGCATTAATATGAAAAATGATAAATAAGCCGTTTAAATACTATAGATTCCCCGTATAATGGCGCCGCTTGCTATCTATTTTGGCAAAAAGAATGGAACTAACATGGCAAAAAAAAAGAAACCAAATAACAATACTATCGCACAAAACAAAAAAGCTCGTCATAACTACACTTTAAGCGACAAGTTTGAAGCAGGAATGAGCTTGCAGGGTTGGGAAATAAAATCAATCCGAAGTGGTAAAGTAAACATATCAGACTGTTACGTACATATTAAAAATGGCGAAGCGTATTTGCTTGGTGCTGAAATAATGCCCCTCAATGCCGCATCTAGCCACGTAGTATGTGATCCAAATCGTGACCGAAAATTACTACTAAACCGCAGAGAGCTAGAACAAGTTAGCGCTTACGTAGAACGCGATGGCTACTCACTTATAGCTACAGCAATGTACTGGAAAGCCTGCTGGGTTAAATTAGAATTTTTCCTAGGTAAAGGTAAAAAAGATCACGACAAACGTGCCGATATTAAAGACAGAGAATGGGCTGTTGATAAAAGCCGTTTAATGAAAAACAAAAATTTAGAGCGCTAACTGGTTAAAAAATACCACGTTGTTTAAATAAAGAAAGCGCTGTACAATGCACGTTGTAGAACAAATTAAAGTGAAAACTTTAATAAAAACTTTGGGGCGGATCTAGGATTCGACAAGATTCACGAAACCCAAGGTGCATGCCGAGGGGCGGTTGGCCTCGTAAAAAGCCGCAAAACTATAATTGCAAACGACGAAACGTTCGCACTAGCCGCTTAGGCTAGCCATCGCCTCAAAAATTGTCCTGTTGTTTAGAGGATCGATGGTCACCCCAAATAGGATAGCGAGGGAAGCACGCTTAAGGCTGAACCGCGAAATAGTATTAAGCTCACCATGACGAAGCCTGTCGATTGGCGTCCAATTGGTTAAATAAATAATCGACTAAGCATGTAGTACCGAGGATGTAGGTTTTTTGGACGGGGGTTCGATTCCCCCCCGCTCCACCACACAATACCCTTTACAATAAATAGGTTGTAAAGGGTTTTTTATTTAAGTACCCAAACAGTACCCTAAAAAATATAAACAAAAATATTATGAACAAATATATAGGGCTAATCTTATTCATTTCGTTTAACTGTTCAGCAAATTCTGATTTCTATTGTTCAAAGGGAAAAATATCAATTGGTGACAGCTTTGAAAAATATGAAAATATATGCGGGAAGCACAAAGGGAAATTTGAAGCGGGAATGCGAAACCTCAAAAGTTTCAAAACTTTCGAAAAAATATATCCAGACAAATCAAAAGTTAGATTTTTATTTATTGATAAAAAATTAGCTTTTATATTTACCTAAATTGCATATAACTTCCCAATAATTATTAGCTAAAATAATGAACGAGTAAAGCTCCTATTGTTATTTATCCCTGTTATAAAGCTTTTATACCACTACTTCAATCATCTGAATATCAGTCGATTCGTACTCTTCACAAATTGTTCTTATTTCAATTTGATAACTTCCAGACTTAAGAGGAACAAGCATATATTCATCATCAAACGTTCGACGTCTTGTATGAAGTAAATTATTAAGTTTTATAGTTACTTTATTGCCCTTCAAATTTGTCCAGTTATCCTGATTAATGTTAGTAATAGGCATAACATTACGCACAAGAAGTTCATTCATATTTCTCATATCGAACCTAGTTTGACTATCAGCCCCAAAAACATTATCTAATGATATGTGAGAAATGGATTTTCTAAACGCTTCTTCTTGATTTTTTTTATATCGAGATTGTGCCATTTTAATTGGGTTATTCGGTAAAGGGTTTTTAGGTTTACTAAATTTTTCACCTTTGATATACACTAAAAGACCATCAGGAAAAATAATATCTATGAACAAGTTATTAGCTTTCATGGAACCTTTATTACTAACATGGAGAACTAAAGGAGTTGAATAATTATCTAGCTTATATATCCTTTCTTTCTCATTGTTATAATGCTCTATCTCTAATTCAGTTGGGAATTCACGATTATATTTTTCAATGTCTTCATTTGAAATAAATTTTTGCAGATGTTCTGCAATATCATTTAAATCAACTTTATTAGGTAATATTAATTTTTCAAACTTATTAAAATTTTCATCGACTTTAGGAGGATCTATAGCCACCTCTATTATAGGTTTTTTTGGTGATATTCTTGATTCTAAATCACTAATTTTTTCTCTTAGCTGTCGATTATCTTTACTAAGAGAGGCTAGTTCTTTGGTAAGGGCCTCTTCAGACCCCAATTTATCACCTCTAACCCAACCTACAGCAGGTTTTTGCATAATTTGTTTCATTAAAGATATAGAAACGTTTTTTATTAATTCTTCTTTTAAGCTCCAAAACTGTGCCATTCTAGAGTTTTTCAAGACTAATTCTCTGAAATTATTAATTTCAGTAAGATCATCATCTCTTTTGTCTTTAGATAAAGGCACCGTTTCATTCATAACGAATGCAAGAATAGGAATTTTATTTTCCAAAGCATATTGATATTCTTTTTGTGTAAAACTTATACCATCAGAGGTTTTTGAGCCGTATCGTAAACCTAATATCAAAATATAATAATCACTAACTTCAATAGTTCTTCTTATAATTTCCCACTGGTCTTCATCTTCAGCACTAAACATTTCCATTCCAATTGGAATATGATACATCTCAAGAACGGCTTTAATTATACTATCTCGTTCGTCTTCAATATCTGAATATGTTGAACTAATAAATACTTGATATTTTGTTAAATTCATAATAATTCCAAAAACTATAATATAACGCTTAATTAATTTTTATTTAAAACAAAGTATCAAAATTATACTTTGTGTTCAATCACTTACTTTTATACCTTAATTTAAAGCGTGTGAAAAAAAGTACTAACCATACTCTGTATAGAAGACAAACGCGCTAACGCTTAGGAAAAAAAACAAACCATCTAAGCTAATAGTTCATCAACCCCTTAACCTTTACCCCCGTATTACTAAACGGGGGCCTATTAAAATCAAAGACTTACTAACGCACTTCGTTTGTTCAACAACGTTCTTTAACGACGAAGAGAAATCGTTAAAGCTGCAATTGTTCTCTATTTAATATTATTAATAGGTATAAA
Source organism: Pseudocolwellia agarivorans (assembly GCF_002000085.1). Taxonomy (GTDB): domain Bacteria; phylum Pseudomonadota; class Gammaproteobacteria; order Enterobacterales; family Alteromonadaceae; genus Pseudocolwellia; species Pseudocolwellia agarivorans. The sequence continues at coordinate 256,932 of NZ_MUZU01000001.1, forward strand.
AAAAACGAGCAGACGGTAAACCGCTTGCTCGCTTTCGTTGTCGTTGCTCAGGCTTCGCCCTCCGCCTCAGTGCTCTCGCGCTGGTTTACTTTGACTTTCTTATTTAAATTAAACTTGCATTAGGTGCAGCAGTCTGTTGAAGCCCATCATCATGTGTTTCACACCTTATGACGTTACGTCAGACAACTATGGAAATAACTTAATAACGTTACTTTTTTATTAAAAGCAGTGCGCTTTAACAATTTGGAATAGTTATAAAGATAGTGATATTGTTATATAATGATATTACTATTTTATTGTACTAATTTTTTGAGGAGTTTATCTTGGCTTTATTAACCTTTTCTGAAAAAGTTGAATATATTAAACAACATCGTACGGAAAATTATCTTCATAGTTTACGTTTAGAAGGTGTTACTCCAACTGAAAACTCAAAACCAATGGCATTATCCAAAGAAGAAACTATTGCTAAATATAAGGCACTTGCTTCTTAAATGGTATCGATGAAATATGGTACAGGTGATGACCCTTATTGCTATAAAAATACAGATATCTTAATTAACAATCTCAATATAAAAGATAATGCATTATTAGAATTAGCTGAAACAGATATTTCATTATTATCCTCTGAATCAATTGATTTCTCTCCACCTCCCTATAATTTTACTTATCTGCAAAATATTCATAAAACACTTTTTAGTGATCTGTATCTGTGGGCAGGTTTAATTAGAACGATAGGTATAAATAAAGGCGACACCATGTTTTGTCGTCCTGAATATATACAACGTGAAGCCGATAAAATATTTACTTTATTAGCTCAAGAAAATTATTTCCAACAGCTTAATATAGAAAAGTTCATCATTAAAATGGCTGAATTCTATGGTGACTTAAATATTATCCACCCATTTCGCGAAGGTAATGGCCGTTCACAGCGCATTTTATTCGAACATATAACTGTTAACAGTGGCTTTCAAATATCATGGTCGAGTGTTACAAAAGATGAATGGATTCAAGCAAATATTAATAGTGTTCACTGTGATTATTCATTATTAGAATCAATTTTTTCTCGATGCGTATCTGAATAATCTCCTTTATTAAAAGTATTATCACAATAACTAATATCTCTAAGTGGAACTCCCATTTTTGTTAAATAGTCGAAGCTAAAAATATATTCTCTAGGTGATTCATCACATACGTCGATTAATCGTCCTTTGTATACCCCCTTACCTCTAGTTACTCATAAGCCATTAATGACTCAAATATTTTATTACAATCTATTGGAAAATTGGTTAAAAGTGTCTGCTCTGAAACTATTGTTCAAACAGAGTTAGGCAAAAGAGTTGATGTGAGCTGTACTACTATTGATGAGGGTTCAGCATTAGTTAAAGTTAACCGTTCGCGTAAAGCAAGAAAAGCGCCTGAAGAGTTTTCTGATAACTTCTAAAACTGATGTATTTTTAGGAATATAAAGCTAAATTTTATTTGTTTTGATAGTGGTCTATAACGTTTAAAAGTTGTTATTCCGTTGCATTTACGCACTTAACCTTAATCAAGGTAATTTATTGATTTTAAAATACAAAAAGACGCTGATTAGCGTCTTTTTTCGTTTATATAAAACTCATATATTTTAAAAACTATTTAACCTCAACTCGGGTTAATGAATGTTAGCGAATGAATTAAAGTTATTATTTATCAAAAACCTAATATGTATCGTTGTTTTCCTAAGCTATATTAGCTTCTCAACATTGATATTTTTGTGTATAACAAGGCGAATTTTTCTATCTAATAGCTGGCTATTAGTAATAAATTCAACGAAGTTAGACGTAAAAATAGCTTGTTGAGTAACTTTACTTATCCCGAGCTGAGGTTATTTAGCTCGCATATCTAAAATAGGCATGTTCTGTCCACCTAACATGGTTGAAGGTAATTTACCGTCCCAATTTTGAGCTTCTGTTAACTTAACAATTAATGGGTTGTCGCCTAATGCTTTCGCTTTTGCTGTAATGGCTTCTGCTTCGGCTAAACCTTTGATACGAATAGATTCTGCTTCTGCAATAGCAACTAATTTAATACCATCAGCTTTTGCTTTAGCGGTGTTTACATCTCGTTGGGCTTCTAGGTTTTGTCTTGCGAGTTTATGTTCTTCGGCAGCTGCTAAGTTTTTTTCTGTTTGCTTAGTTTCAATAGATGTTAAGTACTTAGCAGGTAGCTGAATGTTTTCAATTTGAATGTTATCTACTGTTACTGGGAAGTCTTTCATCTCTTCAATTAAGTTAGCTTCAATGGCTTGAATCGCGCTTGCTCTGTCTTGAATAAGCTTTTCTGCATCAAAGCGTGGGATCACGTCTTTCGTTGCGGATCTAAACCTTGGATCTAATATTCTGCTTTCAAATTGTGAAAGACCGCCGTATTGTCTAAATAGCTCTAATGCTGCAGTTTTATCTACTGTCCAGTTAACAGAAACGCTAATGGTAACGGGCATTTGTTCTTTTGTACTAGAGGCCATTCTTTCTTCGTTTTTGCGTGTTCTTACTTCTATTTCTTCTACGCTATCAATAAAAGGTACTTTAAAGTGTAGCCCAGGGTTTACTTGTTCTTTAGCTTCGCTAAAACGTTTAACTATCCCTATATGCCCTTCGTTAACGGTATAAATAGATCCCATCAGTAAAATAAAGCCGACGATTAGAAATATAATCGTTTTTACTGGGATATTAAATTTTTGAAAGTTCATTCTTCATCCTTAATGTATTTAAAATATTACTGCTATAAAAAAAGACGCGGGATGCGTCTTTTTATGTTTAGGTTGTTTCACTCTTATTTAATTTAAATAAGCGCTATTAGCCCAATTTTTCTTCTAACCATGGTTTAACGGTTGCAAGTGCTGCTACTAGGTTTTCTGGTTGGCTACCACCGGCTTGCGCCATATCTGGACGTCCGCCACCTTTACCACCTACTTGCTGGGCTACTACATTAACTAATTCGCCCGCTTTAACGTTATTGGTTAAGTCTTTAGTTACACCAGCAATTAAGCTCACTTTATCGTCGTTAGCTGTTGCTAAAAAGATAATAGCTGAGCCCATTTTGTTTTTAAGGTCGTCTACCATACCACGTAATGATTTAGCTTCGGCGTTTTCCAGATTCGCAATAAGTACTTTAATACCATTAATGTCGATTGCTTGGCTAACTAAGTCAGAACCTGCTTGAGCCGCTAATGTTTGTTTTAGCTGGGCAATTTCTTTTTCAAGTTGCTTACCTTTACTAATAAGTAGCTCTACTTTGCTTGCTGCGCTGTTTGTGTCAGATTTTACCATTGATGCAATTTTACTTAATGTACTGGCTTGTTCGTCAACAAAGTTTAACGCACCGTTACCTGTGTAAGCTTCTATACGTCTAACGCCAGCAGCAATACCAGATTCAGACGCTATTTTAAATAAGCCAATATCGCCCGTTTGGTTTACATGAACACCGCCGCATAATTCGGTAGAAAATTCCCCCAGTGTTACTACGCGTACTTCTTCGTCATATTTTTCACCAAATAGTGCCATAGCGCCTTTTTCTTTGGCTTGGTCTATTGCCATTAATTCGGTGTTGCGTTTATGGTTTGTACGTATTTCATTATTTACCATGCGCTCTACGGTATGCAATTCTTCTGCTGTTACGGCTTCAAAATGAGAGAAATCGAAACGTAATTTTTCAGCATCACACAACGAGCCTTTTTGCGTAACATGGTCACCTAATACTTTACGTAAAGCGGCATGAAGTAAATGAGTAGCGGTATGGTTTTTAACAATATTATTACGGCTTTCAAGGTTAATTTCTGCATTAACCTTTTGTTGTAATTTAATTGCTGCTTGTGCCACACCTTGGTGAGCAAAAGCATTACCTACTTTTACTGTGTCTTTAACTTCAAATACGCCAGCGTCAGAACGTAAAACACCTGAGTCACCTACTTGTCCGCCCGACTCTGCGTAAAATGGTGTTTGGTCTAATATTACAACGCCTTGCTCACCCGCTTTCAGCTCTGTTACTGATTCGCCGTTCGCAAAAAGTTCTACAACCGTTGATGATAATTGGTATTGCGTATAGCCTTTAAAATCACTTATTTGATCAGATTTTAATTGTTCGTTGTAATCTGTACCAAATTGGCTAGCTTGTTGCGCTCGTTCACGTTGACGTGTCATGGCTTGATCAAAACCATCTTGATCGATAGTTAGGTCACGTTCGCGTGCAATATCAGCGGTTAAATCAGCCGGAAATCCGTAAGTATCGTAAAGTTTGAATACGTCTTCACCTGAAATTACACTACCTTTCATTTCAGATAGTATGTTTTCAAGTAATGCCATGCCTCGGTCAAGCGTACGGCCAAATTGTTCTTCTTCAATACGCAGTATTTTTTCAATAATAGCTTGTTGATCAACTAATTCAGGGTAGGCATCGCCCATTTGCTTAGCTAGTGACGCTACTATTTTATAAAAGAAATCTGTTTTAGCTTCTAACTTATGCCCATGACGAATTGCACGACGAATAATACGTCTAAGTACGTAACCTCGGCCTTCATTTGATGGCATAACACCATCAGTAATTAAGAAACTACAAGAGCGAATATGATCAGCAATTACACGTAATGATTTATGCTCTAAATCTTTACAGTCTAACAAGTTAGCAATATCAGAAATTAAACCTTGGAAAATATCAATTTCGTAGTTGCTGTGAACACCTTGCATAATAGCCGCAATACGTTCAAGCCCCATACCTGTATCAACAGAAGGTTTAGGAAGTGGATCCATTGCTCCATCGCTTTGGCGATTGAACTGCATAAAAACAAGGTTCCAAATTTCGATAAAGCGATCGCCATCTTCATCAGGAGATCCCGGAGGACCACCAAAAATACCTTCACCATGATCGTAGAATATTTCAGAACATGGACCACATGGCCCAGTGTCACCCATTGACCAAAAGTTATCAGATTCGTATTTTTTATCTGGAGATTTATCACCTATACGAATAATTTTATCTACAGGTACACCTATTTTTTCAGCCCAAAAGTTAAATGCTTCGTCGTCTGATTCATAAACAGTTACTAGCAGTTTTTCTTTGGGTAATTTTAATACGGTGGTTAAAAATTCCCATGCATAAGTAATGGCATGTTCTTTAAAATAATCGCCAAAACTAAAGTTACCTAACATTTCAAAAAATGTATGATGACGAGCGGTATATCCCACATTTTCTAAGTCGTTGTGTTTACCACCGGCTCTAACACAGCGCTGCGAAGAGGTAGCACGCGTATAGCTACGTTGCTCTGCACCTAAAAAAACATCTTTAAATGGTACCATTCCAGCATTGGTAAAAAGTAAGGTAGCGTCGTTACCAGGAACTAAAGAACTACTTGCTACAATTTGATGTTGCTTAGATGCGTAAAAATCTAAAAATGCTTGACGTAATTCAGCACTCGTTTTAATCATGGGAAATCCAACTCGTTAACATTTAATTATTTATATTCGTATTGTAGTTACTTACAAAATAGCGAAAATTTCATCAGAGGAAAAACCTCTGCTTTGTAAAAATCGTGCACGTTTTGCTTTATCTTTTTGATCAATAACAGCTGTTGTACCAAAACGCTTATTATACGCAAGCTCGGCCTGAAGATACCAATCAATTTGCTGATTATTCTTTAATTGAGAAATTAATGATGAACTAATACCTTTTTGCGTTAATTCATTTTTAATATACAACCAACCATAACCTCTATTTACACGCGTTCTAAACACGCTTTCAGCAAAGCGTTCATGGCTTAGGTAGTTTTCTTCAATAAGGTATTCAATAACCGGCGTTATTTCTTCTTGTTCAAACTTTCTCAACAAAAGTTTTTGCGTTAATTCTTTTGTGGAGTGTTCTCTACGAGATAACAACCCGATAGCGGAATGTAAAATACTTTTATTCAATTAAATTTAAACCTATACAATGAGTAGGCTTATTTTACTGAATATTTTAAGCAAATAAACAAGAGAATAAATAGCTTTTACATTTGCACGATGATCACGCAAAATATAGCCATATAAAAACAGTCCAAAAAGCTGTAAAACTAAACAGGGATCTGTATGTTAAAAAACATGTTAACCATTCGAAATATTCTTCTAGCTGGCTTATTGGTTGTTCTGCAATCGTGTGGTAGTTCAAGCGACAAAGAAAGCTACACAATATCAGCTGACAAAACATCGTTAACCTTTAGCGCGGTAGCGCAGGAAAAGTCGACTCAATCTTTAAAAGTTGACGTTGAATTTTCTGGTGATGGCTTATTAGTCGGTTTTTCTCCCGATTCAACGCCACTATCTTGGATAAAGTTTAGAACGGAGAATGTAACTCAAAATTCCGCAACGGTTTATATTGAATTAGTAGATAGTGAGTTATATAGGCCTAATTTATATGAAACTAAAATTAGGCTTTCTACAGGCGCTATTGAAGGAACAGATATTAACCTTGTTCATCACGATATAGATGTTTCGATATTAATTGCTCAAACAGTTAGTTTTAAAACCATTGCAGGTAAAACTAATGTACCCAGCCAAACAACTACGTTAATCAATTCAACAGACGATACTTGGGAAGCTTCTACAACAGCGGCTTGGCTAACACCTGTTTTAACTCAAGATACTGAAACTAAAACACTTACGTTAACCAGCACTGCTGATGTTAGTTCCTTTAGCAGTTTAGATGTATACCAAACAGAAATCACATTAAAAAATACGGTAACAAACGAAGAATTTGTTATTCCTGTAGAACTGGGATTAGATAACACTTACCTTTTTGCCAACCAGCCACACGTTGCTTTAGTTTCTACGCCTAATAGCAACATAACCGAAACGATTATATCTATATCAAACAATGCAGAAAAGGTGATTAATTGGACAGCGACTACAACGGCTGATTGGCTAACCTTAACGCCTTTAGCTGGTGGAAATGCCCTTAAAATAAGCGCGGATACTTCAAAAGTAACTGAAAATGAAACATCACTAGCCGACATTAGTATTGAATCGAATACGACAAACGAAGCCATTACTGATGTTGTAAGCGTAAGTTTATTTCATTCAACTACCCTAACTGAAAAACAAGATATAGCGCTTAATAGTGATTTGATTAACGCTAATGCGATTGCAACATCTCCTTCGCAGCCTTTAGTATATGTTGGTGTAAATAATGAAATTAAAGTATTCAATATTTACACGGGGGAATTGCTTAATACTTTAATTGCCTCACCTGAAGGCACCCAAGTAGCACAGTTTGTTATGCATCCACAAGGCACCTACTTGCTGGCTCAAGCAACTGAAACAACAACGAGTGATGATGAAACATCTACAGTTACCCATAGATATAAAATAAATTTAGCAGACAATACCTTAAATGAGATTGAAGATTGGACGATAGTTGCTACCCCAGATCGTATCGTTAGATTGTCTGGCCGATATTTTGTATTAACATCAGCTTTTGAATTTGCAGACGAAAACTTAAAACAACTTTATTTCAATGTAGCCGATGCTTTTGACCCAACGAAAATTGTAGTAGCCGAGTTAAGCAATAGTATATTTGCTATAGATAATTCTGATACAAACTTGTCTCAAATAAAAAGATTTAAAGTTGAAGTAAACGACTATACCAAAGAAAAAGTAGCTACTAGCTTAACTCATACCTATCACCCTACGAACCTTCCTGATGAAGAACCTATTATAGATTTAGCTGTAACTAACGATGAAAAAAATCTATACCTTGTGAGTAAAACATCTGAATGGCTGAGTTTTGATGGTACAAACTTTACTGATAATGGTTTATTAGCAAAAGAAGAAACGGTACTAAGAGCGGATCAAGCCACTGAAACAATTGTAAATGAAGATATAACCTCAAGTGAAGATAATATAGTTACTCACTCTGTTTACCTAAATAGCCTTAATCAGCCTCATTATATAAGAACAATTAAAGTACCTAATACTTCACCAACCCTTTATGAAACACACATTAATACCTACAGTACGCAACAACAATTAATGGCGAGTATTTCTGCCTCTAACAATACTCAATTATTTAATGTATCGCCTGTTGATATAAGTTTTTCACTGAGCGCTCAACATATAATAGCCAACGATAAAACACGCAATAACGTTACTTTTAACTTAGCACCTTTTATACCTGATACGCTTGAAGTAACCTTTAATGTACCGTTATCTAACCCCCAAGATGAACAGTTTATTGTTAATTTAGGTAATATTGATAGCGAATGGCAAGCCTTAAGAAATGAAGACTGGATTGCTGTATCTAAAGAGACAGAAAAACCAAGCGAACTTATTATTACGTTAGTCGATTACAACACGTTAGGTTCTGGTATATATCACGACGAGATTATTATATATGATGTTGCTAACCTTGCATCAGCAACAATCAAAGTAGTGTTAAACGTTGAGTAATACCAAGTCCATTAAATTTTAAAACTAATTAAGGGTTGCATTAGCAATATAAGTTAGCTGTAGCCCTACTCTCTTTATAACTCCAACTCAAATTGATGTTGCTCGTCAGCTTCTTCGCCCAAGCCAATATGTACACCTAATAATCTCACCGCTTTACCCTCTCCGCGAGCTAATGCTTCTTGTAAAAGCTGATTAAAAATATCATCGTCAAAACTATGATGCTTAAATTCTTTAGTGGTTTGATGAAAGTCTTTGAATTTAACTTTAACTCCTAATTTACTGATATCACGTGTTTGAAGATAAGATTCAGAACGCCGCTTTAGCTCAGGAATCAGCTTTTCATGCATATACTCACTCAGTTCTTCTACTGAGTTAATATCATGAGCAAAGGTTCTCTCAACACCTACAGACTTACGTATTCGACTAGTAACCACTTCCCTATTATCTACGCCATGACATTTATGCCATAAAGAGATGCCTAATTTACCAAACTTATTAATAAGTTCAGATTTTTCGTAGGCGATAACATCTCGCCCAAACTCTAAACCATGCGCTTTAAGTTTTTCAAACGTTACTTTGCCTACACCAGGAATTTTACTGAGCGACATTTTTTCAACAAAGTCGTTAACTTTGTCAGGCGTAATAACACATTGTCCGTTAGGTTTATTTTCGTCGCTGGCAATTTTGGCTAAAAATTTATTGGGAGCTATACCTGCTGAAGCGGTAAGATTGAGCTCATCAAAAATATCTTGTCTTATCTGCTCAGCAATAAGCGTCGCGCTACCTTGACAGTGTTTAGAGTCGGTAACATCTAAATAAGCTTCGTCTAACGATAAAGGTTCTATTAGGTCTGTATACTTTTGGAAGATAGCTCTAATTTTTACCGATATTTCTTTATATACATCCATTCTGCCATTCACAATAATAAGATCAGGGCATAACATAAAGGCTTTAGCGTTTGGCATAGCTGAACGTACACCATATTGGCGAGCTATATAATTAGAAGTGGATAAAACACTGCGAGGACCATTACCACCAACGGCCATAGGTACATGTTTTAATTCAGGATTATCTCTCATTTCTACTGCGGCATAGAAACAATCCATATCGATATGAATAATTTTACGAACCATAGAAAACCCAAAAACACTGTATATAAAAACAGTTTAAAGGAGTTGTTAGGTATTTACAATGAGGAAGATAATGAAGGAAGAAATAAGTGATACATGCTGCACCACTTATTTAATTGTTGGAGTGATATAAAGCTGTAAAGCTATTAGGTCGTTAAAATAGTCGACTATAATTAGATATTTTTAATATCTATAGAATTTTCGTTAAGAGCAGCGGCTTTTTCACGTTCAATTCTTTTTTCACACGGGTTATCACAGTCACAAGCTTTTTCAATGCCCATTGAAGATAAACCACCACAAGAGCCCGCAAGTGTTTTATTTTGAAAAATATAACCAACGGCCATTGCAGCAACAACCACGAGAAAAAAACATAATGTAATTAAAAAGATACCCACAATGTAACCTTAATATTTTGTTCAAATGTATTCATGCTTTATTCTATTTAAAGCACAACTTTTAATATAGACCGAGTATATGTAAACAATATTCTCGTTAATTATTTTTTATTTAAGATATTGAGCAAATTTTACCGTGCTTTGCTCAACAAAGCCATTTTCTGATTTACTAATAAAGTAAGCAGCTATTTCATTCTCTTCTGCAAAAGCTAACGCTTCTTTTTCGCCCATCACCATTAATGCTGTAGATAAACCATCAGCCGTCATTGATGATGGATGAATAACCGTGACAGATACTAACTTATGATTAATAGGTTTTCCTGTAGCAGGATCAATAATATGAGAAAAACGTTGCCCGTTAGATTCGAAATAATTTCTATAATCACCAGAAGTAGCAACAGCGTTATTTTTAGGAACAACAACTTGCTGAACAGCGCGTTCGGTTGTTACTGGTTTTTCTATAGCGATATGCCATAACTCGCCAGTATCTTTAAAGCCTTTTAAACGCATTTCACCACCAATTTCTACTAAGTAGTTGTGTATGCCTCTGCTTTCTACTAACTCGGCAATTAGGTCGACTCCGTAGCCTTTAGCAATGGTAGATAAATCAATATAGAGTTCATCAATTTTTTTACTTAATCGACCATCAACTAACTCAATATTTTCAATACCTACTTTACTTTTAGTTTGTTCGAGTAACTCATCAGAAGGCACTTTTTCAAGACGATATTCAGGACCAAACCCCCATAAGTTTACTAAAGGTCCTACGGTAACATCTAACTTGCCATTACTTAATTTACCTAAACGAATAGCTTCTTCAATAACACGCGCTAAACCTTTAGATAAAGTAACAGGCTCTGACGATCGTAATTGATTAAAACGTGAAAGCTCTGAATCAGGAATATAGGTAGACATTTCTTGGTTAACATTAACAAGCGCACTGTCTATATCTTTTTGTAGTAATTGGGTATCAATAGAGTCGTTTTCTACTATCACTTTAATATTGTAAGTGGTTCCCATTGTTCTACCTTGCAGTAGTACTTCTTTTTTGTCTAAGTTTTTACTAGGAAAGCATCCCGTCAGTAAAGTTAAAACAAGCGTGATTAATATTAAGTTTTTCATACAACTTCCAAAAGATTATTATTTATGTAAATGCACTTCTATCAGATAGTAAATTGCACTTATATAAATAATAAAGGCGACCTAAGTCGCCTTTAAATAAAATATTAATTAAATATTTTAGTGTGAATTATATTTTAAAGTTAAGCGAAGAATAGTGGTGCTAATTCAAAGCGGATGCACGGAGTTGACGATAGTCAATGAGTACATCCAACGCTGAAGTAGTGCCAATAGGCAAGCTTAAAATAAAATATTAGCCACCAAAGTCATCTAACATGATATTCTCGTCTTCTACACCAAGGTCTTTAAGCATATGAATAACAGCAGCATTCATCATTGGTGGACCACACATGTAGTACTCACAATCTTCTGGCGCTTCATGATCTTTCAAGTATTGTTCATGTAATACGTTATGAATAAAACCTGTTAAACCATCCCAATTATCTTCTGGTTGAGGGTCTGAAAGTGCAACGTGCCATTCAAAGTTGTCATTAGCAGCCGCTAAGCCGTTATAGTCATCTTCATAGAACATTTCACGTAGTGAACGTGCACCATACCAGAAACTCATTTTACGCTTAGAGTTTAAACGCTTAAGTTGATCAAATATGTGTGAACGCATTGGCGCCATACCAGCACCACCACCAATAAATACCATTTCAGCATCGGTATCTTTCGCGAAGAATTCACCAAATGGACCTGAAATAGTAACTTTATCGCCAGGCTTTAAGCTAAAGATGTACGATGACATTTTACCTGCTGGTAAGTGTAATCTTCCTGGAGGTGGCGTAGCAATACGCACGTTAAGCATGATAATGCCTTCTTCTTCAGGATAGTTAGCCATTGAGTATGCACGTAACGTTGGTTCATCAACTTTTGATTCAACATCAAAAAAGCCAAAATGATTCCAATCGCCACGGTATTGTTCATCAATATCAAAATCGCTGTATTTAACGTGATGAGCTGGCGCTTCAATTTGAATATAACCACCGGCTCTAAACGGTACAGATTCACCATTTGGAATTTGTAGTTTTAGCTCTTTAATGAAAGTTGCTTTGTTATCGTTAGAGATAACTTCACATTCCCATTGTTGAACACCAAAGATTTCGTCTTCTACTTCAATTTCCATGTCTTGCTTAACAGCAACTTGACATGAAAGACGACAACCTTCTTTAGCTTCACGTTTAGTGATATGACCTTGCTCAGTTGGTAAAATATCTCCACCACCTGAATGAACATGTACACGACACTGTCCACAAGTACCACCACCACCACATGCTGAAGGAATAAAAATACCTTGGTCAGCAAGTGCGCCTAATAGCTTTCCGCCAGCACTAGTCGTAACTGCTTTATCTGGATCGCCATTTATACTAATAGTCACGTCACCTTCTGCAACTAACTTCGATTTAGCAAATAAGATTACTAGAACCAAAGCTATAACGATCGCAGTGAACATGCCTACGCCGAGAATGATTTCCATCGACTTTTCCTTATACTTTTCTAGGGGAATACAAGTTACAACTCGTATTCCTTGTTAATCTTATTATAACGAAATACCACCGAAAGAAAGAAAGCCAAAAGCCATCAATCCTGCAGTAATAAACGTAATACCCAAACCTTTAAGGCCATCTGGAACGTCAGAATATTTCATCTTTTCGCGAATACCAGCAAGCAATACAATAGCTAATGCCCAACCGATACCAGAGCCAACACCATAAACAACAGATTCACCTAGCGTTAAGTTTTTAGATACCATAAATGATACCGCACCAAAAATCGCACAGTTAACCGTAATTAACGGTAAGAAGATACCTAATGCTTGATATAACGCAGGGAAGTATTTATCTAACACCATTTCAAGGATCTGAACTAATGCAGCAATAACACCGATAAACGTTATAAATGATAAGAAACTTAAATCAATTGTTTCTTTAGGGTTTGTAATCCCCATAATTGAATCTAAAGCACCAGGCGCTAATATTGCTTGGTAGATTATTTGGTTAGCTGGAACCGCAATACCAAGTACAACGATAACAGCTACACCCAATCCCATAGCAGTACTTACTTTTTTAGACACAGCTAAGAAAGTACACATACCTAGGAAGAAACTTAAAGCGATGTTTTCAATAAAAATCGTTTTAACTAATAAACTAATATAATGTTCCATGAGTTCTAATCCTTCTCAACTTGTTCTGGTTTCCATTGGCGAATTGCCCAAATTAAGAAACCAATAAGGAAGAATGAGCTAAATGGTAATACTAATAAGCCATTTGCTTGATACCAACCACCATTTTGAATCAATGGTAATATTTCGATACCAAATACGGTTCCGAATCCAAATAGTTCACGAACAAATGCAACACTCATTAGGATAAAACCGTAACCTAGACCATTACCAATACCATCCATGAAACTAACACCAGGCTTTTCTTTCATAGCAAAAGCTTCAGCACGTCCCATTACGATACAGTTAGTAATAATTAAGCCAACAAATACAGAAAGCTCTTTCGATAATTGATAAGAGAAAGCTTTAAGTACTTGGTCAACTACAATTACCAATGATGCAATAATTGCCATTTGAACAATAATACGAACACTTGAAGGTATTTGATTACGAATAATCGAAATAAACAAGTTAGAAAATGCTGTAACAACAACAACAGCTAATGTCATTACTAATGCATTTGCCATTGAACTTGTTACCGCTAAAGCAGAACAAATACCAAGTATTTGAAGCGCTATAGGGTTGTTGTCAAAAATAGGTTTAGTTAAAACCTTATTTGTTTCTGAAGCCATTAGTTAACACCTCCCTTACCTAATGAAGAGCGATACTTAGCAATAAAAGGTTTGTAACCTTCTTCACCAAACCAAAACTGTAATGTACGTGTAACACCATTACTTGTTAAAGTTGCACCTGATAAAGCATCAACACCATGGATGTCGTTAGCTTTTGCGCCACCTTTAACTAAATGAACTTTAGGTTCACCTTTGTCGTCATAAATCTTCTTACCTGGCCATAATGCTTTCCACTTAGGATTCATTACTTCAGCGCCTAGGCCCGGAGTTTCTTTATGATCAGAGTAAACAACACTACGTACAGTATTTAAATCTGATTCTAAACCAACGTAACCGTACATTAAATCCCATAAGCCTGAACCAACGATAGGAAGAACAATCGTGTTAACTTCACCTTCGTCGTTGCGTACTAAGTAAACAACAGCGTTATTAGAACGACGGTTGATACCTGCAATGTCATTATCAGGTTTTTCAGATTTAGTTGCATCACGTGAATTACGACGTTCATCAAATAATAATGGGTCACCTTCAATAAATTCACCTGAATCTAGGTCAATCATTTTAGCGTCAACATATTTGTTAAACGTTGCAACGATATCATCACCAGCAACATCTAATAGACCAGCTGTTTCTAAAATCTTAGTTTGTTGATCAAGTAATTTGTTCGCTACCTGTAAAGGCTTAAGCTGAACTGCAGAGATAGATACTAATGCAGCACACACTAAACAAACAATTAATACAAAACCAATCGTTTTGATAGGAGTTTCTTTATTACTAGACATTACGAGCAAGCCTCCTTTTGATGTTACCTTGTACAACAAAGTAATCGAATAAAGGTGCAAATAGGTTAGCGAATAGAATAGCTAACATCATACCTTCTGGGAATGCAGGGTTTACAACACGAACAAGTACAACCATTACACCAATCAATGCGCCATACCAATACTTAGCAGTATTAGTGAAAGAAGCCGTAACAGGGTCTGTTGCCATAAAGATCATACCAAAAGCAAAACCACCTACAACAAAGTGCCAATACCAAGGCATATCAAACATTGCATTAGTGTCGCTACCAATAAAGTTAAACAGAGTAGCTGTTAGAACCATACCACCAAACACACCTAATACGATGCGCCACGATGCGATACCTTTATAAAGGATGTAAGCACCACCTAATAGAATTGCAAATGTTGATACTTCGCCAACAGAACCAGGAATAAAGCCCCAGAATGCATTCCACCAGTCAGCATTTAAAGCGTAACTAATTTCACCTACTTGTGCCGCAGCGCCTGCAGCTAAAGCTGTGGCACCAGAGAAACCGTCAACAGCAACCCAAACAGAATCACCTGAGATTTGTGCAGGATAAGCAAAGAATAAAAATGCACGGCCGGCTAATGCTGGGTTTAAGAAGTTTTTACCTGTTCCACCAAATATTTCTTTAGCAACAACAACACCAAAAGTAATACCGATAGCCACTTGCCATAAAGGAATAGAAGCAGGAACAATTAATGCAAATAAGATTGAGCTTACGAAGAAACCTTCGTTAACTTCATGCTTACGTACGGCAGCAAAAAGAACTTCCCAGAAACCACCAACAATAAATGTCACGGCATATATAGGTAAAAAGAACACAGCTCCGTAGAGCATCATTCCAAACCAACCAGTATCAGCAGCTAAGCTACCACCTAGTGTTTCAAATAGGCCTACTTGCCATGTATCAGGTAAAGCATAACCAGCTGCTAATGCTTCAGTTGCTTGAAAGCCAATATTGTACATACCAAAAAACATGGCAGGAAATACGGCTAACCAAACTGTGATCATGATACGCTTAAGGTCAATACTATCACGAATGTGAGTTTTGCCTTTGTTAACATAACCCGGAGTAAATAAACCTGTCGCTACGGCTTCGTAGAGAGCAAACCATTTCTCATGTTTACCGCCTTTTTCAAAATGCGGTTCTATATCTTCAATAAACTTTTTGATACCCATGACTAACCTTCCTTCTCTATTATGGTTAGGCAATCACGAAGTAGAACGCCGTAATCTGTTTTGCCTGGACAAACAAACGTACAAAGCGCTAAATCTTCTTCATCTAGCTCTAAAGCACCAAGTTGTTGTGCACTGTCTGTATCACCAGCAGCTAAATCACGTAAAAACAACGTTGGTAAAATATCTAAAGGCATTACACGCTCATAGTTTCCGATTGGAACCATTGCACGAGAACTTCCGTTAGTCGTAGTCGTCATATTAAATAATTTCTTAGGGAAGAAATGAGACATATATGCACGAGTTACTGAGAATTTATTTGGTCCAGGATACATATAACCGATAAATTCTTTTTCACGACCTTCTAAAATTAAAGAAAGTTGGACGTGGTAACGACCTAAATAACCATGAACACCTTTCGCCGTAGAACCTGATAACAATGAACCAGAAACAACACGTAATTCACCAGGCTTAGCTTCATTTTCAGTTAATTCAACAGTTGAAGCACCTAATAAGGTTCTTACTAAACGAGGGTTTTTAGCAGCAGGACCAGCTAATGAAATAACACGCGTACTATCAAGTTCACCAGTAGTAAATAACTTACCATATGCAATAACGTCTTGGTAACCAAGATGCCAAACAAATTTCTCAGCGCTTACTGGTTTTAAAAAGTGTATTTGCGTACCAACAAGGCCGGCAGGATGTTTACCTGCAAACTCGTTTACTTTTACATTAGCTTCAACAGGAATATTGGCTCCTGGTGCCTTGCTAACAAAAATATCGCCTTCAGTTAAGCGTGAAAGAATAATTAAACCTTGTTTAAATGCTTCTGCCTGTTCGTTAATAATAACTTCAGGATCAGCTGCATTTGGGTTTGTATCCATTGCGCTAACAAAAATGGCTGTTGGTGTTGAATCAATAGCAGGAACTTTACTATACGGACGCGTTCGTAATGCTGTCCATAACCCAGAATTAACGAGGTTATTTACAACATCTTGACGATCTAGTTTAGATAGTTCATTTGCTGAGTAGCTTGGAAACGTCTCTTTTTCGTTGCCATCTATTTCGATAACAACTGATTGTAAAACACGTTTTTCACCACGGTTGATTTCTTTTACAACACCTGATGCTTGAGCTGTGAATTTAACGCCAGGGTTCTTTTTATCTTCAAAAAGAACCTGACCTTTTTTAACACGATCTTCCACTTTAACAAACATGGTAGGTCGCATACCCACAAACTCTTCACCTAGTGTTGCAACGGTTTTAATGGCATTGCCATCGTGGATCACTTGTTGGGGCGAACCAACTACAGGTACATCCAGACCTTTTTTTATTGTAATCATAAACACTTGCACTACTTTTGATGGGAGTATCAAAATCAAAGATTTTTATTCAAACCATTTACGCATGAACATAACCAGTACAAATAAAAATATTGATTTCAGTGTATTTCAGTAAGAAACAGAGAATAAACTTGTTTCCACTGGCTCTAGGTTAAAATTTTTCTGGCGCGATTTTAGCACAATAATTCAATATCATTCTACGGTCGCTACAACTTTTCATTATAATTTAGGTTAATAAATAATTATTAGCTCAAAATTCATGCAAAAAGTTATATTTTAGTGCAAAAAAAACCGATATTTTAATTATCGGCTTTTCAAATTGGTGCAACCTTGGTTGAAAATTAATCTAAGTGATTAATTTGTACAACAGGGTTTACATCAGCGTCATAATCAACGCTATCAACACCAAATCCAAACAGTTTTAAAAATTCTTGATGGTAACCTTCATAGTCAGTTAACTCATCAATAGTGTCGGTATCAACAGTATTCCAAATATCGGTTACACGTTGTTGAACACTGTCTTCTAATTCTTTGTAGTTTTGACGTAAACGCCCTTCTTCGTCTAAACGAGGCGTTTCACCATAAATATTTTCAACAAATAAATTTTGAATCTGTTCTATACAACCTTCATATGTACCATCAGCTTTCATTACTTTAAACATAGCAGAAATATACAATGGCATAATAGGAATTGCTGAGCTTGCTTGGGTAACTACCGCATTAAGTGAAGTAACGTAAGCTTCACCTTTAATAGCTTGTGTTGAAGCTTTAATTGCTGATGCTGCACGGTCTAAGTCTTCTTTGGCTTTACCAATAGTTGCTTTACCGTAAATAGGCCAAGTTAATTCTTTACCTATGTATGTGTATGCAACTGTTTTAAAGCCTTCTGATAATACGCCCGCTTCATTAAGTGCTTTGATCCAAAGCTCCCAATCTGCTCCACCCATAACGTCAATAGTGCCTTGAATTTCTTCTTCAGAAGCTGCTTCTACAGAAACAGAATCGATAACACGTTTTGAAGTATTTAAATTTTTAGTGGTAACACTCTGGCCAATAGGCTTAAGCGTTGAAGAGTATACTTCACCTGTATCAGGATCGGTTCTACGTGGAGATGCTAAACTATAAACAATGAGATCTATTTGGCCTAACTCTTCTTTAATGGTATTAATCGCTTTAGCCTTTATTTCATGAGAAAAAGCATCACCATTAATGTTTTTAGACCAAAGACCAGCTTCATCTGCAGCTTTTTGAAAAGCAGCAGTGTTATACCAACCTGCTGAAGCTGTTTTCTTTTCTGTTGGTGGTTTTTCGAAGAAAATACCTAATGTTTTCGCATTATTACCAAAAGCCGCTGTAATTCTAGAGGCTAAACCGTATCCAGTAGATGCACCTATAACCAGTACATTTTTTGGTTTAGTGTTAGCTTGTTCATGCTGCTTAACATAAGCAATTTGTTCATTTACATGAGTATCACAACCTACAGGGTGTGCATTGGTACAGATAAAACCACGAATTTTTGGCTTAATAACCATAAAAAAACCTTATATTTATATATGTTATCGATTGTTGAGCTCGATAGTACTAGTCGGAAACATGAGCAATCATTTAGAGAAAATTCATCCGTATAGCATTATTGCTCTTCATTTTAATGGGCATAGTTTACTCTGCTGAAAAAAATAAGAGGTACGAGCAGTTGAATTATGCAAAGTGTAACTAAAACAGCGACACTTTGCAGATAAATTTTATCTATTTTGTAAATATTCTTTTAGCGTTAAATTGTTGTAATCACGAGCTTTTGAAAGAAAATCTTGGTAAGACTTTAATACTCTTGCAAAATCTTTATCTTTTTTAGCCTCATCCGCTAAAACATCGTTTGTATGATTTTTTAACGCCAATAAAACATCATCAGGAAATTGTTTCAATTTAACATTGTGCTCGTTAACCAACACTTTTAATGCATTACTGTTTCGAGCAGTATATTCGTCAAGCATATCTTGATTAACCGCTTTTGCTGCTATTCTTACTATTTCTTGTAAATCACTTGGCAGTTCATTAAAAGCTTTTTCGTTGATCATAAATTCAAGTGTTGTGCCTGTTTCATGCCATATTGATGAATAGTAGTAGTCAGCAACTTGGTAAAACCCGAATGCAAGATCGTTATAAGGCCCTACCCACTCAGATGCATCTAAAGCGCCACTTTGCAATGATGAAAAAATTTCTCCACCCGCTAAATTAATAGGAATACCACCCGCACGTTTAAGTACTTCGCCACCTAAACCAGGCATTCTCATTTTTAAGCCTTTAAGGTCATCAACTGAATTGATTTCTTTTTTAAACCAACCTGCAAATTGCCCACCTGAATTTCCGCCAGCCATAGGAATAAGACCAAAAGGTTTATACAACTCTTCCCAAAGCTCTAAACCACCACCAAAGTGTAGCCATGCATTCATTTCAGTGGCTGTCATACCAAAAGGAATAGTACTAAACATCTGTGCTGCTGGGATTTTCCCTTTCCAGTAATAAGCCCCACTATGTCCCATTTCAACCGTACCTTGAGAAACAGTATCAAAAACCTCTAAACCAGGAACTAACTCCCCGGCTCCAAATACTTTAACGGTTAAACGTCCGCCACTCATTTTTTCTACATATTTAGAAAATGTTTCGGGAGCTGTTCCTAAACCAGGGAAATTTTTAGGCCAAGAAGTTACCATTTTCCATTTATACGTTTTAACTTCGGCCGCTCCAGCTTGAGAAATTGATTGTTTGTCGCTACCACACCCTGTAATTGCAATAGCACTCATTAAAAGTAACGAGCACAAGGAAAACATTTTATTTTTAAGTATTATCATATTTTCTATCCATATATTGTTTGAGGTAACCAGGTTATGAGCTCAGGCCAAATAGCCAAAACACCTAACAAGAGTACTTGTATTAAAATAAAAGGAACAACCCCTTTATAAATTTCGATCGTTTTAAGACTTTTATCCGCAACGCCCCTTAAATAAAACAAAGCAAAGCCAAATGGAGGTGTTAAAAAGGACGTTTGTAAATTAATAGCAATCATAATACCGAGCCATACAGGATCAAGTCCCATGGCTAATAAAATTGGGGCAACAATAGGAACAACAACAAAAGTGATCTCAATAAAATCTAATATAAAACCTAAAAAGAAAATAATAAGCATTACAACAATTGTTGCACCAATAACACCTCCAGGAATTCCTTCAAATACACTATGAATAAGCTCTTCACCACCGAAGCCTCTAAAAACTAAAGAGAATAAGCTCGCTCCAATCAAAATAAGAAACACCATAGATGATATTTTTACCGTACTTTGCATAACCGATTGCAGGTTAGGTAAGGTTAACTGTTTTTGCCAAGCAGCTAATATTAATGAGCCAACAGCACCAACTGCAGCCGCTTCCGTAGGCGTTGCATAACCTAATAAAATAGACCCTAAAACACAGCACATTAATAATAGAGGAGGAATAAGAGCAGATAAAAAGATACTCAGCTTTGATTCACCATTCATCAACTTATTCACTTCTTCATCATCAAGAGGTGGAACAGAAGAAGGCTTTAAAATAGCTAGTGTAATTGTATAAAGAATATAAAGGCCAACAAGTATCAAACCGGGAATAACAGCACCAGCAAACAAGTCACCTACCGAAACTGTTTTAGGGTTGAAGATCCCCATGTTTAATTGTGCTTTTTGATAAGCGCTTGAAAGAACATCGCCTAATAAAACTAAAGCAATTGATGGAGGAATAATTTGACCTAATGTACCCGTAGCACAAATAACACCTGATGAATATTTAGGACAATACCCCCGTTTAAGCATAGTAGGTAACGATAACATCCCCATGGTGACTACCGTAGCACCAACAATTCCTGTGCTTGCAGCTAATATCATTCCAACTATGATGACTGAGATCCCTAATCCACCGTTTAATTTACCAAACAACAATGTCATTGCATTAAGTAAATTCTCTGCAATTTTAGAGCGCTCTAACATAGCTCCCATAAATACAAACAAGGGAACAGCAAGTAAAGTTTGGTTATTAACAATACCAAATAAGCGACTAGGTAACGCTGATAGAATACTGGCATCAAATACATCAAAAAGTATTCCTACGCCGGCAAAAATCAACGCTGAACCTGCTAAGGATAATGCAACGGGGTAACCAATAATTAAAACAATACAAACAAATAAAAACATCCATAACGCAAGGTATTCCATTAACTTACACCCTCGATATTATTTACTGTATTGGTTTGCTCGTTCTTATATATGAGTGCATTTCTAAGTATTTCTGAAATACCTTGAAGAATAAGTGTTATTGAAAAAAGTAATAGAAAGGTTTTACTTAAATAAACAAAGGGTAAGCCACCTGGTTGAGATGATGTTTCCATAATACGCCAAGAAACTAAAACATAGTCCCAGCTAATGTAAAAAATAAAAGTACAAACGGGAATAAGTAAAAAAACAGTACCAAATAAATCAACTAACGCTTTAGTTTTTACAGAGTATTTTTGATAAAAAACATCGATACGTACATGGCCATTTTCTTTTAACGTATAAGCTGACCCTAAAAGAAAAACTAATCCATGCATATATAAAACTGACTCTTGCATAGCGATCCAGCCCATATTAAAGCCATACCTAAGTACAACAATAATAAAGGTAATAAGTACCATAAAAAGAGAAAACCAAGAAACAAACTTGCCAGTTAAATGTGTAAATTTATCAATAAAATGAATAAATGATTGAATGAGATTATTTCCCATTGAGTGAAAACCCATATATTGTAATTATTATACGGACAAAAATAACAGAATTTCAAAAGTGGAAACATAATTATTTTAAAATAATTATGTTTTATACTACTTTTATCTCCTCTTATTATTGCTCAAACGACACCGACCTAATATTGCTATGCTATTTTTTTATTAAAGTACGGAGATCCCATGAATAGAGGTAAAGAAGAATATCGATACAACCATTCTTTTTCGGTGTAAGTATGAAGTGTAAGTACTGAAATACTTTCAATCAGTTCTTTTGCTAAAATGCTATTAATAGCTTTGTGGCGTTGCTTTATTCTTAGCCCCTCAAATATTCTAGATATCATTACAACATTAAAATGAAATTGCTCAGGATCAGGAAAATCAAACAACAACTTTTCCTTAGTAATATCAATATGCAACGGAGAAAACGCGTTGATAAGCTTTTCTTCTATTAACAATTCAATAGCCATATATTCCCTCATGTTATTTTTATTAACATTACTAATAAGCGTAGCCTATAAAGTAAAATAATCCATCAAATTGCTTCACATAATAATGCTATTTTCGCTAAACTTGTGTTTAGCAAAGATAAATAGTTTTGATTATTTATATTGAAAGCGACTAGCAGCAATCATTAATTTTTGACACAATAGACTTCTCCAACATCCACCTTTTCGTTGTAAATTTTAATATGATCAGCCCTTTTATTTTTAATGATAAAAATCTTTTTTTAGACCGCTTCCCTGTAGGCCAAGTTAATCGTAGCCTACAAGCTTGGGATGCCGCTGATGAGTATTTAATTAATTACTTAAATGATAATAATCTAACGGATTCTTCAAAAAACATACTCGTTTTCAACGATGCCTTTGGAGCACTAACCTGTAATCTATCTGACCATCATGTATTTTGTGTTAATGACTCTTATATTAGTCAGCAAGGTATAAAATTAAATGTTGAACAAAACTACATAACTCATGAAAATATTACCTACTTAACCAGTACTGATGACTTACCCGATAATATTGATTTAATTTTATATAAAATCCCCAAAAGTAAGTCCTTTTTAATCGATCAGCTTATGCAAATAAATGCTAAGTATTCCGAAAATACCGTATTCATCGCAGCCGATAGAGCCAAAGAAATTCACAGCTCAACATTAAAATTATTCGAAAAACATTTAGGAGAAACAACAACCTCATTAGCCGTGAAAAAAGCACGTCTTGTTTTTACTCATATAGAAAACAAAACCAACGTAGCATCACCATTCCCTACTTGTTGGGAAATGCCATCAATTCAAGAGCAAGGGAAAATATTTTCTATTTCAAATAGGTCAAATGTTTACTCTAGAGAAAAGCTAGATATTGGCGCTCGCTATTTTATTAATAACCTACCAACTGTTTCAGCTGGCTCAACAGTGATAGATTTAGGTTGTGGTAATGGTGTTGTTGGGTTATCAGTTTTAGACCAACAACCCCAGGCTGAAATTCATTTTTATGATGAATCATTTATGGCAATAAAATCAGCAGAAGAAAATATTAAAACTAACTTTCCAGATTTAGCAGAAAAATGTACATTCAACATTAATGACTGTTTAAGTAGTGTAGAAGGTGGAAGCGTAGATTTAATTTTATGTAACCCTCCTTTTCACCAACAAACGGCAACAACGGATCATATTGCTTGGCAAATGTTTAAAGATAGCCATAGAGTATTAAAAAAGGGAGGCGAGTTACGTATTATAGGTAACCGTCAATTAGCTTATCATATTAAGTTACAGAGAATTTTTGGTAATGAAAAACTCATTGCCAGTAATGATAAATTTGTAACTACAGCGGCAATTAAACGATGAAATTAAAATTATTGTTAACCATAACCTTATTAAACTTAATAACAGCGTGTACAACCTTACCTAAACACATTGTAGTGTCACCTGAACTCATTGGGTATTCGAAGGGGGTATATTTTGATAAAAGAATTCAGCTTAACGTTATTGACCAACGTACAGGGAGTCAAGTTGTTCAAATAATAGAAGATGGTGAGCCAGCAAAAATACTCTCAAGCCAAGAGAGTTTAACCAATATAGTCAATAACGCGATAAGCCCTGTTTTTCGTAAGCAAGGTATTACAATTGACCCATTCGCTAACATACAGGTTGATATTATTATTGATACTGCCTTGATTAGCGTTCAACAAAGCTTAGTTAATTACACGGCTAAAAATACAATTTCATTAAACGTTTCGGTATCAAATTCAAACACAGTCACAACCAAAAACTTTAATACAACGGGTAGTAGTGCTGGCCCCTTAGTTGCTGATATTGCTGTATTAGAACGAGACTTCAATCACCAACTAGCTTCATTACTTGTAAGAATTATAAATAGTAATGAAATACAAAGTGCAATTAAGCAACAAACAAATAACTCTGATACGTTTTAATGATTTTATTTTTAATGATTTAGGCATTTATTATGTTCAAAATATTCATATTACCTCTTCTTCTATTTTGTGTTTTCTCTGCAACAGCACTTCAAGCTAAAGATATAGTAATAGATCCCAATAACTTATACCCAAAGGTAAAACTTGAAACATCAATGGGAGATATCATTGTTGAACTCGACAGAATAAGAGCACCGATAACTGTAGATAACTTTCTTAATTATGTTGTTACAAATGAGTACAACAACACTATTTTTCATCGTGTAATTAACGACTTTATCGTACAAGGTGGCGGTTATGATAAAGACTTTACTATTAAAAAAGTAAACGAAGATATTATTAATGAATCAGGGAATGGCCTAAAAAATGAAATGGGGACTATTGCTATGGCGAAAGAATCTAGACCCCATACAGCCAATAGACAATTCTTTTTCAATGTAGACGATAACACCAACTTAGATCCGGGAAGAAGTTGGGGATACGCTGTTTTTGGCAGTATAACCGAAGGGCAAGAAGTACTAGAAGCTATAGCAAAAGTAAAAACACATTACCATGATGGTATGGCTTGGGAAGATGTGCCTGTTGAACCTGTTATAATAATCAAAGCCACATTATTACCTGAAGAATAGACAAAATACACTCAAAAAAATAGAAATGTAGTCAGCAAGTATTGAAGTTCAAATTAAACTTCTTTGACTTTTGTTTATTTTTAAACGATACATATATAACAAAGAGCATTTAACCTATAGGAAATACTGACATTCAAGGAAGTTTTAATTCAGAACAATTGAATTACAAGAAAACGTCGTACTCAAAGAGTAAACAATATGATAATTGAGCAGTTTATCAATGAAAAAATAACACAAACTACTTTTTACATTCAAGCCGTAATAAGTCATTCATTGCACCACTCTGAATTAGATCAATTTATATTGAATACTATGGATGAATGGACATTACTGAAAATACAAGATGAAACCCCCGCTAATGCAAGGGAAAGAGTTTTTTGGCACCTAATTCATGAATTAAGCCTCCATGGCGCACATTCTTTAAATGATAATTTATATTTTAAAAGTGAAATAACAACCTGCATAGACTTTTTTGCAGGTACTGGTAGCTACCCTCTAGATTGTATAGGTTGGAGACCTATCGCATAAAAATCTAACCTAAAGCCTCATAAATTTAACATATTAATACTACAACATTGTAACATTCCATATAATTAACTTCTTTCATTACAAGCAGTCTGATAGGCTTTACGTATCTAACATTATTTGAATTTTTTGAATGCCAAGTTCCAACTCCCTTTTCGACACAATTCGTTATTTTAAAGATAAAAGATTACTCAGTATTTTTTGCTTTGGTATTGCTAGCGGTTTTCCTTGGGTAATGACTGGCTCGGCCATGAGTGGCTGGTTAAAAGATGAGGGGCTTAGTCGTTCAAGTATTGGATTATTTGGTTTAATATTTGTAACCTATAGCATCAACTTTTTATGGTCTCCTTTTGTTGATCGGCTCAAAATTCCTTTTATAACATCAAGGTTTGGTCAACGCAGAAGTTGGATAATGTTTACACAAGTATTTATTGTGCTAGCAACTTACCAATTAAGCCAAGTCAATGTAGCAAGTCAATTAAGTTTAGTTGCCCTTTTAGGGCTAACTATTGCCTTTTTTGGTTCGAGTCAAGACATAGCAATAGATGCATATAGAATAGACATACTCTCGGGTGACGATAATAACTATATGTCAGCGGGTTCAGCGATGGCAACTGCTGGATGGTGGACAGGCTTTGCAGGTTTAGGAAGCATTCCATTTTTATTGGTAGATCAACCCAACTGGACTTGGCCTGAAGCCTTTTTTGTTTTATCTATTATAATGGCAATTCTCATGTTAACCGCCTTTATAGTGAAAGAGCCAGAAACTAACAGAGAAGTAGAATTAGACTCAATTCAAGCAAATTACCTAAATGTTCTCCCAAAACAGGGGCATAAACCTTTATTTATTTTACTAATACTGCCGACTATTTTTGTTTCAATTATTTATGCCAATATTGGTTACCCTGCTTGGCCTGACGCTTTTATCTCTGCTGATTACCGTTTTACCTTTATCACCTTATTTATCGTGTTATTGTTATTTATATTTGTTCAACAATTAAGTAAATTAAACTTAACCATTAGACAAAACACTCCGTTACATCATTCACATGTTCCAAGCCTTATTCATCGAATTACAGCATGGCTCTTAACGACCTTAGTCGCACCTATTCAAGAGTTTTTCGATAGAAATGGGACTCGCTTAGCGCTTTCTATTTTACTGTTTATTTTCTTATTTAAATTAGGTGAAGCCTATTTAGGACGAATGTCTATTGTGTTTTATCGCGAAGTTGGATTTTCTAATAGCGATATTGCTTATTATTCAAAAATGATCAATTGGGCAACCACTATTGTTTTTTCTTTAATTGGTAGTGTATTTACTATTAGATACGGCATATTAAAAGGTCTGTTTATTGGTGGTATCGCTATGGGAGCAAGTAACCTTTTATTTGCGGTAATGGCATTTGTAGGGCCAAATAAATTACTATTTGCAGCTACTGTTTTTGTTGATGGCTTTACCTCAGCTTGGGGATCTGTTGCCTTCGTTGCTCTTATCTCTGTACTATGTAATAAAACATTTACCGCGAGCCAGTACGCGTTAATGGTATCTTTAGGTACTTTCGGACGAGTGATGTTAGGTTCATACTCAGGAATAGTTGTAGACTGGCTGGATGGCAATTGGGCACTGTTTTTTATTCTTACAGCCGTAATGGTTATTCCTAGTTTATTGTTTTTATATTTCATTAGAAAACCACTCACGGTATTAATTAATAATAATTCATCTAACTAGAGCCCTATTAAAATGCAGCTGATTACTACCTTATCGCGCATTCCTTTGAATAGTTAACCTGTATGAATATAGCCGTTATCATTCAAAATGCAGGTTTCAGTGGTAACGGGTATAAAATTTTTAAAGGAATTCGGGTGCGGATAAATGATAGTTAAGCTATGATGTTGAAATTGCAATTAATAATGAAACTCGACAATGATAAAATTATTCTTTTTATTACCAATACTGATGTGCTTAATTTGGTGGTGGTATATCGACTCAAAAGGCTACACCATAAAACAAACATGGAAAAGCTTTGCTTATATAATTGCCTTTAACACTGTTATTATTTTATTTTTTACTCTTATGCTTTTTATTACTCACTAATGTAATGCTATAACGTAAACTTATTTTAATAGAGGTACACTTCACTTAATCTGCAACGCCTAAAAAACACGCTAAAGTGTTTTTAGATATTTACCTCTCGGTTTCAATATACCGACAATATTAAATACATTTCAGCTTACCTCTCAGCTTGATATAGGTGAGTTATATACCCCTCATCATTCAAGATACTGGTTTCAGTAGGAACTAAAAACCATTTATGTACAAATTTTACGTTCCAAACAAAATCTAAGGCCTACATCCATGTATGCAAGGCATTAAATTTACGTCATGATTATTCTCAGTAACCGCTCCTGCGTTACCCTAATCCCCTAAACCTTACTAAAGTTAATAAGCCCCATAAATTGATTTTAGCCTCATCATAAAAGCGCTTGTGCAAAATCACTTCATCAACAATGCTCTGAAATAGCCTATTGATTGATAACAGGTATATTTATGACATTAATAGATATATTTCATTTAACTGCTATATTTTTAATATCCTCTTTTAATACATTTTAATTAAAAATACTTTAATCAGGTTGTGGTAATGAAATGTGAAGCGCTCCAACAGTTAATTAGCATCCCTTTTCCATGTATTGCGGTGACTAAAAATTATCAGATAATTGCTTCTAATGAACTCGCATTAAAGTTATTAACTATTACAGCAGAACTTACAGAAAATAATGCACTTTTTGATTTGTTTTCCCCTTTTGATACAAATATAAGCATTGAAGGATTTATTGATAATCCGCAAGCCCCATCACATATTTACTTATCATATAAAAATAAAAACACTTTTAACTCTATATATAAAGCCAGTATTAGCCCTTTAAATAACAATTATCGTTTAATTTTATTATCGTTAGAAGAAAATTGGCAGTACAAATATCAACAAGAAAGTATCTATTTATCTAGGTTAATCAATTCAATTGAAAGCAGTAATGTTGGAATTTGGGAATTAGACATTGCTCAGCAATCTGCAGTGTTTTCAGCAAAGTTCAAAGAATTACTCCAAATAGAATCCCATGATATTTATTCATGGGATATGTTTAAAAAGGCTATATTCCAAGATGACTTGGTACTGTTCGAAATATTTTTAAAGTCTCATATTCAATCAAAATCGCCACTTAATTTTGAATTTAGAATGGAGATAAACAAGCAAACCTACTGGTTTAATATAAAAGGAGAAACATTTTATCAAAATGGAGAGCCCAAAACGATAATAGGTACACTAACTGATTGCACCCTAAACAAAGAAATTCTTAACAACTTGAATGACGCAATAGAAAGTAAAAACATTACCATGAAAGCCGGTAAAATAGGGACTTGGTGTATTAGACTTATCAATAATGAATGGCATTGTGAGTGGGATCACTTTGCTAATGAAATGTTTGGTTTAAAAACAGAAGATATTGGAGTACTAGATAAATGGGTATCTATTATTCACCCAGAAGACAGAGAAAAAATGGGGAATATCACACGTTATTCTTTTAGTACAGGTGAAGATTTATCCTTTAAATATCGTATTATACTTAAAGATAAATCCATTAAGTACTTCCAAAGTATTGGTCGAGCGGTGAGTAATGATTTAGGTGAAGTCTACCGTTTAGATGGAATTTGTATTGATGAAACAGAAATACAAGAAGCAGAAAAAAAACTTAAAAAGTTAAATGCTCAACTTGAAGAGCGTGTTTCAGAACGTACCGCTGAATTAATAAAAGCCAAAGAACATGCTGAAAATGCAAGTCAGATAAAATCAGACTTTCTTTCTATGATGAGCCATGAACTGAGAACACCTATGAATGGCGTGATAGGCTCATTAGACTTACTTACGGGAACAAAACAAACACCAGAATCAAAAGATTTAATTGATACTGCAAAAACTTCCGCTGAAAACCTTGTATTTATTTTAAACGATATATTGGATATCAATAAAATTGAAGCAGGAAAATTAGAACTAGAAGAACGTGTTTTTTCAATATCAGAAGTTATTGATAATGTAATTAAAGTATTTATTCCTGTTGCAATAAAAAGGGATATATCTTTACACGTTTTTGAAGACCCCGATACTCCCATGTTTATTACAGGCGATCCAATGCGGGTACGTCAAATTCTATTTAACCTTATTGGTAACGCATTAAAGTTCACAAGTTCATCTTTTAAGAAATTGGGAGAAGTTAGCCTTGTAACCACGATAAAACAGAAAAAAAATACTTCAGGAATCATCAGCTTAAAAATAATAGACAATGGTATTGGGATTGATAAAAAAAACCAAGAAAAGCTATTCAAACCATTTATACAAGCTGAACGTTCGACAACCAGACAATATGGGGGGACAGGATTAGGACTTGCCATTTGTGGGAAACTAACTGAAATGATGGGAGGAAAAATAACCTTAATCAGTGAAAAAGGTAAAGGTTCTAGTTTTGATGCTGAACTCCCCTTCTTAAAATCACAAGAAACAATCGCGATGGATATCGAATCTTTATCTAATATTAAAATTTCAATTATCGATTGCAACGAAAAACTTACCAATAAAGCAAAGGTTTTTAGCCACTATTTAACCTACGAAGGTGCTCATGTTAACAGCTATACATTAAGTGAATACGTTAAAAGCAAAGATAACTTCGATATATTGTTAATTCTATTAAACAATAACGAAACCAATATACAAACCATTCTACATTTACTTAAAGAGATAAAAGACAAAAGCCGTATCACCATTGCAGTAAATAGAAAATCAATAGATACAGCACGAAAAGCTTTTAAAAATATTCGAGTAAGTTGCTCTGAACCCATGACAAGAATTCAACTCGTTCAATGCATGCAACATACTTGGCAAAGTGGTTTTGAACTTAACCTAGACGAATTAGATTTAAGCTCCTTAGAGCTTGACGAAGATGAAAATAACGATGTATTAGGATTAGATGAACTCGATTTTGACTTTGATATTACAGAAGAAAACAATCATAAAAAAAGTACTCAAGCCAGTATACTCGTTGTTGAAGATAATCCCTTAAATCAAAAGCTCATCGTAAAGCAACTCGATAGATTAGGATACAAATGTGAGCTTGCGGATGACGGCTTACAAGGAAAAATAAAATGGGAAGAAGGAAACTATCAGCTTATTTTAACTGATTGTCACATGCCAAATATTGACGGTTACGAAATGACCAAGCAAATCAGAACCTTAGAAAAATCCCAACAAAAACAAGCAACACCTATTATTGCAGTAACAGGTGCAGCCATGAGTGGTGATGCTGAATATTGCATTGCTTCAGGAATGAATGATTTTTTAAGTAAACCCATTCAGTTATCAGATTTAAGAGCAATGCTCAAAAAATGGTATAAATAATGACAGAGAATCAATTAAAAATAGTTAATAAAAACACTATGTTTGAGCTTGTTGGCGATGACGCAGAGTTAATAAAAAGATTTCAAATAGAGTTTTTACAACAAGCAAAGCAATCTATAACTAAACTAAGTAGCGCCTATAGTGAAAGTGATTTCAAGCTCATAAAAGAAGAAGCTCACTTTCTAAAAACCTCAGCTAAAGCAATAGGTGCAGAACAAACAGCAGATTATTTACAAAAATTAGAAGACACTTCTATACTTAATGATAAAAACAAATGTAAGGAACTCATCATTTTAATTAATAACTCAATTAAGCAAGTGTACGGAGTAATAAAAAATGAAAGCTAAGCCCTTACCGGTAGGAAGCCGCCACCCCAAAGTAGTGATGATCGTCGACAGTGACGAAGACACCTCAGGAGCCGCTAATATTTTAGCCACTCATATAGATGAATACAGAACGCTAACTCTAGATGAAGATACCGCTGAATATCTTAATCAGATAGCCCCTTCGGTTATCCTATTTGCATTGTCTAACGTAGAAAAATCGGTGGAGTATTACACCTTTTTAGTAGAAGAATCTCAACTTAATCATATACATTACAGTATTGTATTATGTAATAACAAAGAGTCTTCTTTAGCCTTTCGATGCTGTATGAAAAACCTTTTTGATAATTATTTTGTATATCAACCCTTATATGAAAGATTAAGATTACTTATGGTTGTACAAAGCGGCTTAACTCAAACTCAAGCTGATAGTAAAATACAAACAGACAGTGAAGAGTTAAGTGAACAAATAGATGAAGAGCTTTCAGCTCTGATTGATGAAGGCAGTCGTTGTAAACAACATTTATTAAAAAAGATATTACAAAGTGGTGAAGACATATCTAAAGTACCTTCTTCCGATTTAATCAACAATGCACAAGAAATTAACTCACC
The DNA here is from genome assembly GCF_002000085.1 of Pseudocolwellia agarivorans. Classification (GTDB taxonomy): domain Bacteria; phylum Pseudomonadota; class Gammaproteobacteria; order Enterobacterales; family Alteromonadaceae; genus Pseudocolwellia; species Pseudocolwellia agarivorans. Next base: position 288,902 of record NZ_MUZU01000001.1, read on the forward strand.
ACAAGAGTTATTACAAAATATAACAAAAGATCATGTACATCCTTTATTGCATTTACTTGAAGAAGATATTCGTAAAAGTCTTGATAATATAATCGCGCAACTCGTTTCACAACAGAAGTCACTAAAAGAAAGCCTGCCAGTAAAAAAACAAAAAAGAAAAGGTTTAATTACTCATGTTGCCTCCATTAAAAAGAGAGATAATACCGAGCAAGATACTAATGAGTTGAATGATGAGGAAGTATTACCCGTAGAAGAGCCTACTGTAAAAAATGTTTTAACTCATTCTATTTTAGTGGTGGAAGACAACAAGTTATACCGAGATATGATCACTAATGTACTTTTAAAAGAAAACTATCATGTTGATGAAGCTGAAGACGGTTTATGCGCATTAGATAAAATTAAAAAAAGTCGTTATGACCTAATATTAATGGATTTATTTATGCCTAATTTGGATGGATTAAATGCCACTAAAAAAATCCGTCAACTTTCAGAAGGAATCGACACCCCGGTTATTGCATTAACAGGAAATAAAAACAAAGAATTGGTAAAAAAATGGGCCCATTACGGCTTAAAAGGTTACATTATCAAGCCATCAACTAAAAATGAAATACTATCTGTAGTGAAAAAAAATCTCACGGTGTCTACAGAACATCACGATGCGTAAAAGTTAAAAACTCATCGTTATCGTGTAAATATGTAAAGTGTTCATATAACATATATCCCCGTAACCATTCAAAATACAGGTTTCAGTGGAGACTAAAAAAACGCTTGAGAAAAATCACTTTATCAACAAAGCTTTTTACAAAGAAACGACCATTATTACAAAACATTGTCTTGAATTAATATCGCTCAAGTACTCTAAAATAGCCCCTGGATTGGTCACGGGTATATGAACTACTTTAGATAATTTGCTAACAAGTTTCGAAGGTTTTCAGTTGTCATAGGTAATACCATATAAGACGTAAATTTATGGTTAACTAAAGACAACATCTTATTTTCTAATGCTTGATTAAAAAGAGCTATCGTAGGTGTACGTGAAAATTCTCCTTTTATTGGGCTAGGTATTGCCGCTATATTCATATCACTTTCCGAGCAATCAAAAATAACCAAATGATATTCTTTCGTGGAGAGTTTTGCGTCAATCTCTTTAACATCAGTAATAACATCCACATAAAACTTTAAAGATACTAACTGTCGATATAAATTTTTATTGGTTTTATTTTTTCCTTCTACAAATAAAATACGCTTAACATTTAAGGCTGTATTATGATTTATAGACGGTATATTAAAGCGCCCTAACCCAACTTCTTGCTCTTGCGATATTTTCACTTTTACAGAAACATGTATCATCGACTCACCCGAAGGAAGTTGAGCAATGTTAATGTTACCTCCCAATTTATTACAAAGCTCTTTTGCCATTTCCATTCTCAAATTAAACTTTATACCCTCAGGATTATTATTTATAACAACGGAAGCGTCTTGAATCGAATTATTTGTTCTAAGTGCATGTAAAACAAATACTATTGTTGCACTGTTTTGATGATGAAAATGAACTTTAACAGAGATACAAATATTATTATTATCAAGCAACTCTTTTGCGTTTTCGGCACAAGTAATAAATACTTGTTGCAATCGTAACTCGTCAGATTCAATAAACTGAGGAACATCTTCTTGAATTAAAAATTTAATATTTTTTGCTTGTGCTTCTACTATTTCTTCCATTCTTTTTAAGAACAAAATAAAATCAAACGATTGATTATTAAGAGTTAATCTACCTGATTCAATACTTGATAATTCATTTAACGTATCAATTAACTGCTCTAAATTAAGCGATGCATTTGAAATATTATCAATATATTCTTTTTCAATTTCCGCTAGATTTTTCTTTGGAAAGACCTCAATCAAACGCTTTATAACACTCAAAGGTACTCGTAATTCAGTACTTAACGATTGTAAAAAATCTGTTTTTGCTTGGTTTTCATTATCTGACTTTTCTTTAGATAAAATAAGTTCACGAGTTTTTTGAGTCACCTTATTACTCAGTTCAGTTGAATAAGCCGCCATCATTAAAATCAATAACTGAAAAACAAGTCCACCAAATGTTCCCCCAAATAACATCATCCATGTTTGCCATGTTTTATCCTGTAATACCCAAGTATATTTTTCTGAAATTTGAGTATTCCACTTTCGAGAAAACACATTACTATCATACTGATTAACAAGTTTATTGGTTGCGTCAAACTCTTGCCCAATGATAGTAAAATAGTCATGGTTGTTAACATCTTTTATTAATAAATTAATATTGTTCTCATTAATAAAACGATCAATGTTATTAAAAAGGGATGATATTCTTACTACAGCAACTACCACGCCTGACGTTGAGCTTTTCCCCTTTTGGTTATATTTACCAAAATCAGGCGTTAAATTACTATTATATACAGGTAAAACGATCAAAATAGCAGGGTTTGTAAAATCACCTTCAATCATGTTAATCGGTAATGTTGCCGAAATTTCCCCGGAGTTTATAGCCTCTTCTATCGCATTTTTTTTATCAATATGACTAAGTAAATCGATACCTAAAATTTCTTCATTTTGGTATCGAGGAAAAACATATTGAACAGGCATATAAATAGGTGCATCGTTAATCTTTACCGTATTTCCCATAAGGGTTTGTTGGCTAATCACATAATGTGTATCTAACACCTCAGACATATATTTTTCATAACTATCTCTATATTTATTTTTTACTACAGGCGCCCACTCAAGTGATTCAATCATAGAAGAATCACTGAGTATATTCGCTGAAAATTGATTGAATGATTCTAAATTAATCAACTTACTTGCTTCAAAATAAGCTTTTAAAGCGTTTAGCTGTTGTTCAATAATCAGAAGCTTTCGTTCAAATTCTGTTGTTATATGTGTTTGAGCTTTATAAAAATCATCATTACGATAATGTTGATGCTGATCTTGAAAAATTTTAAAAAGCAAGGCAATAGAAAGCGCCCCTAAAACAGAAGACGTTATAACAAAAAGTTGTTTACCTTTATTAAAGTTATGCTCTTTTTTAAGAAACAATAAAACAGGGATAACAAATATTGAAATAAGAATGCTCATCGACCAAGTACGGCAGAAAATATAAAATAAATTCACATCAAATGTTTTTACAGATAAGACAGCAATGAGTACTGAAGCGAAAGCTGAAATTAAGGAAACCAGAGGGCCTATTTTAAATAAAAATACAGAAAGTTTTACTCGGCTATCCAACCATTGACCTTGAGTAACCATTTGATAAGTTAGTTTCTTTGCCCAAAGAGCTTGTAAGCAAGTGGCTAATAATGAAATCATGACAACAGCCAGCTCAAATTCAACTGACAAATAAAAATATAAAAACGTATTAAAAATAATACTCGCTAAAACAACCGAAAAAAGTTGGCGTGATCCCCATAAAATAATAATAGCGCTCGCGATACCCGCCGACGAACCTAAAAAAACTATCATAGAAAACGGTTTAATCATCATGATGGTTAACAAACACACGATAACGTACATACAAATAGCAAATACAGGCTGATAAATTTGTTTTTTCATAAAGGAGTTGAATGCGTAAAGGCCTAAAAACAGAATATTAATATACTGACAATCACTTAAACTTTATAGGTATATTTCGTTTTCATAATCAAAAATGATATGTCTTTGCAAATAAAATATAACAAATAGCAGAATAACATTTGAGTTATAAGTACGTTCAGGTGAAAATGAACATATTTATAAATCCAATCAATTCTAAGCGGAGTAATTATGACATCTCGTCAAGAACTAGCGAATGCAATACGTGCATTAAGTATGGATGCTGTTCAAAAAGCAAAATCAGGTCACCCTGGTGCACCTATGGGTATGGCTGATATAGCTGAAGTTTTATGGCGTGATTTTTTAAATCATAATCCAACAGATCCAAAATGGGTAAACCGAGACAGATTTGTTTTATCTAACGGCCATGGCTCAATGCTTATTTATTCTCTATTGCATTTAACTGGTTATGACGTATCACTTGATGATTTAAAAAACTTCCGTCAATTACATTCTAAAACACCTGGTCATCCTGAGTATGGTTACACTCCTGGCGTTGAAACAACGACAGGCCCTTTAGGTGCTGGTATTTCTAATGCTGTAGGTATGGCGATTGCCGAAAAAACGTTAGCGGCGCAATTTAACCGTGAAGATCATGCGATTGTTGATCACTTTACATACTGCTTCTTAGGCGATGGTTGTTTAATGGAAGGTATTTCTCATGAAGTATGTTCATTAGCTGGTACTTTAGGTTTAGGTAAACTTATCGCATTTTGGGATGACAACGGTATTTCAATTGATGGTGAAGTTGAAGGTTGGTTTACAGACAATACACCAGAAAGGTTTGCTTCATACGGCTGGCACGTGATCAGTGTAGACGGTCACAATCCTGAACAAATTACAGCAGCAATTGCCGAAGCAAAATCGGTTACCGACAAACCAACGATGATTTGTTGTAAAACAATTATTGGTTTTGGCTCACCAAACAAATCAGGTAGTCATGACTGCCACGGCGCACCTTTAGGTGACGACGAAATAGCTGCTACACGTGAATTTTTAAATTGGCCACATGCTCCGTTTACTATCCCTGCAGATATTGCTGCACAATGGAACCAACAAGAAAAAGGCCAAGCTAAACAAGCCCAATGGAACGATGCGTTTTCTGCTTACAAATCAGCTTACCCTGAATTAGCAGCAGAATATGAACGTCGTGTTATCAAAGGTGACTTACCTGCAGAGTTCGAACAAAAAGCCAATGAATATATCGCACAATGCCAAGATAAAGCTGAAAACATTGCATCTCGTAAAGCCTCTCAAAATTCTATCGAAGCCTTTGGTCAAATCTTACCTGAATTATTAGGTGGCTCTGCAGATTTAGCGGGTTCAAACTTAACATTATGGTCTGGTTCAAAAGGCATTCAAGAAGATGCTGCTGGTAACTACATTTTTTACGGCGTACGTGAATTTGGTATGAGCGGTATTATGAACGGTATTTCTTTGCACGGTGGTTTTATTAACTACGGCGCAACTTTCATGATGTTCATGGAATATGCTAGAAATGCAGTACGTATGTCAGCACTTATGGGCATTCAAAACATTTTTGTTTATACCCATGATTCAATTGGTCAAGGTGAAGATGGTCCTACACATCAACCTGTAGAACAACTCGCTAATTTACGTAACACGCCTAATATGGTGACATGGCGTCCAGCTGATGCAACTGAGTCTGCAGTAGCATGGAAAAACGCTATTCAACGTCAAAATGCTCCTACATCACTTATCTTTTCACGCCAAGGATTACCTGCTCAATCAAGAACAACTGAGCAAGTAAACAACATAGCTAAAGGAGCTTACATCTTAAAAGATAGTGTTGGTACACCTGAGGTTATTTTAATTGCAACGGGTTCTGAGGTAGGTATAGCGATGCAAGCGGCGGAACAACTAGGCGATAAAGTTCGCGTGGTATCTATGCCATCAACCAGCATTTTTGATGAACAAGACGCTGCATACAAAGAAGCTGTTTTACCATCTAGCGTTACGAAAAGAGTTTCTATTGAAGCTGCTCATACTGATTTTTGGTATAAATACGTAGGTTTTGCTGGAAAAATCATCGGTATGACAACATTCGGTGAATCAGCTCCTGGTAATGTATTATTAGAGCACTTTGGTTTTACAGTAGACAATATTGTTAAAACGGTAGAAAGCCTTTAATTTTAATTTTTAAACAAAAGAACCTGTTTTGCAGGTTCTTTTTTATTTTGTAGTTTATATGCCTGTAAATATTGCCATAAATGGTTTTGGAAGAATTGGTCGTAATGTTGCTAGAGCTTTATTTGAAAGCAACAGAACAGATGAATTTAATCTAGTCGCTATTAATGAAATTGCAACACCCGAAGGTATTGCTCACTTATTAAAATACGACTCAACTCACGGACGCTTCTCTTGTCCTGTAGAACTTCACAATGAGAACTTACTGATCGATGGTAAACTTACTCACTTATCTCACGAAAAACAATTATCTAACCTTCCTTGGGCTAAACACCAAGTAGATATAGTACTTGAATGTACCGGTAAATTTGATCAATACGATCAAGGTGAACAACACTTAAAACAAGGTGCGAAGAAAGTATTATATTCACACCCCGCCTCAAGTGATGCAGAAGTTGACGCTACGATTATATATGGTGTTAACCACCACCTTTTGTCTCAGAAACACAATATTGTTTCTAACGGTTCATGCACAACAAATTGCGTAGTCCCTGTTATTAATGCTATTGATGACGCTTTTGGTGTGGAAAGTGGAACAATAACCACTATTCACTCATCAATGCATGATCAACAAGTTATTGATGCTTACCATCCTGATTTAAGAAGAGCCAGAGCGGCAAGCCATTCAATTATTCCTGTAGATACTAAACTTGCTATTGGTATTGAGAGAATATTACCCAAGTTTTCAGGTCGTTTTGAAGCCATTGCCGTACGTGTACCAACCATAAATGTAACAGCAATGGATTTAAGCTTAACCGTGTCTAAAGATGTAGATATAAAAGCAATTAACCAAGCAATACAGAACAGCCAAAATAATGGCCTACAAGGCATATTAGGGTATACCGAAGAACCTTTAGTTTCTGTTGATTTCAATCATGACCCACATTCATGTATCGTCGACGGTAACCAAACACGTGTTAGTCATAAACGCCTAGTTAAACTATTAATATGGTGTGACAACGAATGGGGCTTTGCTAACAGAATGTTAGATACCGCAAGCATTATGGCTAAGTATCTTTAAAACAAAGCTACACATTAACAATTTAATTTAACAATTTTAATTTAACAAAATTATAGGGATCCAAAATGTCTATTATTAAAATGGCCGATCTAGATTTATCACAAAAACGTGTACTTATTAGAGAAGACTTAAACGTACCCATTCAAGATGGAAAAATTACGTCTGATGCTCGTTTAAGAGCGGCATTACCAACATTAAAGCTAGCTTTAGAAGCTGGAGCAAAAGTAATGGTGATGTCACATTTAGGACGCCCTACTGAAGGCGAAGCTAATGACGAATTTTCATTACAACCTGTTGTTGACTACTTAGCAGCAGCATTGAGCTTTCCAGTAAGGTTAGAAAAAGATTACTTGAACGGTGTTGAATCTGTTGCTGGTGAGTTGGTTGTATTTGAAAATATACGTTTTAATGTTGGCGAAAAAGCCAATGACGAAGCGCTATCTAAAAAGTTAGCCGCATTATGTGATGTTTTTGTAATGGACGCTTTTGGTACAGCTCATCGCGCCCACGCCTCTACACATGGCGTAGCTAAATTTGCTCCAGTTGCAGCTGCTGGCCCTTTACTATCAGCTGAATTAGAAGCATTAGGTAAAGCACTTGATAATCCTGCCCGCCCATTAGTTGCTGTTGTTGGTGGTTCAAAAGTTTCAACTAAATTAACTGTTTTAGATGCGTTATCTAAAATTGCAGATGTACTTGTTGTTGGTGGTGGTATTTCAAACACTTTCGTTGCAGCAGCAGGAAATGAAGTGGGTAACTCTTTATATGAAAAAGACCTTATTCCTGAAGCTCAGCGATTATGTAAAGAAACCGAAGTTATTTTTGCGCAAGATGTAACAACAACAAAAGAAGGCTTTAGTGAATGGAATGATAACTCGGTAACAACGGTTAAAGATCCAAGTGAGATCACAAGCGACGAAGAAATTATCGATTACGGTCCTAAATCAGCAGCAAAAGCAGCCGAAATATTAAAGAATGCTAAAACTATTCTTTGGAATGGTCCATGTGGTGTATTTGAGTTTGATGCATTTGCTAAAGGTACTGAAATCGTTGCTCGAGCTATTGCTGAGAGTGATGCTTTTTCAATTGCGGGCGGCGGAGATACACTCGCAGCTATTGATAAATTTGATCTTGCAGATCAAGTATCGTATATATCAACAGGTGGTGGTGCATTTTTAGAATTTGTTGAAGGCAAAGTATTACCTGCTGTTGAAATACTAGAACAACGCGGTAAATAATATAACCAACAATAGTTCATTATGCTTGTTTCATTTATGAAATGAGCATAATTACAATTCCCCCCTCCTATTAAGTTTTCTCTTCGCTCTTATCTCTTCGAAGATAAAACCTTTTTAATCAATTTTCTTAAATACCTCCCCTTCTTATAAAATATATAAATTAATACATTTAAAATGGTATAAAAAAACATTTTACCTTTTGTAGTAAAATTACATAAACTTCACATCGAAACACAGGTGAAACCAATTAAAAACAGGTTGTTGTTGTAAATTTATTACACACTTACTTAATAACACCATAAATTCACTTTTATAGTATTTAAACGGAATATTATATCGTGATTTTGACTATTGTTTTCTGATACAATTACACTGCGAAATCAAAATAGTTTCGATTCGAAATAAACTTAAAACATATATAAAACTCTAGGAGTGTTGTAATGGCATTAATTTCTATGCGTCAAATGTTAGATCATGCGGCGGAATATGGATATGGAATACCAGCTTTTAATGTAAATAATCTTGAACAAGTTAGAGCTATCATGTTGGCAGCTAACGATACGAATAGTCCTGTAATTTTACAAGCTTCTGCAGGAGCTAGAGCCTATGCCGGCGCACCATTTTTAAAGCATCTTATATTAGCAGCAATAGAAGAATTTCCACATATACCTGTTGTAATGCATCAAGATCATGGTACTTCACTTGCTATATGCCAGCGCGCTATCCAACTAGGATTTTCTTCAGTTATGATGGATGGTTCATTACTTGAAGACGGTAAAACACCTTCAAGTTATGAATACAATGTAGACGTGACCAAAAGAACTGTAGAAATAGCGCATGCTTGTGGTGTTTCTGTAGAAGGTGAATTAGGTTGTTTAGGTTCTTTAGAAACAGGTATGGCAGGCGAAGAGGATGGAGTTGGTGCTGAGGGAATATTAGATAAAGAACAAATGTTAACAAACCCTGATGAAGCAGCAGACTTCGTTTCAAAAACCAATGTAGACGCATTAGCTATTGCGTGCGGCACATCTCATGGTGCTTACAAGTTTACACGCCCACCTACTGATGACATTCTTGCCATTGACCGTATTAAAGCAATAAATAAACGTATACCCAACACTCATCTTGTAATGCACGGATCTTCCTCTGTACCACAAGACTGGTTAGCCATAATTAATGAGAATGGGGGGGCTATTGGAGAAACATACGGCGTACCTATTGCTCAAATTCAAGAAGGTATTAAAAATGGTGTAAGGAAAATCAATATAGATACTGATTTACGTTTAGCTTCAACAGGCGCTATCAGAAGGTTTATGAATGACAATCCTGCCGAGTTTGATCCTCGTAAATATTTAGCACACTCAGTAAAAGCAATGTATTCAATATGTAAAGACAGGTATGAAGCATTTGAAACAGCTGGTAATGCAGATAAGATTAAACCAATTTCATTAGAGAACATGTGTAGAAAATATAATATTTAAATTCAATCGAACTTAAATTCATTTTTTAAAAGGGCAAATATAATTTTTATATTTGCCCTTTTTTAGTATCAAGTGATGGTTACAACATCTCACACAAAAACATATTTAACAAAATATTAACATTTTTTCACCCATAACCTTTTTATAATAAAAAACATGCTATATAATCATTTTGATTAAAATAAATAACATTAAACAACAAAAAGGTAATAACATGGATATGATTAACAAATGGTTTGCTGAAAACCAAGGTCTATTTCTACAGTATCTAATTGATTTTGCTATCGCTATTGCGATTATTATCATAGGTAAATGGGTTGCTCGAGTAGTAAGCAACACAATTATTAAAATTATGCTTGCGAAAAATATTGATAAAGCCGTTTCAAGCTTTGTTGGTAGTATATTGTTTAGCTTAATATTCTTTGTATCTATTATCGCTGCCATTTCTCATATGGGCTTTAATACTACATCGCTAGTTGCAATCATTGGTGCTGCTGGTTTAGCTGTAGGTTTAGCACTTCAAGGATCTTTATCTAACTTCGCTTCTGGCGTTTTACTTATTATATTAAAACCATTTAAAAGCGGTGACTTCGTTGAAGTTGCAGGTACTGCGGGTGTAGTTGAAGAAATTCATATTTTCTCTACGCAGTTAAGATCTGGTGATAACAAAACAGTGATCATTCCAAACTCAGCAATCACCGGTGGTACAATTACCAACTATTCAACTAAACCTACTCGTAGAATAGATTTAGTTATTGGTGTAAGCTACGACGCCGACCTTGCTAAAACTAAAGAAATCTTAGCTAAAATAGCTAATGAACATGAATTAGTATTAAAAGATCAGGCTGTAACTATTGGTGTAAGTGAACTAGCCGATAGTTCTGTAAATTTAGTGCTTCGTCCTTGGGTTAAATCAGCAGATTACTGGCCTGTATACTTTGAATTGTTAGAAACAATTAAAGTTTCTCTAGACGAAGCTGGCATTGAAATTCCTTACCCTCAAATGGGTTTGCATATGAATAAAGAAGACTAACATGGACCATAAATTAATTGTAGCCGCAGCACTTGGCTTAACATTAACTAGCTCAGTAGCCTTAGCTGCTGAGCCAGCTGAAAAACCAGCGATTACATCATCGGCTGAATTAGGTATGCTTTTTAAATCAGGTAATACTAGAAGTACCGATTTAAAGGCCGGTTACGATTTAAAATACGAAAAAGATTTATGGCGTAGCACACTTGCTTTTGATCTGTTAATTAAAAAAGCTGATAAAACACAAACTGACGGCTCTAAAGATTTTGAAACTACAGATCAAAAGTGGACCATTGAATCAAAAACCAATTACACGTTAAATAAAGCTAATAAAAGTTATGTATATGGTGACTTAGCTTATGAAGACAGTAGAACAGGTAACTTTGATAGCCAAAGTTCACTTTCTGCAGGTTGGGGTCGTGAGTGGTATAAAACTGAAGTTGCTTCTTTTTTCGCAGATATTGGTCCAGGTTATAAGCGTGACGTATTAAAAAATAGTGACGTAACTAACAGTGCATTTATTGTTCAAGCGCAAGTACTTTATTTAAGAAAAATAAATGACTTTGTGCAATTTAAACAAACATTAAGTGCTAAATATGCGCCTAAATCAGGTGAAAACAGCAAGTATAAAGCTGAGTCTTCAATTACTACTAAGTTAATTGAAACATTACAGTTAAAGTTTTCATTTAAAGTAGACCATAACACTGAAGTTGCGGAAGGCAATAAAAGAACTGATACTCAAACAGCTATTACGTTAGTTTATAGTTTTTAATAACGACTACTTTAAGTCGGCCTGTATAAAAACCGTACAATTGTACGGTTTTTTATTATCTACTTTTTACAAAAGCCGTATAAACCACTAAAACTGATTAGATGTATTTTTTTCACCACCGGCTTTGAGTGCATTTTCGCCAGCAAAATATTCTTTGTGATCATCTCCAATGTCAGACCCTGACATGTTCTGATGCTTAACACAGGCAATACCTTGACGTATCTCTTTACGTTGTACACCTTCAACATAACCAAGCATAGCGGCGTCACCAAAGTACTCTTTAGCTAAATTATCTACTGATAATGCTGTAGTGTGATAAGTAGGAAGTGTTATTAAGTGATGGAAAATACCTGCTTCACGCGAAGTATCAGATTGGAAACTACGGATCTTGTCATCTGCTCGTTTAGACAGTTCGGTATTATCGTACTCTGCATTCATTAAATCAGCACGAATATAACTAGAAACATCTTCACCAGCTTCAACCATAGTATCATAGGCTTGCTGACGGAAGTTTAAAGTCCAGTTAAATGAAGGGCTGTTATTATAAACAAGCTTAGCATTTGGTATTTCTTTACGAACCTCATTCATCATTGCAGTAATGTCTGCAACATTTGGCGTTGCTGTTTCAATCCAAAGAAGGTCTGCGCCTGCCTTAATCGCTTCAATACAATCAAATACACAACGTTCTTCTCCCGTACCTTCACGGAACTGATATAAACCAGAAGGTAAACGCTTAGGGCGTACAATTTTACCATTTCGGTTAAAACACACATCACCTTCAGCCATGTTAGCTACATCAACCTCTTCAACGTCAAGATAAGAATTGTATTGATCACCTTGATCGCCAGGCTCCTTAACGACTGCTATCTCTTTAGTAAGACCAGCACCTTCGGAATCTGTACGAGCAACGATAATACCATTGTCGATACCTAACTCTAGAAAAGCGTGACGTAATGCACGTATCTTAGAGTGAAAGTCAGCATGCGGTACGGTAACCTTGCCATCTTGATGACCACATTGTTTTTCATCAGCAACTTGGTTTTCAATTTGAAGTGCACAAGCACCGGCTTCAATCATTTGCTTAGCCATTAAATATGTAGCTTCTGCATTACCAAAACCAGCATCAATATCAGCAATAATAGGAACAACGTGAGTCACATGATTATCAATTTGGTACTGAATAGTGGCTTTATCAGCTTCGTTAGCAGAATCTAGTTTACGGAAAAGGTCACCTAATTCACGCGCATCCGCTTGACGTAGAAAAGTGTAAAGCTCTTTAACTAAAGCAGCTACAGTAGTTTTTTCATGCATAGATTGATCTGGAAGAGGACCTAACTCACTACGTAACGCTGCAACCATCCAACCAGATAGATATAAATAGCGACGATCAGTTTTACCACCAAAATGTTTTTTGATAGAAATCATTTTTTGTTGACCAACAAAGCCATGCCAACATCCTAAAGATTGGGTATACTTCGAATTATCAGCATCATAAGCTTCCATATCAGCACGCATAATATTGGCAGTATACTGAGCAATATCTAAACCCGTTTTGAATTTATTTTGTATTCTCATACGAGCAACTGACTCTGGATTGATAGTATTCCAAGAATCTCCTGCTTGTAACTTAATATTTTTAACAGCCTCAATAGCACTTTGGTAAGTAGACATGGTTATCTCCAATTTTTTATATGTATCTAAGCAAGTTTATTAAAAAAACTTATCACTAGAATTTATGATTAAAATCAGCTGATTATTTGTAACAGCAACTAAAACAATACAAAACCAACAACATCGAGATTAATTCATCGACAACCATTTACTAAATATATATAATTTATCCTTGCCATCATTAAAATAAATAACAAGTTCTTTATTTATACAATAAAAAAATAAAGTTCTTTAATTACAATGCATAAATTAAAAAACTAAAATTTCAAACACGCGTATAAAACCAATCAAATAAATTAAACTAAAAAAATGACTTGATTTACCTAGGTATAAATGAAATATACTTCATTTATACCTTAACTATAGGCTATTAATATCATGAATATTTCAAAAATCGATTTAAACCTTCTTATTTATTTAGACGTACTATTAAGAGAAAAAAACGTAACAAGAGCCGCTAGTCAATTAAATATTACTCAACCCGCCATGAGTAATGGATTAAAACGATTAAGAACTTTATTCAATGATCCTATCTTAGTAAGAACATCTGATGGAATGGTACCTACAGAGCGTTCAAGAGCTTTGGCCCCAGCGATAAGAAAAATACTATTAGAATTAGAAGAAGCATTACAAGGCGAAGAAGAATTTAACGTTGAGAATAGCCAACGTGTTTTTAGAATCATGGCAAGCGATTATGCAGCCTCGACTCTACTACCGATTCTTTTAAAAAAAGTTAATAGAATAGCACCTAATGTAACCATTGATATTATGACACCGAGTGATGTAACGTTTCATGACGTTGAAGCAGGTAAAATAGATATGGCTATTAATCGCTTTGATGAACTGCCTCAATCATTTCATCAAAAAACAGTATGGCGAGATACCTTTTCTTGTTTATTAAGCGCAGATAATCCAGTAGTTGCTAAGTTTAACTTAAACAGTTACCTCTCATCTAAGCATGTTTGGGTATCTAAAACAGGTTTTGGGGTCGGTGTTGGAATGGATCCTAAAGACGTACAAAAACTAGGTTGGGTTGACGAGTCATTAGCAAGACTCGGCAAAAAACGAGATATAAAGGTATTTACTCGTAACTATCATGTTGCTATGCAGTTAGCTTATGAAGATGGGTTAGTTGCAACCTTACCAACAAAAGCAGCTATGCTACATAAGCACGATAATAATTACACGATTGTTAGTCCTCCTTTTGATATCCCTGATATTGAATTGAAAATGATTTGGAGCCCACTTTTGCATCACGATGCAAGTCACATATGGTTTAGGCAGCTTGTTATAGAAGCAGCTTCAGAATGTTAAAGAGTTAAATCGACTCAACAAGGTTATACATATTGAAAAATACTATTTATAGCATATTAGCAATTACAGGCTGTGTCATTATAGGAAAACTTACCGCCTATCTCATTGGCGGACTCCCCTCTAGCTTGTATGGTTTGATATGTTTTACTTTACTATTACATTTTAAAATATTGTCTGCCGATAGAATTAAGTTAAGTATCGAATGGGCTATTAAAAACATGAGTGTTTGCTTTATTCCTGCTGGTGTTGGAATTATAGAGCACTTCGAGTTAATTCAAAAACACGGTTTAGCTATTGTTTTTATTATATTTATTAGCACATTCATTCTTCTTACCATCGTTGGGTTGTTATTTGAGAGAACAATGGATAAACAAAACAATGTTCATATTACAAACCGTTCAACCCTTTAGTAATATAAAGACATGTATATAGATCAATTACCTTCAGTCGCATTATCAATCATACTTATAGTCTCTACTGTATGTATTTATCAAGTTTTTACCAAACTACAGGTAAAATCAAAGGCTATATGGCTAAATCCATTGCTATTGTCTATTTTTGTTATAGCGCTATTTATACTTTATATAGATATGTCATTTCAGCAATACTTTGAATCAACACGACCACTTACTAACCTTATAGAACCAGCTGTAGTTGCACTTGGCTTCCCTTTATATCAGCAATTACACACAATAAAGCGTCAATGGAAAGTCATTTTACTATTATTAACATTGGGTGTATTTATTGTTATTCCTGTGAGTATACTCCTTACAGTATCACTTATTGCTATACCCGAAATAGCCGTATCGCTATCTTTAAAATCAGTTACTACACCTATAGGTATAGCACTTACTGACGCACTAAACGGCAACAGTGCAATTACAGCATTTGCGATTATTCTTGCTGGTTTTTTTGGGGCATTATTAGGGCCTAGTTGGCTAAATTTCATTAATGTTAAATCTGCTGAAGCACAAGGTTTAGCTATTGGTGCAGCAAGCCATGCACTGGGTACAGCGACCATAAGTAAAATTAGTTACGAACACTCGGCTTATGGTTCTTTAGCTTTAATTTTATCTGCTGTAATTACAGCAGTCGTTAGCCCTTTTTTAATTCCTTTTATGTTTTTTTGTTTGAATTAACGATGAGAAAAGTCTTGATTAAAAAGTATTAAAACAAAAATAAATAGTGACTACATTCACTGAACATTATAAATATAAAAATCATAATTTACTTTATGAATATTATTTATCATAGATTTAAATAAAAAGTAAAAATTCATTTAAAATACAATAAAAACAATAACTTTAAATAGCCCCTGTATTATTTAAATTACGTTTTAATAATAATTTACTCAGCATAAATTGCATTACCTTAGTAAAACAAATAAATTTTGGAATAAACAATGAATCATTTCAACATCAATACAACCATGGATAAAACTTATGTCTACTAGAAAAAATATTGATAATTTACAAATAGATGAAAAATTTTATAATTTTATTTCCCATGAAGTTCTACCTGGAATTGATGTTAACAAAGACACTTTTTGGAGGGATTTCTCTAAGCTCTTAACTGATTTAAGCCCCATAAATAAAAACTTACTCGATATACGAGAAAGTATGCAGGACAAAATTGATCAGTGGCATCAAGAAAATTCAGGTAATACATTTAATTTTAAAGAATATAAACAATTCTTAAAAGCGATAAATTACATCGCTAAAGAAGCTCCGAATTTCAATATTTCCACATCAAATGTTGACGACGAATTAGCCATTTTAGCAGGACCTCAGCTTGTAGTCCCTGTAATGAATGCTCGATTTGCACTCAATGCAGTAAATGCCCGCTGGGGGAGTTTATATGACGCTTTATATGGTAGCGATATAATATCTGATGAGAACGGCGCGGAAAAAACAACACAATACAACCCGCTACGCGGTAATAAGGTTATTGCTTTTGGAAGAGATTTTCTTGATAAGACTATCCCCTTAATAAATGCTAGTCATAGCGATGTTATTAAATATGAAATTATTGACAATCATCTGGTCGCTAAACTTAGCAACAATGAAACAACTCATCTACAAGCACGGCAATTATTCAAAGGCTATACAGGTGAAACTCAATCACCTAAAACATTACTATTTGTGCAAAATGGGTTGCACTTTGAAATCAACTTTAATTCAGCAAGTGAAATAGCTAAAACCGACAAAGCAGGCATAAGCAACATCACTTTAGAGTCAGCATTAACAACTATAATGGATTGTGAAGACTCTGTAGCTGCGGTAGACGTTGAAGATAAAATTACTACCTATAAAAACTGGTTAGGGTTAAACAAAGGTAATTTAGAAGAATCTATTCTTAAAAATGGTAAAAGCATCAAACGAGTAATGGCAAAAGATCGTATATATAAAGGCCTAAGCAATAATGAAATTACCTTAAAAGGTCGTAGTTTAATGTTTGTTCGTAATGTAGGTCATTTAATGACAACACCTGCAATATTAGACCAAAACAATAACGAAGTACCTGAAGGTATAGTAGATGCTGTAATTACTTCATTAATCGCCTTGCATGATATTAAAAACAGCCAAGCTATTCAAAACTCTCGTAAAAAATCAATTTATATTGTAAAACCAAAAATGCATGGTCCTGAAGAAGTCGCCTTTACTAATACATTATTTGAAC
Organism: Pseudocolwellia agarivorans; assembly: GCF_002000085.1. Taxonomy (GTDB): domain Bacteria; phylum Pseudomonadota; class Gammaproteobacteria; order Enterobacterales; family Alteromonadaceae; genus Pseudocolwellia; species Pseudocolwellia agarivorans. The sequence continues at coordinate 305,943 of NZ_MUZU01000001.1, forward strand.
GTGTTGAACAGATGCTTTCTCTACCTAAACTTACAATAAAAATGGGGATAATGGATGAAGAGCGTAGAACCAGTGTTAATTTAAAATCATGCATTTATGCAGCTAAAGAACGTGTTGTATTTATTAATACAGGCTTTCTAGATAGAACAGGTGATGAAATACACACCTCTATGTGTGCAGGTCCTTTTGCACGAAAAGCAGAAATTAAAAATAAAATATGGATTGGCGCCTACGAAAACAACAATGTAGATATTGGTTTGGCCTGTGGATTTAGCGGTAAAGCACAAATAGGTAAAGGTATGTGGGCCATTCCAGATCAAATGAAAAACATGCTTGCCTCTAAAATAGACCACCCAAAATCAGGTGCATCAACAGCTTGGGTTCCTTCACCAACGGCAGCAACATTACACGCTCTGCATTATCATGAAATAAACGTATTTGATGTCCAGAAAAAATTATTAAAAAGAATCCCCGCTTCAGTAGATGATATTCTTACTATCCCTCTTGCAGATGAAGTTAACTGGTCTGAAGAAGAAATTCTTAATGAAATAGATAACAATGTACAAGGCATATTAGGTTATGTTGTACGTTGGATAGATCAAGGCATTGGTTGTTCAAAAGTACCCGATATAAATAATGTCGCTTTAATGGAAGATAGGGCTACATTGCGTATCTCTAGCCAGCACATTGCCAACTGGATTAAACATAATGTTTGTACTAAAGAACAAGTAATGAAAAGTTTTACTAAAATGGCAAAAATAGTAGACGAGCAAAATAAAAACGATCCACTTTATATACCCATTGCAGATCATTTAGATAATAGTTTAGCTTTTGAAGCTGCAACACGGCTTGTATTTTTAGGGGAAAGTCAACCAAGTGGCTATACAGAGCCTCTTTTACATCATTACCGTACACTAAAAAAACAAACTCATTAGTTAAAAGTTATCACAGCCCTATCGGTATGTAGATAGGGCTAATTATGAGTTATTCTTAATAAAGCTATTCAATCAGTAGAAATGATCAATTGATTATAGAGATACCCCATTTTAATCATCTATATTCAATCCCTTAAATCCAATAAAACAACCTATTACATAAATTGCTCACTCTGTATATTTACACAGTTTTTATGTATATTTATTTAATTAACACAATACTTGTCTATTAATTGCACTGTTTATCTTGATAATTATGCTATTTATCTTATAGAATTAGCATAAATAAGTTTAGGAAGTTATATTATCAATGATATATAATTAGTTACATTTTTATCTACTGTTTAACTTGCAACTAGTCCCCAAACAGATAATAAACATAATGGAATTAACAATGAAATCTAAAGTCGTCTCAGTATTTATAACAACCGTACTTTGTACTGTTGCTTTATGCTCTACTATTTCTCATGCTGCAGACAAACAGTTTATCGTGCAAGCGGTAACTTATAACACTTCAGGTATCTCATCTCACCAAGTGATAAAGCTTGTTGAAGAACATAACAAAATAAATATATTTTCAATAAATAGTTTTAATGAAGTTATTAATAGGCCTTTATTAAATCTAACATCATCTATTCCTAATGAATATATACCTGCATCTAGTTTCACTAAAAAGAATGAAATATTTGAATTAGCGACTATCTTTAACGATAAATTACAGCAAATTCTCGCTAAATTATCTTTTAATCAAAGCTCTCAAAGTAAAGATCACTTAATGCATGGTGATACACCTAAAGATAAAAACGCTATTCAATGTAAAAACAGCAAAAACTTACACTAATTAATTATTCTTATAAGTGGGCTTATTGATTAATAACCCACTTACTTGTTTATTCACAGATTCCAATTTAATATCTTTTAAAAACGTATATTTATAGTATCTATTTAATTAATCTTCCTCTTAAATAAAGTAAATTAATTAACCTGATTTCGGTTTAAAAAGTAGTTAACTTATTGAAAAGTAAACATTAAAACCTCATCTCGCTTCTAGCTCGATATTTTTACTTAATTCAAGGATGGCCTATTGCAAGTGAATTTAACGCCGATGTGAGTAAAAATAACTGCTAGAATAACATTTATTAAGCCGAGTTCAGGTTAATTAGCCTTTTTAATTAAACTGCAAGCTGATTGCATCCAACGTAAATTAATACCAAGATGTATTGCTTCGGTATTCGTCCATGTATAAGCAAGCGCTTTTGTATCAGAATCAGTTTTATCATGAATAAACATTTCAAAAACGTCTGGTCTATCTCCTGCTGGAAATACTGTTTCCTTTAATCGAATAAAGTAATGTTTTGGTACCTTTTCTGTTGTAGAAATTTCCATAATATCCCCTTGATTATGCAAAACAATATTTGAAAATAAATCCCAATAAAACTCCCCATTTGGTTTTAATTTATCTGTTTTAAGTGCTGCCCAACATGTGAAATTTTTCGCTCTACGCATTTTTATTGGAATATCATCTTCCCGGCCAAACAACATTTCACCTGAAGGTAAAAAACCCTCTTCTAAATGCCATAGTTCGCTTTCACTTATAACTTCTTGAGTACGTAAGTTTATGTAACCAAACTTTTTAGAATCAACTTTACAACGATTTTGATCAATGGAACCCACAAAACTTTTACCTACTAGTTGGTATTCGGTATAACATTGTTCTCCTACCTTTCTCAAATCATCGTAACGAATATCAATAACCTTATTACTTTCCCATAAGTTTTTAATATCTTCAGGTGATTTAAACCGATAGTTTTCAGCAATAATCATTTGTTTTTATCATCAACACTAAGTACTTCTATCGACTTACGATATGCAGGCTGTTTTTTGCCAGCGTCATGAATTTGATGGTAATAAACATACTCTCCTAATGTAGGCGCGTTTATTCTAACAACACGTTTATAAAGTCTTGCATGCTTTTTTTGAGGTTTATCATCTTTTGCAAGGAAATCATTTTCCTCAAAATTTACTTGATTGTAATTATCAAACTCTCCTTGGACTAACGAATCAAATTTTTTCAATAGTTTATCGATTTGCCTTGGCTTATCTATACCGTACGCATTACTCGTTAAAATGAAACTACATAAGCTAATGAATAAATATGTTTTAATCATTTTAATTCCTCTGTATTAGAGTTTACTTAAATAAAAAGCGAACTATGAAGTGACCCCATAAAGTTCGCTTTTTATATGCGTAATATTATTATCTCGAACGTTTAAAAACGATATGAAGCTGTAATACCAACTTCTCTCCCTCTGCTAGGAGCTATAGGAAAAGCACGGCCTGCTAAAGCAAAACTTTGCGCATCAATGTACCTAAACACATAAGTAGGTGTATCATCATCGGTTAAGTTTTTAACCCAAGCAGATAACTTCCACGTATCGTTTTCAATGCCCATGTTAAAATTAACCATAGTACGTGACCCTGTTTCAATAAGATTATGTACATGCGCATATCGTGTTGAGTCATAGTTAACATCTAAACGACCAAATAAATCAAAACGTTCATTTAACGGTCCACTGTAATTTACTGCTAAGGTCACTTCATTTTTAGGTACTTGTGGAGGAGTATTTCCTGATAAGTCTCCAAACTTTTTAAGGTTATCAGGTTGATTACATTCAGAAGAACTTAAACCAGAAATAATACGACAATGGTTACCATCAAATAACTCAACAAATTCAGCATCAGTACGAGAAAAACCCAAATTCATATCAAAATAGTCATTAAAAACGTAGGTTGTTTGAACTTCTATCCCTGAAATATCGGTTTTACCTGCATTAGATGTGTAAGATACGGGAATTCCGCCAGCTTCAGGTAAAAAGCTATCTGTTAATTGTTGTTTTTCCCAATCCATATTATAAACTGCAGCAGATAGATATAAATCACCATCAAATAATGTTGCTTTTACACCCGCTTCATACATCAAGACTTCTTCTTCTTGAATATTAATTAAGTCACTTGGAATTTGAGAGTTTGTATTAAAATCCCCAGGACTATTCCCTTCTGCACGGGTAAAGTACACCATGGTATCTTCATTAATACTATATTCAGCAATAAAACGCGTAGTCGTACTATCAAATTCATTACTGGCATTTTCAAAGCCTGCCGTATTAATTAAGTTATCGTACGCTTGCGAATTAATTTCATCAGTAGACTTACGTAATTCTAACGACACATTAAAATCGTCAGTTACATCGTACGATATCATTGCCATTAACGCTTTATTATCCTCCTCAGATGAAAATGCTTCAGCAACTAAGGGATCGTCTTCACTATGCCAAATGTATGCTCCAACCGACCATAATAAATGATCATCAAATGCAGAAGAAGCAAAACGAACTTCATGGCTATATTCGTCTTTTTCTTCCTTATCTAATGTATGCCAGCCTTCAGCGCTCTCAAAATAAGGCCCGCCGCCAAAGTAACCAAAACTAAAAACTTGGTCAAATCCTGCATAAGTTTGATCGACGCCACCTTCAGATTCATAGGTATTTCTACCACTGATCCAAGTTAATTCACCAAAATCAAAAATATGACTTATTTTTAAGCTTAAATGCTGACGCGTAGAGCGTAAACCGTAGTCATCATTATCAAGTACACCACCAATACTGATGGGGTTATCTAAATTAGCTTCACCACAGTAGTAAGCACGAGTATCTAAGTAACAGTTGTTTTCATCTGCACCTTGAAAATGAAAAACACTGTGTTCATCATCGGTTTCATTACGTACAAAATTAAGGTCAATACTCGTATTATTAGAAGGGGTAAAATACAAGCCCACCATCTGTGAATTAGACTTTTCACCACCAACTCCAGGTCCGTTAGCAAGTCCGTTTTCCCACTCACCATCATAACTATCATTTGATAAGCTTGCCCTAACAGCAAAAACATCATTGAGTTTAGTAGAAACACCTGCTCCTATTTTTTGATTACCATTTTGCCCAAGCGTACCCGTTACATATCCAGACAAATCATCCGTCGGCTTACGTGTAACTAAATTAATAGCGCCTGAAAAAGTACGTCTACCATATAAAGCACTTTGAGGGCCTTTCACAATTTCGACACGCTCAATTAAATCAAGAGGTAAACTTTGAATTGAACCTGCAAAATAAACACCATCAATAAAATAAGAAGCTTTTTGTGAACCAAACCCTGGGATCCAAGAAACACCTCGAATAACAGGAATGTCAGCTTGACGTCCAAATGTTTTTTCCATTGAAAAACCAATGGACGCAGAGGCAATATCATTCACGTTAGTCATGCCTGCTTTTTCCATTTCTTCCATACCAAATGAAATAACCGATAACGGAATTTTATTTAAAGACTCTCCTCTATGACGCGATGTTACTTCAATATGCTCAATACCACTCACCTTATCTTTAGCTTGCTCCTCTTCAAAAGCTAAAACTTGCGTAGTAGAGACTATCGATGTAATTAATGCCGTCTTCACAGCGTAACTAATTAATTTTGGTACAAATTGATTCTTCATGTGGCACACCTCTCCTGTGTTATATACATTATTCATGCTTATTGTTTTTTATTTATTATTATCTTGCCTAACAGTTACACATAATTTGTCCGGACAAAATATAAACAACGCAAGAGAATTGATTTTTATCAATTAATCTATCTTAAGCTGAATTCCTTTTTTTATAGGCGAATTAAAGGTTAAATCTATGCAGAAAATTTAAGGAGGGTTATTTAATAAAATATGGATTAATTGCCTTTACCAATACGATAGTAAAAACGAGTATTAACAAGTAATTAAATATAATTTTATAGCTTTATAGTAAATCAGAAATTAAATCAGCTAATGTTAAAAACAGTTGCTGGCGTACCGTAGTTGGTCGCCACATAATACCAATATCTCTGTACATAGAGTCATCGAGTTTTTTAATAGTTAAGTTTTCATTCACACCAACGCCCTTTCTAACCGCTATGCTAGGTAAAAAAGTTATTCCATTATGGTATGACGTCATTTGAATTAAAGTAGAAATACTCGACGCTAAAAAAGGATTAATACGACTTTTATCAGTAAAGTTACATGCAGAAACAGCATGATCTGTTAAGCAATGCTCTTCAGACAATAAAAAAACACTTTGTGGCGGTAAATTTTTATAGTCTTTGCTTTTAGAATAACAATCAATTAACTCACTATTACCAGCTAAATAGAATGAATCTTGTCCTACAACTTTACTTTTAAAACTATGCTTAGCAACAGGTAAAGCTAATACAATTAAGTCTATCTCACCATTGGCTAACATTAACATGAGGTTTTCTGTTGTACCTTCAATTAAATACAAGGAAAGATCAGGTATGTTTTTTTGACAGACACGTAAAAAATCAGTCAATAAATAAGGAGCTATAGTATGAATACAGCCGATACGAATTGAGCCTCCATTGGGGTTTCCTTGCTGTTGAGCATATGTAACTAATTCATTAGTAGAAACTAATAGTTCTCTCGCCATTTTAACAATAGACAAGCCCTGTGCAGTAAAAATAAAAGATTTATGATCTCTTTCAATTAACTGACAGTGAAGTTGTTCTTCAAGTTTTAATATTGCGCTACTTAATGTTGACTGGCTAACATAACAAGCGGCGGCAGCCCGATTAAAGTTTTGATGTTCATGTAAAGACAAAAAATACTGTAAATGTTTTAAATTAGGTAGATTCATTCGTTTAGATAGGCGCAGTAATAATACTTATATTGATATCATCTATCTTTTACTGGCTTTCTTCAACTCTCAATAAAGTTAAAAATAAACTAATCACGGTTTAAATGATCGAAAAATTACGATATTGTTCGGTTAATTATTAAATAACACTTAAGGAAAATTTATGAGTCAAGCGTCAGCTCGTCATCTATTAGTCGATACTGAAGAACAATGTTTAGCACTTAAAGCAGAAATAGAAGCAGGTAAAGATTTTGCTGAAGTTGCTAAAGAGCATTCAAACTGCCCTTCTAAAGCACAAGGTGGTGATTTAGGATCTTTTGGTCGAGGTCAAATGGTGCCAGAATTTGATGAAGTTGTATTCAGCGCTGAGCTTAATAAAGTGCAAGGCCCTGTAAAAACGCAGTTCGGCTATCATTTATTAGAAGTAACATCGCGCACGTAATAGATTAGTATTTATTAAAAAGCCCCGATAATGATAAATTATCGGGGCTTTTTTATACGTGTTAAACCAGCCAAGAATAACTTAGCTTAGCTGGTTAATAGCTACAATTAAGTGAAAGAAGCTTCTAGTATCCAGAAGAATAGGATAGAAAGCCCTGCACCTACAGGTAATGTAATAACCCACGAAATAACAATGTTACGTACTACACCTAAATTGATAGCCGCAATACCTCGTGCCATTCCTACACCTAATACAGCACCAACTAATGTTTGCGTTGTTGAAATAGGAAGCCCAGTACCTGAAGCAATAACAACAGTACAAGCTGCGGCTAATTCAGCGGCAAAGCCTCGGCTTGGTGTTAAATGCGTAATACCGTTTCCGATTGTTGCAATAACTTTGTGTCCAAATAATGCAAGACCCGCGACAATACCAAATCCACCAAGTGGTAATATCCACCAAGCAATAGCGGCTTTTTTAGCTATTTCACCATTATTACTAATAATACTTTCAACGGCGGCTAGTGGCCCTATAGCGTTAGCTACATCGTTTGAACCATGAGCAAATGCCATACAACATGCTGTTACTATCATTAAAACAGCAAACACTTTTTCTACGTTAGCATAAAGCGTTGTTTTAGCTGCTTTTTCATTGAATTGAAGACGTGAGATAAATATTTTACCAATAATAGCTACAATTAACGCAACAATAATTGCGTAAATATAACCTTCTTGAGCACCAATATCTAAACCAATATGCTTTAAACCTTTTTTAATAGTAACTAACGCTAATACAAAGCCCGCTAAAAACATATAAAAAGGAACATAACGCTTAGCTTGCTTTAAAGGGTTATCGGTATCAAAAATAAGTTTTTGTGCACTGTTAAATATGGCAAAAGCAATAACACCTGATATTAATGGTGTTACTATCCAACTACCTACAATACCCATCACTTTGCCCCAAGCAACCGTATCAGGGCTTACACCAATAGCAGCAAAACCTATAATGGCACCAACAATAGAATGGGTAGTAGAAACAGGCCAACCAAGTATCGAAGCAATTAACAACCACGTTGCTGCCGCAAATAAAGCTGAAATCATACCAAATACAAGTAATTCGGGAGAATCAACAAAATAACTTGCATCGATAATACCTTTACGAATAGTTGATGTAACTTCACCCCCCGCTAAATATGCACCCGCAAATTCAAAGATCATTGCTATTATAATAGCTTGTTTAATGGTTAATGCTTTAGAACCTACAGAAGTTCCCATTGCATTTGCAACATCATTTGCTCCTATGCCCCACGCCATAAAAAAGCCAACAACTGCAGCCATTATGATTAGGGTTGAGCCACTCGAAATTAAAATATCCATTACTAACCCTTATTTTCTCGCCAACATAATTTCTAAACGAGCACCTACGCGCTCCGCTATATCGGCAAGTTCACCTACCCAGTCGATAATTTGATATAAAAACATCACATCTACAGGATTTAAATTGGCTTCAATTGCTAATAATTCTTGTCTGATCTTTATTTGCATCGAGTCTGTGTCATTTTCAATTAAGTCTAATTGAAGGATCATTTTCTCAACCAACTCGACTTCAATCCCTCTAAAGCCGGTTTCTAATAAATCATCTAATTCATTAATCGCTTCCGTTGCTTTTTGAATAGCATCTAAGTTACGTTCTAAATAAGCAATAAAAGACACTTGTAACGATTCAGGTATAACAATTTTACGACCTAAAACACGCCCTGCAATGTCTTTACTTTTATTTGCTATTTTGTCTTGCTTCGAGAGTAGCTCAAGTAAATCTGTACGTTCAACGGGCATAAATAAACCACCCGGTAACCCTAACCTGATTTGGCGCTTTAACGCATCAGCTTCTTTTTCAAACGTTGATATTTTAGTTCGGATTTCAGCAGCTTTGTCCCAGTCGAGTGCGGTACAAGCATTGAAAAAAGGAATGAGTTGTTTACTACACTTAGCAACCAACCTGATGTGTTTTTCTAGTGGTTTGATAGGAGACTTAGCAAAGACACCTAATATTGTGTTTCTGGCCATAATAATTTCCAGTAAAGGGTTCTCTTTATTGTAATTCGCGGCGGATATTAACTTATTTGCTATAATTAGCAAATGCTTTGTCGACGAACAACGATAAAATAAAGACCTTTAATTTAAAGTGTGGGGATAACTTATTTAATATAAGTTACCAAATTATTAAATGAGTTAAATAAATTATATTTTTTTCATATCTTCAACGCTGGTATGACGCACAACTTTACCTTTTACAAAATAAATAATGTACTCACATATGTTTTGACAACGATCGCCAATACGCTCTAATGCCCTTGCAGACCATATAACACTCATCACTTGAGGAATCGAACGAGGATCTTCCATCATATAGGTCATTAATTGGCGCATTAACGCTTCATATTCACGATCTATTTTTTCATCTATTTGATGAATTTTAAATGCCGCATCTACGTCCATACGAGTAAAAGCATCAAGCGTTAATTGTAAACACTCTAAAACTCTACGACCTAAATTATCTAAATTTAGTAAAAGCTCTTTATGCTTACTGGTTAAACTTTCTAACGTTACCTTAGCTATTTTTGTAGCTTCGTCTCCGATACGCTCTAAGTCTGCAATGGTTTTTATAATCGCCATCACTAGGCGTAAATCACCAGCAGCAGGCTGACGTTTAGCTATAACACGCGTACATTCATCATCAATAACAACTTCAAGGTTATTTACTTGATAGTCATTTGAAAGTACTTTTTTAGCTAAGTCTTCATCACCTTGGCTTACTGACTCTAATGCTTCGTTTAGTTGCTTTTCAACTAAACCGCCCATTTGCATTACAAGATTAATAATGCGTTCTAAATCTTCGTTAAATTGTCCCGATATGTGACGACTTATATTTAAACTGTCCATGCCTCACCTTTTATTATTTTTACTATTTAATTGAATAATGTTATTTAATTAGAAGTTACCTTAGAATTAAAGATAGACTACTTTAACCGTAACGACCTGTTATATAGTCTTCTGTTTTCTTTTTAGAAGGTGTCGTAAATAACGTGTTGGTATCACTGTATTCAATTAAGTCGCCCATATACATAAAGGCTGTTTGATCTGATACACGAGCAGCTTGTTGCATGTTGTGCGTTACAATAACAACGGTAAACTGTTGCTTTAAATCATTAATTAACTCTTCAATAGTAAGCGTTGAAATAGGATCAAGCGCAGACGTGGGTTCATCAAGTAATAACACTTCGGGTTGAATAGCAATTGCACGTGCAATAACTAAACGTTGTTGCTGACCACCAGATAAACCTAATGCACTGTCATGTAGTCTATCTTTAACTTCATTCCAAAGTGCTGCGCTTTTTAGAGCTTGCTCAACGGCTTCGTCTAAAACTCTGCGATTATTTTCGCCTTTGATACGTAAGCCATACACAACATTTTCATAGATGCTTTTTGGAAATGGATTAGGTCGTTGAAATACCATACCAACAGCTCTGCGCAGCTCTGCTACATCAACATGACGACCATATATATTTTCGCCGTGTAGGTTAATTTCACCCGTTATTTTACAAATATCAACTAAGTCGTTCATACGGTTAATACAACGCAATAACGTAGATTTACCGCAACCACTAGGGCCAATGAAGGCAGTTACTTGGCCTTTAGGAATAGCCATAGATATATTTTGTAGTGCTTGTTTTTCACCATAATAAAGGTTGAGATTTTTAATCTCTAAGGCCACTTGCTCTGGTGACAAGTTTGCTAAGTCAATTTTATTTGGGCTATCAATTACAGCTTTTGGTGTTACAGAGATCATATTTTTCTCTCATTTTTGGAGGTTTCCCTCCATTGTTCATATAAATAATTGTTTAAATAGTGTTTACCGATACTGAAGTTAAAAGCTTAATGCTCTAACATTCTGTATTTCTCTCGTAATCTATTACGAACAGAAACAGCGGTCATATTCAAAGCAACAATAATGGTGACAAGTAATAAAGCAGTTGCATAAACAAGTGGTCTTGCTGCTTCTACGTTAGGACTTTGGAAACCTACATCGTATATGTGGAAGCCTAAGTGCATAAACTTTCTATCTAGATGTAAAAATGGAAAGTTTCCATCTAATGGTAAGTTAGGCGCCATTTTAACGACCCCTACTAACATTAAAGGGGCAACCTCACCTGCGGCACGCGCAATCGCTAATATAATACCGGTCATAATTGCGGGGCTAGCAATAGGTAATATAATTCGCCATAAGGTTTCAGCTTTTGTTGCACCTAAGGCTAAACTACCGTGTCTCATTGCTGATGGAATTCGTGCTAAGCCTTCTTCTGTTGAGACTATAACTACAGGTAGTGTTAATATTGCTAGCGTAATAGCAGACCACATAACACCTGGCGTACCAAATGTTGGACTTGGTAGTGTTTCTGGGTAGAACAATTGGTCTAAACTTCCACCTACCATATAAACAAAGAAACCTAAGCCAAACACACCATAAACAATAGAAGGTACACCCGCTAAGTTAATTACAGCAATACGTAACAATTTAGTTAATGCATTTTTACCCGCATATTCATGTAAATAAATAGCTGCAATAACGCCAAATGGTGAAACAATAACGGTCATCAACAGCACCATAAGTACCGTACCAAAAATAGCTGGAAATACGCCACCTTCGGTATTTGCTTCTCTTGGGTCATCAACTAAAAAGGCGCTAATTTGTTCTAAAAAGGTTAAAAATTTATCAAAAAAGTTAAGCTTATTGTTATAAGTGATTTTAAGAATGTGCTCAAAGTTAATGGTAACTGTTTGACCATCCATAGCTCTTACGACTAATTGGTCACGTGCTATCTCTTCACGCAAGCCCATTAACTCGGCTTCAAGTACTTTATATTCAGCTTCTAACGCAGCAACCTCACCATTTAACTCTTTAGCTAAATCCTCTGTTAATTCATTATCAAGCTTATATTTTCGCTCTTTTAAACGAGTACGTTCAATTTTATAATTAATAGCACCAATATGCGTTTTTTGTAGTGAATCAATTTCTTCTTGAAAATTGTCAACACGCTCAAGTAGTTCAGGTAATCGAGTTATATCAACTTCTTTGCCTTCTAAAATAACCGATTCGATATAACCATAAAAGTTACCGTTAGTTCTACGTTCAATTACAACAACCTCTTCGGGCTTGGTTGTTGTTTGAATTTCAGGTACTAATAACCATCTAAAATCTAAGCTGACTAGCTCACGGTTACCGGTTTTAACAAGTAAACGCTCAACTGTTTCTTGGCCAGGAGGCAATTTAACTGCTGTATGTGCTAATTGAGAAGCCGGAATAAATTCACGGTCATATATTTCACCAATAACGGTACCGTGAATGCCTTTATCATTAATTGACTTAAATTCATAAATATCGGCTGGCCAAAAGTAAGATAAACCTTTAGAAGCGATAAGCCATAACAAACCCAATACAGATATTAAGCTAATACTTACACCACCAGCGGATAACCATATCCAAGGCGATCCTGAACGAAACCATTTATTCATATTTTGTTGCTCTTTATTACTATTTTTCATCATATTTACCTAATAACTTGCCTTTATAACGAGCTATATTTGTCGCGTAAACGCTGACGAATAAATTCTGCAAGTGTGTTAACTACAAAAGTAAACACGAATAAAACAAATGCAGCTAAGAATAAAATTCTGTAGTGCGAGCTACCCACTTCTGATTCTGGCATTTCTACCGCGATGTTAGCCGCTAGAGTTCTCATGCCTTGGAAAATACTCCAATCAAGTATTGGGGTATTCCCTGTTGCCATAAGTACAATCATGGTTTCACCCACCGCTCGTCCTAACCCCATCATTAACGCTGAGAAAATACCGGGGCTAGCCGTTAATAGCACAACTTTAATTAATGTTTGCCACTGTGTAGCGCCTAACGCTAACGAGCCGCTTGTTAAATGACGAGGTACACTGAAAATTGCATCTTCAGCCATGGTGAATATAGTAGGAATTACAGCGAACCCCATTGCTATACCAACAACCAAGGCATTACGTTGGTCAAAGTTAATACCTAGTTCATTGGTAATGTATTGACGAACATCGCCACCAAACATATGTAGCTCAAGTACAGGCGATAACGCAAAAGCAAAGTAAACAGAGACTAATATAACGGGAATTAAAATAACTGGAGCTAAAGTTTCAGGAATTTTAATTTTTAGTTCTTTCGGTAATTTATACCAAGCAAATGCTGCAATAAGAGTCGATAGTGGTAGGAATATCACCATTAAAAATATTGCAGGTAAATAGCTTTCAATAAGTGGAGCTAACCATAACCCAGCTAAAAAACCTAAAATTACAGTAGGCAATGCTTCCATCAACTCAATAGTAGGCTTTACTTTTTTACGTAAAGCAGGAGTCATAAAATATGCCGTATAAATAGCAGCGGTTAACGCAATAGGCACAGCAAACAACATAGCGTAAAATGCGGCTTTTATGGTTCCAAAAGAAATAGGAACTAAAGAAAATTTAGCTTCAAAGTCATCAGTGCCCGACGTTGACTGCCAAATGTAATCAGGTTCAGCGTACCCTTCGTACCATACTTCATTCCATAGTGCAGACCATGTAACTTCTGGATGTTCGTTGTGTACTGAAAATATTTTTAGATCGTTATTATTTACAACAATAATCGCGTCAGATCTTGGCGATACAGCAAAAGCATCAGGTTGGCTACTGACAAGTTTTCCATTCCATAATTGTGCTTCACTGGTGGTATAGAACACGTCAACAACACCAGTAGCAGTTACGCCATAAAAACTTTTACGAAATTGCTCAGTATAAATTTTTGCTACAACCTCGCCCGTACTATTATTGAATGAACGAATTTTTTGAAAATCTCTACCACCTTCACCAGCCACTTCAAACCATTGGCTAATTTGACCTTTATTGTCACCAATTAAAATTGAACTGCTACCCGAAAGTAACGCCATAGAAGTAATGGTTGTTTTAGGTTTTATTTCAGTTTTTAAAGTAACATTATCTTCATCGTCTAATTCAAATACCGATATAGTATTACCGCTTTGAACAAAGGCTAACGACAAATCTGGCGTAATAAGAATTTCATCTACTTTTTTTGAGTAGAATTCAATCTCTTGAAAAATCGTGTCAAAAGCAGGATCGTAATCAAAACTGTCTTCAGATAATAATGTGGTTTTAATTAATCGACCATCGTTTGTTTTGGCAACAAATACAGCTTTTTCAGAGTCCATTGCAAAAGCTATTTTAGAGAAACTTGCATTATTTTCATCAAGCTCTAAAGGTTCTTCTCCTAGCGGGTAGTCAATTCTTGCAATGATTTCACGGCTGTCAGCGGTGTAAACAGATTGAAACTTAGGAGCGATAACAATATTGTTGTTATTTGAATCAACAATAAGTTTGTAATTAATACCTGAATCCACAACATGTTTAATTTCACCACCATTAGAAACTAATTGTTGAGAAAATAACTGACTTCCTATTTTATGTCCGTTTTTATCTGTTAAACGATAAAATCGAATGTCGCCTAATTCATTAATTTGATAAGCCACTTCTTTTAACTCATCAACACCAACACTCAGTGTTTTAGTTGATGACGTAAGAGAAAGCTGGGAGGTCTGTTCTACGGTTGCTGAATCAAAAACAGGTTTAATTACGTAGAGTAAATACATAAAAATTAGCACAAGGGTAAATAAAACACTGATACCGCCGAGTGTAATTAACCATTTTGCTAAAGAGTTTTTAAGCTGACGTGTGCCAGTTGATTTAAATGCTAGAGCCACTAAATCTGCCTTTATATACTATAAATATTAAATTCAGATTAAATTATATGTCATTAATATTACAGTTTTGTGACAGATATATTCACAAGATTTAAATTTACTCATTATTAGCCCTATAACCTAATAAGTTTTAAGACTAATTTATTTATAATGCCAGTTGCATCATGCATTCTGAGGTGACATGGGGATATATGGCTAACAGGTCTAACTTATTTATAGACTTCAATTTCAGATAATAATTGTGTAAATTCAGCCAATTCAACTTCTACACAATCGCCCTCTTCTGGCCAATTAAGTCCAATAATAATATTGTCTTCGTTTAGGTCTTCGATCCAAAACTCCATCCATTCAGCAATTGAAATAGCGGTAGGCTGATAGTCTTTCCATTCTTCAAGACAATGGTTTTGCGCAAGTTCAGCACTTGACCACAAAGGCATAACTTCTGTGTTTTCAAAGTTAACCGAGTCTAGTACTACATAATTTTCTGACTCTGGTTCTTGTAAAGCCCATAAGGTTTGAGAGGCTTTTACATCAGTCATAAATGTTTTGATAATATTTGGTTGATCTGTCATAACGATCTTTTACCTATAATGATTTAGTATTTATTTGCCTAGTATACTAAAATAAATAATATATTAAGACCTGTTTGTTACAGCTTAATTAAATAAGGACAAGCTTATGAGTGTAGAAACTGTCATGTCGCGTAGTTTAGTCACCTTAGATATGGATGACGATTTAGAAAAAGCCAAAAAGATCATCGATGCCAAAAGCATTCATCACATTCTCATTCTCCATAATAAAGAATTAATGGGAATTATTACTGACAGAGACATATTTAAACATTTAAGCCCGTCTGTAGGCACTCGTATAGAAACCGCTAAAGATACTTTTTTATTACACAAAAAAGTCCATTTAATTATGAGTAGAAACCTTGTAACGGCAAAAGCATCTATTTCACTAAACGAAGCGGCCTTACTGTTTGATGACAATCACATTTCTTGTTTACCCATAGTAAACGATAAAAATGAACCTATTGGTATTATTACTTGGCGAGATATTATTAAAATTGTTGCCAACAATTACCGAACTAAGCTGAAAGAAAAAAAGGAGTAATATCAATTCCATTAAATTTTATGGAAAGCACTCCTTTTAGAACACAACACTCAAGAATTAATAAAGGCCTTTAATTCGGGAATACACGAACCACAATTTGTTCCACATTTTAATTGCTTACCTAAAGCTTCAACAGACGAGCAATCTCCAGACGCAACAGCATGTTTAATGGTTTTTTCGCCTACTTGAAAACACGAACATATAATTTCACCTACATCTAACGAGCCATCTGAATCTAAGGCTGACAATAGTTTAAATCGTGTTTTAGGATTATGCTTTTGCCCTATTTGTTTCTCGATAAACTGTGTACTGTATTTTACCGATAGATCAGTTCCGCCAGCAAAAAAGCATGTGAGTACGTTATCAACAAATCCCGCTATTCTTAAAATATGACTTTTATCATCTTTTAACACCAGCCAATCAGAAATTTCAGGAAAATGTGTTTGTAAAAACGTTTCGCTATTATCTGCACAATAAGGTAAACCTTGTTTGTCTGCTATTACGTATTTAACCCCTTGCTCGATCGTTGCCATAGTCCAATAATCTGTTGTTAATTTTACAGGCATTGTACTCACCAAATACCCAGCCCATTTAGCATTAAAAGCACTGATATTAACCGGACACTGTTTAAATTCAGGCTGCCCAGATAACGCATCGGTAATAGAACTTATTAACGCCGAAACTTTAGCTGATTTAGAAAAACTATCATTCCAGTGAATAGGAACAAATATTTCACCGACTCTTTGCTCATCCGTTATTTGCGCGCGGCCTATATAAGTTGACCCTAAGTTATCTAGTTGAAGGAGTGCCTTATCTGCTACATTTAGTCGCTTTGCATCTTTAGCATTTATTTGTATAAAAGGTTCACTTAAATGCGTCATCAACTTAGGCACTCGCCCGGTGCGTGTCATGGTGTGCCATTGATCTCGTATACGGCCCGTGTTCATGACCACTTGTTTGGTACTAGGCACTACTTGCGGATATTTAGCCACAACAGGAACAAAATTAGCTTTACCTGTTTTAGTGGCAAACCCACCTTGGGTAAATAAACGTTTAGTTCCTTTTGGGTTTTCTGCATTAATGGGCCAAGGTGTTGGCGTAAAGTTTAAGTATTCATCTAATGATAAATTGGCTAAGCCTGAAATATCAAAAGCACGATGTACGCTATGCTCAGTATCGCTTCTATGTATATTTTCATCGGCAGATATATTTTCAAAACCTGATAATGCCGCATGCTCTTTAAAAATATCGTGTGCATGTTTATAGGTAAAGGCATCGCTAAAACCCATTTTTTGGGCAACTAAAGTTACAATTTCCCAATCATTTTTAGCCATCCCTGGTGCACTTACCAAAGACTTTTGCAAAGAAATGGTACGTTCTGAGCTCGTTACCATACCTTCTTTTTCACCCCAAGTTGTTGCAGGTAACACTACATCAGCGTAGTTAACCGTTTCAGCGCTTTCGTAACTTTCGCTCACCACCACCATAGGACATTTTTGTAATGCTTTTTTTACTAAATTAGCATTAGGCATACTGACTACAGGGTTGGTTGCGATGATCCAAATAGCTTTAATTTTTCCACTGTTAACAGCATCAAACATATCAACGGCTTTTAAGCCTTGTTTTTGTGCCATTTTAGGTGCATTCCAAAAGCGTTGAACTAAGTCAATTTCATTGGGGTTTTCAAAGTGCATATGCCCAGCTAACTGATTGGCAAGCCCGCCCACTTCACGTCCGCCCATAGCATTTGGCTGGCCTGTAATAGAAAAAGGTCCTGCCCCCACATAACCTATTTTTCCAGAGGCTAAGTGGCAATTAATAATCGCATTACCTTTATCCACTCCAGAAGATGATTGGTTAATCCCCATTGAAAACATACTCACAACCTTTTTATGTTGTGCAAAGAGTTGGTAGCTTTCAAGTAGCGTTTTGAGTTTAATATCACAGGCTTTTGCTACATTTTCTAACGTAGGCATTTGTGATTTAACGGTATCAAGTGCTTCGCTATAACCTAAACAGTGTTGTTCAATATAATCGGTATCTATCGCATTATTTTCAGCTAAAT
The DNA here is from genome assembly GCF_002000085.1 of Pseudocolwellia agarivorans. Classification (GTDB taxonomy): domain Bacteria; phylum Pseudomonadota; class Gammaproteobacteria; order Enterobacterales; family Alteromonadaceae; genus Pseudocolwellia; species Pseudocolwellia agarivorans. The sequence goes on from NZ_MUZU01000001.1 coordinate 324,070, forward strand.
AGGCAAGTAAACCATTAAAATAAAAAGCATCTGATCCGGGTTTTAACTTTATATGTAGATCTGCATTTTTACTGGTTGCTGTTGCTCTAGGATCAATAACCACCACTTTAAGTTGAGGGTTATCTTCTTTAGCTTTTACAATACGTTGATACACAATCGGATGAGCATAAGCAGGGTTTGAACCAACAATAAAAATAACCTCAGCTTGCTCTAAATCTTCATAACAACCGGGTACCGCATCTTCTCCAAATGCTCTTTTATGAGCAACACTGGCAGAAGCCATACATAACCGCGAGTTTGTATCGACATTGGCTGAACCAATAAAGCCTTTCATTAACTTATTAACAACGTAGTAGTCTTCAGTCAAAATTTGACCAGAAACATAAAAAGCGACAGAGTCTGGGCCGTGTTCGGTAATAGTTTGTTTAAAATGCTCTGCAACCGTTGATGTAGCTTCTTCCCACGAGGCTTGTTTACCAAAAACTTTAGGGGTCAAAATTCGCCCTGTATCAGCAACCGTTTCATGCAACGATGAGCCCTTTACGCATAAACGTCCAAAATTTGATGGGTGATTTTTATCGCCAGTTACCGAAACAATTTTATTATCAATAACTGTGGTTGATACTCCACAACCTACACCACAATAAGGACAAGTGGTTTTATGAATTGAAGAAGCTAAACCAACCGTAGCATCCTGTCTATCTGTAAAAATTATATTTGAATTCATTTAATTCTCTAAAATGTACGCTCTTACCCAAAGATTACCTGATTGTTTTATTACGCAGCTTCACTACGCTGATCTTTATTTTCAGCTTCAATGGCCATAAATTCATGACCTATTAATAACTCAGGCATTGCATGCAATACTTTTTGTTTATTTTGCATCATCTCGAAATACACCATTCCTGAACTGACATCACCAAATAAAACAACACCAACAATAATGTCGTTTTTAATAATAATTTTTCGGTATATGGATGACTTTTGATCGGTAATAACAAAGGTTTGTGTGGTATCAGATGATTCAACAACACCTGCAGAAAACAACTGCACACCCGATACTTTTAACTTTGTTGGCACGGGTGCGTTTTTAAAGGCAGATAATCGGCCAAGACACAATCGCTCAGCCAACGACTTACATTGACTCCAAATAGGATCAACCAACCCAAATGTTGAGTTTTTATGCTGACAACATTCACCTAACGCACTAATATACCTATTGCTTGTTTGCATAAAGTCGTTAACAACAATGGCTCGCTCCGTAATAATATTGGCACTAACTGCTAGCTCTTTATTTGGTGTGATCCCTGTTGCAATAACGGCCATCTCAGCAGTAATTGTTTCTCCATTCGTTAATTCAGCACCTGATAAAATGTTTTCGCCTTCTTTATTAGTGTTGCTAGTAAATTGGGCGACTTCGTGACCTAAAATAAAATTAATATTTTTAGCCGCCATAATATTTTGCAGCATAGTGCCCGACACTTGGTCTAACTGACGATTTAGCAACCATTTATTCCGATGAATTAAGGTAACTTTTACACCACTTATCGCTAAACCGTAAGCCGCTTCTAAACCTAAAAGACCACCGCCAATAACCAACGCTTTTTTATCTTCGCCTTTCAGTGCGGAAGCTTGATTGGCAAAAGACTGAATTTGCTCAGTGTCTTTAATATCTCTAAAGTTAAACAAGCCTTTTACGTTTTGATTTTTAGCCGGAATTTTTGCAGAACGAGAACCCACAGCAAGTACAAGTTCGTCGTATGATATGATTTTTTGATCTTCTAAACTTTCATGGTTTTGGCTGTTTTGTAAGATCAGTTTTTTATTTTCACTGTCTATATGAGAAACATTTGTGCCACTGATAAACTCTATTTGATTATCTTTATACCATTGAGGTGTTTTTTGAATAATACCATCAATCGTTGTTTCACCGGCCAATACAGACGACAACATAATGCGGTTATAACTTCCGTAAGGTTCTTTTCCTATAACCGTAATTTGATATTGACCCGGCGTTCGCTCCAATATTTCGTCTAATAACCTACCCGTCGCCATTCCATTACCGATAATTACTAAAGAGGGTTTTTCAAAAACAGAAGTGTTTTGATTGCGATACATATTGAACCTATAGCCGTATTAAAATTGATACCGACTATGAGATAGCACTATATATGCCACTATAAAAATAGCGAAATAAAAAATTTACACAATAATAAAACCCTATATATAGGCCTTATAAATAAAGGCGTGAGCACTTTAATTCTAGAGAAAAACGAATAAAATATAATATTAAACTGCTAGGTAACAAACATGAATGCACCAATAAAACGCACCATCAGCGTGCACTGTTAACAGGTAAAGACAGCACTTAAATTGATGAAAGGCATTTATCCTAAAATGAAAAAGCTACTATAACGGGTATAGTAGCTTTAAGTTTAAACGATAAATTTATAGGCTATACAGCCTTCAATATTTAATGATCATAATTAGTCGCCAAATTTAATTCTAACACCAGCATTTGCAATAAATCCGTCATTACGAGACCATATGTCTGTTGTCCATTGCCCTGTAGCCGCTCTAGAGGATAGTAATAATGGATGCTCATCTGTTTGTTTTACATCTAATAAGTTTTCTAAATTAATAAACCAACTTACGCGACCAAAGGTCATTTCTCCCATTAAACCTAAGTGCCAATATGGATTCGATTCATCAATATAAGGATTATCATTTAAACGTTGCGGCCCTGTATAATAGGCTTCAAAACCCGCTCTAAAGTTCCCATGTTGTTCCCACATTGCAACAAGGCCAGCGGAATGTTGCGGTGTTAATGCAATTTGTCTTCTGCCTTGTCCATTTGGAGACACCTCTGTCGCATCTAAGTATAAGTAGCTCGCAGTAAGTTTGATATCTTCCCAGTGGTAACGTAGCAAAACTTCTGAACCGCGAATTTTGCTTTCGCCTTCGGTATTTAACAGCCTTACACCATCTAATACATTATTGTTATTCGATGAAAAAGCCTCTAATTTAGCCACGTTATCTACGTTTGAACCAAATAAGGTCAAACTAGTTTCAATATTTTCAAAAGTATAAGTAAAATCAAGAGAGGCTGTTTCAGCTTGCTCTTCTTGTAAATTGTTGATTTTTTCAAGCCTTGATAAACCAACAGCTTCAATTTCTTCAACAAAAGGTGTTGTAGCAAAATAACCACGCCCAAATGAACCTCTTATAGTTAAATCTGAAGGACGATATAACAGCGATATTCTTGGGCTAAATTGCGTGCCATACTCACTGTGTTCATCAACACGAGCGCTATAAGATGTAGTAAGTTGGTCACTCAGTTCATAATCTAATTGGGCGAATATTCCTGGGACTTCATAAGAATAATCAAACTCAGGAAAAATATCAGAAGCGTAAACCTCAGATTGATACGCTATACCAACAACCCAGTCACTCTTATCACTATATCCAGCAAGGCTGCTTTCAAGTAGATAACTTTCGTGTTGATCATCTTCAGTAATTTCACCGTAGCCATGAGTATGATCTTGCACCATGGCCGATGCTCGAGTATTCAAAGTAAGGGAGTCTAAAACGGGCATATTAAAAACTAAACCACTGTCTATACGTTGTGACTCTTGTAATTGCTGATAGAAGCTACCATCAGCAACGGTTCCACCAACTGAATTTCCGCCTACACGTTGCTCAGTCATAACTCCGACTGTTGCATAAAGGGTTTCACCGGCATCGCCTTCCCAAAAAAGTCGAGGTCGAGCGGTATATCTTTCATAATCGGCCAAATCAATCCAGCCATCATTATCAATGTCTTGCGCTTTTTGATAGTGTGCGCCAGCAGTTAATGAACCTTTAAGAGACTTTGTCAATGGTGTTTCAATATACGAGGTAAGATCTTGTCCGTTACGCGTGGTTGCATTGAGTAGCATTTCACCTTTTAGCTCTTCGCCTGGTTTTCTCGATACAAGGTTAATGACGCCACCCAGTGCCGAGCCACCATATAGCGATGAGGCTGAGCCTTTAATAATTTCAACACGACCTAAATCGGTAGGTGGTATTTGCATTAAACCGATAGAAGAAGCTTGATTACCATAAAGCGGTAAACCATCTGCCAATAATTGTGTATAACGACCATACAGCCCCTGCAACCGAATATTGGCACTGCCTAAGGCGGGTGAAGTAGTTTGCATGCGTACGCCACCAGTTTCAGCAACTAACATTGAAATATTGCCCGGGCGCATAGCGGCTTTTTCTTCAATTTCTTCTCGGTTAATAAGCTCTACGCGGATAGGTTGCTCATCTGCAATTCGGCCAGAACGTGTTGCTTGTACAATAATTTTTTCTACTTTATCGGCATGTTCGTGTTCATGCTCATCTTGTTCGTGGTGCTCACCTTCCATTTCAATTCCGCTGGCATAACTCAACGGTAGTAAACTTAAAGTAAAAACAAGTATTGCGGGTGAAGCAGAGTTAAACATAGGTGGTATTTCTTACAAGGTATTATATGATACGCCAAGTTTAAAGGTTACAGCTACTGGAAGGTCAATATGAAAATAAGTGAAATAGCAAGTAAGGTCAATGTGTCAGCAAAAACCATTCGCTATTATGAAGAAGTAGGTTTATTGGAACCTCCTCTAAGAAAAGACAACGGTTATAGGCTATACCACCAGAAAAATGTTGAAACACTCATATTTATTAGGCGATGCAGAGAATTAAATATTGCCATTAGCGATATAAAACTATTAATAGATGTACAGCAAGATCCAAAGGCATCATGTGCTAGCGTAGATAAAATTATTGCGGATCAATTAGCACGTATTCAACAAAGCCAAAGAGAGCTTGCCTTACTAGAACAATCACTTGCTACCTTAGCTGTTTCTTGTAAAAATCATCACGTTGAAGATTGTTGTATTTTACACCAATTAAAATCTCTTTAATGGCGTTTATTTTTATTAACACTTGCTTTGTTTCAATAACAAAGCTGTTATTAAAATACATCTAATCTTCGCCTTAATCTCATTCACAAAATTACTACAATCATATTTGCTTAATCTCCCTCGAATAACCTAAAATACAGGCCATATAATTTCATCTCTAAGCAAAAGGTTTTTCTATGGCTCAACCATTACCAGATAAATTTATCATGTCGATGAACCGCGTATCAAAAGTGGTTCCTCCTAAGCGTACTATTTTAAAAGACATTTCTTTATCGTTTTTCCCTGGCGCTAAAATTGGTGTTTTAGGTTTAAACGGTTCAGGTAAATCAACACTACTTCGTATTATGGCTGGTGTAGATACTGAATTTGAGGGTGAAGCAAAAGCTTTAGCTGGCACTAATATTGGCTACTTACCACAAGAACCTATATTAGATGAAAGCAAAACAGTTCGAGAAGTGGTTGAAGAAGCAGTTTCTGAAGTAAAAAATGCAATAGCGCGTTTAGACCAAGTGTATAACGAATATGCTGAAGAAGGTGCTGATTTTGATGCACTAGCAAAAGAGCAAGGCCAACTTGAAGATATTATTAACAGTCAAGACGGTCATAACATTGATAACGTTTTAGAGCGTGCAGCTGATGCTTTACGTCTACCTGAGTGGGATCAAAAAATAGCCGTATTAAGTGGTGGTGAGCGTCGTCGTGTTGCTTTGTGCCATTTATTATTGCAAAAACCTGATATGTTATTACTTGATGAACCAACCAACCATTTAGATGCTGAATCAGTTGCATGGTTAGAACGTTTCTTACACGAGTACTCTGGTACCGTTGTAGCGATCACTCATGATAGATATTTCTTAGATAACGTTGCCGGCTGGATTTTAGAGTTAGATAGAGGACATGGTATTCCATGGGAAGGTAACTACTCTTCTTGGTTAGAACAAAAAGATGCCCGTTTAGAGCAAGAGAGTAAAGCTGAAAGTGCTTTACAAAAAACCATTAAACAAGAGCTTGAGTGGGTACGTTCAAACCCGAAAGCGCGTCAAACTAAAAGTAAGGCGCGTATGGCTGAGTTTGAAAAGCTTAATAGTCAAGAGTCTCAAAAACGTAATGAAACTAACGAGTTATACATACCACCAGGACCTCGCCTAGGTGATAAAGTATTAGACGTTAAAAACTTAACTAAGTCGTTTGGCGACAGAGTACTGATTGACAATTTAAGCTTTAGTGTTCCTAAAGGCGCGATTGTCGGTATTATCGGTGCCAACGGCGCGGGTAAGTCAACGTTATTTAAAATTCTGTCTGGTGCAGAAGAAGCCAACAGTGGTACAGCAGAGCTAGGCGAAACCGTTAAACTTGCTAGTGTTGATCAATTCAGAGACAACATGGGCGAGAACAATACAGTGTTCCAAGAAATCTCTGAAGGTACCGACATTATAGAAATAGGCACTTACCAAATTCCGGCAAGAGCTTACTGTAGTCGATTTAACTTTAAAGGTAACGACCAACAAAAGTTTATTAAAGACTTATCAGGCGGTGAACGTAACCGTGTACATTTAGCTAAACTGGTTAAAGTGGGTGGTAACTTATTACTACTTGATGAACCAACCAATGATTTAGATGTTGAAACTTTACGTGCTTTAGAAGAAGCTATTTTAGAGTTTCCGGGTTGTGTTATGGTTATTTCGCATGATCGCTGGTTCTTAGACAGAATTGCTACACATATTCTTGATTACCGCGATGAAGGCCAAGTTAACTTCTTCGAAGGTAACTTTACTGAATACGACGAGTGGTTAAAGAAAACGCTTGGCTCTGCCGCAATAGAACCTCATAGAATCAAATACAAAAAAATAGGTTAATAACCTTATAAAACAAGGCACATATCACACGTTATGTGCCTTTATATTTCCCATCTAAGTTTCTAATTTTTGTTTCAAAATTACGCCAAACAAACTATGCTAAAGTGATAAACGCTATTAATTGAGCAAAGTTATGGAAAATAGACGAATTTTTACACGGGTATTATTTTCAATCGATGCAAGGTTGACAATAAATGATGTCGGCTACCCGGTTACCCTTCACGATATTTCATTGTCTGGAGCATTAATAAAATGCAATGTAGACAAACCAACATTAGTAAACCAAACCGGCTTATTACACTTTTCTCTTGATGGTGATGTTTCTCGAGTATCAATGAATATTACTATTGTGCACGAACATAAATCTGAAATAGGATTACGTTGTAATTCTATCGATCTCGACAGTATTTCGATTTTACGTAGGCTTATAGAATTAAATCTTGGCGATAACGACCAGCTTAACAAAGAACTTTCTCAGCTCAGCTACTTTCAAGAGTAAAACATCACGTAAGCTGCATATTTAGCTTTAGCCTTAATAATAAATACAATAAGTGTTTTAAATAAAAAGGAAACAACATGAAAAATTTAATCATTTCTTTTATCAGCTTAGATCGCCCCGGATTAGTTGACACTATTTCAAATGTTGTTCGCCAACATAACGGCAACTGGAAAAGTAGTAGCTTGCACCATATGTCAGGATACTTTTCAGGTTCAATTGAAATCGTAGTGCCTGAGTCTAAAAGCCCTTTATTAATAAACGCACTCAAAGAAATTGATGGTTTAGAAAGTATTATTAAAGTGGCAGACAATGCACAAGATGTTAAACAACCGAGTATTATTCTTGAACTTACTGCAAACGATCGTGAAGGCATTATACAAGAAGTTTCTTCTGTTATTCATAAACAAGGTGGTAACCTATTAAAAGTCGTCAGTAAAACAGAGATTGCCGCTCATAGCGGACAAGAGCTATTTAAAGCCAAAGTGACTGTTGCAGTAGATGACCAAAAAGTTGATGAATTAATTGATGCTATTGAGTGTTTAGCTGACGACCTTATTGTTGATGTATCTCGTTAATTGCTAAGCAACCACGTACTGTCATAAAAATCGTAATAAATCAGTAACAAGAAGCCCATATACTCACCTTTTATGATTGACGAATTATTCAAATCAGACTAATTTATTGTTCTGTTAACAACAAATCAGTCTGTTTGATATTACGATAAAGACGAGCAGTATGACGACATATTTTGATAAAGAATTAAGTTGGTTATCTTTTAACGAAAGAGTATTACAAGAAGCCTCTGACGAAACCGTTCCTATTGTTGATAGAATTCGATTTTTAGGTATATATTCTGCTAACTTAGATGAATTTTTTAGAGTACGAGTTGCCAATATTCGTCGCAGTGCTATTTTAGAATCAGCACAAGAAAATTCAACCAACGAATGGACAACTTTACATACTAATATTATAGAAAAGGTGAATGAATTAACTCGCCGCTTTAAATTTGTAGCCGATACTATTTTTGATGAAATAAAAAAGAAACGTATAAATATCATTTTTAATGATCCAACCAATAGAACCTTTAAAAATAAACTCTCTTCGGTTCAAAAAGAATGGTTAGCCGAATATTTTGACAATCGAATTATTCGTCATATAACACCTATTATTATTAACAACAAAACACAGTTATCTTCATGTATTGATGACGATGCCATTTATTTTCTGGTTTCACTTAATAAAGATGAAAGCAATCAATTTTGTTTAGTTGAAATCCCTCGTTACGATATTGAACGCTTTATCATTTTACCAACTACGTCACCTAATCAAGAAAAACAAATAGTTATGTTAGACGATGTTGTTTTGTTTTTTATCGATAAACTATTTCATGGCGTATTTGACTACGACTCGATTGATGCATATTCAATGAAGTTGACGCGAGATGCTGAATATAATCTAACCGATGAATTAGACGAAAGCTTACTCGATCAAATGTCTAAAGGTATTAAACAACGTTTAAAAGCTGACTTAGTTAGGCTTGTACACGATGAAAAAATGCCGCAATACATGCTACTTTTTCTTCGTAAATCTTTAAAAATAAGAGAGTTGGATAATCTTGTTCCAGGTGTTCGCTATCGTCACTTTAAAGATTTTATAAAATTTCCGAATTTAGGTGATAAATATTTAGTTAAAGAAAAACTAAAAGCCCTAGATGCCCAAAGGTTTGCTCAGTACCCTTCTGTATTTGAGGCTATAACACAAAACGATATATTACTTTACTATCCTTATCATAGGTTTAGACACTTTACTGAGTTTGTTCGCCAAGCCTCTTATGATCCTTTAGTAAAAGAAATTAAAATTAATATTTATCGTGTAGCTAAAAACTCAAGGATTATTCAATCGCTTATTGAAGCCGTTAAAAACGGTAAAAAAGTTACCGTTGTAGTTGAACTAAAAGCGCGTTTTGATGAAGAAGCCAATATTGAATGGGCTAAATTAATGAAGGATGCTGGCATACACGTAGAATTTGGTATTGAAACTCTAAAAATACATTCAAAACTTTGCATTATTATACGTAGTGAAAACGATAAATTAGTTAAATATGCCCACATTGGTACAGGTAACTTTCACGAAAGTAACGCTAGGATCTATACCGACTTTGCCTTATTTACTAAACATAAAGAAATTTGCCAAGAAGTTGATAATGTATTTTCGTTTATTTCTCACAGCTATAAACGCTTTCGGTTTAACCATTTAATTGTATCCCCCTTGACATCAAGAAGACGCTTAAATCAATTGATTGAAAACGAAATACAAACAGCAAAAAATAATAAAAAAGCAGAAATCACTTTAAAACTTAATAATCTCGTAGATGAAAGCTTAATTAACAAACTTTACACAGCAAGCGAAGCTGGCGTAAAAATAAAACTAGTGATCCGAGGTATGTGTTCACTAGTACCTGGCGTAAAAGAATTAAGTAGCAATATTAAAGTCATCTCTATTGTTGATTCATATTTAGAACACCCACGCGTGATGATTTTTCATAACCAAGGAGCTAAACTAGTATTTATTACTTCTGGTGACTGGATGGAGCGTAATATAGATCACCGTGTTGAAGTTGGCTGCCCTATTTACGATGAAACATTAAAACAACGTATCATTCATACCATAGATTTACATTTTAAAGATAATGTTAAAGCTCGTATTATCGATAAAACAAACAGTAATAAATATGTAACAAGTAATAGTAAAACCAAAGTGAGATCACAAATGGCTATTTATGATTATTTAGTTGCAGAAGAAAATAAAGATATTATGATGATAGAAAATATGAAACTGACGTAAATTCTATGAATAACTCTGAACCTGCTTTACACAATGCCGCTGACAACTACTTAGCAGCATTAGATATTGGTTCGAATAGCTTTCACTTTGTTCTTGCTCGCAGTATTAATAATCATATACAAATACTGCACACCGAAAAATACCAAGCTAAACTCGCAGATGGTCTTTCTGAAGATAAAGTATTGTCTTCAGAAGCAATTTCGCGAGGTGTAAATATTTTAGCAAACCTTGCTGCCACAACAGAACATTTAACCAAAGAAAACTTTCGAGCCGTTGCAACTTTTACCTTACGTGAAGCTAAAAACACGGAAGAATTTTTAAAAGAAGCTGCCAAAGTATTCCCTTTCGATATAGAAATTATTTCAGGGCATGAAGAAGCTCGCCTCATTTATCAAGCCGTTAATAATTTAACTCATTCTAAAAGCACACGTTTAGTGATCGATATTGGTGGTGGTAGTACTGAATGCATTATAGGTACAAGCAATCATATTCACGCCTTAGCCAGCTTAACTATGGGCTGTGTTAGCTTTACTCAACAGTTTTTTGCTGAGGGTTTAATTTCTGAAACAGCATTTAAAAAAGCGATTAAAGGGGCAAAACGCGAGATAGACTCTATTATAAAACGTTTTAAAAAATCGCCTTGGCAAGAAGTTATCGGCACATCAGGTACGTTAAAATCTATTTATAAAGTAATTAATCATAAAGAACATATTGATAAACCCGTTACTCTAAAAAAGTTAAACGACTTTAAAAAAGAATTAATTCAATGTGAACATATAAATAACATCAACATTAGTGGCTTAAAAGAAAATAGAGTACCCGTCATTTGTGCAGGTGTAGCAATTACCATCGCGCTAATGGAAACATTACAAATCAATGAGTTTAGCCATTGCCAATATGCACTTAGAGAAGGTGTTTTATTTGAACAACTCGACAATACAGCCAACGAAACAAACAATATACGCAGCCGTACGATTACAAGTTTAATGGAAAGGTTTAGTATTGATGAAAATTACACTAATACAGTAAACGAACAAGCTGTTGCAATATTCAACCAAGTACAACCTAACTGGAAAATGAATAAAAGCACCTATAAAGAGCTTCTAAAAGCAGCAATACAGCTACATGAAATTGGATTAGACATAAACCCTTCAGGCTATCATAAACATGGCGCATATATTCTCTCATACGCTGATTTACCGGGATTCAATCAGGAACAGCAACAAGCATTAGCATGGTTAGTAGGCAATCAACGAAAAAAAATAACACCGATTAATCATTTTCAGTGGTATTTACTTGAACCGAAAAAACTAGAAAAAATATGTGTGATAATCCGCTTAAGTATTTTACTTACTCAACAACGCCATATTAACGACACCTATACCTTAGTGGTTGAAGCAGCTGACGATATATTAAGCTTATCTCTTGATAGTGATTGGCTAATTGAACACCCTATTGTAGATAATGAATTGTTTTATGAGATTGAGCTACTCAAACCTTTAGGGATTGAGCTTTTGATCAAGTCTTAATTTACTTCTCATAATTTAGAACACAAAAAAGCCTGACACTGTCAGGCTTTTCTATTTAAAAGTTATTAAGTTAACTAGTGAGTTAAACCTAACTTTTTAAACTCTTTATCTACAACGCTTCTAGGTAATGGAATATAACCATCTTTTTCTACAATCGTCTGACCTGATTTAGATAAAACCATCTTCAAAAATTCAGCTTCCATAGGCGCTAAAGGCTTATTAGGATGCTTGTTCACGTAAACATATAGAAAGCGTGATAGTGGATACTTTTTAGAAACAGCATTTTCCATATTTGCTTCTACAAAATTATCACCTTTTTTAGAAAGAGGTAATGCACGTACACCAGAAGTTTTATAACCAATACCTGAGTAACCAATACCATTTAAAGACGCAGATACTGACTGTACTACTGATGCTGAACCTGGTTGCTCATTTACTGTATTTTTGAAGTCACCTTTACACAAGGCTTTCTTTTTAAAGTAACCGTATGTTCCAGATACTGAATTACGACCGTATAATTGAACATCTTTACCAGTCCAGTCACCTGTTAAGCCTAGGTCACCCCAACGATCGACATTTTTATCAGCGCCACATTTTCTGTTGTTAGAAAAGATCGCATCAACTTGGTCAATTCGTAGACCCTTAATTGGATTATCTTTATGAACAAATACCGCTAACGCATCAATAGCTACACGAACAGCTGTAGGCTTGTAACCATATCTTTTTTCGAATGCTTCTATTTCTCTAGACTTCATTGTACGGCTCATTGGCCCTAAGTTTGAAGTAGCTTCCGTTAATGCAGGAGGAGCAGTAGAAGAACCCGCTGCTTGTATTTGAACGTTTACATTTGGGTAAGTACGTTTAAATTCTTCAGCCCAAAAAGTCATCATATTAGCTAAAGTATCTGAACCTACTGATGAAAGGTTGCCTGAAACACCACTTACTTTTTTGTATTCTGGTAATGTATTATCAACTGCTAAAGTTGAAAAACTAACTAAGCTTGTAAAACTTAAAATGCTTAAAGCACGTTTAAAACCCATGTCACTCTCCGACGAATGTTGTTATATATAATTGATTGCGATCTAGTATATAAACGCAATGTAAAAATTATAGGGCGCTTATGTGACAGTTAAATGACAAATGAAACAAAAAAGAAATAAATTAGAAACAAAAAGGAAATGTATTTGTAATAATAGATTATTATAAAGATGAGCGAACACCTATACTTAAGGTACTATGAACACCAACTCCATGATAAAAAGTATAAAACAGTCAAGACTATCAAATATAATAATAAGCTAAGTAGTATTTTAGTTAACTAAAGAAACCATACTTTTAGTATCAAAGTAAATAATAAACTCACTGCCCTTCCCTAAGTCACTCTTAATATTAAGTTCAGCGTGGTGATGATTAAGAACATGTTTAACAATGGCAAGTCCTAAACCAGAGCCTCCTGTATCACGAGATCTTGATTTATCTACGCGATAAAAACGTTCGGTTAAACGGTTAATATGCTGTTTACTAATACCAGGACCGTCATCCTTCACACTATACATCATTCTATTACCCGATTTTTTCCAGGTAACATGAATATTTCCATTAGATTCAGTGTAACCAATAGCATTAGACAACAAATTAGAAAATGCACTTTTCAACTCAGTATCAAACCCTAACAAACCAAAGGAGCTATCGATTTCGGTTGTTATGGTGTGTTTTTTATCTTGATTTAACCATTGTGAATCTTCAACTAAATCTTCTATTAACTCAGGCACATTAACTAAATGTTGATCATGGTTATCAATATTAATTTCTGTTCGTGATAAAACTAAAAGTTGCTCAACTAACCGATCCATTCGTGAAACTTGAGATTCGATAGTCGCAAAAGTTTTTTTCCAATGGGGATTAAAAGTTTCTTCTTCCATTTGGATCATTTCAACATAACCTCTCACTACGGTTAGAGGTGTTTTTAGTTCATGCGAAACATTAGCAACAAAGTCTCGGCGCATTTCTTCTAAACGACGAATTTTACTCACATCACGCGCTATAAAAAGTAAATGCTCTGTTCCGTAAGCCATAAATCGAAGTTCTAAATGAATTTCATGATTAACAGGAGAAACAATATGACAAGGTGTATCCCAATTATGTGCATCAAGATATTTAGAAAACTCAGGAAAGCGAATTAAGTTATCGATACGCTGACCAACATCGCCTGAAGTACGCACACCTAATAGTTTTTGCGCTTTTTTATTGCCCCATTGAATAATAAAGTCTTTAGATAACACTAAAGCTGCGTCAGGTAACGCCTCTGCACCATCTCTAAATTGACGAAGTTTATCATTCAATTTTTTTTGTTTTTGGCGATGTCTTTTTATTTGTCGGTATAATCCATTATAAATATCCCCCCAAACACCATCAGCTTGTGGTGGAGAAATGGCTTTACTTTGCCATATCCAATTAATAAATTCGTACAAATGACGGTAGTGCCAAGCTATAACCGTAAGACTGCATAATGCTAAAGCGGCCCAAACACTACCTAGTAAATACCCGAGTAAAACACTTAATGAAAGCCAAGTACCTAATCGTAAAAATAAAGTACGAATAATTAATTTAAAATGCATAGTTTATGACGATAATTTTCCAGAAAAACGATAGCCAGAACCGCGAACCGTTTGAATAAAGTTTTCATGACCTTGCCCGGTGATTGCTTTACGTAATCGCCTAATATGAACATCTACTGTTCTGTCTTCAACATACACGTTAGTTCCCCAAACATTATCGAGTAACTGTTCACGACTATAAACGCGTTCGGTATGTGTCATAAAAAAATGTAATAAACGGAATTCGGTTGGACCTAAGTCTAAATTGCTATCATGAATAGAAACACGATGAGAAACAGGATCTAATTTCATACCATGAAATTCAATCTCTTCTTCTAAAGATGTAGGAGATACTCTTCTGATAACCGCTTTTATACGAGCAATAAGCTCTTTCGGCGAAAAAGGTTTAGTTACGTAGTCGTCTACTCCGGCTTCAAAGCCTTTCACTTTATCTTCTTCGTCCCCCCTGGCAGTTAACATAATAATAGGGATATTACGTGTGTATTCGTTTTGTTTAAGTGATTTTGCTAGTTTAACCCCGGTGCCGCCTGGCAACATCCAATCTAATAAAATAAGATCAGGATAAGGTTCAACAACTTTTTTTGTTGCTTGTTCAAAGTCTTCAGCTTCAACGACATTAAATCCGTTTTGTTCTAAAACAAATGTAATCATATCTCTGATCGGCGTTTCGTCTTCGACAACTAAAATACGTCTGCTCATAAAATTCCTGCTATGTTTCAAAAAGCGGTCAATATAACCATGTTAAATTTACCTCTTAATTAAAAACGTAAAAGAAGTAACAATATTCATACCCGTTACCATTCAAGATACTTATTTCAGACTTTTATCTGGAATAACAACCGGTATATATGTTCATTGTGCTAAATTTAAGTGACACTTTTATGACAAAACGAGAGATTAAGTGAATAATATCAAGAAGAACTGTAGTTCACTATCTTTTAATCATAAAAAAGCCGCATTTAATGCGGCTTTTATCAAGTTAATACCATTAACTAAAAATTATATTCAATACCGACCGCTAGATATTCTTTATCTACTTGGCTATCCAAATCAAAATTGGTGTAAAAAGCAAAAAGTTTGGTACTTTTAGCTAAAGCATAGTCAACCCCCAAAGTAATGCCAGATTGATCATCCCCCTCTTTAAAGTTAGCGGTTTGTATTTGACCTTTGTACGTTACTTTATTAACAGAATACTTAGCCGATACCATTAAACCATCCATTTCAGCCGAGCCATCTATTCTTTCTTGTGTTTGTAGCATAGCGCCTAACGTAACACCTGAAACTTTACCTTGTACCGTTGCACGCACTACGTCGTATCCGTTAACTTCTGAATCCATTGCAACAGAAGCAAAAACTTTTGATTTTTTAAGTTTAGTATCACCATATGCAACAGATAAAGAGTACGCGTTGTCCGCTTCAATACTATCTTCTGCAATATAAGTAACGCCTAGTTGAATACCTGAAAACTTAGGCGACTTATATGTAACCGTGTCAGCCATACGGTTTTCACCTTTCCATAAATTTTTAATGTCACCATTTAAATCACTAAAAAGGTCAACTTTACCTTGCGACTGCTTTAAAACCGTATCATTTTTACCTAATAACACTTCACCAAAGGTACCACGCAAACCTATGTATTGATTACGATCGGTAATGCTATCCCCTTTAGCACTATCACCATCAAGGTCTACCTGAAATTCAGCTTTATAAACAACTTCAAGCCCTTCTTCTAATTCATGAGTACCTTTAACACCAATACGTGACGCATTGCTTTTTACTTCAGTAAAAGAACCTTTGCCATCATCTGAAGACTGAACCGTAACGTTAGCTTTTCCGTAGATAGTAACGTCTGCAGCATATGTTGTTATTGATAACGAAGATAAAACAGCAATGGCAAGTATATTATGTGTAAGTTTCATGTTGTGCCTTAAATTGTTTGAAAGTGTATTATTTAATGGGGTGTATTTTGCCGTCCTTTTGTGACAAATTTATTACAATGCGACAAAAACTTTAAAGTTTTATTACATTACCATTAAAAATTTATTTCTTTTTGGTTTCTTTTTTATGACTAAACAAAGAAAAACCTGTTTTATATTTATCGTTTTTTTATTTCTTTATTATGATCAGTTTTTCTTCTTTTTATCGCTAAATTTCAATGTAACCATAGTCGTTAAAAAATAAAATGACAAATAAGTGAATCTTAAAAGGACTTTTCAATGAATAACCTAATCAATTAAGCTATTATTACCCACTTTCTTCACTCAACATCCCTATAAATATGGGGCAGGATTATTATCAATGTGGTTTAAGAACCTTTATTTTTTTGCTTTCACGCGCCCTTTTGAATGGTCTGAACAAGATATAGAAAAACGACTTTCTGAGCACTTATTCACGCCTTGTGCTTCTACAGAACAATCTCATTTTGGTTGGGTAAACGCATTAGGTAAGCACGGCGATACTATTGTGCATGGCGTTAACAATAATTTTTTATTATGTGCTAGAAAAGAAGAAAAAATTCTTCCAGCTCCAGTAATTAAAGATCAATTAGAAGCTAAAATAGCGTTGCATGAACAAGAACATTCGCGTTCAGCAACTAAAAAAGAAAAAGAACAATTTAAAGAAGATATTATTTTTGAATTACTACCTCGCGCCTTTTCACGTGTAACCGATACACATGCCTATGTAAGCCCTGAACATAACATTATTGTTATTAATACGGGGTCAAGAGGTAAAGCAGAAGATTTTCTTGCTTTATTACGTAAAGCGCTTGGCACATTACCTGTTACTTCTGTATCACCTGAAAAAGCACCAGATGAAGTAATGACAGATTGGGTAGCAGGTACTGAACTTGGCGACAACTTTAATTTGGGTATGGAAGCTGAATTTAATGCGCTTGGTGATGACGGTGCTGTGGTACGCGTTAAAAATCAAGACCTAGCAAGCGATGAAATAAAAGCGCATTTAGATGCTGATAAGTACGTAGTAAAGGTTGCTTTAGAATGGGACGACGCAATCTCGTTTATTTTATGTGATGATTTAGCCATTAAACGCTTAAAGTTTTTTGATGTATTACAAGAGCAAAACGATGATATTGATAGCGATGATATTATTGCTAAGTTAGATGCTGATTTCTCGTTAATGGCAGGTGAAATCAACCGATTAATTGATGATTTATTAAAAGAGTTTTCAGTAAAAACAACTGATTACTTAGAAAGCTAAAAACTTATAATTACCTTAACGGTAAAGCAAGTTAACAAATAATAAAGACCGATATTACATTATAATATCGGTTTTTTTATGTCGTTTTTTAATTCGGCGGATAACCCAAATTCCAAAAAAGGCTTACAACCACCGACGAAATTTGTCGCGACGTAAGTAAAGTAAAAAAATAAGCACGGCAATATACATTAATGGGCTGCTTAGCTCAGACTTAACCGACCAATAAAAATGAGTCACGATAAGTATCCCTGCTAAATAAGTTAAGTTATGCAGTTTTTGCCACCCCTTCCCCATTTTTCTCCGTATATTATTTATTGAGGTAATAGCTAGCGCACTTAAAATCAGTAAAGCAACCATTCCTATCGTGATGTAAGGCCGATCAAATATCTCATCAATAAATAAATTAAAATCGAATTGTACTTCAAAAAATAAAAAGTTTAATACGTGTAATACTGCATAAAAAAAGGCATATAAACCAACCACTCTACGTAAGTTAATCAGTTTTCCTTGTTTTAAAAATTTAGCTAATGGAGAGATTGTTAACGACAATAAGAATAAGTTAAGTGCTCCAATTCCAGTGAAGTGGATCACCTCTTTAACGGGATCTGCGCCTAACTCATCTATAAACGCCAGCCAATACAAGTTAATCAAAGGTAATAACGAAAAAACATGCACAAAGGTTTTAAGTAACCAAATAGGCGGAAAATATTTTTTAACCTGCATTAATAGTTTTTCCGTAAATCCATATTTTTATACATATCAGCAACTTCTTCGCCGTAGCCATTAAAAGGTAAAGTATCGATTCTGTTTCGAGAAAATAACCCTCCAGATGTTATCTTACGTTCACTCGCTTGGCTCCAACGTGGGTGATCAACAGCAGGGTTTACATTCGCGTAAAAACCATACTCGCTAGGGGCTAATATATTCCATGTTGTAGGTGGCATTTTTTCTACTAATCTAATACCTACAATCGATTTAATACTTTTGAACCCATATTTCCAAGGCACAACTAATCTTATAGGTGCGCCATTTTGAGCAGGTAGTGTTTTTCCATATAAACCTACGCTCATTAGCGTAAGAGGATTCATCGCTTCATCCATGCGTAAACCTTCAACATAAGGATAATCGATACCACCACCAACTCTTCGACTTCTTTGTCCTGGCATTTGCTCAGGATCATGTAAGGTTTCAAAGGCTACATACTTTGCTTTTGAGGTTGGATCGGCTTGTTTAATTATTTTAGATAACGAAAAACCTAACCAAGGAATAACCATTGACCATGTTTCAACGCAACGTAATCTATAAATACGTTCTTCAATGGTATATTTATTAAATAGGTCATCGTAATCTAAAGTAAACGGTTTATTCACTTCACCTGATATTTTTAGCGTCCACGGATTAACTTTAAATGCTTGAGCGTTGTTTATAGGATCTGATTTTTTAGTACCAAATTCATAAAAATTGTTATGGCTAATCACTTTAGTTTCTGGCGTAAGTACTTCACCTTTCATGGTATTTTTAGCGGGTGAATACTTTATCGCTTTTGTTTTAAAGGCTTCCGCTTCTTCATCAGAAGAAAACAGATCAAAACCTTTAGCATTAGCCGAACTTGCTAACAAAGTACCGGCCCCTAAAAAGCCCATTTTTTTTAACAAACTTCGTCTATCAGTATAAACATTCTCGTCTGTAACACTATTTTCTGTTAAAGCTGATTTAGCCGGAGTTTTAATAAGCATGCGGTACTCACTCTCTTAAAAGGAACTAGATTCTAAAATTAATAGGTTGTTAAATGATAAGACCGTATTAAGCATGATTCATTTCATACTTAATACAGTAAATAGAATTGAGAGTTAAAACTTACTGGAGAATTAAGCAATTTTTCCTAAATAATTAATAATATCTTTTGACTCATACAACCAAGTAACAGTTTCACCCGGTTTAGCTATTTTTAAACAAGGAACCGTTCTTTTTCCACCTTCGTTCACTAGTTCGTTAAGGTATGTTTCATCTTTAATATTACGAATATCAATTTGTAAACCTTGGCGTTTTATTGCTCTACGTACTTTTACACAAAACGGACACGCAGGTAATTGATATAAACTTAAATGTTGTGTTTGGGCATTAATTTCATTTTGTGCATTTACATCCCGCTTAGGCGAACTAGGCGAGAAAATAAAATTTAAACCTAAAATAATGCGACCTAAAATCCATCTGATAATAAACATATTAACTCTTTTTATTTTATTTAATTAAAATTAACGTAGCTAAAGTTAGCGTAGTTAAGGTTAGTTCAACTAAAGGACCGAACATAAAGTAAATTACATTCAATACACTGATAATTTCTCACACCATTCAAGGTATGAGGTTATATCATTACCACATTAAATCGTCTGGAATTTGGAATTCAGCGTATGGATCATCTTCGACTACATCATTAGTTTCAACTTTATCATTTTGAACCAAAATAATAGAGCTATCTAATGTTGCGATTTTTTCTGCTGTTTCTGAAGTAACAACGTAGGTTGTATCATCTAAACCACAAATAGCTAAGCGCCCATTAACAAGCGCTTTATGAGTAATAACATCGACCAATAATTTTTTAACTTTATTATTAAAAGTATAGTTATACTCAGTTTCCCCCTCTATTCGGGTTAATTTATGATGCTGTAAGATTTGAAGGATTCTTAAATGTGTTTCTTTTTGAGCAAGCTGCTTATTTTTTTCAGCATTAAGTTCAGCATCTTTTTTCGCTTTCTCTTCTTTGCTTTTTGCTAAATCTTGTTTTACTTTTTCTTGTAAGCTCAGATCGTGTTTAACGCCACTTCTTTTTTGCTTATTTTTTTTGCGCTGGTCGCTATTAGCTTGACGTGCTTTTTGTTTGGTAGTTAAGCCTGCTTTTAACAATTGATCTTGTAACGACGCCATAAACTATTTGTCCTAATTGGGGTCACGAATAAAAATGCTATTTTAGCAGTTTTGCTGATTTATTAAAGAAACAAAACTAAAGATAGTAGAATTATTCAGGGTAAACATCTCTCAGTTTTGATAAATCGTTTGTCGTATCTAAATCGATAAAGGCCTCAGGTAAATTAACTTTTATGACTTGATCTATCTGTTTCATCATTAATGCTTTAGCACCTTTTTCTCCTGATAAAAGAGATAATTCAGAAAAATATTTTTTTGGAAAAATAGTGGGGGGACCTATTCGCTTTTCTGACGGACGATAAAACTGAGTTTTATGATTAGCTTGCATATTGTTATTACGGGAGCAAGATGAGGTAACGATATTACATTTATTATCTAATGAGGTATCAATAAGTGGTATGAGTAATGATTTATTTATTTGCCATTGATCAACTAAAACAATCATTACGTGTTCAATTGCTTCAGGTAAACATTTTATAGCCACACTAATAGAAGATGACATGCCTTGTTGCCAAAGAGGGTTAGCAACAACCTTTACCGGCAGTGATATTAATAAAGGTTTTAATAAGTCCGCCTCGTAACCTAAAACACAATACACATGTTTCGTTATTGACAAAGCAACTCTACACTGCCTAGCTAATAAACTTTCGCCGTTTATTTCAACTAACTGTTTTGGGTGACCTAATCGTGAAGACTTTCCTGCGGCTAAAATTATTACAGCAAAATTATCCATTAAAGCACCCAAAAAAGTAAGTAGCTACAATCACATCAAAAGGTGATTATTGTTAAAATAACCTTTTGTTAAGTCACTAACCTCATAGGGACATCAGTATTAGTTGTTTTGTTATCTAGAGTTTCAACTTTTACGTCTTTCGTTACCGACTCACCATTATGGTATCTATGATATGAAAAACCTTCTAACCCCATTTTTTTACAAAATTTATGAAAAGTTAAAAAATCTTCTTTACTAAACTCTTGTTCGTCTTTAGTTAATAAACCATCTACATACATTGTATCGCCATTTAAATTACAATTGGCAATAGCTGAATAAGGCTTACCATATTCATCTACACGTAATGCTCTAACTGTTTTAACTTCAAATACCCATTCACCTACTTGTATGTAGCGAGCGCTTTCTTGTGACATTTTATGTACCATTAATTGAGCCAATCTGACTTTACTGCCGATGACTTAAAAATTTATCTATATATCAACCATGATAAATAGTCATATAAAGTGGTAGCTATTGAATTATGAAGTGTTAACTTCTTCAATTACACATACTTGTGAATTAGATTTATATTTTTAATCGCCACTAAACAATTGATATATTTAATGAGTAATAAATATAAACTTATACTGCTTAACACTAATCAATTAAAACCAATGCTAAATAACCTAAACGATAACCAACTCTTCACATTATCTTAACAAATAACACGACTAATACAAACGCCTATATTTAAGAATTCATTAAAGATTAATTGATTGTTTTTTATATCATGGAAATAGACATAAAAAGAATAATAAAACCTACATACATTTTTAGTGTAAAGTCGATATATTGAATATTTATAAAACAAGGAGTTAGAATGACTTTACTTATTTGGACTTTATTTATTGCCGTATTATTGCCTTTTATAGCTAAAATTCCTGTAGTGGTAGCAATGCAGCGCTTAGGAAAATATGATAACAATCACCCTAGAAGCCAACAAGAAAAGTTAAGCGGGCTAGGCGCTAGAGCATTAGCTGCTCACCAAAATGCGTTTGAATCATTAATTATATTCTGCCCTGCAATCCTCATAGCTGTTGCAACCAATCATACCGGAGAACTTATTCAACAAGCCGCAATCACTTATCTTATTGCTAGAGTGATATATAACCTATTATATTTACTCAATTTCAGTACCTTGCGTTCGTTTGTTTGGGCAATTAGTTTATTTTGTCCTGTGTACATTATTTGGTTATGTATTCCCTAATAAACACAAGTTATAGATCTTATTAAATTCATCTAAATAAACGGTTGAATAAATTACCTTACATAGCTACGATATGAGGATGAACCTTATTCAATCTTTTTATTTTTTACGATTTATACTTTTTCCTTTCTTTATTTAAAGACGAGGGGATTTTTGTTTGGTAAAAAAACAATAATAGCCTCCTAGTTGGAGGTTTTTTTATATGTAAAATAAAAATATTGGTGTTAACGATTTCTCATTTGATTTTATAGGAAAAATGCGGTGAACGAAGATCTAGATCTTGACAAAATTCGTGAAAAAATTACTAAGCTCGACCAACAGTTACTAGAGCTTTTTGCCCAAAGACGTTCTCTTACATTGAATGTAGCTAAAAGCAAAGCACACCAAATAAGACCAGTACGTGATCAACAACGCGAACAAGCACTACTTATTAGGCTAATAACAGAAGGTAAAAAACTCGGTTTAGATGCTCATTATGTTACTAGTGTTTTCCATACTATTATTGAAGATTCCGTATTAAATCAACAAGCTTATTTACAAACCCTCGCTAACCCTAACATTCAGGTTCCTACGGTAAGCGTTGCCTTTTTAGGTGATAAAGGTTCATACAGCTATTTAGCTAGCCATCGATATTTTTCTCGCCGAGCTGAAAAAATAATTGAATCAGGTTGTCAAAGCTTTGCTGAAATAATGCAACGTGTTGAGTCAGGTCAAGTAGACTACGGCATGTTACCTATTGAAAACACCAGTTCAGGAAGCATTAACCAAGTATACGATGTATTACAGCACACCAACCTTTCTATTGTAGGTGAAATTACTCAGCCGATAGAGCACTGCTTACTTACTGCTGTAAACACCAAGCTTAGCGATATCAAAACAATTTACGCACACGGCCAACCTTTTGCTCAATGTAGTAATTTTTTAGATAAGCAAAAAAACATTCGTATTGAGTATTGCGAAAGTACAGCAGAAGCTATGGCTAAAGCTTATGAATTACAAGACAAAACAGTTGCAGTTATTGGTAGTGAAGAAGGTGGACATTTATACAAACTGCATGCGTTAGAAAAGTCTATAGCTAATCAAGCAGAGAATCACAGTAGATTTATTCTTGTTGCACGTAAACCTGTCGATGTAGCTGAACAAATTCCAGCTAAAACCGCTATTGTTTTAGCCACCAGCCAAAAACCAGGTGCCTTAGTTGAATGCTTAATTGTATTAAAAGAAAAGGGTATTAACATGTGTAAATTAGAATCTCGTCCTATTCAAGGTAGACCTTGGGAAGAGATGTTCTATTTAGATGTAGAAGCTAATTTAAAGAACTTAGCTTTACAAGAAGCTATTGCTGAAATAACTCAGCACACTAACTTTATTAAAGTACTAGGTTGCTACCCTATTGAGCACATTAGCCCAACAAGCGTACCAAGTAGCTCACTTTAAACAATATATACCCGTAACCCTTTAAAATGCAGGTTGCCTCTTGAGTAAGTATTATTTAGGACGGGTCAATCTTTTTAATTAAAGCCACTTTTTTAAGTGGCTTTTTTATTATTTGCTCGGTTAATATTTAAAAACCTAAATATAACAGCAGTAAACACTAATACAGTTAACGCTGGAACGGCTGCTGAAAGCATAGGCGCTAACATTAATTTTGATGTAAATAGAGTTAATAAAACAAAAGCAATACTTGGAAGTATTAACCAAAAAGGATGTTCACTAGCACATACACTAAAAATTCCATTCATGATAAAAACAATAACAAGTGTCATAATTACAGTAGCCAAAGCCGTTACCATTAAAGAATAATAATCAATCACGAAATCCGGATATTGATGAAAAAATGTTAAAACCGTAGCATTTTTACCAACACTGATTAACCAAACAAAAGATGTTGCAATTAAACAGCCAAAAATAAACGACCAAAGCTTTTTATTAACCTTCATAACGTTACTATCTCTATTATTTTTATTATTCATTAAATTTATATATTAAGACTATTTTTTAATCAAGATATTTATAAATGAAGAAACACCTCTAAACATTAAAACAATTAAGAGTAGTTACAAAAAATCACATTATTATATTTATATTTAATATCAAAAAGTTAAGCTATTATTTTGTTTATTACTAATAAACAGTACAGATTGCCTGTTGTTGTTTTAATACATAAACTTTACTATCCAACTCAATATATAAAAAAACAATTCCAATAATTATGAGGTACTTATGATAAATAAGTTAAAACGCAATTATTTTGCATCTATTTTTAGTCTTACCGCCGTATTTTCATGCTTTACAAGTTATGCAACTATTGTTGAATTTCAGACATCGCAAGGAAATATTCAAGTTAACTTATTTGATGAAGACACGCCAAAAACAGTAGAAAACTTTTTAGCTTACGTGGAAGATGGTGCATATACCGACAGTATTATTCATAGAAGTGTGTCTAACTTTATATTTCAAGGTGGCGGCTATACTTTTAACGGTGCCGAGTTGGAAACTATTCCTGGAAAAACTCCAGTCATTAACGAGCCTGTTTTTTCTAATGTAAAAGGCACAATTGCTATGGCAAAGCTGGGTGGAAACCCTAACAGTGCAACAACTGAATGGTTTTTTAATGTCAATAACAACAGCGCTAATCTAGATGTTCAAAATGGTGGCTTTACAGCTTTTGGTCAAGTTATTGCTGGTGACATTGCTGTAATGGAAGCAATAGCTGGCATTCAAAAATGTAATGCTGGTGGTGCCTTTTCTGAAATACCTTTAACTGACTTTGATTGTAATGGCAATATAACAGCAGGAGCTGAAAATTTTATTACCGTATATCAAATTGTTATTGTTGATTCATCTTCAGCAACGGCTCAAAACTTAACTCCGGTAAAAAACACCCTAATTAATCAACCTGAACCTACAACGCCTTCAGATGATAGCAGTGGCGGTTCTATGTTTTGGGGATTAATCGCCTTATTGAGTACATTAGTATTTAGAACTAAATTAACTAGATCCCATTAATATGACGACTTAAATGATTAAGGTTGGAGTTATTTAACATGTATACTTCCAACCTTCTCTTTTCAATAAATTTCTGTCTAATTATTTTCTACCCATGCATTAATTAAAAAGCGAGAGATAGACTCTTTTCGAGGTAATTTGTAATTATTCCCCTCATCTCCCCACTCATCAAAGGTACGTATTTCATCAGCAGTAAACCACTTTGCGTCACGAATTTCTTCGTCGTCTATATTAATTAACGACTCATCGGTTGTTGCATAAAATCCAAGCATTAAACTACTAGGAAAAGGCCACGGCTGCGAAGTGATATATTTGACAGTAGAAACGTTAACGCCAGCTTCTTCTTTCACTTCACGTATTACTGCTTGTTCTATAGTTTCCGCTGGGTCAACAAAGCCAGCGAGTGTTGAAACTACTTTATCAGGTATTCTATGATGTTCTGCTAACAAACACTGCGCAGGTCCATTCTTAGGTTTATATTCAACTAACATTATCACTACAGGATCGGTTCTTGGGAAGACTTCTTTACCACACTCGTTATTTATACAAATCAATGAATGTCCTGCATTTTTTGGTTTGGTTGAACTCCCACAAAATCCACAAAAGTGATGAGATCTATGCCAATGAGTTAGCCAATGAGCATATCCCAAAATCGAAGCTTGTTTACTTGTTACAAAAGCGAGTGAAGCTCTTAAGTCAATTAATTCAATCGTTTTATTACAAATGCGAGATAAGTTATCCTCCTCCATATAAGAAATATCAATAACAAAAATGGGTGATGTATTGTCCATACCTAAAAATATACAAGAACGCTCTTTATCATGCCGACCTAAAATCTCAGAAAGTACATTAGACTTATAGCCACTATTAAATACAAATAAGGTTGTTTTATTGAATAAAAACTGCCCTCTCCAAGTAGGAATTATTTGGCACTCTTCATTCGCTAATTGCTCGAGTAGCCATTCATCACTTTTACGTTTAGATGAAGCTCTATCTAAACACATTTCAGTAAATGAAAAATTAGGCGTTAATTTATTCATCCATACCTTCCTTTAACGAATGATTCCAATTAACAGACCAACTTCCTAGGGGTTCAATGAGATTAAAAAGTTCATTTCCTAAATGAGTTAGGCAATAACCATGTAAACTTTTTTCAACAATGGAGGTTTCTTTTAGCTCGCTGATACGTTTATTTAAAAGAGTTGGTGAGATGTTTTCACACCTTTGCTGCAGCTCTCTGAAAGTACATGATGACTTTTGTAAATTCCAAATAATACCAAGCGCCCAAGTTCGGCCCAATAAATCGAATAACGCCATAATAGGCTTGCCTGTTTTAGAGCCTCTTACAGGTTCTCCGGGTAATGGAAATGACATATTGTTTTCTCTAATAAAATAATAAAGAAAACTATATACAACTTAACAGCGCTACACAATATGTAGCACTAATAACATAACCATATTTTGGATAATAACGGATACTTAAGAGTGAGATATTGAAGGGATCAAGCTACACATTAATGCTCAACTTTTTTTCGTAGTGTTTTTACATTACCTCTTTGCTTTTTATGCTCAATACGTTTTCTCTGCGAGCCTTTTGTTGGCTTAGTAGCTCGTCGTGCTCTTTGCACTATAGCTACACTTTTTATAAGCTCTTGAAGACGTTTGAGAGCATCATCACGATTTTTTTCTTGAGTACGGTGAACCTGTGCTTTGATAATAATTACGCCATCTTTTGTGATCCTTTTATCTTTAAGTGCTAGTAGCCTTTCTTTATAAAAATCAGGTAATGAAGAAGCATTAATATCAAATCTAAGATGGATAGCCGAAGATACTTTATTAACGTTTTGCCCACCAGCACCTTGAGCGCGCACAGCATTAAGTTCATATTCATTATCTAAGAGTATTACAGAGTTAGAAATTATCACACGAAACCGGTAATTAATTGACGTAAAAGAGGAAGGAAGTTGTCAGGAGTTCCCCCCTGACGTTAAATTGAGATACTTAAAATAAAACTATGAGTTCAAGTTCATCTCTTGCACAATTTCATGTGCAATAATAGGAGTTGTTGGATTTGGCTTAGTATGTAAGTTTGCTTTTAATTGACCCTTTCTATGGTTCAGTGCTGCATCTAACTTTTTAGTTGCAGCAGCAATAGCAGGATACATAACATCATTTTTAGCTGACGTAGATATTCGGCTACCTTCATAATTAGTAATAATTTCAGTTTGATATTGCCCGTGCTCTTTAGAAAGAATCACATCAAGTGCGATAACTGTAGGAAAGTGGCTAGCAATTTTGGCAAATTTCTCTTCTAAATGTTCTTTGATTGAATCTGTAACTTCAACGTGATGACCAGAAAGATTTATTTTCATAGGTTTTCCTTTTAATTGTTACTCACTAAATAACCTGAGGGCTTACAGGTGAAAAGGCAAGTATTTTTTATGCTTTATTTTTTTTAAAATCATAACCACTTGTTTTAAATTGATTAATATTTTTCATAAACAGTAAGAACTTGTAACTAAAATACTCCTTTTATAACTTTACAGCTTAGTTTTAGTACGACTCATATTGGTTAGGGGCTGTTGACCTTCGGCCTATAAATGTCGTTCAAATTAAACACGATTTAATCTAGGCATTGCGATAGTTGAGAGTCATTCGATGCCAAAAGAACAACAAGCAAATTGCGTTAAATGAATCTATAAGGCAACGCTAATTTTGCATTTTTGCTGCGTTATCGTTTTCTTAAGTAAAATAAGATTATTTTCTTCACCTGAGTGCTTTATATCTCACTCTCTTTATCTATAGCATAGTATTAGTTTTTAGCTACCAATGTTCGTAAAAATAAAAGTAGCCATAAAAACCAAATAATAGTCAAAACAACCAAACCAAAAAGAAAAAAAATAAACCACAAAGTAGTAAAACAAACCAAATAAAATACAACCATATGATTATTAATGTTTTTTACAATTTGGCATTTTGATTGCTCTAACAATAAAACCAACAACAAGGAGAAAAAAATGAAAACACTAACTAAAAAACTAACTGTTTCTATACTTTTTTTATTTACAACAACCTCTATTTTTGCGGCCTCATTTGAAGCAGCTAATAATTCAAGTACAACACAAATATGTATTGCTGCAGTAAAAGGCAGTAAGGCCCAATTACATGTAAAAATTAAAGAGTCTGGACTAAGTAAGGTGTTCGTTGCTAACAATGTAAAATGTAATAACCAAGATATTATTAGCTTTGTAGCACAAAATGGAAAAGCTCCAAAAGTCATTAATAAAGTATTAAGCAGATATCAAAAAAACAACAATCACCCTCAAACTAGCCTTGCTAAACTTTAATTTTCCCCCTCTTCTTTAACCTCAATATTTATCTTTTAGGTTCACTTTTGGGGTTAAAGAAAAAATACCTACCAATACACAATAAAATCATTAACGAAGCTAATATTTACGATATAATGTGGCTATATATGTTGAACTTCTGTTATACGATTCGTTCATACAATTTAAGAAAATAATTCATTATCAAATTATTTTTATTTATACGCTACTTTGGATCCTTAGATGTTTGATGATATACGACCTTATCGAAATGATGAGGTAACTGCTGTAATACAAAAGTTAATTAATGAGCCAGCATTGCAAGCTTCAATTGCCGGTATAAAACTACCGCTAACCTATAAAATTTTCCCGTCGTTAGCCAAACTTATTGTTAAAGTTTATTTTAAAAGTCGTTTAAGAAAATTTAAATGTATAGATGATATTCAAAAAGAAGTTGCTAAGTATCTTTATCACTTAATTGATACGAGTTGCTCGCACTTTTCATATAATGGCATCAGTAAAATAGATCCAAATAAACCGTCATTATTTATTAGTAATCATCGCGATATTGTTATGGATGTTGCTTTAGTTAATTTAGCTTTGTATCAAAGTGGAATAACTACGGTAGAAGCTGCTGTTGGCGATAATTTATTAAACCAACCTTGGGTGTCTGACCTAATGCGTTTAAATAAAAGCTTTATTGTGAAGCGCAGTGAAAAAACTAAACGAGCCATGCTAACAGCATCAAAACAGCTTTCGAGTTACATTCACTACACGTTATCTGAAAATCAGCAAAATATTTGGATAGCTCAACGTGAAGGCAGAGCTAAAGATGGTATTGATAAAACCAATTCTGCACTTATTTCTATGCTACTGTTAAATAAAGGTAAAGAAACGAGTATCAGCGACTATTTAACGCAGTTAAATATTATTCCTGTAGCGATTTCTTACGAATTTGATCCGTGCGATCAAGATAAAGCAAAAGAGTTAGCAGCAAAAGAAGCAACCGGTGAATATCAAAAATCAGAAAATGAAGATTTTGATAGCATAACCCGAGGTTTGGTAGGTAAAAAAGGACATGTACATATTGAGTTTTGCGATCCTATCCTAGGTGATTTTGAAGATAGCAAAGCCATAGCTCAAGCCATTGATGAAAAAATCATTGCTAATTATAAACTTTACGACAGTAATCAAAAAGCTTATGAGCTACTGAAAAATACAGAAATTGAGCCAAGTGACAACCCTCTTTACAATAGGCTTCAACAATTGACTAACGAACAGAAAAAATGGTTGTTAACTATGTATGCTAATCCTGTGTTAGCTAAAGAAACCTTAAATACCTAACAACTCTGCATTTATCAATTATCATATAATCTTAATAACGCATTTGTTTTCGGTTGCTAAAAACAAATGCGTTTAACTCTACTTATTATTACTTTTCTTGATAAAAAGCTGACATAGCTTTATAAAGCGAATATAAATCGACTTTAGAACCAACCGCATAAGGGGAATGTATAGATAGAATAGGGATACCAAAGTCTATAACTTCCATATTGTCATTTGATAAATCACTCCCTATTGTTCCACCCGATGCTTTACCTTTATAGGTAGAGGTTTGCCATTTGATTTTATTGTTATCTAAATAGTTACGCGTCCATGCCATATACTCTGAGTTAGCATTAAAACCACCGCCATAAAGTTTTAAGTTAACACCATTACCTAAACGCGGAGCATTACCTAATTCCCATACGCCAGCCCAAGAAGGGTTAACACCAGGGTTTACATCGGCAGAAATAACTTTGGTTTCTCTTAATACTTTGCGTAGCTGGTAATCATTATAACTATCGCCTTTTTCTTTATATAAAAGCTGGCTGAGCAAATCAACCAAATAACTTGAACCTGCCCCAGTGTTGTTAATATTACCCACTTCTTCATTGTCAACTAAGTAAGCTATAGAAGTATATTCAGGTTTATTTTGTTCTATTAATGCATTAACGGCTGCAATAGCTGATGCTTTATCATCATGTCCGTATGCGGCGATCATACTACGATCAAAACCAACATCACGAGGCTTTAAAGCAGGTATTAAAGCTAATTCAGCAGACACTAAGTCTTCAAGGCTAATATCATACTCTGTAAGTAAAAAGTTGGTAACTACATCTTTAATAGGAGTATCAAGAGCAGGTTTAGCGGCAATAATAACATCTAGTTCTTCTTTTTTAATCACTTCTCGGCTGGTGCGACTTCTATTATCGTGATCAACGTGAGGCGCTAAATCTGGCACAAGTAAAATAGGATCGTTTTCATTAAAACCTACTGAAATATTAACAGTTTTTCCGTCTTTTTTATCGACACGCCCTACTAGCGCTAATGGTACATTGACCCATTGATAGGTTTTAATACCTCCGTGTACATAAGTTTGAAATAAGGCAAACTTTTCTTTTTCGTATAATGGGCGCCCTTTTAACTCTAAACGTGGTGAATCGATATGGGCACCTACTATACGTGTACCATTTTCTAATGATTTTTTACCTACAACTATTAGCGAGATGGTTCTATCTCTATTTACATCATAAAAACGAGATCCAGGTGTTAACTTACTTTTATCTGTAAGTTTTTTAAAACCTTTCTTTTCAACCCTTTTAACGGTTTCAGTAACAAAAGTAAGTTCTGTTGGTGATTTATAAATATAATCTTTATATTCGTTAGCATACGCTTCAACAGCCTTTAATTCTTTTTTAGAAAGGCTTAGCCAACTTGAGTGAACAGGTTCTTTTTCTTCTTTATTGTCTTTAGCAAAACTAACTGCAGGTATTGAAAGCCCTGTAATAACAGCAAGGCATGTGATTGTTTTTATTAAATTCATTTATTATTTTCTCCATTACACCAATTGAAATTATAAATCCGTCAGCTTAGAGCTACAGCAGTGAACTCCCAAAAAGGAATTTATAACTTAATTGGCATTTATCATATTTAACATAATAAAAGTGAATAATACTGAATTTCAAGTATTACACGTTGAGTGGTGCTTATACCAAGTTGATTAATTAAGAAAGGAAGAAGAGAACCTTTGTTTATTTATAAGTCAACAAAGGCTCAAATTAATAATATTAGTTGCTAAGGGTTTTCGCGTATTGAATCGCTCTTTCAAGATCTTCAGGTGTATCAACACCTTCTACAGGCACCGTTGATTCAGCAACAGCGACATGTATTTTTTCACCTTGCCATAGAACTCGTAGTTGCTCTAAAGATTCAATTTGTTCTAATTGGCTAGCTGGCCAAGTAACATAATCTTTAATAAAACCGGCTCTGTATGCATAAATACCAATATGCCTTAAATAGAAGTCACCTATTTCCGCAATGGCATCTTTATTTAAAAAACGGTTACGATCATATGGAATAGTTGCTCTGCTAAAATATAGTGCATGGCCATTTTTATCGCAAAGCACCTTTACGGCATTAGGATTAAACGCTTCTTCTACATCCGTTATTTTTATTGCTAATGTTGCCATTCTAGCACTATTTTGAATAGCTAAATTATCTGCCACTTGCGCGATATTTTCGGGTGGAATAAAGGGTTCATCACCTTGTACATTGACGATAACTTGATCATCGGTAAACTGATATGTGGTCATCACTTCAGCTAGTCGTTCAGTACCTGACTGGTGATCACTACGTGTTTTACACACCTCTCCGCCAAAGCTCTTAACAACACTTTCTACTTCATCGTTATCTGTTGCAACAATAACTTGGCTTGCGCCACTTAGCTTAGCTTTTTCAACAACCCATTGAATCATGGGTTTACCATTAATATCAGCTAACACTTTACCCGGTAAGCGCGTCGATTCATATCGAGCTGGTATAACTACAATAAATGACATTTAAAATACGCCTTAATTAAATTATTCTTCAGTGATTCTACGTGCTTCGTTTTCTAAAAGTACGGGTATATTTTTTTCTATGGGGTATGCTAAACGATCAAAGTTACAAATAAGCTCTTGATCATTTTTATTATAATCTAACTTTCCCTTGCAGACGGGACACGCTAATATTTCCATTAATTTTGTATCAAAAGCCATGAGATATTCTCTTTTTAATTTGTGTT
The DNA here is from genome assembly GCF_002000085.1 of Pseudocolwellia agarivorans. Lineage (GTDB taxonomy): Bacteria > Pseudomonadota > Gammaproteobacteria > Enterobacterales > Alteromonadaceae > Pseudocolwellia > Pseudocolwellia agarivorans. Next base: position 356,925 of record NZ_MUZU01000001.1, read on the forward strand.
AGTTTAGTTACGTTAGTTGTTAACATTATCTGTTTTGGAAGTGAGTACTCTTATTTTATCTAATAATGGTGTAATTTCTTGTTCTGAAAACTCAGCACCTACAGGTACATACCACCAATGCGCTTTTGCAAAGGCTTGACACTTTACCGCATCTTTTTCAGTCATTAATAAGGGAATTGATGAAGGAAAATGGTTTAAGTCATTTTCTGTAAAATGATGATGATCGACAAAGCCTAATGCGTTTTCAACCTCAAATTTCTGATTGCGTAACGTGGTAAAAAAACGTTCTGGATCACCTATTCCAGCCATTGCGTTAACTTTTTTATATTGCTTTATAAATAGTTGTAAAGATATTTTTTCTCTAGTTTTTACATTACAAACAAATTGAGGACACAACACCATATCTAAATAGTTTAACCTATTATCCATTGCTAACTGACCCTTTTGAAATTTTTCAGGTACAGAGGGCTGGTTAAAAATAACGTAGTCAACCGTATTTAAGCGCCATGCACCTTCTCGTAGAGGTCCTGCGGGTAGTAGTAAACCATTTCCAAATTTGCGTTTAGCATCAACAATAATAAGCTCTATATCTCTAGCCAATTTATAATGTTGTAGGCCATCGTCAGCAATAATAATATTACATCCTTGCTCAATTAATAATCTTGCTGCTGCTACGCGATTTGAGCCAACAACAACAGGGGTCTGACAGCGTTTATAAATTAATATAGGTTCATCCCCTGCTTCATCTGCAGTGCTATTTTTATCAAGTAAGTAAGGATAATGAGGAGCCTTACCACCATATCCTCTACTTACTACACCTACATTCAAACCAAGTTTTAAGCATTGTTCAATCAAAAAAATAACAACAGGAGTTTTTCCGTTACCGCCAATACCTATATTACCAACAATAATAACGGGTGCTGAAACTTTGCAGGCTTTTAAAAGACCTATTTGATAAAAGAAACGTCGCAAGCTCGTAAGAACAAAAAACAACAAAGAGATAGGTAATAACAAAGGTACAACAAGCCATTTAGCTTGGTGTTGTTTAAACCATACTTTTTCAATAAGTCTCATAAATATAATAATTAACTAAATTGAAAACGGTGTAACTGCGCGTATGCACCATCTTTTTCAAGTAACGTTTTATGATCACCTTGCTCTATAATTTCACCTTCTTCCATGACAACAATATTATCAGCACTTTCAATAGTTGAAAGCCTATGAGCAATAACAATACAAGTGCGATTTTGTTGTAAAACTTGTAAGGCATCTTGAATATGTCGTTCAGATTCAGTATCTAAAGCACTTGTCGCTTCATCTAAAATTAAAAAAGGTGCATCACATAATAATGCTCTAGCGATTGCAACCCGTTGCCTTTGACCACCTGAAAGCAATGCACCATTTTCTCCAACATTGGTATTTAAACCTTCGGGCATTTTTTCCGCAAATTCTAATACATGGGCATTTTTTGCCGCTGCAATAATCTCTTCTTCTGTAGCTTCTGGATTACCGTAAGCAATATTGTTCGCTAATGTGTCGTTGAACAAAACGACTTGCTGAGAAACATAAGCAAATTGCTTGCGAAGGTCTTTAAGCTTGTATTCAGTAATATTTACACCATCGATGAGTACTTCACCTGAGGTCGCGTTATAAAAGCGAAGTAATAACGAACTAGCCGTTGATTTACCGCTACCTGAACGACCAACAAAAGCAGTAGTTTCTCCGGGGTTAACTGAAAAATTTAATTTTTTTAATGCTAATTTTTTATCATTTTTATATGAAAAATCTACATTATTGAATGATAAGGATCCTTTTGCTTTAACTAAAGCAAGTTGACCCGTATCTTTTTCTTTTTCTTCGTCTAAAACTTTAAAAATACTAGCACAAGCCGCCATACCATTTTGAAACTCACTATTAACGGTTGTAAGCATTTTTAAAGGTCTTAGTAGCATAGTCATGCAGGTTATTACGGTAATAAAAATCCCCGGAGTTAAGGTTTCTTTCATCCCATCAAGATTAGCCACGTACAGTACAAAAGCTAAGGCAAAAGAGGCAATAATTTGAATAAGAGGAACGCTAGCTGACTGCGTAGCGACTAATTTCATACGTTGTTGACGATTATGTCTATTAATTTTGTCAAAACGATCATATTCTCGTTGTTGCCCATCAAACGTTAAAACCACTTTATGAGCATTGAACGTTTGTTCTGCTGCCGTAGTAACCTGCCCCATGGCACTTTGAATGCTTTTACTGACTTTTCTAAAACGCTTAGAAACAATAGTAACAATAACGGCAATAATAGGTGTAATGAGTAAGAATATGGCTGAAAGCTCCCAACTTTTATAAAACATAACAATCAGTAAACCAATAACAAAAGCACCTTGCTGAACTAAAGTCAGTAGTGCCTTACTGGTTGCCTGTAATACTTGTTCTGTATCGAATGTTAATTTAGATATTAACGACCCTGTCGATTCTTTATCATGAAAAGCAACGGGTAAAAACATAATGTGCTGAAACAACGCTTGTCTAATATCCGCAACTACATGATTACCTACCCAAGCTAAGCAATAGTTACCAATAAAGTGACAAATACCACGCACAACAAAACAAACAACAACAAATAAAGGTGCCCATTTCATAAAGTTAGGGTTTGTGCCTGAAAGACCTTCATCGATTAATGGCTGTAGCTGAGAAAAGAATAAAGTGTCAACGCCCGCATAACCTAACATACCTATTATTGCTGCCACAAACCCCATTTTATAAGGTTTAGTGTACGACATCAGTCGTTTAAAGTTTTGCCAAGTATCTTCTTCAGGTAAGTTTGCTGTTTCGTTTTTAGACATTAAGTCTCTCATTCATTTAAAATTAATTAACCTCATCTTGGGTTAATGATTATTTTAACGTTATTTTACTTGTACACCAACTAATTGGAGCTGAATTTATTCGCTAATCTGAATTATAAATCATGGCTATACAAAAAACGTTAAGCAATGTTTAAACACATTAATCTATTTTTATAAAAAAATTAGATACATCTTTTATTTCCGAACACCAAATACCTGCAAGGATCATAGGTACAAAACAAAGTATCTATTGTGCAAACCAAAAAGGGTAGATCCCTCGTTTATATGGTGTCACTGTGATTCTTTTGTTATTGCTGTTATGGGGCACTTCATTAAATTTATCAAGTTGTACTTTTATTTCGACCATGCCGTGCTCTGCAGTATTAAAAGCTAAGACACCTTTTTCATCATATCTTTTTTGAACTAAAGTAGAAGGCATATTCCATCGATTCATAAAGCCTGAGCTATACACTACATATCTAGGCGATACAGCTTCAATAAAAGCCTGACTTGATGAAGTATTTGAACCGTGATGAGGTGCAATAATAACATCTGAGTTTAATACTGGTAGAACTTCAAAGTTCGCAACAAGTAACTTTTCAACACGAGTAGAAATATCGCCTGTGAGTAATACACTTTTACTGCCATCACTAATTTTTATTACACAAGAATGGTCGTTTTCATCGCCCACATAATTCATTTCATTCGATGGCCAAAGTACGCTAAAACTTAAATCTTGCCAGATAAAACTTCCATCTTTAGTGCATTTTTCATCCCCTTTTAACACCGGATCGCTTGCTATCACTTTCTTAATATTAAGTAACTCTTTTAACTTATTTAATCCGCCAGCATGATCGTTATCACTATGACTAATAATCACTTTATCTAATGTGTGAATGCCTTGATATTTCAAGTAAGGTAATATTGCAGCTTCTACCATATTAAATCCGCTAGGGTAACTTGCTCCCGTATCATAAAGGATCGCTTTATTGTTTTTTTCCACAACAATACTTAATCCTTGCCCCACATCTAATACCGTCACTTTCCAGTCTCTATTCTGATTATTGAAAAAATGAATATAATAAAAAACAACCAAACAAAAAAATGATATTACACTGAGATATTTCCATTTAACTGATAAAAAACGACTTCCCCCTATTATTGAAATGATGATGCTACCTACCAGAATATGACTAAACGAAACGTTAACTAAAGCCCAAGGTTGTTCAGACAATATCACTAGCCAGTGCCATAAAATTTCTGTAGTAAAAGAAGCTAATTGATATAGAAATAAAGAAGAAAGATCACTAAATGGCATAACCAAAACAGCAAGTAAACACAAAGGGATACTTGTAAAACTCATTAATGGTACAGCGATTAAATTTGCGGCGATAGACACTAAAGACAGTTGATAGTTAAACAACATAGAAATAGGTAACATAAATATACTTAAACTAAGCTGAACCCAAAAAAGAGACTTAAGCCACGTTATTAACTTACTTTTACCTGTAAAAGACTGCTGAAAGCGCCACACGGTTAATAAAATCAAGCTCACGGCATAAAACGATAGCCAAAAACTACCGCTAATTAAGCTCATTGGTGTTAGTAGCAGAACAATAAAAACAGTAAGAAACAGCCATGTTAATAAACGAGGTTTAACCCCTATCATCCTAAAGCCCCAAAAAAATAAAAGCATGACTAATGCCCTTACTGTAGGTAAAGAAAAACCGGCAAGATAAGCATAGTAAAAAGCAATTAGGCAGCTAAAAAGCACAGCAATAAGTTTACTGTTTTTTGACAACAACAAATCAACATTAGGTGATTGCAGAGATGATTTAAAAAAATAACGTAGGGGAATATATTTAATTAAAAAACTGATAATTAAAAAGCTTCCTGTGGCGATCAAACCTAAGTGTAGCCCTGAAATCGCAATTAAATGCTGTGTATTAGTTTTATTGAGTACTAACCAAGTTGCTTGATCTATAGTACTTCTTTCTCCAAAACTTAATGCAGTTAATAAAGAAGATAATTGCCCTGGCGGCAATAAGGTTAGGGAATGTGAATATAATTGCTGACGATAACTGTTTTTGTTATTTACTCTTTCATTGTGTTTATGATTTATAACGTAACCAGTAGCTACAATATTGTTTTGCCTTAGCCACATTTGATAATTAAATCCTCCACGGTTAGCAAAACCATGAGGTGGTTTTAATTTTACTTTTAAAAACCATTCATTACCTTGCTGAATAAGCTTTGACGATTTATTCCAACTAAGACGAGTAATAAGAGGAGTAGGTAATACTTGATGATCAATATGCGTAATTTCAAAATTAAATTTATAATTACGTTTATATTTAATTTTATTTTTTACTTTATTTTTAAAAAGTTGTTCTTTATTTTTGTCCTCGATTGGTAAGTCTAACTCTATTGTGGCAGGTATAGTTTTAACCTTACCAGTTACAAAATGAGTCGAGTTAAATAAGGTATTAACATCAATATTATTTTTCTGCCAAACTTGTTGATACTGTACTCCAGAATATAAAATCCAAGCAATACCTAAAAACAGCCCACTAATCGTTCGTGTCTTTTGGTACAATAAACAAGCTAAACCTAAACCAGTAAAGAAAATGACATAAAAAAACTCTGGTACTATTGCCATAAATAATGACAATATAGCACCTATAAAGAACGTGATTAGCCACCCATCCATAGTGATTAATTCCTAAAAAAAGTTTTAAATTATTTTTATTTATGCCTAAAAAATTTATTAAGCGTTTAATGCCAGATGCTCACTCTATAAAAACCAACAAATATTTACAAATTTTTGGTGATTTATTACACAATGCTAATCTTTGGCATTTAAATAGACGCTCTATAGCTAAAGCTTTTGCTGTAGGGTTATTCTTTGCTTTTATCCCTGTACCATTTCAAATGGTATTAGCTGCGGGGATTGCTATTTTAGTTCACGCCAATTTACCCATCTCTATTGCTTTAGTTTGGATCACAAACCCTTTAACTATGCCTGCTATTTTTTATGTTTGCTATTTAGTAGGGACCTGGATAATAAATGCCCCTGCACAAGAATTTGAATTTCATGCAAGTTGGCAATGGATACTTGATAGTTTAACAACTATTGGGCCAGCATTTTTATTAGGTTGCTTAGTGTGTGCTGTTGTTTTTTCAATAATTGGCTATGTGGGAATTCATAGCGTATGGCGCTTTTCAGTCATTAAAGAATGGAATAAACGTAAAAGCTTAAGAATAAAATAACGCTTTAATAAAGATAAACAATATAAATCTTAGAATAAATACTATACTTTTTAATGAGGTGTCGTTATTGTAAATTGTCTATTCTAAAGAAAAAAATAATGAATGCATTAAAATCGTTACTACTAACATATCTACACTCTGGCGCTAAAGAGTCTAATACTGAAGAAGAAAACAGAAGAATATTGGTTATTTATCTATTTTCTTTAATCGGTACTGTCATTACCGGAATAACTGCTGTTTTAGCCCTAATTAATAGCAATACTCAACTCGCTTGTGTATTACTTATTGTGTCTACTATTTTCACTTTAGGTCCTGTCACTCAAAAAATAACCAGCAATTACCGACTATCTTCTGGACTTGTTTTATATCAACTTTATATTTTAATGTTTTATCTACTTTATTCTGGCGGAGCTAATAACACAGGTCCATTGTGGATATTTTTGACCGCACCTGTAACCTTTTTTATTTGTGGCTTAAGGCTTGGTGTATTTAATTTAATTATATTTACAGGTATATCATCTTTAATACTATTACTTCCTATAGACTCTTTATCAACCATTCAATACCCTCTAGATTTTAAACTTAGACTTATCTCTTCTTTTCTTACCGTTTCAGCATTAACAGCTTTATATGAGTATTCTCGAGAAACATCATATAAAGCAATGAGAGATGTAAGTGATCGATTCGAGCAACTATCTAAGATAGATCCTTTAACTCAGTTATCCAATCGCAGAGACGCCACCAACGTAATCGAATATGAACAGCGTCGCTTAGTTCGAAATAAAACAGAACTAAGCATTATTATTTGCGATGTTGATAACTTTAAAAAAATAAATGATGATTATGGACACAATGTGGGTGACGCAGTTTTAGTTGAGTTAGCTAAAATATTTAAAACCTGTGTACGCACACAAGATACAGTTGCTCGCTGGGGTGGAGAAGAGTTTTTATTTATATTACCTTATACAAACTCAATTCAAGCAGGACTTACTGCACAAAAAATTCATAAAACTATCAGAAATAATGTTCCTCTTTGTAAACAGCAAGCTTTTGATACCACTGTGAGCATGGGAATAAGCACCATAGTTGGTAATAGTAGTATTGAATCTGCGATTAGCGCAGCTGACAAAAACTTATATAAAGCAAAAAATTCAGGTAAAAACCGTACCTATAGCGATAACGAAGTGATTCTACCTGATTAATATATTCGCTATAAAAACTATATTTGCCCTAACACCTGAGCTGGTTCTATTTTTGTAGCTCTCCAGGCAGGATATATAGTAGCAATTAACGATAAAGACAAAGCGGTAAGCACCGTAATGTACACATCAGAATAGTGTAAATCAGACGGTAAAAAATCGATAAAATATATATCAGCTGAAAGAAACTTAGTTTTAAAAAGCACTTCTATTTCACGAATAATATGCGTTAAATTATTCGCCAAATATATTCCTGAGATAGCTCCCAAAGTAACCCCAACAATCCCATTAATGAAGCCTTGTATCACAAAGCTATACATAATAGTAAATGAGCTTGCTCCCATTGTTTTTAAAATAGCAATATCACTTTTTTTATCATTAACCGCCATAATAAGCGTAGAAACAATATTAAAACTAGCAACAGCAATAACAATAATTAACACAATATACATAACCAATCTAACAAGTTGTATATCATTAAATAAATGCCCTTGCTCATTTGTCCAATCAGAAACATATACATAATGGTCTAATTTATATGCAGCCTCTCTAATAATAAGAGGTGCTTTAAATACATTATCTACCTTAACACTGAGCCCTTGAGATTCATTTAAATTATACCCCATAAAGTCAGACACGCTTTGAAAGGACATATATACATTAATATCATCCACAATACCGCCAAATTTAAATATACCAACGACATTAACTTGCTTAGTCAAAGGAATAGGAAATCGTTGATGAACGCTGTTACTATTACTTAAATGAACACTTTGTGGCAGCAATAACTGCACAGAATCACCTAATGAAAGCTGAAGTTTTTTTGCTACCCCAGCACCGATAATAATACTATTTTTTAATGATAAATCGTCCCACTGCCCTTGCGTAATATAGTCTTTAATTGATGAAACTTGTGTTTCAAGCTTCAGATCAACACCTTTTAACTCGACCCCCTTAACCTCACCTTTGTATTGCATCATACCTGATTCATTAATAATCGGCGCTACAGCAACTATGTGTGGTGATTTTAGCACCTGTGATGCTTTTTTTTGCCATTGAGGAATAGGTGTATTGACTCCAATTAATTGTCCATGTGGAATAACTGAAAGTAATTTATCTGCTAATGCTTTTTCAAAACCATTCATTGCTGAGAGCACAACAATAAGTACCATAACGCCTAAAGCTATACCAATGGTTGATGAGGCTGAAATAAAAGAAGCAAAACCGTTACTTTGACGACTCCGAACATAACGTAATGCTATAAATAAACTTAATGGTTTGAACATTACTGTGCTATTTCCATCTCTTTGAGTTGTCCGTGCGCTAAAGTTAATTGACGATCCATCTTACTAGCTAGCACTAAATCATGTGTAACAATGACAAAACTTGTTTCTAATTTTTCGTTTAATTCCCTGATTAATTTATATATTTGTTCAGCAGTATCAAAATCTAAATTACCGGTAGGTTCATCAGCTAAAACAATCGAAGGATTAGTCACTAATGCCCTTGCAATAGCAACACGTTGTCTTTCTCCACCAGATAACTCTGAAGGCCTATGATGTAAACGATGAGACAAGTTAACTTGTGCTAAAATATCTTCTGCAGATTTTTTGGCTTGTTTAGCTGATATCCCTCTTATCAGTAATGGCATAGCTACATTTTCTACTGCTGAAAACTCCATCATTAAATGATGGAACTGATAAATAAAACCAATATGTTTGTTTCGAAAAGTCGCTCTTTCTTTATCAGTTAAGGTGTGCACATTAACACCATTAATAATAACCTCACCTGAAGAAGGTGAATCGAGTACGCCAGCTATATGCAAAAAAGTACTTTTACCACACCCAGAACTACCAACAATGGCTAACAACTCGCTAGAATCAACACTTAAATTTAAATTATTCAACACTTTAGTTTCATGTTTCCCATTAAAATAGGATTTTGATACTGCTTTACACAGTAAACGATTACTCATTTCGTAAAACCTCAGCTGGTAATGTTTTGGATGCTCTATAAGCAGGATATAATGTGGCTAAAAAACTAGTAAATAAAGCAGAGAATATAATCACAGCTACATTTGATATATTCAAATTTACAGGTAAATTTTGGCCGGAAAAAGCAGGCCCTAAAATACTAATCCCAACCGTTGATAAAATGGTATTTAAATTTAATGTGATTAATATACCTAATATCGTTCCGATCAATACTCCCCAAACACCATTAGATACCCCCTGCACAATAAAAATATTCAAAATATTTTTTCTGTTCATACCTAACGTTTGAAGAATACCAATTTCACCTTGTTTATCTATAACCACCATAACAAGGGCTGACACAATATTAAAAGCAGCAACAGCAATAATTAAACTCAGCATAAGCCACATCATATTTTTTTCCATTTTAACCGCTGAAAACAAAGCGCCCTGACTATTCTTCCATGTTATAAATTCTAATTCAGTAAATTCACTTTGTACTTGTTCCGTTAGTGTTTCAGCATTAAAAGCATCGTCTAAATACAAACGTAAATGACTAATGCCATCGCCTTTTTGTTTTAACAACTTTGCACCATATTTACTATGCATATAAACCACAGAACCATCTACTTCTGAGCCAACATTAAACACCCCTGTAATTGTAAAAGTACGCTGAACAGGAATTCGTCCCATAGGTGTAAAAACAGTTTTATTAGGTAAAACAATACGTATAGTGTCGCCTAGCGTAACATTTAACTTATAAGCTAAAGCTTTACCAATAACTACAGAATATGGTGTTTCGTTTAAACTGACTAAATCTCCCAACACCATATGCGTATTTATAATGTTGTGTTGCTCTAATTCAGGGAGTACACCAACAAGTAAGACGCCTTGTAATGCCTTATTAGATTGAATTAGTGCTTCCGATTGAAGAAAAGGAGTTATATAAGTTACATGGGGCAAGGAGAGTAGTTTTTCACTTGTTTCTTGCCAATTATTAAATACTTTAGAGCCAACAGTAATTGAGTCTGTTGATGGTTTTACATTAACGACCACATGAGGAACAATACCTAATATTCTTTTTTTAAGCTCTCCTTCAAAACCATTCATAACAGAAACAACAGTGATAAGTGATGCGACACCCAAGACTATACCTGCAATAGAAAAAAAGGTAATAAAAGAAACAAAACCAGAATGTCTCTGACTTTTGCTGTAACGTAGACCAATAAAAAAACTTGCTGGTAAAAACATGGATTAAAGAGTTCTTAAATAATTGATTTTATATTATAAAACTAAAAAACGTTCGGAAGCTAAGCATAACACAATGAATTGCGGCTATACGCAGAATAATTTCTCTATTTTGTAATCAAATATAATAAGTTTTGTCTAAAAATAAATTAAAAAGCATGAGTTACATATTTTTAGATGTCTATTTCACAAAACCCTTTTATACTTAATCAATAACAAAGTAAGAGTGAGAACAATGCCTGACGAACACAATAATTTAAAATTAAATCAATACAATGAGTTTTTTTCTATCGACCACGATTTTAATATTAATGCCAAACGCTTAAATAACGGTAAAACTATTTCATATAATGACTTTTTAAAGGATATACCGACACCATTTAAGTTAGTTAACGACATTGCTTCATTAGATCGAGCAGCAATGGCTCCTTTAGGAGTAGTAACTGGAGTTGCAGGACAACTCGTTCAATATTTAAACATTCAAGCTCAAAAAATTGATTTACTCATCAATCACATGTTGAATGAACAAGATGATGAAAATCAACGTTACCAAGGCGTTGCTTTTGGTGGTGCGGGAATTGAATTTATTCACGATACAGCTTTTTCGTTAAATGAATTTATTGAAATAAAGATATTTTTAACCCATGAGAACTGTGCGATATACTGTCATGCAGAGGTGATTCAAATAGAAAGTGCCGAAAATCAATACCATCATAAAGTGATTTTTCATCATATAAGAGATGATGATAGAGAAAGATTAGTACGTTCAAGTCTTCATTTACAGTCTAAACAATTACAACAACTCGCTAAACAGCGTAATAAGCAACCTAATGAATAAAAGGAACATATCATGTCATTAACTGGAATAATAATAGCTGCAATTGCTTTAGGGCTCATAGCAAGTGCTGTTTTGCTCCTAAAACAATCAGCAAAAAAGTTCGATTTAACCGAAGAACAGTTAAAAAAAATTGAAGCGCGTAATGCCCTACTTGAAAAAGAAGAAAAAAAAGAAGATTAAATAACTTACGTAACTATAAAGTATTAGCTTCGGTATAACGTTTTAATTAAATGAAAACCAAATTTCGTTTTAACAGGACCGTGTACTTTATAAAGCGGTTTCTTAAAAACCACATCATCAAATTGCTTAACCATCTGCCCTTTTTTAAACTCACCTAAATCGCCTCCCTTCTTTTTAGATGGGCAAACTGAATATTTTTTTGCTAAAACAGAAAAGTCAGCACCTTTCTCTAATTGCGTAAGTATTTCTTGTGCGAGTTTTTCTGTTTTTACTAATATGTGTAATGCACTTGCTGTAGCCATTAAAATGAACCCAATTAAAATTTTTAATTATATATACTCAATACATTAACAACAAATAAGTTAGTCTTTAAAGCAAAATTATATGCTGTAAAAAACATATATTGAAACAGATAAACGACTAAATTTTTAATAAGTATATTTTTCTCTTTGCTTTTTTACTATAAACTTAGGCAATTTTAATCCATTAAGAGTATTTCATGGCATCTATCCAACATTTATTTGAACAAAACATTGAATGGGCTGAAGAGATAAAAAAAAGCGATCCTAATTTTTTTAAATCACTTTCCGAACAGCAAGCACCAGAATATTTATGGATAGGCTGTTCAGACTCTAGAGTTCCTGCAAATAATTTAATGGGGCTACTCCCCGGAGAGGTGTTTGTTCATAGAAATATTGCAAACTTAGTAATACATACTGATTTAAACTGTTTATCTGTTTTACAATTTGCCGTAGATGTTTTAAAAGTAAAACATATTATTGTTTGCGGACACTATGGCTGCGGAGGAATAAAAGCGGCTCTTGATGATGAAAGCCATGGCCTAATAGATAATTGGTTGAGACATATTGAAGATGTACATCGTTTCAATAAAGAAGAATTAGATACAGTTTCAGATCCTGAAAAAAAAGCAGATCTACTTAGCGAATTAAACGTTATAGAGCAAGTAACAAATGTATCACACACAACCATTTTAAAAAATGCTTGGAAAAACAACCAAGATATAACGGTTCATGGTTTTATCTACAATATACATGATGGTATTTTACAAGATTTGAATGTTTCAGTTGGTAAAGATAACATTTAAAAAATAATGACATCAGGCTGTTTACTTAAAATATACAGCCTGCAATGTTTAGATTAGCTTCGATTCACATTAGCACCTATCTAAATTTCATACTTCCTAGATAATACCTATGGCATCAATTAATAGCATAAATTCCATTAACTAACCTAAATGTACGGAACATTAATATTCATTCCTTCAAAACAAAAACAACAGTAAATAAGTTAATATTGGCGCCAATGGAAGGCGTTATAGACCCTTTAATGAGAGACATATTATGCTCTATTAATGATTACGACTTGTGTGTTACTGAATTTATAAGAGTAGTAGACTCTCTTGTACCTAAACACGTTTATTACAGGATATGCCCTGAATTACGAGATGATGGATCAACAGGTAAGGATACCCCTTTACGTATTCAATTACTTGGCCAAGAACCTCACTGGATGGCGGAGAATGCAGTAAGAGCCATAGAACTCGGCTCTCATGGTATCGATGTAAATTTTGGTTGTCCTGCTAAGGCTGTTAATAAAAGCAAAGGTGGAGCTGTACTATTAAAAGATCCTGAAAAAATTTACCAAATACTATCAACAATAAAAACTTCTATTAATGATACTTCAGTACTATCAGCGAAGATCCGTTTAGGCTTTGATGATACATCGCTTTTTAATGAGCTCATATCAGCTATAAATACCTCAGGAGCTAGTGAACTAGCAATTCATGCAAGAACTAAATTGGATGGTTATAACCCTCCTGCCTATTGGGAATATATAAACAACGCCGTATCTCAGTCTACAATAAAAATTATTGCTAATGGAGAAATATGGAATCGTGAAACAGCATTAGAATGCGTAAAAAAAGCAAATACCCCTCATCTCATGTTAGGCCGTGGAGCTTTATCCCTACCAAATATAGCAAATACGATTAAATATAATGCAGCCCCAATGAGTTGGCTTGAATTACAAAAATTGCTTCTACTTTATAGCACTTTAGAATTAAATGGAGACAAGAGTTATTATTTTTCTAGCCGTTTAAAACAATGGTTAAAATACTTAAAGCTCCAATACCCGCAAGCAGAACAACTTTTTCAAAATGTGAAAAGACTCAACAACAAAGATCAAATAATAAGTATGATAAAGTCCATAAATTAACAGGGGTAAACTCTTAAGAATTTTGTATTTTACATAACCCAAATAGCTCGAAGACAGCATATTCTTTTATTAAAATAATACCCAATACAAAACATTAATAGCAATCATATTAAGCAATTGAGCATTTATGAATGGTCAACGACATATTTATTTAATCATTAGAACAACTAGTGATTAAATAAATGCCTCACCTACAGGAAGTAAGAGCTTAGGTTCTTCCTAGAACGATGAATCTGTTTATTTTGCATTTATTCTTCGTATAAAATAAGTCCCTCCCCATTAATACGTTTAGTATGACTTCTGATATAAATAAACAAAAACACTAAATCATACTAAATAAATTTTAGGCATAAAAAAAACCAGCTAATAGCTGGTTTTTTAATAAAGTATTATAAATGATATTATATAGATACTTTTTTACGTTTAGCCGTATCCTTGATAAAACCCGCCCAGCCTCTAGCTGCTTTCTTAGTTTTAGGATCGTCCATAGCTTTTTGTATAGCATTATGAGCTTGTTTGTACTGTTCTAAATAAAAGTGAGATTCAGCAATACTCATGTATATCTGACCTTTATTTTCAATACCAAGTTCTAATGCTTTATTTAAAGCAACGATAGAACTTTTAAATTGCTCATCTTGCTTTAACAACATACCTTGCTTGCTATAATGCTTAGCTTCATTGGTCATTTTCGCCAATTCACCGTAGTACTTAGCTGCTTTATCAATATGCTGAGCTGCATGCCATGAGTTAGCTAAAATAGTAAGATTTTTATCATCTCTTTTAACTGTACCCGCCGCAATATGCTTTTCTAACAATGTAGCTGATTTATAAGGAATAGCTTTTTGTGCATATAAGCTAACAAGCACTTTAATTTCAGACTCTTTCTCAAGATAACCTTGTTTATAAGCTAAATCTAAAGTCGCTAATGCTTTGTCATAATCTTCAACTAAAGTATAGAACTGCCCTAATTGTACCCAATACGTTTTAGTATCCGGAAATAATTGCACTGTGGTTTCTAGTACTTTAACTGCCTCTTTAAACATTTTACGTTCATAATATGACGTAAGTTTTAAAATGTAAGGATTTTGACTTTGCTTATCACCAAAAGCCGCTATCGCCTTATCAGCTGGAGCTATAACTTTATCTAATTCTTTTAGTGAATAATGAGCGTTAGCTATCTTAACCCAAGTTTCACCATCAGATTTTCCCGTAAAGTCCATCCACGCTTTATAATTTTCTAAAGCGCCTCTGTACTTCTGAGTCTGCATTTGTAAATCAGCTAGTAATTTAATAGCTTCACCGTGATCACCTTCATTTAAGATGTCTGGCTTAATAGCTAATTCTAAATACTTAATAGCTTCTTCTTCTTTTTTACCCATGGTGGCATACATTATTGCGATAAAACGATTTACGTAAGCTTTGTCGTAATCTTTTTTCGCTTCAATGTCTAATAAAACTTGTAATGCACCAGGGATATCATCTGCAGAATATAGTTCAAATGCAGCACCAACTTTTTTACCAACAGATGGACCAACTAACTGCGTTGGGCGTTTAGCTTTTTCTTCAGCGCCAACGCCTGCTGCAAAAGCAGCAGTCGTTAGAGGTAACTGCACTGCAGTTACAGAAGCAGCAACAACTAAAGATAATATAATTTTATTCATTATTAATTACCCCCATCCATTTTAAAGTCTAATTGAACTGTTAAACCAGGTTGACGTTGTGGCTTACCATCAACAACTTTAGGCTTATATTTCCACTTACGAAGAGCGCGTTTAGCTTCTTTATCAAAAACACGTTTTGGATCAGCTTCAATAACGTCTACATCTTCAACTCCACCAATTTCGTTGATAGTAAATGAAAGTTTAACCCAACCTTCTTTACCATCACGCGCTGCTTGTATTGGATATTTAGGTTCAATACGAACAATAGGTGTTGCATCTCCATCACGTCCAAAACCTTCGCCTGGAGCAGAAATACCTGCGTTTGCTCCTGCTAGTTTAATACCTGGCATATTAAAGCTAATGCCACTTGTATCATTACTTGCTTCAGGCTCGGGAGCTTGAGGCTTAGGTGGAGACTTAGGCGGCGGTGGAGGCGGCGGTGGAACACGTCTACGTGTTTCAGCTGCTGACTTCGGTGGCGTAGTGTTAACTTCTACTATTATATTTTCTAACTGTTCTTCCTTGTTTCTATCACCGCTAGAAACAAGGAAAGCCATAAATGAAAATAGTACAAATGTTACCGCTGCGCCTAGTAGTATTGATACTAAAAAGCGAACCATAGACTACCCCTTAGCTGCAGCAATAGAGATTCTGTCTATACCTGCATCTTTTATCGCATCCATCACTTTAACAACAACACCATGTTTAGCGTCTTTGTCAGCTTGGATGATTACAACATCAGTAGGCTGTTCAGCTAATGCCTTTTCAATGTTCGCTGCTAAACGTTCGATATCTACACGACGTTTATCAAACCAAACTTCACCAGTATCTTTCACCGCAATGAAAATGTTAGCTGACTTTTGCTTACTTTGGTTAGCTGCTTTAGGTTTATTAACTTCAATACCAGCTTCTTTAACAAAAGAAGTAGTTACAATAAAGAAGATCAACATGATAAACACGATATCAAGCATCGGTGTCATATCAATTACTGCTTCTTCGTCTTCACGAGTACGTTTACGTGCCATTCGAATTTCTCTCTAGTGATGAGGTAAACTGTCAACCAGTTTAGCCTTTGCTAGTTTAACTTTAGCGTCTAATCTTGAGCTAAAAAATACACCTGATAAAGCTGCTACCATTCCTGCCATTGTAGGAATTGTTGCCATAGATATACCTGAAGCCATTAAACGTGGGTTACCTGTACCTTGCTGTGCCATTACTTCAAACACACCAATCATACCTGTAACCGTACCTAGTAGTCCGATAAGTGGACACATAGCTACTAAAGTTCTAATTGTGAGCATGCGTTGCTCTAATAATTCTGTCGCTTCGGAGATCCAAGTATCTCTAATACGATGTGCATACCAAGACGTAGTGTCTTCACGTGCATCCCAACGTCCAACAATTTCGTCTTTCATTTTTGGGTACACTGATGATAAAAACCAATAACGTTCAATCATCATTATCCACATCAAAAAGAGAGCGAAGGCAACAACATAAAGTACGTTACCACCTGTCGCAATAAAACTCCTGACAGATTCTATAAGCTCTATCAGGAATAACATTATTTAGACTCCTTCTCTGCGATTGCAGCAATTAAACCAGCACTTTGCTCGTCTAGTTTTTGCAGAACAGATTTACTACGACCAGCAATTACACTGTGAATTAGTATTAGAGGTAAAGCACATATCAAACCTAAAGCTGTTGTAACAAGAGCTAGAGAGATGTTACCAGCCATAATTTTCGGGTCACCTGTACCAAACAATGTAATTGTTTGGAATGTCATGATCATACCGATAACTGTACCTAATAGACCCATTAATGGCGCTATTGCAGCAAACATTTTGATTAAGTTAATACCACGGTCAACTTTTGGAGTTTCACGTAAAATACCTTCATCAAGTTTAAGTTCAAGCGTTTCAGCATCAACAGACTTGTTATCATGGTAAATTTTAAGTAAACGACCTAGAGGGTTATTTTCATTAGGTGTATCAAGGTTTTTCTCTTGAGCTTTAATTTTAGCACTCATTGAACCTAGAACAATTAAACGTTCAAGAGCAATTAAACAACCTAAAATTAACAATGCAGTAATCGCATAACCAACTTCAGCACCTTGATGGTAAAATTCCATTAAAGTACGTTTACGAGTTTCAAGCGCTAAGATACCGCCACGAGATGGATCCACGTAAACAGGAGCATAACCAGATGTAGTATTGAAGAAATCTGAAGCTGTACCTGAAATATAGCCAGCAGGTTGCTTAGCTAAAGGTTGAACTTGACCAACTTCATCATTATAAGTTAAGTAACCAGCATCCGATACTAAGTTAAATGTACCGATACGAGTAATAGTTTCTGTAGATTTAGAACCATCTAAGTTAGTTACTTCAGCAGTAAACTGTGCAACTTCACCAGATTGAGTCATTTCAGTTTGTAACGCAAACCATAACTCTTCTAAATCTTCTAACGCTGGAATTTCTTTAGAGTTAGCAATACGGCTTAATGCTTCACCGCGACCTGGGTATTGAGCACTAACGATTGAAGATGAGATTTGACCAAAAGCGTCAGCTGCTGCCGAACGACTTACACCAAACATTTCACCTAAAGTACCTTTAGCGTTATCTAGTTCAACTTCTTTTTGTGCTAGCTTAATTTCATTCGCAGCATATTCTTTGGTTAAACGTTTATTACGAGCATTTTGGTTAGCTAACTCTTGTTTAGCTTTATTTAATAATGCTTGTTTGTCCGCTCTAGCAGCAATAAATTCTGCTTCACGTTTTTTATCAAGTTTTGCTTCAGAAATTCTATCCGCTTTAACTTGCTCTAATAACTTATTTAAATCATTAGCTGATGCTGATGCTGCTAATGTAAAAGAAGCAGTAAGCATTACATAATTAAGAAACTTTTTCATTATTTAGCTCCTGCTGCGAAAACTGGTAATTTAGTTAAATCCATTGGTAATTGCTTACGAGCCATTGCAATAGTTGATTTAACGGCTTTAATGTACTCATCTCCAAGTTCTTCCCAAGAACGAGTTTCATTATTCCATACCCAAGCATTTTTCATATCTAAAGACTGAGCTAAGAAAGCAACTCTGCCCATATAAACGAAATCAGCAGTAATAGTACGGTCGCCTAAATCAAGTTCACCTTGGTAAGACTCGAAAGCTGTACCGTAGTTAGCTTCAATTTCATATGCTTCAAGAACTAAACGAAACTGCTCTGATGTAGTAACGTTAGAGTCACCCATTACAGTACGTAAAGCTTCGATACGTTCTTTACGTGTATCAATATTCATTGGAACATCAAGTTCTACGAACTTTTCTAATGTTTCAATCATTTTGTACATTAAAGGAACAACACCCTGTTTAATTTTATCAACGCCGTCGATTTGCTTTTGTAAAGAAGCAAGATTCTTAAGTTGATCGTTAACCATAAGTTGAACATGATCGTTATAACCAGATAACACCTCAGCTTCATCAACTGTATTACGGTATTCACCTAAAAGATCAATTGTTTGCTCATAGATGCTTTCGATTTTTTGTTGTGACTTAATCGATGCTTTGAAAGTACGCGCTTCTGCTGATTGTAGATCAGTTAACTGATCTGCAACTGCAAAAGTGCTCGCTGCTAATGTTAATGCGCCAATCACTGAAGAAGCGATAAGGCTTTTTTTACTTAATTTGGACATAGTTCCCAACCAATTGCTATTGAATTTTGATAACAAATATTATTGTTAACGCAAATGAAAAAATCTCTTAAATAGGTATTATTTTATTTCTCTAGAATAAGAACAATACGATATTCCCAGATGACATTTCTGTCAACTACTGAGAACGGGTTTATAACGAAACGTTATAGAAGATTTATATTGTGTTTTATAATGTTATACCCCGACAAATTACTACACGTGAATAATATTTTTATCAGTAATTATAATCAGTGATGACTCCTCATATCGATGAGCTTTACCACTACATTTATATTTGCCGTCGTATGTTTTACTAATTCATTCGTACTAAGTCAAACATTCTTACAATAAAAGTTACTTTTTGCTCAATTTAAAACAAATAAGGTCATTTTTTATTCATTTATAGCGGAGTATTTTACATACTGGAGTAACTGACACCAGTTAAAATAATGGTGATTTAGTCACGCTACTTATACCAAAATGATAAACAGCCTTATGGTATGATTATGTTATAATGTCGCCCCAAATTTTACGAATACCTAGGAAAATATTTTGATCGATGTAGTACTCGATATTAATACATGGATTACTCTATGCAGCATCGGCTTTTTAGCTGGAGTTATAGATGCTATAGCAGGCGGTGGTGGAATGTTAACAATTCCCGCGTTATTAACATCGGGGTTACCTCCACACTTAGCTTTAGGAACCAATAAATTAGCAGCATCATTTGGTTCATTCACTGCGTCTGTCACTTTTTATAAAAATAAATTATTTAACCCTTCTTTTTGGAAATATTCCTTATATACAACCGCCGTAGGCGCAATTGCAGGTACCTTAGTTGTTAATTATTTAAGTACTTCTTTTTTAGAAAAAGCATTACCAATTATTATTGTTTTCACGGCTATTTATACTCTTTTTGCCAAAAATGTTATAAAAGACTCAACCGACCTACCCAAGAAAAACAAACAATTACTATCAAAACAAGTAATACAGGGCTTAACATTAGGTTTTTATGATGGAGTTGCTGGTCCGGGGACTGGGGCATTTTGGACGGTATCTTCGACGATTCTTTATAAAACCAATATTTTAATTAGCAGCGGACTTGCTCGTTCTACAAATTTTATTAGTAACTTCTTTAGTTTATTAACTTTTATCTACCTAGGTCATGTTAATTTTGTTCTAGGCTTATCTATAGGTGTTTTTATTATGTTGGGTGCTATGGTGGGTTCACACTTCGCTATAAAATTAGGAAGTAAATTTATTCGCCCCATGTTTGCTATTATAGTCATTGGAATGGCCATTAATTTAGCCTATCAAGCATGGCAAAATTAATATGATGAAAAATGTTATTTCAATAAAAAAAATATATCAAATCTTAGCTGAATTAGAACAAACAGCAATAGAGCTTGATAACAGTAATAGTAAATTAAAAGCACATGTTTTATTACAAGACTCTCCATTATTTTCAATTGATTTATTTAGTACTAACAGTGACTTGTTTATTGATTACGTTAAAGAAATAAAAAATAAAACAGCTCAGCTAGAACGTTTAATTAAAAACACAAATGATGAACTATCAAAATACCAAATAGATATATTGGAAAAACAAATAACCTCACTACATAATGCATTTCAATCCAATAGTAATATTCATAACGAAGCTCAAAATAGGCTAAATGCTATAAAGAACCAGCGCTATAAAAAAGCAGTAAAAGCTGTTATTCAGCCTACAAAAAACTTGTATCAAAACTTGTCTGAACATCATGAATTTGAACGTCGTTTATCACAAATGCTACACGATAAAGAACAAGAACGCATAAAAGCACCCAAAAATACTGTAGATAAATTATCACAAGAAGTACTTGCCTTACATCAACGCTTAGGCCGTTGCAGACAAGCTATTTCAAAAATAGAAGCAGAAATTGTTAAATTTGAAAGCCGTAACTAGAATAATTGCTACTTCGAAGTAACCTAGTAACCTTAATATAATCAATTTTCATATTCCCCTTTTAATAACAAGTCCTTAAATGTTAAATTAATCTATACTAGCTTTAGCTTAACAATTTTAGGGAATTTATATGAAAATAGCTGATGATATTCATAACTACTATGAGAACTTAGTTTCACAACACTTTACTAAATTAAAAATAGACGAAAAATACGATGATGATTTTATTGCAGATCTGACTTGTGTGGTTCTTAATCAACTCCCTACTCGTTATATTAGACATGAAGTAGATATGGCTTTTTATTTACCTGCATCTGAACGCTTTGAAATGGAGAGTAATGTTAGAGAAGCTGTGGATAAAGCCCTTCAATTTATGAAACTTCATCAAGCTCAATAAATTGATATAAACGGTATAGTGATAACTGTATCGTTTTAGAGCAGTTTTATTTAGAATATAAGATAGGGTGGTGGTAACCAAATCAGCCACACCTCGGCACATGAGTCCTTTGCTGCAGTTGCTTCCTTCCGGACCTGGCTGAGTTCACAAAGTATCATTGCGAGGGGACCGAAATGGTCACCATAGATAGTGTTTAACGGCGTGGATTATCCCTAAAGCAATACCTTGTTGCAAGTACTAAAAACAAGATATCGTTTATATGCTTTTTTTTTATACAAAAGTATAATTCTAAGTATGCTTTATGGGTGTTTTTTGACTAAATCTACTCACGCTTATTCAATTTTTCATTAATTTCTAAAAGTACTGATTTAATAATAAGTAAATTATCTTTACCTATACGTAACATGAGTTTATCCGCATCATCTAAAGCCTCCATTTCTTCTGACTTATATCGATACATAACACTTGGCCTAACAAGCTCCTTATTTTCTTTTGGGAACTCAAGGTCTAGCACTTTAGTTATAGCTACTTGTAGCACCTGATCAAAATCTTGATCTGGATAACCCAGTTCTGAATAAGCTTGTTTTATTAACGGGTGTAATTCTTTATACCATTCAACTAAAGTTTCTGAGTTTACAGAGCGAAATAAATCTACATAAAGAGAAAAACGTTTGAAAGTAGATTCATCAAATTTCCATAATACTTGCGCTTCGTCTTCTGATATAACCTTTTTTCCTGCAAAGCTTGTAGTTGGCTTAATAAAGGGGCTATGGCTATAAGCAATATTGCCTTGTGAAAAATTATCAACGAAGACAACAAATCTTCGTACCATATCCTCGTCAATTAACAGTTCAAGTAATTCTTTTCTCCATATAATTGAAGTAAGTTTATCTTTAACCCATGAATCGCTTTCGTTTAAAGCAGGTATTTCTACTTTAATAACAGCTTTGGGTTCTTTGACTTCTATTGTGGAAGGCGGCTCTATTATTGATTCTTCAATAATAGGATTATTTATATTCTCTTCGACTTGCTCACGACTATTAATATCTTCTACTAGTGGCGCTTCGATAATAGTAGGTTCATTAATTGTTTCTACTACTTTTTCGTTATCGGGCTCTGAAAGAAAAAATTTCCAAGATAAAAATAGCCCTATAACCATGATAATGATTATTGTAACAAGAGCCCAAGATGAGGGTTTTGAATCACTTGAAGACATATTTTTAACAACCTTATTAATATAGAAATACGATTCGACTATCTTTAAGTATAAATCTACTTGGTGATAATCATAGGATTATTATGTATCTTTTTGTTTAGTACTAACTCCATTAATAAATTGAGCATCTTTACTTGTTAAAGTAGCAGAGTTTATTGATGGAGCGAATTTAATAATAATTTAAAAGCGCGTACAAAAATCAATATTATATTTTTACTGTTTTTTTATTAATGTCATATTCTCGCAGTTTATTGGCAATAGCGGTGTGGCTTAAACCGAGTTTTTTAGCTAATTGGCGTGTACTTGGATAAGCAGGATAAAGCTTTCTTAATAAGTCTGCTTCATATTTTTTAACTGCAAGATCAAGTGTACCTTCAAAATCTTGCTCTAAATATCCATGTTCTCTTGTATATGCTGGAAGATCTATATATTCAGTTGTTATTACATTTCCTTCCATTAAAGATACGGCCCTAATTAAGACACTCTCTAATTGTCTGACATTACCTGGCCATGGGTAATATTCAATGAACTCTCTACAATCGTCTGACATTGATACGTTAGTTTTGCCTATTTTAAGACCTGATTTAGCAATAAAATATTCAGCAAGAGGGATAATATCAGAACGTCTTTCTCGTAAAGATGGAATATTTAAACCTAAAACATTCAACCGATAATAGAGATCTTCTCTAAATAAACCTTGAGAGACCATTTGCAATAAATCTTTATTGGTAGAACCAATAATACGAACATTTACTTTTATCTCTTGTTCATCGTCAACTCTTCTAAAGCTTCCGTCTTGGATAACACGTAATAGTTTAGTTTGTAATTTTGGCGACATTTCGCCCACTTCATCAAGGAAAATAGTGCCACCGTTTGCTGATTCAAATAAGCCTTTTTTACTTGATGATTTATCTTGATGACCTAAACCAAACAGTTCCGTTTCAGCTACATCGTCAGGTAATGCAGCACAGCTTAAGGTCATGAATGGGTTAGTCGCTCGTTCACTTGCTTCATGGCATGCATGCGCTAATAACTCTTTACCTGTTCCTGTTTCACCAGAGATAAGAATAGAGGAATCTAATAATGCCATTCTTTTAGCTTCTCTAATCACTTTTCTCATAGAGCCACTTGTTGCTTGGATACCAGAAAAATTATTATCATCGATTTGCTTTAATGCACTTATTTGTTGCCCTAATCGTCGTTCTGATTTCAAAATAATAATAGCGCCAGCTAACACATTATCATTCTCAAATTCGCTTACATGAATTGGCATTAAATCAGCCACAAAATCTTCGTTTTGAAGCTTTAATCGGATCGTTTGCGCTAATACTTCATTTCCATCTAGCCATTTATTGAAGTTAAAGCCTTTTAATATACTATTAACTTGCTCCCCAATTAAATTACTACCACTATTTCCCATCATAGAAGATGATAAATTATTAAGCATACGAATTTGCCCTTTAGCACTAATAGATATAAAGGGATCAGGAAAACTTCTTAGTAGTGTTTCAAATTCATTTTTTTCCCTTTCTGATGGCATAAAGGGGACAGTTTTAACATCATCTACTGCATCAATTAAACGTAGTTGCGGCATGATTTTCTGTAGTTCGGTAAAATCTACATTAGGCGTGTTTATGAAAACGTGTCCGGGTTGGTGTACTTCAATTCCGACCAAATCTATGTTGTGCTCAACAAAAATAGAAGATACTTCTTTAAGAATTCCCACCCGGTTACGACAAATTAATTCTAAGCGCATACAACAAACCTTAAACAACAAAGAGAAGCACACTTTACTGTAAACTATTAGTTACAACAATAAAAAAATGCACCTTTTAAGGAAATAGTTGTTAATTAAATATGGCTTATATTATTTATAAAAGTTTATCTGTTTTAGCGGCGCAAATAAGGTCGTTTTTATGTAAGCCTTTAATTGCGTGAGTCCACCATGTTACTGTTACTTTACCCCATTCGAGTAAGGTCGCAGGATGATGAAACTCTTCCTCTGCAAGTGCTGAAACTTTATTAGCAAAAGCCCAAGCAAGTTTATAGTTTTTAAAGGTATATACTCTTTCCAGCATCATAACATTTTCTTTAATAATAGGAGTCCAGTCTGGAATTTCTTTTAAGAGTATAGCTAGTTCCTCTTCCGTTACTTGTGGGGCATCAGCATGACAGGCCTCACATTGCTGTGTTGATAATTCGTTATTCATAGCTCTCTTGCCTTTTTTATTAAATAATTATTTTATAATTTTTAGTACATAGGGTTATGCAAACCAAGTTGCTTCGCTTCTTCGACAAATGACATGATTTCACAAACTTCATGCTTTCTAATGTCGTCTAAGTTACTCACCTCTTTTAAGGTGTAATAGATAGGTTGAATGATATCAATTTTATAAGGTGTTCTTAGTACATCTAATATATTTAAGGGAACACGTTTAGCTTTATCACTAAACACAGCATGTTGTGTTTCTTTAGGTGAAGATAAAATCCCTCCTCCGTATAATTTAATCCCTTCAGGCGTATCTAATAAACCAAACTCCACCGTAAACCAATATAAACGAGCAAGAAATACTCGTTGTTCTTTGGTCGCATTTAGTCCCATTTTGCCATAAGCCTGCGTGTAATCTGCAAATGACGGGTTAGTCAGCAATGGACAATGCCCAAATATTTCATGAAAAATATCGGGCTCTTGTAAGTAGTCAAACTCTTCACGTGTTCTAATAAAAGTAGCTACAGGAAATTTTCGTTCAGATAGGAGTTTAAAAAACTCTCCAAAACCGATAAGCGCGTTAACAGGTTCACATTGCCAACCTGTTGTATTTTTAAGTACCTTACTTACATCAGCAAGTTGAGGAATTCGATCTAAAGATAAATTTAATAATTTAAGGCCTTGAGTAAACTCATTACACGCAACACCTTCAACAACTTTTAATTGTCGAGTAATTAATTCATTCCAAATAGAGTTTTCTTCTTCAGACCAATCAATGAAACCATTTTCATTAGCGGTTTTTGATATGTATTTTGTTGATTTAGCCATTCTAACTAACCTTATTTTTACTCTAAACTACAGAGCAACTTTTAATTACAATTATTAGTAATAGGATAACTAGATAGTACGACAATTTTTTAACCAAATGCACTAAACGCTAATCGGGTATTTTTTATCCAAAAAACACATTATGTACAGTTAAAATTACAAAAACGTAATTTAAAAAATACACTCACACAATTAAAATTAAAGAGAAACGTATTCAGTTATAAATAAACTAAATACGTTATATATTGAATAAGGAGGAAAGCTATCACTATGAGGGTTGAATTAGCCCTTTAATTTGCATAATAATTTTCTTACGAATATCATTTAATTTAGGTGGTTGATTTTGAAAAGGAATAGGTCGACACAATGATATAGTTTTTATTCCTAAACGAGCAGTCAACATTCCAGCCCCTAAGCCTTGAGCCATACGACCAGAAAGTTTCCCTAATAAATCGGCGCCTAATAAGTCTGCACCAAAATCAGCAACAATCTCACTAGCCCCAGCGTAAGCCATATTAATAAATACATGCTTTATTAAACGTATGCGACTCCAATAACCTAATTTTAATCCATAAAGCCCTGCAACTTTATCGATCATACGTAGATTCCGCCAAAACATTAGCATCATATCTATAAGGGCTACGGGGCTTATAGCAATAAGTACGACAGACTCGGTTGA
Source organism: Pseudocolwellia agarivorans (assembly GCF_002000085.1). Taxonomy (GTDB): domain Bacteria; phylum Pseudomonadota; class Gammaproteobacteria; order Enterobacterales; family Alteromonadaceae; genus Pseudocolwellia; species Pseudocolwellia agarivorans. The sequence continues at coordinate 383,333 of NZ_MUZU01000001.1, forward strand.
AAATTTAGCAACCTCATCTAAGGCTTTTTGATCGACACTTGACAGTATTTCTTTTGAATATAAATTCACAACTTCTATATTGGTATATTCCGGTTGAATAATTTTTTCCCAAGCTTTTTCTTTACTTGAAGAAATATCACAAGGTAGTTGTTCTGTTATTTTCTCGCATAACTTTCTAGCATCATATTTGTGATTGTCTTCTAAAATACTCTGAAACTGAGTGCGTACATCATCTTGACGAGATAACTGACGTAATGATGAAATCTCTTTATACACCGTCGTACCAAAAATAATACTAATAATAAATAAAAGAAGGCCATACAGGCTTGCGACAATAGGAGTGTGCTGAAAACCTGAAACAAAAAACTCAATCAATTCATATGAAAGAAGTCCTGCAAATAAAGCAAAGGCTATTCGCCATAACCAACGAGGCTTTGACTTTTCCATTACTTCATTATTTTCAACAAGATCTTGAGCCTCAGGGAGCCAGTCATTATTTTCAAACACAATTTGGTTAGTGGTAAGCTTTTGATTCTCTTGTTCTGTATTATCTATTTCATCAAATAATATTTGTTGTTGAAATTTATCAATCATTTCATTTTATCTCCGAATAGAAATTGCATAGCTTGATCCATTCTAATATGAGGTAAACATTCGTGTGCATCACATATTTGTTGTGGTTTAAAGGCAATATAATTAAATTGCTGATCATCCCAAAAGCTACTTTTAGGTAACTTGTCAGGCACAGCTCCAGGAAATAACGTAATCAACTTGTCATTATCCGCCCTTCTTCCCTGCAATACAGGTAAAGGTTTACCGTTGTGTAAACTATTACCTACTTGTGTTGTTTTAACTGAAGCGATGGCTAATGTTTTCATTTCAATCGTTTCATAATTTAATTGATGCTTAGTTTTATAAACCAACTGATTTAATAATGAAGCAAGATTTTGATGTTGTTCAGGAGTGACATGATCCGCTTTTGTAGCAGCAAATAATAACTTATCAATTTTAGGAGAAAACAAGCGAGAAAATAAACTTGATTGTCCATAATTAAAACTCTCTAAAATTAAGGTTATGGCATGTTGCAAGTCGTTAAAACTCGATTCACCGTTATTTAATGGCGTTAAACAATCCGCTAAAACGATTTGTCTATCAAAATTTATAAAGTGTTCTTTATAAAACTTACGCACTACCCTTTCTTTATATTCGATAAATCGAGCGCGTAACATACCAATTAAAGTATCATCTTGAGCATTTTGATAGGCATTTATGTCAATATTTTCAAAAGCGCTATAAGGAAAAAACTGTAAAATAGGCGCATCAGCTAAATCACCCGGCAATATAAAACGACCTGGTTGTATGACAGACAAACCAAGATCATGCCTAAACTGATGTAATAGTTCGGTATATTCTTTAGCTAAATCGGCAAGGTGTTGCTCATCAACAGGTTCAAATGGATCTAATTGATTCACTTTTTCAATAAACGATTTTGACAGCTCACTTCGAGGCGACTCTAGCATTAAAGCATACGTACTTTCAGACCACTCTTCATACGTTTGATTTAACATAGGTAAATCTAACAACCATTCACCGGGATAATCAGTAATATCTAAATATAAAGTAGCGGTATCTTTCGCATATTTTAGTAATGAATTTTTAGGTGTATAACGAATAGCTAATCGTAATTCACTAATACCACTAGTCGCTTGAGGCCACGAGGGTGGTTCATTACAGAAAGCAGCTAATGAAGCATCATACTCAAACCGGCCGATATGAAGATTTTTTTGTGGTACGCGCTTAGCCGCAATAAAACGGCCTTGATGCACCGGATTAAAAAAGCTTAAGTGTGAGTTATTACCTTCATTTATTAACTGATTAACAAGAGAAGTAATAAATGCTGTTTTACCGCTTCTGCTTAACCCTGTTACTGCAAGAGTTATGTGTTGGTCAAGCGTTCGATTAAGTAAATCGTTTGCTTTACGTTTAAATTTTTGAAGTTGTTCTTTTTTAATAAGAGCCATTATATCTATTGGTTTTTAGGTTAATTACACCATTAATTTCACAGCCTAATTTACAAATTAACTAGACTATAAACTGAATTAACTTTAATTAAATATTGATACGACACAATACCTTATTTTACAGATAAATAAATATGACAAATCAGTAAAAATGGTTTTATTTCATATAAAAAAGAAAAGCCTTCTCTTACCTATAATTTATTAATTTCTCTTGAAACAGTAAATTCAGGCGACGTAACGTATCGCTCCATAGCCCTTAATTGGCTTTCTAATAGTGTAAATTTACGTTTTATATCATGAAAAGCTTGCTTGGGTGGCTCTCCCGCTTGCCAAACTTTTGCTTTAACCTTGATTGATTCGTTAGCTAAATCAGCATTGCGATCTTCTTCCGACTTAGCATTATTCGTAGTCGTTTGCTTAAAAGATTTAGATTGCTTCGGTTTTTTATCTAATATAAACCAACCTGCGATATAAATGACAATAAACCAGCTCATGCCCAATAATGTGCCAGAAGCAACTAACACTCTTACTAACCAAGCTTCCCAGCCAAAATAGTTAGCTAAACCCGCACAAACACCTGCTACTTTACCGTTATCAGGATCTCTAAATAATTCACCTTTACCTTTTATACTCATACTTTAGTTCTCCAATCTTGCGTTTCTGCATCAAGTATGGCTTCAAGGGTTTTTATTCTATCAGTCATTTTATCTGCCAATTCAGATAACTCCGACAATTGAGTATACTCTTCTGTCGTTAATCCTTGGCTAATTTGACGTTTACTTTTATAATGTAAAACAAGCCAAATAGGCGCTACCACTAGCATAAAAATAATAATAGGGGCTACAAGAATTTCTTCCACACGTTTTCTCCTTCAATAGTGCTATTAATTAAAAAGAATTAACCTTTCTTTATTTTAGCTTTTAATTCGGCTAATTCATTATCAACACTTTCATCTGTTTCAAGTTCTGATATTTCATCAGCTAACGATTTACTTCCTATTTCATAAGCTTCTATTTGTGATTCAATATCATCAATTTTTCTTTCGTATTGATCGAAACGCCCAAGCGCTTCATTAACTTTATTACTATCAATATTCTTTTTCACTTTTAAGCGTGAGTGCGCTGTTTTTTCGCGTATTAAAATAGCTTGTTGACGCGCTTTAGCATCAGCTAGTTTATCTTGTAGCTGTGATATTTCCTCCTGTAACTTAGCAATATGCTCTTCAATGTTACTCAACTCATTATTTAGTGAGTCAGCGTTATCAGCACATTTTTTCTTTTCAACTAATGCAGCTCTGGCTAAATCTTCTCTATCTTTACTTAAAGCCAATTCAGCTTTGTCTTGCCACTGCTGTACTTCTTTTTCAAAACGATTAATTTGGCGTACTAAATCTTTTTTATCAGCTAAAGTTCTGGCTGAAGAAGATCTCACTTCAACTAAGGTATCTTCCATCTCTTGAATAATAAGACGAACCATTTTTGCAGGGTCTTCTGCTTTGTCTAAAATATTATTAATATTTGAATTAATAATATCGGTAAATCTTGAAAAAATTCCCATAATTTATTCCTCTATTGTGAAAATAAATGGTAAAAACATACGTAAAGTATATTCATGTTCCACGCCAACTTTTAAATTTCTGTAAGTATATGTTTTTATTTATTAAAATTATTTAATAAAAACACTTTAATGATAATGATTAATAAAATACACTATTTGTTAGTGAAATAAACCAAATATTAGGTCTACTACATGGCTCGTTTTAATAAACAAGATAATCTTATTGGCCAATCCAACAGTTTTTTAGAAGTTTTAGAGCAAATATCTCAAATTGCTCCTTTGAGTAAACCTGTGCTAATTATTGGTGAGCGAGGTACAGGTAAAGAGCTTATTGCTGAAAGATTACATTATTTATCAAAACGTTGGGAACAAAGTTATTTAAAACTAAATTGTGCATCATTAAATGAAAACTTATTAGAAACAGAATTATTTGGTTATGATCCCGGTGCTTTTACGGGTGCTACTAAGCGCCACGAAGGACGATTTGAAAGAGCTGATAGAGGAACTTTATTTTTAGATGAAATCGCCAACACCTCAGGTTTAATTCAAGAAAAGCTCCTTAGAGTTGTTGAATATGGTGAATTTGAGCGTGTTGGGGGCTCTAAAACCATAAAGACAGATGCACGCCTTGTAGCTGCCACTAATGAAGATTTGCCTTTATTAGCAAGCACAGGGGAATTTAGAGCGGATTTACTTGACCGACTAGCTTTTGATGTTATTACTTTACCTCCTTTAAGGGAAAGAAGAGAAGATATTCTTTTACTCGCTGAACATTTTGCTATATCAATGGCCAGAGAATTAGAGTTTGAACTTTTTAGTGGTTTTACCGATAAAGCTAAGCGCAGTTTATTAGAATATTCATGGCCTGGTAATGTCAGAGAACTAAAAAATGTTGTTGAACGTAGTGTATATAGATGTAACAACCCTCATCTCCCCGTACATGAATTAGTTATTGATCCTTTTGAGTCTCCCTACAGACCATCACAGCGTGTAAAAACACATGATCGGATCGTGCAAAATAATGAAAAGCTAGCTAAAATTGAAAATGAAATAAATGAAAGTGCTCATTTTACGAATAATACTTCCCAAAAAGAACAAAAAGCAGCACACTATGAATTTCCGCTTTCGCTGAAAGATTTATCTCAAAACTATGAAAAAGAATTGATCCAAGAAGCTTTAAAACACTGTCAGTTTAATCAGAAAAAAACAGCAGATGCTTTAGAACTTACCTATCATCAATTACGTGGTTATTTGAAAAAATATAATTTATTAGATGGAAAAATGACTAATGAGGATTAATTGATGTCATTCAATCCCATAATATATTTTTTAACACTACCTTTTCTTAGCGTCCTATTACAAGGATGCAACGATGAAGACACCACATTATTGAGTACTAAAAGTATCATATACTGCAGCGAAGGGTCTCCTGAAGGCTTTAACCCTCAAACGGTTACTTCTGGTGTAACAACTGACGCCACATCTAATCAATTATACAATCGTTTAGTTGCTTACAGTGGCGATGAACATGAAATATCACCTTCCCTTGCAAAATCTTGGCACATAACTAAAGACGGTAAAAAAGTCACTTTTTATTTACGTAAAGATGTAGAGTTTCATCATACAAGTTACTTTACGCCTTCAAGAAAGCTTAATGCTGAAGATGTGATATTTTCTTTTAACAGAATATTAAATGTAGAACACGAATACCATGAAGTATCAGGTGGATTATATCCATTCTTTCAAAGTATTGAATTCAATTCTTTAGTCACTAACATAGAAAAAATAAATGAATTTACAGTTCGTTTTACTTTAAGCAGACCTGATAGTTCTTTTTTAGCAAATTTAGCAACCGACTTCGCCGTAATACTGTCGGCTGAATACGCGCAATATCTATCTGAATTAGATTCTCACCAGCAAATAGATTTATTACCTATAGGTACAGGCCCATTCAAATACAAAGAATATAGAGCAGGCTCTTTTATTCGCTACTTAGCCAATGAAAACTATTGGCAGAAAAAAATAAATATTGAACAATTAATCTTTGACATAACACCTAGTAACACAGGTAGGCTGACTAAGTTACTCGCAAAAGAGTGCGATATTGTAGCGTACCCCATAGCCCATAAAAAAATTATTGAACGCCCAGATCTAATATTAAATGAAATAACATCATTTAATATTGGCTATTTAGGCTTTAATACCAACAAACCTCCCTTTAACAATAAATTAGTACGTAAAGCTATTTCGTATGCCATTAATAAAGAAGCTATCATCGATACGGTTTACTTTGGCAAAGCAGAAGTAGCTAACACAATAATACCGCCAACATCATGGGCATATGATGCCCATATACCTCAACAGGAATATTCCATCGCTAAAGCCATCAGTACATTAAATGAAGCAGGCTATCCTGACGGTTTTACTATGAATTTGTGGGCTATGCCTATACAGAGGCCCTATAACCCAGATGCACTCACTATGGCAAAATTAATAGCCAATGATTTAAAAAAAATAGGAATAACAGTCAATATTATTCATAAATATGAATGGAGTACGTTTTTACAATTAATAACAGAGGGACAACATCAGGCTGTATTACTAGGTTGGACAGCAGATCATCCTGATCCTGATAATTTTTTTACTCCGTTGTTAAGCTGTCCTTCTTCAAAACAAGGTCGTACTGGCACTTTTTGGTGTAGCAAAGAATTTGATAAACTTATTAGTCAATCGTTACAAACTACTGATTTAAATAAACGAAAAAAATATTATAAAAATGCATTAAAAATTATTGAAGATGAGGTACCACTTATTCCTATTGCTCATTCTAAAAGATTTCAAGCGCGTGACAAAAAAATATCAGGACAATTGTTAAAATCATTTGGCGGAATTAATTTTGTAGAGGTAAATAAAAACTAATGTTGGTATTTACTTTAAGACGGCTAAACCTTTTTATATTCACTTTCATTATGCTAACGGCCTTATCCTTTAGCTTAAGCTTTTTATTTCCAGGGGATGCGCTTACCAACTTAACAGGCCAAATCAATGCAAGCCCTGAACAGCGAGCATTATTAGCAGAAGAATATCAATACAACAGTCATATTATTAAACAGTACTGGGCTTATTTAACGCACTTATTTGATGGTGATTTCGGTATTTCAATTGCCAGTCACCTTCCTATTTCTTCTGAAATAATGAACCTATTACCGGCAACAATAGAATTAAGTGTTGTCGCTTTATTTATCGCTATGGCGATTGGTATTCCTATCGGTTTTCTTGCAGCGATTAACCATGAAAAAATACCAGATCAAGCCATATTATTTGTATCTATGTTAGGGTATTCCATTCCTATCTTTTGGCTAGGATTATTAGCTATTTTAATTTTTTCGATTCAATTAGGCTGGCTACCTTCTGCAGGTCGAATCAGCTTAGTTTATGAAATAAAACATATTACAGGTATTCAATTTTTTGATATTTTATTAAGTGACAGCGAATATAAATGGCAAGCCTTTCAGAATGCAACGTTACATATAATAATGCCAGCAAGTGTTGTTGCTATAGCTCCGATGACTATTTTTATTAGACTAGCAAGAACCTCTATGCTTGAAGTATTGGACTCTAGCTATATCACTGCAGCTAAAGCTAAAGGGTTAACTTTTTGGCAAATTATTTATCGCCATGCTATTCGAAACTCCTTAGTAAATGTGATCAGGCATGTAGGATTACAATTTGCAAATTTAGTCACATTAGCAATGGTAACTGAGGTTATTTTCAGCTGGCCCGGTATTGGGAGATGGCTAATAGAAAGTATATTTCAAAGAGACTATACCGCGATACAAGGTGGACTTTTAGCGTTATCGAGCTTCATATTTATTGTACATATATTAACAGATTTTATTTACGCCGCATTAAATCCACTAGCAAGAGATCGTAAACATGGCGCGTGAGAATATATACCAAGAAGAAGAGTTTCCCTCTCCACTCCAACAACTATGGTACAAGTTCAAAGCAAAGCCAATGATAATGTTGGCTTTCAGTTGTTTTTTAGCCTTGGTGTTTTTAGCAATATTTGCACCTATAATAACGCCCTTTTCTTCATCTCAAACTCATTTAGAGTTTATATTACTGCCTCCAGCATGGAATGATGATGGTAATGTCAGTTTTTTATTAGGCACAGATCAACTAGGTAGAGACATGTTATCCATGCTAATGCATGGTGCTTCTTTTACCTTTGGTTTAAGTTTTATAATTGTTATAACCTCTGCAGTTATTGGGGTAGTCATTGGTTCTCTATCAGCATTAACGTCAGGGTTTAAATCAAGTTTTCTTAATCATTTTTTAGATGTTATCTTATCTATTCCTTCACTTTTACTCGCTATTGTTATTGTTGCCATATTAGGAACAGGATTAAGCAATACTGTTTTAGCCATTATTATTGTACTCATACCTCAATTTATTCATACAACAAGAAATGAAGTAAAAAGAGAGTTTGCAAAAGATTATGTGCTAGCTTCAAAACTCGATGGTGCAAGTTCTTTACGAATATTACAGTATTCTATTTTTCCAAATATTATTGAAAAAATAATAACACAAGCGACCCTTGCTCAATCGGCAGCTATTCTAGACATTGCGGCTTTAGGTTTTTTAGGGCTAGGAGCAGCAACTTATATACCTGAATGGGGTACCATGGTTTCTAATGGTATTGATTTATTTTATATAGCGCCATGGACTGTTTACTTTCCAGGGCTAGCCATATTATTTTCAGTTATAGTAACCAACCTTGTTGGTGAAGGATTGCGCCATGCGTTAAAGCAGAGAAAGGAATACTAATGAATTTACTTGATATTAGAAACCTTTCAATAGTTATGCTATCTGGAAATAAAAAAATTGTCGCTGTTGACCGTGTTTCACTTGTGATGAAAGAAGGTGAATTACGTGGTTTAGTAGGAGAGTCTGGTTCTGGAAAGTCTTTACTTGCTCAGGCAATAATAGGTGTATTAGATGAAAAATGGATAGTTGATGCTGACAGGTTCCACTGGCGTGGTAATGATCTAATGCGATTATCAATAGCAGAAAGGAAAAAAATAATTTCAAAAGACATTGCTATGATTTTCCAAGAGCCCATGTCGTGCTTAGATCCAACAACAACCATCGGAGAACAGTTAGAGGAAGCTGTTGACGATAAGCAACTAACCGGCTTTTTTTGGCAGAAAAAGAAACAAAGAAAACTCGCTGCCATTACGTTATTACATAAAGTAGGTATAAAAAAACATACCGAGTGTACTCGAAGTTACCCCCACCAACTAACAGAAGCTCTGTGTCAGCGGGTTATGATTGCAATGGCTCTTGCTAGGCGCCCTATACTTCTTATTGCTGACGAACCAACAGCGGCTATGGAAAGTACTAACCAAGGTCAAATCTTTCGTTTATTAGCCAGTTTAAATCAATTAAAAAACATGTCCGTTTTATTAATCAGCCATGATCTAGAAAACATGGCACACTGGACTAAAAGAATTACAGTGATGTATAGCGGTCAATTTGTTGAAGCAGGAACTACAGAGCAAATATTTACAACCCCTTTTCATCCATATACTAAAGCCTTGGTAGAAAGTACTTCTCATGCCAGTTTAACACTAGAGCCAAAATCAAAGTTATCAGCATTACCTGGAAGTATACCTATTTTACAACATTTACCAATAGGCTGCCGTTTAGGCCCAAGATGCCCTAGAGCACAACAAGCATGTGTAAATGCACCAAAAGCTAAAAATTATCATGGCCATATCGTTAGTTGCCATTACTCATTAAAGGACACATATTAAATTGATCCCTTTACTTAATGTTAACAAACTATCAAAAGAATTTAAAAAGCCCGGCTACGTTTTTAATAGGAAGAAACATACAGCCCTATATCCTATTTCATTTAATATACATGCCTATAAAACGTTAGCGATTGTTGGAGAATCAGGCTCGGGGAAATCAACCCTTGCTAAATTATTAGTAGGTGCTGAAAAACCTACTTCTGGTGAAATAAAACTTAATGGGCAGCTTCTACAAGCAGGTAACTTTAAACAACGGTGCCAACATATTAGAATGATATTTCAGGATTCAAGTACAACTTTGAATCCTAGCTTAACCATTCAACAGTTATTAGATGAACCCTTAAAGCTCAATACTAACTTAGATGAATTAGAGCGTTCTCAGTTAATCAGCGAAACTTTACAACAAGTAGGGTTATTATCAGATCATATGAATTTTTACCCTCACATGTTTTCAGGCGGCCAAAAACAAAGAATTTCGCTTGCGCGTGCGATTATACTAAAGCCACAAGTCATTATACTTGACGAAGCATTAGCATCTTTAGATCCATCCCTACGCTCCCAAATGATTAATTTATTACTCGATATACAAGAACAAATGGGGCTGGCATTTATATTAATTTCTCATAATTTAGGCATAGTGAAGCATTTTAGTGATGATATTATTGTTTTAAACAAAGGAAAAGTTATAGAGGAAGGGAAAACACTCGACGTATTATCTGCCCCACAGAAAAAATATACGAAAAAATTTATTATGAGCCAACAATTTCAACTTTTATCCCGCCAATAACTTCTATTAAGCATAAAAAAAGCTGCATTAAGCAGCTTTTTTATTATCCATTTAAAGTTAATATATTTAGTTTACTGATGTAACTAAAGAGTTCTTAGTTATTGAAGCATTAGCCTTTAATGCCTCTACATAACTTAAATAAGCAGATTGTGCTAATTGATTTACTTGCTGGTTTTCAATGTTAGCATCTAAATTTCCTTCAGCTGCATTAACGGCTTGCACTTCAATTAAAGCAAAACCACCATTTGATAAATCAGATAATCCGGCTGACACAGAACCTTCTTTAGGGTGTGCTAAAGTAAATGCTTTATCTACAATTGAGCGTTCAATATCAGTTGCAAAGCGCGCTAAATCAGCTTTAGTCTCAAAACTAGTGCCATATTGTACTAGTTTATCTGAAATATCAGATCCAGATTTTAGTTCAGCTAATAAAGCATCTACTGTGCTTTGAGCTTCTTCCTTAGCTTTCTGTGCGACTAAAGTTGATTTAATCGCTTCTGTAACTTCATCTAGAGATTTAACGTTAGCTGTTTGGTGTTCGTTTAAACGCATAACAATCGCCATTGAGTCACTTATTTCAATAACATCAGAGTTAAGATTTTCTGTAAGTACTAAATCAGAAAACGCAGCGTCTATTGCTTTAGGGTTTTCGAACGGTGCAGAATTACCCGCGCGCGATAACCAATCAGAGGTCATTATTTTCGCTTTAACTGCTTCAGCTGCATCATCTAAGCTATCCGGAAATTCAAAGCTTACACGCGCCATTTCTTGTTGCAGTACAAAGAACTCTTCTTGAGCTTTTTGATTACTTACTGTTACTTTCAATTCTTCAAATACATCGCTTAGCGGTTGTGTTTCTTCTGCTTTAAGATCCGTTAATTTAATAATATGGAAACCATATTCAGTTTTAACAACATTACTTACATCACCCACACCGTTTAAAGCAAAGGCTTGTTCGTCAAATATTTCATCCATTGAACCACGCTCTAACCAATCTAAGTCACCACCATTTTCACCACTAAAAGTATCTGCTGAATATTTTTTAGCTAATTCGGCAAAGTCTTCACCTGCATTTATTTTAGCAAGTATTGACTCAGCTTCAGCTTTGGCTTTAGCTTCATCATCGTCGTTAATTTCGATTAAAATATGAGAGATTTTGCGTTGTTCTTCTTGACGGAAATCTTTAATATTTTCGTCATAGTAAGCTTTCACATCCTCATCAGAAACCATTACATCTTTTGCAATATCAGCCACATTCAAAGCAATATAATTAACTTTAACTTTTTCTTGATTCATAAAACGCGCTTGGTTTTCTTGATAGAAATTTTTAATTTCTTCTTCTGTCACTTCAATTGAACTTTTAAATTGCTCTAAATCAATAGTGGCGAATCGAATATCACGTTTTTGATTTTGTAATTTTGCAGCCATACTACTTTGGTACGGTAATGCAAATTCACTTGCGACTAATGCTTGAGTTAATTGGCGACGACTCATTTCTAATCGTAAATAATCTCTAAAATCCGAAGACTGATAAAAACCTGCTTGGTTAATTAGTGCTAAATAACGATTGTTATCAAATACACCGTCAATTTGAAATTCAGGCATAGTACGAATTGTTTCTTTAATTCGCTCATCAGAAACTTTAATAGATAAGTTAGCTGAATTTTGATCAACTAAACGCTCGTTAATTAAGTTATCAACAATACCGTTTCTAAAGTTAGCCATATAGGTTTGATCAGCAGCTAGGTTTTCAAACATTTCACCGAACTGTTGTTGCATTCTATTCCTTTGTGCTTGGTATGCTTTATTGAAATCTTGCTGAGTAATTTTCTCACCATTTACATCCGCAACAGAAGTATCTGTAGAATTTGTATAACTACCAATTCCAGCTAATGCAAAAGTCAAAATTACTAAACCAAGAATAATCTTAGCTGCCATACCTTGAGAACTTTCTCTAATATTTTCTAACATTTCTCTCTCTTATTACACCGAGTGCTTATTTCAAATTTTAATTAAATTATTTTCTATTATGATACTTAATTAAATCTGTTGATCATTTGCGCGTGATTTTAACAGAATGAACACACGCCTTGAAGCTAGATTAAAAGATAAATGTAAAATATTTTTTATCTAGAAATGCACTTTTAGTTATTCTGAATACCATTCAACTTAAATACTTACTTTATTTGCCTTAATGCGCTAAATAATTAAGCGGAATGATATTACTATAATTTAAAATTTATATAACAAAAAACCACCTAAAAAGGTGGTTTTTTCATTCAACTATATAACTGTGACTAGTTACATGCATCTTTTAATGCTTTACCAGCTTTGAAAGATGGAATTTTAGCTGCAGCAATTTCGATTGTAGCACCTGTTTGAGGATTACGGCCTGTACGAGCTGCGCGGTCACGCACAGAGAAAGTACCAAATCCAACTAGCGCTACTTGATCGCCACCCTTTAATTCTTCTGTAACAGCTTCGATAAAAGAGTCTAATGCACGACCCGCAGCTGCTTTAGAGATATCAGCACCAGCTGCAATTTTTTCGATTAGTTGAGATTTATTCACAGTTTTCCCCTTCAATTGTTATTATTCCAGCGCTATCATTTGTTTGTAGCGTCCTGCAAAAGCATTTTATAGCAAGCTTTTTTTTGAACATCAAGCACTGAGTTAAAGAAATTTAAATTTAGATAATAGATTTAAAAGACTTTCTATTATCTCGACTAGAACCCCTATCTATATTGGGGTTCCACCTTTTCAGCGTTGTTAACTTACCACAGTTTCAGCGTTTGAAAAGCTAAAATTTCACTTTTTTTCATTTTTTTTTACTTTTTTACGCTTTTTTGGGCATTTTATTCAAAAAATGCCCAAAATCCACTACGTTAACTTTTTAATTTCACCTTATCAATTGGGTTTTCAAGTGCAATATCTAACACCTCTTCAATCCATTTAACAGGGTGAATAGATAAATCAGCAATTACATTTTCAGGAATTTCTTTTAAATCGCGTTCATTATCTTTAGGAATTATCACTGTTTTAATTCCGCCACGGTGAGCAGCAAGTAGTTTTTCTTTTAAACCGCCTATAGCTAAAACTTCACCTCGTAGCGTTATTTCACCTGTCATTGCAACTTCGGCCTTCACAGGGTTTCCCGTTAAACTAGAAACTAAAGCGGTACACATACCAACACCTGCACTTGGACCATCTTTAGGTGTAGCACCTTCAGGAACATGAACGTGTATATCACGCTTTTCGTGAAAATCTTCATTAATTCTAAACTTCTCGGTTCTACTCCTAACAACTGTCATAGCGGCCTGAATAGATTCTTGCATAACATCGCCTAATGAGCCGGTATAGGTAAGCTTACCTTTGCCTGGAACTGAAGCCGTTTCAATAGTCAGTAATTCACCACCAACAGATGTCCATGCTAAACCCGTTACAAGTCCTACACGATTTTGTTCATCTGCTTTACCGTAATCAAAACGTTGTACGCCTAGATATTCAGATAAATTATCTTGATTGATAACAACACTTTTAAGTTTTTTATCTAATAAAATAGCTTTGACGGCTTTTCTACAAAGTTTAGAAATATCTCTTTCTAAACTACGTACACCCGCTTCACGAGTGTAATAACGAATAATGCCAATAATTGCGCTGTCTTCGATGGTAATTTCACTTTCTTTTAAACCATTGCGCTCTATTTGTTTTTTAAGAAGATGACTTTTAGCAATATTTAATTTTTCATCTTCTGTATAACCTGATAAACGAATAACTTCCATACGGTCAAGTAATGGGCCTGGAATATCCATGCTATTCGATGTAGCAACAAACATTACATCAGATAAATCATAATCAACTTCTAAGTAATGATCATTAAAGCTACTGTTTTGTTCAGGGTCTAAAACCTCTAAAAGTGCTGAAGCTGGATCTCCTCTCATATCAGAGGCCATTTTATCTATTTCATCTAATAAGAATAATGGATTTTTAACACCTACTTTTGCAATTTTTTGAATAAGCTTGCCTGGTAAAGACCCTATGTAAGTTCTTCTATGCCCTCTAATCTCAGCTTCATCTCTCACACCACCTAAAGCCATGCGTACATATTTACGCCCCGTAGATCGAGCGATAGATTGTCCTAATGACGTTTTACCTACACCAGGAGGACCAACTAAACATAAAATAGGTCCTTTTAATGAAGTAACTCTTTGCTGAACGGCTAAATACTCTAAAATACGTTCTTTTACTTTATCTAAACCGTAATGGTCTTGATCTAAAACTTCTTCAGCTAATGCTAAATTACGTTTAAGTTTACTTTTCTTTTTCCAAGGTACACTTGTCATCCAATCAATATAACTACGTACTACTGTAGCTTCGGCTGACATTGGTGACATCATTTGTAATTTTTTAGCCTCAGCTAACGTTTTTTCTTTAGCTTCTTTAGGCATTTGAGCATCATCAATTTTTTTATTAATTAATTCCGCTTCATCAGGAGTATCTTCCATATCACCTAGCTCTTTTTGAATGGCTTTCATTTGCTCATTCAAATAGTATTCACGCTGGCTTTTTTCCATTTGTTTTTTAACACGTGTACGAATTTTCTTTTCTACTTGAAGAAGATCAATTTCGCCTTCCATTAACCCCATTAAATATTCTAATCGCTCTGAAATATTGACGATTTCCAATACTTTTTGTTTATCCTCTAATTTAAGAGGCATATGAGCAGCCATCGTATCAGCAAGCTGTTCTGGATCATCAATACCCGCAACGGAGGTTAATACCTCTGGAGGTATTTTTTTATTAAGTTTTACGTAACCTTCAAATTGTGAGATAGCAGATCGAACCAGTACCTCGCTATTTTCAACATCACTATCAGTTGTTTGAAGAAAATCAATATTCGCAGTAAAGTATTCTTCAGTTTCCACAAACTCAGAAATTTTAGCTCTTTTAACCCCTTCAACAAGTACTTTTACAGTGCCATCAGGAAGCTTTAACATTTGTAAAATAGAAGCAACCGTACCTGTTTGGTAGACATCGTTAAAAGAAGGATCATCAATAGCCGCATCTTTTTGTGCAACTAAAAATATTTGTTTATCCTTTTCATTAGCGATATCTAAACAACGAATTGATTTCTCTCTGCCCACAAATAGTGGGATCACCATTTGTGGGTATACAACAACATCACGTAAGGCCAGTACTGGAATTTCAGGTACGCCAGATAACTCATCGCTCATAGATTACTCTCTCGGGAATTAGTATGAAGAATTTACACTTAAAAAGTATATGGGGATTATAGTAAAGCTTTCAACAGCCAAATAAAAAAAAGAGCCACTAGAGCTCTTTTTTATTTAGTTTCAAACAACTATTTAACTTTATTTGTTAGGGCTATTCTGAAACGGCCTGTTCTTGCTGTGTTTCGTAAATCACAATAGGTTTGGATTCACCTTTAATGACTGTTTCATCAACAACCACTTTGCTTGCATTTTCTAGAGATGGTAATTCGTACATAGTTTCAAGTAATACACTTTCAACAATTGAACGTAAACCACGAGCTCCTGTTTTACGAACCATAGCTTTATTCGCAATAGCTAATAAAGCATCTTTTCTAAACTCTAACTCAACACCTTCCATATCAAAAAGCGCTATAAATTGTTTAGTTAATGCATTTTTAGGCTCTTGTAATATTTGAATTAGCGCGTCTTCATCAAGTTCAGTTAAAGTTGCAACAACAGGTAGACGACCTATAAATTCAGGGATCAAGCCATATTTCACAAGATCTTGTGGCTCAACTTCTTTAAATCGCTCTGTAAGTGATTTTTCAGTATCTTTACCACGAACTTCAGCGCCAAAACCAATACCTGTACCTGTTTGACAGCGTTGCTCAACAACTTTATCAAGACCAGCAAAAGCCCCACCACAAATAAATAATATTTTTGAGGTATCAACTTGTAAAAACTCTTGTTGTGGGTGCTTGCGGCCGCCTTGAGGTGGCACAGAAGCAATAGTACCTTCAACCAGTTTTAATAATGCTTGTTGAACACCTTCACCGGAAACATCTCGAGTAATGGATGGATTATCAGACTTTCTAGATATTTTATCAATTTCATCAATATAGACGATACCACGCTGTGCTTTTTCAACGTCGTAATCACATTTCTGTAATAATTTTTGAATAATATTTTCTACGTCTTCACCTACATAACCGGCTTCAGTCAATGTTGTTGCATCAGCCATAGTAAATGGAACATCTAATAATCTGGCTAGTGTTTCAGCCAATAATGTTTTACCACTACCTGTAGGGCCTATCAGCAATATGTTACTTTTACCTAATTCAACTCCATTATGGGAGTCTCCATTACGTAAACGTTTATAGTGATTATATACAGCTACAGACAACACTTTTTTGGCATGGTCTTGTCCAATAACATAATCATCAAGACTTTCTCTGATCTCTATTGGAGTAGGTAATTTTTCTTTATCTTGCTTTGGCGAAATTTCTTTAATTTCTTCACGAATAATATCGTTACACAGCTCAACACATTCGTCACAAACAAATACAGATGGTCCTGCAATAAGCTTACGTACTTCGTGCTGACTTTTTCCACAAAATGAACAATACAGCAACTTGCCGTTATCACCGTCACCTTTAGTTATATCGGTCATACGGTACCTCTAATTCTATAATTTGAATTTACTTATACATTTAAGTATTTAATCACTTTTGCAAAAAAGTGATATACGATAAAAGATAAAATTATTTATCTTGTCTTTGCTCTAATATGGCGTCAACTAATCCATATTCAACTGCACTTTCTGCACTTAAGAAATTATCACGGTCAGTATCTACTGACACTTTTTCTATTGGTTGACCTGTATGGTCAGCCATTAAACGATTCATTTTCTCTTTAATATAAAGAATTTCTTTAGCATGAATTTCAAAGTCAGATGCTTGCCCTTGGAAACCACCTAGAGGTTGATGAATCATCACTCGAGCATTAGGTAAACAATAACGTTTCCCTTTTTCTCCGCCTGATAATAAAAATGCCCCCATGCTTGCAGCTTGACCAATACATACTGTACTTACATTCGGTTTAATAAACTTCATGGTATCGTAAATAGCCATACCTGCAGTAACAGAACCACCCGGTGAATTTATATAAAGAAAAATATCTTTTTCTGGGCTTTCTGATTCTAAAAAAAGAAGCTGAGCAACAATAAGGTTAGCCATATGGTCTTCAACTTGACCACATAAAAATATTACTCTTTCTTTTAAAAGACGAGAATAAATATCATATGAACGTTCACCTTTTGGTGTTTGTTCAACAACCATTGGTACCAAAGCGTTTTCAGTAACACTTGTTAAATTTTGAGAAGTATGAGAAGTAAACAACAGATTGTCCTTAGATTAAAAAAATGGCTTGTATGTTTCCATACAAGCCATTTAAGCGATTGCTTGATAAAATGTCAATCTAAAAGGCTTATTTTCCTTCAGGATTCATTATATCTTTGAAACTTGCTTTCTTTTCTTTAACTTTTGCACTTGCAAGAACAACTTCAACAGCTTGCTCTTCTAATGCAACATTTTGCATTTGTTGATTAAGCTCTTTGTTCGTTGTGTAATATTCAATCACTTCTTTTGGATCTTCATAAGCAGATGCCGCTGATGCAATAAGCTCATTTACCTTATTTTCATCAACTTTTAATTCATTTACTTTGATCACTTCACCTAATAATAAACCTGTTTTCACACGTTTTTTAGCTTGCTCTTCAAACATTTCTGCAGGCAGCTCAGGTAAGTTGTTAGGATCCATTTGACCAGCAAAGCGTTGCATGGCTTGTTGGCGTAAAACGTCAACTTCTTGAGCAATTAATGATGCAGGAATATCAACATCATGAGCTTCTAGCAACCCATCAATAACTTGCTCTTTAACTTTAGCTTTAACCGCTTGAGTTAATTCACGTGACATGTTTTTGCTTACTTCTTCACGTAACGCCTCAACACCACCTTCTTCTACACCAAAAAGCTTCGCAAACTCTTCATCAACATCAGGTACTACTGGCCCTTCAGTTTTATGAACAATAATATCAAATTCAGCTTCTTTGCCTTTTAAGTTTTCAGCGTGGTAATCATCAGGGAAAGTGACTTTAATCGTTTTCTCTTCACCGACTTTCATACCGATGATATCAGTTTCAAAACCTGGGATCATACGACCTGCGCCTAGTTCAAGTTCAAAACCTTCAGCCTTACCACCTTCGAAATCTTCACCGTCAATACGACCAGTAAAATCGATAGTTAGTTTATCGCCTTTTTTACTTTTACGCTTATTTTCTTTCCACGTTTTATGTTGATTTTGTAACGTAACAAACATTTCTTCTAAATCTTTATCTGTTACTTCAACTTTTGGTTTTTCAACTTTAATTGCACCTAAATCATTTAACTTAATTTCAGGATACACTTCAAAAGTCGCTTCAAATTCTAATGCTTTACCTTCTTCATTACTTTTAGCAACAAAGTTTGGTCTTCCAGCAGGGTTAATTTTCTCTGCTACAATCGCATCAACAAAATTACGCTGCATAAGCTCACCAGCTACTTCTTGACGTACAGACTTTCCGTAACGCTTTTGAATAACTGATGGTGGAACTTTACCCGGACGAAATCCGTTAATTCGTTGTGTTTTAGCTATATGACGAAGACGATTTTTAACTTCAACATCTACTGATTCTGCAGGAACAGAAATCGTTAAACGACGTTCCAAACCTTGTGTAGTCTCAACTGAAACTTGCATTTAATTACCTCAAAACTTAGCGTTTAGTACGCTATCAATAACTCACCTAAATACAGTAAACAAACAATAACAAGTAGAGTTTGCTTTTAATCTCCCTAAAATTAATAGCGAAGCTTAAAATTACAAATAAAGATGTTCAGATTAAAAATTATGACGCGAAATTATAGCGATGCTCATAGCAATAGTCGAGCGTATAAACAATTTATTTTTAATTTAATAATAAATAATTGTATTTATTATTAAATTATAAAAAAAAACGATAGTAACACGAGCACAAGTGATAAAATCGTATTAATTTATATGTCACTTACAAAGATTGAAAAATGAGAAAGTAAATATTTTATTCATGAAAACTTTAATTATAGAAAAGTAATTAAAGATGAATAACATAAATTTAGTGGATTAAGATATTGAATAATATGAAAAGAATAAAGTGGTCGGTGATGCAAGATTCGAACTTGCGACCCCTTGGACCCAAACCAAGTGCGCTACCAAGCTGCGCTAATCACCGATATACTTTATTTCTACTAGCCTGAATGGGGTGGCTGAAGGGACTTGAACCCTCGACAACCGGAATCACAATCCGGGGCTCTACCAACTGAGCTACAGCCACCACTGTATGGCGCGCCCTGTAGGATTCGAACCTACGACCCACGCCTTAGAAGGGCGTTGCTCTATCCAGCTGAGCTAAGGGCGCACATGGCCTACAGAACTAAACTTTTAATTAAAAATTAAAAGTGGTCGGTGATGCAAGATTCGAACTTGCGACCCCTTGGACCCAAACCAAGTGCGCTACCAAGCTGCGCTAATCACCGACATTGCTAAAAACATTACTTGCTTTCAACGGGGGCGGATATTACCTAGTTGACTGGGTCGCGTCAAACATTTTTTATAAAAAAAAACGCGTTCGGTCACTTTTGCATCATCTTGTATAATTATCAACTCATTAATGTTGAAATAACGCTTGATGGCAATAATTTCATTATTTCATCACCATAATTTTATTTATATAAAATCCTTATACAATTACGTTTAAAATTATGAGAAAATGCTGTCGTTTTTTCACCCATCATAATATATAGAAGTAATATGACAGCATCATTAATTAATGGCAAAGAAATTGCCCAACAAATTAGAACATCTGTAAAACATAAGGTTGATCAACGTATAGCGAGTGGGTTAAGAGCTCCCGGCCTTGCCGTTATATTAGTTGGATCAGATCCTGCTTCTGAAGTTTATGTGGGAAGTAAGCGCAGAGCATGTGAAGAAGTAGGCTTTATATCAAAATCTTACGATCTAGCAGCATCGACATCTGAAAGTGATCTCCTCGCATTAATTGATGAGCTAAACTCAGATAATACAATTGATGGAATTTTGGTTCAGTTACCCCTTCCTACACATTTGAATTCTAATTTAGTGATTGAACATATTAATCCTAATAAAGATGTTGATGGTTTCCATCCTTCTAATGTAGGTAAATTAGTGTTGCGCCAACCAGGTCTTCGCCCTTGTACACCTAAAGGTATTATGGAATTAATAACAACTACTAACATAAAAACTCATGGTTTAGATGCTGTTGTTGTAGGTGCTTCAAACATTGTAGGTAGACCTATGAGTTTAGAATTACTCCTTGCGGGTTGTACAGTTACAACAACTCATCGCTTTACTAAAGATTTAGAGTCAAAAGTAAGAGCCGCTGATTTATTAGTTGTTGCCGTTGGTAAACCAGAATTTATTCCAGGCGATTGGATTAAAGAAGGCGCTATAGTGATAGATGTAGGTATTAACCGCTTAGAAAATGGTTCACTAGTAGGCGATGTAGGTTTTTCTGTTGCTAAAACTAAAGCATCATTTATCACACCTGTACCTGGTGGCGTTGGCCCCATGACAGTAGCAAGCTTAATAGAAAATACTTTATTAGCGTGTGAAGCTCACGATTAAAATATAAAGCGTTCAATTTAAAAAGAAAAGTCAGCTAATTAGCTGACTTTTTTATTAGGTTTAATTCTATTATTTATTGGATAGTTAAAAATAACATAACTAAAACAAAGAGAGTTAAGATTAAGCTTTACGCCATGTGGTTTTTCCAGCTGAATCTTCAAGAATAACATTCATCGCTTTCAGTTTGTCTCTGGCTTCATCTGCTAATGCCCAGTCTTTATTAGCACGCGCATCGTTACGTTGTTTAATTAACGCTTCAATTTCTTCAGCTTCAGAATCATTTGCAACACTACCTTTAAAGAACTCTTCTGGTGAGCTTTGTGCAATACCTAGCACTTTGCCTAATTCAATAAGAATATAAGCTAACTCCCCAGCTTTGTTTGCATCTTGATCTTTTATGCGGTTAATCTCTTTAGATAATTCAAAGATAACTGGCATAGCTTCTGGACAGTTAAAGTCATCATCCATCGCTTTTTCAAAACGATTAACGTACTCATTACCAGCCAACTCTACTTTTACAGGAGTTACATCACGTAATGCTGTGTATAAACGCTCTAAACTAGAACGTGCTTGCGTTAAATTGTCTTGCGAGTAGTTTAGCTGGCTACGATAATGACTCGATGTTAAAAAGAATCTAACCGTTTCGGCGTCATACTCGTCTAAAACGCTACGTAATGTAAAAAAGTTATTTAGCGATTTAGACATTTTCTCTTTGTTAATTTGCACCATACCACCATGCATCCAGTAATTAACATAAGGCGTATTATTTGCACAACACGACTGAGCTATTTCATTTTCATGATGAGGGAATTGTAAATCAGAGCCGCCACCATGAATATCAAAATGCTTACCTAAATGCTTTTGGTTCATGGCAGAACATTCAATATGCCACCCCGGACGACCTTTACCCCAAGGCGAATCCCAACTAGGCTCATCAGGTTTAGCCATTTTCCATAAAACAAAATCTAACGGGCTTCTTTTAGCGTCATCAACATCAACACGTGAACCCGCTTGAAGCATATCAAGGTTTTGCATACTCAATTTACCATAATCTTCGTATGTACTAACCTCAAACATCACGTCGCCATTTGAAGCAACATATGCATGACCTTTTTCAATAAGTGTAGAAACAAGGTTAATAATTTCAGGCATATGACCTGTAACTGTTGGTGCAATATCAGGTCGCATGATATTTAAATCATCAAAGTCTTGATACATTTGATCCGTCATTCGCATAGTTAAAGACTCACAACTTTCGTTATTCTCTAATGCACGTTTAATAATTTTATCATCAACATCAGTAATATTACGCACATGAGTAAGCTCGTAGCCAGAATACTTTAAGTAGCGAGCAATAATATCAAAAGCTACGTAAGTTCGTGCATGTCCTATATGACAACGGTCATAAATGGTAATACCACAAACATACAAGCCAACCTTCCCTTCGGTGATAGGTTTAAAGATTTCTTTTTTTCGGCTAAGCGTATTAAAAATTTGCAGCATAACTATTTCGTATTCCTATTATTGTGCTTATAAAATCTGTATGGCACTTATTGAAGTTGGTTAATTGTATTTAAACAAAAAATCGAAGCGTAATTGTACATCAACATTTCTTTTGAATCATCAGATGGATAGATTTTAACAGAGAAATAATTGAAATCTTGAGGTACAATCTCCACATTGTAAATTTCGTATAAATAGAGAGAACATATAGTGATTACTTTTAAAACAACATTAGGCGATATCAAAATCGCATTAGACTTTGATAAAGCCCCTGTTACAGCTAAAAACTTCCAACAATATGCTAAAGATGGCTTTTATAATGGCACTATTTTTCACCGTGTAATTAAAGGTTTTATGGCACAAGGCGGTGGTTTTTCGTCAGGTTTAGAAGAAAAAAGTACAAGTGAAAGCATTAAAAACGAAGCAAATAATGGTGTAAGTAACACACGAGGTACTTTAGCTATGGCTCGTACACAAGATCCTCATTCAGCTTCTGCTCAATTTTTTATTAACTTAGTTGATAACACCTTTTTAGATTTTAAAAGTGAAACAGTTCAAGGCTGGGGTTACTGTGTTTTTGGTGAAGTAGTAGAAGGCATGGACATTGTAGATAAAATGACTTTAGTTGATACAGGTCGTTTAGGTCATCACGACGATGTACCAAAAGAAGAAATCATTATCACAGAAACAGTTATTGAAGCTTAAGAAAGCAGCTTAAATTAAATATTTGGATTCAAATTTTTTAGTGATAAATAATAAAAAACAAATCATCTACTTTATAGCTGACTTACATTTAGCGGAAAACAGGCCTGATATAACGGCCTGTTTTTTGGCATTTATGAAAAATGATGCGATAGAAGCCGAGAAGCTCTATATTTTAGGCGACTTATTCGAAGTTTGGTTTGGAGACGACTACAAAACTGAGTTAACAGATGCTGTTATAAATGCCATAAAAACTTTAACAGCAACAGGTACTGAGGTTTATTTCATTCACGGCAATAGAGATTTTTTACTCGGTAAGCATTACGCTAAGCAAGCCAATATGATTTTATTACCTGAAAAACAGCTAATCGACCTTTACGGTGAAAAAGTTTTACTCATGCATGGCGATACACTCTGTACGCGCGATGTTGATTATCAAAAATTCAGAAAAAAATCGCGTAGTTGGTGGTGGCAAGGTTTTATGAAAAGCCTTCCGTTATGGTTGAGAAAAAAAATAGCAGATAATTATCGTAAAAAAAGCAAACTGGCTCAACAAAAAAAATCTTTAGATATTATGGATGTAACAGAGTCTGAAGTTGTTAAAGATTTAGAAAAATATAATTGTCAATTAATGATCCATGGTCATACCCACCGCCCTAACATACATGAACTTACAGCGAACAATAAACCCGCTCAAAGAATAGTATTAGGCGACTGGTATGAACAAGGTGCTTGGTTAAAAGTGACTCCTACAACAAGAACATTATTGAACACCCTTTTTTAAATAATGACCGTCATTTTCATCCAACTTGAGATATTATCAATATTGAATTTCAATAAGAAAATCCACTAAACAAATTAGTGGATGAAGAGAATATACAAAGCTATAAATATTATGCTTTGTTATAGATCATAATTAAGGGGGAAATAGGTGAAATACCAAAATTATCAAGCTACAAAAAAATATGCCCAATTAACTAATGAACTATTAGAAAAATTTCAATTATCTCCTACACCTATTAATTATTCTATATTTATGCAAATGCAACCAATATAATACTGACAAAACAACTTAATAACCTAATAGATAGAAACAATATTAATGACTTTAGAATCAATGAATTATATGATGAACACATATCCCAAGTCACTCAATTAGATAAAGAATACCTCTCTCCTTTATATACTACAATTGATAGCGTAGTTTGCATGCTGAAACAACAATTACTATCAGAAGAGCAAGCTGTAAATAATTTACAAAAAATAGATAAAGCACTAACTAAATCAGAGAAAAGTAACTCTCTGCAACAAATTATTTCTTACGTACAAAATACAGTTAACAGCTCCGTTGAACAACATAAATCATTATCAGAAGAATTGAATAAAACTAATAATGAAATTAGTGAGCTAAAATCTAAGTTAAGTAAAGCCAAACAAGATGCGATCTCTGACTCTCTTACCGGATTTTTAAACCGTAGAGGTTACGAACAAAAACTTACAGACATAGATATTAGAGAAACACATAGCAGCTTAATGATTGATATAGACCATTTCAAGCGCATCAATGATAATTTTGGTCATCTAATTGGTGATAAAGTTATTCAAAAAGTAGCTTTATCTATTAAAAACCATATCTCTGATATTGATATAGCAGTTAGGTACGGTGGTGAAGAATTCATGGTTATTATTGTAAATAAACCTGTAAATGAAGCTAAAAACATTGCCGAGCAGATACGATTAACAATTAATAATTTAAAATTAAAGCAAAAGAATTCAGATAATTTTTTACCACAAATTTCAGTTTCAATTGGAATAGCAGAAACAAAACATGAAAAACACTGGCAAGATTTAATTCAGCGAGCAGACAAGGCATTGTATGAAGCGAAACTATCAGGTAGAAATCGTACTAAAACAGCAACTTAGTTAGAATTTATTGATTTTTTTAAAAACACTATTAGCTCCTCTATTACTAGTGGGTAACTAAAGTAATAACCTTGAAACCTTTTACAACCAAGCTTTTCAAGGTGATACTTTTGCTCTGCTGTTTCAACACCTTCAGCAATACACTGCATTGACAAGCTTTTTGCTATATCAATAATCCCTTTAATGACACCTAACTTAACCTTGTCACTTTGCCTAATAAAAGATTGATCTATTTTAATCGTATTAAAAGGTAAGCTTAGTAAATACGTTAAAGATGAATAACCTGTTCCAAAATCATCAATTGCAAACCTAACGCCCTCTGATTTTAAATTATTAAACAAAGTTTCTATTGGTCCTAGCTCCTCAATAAAAACACTTTCTGTAAGCTCTATTTCTAATGAATCTCCAGGTAATTCATATTCATTTAATAACGTTAAAATATTGCTTTGGAGTTTTTTAGGCGTTAAACAATCTTTAACGGAAATATTAACAGCAACATAAAGATCAGGATTCAAATTTCTTAATTTTTTAATAGTACCAATGCTTTGCTGTAAAACCCACTCTGTAATTTCAGATATTAACAGGCTCTCTTCAGCTATTGGAATAAAAATATCAGGAGGAACAATACCAAGCTCTTCATTTGTCCAACGTAATAAAGCCTCTATACCTATGACTTTATTTTTTAAAAATAAAGGTTGGTAAACTAAATGTAATTCATTTTTACCGATAGCCTGCCTTAAGAGATTATCTACCTTTTGATTATACTTAACAGCATCTGATAAATGACGAGAATATAGCTGTACATTATTACGACCACTTTGCTTTGCAAAATACATTGCTATATCTGAATATTTGAGCAACTCTTCTGGTTCTAAACTATCTAAAGGAAAGTAGCTCAAACCTATGCTAGCGCCTATATGTATGGTGTGAACTCCGACAAAAAAAGGTAATTTAAGACTATTTATAATATTTTGAGATATTTTTTTTGATATTTTGATAGATTCACAATCACTTAATATTACAACAAATTCATCACCACCATGCCGAGCAGAAAAGTCACCTTTACGTATTTTTTGCTGTATTCGAGTTGTGACTTGCTGTAACAGCAAATCACCAACAGCATGCCCCAAAGTATCATTAACTGTTTTAAATCTATCTAAATCAATAATAGAGCACTGTAAAAGGTGTCTTTTGACTTATGGCTACAGCCTTTTCCATAAAAACATTTAATTGATTTCTATTAGGTAACCCTGTTAATTCATCATAAGCGGCTTGATGTTCAATTTTCCCCTGCAATTTAACACGCGCTAAAGTAACACCTAATATACCGCTTAACATGTTTAAGACACTAAGTTTCTTATAACCATCTTCAACAATAGAAACACTTGCAGCATTTAATAGTCCCACTATTTTTCCATTAATTTTAACGGGTGAAGTCCAGCTAGATTTCAAACCAATTGTTTCAAGTATTTTAATATCAATATAATTATAAACGGAAAAATCTTCAAAAAAATATGCTTCTCCACTCTTGTATACTTTACCTAAAGCAGTATTTTTTAAAGGGAAGTTAATTGAAAAGTCACCAACTGCATTTGGAAAAATAACTTGCACATCAAATAGCTGGGTTTCTTCATTAAATACGACATAACTAATACGTTGTGCTGAGACAATTTTACTTACAGATTCCGTTATAATCGAAAAAACTTCTTTCTCATTCATCGCTCCAGACAATATCTGTGCAACTCTTGCAAGCTCTTCTAGTTCAAGTGAATAACTTTTATAACGTTCAACCCCCTTCTCAGCTTGTACCAGTAAATCTTGTCTTTCAAGGTAAGAAGATACAAGTTTAGCCACTAAAGACATCAGCTCTGCGCTATCACTATTGTATACATTTTCAGAAAGGCTCCCTATATTTACAGTACCAATAACACTATGCTCATATTTAATGGGAGCATTCATAATACTTTTTATATTTTGGCTATAGAGCTGCTGAGCATCAACTTTTAAACTATTTTTATAATTGCTATGCCATAAGGTTTTGTTCTCTAAAATAGAGTCTCCTGCAAATGAATTACTTAAAGGTAAAAACTTACCAATAGATAAAGCACCATCAGAACCGTTCAATGCATATATTTCTAGTTGCTTTTCATCAGGAGTAAGCAAAGTTATGCTACAACGTTCTGCAGGTAAAATGAGTGGTAAATAGTCAGCTAAAAGTGAAAAGATTTCTTTATCAGAATTTGCCTTTACGATTTCTAATGTAAAATGGCTGAGTGTAAGAGAAACCTGCTCTTTTTCTAAAGATATCAACTGAACATTTTTTTCCAATTAAATTTGCCTTTTCTAATATTAATTAATAAGAAAAGTATTACACACATATAAAAGATTGCGTAACTACAACACAAATAAAACGGCAGGCACTTTAAGTGGCTTACTATGGTTTTCCACTGTGAAACTTAAAATCACTATCAGGGCTTGATATTAATTCAGCTTCAACTTTTCCAAAATACTCAACCTTTGCAGTGATATCTTTAACAGATATTAATTGGGCTAACTCTAAATAATCTTGGTAATGGCGGGCTTCGGATCTTAAAAGAGAAACATAAAAGTCTCCTAACCGTTTATCAACACGAGGCGCTAATTTAGCAAATCGTTCACAAGAGCGAGCTTCTATATAAGCACCGCATATCAACTTATCGATTAACGTATCGGGTTCATGTGTTGTAACGTGAGTTAGCATGCCTTTAGCATAGCGAGATGAAGTTATATTTTCATATTCAATGTCATAATAATCCATCATTTCTAACACCTGATAAAAGTGGTGTAACTCTTCTTTGATTAGTAACACCATTTTATCAATTAAATATTGTCCGTATAAAGAGTTAGACTTAGGGACGACAGATTTAGTGAGCTTATTTTTAGCGGCAAGATCCCGCCAATCACCTTCTCTTTTATAAATATATTGTTCAAATGGCCGTAACCATTCCAATAAAATATCACCACTCTTTTTATCAACTGCGTACTTTCGGATAAGAAACATTGCAGACTGAGCAGCTTTCAGCTCACAAATTAAATGATCAATTAATAAAATATTTAAATTTTCAGGTTTAATCGCTTCATCAACCCATGATTTAGAAGTTTCGACATTTAAAAAGCGTTTAATAGGTAATAATAAATCTGAATAAATCATATAGGCTAACAATATTGAGCAATTCCTCTATTTTAAAAGTCTATTTATTGAGATACTAGAAAAATATTAATTTATAGGTAACAAACTTAGCAACAATGAAATCTGAAAGTGACAAATTATTAAAAAAGCACCAGGAACTTATTCATACAAACAATCTAAAAGTAACTTCACACGTACAACGTGAAGAGAATGATTGGTTTATCAATACCATTATGTTTGAAAATATAGATGTCCCCTTTAAATATAAACGTAAAGAAATGTATAAATCTTTAATTCATAATCGAGTTAATGTTACTTATTATGTATCCAAAGAAAAAATAGCAGGCTTCGAAATAGAGGTTATGAATATTGTTAGAATAAAAGTGAGTTAAAGTAATAACAGTTACTACCTTTAGATTAAATCATAATTAAAAACGCTCTTTTTTGATTATTTTATTAACATTTCTTGACCTTTGCCCCGCTATCTTACATAAATAAGGTGTAAGACTTAATAATAATAATTACATAATAATTTAAACAAAACTAACCGACATCGCGTTATGTTGTCCTTTGTTCGGAAACGTGGAAGGAGATTACAATGATATTAAATCATATATGGGGCTTATACACTCACCCTAAAGAAGAATGGCAAGTAATCGAAAAACGCCACGAAAGCTTACTTTACAGCCTCATTCATATATGCACTATAGCTTTGATTCCTGCTATTTGTGGCTACTTTGCAGCAGCACATATAGGTTGGACCATAGGAGTAGGAGATCCAATAAAATTAACTAATATCAACGCTATTGTTATGGCGACTATTTTTTACTTAACGTTAATTGTTGGTGTAGCTGCATTAGCTTACTTAATACACTGGATGGCTAGAACCTTTGACTCTTCACCTGATTTCACTCAATCACTAGAACTTGCAGCATACACTGCAACACCATTGTTAATGGTAGGTATTGTAGCCCTTTATCCTGTTCTTTGGTTTGTTGTACTTGCATGTATTGCTGCAATGTCTTATTCGGTTTACCTTTTATATTCAGGTGTACCTATTATGATGAATATCCCTGAAGAAGAAGGTTTTATATACGCAAGTTCGGTTGTAACTTGTGGCTTAGTATTATTGGTAGGTTTATTAGCCGCAATGATTATTCTTTTTGGAGTAGGTTTAGGGCCTGAATTTTTACATATATTTAATTAAAAGCTACAACCAACATAATACTTTTATATAGATAAACTCTAACCTTAAATGAGTTTATAAAGTTAGCTGTTTTTAAATACATAAAAGCTAAAGTATTATATTAAGGATATCCCTTACTAAAAGGTAATAAAAAAGACGCTAATTAGCGTCTTTTTTTGTTTCTGTCACCCTAACGTGGATGAATCAAACTAAATTAGCTTGGTCTACGCTCTGTACGACGAGGACGTTCTGCAGGTGCAGCTGAAGCATCAGACACACTAATATCAATTGCTTGACGACGAATACGTACATTCTTCAATTGCTTAAACGATTTCTCAGGCATACCTTTAGGTAACTGAACAAAACTATGTTTTTCGTGTAAGTTAATTGCGCCAATATAGCTACTATCAAGAGAGATTTCGTTAGCAATTGCACCAACAATATCACCTGGCTTAGCCCCATGCTCTTTACCGACTTCTAGACGGTATGTTTGCCAATCAACATCTGTGCGGTTTTCTTTCGCTTTACGAGGAGCTCTTTCACCACCACGGTCATTTCTTCCGCCACGGCTATCTCTTGCGCCACGCTCATTTCTTCCACCACGGTCATTTCTAGCACCACGATCATTTCTGTCGTTACGCTCACGAGTATCACGACGAGGTTTAGGATCTTCTTTTGGTTGTAACGGTTGCTTAAGTTGACTTTCAAATAATAAAGCAGCTGCTAAATCAGTTATTGAAAGTTCTGATTGTTCAGCCATTTGCTCAACAATTTCACGCATTGCTTTAATATCTCTATTAGCAACAACGTCCACTATTTTAGTACGAGTACGTTCAATACGTGCTTTACCAATATCTTCAATATTTGGTAATTCATAAGTATTGATAGTGCCAGACGTTAAACGTTCATAATGACGTAATGAATACATTTCACGAGGACGACAGAAAGCAATTGAAACACCTTCACGACCAGCACGTCCTGTACGTCCAATACGGTGAACATAAGCCTCATTATCACCCGGTAAATCGTAGTTAATAACTAATGAAATACGAGGAATATCTAATCCACGTGCTACAACATCCGTTGCTACTAAGATTGATGATTTGCCTGATTTCATTTGATCAATAGTACGTTCACGTTGTTGTTGGTTCATATCACCATTCAACGGAAGTGCTGGGTAACCAGCTCGCTCTAATTTTTCAGCTACGTCTACGGTATCATTACGTGTACGAACAAAAACAATCATTGCATCGTATTCAACACTTTCAGCAATACGCTCTAAAGCGGTTATTTTACTAATACCACTTACTTTCCATGCAAACTGTTGAATATTTGCTTTGGCTTTTTTAACCGCTGCAATTTTAATATGTTCTGGATCTTTTAAGAAACGGTTAGCTACTTTACGAATTTGCGCAGGCATAGTCGCAGAGAATAACGCCATTTGCGTTTGCTTAGGTAAATGCTCAAGGATCCATTCAATGTCTTCTAAAAAGCCCATGTTTAACATTTCATCTGCTTCATCTAATACACAGAAAGAAAGGTTATCTAGTTTTAAGCTTTTACGACGTAAGTGATCCATTAAACGACCTGGAGTACCTACTACAACCTGTGCACCGCGCTCAAGTTGTTGAAATTGTGGTTGGTAAGATTGTCCACCATATAAAGTCGCTACTTTTAAACCTTTCATGTTTTTAGCAAATGTTTCAATAGCTGCTGCAACTTGAATCGCTAATTCACGCGTTGGCGCTAACACCATGAGTTGTGGTTTTCTAATTGACGGGTCAATTTTAGCAAGTGCTGGCAAACCAAATGCAGCCGTTTTACCTGTACCTGTTTGTGCTTCACCTAACACATCTTTACCAGCTAAAAGCGGCGGAATAGTTTGTGCTTGGATAGCTGTTGAAGATTCAAAACCTAAAGTTTTTAATGCAGATAATAAAGTTTCAGGCAAGCCTAAAGAGTCAAAGCTCACAGGAGCGTCGTTAGTTGTTGTCATAATAAATTGTCTTCTCTTGGCGAGATTTGATTCAGGGAAAAAATATTTTAATCAAAGATCTCGCATATATATATACGAGGAAACCACCAGGAAGACTTAAGGCACAATCGGTATGCTAAATATGAACATTTAGCTAGGCAAGTCTATTGGGCGGATATACCCCACTCATTTCACATCAAGCATTGCTTATTGAAGTCAGCTTAAGTGAGGCGCGCATTATACAGACTATGCTTATTTATACAAGATAAAACTCAGTATTCTGTGTAAATAATAGACTTTTTTATATTTTATTTAAAAAGTACTCCAAATAACTTACTCACCACCTTCTAGCATATCAGCAAAAGAAGAAAGTTTTTCTAACGCTAAGCTATGCACTGTTTTTCTTGGATATCGTCCTAAACTATTCGCTTTTCCGGCAGTAACTCCTAGCAGTAATTCTAGCGATTGATCAATATCTTCAACAGCATGTATAGCAAATACACCTTCTTCTACCGCATTAATCACTTCATCAGACAGCATGAGGTTGATCACATTGGTGTGAGGAATGATAACTCCTTGTTTTCCAGTTAAACCTCGGTCTTTACATAAACGATAGAAGCCTTCTATTTTTTCATTCACTCCACCAATAGACTGTACTTCACCGTGTTGATTAATTGAACCTGTAATAGCAATCCCCTGATCAATAGGCAGTTGGGTAATTGATGAAATTAATGCGCACAATTCGGCCATTGACGCACTATCACCATCAATATGACCATATGATTGTTCAATCGCAATATTAGCTGAAATTGAAACAGGAAATTCTTGACCGTATTTATGCCCCAAATATCCCGTCAACAATAAAAATCCTTTTGAATGAATAGATTTCCCTAAATCGACTTCGCGTTCAATATCAGTAACACCTTGACTACCAGCATACACAGTAGCGGTAATACGGGCAGGTGTACCAAAAACACTCTCACCAATTTCAAGTACAGTTAAACCATTTACTTTACCCACTTGCTTACCTTGCGTGGTAATAAGTACTTGTCGTTCTTTGATTTCGCTCAACCATGTTTCACTAATACGTCCTGTTCTTCTTTCCTTAGCCGCAAGCGCTAACTTGATATGTTTAGCGGTAAGTTCACCTTCTTCTTTTAGCTTATTCCATAAATAATGAGCTTCATCTAATAAGTCGTTAGAATGAACGATATTAGCTGATATTTTATGTTGATGTTCTTCTCTTCTTAGCGCGTACTTTATTAGCTCCACAATGGCATCGTTTGATACCGTTGGATATTGATTTTTTTGTGCGCGTTGTCGAATTAAATTCGCATAGGCTATAAGGTTATCGTCATTTTTATCAAGGTATCGATCAAAATCAGCAAGTACTCTAAACAGCTCATTGAACTCTTGATCGTAAGCGTGCAAGGTGTAATAGATGTCAGCATCACCTAAAAGTATAATTTTTACTTTTAACGGGATTTTTTCAGGTTGAAGGCTATACGAACCAGGCTGAGAAAACTCAGAATATGGGTTTTCTATGGTCACCTCTTGGGTTTTTATCGCTAATTTAAGACGTGCCCACACTAATGGCTGGTTTAAAATTTTATCAGCATCTAATAATAAATACCCACCATTAGCTTTATGAAGAGCGCCCGGTCGAATCAAACGATAACTCGTATAAGAGCTTCCTTGAAAGCTAGCAAAATCAACATGCCCAAATAAGTTTTGATAAGTTGGATTTTGCTCATACACGACAGGAGCGCCGCCATTCGCTTCTCGCGAAACTAATAAGTTAGGTAAAAAATGCTCTACCATGAGTTTACGATTATCTTTGGCTTTTTGTTTTTCGTTATCTTCCCCCACTAAAATATCAAGTACAGTATCAACCACATGCACTTTTACTTTAGATAAGTATTTTAAAACACCTAAGTTACTCGAAAACTCATGTTCTAACTCTTTTAATAAAGGCTGAATACTTTGAGCTGCAGTTTCATTTTTAAGCTTTTTAAGCTTATCAGTAGATAAACGTTTCCACTTAGGCAGCTCAATCAATTCTTCTGATAATAGGTTTTCTAACTCTGTTAACGACTGATAAAATGCGCTGCGCTTTTCTTCATCTAAGCTTGCTAGTTCGTTTTCACTTAACGGCTTTCCATCAACAACAGGAGAAAAACCAATCTCGCCGTTTTCTTCAAATAACATAACGTTGCACTTTAAAGCGGTTTCTTCAACTTTACTGATCGCTTCATCATATTGTTGGTTAAATTCACGATCGATTGCCGCTTTTTGACGCTGATAGCTAGGGTTATCAAACAGCTCTGGAAATAATGCAATTAAATCATCAATAAAAGTATTAATACGAGCAACCAGTTGTTTGCCATCTCCTGGACTTAAATATAACTTATACGGAGCATGAGTATCATCAAAGTTATTGATATAACACCATTCTTCAGGCGTATTTTGATTTTTAGCTGATTCGGTAAGCATTTGTTTTATTAATGTTTGTCTGCCCGTTCCATGCTCCCCCATTGCAAATACATTAAAACCAACTGAGTTCATGGCTAAACCAAATTCTAACGCTTCTTTAGCTCTTTCATGTCCAACAAAAGGCTGTTTGATTTTTTCAATATCATCTGACTGAGTAAATAGAGATTCTGGTAATTGCGCCGTTAGTTTTTGAGGTTTGACCAAGGTGGTAACGGTTTCTGATGTCATGAAAATCTCACTATAAAGGTTAGGAAAACAAGCACTTTGCTGGGAAAAAGCTATTTAAAGCCATAATAAGGGCATAGTGTACTCTTACATTAAGCTAGATAGCAAAGCACAGATTAAAAATAAATATATTTATGGTGTTAAGCTTTTTCGACAAAAAGTCGTACCATTACATTTGATACAAGATGAGAGAATAGTGACGTGGTGTATTTGCTGTAAATGATGACAAGTTAAGCATTCTACTTCGCCAAAGCCAATATAGTCGCCTTCCTTGTACAAACCATCATGAACAAAGTCTTCTTGAAGTTCAGCCCATTCAACACGTGTTTGGTCAGTTACGCACGCAAGATTTTTCCAAAAAGTTTCTTTTAATAATTGAAGATATAAAGAATGTTGAATATCTGATTGTGACTGTTGATAAAACTCGATTAAATCTAACTTAAAGTTAGCGATAAATTGTTGGTACTTTTCTTCTGGAATACTTTCGGCAGATTTTACCCACTTTTTAGCTTCTTCTACTAATTCAACTACATGCGTAAGCTCATGTGATTTTAAATCATCAAACCAGCTTACTAAATCATTACCGCTAGTATGTGAATTATTGTGAGTGTTAGACTTTTTAGTCATATTATCCCCTTCAGCTAAACTGATAACAAAGTGACATACAGCTAATTTGAGTATAGACAATATTCCTAAAATACTTAAATTAGTTTATTTATAGTATGTAGATAAGGTATTCTATAGGTATTAATTTATCCCCTTATATGATCAAGAATGCAATCAATAATTTCTTGAAAATAATAAGCAATTTTTTTGAATACCTGAGAAATCGTTAATGGAATCCATCTACAATCCCCAATCTATAGAAGCCGAAGTTCAACAACATTGGACCGAAAACAAAACATTTGCTGCAGTTGAAAAACCTGAGCAAGAAAAATTTTATTGTTTAGCCATGTTCCCTTACCCAAGTGGTAAATTACATATGGGCCATGTTCGTAACTATAGCTTAGGCGATGTTATTTCTCGATATCAGCGTATGCAAGGCAAAAATGTAATGCAACCTATGGGTTGGGATGCGTTTGGTTTACCTGCTGAAAATGCGGCAATCAAAAACAAGTCAGCACCTGCTAAATGGACTTACCAAAACATTGATTACATGCGTAATCAATTAAAGTCGTTAGGTTTTGGTTACGATTGGGACCGCGAATTTGCTACCTGCGATAAAGACTACTACCGCTGGGAACAATGGTTTTTCACTAAACTTTACGAAAAAGGCTTAGTGTACAAAAAAAATGCTACTGTGAATTGGGATCCTGTTGATCAAACCGTTCTCGCTAACGAACAAGTTATTGATGGCAGAGGATGGCGTTCAGGTGCAATAGTTGAGCGTAAAGAAATTCCACAATGGTTTATTAAAATTACCGATTATGCTGAAGAGTTATTACAAGATTTAGATCAATTGACTGATTGGCCTGAACAAGTAAAAACTATGCAACGTAACTGGATTGGTCGTTCTGAAGGTGTTGAATTAACCTTTAATGTTGCCGATTCGAACGAAAGTTTTGATGTTTATACAACTCGCCCAGACACCTTAATGGGCGTTACGTATGTAGCCGTAGCTGCACAACACCCACTAGCTTTAGAAGCAGCTAAAAATAACGCTGACGTTGCTGCGTTTATTGAAGGTTGTAAAACCAATAAAGCTACTGAAGCCGACATGGCAACAATGGAAAAGAAAGGTGTTGATCTTGGCTTAAAAGCTATTCACCCAATTACCGGTGAGTTAGTTCCTGTTTGGGCAGCAAATTTTGTATTAATGGATTACGGTTCAGGTGCTGTAATGTCAGTTCCTGGACACGACCAACGCGACTGGGAATTTGCTACTAAATATGGCTTAAACATTACGCAAGTTATTGCGGGTGCTGAAGGCGAAGATATTGCAACAGCTGCTATTACAGAAAAAAATACCTTAATTAACTCAGGTGAATTTGACGGATTAAACTTTGAAGAAGCTTTTAAAGCCATTTCAGATAAATTAATCGCTGAAAACAAAGGATCTATTAAAGTTAACTATCGCCTACGTGATTGGGGGGTTTCTCGCCAACGTTATTGGGGCACACCTATCCCAATGATCAACTTAGCTGATGGTACCTCTGTTGCTGTTCCTGAAGATCAGCTACCTGTAGAGTTACCTGTAGACGTAATTATGGATGGTGTAACATCACCTATTAAAGACGACCCTACATGGGCTAAAACAACATACAATGGCGAAGACGCACTACGCGAAACCGATACATTTGATACCTTTATGGAATCGTCTTGGTATTACGCACGTTTTTGTTCATCTGACGATAAAACACAAATGCTTGATCCAGAAAAAGCAAACTATTGGTTACCTGTTGACCAATATGTTGGCGGTATTGAGCACGCTATTTTACATTTACTTTATGCGCGTTTTTTCCATAAATTATTACGAGATGTAGGCCTAGTTGATTGTGACGAACCTTTCAAAAAATTACTCTGTCAAGGTATGGTATTAGCGGATACTTATTACCGTGAAGCTGAAAATGGCTCTCAAGACTGGATAGCACCAACAGACGTAGAAGTTGAACGTAACGAAAAAGGCCAAATAACAGCAGCTAAAAGTAAAATAGACGGTGAAGCGGTTATTTCAGCGGGCATGAGTAAAATGTCTAAATCTAAAAATAATGGTATTGACCCACAAGCCGTTATACAACAATACGGTGCTGATACCGTTCGTTTATTTATTATGTTTACTTCACCACCGGAGCAAACGTTAGAATGGTCTGACTCAGGGGTTGAAGGCGCACATAGATTCTTAAAACGTGTTTGGAAGCTTGCTTACGACTTTACTCAAGAAGAAGCTTTAACACCTGAACAAACACTAGCAAATGTGACATTAAATGCAGATCAAAAAGCATTACGTCGCGAATTACATAAAGCAATTGGTAAAGTAAGTGATGATATTGGTCGTCGTAATACCTTTAACACGGCAATTGCTGCGATTATGGAGTTAATGAACCATTTAACCAAAGCAAAATTAGATACGGTTGAAGATCGCGTTGTCATGCAAGAAGCCGTCAGAGCTGTTATTTTAATGCTTACTCCTATTGTTCCGCACTTAAGTCATCATGTTTGGAACATTATTGGCGATGGCAATGCTGTTGAAAATACACCATGGCCTGCCGTTGATGAAAGTGCCTTAGTGGAAGACGAAAAACTGATTATCGTACAAGTAAACGGTAAATTACGTGCAAAAATTACCGTAGCAGCCGATGCAACTAAAGAGCAAGTAGAAACAATAGGTTTTGCAGACGAAGTTGTCGCTCGATTTATTGAAGATAAAACAATACGTAAAGTGATATATGTTCCAGGTAAGTTATTAAATATAGTCGCTAACTAAAAACACATATCTATTGTAATTCAAGGGTAGAAATATTATTTCTACCCTTTTAATACTTAATTTTATTATTAAAAATTCATATCAACTCATTCGTAAAAGTTGGTAGAACAATCAGAGAAATGTAACATTGAAAATAAACGTTAAATCAAATAGCTGCACTTTATGGTTATGCTTAATTTTAACATTCGGCTTAATTCAAGGATGTGGATTTCAATTACGCGGCGATTATTTACTTTCTCCTCAATTACAAAACATCTATGTAAGTTCAGTTGATAAACATGGCGAGCTAACACGTTTAGTAAAACAACATTTATTGTTTAATAAAATAAACATTACTCCGCAATTAACACAACAAACACCTGAATTACGTATTTTAAATGACACCTTAGATAGAAGAACCCTCTCGGTATTTTCTAATGGTCAGGTAGCAGAATACGAGCTTATTTATTCAGCTAAATATCAATTGATTTTTGAAGACCAAGAAGTCAGAGATTATGAAATTGAATTAAATAGAGATTATCAAGACGATCCTAATTTAGCGCTTGCAAAAAGTCGTGAGTTAACGCTAATGTTAAGTGAAATGCGTCAAGAAGCAGCAGATAAAATTTTAAGAAACTTATCAAGTTTAAAATTATAAGTTTTACTGTTTACGCTGTTCTAAATACCACACAAAGAAACTAAGCTATTCATTATGCGTATTTACCATAACAATTTGTCAGCTACACTTAATCAAGGCTTCAAACCTGTTTGGTTAATATTTGGTGATGAGCCATGGCAAAAAAATGATAGCTTAGCCACAATTAAAAACACTTACTTACAACAAGGTTTTGACGAGATTATTCGTTTTACTGCCGATGATAAGTTTGATTGGTCAAATGTCACTTATGAATACCAATCAATGAGTTTATTTTCCAGTCAACGTATTATCGAAATAGAAATAATATCCGGCAAGGTCAATGAAACCGCAAGTAAAGCACTCATAGCGTTAAGTGAACAATTTAATAACGATATTATTTTAATTATTCATGGAGCAAAGCTTGATGCCGCTCAACAAAAAAAGAAATGGTTTAAAACCTTTGAAAACCTAGGTTGTTTTTTACCTTTATACGATATTGAAGGTAAACAACTCCACCAGTGGCTAAATCGCCAAATTAAGCAGCTTAATCTAAATATTCATCCTGATGTTCTTCCCTTAATGATTGAGCTATTTGAAGGTAATTTATTAGCTTTAGATCAAGAACTTCAAAAGCTTTCTATTTTGTTTGGTCAAAATCTAATAACAATACAAGACGCTGAAAAAATTATTATTAATCAGGCTAAATTTAATCCTTTTCAAGTGATTGATACCTTATTAATAGGCAATTTAAAAAAATGCGTTTCTATTCTTGATCAGCTTCAACATGAAGGGGCTCCAATAGGTCAATTAGTGTGGTTTATGCACAAAGAAATATCTCAATTAATTGCAATGCAAGAAAGGCTTAAACAAGGCGAATCAATCAACGATTTATATAAATTTTATCGTATATGGGATAAGAAAAAGCCCTTATATCAAAATGCCTTAAACAATATGAGTATGCATAATTTACAGCAGGGTTTAAGTCGATTAGCACAAGTTGATTTGATCAGTAAAACCGCCAGCGACTTTAATCCCTATTTGTTACTTTCAGATGTTTGTATCACCTTATATTTTGGGCAAACAACGTCAAACTTACCGTTAGATTACGAATATAGTTAATGAACACCTCAGAGAATATAAGAGATAAAGCACTAAAAATAGGCATTTTAGGTGGTACTTTCGACCCTATTCATAAAGGCCATATAGAGCCTGCTAAACAAGCCATCAAAAAGTTTTCTCTCGATAAAGTCCTCGTAATTCCGGCGCATAAGCCACCTCATAAAAATAGTACAAATGCTTCAACAGAACATCGTGTAAACATGGCAAAACTATTTTGTAAAAAAGAACCTTTTTTTGAGTTAGACATAAGAGAAATAAAACGCTCTACCCTATCGTACACAATAGATACGTTGAAAGAAATTAAAGCAGAATACCCCACAAGTGAACTGTATTTTATTATGGGAATGGATTCATTATTAAGCTTTACCACCTGGTATTTATGGCAAGAAATTCTGCAACAATGTCATTTAATTGTGAATACTAGGCCCGGTTACGATTTATCGAGCATTAACAATGAAAGCAAAAAATTATTAGCTACACACCAATATTTATCTTCTTCTGCTGAGATCACTACAGATAACAACGCAGTAAAAAAGTCAGGATATATTTTTTTACACAATTGTGACGACGTAAATATTTCATCCACTGAAATTAGAAAAAAACTAGTAAATAACCTTGAATGCTCACAATGGTTACCTAGCGATATTATTGAATATATTAACGCTAATCAGTTATATAGAAATAAATAGCCCATATTAAAAACAGACCATAATTCTCTTTTATTCATCGAACGCGCTAATAACGACTCGAAATTATCAAGTAAGTTTTCGATTCAAGTTAAATGCACGCTTACCTAAGAATTTAAAAAGTGATATTATATAGGCCATATATAACCATTAATAAAACCAAAGAGAACACACGTTGGAAAATACCGCACTTAAAGCCTTTGTTATTGAAAAACTAGAAGACATGAAAGGCCGAGATATTACCGTTTTAGATATATCAAAAAAATCAAGTTTTGCTGATTACATGATCGTATGTTCAGGCAACTCAAACAGACATGTAAAATCAATTGCCCAATCAGTTGCTATGGAATGTAGAGCTGAAGGTTTAGAACCTTTAGGCATTGAAGGAAATGATGTGGGCGAATGGTCACTCGTAGATCTAGGTGAAATTATCGTTCATGTTATGACTGACCCTACTAGAGATTTATACCAAATAGAACAATTATGGGAATAGTATAGTTTATTATGCGTATTACCCTTTACGCGGTAGGCAATAAAATGCCATCGTGGGTCACGGAAGGATTCAACGAGTATTGCCGAAGATTTCCGCGTGATATGTCATTTCATTTAGTTGAGATCCCTCCAGGTAAACGGGGGAAAAACGCAGATATTTCTCGTATTCTCGAAAAAGAAGGTGAACTAACCTTAGCGGCTATTCCAAAAGGAAACCGTATTGTTACCCTTGAAGTAGAAGGTAAACCTTGGACAACACCTCAATTAGCTCAACAACTTGAACGCTGGCACCACGACAGCAGAGATGTTGCGTTGCTTGTGGGTGGACCTGAAGGGCTAGCACCTGCTTGTATTAAAGCATCTGAACAAAAGTGGTCTTTATCGCCACTCACTTTACCTCACCCTATGGTAAGAATAGTTGTTGCTGAAAGTTTATATCGTGCGTGGAGCATTAATAACAACCATCCATATCACAGAGAATAACCTTAAGTGTCAGCACGTAAACGCATTTCCATAAAAAACCATACGGCAGAAGCTAACTTATTTGCACGTAGAGCTTTTATTTCATTTATCGGAATATTAATTATGTTGCTGATCTTATTCAGTAATATATATAGCCTTGAGGTTAATTCTTACGATAAATACCAAACAAAATCTAACTCTAATCGTATAAAATTATTGCCTGTTGCTCCTAACCGCGGTCTTATATTTGATCGAAACGGCGTTTTATTAGCTGAAAACAAACCTATTTATAGTTTAGAAGTCATTCCTGAAGATGTTAAAAACATACAAGAAAAACTAACAGAAGTAGGTCAATTATTAGATATTAGCGCAGAAAAACAAGAAAAAGTTCTGAAGTCTATTCGTAGCAAACGACGTTTTAAACCTGTTGAAATACACTCTCGGTTGAGTGATCAACAAGTTGCTACTTTTTCGGTAAATCAACATAAATTCCCTGGTTTTTTTATTGATGCCCGATTAAAGCGTTACTACCCTTTTGGTGATTTAACAACGCATTCAATAGGTTATGTGGCTAGAATAAACCAACGTGACAACATAAAACTTGAAGATCAGGGTAAAGCTGATAACTATGCTGCAACCCGCAATATAGGTAAATTAGGCTTAGAAAAATATTACGAAGACGTACTACATGGCACCATAGGTCACCAAGAAGTAGAAATAAATAACCAAGGTAGAATAATAAGAACCCTAAGCTTTAATCCTCCTGTACCAGGAAAAGACATTACATTAAGCCTTGATATTGAATTACAAATGGTCGCTAAACGTGCCTTATCGGGAAAACGCGGTTCAATCGTTATTATGGATCCTCGCAATGGTGAAATACTCGCTATGTATTCAAACCCTAGCTACGACGGTAATTTATTTGTTCACGGTATTAGTAGCAAAAATTATAATAAATTAAGAAACTCTAAAGACTTACCTTTTATCAATAGAAGTACGCAAGGCCTATTTCCGCCAGCTTCAACCATAAAACCTCTTATCGCCTTAACAGGTCTAGAAGAAAAAATGATCACCCCAGAATATGAAATTTTTGATCCCGGCTTTTATCAACTTAAAGGTGTTAAAACCAAAAGGCGCGATTGGAAAAAATGGGGGCATGGTAAAGTCAACTTAACCAAGTCTTTAGAAGAGTCTTGTAATGTGTATTACTACGACCTTGCCTTTAGATTAGGCATAACGCGTATAAGTAACATGATGGAAAAGTTTGGCTTTGGTGAGTATAGCGGTTTAGATATTCATGAAGAGCGAAGCGGTACTATGCCAAGTGTTGAATGGAAAAGAGCCAAATATAACCAACAATGGTATACCGGCGAAACGCTATCGGTGGGTATAGGGCAAAGTTATTGGACAGTAACCCCCATTCAACTCGTTAATGCAATTACAATTTTGGTCAATAAAGGTGAAGTAAAAATACCACATTTATTAAAATCAACGACCGAAACAACCAATATCATCATTGATAATAAAAAATCAGTGTCTACGGTCACTAAAGATGTCGTTTACGAAGACAAACCCCCTATCATTATACAAGATCCGAAAAATTGGGATTTAGTACTAGATGCTTTACATAATACTGTTCAAAAATACGGAGCAACAGGTTATAACGCATTTAAAGGAACAACTTACGATGCAGCAGGTAAAACTGGTTCAGCGCAGGTTGCCAACATTAAACAAGATGAAAAATACGATGCAGAAACTACGCAAGAGAATCAACGCGATAACGCTATGTTTATCTCTTTTGCTCCCTATGAGTCACCAGAAATAGTCGTAGCAGTTGCTATAGAAAACGTAGCAAAAGGTGGTGGTGCCTCAAACGCAGCGCCAGTAGCAAGGCAAATGATGGATCAGTATTTTGGTGACAGAGTGATTATCAGTAAAGATCCAAGTCGCCACCCACATCACACAAAAGTTTATGGTGAAAAAAACGTGAGTAACCACAAGTGAGAACAACAGGCCAAGATCAGCAAAGGCATAGAACCCTACTTCAACGTATTCATGTCGACCTTCCTCTATTAATTGGTATTGTGTGCCTAATGATATTAGGCCTCTTTGTTGTATACAGTGCTGGTGGACAAGAATTAGATATTGTCATTAGGCAATCTATTCGCTTAGGCATAGCCTTAGTTGTTATGTTAGTTGTAGCACAAATTCCACCTATGTCTTATCAAAAATGGGCTGTACCTATGTTTGTTTTAGGCTTAATGTTACTTGTGTCTGTACTCTTATTTGGACACATAGGTAAAGGCGCGCAACGCTGGTTAGACCTAGGTTTTATGAAATTTCAACCCTCTGAAATAATGAAGCTTATTGTACCTATCACCATCGCTTGGTATGTAAGCCAATACGATCTACCTGCAAAAATATCTAATATTATTATCGCTTTTATTTTAGTACTTATGCCTACACTACTCATCGCTAAACAGCCCGACTTAGGCACCTCTTTACTAATTGCTTGCTCAGGTATATTTGTTATATTTTTAGCAGGTGCTAGTTGGAAGTTAATTGGGGTTTGTGTTGGTTTAGCTTCAGGCTTTGCACCTATTTTGTGGTTTTTCTTGATGGAAACTTATCAAAAACAACGTGTATTAACCTTCTTAAACCCAGAACAAGATCCTTTAGGCAGTGGATACCATATTATTCAATCAAAAATAGCGATCGGATCAGGAGGAATTCATGGCAAGGGATGGTTACAAGGTACACAATCACAACTTGAATTTTTACCTGAACGACATACCGACTTTATTTTTGCCGTGTTTAGTGAAGAGTTTGGATTAATAGGCGTTTCTGTATTATTCGCCGTTTACTTAGCTATAGTCATACGAGGGCTTTACATTGCCATTAATGCTCAACAAGCCTTTACTAAATTGTTAGCGGGTAGTTTAACCTTAACTTTTTTCGTTTATGTTTTTGTTAATATTGGTATGGTTTCTGGTTTATTACCTGTTGTAGGTGTCCCCTTACCTCTTGTAAGCTACGGTGGTACATCTATGGTAACCCTAATGGCTGGGTTTGGTATGATCATGGCAATAAGCA
Organism: Pseudocolwellia agarivorans; assembly: GCF_002000085.1. Lineage (GTDB taxonomy): Bacteria > Pseudomonadota > Gammaproteobacteria > Enterobacterales > Alteromonadaceae > Pseudocolwellia > Pseudocolwellia agarivorans. Next base: position 427,311 of record NZ_MUZU01000001.1, read on the forward strand.
CCAATAAACGCGTACATGCATAAATAAGTATAAATAAAAAACAAGGGTGAGTATGAAACACGAAAAATGGTTAGTTTTTTTAATAATATTGCTCAGTGCTTGTAGTACGACTCAAACAGGTCGATACCACCAAAAAAATGACAGTATACCTACCCGAACACCTACAAACGCTGAACTATTAGACGCTGTCCCCCGAAATGAAGCCCACAGCAGAGGTGGCAATAAAAATTACACTGTTAGAGGCAAAAACTATCAAGTTATAGAGTCTGCTCATAATTTTAAACAAACAGGTATTGCCTCTTGGTACGGCAACAAATTTCATGGGCATTTAACATCAAATGGTGAGGTTTATAATATGTACAGCATGAGTGCTGCCCATAAAAATTTGCCCTTACCCACTTATGTAAAAGTAACAAACCACCTCAATAAAAAATCAGTTGTTGTTCGAGTAAACGACCGTGGTCCCTTTCATGAAAACAGAATTATAGATTTATCTTACAGTGCGGCTTACAAACTTGATATGCTAAAAAAAGGGACGGCAATCGTTACCATTGAAGCCATTAATACTGACCAAACTCTTGAGAAAAACACATCACCCATCGGTTATATTCAAGTTTTTGCAACTCAGCATAAACATATAGCGATAGAAACATCGAATGCCTTAAAAAAACAATATACCTACAAAATTAGCACACCTTATCAAGACGGTGTTTATCGAGTAAAAATAGGACCGTTTATCAGTCAAATGAAGCTTGAACAAGCACTCACAAAAATTAAACAAAACGGTTACCCCAAAGCATTTAAAAGCTACATTAAATAATCTAAATCAAGGGGGAAGAGGATAACTCGCTTTATTATTTCCCCTTGCCTGTTTCATTTTGTAAATCTAACGATCTGAACAACTAACTTATTACTAAAAATGATAAAAACATCTCTTCCTTTATATTTTTTGTATAAAATACACGAAAAGTAACAACTTCATCCTTAGTACACCATAGCAATAAAGAATAATAATGCTATACTGCTGAAAAATATTTTGGCTTTTATAACAGTAGAATAAAGGAACATTATGCTTATTTTTATGACGAAGAAACTGCTTTCGTCACGCGCAAAACTCTTCACATTACTCGGTACATTATCTCTTAGCGCATTCTCCCCCGTACATGCAAATAATATTATTCCAGCTCCTCCGACTGTGAACGCAAAAGCTCATATATTAATCGACTTTACAACAGGTAAAGTTATCTCTGAAGAAAACGCTGACAGTTTACTAGCACCTGCTAGTTTAACTAAAATGATGACAAGCTACATTATTGGTAAAGAATTAACCTCAGGTAATATAAAAAATACTGATAAAGTTACTATTAGTGAATCAGCTTGGGCAAAAAACTTCCCTGAATCATCTAAAATGTTTATTGAAGTGGGTACAGAAGTACCAGTTGAGCTACTTAATCAAGGTATTATTGTTGCTTCAGGTAACGATGCTTGTGTTGCCATGGCAGAACATATTGCCGGTAGCGAAAGCGCTTTTGCTGACTTAATGAATGCTCATGCTGAACAACTTGGTATGAGTAGTAGTTATTTTGAAAATAGCCACGGATTAGACAGCCAAGAACATAAAACCACAGCACGCGACATGGCAACGTTAGCCAAAGCCCTTATTAATGATGTGCCTGAGGAATATAAAATATACAAACAAAAATCTTTTACTTACAACAACATAAAACAATATAACCGTAATAGCTTGTTATGGGATAAAAGTATGAATGTTGATGGTTTAAAAACAGGACATACTTCACAAGCTGGTTATAGCTTAGTAACATCTGCAACTAAAGGCGATATGCGCTTAATCAGTGTAGTGATGGGTACCGACAGTGAAAGAGCTCGTAAAGTAGAAAGCAAAAAACTACTTAACTACGGCTTTAGATTTTTTGAAACTTATACGCCGTATAAAGCAGGCGAAAAGTTTGTAACTAATCGCGTATGGATGGGAAGTGTACCTGAAGTAGATTTAGGTATAATGGTCAGCACTCCGATTACTATTCCTCGCGGACAGCGTAAAAATTTAGAAGCTAATTTCGAATTAAGCAAACAACTTACTGCTCCTTTAAGTAAAGGCGAAGTTGTCGGTAAAGTATTTTTACAACTTAATGGTGAAGATATAGCAGAGTACCCATTAGTTACTCTCCAAGAAATCAATGAAGGCAGCATGTTTAGTCGTTTAATGGATTACGTTAAATTACAGTTTGCTGATCTATTTTAAACCAAACTCAATTTGGCCGATAAATGAAAAAGGATACGTTGAACGTATCCTTTTTCATTTTTAGTAAACTATTATCTGCCTTGAGTTGAGCCAACTCTAATTTTATTTTTATAACAAGCAGTTACTAAATAACCTAAACTCATCTTAACAAATACTTCTCTAGCAGCTATTTTTCATAATTTCTGCGTTAAATTTACTTGCAATAAACCAGCTATTGACGCGAAATTTGCTTTGAATTAAGAAAAACTATCAAGCTAGAGGCTCAATAAAATTATTTTTTGTTATATTTCAATTTGTTAAATATCTCTAAAATCGAGTTCAAGTTAAATAAATATTCTTTTTCGAAAATCACGCTTTATTTTGAATAAAATATCTCCTAAATGAAACAGGTATAAACTGTGTTTTCAGCTTTACAGTACTACAAGCTAAATTTTAAAAACATATCAGATGAGGTTAGCGCTACAGCTCAAATTAGTGATAAAATAGTTTCATATCACTAAAATCTGAAAGTCCTAGGTACAAAAATGCAAACTAAGTTTGATGAACTATTAGAATTCCCTACCGTTTTAAACTTCAAAGTAATGGGTGTTGCTTGTGATGAGCTGCCAGACCTTATTATTGCTGAATTACAAAAACATACTCCGGGTGATTATTCTCCGAAAATAAAACCTAGTTCGAAAGGAAACTATCATTCAGTTTCAATTGCAGTAACAGTAACAAGTAAAGATCATATTGAAACAATTTATAAAACACTTACTGCTATTGAAGAAGTACGTTACGTACTGTAATACGAATAATCGCATCATAAATATAAATCCTTATAAGCAGTACAATGTAATGTCACTTTTATTCTTTTATAATACATTTAGCACATCAGCCTGTTTGTTAAATACCAAGGCCAATGTATGAATGACTCTTTGATTGTTAGACAATTAAACCAAACCGATTACACAACGGTTTGGCATGCTATGCAAAGCTTTACAGATAATCGTAATGATGAAACATTAGATGAAATTTGGTTAGTTGAGCACCCTGCTGTTTTTACACAAGGACAAGCAGGCAAAGAAGAACACATATTAAGTACAAGTAACATCCCTATTGTAAAAGTAGATCGCGGCGGGCAAGTGACGTATCACGGTCCTGGACAACAAGTTTTATACGTATTAATTAACCTTCGTAGAAGGAAGATGGGCGTAAGGAACCTTGTAACTTTAATCGAAAATGCGATTATTGGTTCATTGAATGATTATGGCATTACAGCGGTAGCAAAACCTGATGCTCCAGGCGTTTATATAGATAACAAAAAGGTAGCATCGTTAGGCTTAAGAGTAAGGAAAGGTTGTTCTTTTCACGGTTTAGCATTGAACGTTAACATGGATTTATCGCCATTTTTACTTATTAACCCATGCGGATACGCAGGTTTAGAAATGGTTCAAACCTCTACCTTAAATGGACCAAAAAATGTATTAGAAGCTGGAGAGTCTTTAGTTAAACATATAAGCACTCTTTTAAACTCAAACACTATTGTATATAAAACAGGGTTGGAAACATTAAATGACAACTAAATCATCACGTATAGAAGCTGGTACTAAACTGCGTGACGCCGATAAAATGGCGCATATCCCTATTAAAGTTGTTCCTTCTGAAAGAGAAACAATGTTACGTAAACCTGAATGGTTACGTATAAAGTTACCAAGAACAACAGATCGTATCGACGCGATAAAGTCAGCTTTACGTAAACATGATTTACACTCAGTATGTGAAGAAGCCTCATGTCCTAACCTATCTGAATGTTTTAACCACGGTACAGCAACCTTTATGATTTTGGGTGATATTTGTACGCGTCGTTGTCCGTTTTGTGATGTAGGTCACGGTCGTCCTTTAGCTGTAAATCAAGACGAACCTAAAAAACTAGCTCTTACCTTGAAAGACATGGCACTTAAATACGTAGTTATTACCTCAGTAGATAGGGATGATTTACGTGACGGCGGCGCACAACAATTTGCTGAATGTATTAAAGAAATTAGCGTACATTCTCCACACACCAAAGTTGAAATATTAGTTCCAGATTTTCGTGGTCGTATGGATAAAGCATTAGAAATACTGAACGCTCATCCTCCTCATACCTTCAACCATAATATGGAAACAGCACCACGCTTATATACCAAAGCTCGCCCAGGTGCCAACTACCAATGGTCATTAGATTTATTGAAGAAATTTGGCGAAGCTAATCCTACTGTTCCTACTAAATCAGGCCTTATGGTTGGTTTAGGTGAAACTAACGAAGAAATACTAGAAGTAATGCGTGATTTACGCGCTCATGGTGTAACCATGTTAACCATTGGTCAATACCTACAACCAAGTAAGCATCATTTACCGGTTGAACGTTACGTACACCCTGACGACTTTGACATGTTTCAAAGAGAAGCTATGAAAATGGGCTTTGACCACGCAGCCTGTGGTCCACTGGTTCGCTCTTCTTACCATGCCGATAAACAAGCAGCTGGTGAAGAAGTTAAGTAATTTCTATTATTTTTAAGCTTGATAAAGGTGAACTGAACTCAGTTCACCTTTTTTATACCTATTTTTCGTTAACAGCAACCTAATACAATTAGATATTTAGGCGACTGTTTTTATTACACTAATCCCCAATCTTTTTGCCAAACGATTTAAATTAGCTCTATCAGTATTTAAACGCTTAGCTGCCATACTCCAACTCCCCTTTTCTTCCGTTAATACTTTACTGATCAGCATCTTTTGAAATTCATCGACTTCATGCCGTAAGTTCATTGACGACTGAACAGAGCTTTCAGCTATTATTTTCGTTTTTTCTTGGAGAGTTGTTCTATTTTGATTAAAAAACTCATTGCTTAAATTATCACAATCACATAATGTTATTTTAACCACCGCTTTATTTTTTTGTTTAGCAAAAGCCTTTAAAGCGGCTCTGCTTAATAAATGTTCTAACTCACGAATATTACCCGGCCAATGATAAGCCGATAAATACTCAATAACATCTGGTGATGTTTTAAGTTGCTTAATACCTAATTTACGTTTCGTTTTTTCAATAAAGAATCCTGTTAATAAGGCAATATCCCCTGCCCTTTCTCTTAGAGGTGGCACTTCAATTGGATACACATTTAAACGGTGAAATAAATCGGCTCGAAAATTTCCTTTCTCAACTTCATTTTGTAAATTACGATTGGTCGCTGCAATAATTCTTACATCGACAGTGATTAGTTTGTCTTGCCCTACAGCTTGAATTTCATTACTTTGAATAGCTCTAAGTAGCTTACTTTGTGCAGCTAAAGGTAACTCACCTACTTCATCCAAAAACAAAGTACCACCATCGGCAATAACAAACTTTCCTGCTCTATTTTTATCAGCTCCGGTAAAAGCCCCCTTAACATGACCAAATAACTCACTTTCGATTAAATTATCAGGTAATGCGGCACAATTAACATAAACAATAGGTAAAGTGTTTCGAGAAGATTGTTGATGAATGTCATGTGCCACTAGCTCTTTACCTGAACCACTCTCACCTTGTATTAATACGTTGTAATGTGATGATGCCACAAGTGTTATTTCTTTCTTCAAATGTATCATTTTGGCGCTTTGGCCAATTAATTCATTTTGTTCAGAAACAACATTAGGTTGACTTAATGCAGCAACAACTTGGTTGGAATGATCAATATTTCGCTCTAACTGTTCAAGTGTTAAAGCAGTATTTAAACTCACTGAAGCCATTGCGGTGATCAATTCCAATGTACGTTCAGGAATGTTGTCAAAAAGTTCAGGAATTAAACTATCTAAAGTCAAAATACCAATTAATCGGTCTTCAAAGTGTAGCGGTATCCCCATACATGAATGAATAGGTAAGTCGCCGTCATGAGCAATTAACAAACCATCATACGGATCGGGTAATGGGCAGTTACTTGGAAACCTAACAAACTTTTCTGATTGGCAAATTTTAGTTAAGCGTGGGTGTTCTGCTATAACAAAGCGTCTCCCTAACGTGTCTTTACTTAACCCTTGTAGCGCTAAAGGCACCAAGTATTCACCTTTAACTGCAAGTACCGCAACGGCTTCGCAAGTAATAGCTTTTCTGATTGTCGATAACAAATTATCAAAACGATCATTACTAGTGAGACTTTTAGTTAAATTTAACGACAATTCAATAAGTGCCGCTGAAGAAATTTCATTCATAGCATTAATCATTTAAGTAAAACACAACCCAGTGTGTCAAATAAAAAACAACAAGTCAAAAAGACACAAAAATAAAGAAGTCATTTTGACTCTTAAAATCAATACAACATACAAATAAAAACATAACCCTTTGAAATTAAAACATAAATAAAAGATGGCTCAACTATTGTAATACTTAGTTCATTACGTTTTTAACAATAATTTACCCATTTTTTAATTAGGCTTTATTTACCTTGTAGCAATGTAAATGAACTAATAGGTGGGCATTACATATTTAATCACTTAGGAGCCATTAATGTTAACTACCGCACATATTGCTGTTGTAAAAAGTACAATTCCTTTATTAGAAGCTGGAGGTCCAGCTATTACAGACCATTTTTATCAACGTATGTTTGCTCATAACCCTGAATTAAAAAATATTTTTAATATGAGTAATCAAAAAACAGGACGTCAAAAAACAGCATTATTTGAAGCTATATTAGCTTATGCTAAAAATATTGATAATTTAGCCGTATTAAAACACGCTGTTGAACGTATTACGCAAAAGCATACTAGTTTTTATATTCAACCAGAGCATTATAAAATTGTAGGTTTACACTTAATTGAAACCTTACGAGAATTACTGCCAGAACAATTTACCGAGGAAGTAGAGACAGCTTGGACCGCTGCTTATGGCGTTTTAGCGACTATCTTTATTAACCGCGAAGAAGAGTTATACAGTGAACGTGAAGCTAGTTATGGCGGTTGGCGTGGTAAACGGGCTTTTTGTTTAGTGGATAAAAAAGTGGAATCTGTTTTAGTTACAAGCTTCGTTTTTGAGCCTATGGATCAACAACCTGTTCTTGATTATCAAGCAGGACAATATATTGGTATAGAATTAACACCTCATGGAAGTGAAAACATTGAGATACGCCAATATTCTCTTTCTGATAAACCTAACGGTAAAAGCTATCGTATTTCGGTAAAGCGAGAGCTAGGTGAACAAAATGGTTTAATGTCTAACCACTTACACGACAACCTAAATGTAGGCGATTTGGTGGATTTACATGCTCCTGCAGGTGACTTCTTTTTTGTAAATCGTGACGCGCCTGTGGTTTTAGTTTCTGCAGGTGTTGGGATCACGCCTATGCAAGCTATGTTAGAAAAACTGGCTGATGAAGATTACGACAATCAAATTCATTATATTCACGCTTGTGAAAACGAGGATCAGCATTCATTCGCAAAGCGAACTCAAGATTTATGTCATACTAAAGGCTGGTCTTACAATACTTGGTATAAAGAACAAGCTACGGAAAAAGAGAATACTCATCATGGTTTTATTAACTTCAACCAAGTTGATCTACCGTTAAACGATGGTAATTTTTACTTATGCGGACCTGTTGGTTTTATGAAGTTTGCTAAAACGGACTTGATGAAACTAGGTGTTTGTGAAGAGCGTATTCATTATGAGGTTTTTGGTCCTCACGCTTCATTGTAATATAAATTAATTCAAAAATGACCTTAAAGCCAACTATAGCTATTCCCTAGTTGGCTTTAATTCAGATTAATTCCCCCTAATCGAGTTAATTAAATCGGATTAAGTAATTTTGTCTCGATCATTTACCTTAATAAATAAAGCGAAAACAGCACCAATAAATGCAGCAAGCATGGCCATATCAAAAGCAGTAGTTGACCCCGCTCCATTTAACCAAAGTACACCTGCTAAATACGCACCTATTGCACCACCGATACCATAAACACCACCAATATATACGGCTTGCCCCCTATTTTGTTGACTAGGATCGAAATGTCGTTGTAAAAACTGTATTGAAGCACTGTGATATAAACCGAAACTTGCGGCGTGTATAGCCTGAGATAGGATCATAACTAACATAGAATCACCTAAATGCCCCATTAAAAACCAGCGGAAAGATGTTGTTATAAGGCTAAATACTAAAATATTTTTAACACTAAAATGTTTAAATATTTTACCTGCATAAATAAAAATCGTGATTTCAGCAATAACCCCTAAAGAAATTAATATGCCTACGGCAAAACCAGGGTATTGCAAATCTCTTAAATACAAAGCAAAAAAACTGTAATAAGGCCCAAAACTTAATTGCAGTAATAAACCCGCAATGAAAAATACAGCAAAATTTATATTGAAAAGTTTACCTTTAATAGATGATGTTTTAGTTATTTGAGACTGCTTAATTTTAGATTGCTTAATCAATAATGTAGATAAAAACAAACCAAATAGAATAATAAAACCTATGTAGGTAAAAGCTTCCGAACTAAATTGCTCAATGACTTCCCCTGCTACAACAGCAAAAAATATAAAACCAATACTTCCCCACAATCTAATACGTGCGTAAATTTGGGCACTTCGCCTGATAGAGTTAAGTGTCATAACTTCAAGCTGAGGTAAAATTGCGGTCCAAAATAGGCTGAAAGTTGCTAAACAAAAAACAACGGGCCAATAATCATTTAGCCAAAAAAGAAACGTAAAAAAAGCACAGGCTAAAAAAGCGCCTAACCTAATAATTCCTAGCTGCTGGCCTGTTTTATCAGCCAAAACAGCCCATAATGTAGGCCCAATAATTTTAGTTGCTGTAAAAATAGCAAGGATTTCTCCTATCTCCACTGACGAAAAATTTTTTCCATCTAAAAACAGTGGTAAAAAAGGAATGATCAAGCCAAGTAAGCCAAAATACCAAAAGTAGCTAAATGACGAACGTAAAAACAATGCAGACTTCATTTATTTTCCTAGGAATAAAAAGACTTGAATGAGAAATGAAACATAAAAAAGTAAGCCGATATAAAGTAAAGTTTTATATCGGCTTATGATGATAAATTATACTATTCCCCTTAAAAGAATAGGATTAATTATTTTGATATATCTGGCGTTTCGCACATAACATCAGCATTTTGTGCTCTATTACGCATAAAATGGTCCATTAACGTTAACGCCAGCATAGCTTCAGCAATAGGAACTGCTCGAATACCAACACACGGATCGTGTCTACCTTTGGTGATTAAGTCAGTAGACTCACCTTGTTTGTTAATGGTTTTACCACTAACACCAATGCTTGATGTCGGTTTAAGTGCAATATGTGCGACAATATTTTGACCTGAAGAAATGCCGCCTAAAACACCACCAGCACTATTTTTGGCAAAGCCATTAGGCGTAAGTTCATCACGGTGTACAGAGCCTTTTTGATTAACCACTTCAAAACCGTCACCAATTTCAACACCTTTAACGGCATTAATGCCCATCAGCGCATGAGCAATATCAGCATCTAATCGATCAAAAATGGGCTCACCTAAACCAACAGGCACATTTTCAGCAACAACCGTTAACTTGGCGCCAATAGAATCTTTTTGGCGCATAATATCACGTAAATATTCATCAAGTTGCTCAAGTTTGTTTGCATCAGGGAAGAAAAACGGGTTAGTTTCTACAATGTCCCAATCGTACGTTTCAGCTTTTATATCTGCAATTTGTGTTACACAAGCACGAATAACAATACCGAGTTTTTCTTTTAGGAATTTTTTCGCAATAGAGCCTGCAGCCACTCGCATAGCCGTTTCACGAGCAGAAGAACGCCCGCCGCCACGGTAATCACGAATACCGTATTTTTGCCAATAGGTATAATCAGCATGCCCTGGGCGAAAGCTTTCAGAGATATTGCCGTAATCTTGCGAACGCTGATCTTTATTTTTGATCACTAAGCCAATTGGCGTACCGGTTGTTTTACCTTCAAATACACCTGACATAATAGTAACTTCGTCGTCTTCACGACGAGCTGTAGTAAATCGAGATTGACCAGGTTTACGTCGATCTAAATCAACTTGCAGATCTTCTTCCGTTAACGACAAACCAGGAGGGCAACCATCAATGATGGCGCCTAAACCTAAACCGTGGCTCTCACCATAAGTGGTTACTGTAAATAATTTTCCGAACGTATTACCTGACATACTAAATTAACTACCTTTACTGAAAATAAAACTCAAAATGAATCTATACATTTTGTTTAAAAATGTCTGAAAATTCTTCTAATTGTGCTTTGGTTAACATAAATACACCATGACCACCATGTTCAAAGGTTAACCACTTAAATGGTACTTCGGGATATACTGATGCAACATGAATTTGTGAGTTACCAACCTCACAAATTAATATACCATTTTCTGATAAGTGCGCTGCACTTTCCGCTAATATTTTTCTTACAATGTCTAACCCATCTTCGCCACATCCCAAGCCCATTTCAGGCTCATGTAAATACTCTTGCGGAAGGGAATCAACATCATCTTGATCAACATAAGGAGGATTAGTCACAATTAAATCATAAACTTGCCCTTCAACCCCAGAAAAAACGTCAGATTGAATTGGAATAACTTGTTCTGATAAGCCATGATTTTCTATATTAATGTTGGCAACATTTAGCGCATCAATCGATAAATCAACCGCATCAACTTCAGCTTCTGGGAATGCATAAGCACATGCGATAGCTATACAGCCGCTGCCTGTACATAAATCTAAAATTCTATGAGGTACGCTGTTTTCATCAATTAAATTTACAAATCTATTTTCAATTAACTCTCCAATTGGAGAGCGAGGTACCAGAACACGTTGATCAACATAAAAGGGTAAATTGGCAAAAACGGCTTGATTAGTTAAATACGCAGCAGGGATTTCTTCAACAATACGTTTTTCAATAATAGATAATACGTCATTTTTTTCGTCTGAGGTTAACTGGCAAGAAAAAACTTGCTCAAATAAACTTTCAGGTAAATTTAACGTAAACATAATTAACGAAATAGCTTCATCCCAGGCGTTATTTGTACCGTGCCCAAAATAAAGATCTGCCTGGTTAAACTGACTTGTTGCAAACCGAACAAAATCGCCCGTTGTATTTAATTGCTCATTAATAGATGAAAAGTTCAACTCTTTCACATGTTTTCCTATAAGAGACTTGTGATTAATGATAGATGTTTTTAAACTTACGCCATGAAACTAAAAGACAGCTTAACGCCACAAGAAAAACAACTATTCAAAGATGCTGTAGGTAAAGTGAAACCTATTGTACAGGATAAAATCCAACCCTCAAAGAAAAGCACTAAGACCAAAAGAATTATTAAAGATAAAGAATCAAATAAACAAAACGCGCAATTTTATTTTTCTGATGACTTTGAACCAGATCTTAATCAGCAAGGACCATTAAAATATATACGTGAAGATGTTGATACCTTTGAAGCTAAAAAATTACGTAGAGGTGATTACGCGCCGGATCTGATTTTAGATCTTCATGGACTTGATCAGCAGCAAGCCAAATTAGAAATTGCTTCGTTGTTATTTGCTTGTCAAAAAGAACATGCTCACTGTATTTGCATTATACATGGGCTAGGTTCTCGAATACTCAAAAACAAAGTTCCCCATTGGTTAGTACAACACCCTGATATAATGGCCTTTCATCAAGCACCACTAGAATGGGGAGGGAATGGTGCTATTTTAGCGCTAGTTGAAATAGAAGATAAATTTAGCTAAATAAAAATGGCTAAACTTATCAACACAAATCACTTGGAGAAGTTAAACTCACCAAGTGACCTTTCATACGTTTTACATCGTAATCTATATGAGCAATTCCCGCGGTTTGAAAAATGGGTCCATTCCCATCAACGGTTAATTCTGCTACCAAGTAACTTACCAATGGCATATGAGAAACAATTAGCAGGGTTTGAATTTTATCCGTCACACAAACACCGTCTATATAATCATGCATTTGCTCAGCAGAACCTGATGGGGTAATAAAGTCTAGTGTGGTAATTAATAAATCATCACCTAAATAATTAATTAATTCTTTTGTAGTTTCTTGAGCTCTGATAAATGGACTTACAATAACTTGATCAATAGTAATTTTTTTATTATCTAGCCACTGGGCCATAACATGAGCTTCTAACTTACCTTGAGCCGTTAATCCACGAAGTGCGTCACTACTACCCGAAGTAAATGCTTGACCATGACGCATTATATAAACTTGCATAAATTATCCACGCATACTCAATGTATGCAACAGCTTTCCCAAATTGAGGCTATAGTAAAGCAATACCACTTTTTTTTATAACAACTGTTAAGAATATAATGGACTCATCTTATTCCATACGGTAATTTAAAAAGCTCAAAAATAGATTACAACACATCGCTTAGTTTTCGTGTGACGTATAAAAAAATACAATAAACTAAAGCGGGAGCCTCCTTTGAAAAAAAGCCCTAATGATCATAAACACTATTTACCTCTTACATTAAAAAACGGTTTACGTGTTTTATTAGTAAATAATAATGAAACTAAAAAGTCTGCTGCAGCACTTGCCGTTAATGCTGGTCATTTTAGTGATCCTTTTGACAGACAAGGCTTAGCGCATTTTTTAGAGCATATGTTATTTTTAGGAACAGAAAAATATCCCGATGGTAGTGAATATCAAAAATTTATCAGCCAACACGGTGGGAGCAATAATGCATGGACAGCAACTGAACATACTTGTTACTTTTTAGATATTAATCATCAATATTTTGAAGAGGCCTTAGACCGTTTTAGTCAATTTTTTACCTCCCCCCTTCTCTCTGAAACATTTGTACAATCAGAAAGAGAAAACATTGATGCTGAATATAAATTAAAATTAAAAGATGATATTCGACGACTTTACGATGTACATAAGGAAACCATCAACCAAGCACACCCTTTTTCAAAATTTTCTGTAGGGAATCACGAAACACTTGCTGATAGAAACAACCAAAGTATTCAACAAGAAATAAAAGCATTCTATAAAAAGTATTATCAAGCATCAGCAATGACACTTGTTATTGAAGGTCCACAACCATTAAACGAGTTAAAAGCGTTAGCCAAATCAAAGTTTTCCAGTATTCCTAGTACTCAAAACCAGATCAATAAAATTGAAGCTCCGTTATATTTACCTGAGCATCAATCAAGATTAATTAATGTATACCCAGTAAAAAACGAGCATCAGCTCATTATTAGTTTTGCAATGCCTGCGATAGACAATCTATATAGAAACAAACCTGAGTCTATTTTAGCCTACTTATTAGGGCATGAAGGTATAGGAAGTATTTATTCTTTATTAAAGAGAAAGCAGTGGGCAATGGGGTTAACAGCAGGTTCAGGAATTAATGGTTCCAACTTTAAAGATTTTAATATCAGCTTTCAATTAACATCTATTGGTGAAAAGCATATAAATGACATTGTCGCCATTGTTTTTCAATATATTCAATTAATGAAAGAAAAACCCTTAGCTCATTTTTATTATGAAGAAAAACAAACCTTAGCTGATATTGCTTTTCAATATGCTGAAAAGTTAAAGCCACTTGACTCGGCCTGTCAATTAGTTGTCAACATGCAACATTATCCAGAAAAAGACTACATATTTGGTGATTATGCTATGGATGGATATTGCCAAGAAGAAGTTAATAATTTGCTGCAGTACTTATCTCCGAGTAATATGCGTATTATTCATATCAGCAAAGAAAATACTTTTGATCAAACAAGCAAGTGGTATGGAGTTCCTTATACGGTATCTAAAATCAGCGATAAGTTATTAAACCACTGGGAAAACACTCAAACTATCGACGCTTTAGCTCTTCCCACTAAAAACCCATATATAATTAAAAATCCGTCAGTATTATCAAATAAGCTTACCGAACAAGAAAAACAAAGTTTACCTTCAGTACCAACATGTATCGACAAAGAGAATGGTTATGAGCTGTGGTTTAAACAAGATACAACATTTAGTGTTCCAAAGGGTTACATATATATAGGTATCGACTCACCTATAATTATTCAATCCGATGAAAATATTGCAATAACTCGATTATTTGTTGATTTATTTACCGACTCCGTTATTGAAAAACACTACGACGCTGAAATTGCAGGAATACAATATCACTTATACGCGCATCAAGGAGGAGTAACATTACAATTGTCTGGCTTTACCGACAAACAAAGCCATCTACTTGCACGATTACTAAAAGATTTAAAGCAAACTAAATTCACAGAAAACCAATTTAGTTTACTAAAAAAACAACTGATCCAACACTGGCAAAATACCGATACAAGTAAGTCTATTTCACAGCTATTTTCTTTTTTAAGTTCTTCAATTCAACCTAACAACCCAAGCTGTGTAGCTCTTGCAAATGCATTAACAAAAGTAACCTATAATCAATTCAATCAATTTATACATAAGATTTTTGAACATGTTTCGGTAAAATCATTAATACATGGAAATTGGACAATAAAAAATGCTGAATATATAGGAGATATCATTAAGCAATTCTTCATAAAAAACATAAATATAAAACACAGCGTTAAGCCTTCTGTGATATCTATTGAAAATCACGGTGAAATTACTTGTCCTATTATTTTACCTAAGCATGACCACGCTACTATCACTTACTACCCTGCTCCTAAAAAAGACTTAACGTCTGTTGCAAAAAGCATGTTAACCAGCCAGTTGTTATCCCCTTTATTTTTCCAAGAAATGCGTACCGAAAAACAATATGGTTATTTAGTAGGGGTTAATTTTATTCCAATTAATAGATACCCAGGTATTGCTTTTTATATTCAATCTCCCAATACAGAATCTCCACATTTATCAGGTGCTATTGATGCTTTTATTAATAATGCTTATAAAAATATTGAAGGTATGGACAATGAACACTGGGAGCATGTTAAACAGGGCCTAGCAAGTCAATTACTCGAAAGAGATTCAAGTTTACGTATTAAAAGCCAAAGGTTTTGGGCTGCTATTTGTACCGATGAATGTAATTTTAATCAAAAAAGGCAGCTTATCGATACAATAAATAACTTAACTTTACTTGAGATAAAAAACTTTTTAAAAGAAACATTAAGCACAACTAACTCACCAGACAGAATTAATTTATTATCTTTTACTAGTAAAGATCAATTACAAGCTAGCAATATAGAAAATAAAGATATTACAAATACTTTATATTTATTAAATAATTACGAAAGAAAACATTAAACCTGCCGATAACATTAATACATAAGCCTAACTATTTACTTAACCCCTTATATTATACTTGCTCGAGTGAATAGTTGACTTAGTCTCAACCATGACTTTAAATAGCAGTGTGATACTAAAATAATTATAAAATCATAGTGATTACACGTTTAAAATAGAATCTTTTAAACAAAGTTGTAGTGATCATTCCTAAACGCATATACTTTCAAGGTTGTTGTAGTGTTTATTTTTTTAAGCCGCCTTTGGGCTACACCATTAAAAAAAGTTGTTATTACTTTTTCATTTTGTTTTGCGCTATTTAGCTCAACTCATCATGCAGTTGCTAATGAGAACTTCAGTATTCCTCAATTAAAATTCAAATCCTTAACCACTCAAGATGGTTTATCTCAAAGTTATGCTTATGGTATTACTGAAGATAAGCAAGGTTTTATGTGGATAGCAACACAAGATGGCCTCAATCGATACGACGGTAAAAACTTTATTCATTATAAAAATAATATTTTAGATAAGAGTTCAATCGCAAATAACTTTATACGAAAAATTTTTATTGATAATACCGGTACAATTTGGGTAGGCACCCAAAACGGCTTAAGCCGATATATTCCTAATACGGATAACTTTGAAAACTTCTATCATGATGAAAACAACATAGCGACACTTCAAGACAATGTTATTTGGGATATATACCAAGATCAAAGTAATGTCATTTGGGTCACTACCGCATCAGGTATTCATTACTATAATGAGAAAGATAATAGCTTTAACCCAGTAAGAATTAGAAATCATGAAAAACAACTCAAAGAAATTAAAGTGTTTTTTCAAGATGCCCAAAAAAATTATTGGTTAGGTACGTATGAAAACGGCATTTATATCGTAGGCGAAGACTTAACAAACGCAATATCGTTACAAACAGAAAACAAGTGGGGTTTATCTATTAATGCTAATAAGCTGTCAGATATTACCGTAGTAGATAATGACTATTGGCTAGCTACAGATAAAGGTGTATACGTAGTGGATAGAAACTACAAACTCAAGAATCACCTTACGAAAGACTCTACTAACTCTGCTATTTCATCAAATATTATTAAGTCTATTATTCAAAAAGATGATACACAGGTATGGATCGGAACCAGAAACGGTTTAACAACCTTTAATTTACACAATCAAAAAACGGTTCAATATAAAACTAACGATTCAAATTATTCTTTAGTTAATAACACCATTTATAATTTATTCAAAGATTCTTCCGATAACATTTGGGTGGGAACTTACGGCGGAATAAATATTTTTTCTCCAATATCAATGAGTTTTAATCATTATAAATTTAACGATGAAGCTGCCAGCCAAATTGTTGATAAATTTACAGAGCTATCGGATGGAAGTGTACTTTTAGCTAGAGGTGATGGAAGTATATTCAACATCAGTGGACAAGAAAGTACTAAACTTCCTATTCAATTTGATGAAGGTATTTCAAACATAATAAGTCAATCACCTGAAAAAATCATTATCTTAACAATGAACAACAAGCTGCTTGAATATAACCTAATTCAAAATTCATTGACCCCGCACACTAGATGGAAGTCAAATTCCAACTACCCTTTCGAAAGTAATATAGTTTTAACAGATAACTCTTTGTGGTTTTTCAATAATAAAAACATATTAACTAGCTATGAATTATCAACACATGAATTTGTGAGCTATTTAGCAGATGAAGTTAGCACGACCAAAGTAACAAGCTTATATTTAGAAAAAAACGAAAATGAAAACTTTATTTGGGCTACTTCAATAGATAATGAAATTGTGAAGTTTTCATTAAAAACAAAATCATTTAAAAGCATTTATAATATTCAAACTGATAATTACCTTATCAGTAATTCAAAAAGCATAATCAAATCAGGAAAATGGCTATGGTTAGGCTCCTTTGATCAAGGTATTTTACTATTTGATATAGAAACACAGATCCCCCAAGTATTTAACGAAAACAATAAATTAGTTAATAATACCATCAATGGTATTTTTGTTGATGACGAACATAATGCATGGTTTAGTACCAATAAAGGTATTTCCTCAATTAACCCCTTTAAAAAAACAGTAATTAATTATGGGGAACAATTCGGCATTAAAGAAAATGAATTTATCAACGATAGTATTTTGTATTCATCAGACAAAGTCGCTTATTTTGGCGGGCTTAATGGTTTTCATCGTGCAAATTTAAATGAAGTAGCAAGTAAAAAACAAAAAATACATCAGCCAATTCTTACTAACTTATTAATTGCCAATAAAAAAATAGATATTACACCTAACAATGAGAGTAAAAAAAATAAAGCAAAGTTTACTTTAACTACACAATTAAATAATACAAAAACACTTACCCTACAACACGAACAATCACCTTTTAGTTTAGAGTTTATCTCACCAAATGCTAAAATATTAAATCAAATTGCCTATAGATATCGTCTAAAAGGTTTAGAAGAAAACTGGATTGAAACAGACGATAGTAATCGTAGAGCTACTTACACTAATTTAGATGCGGGTTCCTATACATTTGAAGTTCAAGTTATAGACTTATTAAACCCGGTAATAAGCCAAACTAAAACATTAAATATAACCATCATGCCTCCTTGGTGGTTATCTAAATTAGCCATTACGGTATACACACTGTTCACTTTTCTTATTTTTATGTATTTTTTATTTCAGTTAAGGCAAAAACGTTTATCTCATCTTCAAATAGAGCTTAGTGAAGAGCGCTTAAAACTTTCATTATGGGGAAGTGGAGATGAAATGTGGGATTGGAATATTAAAAGCGGTAAAATTTTTCGTTCTAACATATGGGGGATCTTAGAGTTTCCCCAAGATGGAAAAAGAAATGTTGGCGCTGAACAAACCAACATACATCAACACGACATTCCAAGAGTTAGAGAAGCCTTAGAAGCGCACTTCAGTAAAAAAACAGATCATTTTGAGGCAACTTATCGAGTAAAAGACAAAAATGAACGCTGGATTTGGGTACTCGATAGAGGAAAAATAGTAGAGCGAGATGAAAGCGACTCTCCTACTCGTATGACAGGAACCCTAAAAGATATCAGTCAAATAAAAAGAGCAGATGAGCGATTAAAATTATTTGCTAAATGCATTGAAAATATATCAGATGCTGTTGTCATTTATGATCGACAATTTACCATAGTCGATGTAAACAAAGCTTATCAGCGTATTACGCAAGTCAATAAAAGTGATATGTTAGGTAAAAGTTTACGCTTTAAACAATATCCTGAAAGCTTTACTCAAAACATCAAAAAACATCTTATTACGCAGAGTGGGTGGCATGGTGAAATAGAAGATAAACATGCTAATGGCGACATTTATATTATTGATTTAAATATCGATATTATAAAAGACGAAAATAATAATATTTCACATTTTGTAGGAGTATTTTCAGATGTTACTGAGCGTAAAAAAAATGAAGCAGAACTAAGAAAACTAGCTAACTCAGACACATTAACAGGCTTACCTAACCGTTCGTATTTCCAAGCGAATCAAACCCGTTTAGTTAAAACTAAAGTGCCCCATGCCTTATTAGTATTCGATCTAGATAATTTTAAAAAAATTAATGATTCAATGGGGCACGGTGTTGGTGATGCTTTATTATGTAAAGTTGCTCAACGTATTATTTCCTCCAGTAGAAAAAAAGACACTGTATATCGTTTAGGAGGGGATGAATTTAGTATCATGGTAGAAAATACCAATGACATTCATACAATAACCACTATTGCTAAAAACATACTGAAAACTATTGCTCAACCAATGAAATTAAAAAATCAAGAAGTGGTGCTATATAGCAGTATAGGTATTGTTTTATTTCCAGAAGATGGGGCGTCATCACAAGAATTACTTAAAAATGCTGATACAGCTATGTACCACGCAAAAAACACAGGTGGTAATAAATATCAATTTTTCAGTGAATCAATGAACAAAAAAGCTGTAAAACGACTACAAATTGAAAACTTAATTCGCTATGGATTAAAAGAAGATTATTTCTCTGTATTTTATCAGCCTAAAATTGAAATCAGCACAGGAAAAATAGCAGGTATGGAAGCGCTAGTTCGCTTTGAAACGCCCTCAAAAGGCATCATCAGCCCTGTTGTTTTTATTCCTGTATCAGAGGAAACAGGTCAAATCATTGATATTGGTGAAATAGTTTTAAGGAAGTCTTGTTTTGCCACTAAAAAATGGGTTGATTCTGGCCTCTTTGAAGGCAGAATTGCTGTAAACTTATCAGCAGTTCAATTCACTCAGCCCAATTTAGTGGGTATGATCTCCGATATACTAAAAGAAAGCCAACTTCCTGCAAAACACTTAGAGCTAGAAATAACGGAAGGCACGGTTATGGATTCACCACAACAAGCCATAGACACTATGTTACAAATACGAGCTATGGGTATTCACTTGTCGCTAGATGATTTTGGGACGGGCTATTCTTCTTTAGCCTATCTGAAAAAATTCCCATTAAATACGTTAAAAATAGATAAAGCCTTTGTTGATGATATTGAAACCTCTGAACAAGGTAGAAATATGGTAGCGACTATAGTCACCATTGCCCATAACTTAGGCTTACATGTCGTTGCTGAAGGTGTAGAAACTAATCAACAACTCAGTTTTTTATCAGGTTTACGTTGCGAACAACTGCAAGGCTACTTATACAGCAAGCCTTTACCGGAAAATGATTTTCAAAAATATTTACTCTCACATCAGATCACCAATAAATCTACCTCTTTCAATAATTAGTCTAAACGAAGACTAATAAATTGATAATTTATTAGGAAGATACATTTAAGTAATCTTCCTAAATTACCCTATCAACATATTATTAAGATCAATCATAATAATTCATTGCGCATTTATGCTTCGTATAAAATAAATAACCAATTAAAAAGCATAAACTAAATAGTTCCCTACTATTATTCTTTTTATTCAATAACCCAACACTTAAAAAATTAAACAGGTATGAGTAGTGTCAAAATTACGACTTATCATTCCACTAATAATTCAAAGCCTTATTATACATAACCTAGAGCCAACTCTATATTTATGGCATGCATTTCGCTTTATTAATCATGCTATTAAAAAATAGTACTAATAATAATTAATTAATGAGGAATACACATGCTAAGTTCAATTATTTTATCGCTAGTAATGACACAACCGGCTCCTGTGGCAGATGTAAATCAAGTAGAGTTTAAGGAAGCTGCTCGTCGTAATGTGCGTATGCAAGATGCATTTTCTATTGAAGAAGTTGCTCGTCGCAATGTACGTATGCTAGATGCATTTTCTATTGAAAAAACTGCTCGCCGTAATGTACGTATGCAAGATGCATTTTCTATTGAAGAAGCTGCTCGTCGTAATGTACGTATGCAAGATGAGTTTTCTATCGAAGAAGCTGCTCGCCGGAATGTACGTATGCAAGATGAGTTTTCTATCGAAAAAGCTGCTCGCCGTAATGTGCGTATGCAAGATGAATTTTCTATAGAAGAAGCTGCTCGCCGTAATGTACGTATGCAAGATGAATTTTCTATCGAAAAAACAGCTCGTCGTAATGTACGTATGTAGGAGATAATATGATTTCTATTTTTAAAGCTTTGTTTGCACAAAAGCCCAAAAAAAAGACTATTGCTGATCGCATTGAAATTAAAGAAATGCCTGCAAATTCATGGTGGTCTTAATCGTTGATTAACCATTATAAATAGCGCCACAGGGATGTTCGCCATTTTATAATTTTTATTTTTTATTTTTTATTTTTTATTTTTTTAAATATTAAGCTCTAAATATTAAGCTATTAAACCCAAACTTCTTATTAACTTTCATTCTTTTCTGCATACAAAACATTGGCCATATAAATGGACCAAACACCATACCGGCTAAAGTCCAGCGTTTGTAACCTAAACCACTTTTTAATGCCTGACAATAGAAAAAAGCAGCGCAGACGCCCCCTATAAGCAATAGAAGATACAACATAAGTCAGTCTCATAGAAATTAGAGTATAAACTCTTAATAAATTATTGTTGGAAAATATAGCAATATTAATACAGTGCCTCAAGACAAAGGCTAGAACAAATTCAACTATCTATATATAAAAAAGAGGCATTAAACCGCCTCTTTTATGGAAAAAATAGTCCGTTAACCTGGCTATTTTTAGCCTATCTATTATTTTAAAATAAGCTTAATAGCTGCTATTCTCTTGTGCCATTTTTATCAAAGCTTCACATGGAGTATAACGCTCACCATATTCTTGCCCCCAGAACTTTAATTTCTCAACAATGTAACTCGCGCCAATTTGATTGATATATTGAAACGGACCACCTAAAAAAGGAGGAAATCCAATACCGAATATAGCGCCAATATCACCATCTCTAGTACTCCTTATAATTCCTTCATCTAAACACCGAGCAGCTTCGTTTAGCATTAAAAATACAGCGCGTTGACTAATGGTTTCATTTGATAATTTAGCGTTTTTAACAACCCCTAATAAACCATAAATTGATTCATCTGCTTGTTTACCTTTTACTTTTTTTCCATAACTGTAAAAGCCCTTATTTGATTTTTTACCTAAACGTCCATCCTCAATTAATTTATCAAAGGCTGGAGGTGTGGCAAATCGTTCACCTAGCTCATTATATAAAATGGGACTTATTTTTGAGCCGACATCAATACCCACTTCATCAAGTAATTGTAATGGCCCAACAGGAAAACCAAAAGAGACTAGCGCTTTATCTATGGTTTCAATAGATTCACCTTCAAGTAGCATAAATGCAGCTTCATTTACATAAGGCGCTAAAATTCTATTCACATAAAATCCCGCTTTATCGGCTACAACAATAGGTGTTTTCCCTTGTTTTTTAGCAAATTCAACAGTAGTAGAAATGGTTTGTTCAGAAGTCGTAGCATGAGGAATAATTTCTGCCAAAGGCATTTTATCTACCGGTGAAAAATAGTGTAGGCCAATGACATTTTCAGGCCTTTCAGCTTTTTCTGCTATTTTCCCAATAGGTAAACTTGAGGTGTTACTCGCAAAAATAGTTTTTTCACTACTATTTAACTCGACTTCTTTAACCATATTTTGTTTTAAAGCTAAGTCTTCAAATACGGCTTCAATCACTATATCGCAATGTTTAAAGCCCGTATAATCAGTAGTTCCTGAAATCGCTGAAAGCTGTTTTTGCATTTCGCTCGCACGAATAAAACGACGTTGAACTTTTTTATTCAATAGATTGTAAGCATACTTAAGCGCGTAACTAATCCCTTTATGTGAAATATCTTTAATACGCACGGGAACATTAGCTTTAGTTGCTGTTACAAAGGCGATACCACCTCCCATCAACCCACCGCCTAATACACCTACATTGTTAATTTTTTTAGGTTTAACACCCTCAACACCGTATTCTTTCTTCATTTCCGTTGTAGCAAAAAACAACTGGCGTAACTGCCCTGAAACCTCACTCTTAGCTAATTCGCCAAAATGATTAGCTTCTGTTTGATACCCCTTAGCAGAGGCTTCTTGAACTCCCACTTTTACGCAATCTATGATCTTAAGGGGAGACGGATAATTCCCTTTAGTTTTAGATAAAACCGTTTTTTTAGCTTGGCTAAAAATAATACTGCGCCCGATAGGGTTACCTTCTAATAATTTATCCATCAAAGATATTTTACGTGTTGTATTTAAATAGCGTGCGTTGACAGACAGAGACACCTTGTTAGATAAAATAATATCTTCAGCTGTTTTGATTAATATACTTTTAGGAACAACATGATCAACTAAGCCAGATTTTAATGCTTGTATTGGACGCAAGTGCTTACCTGTTAGCATCATATCTAAAGCTTTTTGAATACCAACAAGTTTAGGTAAACGTTGCGTACCACCGCCGCCGGGTAGCAACCCCAACTGAACCTCAGGTAACCCTAAAGCCGTTTCAGCACTATCGCTACATACTCGTGAATGACAAGCCATAGCTAACTCTAAGCCACCACCTAAACATGCACCATTAATCGCCGCAACAATAGGGATAGATAACGTTTCAATTTGCTCAAAAACCGTATGCGCTTGTCGAGACAAAGCCGTTGCTTCTTCTACAGACTTACATTCAGCAATCATTGTAACATCGGCACCTGCAACAAAAGAGTCCGGCTTACCGCTAAGCAGTACAATACCTTTAATTGAATCGTCAGCTTTTATTTCAGATAACATACCAACAACTTGTTCAGCAAATTCAGCTTTTAGCGTATTCATAGCATCGCCAATAACATCCATAATGAGATGGGCAATACCATTATCTTGTTTGATTAATGTGAATGTACTTTGAAGGTCTTCTTTAACTGCTGTTTTAGTCATTAGTCTGTCTCCACTATCATTGCTACGCCTAAACCACCTGCCGCACATGCCGTGGTTAAACCCGTTCCACCACCTCTTCTATTTAATTCATTTAACGTTTGAACAATTAAACGTGTGCCTGTAGCCGCAAATGGATGTCCATAAGCCAACGAGCCCCCCATAACATTAAACTTATCCATATCTATTTCACCTATCGCTTTATCTCTTCCTAAATGTTTTTGAGCAAATGATTGACTTCCAAACATTTTCACATTAGCTAGAGCTTGTGCAGCAAAAGCCTCATGCATTTCAATTAAGTCTAAATCTTTTAACTCCATGCCCGCTCTTGCAAGTGCAATAGGTGTTGAAAAACTTGGTCCCATTAACATATCTTCCCAAACATCAATGGCAGAAAAACCATAACTTTTAATATAACCTAACGGCTTATAACCTAGCTCTTTTGCTCTCCCTTCACGCATGAGTAAAATAGCAGAAGCGCCATCGGTTAAAGGAGAACTTGTTGCCGCTGTAACACTGCCATATTTACGATCAAATACAGGACGTAATTTCGCGTAGCTTTCCAAAACAGAATTTTCACGAATACAATTATCTTTATCAATAAAGCCATTATAAGGTTCGCTATGAGCAACCATAACCTCACCTGCCAACTTCCCTTCAGCCCATGACTGAGTGGCTAAAGTATGAGAACGATGAGCTAACGCGTCTTGATCTTCTCTTGATATTGAATAAGTTTTTGCCATTTGCTCAGCCGTTTGCCCCATTGATAATCCAGTGGAATATTCGGCTACCGCAGGTGGAACGGGCATAAGATCTTTCAAACCTAATCGTCTAATTAAGGATAATTTTTGTCCTAGCGTTTTCGTTTTAGTTAAATCTAATAAGGTTTTTGCCAAATTTTTAGTGACTCCAACCGGTGCAACTGAAGTAGAATCAGCACCGCCAGCCACACCTACATCAATCATCCCGGCCATAATAGACTCAGTAATGCTTACAGCTGACTGAAAGCTTGTGGCACAAGCACGCGAAACACTATAAGCATCGGTACGAACATTCATACCTGTACCTAAAACTATTTCTCTCGCAATGTTGGGGGCTTCAGGCATTTGAACCACTTGACCAAAAACTAGCTGTTCAATAATATCAGGATCAATGTCATGCTTTTTAAGCAATTCATTAACAACCATTTTGCCTAAATCGACAGCTGGCACTCCATGAAATGCAGTCGCTTGTTTTGCAAATGGTGTACGTAGCCCTGCGACAACGGCGATGCGCTCACCACTTGATGTGACTAACTTAGTTTGTTTCATATTATTTCCCATTAATAGCGATTGGTATAAGCTCTTGCCTTAAAATATTTAAAACGTTTTTTACATTGCTTTAGCTTGAGAGGTCAGACCTCTTAAATTGATTTAATTCTAACCTTTTTTATCAAATATTCAATAAATATAACGCCTCTTAATTTGTTTGCGTTGTAATATTCTTAATATTTAATGAAAAACTTACTTACAAATTGAGACTAGCAGTTGTTTTCTAAATGATTAACCATATATCTGTTATTAATCTAAATGAGTGCTTTTAAAGTTAATTTTACAAAAATAGTTAACATTAAAGCCTTTTAACCCCAAAACTAAGAACTAATTAAGTATACGTTATGGCAATAGCACATTTCTCATCGTTAAAAGAACATTTATCTGAACAAATTATTGGACAAAAAGCACTAGTAGAAAACTTACTTATTGCTTTATTAGCTAATGGACATTTAATTGTTGAAGGTCCTCCGGGCTTAGCAAAAACTCGAGCAGTAAATGCGTTAGCAGATGGTTTAGAAGCAGACTTTCATCGTGTACAATTTACTCCTGATTTATTGCCAGCAGATTTAACCGGTACAGATATTTACCGACCTGAAGATGGAACCTTTGTATTTCAACCAGGGCCTCTTTTTAGAAACTTAGTATTAGCGGATGAAATTAACCGTGCGCCAGCTAAAGTACAATCGGCTTTATTAGAAGCTATGGCAGAAGGTCAAATTACTGTCGGTAGAAAAACGTATCCACTACCTGAACTATTTCTTGTTATGGCAACACAAAACCCTATCGAGCAAGAAGGTACTTACCCTTTACCTGAAGCACAACTCGATAGATTTTTAATGCACCTTGAAATTGATTACCCTGATGCTGAAAGCGAATTAGCTATTTTAAAGCTTAACCGTGGTGAAGCTTTAAAAGAAGCTAAAAAAGCCATTAGTGTAATCTCGCAAGCAGATATTTTTTCGGCTCGTGATGAAGTCATGAAAATTCACATGGCCCCTAGCATTGAAAAATATATTGTTGATTTGATCATGGCAACTCGAGCGCCTGAAAAATATGACGATAAATTAAAGCTTTGGTTAGCTTATGGTGCCAGCCCAAGGGCAACTATTGCTTTAGATCGATGTGCACGAGCCAGAGCATGGTTACATAACAGAGACTTTGTCAGTCCTGAAGATGTTCAAGCCGTATTTCATAACGTATTAAGACACCGTATTTTACTGACATACCAAGCTGAAGCTGAAGGTATAACCAGCAATCAATTACTTGATCATTTATTAAGTTTAGTTGCTGTTGCTTAGCCCCATTCATATGAAACAAGAAAAACATTATGTGGTTTAGTCAGAAAAAACAAAAAGTAACACAACATAATACAACGCAGGTATTAGCGAACATACTCTCTAATGGCATTGATGTATCAATTAATGAACTCATTCAATACCAAACAAAAACCTCACTAATTAATTTAGCTGCCCGAAAAGACCTACATGGTAAAATGTCAGGCAATTACCTTGCCCGTAGTAAAGGCCGAGGTATGGAGTTTGATGAAGTAAGACATTATCAAAC
The DNA here is from genome assembly GCF_002000085.1 of Pseudocolwellia agarivorans. Classification (GTDB taxonomy): domain Bacteria; phylum Pseudomonadota; class Gammaproteobacteria; order Enterobacterales; family Alteromonadaceae; genus Pseudocolwellia; species Pseudocolwellia agarivorans. The sequence goes on from NZ_MUZU01000001.1 coordinate 454,066, forward strand.
TGGCGACGATATTAGAGCTATTGATTGGCGAGTTACAGCGAGAACAGGCATAACTCATACCAAAGTATTTCGTGAAGAAGTTGAACGCCCAGTATTTATTGCAACCGACTTAAACGACAACATGCTCTTTGGTAGCCAGCTATTATTTAAATCTGTTCAAGCATCACATTTGGCAGCACTTGTTGCCTGGCATGCAAAAGAACGCGGCGACCGTATTGGCGGTATTGTTTTTAATCAGTATAAACACACTGAATTAAAGCCTCGTAGTCGCCAGCAAGGCGTTTTACATTACCTGTACTCATTATCAAATATTCATCAAAACACCTCTGAAGCATTATTTAATACACACTCAGAAAGTGATACAAGCAAAGGTTCAGCCCAAAAGTCTTTTGATGAAAACTGCGGACGAATAAGACAACTATCAAAACCTGGAAGCTTAGTTTATTTAATTACCGATGGTAATCATTTATCGCAAGAGTCACTCCGGCACTTAACCAATATAAGTCGTCATTGTGAACTGGTGGTTTGCCTGATTAGCGATCCACTTGAAATTGAACTTCCAAAAAGCGATAAAAAAATTAATGTAGCAGTAACCGATGGTAAGAAAAAACAGCAGCTATTAATTGGCGATAAAAACTTAGCTAAAAAATATAAACAGCAAGCAGAAGAATTAACCCAAAATAAAGAAGCATTACTCGCTAAAGCGGGTGCTCGTATTTTACATTTTTCGGCTGGTACAACCTTAGAAACTCAATTAAAAAATGGGATTACGTCGTGGACCCGTTAGCACAACTGCAAGATATTCAACTACCCGATAAAATACACAACTACCCGATTGCAATTGGTTGGTGGATTTTAGCTATTATTTGTATAGCACTACTCTTATTTATTAGTTTTAAAATAATTAAAAATAAAAAAATAAAACACTCTCAGCAGCAAGCTCTATCAAAACTTAGCTCTACCGAAACAACAATAGAAGAATGTGTTACGGTACTAAAGTGGGCCGCTTTACAGTATTTTCCAAGAAAAAACATTGCAAATTTATATGGCGAAGGTTTTTATTTATTTCTACAAAACACTCTGCCATTACAGCATCAAGAAAAGTTTAAAACATTAAGCGCCGACTCATTACAAAACATGTACCAAAAAAATAGCTCGGTTGAAGAGAATAATAATTTTCATCAAGCATCAATATACTGGCTAAAACATGCATTACCTCCCAAGAATAATCTCGCTGCTACAACAAACAGCTTAGCGGTCAGTGAAGCATTACCGGAGAATAAGTCATGATCCATTTTGAATGGCCATACCTATTTTTTGCTCTGCCACTTCCTTTACTCGTATACTGGCTACCATCAAAAAATAAATCAGAAGTTGTTCCTTTAAAAGTGCCCGTATTACTCGAAGGCATGAATAGCTCTGTTGCTGCAACGTCAAACAAAAAAACATCATTAATATTACTCACTATTATTTGGATATTATTAGTGTTGGCATCTACTAGACCACAATGGCTGGGTGAAGCTGTAAACATCCCTTCAGAAGGTCGAGAAATGATGATAGCCGTTGACCTTTCAGGCAGTATGCAAGTAGAAGATATGTCATTAAACGGCCGAGCCGTGAATCGCCTTGATATGCTCAAAGTGCTATTAGGTGACTTTATTGAAAGAAGAACAGGTGATCGCTTAGGTTTAATTCTTTTTGGTGATGATGCCTACATGCAAACCCCTATGACCTTTGACCGAAAAACAGTACAACAAATGCTCGACGAAACGGTATTAGGTTTAGTAGGCCAACAAACAGCCATAGGTGACGCTATCGCTTTAGCTGTGAAGCGATTTAACGAAGCTGAAGAATCTAATCGTGTTTTATTACTACTTACCGATGGACAAAACACCGCAGGAAAAATAACCCCCGAAGAAGCGTTAGAAATAGCTATCGCTAAAGATGTTACCATTTATACTATTGGTATTGGGGCTGATGTTATGCTTCAACAGTCTATTTTTGGCACACGACAAGTTAACCCTTCAAGCGACTTAGACGAAAAATCACTTAAAAATATAGCCGATAAAACCAATGGGCATTATTTTAGAGCACGGAGCAGTGCTGATTTAGCACAAATCTATCAATTACTTGATACGCTAGAACCCGTAGAACAAGACCAAAAACAAATGCGTCCTCTTAGCGCATTGTATTACTGGCCTTTAGGGATAGCACTAACGCTATGCTTTATCTACTTGAGTTTAACAAACATTACTTCTCGCATTTCAAATAGGAGTATCTAGCAATGGCTGATTTTCACTTTATTCGCCCCTATTGGTTTTTAGCGCTTATAGGTTTATTTTTAGCGCTTTATTTATTAAAAAAAATGAGAATAAGCCAATCAGGTTGGCAAGGCTTATTACCTAAACATTTAGCCCATGTATTAATTAAAAATCCAAAAGAAAACAAACCATTATCATTGATCATGCCTTTTATTCTTGGACTATTAGCCATAATTGCTATGGCAGGTCCTAGCTGGCAAAAACTTCCTCAACCCGTATACCAACTCGCACGTGGTTCGGTATTGATCATGGATATGTCATATTCTATGTATTCAACTGATTTATCACCCAACCGACTAACGCGAGCACGTTATAAAGCGATAGATTTACTCGATAATATTAACGAAGGCGAGATGGGCCTAATAGCCTACGCTGGTGATGCTTTTATTATTAGTCCGTTAACGGAAGATATTAATAATATAAAACTATTACTCCCCTCTCTTTCTCCCGAACTTATGCCAGAGTTAGGAAGTGATCCTATGAGAGCACTCACGCTTGCCGATGAAATGTTAAAAAATGCAGGACACATAGACGGAGACATTTATTGGTTTACTGATGGCGTTGAAAGCAGCGAAATTCAAGATATTACAGAGTGGTCTAGAAACCACACCTATCGATTAAATATTTTAGGTGTAGGTACAAAAAATGGCGCTCCCATAAAATTAAGCAATGGCGAGTTTATGAAAGACAATAATGGCGCCATCGTTGTTCCTAAACTAAGAGGTAATTCACTAAAAGGCTTAGCAGAACGCGGTAACGGCCAATATGTTAAATTAAACAACAATAGCGATGATATTAAAAAGTTACTTAAAAGCGCCAATAGTTTATCCGACAACAAAGAAACCGAAAAAAAGGAAAGCTCAAATACAGGAGACCAATGGGAGGAAGCCGGGCCTTATATTATTCTCCTAATGTTACCTTTGGTATTAATGTATTTTAGACGAGGCCGATTACTCGCTTTATTTCCACTAGCTATACTATTAACACCTACAGACCAAGTGTACGCAAATGTTTGGGATGATTTATGGAAAACTAAAAATCAGCAAGCGCAAGCTAAGTTTGATCAAAAACGATATAAAGAAGCCGCAGAGCAATTTAACGATCCACTATGGCAAGGCAGTGCTCAATACAAAGCAGGAAACTTTGAAGAAGCCTTAAAATCATTTCAACAAAGCGATACAGCTCATGCTTTATATAACCAAGGTAATGCATTAGCTAAATTGAACAAACTCGACGAAGCAATAAAACATTACGAAAAAGCACTCGAAAAAGATCCCAGCTTTGAAAATGCTAAAGCCAATAAAGCCTTGCTCGAAAAGCTACAAGAACAGCAACAGCAATCGGATCAGAATCAAAAAGGTGATAACCAAGAAGAAAAAGATGGCGATCAAGATCAATCAGAACAAGAAAGCCAGAATAGTGAAAACAATCAAGATAATAACGAAAACAGTGAAAATCAACAGCAAGGTGATCAACAAAATAGCCAACAACAAAACGACCAACAAAATGGCGAACAAGATAACTCTCAATCGCAAAATGAAGAAAGCGATGAAATAGATTCAGAACAAACGGAAGAGCAAAAACAAGCGGAAAAAAACGATGCCGATGAATCTGAAAATAACGAACAAACTCAATCCTCAGCTGAACAACAAGATGAAATCGACTCAGAAGAAACAGAAGAACAAAAAGCTCAAGCGATAAGAGCCGCAGAAAAGTTAGCCCAAGAATCGGAACAAAAACATCAACAAATATTAAATAAAGTGACTGATGACCCTTACCAATTATTACGCAATAAAATGCAATTGGAATACAAAAAACGTCGTCAAAACAGAAGTAGTTTAGGAGCAACTAAAAAGTGGTAATACATTTTATTCGTTTAATAGCTTTATCAACATTAACAAGCTTATTACTTATTCAGTCGGCTTTTGCCTTAACACAAGTAACAGCAACCGTTGATAAAAATCCAGTAATGGAAAAAGAATCCTTTATTCTACAAGTAATTGCTGATGATGATGTTGATACTAATGCATTAGATACATCACCATTGCTAAAAGATTTTATTGTTGGACGAACATCAGTTAGTTCACAAACGAGCATGGTCAATTTTAATACCACACGCACAACAAAGTGGACAACAGTACTTATTGCTCGTACAGCAGGTACATTTACGATTCCAGCCCTAACGATAGAATCGTTATCTACCAGCCCTATCTCATTAGAAGTACTAAAAACAAGTAACCAAAAGACTTCCGCTTCCCAAGACATATTTATTACTACCGACGTGTCGTCAAAAGAAGTCTATGTACAAGAACAACTGACCTTAACAGTCAAGCTTCACTTTGCTGCAGAATTAAAGCGTGGCAGTTTATCTGAACCAACTTTAGACGGCGCATCAATCACTCAAATAGGTAAAGATAAAGAAAGCGATACCATTATCAACGGTAAACGATATCGCGTTATTGAACGTAATTACGCGATTAACCCGCAAAACAGTGGTGAGTTCATTATAAAAACACCGGTTTTTTCTGGCGAAATCATTTCACAAACAAATCGTAGAAGTAATTTTTTAAGCTTTGCTGACACTAAACCCGTTAGTGCTTTAGGCGAAGATATTAACTTAACAGTAAAACCTATTCCTGATAATTACCAAGGCTTTTGGTTACCCAGTGAAATACTTACCTTACATCAAGAATGGCAACCTGATAACGAAAGTTTTATGGTAGGTGAACCCATAACAAGAACAGTTATATTAACAGCCGCTGGCCTTTCTGAAGAACAATTACCTAAAATTGAAATGAGTGTTCCATCGGGAATAAAAGTTTATCCCGATCAAGCAGAACTTCATACTGGTATGAATAACAGCAAACTCGTTAGTCAGAAAAAACAAAACTTTGCATTAGTAGCAAGTAAAGTAGGCACTTATGAGTTACCTGAAATTCGTATTCCTTGGTGGAATACAGTTACTAATAAAATGCAATATGCCGTTATACCCGCAAAAAGCATAACCATTACACCTAATGAAGACATGGCTAATGATAAACAAAATAACAACGCAACCAATAGCACTGCGCAAACCATTCCTGCAACAGTTAATGAAAATGAACCATTAGAAACTAAAACCGTTATAGTTAAAGAAGCTTCGTGGCTACAATGGCTATTTTTAGCCCTTTGGTTACTAACCTCCTTTGCTTGGTTAATCTCTTCATTTAATAAAAAGAAGAAAAACACTAAAACGATAAAAGCAGTCACTCAAAATAGCTACAAAGATTTAATTAATGCATGCGACAAAAATAATGGAGAAAAAGCTCTACAACTAATTGCACCATGGGTCGCTGAATTATTTTCTAACGTTAACATTACAACATTAGAAGATGCCAAACACTTTATTAACCGAACAGAGTTCAACCAAGCGGTTATGGATCTTCAACAATGTTTTTATGGGAAAGCAGCCAAAAATTGGAATGGTAATACATTAAAATCACTTATTGTTGATATTAATAAGCAGCCCCAAAACACTCAAAATCAACCAATAACGTTAAACCCATAGTATATATTTCCCCATAAGTTTATTAACCTAGGCTTATGGGGAACTCGCAAAACACCCCAAAAAATGTCATAGTAATCCCTTGCTTTCCATCGCTATCAACCAACTTATAAAAATATTTTAATGATAAAAAAACTATTTGGAAATAAAAAAGCCCCCTCTCAGGTCTCTTCTAACATGGCTACTAAACAAGTTAGATACGAAGCACTCGTTAAAGCTCTTCATGCCGACTTATATCGTTATGCATACTGGTTATGCCACGAAAAACAAGTCGCAGAAGACCTAGTGCAAGAAACCTTTTTACGTGCTTGGCGCGCTTTAGATTCACTTAAGGATGAAAAAGCGGCTAAGTCTTGGCTGATCACTATTTTAAGACGTGAAAATGCACGTCGTTTCGAACGAAAACGTTTCGATATGAGTGAATATGAAGAAGCTACGATAATAGATACTCAATCGATTAATTCAGAACAAGATATTGAAAATCATTGGTTACGTGAAAAGATAGGCTCACTCCCAGAGGAATACAGAGAACCTCTTGTTTTACAGGTGATAGGTGGTTTTAGCGGTGAAGAAATCGCAGGCCTTCTATCTTTAAATAAAAATACAGTAATGACACGCTTATTCAGAGCAAGAAACCAGCTGAAAGATGCATTAGAAAAAGAACCAGAAGTACGAGGTACATACAATGGATGATTTGCAATTTAGACGAAGTATATACGCAGATCCTCAATGCGCAGACGAAGATATTATTAACGCGAAAGCTTCAGATCCTAGTAAACAAAAATTTGCTAGAGAAATAGAGCAACTGGATCAACAAATATTAAACGCACTTAAAGTACCTGTTCCTGATGATATGGCGCAAAAACTTATTTTACGTCAAGCACTTGACAGTCATCAACAACAGAAAAAGAAAAAAAGAATTCATTTAGCTTTAGCTGCATCAGTAGCGTTTGCTATGGGGTTAACGATTAACTTTATGCAGTTCTCAAACGCTTACACCAATATGGGAGACTATGCATTTGCACACACAACTCATGAAGCTGCACATTTCTCAAATAATGATAATGCCACAGTAACTTTAGCGTCATTAAACAAAAAGATGGCTTCATTTCACGGCAGTTTCTCGGATAAGCTCGGTGAATTGATTTTTGCAGATTACTGTCGCTTTGATAAAATGAAGAGTTTACATCTCGTGTATAAAGGTGAAAACTCCCCCGTTAACGTTTTTATTATTCCTAAAAGCGAACATTTAGCTTTTATAAATAGCTTTTCAAATCAAGAGTTAAATGGAAAGTCTCTACAATTTAAAGATGCTAGCATTATTGTTGTAGGCGATAAAACTGAGTCATTACAAAAGTGGCAAGAAAATATAAAATCAAATGTAACTTGGTCAATCTAATCATTTGATTATTAACTATAGAAATCAGTTGTAAAAAAGGTTAGCCAATATGGCTAACCTTTTTTTATACTTATAATATCAATTAATTATTAGGCTTGATAACCATTAATTTACCACTATTGATGAATACCTTGAACCTTATCAAAAACAGTTTCTATCTCTGACGATGGTTTATACGTTACTGAACTAACAAACAAAATAGTCGCCGTACAAACAATAAAACCGGGAACAATTTCATAAACCAAAGAACTAAGAGATTGCCCTCCAATTGAAACAGGAAGATATATCCAAAGCAAGACCGTTACTGCACCAGCGATAATGCCAGCTAATGCGCCATCTTTAGTCATTTTTTTCCAATAAAGACTTAATATAACAACAGGCCCAAAAGCTGCTCCAAAGCCAGCCCATGCATTACTTACAATATCTAAAATAGAACTATTAGGATCTTGAGCTAAAAATATAGCTAATAACGCCACACAACAAACAGAAACTCTACCTATAAAGACTAATTGCTTATCTGAAGCCTGTTGATTACAAAATAACTGATAAAAATCATTCGTTAATGAGCTTGAAGTGACTAACAGCTGTGATGAAATAGTACTCATAATCGCCGCTAAAATAGCAGCAAGTAAAAAACCAGCAATTAATGGATCGAAAAGTAATTGAGACAAAACGATAAAAATAGTTTCAGGATCTTTAATATCTAAATTAGCTGATGAAGCATAAGCGATACCAGCAAAGCCCGTTGCCATAGCACCACATACAGAAACAATCATCCAACTCATACCTATATTTCTAGCAACGGGAATATCTTTAACAGAACGAATAGCCATAAAACGAACAATAATATGAGGTTGCCCAAAATACCCTAAACCCCAAGCTAACGATGAAATAATAGTGATTAACGTAACACCACTAAACATATCTAATAAATCAGGGTCAATTGCAACAACACTTTGATGAAGTTCGTTAATCCCACCTACATCCATAACAACAACAACAGGCACTAAAATCAAAGCTATAAACATAATACAACCTTGAACAAAGTCAGTTAAACTTACTGCTAAAAAACCACCAAATAACGTATAAGCAACAACAACACCTGCAGTTATATATAAACCTAGTTCATAAGACAATCCAAAGGCACTCTCAAATAGCTTCCCTCCGGCCACAACCCCTGATGAAGTATAAACAGTAAAAAAAACAACAATAACAAGTGATGCAACAACCCTCAATACATGAGTATTATCATTAAAACGATTCTCAAAGTAATCAGGTAGAGTGATAGCATCATTAGCGAGTTCGGTATAAGTTCTTAAACGCGGAGCAACAATAATATAATTAAGTAACGCACCAAAAGTTAAACCTATCGCCACCCAAATACTACTTAAACCTGAGACAAACATTGCTCCAGGAAGGCCCATTAACATCCAACCACTCATATCTGAGGCGCCAGCAGATAATGCCGTTACAGAAGGACTCAAACTTCGTCCTCCCAACATATAACCAGAAATATCTTTTACTGACTTCCGATAGGAATACACACCAATAAAAATCATTAAAATAAAATAAATAGCTAATGAAATATAATTACCAACTTCCAAATTGCTCTCCTCTTAGAATAAGTAATTTAAAAGGTAACATACTAAAGCATAAGTATATATTTTATATCTTAAACATGTATTAGCTCTTATTTACTAACGTATAAAATATATTACAAAAAAAACAAAAAACTTAATGAAATAACCTATTAATTACAATATATTCTTACTAACGAAGGAAAACTCTATATAAATCAAATTATTTTTACTTATTTTGTATTCATCTCAGGAAAAATTTAAGATCTAAGTGTATAGTTCATATGTGGGTGAATACTTTTAAAACCGATTAAAGTCAAAATAGAGTACTAGGGGTAATATGTATTTTTACGCGGCTAGACAGCCTATTTTAGATATAAACAAAAAACTATATGCATACGAATTACTTTTTCGAGATAGCATAGACAATGTTTTTCCAGATGTTGATGGCGATGTGGCAACCAGTAAAATGGTTGAAGCCAGTAAATTCAATATGGGTATATCTGAATTCACTTCAAATAAACCAGCGTTTATTAATTTTACTCTTGAAACCTTAAGTAAAGGTTACCCTGAAATGCTAACGACTGATGAAGTCGTTGTTGAAATTTTAGAAACAATAAAACCGGGTAAGCGTTTATTAGCTCTATGTAAGGATTTATATGAAAAAGGATACACACTCGCACTCGACGATTATGAACATCAAGCGGTTTGGTCACACTTTTATCCTTATATAAAAATAATTAAAATTGATTGGCAAGTATCAAATGTTGACGAAATTAAAGAAGTTATTTCCGCAATAGAAAAATTTCCTCATATCAAGTTATTGGCTGAAAAAGTAGAAACATACGAAGAATATAACCAAGCCGTTGAATTAGGTTGTGAATTATTTCAAGGTTTCTTTTTTGCTAAGCCTGAAATGATCAAAACAAAATCATTATCTCCATCTCAAATGGCAATGGCAGAACTTCTTTATGAAACATCAAAGCCGGATTTAGACTTGGTAAGCATTACCTCTGTTTTTGAACGCGATGTTACACTTTCGTACAAATTATTAAGATACGCCAATTCAGCTATTTTTAGAAGAAGAGCTGAAATATCTACCATTAAACAAGCCTTAGTGACATTAGGACTAGTAGAATTAAAACGATTTATAGGATTAATGTTTACCGCAAATATCAATCCAGATAAGCCCTCAGAACTAATTAATTCAGCAATGGCAAGAGCTAAATTTTGTGAACTTGCGGCTGAAAACGTAAAAAGTAATATAAATAGCTCTATCGCTTTCTTAACAGGTTTACTCTCGCTGATAGATGCAATATTAGATGAAGATATTGAAAGTGTTTTAGCTAAATTACCGCTAGCTCAAGAAATTAAAGATACTTTACTCACAAAAAAAGGTGATATGGCTCAACTAATTCAATTGGTTGAATTTATAGAGCACGCACAATGGGATGAGTCTGCCGCAACAATGGATAAACTAGGCTTAACAAAAGACCAAACCATTGAATATTATAACCAAGCACTTTCTTGGGCTGATGAACAAAGCTTATTAACAAGTTAAAAGCTGATTAAACATATAACTTAAAACAGGGCGCTTTTAGCGTCTTTTTTTATTATCTAAATTTAAATAACCGTTACAATGAAGTAATCTCCAAACAGCTCAAATAATATGGAAACAATAGCATGCAAGAACACGACTCATCACCACTAACCGATTTTATAGAATATCCACAAGATGAGATGCTATTAAAATCGCAAGAATTTTATACCAACATAAAACGCAGACATTCTATTAGAAAGTTTAGCGATCGTACTGTGCCGAAAGAGATTATTGAAAACTGTATTAAAGCTGCGGGAACTGCGCCAAGTGGTGCTAATCATCAACCATGGCATTTTGTAGCAATACACTCACATGATGTAAAAAAGCAAATACGCGAACAAGCTGAAGCCCATGAGCAAAATTTTTATAATGGTAGAGCCAGTGATGAATGGTTAGATGCCTTAAAACCTTTAGGTACTGATGCAAATAAACCTTACTTAGAACATGCGCCGTGGTTAATTGCGATATTTAGCGAAAAGAAAGGAGGCATAACAGCTGAAGAAAAAAACACGAATTATTATGTACATGAATCGGTAGGTATAGCGACGGGGTTTTTGATTAATGCCCTGCATTCGTCAGGTTTAGCGACATTAACTCATACACCTAAACCTATGACATTTTTAAGTAAAGTATGTAATAGAAGCGATAATGAACGACCATACATGCTCATAATTGCTGGCTACCCTGCTGAAGATGCAAGCATACCTCACCATGCAACCACTAAAAAAAGTATTAATGATATTGCGACTTTTTTATAGATTTCAGTTTAGATACATACTTACATAGTGAAAAATAAGCGCTAAATTCTTTCAGCCAATTATTAACATTACTGCCTGAGAAAGTTATCGACACATATATACCCGTTATCATTCAAGCACTCTGAAATACGCATTTTGATTGCTAACGGGTATAGCTAAAGCTCAAAATCTAAAGCAATATCGGTACAGCCTTTAGTACAATATAGCCCTGGTGTTTTAGATTGCTCAGGTAATACAAGCTTTATTTGCGTACCGCAGGTTTCGCAAGTAATAACCCTCCCCGCCATGACTTTTTTTATTAACGCTTTTTGGTTATTAAATGATTTAGCACTCGTTTTTTTGATGCCATCAAATTTTTTAATATCAATCATAGTGCTCTTTAGCTTATAGAAAGGAACTAATTAACTGGAAAATAAAAACCATCAAATACCCCTTCAAAAGGCGCTGAGCTTTCGGTTAATAAATGGCGGTAAGCCGTAATATTTTCATACGAAGCACCAATAAACGGATAAGCGGTAACTTCCCATGGATAATCAGCATTTTCATCAAACGGACATAAAGACAATTTTTGGTTGTTTTCTAATAATAAATGACCAAACTTTAGTGCTTGCTCTTGCGACTTAAAAATAACAGTAAATTCAATTTCTCTTTCTTGGTTAATATCATTTCCCGTATTAACGGCATCCCATAAGTATTCACCAATATCATCTTGAGGAAAAAGTGTTAAATCACGTTCCATTACAACCCCTGCTATTTAATTAAAAGTATCATTTCATTAATTTTGTATATTACTATCAAAAGTCCGACAGATCATTGTCTTGTTTGATAAACTACACCTTATAACTTTAGCTTGAACTATTTTCGTTCTACTTATTTGAAAAACTCAATGAACACTTCTGATAATATTATTTTTGAAAAACACCTTATTGTTACTACTGAGGCGAGCAATGCATTAATTGAATTAGACGCGGTTTGTAACATAAGTATTGCGGATATAAAAAAAGCGATAGCTAAAGGTGCCTTGTGGTTAACTAGAGGTAAATCAACTCAGCGTTTTCGTCGATTAAAAAAAACCTTAAAAAAAGGTGATGAATTACATTTTTATTATAACGAAGGTGTACTTAAGCAAGAGCCTAATGAAGCAATCTTAATCGAAGATATGGGCGATTATAGTGTATGGTACAAACCTTACGGTATGCTCTCGCAAGGCTCTAAATGGAGCGACCATTGTACAATAGCACGTTGGGCTCAAACTCATTTACAGCCAGAGCGTCCTGTATTTATTGTGCATCGATTAGACCGGGCGGCAACGGGTTTTATTGTTATTGCTCATACAAAAAAAATGGCACAAGCTTTTAGTCAAAAATTTGAACATCATCAATTAGAAAAACATTATCTAATTTTAGTTCATGGTGATCATAACCAACGCTCACAACCTGACAATATTAGTATTAACGTGGATGGGAAGAAAGCACTCAGTACTTTTACTTGTATTGATTACAATAGAAATATTGATGTGTCTTTAGTTAACGTAAAAATAGAGTCGGGTAGAAAACACCAAATACGTATTCACTCGGCTAGTATTGGCATGCCGGTTATTGGTGACAGATTACATGGTAATAAAGAAAAAGATAATGTGCTTGAAGAGAAGATTAAAAAAAATATTGATCTGCAGCTGTGTGCATTTTCGTTATCGTTTGATTGCCCTTTAGGTGAAATAAACACAACACCTGAGTATAAAACCTTTAGCTTACCAGAGCACCTAAGGCCTTCCTTAGCTGCTCTAACAATTTAGCATTAAATAAAAGTTAAGCTCTGTAAGTAAAGTCGTCGTCAGACATTAGCGATAAACCATCACCAACAAGATCACTACTATCTATCTCTTTTAAAAGCGCTAAGCCCTCTTCTCTTTGCTGAAGGTTTAATGCTTGATATGGCAATCTAAACACAGGGTTAACCGCTTTGGTCATCATAAGTGCCGTATTTAATGCAATAGGGTTAGGCTCGCAGAACATCCAGCTCATTAAGTTTTTAACACTATCGTTTAACGCATGATCAGGTTTATCCATTAATGTACGCATAATTTTAGGAATAATATTAGACGTAACAGAAATTACACCATGCGAACCGAACTCATGTCTACCCGCAAAACTTTCATCATCATTACCCGACCAACAAGCAATGCCTTGTTTTTCGTAGTAAGCAATACGATCATTGCCTGTACATTCTTTTACACCAATAAAGTTTTTATGAGTCGATAAGGGTTCGATAATATCAGGAGTCACATCTTGCCCTGTTCTACCCGGTACATTGTAAATAAAAGCAGGACCAATTTCTAAAACCGCTTTAAAGTGTTCTAAAACCCCTTTCTCTGAAGTACGTCCATAATATGGGTTAATTTGTAAAGCAGCATGCATCCCCATAGCAAAACCATTTTTTGTTGCTTTTATTGCTTCACGGGTATTATTGCTACCCGTATTTCCCACAATAATTAACTGTTCACCGTATTGATTAACGCTATGAGCAATAAGCATTAAATGCTCTTCCCAGCTGAGTAAGTGACCTTCGCCAGTAGTGCCTCCAACAATAATTCCGTCTACGCCAGCTTCTAGTTGTTTAGCCACAAGTAAGTCATAGGTCGCAAGGTCTATTTCACCTTTCTCATTATAAGGAGTTTTTATTGCTGTGATTAAACTTGCGTCTTTAATTCTTTTCATTGCTCTCTCAAAATTTAAAAAAATGCGGTAAATAGTATTCGTTCAAAAAACGAAAAACATTTACATAAATCTAACTTACAATAGATAACAGTGCTATTAGCTAAATCAAACTGTCACTAGCAGTGTGCTATTTTATCAACAACACGCCTTAGGATAAATACTTCTTCAGTAATTATGTGTTGGTATTTTACAATGTTGCTGTCTAATTCCAGTACTTTATAGGCTTGATAATTTTCTTCATCAGCCATATCAGCACCGTAATGCTCTTCATCGATGAGCTCACCTTTTGTTATGGTAAAGTGAATATCGCCTACTAATCCCCAATCCCCCAACTCAGTAATTTCTTCAACAACTTCTCCTTGTTGATTATATTGAATAAATGAAAATTCAAAACTACCGTCTGGCTCTATACGGGCAAACTCTGTCATTTGGTTACCATGGGCATCGGAATCTCCACGATACCAGTACCCTAAAAGCATATTTCGATCAAATAGCTTAGCCAAAATATAAGTACTCCTTAACCTAAAGCCTTGTATTTATTCTAACGCTAAACAGGTTTATTAGATACGTTTGAGTCGACATTAATAGAACAAAATCAATGATAAAAGTATAAATATATCAAGATAGTATTTATGATAATCCCTATTATTATTTTTTAAGGTTAATTCATGTCTCATATCAATTTGCAATTACTACTTACGGGTAATGAACTTATAAACGGTGATGTTATTGATACCAACTCCGCCTATATAGCCAAGCAATTGAAAGATATAGGTATTGATGTTAACCGACGTGTAACTCTAGCCGATAGCTTACCTACACTTATTAATGAAATAAAAGTAATGAGTGAAATTGCGGACATACTTATTATAAATGGAGGATTAGGCCCAACAAGTGATGACCTAACCTCTGAAGCGTTATCTATTGCCGCAAACTTAACTTTAAAAGAAAATCCACAAGCTATTAAGCACCTTCAACTATGGGCAGAAAAAAGAGAATTAACACTTGATAAAGCTAACTTAAAACAAGCCTTATTACCTGAAAATTGCAATATTATTCATAATAAAACAGGCAGTGCAGTGGGGATTCACATCAAGCTAAATAATTGTGATATTTTTTGCACGCCCGGAGTACCGAGCGAATTAAAAATAATGCTTAATGAAGAAATACTTCCTCAATTAAAAAGTAAATTACCGAAACAAGAATTTCTTCATACTACGCGATTACAAACCTTTGGTATTGGTGAGTCCAAACTTCAAATGTTAATTGATGAACACTTACCTGACTTACCATCAAATATAGAAATCGGTTACCGTGCTAACTCCCCTACTTTAGAACTAAAATTAACCACTCACACAAAAGCGGCCTACACATTAAAAGAAACATGGCTAACAAAAGTACATCAGGTATTGGATGACCATATATTAGGTGAAATAAAAGACGATGACTTAACTTTGCCTATATGTGTGTTTCAGCAATTATTAGATAATAAATTAACGATAACCACGGCTGAATCTTGTACAGGTGGTTTAATTGCAAGCCAAATAACCGCGTTAGCAGGTTCTTCTCAAATATTTGAAGCCGGTTATGTAACTTACTCCAATAAAATGAAAACTAAAATGCTGTCAGTTCCACCAACAACATTAGAGAGTTATGGTGCCGTGAGTAAAGAAACCGTTATTGCCATGGCAAAAGGTGCGCTTGAGCATAGTAATGCTGATATAGCTATAGCCGTATCAGGTATAGCAGGCCCAACAGGTGGCACAAAAGAAAAGCCAACAGGTACGGTATGGATAGCATGGGGAAATACTACTTTTATTAATACTCAACATTTTATTATAAAAAGTGATAGAAATAGCTTCCAAAAAATAGTGGCAGCAAGATGCTTAGATTTAGTTCGTAGACTTCTAATTAAAAGTAACCATAAGCCTTTATACATAAAATAATGTAAATTTTTTAAAGGCTTATTTACTGAGATAGGCCTGTTATTTATTGCTTAGTAAATTAAAACTTTATATATTTAGTATTAAAGCAGTTTTTATTGCTATTATTTCTGTTAAGTAAAACTTTATAACCAACGTATTTTATTATAATTTTTATAAAAAACTTACCCATTCTCATGAATACAATTTAAATCAGTAGATAAAATTAGGGACTTATTTTGATTGAAAAAAACTTTATCACCAGTGGAAGAAACACAATAATCCACAAAAATAGAAAATTTGATCTTTTAATCATTAATGGTGGTCACCCTGTTATTATTATTAGTAATAGAGGTATTGGTGTATACACTGGTGAAGTCCCACGTAAAAGATCTGAAGCCAAAAAAGTTTACCAAGAAGTGATTGATATAGGCTCTGTCGAATGCTTTGGTGAAGAAAAAACGCTCTTGTTTATCCAAGCTTTAGATAATAAAGAATACAAAATTGATTATTCAAAAATAAATACCCCTGCATTTATTAAAATACATCAAGAAAGTTATATTTAAATAATAAAAATATATAACATGGAGATTACATTACGTGACTCAGGTTAACTTTGTTGAAAATAAAAAAAATAACATCGACTTGGTTTTACAGCCGATCAAAAACAATACTGTCATTAATGAGGCCTCTATTCTCGAATTAATTGAAAAATCTGAATATAGCAACCTACAAATTAATACAAGTAATATCAAAAATGCCATTGCTGAATTAAACAGTATATTAAAACCGCTACAAGAAGATAAAAGCGGTCGAGAAATACGTTATCAAATTTTAGAAAGAAAAGACGCGACAATCGAAATAAAAGTAGATGATGACGCGATGAAAGCAACAGCAGAAATTACTACCGCCTTAGGTGGCAAAAACCTCTCTCCAAAAGATATATTAGCTGCAGCGCAAGCAGTAGGCATAAAAAAAGGCTTTATCAAAGAAGGTCTAATAAAATTAGCTCAACAATCACTTAAAGAATCTGAAGGTATGCTAATAAAAGGTGTTATTGCTTTAGGTAAAACGCCTATTAACGGTAAAAATGCTCGTATAAAACAACTTGTACAGTGTGCTCAAGATCGCATATTACGTCCTAAAGAGCGTGATGATGGCAGCGTTGATATGAGAGATTTAGGTGATATTATTTGTGTGCGCATAGGCGAGCCTCTTGCTAAAGTTATTCCACTTACGGAAGGTATAAAAGGCTATACCGTTACAGGTATTCCACTAGAACCAAGTCCCGGTGAAGACATTCAAATGAAAGCCGGTGAAGGTACGGTTATTAGTCCCAAAAATGAAAATGTGCTCATTTCAACTTCAATCGGCTTACCTCGTTCTATAGAAAATGGTATGGAAATAGATGAGGTGTACAAGCTTAAAAATGTTGATGTAACAACAGGTCATATCAAATTTGAAGGCAGCGTAATTATAGATGGTGATGTTTGCGAAGGCATGAAAGTATATGCCAAAGGCGATATTACAGTCGGTGGTTTTGTGGAATCTGCGCAATTAGAAGCAGGTGGGGATATCACTATTATTGGTGGCATTATAGGTAAAAAACAAGAAGTTGAAGATCTATCGACTACTGATATTACCATGAGTGTTAACATTAAAGCTGAGGGTAATGTATTTGCGAAATATTGCCAGTATTCAGACATTACCTGTAACATTTTGAGAATAGAAAACCAATTAATGCATAGTATCATTCATGTTAATGACAAACTTTGGGTTGGTTCAGAAGATAAAGCAAATGGAAAATTAATTGCCGGCTACATTAATGCTATCAATTCAGTACATGCTGGCACTGTAGGTGCTACGGCTGGCAGCTCAACAACGATTACTTTTAATAGAAAAATCAAAGACTTTAAAGATAAATTACATGAGATTGATGAACAATTAAAAATTGAAACAGAAAAAACACAAGGACTAAAAGTAGCTACAAATAAACTCAAAGCCCTACCTAAAGATAAAGCCAACCCAGAAATGCTTAAAAAAGTGGTTTCAACCTATCAATTTCATGCAGCTAAAATGGGTGATATTTTATTTGAAAAAGAAAACATAGAAGAACAAATGCAAACCTATATGACTGAAGTTTATGTTGAAGCAACCGAACGCATTTATCATGGTGTGCAAATGAATGTTGGGGATTTCAATGATAAAACGAAACGTGAATATGGCCCAAGTAAAATGACTTATTTTGAAAGGAAAGTTCATATAAAGCCTATCACTCATAGTTAATTAACAATAATTAATTAGCATTACCACCAATACTCGAATATAGGAATTTCACTTTGAAGCGCTATGCACTACCCATATTACTTACAGGACTTGTTTCACATTCTGTTTACGCTGAATGTAATATAAGCTTTAAATATGGCGTAGTCATAGATCCTATTCATGTTCGTTTACGCCAAGAAAATCAAACCTATGTCCAGATCACACGAGATCAACAATTATTTGTTTCAGGTCGAGAAGCATTATTAACAAATAAACAAAAAGAATTATTAAATCAATACTCAAGAAGTTTACGCGAACAAGTTCCACAAATTATATCTATAGCGATTGAAGGGGTTGATGTAGGGTTAGAAGCGGTAAATAAAGCTATTGGAGGCTTATCTAAAAAAGATAGTGAATCGCATAGATTGTTTCAAAAACGCTTTAATGATATGCAATGGAATTTAAGAAATAGATTTAATCATAGCGACAATAATTACTATGTTGCACCTCAAAGCTTTAATGATTTTGATGAAATTTTTTCAGGTCAATTTGAAAAAGAAATAGAACACATAGTTACCCAATCATTAGGTAGTATTTTAATGGCTGTTGGTGATGCAATAGTAGAACGTACAGGAAGAGAACAAGATAGAAAAAAAGATAATCAAAACATTATTATTAATAATAAAATGACTCCTTTAGAAAAAGAGCTCATGTCTGAATTAAGTGCTCAAACTCGCGTATTGGATCAGAAAGCTAGAATATTTTGTAGTAACTTAAGACAGCTAGATTTATTAGAAGAAGAACTAAGATCAAGTATACCTAGCTTGCATGAACTTGACCTTATCGGAAAAAAGCTAGTGGTTAAACCTCAAAATAATTTAACCACACATCAATCAGATTTTAAGTAAAGCATCTCCAGAGAATACAATACCTTCCCAACCTGAAATCATAAAGTTACGAATATTTCCATGATCATTACCTTCAGGGTGTTTTAAAACATCTTCACGATAATATTTACCAAAACACGCTAATGTTTGCTCTTTAGAAAGCTTATGTAATTTAGCAAAAGCAAATATTTT
The DNA here is from genome assembly GCF_002000085.1 of Pseudocolwellia agarivorans. Classification (GTDB taxonomy): domain Bacteria; phylum Pseudomonadota; class Gammaproteobacteria; order Enterobacterales; family Alteromonadaceae; genus Pseudocolwellia; species Pseudocolwellia agarivorans. Next base: position 473,248 of record NZ_MUZU01000001.1, read on the forward strand.
ACATGAACCTTCATTCGTTCCAGCGTCATTTACTACACTCCCATTAGAGAAAGTACTTGGAGTATATTGGTAATTTTCTGCAATTGTATTGATAACCTCATCAAAAGAAACTTGTTCTGGTGCTTCAGACAATTGAGTTAATAATGTGGGTAGTGTCATAGTTTTCCTAATCAGTCGTTTATAAAATAAAAACATTTTACCTTAAAAACCATGAGAAAATCCCTCAGATTAGCTATTTTTTAACGCGAGAGCTGACATAATAGTTAAACCTTCCACATTACAAAAATTCAAAGCTTCATCAATATCCGTAATAGATAACTCAAATTCCTCAAGCAATGATGGCATCACAAAATTTTGTTTAGAATACATACCAGGATGTGAATTAATTAACGCTAACCGACTGCAAATATTTAATAACTTAGCTGCAGAGGTTACATCACTTTCTGTTTTGATATTGTGGTAATGCCTAATGGGCTCAATCAACGATTCAGGTAACTGCCACAGATTGAGTAACTCAACAGAACACTCTGAGTAGGTAAAACCAAAAACATCCATTTGTAATTGCCATGGTGTTTCTTCTTTATTATATTTTTGACAAAACTCAACTTGTTTTGGAGAGCTCTGAACAACAACCAGCTCCCCTATGTTATGCATTAAACCAGATAGAAAAAGCCCATCAACATCTTTTAACTTTAATTTTTGGGCGAAAAATTTACAGAGCAAAGCACAATCAACACTGACTTCCCAAAATCTATCCATATCAACAATCGTCGTTTCAACATTACTACATGCGTTAGTTACACCATACAAATTAACTAAGTTATGTACTTCTTTAATCCCTAAAACCATAATAGCGCGCGCGATAGAATCAATTTCACGAGGAAAACTAAATAAAGCACTATTAGCTAATTTCAATAAAGTAGAAGATAAAGAAGGATCAAGTACAACAACTTCAGCAATATCACTCAACGATGACTTTTTATCGTCCATTATTTCTTTTAACTTTAAATAAATATCAGGTAAAACAAATAAATCTTCAACCTGCCGAGCATACTCTTGTGGTGTAAGTACCATGTTACCTTCCCTTTCATTTTACTTAAAAACAATAACAAATAGTTTAAAGATCAAACTCAAAGCGTATACACTTCTAATCATTAAAGTGCATTTCTTTAAATTTAGCCATAATGTATAACCATAACTTAAAATATGGTTTTACTCTTTATAAACATACCATTAAGAAATAAACAAACAACCAATAATTTATAATCTGCATTGAAATAATAACTCAAAAGGTATTAAACGATTAAAAAGCTACGCTGGTCGGTTTTTTAGTGGTTTAATTTATAATATTAAATACTATAGGAGTATCTATTCATTATTTCTCTAATCATGGGTAATGAATCCAGCTATCATCAACAGTAATTAAAAATAAAGGATATCTCGTGCTTAAAAAACTCAGTTTATTAACGCTCTTAACTCCATTAATGTTTACCACTTCAACTCACGCAAATGAAGTGAGTACATTAGCAGATAAAACGGCAAACTATGCTGTAAATACCTATAAAACAGACATGGTAAATAGCCTTGCTCAATTGGTAAAACACAATACCGTTGTGGTTGATGGCGTTCCTTCTCCTGAAAACCCTGTTCATATAGCCTTTAAACAAGAACTAAAAAAGCAAGCTACTGAGCTTGGTCTTGATTTTAAAGATGACGGTTTCGTAGTTATTATTGGCCTAGGTAATGCAAAAGAACGACTAGGCATAATTACCCATGGTGATGTACAACCAGCAAACCCAAGCAAATGGAAACAGTCGCCTTATACTATTGATTTAACATCAAAGCCGGGGCTTATCATTGGTCGTGGAACGGAAGACGACAAAGGCCCAATATCTACCGCTTTATATGCAATGAAAGCAATTAAAGATAAAAAAATTCAACTTAATAAGCGTTTAGAGCTATATATATACATGGCTGAAGAGTCTGACTGGGCACCATTAGAAGAATATATTAAAACTCATGATTTACCAGAAACCAATATTACTATTGATGCTGAATACCCTGCCGTTATAGCAGAAAAAGGTTATGGAACAATCAGCTTAACATTTCCCAATAAAAGCATTAACACTCAACAAGCTTACTTAAAGTCTTTTACTGGTGGCTTTTTTGGTAGCCAAATTCCTGAAGATGCTGTTGTTATTATTGAAAACGCAGACGTAAAACTGCTGCAAAAATTAATGAATAAAGCAAAGGCCTATAACAACATAGGATTTAGCTTTGATCTAACGGATCAAAAATTAACAATAAGTGCTTTAGGTAAATCAGCACATTCTTCAAAACCTGAAGATGGTGTAAATGCAATTACTTACCTTGCCGATTTAATTTCATTTAAACGCTGGCCAACCAATACAAGCGGCGCATTAGTTAACTTTATTAACGATAATATTGGCACTGGCTTATACGGTAAAAAGTTTGGCGACATCGCATTTAGCGATGAATTTATGGGGCCACTTACGGTATCTCCAACGGTATTAAAACAGCTAGACAATGGCATGCAGCTAAATATTAATATTCGTCGCCCACGTGGAAAAGACACTACAGTGCTTAAAGAGCAAATTACGCAAGCGATAACTCAGTGGTCAAACAGTAATGAATATGTACTTACCGATGTAAGCACCACAGTAAAAGAGCCTTGGGTTCAGCAAGATGCGCCTCAGCTAGAAACATTATTGACAATTTTTTCACACTACACAGGCATTAAAAGCGCTAAGCCAATATCAATTGGTGGTGGTACTAATTCAAGAATGTTCCCAAGAGCAATAAGTTTTGGGCCGTCTATGCCAAATACTGAATACTCTGGGCATACTGAAAGTGAATTTATTACTATGGATCAGTTTATGTTGAATTTAAAAATGTACACGGCAGCATTTATTGAACTCGCTAAATAAATTAAAAACATCTCATATCAAGCCAAGTGTTTATACCCGTTATCATTCAAGATGCAGGTTTCAGTGGGAACTAAAAACAATTTAGGCACAGATTTCATGTTCCAGACGAAATCTAAGTACATACATCCATGTATGCAAGGTATTAAGTTGACGTCATGGTTATTCTCGGTAACTGCTCCTGCGTTACCCTAATATCCTACATCCATGTAGGAACCTGACTAAAGTTAATAACGAAGCATAAATTGTTTTTAGACCCATCGAAGAAGCGCTTGAGCAAAATCACTTCTTCGTTAACGCTTTTTATAAGGGAACGACCATTATTACAAAGCGTTGCCTTGAATTGATATCGCTCAAGCACTCTGAAATAGCCTCTTGATTGGTAACGGGTATATAAAAATATTTGGCTTTTTTATTCCGCAACACAAAATAACAATCCGCATTGAAACAATAGAAGTTCTAAGCTAATAACGTTAATATCCCCTTAAGTTTTTATTTCCTTAAAAAAATACTCCCATGAAAAAAACATGCATTGTCACTGGCGGTAGTTCAGGCATTGGTTTAAGTATTATTCAGCTTTTTTTGGCCAACAATTACCAAGTGTTTAACTTAGATATTAAAGCCTCAACATTTGGTACATTTAAATCATGTGATATCACCAATGTGCAAGAAGTCGAACAAGTCATCAAAAGCATTAGTGATGAATATACAATAGACGTTCTGGTATCAAACGCAGGAGTACATTTTTCAGGCACGATTGAAGATACAACGGAAGCTGACTTTGAGCGTGTTTTTAATATCAATGTTAAAGGTGCGTATGCTGCAGTAAAAGCCGTATTGCCATCAATGAAATCGAACAACCAAGGCTCTATTATTATCATGGCGTCTGATCAAGCATTAATCGCTAAACGTAATTCATTTGCCTACAATTTAAGTAAAGCGGCATTAGCCTCATTAGCAAAAACAACCGCTTTAGATTACGCAAGCTACAATATTCGTTCGAACGCGGTTTGTCCTGGCACCATTGAAACCCCTCTTTACCATCAAGCCATAGATAAATATTGCGAACGCTCAGGCGAAGATAAAGCTAAAATCCATCAAGAAGAAGCTAACTTGCAACCTTTAGGGCGACTAGGCCAACCAGAAGAAGTGGCTGAGCTTGTGTTATTTTTAGCTTCAGATAAATCAAGGTTTATTACCGGTAGCTTACAAGTAATAGACGGCGGCTATACAGCGCAATAATACCGTTATTTTAAATAGACTTTATATCAGGTTTTAACATGAAATTTATTGACCCACATATTCATTTGTTTGATTTAACACTTGGTCAATATCAATGGTTAAAACCTGAAAACCCACCTTTTTGGCCAGATAAGCATATCATTATCCAAAATTTTTCAGAAGCAGACATTAATTTACTCGGCGATTTAAATAGCCCTGAACTCTCTGGTTTTGTACATATTGAAGCTGGTTTTGATAACCAAGCACCTTGGCGAGAAATACAGTGGCTAGAATTAAACTGTAAAAAGTCATTTAAATCGGTGGCTTGTGTCGATTTAACGTTATCGCCAAACAATTTTTTAACACAACTACAAACACTCTTAAATTACAAAAGTGTTGTAGGTTGTCGGCATATTTTAGATGACACAGCAGTCGATATTTTAAATCATCACAACACACCAACTAACTTAAAAGCATTAGCTGATCATCAACTCAGCTTCGATCTACAAATGCTTTTATCTGAGCTCAACGCCATTGATAAGTTAACTCAGCTGTTAGAACAATTACCTGAGCTAACAATTATTATTAACCATGCAGGCTTTCCACCTTACTTCACTGAAATATCACCTGCACTGAATAACTCAGAAGAATATAACAACTGGCTAAACGGCTTAACTAAACTCGCAAAATTTAAACAATGCGCAATAAAGTGCTCTGGCTGGGAAATGTTAAACAGAAACTATAATACGCAATGGTGTGATTTAGTGATTGAACAATGTGTGACTACCTTTGGCATAAACCGAGTAATGTTAAGCAGTAACTTTCCCCTTTGTTTGTTCAGTAAAAGCTACCAAGCGCTGTGGCAATATCAAACTCAGCTTTCAAAATATAATTCACAAGAATTAGCAAAACTCTATTTAGAAAACACCAAGCATTGGTATAATTTTTAATTTCCCCCTTGATAAAGCAAAGTTGTTTTTTCTTGTAAAAGCAAAAAAATTAGAACAAAATTCTTTTTATAGTTAAATATAAAACATAGAGTTCCTTATGGATAAGTTTGATAAGAAAATCCTTCAATTACTACAACAAGATTGTACTCCCGCAGTAAGCGAAATAGCTAAACAAGTAGGCCTATCAACAACACCGTGCTGGAGACGCATTCAAGCATTAGAAAAATCAGGCGTAATAAAAGGCCGTGTAGCCATAGCCGATCCAGAAAAGCTCAATGTAGGGTTAACAGTTTTTGTTACCATTAAAACTAATCAACATAACCCTCAATGGCTAAATGATTTTAGAAAAGTCGCTAACGACTTTAAAGAAATTGTAGAGTTTTATCGAATGAGTGGTGAGGTAGACTATTTATTACGTGTTGTTGTACCAGATATGAAGGCTTACGATACCTTTTACAGAAAACTAATAACGCGTGCTAATTTTTCTGATATTAGTTCAAGCTTCGCAATGGAAGAGATTAAGTACACCACAGCTTTACCTGTTGAATATACTTAACCTCAATCTGATTGATTTTTAATTATTATGCTTACTTAACCACTACATGTGGCGAGCGTTTTACTATTTCGTCATTTAATTCAATACCAATACCCGGTGTTTCAGATACTTTGAAAATGCCATTTTTAGGTTGAGGATCTTGAATACATAATTCACGGTTCCAAGACTTAGTCGCATACGTATGATGCTCATGAATTAAAAAGTTAGGAATTGCGGTTTCTAAGTGTAAAGACGCTGCCGTAGCAACTGGCCCACCACATACATGAGCTTGAATACGAATATCGTAAACATCAGCGTAATCACACACTTTTTTGGCTTCAGTAAAACCGCCACATAAACCGACATCTGGTTGTAACACATCAATACTTTGATCTTCAAAATAAGGACGTACATCCCAACGATGATATAAACGCTCACCGCCAGCAATAGGCACTTTTACATTGTCAGCTACTTTTTTATGTACCGCTGAATTTAAGTAATTGACTGGCTCTTCGTACATCATACAGCCAACTTCTTCGATCACTTCGCCCATTTGAATAGCGGAAGCTGCACCCATTAATGAATGAGATTCAAAAATAATATCAACGTCAGGGCCAACAGCATCACGAATAGCACGTAAGCGATTACCAAATAAACGCATTTGCGGTTTAGTAAACAGTTTAGTGCGATCGAATGACGATTCACCATTTGCATCGTAAACAATAGGATCAACTTTCACGGCATCATAACCTTCAGCTACCGCTTTTAAAGCCGCTTCAGCGTACTGCTGTGGCTCAATTAATTTAGTAATAGTGGTATCCCAATCAAATTGTAATTGGCTAGCATAGGTACGTAATTCATCATTAACCTTCCCCCCTAATAACTGATAAACCGGTACACCTAAGGCTTTACCTTTTATATCCCAAAGCGCTGTATCTATTGCGCTCATTGCCGAATATAAAACCGGGCCGCCACCTAATCCCCAAAAGCTTTCACGTAACATACGCGACCATAATTTTTCAGTTTGAAATGGGTCGTAACCAATCAAAACAGCTTCAACTATTTCTTTGATCATAGCCGCTGCCGCGCTGTGTCCCCAATCGTAAGCTAAACCCGCTTCACCTACGCCCGTAATACCTTCATCAGTATGAATACGAATAAAAACGGGATTCCAAGGTGGACGTTCAGGACAATGTATATCGAATATTTCTACGTGAGTTACTTTCATCTGTTTCTCTATATAAAAAGGGGAATAAATAAAATTTTAATATCTGCTAATCGGTACGTTATAGCTTATTGAGCAAAGCTCGGATCATGTTTATACGCGCGTCTTAACATAGCAGGCCAAGCTTTTTGTCCGCCCGTTAATCCTGTATGTACAATATTAGCTTGGGCTTTAATACCGTCAATTATGTTTTGATCGACATAATTAGGTTTCATACCCATAGACATTATCTGTACTTGAATTTCGCATGCGCGCGCTAAATCGTACATGTGCATAAAGGCGTCGCCTATGGTTTTTCCTAAAGTTAATGCACCATGATTTTTTAATAGCATAAAGTTTTTGTCTGCCAAGTTATTTTGCAGTTTAACTTTTTCGGCTGGGTTAACGGCTAAGCCTTCATAATCGTGATAGCTCATCGAAGCAAGAGCAAACATAGAATACTGACTTAACGGTAATAGACCTTCTTCTACGCTAGCCACAGCAATAGTTGCATTGGTATGAAGGTGTAAAACGCACATATCGTCATGTCGAACCGCATGTATTGCACTATGAATGGTGAAGCCAGCAGGGTTTATTTCAAAAGGACAATCAGCATCAATAATATTACCGTCTATGTCTATTTTAACAAGATTCGATGCCGTTACTTCGTCAAACGCCACACCAAAAGCATTAATTAAATAGTGATCTGTATCAGGAATACGCGCTGAAATATGCGTGTAAATTAAATCATCCCAACCATGTAAAGTCACTAAACGATAACAAGCCGCTAAATCGACTCGAGTATTCCACTCACTTTGCGAGACTTTATTTTTTAAACTTATATTAGGTAATTCAAACATAAACACCTTGTTTCATCACGTTCACTTTAATACTATGAAGTTTAAAGCATAGCGCTATGCTTTTAAACTTATCTAACCTGAATATCCCGATTAAGGTTATATTTTTCACACATAACGTAGTATTAAATTAATCATGTGCATTTTATTTATCGCTTTAAAGCAACATCCTAAATATCCCGTTATTATCTGTGCAAACAGAGATGAATTTCACCAAAGACCAACACAAAATTTACACGTATGGCCTGAAAACTCAATATTAGCAGGAAAAGACTTACAGGCAGGCGGCACTTGGTTAGGGTTAACTCAGTCTGAGCATTTTTCAGCGCTCACTAATTTCAGACAACCCCATTTAATTGATAACACCAAAACATCACGTGGTAATTTAGTACTTGAAGCACTATCTGAAGAAAACATAACTTCCAACAATCAAAATATTAAAACGCATCTTGCTAATCATAGTCATATTTACAATGGGTTTAATTTGATATATGGAAGTTTAGATAAACTCTACTGCTTTGATAGTGTACATAAAAAAGAACACCTAATAGATAATGGCGTCTACAGCATTTGTAATGGCGCACTTACAGACAGTTGGCCAAAAATGACGCGTGGACAACAAAAGCTAAAGGCATTAATTACAGATGAAAAACATGAAAATGAACTTGATGGTGATTTATTATTAGCCCTAATGAACGACACAGTTCAAGCACCACCAGAAAAACTACCTAAAACAGGATTACCCACAGAACGAGAAGCCCTGCTAAGTTCTATTTTTATTACTTCACCTGACTACGGCACACGCTCAACGATTATTATTACCAAAGACTTTAACAATAATGTTGAAATTACCGAATGTACATACCGACCTTCTGGCGAGAAAGCGAGTTATCAAAAGTTAGCATTAAAAACATTATTTAATGCTGAATAAACCCTATCAGGCTTTAAAACATTTCTTTAATAACCAACGAAATAATTAATATAAAACACGCAATGGCAGCAATTTTAGATAACTTAGATTGTTGCTCTTGTTCCATTGGTTTACCAAAACGCTCTCCCAAAATCACCATCAAAGCAACCGCAGCAAAAATAACCAACAAAATAACCAGAAGCGCCATAAATCAATCCTTATCAAACTAAGTTTTATATCAAAAAGTTCATTACATTTTTATACAATACGACTAATATACCCTATTAAAATATTAGGAATACCATTTATGGAAAAAAGTATAGACTTCGAAGAAAAAAGACGCTTTATTATCAAGTTAGGCAAAGCGCTTCATAAATTTGGTACTCCGGCTTATCGTCTTGAAGCACATTTACATAATGTCTCTATTTTTCTGGGTTTAGATTCATGTTTTTTAATAACGCCTACCTCTCTTACTTTTGTTTTATCCGAAACAGATGACGAACAAGAGTATGCTCATGTTATACGTGTAAGCCCTGGCGAGCTCGACTTAGGTTCATTAGCGAGAACGGATGAACTAGTTGATGAGTTAAGTTCTGGACAACGAACACTTTCTGAATCCATTAAACGTTTAGACGAAATAGAAAAAAAACCTACGCCATACGGACGCTTTTTAACATTTTTAGCCTTTGGCGGTTCAAGTGGTGCATTTGCCATGTTAATGCACACAAGTTGGAATGATGTTTTTTGGTCTGCTATCTTAGGTTTGGTGGTGTACTTATTTGTACTATGGAGTGAGTTTTCTCGTCGTGTTACTGACATGTTAGAGCCAATATCCGCTCTCACTGTAGCGATACTTGCTTCAGCTATCACCCTAATAGATCCTAGTTTAAATACCTCCTTAGTTATTCTATCGAGTATTATTGCCTTTATTCCCGGTTTAGCATTAACTCTTGGCTTGTCAGAGCTTGCCGCCAGAAACTTAATATCAGGCACAGCAAGAATAATGGATGCTTTAATGTCGTTATTCAAACTCTACTTTGGTGGCTTCTTAGGTTTAGCGATAGGACGCTTAATGTGGGGAGAAGTAGAAATGGTTCAATCAACATTTATTCCTTCTTGGACCGCTTGGTTAGCTGTAACCGTTCTATCAGTAAGTTTAGTTGTACAGTTTAAAGCACGATTAAAAGATGCGCCTTGGGGAATTGTTTCAGGTTATATTGCTTATGGTGCAAGCGTTTGGGCAGCACTTTTCTTAGGTGGCCCCCTCAGCGCTTTTGTTGGAGCATTTGCTTTAGGGATATACAGTAATTTATTTTCAAGAATAACCAATCTACCTTCAAGCGTTGTAAAACTACTTGGTCTTGTTGTTTTAGTACCAGGGAGTAAAGTCTACATCGGCTTAAATACCGCAGTTTCAGGACAAAACATGCTCAACTCTTACGACTTAGGATCACAAACATTCCTTATTTTTATGTCGTTAGTGGCAGGGCTAATCTTTTCAAACGTGGCCTTCCCTCCTCGTAAAATACTGTAATTTAAAAGTCTGTAATTTAAATAATTTTTACTCAACCTGAATAACTTACTTTCTTTGTGAAAATAAAGTGAGTAAGTTACTTTCTAATGAATGAATAAATAACTCAGCTTGTTTTTATCACCAATGGTCGTATCGCGTTGTATAAAAATTTTCAGCTTTGTTATAAAAATATATAGCTTAAATAACTAGGGCTGTTTATCTTTAGAGTATATCCCCTCAAAAGGCTTTATTGATTGTCATAAAAATCATCTCAAAAGTTAACTAGGTCTAATCAATCATTATTAAGAGTAACTACATGAAAACATTGATAGCGAGTGCCATTTGCACATCTATATTACTTTCAGGTTGTAATCAAACACCTGAAAACCAAAATGAGAATACTCAAGTACAAACAACACCAAACAAAACATTAGTATCAGGTATAACAAAAGCCAATATTGATGCAGAAGTTCGCCCGCAAGATAACTTCTACCGATACGTTAACGGTGGCTGGTTGAAAACATCAGAAATCCCCAGCGATAAAACAGCGATAGGCGCTTTTTATGACCTACGCGACGAAGCCGATGACAACGTTAAAGCGATTATTGAAGAATTAGCCAAAAAACAAAACCTAACTCCCGGTAGTGACGAGCAAAAAGTAGCCGATTTATTCAAGTCATTTACCGATATAGAAACACGTAATGCTTTAGGCATTAAACCTATATCATCAATTCTAACCTCCATTAATAATCTTAAAAGCAAACAAGATATCGCGCGTTTTTTTGGTCAATATCAAGCAGTAGGTATTACAAACCCTTTCGAATTTTATATTAGCGTAGACGCTAAAGATTCTAGCCGCTACGCCACCCATGTTTGGCAAAGTGGTTTAGGCTTACCTGACAAAGATTATTACTTTAATGAAGAAGAACGCTTCGTAAAACTTCGCCAAGGTTATGTAGCTCATATAGAGAAAATGTTTGATTTAGCTAAGCTACCAAATGGTAAATCAGCAGCGCTGTCCATTATGGCAATAGAAACAAAATTAGCGGAATATCATTGGACTCGCGTACAAACAAGAGATAGCGAAAAACGTTATAACAAGTTTAATGTGTCTGACTTAGATAAAGCAGTAACCAGCGAATTTGACTGGGTAACCTACTTAGATGCAATAGGCGTTTCTCAACAAAACGACCTCATTGTTAATCAACCCGATTACGCTGCAGGTTTTGGTCAAGTGTTCAATGCAACCTCAGTGGCTGACTGGCAAACCTATTTAACGTTTCACACCTTAAGTAAATTTTCTTCATACTTAACCGCTGAATTAGATAACGAAGATTTTGATTTCTTTTCAAAACAATTAAGTGGTCGTGAAGAACAACGTCCTATGTGGAAAAGAGGTGTATCAACAGTTAATGCAAATTTAGGTGAAGTTATTGGTAAAGTTTATGTCGCTAAGCACTTTACTCCACAAGCTAAATCAAGAATGAGCCAATTGGTAGAAAACTTAAGATCAGCATACGGCAATAGCATTAACGAGTTAGATTGGATGTCTACCGATACTAAAAAAGCGGCTCATGTAAAACTTGCTGCATTTACACCCAAAATTGGGTATCCAGACAAATGGGAAGATTATTCAGCCTTAACAATTAAAGCAAATGATCTCGTAGGAAACATTATACGTTCTGGCGAAATTACCCATAAAAAAGAAGTAGAAAAATTAGGAGGCCCTATCCGTAAATGGGAATGGGGAATGACACCACAAACCGTTAATGCTTATTACAACCCTACGGTAAATGAAATTGTTTTCCCTGCCGCTATTTTACAACCACCATTTTTCAACATGGCTGCTGACGATGCTGTTAACTATGGCGGAATTGGTGCTGTTATCGGCCATGAAATGGGACACGGCTTTGATGACCAAGGCAGTAAATATGATGCCAAAGGTAATTTAAGAAATTGGTGGACAGACAAAGACTTAGCTGCCTTTAAAGAACGTTCAGACAACCTAGTTGCTCAGTACAACAGTTACGCAGTTTTTGATGATTTACACGTTAATGGTGAATTAACCTTAGGTGAAAACATTGGAGACTTATCAGGTGTAACTATCGCCTATAAAGCTTATAAAACCTCTTTAAATGGTAAAGAAGCTCCCGTTATTGATGGCTTAACGGGTGATCAACGATTCTTCATGGGTTATGCACAAGTCTGGCGTTCAAAAACCGTAGAAAAATCAATGCGAAATAGAGTGGCCACAGACCCTCATTCACCAGGAGAATTTAGAGCATTAGGTTCGTTATCAAACATGCCTGAGTTTTATAAAGCCTTTGATGTTAAAGAAGGTGACAAAATGTATATAGCTCCTGAAAAACGCGTAAAAATTTGGTAATACTTTACGTGTTCAAACCGACTTAATTATAATTTTAAGTCGGTTTGAACAAAAAGAATAAATAACCTTAGCCAAAAACCTTACTCCTCCTCAAAAAAATACGTAACTGATGTAATAGTCTTATCCCCTTTATAAATAATATCCACAGAGCCACTCTCTATTAAATATTAAAATTTAATATGCCTGTTTTAAGGCTTTCCATTGAATTAATTCAATTTTTATTTAATTTTATATACGCAACTTTATAACTTTCTACTAGTCTTAAAGATAAGGATTTTTAATCTTTAAACTGGTTTCATTCGTGAAATTAGTATTACAACTCCTTTCAAGCATAACTTAAGTTTCTGGAGGTTAGCATGAGTATTTTTCAACATTATCAATCAAGGTACGATTTAGCGAAGGAAGAAAAGTTTACCATTCAAGAATTTCTTGAAATTTGTCGTACAGACAAAAATGCCTATATCAGCGCATCAGAACGTCTGTTAAATGCGATTGGCGAACCAGAGATGATCGACACTTCAAAAGAGCCTAGATTAAGCCGTATATTTTCAAACAGAGTTATTTCACGTTATCCTGCCTTCAAAGAGTTTTATGGTATGGAAGAAGCTATTGAACAAATTGTTTCCTACCTTAAACACGCCTCTCAAGGCTTAGAAGAACAAAAACAAATTTTATATTTACTCGGCCCTGTTGGTGGCGGTAAATCCTCTCTTGCTGAAAAGCTAAAAGCACTTATGCAAAAAGAACCGATTTATGTGCTTAGTGTTAATGGTGAGCGTAGCCCAGTGAATGATCACCCTTTCTGTTTATTTGATGCGAATGCTGATGGAAAAATATTAAAAGACGAATACAACATTCCCGAAAGATACTTAAATACTATAATTTCACCTTGGGCAGCCAAACGTTTACATGAATTTGAAGGTGATATAACCAAGTTTGAAGTACTAAAACTTTACCCATCAATTCTTGATCAAATAGCCATAGCTAAAACAGAACCCGGTGATGACAACAACCAAGACATTTCAGCACTAGTTGGTAAAGTAGACATAAGACAGCTAGAACATTTTGCACAAAATGATCCTGACGCTTATAGCTATTCAGGCGCTTTATGTAGGGCTAACCAAGGTTTAATGGAATTTGTAGAAATGTTTAAAGCCCCTATCAAGGTTTTACATCCGTTACTGACTGCCACTCAAGAAGGTAATTACAACCCAACCGAAGGTTTATCAGCCCTGCCCTTTAACGGCATATTACTTGCTCATTCAAACGAGTCTGAATGGCAGACCTTCAGAAACAACAAAAACAACGAAGCTTTTCTAGACCGTGTTTACATCGTAAAAGTGCCTTACTGTATGCGCGTAAGCGAAGAAGTTAAAATTTACAAAAAATTACTAGAACACAGCGAACTGGCTAATGCTCAATGTGCGCCAGACACACTAGAAACTCTTGCACAGTTCTCAATATTATCTCGTTTAAAAGAACCAGAAAATTCTAGCATCTATTCAAAAATGCGTGTTTACGATGGCGAGAGTCTTAAAGATACCGACCCTAAAGCCAAGTCTTATCAAGAATATAAAGACTACGCAGGTATGGACGAAGGCATGTCGGGGCTATCGACTCGATTCGCCTTTAAAATATTATCACGCGTATTTAACTTTGATCATATGGAAGTTGCCGCAAACCCAGTACATTTATTTTATGTACTAGAGCAACAAATTGAACGTGAACAGCTTCCACAGGAAACCACAGAACGCTATTTAGAGTTTATTAAAGGTTATTTGTCTCAACAATATATTGAATTTATTGGTAAAGAAATTCAAACCGCCTACTTAGAGTCTTACTCGGAATACGGACAAAATATATTTGATCGTTACGTAACCTACGCAGATTTTTGGATTCAAGATCAAGAATATCGCGATGCTGAAACGGGTCAATTATTTGATAGAGAAGCATTGAATAATGAACTAGAGAAAATAGAAAAACCAGCTGGTATTAGTAATCCTAAAGACTTTAGAAATGAAATAGTTAACTTTGTTCTACGGGCCAAAGCCAACAACAATGGCAAAAATCCAGCGTGGACAAGTTATGAAAAACTCCGCACAGTAATCGAGAAAAAAATGTTCTCAAATACTGAAGACTTACTGCCTGTTATTTCCTTTAACACTAAAACATCAACAGACGATCAACAAAAACATGACGACTTCGTTGAGCGAATGATGAGTAAAGGTTATACCCAAAAACAAGTAAGACTCTTATCTGAATGGTATTTACGTGTAAGAAAATCTTCATAGTACGATTCCATTAAATAATGGAGTTACTCAGCATTTAAAGGAATTAACTCACTAGACCATCGAAGCAAAAATTCACTTTTCACTAGGTGAAAAGTGAACACCAATGATAAAGAGGCGTTATGGCTAATTTTATTGACAGACGTTTAAACAGTAAAAACAAAAGCACCGTCAACAGGCAAAGGTTTTTACGCCGCTATAAAACTCAAATAAAAAAATCGGTATCTGATGCAGTAACCCAACGCGGCGTTACTGATGTTAACTCAGGTGAAAGCATTACCATTCCTAAAAAAGACTTAGGCGAACCTGTATTCCATCAAGGTAAAGGCGGCATTAACGATGTTGTACACCCAGGTAATGACCAATTTACCACAGGAGACCACATAGAGCGTCCACAACAAGGGCAAGGCCAAGGTTCAGGACAAGGTGAAGCAAGTGACTCTGGTGAAGGTGATGACAACTTTGTGTTTTCAATTTCTAAAGACGAATATCTTGATCTACTGTTTGAAGATTTAGAGTTACCTAATTTAGAAAAATCTCAACTGAGTAAAATTGTTGAGTATAAAACAGTTCGTAGCGGTTATTGCGCTGAAGGTGTACCTTCAAATATAGATATTGTTAAATCATTACAAGGCTCTATTGCTAGACGTATCGCCATGACATCAAGCAAACGTAAACAATTAAAAGAGCTTGAAGCTGCACTTGTTCAGTTAGAGCAAGATCCACACGACAATATAAAAAAAACCAAAGAACTGAAAAAAAGCATTCAAGACCTTAAAGACAAAATAGCTAAAGTACCGTTTATTGACAGCTTTGATTTACATTACAGAAACTACGCTAAACAAGCCATACCTACTTCTAGAGCGGTTATGTTTTGTTTAATGGATGTATCAGGTTCTATGGACCAAGCCACTAAAGACATCGCAAAACGCTTTTACGTGCTTTTATATTTATTTTTAACACGTACCTATAAAACCATAGATGTGGTTTATATTCGCCACCACACACAAGCGTCAGAAGTTGATGAAGAAACCTTTTTCTACTCTAAAGAAACAGGCGGTACTATAGCCTCAACCGCTTTAGAGTTAATGGATAAAATAATTAAAGAGAGATACGACTCAAAAGATTGGAATATATACGGAGCGCAAGCATCTGATGGCGATAACTGGGCTGACGACTCGCCTAAATGCGCGAATATCTTAGAGAAAAATATATTACCTGTAGCGCGTTACTTCAGTTACATCGAGATAACTCAACGAGCACATCAAACGCTATGGCAACACTACGAAACCGTTGCAGCAACTCAAAATCACTTTGCTATGCAACATATTAAAGATGTTACCGATATATACCCAGTATTTAGAGAGTTATTTAAAAAACGTGCTGAGCAAGCCGCTTAATTGATGAATGAGCATGAATGAAATTAACAAAGCCACTAAAGGCTTTAATGGTAATCCCCCCGGATTCAAGTTAATTCATTTATGTAAATAGGAGTTCATGATATGAAAAAAAGAGCCCCCTTAAGTGACTCACCTGAATGGACTTTTGACCTATTAGGTGAATACCAAACAGAAATTGAACGTGTGGCTAAGCATTACCGGTTAGATACTTATACTAATCAAATTGAAGTAATAACCGCTGAACAAATGATGGACGCCTATGCGGGTGTAGGTATGCCTATTGGCTATAATCACTGGACCTTCGGCAAAAAGTTTATTCAAACAGAACAAACCTACCGAAGAGGCAGAATGGGATTAGCCTACGAAATTGTGATTAATTCAGATCCATGTATTTCTTACCTTATGGAAGAAAACTCAATGACCATGCAAGCCCTTGTTATGGCGCATGCTTGTTACGGACATAATTCTTTTTTTAAAGGTAATTACCTCTTTAAATCTTGGACTGACGCCAGCTCAATTATTGATTACTTATTGTTTGCTAAAAACTATATTGCAGACTGTGAAAATAAATATGGTATTAGTGAAGTAGAATCCACATTAGACGCTTGTCATGCGCTAATGAATCATGGTGTAGACAGATACAAACGGCCACAAAAAATATCGTTAGAAGAAGAGCTAAAACGCCAAAAATCGAGAGAAGAATACTTACAATCACAGGTCAATAACTTATGGAGAACGGTACCCGAAAGTGAAGAAGTAAAAAATAAGCCTAAACCTCGTTTTCCGTCAGAGCCACAAGAAAACATTTTATATTTTATCGAAAAAAATGCGCCCCTACTAAAACCTTGGCAACGAGAAATAGTAAGAATTGTTCGTAAAATATCACAATATTTTTACCCTCAAAAACAAACTCAAGTAATGAATGAAGGTTGGGCGTGTTTCTGGCATTACACTATTTTGAATCACTTATACGATGAAGGATTAGTCACCGATAAATTTATGCTCGAATTTCTTCATAACCATACCAATGTGGTTGCTCAACCTGAATATAACAGCCCTTATTATTCAGGCATAAATCCGTATGCTTTAGGTTTTAATATGTTTATTGATATAAAAAGAATATGCGAGCACCCAACAGAAGAAGATAAGCAATGGTTTCCTGAATTTGCAGGCAGTAATTGGCTCGACACGTTACATTTTGCGATGGAAAACTTTAAAGACGAAAGCTTTATTAGCCAATATTTATCGCCTAAATTAATGCGCGACTTTAAGCTATTTCATATTCATGATAACGATTCAAACAATTTTTTAGAAGTAAGCGCTATTCATAACGAACAGGGTTATCAAAAAATACGAACCGCATTGTCTAACCAATACAACCTAAGTAATAAAGAAACCAATATTCAAATTATTGATGCAAAGGTTAATGGCGATAGATCGTTAACGTTAAAATACACTCCACATCAAAAAATTCCTTTGGGGGATTCAAAAGATGAAGTAATAAAGCATTTATTTTATTTATGGCAATTTGAAGTAAAAATAATGCAAGAAGATGAGCAAGGTAACCAAAAGATATTGGCAAGTTGCCCAATTAAAACAACAGAAGAAGTGCCATAAGTTTATTTCAGATCAAAAAAGGTAGCTAATAATAGCTACCTTTTTTTAATCATTTTTAACAAAAACGTAAACTTATTTTACCAGTTCTTTCAACATTTCGTCTTTTAACTCTAACCAAAGCTTACCTGATTCCACACCATAATCACGTGTTACAAAAACCGCCTGATCAAACTTTCCTTCGTTAGCCAATTCAATCAAGTTTTCATAATACTGACGAGAAATTTCACGACCTTTAGGATGAGAGAAATACAAGCTACCTAATCGAGAATACAAGCCTTTAAAGCCATTTAATATTAATAAATAGATAGAATTACCAGAAGCAACAACAAGCTCTTTATGAATGTTATAATCAAATTCAGCAAAAGAGACACCGTCATCAGTAATATTTTTATAACCGCTTAATATTTCAATAACTTGCGACGGACTGTTTTTCAAAGCTCCACGAATATATATTGCACTGATGTTCGTTCGAGCCGATAATAAATTATCAACTAAATCAGGAATACCTTCTTGATCTAATTGTGCTAATGTTTCTAAAATATTTAAACTTGAGGTTTCCCAAAAGTTATTTACTTTAGTGGGCTTACCGTGTTGAATGGTTAGCCAACCATCTCGCGCTAAACGTTGTAAAACTTCACGTAACGTAGTGCGTGTAACACCGATAAGTTCAGACAATTCACGTTCAGCTGGTAAAATAGAACCAGGAGGAAAGCCACCATTCCATATAGACTCTACAATGTATTGCTCAGCAAAGCCTGCTGGACTATGCGCTTTAATAACCATAAATCACCAATCACTTAATATTTTTATTATTTATTGTACTGATTGTACCAGAACAGTGTATAGGCACAAGCTGATATAAAACCGCTTTACTGATTATTTACAAGCGTCACTATACGGCTTAAACTACTTAGAGTATTAATATTTATCTCTATAATATAGAAAAATTACAATTATAAAAAATCAATAAACATCAACTTAACTTAACTTCAAAAGGTCAACTATGCAACAATCATCTATGGCTGCATTTTATAAAAACTTTTTAGGAAACTCTCCCGAGTGGTACAAGCTCGCGATAATTTCTTTTTTAGTGATAAATCCTATTATATTTTTCCTTGTCGACCCGTATACAGCAGGTTGGGCATTAGTTGTAGAGTTTATATTTACTCTGGCTATGGCATTAAAATGTTATCCGTTACAACCCGGCGGCTTACTAGCAATTGAAGCCGTAGCTATTGGCATGACATCACCTAATCAGGTTATGCATGAAATGATTGTGAATTTTGAGGTTATTCTCTTACTTATTTTCATGGTTGCTGGTATCTACTTTATGAAGAACTTACTGCTATTTTTGTTCACCAAAATAGTCACAAAAGTAACGTCCAAAGTCATGGTATCCTTTTTATTCTGTTTTTCAGGTGCTTTTTTATCAGCCTTCTTAGACGCACTAACCGTTATTGCCGTAATTATTAGTGTTGCCATTGGTTTCTACTCGGTTTACCACAAAGTTGCTTCAGGTAAAGACTCAAGTCAATCTCATGACCACAATGAAGACAACCAACTACCAGCACCTAGTCGAGACGACTTAGAGCAATTTAGAGGGTATTTACGTAACTTACTAATGCACGCAGGTGTCGGTACGGCTTTAGGTGGTGTTTGTACTATTGTTGGTGAGCCACAAAACTTAATTATAGGACAACAAGCGGGCTGGGAATTTGTAGAATTTGCCATTCGTATGTCTCCAGTAACAATCCCTGTTTTTATTGCAGGTATGCTTACCTGTATTTCTTTAGAGAAGTTTAAATTGTTTGGTTATGGTGTAAAACTACCGATTACCGTACGTACAATTTTAAATGATTATGATGTAGCTGAAAGCCAAAAACGTACTAAAAGCGATAAAATAAAACTTATTATGCAAGGTGTTATTGCCATTTGGTTAATTATTGGCTTAGCACTACATTTAGCGCCTGTTGGCTTAATTGGCCTTACGGTAATTATTTTAGCAACCACCTTCACCGGTATTACAGAAGAGCACCAAATTGGGCACGCTTTTGAAGAAGCACTTCCCTTTACCGCGTTACTTGCTGTATTTTTTGCTGTAGTTGCTGTAATTATTGACCAACAATTATTTACCCCTGTAATTAATTGGGTACTAACTTACGAAGGTAATATGCAACTTGTCATGTTCTACTTGGCAAATGGTTTACTTTCAATGGTGAGCGACAACGTATTTGTTGGTACGGTTTACATTACTGAAATTCAAAAAGCATTGGCTGCTGGACAAATTACGCGCGACCAATTTGACTTATTAGCGGTAGCCATTAACACAGGTACTAACTTACCTAGTGTAGCAACACCTAATGGTCAAGCTGCTTTCTTATTCTTACTAACCTCTGCAATTGCTCCGTTAGTACGTTTGTCTTACGGTAGAATGGTTATTATGGCGCTACCTTATACAATCGTGTTAACACTGGTAGGTTTAATCGCTATTTCATCAGGTTATTTAGCGGATAGAACGGTTGAAATGTATGAAGCTGGAACAATTCAACATCATTCTGCAACTTCATCTCATAGTGCACCTGCAGCACATTAAGAGATAATAAAATTGTGTTACATATTTCAAAGCGCCAATTATGGCGCTTTTTATTGAGTTAAGATAATGTAGCATTATCAATAGTTATAAGGTTTTACTGTGGAATTTATAAGTAATTTAGTGACCAATTCTCGAGCTTGGTTTTTATTAACAATAAGTGCATTAGGGCTAGAGATTGCCGCATTGTATTTTCAATATGTACTCGGCTTAGCTCCTTGTATTATGTGTATTTATCAACGAACCGCACTTTGGGGAATATTTGCGGCGGGTATTGTTGGAATGTTAGGTAATAAATCAATGCCTCTTCGATTATTATCTTACATACTATGGGGGATCAGCTCTGTTTGGGGATTACTGATTGCCATTGAACATGTTGATATACAAACCTCAGAATTTTCATTTATGTATGTTTGTGAAATTGTACCTAATTTTCCACAGTGGGCACCTTTACATGAATGGTTACCTTTATTGTTTGAAGCTACGGGCGATTGTGGTGAAATTAATTGGCAATTTTTTAACTTTACTATGCCGCAAATGATGATTGTTGTTTTTGGCATATACAGCGCTATTTTAGCTGTAACATTACTCATAAGAATATTCACCAATAAAACAATTTAATTTTTAAATAAAAATCACAGCCAATAAAAATGAGCCTCTATGGCTCATTTTTTTATTTACATCTCAAAGTACTACAGCCATATATCTTTCATAATTCTGAAACTTTACTATAACCAAACAGTCATATTTTCTCACCAGAACTGTCATAAACCCTCATCATAATGCCCCCATTAAAAACTATAATTTTTTATCTAAGGGCAAGTCATGAATCTTAAACCAATAAAAAGTGCTATCGCACTTGCAGTTTTATCTACGTTATCTGTAAATGCAGCCGCTGAAACAGACTCATCAATGGAAGAAGTCTCTGTTGTTGTAAAAAAATTAACCCGTGCTAATCACGTTATTGATAGCTCAATGACCAAACAAGTGCCAAATATTACCAGTGTTATTGGTGTAATGAACAAGTTACCGGGTATTAGTATCAATGAAGGTGATGCTTTTGGTGGTGACGATTGGTCTACTTCAATTACTATGCGTGGCTTTAGTATTGATGGCAACCAACAACAATTAGGTATGACTATCGACGGTATTCCAAACGGTGGTTCAAACTATGGCGGTGGCGCAAAAGCAAACCGTTATTTAGATACTGAAAACATGGAAACCGTAGAAGTTTCTCAAGGGACTTCAGACATTTCATCAGCTTCGTTAGAAGCATTAGGTGGCACATTTAACTTTGTTAGTTCACAGCCATTAATGTCTCAAGAAACTAAAATAGCTTACACACAAGGCGACCATAATGCATCTCGTTACTTTGTAAGACACGATACAGGTGAGATTTTTGGTAACACTACTGCTTACGCAAGTTACTCGCAAACATCGACAAGTCGTTGGGTTGGCGAAGGCTCTAACGGTGGTTCAGAAAGACAACATGCTGAAGTTAAATTTGTAACCGATTTAGGCCAATTAAACATTACAGGTCGTTTATCTTACGACGATGCTGACGAAGACAACTACAACTCAGTAACGCGTGAACAATTTGATGCAACACCTGATTGGGATCGTTTAACATGGAATTGGACAGGCGTTCCTCATATTGATCAATACTTTGCTGAAGGTTGGTCAACACTACGTGAAAACACCTTAGGTTATGTTAAATTTGAATACGATATTGATTCAACAATGGCATTCCAAGTAACACCTTACTTTCATAAAAACTCAGGTCGTGGTGATTGGATCCCTCCTTACTTAGCATCACCTGTTGACACAAATGGTAATCCAACCAATAAAGGTGGTGAAAACAGTGGAAATGTTACGTTTACAGATGCATTAGGTAACCCATTAACAAAAATTGAAGGCTGTTCTGCAACACACCCATTTCCTTATAATTCAGGCCCAGCATATCATGAAGACTGTTTTGCTGACGGTGCAGTACCGGTTATGTCTTACCGCCATACACACTATGAAAAACAACGTACAGGTTTAACAGCTAACTTCGACCTCACTATCGCTAATAACGATATTTCAATGGGGTTATGGATGGAAAAAACTGATCGTGACGAGTCTCGCGATTGGCATAAAGTGATAGATGCTCGTACTTATCATCACTTTGATAGCGCACCTTACTGGATCCAATATGATAATGAGTTTACTACTGATACATTAAAACTTTACGTTGAAGATACCATATCGTTTGACGATTTCACTTTAAACATTGGCGCTCAAAAGTACATGGTTGACGTAGAAAAGTTTGATAAGTTTGTTAACCAAGTTACCGGTAAAGTAGACAGTGATTCAGATGTTTTATTCAGCATTGGTGGTATTTACCAAGTTAATGACGAAATTGAATTATTTGCTGGTTTTAGCGAAAACTTCTCAGCAATTAAAGACGGCGTTTTAGAAAGAGATTCATCTTCTCTTACTCAAATTGAGCCTGAAACTGCTGAAAATATGGAATTAGGTTTACGCTACAATACGCAAGATATTCAATTTTCTGCAACGTATTACCAAATTGACTTTGAAAACAGAATTACTTTCATTGCACCAGGTAGCGATACAGGCGGTATTGACTACACCATAGGTACAAACGGTTCATACTTAAACGTAGGTGGTATTGAGTCTAACGGGTTTGAATTAAGCCTAAATTACCGAATTAACGATAACTTATCAGTATATTCTTCTTACACGAATAACGATTCTACTTATGTAGGTAATGCTGTTGGATTTGAATCGGGTCAGAAAGTTGTTGATTCTGTAGACGATATGTTTGTAGTTGCAGCAGACTACACACAAGGCGACTTATACGCAGGCGCATCCGTAAAATACACTGGCGACCGCGGTGCAGCTGACTCGTACACTATATTTGATTTAAATGCAGGCTACAGTGCACAAATACAAAACAGCCCATTTAAAACAATAGATATTGCTTTTGTAGTTAGTAATGTAACCGATGAAGATTACCTTTCTACAGGCACAGGCAATGGTACAACCTTCTTTATTGGTGCACCACGTACAGCAACTATTACGTTTACTACTAGCTTTTAATCGATAAAGTTCAACACGATTAATTCAGCAGTAATACGACTTTACATGTTACTAGGCAAGACATTGCCTAGTAACATTTTTGTTTCTAATAACCTATTTAACCTGAGTTCGGTTTAAGATATTGTTAACTCCTTGAAAAGTAATAACTAAAAACTCGATTCGCTTCTAGCTTGATAGTTTTACTTAATTCAAGGCAAATTTACGCGTCAATAGCTGGCCTATTGCAAGTGAATTTAACGCAGAAGTTAGTAAAAGTAGCTGCTAGGAGAACATTTATTAAGCCGAACTCAGGTTATTTACTATTAAACCCACGAGTAGCACATGTTCAAATTTATATATTCCTTCATATTCACTACGGTAATAATAACTTCGCAAGCCTTTGCAGAATCATCACACCCTCAACAACTTGCAACACAAAAAATTCTATTTGGCTCATGTAGCCATCAAGATAAGGCTATGCCTATTTTAAATGCCATCAACAAAGAAAAAGCAGATCTCTTTATTTTTTTAGGGGATAACGTTTATGGCGACACTGAAAACATGTCACATCTCGCCAATAAATATACTTTATTAGGTAATAACGCAGGCATAAAAACACTATTAGAAAACACACCCGCTATCGCTATTTGGGACGACCATGATTACGGTGAGAATGACGCAGGCGGTGAATACCCACAAAAAGAAGCCTCAAGAAAACTTATGTTAGATTTTTGGAACGAACCAAAGAACTCTGCCCGTTATACCCGCAAAGACGGTATTTATACCTCGTACATGTATGGAGAAAACAATCAAAAAGTTCACGTAATTATGCCTGACTTACGCTGGAATAGAGAGAAACTCAACTCTGTAGGCAAAGAAAAGTATTTTACTGAACGTAAACCTAAAAATATGGGTCCTTACTCCCCATCTAAAAATCCAACAGCTTCTATGTTAGGCGAAACGCAATGGCAATGGTTAGAAGCTGAGTTACAAAAACCCGCAAAAATTAAAGTTATCGCTTCAAGTTTACAGCTATTACCTGAATTTACTGGATGGGAATCGTGGGCAAACTTCCCTCATGATCGTAATCGATTAATGTCGTTAATTAAAAAACACAAAATTAATGGCGTTATTATTATCAGTGGCGATACTCATTGGGGAGAATTATCAAAAGTAACAAACGATCTTGACTACCCTTTATGGGAAGTAACAAGCTCAGGTTTAACAGAAGAATGGAAAGAAGTTAGCCCGAATAAACACCGCGTGGGGAAATATACTCACAAAGTTAATTACGGCGAATTATTGATTAATTGGCAGCAAACCGACCCAACTATCACACTCAGCTTAAAAGATGTTAAAGGCGATATTTTTACGCAGCAAACTTTAACAATTTCAGAAATATCACCTTATAAAAAAAATCATTAATAAGCCACAGCTCTTTTCATAAAGCCTAGTGTAAAATACGCTAGGCTCTTCAGGATAACATAATACGTTTACTAAAAACGCCCTGATAAAACCTCCCCTTCACTCGCTATATCTTTATTTATCTAACAAAAATCACAAAAAATAAAACACTTAATTAGATTAAAAAACAAAGCATTATAATTTCATATCGCCCTTAACAATCCAAAACCTAGCTTTAATACTGAATTATGATAATCTAAAGAACACAAAACAAGTTAACAATAAATAGTTAACAATACACAAAGAGATTGAATTAGAAAATATTTACACTACGTTTCCCTATAAAAAAACATATAAAAAAACATATAAAATAAAAACAACTAACGGTAAGAAGATACAATGAGTTTAAACATAAAGAAAAAACATCTGGTACATTGTACCCAAGCAGCTTTATTTACAATCGCTCTCGCCAGTTGTGGTGGCGGTGATGGTAGTGATACAACTACAAAACCACCTATTGAAACACCTCCGGCAGTAGATACAACACCAAACAATTATAACTTTGTTGACCAAACCAACCTTGCAAACAGCATTGAAGTTATTTCAAACGAAATAACGGTTTCTGGTATTAACAGCAACACTACCATTTCTATTACTGGCGGTGAATATTCTATTAATGATGGGGCTTATACATCTGCTGCTGGTACAGTTAGCAACAACCAAAAAGTAAGAGTTAAGGCATTAAGTTCAGCAACCTCTGCTACCACAGTAAATGCCGTATTAACGATTGGCGGCGTGTCTGGCACTTTCTCTATAACCACTGCAGAAGCCGTAGTTGTTATTCCTCCATCAGGCATTCAAGTTGATATTAATTTTGACACTAAGCACAGCGTGGGTGGAATCGAAACTTTTGACCGTCAAAAGTTTATAACCATACATTCATCACCCTCAGAAAACGATTGGGGAGAAAACGATGGGCAATCAAGAAATGCTCCCAATGAAGACCCCGATTTAATGGTTAACTTTGTTACCGATAATGATGTTTATTTTGGGCGTGTAACTGGCTCTATCAGCTGGGCATTACGTAATGTTAATGAAGATCCTACAAAAACAGGATTTGTTGATGAAGCAAGCGCAACTAAAGCCGGTGGAAATTTTCGTTGGACTTATGCCAACTCTACGGCTAAAAAGCATGTTGATGCACGCCTTCCACAAATTAAAGCACGCGCGCTTGATATGATACAAGGTGCTCAACAACACCCTTATTGGCCTGAAGGTACAAATATTAATGCATTAACGGGTAATGCATGGTCATTTTCTCAAACAAATACTCAAGCAGAGCCATTAGGTACAGCAACGGGCCACTTTATATCTCAATATTTATCAAAATTTTTCAAAAATAATGATACTGATACTTGGGAAACCAAACCTAAATATTTTGAGGTTATGAATGAGCCACTTTATGACTTAACAACCGTTCGCAATCCAAATGATGCTAATTATGTAACACCATTAGCAGCATTTAAATTCCATAACACCATCAAAGCTGAAGTGCGTAAAGTTGCTGAAAATAATGACATTCAAGTAGGTGGTTACACAGTCGCCTTCCCTGATTTTGATAAAGACAACTTCCAACGCTGGGAAGACCGAGATAAATTATTTATCGACACCTCAGGCGCTGAAATGGATTTTTATTCAATCCATTTATATGACTTCCCTTGTCTGGGCAATACCGAAAAATATCGCTCTGGCAGTAATATGGAAGCAACTATGGATATGATGGAAAACTATAGCCGTATTGCCATAGGTGAAATGAAACCTTATGTTATTTCAGAATATGGCGCAGCAAGTCATTGTGAAAGAAGCCTTGGTTGGACGCCGAAAAAAGACACCTTAGTTATGCGTGCCACCAATAAAATGTTAATGAGCTTTTTAGAACGCCCTGATGTGATCGCTAAAACCATTCCATTTATTGTGGTAAAAGCAGAATGGGGTAGAACCACACAAAATGGTGTTTCAATTCCTTACGGCCCACGTTTAATGGTACAAAAGTTTGAACGTACTGGAGTTACTACTGAAACTGAATGGGTTTATTCTGATATAGCATTATTTTATAACCTATGGGCAGAAGTTAATGGTACTCGAGTTGATACTTGGTCTTCTGATTTAGATATTCAAGTTGATGCTTATGTTGACGGGGATGATGCTTATATAATTTTAAACAACTTAGAGTTTGATGAAGCTGACGTTAACTTAAACGCCTTTGGTATCGACACAGCTAATATCAGCGCTGTAAATATTAAACATTTAAAAACCGACAACTGGACATCTTCACTTGAAGAAAGCAACACAAGCAGCTTACCTGATTCGGTAACACTTGATGGTGAAGGTACCATGATCATTAAAGTCACTTACAACACAGATATTACCGTTAACCAAACGAGCGAAGAAACTAAATATTATTCAAGTGATTTTAAACAAGCTATCACGGCTAATACCGCCATTACCTTTGATATCAATGATGTTGTTGTTGGTTCAAATGGTGAAGCAGTATTACGTTTAGGTATTGGACGTGACCACGGTAAGTCACTAACACCTACAGTTAGGGTAAATACTACAGAAGTTACTGTTCCTGTTGATTTTAGAGGCTATGATCAAGAAACAGGTGCCGTAAATCCTGGTCGAGATAATTACTTTGGTGTGATTGAAATTCCCGTAGCCCTTACTGCTTTGCAAGAAGACAACACGGTTACGATTCAATTCAGTGATTCAGGTGGTTTTGTTAGTACGGCAGCTTTGCAAGTATTTAATTCAAGCCAAGCCCTAACACGTACGAAATAAAATTTTGTTCTAATATAGGCTAAGATAAACCGAGACAATTAAATGTTTTGGTTTATCTTCCCACCGACTACACCGCTAGATCCTTTTTAGTGATCACTGCTTGCACTGAATTAATCCACTTAAATAACAATAAAATCGTTACTGAGGCAGCTAAAAAACTTAGCGTTAAAACATAGGTAGTGCCATCGAAAAATTGACCAATAACAATGGCAATTAATACTGACATTAGCGTAGATACAGAACCAACAATAGCAGCCCCCATACCAGCCATATTCCCTAGAGGTTCCATCGATAATGCAGTTAAATTACCAAAAGTAAGACCTAAACAAAAAAATAAAATTAACAAATAAATAGTTGTTATCCATAAAGGCGGTAAACCATCAAAAAAAAGAGAAGTAACAAAAAACACAATTGACGATACGGCTAATAGCGATAAAGAAATCGATGCTATTTTTAACATGCCATGCTTAACAACATGTTTACCATTAACAAACGAAGCAATACCTAAAACAAAAGCAATACCTGCAAAATATAGAGGAAAATATTCACCTAACGCATAAGAAAATTGTAGTAATTGCTGCGAAGAACCCAGAAAGAAAACAAAAGGTCCTGTAATAAAACCTGAAGCAACAACATAACCAATAATTTTACGATCAGTAAAAATGATATGGAAAGACTGCTTTACCCTTAACCAAGTAAAATCGGTTCTGTCTGCAACCGCTAAAGTTTCTCCTTGCCTGATTAAATACCAAAATAATGAAATTAAACCAACAAGCCCAGTAAAAATAAAAATAGCTTGCCAATTAAATAACGTTAGTATCGATTGCCCAATAATAGGCGCCAGCATAGGCACTAATATAAAGATCATCATAATAAAAGACATCACTTTAGCCATGCGTCTTCCACTATATAAATCTCGTACAATAGCGGTTGATAATACTCTAGCCACTGAAACACCAAAGCCCTGTAAAAATCGGCTAAACAGCATGGTGTCGTAATCTCTCGCTATAATAGCTAACAGGCTTCCTATAAAAAATATAGAGTAACCGATTAACATGCTTTTACGGCGACCTATCGAATCAGACAAAGGCCCAAATAAAAATTGTCCCAGCGCTAAACCTATAAATAAAAAACCAACCATTAGCTGATTATCATTAGGATCTTTATTCCCCATAGAATCACCTATAGCACCTAAGGCTGGTAAAATAGAATCTATCGATAAAGCAACTAATGACATAACAAGTGCCATCAAACCAACAAATTCTTTAAAGGGTAACGTGTGTTTTTGATAATGTATAAACATATGGATTACTTACCTAACATACGCGAAAGCGTAGTATCTTTATCAATAATATGATGTTTAAAGGCACCTACTACATGTAAAGCAATAGCTGCCATTAATATATAACCATTATATTCATGAGCAATATGGCCAAAATCACTCCAAAATTCACTTAATGGTACAACAACAGAAGGATCTTCAAGGCTATGATTACTTGGAAAAATTTCTAAGCCAAATATACCAAAACCATGACCACTCCCTCCGGAATATAACATTCCAAAAATAGGCATTAAAACAGTAGATACAATTAAAACCCAGTGAGTAGCACTCGCTAATACAACTTCATGTTTAGGGTAATTAGATGCGTGTTCAGGCCAACCTTTTTTTATACGCCAAACAACACGTATTAAAACAAACGCAACTAATATAACCCCTAATGATTTATGAATTTGATAATACTGATACAGCTCAAAATTAGTCATATACCAGCCCAAAGCTAGCAAACCTATAATTGAAAAAGCAATAAACCAATGAAGTACAATTGTAATTTTACTAAGGCGCTTTGTAGTAACCATTTATGTTCCTGTACGAAGATTAAAAATAAAGAATAAATTTTGATTAGTTGGATGTATTTAACAGATCCAAGGTATATTAAACAGATCATAGACAATTCACATTAAGTGATAAATAATATAAAAATGAATTCACCTTTCATAATAAGTGAACAATGAACTTACTCAAATCAATCGAAGTTTTTCAAGAAGTATGCAAACACAAAAGCTTTAGCAAAGCCGCTAACCATTTAAATTTGGTGCCTTCAGCAGTGAGTAGGCAAATAAATGAATTAGAAAAACACTTAAATACACGATTAATCAATAGAACAACACGTTCAATCAGCTTAACCAATGATGGCAGACGTTATTTGCAAAAAATGGACGTTATTACACAAAACGTTGGAGAGTTAATTTCTTTAAGTACCGACGAAAAAATAGTAAAAGATCATATCCACTTTACTGCGCCTCCTGTATTAGGTGAAAACATACTGCAAAATGCGCTAAATGAATATTCTCAAAAATACCCCAATGTTTCCTTGTCGTTAAATTTCGTCAATCGAGAAGTTAATCTTGTAGAAGAAGGTTATGATTTAGCGGTAAGAATAGGAGTATTAGAAGATTCGAACTTGATTTCTCGTCAAATTCACCTTTTCCCTCTTATTGTCGTTGCAAGCCCAAGTTATCTAAAAAAATACGGGATACCTGCTCACCCAAAAGAGTTAACAAATCATAACTGTATTATTAATACCATAATGAAAACCCCATTTAAGTGGAAGTTTATCGATGAAAAGAAAAATATATTGGTAAAAGTAAAAGGGAATTTAGAAGCAAATAACGATATTATGCTACAAAGGTTTGCTACCGCAGGATTAGGTATTTCATATATACCTGACTTTATGGCACAAGAACAAATAAACAAAGGAGAACTCGTTCAATTACTCACAGAATTTATGCCTCAACCTCTACCTATTTCAGTTGTTTACCCCAGCAGAAAACATTTAAGCACCGCTAAAAGAAAGTTTATTGATACCCTAATTGAGCATTTATCTCATCACAGGTGAGGATAATACTCTATTTTATTCATGGGCTATCACAGCAGAACTACGTTTTAACTGCTCAAGAAGTAAATCTTCGTTTTCAGTAATGTGCTTTCTTTCTAATAGATTTTGTTTTTGTTCAAGTAACGACTCCATGTGACCTTTTATAATTTTATTCAAAGACTGCTCTTGCTCTTTGGTTATACTCCCATTTTTAGCGTTTTCGCTGACCTCCTCCCTAGCAATTTCTAATAATTCCATACGAACTTCAATGCGCTTAACATCAAGATAATTGATACCTAAACTGTTATATAAAATAGCTATTTCAATTTCATCACGTTCGATTTTAACCTCAATAGGATGATCCATAATTTCATCAATATTGTTACTTAAATAATCAAATGGCTCTAACTTTTTATTGGTAATATTATTTGTTTCTAATTCAGTATTAGACTTAGCTTTAATTTGATTAAAAAGACTTCTTACTTCTTCAGGATTTATACTTGTAATTTTAGTTGAACGCCTAAGTTCATCTATCGAGTTACTCGTGGAAGACTTATTTTCAATGGCACTAGTATACGACGACGTTCCTTCGACACTCTGGTTTGATGGTTTTTGTGATAATGCTGAAAGTTGCGACAATACACTTTGCGAAGTTGTTAACGTGATAGCAGCAGACATAGTAGTTCCTTTACAGTAGGTATTTATCTGATGCTACCTGCATAAACCGAACCAAAATAAAGAGAATATCAAAGCTAATAAACTTAAGGAGGTTCAGGTTAAATAACCTGAGTTTAACTTAATAAATGTTCTTCTAGCCGCTATTTTTACTAACTTCGGCGTTAAATTCACTTGCAATAGACCAGCTATTGACGCATAAATTTGCCTTGAATTAAGTAAAAATATCAAGCTAGAAGCAAACCAAGATTTTAATATTTATTTTTCAATGAATTAACTACTTATTAAACCGAACTCAGGTTAAATAGCTATTTTTGAGGAAAGAAGTTGCCGCATAAAAAGCAATAATTGCCGTTTCTACTAAACAAATAAAATAGCAGAAAAACATATATCACACGTTTCTCTGCTATATCCGTAAAAAACTTACTTAAGTAACTTACCTTGCTGGCATTCTAATAGCGCCATCTAGGCGAATGGTTTCACCATTAAGGTATGAATTTTCAATAATATGTAACGCAAGGCGAGCAAACTCATTAGGTGCTCCCATACGTTTAGGAAATTGAATATTATTAACCAATGACTCTTGTACCTTTTCAGGCATCGCTAATAACATAGGTGTTCCCATAATCCCTGGGGCTATGGTATTTACTCTTATACCTGAAGACGCTAAATCTCTCGCCATAGGTAGAGTTAAAGCGACAATTCCACCTTTACTTGCCGCATAAGCGGTTTGCCCCATTTGCCCATCATAAGCAGCAACTGATGCGGTATTAATAATAACACCACGCTCGTTGTCGTTATTAGGTTCATTTAATGCCATTTTTTCAGCTGCCATTCGAGCAACATTAAAACTACCAATTAAATTAATATTAATGGCTAAACTAAAAGCGGATAACGCTTGCGCTTTTTTGTCGCGATCGAGTACTTTTTTAGCAGGGGCAATACCGGCACAATTAATACAAATATCTACACGGCCAAACTGAGCAATAACAGACTCAAAAGCACTTTCAACAGACGTTTCGTTGGTTACATCGGTACAAACAAACATAACTTTATCGTTACCAAATTCCGCTGAAAGTTGTGCGCCCTGCTCTTGGTTAAGATCAAAAACCGCGACTTTTATACCTGTTTTATTTAATTCTTCTAATACGGCTCTGCCTAAGCCCGATGCTCCACCCGTTACCACAGCAACTTTATTTTCAATATTCATTACTTTTCCTCGTTAATTTGAATTAGCACTACTAACCTCAATTAAATTGACTCAACCCAACCAAATTTATCTTCACAAGTACCGTATTGAATACCGGTTAAGTTGTCATAAAGTTTTGTAGCGACATCACCGGTTTCATTATTATTAATAACGTATTCTTTTCCTTTAAAGCCCAGCTTTCCTACGGGGGATATAACTGCAGCCGTACCACAACCGAATACCTCGGTTATTTTCCCGCTGGCTATATCAGCTAAAATCACGTCAATATCTAAACGCTGTTCGCTTACTTCATAGCCTAATGCTGGAGCTAGTTTCAAAATAGAATCTCGTGTAATTCCCGGTAAAATACTGCCACTGAGCTCAGGCGTTACAATATGTGCATTTTCATACACAAAACAAATGTTCATTGCGCCAACTTCTTCAATGTATTTACCTTCTACGGCGTCTAACCAAAGCACTTGCGAGTAACCTAATTTAATAACTTCTTCTGAAGCAAAAAGGCTCGCAGCATAATTACCACCTGTTTTAGCTTCGCCAACACCACCTTTTACAGCTCGACGATATTCATCAGCAACAAAAACTGAAATAGGCACTAATCCACCTTTAAAATAGCTTCCTGCTGGCCCTGCAATAATATAATGGCTATAGTTCATACTAGCCCCAAGGCCCAATTTAGCACTTGTAGCGATCATCGTTGGGCGTATATACAAGGATGAACCTTTTTGATGAGGCACCCAATCTTGATCTAAGTAAACTAACGACTTTAACGCTTCTAAATGCAAAGCTTCGTCAACCTCTGGCATTACCATACGTTTTGCTGAACGATTAAAGCGCTTTATATTTTCTTGAGGACGAAATAAATTAATACTATCGTTCACGTTTCGGTACGCCTTTAGGCCTTCAAATATTTCCTGACTATAATGTAAAACCGCAGCGGAAGGATCTAACGATAAAGGCTGATAAGGATAAATTTCTTGATTGTGCCAGCACTTATCTGGGGTATATTGCTGCATAAACATATGATCAGAGAAGGTTTCACCAAAACTATATTCAGCTGGGCAAGTACCACGTTCATTTGGATGTTTTGAATTTATTGTAATTGTCATTTACTTCTCTTTATATTTTCTATTTTATGTCTGATTTATTAACGCTTATTAATCTTTTAAGATATCTCTAGCGATGATCACTCGCTGAATTTCACTTGTACCTTCATAT
This sequence comes from Pseudocolwellia agarivorans, assembly GCF_002000085.1. Lineage (GTDB taxonomy): Bacteria > Pseudomonadota > Gammaproteobacteria > Enterobacterales > Alteromonadaceae > Pseudocolwellia > Pseudocolwellia agarivorans. The sequence goes on from NZ_MUZU01000001.1 coordinate 506,966, forward strand.
ATAGTGGTAATTCTGACATCTCTAGCTAAGCGCTCTATCGGATATTCTTTTATGTACCCTGCCCCACCTAATAGTTGCAATGCGGTATAACAAGCATCGTTCGCTTTTTCAGATGCAAATACCTTTGCCATAGAGGCAGAAGTAGAAAATGGTAAACCATTATCTTTGTTAACAGCCGCTTGCATGATTAACAAACGAGCCGCTTCTAGTTCGGTGTATCGGTCACTTAACATCCATTGCAAACCTTGAAAGTTTGATAACGACTGACCAAATTGCTTACGCTCTTTAATATAGTCTTTAGCGTATTCAATCGCTTCAAGCCCTAAGCCTAATGCTAATGAAGCTATGCCTATACGGCCACCCGCTAGTTCAGTTACCGCTATTTTAAAACCTTGGTTTTCTTTACCTAACAAAGCAGAAGCAGAAATACGACAATTATCGAAAATCACTTGATTCGTTGAAGAGGCTTTTTGCCCCATTTTTTCTTCAGCTTTAGCAATAGTGATACCTGGAGTATCGCCATCCACTAAAAAACAACTTATGCCTTTACCTTTAGGTAAGCTAGGATCTGTTACTGCCCACACAACAAATACGCCAGCATAATCCCCTGAAGTAATAAACGTTTTAGTGCCGTTAAGCACGTATTCGTCTCCCTCTTTTACTGCTTGGGTTTTCATACCTGCAGGATCAGAACCTGCAACCGTTTCAGTTAAGCAAAAACCAGCAGCAAAACACTCACCACTACAAATTTTGGGTAAGTAATGTGATTTTTGCTCTTCGTTACCTACAGCTTGAATCACTTCAGCCACCATATTCGTTACCGATGTGGTAACTGCAGTTGAAGAACATCCTCGGGCAAGTTCAGTTATCGCTAAAGAAAAAGCAACGCTGCCAGCCTCAATACCGCCATATTGGCTATCGATATTAATGCCCATAAAACCTAATTCGCTGAGTTTTTTAATATTCGATAAAAACAGCTCTTTACCGCTTTCTTGCTCAACTAATTCAGCATTAGGTTTTAATTCAGCTTCAGCAAATTGTTTTGCTGTGTCTTGAATCATTATTTCTTCTTCATTAAATTCTATTTGCATATTTTTATCTCAAGATATTTATTACGTTAATCAGCAACACTCTAATTACATATGTATCGCATGACCTAAGGTCGACATGGCAGCTTCCATAGTGGCTTCGCCTAATGTTGGATGAACATGAATGGTATTAGCTAAATCTTCTAGCCGTGCCCCCATTTCAATCGCAGTAGCAAATTGATTACTTAACTCTGCAACATGAGCACCCACAGCATGAATTCCGATAACCACATGGTTATCTTTACGGGCGGTTATACGAACAAAACCGCCATCGTTACCGGCTTCCATTGCTAACGCTTTACCTATAGCAGCAAAAGGAAATTTACCTACAAGGGTTTCTGTACCTTGTAATTTTGCTTCCGCGGCCGTTATACCCACACCAACAAGTTCAGGTTCAGTAAAACAAACGGCAGGAATAACCGTTGGGTTAAACTCTCGCTTTAAACCAGAAATAATTTCGGCAACCATTTCCCCTTGTGCTGACGCTTTATGTGCCAACATAGGTTCTCCAACTAAGTCACCAATTGCCCAAACGTTTTTCATTGCTGTACGACATTGCTTGTCAACTTTAACGAAAGCGCCATTCATATCGACACACATATTCTCTAAACCGTAACCTTGCGTATTAGGTCGACGGCCAACAGTGACTAAGATTTTGTCGCCATGAATTGAATGCTCAATACCTTTTTTGTCGGTATAGGTTAATGTGGCTCCTTCACCTGTACCATGGTCAACAACCGACTGGGCGCGAGCTGAATATTCAATGTCTACATTATGTTTTTTCAACCATGTGGTCACCGGCTTTGTTAGCTCTTTATCAAACAGCGGTACAATAGAATCCATGCCTTCAATAAAGGTCACTTTAGCACCCAACTTACGGTAAGCGATGCCCATTTCTAGGCCGATATAACCAGCCCCAATCACCACTAAATGATTAGGTAATTCGTTTTGATCAAGTGCTTGCGTAGACGAAATAACATTTTCGCTATAGGGTAAAAAAGGCAATTCAGTTGCAGTTGATCCCGTTGCTAAAATAACGTGTTCCGCTTTAATACTTACAACACCTTCTGCAGTATCAACCGTACAATTTTTAGCGTCTGAGAAATTAGCCCAACCTTTAATTTGTTTCACCTTGTTCTTTTTCAGTAAAGCTTCAACACCGCTACTTAAACGCGCGACGATTGAATCTTTCCAGTCGATCAATTTTGGCATATCAAGCTGCGCAGGTTGTGGTACTAAAATGCCGAGTTTACCGTCGCCAGTATGCGCATTAATTTCTTCAAAACGTGATGCCGCATGAATTAACGCTTTTGACGGGATACAGCCACGAATTAAGCATGTTCCACCAGCTCTGTCGCCTTCAACAATCACGGTATCTAGCCCTAACTGTCCGGCACGAATTGCAGCAACATATCCGCCAGGGCCTGCACCTACGATTAATACTTTACATGAAACTAAATTAGTCATTTTCACTCCTACATGAATAAGGTTGCTGGAGACTCAAGCAAGCTTTTAATACGTTGTACAAATAGTGTCGCTTCCCAACCATCAATGACTCGATGATCAAACGAAGATGAAATATTCATAATATCGCGAGGAACAAAACCACCATCTTGCCAAACAGGTCGTTTAGCGATTTTATTAATACCAATAATGGCCACTTCAGGAGAGTTGATAACGGGTGTAGTAACAATGCCGCCCATTGGGCCAAGGCTTGTTATAGTGATCGTTGAACCGCTTAATTCTTCACGCTTAGCTTTACCGCTACGCGCTGCTGTTGATAAACGTTTAACTTCGTCGGCTGATTGCCATAAATCCAATGTTTCAGCGTGTTTAATAACCGGTACAACTAAGCCGCTGTCTGTTTGAGTTGCAATACCGACATGAGCTGCGCCATAGCGATATACAATATTATCGTCGTCATCAAAACGTGCGCTCATTTCAGGGTAATCTTTTAAAGCAATAACCAAGGCTTTAATGAAAAAAGGTAGCATGGTTAATTTGGGCTGATCATCTGTACGTTCTTTATTGAGCTTGGCACGAAGCTTTTCTAATTCAGTAACGTCAATTTCTTCCACATACGTAAAGTGAGGAATACGTTGCATGGTATCTTGCATAATGGCGGCAATTTTGCGACGTAAACCAATAACTTTAACCTCTTCAATTGATTCGTTAGCAACAGCATTGGTACTAGAATTGGAAGATGTAGAAGCTATAGCTGACGATTGACCCGCGATAAAGGCATCTAAATCATCATGAGTAATGCGATCAGCAGGACCTGTTCCTCGTACATAATTTAAATTAATACCGGCATTCATAGCACGTTGACGAACCGCAGGCGCTGCTGTTGGTTTTTCTCCTTCGGCGCGTGGAACGCCAGTAAAAGTAGGCGCGTTACCATGAGCATTTGCTGTAGGTATTTTAGATATATTCGGCTTTTCAAATGCCGCTTTAGCTGACTTAACAACTTTAGTTTGAGCTACATTAGTTTGAGCCACTGCACTTTTTGCTTGTTCGACTTTAACTTGCGTAACAGCAGGTGTTTCAGCTTTACTATTTGATGGTGCCTGACTCGCTAACTCAGAAATATTACCTGCACCTTCAACGTCTAAACGTACAAACATTGAACCAACAGCAATCATTTCTCCCGCTTCGCTAGCACGCCATACTAGTTTTCCATCTGTAGGAGCTGGAATTTCAACGGTGGCTTTGTCGGTCATTACGACACATAACACATCGTCTTCTTCGATGTTGTCGCCAATATTTATGCTCCACTCAACCACTTCAACTTCGGCAATACCTTCACCAATATCAGGTACATCAATATAATAGTTACCCGGTAAGTTATTAGTTGAAGATGAGTTTTGAACCGCTACGCCTTCTTCAACAACTGCGTTTTCTACCGTTGTTTCTGGTGCTTCAACTTCCTGTTCAGGTGCAGAGCTAACAACTGTATTTTCATCATAATTTGCAACACTAGCGTCTACTTGTAGTTTTACAAAGTCGGCACCAACGGCAATCATATCGCCCGCTTGGCAAGCTTGCCACGTTACTGTCCCGTCTACAGGAGATGGAATTTCAACAGTCGCTTTGTCGGTCATTACGACACATAACACATCGTCTTCTTCGATGGTTCCACCAACTGCAACATTCCACTCAACAACTTCAACTTCTGCAATACCTTCACCAATGTCTGGTACTTCAATTAAAAAATTGCTCATTTCTATTCTCCCATCACTTTTCTTAATGCATCACCAACGCGAGCAGGCCCAGGGAAATAATCCCATTCTTGTGCATGGGGATATGGTGTATCCCAGCCAGTAACTCGAATAATAGGAGCTTCTAAATTGTACATACATAACTCTTGAACTATGGCCATCAACTCAGCACCAAAACCACTGGTTTTAGTGGCTTCGTGGACAACAATACAGCGCCCAGTTTTTTTAACAGACTTTTCAATGGTTTCTTCATCAAGTGGTAGTAGCGTACGTAAATCAATAACTTCCGCATCTATACCTGTTTCTTCAGCTGCACATATAGCAACATGCACCATAGTGCCGTAAGCTAAAATAGTAACGTCTGAACCTTCACGGGCAATAGCCGCTTTACCTAAAGGTACGGTGTAATGACCGTCTGGAACTTCACCTAATTCATGCTCAGACCAAGGGGTTACCGGTCTGTCGTGATGACCATCAAATGGGCCGTTGTATAATCGTTTAGGCTCTAAAAATATAACGGGATCATCGTCTTCAATTGACGCAATAAGCAAACCTTTAGCGTCGTAAGGATTAGAAGGAATAACCGTTTTTAATCCTGCAACATGAGTAAACAATGCTTCAGGTGATTGCGAATGGGTTTGCCCACCGTATATACCACCACCAGTAGGTGTTCTAATGGTAATTGGCGCAATAAACTCACCCGAAGATCGATAACGTAAACGTGCTGCTTCAGAAGCAATTTGGTCGTATGCTGGTAAAATATAATCAGCAAATTGAATTTCAGGAACAGGTCGTAAACCATAAGCGCCCATGCCTACGGCAGCCCCTATAATGCCTAGCTCAGAAATTGGTGCGTCGAAACAACGTGATTTACCATATTTAGCCTGCAAACCTTCTGTTGCTCTAAATACGCCACCGAAATAACCAACATCTTCACCAAAAACAACCACGTTATCGTCTTGCGCCATTTTTACATCAAGGGCATCACGAATGGCTTCTATCATATTTTTACGAGACACTTGTTTCTCAGTTGTTTTATGTTGAGGCATAACTTTTCCTTCTGGCATTTTTATACTCCCAATTCTTGACGTTGTTTACGAAGGTGAGGAGGCATGTCTTTATAAACATGGTTAAACATTTCACTCACAGGAGGAACCGCACCTTTACCTAAGGTTCCGTAACTTTCAGCCTCTTTTGCTGCGGCTTTAACTTCAGCTTTTATCTGTTTAGTTAGCGCTTCATGTTTGGTTTCATCCCAAACACCTTTAGCAATTAAATGTGTTTTCAAACGCTCAATCGGGTCGCCTAATGGCCAATGTTCGGCTTCATCTGCTGGACGATATTTTGTTGGATCATCAGACGTGGTATGAGCGGCGGCGCGATAAGTTACCCATTCAATTAATGTTGGGCCTAAATTTTTACGCGCACGATCGATTGCCCATTTAGACACAGCATAAACCGCTAAGAAGTCGTTGCCATCAACACGAATAGAAGGAATATTAAAACCATGACCACGACAGGCGAAATTAGCTGACTCGCCACTCGCAATACCTTGAAAGGTTGATATTGCCCATTGGTTATTCACGACATTTAATACCACTGGCGGCTTATAAGTTGACGCAAAAACAAGTGCTGAGTGAAAATCACTTTCCGCCGTTGAACCATCACCTATCCAACCCGAAGCAACTTTTGTATCGCCTTTAATAGCAGACGCCATTGCCCAACCGACGGCTTGCATAAATTGAGTGCCTAAGTTGCCAGAAATAGAGAAAAAACCATAATCGCGCTCTGAATAGAAAAAAGGTAATGAACGCCCGCCTAGTTTATCTTTTGAATTGGAATAGATTTGATTAATCATATCTACCATTGGAAAGTCTTGAGCAATCAATAGCCCTTGTTGTCTGTAGCTTGGAAAACACATATCGCCTTGCGATAACGCCATACGTTGTGCACAAGCGATGGCTTCTTCACCTCGACACTGTACATAAATAGAGGTTTTTCCTTGGCGTTGCGACATGAACATACGCTCATCAAATATCCGTGTTCTTAACATTACGGTTAAACCTTTTAGCAAAAAGGCATCATCAACATCAGGGATCCAATCACCAACAGCCCTGCCGTTATCATCCATAACTCTAACCATGTCATAGGCAAGATCACGAATACTCGCAGGCGTACAATCTATTTCAGGCTTACGAACAACGCCTGCCTCAGGTACGCTAATATGACTAAAGTCGGGTTTATCGCCCGGTCTAGAAGACGGCTCTGGTACGTGCAAGCTCAACGGTTTTTCATCATTCATGTTAATGTTTTCTCCAAAGCAGAATGCTTTATCTATTATGTTTAAAACGCGTGAATGTTTTAAAATTATAAGAAAAATATATCATGTAAAACCGTAGCTAGTCCTACCAAAAAACGTCTAAAAATGCAAAATAGTGGTGTAAAAAACCAAAAATAAATATAAAATTAGAGAGTATCACCACAAAAACAAAACATAGTAGAAATAAGGAATTCAACGTGAGCAATTTAATTTTAGATAAAACCGACATAGAAATATTAAAAGAGTTACAACAAGACGCAGGCATTTCTAATCTTGAATTAGCTGATAAAGTTTCATTATCAGCCTCACCTTGTTCAAGACGAGTTAAGCTACTTCAAGAGGCGGGTTTTTTTAGAGGCAAAGTCACCTTACTCGATCCTAAAAAAGTGGGGTTGCCTGTTAATGTCTTTATTCAAATTACCTTAAGCCGCCAAAAAAAGAATAATTTAGAAAAATTTGAAAACAAAATAAGCCAATGGCCACAAGTAATGGAGTGCTATTTAATGACAGGTGATTTTGATTACTTAGTTCGAGTTGCCGTGCCTGATTTAACTAGCTATCAAGAACTGTTAGAGCAACTCACAGAAATGGAAGGTATTAGCCATATAAAAAGTAGTTTTTCATTAAAACAAATTTGTTATAAAACAGAATTGCCTTTGGAACATATGTCTAGCCACGTTAATGTTAAATCACTATAAAATCCATTAATCAGAGTTCTAGTTAAATGATTTCAGGTGCGTCACTGACACACCTGATTAAACTAACGGTTAGTTATAAATATCATTAGATATATGAGGTTTAGAAAACCGTTTCTCTCCCGTTGCTTTCAACGCTTCTGGTAAACCTTTAATTAAATGCCCCCCTGCTTTAACTTCCATATCTGAACGCTCTAAATCTGAACCAAAAGGTTCTGCGGCATTTCCTAGGCAATCAGCTAAGAAATGCTCCGTAACCGCACGTAAAGAAATAACCACTTCAGCAGGATAAGCATTATGACCTTCTTTTTCATAAAGTAAGTAAGTTACTGGCTTACCTAAAGCGTCCATAGCGCCAACTAATGATTCAGATTGACGCATAAGTACACGAGGATCATCTCCAGTAGCCATTAAGAGTAAACGCCCTTCAATATCAGCAACTCGTGTGATGGGTGAACGATCCATTAAATCAATAGCACTTTCTGGGTCGTTAGGATCACCTACACGATTAACCCATTGAGGGTACTGATATCGCCACCAATCGGGCATATCCGCTATAAGTCTTTGTAAGTTTGAAGGACCTACCATTGCAACAGAGCATTGAAAGCGATCAGGTGTAAACGTTAATGAAGTTAAAGAAGCATAACCACCATACGAACGACCGTAAGAGGCAACTTTATCACGTACGGTTATGCCTTTTTCAATAGCCCAATCCACACTATCAATCACATCATTATGCATATCTCCAGCCCACTGTTTATCAGCAGCGGATGTAAACGACTTACCAAAACCTACAGAACCACGATAGTTAATAGACAATGCGGCATAGCCACGGTCGGCTAACCAATAGTTAACGTCATTAAACCTAAGATTAGAACGCAGCCAAAGCCCTCCATGAATAATAACAACAAGTGGAATTGCTTTTACAGGAAAGCCCTCTGCATTTAATGGCGTACCTGGCGGCAAAGTTAAATAAGAAGGAAGCGACAAACCATCGCGAGTTGGTATCATAACAGGCTTACGCTGGGCTAAGGTATGCTTTTCTAGATTGGGCCGCGTTGAAAAAATAAGCGTAGCCGTTTTAGTATCCCTATCCCACCAATGATACCTTTCAGGTTTACCATTAAGTGATTGTAGAATCAGTAATTTTTTATTGTTAGGTTGCCCTACAATAGAAAATGAAGTGCCGAAGGTCTTTTCAAGTGCGGCAAACTCATTAGCAGCCTCTGGTGATCTAATCGTCCATTTAGGTACAATAGGATCTTCACGTGTCGCCCATAGAGCTTTAGATTTTTTATCATAAAAAACAGCGTCGATGTCGGCTTCTATAGCTTCAGCAACCAACGTTCTTTTGCCCGTAGCCATATCAATGGTAACCAAGTTTGAGTATTCAGAATTAATGCTATCAAGTAATGTTAATATTCCATTATCACTTAACGACAATATCTTTGTACTACGAAGCGCAGCCAATGGCACTGTCATCAGTTCCGTTCTTTTTTTCTCACCTAAACGAATATATGTTGAAGATCCATCTTCATTTCCATGTACACCCAAGCGTACTTTTAAGTCAGAATCTGCATAAAAGCCAATAAAGTGACCATCATTACGGAACACTTCTTTACGTTCGCCCGTTGCTATATCAATTAAAAATACATCATGAAAACGCCCATCTCTTTCATTAATACTCACTAAAACTTTAGTAGGATATTTTTTTGATATTTTTATAATTTCAGTACGAACAGTTGTATCATTTGTTAAGTTTTTCAAAACTCCTGATTCAAGATTTACAGACCATAGTTGTTCCATTTCTTTACCAATTATATCTTCTAAAATCAGTAAAAACTTTCCATCTACACTCCAACTAAAACGTTTAGGAGCACGCATAAATGAAGTAACAGGTTTTGCATATTCTGGATTATTTGCAGGACCAACCCAAAGATTTAAAACACCATTAAACAATTTTTTATAAACAACTTGTTTTCCATCAGGGCTAAGTTTAAGTGCTGAGTATTTTTGATAACCAAAAAGATCACTACGTGGAATAAGCGGTGTAGATGATAAACGTGATTCGTCAGCTAAAATAGATTGCGCCCTATCTGTTGATACACAACCAGATAATCCCATTACACCTATTATTGCTAAAAAATAAGTAAAGAATAACTGGAGGTACTTTCTTCTCGCTAGGTGGGCTTTATAAAAAATAACATTGAATTGTATTAGCACACTCGTTTCCTTTTTTATAAGAGGATTAATTTATAGGTAGATTGATAGATAGCGAGGAACAAACTGATACTAACGAAGTTGGTATTGCTTTTATTCACAATGAATAAAAGCAATACGCTGCTTATTATTGTTTATAAACAGCACCTTCTTTCATCACAAAGTCAATATCCATTAACTCTTTAATGTCTTTAGTCGGATCACCATCTACCGCAACAATATCAGCATATTTACCTGCTTCAATAGAACCTAAAACGTCTGATTTTCCAAGATTGTCTGCACCATAAACAGTGGCCGTTTGAATGGCTTCTGTAGGCGTTAATCCCGCTTGCACTAATAATTCAAATTCTCTTGCGTTAAGTCCATGTTTAGATACACCACTATCAGTACCAAAGGCAATTTTAATACCATTATCATGTGCTACTCTTAAGGTTTCTATTAGCTTAGGGCCCACTTTAATTGCTTTCGCTTTAACCGCTGATGGGTAGTATGAATTTTCACTCATTGCTATTTCTGTAACGGTTGCTCCTGCTAATAATGTTGGTACTAAGTAAGCGCCTGTTTTCTTAAATAAACGTAAGGATTCTTTATCAGAAAAAGTACCATGCTCAATTGAGTCAACACCTGCACGTAATGCCGCATTCAAACCATCTGCATTATGCGCATGAGCTGCAACCTTTCGCCCCAATGCATGAGCGGTATCAACAATAGCTTTTATTTCATCATCAAAAAACTGCTGCCCCGTACCGGCTGCTGTTTCTGATGTTACTCCACCAGTAGCCACAAACTTTATTTGATCTGCTCCACGCCTTACTTGGTCACGTACAACACGGCGACAATCAGCAACGCCGTCACATACGCCACTGTGGTTAACAACTTCAAATACTTCTTGTCTATATCCATGACGTTGTCCATGACCACCTGTAGGAGAAATAACAAACCCTGCGGCATAAATTCTCGGACCAGGAATATAGTTTTTTGCAATAGCATCACGTAATGCAAATACTGAATCACCACCACGACCACCTAAATCTCTCACGGTGGTAAACCCTGCATCTAGTGTATGTTTTGCGTTGTTAGCACCAAATAAAGCCGTATCCGGGTCAGAGAATTCGACTCTACGAATTTTATGTTTATTATCCAGTTCATCAGTAATGTGAACATGACCATCGATAAGGCCTGGCAATACAAACTTATTTTTTAAGTCATGGATTTTGATGGTGTCATCTTTAGTGATATTCAATGAGCTAGCTGATATATAGCCCGACTTAACATCTGTGATTTTTCCGTCACGGATCACAATACTTTGTTTACTTTTAACGCTCTCGCCAGGTATCGACATTAACTTACCTGCGTGTACAACAACAAAATCAGCACTGTTCCCTATAAGAGGCGTTAACGCTAATGCACAACCTACTAATTTCACTAAAGTTCTCATACTATTTCCTATTTTAAACTTATTATTTCAGTCTCAGTAAAATGAAACGTGTGTTACAACGCTCATATTTATTTTTGCGATAAAAAGAACTGACGAATATCATTCGATAGCTTTTCACGAGATTTAGTATCTATCCATATTTTATGGCCTGATTCATAGTAGTTAATATTAACGCGATCAAGCACAATACCATTATTAGCAAAACTACGTTCAGTATTAAAAAATGGAGTGATTATGTCGTATAAACCTGAAGCCACCATCACATCTAAGTCTTCATTTTTACGCATGAGTGAACCTAATTTACTCGCAACTTCACTCACTAATGAACGCCTTGCAACTCTGTAACGTTGCGGGTCAGTAAAAGCTTTCATGTCAGGTTGCCAATCCCAATTCTTACCAACATTATAATTTACAAGCTTATATGGGGTGTCCATTTTTACCCCAATTTCTGCTAAGTAATGATTATATCCAGCGTTATACATGCTTAGCTCTCTATAATTAGACGGATCTCCCATCACAGGTTCATCAGCAGCATTATCAAACTCTTGTCCTGTGTAACGCCCATCGCTATAACCGATAGTTAAACCTTCATCTCGTAATAACTCTTTTCTAAACCTAGGTACTAACACTCTTAAATTTGATTGTAATATGTACTTTTTACTTAGGCCGGTAAAATACGCGAAGCGTTCTGCAACTTTATCTCTTTCTTCAGCTGGCATCATTTCTCCAAGGAGTAATGCTGGCACATATTCTTTAATGGTAAATTCTCGCGCTTCTTTTGCAAAAGCTTCTAATGTTTTACCTACGCCAGCTTTGCCATGATAATGAGCAATAGTTGCCATCGTTGGCATATATCCAATATAGGCTAAAATATTGTTATCAACAGAAGCTAAACCACCTAAATCAATTGCCGTTCCCATTAAAATAAGACCATTCAAATCCATTCCGTAAGCCGCACTTAAATAATCAGCTGTACTTACCGCTCTTATCGTTCCGTAACTTAAACCCAAGATATGTTTAGGTGAATTCCAACGCTGATTAATTGTGATCCAATTATTAATAAAATCGCCCATAGAGCGAGCATCAGAAGCGGTGCCCCAAAAATCTTTATTACTTGCATCACCTAATACTCGGCTAAAACCAGTACCTACAGGATCAACAAAAACAATATCCGTTAAATCAAGAATACTGTGAGGATTATCTATTATAGAATAAGGAGCAGCACCGTCATCTCCCTTTGGTGAGTCTGGTCGATTAACTATCTTAGGCCCTAAAAGGCCAATTTGCAGAATAGCTGCTGCAGAGCCTGGGCCACCGTTATAAACAAACATAACAGGACGATTTTCTTTTTTAGCATCCTTTTTTACAAAAGAAGTAGCCCAAATAGCCGCAGTGGGTTTTCCTGAACTGTCTCGTAATAAGGTTTCACCTGCAGTTGCAATATAGCGAATGGTTTTACCCCCCGCTTCAATACGGTGTTCACTAACAAATGATTTAGGTTTTATTTCAGCACTACTTTCGTTAGCAGCCATTACATTTGAACAAAACATCAAACCAGATATAAGTGTACAAACTATAGTTTTGTTAAAATTAAAAAAATATTTCATGTAATTGTTTTTCCATAAAGATAAAGACGAATTAACGATCTAATTTAATACTAATAGCACCCTAAATAATTAACAGAGTGCTCTTTAAGCGATATAGCTTGGGGTTATTTGAGCAATATTTGTGGTTCTTGCCTGTTTCATCACGATTTCAAGCTCACGATTTAATAAATCTAATACGGTTTCTACACCTGATTGACCAAAAGAACATAATCCCCACAAATAAGGTTGCCCTATTCCCACGGCATCAGCACCTAATGCTAAAGCTTTAAAAACATCAGTCCCTCGTCGAATTCCCCCATCAAAAAGTACCGGAATTTTTCCGTCAATAGCAGCAACAACTTCGGGTAAGCAATCAATAGTACTCCTACCGCTATCTTCTGCACGCCCTCCATGGTTAGAAACAATAACGCCATCAACACCATATTCAAGTGCTAGCTTTGCATCTTCATGGGTAACTATACCCTTTAGCACTATTTTCATTGACGTTGTAGCTTTTAAGCGTTCAACAAATACCCAGTTCATAAAGGCACCACCCTTACCCCGTGATTTTTGGGACAACCCTTCAAGCATTGGTTTTTTACCTAAAACCCCCGCTTTAGGTGAGTGACAGCTTTGACATTCAGAATTAGTTGAACGATGAAAACGGTCAAGTGCCTCTCGATTAGTTGCAGGCATATCTACCGTTAACACTAATACTGGGCAACCTGAATTTTCAACCCTCTTTACTAACCGTTGAGTAACTTGCCAATCAGTATCAGGATAAAGTTGAAACCAAATAGGTTTGCCTGCTGCTTGATTGACATCTTCAATTGCACTTGATCCCACTGTAGATAGTATAAATTCAGCGCCTTTATTTTTAGCTGCACGCGCAACAGCTAACTCTGCCTCGGGATGATAAATACTCTGCCTTCCACAAGGCGATAACAAGATTGGTGAGGCGTAGCGTTTACCAAACAATTCAATAGATGTGTCTATATTTCTAACATCAACAAGGCGACGCATACGTAGCTTAATTTTTTTAAAATCTTCACTATTAGCAAGCTGAGTTAAGCCGTGATCAGAACCTCGCGCCATATAAGTATAATGTCCAGGCGATAGTTTAGATTTAGCAACTTCATGAAAATCAAAAACATTAACAGCATCTTTAGCATGTTGAACATGTTGAGGTGCATAAGGCGAAGATATACTTTGTCCTAAAACATTAAAACCGTATAAAGCAGGGCTCGCGGCCATAAACTGAAGAAACCTTCTTCTTAGCTCAAATGATGATTTTTGTGTCATATGCCTACCTCAAATAAATTAACTCAACAATAACTACCCACAGTTACAATAAAGATCACATCAATACTAGGCCAACCAAGGATTATCAAGTAAGTGCTTTTTCTCAAACGACTTAATTGCTTCTGCACGTTGTAAAGTACTGCCGATAGCGTCTAAACCTTGCATTAATGCTTCTTTTCGCATGGGGTCTAATTCAAAGTTTATCTTGGCATTTTGGGGTAATTTAATGTTTTGATTAGGTAAATCAATCTCAATGTCGTTTATCTCACCTGAAGCAACTTTGTCACCCAGTTCAGACATTGATTTTTCATCTAACTCTATAACTAACAAGCCATTACGTTGACAGTTATCATAAAAAATACCCGCAAACGTCGTACCAATTAAGGCACGAATACCTAATTGTTTAAGACCCCAAACCGCATGTTCTCGACTTGAACCACAACCAAAGTTAGGACCAACAGCCAAAAACTTTGCACCTTGCCATTGAGGCTTATTTAGTACAAATTCTGGATTAGGTTCGCCTGACAGAAGAAAACGTTGATCAAAAAACAAACCTTTATCAAGACCTTTACGATCAATACCTTTTAAAAATTGCTTCGGCATGATCACGTCAGTATCTATATTAGCTGCCATAAAGGGAGCTATTTTTCCTGCTTCAATGTTAAAAGCATCCATTAATTTATCCCCAAATCACGTACATCACACAAATGACCTTTAATAGCTGCTGCGGCTACCATTGCAGGGCTCATTAAATGAGTACGAACACCTGCTCCTTGACGGCCTTCAAAATTACGATTGGTACTTGACGCACAACGATCACCGGGGCTAAGTACATCATCGTTCATAGCTAAACACATTGAACACCCTGATTGTCGCCATTCAAAACCAGCATCAATAAAAATATCGGCTAAACCTTCTACCTGCGCTTGAGCACGTACTTCAGAAGACCCTGGAACGATCATACCTCTAACACCTTGCGCTATTTTTTTCCCCTTAACCACTTCAGCCACTTGACGTAAATCTTCGATACGGGCATTAGTACACGATCCAATAAAAGCATGTGTAATGGATATACCTTTTATTGGAATGCCTGCTTGTAACCCCATGTACTGAAGTGCACGCGTCGTACTTTTACGCTTAGCAAGATCAATATCGTCTCTAGGATTTGGCACTACACCACTAATAACAGATGCTTGATCTGGGCTTGTGCCCCACGTGATCATAGGCTCAATACTTGCTGCATCAATAGTGACTTCTTTATCAAACACCGCATCTTTATCTGTATAAAGCGCTTGCCATTTATTTAAGGCTTGTTCCCAAAGCTCGCCTTTTGGCGCTCTAGGTTTATCTTTTAAGTAGTTATAAACAACGTCATCTGGTGCCATATATGCGCCTCGAGCACCCGCTTCAACAGCCATATTACAAATAGTCATGCGTGCTTCAACACTCATAGCTTCAATTGTTGAACCACAAAATTCAATGGCATAGCCGGTAGCACCTGCCGCACCAATCTTGCGAATTAACTCCATCACAACATCTTTTGAGGTAATACTTAAACCTAAGGCGCCATTAACAGTAACTCGCATGGTTTTTAATTTTTTATAGATAAGTGTTTGTGTTGCTAATAAGTGCTCTATTTCAGAGGTACCAATACCAAAACCAAATGCGCCTAATGCGCCGTAAGTGGTGGTATGGCTGTCACCTGCTGCAACAGACATACCCGGTAAAATGAAGCCTTGTTCGGGCGCAACCACGTGTTCAATACCTTGTCGACTATCAAGAATATCAAATAATTCGATACCAAAATCTTCACAATTTTTAGCAAAATAGTTAACTTGTAAAGCACCACCTTCTTCGGGACCTACGGATACTCGTTGCGGCTCCGTTGAGTTAACGTGATCTACAACAGCAAGCGATGTATTAGGTCGCCACAATTTTCGGTTAGCATCACGCAAACCACTAAAAGCTTGTGGGCTGGTATATTCGTTTAATACTTGACGGTCTATATATAAAAGAACATGACCCTTATTATCTAACTCACATACGGTATGCGAGTTAATCAGTTTTTCATAAAGAGTTCTTGGCTTATGCATAAACTTCTCCGCTTCAAAAGCTAGAATTAAATTAAAAAAAGTGCTGCAAATTAAACATAAATTTAATTGCAGCTAAGGGAAATTAACTAGGTTTACCACTTTATAAATTCAATAAAAACGAGCTTTCAAGCTTTAATAATTGGTTAAAAATTTAACTGAACAATATAATCAATTCAGTTAGTTGAATTGACTTGTTTTTATAAATTCAAGAGTATGTTTTAAAAGTAACTCTGGCGCTTCTTCAGGAATATAATGACCCGATGCTAGTGCACCACCTTGTACATTTTCAGCCACTTTTTTCCATTCGTTAAGCGGTTCAAAGCAACGTCCAACAACACCGTCTTGCCCCCATAAAACTAATAGAGGACACAATACTTTTTTACCTGCATCAATATCATTTTGGTCATGTACTAAATCTATACCCGCGCTAGCTCGATAATCTTCACAAAAACCCGTTGCAGCACCAGGAAGTTTCAAACAACGTAAATATTCAGCAAAAGCTTCATCTGTAAATGGAGCCATACCAGCACTTCTAGCGCCCATAACATTACGTAAATAATTTTCAGGATCCGCTACAATTAGTGATTCAGGAAAAGGCGCAGGACGAATTAAAAAGAACCAATGCCAATAAGCTCGAGCAAAATCTTGATTAGTTTGCTCGTACATAGCGAGTGTGGGGGCAATATCAAGTAGTATCATGCTGTTAATGCATTCAGGCGAGTCCATAGCCATTCTATGCGCGACACGTGCGCCACGATCATGAGCAAGTACTGAAAACTGAGAAAAACCCAATGCTTTCATTAATTCAACCTGATCTTTAGCCATTTCACGCTTTGAATAAGCAATAGATGTATCACTAGCTTCAGGTTTGTCGCTATCGCCATAACCTCTTAAATCTGCGGCAACAACAGTAAAGTGCTGAGCTAACGTATCGGCTACTTTATGCCAAATAACATGCGTTTGAGGATGACCATGCAATAGCAATAATGCAGGACCATTACCGCCAATGCGACAATTAATATGTATTCCATTTACAAGGATTTTTTTTGTTTTATAGGAAGTAAACATAAATACTTTTTTCCATTTTACTATTTGAATTAGCAAGGAATTATTTTAATAATAATCCCTTGCTAAATTGGGAGGTTATCCCACTAGTTTTGAATACATAACTAGAAGTTATAAGACGCTCTTAGCGAAACAAAACGTCCAACATTATCGTAATTACCACGAGCACCTTCAAAAATAAGCTCTCGACGAGGCGGCTCTACATCACCAATGTTAGTAATGGTTGCTGTTAATCTAAGTTCGCTCTCAAATTCGTAACCGATAACTAAATCGTTATACATTCGACTAGGAACATCATTAGTATCAATAGATTCAGCCGTTAATGCATTAGGATCAAGTATTGCCGATCCAATATAACGCGTATTAAAACCAACCGATAATGGACCTTCTTTATAGGTAAAGTTTAAATTTGAACGGAATTTAGGGTTATCAGGATTATTTTTAGTAATAAATAAACTGGTAGGGTCGTTTGCATCAACTAATTGTTCATGCTCCAATAAATATGAACCATTTAAAGAAACAGCAAGGTTACCGTCACTCACATCAGTACTATAATAACCTTCAAAGTCAACACCTCTAGCGTTAAGACTACCTACGTTAATTTTAGTCACATCAATACGAGCAATGGATAGTTGGCTGTCACGAGCAACTAGTGGACAGAAATCATTATTCGTTGTTGGTGAATCAACACATTTTTTAATAATGTCATTTACACCAAAAGATCCTATCGCATCTGTGATTTCAATATCCCAGTAATCAATTGAAAACGATAGCCCTTCAATAACGCTAGGTGTAATAACAGCACCAATAGTTAAAGAGTCTGATTTTTCTTCGCTTAAGCTAGAATTACCACCTGTAACAACTTCTTTCGCTGGTGCCGCATTAGGATCAGCCCAACCAGCAGGAATACCTATAGCTGCACAGTTAGCAGGTCGAGTAGAAGTACCTAAGCTAATTTGTGATATGTCACAAGGGTCAATTAAAAATGCCCCTGTAGTCACACCAGGACTAAATAATTCTGATAGATTTGGCGCACGTACACTAGTTGCCTTTGACGCTCTAATACGAACATCATCAGATATAGCCCAGTTAAAACCTAATTTAGTTGCGGTAGTTCCACCGATAGTATCGTAATCTGAATAACGAACAGCAGCTTCAATATCAAATTGTTCAAAAGCTGGCATATCCGAAAGAACAGGGATCACAACTTCTAAATAAGCTTCGTCAACTGTTAATTCAGCACCTTGAGGCTCTTGCCCTCTAAATAAGTGCAAATCTCCTTGTCTTGCTAAACCATCGTCTAATGCAGCAATAGACTCTTCTCTATGCTCTACACCAGCAGCAAACTGTACATCACCCGAAGGAAGCTCAAACACATCCCCCGTCAAGCTTGCTGAGAATACTTGTTGCTCGTTTCTATGAAAGCGTAATGCTGTATGATGTATATAGGCAGACTGCTCTGCAGAAAGTGGATCTTGTGAAAGAGCATAAATAGGCACACAGTCCGCATCTCCACTACGACAAACGGCTTCACCTGTAATAGGATCTTCAATTACATCTATTGCGTTAGCAACATGCTCTGTTAACGTATAGTTAGCCCATTTAGAATTATTTTCATAACGAGAATCTTGATAATAAACATCCCAGCTCCAATCATTTTTAAAGAAGCCATTAAAACCTGCAACAATAGAGTAACTAGTACGATCAAATGTGGGTGTTCTCACCCCCCAGTTTTCATATGCACGATTATAGCTTAATGTAGTTAAGCCATTGGCATCCATAAGAGCCGTTAAATCATCAGGTAATAAAGGATTATCACGTTGCAGTTTATTTATTACAAAAGCGCCGCCTTGTGTTGTATTGTCTGGCTGCCCAGAACCTACGGTTGTTGTTTGGCCGTAATCAGCATCAAGGAAGAAATTAATATCATCAGATATTTCATAATCAAGGCTAAAGCGAGTCGCTAGCGTTTCTTGTTCTTGTCTTAAGCGTGAAAAATCAACACCTCTAAAGCCTTCGCCCGTACCTCTGATACCATCAAATTGCTCACCACGATCAAGTAATCGAACACCATTGTCATCGGTATACCAGCTACCGCCAATATTAAAGGCGCCTTTAGGTGAAAAACCAAAAAGAGCAAGGTTATCTACATGAATATTATCAGGGATACCATCGTTAGGACCTGTATTATCAGGGTTTGGTCTTAAGTTTAATTGAGTGGTAAAGTCACGTTGAGAAGATCTTAACTCTTGCTCTTTACCAAAGCTAAGACCAAAAACCATATTACCTCGGCCATTAGCAAATTCAGAACCACCGGCTAAATCAAGAGAAAATCGCTCTCCACCACTTCCTTCAGTAGACATGCCTGTACTTACCGAAACTTCAATACCATCAATATCATCTTTCATGATCATATTAACAACACCACTTACCGCGTCAGCACCATATACGGCAGAAGCACCACCAGTAATAACTTCAACACGTTCGATAAGTCCAGCAGGGATCATTGACAAATCAACGGCAGATGAAGCACTACTACCTGAAACTCGACGTCGACCATCGATTAATACTAAACTTCTATCAGTACCTAAACCGCGTAGGTTAATAAATGAAGCACCGGCTTCAGGATTTGAAAGTGCTTGTGGGCTACCATTAGCACTACCTAAACCAACACCAATAGCAGGTACAGATTTAAGAATATCGTAAACATTAGAAAAACCAGACTCATCAATGGCCTCTTTTCCTACCACGTTTACTGGTGTGGCAGTTTCAAATCCAGCACGCTGAATTCTACTCCCTGTAACCGCAATTCGTTCAACTGCTGCTTCTTGTTTTTCAGCAGACTCTTCTTGAGCATATGCGTAAGTAGATTGTGCAGATGCACCTAACGATAAAAGTAAAATAGTACACGCATTAAGTTTAAAACGTGATTTCCTGATGTTAGCTGGCTTGCAAGACATATTGACTTCCTCTTATTATTTTTTAATTTAATTTTTGTACTCGTAATGATGTTTATCACGCAAAAATCTTTCTGTTTTTTTCAGTAGATAAACATCGCTATACAAAAAATTTAGAGACCATGAACTACACTACAAGTTTACGAATTAGGGATAAATAGCTTAAATGTAGAGCTATAAATTACATTTTGTGTTCAATAAAAAATAAAAATAAGTCAATACAATGGTCAAATGCCGAAAACAACACCAGCCAGAAGATACATCACTGAACAGGTAACAATAATTGCAATAATATTAAGAAAAAAACCGGCTTTGATCATGTCGAATAGACGCATTTTTTCATAGGTAAACACAATGGCATTAGGAGGCGTAGCTACCGGCATCATAAAGGCCATAGAAGCAGCAACCGCAGCGGGCACAGCCAGTGTACGAGGATCTAGATCTAATCCAACAGCCACCGCACCTAAGATGGGAAGAAACGTAGCAGTAGAAGCCGTGTTAGAGGTTATTTCAGTTAAATAAACAATAGAAACAACAACCGTTAAAACTAATAACCAAGTACTTACATTAAAGCCTGAAACTAATTGACCAATCCAAGGAGCTAAACCGGTATTATTAAATCCAAAGGATAAGGCCAACCCTCCCCCAAACAATAATAGTATTCCCCATGGAAGTTCTTTAGCGACCTCCCAATCAAGAATAAATTTACCGCTCTTTTTTGATACTGGCCAAGCAAATAATACAAGTGCGGCAACTAATGCAATACTCGTGTCGTTAATAGGCAACCCCGTTAAATCAACTAAAGGTTTACGAAAAATCCATCCCAGCGCTGCACTTATAAAAACGCCAGCAACCACTTTTTCGGTATAGCTCATTGGCCCTAATTCTTTAAGTTCGTTTTCAATTAAACTTTGAATATTACCAATTTGAATTTTATCAGCAGGAAAAATAAACTTAGTCAGTAATAACCAAGCAAGCGGCAGCATTAATAAAACAATAGGAACACCGAACTTCATCCACGTAAAAAAATCTATTTGAATGCCATAGCTTGTAGATAAAAAGCTCGCCAATAACGCATTGGGAGGTGTTCCTATTAATGTACCTACACCGCCAATAGTACCGCTGTATGCTATACCTAACATGAGAGCAACGCCAAAACGTCGTAATATTTTTTCGTCGTTAGTTTTACGAGCAACAAAGTCGATCACTGACAGTGCCACTGCGTACATCATAATTGTGGCTGAGGTATTAGATATCCACATAGATAAAAATGCTGTAGCTAGCATAAACCCACCAATAACTCTTGACGGATTTGTGCCCACAACAGAAACGATCCTTAATGCGATTCTCTTATGCAACCCCCATTTTTGCATAGCTGCCGCCATTATAAAGCCACCAAGAAATAAGAATATAATCGGGTTAGCGTATTGACTCGCCACAACCTTCATATCACCTATCCCTAATATAGGCATAAACGGAATAGGCAGTAGTGCTGTTGCCG
This sequence comes from Pseudocolwellia agarivorans, assembly GCF_002000085.1. Taxonomy (GTDB): domain Bacteria; phylum Pseudomonadota; class Gammaproteobacteria; order Enterobacterales; family Alteromonadaceae; genus Pseudocolwellia; species Pseudocolwellia agarivorans. The sequence continues at coordinate 528,449 of NZ_MUZU01000001.1, forward strand.
GAATAGGTATAGCTTCAGACAGCCACCACGTAACCATCCAACCAATTAAGGCGACTAAAATCCAAGCTTCTTTTGTCATACCAAGTGGTGCAGGTAAAAACATAAAAAGTAAAGCGATACTAGGCCCTAAAAATAATGCGATTAAGCGAAAACGACTGATTGCTCTAGGCTCTATTTTATTTTTTTCTACAGGTTCATTTTCCATCGATATGCTCCAAAACAACTAAATACTTCATTATTATAATTATATAATTCATGTTTTTATTACTAATATCTATAGGCTATATTTTACAAATAGCTATGGTATGCTTTACGAAAACCTAAATAAACTGTCTAAATATGAAAGATGAGAACACGATTTGTAGGGGATTACCTCACCCTAAAGATTTAAACGTATTTCTTGCAGTAATACGTAAGTTAAGTTTTGCGGCGGCTGCCGAAGAACTTGGCCAATCTCCAGCTTATATTAGTAAGCGAATTGGTATTTTAGAAACAAACCTTAACACACGACTTTTTCATAGAAGCACACGAAAAATTGTACTTACCGATGACGGTGAACGCACACAACGTTGGGCAATTAGAATACTCGCCGATATAGATGACATGGTTGATGATCTTACTGAAGCGCAACATATCCCTCGTGGACTTCTTCATATTTGTACCACTTTTGGTTTTGGCCGAAAATTTGTAGCCCCTGCTATTGCTAAACTTTCAGAGCAATTTCCTGAACTAGAAGTACGACTAGAAGTATTTGACCGAGCGGTTGATATTATTCAAGAAGGTTTCGATCTAGAAATTAGAGTTGGTGAAGATCTCCCTCAGCAGCATATATGTAAAATGCTTAAAGAAAACAATCGTATACTGTGTGCATCTCCAGAATATTTATCAAGATGTGGAACTCCGAAAAAAATTGACGATTTAAGCAACCACGACTGTCTTGTCCTTAAAGAACGCAACTCTCCTTTTGGTATATGGCATTTCAATGGTGATGGAAAAAACATTTCATTGCCTATTAGCGGCCACTTATCCAGTAATCATGGCGAAATAGTTCTGCAATGGGCATTAGAAGGTCGCGGTATTGTTATGCGTTCTTTATGGGATGTAAAACATTTATTGGCTGATGGTAAAATGGTGCAAATACTACCTAATTACACTCAAAAGGCCAATATATGGGCGGTATACCCAACCAGACTTTCACATTCAGCTAAACTAAGAGAGTGTGTGAAGTTTTTAGACAATTATATAAAAGAAGTATAAAACGCTTCTCGATAAAACTAATGATAATAATCTTATATTAGCTTACCTCTCTCTTTAATTTCCTTTCCTGAAAAATCAAAAACACCTAGTAAAATTAAAGATCAATCATAGTTGCTAGGTTACTCCCCTCCTCATGATAAAAAATAAAGCCTAATAATTTATCGCGTTACTTACATATAATATATGGTGCAATTAACAAAACAAACTTACCTCCCAAACCTTGAGTTTTAAAATTCATCACTAGCCCTATGATTCTATCCAAAGTATTATAAGCAACAACAAGTTATTACTAGTGTAATCTAAGCTTTCACCTTATTTGAGTATTTAAAGTAAACCGACAAATGTTAGCTTTATAAAGTATATAAACACTCAAACTAGATAATAATAAACCAGCAATTAAATTTAAGAACTCCACAATAAAAATATGACAGATTTATCACAACACACACCTATGATGCGCCAATATCTTACGATAAAAGCAGAATTCCCGAATATTCTCATTTTTTATCGTATGGGGGATTTTTACGAATTATTTTTTGATGATGCTAAAAAAGCCTCTGATCTTTTAGATATATCTTTAACCGCACGCGGTAAAACAGGTGGTAATGCTATACCTATGGCAGGGGTTCCTTATCATGCGGTAGAAAACTATTTAGCTAAACTCGTACAATTAGGCGAGTCGGTTGCACTTTGCGAGCAAATTGGTGACCCCGCTACAAGCAAAGGGCCCGTTGAACGTAAAGTTGTACGTGTAGTAACACCAGGGACCGTTAGTGATGAAGCTTTATTAACCGATAAACAAGACAACTTAATTGTTGCTATTAGCGAAACCATACAAAAAAATAAGCACTATTTTGGTTTAGCTTATTTAGACATTACCAGCGGCCGTTTTGTTATTACCGAGCCCAACACTAAAGAACAATTACAAGCTGAATTACAAAGGCTTAACCCTGCTGAACTGCTTTATCCTGAAAACTTTTCTGACTTTTCATTAATTTCTAATCATAAAGGCTTACGTAGGCGTTCAGAGTGGGAGTTTGATCTCGCAACAGCTAAGTCACTATTAAATAAACAGTTTAATACCAAAGAACTTACGGGCTTTGGTGTTGAAGATAAAACGTTTGGTTTAGCTGCAGCAGGATGTTTATTTCAATATGTTAAAGAATGTCAGCGTTCTGAACTTCCTCATATAAGATCGGTTATTTTTGAATCAGCCGCTACTGGCGTTATTTTAGATGCCGCAACCAGAAGAAACTTAGAGTTAACTTTTAACTTAAAAGGCGGCACCGACTGTACGTTAGCCGACATTTTAGATAACAGCGCAACCCCTATGGGTTCACGATTATTGAAACGTTGGATTCATTTTCCGTTAAGAAACTTGTCGGTATTAAATAATCGACACCAAGTGATTGAAGATATTTTAACGCATGATTTGTATGTTGATTTATTTGCTACATTAAAGTCGTTTGGTGATATTGAACGCATAGTGTCGCGTATTGCTTTACGTTCGGCTCGCCCTAGAGATTTTGCTCGTTTACGTGATTCATTACAACGCTTGCCTGAACTTCAAGATATTTTAAGTATTAAAACATCTGGCTACATGCACGATTTAGCACTAAAAAGCATGCCATTACCTAGCATTCAAACGTTATTAGAAAATGCTGTTGTTGAAAACCCTCCTGTATTAATTCGTGATGGCGGCGTTATCGCCCCCGGTTACAACCAAGAATTAGATGTACTAAGAGATTTAAGTGACGGCGCAACAGAGTTTTTAGCGCAACTAGAGCAACGCGAAAAAGAACGCACGGGTATTCAATCGTTAAAAGTGGGTTATAACAAGGTTCATGGTTTTTACATTGAAATAAGCCGAAGTGCATCGGGCGATGTTCCTGATGATTATATTAGACGCCAAACCTTAAAAAATAACGAACGCTTTATTACTAACGAATTAAAACAGCACGAAGAAAAAGTATTAGGTGCACAAAGTAAGTTTTTAGCGTTAGAAAAAAGACTATACGATGAATTATTCGATTTAGTATTACCTGAATTAGTTGCTCTACAAGAGCTATCTGATGCTATTTCAGAACTTGATGTATTAAATACTTTTGCAGAAAGAGCCCAAACCTTAAATTATGTAAAACCTACATTAACTGAGCAGTCGGGTATTTTAATTGACGATGGACGCCACCCTGTTGTTGAACAAATGACAAACGATGCGTTTATTGCTAACCCTGTACATTTATCAGAAAAACATAAAATGTTGATCATTACAGGGCCAAACATGGGCGGTAAATCTACCTATATGCGTCAAACCGCTTTAATTGTATTGTTAGCGCATATTGGCTGTTATGTACCAGCAAGTTCGGCTGAAATAGGTATGGTAGATAGAATATTTACGCGCATAGGTGCATCTGACGACTTAGCTAGCGGTCGCTCAACCTTTATGGTTGAAATGACAGAAACGGCGAATATTTTACATAATGCTACCGATAAAAGTTTAGTGTTATTAGACGAGATAGGCCGAGGCACCAGCACTTACGACGGGCTCTCGCTAGCTTGGGCATGTGCAGAAATGCTCGCTAGCCAAATAAAAGCGTATACTTTATTTGCGACTCATTATTTTGAGCTGACTTTATTGTCGGATGAGTTTGAATTATTAGATAACGTGCATTTAGACGCTATTGAACATGACGACAATATTGCTTTTATGCATAAGGTTCAGCAAGGCGCAGCAAGTAAAAGTTTTGGTATTCAAGTAGCTAAACTTGCGGGTGTTCCAAATTCAGTTATTAGCCGTGCTAAGCAGCGTTTAACTGAGCTAGAAAATAAGCAAATTATATCGCCTAAACCTAGCTCATATCAGGTGTCACCTGCCCCGCAGAGTGATAACACTGGCTTTGAACAGTTGTCGTTAATTGATGAAGATCATCCTGTAGTAAATACGTTGAAAGATACAGATTTAAATGATTTATCGCCCAAACAAGCTCTTGATTTATTATTTACCTTGAAAGCTAAAATTTAGCTGAAAAAGTTAAGGTGTGAATGCTCATTCGCACCTTAATTTTTATGTTGCATTACATACGTATTCATCAACTGACTTATTTTAAATCTTAATAGTATTTACACTTCCTTGTAACTTTCTCTGCAACAAAAAATAAAATAACCTACTGATTTAAATTAATTTTAAATAAAAACGTCTAACTTTACACATATCTTCGCCCTACTCACATTTTAATGAAAAACAATCAATGCTGAATACGTATGCAGTCCATATCTATTGTGTAATGCAAATTTTATATTAAATGAAGTCAAATAAAATCGGCAGGACGCCAAACAAATATAAAATATTAGGGATAATGTCAGGGGAGTAAATATGTCTACATTTAAACCAAATAAGCTTACCTTAGCGATGATATCTTCTGGTTTACTTGCCTATTCAGGGGCGCTATACGCTCAAGAAAGCAATCAAAACCAAGAGCAATTAACTAAAGAAGTTGAAACAAAAAAAATTAAAGTAAACGAAGCAGAACAAACAGAAGTCATTGAAGTTACAGGGTTTCGTCGTTCTCTTATTCAATCAATTAACCAAAAACGTTTTGCCGATACTGTAAGTGAGCAACTCAGCGCGGATGATTTAGGTAGTTTGCCTGATGTGTCGATGGCTGACGCACTAACCCGTTTACCTGGAATTTCAGCGGTAAGAACAGGCGGCCAAGCTGCAGAAATTAATATTCGCGGTATGTCGGGCGGATTTGTATCAACTACCTTAAATGGTCGCGAACAAGTATCTACTGGCGGTAAACGTAGTGTTGAATTTGATCAATATCCATCTGAATTAATTTCTCAAGCCGCCGTTTACAAGTCACCTAAAGTGTCGCTTATTGAAGGTGGCGTTGCCGGTACTGTTGAGTTAAGCACGGCAAGCCCTTTAGCTAACGAGCAAGAGCATTCTTTTAGTGTTAATGCCCGTGGCATGTATAACGATTTAGCGCCAGATGTACCCGATGCAACTTCTACTGGTCACCGCTTCAGTATTTCATATCAAGGTAAGTTTGCAGACGATACCCTAGGTGTTGCTTTAGGTTACGCACGTTTATTTCAACCAAGCGCTACAGCGCAATTTGTAGGTTTAAATTACAGTAAATTAAATGATGTAGATCACCTAGACAATGACACCAACGGCCCGACTAAAGATGGCGATGTTAATCTAAACAAAGAATATATTAGTGAAGGTTTTGAAATGCAGCACAAAGGCGGCGAAGAAACCCGCGATGGCTTCATGGCAACACTTGAATGGCAACCTCATGATAATTTCAAATTAAAAGCTGACGGCTTTTATTCTAAATTTACCTCTGAAGAATTTGCGCGTGGTTTTCGTGTGAAATTTGAAGGTGATCAAGCTGCTATCAGTAATCCCATACTGAATGGAAACTCACTTATTGGTGGCAATATCAACCGTACCTCTAACAGTGCAACCCGCATTGAAATTGTTAATGATGACAATTCAGATGTTGATGAGGTACAAAGCTTTGGTATTAATGCCGATTGGCAAATAACTGAACGCTTAAAAATGAATATCGATTTGTCCTATTCATCGGCAGAAAGTGAATTTCAAAACGGCTTAATTTGGGCATTAGTCGCAGAAGATGCTAATGCAGCTAAACCAAAACTTGATAGTAATGTTTCAATTAACTACTTATTAAATGGTTTAAATTTACCCGATGTAGGCTTAAATCAAGCCGATGATTTTACTAACTTAAACAAAGTGATGGTCAGTAAATATGGCATTTATCCTTATGTTAACTCTGATGAAGTAAGCGCTGTACGAGCAGATTTTGTTTATGAATTAGACAACGACTATATTGCATCAATTGAAGTAGGTGCTCGTTATTCTGAGCGTGAATACAGTGTTGACCGTTCAGTATTTGAATACGGCAGCGACAGTTCACTAAGCTCACTCGAAACACCGCTTAAAATAACTGAAGATATGGCAACAGTGGTAAATTGGAGCGGAGACTTTTCAAGTTTTCCAAGCTACTTAGCCTTAGATCAAGACAAAGTGCTTGATGCTTGGTTTCCCGAAGGAAGACCAAACCCTGTTCAAACATGGGGAGATGTAGCCAGTGGTGTTATTAACGGTGCACCAATTGGTAAAAATACAGATTGGACAATGAAAGAAAGTGGTCAAGTATTTGAAGATGTCATGTCTATTTATGTGATGGCTAATATCAATACTGAAATTGCTGGAATTCCCGTTACCGGCAATATTGGTGTACGTATGGTAGAAACCACACAAGCATCAACTTCATTACAAGATGTAGGTTTAAGAACACTGCAAGACCAATACGGACAAGATATAAAGGATGCTTCAGGCAACCCAATATTACTTCCCAACGAGCATTTAGGTGCACAATTTATTACGGATGAAGTCGGTCTGATCAACCAACGTTACTTCTCTACAATCATCAGCAATACTTATAGAGACTACTTGCCACAGCTAAACTTAAACTTTCAGTTAAGTGACAGCGATCAATTACGTTTTGCCGCAGCAAAAGTAATGAGCCGCCCCAATATTGAACGCTTAGCATCAAACTCTAGCTTTAATATTAGCGTTGTTAATACTGATGCAGGTAGCTATGCAAAAATAGGTGGTCAAGCGAAAAACAGTCCGCATTTAAAGCCTTTTTATGCCAATCAATACGACCTCTCATATGAAAAATACTTTACTGAAACTGATGGTAAATTTGTAGCGGCTATTTTCTACAAAGACATAGAATCAGCGGGTATCGTTACTCATACCTTTACAGAATTCGACTTTGCAGGAAATGGCTTTGCTGTACCTGAAAACTATAGCGATCCATTAAGTGGTGTACCGTTAGAAATACGAAACGGTGATTTTGAAACCGCCTTTAACGACGAAGAAGGCGGATATATTCGCGGCATTGAAATAGGTTATACCCAAGTTTTTTCATTTTTACCTGAATTGTGGTCAGGCTTAGGTTTTGACGCCAGCTATTCGCACACCGAAAGTGAAATTCAACAAATTTCTCAGCTAGGCCAACAAGACTTATCAATTTCACTACCGGGTTTATCTGAAAATGTACTGCAAACGACATTATTTTGGGAATATCAAGGCTTTGAAACACGCTTAAGTGTGCGCTATCGCGATGAATTTGTTTCTGAGCAAGTTGCTGTTGAAGCTCAAACGGTGAATTACGACGGAGAAACCGTGGTTGACTACCAAGCCTCTTATCAATTGAACGATAACCTAGGCATGGTTTTTCAAGTGAATAACTTAACCGACGAACCGACCAGAAGTTACTTTGGCGAAACCGCTCAAACCGGTACTTTGCAATATTTTGGCCGCCAATTCTTCTTAGGTTTCACCTATTCATTGTAAGCAGTGTTAAAGAGAGTAATTAAAATGAAAATATTAAAAAAACTTAATGCTAACAATATATTATTTAAAAATAGCGTTCAAAATTCGAAACAACCTAATTCTGTTATATTAACTAATAATACCTTTGCTAGATTAATCGTTATCGCTTTATGTAGCTTAGTATTAAACGCTTGTGGCGGCAGCGATACAACTCAACCTGGCCAAGTATTATTAAGCTGTAATGTACCTATGGTGCCAGATGCTACCGGCGAAAGTTGTGTGGATCCTGAACCTATACAATGTGCAGCACCAACCGTACCTGATGCATTAAATGAAAGCTGTATTGTAGGTGCTAATCCAGACGCAGCTATTCCTGTTTTCTTTCCGGCAGAAAATCAAGCTGTACTGTATTACAACCGCGTTGATGAAAACTATGCAGAGTATAAAGTTCATAACTGGAACGACACCGCGTGTGATGCTTATGCTGATGATTCGTTAGCCGCAAGTTGGGATAATGGATTACCTCATACTGGTATCGACCCTGTTTATGGCGCTTATTGGGTATTTAACCTTAAAGAAGGCTTTAACGAATGCGGTAATTTTATTGTACATAAAGGTACCGATGACGCAGGAAAAGAGTTTGGTGGCGGAAACTTCAAAATGCCACTAAAACAAGACAATGAAACATATCAACGTATGAACTTTACTATTTCAGGTGAAGCGTCAATCTTTGAGTTTCCTATTGAGTCGTTAGGTGAACAAGCGCTAAAAATATCTAATATTGCCGGACATTGGATTGATGCCAATACATTGGTATGGAATGTTGAGAATATTATTAATGCAAAACTTCATCATTCAGCAACAGGAGGCATTTCGGCCGACCCTCAAAATAATGGTCAAGTTAATGGTAGCGTACTGGAATTAACCCCTGTTGATTTAACCGATGAGCAAAAATCAAATGCACCACTTGTTGCAGAATGGCCAGCATATCGTGTTAATTTAACAACTGACGAAGCTAAAATTATTGCCAAAAATCAGCTAGCGTTAGTGGGATATGATAATGAGAGCACTCCAATTGCAGCTACTTACATACAAGCCGACCTTGTTTTAGACGACTTATATACTAGAGGCGATAACGACGCTGACGAAGCAAAATTAGGAGTCGTTTACGAAAACGGGATGGTTTCTGTTTCTGTTTGGTCTCCAACAGCACAAGACGTCAATTTAAAAGTTTATGATAGTGCAAAAAACCTTACAGCAACTCATGATATGACCGAAGATCCTGCTACAGGTATTTGGACATATCATGGAGACGCTAGTTTAGATCGTCAGTTTTATAGGTTTGAGTTAAGTATTTATCATCATAAAAATAAAGCGATTGAATTAATTGAAAGTACAGACCCATATTCAGTCAGCCTTTCAACGAACGGTGAATATTCTCAATTTGTTAATTTAAATGACGAAGACTTACAACCCGAAGGTTGGGAAGGACACACCATTGCCACAATTAAAAACTATGAAGACGCTGTAATATATGAAGGCCACATTCGTGATTTCAGTATTAACGATCAAAGTACAAGTGCTGAAAATCGTGGTAAGTATCTAGCTTTTACTGAGCTTGATTCAGTACCTATGCAACACTTAAAGACCTTAGCTGATAATGGCCTTACTCATTTTCAAATGCTACCCGCAAATGACATTGCAACGATCAACGAAGATCCAGCGAAGATCATTAACTTAGACAGCACTGTATTAACATTATGTAAAAAAGTACCTACTGCTGAACCTTGTTACAAAGGCATAGATAACCAAACATTACGTTCAGTACTAGAAAGCTACGACAGCTCTACTAACGATGCTGCTAAATTAATGGATATTATCCAAGACTACGACAGCTTCAATTGGGGTTACGATCCTAAACACTTTAACGTACCAGACGGTATTTATGCTTCAAACGCTGATGGTGTAACTCGCATTAAAGAAATGCGTGCGATGATTAAAGGCCTACACGATACAGGTTTACGCGTAGTGTTAGATGTTGTGTACAACCATACAAACTCTGCCGATTTATGGGACAACTCAGTATTAGATAAAATAGTTCCCGGTTATTACCATAGTCGTGATGTAACGACAGGCGCAGTTCAAAATAGCACGTGTTGTAGTGATACCGCGCTTGAGCACAAAATGATGAATAAGTTGATGGTAGATTCATTAAAACAATGGACGACTCAATATCAATTTGATGGCTTTCGCTTCGATATCATGAGTCAAGGTTCAAAAGCACAAATGTTAGCAGCACGTGATGCAATACAAGCGATTGACCCAGACAACCACTTTTATGGTGAAGGTTGGTACAAAGACAGTCGTGGTTTTGAACGTGCCGATCAAGAAAACATGGCTGGTTCTGAAATAGGAACTTATAACGACCGTTTACGAGATGGTATAAGAGACGCTGCTTTATTTAATAATGAAACCTCAGAAGGTGCACTTTTTCAACAAGACATCATTAAGTTTGGTATGGCAGGTACATTGTCTGATTATATTTTAAAAACGTCTGGCGGCGCTGATACGCAAGGTAGTGCTTTTGGTAAAAAAATGTACGCCCATGATCCTGCTGATATTATCAATTACATCTCAAAGCATGATAACGAAACATTATGGGACGAGCTGCAGTTTAACCTTGATACAAACATGAGTATGGACGAACGAGTTCGAGCACAAAACGTTTCTCATTCCATTGTAATGCTTTCTCAAGGTATTCCATTTTTACAAATGGGCGGTGATTTTTTACGCTCAAAATCATTAGACCGAAATACTTATGATGCCGGTGATTGGTACAATTTAGTTGATTTTACCTTAACCGATAATAACTGGAATAAAGGTTTACCTATTGATAAAGGCGAGCGCGATGACACCGCGTTAACGTATTTATCCAACACACCAGAGGCACAGGTTTACGCAACCGAAATGATGTTTGCGTCATCAGTATTTAATGAATTTTTAGCCATTCGTTCAGCGAGCCCTTTGTTTAGATTAACTACGGCAGACGATATTATCAAACGTGTAGGCTTTCATAATATTGGTAAAAATCAAACTCAAGGTTTGATAGTAATGAGTATTGACGATGGTGGTGAACTTGTTGACCTAGACGCTAATTACGACGCAATTATGGTGATTGTAAATGGTACTAACACGGAGAAAACCCATACGGTTGCTACCGCTGTCGATTTTACTTTGCACCCACGTTTAGCGAATTCAGTAGACAGTACTGTGGCTAGTTCGAGTTTTACTGGTGGAGTAAACGAAGGTAGCTTTACCGTACCAGCATTTACTACAGCTGTATTTGTAAAAACTCAAGGCGAAACTCAAGGCGCTGGTTTATCAGCTTACGCAACGGCTGGTGCACCCGATGTAGTACCTTTCGGTGATAATATTCCATTGATCCGTGGTGATATGAATGGTTGGGGTGAAACAGATAGCCTAGTTTATAAAGGTGATGGTATTTACCAAGTAGCAATAACCTTATCAGCTAATAGCTACGGTTTTAAAATTGCGTCAAGTGATTGGTCTACCGTTAACTTAGGTGCTCCAAATACTGGCGGTGTGGTTACTGAAGGTGAAACCTTTGAACTATTACCAGCAAGTAACGACAACCTAAGTATAACTATAGGCGTTGACGGAACTTATATTTTCGAACTAGATGCTTCAAATACTCAAGCTCCCACATTAACCATTACTAATGAAGAGCCTTTTGTAGGTACAGCTATCTTTGTTCGTGGCGATATGAATGGTTGGAGTGAAGATAATGCATTCACTTATATTGGTGGTGGTAAATATCAAACAACGATAAACATTAGCGCTTCTACACCTAATTTTAAAATAGCCTCTGCTGACTGGTCTACAGTCAATATGGGTGCTCCGGCTGATGATTTAGAAGTGCTTGAAGGTGAAGTGCAGTTATTACTTTCAGGTAGTAACGACAATTTCAATATGACCTTTACTGAAGATGGCGATTATACCTTTGTGTTTGACGCTTCAAACTTAGCCGAGCCAACACTCAGTGTATATGCGGCAAAAATGTTTGGTAATACAACAACCTTTATACGTGGAGACATGAATGGTTGGGGTGAAGTCGATACTTTAGTTTATCAAAGTGCAAGTAACTATTCGGTTGAAATAGACCTTACGGCTAACACTGTTTATAACTTTAAAGTAGCATCTGCTGATTGGTCTACCATTAACTTAGGCGCACAAAGTAACAATTTAAGTTTGATGGTTGATTCTACTTATGAGTTAGTTGCCAATAGTAACGACAATATAAATATAACCGTGGCAGAAACGGGCACATACCTATTTAATGTTACAGGACCTAACCCGAATACACCTACAATTACGGTGACGAAAAAACTTTAAAAATAAAGCGCTAAGATAAAAGCGTCCATTAATTGGACGCTTTATCCACCACATCACTCATAAACCATTCATGCTTACGAGATTAAATATCAATGATTATCTGTTTAGATGATTAAGTTTGATTAATTCAGTTAAGTTCGGTTAAGAGTTATCTATTTAATCATTATCAAATAACATGCATTTAGACACCATTGAACATGAAAATACCATTGCCTTTTATATTTTTACGCCGTAAGAGATTGCTTAAATAACGAGTGTTTTAATAAAACTCATTTCTCTAATAGCGTATTTAATACCTTCACGACCCACACCACTCGCCTTTACACCACCAAAAGGAAAGTGTTCTGCTCTAAAGCCTGGGCCGTCATTTACCGCTAACGTGCCTATATCTAGTACATCAAAAAGGTGTTTAATAAGCGCTAAGTTTTCAGTAAAAATACCACCTTGCAAACCATACTCAGAATTGTTGATAACAGGTATAATCTCTTCAATATCAGCAAATGGAATTAATGGCATTACAGGGCCAAAAACCTCTTCAACCATTAACTCACATTTCTCGTTAAGATTTTCTAATATGGTAGGATAAATAATATTATCTTCTTGTTTATTCCCTGTAAGCACCGTTGCACCAACAGATACAGCTTGTTCAATACTCGCTTTTACCGAATTAGCAGCATGTGAGTTAATAACTGGCCCGATGAACGTATTTTCTTGAGCTGGGTCACCAACAACCAAGCGGTTAGTTTCTTCAAGTAGTTTTGCTTTAAATGCATCATAAATATCATTATGTATAAATAATCTTTTGGCAGCAGTACAACGTTGGCCAGCAGTAGCAAAACGTTGATTAATTGCCGCGGCAACAGCTTTATTTATATCACCATCAGGCATAACAATCAGCGGATCGTTACCCCCCAACTCAAGCAATAACTTTTTATACCCCGCCGCCGCTGCGATAGAATTGGCCGCTGCTGTGCCGCCAGTAAAGTTAATAGCATCAACTAACGGGTGACCAATAATAGCAGCCATATCTGCAACATCCGGTACACAAAACTGTAAAGCATCCTTAGAAATACCAGCTTGATAACATAATTCACAAAGCAATAAACTCGATTGTGTATTTTGAGGGCTTGGCTTAAATAAAACACAATTTCCTGCGGCAAATGCAGGTGCGATTTTATGCATTGCAATATTAATAGGGAAATTAAATGGTGTAATACAAAAAACAGTACCAAGAGGCTTCCAACAAGCGATACCTAATTTTCCACGCGTTGGTGCATAACAATCAGAATCAAGTACTTCTCCTGATATTTGTCTTGCTTCTTCACTACTTGCAATAGCGGTATTAATTGCTCGCGTCATTTCAACACGACTGTCTGCAATTGTTTTACCTGTTTCCGCTGTAATTAATTGAGCAAGTTTTTCACTGTTTTCAGTTAATAGCTCTGCAAGCTTACGTAAAATATCAGATTTTTCGTGCGCAGGAATATTACGTTGAGCCGCTTGCCCTGCTTTTAATCGTTTCAGTTTTTCTTCAACATCAGCGAAAACGTTATAGTTAGACTCAAAAATTACCGCATTGGTATACGGATTTGTTACTGAATAAGTTGTCATATTTTTTCTCTTTCTCGTTAAAATAAAATTGAATTACAGCGAACTACCGATAACTAATTGATATCCAATTCTAATAGCAGCTAAAAATAAAGCGCATTTCATTAATATAAAAAATACATTGGGCGAAACTTTTTTAAGTAAAACAACACCCACATAAGTCCCCAAAATAGCGATGGATGAAAAAAACAACATCATAGGCAAATGAGCACTAAAGACAAAACCTAGCGCTATTACCGCAGGAATTTTAAGCAGGTGAGTCATAAGTTGCATCATAGATTTTGTTGCAACTATTTGTTCTTTATCAAGATCATCTCGAATAAAAAATGCGCCAAGCAGTGGATCTATAGCGCCAGCTACAATACCTAAACTCCCCGTTAAAAGGCCTACACCTATAAATTGATTGGGTGCTAGTTTTATAGAAGGTAATTTTTTAGGTTTAAATAATGTATATAAAAGTAAGAATAATAACGTTGCTAACGCAACCGTTTCGCTAATATATTGAATTAAAAAAAAGGTTGTTGCTGCTATACCTATTGTGGCACCAATCCCAAAAGGTATGCACATACGCCACACAATAGAGTCGCGTAACAATAAACACCTTGCAGCATTACTAAACGCTTGAATAACACCGTGAATAGCAATTAAGGGCTGTAATGCAATAGCTTGGCTCATACTGGCAAACATTAAAACACCGCCCGCCATTCCTGTAGCAGATGAAATGACAGAAGCGAAAAATATTGCAACGCTTAACCAAATCATTGTGTCTAATGATAATGTAACTAAATCCATACTTTTCCATAATGCAAATCAATGACGCTTTACTTTATGATAAGGCACACACTAAAATTAGCACCACTTATATCAACTTATGGTGCCAGTTTATTTACATAGATATGAATGTAGTAGCTGAAGCTTAGTATTTTGATAACTCTTTTATGTTTATTGCCTATTAAATCTAAAGGAGAGCATTGGTAGTTAACTCTACAATAATAAAATTTACTACAAGCAAATAGCTAACAAAAAATTATGATAAGCCTTTAATTATTTGGCCTAATATTATAATCCCTTCAGCTATTTTTGATTCTTGTATTGCTGAAAAACCTAATCGAATATGGGTTGAATAACCTTCCATGAACAAGCTATCTCCCGCCTCAACTAAAACCCCTTTTTTAGATGCCTCTTTAACGAGTGTTTTGCTAGGAAGCGAGGAAGGCAATTTAAGCCAAAAACAAAAACTTCCAGGTGCAGAGATCACCTCGCAAGTTGTTAAATAGCGCTTAATATTTTCATCCATTAATTGCCATTTTTTCTTATAAACCTTACGCATTCGTCTAACATGACTATCGTAATAACCTTGAGAAAAAAACAAAGCTAACGTTCTTTGATTATTTGCTGGAGGATGACGATAGTTAAGTCTGCGTAAAGCTCTGATTTGACGGATCAATTCTTTATCAGCCACGACATAACCAATACGTAATCCAGGAGAAAGGGATTTAGAAATACTACCAACATAAATAACGCGCCCATGATTGTCTAAACTTTTTAAGGCAGGTAAAGGCTCTTCAATAAAATTGACCTCACTTTCGTAATCATCTTCAATAATTACAAAGTTATCCTTATGTGCTTGTTGAAGTAAAGTTGTTCGCTTATGTACAGGCATAGTTACTGTAGTTGGGTATTGATGACTTGGTGTTACATAAACATAGTCACACTCTTTCAACTGCGTCCCTAGAATAACTCCTTCATCATTAAGCTGTAAGGCCTTTATATTAGCGCCAGCATGTTCAAATATATTTCGTAAATCTGCGTAACCTGGATCTTCACAACCAACAATTGTTTCATTATTTGCCAATAAATTAGCTAACATAAAAAGTGAATTTTGAGTACCTAAGGTTATTAAAACCTCGTCTGGAGAAGCTTTAATACCACGTCTTACAAGTACTTGTTGGCAAATTTGAAGTACTAACTCAGGATCATCAGCATCAATATAATCTTCGATCCAATGTTTAAGAGAACCTTTTCCTTGAGCTTGGCGACTACATTCTCGCCATTGATATAAAGGGAAATCTTCAGGTTGAATTTGTCCGTAAATAAAAGGGTAAGGGTAGTTAATCCATTCAGGATCCTTTTCTAAACGCGTAAAATTAGCAGGTTTACGCTTTAATAAATTATTCCAATGCGGTGCAAAAGAAGTGGAATATTCATCAACGTTCGTATTATTAGGCTGTAGTTCTAGCTGTTTTTCTAATTTTATTTCTTCATTAACATAAAAACCACTCCGCTCTCTAGAAACCAAATATCCTTCTTCAACCAAACTGTTGTATACAATAACCACAGTATTACGAGAAACACGCATAAGCTTTGCCATTTTACGGCTTGAAGGCAAGGGCTGCTCTCCAAAATAATTACACTTAATAAGCCCAATTAAATATTCACGAATTTGATTTTGATAACTTGTTTGAGTATTTAATTCAAAATTAAATAAAAATTCAGCCATTTTACGCCTTATTGGTAGGGTAATGCCAACCATGTTGGATGCAATTATTTTTGCCATATTTCAGTATAAAGCAATAAACAAACCAAGGACATTATTGAAAAAATAGATTTATTAATAATAATTTTACAACCTAACGCTTGTTTTTCACATGCAGCTTAAATAAAAAAACGTTCATTATTCAAGTAAGAAATATCCACATCTCTTTATTTAATGAGTAATGTGGCTCTATCAATTCATTTCGCTGGCTCTACCCCCTCTGTCTAAATTCTGTTTTTCTATAAGCATATTTATAGTAAAAAAATTATAAGGAAACCTATGATACCGCAAGAGCAATATCAGGAACTTGTAGAAAGTGACCGTCAACATGTATGGCATCATTTAAGCCAACATGCTGGATACAAAAACGGTTCTCAATCACCTCTATTAATGGTTAAAGGTGAAGGAACATACGTGTGGGACAGCAATGGTAAAAAATATTTAGACGCTTCTTCAGGTGGTGTTTGGTGTGTCAATGTAGGCTACGGTAGAAAATCTATTGTTGATGCAATAAGCAAACAATTAACTGAAATTAATTTTTTTGCTGCTACAGCAGGCACACCACCAGCAGCAGAGTTTTCAAAAAAATTACTTGAAAAAATGCCAGGGTTAAGCCGTGTTTACTTAGCCAGTTCAGGTTCAGAAGCAAATGAAAAAGCATTCAAAATAGTACGTCAAATTTCTCATCAGAAATACGGTGGTAAAAAATATAAAATTTTATATCGCGAACGAGATTATCATGGTTCAACTATAGCGACATTAAGTGCTACAGGCCAAGCCGAAAGACGTGAACATTATGGACCTTTTGTACCGGGCTTTGTTGAGTTTGGGCATTGCTGTGAATACAGAAGCCAATTTGATAATAATGAAGATTATGGTATTCAAGCTGCTTTAGAATTAGAAAAAGCTATTTTACGCGAAGGGGCTGATACAGTAGGATCCGTTGTATTAGAACCCATTACGGCTGGTGGTGGTGTTATTGTTCCGCCTGAAACGTATTGGCCTAAAATTGCCGAAATTTGTAAAAAATATAATGTTTTATTACACCTTGATGAAGTGGTGTGTGGCTTAGGTCGTACAGGTAAATGGTTTGGCTACCAGCATTATGGTATTCAACCAGACATAGTCACCTTAGCAAAAGGCGTTGCTTCAAGTTATGCCGCTATATCTTGTACGGTAACTACAGAAGCTGTATTTAATGAATTTATGGCTACGCCAGACGATAAGCTATCTTTCTTCAGAGATATCAGTACCTTTGGCGGTTGTACTGCTGGCCCTGCTGCCGCCATTGAAAATTTACGTATTTTAGAAGATGAAAAGCTTGTAGAAAATTCGGCAATAGTGGGGCAATACTTACTTGAAAGGTTAACCAAATTAAAAGAGCATCATAAAGTTATTGGCGATGTTCGTGGTAAAGGTTTATTACTTGGTATTGAGCTTGTAAAAGATAGAATAACAAAAGAACCTGTTCATGAATCATTTGCTATGAAAATTGCGGCTCAATGTATGAGTAAAGGATTAATTATTGGTAGAACAAATCGTTCATTTTCTTCTTTAAATAACACCTTATGTCTGTGCCCTGTCATGACACTTACCACAGAACAAGCAGACTTTATTATAAGTACTTTAGATGATGTTTTAGCAGAAAACAAAATCACTTAATACAATAGTATTAACCTCTACAAAGACAAAAAACCAGCTTAATTGCTGGTTTTTTCTTTGAGTTAAAAATTAAACTCAAAGTTATTAAGCTTGAAAAATAGCTTCTATCGATAGGTTTTGTTGACTTAAGATATCGCGTAAACGCTTAAGAGCTTCCACTTGAATTTGACGTACGCGCTCACGTGTTAAGCCTATTTCAGTGCCTACATCTTCTAAAGTTGCGGCTTCATATCCAAGTAAACCAAATCGTCTTGCTAATACTTCGCGTTGTTTTGAATTAAGTTCATTTAACCAATTTACGATATTATTTTTTATATCTTCTGATTGCAGCTTAGTTTCAGGGCTACCACCTTTTTCATCAGGAATAATATCTAGTAAGGCTTTTTCAGCATCTCCACCGAAAGGACTATCAACTGAGGTTATACGTTCATTTAAGCGTAACATTTTAGTAACGTCTTTAACGGGTACATCTAACTCTTGCGCAATGTCTTCTGCGGTAGGTTCATGATCTAATTTTTGAATGAGTTCTCGGGCTGTACGTAAATATATATTAAGTTCTTTTACTACATGAATAGGTAAACGTATAGTACGTGTTTGGTTCATTATAGCGCGTTCAATCGTTTGACGTATCCACCATGTGGCATAAGTAGAAAATCTAAATCCTCTTTCTGGATCAAACTTTTCAACTGCACGGATAAGTCCTAAATTACCTTCTTCAATAAGATCTAATAGAGGTAAACCACGATTATTATAGCGGCGAGAAATTTTTACAACTAAACGTAGATTACTTTCTATCATACGTTTTCGAGAAGGTTCGTCACCTTTCAGGGCAAGACGAGAAAAGTAAACTTCTTCTTCTGCAGTTAAAAGAGGGGAAAAACCAATTTCACTTAAATAAATCTGAGTTGCATCTAAGTTCGATGGGGTTTCTTCCGATATTTTTACTTTATCATCTGATAATTTATTTTTATTGCTAGTATCAATGCTCATGCCATATCTCCCGTATTTTAGCTAAGCTAAACTTACTAATTAGTTCTTCACGTTAACTCCATTAAATTCTACTTATTATTATTATTATTTTTTCGACAAGTACTTCATTGGGTCTACTGACTTACCTCTAAATCGTACTTCAAAATGAAGCATTACTTTATCAGCGTCTGTACTTCCCATCTTGGCAATTTTATCGCCGGCCTTCACTGTTTGTTGCTCTTTAACCAATATATGATCATTGTGGGCATATGCGCTAAGGTAGTCATCATTATGTTTTACAATAATTAACTTGCCATATCCACTGAGCGCGTCTCCAGCATAAACTACTTTACCATCTGCCGTAGACAAAACAGCTTGTCCTCTTTTGCCAGCAATATTTATACCTTTACTAATTTGCTGTGTAGACGAAAAATAAGTAATAACTTTGCCTTTAGTAGGCCATACCCATTTTCTAACTTTTTGATTAATGTCAATCCGTTTATCGACTACATTTTTACCATACCCTTGATTTTTTATCTGTGCAATAGGTTTTTTTACAACTTTAGGTTTTTCGGTATAAGTTTTACCTTTTCGTAACTTCTTTTTAACAGGTGGTACAAATTTGTTAGTTAAGTTGAGTTTTTGTCCTGGAAAAATTTCATAAGGAGGTGATATTTTGTTAATTTTAGCAATTTCACGCACATCAATACCTGAACGCCAAGCTATTGAATATAAGGTCTCCCCTTTCTTTACAATGTATTGTGTCGCCTTAATACTGTTACGAATTTTTTTACTTAGTGGGATAGAGCCTTGAACGTCTACAACGGGCGCTGGAGACTTACGAGAGGAACAACTAGCCAAAAATAGAAGCATAATTGTATAAAAAACAAAAAATATGATTTTATTTTTATTCATATATAATATACAAATTCCAAATACAAAACTTAATTTAGCTTAACAAAACTTAACGAAACTTAAACGACTTAACGAAAAACAAGGTACGCAACAACAATAATAATAACAATTGCCCAACCTATCTTATCAACCCATTTTCTTAGCTTTTCTTCCATAGCGACTCCACCCCATCGAATAATACCAGCCACTAAGAAAAATCGCATACCTCTACCAATAGCTGAAGCAATTAAGAAAGGAATAAATGCCATATGAAGAAAACCAGCACTTACAGTAAACAACTTATAA
Organism: Pseudocolwellia agarivorans; assembly: GCF_002000085.1. Taxonomy (GTDB): domain Bacteria; phylum Pseudomonadota; class Gammaproteobacteria; order Enterobacterales; family Alteromonadaceae; genus Pseudocolwellia; species Pseudocolwellia agarivorans. The sequence continues at coordinate 548,473 of NZ_MUZU01000001.1, forward strand.
GGAATAGGAGAAAATCCAGCAATGAAAACAACCCAAACACCATATTGAACAAACCACTCCATCACTTGTTCTAATCTGTGCTGATAACCCAGCTCGTTAATAATAGGTTGGATCCATGGTTCAAACATAAAATAACCTAAAATATACCCACATACTCCTCCTATTACTGAAGCTATGGTTGTTATGCTAGCAAGTCTCCATGCTTTTTCAGGTTTTGATAACACCATAGGAGCCAATAAAACATCGGGGGGAATAGGAAATATAACGGATTCAGAAAAGGATAAAAAAGCTAAAATATAAGGTGCAAATTTATGCTTTGCCCATTTTAGCGTCCAATCATAAAGGGCAGAAAATATTTTCATTAAGATAAAGCTCCTGGCACAAGAGGAACAAAACGAACAACTTCAACTTGCTGTTCTTTAAATTGTTCGCCTTGGCGTGTAATAATTTTTAAAATTTGTGTTTGTTCACCAACGGGTATAATCAATCGCCCGCCCTCATCTAATTGTTCTAATAAGTCTTGCGGAACAGATGTTGGTGCTGCAGTTACAATAATAGCTTGAAAAGGTGCTTTACTCTTCCAGCCTTTCCAACCATCACCATGTTTCATTGATACATTATGTAGGTCCATTGCCTGCAACCTTCTTTTGGCTTGCCATTGCAGCGACTTAATACGTTCCACAGAAAATATTTTGGGAGATAGCTGCGCTAAAATTGACGTTTGATAACCAGACCCTGTGCCTATTTCTAAAATACTGTCTGGCACTCCGTCAGCTAAAAGTAACTCAGTCATTTTTGCTACTATATAAGGTTGTGAAATAGTCTGTCCCTGCCCAATAGGTAAAGCAGTATTGTCGTATGCTTTATGGGCCAGTATTTCAGGAACAAAAATATGTCTAGGCGTACGCGCAATAGCTTGCAGTACGTCTTTATTCACAATTCCTTCCGCATGTAATTTTTGTGCCAGTATTTCTCCACTTCGGCTAGACTTTCCACCAATACGACTTCCTACTCTGACATTCATATTCTACTCATTTTTATTTTTTTTATGGTTTGGCTAATCAAGAACTTATACCAAACATATTCATTTATTGTTTAATTAAAGAGAGAGCTCATTTACCCACTTAGCCATTGAATCAATACTATTATATGCAGTCATATCAACCGTTAAAGGTGTAATAGATGCAAAATTATTGGCGATAGCATGAAAGTCTGTTCCCTCTCCCGCATCTTGTTCAGGTCCCAACAACCCGTACCAATATATATTTCTACCCCAAGGATCTTGTTGTTTTTTCATTGCTTCAGCTTGATGTCTATTACCTAAACGAGTCACTTTAATACCTTTTAATTCGGCTAAAGACACGTCGGGTACATTAACATTCAATATTTGATCTTGTGGTAAAGGAAAATCCTTTAAACGTTTTATTATTTTAACTACAACTACGGCAGCTGTATCAAAGTGCTGATCTCCAGCTAAAGATACAGCAATAGCAGGCATTCCCATATGACGCCCTTCGGTAGCTGCAGCAACAGTACCTGAATAAAGTGTATCATCTCCCAAATTAGGCCCATGATTAATACCCGCCACCACTAAATCAGGTTGTTGCTCCATTAATTGACTAATACCTAAATGCACAGAATCTGTTGGTGTACCATTTACAGCAATAAACCCATTTTCTAATGTATGAGTACGTAATGGATTAACCAAGGTTAATGAATTACTAGCACCACTACAGTTTCTATCAGGTGCAACAAGTGTTACGTCAAAGGCTTTAGATAAGTGTTCAAATAATACTTTGATACCTTTTGCATGAACACCATCATCATTACTTAATAAAATTTTCATTTATCTTCCTTGTAAACCTATCAAGCATGACCTTGACGTTGAGTCAGGTCGGTATAATCTAATAACTCACGTATTACCGTTGTAGCGTATGAGCCAGCAGGTAATGAAAAAGTTAATACTACAGTACAGTCTTCATCTGTACCTGCTACTTTTATATCTGGGCTTTCTACACAAAGACGAATTCTACGACGTTCTTGTTTTAAGCCAAATTTAGGTAAGCCATCACAAAATTCTTGATACTGGCTTGCCACATTTTGCTCAAACAACTGTACTTCTTTTGTCGACATTAATTCGCCTGCGCCCCACATAGGCGCGGTAAGATCAATATCTTTTTCGTTAAATCGTGTTGTTATACTGTCGTCTATTTCATCAGCGACAAACACTGACTGTGTTCCTGCTAACATGCATACATCGCCGTTAGTCGGCTTATCAAAAGTATTGGCTTGAATACGCTCGTCTATTACTTTATTAAAAATTAACGAACGTGCCGCAGAAAGGTACATACCGCGTTTTTTCTTATCTTTAACTTTAACACCGGAGAATAATGAAAGTGCTTTTTCTATGTTTCCGCCTTCAATGCCAAAACGCTGCTCACCAAAATAATTAGGAACACCATGAGCCACAACTGCATGCCATCGCCTTACAAGCTCCTCTGCATTAGTTACCTTTTTTAAAGTAAGCTCAAAACGGTTACCTAATAATGCACCTATGCGGAGTTTTTTGTTGTGCCGAGCACTGGCTAAAACCTCTATACCTTCTATAGATAAGTCTGACAGGTCATATTCTTTTTTTCCTGGCACATGTATACCAAACCATTGTTCAGTTACCGCAAAGCGATCTTTTAAACCAGCATAAGAAACTAAGTTTTCTTTAACACCAAAATATTTTGCCAATTGTTTAGCAACAAACGCGGTATTTTCGCCCGTTTTTCTAACATGAATAAATAAATGTTCACCTTCGCCACACGGCTGAAAAGGTAAGTTTTCAAAGACTTTAAAATCAGCCATTTCGCTGCGTAAAAAACCAGTGGAAGTGGGTTGGCCGTACAAATAACTAAACTTAGGTAATGCTGTATTCACGTTAATTTCTCTGTGTTTGTATTATTAGGTTTAACATTTAGCTTTAGGTGTTAGTAAAACAACGGCATGAACCGCTACACCTTCTTTACGACCGGCATAACCTAGTTTTTCAGTGGTGGTTGCTTTTACATTCACTTGAGAAATTTCAGCAGTTAAATCTTCAGATAAACAGGTTCTCATTGCTAATAGATGAGGCGCAATTTTAGGTGCTTGAGCAACTATGGTTATGTCGGCATTTCCAAGTTCATAACCCTGTTCATGCATTAATCCTACAACATGGCGTAATAAAATTCGGCTTGATATGTTTTCGTATTGTCCATCGGTATCAGGAAAATGATTACCTATATCAGCTAAACATAAAGCACCTAAAATAGCATCACATAAAGCATGAATAGCTACATCACCATCGGAATGTGCAATAAATCCAAATTCGTAAGGAATACTTACACCGGCTAATACTAAAGGACCTTCACCGCCAAACTTATGTACATCAAAACCATGTCCTATACGCATTATTTTACCTTTTGTGAAGTTGAATGAGAGTTTTGTCAGCGCTTAAATCAACGGGCTTAGTTTGTTGAGACAAAATAAAATTCGCTAACATTAAGTCATCAGGCCGCGTAATTTTAATATTATTACCATTACCTTCAACTAATAAACTATGTAAACCTGCATATTCTATGGCAGATGATTCATCAGTTATAGTTATCTTATCTTTTAAAGCCTGAGTAATAGCTGAAATTAATTCATTCGTTTTGTATAACTGAGGAGTTAATGCATGCCATAAATTTTCGCGTTCTATGGTTTTTTCAACCTGAGAAGTGGCTTGAGCGCTAACCGATTGAGCTTTTTTCATGGTGTCGCGAACAGGATAAGCTAATAACCCGCCACAATTGTTTTTTTGTGTTTGTTCAATAAGTGCTGATATATCATCTAAATCAACACACGGTCGTGCTGCATCGTGCACCATTACCCAAGGAAAATCCTGACTATTTATTGAAAGCAGACCCGCTAATACTGAATCGACACGTTCTGCTCCACCATTTACTATAGAAATATTTGGGTGCAAAGGTAAGGCTGTATCCTGAAAGTACTCATCGCCTTTACTAATGGCAATAACCACATGTGTAATAAGCGGATGAGATAATAATTTAAAAACGGTATGTTCTAAAATAGTGTGTTGTTCAATAGTAAGATATTGCTTAGGACATTGCGCCTGCATTCTTTTACCAACGCCAGCGGCAGGAACTACAACAACGAATTGATTACAAGGCGAACTCATTATTACTGAGTATCCTTTTGAGAATGTTCGGCTGATTGCCTTTTTGCTTTATTTGTAGAAACAATACGAAAAAACACTTCGTTTTCTTTGATCATACCTAATTCATTTCGGGCTCTTTCTTCTATCCCTTCAACGCCTGATTTTAAATCGTCGGTATCAGCGTAGAGTACTTTATTACGTTGTATAAGCTTGTCATTATCAGCACGTTGCCTAGCAACATCGCTTTCAATAGCTAAATAATCAGGCACACTATTTTTTCCAAACCACAGACGATGCTGTAATAAGGCTAAAAATATTAACAAAATGACGATTATTGCTCTCATAAAAGCTGGCTGACACACAAATCCTTAAGCATTGCACTATTATAAGGAATTAACTCAGTATGGCTAAATATATTTTACAGTTATTAGGAAATAGGCTGTTTGAAATTACGCCAATTAATGGTGCAGGATAAAAGTAATTCTCTAAGGGTTGGCATAACAGGAATAGATTTATGATTATTAACCCAGCAATGACCTGTACAAGCAGCCGTCATAACACGTTTGTTAGGTTTTAATAATCGATAAATTGAGTCATTTTCAGGTGATATTCCGTTTAAATAAAACCACCCGTGTACGTTGGTTCTAAAACGCTGTTTTTCCGCATCTATCTTGTCAATACAATCGAGGACTATATGGTCATCATGAACAATTGGAACAACTAAACCATGTTTTAACGTAATTTTAGCGTACCATTGGTTTACCGTATTTTCGTCTTGATCAGATAAAGGCATATGAGCACCTTGTTTGGCTGACCAACTAGCATTTTGAACGTCCAAGGTTAATGGCGTTGATGCTTCCATCATCTGGCGTGCAGTACGTTGAATATAATAAGGAAGACTTTTCAATCGTCCCTGAATTAATCCGACTGACATAGCATTAATATTTGCAAGTGCGTGTAATTCTCTTTCATATAAAGCATTACAAAGCTCAGCAAAGTCTGAGGATTGTTGTTCGCTTTTCCAAAGAGAAACCTGTTCAGTCATATAATGATTAAATACTATAACGTTTATGAATAATATTTAAGCATACTTCATTGATCGCAAAAGATAAATCGACTTATATCAGTTTAATTGATGTTGTATATAATGTGCTGAACGCGCAAGGCTGCTTGTTGACCTCATACTTATAATAAGTCTTGGATTTTAATATAACTAACCATTTGAAATAGTGGAAAATAATATAAATTATCGCTAAGCTACACCAACTAGCTAACCACCTTGAGTTTGTTTGTCACTATAATGAAAAAGCGTCATATCGCATGCCACGACTGCGATTTACTTATGTTAATACCACCTCTTAAACATAGAGAAAAAGCTAAGTGCCCGCGCTGTGGCTACGTATTAACACGTTTTTATCGTCACGCCCAAACAAAATTATTGGTAAGTGCTTTAACCGCTTTAATATTTTTAGCTTTCGCTTTAAGTTTCCCATTTATTATTTTTAGCCTACATGGTGATGAAAAAACGCTCACGTTACTAGAATCAATTCAAAATATTGAAAACATTACCTATATACTTATTTCAGCTTTATTAGCATTTACGGCTTTTATTATTCCATTAAGTTTTTTATTGTGTATTCTCTATATTTCTTTATCGTTTAAAACGAAAAAGCTACTTCCTTTTACTAATCCCATTTTGAAACTTACTGTGTTACTTAAGCCATGGAATATGGCTGAAATATTTATTATCAGCATTTTAGTTAGCTTTATAAAAGTGCAAACAATGGCCTATATAGAATTTGGTTACGCTTTCTTTTTTTATCTTCTCTTTATTATGAGTTTATCAGCGACTTTTATATATTTTGATCGGTATCAGTTATGGTCGCTATACCAACGTAAAAGCAAACAAAATAAGGAAGCCGCATGATCACAGCTAAAAATAAAAAGCTATGCCAATGCCCTGTTTGTTTAACACTAAATTCAGCATCTGATTCATATTGCGATCAATGCCATGCTCATCTTTCCAAAATAAGCCCTAAATGTATTCAACATACCATGGCATTATTAATAACCTCTTATTTACTTTTTATTCCTGCCAATTTTTTACCTATGATGATCACCACGGTTTTAGGCAGTAAAACAGAAAGCACTATCTTAGGTGGCGTAATTTTATTGTGGCAAAGTAAATCTTACTTTGTTGCCTTGATTATATTTTTTGCCAGTATTGTTATTCCTTTAGGGAAACTATTTGCATTAAGTTGGCTATGCTACGAAACAAACTACATTGGCTTTAAATCAAGAAAAACAGCATATAGATCCTATCGAATTATTGAATTTATCGGCAAATGGTCGATGGTTGATATTTATGTTGTATCCATTTTAGTGGCGCTTGTTAATATGGGCGCCATTATAAAAATTGAAGCAGGTTTTGCTGCTGTTGCATTTACAGGTTTTGTTGTAATGACTATGTTAGCAGCCAATACTTTTGATCCTCGCCTTATTTGGCAATCTCATACCTTTGAGGCTACGCATGACTGAGCAAAAAAACGAACTTCCTAAAGCAGAAGTAAAGTCGGTAAACAAAATATCCACTATATGGCTTATTCCTTTAATAGCCCTAGCGATAGGAGCTTGGATGGTAGTCGATCAGTGGCTCAAACAAGGCCCATTAATTACCATTGAATTTGCTACTGCACAAGGTATTAGCAAAAACGAAAGTTTAATTAAACTACGAAATATAACGGTAGGTAAAGTTGTTGATATAAAACTGAATAATAACTTAGATGGCGTCATTATCAGTGCAAGACTCAACAGAAAAGTCGGTGAATTACTCACTAAAGACAGTAATTTTTGGGTAGTAAAACCTAGAGTTAGTTTAAGTAGTGTGTCGGGGTTATCTACTATTTTATCTGGTTCATATATTGAATTTTCACCTGGTATAGAAGAATCAACACGGTACCATTTTAAAGGTTTAGAAAATCCACCTCCTACTCCAGCTGGTACGCCTGGCTTACACATAACGCTTGATAGCAGTAGTGATAATGCATTTGATATTGGCGACCCTGTTTTATTTAGAGGGAGTCAAGCCGGTCGTATTGAGTATGTTCATTTAAATACTCAAGAAGGAAAAATGTACTACAACGTATTTATTGAAGCCCCATACGATCAACTTATTACTACTAACACACGTTTTTGGGAAGTCACGGGAATTGATGTCGATTTATCAGCCCAAGGCGTTAAATTAAATACCGGCACCATTGAGACCTTATTAGGCGGTGGCGTTGCATTTGATGTGCCTACTTATTTAACAAAAGGTGAACGCATAACTGAACGTGCAGAGTTTTCTATATATCCTAATAAACAAAAGGTTAATGAACAGCTTTTTAACGTTGGTCAAAATTACATGTTGCTTTTCAACCAAACAATACGAGGGTTAAAACCTGGCGCACCTGTTGAATATAAGGGATTACATATAGGTGAAGTAGTTAGAACCGATATAGATTACCCCGAAGTGACTAATATTTTAGACAAAAACACGCTACTGCCCATAATGATCAAAATATATCCGGGTAGATTAGGATTAAAAGACAATAAAATAGGTTTACATAAAACCCAAAGGAACATGAAAAAAAGAATCACGGAAGGTTTACACGGCGTAATAAGTACAAATAACTTACTAACGGGTAGTAAATTTATTGAATTAAAATATATTAATGCTCCCTTAGAAACTCCTGAAACTTTTGGCGATTTACTACTCATTCCTACTGCTGATGATGAATTAGAACAATTAATGACACGAGTAGACAACATTACCAAAGCGATAGAAAAAATTCCTTTTAATGATATTGTAAAATCTACATCAAAAGCCTTAACCAGCATAACAGAGTCAATGGACCAATTTAACTTAACCGCAGAGCGCGTTGAAACCTTGTTAAATGATCCAAAAGGCCAAACGATTATTGCTCAAATTAATGCCACTTTAAAAGGTATTGAAAGCCTAACAAAAACGTACTCTGAAGGTTCTCAAACTAATCAGCAGCTAAATGAGGTATTACAAAGCTTAGATAAAACAATAAATAACTTGTCTCCCCTTATTATGACGCTAAATAGACAACCTAATCGTTTGATATTTAATAACGATAATACAACAGAAATTCAGCCTCAAGCCGCTGAACAATAGTTTAACGAACAAGAGAGTCTACTCAATGAAAACGTATATACAGAGTAAAAGTAGTACACAAATAAAAGCGGCTTTAAATACACTATTAATGGTATCAGCACTTTTTACTTTAGGATGTTCAAACACGAATGAAGGCATTCAATACTACGCATTAAATGCAATAAAGTCACAAGCGGGTGAAATAACAAATATTGAAAAAAAACAAGAAGATATTCTAGTAGTAATTAACGATATAACACTCGCTGACTTTTTAAATACGGGTGGTATAGTGATGCAAGTTGATTCCCATCAAATACAAATTTCAAACCAGCATCGTTGGGGAGACAAGTTACCAAAAGCGATTTTGGCTCACTTAATGACATCGTTATCGGCTAATAATAACCACTTATATTTCGACCTTAAAAATTCAAAAAACACTCATTTAGCCAATAAAAAATTAAGTTTATCGTTTGAACAATTTACAATAGCCAACCCACAACACGAAACGGTAATTTCAGGTTACTATACGATAGAAAGTACATTAAATAATAAACAAGAAAAAACGTTTTTTGATATTCGCCATCCTCTTAGCGAAAATGGTTATAACCATGCTGTAGAAAACTTTAAAAAATCTTTAGATGAGCTATCAAATTTAATAATAAAAGAATTAACATAATAAAAAATCCAGTATCAGAATAACTGATACTGGATTTTATTTAACCTGAATAATCTATAGTAATCGTTCGTTATTCAAATTCATAGGTATAACTTAAACCAATGCTTACACCGACATCCTTAGATCTAACAACTATATCAGACTGTATCACTTCTTGGTCTTCACCTAGTATGTTTTGAACTTTAAATTTAACTTTAGAGTTAAAGTCAGGATAGTAAGTATACACGGCATCTAACGAGTGAAAAGGCTGTTCAAAAGCATCTTCACGACCTGCAACACCCGATGCAATTATACGTTCACCAAATACATTATAAACAAGTGAACTACTATGGTTACCATTAGCAGAATCATAGTTTAACTGTAAGTTAACAACATACTCAGAATGTCCTGTTAAACGTTTAGTTGGGTTAGTTAAATTACCCGCTAATGCAGGATTAACTGATACTTCTGATTCACTTAAAGTGATGTTACCTGAAGTAAAAAAGCCATCAGCTAAGTAACTTAAGTCGTGCAACCATTCAGTTTCAATACCGTAGACTTCACCTTCTTCACCATTAATAAATGAGAGGCTGTAATCTTCGTCACCGATACGCAAGATATTTTCAATTGGTGCATCAATATCTTTATAAAATAAAGCAACAGACCAATTATCGCCATTGTTACTATAATTTTCATAACGTAAATCATAGTTTTTCAAGTTACTTGACGCTAAACCAACTCGACCAGAAGTACGAATATCAGTTAATGGATCATAATAAGCAACCGGAATAACTTCACGTAAGTCAGGACGAACAACCGTTTCACCATAACCAAATCGAATTTGATAGTCTTCAGAACCAAGATAAGTCATTGATAACGAAGGGTAAAAATCATCTTCATTAATAGTACCTTCAAGAATTGTCTCTTCATCATATAACCTTTCGACATCATCTTTTGAAAACACTAAGCTAGATGAACGAAGTGATACTTGACGGAATTGCTCATAACGAATACCACCGCTGAAGCGCCAAGTATTTTTATAAATAACATCAAATGCACCATAAGCAGCATCAATTTTTTGCGCCGCAATGTAGTCATCAGCATCAGGAATACTTGGTTCGTTAAAAGTAATGCCCATACTATTTTCAGTAATAAACTGATCTGTTAAGTATGATGAAATCAATAATGGATCATTACCAATTTCGACACCTGCACCGGAATTGTTATTCACTTTAAAGCTTGAAGTAACGTAGTTCCTCGATTTATCAGTTAAGTCATAACCAACTTTGTATTCCATTTCAAAGTCACCAGAATATACTGGTAAAGTTAAGTTACCTGAAGCAGATTTTACGTGTTCTTGCATATCAACAAATGAATACGATGCACGATTTTGGTCACCAGTAATGTTTGATTTTACATATTCACCCGTATTACTGTTATAGTTGTCACGGAAAATATATTCAACTTCTGTTGGGATTTCAGTATTTGCTTCTGACTCAGTATATTGCCAGTCAAAACCTAAGCCCCAATAATCATTAAACGTGTGTTGACCTACAAATTGATCAACATCTAACTCACGTTCTTCATAATTAAACGACACAATTCGGTCAGCTGAGCCCGTACCAAAAATAGTACGAACTGTACTACCACCAGGAGCTTGCTTAACAGACATTTCAGTTTCATCTTCAGAGTCTTTTAAATAGATTTTTGAATATGAAACTTTATGCTGACCTAATTTATAACCAAGAGTAAAAACACCATTAATGCGCTCTTCTTCGGTGGTTACTTCTGAATCAGTTGTAGCATCGAAACATGAATTACCAACGGCTTCATTAGAGTTTAAAGATTCACTACAGTTAGCATTTACATCTTGAGTAATGACATTATTGGTTTTTTCTGCATGTTTCCATTTGTTGTCATAAGCAGCCGATGCTAAGAAACCGATAGTTCCGCCAAAAAAATCTTCATCAAACGAATTACCTAAACTAGCTTTAAAGTTTGTACTTGGATCAAGTGACTCACGCTTTAATGACATATCACGATTAAGTTCACTTAATAGATTTTGGTTAATAACTTCAGCTTGATCAGCGTTTATATCATTACCCAAACCTTGCTCTTTAGTAATAATGCTAGCAAGGCCAAAATTACCACGATACTTAACAATAGCATCTCTTAATGATGAAGATAAGCCTGAATCATTACCATTGTATGTTAGCCCTTTATCTGCTTCAGAATTCTTACCAATACCGACCTCAAAATTAGCAACAAATTCTGAAGGAATAGATTTAGTACGAATATCAATAGCACCACCACCAAATGCCGCAGGCATTGAAGGAGAATAAGCTTTTTGTACCGCTAAGCTTTCAATAATACTTGAAGGAAATAAATCAAGTGGAATAACGTTACGGGTTAAGTCTGGGCTAGGTACTGAAGCACCATTTAATCGAGCACTTGAATAACGCTCACCTAAACCACGAACGTAAATAAACTTACCATCGACTAAAGTCAAACCTGTTACACGGCGAAGTGCAGATGCAGCGTCACTATCACCTGTTTTTGATAATTGCTCAGCACCTAAAATATCAGCAACGAAAGCTTGATTTTTACGTTCCTCAACAACGGCTACAGCACTACCTTGCAAACGAGAAGCTTTTACAACTACCTCTTCAATTGCACTGTCTTCTGACTCTTGTGCGATAGCAAAGCTAGTACTTGCCGCAAGTGCTACGGCTAAGGCAATTTTATTAACTTTGTATTGCATTTTAACACCCTTTTCTTGGATTAATTTATGTAAGAAATAGGCGCCAAACTAGCGCCTATATCAGTTCCCTAATCGCAAGAATTAGTCGTTTTCAGCTGCAGTTAAAGCTGTATTAACCCAGTTATACCAGTCACTTGAAGTATCGGTGTAGTCTACCGCACCAATAAATGCTGCAGCTTCCATACCTGCTGGTAATGACGCTGCTGGTGATGCTGAGAATGAAGCACTATCAGCACGAATACCGTCAGATTGAAGTACAGTAATAGCACCAACACTTTCAACATCTGTACCTTGAGCTAACCACTGAGCACGTGTTTGGCCTGGAGAGTCAGTATCAGCATCATCAAATACTGCAGTATCGCCAGCAACAAAGTCTTGAGCACATGCTAAAACAGTGTTATTAAAACTGTTTGCAGAAGCGTTGATTTGACCGTCACCAGAGAAAACAACACAACCATCATCTTCAAAACTACCTGTTGAGTTACCATCACTGTCTAATACAGGGATTTGAACTAATGTCGGCTTAACAAATAACGCGTTGTAATAAGTAGCTTGAATACCATCATCAAATTTAACGGCACGTGAAGGGTCACCATCACGTACTGACACTTCGTCTGAACCAATAAAAGTAATGTTAGCTAACTGAGTAGTAGATACTGGAGCTTGTGTAGAAGTAGTACCTTTTTTACCATCAGTTTCAAAACCGTGGTTACCCATGTGAGAAGTTTCACCATCATATTCTGCAGGACCATGAGTGATGAAAATATATTGTCCTTTACCTTGCCAACCTGCGTCAATATCGATTGCATCATCTTGGTTTTCAGTAACAACGATGTGCTTAATATCTACCGCACCACCGAAGAATTCAATACCATCATCGTAACCTTGGTGAATGTGAATGTAATCGATCTCAGTTCCAGAACCTACAGAGTTTAATAATAATGAGTTAAAGTCATTACCGTCACCGCCATCAATAGGGCCTGAACCTGCATAATTAATTTTCGCAAACTTAATAACACCAGAGTTATCAGCGTTATCATTACCACCGTAAAAGCTACCGTCACCTTCTGACTCTGCATTACAAGTACCGCCGTCACGCTCTGCGTCTGTACATTGGTCAGTAATACCTAAACCATTAATAACAATACCTGCCCAATCACCAAATGGTGAAGGACCTTTACCTACAACGTCAAGATGAGAGATAGCAGTTGTTGATGTGAATGTAATTGGATTATCAATAGTACCTTCAGCATCAATATTAGCACCACGACCGATACGAATTAACGCTTCACCAGAACGGAATGCTACAGTTGCACCAGCTTCAACAGTTAATGTTGGGCCGTCAGTATCAATAGAACAAGACGTTGTTGTATCACAATCTTGGCCAACTTGAAGTGCAGAATCAAAAATATGAACACCATCGTTAGGTAAAGCTGCTAAGGTTAAATCTTCATTGATTTCGATGCTCTTAGATGCAAAGCTTAAACCATAGCTACAGTCACCATCAGTAGTCATACTACCTTGTTTTAAGTTGTCACCGTCACCATATGATGCACATAAATTTTCATCAGTAGGCTCAACAGGAGGAGTTGTAGTATTGTTTGAATTGTTAACACTGTTATCGTTAACAGTTGGTTCAATCTTAATATCGCCACCACAACCAACTAACATCAACGCACTTGCTATAGCACTTACTTGGAATAAAGTTTTCATTTGCATTTTTCTGCTCCGCAGGAATTATTGTTTTAAATAAAGGTTTAAAATAAAGTTGCGAAGATAGTACGGATGAAAAATGACAGAAATGTTTTAGAAATATGTATTTTTTATTTAGGAAAGGTTACAAACAGATTACAACGAAAATATAATGTAAAATAAAAACCTATATTTTCAAACCATTAAGAAAATAAAAGCATTAATCATAGAAAAACAAAACTGACTAAATGCTTTACACTTATTTACAATATGCGACGAAAAAATGATGAATAAATCATAAATAAGCCATCGTACTGCAATAAAACACTCAATAATATTGTCAATAAAGGTTAACTTTTTTCAATATTTCTTTTACTTCGTCTAAATATACATCGTATTTTTTCCAATTATCGATAGATTTATTATTAATAGGTTGTCTAACTTGTACCGCGCTTGCTGTTGCTACGGGTGCCGTATTACTATTTATGTGTAAACACGATTCCTGCCACTGTAACCCACAAAACTTAATCAGCTCTTTTCCTTTAAATTCAGGCTTATTAACTAACTCTTGGTAGTTAACTTGATAAAAATTATCGGGAAATTTATTTACCCAAAATTCTGCAAGCTTCTTAAATAGTACATAATATTGCGCTGTAGTGGATAAGCTATAAGCATAATTATAGTTGTATGAATTGGCTGAAAATAACTGTCTAAAGTTACTCATTATGGTATCGAGTGGACTTCGGTCTAAACATACTATTTTGGCATTAGGTAGTGCTTGTAAAATAAAGCCTACATATAAAACATTGAATGGCATTTTATCAATAAATTTAGGGGTGTTACCTGTTAGCACGCGAGTTTGTTCAATGTAAGCCTTGCCTAAGGCTTCAAAATTTATAGTTTGGGCTGCTTCAATAGTGTCTTTGTCTAATATACGTGAGCTTGATATTTTGCTCATTTTTTTTACTAATAAAGAAAAGTACTCAAGCTCCCCTGCTGTAGTTACCTCTGAATGTTGAGACAAAATGCGTTCAACTAGCGTAGTGCCAGATCTAGGCATACCTACTATAAAAATAGCTTCGTTGTTGTCAAAGCCTTTTACTGAAGGTTTTACACTGATTTTATCTTTACTAAAAGCCGTAAATAAACTGTCAAACATAGCTTCGTCATCAGCAAAGTTATAACTGATTGAGTCAAGCTTGGCTTGCTTCGCTAAACTTAAGTATTTAAATGACTGGTCGTAATTGTTAAGTGCTTCATATTCTCGGGCAATAGCATGACCAATATGTAGTTTTTCATCCGGATGAGTAACACTTTCAAACAACGATAGCATATTAGGCAAATTATACGTTTTTGTATTTACACCACCTAATGAACTCAACGCAGTATACGACTTACTAAAAGACGGGTCTAACTTAATAACATTTTCATGAGATTCCTTAGCACCAGAAAAGTCTCCCGAAAAAGTTTGCGATACGCCTAAATTAAAATAATAAGCAGCATTGTTAATATCAAGTTTTACAGCTTGTTGAAATAACGGAATAGCCTTTTGATGTAATCCAATTTTGCTGTAAGCAACACCTAATGTATCAAGTGTTAATGCTGATACTTTTATTTGATTAGATACAAGTTCAGAAGCTAAATCTGCAAAGTGGTTAGCTTTAATAGGATCGTTTACCAGTGCGTATGATTTTGCCAGTTGCGATAAATATTCTATTTTATGGCTAGCACTCTTTTCTGCATTATGCTCTTCAAGCTTAAGAGCCTGTACAAATAACTGAATGCCCTTTTCATAGTTATGATGATCACAGGCAATAATCCCTAATAAAAAATACGCATCGGCAAAGTATTTATCTTGCTGCAAAAGAGTAATAAGAAAACCATGGGCTTGCTGATATTGTTTATGACTTAACGCTTGTTGCGCTTTTTCATGAAGTTGTTTAATGCTTTGAGTCATGTTAAATCATCACGGCTAAATTATTAATAGAACGATCATTTTACTGAAAAGAAAAAAGCATTCTATTTAAAAAAACAGAATGCTTTTATACAATAAGTAAAACACTATATAAAATTTGTTAAATTACAAATCAAATAAGTAATTAACTTTAATACCAATAGTACGAGGCGCTACAACATAGTGAGAGTACGCGCGGTATTGATCAAAAGTGGCTTCATTGTCAATAACCTTAGCTACATCTTCAACTTCAACACCATTAATTATATCACCATCTTGATAGGTATTAGAAAACTCATAATACCCTGCAAATTTACCTGTACTTCGAGTTGACGAATAAGCATATTTATTAAATAAGTTATCTACATATAAAGTAACTGACCATTGATCATCTGAAAGAGTTGCAGATAAATTACTTAAAGCATAGCCAGGTAAACTTTCACCTTCAGCTCTTAACCCTGCTGAAGAGTAAATATCACTCTGTGCCGTAATACCATAAACAATATCAAGCATTTTATTATCAAACACTTCTTGAGAATAATTAACACCAAAAGAAAATTGATGCTCTGGCGCTCCGGGTAATCGATCGCCACTTAAAATAGAGTATTCATCTGTAGCGGGATCTCCTGCTTCTAATCGACCAAAAAAGCCAACAACATCTTCTGTTAATTTAGCTTTTGCATGCGCATAGCTCATAAACACAGTAAGGCTATCTGAAAGCATAGCTCTAGATGAAATTTCTATACCTTTACTATTAGCTGTTCCTGCATTAGCTATATAAGGCAAACCACCATTTTCAGTAGCAGCACCACCTACTTGGGCATCTTCCCAATCTATATTAAATAGCGTTGCATTAAAGTGTAATTTATTGTCAAACCATGTACTTTTAAAACCTAATTCATAATTAGTTGTAGAGTCAGGTTTGTAAGCAAATTCTTCAGGTTCTGCACAAACATATTGTTGTCCTGCAACGAGTTTTTCAGGACAGGCCGCTATCCCGTTGGTACCACCTAAACGAAAACCTTCACTCGCTGTTGCGTATAAAATAATGTCTGGTGTAAATTTATAGCTAGCATTTAGTTTAAATAAACTACCATCACCGTCACTCAATGTATTAATAAGTACTTTATTTCCATCATCATCTATCGCTTCAGGATCAAATACTAAAGAATCGCCTATTAAATCTCTTTCCCAATCCCATAACCCTAATGTAAATGCAGAGGTTGTATCTATATCGTATTTATAAAAACGAGCACCTAGAGTTACATTAAATTTCTCTGTAAATTGAAAACTCATTTCACCAAACAATGCTTTTTCAACAACATCTTCATCAGTGTATTGTAAATACTCTAAATCATCAGCACGATTTGAACCTGCAAAGTCAGCATAATGAGGAGTATATTCTTCACTTAATGCCTCACCACTATCTTTATTGTAGTAAGCACCAACAATCCAAGAAAACATAGAATCTGATTGGCTCACCAATCTCACTTCTTGTGTAAAGTTATCATAGTCTTCAGTTTCACGAGTAAAAGCCGAAAAAGTAGGAAAAGTTTCATAGCTCCAATCATTAGCAATTAATAAGTCAGTTTGATCGCGTTGGCCTTTATTTTTGTGTTCTGAAAATCCAGTAGCAGATACGAGTTCAGCAAAGCCTAAATCAGCGGTAAGCTCTAAACTAATTAATGAATCTTTATTTTCATCAGGTTCTAAATAACGCTCTGCTGACTCATATTTTCCCACTAAATCTCTTAATGGATTTCCAGCCCCTAAAGTTTTGTAATTAGATACTGTACGACCTTCAACATCACTCTTTTGATAAAGATATGTTAACGTTCCATCAAGCCAGTCTGTTGGTGTCCAACGTAATGCAATACGTGTTGTTAATACTTCCTCGCCGTTTGCATCCTTAACCGAACGAATATTATCATTAACCTCTTGCTGATTATTCCAATCAGGATCGGGATTAGATACGCCACCTTCTTTTATCGTATAAGCGTAATCAATAAAACCGGGGTCGTTATAATAATTAAATGAAGCACGAACCGCTAAAACATCTTCAATAAGTGGTTTATTAATAACAAAACTTGTTTCACCACCTAAATTGTCAGATTCTGCACCATTAAAAATATCACCTGAAAGCTCAATGCTGGTTACGTCAAGCTCTGCTTTTTTAGGAATATAACGTAACGCTCCGCCTAGCGTTCCAGCACCGTATAAAGTACCTTGTGGCCCAATAAGTACTTCGACACGCTCAACATCAATCAAACGAACATCAACCCCTAAAGGCATTTCACCAAAATAAGTGGCTACGGTTCCACCATCTGAATCAGGGCCTGTAGAGTTAGTACTTAAACCACGAACAATAATATTATTACCACCCCGACCACCTTGATCCGGTATAGATAAACCTGGTACCCAACGTGCGATTTCAGTTAATTTACCAATATTTTGGTCTTTCATTACATCGCTATCTAAAGCGGTAATATTTAAAGGAGCTTCTTGAACAGATGAAGTACGACGAGATGCTGTAACTTGAATACGCTCAATACCACGCATTTCGGCATTATCTGCCTCTTCAGCAATAACATAGCAGGGCATAACAAAGGTTGAACTTAAGGCTAGAAAAACAGCTGATTTCTTAAATAATGGAGTATGATTAATCATAATTTCCCTTAGTATTTTTATTATTACATTTAAACGTACGGCAAAGCATATAAAAAATAAGCTAAATGCACTTGTTATTATTTTAATTCATGTTAGCTGATATATCTGCAGCTTTGCGTTAGATTGTAGGTACTTTTATCAATTAAATCACCTAATTTTCTACTCATTACGCCTATTGTATCTATTTCCAAATTAAGTAAAGATAGAACAATACTCAAATAATAAAAAAGAGCATACATGTCTGAAATATCGTCTAGCACTATTTCTATTGAAGAGTTAAAACTTGGCATGTATGTTTTGAATGTAAAATGTGAAAAACGTTTTTTTAAAATTAAAACAAAAGGACTCGTAAAATCTAACGACATTATTAACCAATTAAAAAAACAAGGCGTTACAAGTATAGTTATTAGGGAAGATAAATCACTGAATCCTCCAACTGAAAACCTTGCTGTCGCTCAAAAACCTCTTCCACGCCCTGCCTCTAAAAAAACGCTTCATAAACAGAAGTCTGTCGCTGAGGAGTTTCATCAATCTTGTAAAATATACGATAACGCCACAGAAACCATTAAAGATTTATTTAACGACATAAACACTAATAAAAAAATTAATATAACCGCTATTAATCAACTCGCTGAAGAAATTACAAATTCAATCATTAGAAACGAATACGCTATATCAATATTAACCAGAATTAGAGACAAAAGTACTTATCAATGGGAACACGCCGTTAATAGCGCCATTTTAATGTGCGGTTTTGTATTATTTTTAGGGTTGAAAAAAGAAGTAGCAACACAAATAGCGATTGGCGCTTTACTACATGACGTAGGTGTAGCAAAAATACCTAAAACAATTTTAGATAAAAAAGGAAAATTAACCCCAAATGAACAAAAACTCACGAGAAAGCATCTTACTTGGGGTCATAAAATTTGCCACTCGCAAGGCTTAAGCAATAAAATCACAACCGATATGATGATTAACCATCATGAAAGACTAGATGGTTCAGGCTATCCTAGAGGCTTAGATGCTTCTAAATTATCTAGGCTGGCAAGAATAACTGCCATAGTTGATGTGTATGATGCAATGACGGGAAGTAAGTATTATAAACAAGGCGTGCAACCTATTAATGCTTTACGTTATTTAATGTCAAAAAACGAACAATTTGATCGTGTATTAGTACAGCAATTTATTAAATATATGGGCGTACATCCAGTTGGTTCAGTCGTAAAGTTATCAAATGAAACCTTAGCCGTTATTGTTAAAGGAAACAGAAAATCACCTTTACAACCTTCAGTTATTGCTTTTTATAATACCAAACACAAAAGAAACATGACCTCTAAAGAATACTTTTTAGAGAATGAATCCCTCAGTATTCAAGCGTCAGCAAAAGCCGAAGACTATAAAATCAATATATCAAAAGTGATCCGAGAAGTTATTGGTTAACCCTTCTCTTAGCCCTTAAAACAAAAAAACCAGCAAAAAATGCTGGTTTTTTTATTAATGTACTTTAAATAATAAAGTACTAGCTAAGAAGCGGTTAAGGCATCATTTGCTCTTGATCAGCGCCTTCTTTCTCAATAACTTCTGGTATTAAATCTTCTTTAGAAATACCTAACGCCAATGCAACAGAGCTTGCTACATATACAGACGAATAAGTACCTACAAACACACCAAATAATAATGCAGTTGCAAAGCCATGAATTAATTCACCGCCTCTAAAGAACAATGCTGCTAATACTAATAAAGTAGTTATAGAAGTAATAAACGTACGGCTTAATGTTTGCGTTAATGAAATATCAATAATTTCAGAGGCGCTGCTATCACGTACTTTTCTAAAGTTTTCACGTATGCGGTCAGATACAACAATCGTATCGTTGAGGGAGTAACCAATAACCGCCAAGATTGCCGCTAATACCGTTAAATCAAATTCTATTTTCAAGAAAGAAAATAAACCTAACGTTAGTAGCACATCATGGAATAAAGCAATAACAGAACCTAGTGCAAAACGCCATTCGAAACGAAACGCAACATAAACAAGAATACAAATTAAGGCGGTAAGCATAGCTAAACCACCTTGTTCTGCTAGCTCGTCACCCACACTACCACCAACAAATTCAATACGTCTCATGTCGAGTTCAACACCTGTACCTTCTTTGATTGTGTTAAGTACTTGGTCACCTAATAACTCAACTTTTACACCTTCACGTTCAGCCAAACGAATTACAACATCTCTACTTGAACCATAAAGCTGAACAACAGCATCGCTGTAACCATTTTTATCAAGTACATCACGCACTTTAGTTAAATCAGCAGGCTCTTTAAACCCCACCTCAATTAACGTACCACCAGTAAAATCTAATCCTAAACTTAACTTGTTGGTAGAAAGTGAAAATACCGAAGCACACATCAATAATAAACTGAATATTAATGCTACTTTTCTGTAACGCATAAAAGCGAGTGTTTCTTTTAATTGTAATATTTGCATAATTAACTCTTCGCTCTCACTATATTGATAATTTATCGAGACGTTTACCGCCCCAAACTGCGTTTACAACCATACGTGTACCTATAACAGCTGTGAACATTGAAGTAAGAATACCGATTGATAATGTTACCGCAAAACCTTTAATTGGACCTGTACCTACAGCAAAAAGAATAAGTGCAGCAATCAAAGTAGTAATGTTGGCATCTATAATGGTAGAAAATGCAGCATCGTAACCTTGGTGTATTGCTTGTTGAACAGATTTTCCTGCTCTAATTTCTTCTCGAATACGTTCAAATATAAGTACGTTAGCATCAACGGCCATACCTACTGTTAACACAATACCAGCCATACCCGGTAGTGTTAACGTTGCTCCCGGTATTAACGACATAACACCAATAATTAATACTAAGTTAGCTCCTAGCGCTAAATTGGCTACCACACCAAAAGCACGGTAATAAATCATCATAAAGATAAAGACTAAACCGAAGCCCATAAGAATAGCTTGAAAACCTAATTTTACGTTTTCAGCACCTAATGTTGGCCCTACCGTTCTTTCTTCAACAATTTGAATAGGTGCAATAAGAGCACCAGCTCTTAACAATAACGCTAAGCTATGTGCTTCAGCTTGGCTACCGGCGCCTGTAATTCTAAAGCTGTTGCCTAAACGAGATTGAATAGTTGCAACACTGATGACTTCTTCTACTTTTTCAAAAATAGTATTGCCTTCAGCATCTTTGTTTTTAGTTGGCTTGTATTCAATAAATACCGTAGCCATTGGCTTACCAATGTTACTTTTAGTAAAGTTTGATATTTTACTACCACCTGCAGCATCTAAATCAATATTTACCTGTGGACGACTGTATTCATCAAACCCTGATTTAGCATCAACAATGTGACTACCTTCAAGCATTACGCGTTTTTTCAGTAATACTGGTTTACCATCTTGTTCATATAAAATTTCTGAACTGGCTGGCACTCGACCATTTAACGCACTGGCTAAATCGCCTTCGGTATCAACCATTCTAAAATCGATTGTTGCTGTAGCGCTTAAAATCGCTTTAGCAACCGCCGTGTCCTGAACACCTGGCAACTCAATAACAATATGTTTTTTACCCTGGCGTTGTACAAGCGGTTCGGCAACACCAAGTTCATTAACTCGGTTACGAATAATGGTAATATTTTGTTGAAGAGCGTAATCACGCACTTCTTTAATTTTCGCATCGGTCATTGCTGCTGTTAGCGTTAATTTATCGCTATCAGTCGTTAGCAATAAGTCGCCAAATTTCTTTTTAATAAAGCTTTCCGCTTCCTCTAAATCTTCAGCTTTACGAAAAACAACTTGAACACCTTTGTCCGTTTCCTTTACTGAGCGATATCTGATTTTTTCGCTACGCAAATCGGCCCTAAAGCTATCAATAATATTTGTTGTTGCCTTATTAATGGCTACTTTCATGTTAACTTCCATCAAGAAGCTTACACCACCACTTAAATCTAAACCTAGCTTCATTGGTGTGCCGCCTAATTGAGCTAACCATTTAGGTGTCGCCGGTGTTAGGTTTAAAGCAACAGAATAATTTTCGCCTAAATTATCAATTAACAAATCACGGGCTTTTAATTGTTCTTCGGTACTTAAAAAGCGCGCTAAAATTTGTCCGTTATCAAGAACAATATTTGAAAACGGGATGTTTTCGTCTGCTAGCTCTTTTTTTACAGTATCGAGTGTAGATGCTGTGATCTCAACACCACGTAATCCTGATATTTGTACCGCAGGATCTTCACCATATAAATTTGGCGAAGCATATAAAGCACCAACGGCTACTATAAAAAGTACCATCAGTGTTTTCCATAATGGATATTTGTTTAACACAATATCGTCCTATTTTTTGTTAATAAATAATTTAGTACCTGTATTATATTTAAACATAACACAGGCATTAAATATGACTATACCAAGCGCACTCACTGACTATGCGCTTGATAAATAATTACAATGACTTCATTGTACCTTTTGGTAGTACTGCATTGATTGCGCCTTTTTGTACTGTTACTTCAGTACCTTCAGCAATACTTACTACAATAAAATCTTTTTCATCAGACACTTTAACGATTTTACCAACAATGCCGCCTTGCGTTAATACTTCGTCGCCTTTTGAAAGAGCAGACATTAAGTTTTTGTGCTCTTTAACACGTTTCGCTTGTGGTCGGTAAATCATAAAATAAAATACTGCACCAAATACCGCTAACATGATGATCATTTCCATACCACCACCCGCTGCTGCTGGAGCTGCTGCCGCATGTGCTTTACTAATAAATAAACTCATAAATTCCTCTTATTTTTAATATTAAAATTGTTAAATTAGGTAAACTATACCAATTAGGCTAGTTTATTTTGTATCACTTTTATTCAGCTTCAGAGCCAGCCAAAGGTGGTACAGGTAAATTTCTTAAAGCATAAAACTGAGTAACATACTCATCAAGCTTATTGTTTTCAATAGCATGACGTAGGCCTTTCATAATGCGTTGATAAAAATGTAAATTATGCAACGTATTTAATTGAGAACCTAAAATTTCTTTACATTTATCTAAATGATGAAGATAAGCACGAGAATAGTTTTTACAGGTATAACAATCACACTCAGGATCCAGTGGGCCAGTATCTGTTTTATGACGTGCATTTCTTATTTTAATTACGCCATCAGTTACAAATAAATGACCATTACGGGCATTACGTGTTGGCATAACACAATCAAACATATCAATACCGCGACGAACACCTTCAACTAAGTCTTCTGGTTTACCTACCCCCATCAGATATCGGGGCTTATTATCAGGTATCAAGGGTGCGGTATGATCTAATATACGGATCATATCTTCTTTAGGCTCGCCTACAGATAAACCACCAATGGCGTAGCCGTCAAAATCAATAGCTTTTAAACCATTAATAGATACTTCACGTAAATCTTCATACATTCCGCCTTGAACAATACCAAAAAGTGCGGATGGATTATCACCATGAGCATCTTTAGAGCGTTGCGCCCAACGTAATGAAAGCTCCATAGAGTCTTTCGATTCTTTATGAGTCGCTGGGTATGGCGTACATTCGTCAAATATCATTACAACATCTGAGCCTAAACTTTTTTGTACTTCCATCGAACGTTCAGGTGTTAACATGATTTTTTCACCATTAACGGGTGAACTAAATTTAACACCTTCTTCCGTGATTTTACGCATAGCACCTAAGCTAAATACTTGGAATCCGCCTGAGTCGGTAAGAATAGGTTTATCCCAATTAATAAAATCGTGAAGACCACCATGCTGTTCTACAATCTCAGTACCAGGACGTAACATTAAGTGGAAGGTATTCCCTAAAATAATTTCAGCACCGGTATCTGCAACTTCTTCAGTTTTCATACCTTTAACAGTACCGTAAGTGCCTACAGGCATAAAAGCTGGCGTTTCTACTGTACCGCGAGAAAAGGTTAATCGACCTCTTCGTGCTTTTCCGTCAGTATTGATTAATTCGTATTTCATTTATTTTCCTTAGCCCACTAGCGAAACAGGCTAGTAGCAATATATTGTTAATTAAAAAGTTAGTTCTAATTAACTTTTTTGGTGAGAAACATAGCATCACCATAACTAAAAAATCTATATTCGTTTGCAACAGCATGTTTATACGCTGTCATAATGTTTTCGTAACCTGAAAATGCACTTACCAGCATCAACAGCGTTGATTCAGATAAATGAAAATTAGTAATAAGCGCGTCAATCACTTCAAACTCATAACCTGGAGTAATAAAAATATCAGTATCACCATAAAACTTAGTTAGTGTTTCATCTTTTTCTTTCGCTGCTTTTGCTGCGCTTTCTAATGATCTAACTGAAGTTGTACCTACGCCAATGACACGACCACCAGCAGCTTTTGTTTGTTTAATTTGTTCTACTACTTCGGCCGGTACTTCTACATACTCTGAATGCATGATGTGATCAGCTATCTCATCAACACGTACAGGCTGAAAAGTTCCAGCACCTACATGAAGAGTAACAAAAGCTAAATTTACACCTTTGCTTTTTAACTGTTCGAGTAATGCATCGTCAAAATGTAAACCTGCCGTTGGAGCCGCAACTGCACCGGGTTTTTCATTGTAAACTGTTTGATACCTTTCTCGGTCGCTTGCTTCATCAGGGCGATCGATATAAGGCGGTAAAGGCATATGGCCAATATCTTCCAACACGGTTAAAACAGATTGTTCGCCATGCACTTCAAACTCAAATAAAGCGTCATGACGTGCCACCATAGTTGCCGTTACTTTATCTTCTAAAATAACCTCAGAACCTACTTTTGGTGATTTACTTGCTCGAACATGCGCCAAAAATCTACGGTCATCAAGTAAGCGCTCTACTAATACTTCAACTTGTCCGCCGGTAGCTTTTTTACCAAACATACGAGCCGGGATCACGCGTGTGTTATTAAATACAAGCAAATCGCCCGCTTGTACTTTGTCGATAATATTTAAGAAATTAAGATCTTCAATATCGCCACTGTTTCCGTCTAACGACATTAATCGGCTAGACGTTCTATCAGCTTTGGGATAACGAGCTATAAGCTCTTCAGGTAATTCAAACGAAAAATCAGCTACACGCATGTTAAAAATATGTACTTTTTAGTATAAAAAAACGCGTAATTTTAGTGCTACAAGCCTTGAATAGCAAGAGAAAACTAGTATTTGAGTGTTTTATCAGCTTAACTTAAGCAACTAATAGCGAACTAAGCTAAATTTAGGTTATTTATACTTGGTATTCATGAAACATACCTCCCTATTTTTGCTTTTTATAATATGCTCATAAAATAGTGGTTATGAGGAATAACAATGGAAAACCTTTCATATGTAATTGCACAAAAAATATTAGACGGTTTTGAACGCCATATTTTTCTTTATAGTGAAATAACACAGTCGGCTAAAACACGTTTTGAACAACGTCAATGGAGCGAAGTTCAAGCTGCCGCTAAACAAAGAACTGATTTTTATGAGCATAGAGTTACTGAGACGTTAGATCAGCTTCATCAAGAATTTAGTATTAATGTTTTAGATGAAGCTTTATGGTTAGAAATAAAAATGGCTTACATCGCCTTATTAGCCACACATAAGCAGCCAGATCTCGCTGAATCTTTTTATAATTCGGTATTTTGTAACTTATTCTCTCGCCAGTATTACCACAACGATTATATTTTTGTAGAAAGCACTGCTTGTCGTTTAGATTGTGAGCAACCCCCTGTTATTTACACTCGATATCAGCCGGCAGAGAAAGGCGTTTTAAATACCATTAAAGATATGATCACCTACCCTAACTTTAATGTGCTTTACGATGATATTGACCGTGATGCCAATATGTTAATTAATACATTTAGACAACGCGCTAAAAAAACCATGTTCCAAATTGAAAACCTACAATTTGATGTATTAAATTTTGTATTTTATCGTAACAAAGGCGCTTATATTATTGGCCGTGTTATTTCACCAGCGGGCATAACTCCTTTTATTATTTCAATACTCAACGATCCTAAAAAAGGACTTTTTATCGATGCGGTACTGACTGATTCAGAAACCATGGCGGTTGTCTTTGGTTTTGCGAGAGCCTATTTTTTTGTAGATTGCCAACATCCTTACGCTCTAGTGAGTTTTTTACGATCTCTTATTCCGCATAAAACGCGTGCTGATCTTTATTCCGCTATAGGTTTTCATAAACAAGGGAAAACTGAGTTTTATCGCGACTTTCTTAATCATTTATCTACCAGTAACGACAAACTTGAACTCGCTCCCGGCATAAAAGGCATGGTAATGAGTGTATTTACTCTTCCTTCTTACCCTTATGTTTTTAAAATAATTAAAGATAAATTTGCTCCCAGTAAAAATATGACCAAGCAAGACGTAAAAGCCAAATATCGTCTTGTTAAACATCATGACCGAGTAGGTCGTATGGCGGATACGATGGAGTATTCCAAAGTTGCTTTTCCTAAAAGTCGATTCTCGGCAGAATTATTACAAGAGCTATATGATGTCGCCCCTTCTATTATTAAGGAAGATGGCGACATGATAGTAATAGAGCACTTATACATTGAACGCCGCATGATCCCACTTAATATATATTTATCTAATGCTAATGATGATGAAATTAGTGATGCAATGTACGGATACGGACAGGCTATTAAACAGTTAATAGCCGCAGATATATTTCCCGGTGATATGCTTTTGAAAAACTTCGGGGTTACTCGTCATGGCCGAGTTATTTTTTATGATTACGATGAAATAACCTATATGAATGAAGTGAACTTTAGAGCCATTCCTGAAGCTAAAACAGAAGAGCAAATTTATGCTTCTGAGCCCTGGTATTCAGTGGCTCCTGCTGACGTATTTCCTGAAGAAATAGCCACTTTTGCTTTATCAAACAAACAGTATCGTGAAGCCTTTATTGCACAACACGAAGACTTGCTTCACGCAAAATACTGGCAAAATGTGCAACATAATTTAAAAAACAAAGTATTCGGCGATGTTTTTCCTTACCCTGACGAACTACGTTTTTGTAATTTATTTAAACAAGCAGACACATAAATGGATAAAACCCCAAGCACACACCTGTGACGTGAGTATTTATTCATCAATATACTCCTATATTTTATGCAACCCCGTAAATTATGTTGAATTATTAAGCGAACGATAAATAATTAGTATTTTATGCTTTACCTTTGGTTTCGCTTGGGTATAATTCCTCTCCGTTGCAGGGGTGTAGTTCCAATTGGTAGAACAGCGGTCTCCAAAACCGACGGTTGGGAGTTCGAATCTCTCCACCCCTGCCATTCTTTTCTTAAGATAATCATCTTAATATTTCATTGTTTTATATTTATATAATCTCCCATTTATCTTTCTGTTGATTGCGATTTCTGTCATTATGTTCATCTATTTGTTTATGGCCTAAATCTCGTATTATTTTTATGACAATAACTCAACGACAATTTAATCACCTAAATGAAATGGGTATAAAAGTATGGCAACAACGTACTTCTTCTGAAGAACAACTTGCTGATAATACCAATAACTCACAAGCCTCTTCACAATTTATAGATCCAAAATTTTTAACTCAACATCTGTTATTTACTGATATTTTACAAAGCATTAATGTATCAATTGGTGAAATTACCATTACAAATAATATGATTGATCTTGGGTTATTTAATTGGCAGTTTATTGAAACCGAATCAATTACATTTGCTAATAGCACACTTAGCACTCCTGTTATCACAGCCTTCGAAAACAGTGTAAAACTGAAAAAAGAGTTGTGGAAAATCATCCAACAAAAAGTATTAAATTAATGACGAGCTTCAACGCAATTACCCCTTCTGATGTAGACCATTTAATGCCTATCGAAACAGCTTGCCACTCTCACCCTTGGAGCGAAAAAACCTTCAACAGTTGTATTGGCGGTAGATACTTTGGCTTTTACCTTGTAGAAAATAATGAAATTGTTGGGTTTTATATTGGTGAGCATGTTGTTGGAGAAGTAACTTTAATGGATATTTGCGTAAGCCCTAACCAACAAGGAAAAGGCTACGGAAAAACATTACTCAATCATTTTTTACAAGAAACAAAAAACCTTACAGCAACAAAAATATGGCTAGAAGTAAGAGCTAAAAACATTAGCGCACAAATGATGTATATTAACCAAGGGTTTACTGAAACAAGCAGACGCACAGGTTATTACCCCAGTGCTAATGGTTTTGGTTACGAAGACGCAATTGTTATGTGCTTAACTCTGTAAAGCGCTATAGCATTACTTATAAAGCGCTTTATGGCATTCAGATAAAATAGAAAGAGCAATAGACTCAGGTAACTGTCCACCAATATCTAAACCAATAGGGCTTGATAGCGGTTTCGATAAACTTTCTATTTTCAAATTTTCATTATCTAATATACGCTCTCTACGATGTATTGGTCCTAATAAACCAACATAAGAAGCACTACTGTGTTGAGCCACTTTTAATGCTTCCCCATCCATCAAAATATTGTGAGTCATAATCACAACCGCATCGACACTATTTAATATATTAGGTTGTTCTAACAAAGCACCTGCGGGTTCTTTAATAATACAGTCAGCATAAGGAAAGTGAGCTTGTCTCGCATAAGCAGAACGCTTATCCACTATTGTTATTTGCCAGCCCATAGTATGAGCTATTTCAACTACGGGATAAGCATCAACTCCACCACCAAAAATCATAATATGCGGCGAAGGTAAAATAGGTGTGTATAACCAACTAGAGTCACCTTCAATTAAAACCGCTTTTGATGAGTAATTATTTGTTTGGCTATTAAATTTATTAATATGTGCTTCAATAGCAGGATGTTCAGTTATTAATGCAGAGGTATCGCAATAAACACTCGATTGTGGCGTACCTTCAACAATTTGTTGAGCGTGCCATAACGTTTTTCTTTCTTTTACCTGTTGAGTTAACTCAACTAACCCTAAATAGTTATTTTGAGTATGAATAGGTTGTAGTAAAATTTTAACTAATCCACCGCAACCAATGCCTAGTTGCCAGCCAATATCGTCTTCATCGGTCATGTCGTAGATAACAATTTTAGCTTGCTGACTATCCATAACCTTTCGTGCATGACGCATAAGATCAGACTCTAAACAGCCTCCGCTTAATAAACCATATTGCTCACCCAAATCACCAAAAAACATCATGGCGCCCGGTTTACGGTATGAGGATCCTTTAATTTCAAAAATAGTACCTAAAACCCATTGCTGTTGATCTCGTTTTGGGTGCCATAAATTAAGTAAAGTAGAGAGTTGGTTATTTTTAGTATTCATGAATTGGACAATAGGCGAGTTTTATCAGTTTTTAGTGAGAAGGAATTTATCACAGCATAATCACCAGCACAAAGGTATATACCCAAACCACCTCAAGATGCTCGTTTCAGGACGACTGTGCGAATCATGTTCAAGGCGCATTTTTTTATTAATAGTTGCTCCCTTAAAAACAGATTGAACGATGATCATGGTTTGCTCAGCCGTCCCTAAAAGGCTGGTTTATAAACGTTTTATGCAGCGTTATTGATTTCGCCAAGGGAGTTAACCATCCTCTTCAATCAATGCCTTGCCTAAAGACGTTTCTAATTCCAGCTGAATCCTGCATCTTGAAGTGGTTTGGGTATACATACTTATTTACAAAGAACTCATTTACACTTATTCAAACGGTGAGGTTATTCATAGTATGCACTTTTCACTAGGAAGTTTTTTAAGTACAACGATCAATTTTACTGGAACAGGTCTACATGCTCTTTAACTTTAGCATTTAAATCAGCCTGCCATTGTAAAGGCATTTCAGTATTCACTTTATTTAAAATTAGGGTCGCTAATTGTTTATCTTGCGGTTCAGTAATAAGCTCTACCGATGTTTTTGCCCATAAATAGGTTTTAGCTAAAAGCTTACCTTTTTTATCGGTATTATCTTCTTCAAACGCTTTTAAATATAAAGCTGATGTGGGTAAATAAGCTTTTTCAAATCCTCTACTGGCTGACTTCTCGTACCAATATAAAGCATCTTTTGTGCTTATCTCTCTTTGAATACCTCTATCGTAATATTGCGCTACGTAATAAGCGGCTTCAGCACTATGTTTATTGGCTGCATCTTGAAAGACTTGAAAAGCTAAAGAAATATCTTTTTCTACATATTGACCATTAAAGTACCATTTACCTAAACTAGTCATCGCGCTTACAGCACCACTATTAGCGGCCTGAACACAAAGAGCTAATCCTTTTTCTTTATTTAACGGGACATATTCTCCTGCCAAATATAACTCTCCTGCTTGGCAAGCAGCAGAAATAATTCCTGATTTATAGGCTGCTTCATACCAAACTAAAGCTTGCTTTTTATCCCCTATAATCCCTTGTAAATAACAATCTCCAAGCTCTTGTTGAGCAGTTGGAATACCATTATTCGCAGCTTTATTATACCAATAACAAGCTTCCTCTCTATTAGCGGGTTTACCCCATCCATTTTTAAGCAATAAAGCTAAAGAGAACTGGGCTAAACCGTTATCTTTATCTGCATATATTTTATATTCATTAAAAGCGGGTAAATATTGTTTTTCAGCCAGAAGCTTATTAGCTTTACTAAGAGATCCAGACCAATCGTCTACCTCATTAGCTATAACTAAACTCATAGGCTGTAGAATAATAAATAAAAAAAGGCAACTTAATAGTTGCCTTAGTTTTATATAAAGGTCTAGTTGCGAGATGGGTAAACACCTTGTAAAGCAATTAACCAAGTTACCGCTAAATAAGGATTTTGCACACTAAAAGCTTGGCTGCCCCCATTATTAGAAACGGTATTGGTTGCCGTACTATCTACAGCAATATTTAACGTTAAATCTACAGCACTGGTACTCATATCAACACTTGGTGCAGCAGAACTGTATATATTTTCTCTTCTTGGGCTATTCGCTAACACATTACCCGTTGGAGTATTTGTTGTGGCATTACCCGCAAGCGCTCTAAGTATTGCTGAGCTTCCACTGGTATCTGCAGTACTCACAACATTTGTAGTCACTACATGGTTATGCGATGGCATATTCGCTATAGATAAAGTTACAGTAGGTGAGCCACCTCTTTGTCCAACATTATAATTAGGTAATCCCGGACCGTTACCACTACCTATAGCTGAGCGACCTCTTAGATCAGGTAGACCAAAGGTTGTTCTGCCATCACCACCATACATTGTCCCCAACAATGAGAAGAGTGCTGAATTCTGTGCAATAGATAATAATTGCCCTTCAGCTTTGGCCCAACTTCTTATAGTAAAGTTACCAGCAAACACACACATACTGCCAAGGTATGCATCTGTCGAACAAGCCATTGCCTTAGAAGGTAAAATAGAGGTAACGATTAGCGCACTTAGTATTTTAATTGTTTGTTTAAGTTTCATTTTTATACCCTTAGTTATTTTTTAGTAAAGTATTTGCGGGTTAGTAAACCCAATGAACCAGTCAAAAACAGCAACATAGTGGCTGGAGTAGGAACGGAAACAGGAGCACCAAGTTTAGTAATTTCTTTTATGTAAATAAAGGCAGTTGAATCAGCTGAAAAAGCTCCTCCATCAAATTCTCCCCCATCCATTTTCAAAAAACCGTCAAAACTATACATGCCGCCAGCTAATAGTGTTACGTCAAAATCAAACAATCCTGAATCACTTATGGCAGCTCCAGAAGTTGCTAACGCAGTTCCATTTTTCTCGTCACCAAAAGCAGCATCAGAGGTTACGTCTGAGAAGAAAAGTTCACCTGCGGTATCTTCTAATACAATTTCAGAATCTACATAAGCATCTGCGCCATCTGCATCAACAGTATTTGAAAAATCGATACCAAAGCTGATCATATAATCATCTACACCTGAGGAATTAGCTAAATCAAAACTAAAACTAAAAAAGAAGTCTTCCATCAAATCAAAAGCGTCTCCCATAGCGACAGCACTTGCACCTACACCGTCTCCGGTCATAGAGAACAAACCACCTTGTGGATTAGCACCTGCAGGCGTTACATCTGTAATAATTGTTGTTGCTGTTGTTCCACCTAATACACTTTTTATTTCACCATTTTGAGAACCCGTACCAGAAAATGGTAGTGAGGTTGTATCAAATTCGGCAAAGCCTGAAATGGTAATGTCTGGAGTGATTAAAGCGGCATGGGATAATTGTGTCGACATCAAGAAGATGCCTGTAATCAGTGAAGATTTAAACGGTATATTCATATTCAATCCTTAAAATTTTGAGTAATAATTATTATGTTTTTTATAAGACTTATCAGAATTGTATACAAAACTTGCATAAATAAAGCCAAAAAAAATTTAGCTAACTAAATGAAAGTATTAAGAAACAGGTCATACCAACCAATAAAGATTAGTGTAAAAAAAGCAGACAGTTATTAAATTATTAATAAGAATCATGTAAGAGGTAACAAATACTACAAAAAACAGATGGTATTAAATAAAGGATAGCTTTAAGGTCGCTTCATTAAAGAATCAACCTATTTTAGCCGTTAGAAATAGGGAGGATTTACATTAAAATTGAGTGTTTCTATTTTTGAATAATAGCTAAATCCGGTAAATTTTCTTTCATGCCTAACGCTTGTTTAACCATTAATTGCTTTACGGGTTTAATATTATCAAACAAGGTCATTCCTAACCCACGTACTACTTGGGTTATTGGATTTTGCGGAGTAAATACCTGTTTAATCGATTCCATTGCAGCAACCATTTCTGCAGCTTCAGACTTTCTCCAGCGTGAATATTGGTTTAATACAGTAGCCTTCGCCCATTGAGTTTGCTCAGGTTGCGCTGTGTGCTTTTGTTTATCGATTTGTTCGCTAATAACTTGTGCTAATGAAGCTGCGTCAAGTAATCCAAGATTTACACCTTGTCCTGCTAATGGGTGAATAGTATGTGCTGCATCTCCCACTAAAACGACTCTATCTTGTGTAAAGCTTTGTGACATTCGCATAGATAAAGGATATGAAAACGTTTTGCTGGTTAATGTAATATTGCCAAGCTTACCATCACTAGCGGCTGTTAATTCTTTCGAGAAATCTTCTGTAGATAAAGCCATTAACCTTTCAGCCTCCTCAGGTGAAGTAGACCAAACAATAGAACATAACTTTTCATCAAATAAAGGTAAAAACGCTAACGGTCCTGTAGGTAAAAACACCTGCCATGCTGTATTTTGATGGCCTTGTTCGCATTGCACTGTAGCGACAATAGCGTGATGGTCGTAATCTCTGAAGGTTATAGGCATATCCATTTGTTTTCTTACCCAAGAATTAGCACCATCAGCACCTACAACTAATTTAGCAGTAATAGGCATTTGCGTAGCAAAACTTGCAAACACTTCGCTATCGCCCATGCCTATATTGGTAATATTTTCATTCGTAAAAAAATTAATGCCGCTGTCTTGCTGAGCTTTATTCCACAATGCGTGACGCACTACTGAATTTTCGATAATCCAACCCAATTGCTCTACATCGCTGGTCCCTAACATTCCAGCAACATCATCTGTTGAAAAAGATAATTTTCCGTAGCCAGCTTTATCCCAAACATGCATATGTTGATAAGGTTGAAGTCGTTGCTCAACAATGTTTGACCAAACATCTAACTGCTCAAAAATTTGCTGACTTGCCATATTAATAGCGCTAACTCGCACGCTGGGTTCATCTGTTATCGGAGATAAAGGGGTTTTGTCAGCAATGGCAACGGTTAATCTTGTTGTTTTTCTGATAGCAAGCGCTAGGGTTAACCCAACCATTCCTGCACCGACAATCAAGATATCAAATTTTTGCATGATGTTTTTTCACTTAAATAAATTGCAATGAACTAAATAAAATAAAGCTAATAGCCCATCGTTTTATTAACAAAGGTGTTTTTAATAACGGGCACGTAATTTAGCACTTTCAAACCAATATTTCTGCCAACAACAAGGGGAAATAAATCGTTTGAAAAAAGTGTGACTAAAGAATCTGTGAGCTTAATTATGTGACGATGGTCTTTTTTACGTGATAGCGCATACTCGGTTAATCGATTAAACGAACCAATATCTTCTTGTTGGCTCAACGCTTGTTCTAACGTTTTAGCTAATATTTGTACGTCGCGTAAGCCTAAATTAAACCCTTGACCAGCAATAGGGTGAATAGTGTGCGAAGCATTACCAATAAGTACCATTCGGTGGTGTATCTGCGCTTGGGCTTGCACTAACGATAAAGGATAAATGTGCCGCTTCCCTACTTTTTCTATACTACCTAACCAACTACCAAACGATCGCTCTAAGGTGATTTTAAATTCCTCGTCCGTTAGTAGCTTCATTTCATCAGCTTGCTCTGGTGTTAACGTCCAAACTAACGAACATCGAGAATTTTCATTCGCTACATTAACCATAGGCAACATGGCAATAGGCCCGTTTTCGGTAAATCGCTCAAACGCTACGCCATGATGAGGTTGCTTGGTAGATACATTAGTAATTAAGGCTGATTGATTATAGTCAGTACGATCACACGCTATATTGGCAGATTGCCGACAAATTGAATTAGCACCATCACAACCAATAAGTAACGAAGCCGAGAGCTGAATTTGCGAGGTTAAAGTGATATCAACTGACTCAGATTTCCATTGAATTTGTTCAATAGAGTCTGGCGTAAACCAAGTTAAATTCTGAGAATTTTTTTCTAGTACTTGGTGTAATGCCAAACCTAACTTAGACATTTCAACAACATAACCTACGGCTGATACGCTATGTTTATCGGCAGTAATACGTGCTTTGCCGTAATAACCACGATCTGAAATATGAATATCTGTTATCGCTTGTGCATGTTCTTGTATCAGCGGCCAAGCATCTATTTTTTTTAAATACTGAGCTGAAGCATGAGATAAGGCAAGCACCCTATCGTCGAATACTGACGTAGTATTTTTAATTAACTGGCCTGTTTTAGTTGCATCAGCAGCTTCAATAATCGCGATAGATAAAGGCTTATTATCTGATGTTTTAAGAGACAATAAACTGAGCGCCATTAAAGAACCCGATAAGCCGCCACCTGAAATAATGACATCAAAGTGCTGTTTAGTGCTGATATTTTCTGATGCTTGCATTTGCCTCTAACACTCAGTTATTTGTAGATTTCATTGAAAAGGTGTGAATTACGAATTTGCCATTAAGGCTTCAATTTGAGCAATCTCTTTTGGCGCATTAACAGTCAAATTTTCATACCCTGTTTCAGTTACTACAATATTATCTTCAATTCTCACTGCAATTCCACGCCACTTTTCTTCTACAGAAAGATCGTCTAACGGTATATACAAACCTGGCTCTATCGTCATTACCATGCCCGGTTCAAACTCGCGTGTTTGTTCGCGCTTATCATTGCTTTTATAGTCGCCTACGTCATGCACATCTAAACCTAGCCAATGTCCTAGACCATGAATAAAGTATTTTTTACAGGCTTTTTCTTTAATTAAAGTACTTAAATCACCTTTTAATATACCTAAGTTATGTAAACCTTCGGTAAGAAAACCACAGGCTATTTTATTTAAGTGAGCTAAAGTACTTTTAGGTTTTATTGATTGAATAGAAATAAGTTGAGCGTCTAACACTAATTGATAAATCGCTTTTTGCTCGTTGGTAAAAACACCATTAATAGGAAATGTTCTTGTGATATCGGCGGCATAGCCAGCAAGTTCACCGCCAGCGTCAATGAGTAATAATTCGTTATTTTTTAACGTATCTGAATTTTCAGTGTAATGAAGAATATTACCGTTATCACCACCCGCAACTATAGTGGTATAAGCAGGAGATTTAGCCCCATTAGATGCAAACTCATGTAAAATATCAGCTTCTATCTGATACTCAAACTTACCAACGGCTGATTGCTTCATAGCGCGTTGATGAGCTACACCACTAATTTTATTAATTTTGCGCATCAGCTCAAGTTCAGCTTCGCTTTTAATTAACCTCATTTCGTGAATAATATTACTGCAATCAATAATATTAGTAGGCGCTTTTTTACCTAAACGAGATTTAGCTTTTACTGCTTTAAGCCAACTAAGCACCTTAATTTCAAACGATTCACTTACCGGTTCAGCTGCACCAATACAATAAAGTAGGCTCGACTTATCAGCCATATATTCAGGAATAAATTCCTCTTGTTTATCAAGAGTAAAACACTCATCAACACCGTAAGCGCTTACGGCTAACTCTTGCCCTACTCTTCGTCCATGCCATACTTCTTGTAACGCATCTTTAGCACGAGAAAATAATACCACCCGATTTGTCTTTTCCTTTATAAGAACAAGCACCGCATCTGGTTCAGGAAAACCTGTTAAATAAAAGAAGTTTTTGTTTTGACAAAAAGGATATTCAGTATCATTACTACGTGTTAATTCGATTGCAGCAGGAAATAAGGCCACACTGTTTTCAGGCATACTGGCAAAAAAACGTTCACGACGAGCCGTAAATTCGCTTAAAGGTAATTCGGTACCGGGTAAATGCGTTTGATTCATATAGGAGTCTTAGTGCGTTTTAATGCAAGGTTTCTTCTTTAGACGTGTTTTCTGGCGGAACACCTAGCTCAGTAAAACACAGTAATGCTGAAATTCGAACATATTCAGCAATTTCGTAATAGGCTTGTTCAGTATCTTCGTCTTCTTCCATTTCGTCAGAAAGGTTAGCAATATCAACAAAGTCGTTCAGTACTTCTTGAACATCTTCAGACAATTTAGCTTTATTTTTTTGTTGTAAACCAAAGCCTAAATTAAACCCTTGTACCCAATGGCCTAATCCGTTTGCTCTTTCCATAATACTGTCGTCGTCATCAGGCAACATAAGTTGAAAGCTGTAAGAGTCGTCTAAAATGTTTTGCCAAATATCACTAAACATAGCTTTAAGAGCAAGCTTAACGGCAGCAGGAAAGCCTTCGCTATTATTAAGCATGTCGTTAATAACAATAATATAATCTGAATCTTCAAAAATATAACCAGCAGATACTAGGCCTGTCATAACCCCATGTACTTCAGATGCATGCATTTTAACATCTTCACTCGTTAATATGCCTTGAATTGTCGCAAAATCGAGTGTTGTTTGATCTGTCATAAAATATTCATTTAATTAAGTAAGTTTACTGCTGAGTATCTTAACATTCGCGCTATTGTGATACTAGAGGATAAAGCTAGGTTGCATCAAAGGTATAGCATGATTATAGTTTATACCAATTCCATTAAGTTTGTTCTCAACTCAGAGCTACATTAGCGAGCTTAAAACAAGCAAAATTATTTAAACATAGTTATTCTATATTTCATTAATTTTGTGCCGTTATAAGTTTGCTAATGAGCTCCCAAGGGCGAGTTTAAAAGGCTTATATGCGGCGTTATTGATTTTGACAAGGGAATAACCATTCTCTTCAATCAATGCCTTGCCTCTAAGCCTTTTAACTCTCGCTGAGTGGGAAAAAACTTAATGGACTTGGTATTACAAGATCATTTTTAATAAGCTTAAATTTTAAATATAGGTATACTCTCCATGATCAGGGTAAGCAAAAATGGAAAAGCGAGATACTAAACAATGAGCCCAAACACTCTAACAATTAACGTTGCGAATAAATCACTGAAAATCGCCTGCCCTGTAGGGGAAGAAAGCGCATTACTTGCTGCTGCCCAAGAATTAAATTTACGTTTTACTAAAGCTAACGATAAAACCTGTGCAAACTCTTCTCTTGAACAATCTATGTTGATGACGGCATTAAACTTATCTTACGACTTATTAAAAGCACAAGAAGCTGCAGAAAAAGAAAAACTCGTATTAGAAAGTAAAATAGAACTTTTACAATCTACAATTGAACAAGCGTTAATACCTACTGAAAAAGCTCCTACCTAATTAAACTCTTAAACATCAAAACTCTGATATATTTTTGTATAAAAAACATTTAAAAAGTCCAAATAAACAACACTTAACACTCATTTACAATTAATGACTTAATACATTAACAAACTTTAGCTATACTAAAGATGTTTTCAGGGTGTTTGTATGTTGACTATGTCCCTGAGCCGATAAGTTTTAATTCAGGAAATTGATTAAACTCTATTGTGCAAGCCCGGCTCGTATCGGGAAGCCTACGGTTTTTTATGATATTTCCGCCCTGAGCATCCGGTGTTCATGGGCTGAAGTTAGCTGCGGCATCCTGGAAACACTCATTTTACTTCTACTCAATATCCCTGTACTTATTCTTTTCTTTTTAATTTACAATATTCCCTATTATTCATAAATATTCATTTAATAACTTTGTCTCTATGACTGTAACTAAAAAAACGTTAAACACACAAATTCAACCTGAGGATCACTCAAATCAACCGATTGGCATATTCGATTCTGGCTTAGGTGGCTTGTCTATTTTGAAGTGTATTAAGGAACAGTTACCAAATGAGCAGCTTATATATATTGCAGATTCTTTGTATGCGCCTTATGGCGACAAATCTGATGATGAAATTATTGAACGAGTTAATGTCATTGCTGATGCACTAATAAAAAAAGGCTGCAAAGCAATTGTGATTGCTTGTAATACCGCAACAGTTATTGCTATTGACCAGTTAAGGCTGCGTGTTTCTATTCCTATTATTGGTGTAGAACCAGCCATAAAACCCGCGGTAGCACTGAGTAAAAATATTGCAATTTTAACGACACAAGCAACGGCTAAAAATAAGCGTTTTTTAGCTTTAGTTGATAAACACAAGTCAGACTCAAACGTGCATATTCAGCCTTGCCCTGGATTGGTAGAACTTATAGAAAACAATCAACTTCATTCAATTAAGTTTGAACATTTACTAAAAGGTTACCTTTTAGAGGTTTTAAAAGAAAATATAGATACTATTGTCTTAGGCTGTACCCATTACCCCTTCTTTTCAGATAAAATTAAACATTTGGTTGATAACCAAATCACCATAATGGAAACGGCTTTACCTGTTACAGAGCAACTTAAGCGCCAACTTATTCAACATCAATTAATAGCTAACACCCACTGTTTTTCTAACAAACAGCTGCAATATCAATTTTTTAGTTCACAGGCTAACAGCGAATTAATCTCAATAATGTCTACGTTATTAAACACTCCTGTCAAGTTATCACCCTTTTAAATTTTTATAAATTTAAGACGTTTAGCCGTCTAGGCGTAAATAATTCTATGAAGTTAATCTGTAAACAGGTAAACTTAGCAAAAATTTTCACCCGATTAATACGCTAATTTCTTATAGTTCGACTAAATTAAACATAATTTATTTTAGGTTTAATTAAGAGAAATACGTAACCGATTAACTTATTGAGGTTTTATGTCTAAACACTTTTTCACTTCAGAGTCAGTATCTGAAGGCCATCCTGATAAAATTGCAGATCAAATATCTGATGCTGTACTTGACGCAATAATCACACAAGATAAACACGCGCGTGTTGCCTGTGAAACTATGGTTAAAACTGGTGTTGCTATTATTTCTGGTGAAGTATCGACAACAGCATGGGTTGATCTAGAAAGAATCACTCGTGATGTTATTAGCAATATAGGTTACACCTCGTCAGATGTTGGTTTTGACGGTGAAACCTGTGGCATTATGAATTTAATTGGCCAACAATCTCCAGAAATTGCTCAAGGTGTAGACCGTGCAAAACCTGAAGATCAAGGTGCTGGAGACCAAGGCTTAATGTTTGGTTACGCCACGAACGAAACTGAAACCTTAATGCCTGCAGCTTTATACTACTCTCACCGTTTAGTTGAGCGCCAAGCTGAAGCACGTAAATCAGGTGTTTTACCTTGGTTACGTCCAGATGCTAAATCTCAGGTAACTTTTATCTATGAAGATAATAAACCCGTTTCGATTGATACCATTGTTTTATCAACTCAGCATAACCCTGAAATTAAACAGGAAGATTTACACGACGCGGTAATGGAAAACATTATTAAGCACGTTATTCCTGCTGAATTATTAACAAAAGACACTAAATACCATATTAACCCAACAGGTAAGTTTGTGATTGGTGGTCCAGTTGGCGATTGTGGTTTAACAGGTCGTAAAATTATTGTTGATACCTATGGCGGCATGGCTCGTCATGGTGGTGGTGCATTCTCTGGTAAAGATCCATCAAAAGTAGACAGAAGCGCAGCTTACGCTGGTCGTTATGTTGCTAAAAACATCGTTGCTGCAGGTTTAGCTGACCGTTGTGAAATTCAAATTTCTTATGCAATTGGTGTTGCAGAGCCTACTTCAATTTCAATCGATACTTTTGGTACTGGTAAAGTGTCTGAACAAAAACTAGTAGAGTTAGTAAGAGAGCATTTTGACTTACGCCCTTACGGTATTACAAAAATGCTAGATTTGTTACACCCAATGTACCAACAAACAGCGGCTTACGGCCATTTTGGTAGAGAACCATTTGAAATGACAGTAGGCGAAGATACCTTTACTGCATTTAGCTGGGAAAAAACAGATAAAGCTGAAGACTTACGTCGCTCTGCTGGTTTGTAATGCTCACTTAATCTCTGAAAAAGCTTTCATATTGAAAGCTTTTTTTATGCCTGTAACATTATCTTTATACAGGCTTTCAACTTAGAACTTCTGCCGTAAGCACAGACTGCAAAGTACTTTTTTTACCTGACTGTTGTAACGACATTTGTAATTTATTGATTATTTCTTTTTGTGGCGAATTTTTATTACTCCACAGTGAAATATACACAAGAACACAATCAGCTTTTATTAAGCTTGGCGTTAAGTCTTTTAGCAAAACATGGTTTTGCCAATTCGTCTTTGTCCTAAATACGCAAGACGATTGAATAAACCACTGGTTAATTGTTGTGTAATATTTTTAGCCCGTAAAGGCCTATTATAATGCCATTGCTATTCATCCTCATTCATAACCAAAAGCTTAATTCATTACATAATGATGAATATAACAATGCAAAGTGAATAACTGTGAATAACTGTGAATAACTGTGAATAGCGAGTAGATACAATATAGTAAAAATATTACTCTGTTTATCCTCCTTCGACGCAACTATTTACAAACCCTTCATATCAATACTTGCAGGTTAAAGGGTCAACTAACTGGATTTTTGTATACTTTACTCTTTCTAAATCAAGTTTGCTGACCCCTTGATTATTTTTTACTTCATATTTTTTAGCGTATTGCTTTAACCATGCTAGGTATGACTTCATATCATCTTCGTTAGCAAAAATAGCTTGGCGATTGTTACCACGCTGTATGACATGCTCAGCAACATTGGCTAAAGAAACCCTTAATTTTCTTGGCATTAACCAACATCCATTATTGATTGTAAATTAAATGCTATAATTATAGCATTTAATTTAACTCTGACCCCTTTTATTTTCTGACCCCTTTTATTTTTGCAAACTGGCCTGAAGGTGAAATAGAGCAGAACGGTTTATTTTACGTATTAGGAGATAACAGTTCAGCTAGTCACGACAGCAGACGTTTTGGCGGTATAAAGCGAACAAATATTGTAGGAAAAGTGAATATAGTGCTGCTTGGTATAGATAACAAGCAGCATATTGAAGAAGACTCTTGGTTACAGGAAGTGAATTAAATTAAGGCACTACCACTGCCAAGCATCTTCTACTTCAATATTACCTGCCTTAACGTCTAGCCACATCTGCTTAAAGTCGGCGATAAACTCTCGCTCATCAAGCACTTTTCGTATTTTATGTACAAAGCGTGTACGGCAAGTATCGCCTTCTTTTTCGGTATCAAAGTAATGGATATTATAAAGCGCTTTATACCCCCCGTCCCGAATCATTTTCCTTGCATCATAGCCTTGCGACTCATCATTAAAGAAGTTTCCATCATCATTTTTACAGCTCAAATACCACCATTCAAATGGTTGTTCATACTGTAATAAAAAACCTTCATGGCCGGGTAAAAAAACGTCTAGACAAAGCCATTTTCCAAATGTAAATAAATCTTGATAACCATTTGCAGTAAGATAACGCTGCCCTTCTCGCTGAAAACGCTCAACACTCTTTAATTGTTTACGCATTTGAACACCAGCGAAGTCAGTATCCTTATAAAGCACATTAAAAAGCGTTACCCCTTTACCATCAAGATAAGGAAAACGATAGCCTTCCATGGTTTTAAAACGAGTCGTAGTTGTCTGAATCTGTGAGCTCTTGAATAGACTATATCCTGTTGTTGCATCCGTTTCTTGAATGAGATCTGAAGTCATATATTCTCGATAAAGCGAATATAAAATAGCCTCATCATTCGAAGGGTGAAGCCATAAAAAACAGAATAGGTCTAAGTGCCTATCATGATTTTCCCATTCTTTTAACGCCTGCCAATTAGGCATTTTACCCTTAAGGTAATATTGTTTGATAATATTAAGTGCTTTTTTAGTTTTTTGACTTAACATTACCTCAATACTAGGCCATTCATCTTTACGGGCTTGTACCCACGCTTTATCTTTTGTTAACCAGAAACTAGTATCTATTGCTTCAAGACTCATCACGCCCTCTTATTTTATTAGTCAATATTTTTTAGATCTTCGTAAAACTCTAATGCTTCATCTGAACCCACATATTCAAGTAATTGTTTGAAATAACTGTATGTATTTCTCAGCATAACTCTATCTTTAGTCAAACCAGAGCATTTTTGTTGTAATAAAATAAAAGAAAATAAAATAAAAGGGGTCAAAATAAAAGAATAAAAGAATAAAAGAGAATAAAAGGGGTCAGAGTTAATTTAAATACCCGTTTCTTTGTTTTTTCTCCAACCTAGAGCTCTACCTCGCTTTTTCTCAGTTACACGCTTACCACTTAATGTTTCTATCGTTTCTTTAAATTTATCATTTCCTAAAGCTAAACCTTTACTTGTCGCTTTTCTAATATTATCAATTAATTTTATATCAACATGTCGTGAGAATAATGCTCGATATTCAAAAAGTCTTTTGTCTTGGTCTTGTGCTATTGATAAATAAAGCGCGTGGGGAGTAACTAAGTCACTTAATTTACCCAATCCATTACAATGATAACTAGACCAACTGTACTGACTTGCCTCATCAACTATACCTGCTCTTACAGGATTTAATTCTATATAACGATAAAGCTCTAATAAATAAACTTCATTTTGAACTAAACAAGAACGATAGCGACCT
This sequence comes from Pseudocolwellia agarivorans, assembly GCF_002000085.1. Taxonomy (GTDB): domain Bacteria; phylum Pseudomonadota; class Gammaproteobacteria; order Enterobacterales; family Alteromonadaceae; genus Pseudocolwellia; species Pseudocolwellia agarivorans. The sequence continues at coordinate 591,759 of NZ_MUZU01000001.1, forward strand.
TCCCATAACGTACCCGAACGTTTATATGTTTTATTAAAGTACATCACATACATTCGTCCCAAGGATTGCATCATTAAAGATATACCTGTACCACTTGAGGGCGTACATAATAAATGAACATGATTGGTCATAAAAACCCACGCATGTATTTTTACTTCATATTTTTTAGCGTATTGCTTTAACCATGCTAGGTATGCCTTCATATCATCTTCGTTAGCAAAAATAGCTTGGCGATTGTTACCACGCTGTATGACATGCTCAGCAACATTGGCTAAAGAAACCCTTAATTTTCTTGGCATTAACCAACATCCATTATTGATTGTAAATTAAATGCTATAATTATAGCATTTAATTTAACTCTGACCCCTTTTATTTCACTGACCCCTTTTATTTCTTTTAATTTAACTCTGACCCCTTTTATTTCTCAACTATTTACAAACCCTTTATATCAATACTTGCAGGTTAAAGGGTCAACTAACTGGATTTTTGTATGCTTTACTCTTTCTAAATCAAGTTTGCTGACCCCTTGATTATTTAAGTGACAACTTTTCATCAAGGTTAAGTTTTACCTTTTTCCTATATGATTAACTAACTCTTAATGTGTTTAGATGGTTCCATTGATTGGTGCAACACATCAATAATATCTATATGGGTATTATTCACTCGATAGTAAATTGTATGTGAGCCTACAAAATTACTGTAATACCCAACGTTTAAATCGTCTCTTAATATTCCTTGTAATGGATTGTTTGCTAGTTCATTAAATCGCTCTCGAATGCTCAGGAGGTAAGTTTTAGTTCTCTTAGTACCAAAACTTTTAATGGAATACGCCCGAATACTTTTCAAACTATTTTGCGCTTCAGGCGATAAAATAAATTGTGCCATTATCCGATCAGTTCTTGCATAAAACTATCACCATCAACGCCTTCCCCTCGATCAAGCTGTGCTTCACCAATTGAAAGTTTCTGTCTTAATAAGTCTAATTTTGTTTCATGCTCTTCTAGAAGACGAAGACCTGCCCTCACAGCTTCACTCGTTGATTCAAACCTACCTTGTTGAATTTTATTTTCAACAAACCCTCCCAAATGATCTCCTAATGTAACACTGGTATTTCTTTGCATAAATCACCTCTCTTATTGTATTACATTCTAATACACCATAAAAGCATGTCAATGATTTGACCTATTCATTAGCATTATCTGTTATTTCTTTGATAACTCTTTGTACAGTGCCGGTACCTAGACCGAGGTTTTTGGCAATTTTAGCATTTCCATTGGTGATTTGGTGCTTTCTCGCAGCTCTATAATTTGTGATTCAATATCTTTTGATAGAGAGTTTCAATTGCAAAGCTGACCCTTTGATATTTCAATGCTTAAGCATTACTTAAACATTGTTCATACAAGCTGAACGTCAATGAGAAACTCACTATTATTACCCGACTTAATATCAAGTCTTTCAAATGTATGCTCGCTAACTACCTTAATATTTTGTAAATGCTTTTTAACTTCGCTGTCGGCTTTATCAGTAACTATTGCCGCTTTATTGATTGTTACATGAATATTGCCGTTGTGCTTTCTGTCTGGCTTACTGGATTGACCTGCTCTGCCTTTTTCATGAGCAAAGTTCGACAATATAATGATGCAATAACGCACAATTTCATCAAGATCGTGATGGGTCATCTCAAGAAAATATTCTTTTTCTCCACTTTCTACTGTTTTTCCCTTTAATTTATGCTTTGGTCTAGGTTTAAGAATAACGTCGGTATGTAAAATAGTAGATTCGGTATCACCCTCGCTAAGTGTATTTTTTTGGCTAATTTCAGCTGGGCTATCACTTCCTTGGGTAATATTATTCGTATTGTCTAAATCAATAGTAACAACGGCTGAATTACGTGAGTTTTGCGTAAAGTGTAAGAACTCTGTATCCCAAAACCATTGTGTATTAGACAGTTTTATTGGTAACGAGAGAGTGGTAAAGCAATAACCACTTTTTTCAGGGAATATAATGGTTTGTTTAATGATTTTACTAACCCTATCAATAATAAGAGCCTTCCCCTTAAACTGAAAGTTAATCAGTAAGTCGTTACCGCTTAATGGATATAGATGGTGCGGTATTTCATCAGCCTCCCAAAAAGGCTCAAGCTCCCATACCACGTTGCCTGTAGTAACATCACGTATTTGTAAAAAGTATTCGCTGGCAATAAATACTTCGTTGCCGTGTAAATCAGCATTACGTACGCAGCAAGGTAGAGTGTCTTTCCATAATGCCTCGCCAGTATCAGCAGAAAATGCGCCTATTTCCATGGGGGTAGGGATTTTTTGGTGACTTATACGTTCAGGCATATTTAAGTAAATAATATTATCAAACAATTGCGGCTCGCCAGTTAAGCCTCTCCTGCCATTACGAGAATACTCTAGAGGTGTTTCCCACACTTTAGTTAAATTTTTGTCGAAACAGGTGAGTGATGCGTTCTCAAATATACCTCGTACTATTACGTGATTATTATATTGGGTTATTGTATCCATCAAACTAAATAAAATACGCTTACTCGGCTCTGGTTCTTTTAAGTTACCAATAACTAAAAAGTCTTTTCGATTAATCACTTCAAGAGCAATGTAGTCTAGTCGGTTTTCATCTAACAATACACCTTCCAAAAAAAGACCTTGTAAGGTATTTACATCTTTATAGGGTTTTGACTGAATTGGTAAGTAAGAATACATATTTATATTGTTTTCTTCATACTTTGACCAAAAAGAATTGAACAAGTAACGTAATTCTTGATGATCACCCAATGAAAATCTATTTTGCGCAGGTAGCCATTTACCCTCGTGTTGCTGGTATATGTAGTTACGTGTTCTAATATAAAGCTCATCGCTTACACACGGCCAAGCGGTACTTTCAAATTCTTCAATTGTTACGGTATACATTAATTAATCCATCACTATTATTTTGTTTTTTATATTGTCTATAAAATTAGGGGAAATTTGATCTTTGATAAGTTGATCAACTGCTTTCGAAGATATACGATAAAACTCATTTAATGGTTTATAAATTTTAAAAATAGCTAAAGTCAAATTAAATACATTTCAGCCATACTATCGAGTTTCCTCTATTATATTCTCAAGAGCGCCCTATTTAGTTGTTCAACTTGTTACTTAAAATATCATTGTATAGACTAACCTTTATTAAGATAAACGAATCTCTATTAATAAAGGTGTATTGACTTTTTGTTTAGGTAGCAATTTATATTTAGTCTGCCTTGCTTTAGATGTTTTTCCAAGCGATAAGTACGGTTGGTATAATCCTGAACCTTTGCATAAAGTATTTATTTGATACTCCTTTAGTTATTACCTACAGTTCTTCATTGAAAAAAAGCCTGTTTGCCCCTATCTTGGTTACATCAATTATTTTTAGTTAAAGTAAATGAAAGTAATTACGTAAATTCACTGTCGAATACAGTACCTCTTGAGTATAAATATAAACATGCGAAACCCTAGAATTTATCAAAATACGCCTCTTAATATTGGCGAAACCGTTGACTTAAACAATGACGCTTTTGGTCATACCGTTCGTGTACTGCGTTTACAAAATGGCGATAGTGTCACTCTGTTTAATGGTATAAACCTGAGTGATGATAGCAGCCCAGCTAAATATGGCGATTATGAAGGTGAACTTGTTAATGTAAGCAAAAAAAGTGCTCAAGTGTTGATTAAAAGCTTTATCGAAAAATCAGTCGAATCCCCTCTTAACATTCATCTTGGTCAAGGTGTTTCACGAGGTGACCGTATGGATTTTACCTTACAGAAATCAGTTGAGCTGGGCGTAAATACCATTACCCCACTTTTTACTGAACGATGTGGAGTAAAGCTTAACGGCGAACGATTACAAAAAAAAATAGACCAATGGCAAAAAATAGTAGTTAGTGCATGTGAACAGAGTGGTCGTTGTGTTGTTCCTATTGTTAAGCCGGCTATTCAATTAAATGAATGGTTAGCCCAAGAAACCTCAGCCTTAAAGCTAAATTTGCATCCCAAAGCACAACACTCCATCATGAATTTACCCAATGATAATGACCGTGTAAGGTTATTAATTGGTCCTGAAGGTGGCTTGAATGATGATGAAATTACACAAGCAAACGACTCAGGCTTTATTGATGTATTACTTGGGCCGCGTGTACTAAGAACAGAAACAGCAGCTTTAACAGCTATTACCGCTTTACAATGTCGTTACGGCGACATCAAATAAAGTTATAAATAACGAATTAAATTAGGAAGTAAAATGACAATAAAACTTGGCATAGTAATGGATCCTATTTCACAAGTAAATGTGAAAAAAGACTCATCAATGGCAATGATGTTTGAAGCGCAAAAACGTGGTTACGAAATTTATTACATGGAAATGAATGACCTCTATCTAGACCGTGGTCAATGTCGCGCTTCAGCAAGCATAGTTAAAGTATATGATAACCCTGAGCACTGGTATGATTTAGAAGAAGCTAAAGATATTGCCGTAAGTGAACTAGACGCAGTATTGATGCGTAAGGATCCTCCGTTTGATACTGAGTTTATTTACGCCACTTACATGCTTGAAAGAGCTGAAGTTGAAGGTACACTTATTGTTAATAAGCCACAAAGTTTACGCGACTGTAACGAAAAACTATTTACCGCATGGTTTGCTGATTTAACGCCTAGAACCTTAGTTACCCGCAGCAGCAAGTTAATTCGTGATTTTCATCAAGAAGAAAAAGACATCATCATCAAACCGCTTGACGGCATGGGCGGATCATCTATTTTCAGAATAGGTCCTAACGATCCTAACGTAGGTGTAATACTTGAAACACTTACTAACCACGGTAGCCAATATGCTATGGTGCAAGAATACATGCCGCAAATTACCGACGGCGACAAACGTATTCTTATTGTAAACGGTGAACCTATGCCTTATTGCTTAGCGCGTATTCCAGCACAAGGTGAAACACGTGGTAATTTAGCCGCAGGTGGACGCGGTGAAGCTCGACCACTAAGCCCAACCGATAAACTCATTGCTGATACGATTGGTCCTGAATTGAAGAAACGCGGGTTATACTTTGTTGGTTTAGACGTAATAGGCGATAAAGTAACAGAAATAAACGTAACTAGCCCAACATGTATTCGAGAAATAGAAGCCGCTTACCCAATTAATATTAGTGGTAAATTAATGGATGCTATTGAAGAAAACATTCGAACTAAATAACTTTAATAGAAAAAATAGCTCTACGCGACTAACAAAAAGATAAGTTAACACTATGATTAATTTTGAAAACCAACTCCTTATTGCGATGCCAGCATTAAACGACTCTTATTTTAATAGAAGCGTTATTTATGTATGCGAACACAATGATGAAGGCGCGATGGGGCTAATTATCAACTTGCCAATAAATATGACCTTAAACGAACTACTGGAACATATTGAGGCAGATGTTGGATCAAACCCTGTAATGAATCAAAAAGTACTCACAGGCGGCCCAGTATCGACACAACGAGGCTTTGTATTACATAGCCCACAAAAGGGCTGGCAAAGCTCTTTAGCGCTAAGTAGCGACGTTATGATCACCACCTCTAAAGATATACTTATGGCTTTAGGGACTGAAAGCGCACCAGAAAAGTTTTTAGTCACTTTAGGTTATGCTGGCTGGAGCCCAGGGCAATTAGAAGAAGAAATAAAAGAAAACTCTTGGCTAACCATAGATGCCGATAACGATATTTTATTTAATACTCCCATTGAACAACGCTGGAAAAAAGCTACTGAAAAACTTGGTATAGATATCGCTCACCTTTCAAACGATGTAGGTCACGCATAAAAAATTGCGATAGCCTCCTTCACAAAATAACATACCCTTTGGAAATGAACATTTATGGCAAAGAACAACCCTATTGGTCAACGCACAGTTATTGGTTTTGACTTCGGCAAAAAATATATCGGTGTTGCTGTAGGACAAGAAATAACAGGAAGTGCAAGCCCACTAGGCAGTGTAAAAGCCAACGATGGTATTCCTAATTGGGATAACATTAATCAATATTTAAAAGAATGGCAGCCTGATTACATTGTAGTTGGCTTACCGCTAAATATGGATGGATCAGAGCAACAACTTACCCTTGATGCTAAAAAGTTTGGTAGACGAATGTTTGGAAAGTTTGGCATAACCGTTGAATATCAAGACGAACGTTTAACCACAGCAGATGCTAAAGAGCAGCTTTTTGCTCGAGGTGGCTATAAAAACCTTAAGAAAGATAATATCGATGCAGAATCAGCTAAGCTTATTATCGAAAGCTATTTTGAATCTATGTATGGGTAATTCTATTAAAACATTTTTTGCTAATATAAATTTCTGAATTTTTCAGCCATCACACCAAGTTTATACATAATATCTCTTGATTTAGCTTGTTCATGCGCGTCAGGAGATAAAATTGTCATCAATAAATAGCAATTATCATTCAATACACCTTGGCAATAAACAAGATGAATATCACTGGTTTGGTGAAATTGTATTTTCTTAATCGGGAGAGGCTTATTTTTACTACCCAAGTGAATATGCTGAATTTCTTCAGCTAAAACAATAGGTATAGTATTCGGGTGGTCGTAAAATACATCTCGACCAAAGTGCTTAGGTGCATTACCTGTAATTTTGTAGCGTTTAAAGTCATGAATTAATGCCTCCATCTCTTCATCATTCAATATTTGACGAATAATACTACTTTTAAAAACACGTATCACTCAGCAAAGTCTCCTAGCTCAACCTCTGATGCTGCAAGTAAACTTGCGCTACCATGTTCAGCAATTTGTGTTAATCGCTCATGTGAAGGACGAAAGCGTGAAGCCTTAGATTGTAACTCAATAAGCCCTACCATTTTTTCATATAGCTCAGCACTAATCATATAGCCCGCCGTTTTATTATTAGATAAAACAGCGACGGGCTCATCTATAAAATAGTCGCAAGGTTTTTTTCTTAATTCCGTTACAGAAACTGTTTTTTCAGCCAATATAGATTGAATCGCCATAAAGCACCTTTAAATATATTAATTACGTACTTAATTAAGTACACAATCAATTGTACGCTTAATTACTTTAAAATCAAATTCTGTAGATATTCATAAGCAGCATTATCAATGCTTAGAGCTTTTCGGCTATAACATTAGACTGTGTAAATCTTTTAATGGGGATAATAAATAAGGTAAGCATCGAGGTTTAAATGAAAAATCCGAAACTGAAACTAATTAACCCAAGTTGAGGTTAATCAAAATAATATAGCTTCGGATCTTTAGAACACAATCTACCTAAAAATCATCTTCAGGCTCTAATCCTGCTAAAGTTACGCCAGCAAGTGCACCTGACCCTCCTTGATCATTACTGCGTAATTTGATCATTAAGCGTAAATCATTTGGTGAATCGGCATGATGCAATGCATCAGCATAGTTAATTTGTCCCGCTTGGTATAAATCAAATAATGCTTGGTCGAAAGTCTGCATACCTAATTCTTTAGACTTTTGCATTACCTCTTTAATACCGCCTATGTCACCTTTTTTAATCAGTTCAGCAATAAATGGCGAGTTTAATAATATTTCAATTGCCGCTACACGCCCATTACCATCGGTAGTAGGAATAAGCTGTTGTGCAATAATACCACGCAAGTTTAAGGCTAAATCAAAGAGTAATTTGCCATGTTGATCAGCAGGTACTAAATGCATAATACGGTCAATCGCTTGGTTAGCGTTGTTAGCATGCAGAGTCGCAATACATAAATGCCCTGTTTCAGCAAAACTTAACGCATGTTCCATGGTTTCTCGGTTACGAATTTCACCAATCAAAATAACGTCAGGTGCTTGTCGTAATGAGCTTTTAAGCGCAGCATCAAAGCTTTCAGTATCAAGCCCTACTTCACGCTGAGTTACCATACATTTTTGGTGTTCGTGAACAAATTCCACCGGATCTTCTATCGTTAAAATATGACCGTGAGAGTTTTTGTTACGATAGCCAATTAACGCCGCCATTGAAGTTGATTTACCTGTACCTGTACCACCAACAAATAGCACCAAGCCACGTTTAGACATAACCACATCTTTTAAAACAGACGGTAAACCTAAATCATCAGCTTCTGGTATATCAGTTACAATTCTACGTACAACCATACCTGCCATGTCACGCTGCCAAAATGCTGATACACGGAAACGACCAATGCTGTCGATAGAAATAGCAAAGTTACACTCTTTCTCTTCTTCAAATATGCGTTTGTTTTTATCTGTCATAGCATCGTGAACTAAGCCTAACGATTCAGCCGCCGTTAATACATGCTCATCAATAGGAACTAACTCACCATTAATTTTTGCACTAACAGGTAATTTAGCGGTAACAAACATATCAGACGCATCTGAAGCGACCATTTTTGATAATAATTGATTAAAATTCATTTAAACGCCCTAGTTCATTCGTTTAGTGATCACTCAGATTAATAACCTTGTGAAAATTGATTTTTGTCTGCCGCTTTTTCTCTTGCTGCTTCACGTGTAATTAATCCACGGCTCACTAAGTTTTGTAAACATTGATCCATGGTTTGCATACCGTGCGACATACCCGTTTGAATTGCTGAATACATTTGCGCAATTTTATCTTCACGGATCAAGTTACGAATAGCAGGAACACCAATCATAATTTCATGAGCAGCCACTCGGCCACCGCCTACTTTTTTGATAAGAGTTTGTGAAATAACAGCGCGTAAAGATTCAGATAACATTGAACGCACCATAGATTTTTCTTCACCTGGAAATACATCAATAATACGGTCAATGGTTTTAGGTGCAGACGTTGTATGCAAGGTACCGAAAACTAAATGACCTGTTTCTGCTGCGGTCATGGCTAATCGAATGGTTTCTAAATCACGCATCTCACCAACAAGAATAACATCTGGATCTTCACGAAGTGCTGAACGAAGTGCAGCTTCAAAGCTTAAGGTATCGCGATGAACTTCACGTTGGTTAATCAAACACATTTTGTTTTCGTGTACGAATTCTATTGGATCTTCAATGGTAAGAATATGATCATGTTTGCTACCATTAATGTAGTCAACCATTGCCGCTAGCGTAGTAGACTTACCCGAACCAGTTGGCCCTGTAACTAATACTAAGCCACGAGGCGTATCAGCAATATCTCGGAAAATATCAGGACAACCTAAATCATCTAAAGAAAGAATTTTACTTGGAATGGTACGAAATACAGCGGCAGGCCCACGGTTTTGGTTAAAAGCATTTACCCTGAAACGTGCTAAATTTGGAACTTCGAATGAAAAATCGACTTCTAGTTTTTCTTCGTAGTCTTTGCGTTGTTTGTCGTTCATAATATCATAAACTAACGCGTTAACGTCTGCGGCATCAAAGGCCGGTATATTTAGCTTTCTTACATCACCGTCAACACGAATTGAAGGTGGCGTACCCGTTGATAAATGTAAATCTGATGCATTATTTTCAACACTAAATGCAAGTAATTCGGTAATATCCATACAGACCTCTTAGCTATAAATAATTCGAAGCGTTGCTCGAATAATTAAATTAAATATTTGAAACAATTTATATGACACTCATTAAAGATAATATCGCTGCAATTGAAGCGCAAATTTCTCAAGCATGTAAACTATCAAACCGTAAGTCTCACGAAGTGACTTTACTTGCTGTAAGCAAAACTAAACCTAATGAACTCATTGAACAGGCTTATGAAGCAGGTCAACGAGATTTTGGTGAAAGCTATGTACAAGAATCCGTAGAAAAAATAGCACAGCTCTCACATTTATCTGATATTTGTTGGCACTTTATAGGCCCTATTCAATCGAATAAAACCCGACAAATTGCCGAAAATTTCTCATGGGTTCATGGGGTCGACCGTATCAAAATAGCCAGCCGACTGAACGACCAGAGAAGTCATCAAGATACCCCACTAAACGTTTGTTTACAAATCAATATTAGTAATGAAAACAGTAAGTCGGGAGTATTAACAAACGATTTACCAGAGTTAGCTCAATTTGTTAACAATTGCGATAATTTAACCTTACGAGGCCTTATGGCAATACCTGAAAAAAATGCTTCAAGCGAAACGTTTGATGAAATGCAGCGACTTTTTTTAAACCTACAACAAACCTATCCTCAAATAGATACCTTATCAATGGGAATGTCTGATGATATGCAGCAAGCGATAATGTCTGGTTCAACCATGGTGCGCGTAGGTACAGCAATATTTGGTGCTAGAGATAAATAACCTCAGTTCAGGTTAACTATCTTAGCAGCCTTAACAATTTAAAATTAATAACAGGAACAGTAATGACAAAAATAGCATTTATTGGTGCAGGCAATATGAATGGTGCCATCATTGGCGGTTTAGTAAAAAACGGCATCAACCCTAAAAACATTATGGTCACCAATCCTTCACCAGCAAAACGTGAAGCGCTTTCCAAGCAGTACAATATTTTAAATACCGCTGATAACCTTGAAGCCGTCGCTTTTGCCGACACGATTATTTTGGGTGTAAAACCTCACCTTATTGTTGAAGTATGTAAAAACATTGCAGATAACGCGAATATTGAAAATAAATGCTTTGTTTCAGTTGCCGCAGGGTGTTTACTTAAAAATATTCAACAAGCTTTACAGGCAAACACAGCGATTGTGCGCACTATGCCAAATACACCAGCTCAAGTTGGTTTAGGCATGACAGGTATATTCGCCAATGAATTTGTAACTACCGAACAAAAAGCGAATGTTGAAAGTATTATTGCTTGTACGGGTCAATACATTTGGCTTGAAAACGAAGCAGGTATAGACAAAGTTACCGCAGTTTCAGGTTCAGGCCCTGCTTATTTTTTCTTATTTATGGAAGCCATGGAAGAACAAGCGAAAGCACTAGGTTTTTCAGCAAAAGAAAGTAGACTACTTGTACAACAAACCGCTATAGGCGCTGCAAGCATGGTAGTTAATAACCCTGAGGTTGAAATTGGCCAGCTTCGCACCAATGTTACCTCTAAAGGTGGTACTACGCAGGCAGCACTTCTACAATTTACTGAAGGTAAATTACCAGAACTTGTAGCAACAGCGATGAACGCCGCAATAACCAGAGCTCAAGAGCTTGCTAACTCATAACCATCAATTTATTTAAATGACTTTTACCGGAGAAATAAATGCAAGCAATTAACTTTTTACTCGACTTTGCATTCGACACAATACTCATGATTTTAATCGTACGTGTTTGGTTACAACTTGTACGTGCCGACTTTTACAATCCACTTAGCCAATTTGTAGTAAAAGTAAGTAACCCATTAGTTATCCCTTTTCGTAAAATTATACCAGGATTTGGTGGTGTAGACGTTGCGACAATCGTATTGGCTTTTATCGTAGCGTCATTAAAATTTGTTTTAATTCCTTTAATAAATGGCGCAGGTATAAATATTGTATCCGCGTTAATTTTAGGTGCGTTATATTTAATAAAACAAACAGGCGTTTTATTGTTTATCATCATGTTAATTATGGCGTTAATGAGTTGGGTGGTACAAGGTTATAATCCAACACAAGTTATCTTCCAGCAACTTACAGATCCGGTATTACGCCCTATTCGTAACATAGTACCGGTTATCGGCGGCTTAGATTTATCAATATTAGCTGCATTTTTATTATTGAATGTTATTAATATATTACTATCAGGTTGGATCCCATACTGGGCAATGCTTTAACTTTTATTAACAAAAGTAGACTGGCGATATAAAGGTTAAATATAATTTAACCTTCTGCTTTAGGAATCACTCATGAAAAAATTTATCAAAAGATTAACCTTATTAATCATCACCTCAGTATTTATGCTTAACGCACATGCTGAGAACATGAAGAAATTAGAACATTTAGACGTACATTACATGGCTTTTGGTGCCACGTTTTTAACACCTAAAATAGCTAAAGCTTATGGTATTGAACGTAGTCGATACAATGGTGTAATCAATATATCTGTTCTCGATAACAGTAAAGAAGGTAAACCCGCTAAACATGTGGTTATTACAGCTAAAGCTCGAAATGATCTAGGCCAAATTAAAACTTTAGAGTTTGAAGAAGTTACCGAAGGCGATGCTATTTACTATTTAGCTCAAGTCACTTATTCAGATGAAGAAACCTACTACTTTGATGTTACGATAAATGACGGCACAGGTAATAAGTCGTTCAAGTTTAAACAAAAATTTTATGTAGATTAAAGGCAGATATCACAATAAAAAGGGAGAAGAGTATAATCTGTATATCTCTCCTTTTTATTACATGTTTGAAAGTAGAATATTAAATTCTCGCTTTTTTTAACCCTAACTTTACCGTTAGTTTCTCTCCAAACGCATTAATCACTAAACCAAATAACACCAAAGCACTCCCTACCCACTGTGTTGTAGAAATAGTTTCATTCAAAAAGAAAGCAGATGCGGTAATACCCACAATAGGTACACCTAAGGTTAAAGGCGCAACTTGTGCCGCTGGATATTGCCCAAGTAAATGGCTCCATAAGCTATAGCCAACAATTGATGCAGCAACAGCTAAATAAGCTAAAGACAAAAACGACACCCAATTAAAACCAATTAAGCTTTCAATAATTAAATCAGGCCCTTCAATAAAATAGCTTGATATAGCAAAAGGAATAACCGGTATCCAAGCAGACCATATCACTAAGTCTACTCCGGGTTTAAATCCTCGTTTATTGATAACACGATTAACAATATTACCTAGCGCCCAGCAAGACGCGCCCATAATCGTTAACATAAAGCCGATACCTGTCATGGCAGTATCTTCACCCGTGCTAGCTATGGTGTATAAACCTAAACCAGCAACTAACATTGCTAATATTTGAGCTGACTTAACTTGCTCTTTTAATAACAACGCCGCAAAAATTAACGTAAATAACGCTTGAGATTGCAACACTAAAGACGCTAATCCTGCGGGCATACCCAACGACATAGCACTAAACAAAAAGGCAAACTGACCAAAACTAATAACAAGCCCATAAGCGGCCAGCCATTTAAGCGGAATATTAGGTTTTTTAACAAATAAAAAGCCAACAGAAAATACTAAAGCAAAACGTAAAGCGCCCATTAATAATGGCGGTAATCCGTCAAGCCCCCAAGCAATAACTACAAAGTTAATACCCCAAATAATAATAATGAGTAAACCTAATAGGGTGTCTTTAAATGACATGTCAGTCCTTATGAAAAAATGAAAAGGTGGAGCTAATTCAATACATGGTTAGGATTATATTGTATGATCCATGCAACTAAAAAACACTACACAGTTCAAAGGTAAAAGCATGTCTACAGTTGTTTTAGCAACAGGTAATCAAGGTAAAGTAAAAGAGCTCTCTAGCTTACTAGCACAACACACTATTGAGATAGTGCCTCAAAGTGATTTTAATGTACCTGAAGTACCTGAAACAGGTACAACATTTGTTGAAAACGCCATAATAAAAGCGCGTCATGCCGCAAAAATTACCGGTTTACCGGCTATTGCAGACGACTCTGGATTAGAAGTTGACGCATTAAATGGCGAACCCGGTGTATATTCAGCACGTTACGCAGGTGAAAATGCGACCGACAGCGACAACACCAACAAACTATTAAAAGCTTTATTAAACGTACCTACAGCTGAGCGCAGCGCACGTTTTCATTGTGTATTGGTATATATGGAACACGCTAACGATCCAACACCTATTATTTGTCATGGTGTTTGGGAAGGCAGCATAATCACCGAAAAATTAGGTGAACAAGGTTTTGGTTATGATCCTATTTTTTGGCAAGAAGATCATAAAATGACCTCGGCCCAGCTTCCGCGTGAATTAAAAAATCAATTAAGCCACCGTGGAAAAGCACTTGCTATATTAGTAAAAGAGCTAGCAGCAAAGCGCCAAGCCAAATAACTTAATCAATTTAATACCTATCAGGAAATTTCTCTGTGCTTAAAGCTCCACCGTTATCGTTATATATTCATATCCCATGGTGCGTACAAAAATGTCCGTACTGCGACTTCAATTCTCATGCACTAAAAAATGAAATTCCTGAAGCCGAATATGTAGAGCAACTCTTACAAGATTTAGACGCCGACATAAAACGTTTTAGCTTAAGCGACAGACCACTACACACCATATTTATTGGTGGTGGTACACCCAGCTTATTTTCAGCGCCAGCAATTAAATTAATGTTAGAGCAAGTGTTATCAAGATTTACACACGACGCAAACATTGAAATAACCTTAGAAGCCAACCCCGGCACGGTAGAAGCCGACAAGTTTATTGGCTTTTTTAACGCAGGGGTTTCACGCTTATCTATAGGTGTGCAAAGTTTTGAGTCAGACAAGCTGATAAAACTGGGGAGAATACACGATAGCCAACAAGCTAAAAGTGCCGCAGAACTTGCTACAACTTGTGGCGTAAAAAGTTTTAATTTAGATCTAATGCACGGTTTACCTAATCAATCGTTAGACAACGCTTTAGACGACTTAAAAACCGCCATAGCCTTAAATCCTACTCATTTATCTTGGTATCAATTAACCATTGAACCTAATACGCCATTTCATTCAAAGCCCCCTACTTTACCGGCTGACGAAACCTTATGGGATATTCAAGACCAAGGCGTAAAACTGCTTGAAGATGCAGGTTACAAACAATACGAAATATCAGCGTACAGCAAACCAGAATACCAATGTAAACACAACCTTAACTATTGGCGATTTGGCGACTATTTAGGTATTGGCTGTGGCTCACACGGTAAAATTACTGATATCGAGCAGCAACAAATATTTCGCACCGTAAAAGTAAAGCATCCTAAAGGCTATTTAGATAAAGAGCGCGAACATTTAGACCACCTAAATCCGGTCGATAAAAGCGAACTACCTTTCGAATACATGATGAATGTACTCAGATTGTGTGCAGAATTCAGCTTAGACGATTTTGAAGCTTATACCGGTTTAAACCGAAACACCGTATTACCTATACTGAACAATGCTCAGCAAAAAGGTTTAGTGCAAAGCCCAAATAAAGACAACACCACATGGCAAGTCACCTTACTTGGGCACCGTTATTTAAACGACCTACTTGAGATGTTTTTATGATAGCAAAAGTCACTCACCATAACGACCAAGATCAACACGAAGTTGACATCAAGTTTATGCAGCGCGCTTACGAGCTAGCGCAACAAGCAGAGCAAATTAACGAAATTCCTGTAGGTGCTGTAGTTGTAGCCGACGGTAAAATTATTGGCGAAGGTTTTAATCAGTCAATCACCTTAAATGACCCGTCAGCCCATGCTGAAATGCTCGCCATAAAACAAGCAGGCCAAGCTCTACAAAACTACCGCTTAATTGACTGTACTTTGTACGTGACTCTTGAACCTTGTCCTATGTGTGCTGGTTTATTGGTACACAGCAGAATAAAACGCTTAGTCTTTGCAGCCAACGACTTAAAAACAGGTGCAGCTGGTAGCGCGTTTAACTTGGTAGATCACGAAAAGCATAATCATAAAATAGAAACCACAAAAGGCGTGTTAGCAGAACAATGTAGTGCCCTGCTGTCTGCTTTTTTTAAACGAAGAAGAGCCGAGATAAAGGCGAAAAAGAAGCAAGATAAGATAGATAATGAAAATACCTAAGGCATATGTTCCTACGCTTTTATCAGCTATGCGAGACTTCGTTTTATATAATGAACAGATATTTTCTGAAGAAATGGCTAACAGGTCAATTGAACAAGACTAAAACAATTCACGATTAGAACTTTTAAAACTTGAGTAAGAAAAGAGTTAAAGGCAGGTTTGGATAATTCCGGAAACAATAAAAGATCTTAATAGTAAAGTTTAACAAAACCTAAACGATTAATTTTTATCGCTTGCGCATTATAATATTTAGCCATTTTTCGTTTTTGAGAGCGCGACGATAAAATCATCGCTTTTGTTAAAGCATCTGACAACATAGCTTGAGAAGAGAACACCGACATACTGCCTTTAAACTTAACGTGCTTCCCTGTTGAAGGCTGAATAATAGCTGACTTATTTTCTCGGTGATAATTACCTGATGTAGCTAACGCACTATTTTGCATTTTTACACTTCTTAATGCCGTACTACGTTTATTGTATTGCAGTGCAACTTCTTCATTTTTCCACTGGTTTATTGCTAGGTCGCCTCCTGCGTTAATACGACAATAAATGTGTGCAGGTACTTTACTTAACGCGCAATCAACCGCATAACCTTTGGCTATTCCACCTAAGTCGATACATAAAGGTTTATCAATATGCACCACACTTTCTTTACAACTCATATTACTGCTATTACCAAAGGCTAAAATACAATTTTGGCTTGTTACATTTAACGATAAATGATTGGGTAATTGTTCATTTAAAATTAAGCTAGGCGCAACGGTTACGTCGTATAAACCACGGGTAAATTTATTCAACTCGAGTGCAAAAGACAGCACTCGATTTAAATCTTTGGAAATGGCGATTGATAAAGTTTGACCACTCTGTTCAAACCGATTAGCTAAACTTAAAGCTTGTCGATTTAAAGATGTAAGTTCGCTGGTTTCACTATGGAAACTTAGTGTTTGTTCAATGCGTTCTATTTCATCAAACAATACTTCAGACAATGCAATAAGTTCATCGTCTGCTACCTCGCCTTTTAATTCAATTTCAACAAAGGTTCCGAGTAATGTTTTACATCTTTCTAATTGATTTAGTGTCACAGTAATTTGAGTGCTTACTTCCAAGTTTCGTTTAATCGATTAATGCCATCTGTTACATAACGACACGATAGTGTAGCACCTGATATATTTTTAATCTGCTTATATTGTTTCAAAAATTTATTGCTGTTTTCCCTATGAAATTGCGCTCGCCATTTTAGGGGCATAATTTAACTACCGTAACCTTCTGATTTTTTTTGTTTTTTAAGTGCTAATAAAACATTAAGACTCGTGATTTGTTCAAAAGCCTTAGTTAAAGACTTCGGATAAATACGTTCTAAAAATTAATTAAAGCTCATAACCCCAATTTTGACCAGCCATGGCTCAAGTAGATATTACGCTAAGCATTACTGAAACAGCAAATTTTGCCACCTTGCCAATCATGTTTTATAAAAACCGCAACAGGATTGACAACAGTTAACAATAAACTATGATTAAGCTGCTTCAAATATAAAAAACAAGAAGCATTTATACAAAACAACAAAAAGGAAAATATAATGAAAAAAACATCAGTATTACTGACGGGGATAATTTTCACTTCGTTTATAGGCCATACCGCCGATTGGGATAATATTCCAGTACCTGCGGCTGCAGGAGCAGGTAAATCATGGGAACTTCAAAGTAGCTACTCAGATTCATTCAATTACACAGGTAAACCAAATACTTTTACAAGTAAGTGGAACGACACTTATTTTAATGGGTGGACGGGTCCAGGATTAACCTATTGGCAAAAGAACTCTTCCTGGGTTTCTGATGGTAACTTAATTATCAGTGCATCACGTAAAGCAGGCACTAATAAAGTTAATGCAGGTGTGATCACCTCTAAAACAAAAGTTAAATTCCCTATTTTTTTAGAAGCTAATATTAAGGTAAGCAATTTAGAGTTATCATCAAATTTTTGGCTATTAAGTGAAAACGACGAACGTGAAATTGATGTATTAGAGGTCTACGGAGGAGCAAGAGAAACTTGGTTTGCCAAAAATATGTCCACCAATTTCCATGTATTTGTGCGCGATGAACAGTCTAATGAAATTATTAGTGATTTTAACGATCAAACCCATAACACTCCTACATGGGGTACTCACTGGAGAGATGATTTTCACCGTTTTGGCGTGTACTGGAAAAGCCCAACTGAAGTGACCTTTTATATTGATGGGCAACAAACAAACGAAGGTTCTTGGGCTCAAGTCATTATGAAAGACAAAGATTTCACAGGTGCAATATTAGATAAAAGCCAAAGTAATATGGACGAAGAAGCTTTTATTATAATTGATACTGAAGATCACTCATGGCGTTCAGAAGCCGGTCATGTAGCGACAGATACGGATTTGGCTGACAACAAAAAAAATAAAATGTATGTTGATTGGATACGTGTATACAAGCCTGTTTCGAATAATAGTAACAATACATCAACTATCCCAACGGGCCTTACTACTTTAAAAGCGAAACACAGTAACAAATGCTTAGATACTAAAGGCTCAATGATTAACGGTGGTGAATACCATCAATGGGGTTGTAATATCAATAATGCTAATCAACAATTCACTTTTACGCATTTAGGTAATAGTGAATACGCAATTACGTCAAATAAAAGCGGTTTATGTGTTGAATTAAAAGACGCTAACACAGCTAACGGCGCAACAGTTCATCAATGGGTATGTAACCATAGTGAAAATAAACAGCGTTGGAAACTGGCTGATAAAGGGGATGGATATTACGAAATTCGCTCTAAAGTCAGTAACAAGTGTTTAGACGTTGCAGGTCAACAAACCAATAATGGTGCTGCATTTAATCAATGGAATTGCTTTAATGGGAATAATCAACGTTTTACGTTTATAAATTAAACTTTGTTCTTTAAAGTGTCGGTATAGTACCGGCACTTTTATTTACTAATAACTGGCTATTAACTGTAAAAATACGTTTTTTTATTCCTGATAAAAAACCAGTATCTTCATCCATGCAAGCACCAGTGTTTGGTAATTAAATAGCAATATTAGTCATACTTGCTTATTCAATAGTTATGAAGCACGCATAAGGGAGTGTTATACGCATAAAAGCAACGCGTTAAGGTAAGTACTTTTGATAAATCTTGCCATATACACCAGTCGATTTTATTTCATCTAATGCATTTTGCCAGTTTGTGATGATGTTATTTGGTGTTTCTTTTGAAAAGGCCAAATATACATCTGAATTATATAGTTTGACGTTTGTGCGTTCGATATTATTTTTTTCTTTTTCTGCTATGCCATATACCGTTAGCTCACTCATTGGAACTAAATCAACCCTATCATTTACTAACATTTTTATGGCATAAAATGGCTTCGTTGTTGGTATGATATTTTTAATATTTTGAGCTTTTAAAAAATTATGGTCTGCATTTCCTAGGTGTACGCCAACAGAAAAAGATTGTTTAATTTCATCTAAATTTGAAGGGTTAATACTCGATCCTTTTCTTTTATAAAAATATACACCACTAGATATTAATGGGCCCACCCATTTCACTGTATCTTCCCTCTCAGGACGTCTTGCTACAATGTACATTGCATAGTTAGGTTTGTTTTGTACTGTCCATAATCCTCTTGCAAAAGGGAATATTTTAATCTCTTGGTTATATTGAGTAATTTTCATCATTTCTTTGATAATGTCAGTAGTCACTCCTTTTATCTCACCATCTTCTAAATATGAAAAAGGTTCTATCTGATGGGTTAAAAAAGTAATATTTTGACTATAACTGCAAGTATGGAAAATAAGTAAAAAAAAGCTAAACAATAGACGCTGTAATCGGGTATTCATAAAATCTCCAAACCTTTAATTAGAGTTAATTAAAAAACAACTTACTATTGTTTATTTACTGAACGTTAACTAGTATGCCTGATTTTAGAAGAATAGAAAAACAAATACGTTCATTATGTATTTTGTATTACATTAATTGTAGACTAAAAGATTACACTAAAATTAAACCGCAACGAGTTAAAATTACTGTTTAATGATCATTAATACTTTTCCGATTATTTGATGCTTATCAACAGGGCCAATTCTTTCAACCGTTAAACTCGAAGGGTTTTCACCTTTACTCCAAATGAACCCGTAACGATCAATAAGAGCGACAGTTTTAATAATAAGCCCCAGTGTTTGATGTTTGATTAAAATGGTTTGATCTGGCTTTATTCGCCACAAATTTAGCCACTGGTTCACCAAAACGTAACTATTTTGAGGAATTTTAGGAAACATACTGTGCCCCTTTACCTTTAACAACTTAAACCCTAACACTGTCATAGCATTCAACTCCTTTATTTAGCATTGTTTTTACTGATTTGTCATCGTCGCCAGTATGTTCTGTTTGTTTAGCAGCTACTGTGACAAAATTAAATTTTTTATCTAATATTTCTAATAACGTATAAAACATAATGACTCTCCTGTGATGATTAAAAACAATAGGTTTAATTAATGTACGACCTCTTGTTGACTTTCTAACTGCTGCTGAAACGCTTGTATTGATTGCTTACAATCATTACAAATTGGATTTTTTTGACTGAATACCAAGATGGGGGGAAATGTTAATTTTAATGCTTTAATAGCGATTAACTTCACATCTTCTGTTGCTTGTTTACTTTGCGTTAAATTTAGCATTCTGTGGTGTGGAATAAGTAAATAGCGTAACCCTATTTGTTTATCTCCTTGTTGTTCAAAGAGTGTTGATAAGTTATGTAATGTACATATCCATGCCATTAATAAATTAATATTTGTAGGTTCAGCCGACCATAAATAATCTAATTGTAACTCTGCCTCTTTATAATAATATTCCGCTTGTAACCAATTTTGTTTTTCGTAACATTCATTACCGAAGGTTAATAACCTTTGCCAAAGTAATGGTTCTGATTGCTGAATTACATGTGTCTTCATTAACGAATACCTTTTTTTATTTATTAAACCTACCCAACACCCAAATGATAATCATTATCATTTAGGATTACAATCCTTAATGATATTTTTTTGATAATAAAATATGCAATGGATGCTTGAATAAATTTAGGGAAGAATTAGTGAAGAAATACTTAACTTAGAAAAACAACTAAAAGTGTAGATTCGGTTTTATTAAATATAGCAATATATATCGATCGTTTAGGGTACTTCAAACATTGAATAAAATATAAAGACTGTAAATACATAAGTTTATAATTACAGTTGAATCGTGTATGTTGAAGCAATATAGGTACATATAAAAGAATGCACTCACGTTAGTTGTTTGTTATATTGCGCTAATAGCATGCTAAATAAATGAATATAATAATAAAAAATAATAATTTGTTAGCCTCAGTTAGCCTAGTTACCATTTGCCGTGCATTGGGTGCTTTTTTAGGTTTTGTTTCAGGCGTATTAATTACTCGATATTTAGGGATTAAAGAATCTGGCCTATATTTTTATGCCATTGATTTAATCACTACCATCGCTGTATTTTCAGGATTAGGCTTAAATAACGCCTTATTAAGAGATGTTGCATCTAAAGAAACTGATACTACATATATAGCTCAAAAGTTTTGGAGCATAATTAAGTTTGTTTTTATCGTTTCCTTTGTTTGTATTACAATTATTACTCTCAGTAGCACACAAATATCACAATTTGTTTCAAAGCCTGATTTAAAAACATTACTCCTTATTTTATCTTTATTGATATTCTTGCTTCCTCTTAATAGCTATTTAGTTACTCTTTTACAAGGGCAAAAGCGCTTAATAAAGTCATCGTTATTACAATTTATTTTCCCCTATACCCTACTTTCTTTATTTATCATTTTATTCAAACCAAGCGATAGTATTACTACGTCTTATATACATTTAGCAGTCATTATTTTAACCGTAACCTTTGGTTTGTTTTTTTCTAAAAAAGAAATATTTACCTATAAAGCTACCCAGCACAGTAATATAAAAGGCTGGCCTTCTTTTGTAACCATGCACCTATTTAGCAGTTTATCGGTTATGGTTATTTCACTCATTAATGGCTACTTTTTACTACCCGAAGAATTTGCCATTTTAACAGCAGCCAATAGATATACATTATTAATAAGCTTTTGTTTAATTGCCTTTAACTTTGTTGCCGCCCCTAAATATGCAAAATTATATAAAGAAGGAAAAATAACGGAACTTGCTAATTTTGCGCAATCAATAACACGATTTCTCATCCTTATTATTGTTCCTTGTAGCTTTGTTGTGCTGTTTTTTAGTGATGAGCTAATGAGCCTTTATGGTAAGTCTTTTGATAATTACGGTTATATTTTGGCAGTTTTAGTGATTGGTCAAATTATTAATGTGGCTACAGGCTCTGTTGGTTATTTACTTACATTGAGTGGGCATGAAAAAGACTTAAAAAACATCATTGTTATATCAACACCTTTATCTGTACTTTTATCTTTAATTCTTACGTATCACTTGGGCTTAATTGGCGTAGCCATAGCAATGGCTATGTCGGCAATTAATATTAATATTTGCGCATACATCATGGTAGTAAAGCGATTAGGCTTTCATACAATTAATTTTTCTATAAAAACAATAAAAAAGTAAAACTTATGACTTCATTTAAACACAAACTTAATTTATTTCATCGTTACCCATACTGGGCTAAAGCAAAGTGCATTTATATTCATGTACCTAAAGCTGCAGGTACAAGTATTAATAAAGCCGTTTTTGGAAGAACGCTAGGCCACTATAAAGCAACAGAAATACAAAAAAGATTCCCTAAACTATTTAAAAAGTCTTTTGTATTTTCAGTGGTAAGAAATCCTTGGAGTCGTATTTATTCTGCTTATCAATTTGCCAAAATAGGTAAAACAGAAAGCATGGGCATTAACCAACCAGAAAAATATCAGATCCCCGCATTTGATAGTTTTGAAACCTTTTTATTTGATTGGTTAGCCACAAAAAACATTGAAGAACTCGACTTTGTTTTTCAACCACAACATGCCTTTATTTATGATGAACAAGGCCATTTATTAACCGACTTTGTTGGTAAAGTTGAAACCTTAACTTCAGATATTAAGGTTATTAATAAGAAGCTAGGTCGATCTATTACCATACCCCATGCAAATAAAACGTCTACAGGTAAAAGCTATAAAGAGGCATACTTAAATCAAGAAATGATTGATATTGTGCAACGTATTTACGCGAAAGACATTGAATTATTTGGATATGAATACTAATGAGCAACCTTAAAATTTTGCATGTCCTCTCTTCACCCGCCGCTGGTGGTGCTGAAGTTTTTGTAAAGGATATGGTCATAAACTCAAAGGAAAGTGGTATTGATGCCGGAGTTTTATTTATTTCAGACGCTGATAATGTAGGGAGATCTTCAGCTTATCAAGAGCAGTTTTTAGCAGAACTTGAACAAAACAATATTCCTTTTTTTATTTTACCCAAGAATGCTCGACGTAATATTTTTCAAGGTTATTCCGCATTTAAAGCATGTATAAAATCTTTTCGTCCACATTGTATTCATGCACATTTACTTGCAGGTATTATTTATAGTTTTTTCTTTTGCCCCTCTATTCCTCGAGTATATACACACCATAGTTCAGTCATTAAAACGCGTCCTTTTATTTTTAAAGCAATTATGAAGCGCTGTAATGCACATATTGGCATTTCAAATATATGTGCTCAATTTCTTCAACAGTATTTACCAAAACAAAAAAGCTGTACTGTGATACATAATGCGCTTGATAAAAAAAGGTTATGCACGCCTAAGAATAATAATTTAACGGATGAGCCATTAACCTTAATTGCCGTCGGTCGAATTTCTCGAGAAAAAAACTACCTACATATGCTAAAAGCGGTTGTTAAAGTAAAAAAAGTATTCACGGCACCTTTTTACTTAAAAATAGCAGGTGAAGGGAAAGAAACCGATAAAAAACAATTACGTGAATACATTAACACTCACAACCTAAGCGATACGGTTGAACTCTTAGGCAACCGTTCTGATGTACCTAATTTGTTAGCTCAGTCTGATATATTTTTAATGAGCTCGGCATGGGAAGGCTTACCCATAGCATTATTAGAAGCACAGTTTTCAGGATTACCAGCATTAGTCACCGATGTAGGTGGCTGTAAAGAATTACTCGACATAACCGAAGGTGGAATAGTTGTACCAGTTAATAATGTAGATAAATATGCCGACACCTTACTTTCTTTACTTAGCAACTCACAATTAAGAGACAAATTACGCAGCGCTGCGCAACTTAATATGAATGACTTTTCTATTGAAGCTTGTTTGCAAAAACACAAAGCATTATATGAAAAACAAAATATCAGCCATTATGAAAATTAAAAACGTTTTAACCTTTATTATTAGCTTTAATAGGCGGTTAAAATGGAATTAGTAACCTCTGTTTGGCATGTTTTTAGTGCATTTATCATTTTTTTATTGGGTATTTTAGTTGCGTTTTCGCTTGGTAAAAAGCTTCAATTAAAAACAGAATTATCATTACTTCTCTACTTATGGCATACCGTAATGTGTTTTGTGTATGTTGCTTACGCCTCTAAAAATCCTGCTGATGCCAATCGCTATTTCAAAAGTGAAAATTTAGACTTTGCACATTTTTCCTTAGGGACTCACGCCATAGAGTTGTTTACAAATATTCTAAAATTATTCGATTTATCATACCTAGGCTGTTTTCTTGTTTTTAATATTATAGGAATCATTGGATTATTAACTTTTTCAGCTACCTTACAAGGTCTTACCGAAAAGAGTAAACCTAGAATAAAATGGTTTGCTTTAATTATTATTTTTCTTCCCTCTGTAAGTTTTTGGTCATCTGCAATAGGTAAAGATGCCTTTTCGTTTATGGCTACAGGCTTAGCTTTGTGGGCATCTTTAAACATAAAGCAACGTAAAACTATATTAGTTATAGCTATTTTATCTATGTTGCTTGTTAGGCCTCATATGGCTGGTATTATGGTAATAGCCATTAGTGTTGCAATTATGTTTGATAAAAATGCGAATATACAAATTAAGACGGTATTGGCTGTATTGTCTTCAATTACTATGGTCTTTTTGATCCCTTTCGCACTTAATTATGCAGGTGTCGGCGACAATGTTTCGGCTGATGGTTTGCAAGACTATTTATCAAAAAAACAAGGTCACAATATGGCCGGCGGCTCAAGTTTAGACATATCTTCTATGTCTGTCCCAATGAAAATGTTTACTTATACTTTTCGACCATTACCTTTTGAAGCACATAATATAACGGCATTACTCGCGTCTATAGATAACGTATTATTATTATTATTATTTGTTGTAGGAATGCGGCACCTTAGAAATACGCATGTAAAACAAGATCCTTCAAATCGTATTTTCATGTGGGCGTACGGTATAGGATCGTTAATTATATTATCTTTAACCACAGCAAACTTAGGTATAGCCATGAGACAAAAGTGGATGTTTTTACCTATGCTAATTTATTTATTTATGTCTGCGGTTGTCTTTGCAACTGAGCGACAAGAAAAAAACTAGCCATTACTAACCCTAATAAAAATAATAAAAATGAGAAATATATCATCATGAAAGTTCTTATCATTGGAGCATTACCCGAGTCACTTTTAAATTTTAGAGGTAACCTCATTAAAGATATTCGTGTTAATGGGCATGATGTTATTGCGATGGCAGCCCCAACCAATAAAGACACTATCGAAAAAATTGAAGCACTAGGTTGCCAATTTATTCCCTTATCCATAAAAAGAAACGGCTTAAATCCTTTTGCTGATCTTGGCACCTTTTTATCATTAATAAAGTCTATTAAAAAACATAAACCCGATGTGATCCTTGCTTACACCATAAAGCCGGTAATATGGGGAGGAATAGCGGCTAGATTTTTCAGTAAAGGAAAATTTTTCGCCTTAATTACAGGTCTAGGATTTGCTTTTCAAAAAGGCAGTACTAAACGCAATATTGTTAATTTTATAGCGACTAATCTTTATAAATTTGCATTAAAAAATGCGCAACGTGTTATTTTTCAAAACCCTGATAACCAACAAGTATTTATAGATCAAAACATTGTAAAAAAAGAAGTAACTTGCCGTGTACATGGTTCTGGCGTTGATATAAAACATTTTAAAAAATCACCTTTAGCTAACAATACTCATCCTACATTTTTAACCATAGCAAGGTTACTAGGCGATAAAGGTATTAGAGAATTTGCAGCAGCAGCTCAACAAGTAAAGAAAAAGCACCCTAATGCCTGCTTTCAAATATTAGGGCCTGAAGATCCTTCTCCTGACGGTATTCCTCTTGCCGAAGTCATGCAATGGCACAACAATAAAGACATAGAATATTTAGGCCATACCGATGATGTACGCCCAAGTATTGAAGGCTGTGATATTTTTGTACTTGCGTCTTATCATGAAGGCATGCCTAGAACGGTTTTAGAAGCAATGAGTATTGGCCGCCCTATACTTACAACCAATGTTTCTGGCTGTAAAGAAACGGTAGATGATGGCGTTAACGGCTATTTGGTTAATAAAGCTGACGTTAATGATTTGTCAGAAAAATTACTATGGTTTATTGAGAATCCACAACGCTGGCCTGAAATGGCTGAGCAAAGCTACGCTCTTGTTTTAAAACAATATACCGTTGAGAAAGTTAATAAAGACTTAATAGATATTCTTCAACTACAAAGCTAATCGTTATTAAGTAATCTGAAACTTAGCTAGGTAAATTACAGGTTCGTAGCTCTTTCGCACCTTCAAAACCATTAAAAAGTGCTAAGTGTGCACTTTGCGAAAACGTATCATCTCTTTGGGTATACTGCGAAATCCAATCAATTAGCATAGCTAAATTAGCATCTTGAGCGGCTTTAGATTCATATTTATGAGGTTCCCAAGGGCGTTTTTGTGCATTAAGAATACAATCTTCAACCGATAAATTTAAAAAGATAACGTTATCGGCAATAGGCGTAACCAACTCAAGTAAATCGGTGTAGCATCCTTCAATTACCCATGTGTTGTTATTTTTCAAAAACTCGTCAATTTTAGCTTTAGACTCGGTAATTGGTGTTCTTGATGGTGGCGTAGTTGGTTGCCATGCAATCGTGTCTAAATCTAGATGCGCACTTTGATTGCCTGTACTTATGTTTTTAGCGAGCGTTGATTTACCCGAACCTGAATTTCCAAATATAACCACTTTAGACAAAACAAAGCCTCCTTCTATTTACTCGTAGCACTTAACTTTTCAGCTACCTAAACTTATTAGCTGCTTGTTATGAATTTTTGATAGCACTAATAATGAAATAATGGCTCCGCTTAATGCCCACATCATGTCTGATTGTGTGTCCCAAACATAACCTTGTGTACCTAAGAAAGCTTCCGCATCTTCACCAGTAGATAACGCGACCCACCATTCAATTAATTCATAAAAGGCACTAAAAGCTAAACAGATGGCAACAATAATAATGTTTCGCCATTTATCACCATTTACAACGTGTTTGCGAATAAGTATTTCTCGCGCAAGTAAGGCTGGAACAAAGCCTTGGAAAAAGTGCCCTACTTTGTCGTAGTTATTGCGCGTAGCACCTAATAATTCATCAAAAAATGGCACTTCGGCATAGGTATAATGCCCACCTACCATTAATACAATACAATGAAATAATATAAAAAAGTATAATAAAGGCGTTAACCGAAAGCTGTTATAAGTAAATGCTAAAATGCCACCACCAATAACGGCAGGTAACACTTCAAGCAACCAAGTAAATTGATCTTTTGGATTAACACCAGACCAAACAAGTACTGCTAAAAATAGGATCACCCAAAGATATTTCATTGCTTATTATCCGCATCTTTATTTAATAAAATAAGACTTAAACCTATCATGGTAATATTGGTGGTTACAGGATTAAATGCCTCAATTAATAATTGAGGCTGCAAAACTGCAACCGCAAGTAAAAGACCAACTAAAGCAAAAATATTTAATAAAATTATAGATTTATTTTTATAGAAGATAAAAATAATAATACCAAAAATCACTTCGCCGATCCCTGCAGATTTAGTTACAAAATAAGAGAGCTCGTTAGATAAACCGATACTTCCCGTCATTAATTTTTCTAATGGCGCTATATGAACTAACTTAGGAAAGATACCGTGATATAACCAGCTAAAACTGACAAGATATCGGGCAATTTGAATGGCTGACATGTGAAGATCCTTTTTCAATATTTAATGCTGATGTACATATACCCGTTATCATTCAAGATACAGGTTTCAGTGAGATCTAAAAACAATTTAGGCACAGTTTAGACCCCTTGGAGAATCGTTTGAGTGGTAACGAATATTTATTTTAAAAACCTAAATGCGCCCTCACCATACATGATCAAAAAAATATAAAACAGCTGTTTACTCGGATCTTCAAATATAACTTTTAGCTTTTTTTAAATTTTTTACGTTTTCTAAACCAATATAAATATAAGCCTGTAAAGGCTAAAATCACAGGGCTTAAACCTAAAACACACCAAATAATTTTACTTGTTAACCCGGCAAAATAACCAAAATGAAGTTTTCTAAAACTATCGTCAATCACCATTAATACGTTAGCCTCTCGAATATCTTGCATGAAGGTTGTTTTACCTGAGTTTTTATCAAAGGTAACCATATTCGAATACTCGCTATTCAATGGATTGGGTGTATCAACCTCTCCGTAAAAAGTAATATCCATTTTAGGTTCAAATGGTAAAACTAAATAAGTCGGTTTAAAACTGTCTATTTCACTTTTAGATTTTTCATATAAACTTTGAATAGATAAGCCAGTATTGTGTAAAGGCGCTATCATTTCGTATGGCTCTTCAATAACATGCTCTGTTACCTCATGAGCTACTAATAAAATATTCCAATACGCACCAGTAAAAGCCAATATCAATAAAACAGGTGAAGCACTAATGCCCACCATTTTGTGTAAATCACTAAAAAATATGCGCGCGGCAAGTTTTATTCTCAACGTAAAAAAATGTTGCCAAAATTTACGATATAAAATAATACCGCTGATCCCCAAAAATAGCAGAATTAACGAAACAATCGCGCCAATAAACATGCCTTTGGTTTCTAGTAAAAACTTATAGTGTAAGTCTAATAACCAATCGGTAAGGTCGTCGCTCGTACCTACAGGCTCAGACAACATTTCACCGCTGTACTGATTTAAATAGACCTTAGCCCAAACATGAGTGCCACGTTCAATTAAGTAAGCGGTATCGGTTCTACTTTTATCATCAAAAATTTCCCATGTTGCAACTTCATATTTTGGGTTATTTTTTTGAACATTAGTAATAAGCGTATCAAGCGATAAGCGTTGCTGTGTACTGTCAACATTCACAGTCATTTTATTAGGCATTAACCATGCGTCTAACTCGGTTTTAAATACCAATATACTGCCTGTTATTGAAATAATAATAACAGGCAGTATCGCGATAAGTGCACCAATTGAATGCCATTTAAATAATTTTTTTCTCATAAAACCTAACCAATAAAGTACATATAACTGACTTTCTAAAAACAAAAAAGTGGCGCAGAAAAACTACGCCACAAAATAATTAAGGTATTAATTTTTATTTATAATTTCCACGTTACCGTAGCACTGTAGTTGGTAGGTGCGCCGTAATAACTTTGTGCCCAATATAAGCTGTTCAGGTATTTTTTATCCGTCACGTTATTTGCGTTAACCGTTACAGACACATTGTTGGTAAATTCGTACCTCGCCATTAAATTAACCACTTCGTAAGCTTTTTGTGTCGTTATTATTGCTTGACCTGCATTAGAAAACCCTTCTCCCACAACACCTTGATCGCGTGAAATATCATCTTGCCAGCGCATGTTTACACCTAACGTTAAGCCTTCAACTTTAGGTACGTTATAAGTAGCAGCAACTTTAATTAAAGTATCAGGGGTATAGTCAGCAATAATATTTTCACCTGAAATACTAAAGTCAGTAATACCGGCGCTGATTTGTAATCCTTGTGCAAGTTGCCCTGCCACTTCAAATTCATAGCCATGACTTGATACACCATCAACACCGATATAACGTTGTTTATCAATAGGTAAAGAAAGCGTTCTAGGATCTAGCGCGGCAACATTAACTTGCTCGGTGTCAAAATAAGCAAAGCTAGCGATTAATAACTCATCATAAAATGAATGTTTAATACCTATTTCTTTATTTTTACCGGTAACAGGATCAAGTAGCTTATCGTTAATATCTTGCGCAGTTTGAGAAACAAAGGTTTCAGTATAACTAGCGTATGCCATTAACTCAGGTGTCATTTGATATACCAAACCAAGATAAGGAATAAATTCTGCGGCTTCAGTATTTTGCTCAACACTGTAAGATGTACCTGTGGCTTCCCAGTCGTTATATCTACTACCAACAATAGCGTTAAAATTATCAAGTACATTAAAACGTGCCGTAAAATAAACAGCTTTTTGCTTATTACTTACATCACTTCCTGCAGGAGCATCTTTCAATGTTGCTCTAGTAGCATTGCCATCCCAGTCTTCTAAAGCTGGCATTTCAGGAAAACCATTACCTGTGGTGTAGTCATATAAAGAACCTTCAATGTAACTCATTTGAGCAAAGTTGATCCCAGCAACAAGTTCATGCGAGCGCCCAAAAAGATTAAAATCACCAGAAATATAAGCATCAAATAAGGTATGTTCGTCATCTTTAATATATTCGCTTGCATAACCGGTTAGCCCTAATCCGGTGTCTTTATTCGGTGTACCATAAACGTAAAACAACTCACTATCTTCATCCGTTGTTCTACGTGAATAAGTGCTTCGTAAGCTCCAGTTATTATTAAAATAATGGTTTAGTTCTACGACTGTATTATTTTTTATTACATTCCAATAAGACCAATCAGCCGACGTATTAATAGAAGAATCAAAATCAGTCGCTGAACCATCGGTATAGTAAAGTGGATTAGCTCCCCAAAGATTGCCTGTTGCTTCACTTTTGTTATAGCTATGGCTAATAGAAATATTAGTACTGTCAGACAACTCAGCTTCAACAAAGCCGTAAAGTACCGACTTATCTTTTTCATAACGGTCTAGATACGACTCGGTTTCGTGCTGTACAGCAACAAATCTAACACCAACAGATTCAGAAACCGGTGTAGACACATCTACTTCTAAGCGTCTGTTGTTCCATGATCCTACCGTGCCATTCACACTAATTTGTGTATCGCTAGTTGCTCTTTTACGAATAAAGTTAACGGTAGCTGATGGATTACCTACTCCTGTCATTAAACCATTTGCACCACGAATAACTTCAACGCGTTCATAAATAGCCGTATCTTCATCTGAATGGCTATTACCTGATGTTAACGGCAAACCAACGCCATCAACCTGAAAGTTTGTCACGTCAAAACCCCGTGCAGTGTAATAAGTTCTATCGGTTTCAATACGTTCAATATTTAAACCTGTTGCGGTATCAAGTGCAGAGTTAATATCTTTTAATTGATAGTCGGCCATTTGAGCATTACTAATAACAGAAACTGACTGTGGTATTTCAATAATTGAAAGGTCGAGCCTTGAAGCTCCGCCCACTTTATTGGCAGCGTAGCCATCAATATAAGTTCCTGTAACCTCTATTTTTTCAACATTATTCTCTTTATTTTCAGTTACTTCATCAAAGGCTACACTTGAAGTCGCAAAAAATACCGATACAGCAATAAAACTAAATTTAAAGTTATTCACAAATACTCTCTTAAGGTTAACGTAACAATTACACTCATTAAAAAATTAGTGAGCATTATAACGACAACCAAAACAATGTAAACACAAATAACAATCACTATCATTTAGATTTAATAAAAAATCAATTATAATCGGTTTTATTCTTACTTTTTTTATTCAAAAAGTTCAGGTAAATTACTTGATGTAAGACAATGAAAGTTAAAATAAAAAGGAAGTAAAATGGAACATTTTGTAGGAACATTTAAGAAGTATGCTGATTTTAAAGGAAGAGCAAGACGTAAAGAATATTGGATGTTTATCCTTTTCTATTTAATTATCATCATCGGGTTATCTATTGTTGATTACACTATCGGCACCGGGTTCTTATCATCTATATTCAGTTTAGTTATGTTTGTTCCTTCGTTAAGTATTGCTGCTCGTCGTTTACACGATACTGGCCGCACAGGATGGTGGCAATTAATCTACTTAGTACCACTTGTCGGTTTAATTGTTATGTTGATTTTCTTAACACAAGACAGTCACGATGCTAACGATTACGGCCAAAACCCTAAGACAGCTGAAACGAATGACGCTGAGCTAGCGTAATTAAATAAAAAGGTACAAACAGCTTAGTTATTAAAGTCACGAGTGCAATACACTTGTGACTTATCCCCCTTTCTTAGAAACTCTTTACCACTTAAAGGTAAGCACTCTACGTAAACTTAAAGTTCATAACTAATTCTTAAGTTTACCTTAAGTTTCACCTCATATACTCGATGTATTATTAACATGGAGACACTTATGGCTTTTCTTCCGAGCGCTAAAACATCAACAATTACCTCTTTATTGTGGGTAATAATTATCGCCATTTTTTCTCCGCTCTCTTATAGTGGAGAAGCTGGTAACAACACACAAAACGAATTAGATGCATTATTAGCGAAACACAAAGGCAAAGTAATTTATATTGATTTTTGGGCGTCGTGGTGTGGCCCTTGCCGTAAGTCTTTCCCTTGGATGAACAAAGTTCAATCTTCATATAATTCAGACCAATTTACTGTTATTAGTATTAATCTTGATAATGAAAAAACGTTAGCTGAAACATTTTTACAGTCTACGCCGGCTAATTTTCCTGTTATTTATGATCCTAAAGGAACTCTGGCTAAAAAGTTTAAAGTAAAAGGCATGCCCAGCAGTTACTTAATAAATCAAGACGGTAAAGTAATTAAACGTCATACAGGATTTTTTAGTGCAAAAATCACAAATTATGAACAAGAAATTGATCAATTAATCGCTTCTTCACCTAATAATTTAGCAACAATGTAGGAAACATTATGAAAAATTATAAACATACAATACTTATCGTTAGCCTTGTCGCGCTAACCTCTGCTTGTAGTAGCTTAGGCGTACAACCGTGGGAAAGAGACTTATTAGCTAAAGACGAAATGGCGTTAAATTCATCTCCTATTGATGCTTCTCTTGATGATCATATTTATTTCAGTAAAGAATCATCAAGTGGCGGACGAGGTTTTGCTGGTGGAGGTTGCGGATGCAATTAATTAATAATAAAAAGCCTAGCAAAAACAAGGTAAATATCACCCAGTTACTTACCGTGGCAACTTGTACTTTATTAGGCACATCAGCCCAAGCTGAAGAAGAAAAAAGCTGGGAGTTTGACACTGCCCTGATGTACTACGGCGAAACAGATCGAGTACAGGCAACTGAATTAATTTTAGCGGGCACTAAAACGTTTGAAGATGAAAAAACACTAAACCTAAAACTAACGGTTGATGCGCTTACTGGTGCTTCAGCTAATGGTGCGGTGGCACAGCCAAACGTACAAACATTTACGCGTCCTTCTGGCAAAGAGTCTTTTAATACACCTGCAAATGAAACGCCTTTAGATGATACTTTCCGCGATACACGTTTGCAGTTTAATGCGCAATGGACACAGCCGTTTGCTGAAGATTATAGAATAAGTGGTGGCTTACATTTATCAAAAGAATATGATTATTTATCGGTAGGATTAAACGCTAATATTGCACGAGATTTTAATCAAAAAAACACCACCTTATCTGCTGGTGTTGCTTATAGTAACGACACCATAACACCTGAAGGTGACATACCAACGGCTTTTGCTGAAATGGTTCCTCCTGGTAATGAATTAAATCGCTCTGGTACTGAAGACGATAAAACCACAGTAGATTTACTATTAGGTGTTACGCAAGTTATTGACCGACAAACGATTATGCAATTTAACTATTCATACTCACAAGTAGACGGTTACTTAACCGACCCATTTAAAGTGGTTAGTTTAGTTAATTCAAACGGCATGTCGGAAAAACAGCTTTATGAAAATAGGCCTGATAAACGCGTAAAAAATAGTATTTTTTGGCAAACAAAACATCATTTTTTATCCAATTCTATTATCGATTTTTCTTATCGCTATTTTTGGGATGACTGGGAAATAACATCTCATACGGTAGATGCACGTTATAGAATTCCATTAGGCGATAGTTATATTGAGCCGCATATACGTTACTACACTCAAGATGCTGCAGAGTTCTATCAACCATTTCAGTTAAGTAGCAATCCATTACCTAGCTATATGAGCGCAGATTATCGACTAGGTAAAATGGATGGTATAACGGTAGGTGTAAAATACGGTATGCCGATGAAAAACAATACTGAGCTTTCATTCAGATTAGAGTTTTTCCAGCAATCATCTAAGAGTACAGGCGTAGAGGAACCCGGCGTATTAAACGAAGTTGATTTATACCCAAGTATAAACGCCGTTGTAGCACAGGTAAGTTACAGTTTTTAGTAACTAAGTAAAATTCGGTAACCTTATTTAAACCAATAAAATAAGGTTACCGTAAATAATTCAACCGTAATCGATAGAATCGATATCTTCTATTTATTAAATAATAAAAACGAATATCTTCTCTAACTTCAAAAAAAACACTATAGTTTAGCTGAATATAACTTAAATTATCACGAACTTAGTGATTTTAATAACTTGAGATGGATATTATGTTTGGTGTAAAAAGTCGTTCTGAAGTGCAAAAATTAAAAGCTGAAATTGAAGTATTAACATTAAAAAATAAAGATCTAGAAAAGCAACTTGAACAAATTAATGTTTCCAATGCGAGTTTAGCTGACGATATATCCAACACAGCACAAAAAAATAATAGCCAAGAAGAGTTACATAAACTGTGTTTACAATCTACCGAGCTTGTTAATCAAATTAGAGAAGAGCTAGCAAATTCGTCTGCCGAGCTTATTACTCATCGAGATTCTTTTCAGTCATCCCAATTGCTTTTTGATCAAATCAAACAAATGTTAACAAAAACAATAGTATCAACTTCTGAAATATCTAGAGATACAGAACAAGCCTCAAGCTCTGCTGAACAGCTAAAAACAGTAACTTCAGGTATAAATGATTTTGTTAATATTATTAAAAGCATATCAGACCAAACAAACCTACTTGCTTTAAATGCAGCAATAGAAGCAGCAAGAGCTGGTGAACAAGGTAGAGGTTTTGCTGTAGTTGCTGATGAAGTAAGAAACTTAGCACAACGTTCATCTGAAGCATCAAACGAAATATCAAACCTTATTGAACAAGTTAATCAACAAATGGAAGATGTTGTAAGTGGTATACATAATGTAGACACCAAAAGTAATGAAATAAGCACCAGTACTTCTCAAATAGAAAACACCTCAAATGAAATTGTAGAGTTATCGCAACATATGTATTCAGTGATAACAAACACAGCTGCAGACTCTTTCATACAAACAGTAAAAATGGATCATGTTGTTTGGAAACTTGAGGTTTACCAAGTTATGTTGGGAATGTCAGATAAGGCTGTTGATGACTTTGCTGATCACACCATGTGTAGATTAGGAAAATGGTATTATCAAGGTGAAGGAGCTGAAAAATACTCATCTCACAGCGTATTTAAACAAATAGAGCAACCGCATGCTGAAGTACATAAAAACGGCCTTGATGCATTAACCGCACATATTAATGGTGATACAGAACAAACAATAACAAGTTTAGCTTTAATGGAAAATGCCAGCTTTAAAGTCGTTGATTTACTCTCGTTATTATCCAAACAAATTTCAAGTAATACATAATAAGAGTACAGCATGAAAATATTATTAGTTGAAGACGATATACCGCTAGCTCAAGGGCTAAAGCAGTCTTTACGTAATGAAAGCTACACCATTAATTGGGTTGATAAAGGTAATGACGCTGTAAACGCTGTTCTAACAGAAGACTTTGATAGCGTTATTTTAGATTTAGGCCTGCCTGATATAAATGGTTTAGATGTTTTACGTAAAATTAAAGAAAAAAACAAACATATTCCCGTGCTTATTTTAACGGCAAGAGATGGCGTAGAAAACAAAGTAAAAGGATTAGACTTAGGCGCAGAAGACTATCTTGCTAAACCATTTGATATCGCTGAACTGCTCGCAAGGCTAAGAGTAATAGAAAGACGAATGGGCACCAATCAAGACAACACCATTGTTATCAACAATATAAAATTAGACACTAAAGCTCAGCAAATATTAATGGATGATGAAAGCGTTAATTTTTCTCGTAGAGAATACATGATAGTAAAATCACTCATGGAAAATGCGGGTAGAATAAACTCTAAAGCTTCGCTTGAAAACAAGCTATACGAATGGGGCGAAGAAGTTTGCAGTAATACCATTGAAGTACACGTGCATAACATTCGCAAAAAGCTTCCTAAAACATTTATTAAAACCGTTAGAGGTGTTGGCTATATTGTGAGTAAGGCGTAAATGTCGATAAAAAAGCAGCTCATTACCCTTATTATATCTGCGGTAATGTTAGCTTCGTTTTTTTCAGCTTTATACGGTTATAAAAACACCGTTAAGCAGCTCGACCTAATATTCGATCAAGAGCTTCATTCCATTGCAACTTTTGTTTTGGACATGAGCAAATCTAACCAAGTATTACCTTCAACAGCAGACGGTGTTTTTGCCTTCCAAGTATTCAAAAATGGCAAGTTAGTCAGTAAAAGTGAACAAATGCCAAACTCAAAATTTAATGCTTCGTCAAAATATAACAACGAAGTATTTTTTGGAGGTAAACGATGGAAAACCTATTTGTTAAAAGAAAACACCTTTGAAGTACTAGTTGCGCAACCTATGTCGTCGAGAATTGAATCAGCAGAGTCTATTTTATTTGTTATTACCACCCCGCTCCTATTTGCATTACCCTTTATTGCATTAATTGTTTTTTATATTATTAACAAAAGTTTAAAGCCTTTGGTAAGTTTGTCTCAACAATTAAAAAACAAAAACACCGACGACTTATCAGAAGTTAGCTTAACTAAACCCCCTATTGAATTAGATCCTGTACTCAATCGCCTTAATCAATTATTTGTTCGGCTTTCTGATTCATTTGATCGAGAAAAACAACTTACTGCCAACACAGCTCATGAATTACGCACACCTATTAGCGTATTAAAAATAAATGCGCATAATATTCAAAAGTCTTTTGAAAATAATAAACTAACTAATGAAGAGTTTACTGAACTACAACAAAATGTTGATCGCATGGCGCATGTTATTGAACAAATTATTGCCTTGTATCGTTTTACGCCAGAAAACTTTAACCAAAAAACTGAAACGGTAGATCTGGAGGTTGTTCTGCAAGACGTGATCGGCAGTAACTTTGATTTACTATCGGCTCATCAACAAAATATCGCATTAGATACCGACAGTAAAAATAGCTTGTCAGGAAACTACTTCGCTTTATACACCTTGTTTGAAAACTTACTAAAAAATGCAATAAAATACAGTGGTAACAAGTCTGAAATTAAACTTACTATTGCCCATGAAAGTAACTCAATTACAGTCAGCGTTGAAGATTCAGGCCCAGGAATTAGTGATGAGGAACTTCCTAAAATTTATGAACGCTTTTATCGAGTTGACTCCCAGCACTCTCACATTAAAGGTTCGGGTTTAGGCTTATCAATAGTAAAACACATAACTACCTTGCATAACGGTGAAATATCTTGCTCACGTTCATCACTCGGTGGATTATGCGTCACCGTAACTTTTCCTAATATATTAGTGGGTGTTCAATAATGCAGCCACAACGCAACCTGCAAGCATCGTTAATTTATTCAACGCTAAGCCAGTTATTTTGCGCTATTGTTTTTATAGCAAGTATTTGGAGCCAATATGCTTATGCAAAAAACAAAGTGTATTATCTCACCATTAAAGACCATATTTTTACCCCTTCAACACTGGCGATCCCTGCTAATGTAAAAGTAAAAATAATTATCGAAAATAAAGACAATGTCGCTGAAGAATTTGATAGCTTCGACTTAAACAGAGAGAAAGTTATTTTTGCTGGTAAAAAATCCACCATATATGTTGGCCCATTACCCGCTGGCACATATGAATATTTTGGCGAATTTCACCCAAATACCGCCAGAGGAAAAATTATTGTTGTGGAGGAAACGCCATGATAATTAATACCGTTATTTTATTTTTGCGCGACTTATTACCTATTTTTATTTTATTAAGTTATTTGCAGGTATTTTTAAAAAATAAAACCTTAGGCTTTTCATACTTATCCTCTGCTATATCATTTGGTGTATTCAGTAGTTTACTCTTTTTTCTCGCTGCGCCCTACGTAAGTGAAATGTTTGAAGGCACAGGCATTGAACGCACCTTTGTTGGCTTACTTTTTATTACTTATTGCTTTTTATTTTTTATTAACGCCTCTACTTCTAAAAACAGTTTGTTGTCATCACACACCAAAAGCTTACTCTTATTGGGTGTAGGTTCATTTATTGTTTTAAAAGCCAGCGCATTTTTAATATTTTTTGATGTGTATTTTCAACGTCAAAACAACCACATAAATATACTTATAGGTTGTATTATTGGATTAGGAATTTGCGCCAGCTTTAGCACTTTATTTTCTTTTATACTGACCGAAGTTATAGAGCGAAATAAAAATAAATTAATTAATGTGTTTTGGGCCTTGTTTCTCGCCGGACAAATTAGCCAAATAACCACCTACTTATCTCAAGTCGATTTAATTGAAGTTGGCCCACCCATTGTAAATTTAAGTGCATTCGTACAAGACAATTCAGAATATGGTCATGTACTAAAAGCCCTTATCGGATACGAAGAATCACCTTCATTGTTATTCCTCGTAATATACGGTTTAGCCTTTACGTTACCTTTCATAACGCAAAGTATTACCAAAACATTCATAGAGAAGAACCACTATGATAAATAAAAAAACAAACACATTACTCGCCTTAATATTCACCATAGTTATAGCAATATTTACTAGTCTAGCTGCACGAGCAGACGGTATGGTAGTCGACAAAGTTTACCACCCCTACGTAGTTGCGAACGAACAAAGTTTTGAATGGCGTTTAATGTCTAGCCAAACAAGCGCAGAAAATGTTTTAGCGCAACGTATTGGCTACGGGCAATCACTATTAGAAGACCTAGCCGTTGAATTTTTTATTATTGGCGAAAGAGACGAAACCGGCGATTTTAAATTGCAAGCAACTGAAATAGAAGCCCGCTGGATGTTAACAGAGCAAGGCCAATACTGGGCCGATTGGGGTGTACTATTTGAATTTGAAAAACAAAGAAATTCAGATCGTTACGAAGCCACCACGGGGCTTATTTTTGAAAAAGAATTTAATAAAAATAGTCTTACATTAAATTTTTTCGCCATAAGAGAATGGGGAAATGATATTCAAAACGAATGGGAACTCGAATTTAGAGCGCAATACCGCTACCGATACCTTCCTGAATTACAACCTTCCATTGAGTTTTATACTGGTGAAGACTTTGTGGGATTAGGCCCCGGCTTTATGGGTGTGCACCGTTTTGAAGGACAAAAACAACTAAAATGGGAAGCAGGTTTTATTACTGAAGTTTCTCATAAAGGAAAAAATCATACGCTACGCTTTGCAGTAGAATATGAGTTTTAGTGCTAGAGTCTGTTGATCTTTTCTGTTTAAATTTCGTTCTAATCAAACGCGATTTAATGTAGGGCTTGCACTTGCGGCATAGTTACTCTATGTAAAAGAGCAACAACAAATAGCTGATTGTAACCCTCGTTATGATGAATTTATATCCATCAAGCGCTCTGAAATACACATCTTGATCGGTAACGGGTATATATTACAAAATACATGCTACAAAAAACTCACTGCCAATTAGACTTCAAACCAGACTAACCATGCCTTCTATCATTTATTAAAATATAGAGATACTCGAGTCTTTAACTGTTAGTTTTATAAGTTGTTTCTTTTGGTCACTTTTACGGGTAGCCGTAATTTCAAATAATTGTTCAGTAGGATCAGTACCGAAAAGATCTACTTCATACTCTAACTGACTAAAAGGATCCGCTAAACTATAACGCCCCATTACAATTAATTGTGAAACAGGTGATTTTGACGACTGATGAGATACAACGGGTGAAATTAGCATGTCTTGCAATACCAACTTGTCATTATTTTCTTTAAGTACAACACGCTTATGAATAAGGTTAACAATAGCTTTGCGATAGCGAGTAAATTCAGTTTTAGACAGTTTTCCGTCATTATCATCATCAACGCCCTCAAAAGCTGAAACGGGTAATGAAAGCACCATAAATACATCGTTATCAACAACATTTAGAGTTCCATGTTGAGCAACCATAACATGTGCATACAAATGGCTTGAGAACAGTATGCTAGATAAAAAGATAACAGTTGAAATGAAACCCATTTTTATATTTTTCATGAATAAATACTCTAGTTATTTAAAGGTTATAGATTTAAGACTCTTTAACAAAAGAGCCTTAAAATTGTAACTATTTACTGTGGTGGTGGTCGCACACCGCCCACTTCAACTTCACCTTTTACACAGCGTTGAAAGTATGGGTAGCTGTCTGTGGCGTAATAATGATATATACCTGCTGGAAATTCTGGCGTAACGCCCACTCGCCCGTTACATTCATCTAAATCACCTGAACCGGCAACATACTCCCAATCTTCACCAAAGGTACCTAAGGCATACGTATTAACAGATGGTCTTGATTCACTAACTTCAGTAACTAACTGATAACTTCCCGTCATTGACTTAAGAGGAGAGGTATTATCACTAGCAATGCTATAGCCATAACGTGCATAAATAGGAAATCCATCTGCCGCCCAACCAATAATGGTCATAGTGGTATTGTCACCGCCTTGCTTAGTTACAAAACCTTCAGGCATACCATGATAATGATAAACACCACCTGGCTGCACATGCGCATTGTTGTCATCGGTACCGAAATTAAAACTATTATGTCCTAACGCCTCAATATGCCAGTTACCTTCATTACCTATCAGACTACAGTTATCGCCTGAATCGTCACAACTTCCAGCGGTATTAGCATCAATTTTCACGCCATTTAGTACGTATCCCGTAGGACCTGCAGGTCCACCTAATGTTGTAGCAGCAGTCGTTTCAACAGGTGCTAAACTATAACTTTCGGCTACACTTTGTTCTGTTATCGTATTAGGGTTATTAGCATTAGGAAAAGTGCCTACCGCGTGGTCTGGAATACCATTAGACATTAATTCTCGCTCTTCATCGCTACATGTCCAAGTTACGGTACTGTTTAGTTGTACCGAGTCAGAATCGTTATAGGCATCGTAGCTATAATCACATAAAACACCGTCTGTAGAGCCTTGAGTAACATTTGATACAAGAATGTTAACACTGTCAATTTCACTGTTTTCGCTAGTGTCGTTAACCATTAACGACACAACGTAAAGGCCCGCAACATCAGCAATAAATGATGTAGAAAACTCAGTATCACTAGACAATTCAGAAACACTACCATTAGGTAAAGTAGATAAATTCCACGAATAACTTAATGTATCGTCATCTGCATCAGTACTTTGTGCACCTGAAAGCGTTACCGTACTTCCAATAAAAAGTTTTTGATCTGCCCCCGCATTAGCAACAGGTGCAGTATTAAATTCAACACTCGTTTGCGTTTCATTCGTACTACTGCCACCACAAGCAGCAAGTAAGCAAGCTAGAACTAAACTTGATAAGGTGAAGCTTACGCTGTTTTGAAAACTGGC
Organism: Pseudocolwellia agarivorans; assembly: GCF_002000085.1. Taxonomy (GTDB): domain Bacteria; phylum Pseudomonadota; class Gammaproteobacteria; order Enterobacterales; family Alteromonadaceae; genus Pseudocolwellia; species Pseudocolwellia agarivorans. The sequence goes on from NZ_MUZU01000001.1 coordinate 633,326, forward strand.
TTTATTTTTAGTGGAAAAAAGTGAATGTTTCATTGTTATATCGACTCCAACTGGGTAATACCAACTATTACTATGCTGGTAATACTAATAGGTTAATGTGCAAACAATGTGCATAAAATAAGGAATATAAAAAAGCCACTTCCTATTAAAAAGTGGCTCTCGTTTTTATACGTTTAATAACCATATATCAGTAATCAAGTTTTATGCTGTGGTATTAATAATAGACTCGTCGCTTTCTATACCAAATTTTTCAAAGACTTGAGCCAAAATTGACTGCTTATCTTCATCACTGAGTACGCTGTCGCTACTCGTTGCTAGCTTCTCATCTAAAAGCTCTTTTAGATAATCTACCATAGACGTTATTTCTTCAGTGCTTTGCTTAGGTGGTGGCGGTGGCATTCCCCCTTGCCCTTTTACCTCAGCAAGATCACCCAATGTTTTAGCATCAAAACCAAATGATGACATTGCTTTTTCAAGCGCTTCACCCGGTTGAATTCCAGCTTGAGAAAATGCATCAATAATACTCAGCGCATCGGTTTCATTAATATTTTCAGCGTCAAATTTTGACAAAGTTTCAGAGATCAAGCTTTGCTGCTCTTCTGTTAACTTTTGATCTGAACGTGGCGGTGGCGGCATTGACATACCAGAATTTATTGAATTAATCATGATGCTTGCCTTTTCCATGTTTAGGATGTGGCGGTTTATGGTTATCAAATTCTTCTTGGCTTATAACACCATTATTATCAGTGTCTATGCTAGTAAACACCGTTCGGTGATCACCATGAGGAAGTTGCTGTAATGAAAACTCATCAAAATCAATATCTCCATCTGCGTTAGCGTCTATCGATTCAAAACTAGGTCGTTGATGTCCTCCCATTTTTTTTTGCATTGCCTCATTTGCCTGAACAGAGGCCGTTGCTGCAATTAATAGCGTAATTGCAATAATTGATTTGCTATAAATACTCATAAGAATCTCCTGTACTTGTTAATTTAACTTTCAAGCTAAGGGTAACAAGAGAATTCGCAAACAATGTGCACAAAAAAAGGAAGTTTAAAACGAGCGATATTTTATAAAACTAAACGGTAACCTGTACCATATACTGATTCAATCCAATCTTTACCATCACTAATGCTTAAGAGCTTTTTACGTAATTTTTTTATGTGGCTATCGATAGTACGATTATTAACAATACGGTGATCTGAATACATATTTTCCATCAACTGTGTTCGCGTAAAAATACGTTCTGGCTTATTCACTAAAGGCTTCAGTAATTGAAACTCAACTGAAGTTAATGTGACCTCTTGCTGATTCAACGTAACCGTAAAACGATGTTCATCAAGCTGCAACATATTAAGTTTGTTATCTACATGCTGAATTCTTCGTAATACGGCCTTCACTCTAGCAACCACTTCCCTAAAACTAAAAGGCTTACAAATATAATCATCAGCGCCTAACTCTAGCCCTAAAAGACGATCTATTTCATCAGTTTTTGCAGTAACCATTAAAATAGGAATATTTGAAAATTGGCGAATTTCTTTGCAAAGCTCAATACCGTTTTTACCGGGTAACATAACGTCAAGTAAAATAACGCTGGGCTTATGCTCTTTTACCCATGGTATCACCTCGTCACCATGATGAATTAAGTGAGGTATAAAGTCTGAATTCTCAAAGTAGTCGTGTAACAAGTTTGCAAGTTTTACTTCATCTTCTACGATTAATATTGAATTTGTCATATACGTTCTCTCATTATTTTAGGCAATTGGTAATTTAATCACGATAGCTAAGCCGCCTAAACTTGAATGTTCAGCGAATATTTCACCTTGATGTGCATTAACAATGTGACGGCATATAGACAAACCTAAACCTGAACCACCTGTTTTACGATTTCTAGAGTTTTCAACACGGTATAGGTGTTCAAATAAGTTACCTAAGTGCTTATCGTCAACTCCACATCCATTATCTTCAAAAGTAATAAACGCTAAGGACTCTGTAGCCTTTGCTTCAACACCTAACGATATTTTAAATTTAGTGCCGTTTGAATACTTAATGGCATTATTAATAATGTTTTCAAACAATTGATACAGCCTTGTTTTATCAACATAAATAGCAATGTTTTTATCCTTAACATCTACACTCAGTGTCATGCCAGCATCAGACAAGTAACTACGATATTTGTCTTCTTCACTTTGTAATAACTCGACTAAGTTTTCATGCTTTTTACGGTAGCGCATGCCGCCAATATCAGCGCTAGTAAGTTGTTGTAAATCTTCAATAAGATGTGTTAAATGTTTTAATTCGTCATTTGCAGAAGAAATATTGCTTTGCGTTAATGGCCTAATACCATCAAGCATCGCCTCAAGCTCGCCACTTAAAATTGCAATAGGCGTGCGTAACTCGTGAGAGATATTAGCTAACCAGCGTTTTCTCGCTATTTCATTTTCCGACAAGGTAAGCGCTAATTCATTATAGTCGCGACTCAGCTCACCGAGTTCGTCTTGTCGATTCAAATGAATAGGATGTTGATAATCTCCCTGCGTTAATTTATGTACACCTCGGGTAATTAAGCGAATAGGCTCAACAACATGCCTTGCTAAAGGTAAAGCAACTAAAGCCACTAACCCCATTAAAAGAATCCCGATCAGCCATAAATACTGCTGTTGTTGCTCTATAAAATCGAGCTCGTAACCTTGGGTTAATTGATTACGTTTAGACACCGCTAAAAAACCTACCGTGTTATTATTAACAAGGATCTTTTTCTTGCTGTATTCCAAGTTTTCGAAAGCCTTGCCTGCAATAAGTACGTTATTACTGTCAAATAAAGCATAATGTGCTTCGCTACCAGAAGGGTGCGGTGGTGGCGGTAAATGCTCACCTAAAGCAAAACCATCTCTTGCTCTGCTATGCTCACGATCTTGAGGCGGTAACTCTGAAGGCCTTCTATGCTGAAAACCTAAAGCGGGTGGCCTGTTTGAAAAGTCACTGTTCGAAAGGCTTTCTGAAATTAAGTATCGTAATTTTTTATGCTTTCCACTCATACCCTGCCAATTATCATGTTTTTGATATTCTGTAGCGAGTTCTTTTACTACCGGGGTAAGTGTTTCTATTTCTTTAGTATTAACGTATTCAATCATGCCTTTGCCAAGGCTCCACTGCATAAGTAAAACAAGGAATAAAACCAATACCAAACTAAAGCCAAAAAATATTAAAAAAAACTTTTTTTGAATATTCATAAACCAACAATTAACCTTAATATTATTGAGCAAGCAACCATTTCATAAAAAAAGAGTAGCAATTAAATGTGCAAGTAATGTGCATAAACTAAAGAATTTAAGATGAAACCTTCTCTCTCTTATGAAAACTCATTCCAAATCATACTTGAAACAGGCCCTAATGAAGTTTCTTGTCGTTTAATTAAACGTATCTCACCACTTATGCTGTATTCAAGTTCAGCAGGTTGTAGCTTAATAAGTTGGCCTGACTTAAGCTCTTCTTCCACCATAAATTCAGGAATATAACCCCAGCCTAACCCTTCAACGAGCATATTTTTAAGGGTGTAAGCGTCTTTGGTTCGCCACTGTCTGCAACCTTTAAGTAAAATAAGATCGTGAGTGTCAAAGCTTAAATCGCTCTCTTCCACATTAATGTGCACCTCTTGTTTTAAGTCATTAATATTAATGTTTTTAAAAGTAGGAAATAATTGAGGTGCTGCCACTAAAATAATACTGAAATGGCTGATAGGTAATGACTCTAAGTCACCTAAAGCATATAGAGTTGGCCACCATGGGCTAATGGCTAAATCAATTTTTTCTTTTTTGAGTAAATCTAAAGAACCAAAACGAGACTCACCAATTAATTCAATTTCAGTATAGGGAAATTGAGTTTGGCAGCGTTTTAACACCGATAATATATTCGATAGCGGGCATATAGCGTCGTAACCTAGCCTTATTTTAGCTTCATTCCCTTCACCTAAATGTTGCCCTAAAGAATTAAGCTGCGAAGCAGATTGCAGTAACTCTTGTGCTTTATGATAAAACAACTTACCAGCTTCGGTTAAGGTTAATCGGTAGTTATCTCGGGTTAAAATTTGAAAACCATATTCTGCCTCTAGCTTTTTTAATGCCATAGACAATGCTGGTTGGGTTTTATGTAAACTTATTGCGGCTTTTTGCAAAGTTCCGCATTCAACAATGCGGCATAATGTTCTAATTTGATCTAAGGTCATTTACTTACGGTTCTAAATAATAGCTATCAAAGAGTATAAATTAAATTGAACAAGTTAATTAATTTATATCAATACTTTTATTAGTATTCTCAAGCTATAATTGTTGTACTAAAACGGATTTATTCTATCTATTATCTAGAGGCTCATATGTTTTTACAGGCTCATAAAATTCACTACATTATTTCAACCTTATTTATACCCGTAATATTGCTGATATCGGGTTGCGATAATTCAACACCAGCTCCTGATAAAGAAAAACTTATTCGCCCAGCTAAAATATTTACGGTAGTAGATCCTTCTGAACAGGCGATACGTAATTTCCCTGGAGAAGTTGAAGCAAATGCCACATCTAAACTGGCGTTTAGAGTAAGTGGGCAAGTTATCGATTTCCCAGTAAAACCGGGCAATACAGTTGAAAAAGGCGATGTGGTCGCACGATTAGATCCTACAGACTTTGAGCTGCAACTTGACGATAGACAAGCGCGATATGATTTAGCTAAATCTCAATTTGAACAAGCTAAACTTTTATTAGCACGTAAGTTAGGCTCTCAATCAGGTTTTGACGAAGCAAAAGCTAATTTAGGGGTTGCGCTATCGTCTCTTAACGTGGCTAAAAACAATTTAGAATACACCTATTTACACGCGCCTTTCTCGGGCAATATCTCTAAAGTATTTATTAAAAACTTTGACCATGTTCAAGCTAAACAAACCATTATAGATTTACAAACACTAGACATTATTGACATTTCAATACAAATGCCTGAAAACATCGCGTCACGTGTTAAAAAAGGCTCTAAGCATCAACCAACGGTTATTTTTGATTCACACCCTGATCAAGAGTTTTTAGCTACCGTTAAAGAATGGGACACACAAGCAGATCCTTCTACGCTTACTTATAAAGTTGTTTTTTCTTTACCCACTCCTAAAGATTTTAATGCCCTACCCGGTATGTCTGCCAATATTCGCATAGACCTTTCTAAAATAACTCACTTAGAATCACAAGCACTTATTTTACCTATCAGCGCCGTATTTTCACCTGAAGATAAACCGCTTAATCACCCGAAAAAGTTTGTTTGGAAAGTTGATCCAAATACCATGAAAGTACATAGCGTTCCAGTTGAAGTAGGAGAAGTAAAAAGCACGGGTATTGAAGTGCTTTCAGGCCTAAGTGCAGGTGACCAAATTATTGCAGCAGGCAGTAACTTTTTAACTGAAGGCATGCAGATTCGTCCTTGGAATCGTGAAAAGGGCTTATAAATGAAACTTACCGAGTATTCTATAAAAAACAGCGTAACCAGCTGGATGTTTGTGTTTATATTACTGTTTGGTGGCATTATTGCCTATAACGGTTTAGGACGTTTAGAAGATCCTGAATTTACCTTAAAAATGGCAATGGTCACTACGGCTTACCCAGGCGCTTCACCTACCCAAGTTGAGGAAGAAGTAAGTTACCCCATTGAGAATGCCATTCAACAACTCCCTTATGTAAAATTTGTAACCTCTATTTCAAGTGCAGGGTTTTCTCAAATTGTGGTAGAGATGAAACCCACTTACCGTAAAAACGATTTAAAGCAAATTTGGGATGAATTAAGACGCAAAATTAATGACCTCACACCAAAGCTTCCTCCCGGCGTTTATCCTCCTACCGTAATTGACGATTTTGGTGATGTATTTGGCGTATTACTTGCCATTAGCGGTGATGGTTACTCTTACGAAGAGCTAAAAGATTATGCTGACTATTTACGTCGCGAACTCGTGTTAATGAAAGGCGTAGGCAAAGTTAATGTTTCGGGTGAACAACAAGAGCAAATAGTGGTTGAAATAACACGAAATAAATTGGCAGCGTTAGGTATTCCACCCAGTAGAATTTATCAATTACTGCAAACTCAAAATCAAGTATCTAACTCAGGTAAAGTTAAAATTGGTAGCGAATACATTCGCTTACACCCCACAGGCGAATTTCAAACCGTTAAAGAACTAGAAGGTTTAATTATTTCAAATCCGGGGGCGTCTGAACTGGTTTATTTAGGTGATGTTGCCACTATCAGTCGCGATTATGCCGAAGTGCCTAGCCATATAACTAACTACAACAACAAACAAGCTTTATTAGTGGGGGTGTCGTTTTCATCAGGTGTTAATGTTGTAGAAATAGGCAAACATATTGAAGAGCGTATTAGCGAATTAGAAAACTTTCGCCCGATAGGTTTAGAGGTAGCTAACGTTTATAATCAACCCGCGGAAGTTGACAATTCCATGCAAAGTTTCATGGTAAGTTTAATAGAAGCCGTTGCTATTGTTATTGCGGTACTGCTTATTTTTATGGGTGTAAAAACTGGTATTCTCATTGGTGTAATATTACTGCTTACCGTATTAGGTACTTTCATTTTCATGAATTTATTTAGTATTGATCTACAACGCATATCATTAGGTGCATTAATTATTGCTTTAGGTATGCTGGTTGATAATGCCATTGTCGTCACCGAAGGCATTCTCATCGGCATGAAAAAAGGCCAAACCAAGCTACAAGCCTCGTTAAATATTACTTCGCAAACTAACCTCCCTCTTTTAGGTGCCACGGTAATAGCCATTGCAGCATTCGCCCCTATTGGTTTATCGTCAGACGCAACAGGTGAATTTGCCGGTAGTTTATTTTGGGTACTTCTTATTTCACTACTGCTGAGCTGGGTAACCGCCATAACCTTAACGCCCTTTTTTGCTCATATCATGTTTAAAGAAACAATAACGAATAAAAATATTGAAGGCGATGAAACCAAGCCAAACAATCAAAATGAAGATCATTACAAAGGCGCTATATTTACTGGTTATAAAGCCTTGTTAAGTTTATGTATGAAACACAGAGCCATTACTTTGTTTATGATGCTTGCTTTATTTGTCATGTCTGTTATCGGTTTTGGTCAAGTAAAACAGTCGTTTTTTCCTAAGTCGAACACGCCTATGTTTTACCTAGATTATTGGCGTTTTCAAGGTTCTGATATCAGAGAAACACAAAAAGATATTGAGTCGATACAAGCTTACTTATTAAAGCAAAATAAGGTTACTCAAATTACTTCTACGGTAGGCCGTGGTGCACCACGTTTTATGCTGACATATGCGCCTGAAAAGTCGTATCCTGCTTTTGGACAGCTAATTATTCGTGTTGAAAACAGAGAAGCATTACCCGAGGTTATGGGAGATTTACGTACTTACGTGAGTGAAAACTATCCGCAAGCTCAGTTTAAAGTAAAAGCGATGGAAATAGGCCCTACAACAGACGCTAAAATTGAAGCTCGCTTTTCTGGCCCCGATCCTGATGTACTTCGAAATTTAGCATTACAAGCCACTCAAGTATTAAAAGATGACGGTAAAGCTTTTAATATTCGACATGATTGGCGAGAGCGCACTAAAGTTATTCGCCCTCAGTTTAACGAAGCTATGGGCCGACGAGTAGGCGTAAGTAAACATGATATAGACGAACTTTTGTTAACCAACTTCTCTGGTCAGCAAGTAGGTTTGTATCGTGAAGGTACTAAGCTGCTCCCTATTGTAGCGCGAGCGCCAAAAGAAGAGCGTTTAAACATAGATACCTTGCCTGAACTACAAGTTTACAGCGCATCGTCGGGTAAGCACGTACCTATTACGCAAGTCATCAACGGCTTTGAAACCGACTGGGAGGATTCACTGATAATGAGACGCGACAGAAAGCGTACCATTACCGTAATGGCTGACCACGATGTTTTAGGTGACGAAACAGCCGCGAGTTTATTTAATAGAGTTAGGGCGCCAATTGAAGCCATTAAATTACCTCAAGGTTACTCTTTTGAATGGGGTGGTGAGCATGAGTCTTCTAAAAAAGCACAAGCCGCCTTATTTGGTGGCCTGCCTTTAGGCTATTTAGTTATGTTTGCTATTACTGTGTTGCTGTTTAATTCAATTAAAGCGCCGCTTGTTATTTGGGCAACTGTACCACTTGCACTTATAGGTGTTTCAACAGGCTTGCTTGTAATGGGCGCCCCGTTTAGCTTTATGGCATTGCTCGGGTTATTAAGTTTATCAGGCATGTTAATTAAAAATGGCATTGTGCTGGTTGATCAAATAAACCTAGAACTTCGCGAAGGAAAAGAGCCTTACAACGCCGTATTTGATTCTGCCGTAAGTCGTGTAAGACCTGTAGCTATGGCCGCAATAACCACTATTTTAGGTATGATACCGTTACTATTCGATGTGTTTTTTGAGTCAATGGCGGTAACAATAATGTTTGGTTTAGGCTTTGCCACCATACTAACGTTAATTGTTGTACCTGTGCTGTTTACCGTACTGTATAAAATCAAGGCAGTACAAAATTAAGACTGTATAAAATTAAGTTTATTGCTAAACCATAAAAGATTGCCCTACTTCAATTAGGGTAATGGGTAAAAAATAATAGAGCCTGTGTTTATATAACATAGGCTTTTTTATAGTTGAATGTTTAGATAGGTTTTAACAGTTTGAGTTTACTGTATTTTCTGGTAAATTATTCAATATTGAAGTGGGCGTTATTGAGGCGTCTAAACAATAATTTGTTAATAGTAATATAATAAAAGTTTAGTTTTTCACAAGGAGAAAAAAATGGAATTTGAGTGGGATGAAAATAAAAGACAAAAAACACTATTTGAGCGCGGCATTGATTTTATCGATGCTGCTTTAGTGTGGGATGATCCTTTAAAGCAAGAAAGAACGGATACACGAAATGATTATGGGGAACCACGATATCAAACTATAGGAAAAGGCCCTGTTGGAATATTATTCGTAGTTTATACTGTTAGGATATATGAATTAGGTAAACCTATTAATAGACTTATTTCTGTTCGTAGAGCAAATAAAAAAGAAATTGTACAATATGAGTCTAGAACTTTTGCAAAAGGGCTTCAACAATGACAAGTAATACAACGCGTTTATCATTAAATCAGATTAGAAAACTAAAAAGTTTAACTAATTCAAAAAAATTCAATGAAACAACCGAAGAAGATATACAAAAACAAATATCTGAAGATCCTGAACTTTATGAACTTACAGATGAAGAGCTAGCTGAATTTAATTTATCAAGGAAATAAAATGCAAAAAAAATCAGGGAAAGTGAGAGTATCACTTAAAGAGCTAAAACAAATGAAAGGAAAGTCGAACATAGTTAAACTTCTTAATGAACAAAAAAAAGAGCGTGAAAAAATTGACAGTGAATGATTGATAAGCTCTAGCATATATGAGCCCTATTGCCGTCAATAGGGCTTATTTAATTACCGCCAGACAACTAATGGTTGAGCCAACTCACAAGTTCATCTACCTCACTTTGTCAATTAAGCAATAAACGATAGTTTACGCCAATAGAATGATGATTTTTCATGCTGTAAAATATTTTTATAAAAACGATAATGGAATATCGTCAAGATAATTAATTATGGGTGATAGGGAAGTTTGGATTGCTATCTTAATTGTAGCCTCGATTGCATCGGGTATTTTTTATGTAGCTTTTGGCCAAATTACGGTGCGAAAGTTAAGGAAGAATCCTGAAACTAAAAATGTACTTGGCTTAGGTTTTGTTAGTGGTTGGGATATAATTAATGTTGCTCAAGCCTTTTCGCTTCCAAGAGCGTGGACTCGTAAAATTGAAAATAGTAAATTTTCGTTCATTTATGCTAATACAACAGTTTTATTTGATAATACAACTAAGTTTGATCGAATTCTTGGTTGTATATTTTACTGGTTACTAACACTTTCAGGTCTATTCGGCGCTTTACTTGTGTTACTTAATTATCTTGGTGTTTTCAATAATTAGAAGTTTATAAGGCACTTACAACGAAATTAACTGGTGACTATAACTTACATAATCACCTGTTATGTCTGCAATGCAAAGCTATCATAAAGTAACATCAACCGGACGATAACTATAAACTTAACTTCAGTTTCCCTATCAAGAACACTCATCATTTAACTTTTTTAATACAGCTGTAGAGGCAATAACTTACCTCTACAGCTGTTGGGTTAACTTACGCCCGATAAAATTTATTCAATATAAGCATACGGAAAATCAGTGGCACGATTTTGAAATGACAAGATAGCAGGATTTTTGATAATGCCCTCATCAAGGTTGATCGCTTTTCTAATTGTATCGTCTTCATACCAACGCTCACGACCGGCTAATACCACAGGTAAATAAACAATAAGTGCCGCTGAAATAGAACGTGTGGCACTTTCCCAAAGGTAACTCGGTGTATGGTCTACCGCGTAATAGTCAATGGTTTCATACTTAAACATAGGTGCTTTAAAGGTTGTTGGTTTAGCAAAAAAGAAGCCCATACCTTCATCGCAACTTACATCAATAATTAAACCATTAGGTTTAAGGCATGCCTTTTCAGATTCAATAATAAAATCGATTGGATTTGCCGTATCTTGAAAAGTTCCGTTGACCATAATGTCTGCTTCGCTGATTAATTCAGTTAGCGGCCTTGCTGTTCCGTCATGTTCTATCACCATCATGCGCGCTTCGTCTGCTGCTCCAGCGCGAATTCGAACATAGTTACAATCAAGTACTTCTTCGCGTACTTCGTGATCTGGGCGTTGAATACAAATAGTAATATCTCTAAAACCATGGGCTTTTAAAGCATATATTGCACCACGACTTACCGCACCAAAACCGAAAATAATGATTTTACGTTGATTACCATAATGACCATCCATACCTTTTAATTGCAGCGCATGTAAAACACCACAATACCCTGCCATTTCGTTATTTTTATAAAAAGTATGACGCCCAACTTGACCACTTGGCGACCAAACAAACATATCTTCAAAAGCAATTAATGTTTGTTTACGCTCTAAAGCCGCCTGTGTAATGTCTTTTTGCTGAACACAATGTACATAACCCCATAATGTTCCACCTTCACGTAGTTCTTCTAAATCAGCTAATACAGGCTTAGCAATAATAACCGTACCTACCTCGGCCAATAATTCATGACGTGTGGCAATACCGCCTGTTAAATCCGCTATTTCTGCATCTGAAACACCAAAAGGTTCTCCGTAACCTTCTTCAAATATAAGTTGACTGCGGAGTGCTTCAGGAATGCGCTTTAAATGTCGAGGGTGAATAGGAAATCTACGTTCGTCTTCTTTTTTTGAAGTCCCTATGACTCCTACTTTTAGTATGCTCATGTAACTGTTCCTCGTTATAAAATGAATACGACGTCATAAACGAATGAAATACCAAGTAGATTAATTAACTGCTCATTTTTCCTCATGAAAAAGTAGATCACTTATTTAATCAAATGGGTATAAAAGCTTCGCCAATAGGCCAGTTTGATAGAGTCTGCTCTGTTCTTATGTTAAGAGTTTTGGAATATTAGAGTTTGCTAAGCAAAGCTCTGCAAGATAAGAAAAATACCACTATGGATAATGGTATGAATTTCAGAATATTTAAGAGAAACAACCTACTAGCATAGGCTGTTTAATTACTTCTATATATTATTGAAGTAGATGATTTCGGATATGTATTGTTAAAGTAACAATCTAAAAATGCACTTATACATAACAGGCGAGAAAATTTAAATAGTAATAACAAGCTCATCATAGCATATGCATAGGTTATTCCCTACGAGCGTTATGATAAATAAGCACAAGTAAGCTATGCTCGCTTTAAAACCTCACAACAATTCATTGTGAGGTAATACCTAGATCTTATATACGTTTTTACAAACGTATAAGTAATGATAAGCTGATATTTTGAGCTGTAATATCTGCTATCTCTGTTTTTTCAAAATCTAAAGATAGGGCAAAATCTTTGCTAAAACCATACCCAATACCTAGCCCCGTTAGTAAAGTAATACCTGTATCACTAACTTCTTGAGTGTTGAGTTCTGAAACGTTACCGCTTAAGTAAGAAAACTCATTATCCCAAACTAAAATACCTACATGAGCTTTTAAAAATAAACGATCACTTAAAGGGTATGTGCCAATAGCTCTTATATCGCCAGCTAAAGTTTTAAATGTACCGCTATATAAAACGTTATTTATTACTTCACCAGCTGAGTCAGTTGATTCTTCAGTAACTTTAAATTCCCCTTTGCCAAATGATGTAACACCGGCCTCCATAGCAATGTAACGGTTGAATTGATGACCAACAAATCCTCTAAAACCTATAGAAGATGAACTTGAGCTATAATCTAAAGGGGTTAATTTAGAAGTATCTATTTGCGGGGAAAAGTTAAGTTCGTCATAGCTGTTATGCTGCAAAGACAATCCTAAATAATCGAATTTATCCGTATTATTAGCAGCGGCATGAAATGAAAATAGCGTTAATGCACCTATAAACGTCTTACAAAAAAATGTCATTTATATCCTTATAATAAAATTAAAAAACCTTTACTGCATTAAATAGTAAAGGTTAGGTTGGAAGGTTTAATGGGAAACATAAGACAAATAAGAAGAAGAGAAATAAACTTACCCACTCCATTTGTTTGTTTCAGCAAACAATTATTATAACAAATTATTAACTTACAGAAAGCTTAGTATTACTATTCCTTTCAACAATCCCCATCAATTTATAGGTTAATAATGCGGCTGAAAAGTCGTAAGCATGAAAACCTGCAATCGGCGCATATTCCATAATATCGAAGCCAATAATGTTGCGCTGTTTCGCTACCGATTCAAATAAATTCAGAGTTTGATACCAAGATAAACCGCCCGGCACAGGTGTTCCTGTAGAAGGAAATACTGAAGGATCAATTCCATCTATATCTACCGTAAAAAATACGTTTTTAGGAAAGCTTTCTGGTAAGTTTATGCTTTGAATATTTTGAGGTACGAGCTCGTCAGCATCTTGAAAATAAACGCCGTGTTTCTCACGTGTTGCTATTTCTTCTTCACAAAAAGCACGAATACCTAATTGATAAAGAGGAATGTTTAAATCAACCAAACGTTTCATTACGGATGCATGGCTTAGCTTATCGCCTTCGTAAGCATCGCGTAAGTCAGCGTGTGCATCTATTTGCACAACACCAAAATCTGTAATACCTGCATCCAAATAGCCTTTAATAACACCGTAGGTAACCGTATGCTCGCCACCTAAAACTACGGGCATACTGCCTGCTTTAAGTATTTTTGTGACTGCATTGGCGATATTTTCAATCACTTGCTCTGGGTCAACCGTGCAATCAACCACATCGCAGGTATGAATACCTAACGCTGAAGGGTTCGATTTTCCGTCCCACGTTTCTAGTTGTTCTGACGCTTCTAATATAGTTAATGGCCCTTGCGCTGTTCCGCCACTGTACGACACGGTTTTTTCGTAAGGTACAGGCAATACCGAAAAAGCAGCTTGTTCGATAGGTGATTGTTCTATTTCAGACGCGAGAAAAATAGGATAGTTTTTTGTCATGATAATGCAGCCATTATAGAGAAAATGTTATGTAACTTAGCTAAAATCAATAAAAGCCACGTTGATAAAAGCTAAGCTAAAAGTATTAAGATAACCGTTGTTTAAAGTCTTCATAACCAAATGATTTTACAACATTTAGTTTATCAGTTTTTGAATTCCAAATAGCGATTGAAGGTAATTGCGTACCGTTAAACGTACTAGTTTTTACCATAGTGTAATGCGCCATATCCTCAAACACTAAGCGTTGACCCACTTGAATAGGTTTATCAAAACTGTAGTCGTTTATTACATCGCCAGCTAAACACGTTAAACCACCTAAGCGATAGGTATGCGGTTTTTCATTCGCCTGCCCTGCTCCTGAAATGTCAGGTCGGTATGGCATTTCTAACGTATCAGGCATGTGGCATGTAGCGGATGTATCTAAAATCAATTGCGGAAAGTCGTTATGAATCACATCAAGTACTTCACAACTTAAAATACCTGTACCAATCGCAACGGCTTCACCGGGTTCAATATAAACTTGTAAGGCGTATTTACTCATAAAGCTTTTAATACAAGTAATTAGGCTTTCGGTATCGTAATCAGGTGCGGTAATGTGATGACCACCACCAAAGTTAATCCATTTAAGCGTAGTAAATAAATGAGAAAACTTAGCTTCAACACTCGCTAAGGTACGCTGTAAAGGCAGAAAACCTTGCTCACATAGCGTATGAAAATGCAGACCAGAAATAAGCGTGAACGCTTGTTGAAATTCAGGTAACGCGAGATATTTTTCCAACTCAGACGCTGGTGTACCTAAACGAGAGCCTTTAGCGCACGGATCGTAAAGAGCAACTTCGCCTTCTGAATGTTGTGGATTAATGCGTAAACCGAACGATAAATCGTCTCGTGTTGTTAACGCTTCGCGACATATGCTTTCAAAACGTAGCAACTGGCTTGGGCTATTAAAAACAATATGATGCGCAAAGGTAACTAACTCGCGTATATCAGCTTCACTAAAGCCAGCTGAATACACGTGAATTTCGCCATGGTAAAACTCTTTTGCTAATTTAGCTTCGTGTAAACCGCTTGAACAAGTACCACTAAGGTACTTGTTTGTTAACGGCGCTAACGACCACATAGAAAAAGCTTTTAACGCGTGCAGAACCTTAGCTCCACTTTGCTGTTGAACGGTGTTTAATATGTTTAAATTACGTTCAACAGCGATTTCATCTACCACAAAACATGGCGACGGTAAGCGGGTTAAGTCAAGCTGAGCAAAGTCAGTAAATTGCATAAGACGCTGTACTTATTGGTCAAGGTTGAATTGATCAAGCTCAATAACTTTCCACGGTAAGCCAAATTCATTCATGTCAGCCATGAATAGATCCGGATCAAACTGCTCGATATTGAAAACGCCTGGTGTTAACCAGTTTTTTTCAACCATCATTTTGGCGCCAATCATTGCTGGAACGCCAGTTGTATATGAAATAGCTTGAGACGCTACCTCTTTATAACAAGCTTCGTGATCACAAATTTGGTAACAGTAAACTATTTTTTCTTTACCGTCTTTTAAGCCACGCACAACGGTACCAATACAAGTTTTACCTTTTGTTCTTGGTCCTAAGCTTGAAGGATCAGGTAATAATTTAGCTAATAATTGAATAGGTACAATTTGCTGTCCTTCATATTCAATTGGCTCAATACCTGTCATTCCTACATTACCTAACACTTCTAAGTGCTTAAGATAATTGTCTGAAAAGCTCATCCAAAATTGTGCACGTTTTAACGTAGGAAAATGTACCGTTAATGATTCTAATTCTTCGTGATACATGCGGTAAATATCAAAATCGCCAACACCATCTGGGCAAGTAAATTTCGCTTTTTTACTCATCGCAGGTGTGGTTACAAACTCACCATTTTCAAAATGACGACACTCTGCTGTTACTTCACGAATATTAATTTCAGGATTGAAGTTAGTCGCAAACGGGTAACCATGATCACCGCCATTTACATCAATAATATCTAGGTAATGAATTTCATCAAAATAATGTTTAGCAACATAAGCGGTAAACATATTAGTCGCGCCGGGATCAAAACCACTTCCTAAAAGCGCGGTTAATCCTGCTTTTTGGAATTTTTCTTGATAAGCCCACTGCCATTTGTATTCAAATTTTGCAGAATCTAATGGCTCATAATTAGCCGTATCCATGTAATGTACGCCAGCTTCTAAACAAGCGTCCATAATGGTTAAATCTTGATAAGGCAGTGCCACGTTAATGACTAAAAATGGTTTTTCTTGCTTAAGTAATGCAACAAGTTCAGGAACATTATCAGCATCAACTTGCGCTGTATTAACGGTTACGCCTGTTTTTTCTTTTACGCTATTTGCAATAGCCTGACATTTAGCTAGCGTTCTGCTAGCTAATACAATTTGGGTAAATACATTATTTTGTTGAGCGCACTTTTGTGTAACTACGTTACCTACACCGCCAGCGCCAATTATCATTACTTTAGTCATTTTAAAATCACATACGCTAAAAAAAAGTTGGTGAATTTTAGTGATAAATTCAAATTTTACAAGCTATTTTTTAGGTAATGTCCTCATGGTAAATAATATTTAATTTAAACAATACTCGTATAGAAAACAAACAAGAGATGCTGAGTATTAAGTATACTGCTCAATAAATTTAATGGATTCATTCCATTGCGGGTTTTGACTTAATTGTTTAAAGCTATGATGCGTTGTTTTAAGTAAACGCTGAATACGTTGGTTACTTATTTTATTTATGTTGATATTGGCGTTATCAATAACACTAATACAACCTTCGCGGTTATTACATAATAACAACATATCGCAGCCTGCTTGTTGTGCCGCTTCAGCTCTTTCTACATAACCGCCAACACAAGATGCGCCTTCCATAGATAAATCATCACTGAAAATAACGCCCTCAAACCCTAGCGATTCGCGTAATATTTGCTGTAACCAATACGATGAAAAACCAACAGCTTGGCTATCTATTTCAGGAAAAATAATATGCGCAGGCATTAACGCATCCACTTTATTGGCTTTAATAAGGTGTTTGAAAGGTAAAATATCGAATGCTTCTATTTCAGCTCTTTTTCGGTAATCAATAGGTAAATCTATGTGAGAATCAGCTTTAACACTGCCATGCCCCGGAAAGTGCTTACCTGTTGCTTTCATACCAGCCAAATGCATACCTTCAATAAACGCATTAGCTAAATGAATGATCGCTTCAGGCTGAGAATCAAAAGCGCGATCACCAATTACTTCGCTAATACCGTTTACATCTAAAACAGGGGCAAAGCTAATATCAATATTACAGGCTTGCACTTCAGTCGCCATAACGTAACCACAATGGGTGGCTAACTCTTTTGCTTTTGAAACATTTTGTTGTGTTTTGGTGATAAGAGAGCCCATTGCAGGGATCAAACTAAAGCCTTTTCTAAAACGCTGTACTCGGCCCCCTTCATGATCAACCGCAATAAGAAAATCTTTTTTGGCTGCTTTACGTATTTGATCATTTAAATCAGACAGCTGTTCTACAGATTCAAAATTACGCGTGAATAATATAAGCCCCCCCACAAGTGGGTGTTGCAGTAATTCTTTATCTTCTTGAGTGAGCGATGTACCCAGTACATCTAACATTATAGGGCCCATGTAAACCATCTTTTAACTGTAATATATGAATACAGAGATTATAAATGATTAACATTAAAAGAATATAAATGATTAGGCTTATCTAGATAAAGCGCATTAAAACAACATTTAAAGCTTGGTTTATACCCGTTATCATTCAAGATGCAGGTTTCAGTGGGAACTAAAAATAATTTAGGCAAGGCATTAAGTTTACGTCATGGTTATTCCCTTACTAAAGTTAATAACGAAGCATAAATTGTTTTTAGACCCATCGAAGAAGCGCTTGAGCAAAATCACTTCTTCGTTAATGCTTTTTATAAGGGAACGACCATTATTACAAAGCATTGCCTTGAATTGATATCGCTCAAGCGCTCTGAAATAGCCTCTTGATTGGTAACGGGTATAAATGTTGTTTAATAGGATTTAATCAAGCGTTGGAAGGAATAATTGGAGCCGCTACACCAGCAGCAATATAAGGAATAACCTGTTGAATAACACCTGAAATATCAATATTTTTATCAAAATCACTTTTAGCAATATCAATTAAAGCGCCGCTTGAAGACATAGTAAATATAACAGTGCCCATAGTAAGGTGTAACCGCCAAAACACTTCTTCAGCGGTTAATTCAGGATAAGCTTTGTAAACAGCTTCTACAAAATTAGAAATAACCCCCGGATATTGAGTGGTTAAAAACCAACGTAAAAAGCCTTGGCTGTCGGTATAACCACGCCCAAGTAATTGTAAAAAGTTACTCGTACCGTTTTCTTTAAATTGATTTAACCACAATAGCGGTTCAACAAAAGCAGAGAACACTTCAATTAAGGTAGGTTTTTTATCGTCGTCACAAATTTGCTTTAACGTTTTCTCTAAACGAGGAGACAGTTCATTCATATAACGAGACATTACCGCTTTAATTAGCTCTTTTTTTGAACCAAAATGATAATTTACGGCAGCTAAATTAACTTCTGCTTGGCTAGTGATTTCTCTTAACGATGTTCCATTAAAGCCATTTACAGCAAATAAATGTTCCGCGGCGTCTAATATCTTATTTTTTGTACTCATAATATGATCAAATTTTTTATTGAAATAAGTAAACTGAATTTTTCAAACAAGCAGTTTAAACAGATGTTTAAACTACCGTATAACACTAGCATAGGTCAATGTTTTGAATAAACAAAGGTAAAATGAAATACGTTTGTACTCATTTATTAACGCTGCAACATTATACTATAAGTTTATTAGATAGCAGCTCAAGGCTAAGGTTATGTTTTAATGATCAAGATAAAATCTTATTATTGAACGCTATTTAACGTGGAAAATCCTCTTCTCATACTATTTTAATTTACTGTGAAAAGTATTTTTATATACTGATTTTATAATTTTAAACAAAAGAGCATCCTATAAAAATGAATAAATCATTTACGCTATCAGCCGTTGCACTCGTTATGTCTACAGTATTATATGGCTGTATGGAAGAAGCTTCAGTTCAATCACCTTCTCCAACACCTCAAAAAGCCAACCAAGCATTAACAGCAAAAGATGCTGAAACATTTTTAAATAATGTAGAGCAAGAGTTAATAAAACTCGGTGTAGAAGCCAATCAAGCTGAGTGGATTTATAGCAACTTTATCACTGAAGATACTGAAGCTTTGTCTGCAAGAGTTAGCCAAAAAACAACCGAAGCCAGTGTTCAATATGCGATAGAAGCAGCTAAATTCGATAATGTTGATGTGTCTGCAGATCAAAAAAGAAAGCTAGACATGTTAAAGCTAGGTTTAGTGATGCCTGCACCACAAGATCCAGAAAAATCAGCTAAGTTAGCCCAACTAGGTTCACAGTTAAATGGCATGTACGGTAAAGGTACTTACACGAATAAAGCCGGACAAACACTTGATTTAGGTGAGATGACAACAACAATGGCTACATCTCGCGATTATGATGAATTATTAGAAATATGGGAAGGTTGGCGCACCATTAGCCCAGCAATGAAACCCTTATACGTAAAACAAGCAGAGCTAGGTAACGAAGGTGCAAATAGTTTGGGCTATAAAGACTTAGGCGTTATGTGGCGTTCTAAATACGATATGCCTGCTGATGACTTTGCTAAAGAACTCGATCGTTTATGGGGACAAATTAAGCCTTTATACGATGATTTACATTGTTATGTTAGAACTGAATTAGGTAAAGAATACGGAGAAGACAAAGTTCCACAAAACAAACCTATTCCTGCACACCTTTTGGGAAATATGTGGGCACAATCTTGGGGTAATATTTACGACTTAGTTGCACCTGAAGATGCCGACCCTGGATACGATTTAACAGAACAACTTGAAAAGAAAAACTACGATGAAATAAAAATGGTAAAAGGTGCTGAAAAGTTCTTTACTTCTCTAGGCTTTGATCCTTTACCAGAAACCTTTTGGTCACGTTCATTATTTACTAAACCGAAAGACAGAGATGTTATCTGCCATGCTTCCGCTTGGAACTTAGACTCTAAAGACGATATACGTATTAAAATGTGTATTCAAAAAACAGGTGAAGAATTTGCGGTAATTCATCACGAACTTGGACACAACTTTTACCAACGCGCATATAAAAATCAATCGACATATTATCAAGGTAGTGCAAATGACGGATTTCATGAGGCGATTGGCGATACTATAGCGCTTTCTGTAACACCTAAATACTTAAAAAAGATTGGTTTAATCGATACCATCCCTGATGAATCTAAAGATATTGGATTGTTACTTAAGATGGCGCTAGATAAAGTCGCTTTTATTCCCTTTGGTTTATTAGTTGATCAATGGCGTTGGAAAGTGTATTCAGGCGAGATTACTCCTGAAAACTACAACACCGCTTGGTGGGAATTACGTGAGAAATACCAAGGTGTTGCAGCTCCCGTTGAACGCGATAAAGATGCCTTTGATCCAGGTGCTAAATACCATATACCCGGTGGAACACCCTACTCACGTTATTTTTTAGCGCATATTCAGCAATTTGAATTTCATAAAGCGTTATGTGAAATATCAGGTAATACCGATCCTATTCACCGTTGTTCCATCTACGATAGTAAAGAAGCTGGAGCCGCTTTAAATACCGTATTAGAAATGGGCGCGAGTAAACCATGGCAAGAAGCTTACAAAGTACTAACAGGTACAGAACAAATGGATGCTACAGCCGTTTTAGATTACTTTGCACCTTTACAAAAATGGTTGAAAGAGAAAAACCAAGGGCAGCAATGTGGTTTTTAGAAATACTTTTTATATACTTAAAAAATATACTCATTTGTAATCTAGTCTTTTATTAAATGTTTTCAATCAGCTCAATAATAGCCATTATTGAGCTGATTAAGTTTCCACTAACATTAACTAACCTTATATCATGAGTACAACCATTCATGAATTATCTCTCACTACACTTAACAATAAAAACTATTATAGATACACAATAGTTAAATATAATCCAAAATAATTTTTCTAACACATAACACCTAGATCCATCCTTCCTGAAAAATCGCTCCTAACAATCAAAATAAAATGAACCAGCCATTATTCACAAGTAAAACACTCATATACAAAAATACTTTTTTACTTATAAAACAAAAAATGATATATCTATAATAGAATTACAAAGCATATTACAAGCTAGATTCGTACACCTACTGACATAACCTGTAGAAATCCATAATGAAAAATATAGTACCCAGAAACCTTACGACAACCATTTAAAAGGATTGATAGTTTTATCTAGCCAAGAAGCTTATATGAACCTAGCTTTATCAGTGAATATTGTAAAAACACTAAAGAGCGTAAAGAACAACGAAAAAATAAACAGAAAACATTAAGCAGGTTCATTAACAATTAACGTAACACAACCAAAAGTATTTATTATGCATAAACATATTTATTGGACTCTATCTTTCGTCATGTTATTTGCAGTAAGCTGCAGCAACGCGTTAAACGACAAACCCAGTAACAATAAGCCCTCTAAAACAGATCAAAAACTATCACTCAATGGTAATTGGAAATTCAATACCTTTTTAGGTGATGGCTCAAATTATCGAGATATTTCTCCTACTCACAATGACATTATTATTGATAATAGTAATACCGAACTACTCGTTATTAATGGTAATTGGGAATTGAGTACCACTGCAGAAAGGGAGTCTCGCTTTTGGGGAAGTAATTATTTAACTCGTTACTTTAAAGATGTAGATCTTAGTAAAAATGTACAATTTCATTATCCCAAGCTGACTACGGGTTATTATGAACATTTCATTTATTACCCTTTTAAAGTAAGTTTACATAGTAAAATAAATATCAAACACCTCGAAGGCACAACAACACGTTATATCAGTCAACGTAATAGACCAGGTCACTGGATAAGCCTAGGCATATTCAAACTAGACTCAGCACAAGATCCTTACATAGAAGTTACCGGAATAGATAAAAGAAGTGTAGCCGTTGACGCTGTGATGTTAAGACCCATAAGCCAGTTTGCTTTTTTACAAGCAGAAAAAAATAAAAAATCAGCTCATCTCGTCACAACACAAGACCATAACTGGCATAACCTAAAAGTGCCAGGTCATTGGGGAATGATTAATCAATACAGCACCTATACAGGTAAGGGGTGGTATCGAAAAGCATTTAAAACCCCAAGTGACTGGCAAGCCAAGCCAAATGAAAAACTGCGATTAACCTTCGATGGCGTTTACCATATAGCGAATGTTTATTTAAATGGCCAATATTTAGGACGACATCAAGGTGGATTTACTCCTTTTGAATTTGATGTAACGAATAAAGTTAACTTTAAAGAAAACAATATATTAGCTGTTGAAGCAGATAACAGTGCCATAGTAGGAGCAACATGGAATTGGGGAGGCATCATTAGAGACGTTACATTGATTAAAAATGAAGATGTACGTATTAAATATCAATATATTCATGCGGAGCCCGATCTTGAATCAGGAACAGCCAAACTAACAGTAAGAGTACGAGTAGAAAATAGCGCTAAAATTGATCGTAAGTTGACATTTAATGCACATGTAAACAAAGAAGAAATACTTACTCATTTGGAACATAACTTCAGTGTACCCGCTAATTCAATTCAAGAATTTGAACTTACGAGCCAACTCAATAAACAACAAGTAAAACTATGGCACTTTGATCGACCGCACCTATACAACTTACAAAGCACAATATCTGAAAATGGTAAAATATTACATAGCAGCAAAGAAAGGTTTGGTATTCGTAAAATAAGTCTAACTGACAGCCAAATGTTATTAAATGGTGAACCAGTAAGAATTGGTGGCTATAACCGTATTAGTGACCATAGATACTGGGGGTCTTCAGAACCACTAGAGTTATTAGAGCAAGACATCGATTTAATGAAAAATGCAGGTGCTAATTTTATGCGTATTATGCACGGTACCCAAAATAAAAAATTGATAGAGCTTTGTGACGAAAAAGGCATTTTAATCTTCGAAGAAGCCAATATACGAGAACTCACTAACCCAGAATTTGTAGCGCCTGAATATACCATGAATAAGCAATGGATCCGCGAAATGATAGAGCGTGATATTAATCATCCTAGCATTATTGGATGGAGCGTAGGTAATGAATTAACAGATCATTACACCTATGCTAAAAAGATGATTAACTATGTAAAATCAGAACTTGATCCTTATCGTTTGGTAACCTCTGTTAGTAATACTGGTTACCTAAAAAATGATTCACCTGAAAATGATCCTCTTGGTTTTAGCGACTTAATGATGCAAAACATTTATCAAAAAGATCCAGAGCAAGTTATAACCACCATTACAGAGCGCTGGCCTAATAAACCTCTCTTTATTTCAGAATATGGCTTAGGACGTTTTAGCAACGCAAGTTTAGATAACGACTATACAAACTTTGCACAATGGCATGAAATGATACGAGGCAGAAATACACATGTTATAGGCACCTCCCAATGGTCTTTTAACGATTATCGTAGTGGTTACTCACAAACACTAGAAGAAGAAAATCGCGCATGGGGTTTAATTACTAATTGGCGTAAAAAACGCCGAGCATATACTACTTTTCAACAAGAACTTAGCCCTGTTAAATCATTAACACTAGCAAACATTAATAAAAATACAGGTTACGCTAAGGTCAACATACTTGTACGTGATATCCAAGACTATCCAAGTTACACCATGGATGGCTATCATTTAGAATGGCAGATTAAGGATATTCAAGGCAATGTTATTGATAAAAATACAATATTATTACCCACCTTAACGCCTCAATCAAAATTATGGGAAGGCAGTATTCAGTGGAACAGTAACAAAGGTAAGGCTCATGAACTACTTGTGCAAGTACTATCAACAAATGGTTACACACGCTCTACTCATACACATGTATTTAATTTACCTTCGACACCTAAAATCAAAGCAGTTATCACTGGCGATAAAACCTTCAGAGTTATATTCGATAAAGAATTTAGTGGTAAAGAATATTATGTGAAATACAGAACTAAAACGGGCGAAGTAAGCATTACACCTAAAACGATTAACAACCATATTGACGTTACTAATTTAGATTCAAATCAGCTTTATCAAGTTGAATTAATAGCAATAAACGCTTTAGGAGAAAGTAAGCCTTCCAACTCAGTAACGGTTAGCCCTAATGGTAAATCATTACCTCCTATTATATGGGAAGCGATGAGTCGTGATAATAAGCTTATTGTTGGTTTTTCAGGGGCTGCTGGGGATGATAGTTACCAGGTAAGATATGGCTACCAAAAAGATATGTTAAACCTAAATGAAACTACAACGAGCAGAGGAATGATCACCGCAAATATAGCTCCTAAAACACAACAAATATTTTTTCAATTAAAACGAATCAACCAAGGAAGTGAAAGTAAATGGTCAATAATAAGACGTGTTAATGTAAATTAATTACCATTTATAAAACTTTAATGTATGACTCTCGTGTATAAAAACGCCTGAGTCACCCAAGCTAAAAATATCGTTTTACCTATAGTAATAGACCGCAAACAACTGAAGACTATGACTATCGCTATTTCTTAGCATATGTTCTGAAATTTAAAGACCTAAAGCCTGATATTTAATATCAAAAAACTTTCTCTTATTTCTCCTAGTTTAGCTTACCACTTTAATAAACCAAATAATTTTACCAAGACATTCTTTCTTATTTTACTCACTCGTATTTTAAAAAATGTGCCCTGTTTCGACCCCGTAAGTTATAGAAAAAATTATGAAAGCCTAACAAACAAATATATATAAAAAATTGTTATACCAAATGTTTAATTAACACTTAAAATATTCACTATAAAAAAACCAATTAAACTAATTAAAACCAATTAAATGATAAAAATTATATTATCATGTAAAAAAAAAGATTATTTTTAGATTGTTTTAGAATAAAAAAATAAAAAAAACACCTTAAAGAGATATCAATTCCTCATTAAGAACCCCCTCCCTACCAAACAGACAAAAACAAAAATAAAAACATTAAAAAACAAAAAGATAAATAAATAAAAACATTATTTAAAAAGTAAAAACCTCATATATGCTTTATTAAAAACAATATGAACACCTTACAAAAAAACCAATAAAAACTAATTAACAACAATAAGACTAATTCTAGAGATCAGTGTCGGGTATTGGATACATTGATAAGCGATAAATATTGCTTTACTTTTCAACTGAACTTTGAAAATACAATAATAATAAAAATCATAAAAATAACTATAAAAATGCGCATTTAAACAATTATTTATTCATACGGAATAGATAAAACACATACGGATATCATTCAAACAGAGGTATATAAATGTTTAAACACAATCTATCAAGCATATTAATAGGACTCGGGGCCTTCACTATAATAACAAGCAATAGCGCATTAGCCGTTAGACCTGATGCTCCAACTATTGATCGTGACGTACATATGTCGACTCAAGCTAACCAAAGTGCGAAACCAAGATATACTCGCCCTACATTACCTACACTTCAAACTAGTTATGATGGACGTATTGCGCTCTCTCATAAACCTGAAGAGAACACGAGTGGGCCTGATTATGTTGGCTTTAGACTCCAAAAGCCTGAAAAATTTAATAACGTACTATTTAAAGATTCAGCGAATGGTACTTTTATTTTAGATCGACCAAACGCAAGTACGCCTGTGGCTGCTCGCTTAAGTAATGCATTAAATAGAGTACCTAATCTTAATGATTTAAGTGGCTCTATAGGAGGCGTACCTAATTCACATATGGGCTTATGCGATCCTAGCTTTGATGAAGACTCATCAATTAAAAACCCACAAGCTTGTGGTGCTGGTAATGCCGATGATTGTTACGACTTATGGGTAATGCGCTTCGAAATTCTTCAAACCGGAAGCAACCAACGAGTACTACATGGCACACGAGTAAACGTACGTGTAGAAAACCCTAAAACACCTAATGCAAGCATTGCAGAAGTAACCATTACCGAACGCGCTAAAACAGTTCGTCCTCATACTATGAGTGCTTCTTTTGAGCCTATGTTCCCTGGTGATGGGCGTCTTTTAGTCGGTAGAGCAAATAACCCAACAACTATACCTTCATACGAAGGTGAACCAGCAATGAATTCTGATGCTTTTTATATGGTTAATAATAACCCTGATAATTTTGAAGCCTGTGATGTTGCTCAGTGGGAAGGTCCTCGTAGAGATAGTTCAGGAAATGTTATTTCTAATACAAACTTCCTTCGACCTTTAAGTTTTGCACCTTACGATGAAACTATTAATACCCGTTATGGTTTTGCTATGCAGCCGTTTCGTGATGGTCAAAACAACATCATTCCTAAAAACATACCGCTTGGAACCTACCCTTGGATTGATCGCGGTGCCGACGTTGTTTCAATAACAACTATAGGTGAAAATTTATATTCAGGTAACGGTGTATTATCAGCAGCTTATGGTCCTACAGGAATGGATTTAAACCCAAGAAACAATCCTGATTGTCCCGGAGGTAATGGCACTATTACATGTGATCCTGACGTTCAAGCAAATGCTAATGCACCTGGCGCTCAAAATGGCGGCACCTTAACGGGTCGCGTTATTATCGGCTTATGGACACGTGGGAAAATGGTATTACTTGACGACATAATCAATAACATTGATTTTACCTTGCATGGCAATGACGGTGCTCATCGTGAAGTTAGACTATACGATACAGGCCCAACATTTAAACGTATAGGTAATGGCCCTGACAATATAGAGCAACGCTTACCCGCAGGTAATGGGGGTAACAACCGTTTCTTAGATTCAAACGAACATAGATTTAACTATCAACCTAATTTACGCCCAGTTACACCAGCAGATGTTGTTTGGCATATGAGCTCAGGTAGAGGAACTGCTGAAGTTACTTTTGATGACTACTTAAATCCTAACAGCTTTATTAATTCAAATATGGCTCAAACCATTCGCATAAGAACACCAAATGGTCAGCGTGATATTGTTGAAGGTACCGTAGGAAATTCAGCTGTAGGTGGAAGGTTTAACATTCAAGCCAATGATAATGTTGTACTCGCAAACGGAACTTGGAATATACCAGCACAAGGTAACCTAATTGGCGACACTCGCGTAGAACCAATAGCTAATGGCGGTATAAACGGAAAAGGGTTATGGCTTGATGGTAACAGTGCCGGTATTGAATATAACATCCCCAATCAAACCTTAAATTTTGAAGATTTCAACTGGTTTTATGGAATGTACGTTGATGCAAGAGGCCCTACTAATGCTGATAGATCGCTTATTCATTTTCCTGATGGCAGTGAAATTCGTTTAGGGAATAACAACAGTATCCGCTTCTTTAATACCGGTGGTAACTTAGTAGAAACATACACAAGTAATGAACCTCTTAATGTTCATAACTGGGTACATTACGGTTTTAACATTAACTACAATGCTTCAAATAATAGAACAACAGTCACCATTTATTTAAATGGCTATAGAGTTAATCAATTCACAGAAAACACTCAACTGTTCCAACTTGAAGAAAATGGCACACTAACCGTAGGTGAAAGCCCTAGATCTGGCGACCTGAGAGGTTGGATAGATGAATTTAAAGTATTTGCTGGCAATATTACGCCTGAGTTAGCGTGTAACGCTGCAGGTGGCACTTTAGCAGGTATATCTAATGCAGGTGCAGCTCCAAACCATTGGGATACAGCTTGGGCTAATAATGTTGACCCTGGAGCCCATACCGAAATAACTAACATTCTAAGTGCTGATAATAAAACAACTTACAGTGAATATGTTTGTTATCACGATTACAGTGATGATTTAGCGGCCCATCTCAATAATATTCCTAATGGATTAACTGGAATTCGTGACGACTTACTCTTTCCAGAAGGGCCATTATTGAGAGATCAGCCTAGGCCTAACTCACGTAACAATGCCTTCTGTTTAGGCTGTCACGTTGCTGATGCTCCAACAAATAGTGGCTTAACTTTTGGTGCCTTAACAAGAAGAGCTGGTGTACTAGCTCCTAACGATGATCGTCGCCAGCCTATGCAACCAGAAGCAAGAGTATACGGTAACATCCCTAACAATTGGTTGGGTAGCGGAATATCAGCTTTCAATGCAGGACCAAACGGCACTTTAATTGATAACATTATTTTACCGTCAAGTGTTGGTACATCAACACCTCCTCCAAGTTCAGGAACAGGCCCCGTAAATTTAATCTCAGCTTCAGCTACTAATATTACTTTTAGCTCGAATTGGTCGAATGAAAACAGGGTCCACGATGGAAATTTAAATAATATTGCTACCACATCATCAAGAGGAACCAATAACGGGGGCGGCTTAGTTTTTATCGACTTTAATTTTGGTAGTTCATTCACCAATTTTACCGTAACGATGAAAGAAGATAACGCTAATCCTCATCAAGTTTCACGCTGGAGAGTTCAACGTTTCCAAGCTGGTAATTGGGTAAACTTACCTGATAATTGGGAAACAAGTAACAATGCAACCCTTAAAACTTATCCTATAGGTAATGGTATTGCTTCAAACCGTTTAAGACTTCAATTCCAAGCTCCTAATGGTCAACAGGTTGGAGTACAAGAAATTTCAATAACAGGTACTGCAAACTAATAATCTAATGTTAAAGGTTCTACTCCTAAAGTTAAGGTGTAGAACCTTTTTTATAATTGAGCTTCCCTTGCCAACCTTTTATCTTAATACTCATTAAGCAAAAAGATTAATACGATTAAAAGCGTTAAAAAAGCATACTTATCAACAATCCACAAATATATTTGGCAATAAAAAACCCACTCTACGTGGGCTTAAAATATGTTAACTACAACTGTTTTTTTCTGAATCAATAAATTAACGTAACTCTCTTCTTAAAATTTTACCTACGTTAGATTTTGGTAATTCATCGCGAAACTCAACTAATTTAGGGACTTTATAATTTGTTAGGTTTTCACGGCAATGGGCAATAAGCTCTTTTTCTGTTACATTTTTATCTTTCAATGCCACAAATATTTTAACAATCTCACCACAACTATCGTCAGTGACTCCAATCGCTGCAACTTCAAGAACACCTTCGTGCATCATCACAACTTCTTCAATTTCATTAGGGAAAACATTAAACCCCGAAACAATAATCATATCTTTTTTACGATCAACAATTTTGAAGTAGCCATTTTCGTCCATGCATGCAACGTCTCCCGTTGCTAACCAGCCATCTTTTAATATTTCGTTAGTCGCATCGTCACGTTTATAATAACCTGCCATAACTTGTGGTCCTTTAACCCGCATCTCCCCTGGCTCGCCTATAGCAACTTCTTCACCCTTATCACCCATAATTTTTATATCTGTAGATGAAGCAGGTAAACCAATTGTGCCATTATATTCCGTTTGCGTATAAGGACTTAAAGTAACCAAAGGAGCACATTCAGTTAAACCATACCCTTCTAACAATAAAACAGATGTAATTTGTTGCCACTTTTCAGCTACAGGTCGTTGTACCGCCATGCCCCCACCAAGCGCCATCTTTAAATGGCTAAAGTCTAAGTCTTTAAATCCTGGGGTATTAATAAGACCATTAAATAAAGTATTTACCCCCGTAATAGCACTAAAAGGATATTTGGCTAATTCTTTTACAAAACCCGCCATATCTCTAGGGTTAGTAATCAATAAGTTAGTACCACCAAGCGTTACAAACGTTAAGCAATTAGCTGTTAAAGCGAATATGTGATAAAGAGGAAGTGCGGTAACAATAATTTCACCACCCTCATTAAGCAATGGTTTGATAGCCGCTTTGGCTTGTTCTAAATTTGCTACCATATTGCGGTGTGTAAGCATTGCCCCCTTTGACACACCTGTTGTTCCTCCTGTGTACTGTAAAAAAGCTAAGTCTTGTCCTGTAATATCTACAGGTTTAAATGTTCTTTTCGCACCTTCAGTTAATACGGTATTAAAACGAATGGTATTAGAAAGTTTAAAAGCAGGTACCATTTTTTTTACGTATTTAACCGCAAAATTAACCACAGCGCCTTTAACTAAGCCTAAACGGTCACCTAGCGAAGTTAAAATAACGTGTTTAACATCGGTTTTATCGAGTACTTTAGCTAAGGTACTAGCAAAGTTTTCAATAATAAGTATAGCTTTTGTGTCAGAATCTTTTAATTGATGCTCTAATTCGCGAGCGGTATATAAAGGGTTAACATTAACAACCGTTAAACCTGCCATTAAGGCGCCAAATAGCGCGATAGGATATTGCAGGGTGTTAGGAACCATTATGGCAAATTTATCGCCTTTTACTAAGCCCAGATCTTGTTGTAAATAAGCAGCAAACGCTTCTGCTTGTGAAGCTAACTCACTATAAGATATTTCAGATCCCATATTAATAAATGCTGTGCGATCAGTATAAATACCGCAGTACTTATTAAACATTTGTACCAATGATGAATATTTATCAGGATCTATTTCAAATGGAAGTTTAGGTGGATAACTTTTTTCAAGCCAAATTTTGCTCACGATGTTCACCCTATTATAGTAATATTTTTATGTAGGTTTTATAAAAATAAGTTTTATCAAATAACAACTGGTCATTCCAGTAATTTCATCATCTTATTTCAAAATACCCAATAAATTAGAGAATAAGTGGTTATTTACTCTAATTTTCAACGTAACCTTACTTAAACCTCTGTCACACAAAAAATTAGATTGATGTTATAAACTCATTAATAAGCTTAGCTGTTTCTTTAGGTTTTTCCATATGCACATGATGCCCGCCTTCCAATTCAACTATTTTTTGACTAGACATTAAAGGTCCAAAGAATTCAATTCCTTTTCTCACAAAGTCTAAACCTTTACTACCGTAAATAACTTGTACAGGTGCTTTTATATCAGAAATCAACTGCTGACACTGCGCTAAACTCAGTCGATAGGGAGAAATAGTATTTAATCGGCGATCTGAGCGCCACTTCCAATTCTCCCCTGTATTTAATAAATTGCGAGCAACAATAAGTTCAGCATGTCTGTACTCCAGATCTGAAATGAGTACCCTTGCTCTTGTCGCTACATCTAATGATAATGAAGATGATTTTTTACTTTGAGTCGAACGAGAACTCGCTTTAATTCGACTTAACATGCCTTTACGCAATATTGATGTACTTTCTTTCTCGTCACCATACATAAAACCAATTGAATCAATTAAGGTTAAAGACTTCACTTTTTCAGGGAATGCCGCAGAAAAAGCTGAGGCGATCATTCCTCCCATTGAATGGCCTACAATGTGAATGTTACTCCACTTGTTAGATTCAAATAACACCAAAATATCATAAACCCAATCAATAAAATGGTAATGAGCGTCTGCACTTTTGTGCGATGATGCGCCATGTCCAGGTAAATCAATGGCGATAACATTAAAGTCAGAATGCCCGTCTAAATGTTCAAATAAAGGCATAAAGCTAGCTGCATTATCTAACCAGCCATGTAAGCAGAGTATTATATTATTTGCGTTTTTATTAAAACTAAGGGCACTAATTTGAGAAGAGGCTGTTTTAAAAACAACCTCTTCAATATTCTTCATTGGGATTTTCATTTAACTTACGTATAGTTATCGTTTTTTAACTGGTGGCATAATCGATTTATTCGACTGCTTATTATTTGAGCTTGACGAACGAATAACAACAGGTCTGCTGTAATTAATATGAGATCCTGACCAATAATACGGATCGTTGTGATAATAATAAGGTGACTGACGTAAATTAATATCAACACGTTGTATGTTTTTCCATAGATGAACGCTTGCGTCTTTTAATACAGGAAAATCATATTTATGCTCGCCTATTTCGCCACTTTCAAGTTCAGCTACATTACCTAAAGCAGTAATACTTCTACCCACTTTATAAATAACAGGATCAAGTAAACCTTTAAAATACACTCTAAAACGCCCTTGTGTTTCATCGCTTTTATTAGGTCGTAATTTATAGTTCAACGGAAAATTAACAACTTCTAACATCGTATTATCAGCATTATTTTTTATCGCTGCGATAACACCACCCCAACGAGCTTTTTGACCAATGATAGCAGCCGTAGGTGACTTTGCACTTGAAAACTCTACCGTTTGGGTATTTTCAGGTAACTCTAATTTTTTAGGTACAGACGCACATGCTGTACATAATAAAACGAACGATACAAGCCAGTATTTTGCCATGATAACTCTCCTATGCTTTACTTAACTGCAATTTAATTACAATCTACTGACAATAGATTGTGATGTCTATCTTACGGGAAATTTAGATCGCTTACTTAATGTAAATAAACCCAATATAGCCATAATAGACCAGATTATTACCCAAATAAGTTCAGGAATAAATGTTATTTCTGCTAAACGAGCACCGTCACCAATAGAGCGTCCATCCAGCAAATACAATGGGCTTAACAAACTATTTAATAACACCATAATACCGGTAAATTTTAATAATTTTTGCAAATAGCCTAATTTTGGTAATTTAAATTGTAAGAAAAAAATACCCAGCACCACCAACAAAATAAATAAGGTTAATAAATCTCGTACCCAAAAAATGAGAGAACAAACAATAAGTAAAATAATTCCCCCTGTAACAACCTTAGCTATTTTTTGATTAATAGATGCAATTGAATAAATTAAATATCCCCATATAATTGCGCCAGCATACCCCATAAAACTAATTAACAAGGTAAAGCCACCACGAGTTGTACATAAACCCGCGCCATTAGGAAACAGCTCTATTTGAACAACACTACCGCCAGTAATTAAAGCAGCAAGGCCATGACTAATTTCATGAAAATAGCTTTCTAACCATTTAAATGGTACTGAAATAATAGGAATTTGAATAAATATAATAGCGGCAACAATAAACAACCAAAACTGGTGCTTATTTAAAAAACCAACCGAACTTTTTTGAATATTAGGCAAATAGATTAACGCCAAAGAATTGTTTTATGTTTTCTCTCTGAGCAATGTTATCAACCGATTGATAGGCCGCAACTGCTGAAAGGTTTTGCTGAGAAGGTTTATCGTACTGAGAACTTTTAGCTTGTTGCTGATCACTTGCTGAATTATTGGTTGAGGAGTTTTCTCCTCGAGCTACAAGGCCTGTACCTGATTGAGCTGAGTTTAGCTCAGCTTGTTGTTCAAGTAGTGCAATAGCTTCTTCACTAACATCAAACCGTGATTTATCTTTCTCTAAATTTTTGCTTTTACTACTTTGATTATTTTCATCAACAGGTGCTACAACAGGCTTAACATTAACCTGTTCGTTAGCTTTACCAACACCTTGTGTACCTTGTACGGCACGTAAAGCTTGGTTTGAATATGTTGAGTCATTTATGTTCATAAGTGTAATTTAACAAATAATGATAAAGGTTAAAACTAAATTTATTTTAGCTGAATTTATAAGTGCCACAGCAATAAAATTACGATTGAGATTACTGTAAAGTATAAATTATAGACTATTTACCCGGTAATTTCTTCCATGAAACGGTATCTCGCACATAAACAGGTTGAGCGTTTTCAGCTTCACCCCCTTTATTTTGACTAAAAGCCACTGCGCCAATAATTAACATAGCTTGTGCATGAGGAAATAAAAGTTCGGGTTCGCCTTCATTATGTTTTAATTGCTCAAGATCGGCCTTGTAAGCTTCCCAACCTGTACCTACACCATAAGGTAAGTTATTCATATCAAGACTTACCGTATCAATATAATGTTGTTTAACCGTAGCTGGTGGTAATACACGTTCTGCAGTTTTAGGTTGCATAATATTATTATCGTCAGCTTCGTAATAGCCTGTATAAACTTCACTCATACGCGCGTCAATCGCTGAAATAACACGAGTTTCACCATAAGTAGTTAAGGCTTGTTGCGCCATAGCCTGCAAAGTAGATACACCGACGACAGGTAATTCAGCTGAAAAAGCTAAGCCTTGTGTTACACCAATACCTATACGTACTCCAGTAAAACTACCTGGGCCTTGGCCGTAAATAATGCCGTCTAATTCATCTAAAGAACACGCTGCGTTTTTTAGTAATTCATCTATCATAGGCAATAAACGTAAGCTATGAGATTGCGGACATAACTCATATAAACTGGTGATATTACCTTGATACTGTAGAGCTACTGAACACGCTTCTGTTGATGCATCAATAACCAAATAATTTGCTTTACTCATGTAAGTTTTGTCTCTGTTTCTAACTTTTGTTCTTCTGTATTATTGTTCAAGCTTTTTAAAAATGTAGCTGCTTGTTCAATATTTCGTGTGCGCTTCATCGCAGGTAAACTATTTAAAAACACTTCCCCGTACGGTTTATTAACGAGTCTATTGTCGCAAATAACCAAAACACCTTGGTCGCTTACATCTCGTATTAAACGCCCTACTCCTTGCTTTAAAGCAATAACTGCTTGAGGTAGTTGTATTTGCGAAAAAGGTTCGCCACCACGGCGTTTTACATCTTCACTTCTTGCTTGTAATAAGGGATCATCTGGCGAAGCAAAAGGTAACTTATCAATAATAACACAAGTTAAGCTGCTTCCTCTTACATCGATACCTTCCCAAAAACTTGCCGTTGCTAATAAAACTGCGTGTTTTTGTTCAATAAATTCTTCAAGTAATTTTCTTTTTCCCATTTGCCCTTGTACTAACAACGGGTTTTCTATTTGCTCTGAAAGCAGTTCAGCAACTTGATGCATTACGCGATAACTAGTAAAC
Organism: Pseudocolwellia agarivorans; assembly: GCF_002000085.1. Classification (GTDB taxonomy): domain Bacteria; phylum Pseudomonadota; class Gammaproteobacteria; order Enterobacterales; family Alteromonadaceae; genus Pseudocolwellia; species Pseudocolwellia agarivorans. The sequence goes on from NZ_MUZU01000001.1 coordinate 667,839, forward strand.
AACATAAAGCAGGCTCCTTGGCTTGCTTCAATTAGCGGTAAAGCAATATTAGCTAACGCATTTGCACGGCTTTTATCATTAGCTTCAGGTAGATAACGCGGTACAACAAGTTGTGATTGTTGCTCATAATCAAAAGGGCTTTCAAGTAATAAATGATTAGCGCTAGTTAAGCCTAAATGCTGAGCAAAATGTTCAAACTTTCCGTCCACAGCCAGCGTTGCTGATGTAAATATCCAACCAGCACCTGATTCTTTAACATACTCACTAAATTTATCAGCAACAGATAATGGCGTTTTATGAAGCACAACATGTCGAGGTGTTGTTTCATACCAAAAGCTCATGCCTAAAGCATCAACATCCACCATAATATCGTACTGTGCCAATAAATTAACGGCGCGTTCAAAACAATGATCAATCGCTTCATTACGCGATACACACAATTTGATCACCTGATACAAAAAATCCAAATCTACTTTTAACGAAGCGAACGCTTGACCAAAACGTTGTTGGTGATGTTTTTCTCGCCAGTTACCGCGTTCAGGATCATAATTAAATAACAGTCTAAATTCTTGGCTTGTTTTTAATAGCTTTTCAGCCGCTTTTCCTAATTGTTTAACATCCGTTAAGCTGGTTTTATAAACCTGAATAACATCGGTACATAAGTCTAATAATTGGCGAGTTGAAAATGCCTCACCAAAATACTCACTCGCAATATCGGCTATTTGATGGGCTTCATCAAAAATCATAATATCAGCTTTAGGAATTAGCTCACCAAAGCCGCTATCTTTTAATGCCATGTCAGCAAAAAACAAATGATGATTCACCACAACCAAATCAGCATCAATCGCTTTCTGTCGTGCTTTTACCAAATAACAGTCTTCAATATTAGGACAATCTTTTGCTAAACAATTATCGACAGTGCTGGTAACAAAAGGAAATACCGGAGAGTTTTCAATAACATTAACCAGTTCGCCCGTATCCCCCGTATGAGTAACATTTGCCCATTCTCTTACTTTTACAAAATCAGCTAAACTTTCGGCATCTAACTGCCCTCGCGATTCTTTATATTGATCAAGTCGATAAATACATAAATAGTTAGCGCGACCTTTCAACAAAGCAACTTGTGCCTGAGTCGCAAGAGACTTTTTAATAAGAGGTAAATCTTTATGAAATAACTGTTCTTGCAGGTTTTTAGTCCCTGTAGAAACAATGATTTTTTTTTGAGGTTCTTCTTTCACTGCTGCTTCTTTATTAGCAATGAGTGCAGGAATTAAATAAGCAAAGGTTTTACCTGTACCTGTTCCAGCCTCCACAATTAACGATGACTTATTTTTAATTGAATTAGCCACTTCAATGGCCATATCAGTTTGGGCTTGGCGTGGTGAAAAGCCTGAAATAGCGCTAGCTAATGCGCCATTTTCAGAAAAAGCATGCTCAACAGGAGTCATCTACAGCAGGATTCTTTTAGATTAAGTTAATTGCGTTCTATTATAAGGAAATGAAGGAGAAAAAATAGCGTTGAAGTAAAAATCACCGCGGAGACATACTTAATCACACATATATATCTAAATGTGGAGGTTTATCTTCATCCTGCTTAGAATCAACGCTATCAGGCATTTCTTCTTCAGCATCATTTTTTTTAAGCTTATCTGCTTGCTTTTGCTTAGCTTGCTCTTTTTCTAAATCACTCTCTACATATTCAGCATGCTGTTCTAGGTGATCAAAATCTTCTGTTAATTCAGCTGTTGCTGGTTCTTTAGCTGGTCCCTTAACTTTAGAGTTTGCGGGTTTTATTGGCGTTTGAACAACACGCCTCAACTGAGTGGTAAAAATATCCATCATGCTGCCCTCCGCAATTTAACATTAAATACTAATAGCTCTATTATCGGCTTGTAAGAGAAAACCTTTACTATCTTAGATCAATATTTCATATTAAATAGTTAAGAAATACTTGCCCTAAAAGCAAATAAACAGTATTGTACGCTCCATTAAACAGATTAAAAATATTTCTGTACTGAAATTTCTACGTAATGAATATTAAACAGAAAACGACACGTTTTCCAAAACGAGAAAATAATGAATTTAAACCTGAACTTACATCATCATCACCATACGGATTAGCTGCTCAGGTTTATTCGCTGAGGGGCTGTGACCTTTCAGTGGTAATCGAAATATAGAATTTTCTAAAACCCCCGAAAGAGTCATCTCTCTCGGGGGTTTTTACGTTTAGCTCTATCAGCTTAACGAAACAAGAATGATCAAATTTAAAATTTTAAAATTAATAGGACATTAAGCATGACAACTGAAACACGTTTACGCATAGCAATGCAAAAATCAGGTCGTCTTAGCGACGATACACAAGCTCTATTTAAACGTTGTGGTTTAAAAATCAACGTTACAGATAGAAGATTACTCGCTCATGTTGCTAATATGCCTATTGATATTATGCGTGTAAGAAGCAGCGATATTCCTGGGTTAATTATGGATGGCGTATGTGATTTAGGTATTGTTGGCGACAACACGCTTGAAGAAGAAGAATTAGCACGCGCTTTAATTGGTAGCAAAAATGAATACATTCGTACAACACCATTAGATTTTGGTGGCTGTCGTTTTTCTATCGCTATGCCTGAAGAGTTTGAATATACCGGCCTTAAATGTTTAGACGGTTTACGATTTGCAACAACCTACCCACAATTATTAACTCGTTTTGCCAAAGAAAATAACATAAACGTTGAGTTTTGTTTATTAAAAGGTTCGGTAGAAGTGGCTCCTCGTGTAGGTTTAGCTGACGGTATTTGTGATTTAGTGTCAACAGGCGCTACTTTAGAAGCCAACGGATTAAAAGAAGTTGCTGAAGTATTTCGTTCAAAAGCCTCATTAATACAACGTGCAGATACCTTAAACCCAGAAAAGCAAGCTATTTTAGATACCTTATTGCCACGTATACACGGCGTAATGAAAGCCAAAGAAAGCAAATACATTATGCTACACGCACCTAAAGACAAAATTGCTGAAGTAAGCACTTTAATGCCGGGAACTGAAACACCAACAATTTTACCTTTAGCGGGCCGTGAAGACATGGTTGCCGTACACGTTGTTGCTACAGAAACATTTTTCTGGGAAACTATGGAAAAATTAAAAGATTTAGGTTGTCACTCAATTCTTGTAATGCCAATTGAAAAGATGATGGGCTAAACAATGAAATACCCTATAGTTAATTGGTCGTTACTCGACGAAAAAGCTAAACAAGACACGTTAGCACGCCCTGCTATTGCTGATAGTGCCACGCTATCAGCGCAAGTAGCGAGCATTCTTGACTTGGTAAAAACACAAGGTGATAAAGCATTATACGATTTAACTGAAAAGTTCGATGGTATTGCATTAAAAACCTTAACCGTTTCTCAAGAGCAAGTAGAAGCCGCTGTAAAAGCACTTTCACCAAAACGCTTAAAAGCGATTGAAACGGCTTATGGTCAAATTAAACGTTTTCACGAAGCACAAAAGCATCAAGATATTGCCGTTGAAACAACACCCGGCGTTAACTGTGTTTTAAAGTCTGAAGCCATTGAAAGTGTTGGTTTATATATACCAGCAGGCAGTGCGCCATTACCTTCAACGGTATTAATGCTAGGTGTACCATCACAAATTGCCGGTTGTAAAAGATCAGTATTAGTATGCCCACCAGACAAAGATGGCAAATTAGCTAACGAAATTTTAGCTGCTGCAAATTTATGTGGCATTACCGAAATATACACAGTGGGTGGCGCACAAGCTTGTGCCGCGTTAGCTTTTGGTACTGAAACCATTAAGTCGGTGAATAAAGTGTTTGGCCCAGGCAATAAATTTGTAACTGAAGCTAAAAAGCAGCTGTCTCAACAAGTCGCTGGTTTTGCCATTGATATGCCTGCTGGCCCTTCTGAAGTATTAGTGATTGGTGACGAAAACAGTAACCCTGCTTTCATCGCATCAGATCTATTATCTCAAGCAGAGCACGGTCCAGACAGCCAAGTTATTTTAGTGTCAAACAGCGAAAGTTTATTAACCGCTGTAGATGTTGAATTACAAAAGCAAGTGGCTTTATTAAGCCGTTGCAATATAGCTACCGCCGCTCTTGAACACTGTCGTTTAATTTTAACAACGTCTATTGAACAAGCCATTGAAGTATCGAACGAATATGGTCCAGAACATTTAATTATACAAACCGATAACGCGAGTAGCTTAGTAAGTAAGTTACGTAATGCAGGTTCTATTTTTGTAGGTGCTTTTACACCAGAATCTGCTGGTGATTATGCAAGTGGTACAAACCACGTATTACCTACTTATGGTTATTCAAAAGTGGTAAGCAGCTTATCTTTAGCCGATTTTTCACGACGTTTTACTGTACAAGAAATTACACGCTCTGGTTTAGCAAGTTTAGCTGAATGTATTATCGAACTTACTGATGCTGAAGGATTAGATGCTCACCAACGTGCTGTCACTATTCGTTTAGAGGATGCAAAGTAATATGAGTAATTCTAATTCAACCGTACCCTCAATAGTAAACAAGCTCGCTAGAGCTGAACTGGTAGACATGCTCCCCTATGAGTCAGCTCGTCGCTTACATGCTGGCAATGGTGAGTTTAACAATAAAATTTGGTTAAACGCTAACGAAGCTGCAGGATTAGGAAATTATGAGATCAGCGCTGACTGTATAAATCGTTACCCTGACTTTCAACCTGACTCATTAATAAACGCCTACAGTGAATATAGCCAACAGCCTAAAAGCAATATACTTGCAACACGTGGTGCAGATGAAGGTATTGAATTAATTATTCGTACGTTTTGTAAAGCGTATGAAGACAACATTCTTATTTGCCCACCAACATATGGTATGTATGCCATTAGTGCTGAAAATCACGGTGCTGGCATTGTTAAAGTACCTTTGCAAAGTGAAACAGGTATCAACGAATTAGATATTAACGCGCTAAAGCAACAAGTGGGTAATGCAAAAGTTGTGTTTTTATGTTCGCCGGGCAATCCTACAGGTAATTTATTACCTCACGCACAAATTAAAGAAGTACTTGAGCTATTTAAAGACACCGCTATGGTAGTTGTTGATGAAGCTTATATCGAATTTAGTGCAGATAAATCGGTTGCTAGCTGGTTACCTCAGTACGATAATTTAATTGTTTTAAGAACCTTATCTAAAGCTTTTGCATTAGCTGGTTTACGCTGCGGATTTACTTTAGCAAATAGTGATGTTATTGCGATGTTAAGTAAAGTCATTGCGCCTTACCCTATTTCAGCACCTGTTGCAGAAATAGCAAGTAAAGCGTTAAAAGGTGATAACTTAACGGTAATGACCGAACGTGTTAAATCTACCAACACGCTTGCTAAAGAACTGTCTACTTGGTTAAAAGCACAACAATGGTGTACTCAAGTTTTTCCAACGGATGCAAACTTTGTGTTATTTAAAACACCTCATAAAGCTTTTGTTTTTGAAGCACTTTTAGCAGAAAACATATTAATTAGAGATCAATCTAAACAACCGCAACTAGCCGATTGTTTACGTATTAGTATTGGCAGTAAGTCAGAATTAGCTTCATTAAAACAAGTTATTGAAACAGCATTTTCTAACTTAAAATCTTAAACAAGCAAACTACAGAGAAATAAAATGGCACAGCAAAACATATTATTTATTGATCGCGATGGCACCTTAATTGAAGAACCGATCAGCGACAAACAAGTAGATACCTTAGAAAAGCTTGTTTTTGAACCTAATGTAATTCCTGTTTTACTAAAATTACAAAGCAAAGGTTATCGCTTAGTAATGGTATCAAACCAAGATGGCTTAGGTACCGACAGCTACCCACAAAGCGACTTTGATTTACCTCATAACAAGATGATGGATATTTTCGCTTCTCAAGGTGTTATTTTTGATGACGTTTTATTATGTCCTCACTTTGATTCAGACAACTGCTCTTGCCGTAAACCTAAGCTAGGATTGGTAAGCGAGTACTTACAACAAGGTAAAGTTAACTTTGCTAACTCTTTTGTTATTGGTGACAGAATTACTGACATTCAATTAGCTGAAAATATGGGGATTACAGGTATTCAATATAATCCTGAAACCCTAAATTGGAACGACATTGCTGAGCAGTTACTTGTTAAAGCACGTACTTCTAAAGTAACTCGTACCACTAAAGAAACCGACATTAATATTGAAATAAACTTAGATAAAGTAGGCGCTTCAGACATTAATACTGGCCTTGGCTTTTTTGACCACATGTTAGATCAAATATCTACCCATGCGGGATTTTCAATGATTGTTAAAGTAGATGGTGATTACCATATTGATGATCATCATAGCGTTGAAGATACTGGCCTTGCTTTAGGCCAAGCTTTAAAAGAAGCGCTAGGTGATAAACGCGGTATTGGCCGTTTTGGTTTTGTATTACCTATGGACGAATGCCGTGCAGAATGTAGCTTAGATATTTCAGGTCGCCCTTGGTTAGAGTTTAACGCAAACTTTAGCACCGAAATGGTAGGTGGTATGTCTACACAAATGGTACATCACTTCTTCCATTCGTTATCACAAGCTATGGCTGTTACGTTACATTTATCAACAAGCGACGGTAACTGTCATCATCAAGTAGAAAGTTTATTTAAAGTATTTGGCCGCGCATTACGTCAAGCAATTGAAGTAAAAGGCGATGTTTTACCTAGCTCAAAAGGGTCATTGTAATGTCGAGCAGTAATTCAAAACTAAACGTTATTGTTGATACCAGTTGTGCCAACTTATCTTCAGTACAATTTGCTGTTGAGCGCATAGGTTTAAAAGCGCTCATTACAGATGATGTTGAAATTATAAAATCTGCTGATAAAGTAATTTTACCCGGTGTTGGTAATGCTAAACATGCAATGGCTAACATCCATAAAAAAAATCTAGCCCCTACGATTCAAAGCTTAACTCAACCTGTTTTAGGTTTTTGTTTAGGTATGCAATTAATGACAGAAAGCTCTCATGAAGGAGATTTTTCTGGCGAGTTAGAAATAATTGATTGCTTAAACCTAATACCCACACAAGTAAAACCACTTGCAGCTAATGGCTTACGCTTGCCTCATATGGGTTGGAATACCTTAACTTCGGTAATCGAGCACCCTGTTTTTCAAGGTATTAACACGGGCGAATACTTTTACTTTGTACATAGTTTTGCTGTACCTGTAGGTGAATTTACTGCGGCTACTTGCCAATACGGCACTGAGTTTTCAGCCGCGATTGCTAAAGACAACTTTATTGGTTGTCAATTTCACCCTGAACGTTCAGGTAATGCCGGTAGTAAAATTATTAAAAACTTTTTGGAGATGTAAGCCATGATGATCCCAGCAATAGACCTTATAAATGGTCAAGTAGTTCGACTTTATCAAGGCGATTACGAACAAAAAACAAATTACGACTATACAGCAAAAGAACGTCAAGATTTATACGCACAAGCAGGTGCAACCGTAATGCACTTTGTTGACTTAGACGGCGCTAAAGATTCAACTAAACGCCAGCTAACGCTACTTAAAACATTAGTCAATCACGACACTATGACCATTCAAGTGGGTGGCGGTGTTCGTTGTAAAGAAGATGTTGAACAACTTTTAGCGGTAGGCGCTGACCGCGTAGTTATCGGCTCGTTAGCCATTAAACAACCTGAACTTGTTGCACAATGGATACAGGAATTTGGCGGCGAAAAAATCGTTTTAGCACTTGATGTTAAAATTGATGAAAACGCTAATAAAACCTTACCTACTCATGGCTGGATAAAAGACAGTGGCGTTAACTTAGAAGAGTTATTAGAGCACTATCAAGACGCAGGCTTAAAACACGTACTTTGTACTGACATAAGTAAAGACGGTACGCTATCGGGTTCAAACGTTACTATGTACACTGAATTATGTGCACAATACCCTGAACTTGATTGGCAAGCATCCGGCGGCATTGGTTCATTAGACGATATTAAAGCCTTAATCCCAACAGGTGTTAGCGGCGTAATTTTAGGTCGTTCATTACTTGAAGGTAAGTTTACATTGGAAGAAGCAATAGCTTGTTGGCCTAAACAATAATATTACGGTGCTTGTTTATTCAAAATAAAATGGACTCTATTTACAGAGTCCATTTTTTTAATAGCTAACTTATTAAAAACTGTAAGACAAACCAATATTAGCTGTACGCCCTTTACCTTTCACATTCCACCCGTCTAAAGCATGAGACTGACTCGCGTGTGGGTAATAATCACTATTAAATAAGTTTTCTATACCAACAGATAATTTCACGGCCTTACTCGCTACATAACTGACTGATGTATTTACCACATTATATGAAGATACAGGGGCTGTCTTTCCACTATATTTTCCATCTTTAGGTTCGAAACGATCTCGACTTTGTACACTAATATAATTAATCGCTAAACGTAAATTTTCACTCGCCTGATAATTAGCGTAAAGCGTAATTTTGGGTGGATTAATAGAACCCGCATCAAGGTAACTATCCGTTTCTTTGTTTTTACCTTCAGACCAACTATAGCTTATGCCAGCATCAAGCTGTTCAGTAAAATCAACATCAACGGCTATCTCATATCCCCAAACTTTTTGTGACGCTCGCTCTAAAACATAAGTTTCAGTAGCTTCGTCTGCCACTAAATTACCGCCGTAGTTATTTGTAGAATAAAATGCAGCCATTTCTAAACGAACATTATCAAAAATACTACTAAAACCTATTTCAGAGTTTTTAACGATAGAGGCTTCAGTATCCAATCCGCTTAGCTCATTAAATTTAGCATTACGTAATAAACTGCCTATATTGGCAATATCGAATCCTTCAGAATAACTAATGAACGGGCTGAAATATTCATTATTGCTATAACGTAAGCCAATATTATAAGTTGTTGCGTCATAATCAAGCATTCCTCCTGTAACTGCTACAGGTACTGTACATTGCTTACCTTCTTTACAAATCATTAAAGTACTAAAATCATCAACATCAATTTCTATAGACTCTTGACGTACTCCAGCTTTAAGAACCCAGTTATCAGAAAATATTAGCTTTGCTTGTACGTATCCTGCAATGTTACTCATATCCATTTCAGGGGTCCACATTCTGCCATCAACTAACGGCTGCGCTGTGAGATCATTTAAGATATCAGCACCATAAATAAGTTTTGCTTCAACATTATTAAAATCAAAAACACTATTAAAGTTAAGGCGTAAACCTTTTTTCTCCGAAGTGATCATCGACTGACCGCCAACTAAACCTAAATTTTCATCTTTAAATTTGGTCGAATAAAAAAATACATTTTCAATACGCTGCCAATAAGCATCCGCAGTAAAATCGGTGTTATTTGTTAGCTCCATATCACGGTACTGTAGTTTTACATTATGATTACCACGCGGACCTTGAGGATCACCATCCACGTCAAGGTTGTTTACATTTTTAATTGCTTGGCTTTTAATGCCTGTATTAAGATTACTATCAACCGCAATATAATCAGAGTGCTGCTGGCCTTCAAAATAATTATAGGTAAACTGGACCGAACGGGAGCTATCAATATAATAATTAAATTTGGTAAATAAGTTGTCAGATCTAAAATTTGATAAACCATATTGTAAGCCTAAAGCATCGCCTTCAGCATCACGTATTACACCATTTTCATCACTAACAAGACTAACAACATAATCAAGTTTCCCAACAGTGCCGTCTATTGCTACATCTAACCGACGGCCAACGCTATCTTCAAGCTTCACCGCTGAAAAATTGCTATTAACTGCTACCCTGCCAGATAAAGCTTTATCACTAGTTGCTTGTTTAGTTATATAATTAATAACTCCACCAGCAGCTCCATTACCGTAGATAGATGTTGCACCTTTAACTACTTCAATACGTTCGATAACACTTGGATCTAATGAGCGAATACCTAGCTTACCATTACGTAAAGGCGTTGACTGAGGTACTCCATCAATCATTATTAAAACATTACGTCCTCGTAATGACTGCCCCGAATTACTATTAGTCCCTGTATCAGCTCCCATACCAGGAACATGAAGAGCAAGCATAGTCTGTAATTCAGCTGTAGTTAATAAATCTTGGCTAATAGTTTTACTATCAATAATTGAAATAGAAGCTGGTACTTCATCAATATTTTCTTGCATACGACTGCCCGTAACAATCATTCGCTCAACATTATCATCCGATAATGCTTCCATGCTATTGGCAGCTGCTGAAAAACTGGTACTTATAGCAATAGCTAATAAAGAGTAATTTAAAAACTCCATTGAAATATATCCTTAAAAATTCAACGATAAAAACAAACGCGAATGATAATGATTACCAATATCAATTTCAATATTTTTTTATTTTAAATTACCCTTGAAATAAAACCAAAAACAAATGATAATCATTATCATTTAAGGATTGAGCAATAAATTTATTGGACGCTTTATTACTAGTCATCACTTTAGTAAATCATTTATAAGGATCATTTTATGCCTATTGCACATTTAGCATCAGCTTCAGAAAGAGCAGATCAATTTACTCTACAAAGCTTTTTAAATTGTTATTTACGAGAATATGCCAAACCAAAAAATCTACTAACTTTCACCCAAAACCCACAGAAAAATAACTGGCCATTATCATTGCATCAGCAATGGAATCAATGTGCAGGATATACGCTCACTATTAACTTACCTGTACAGCAGAAAAAAATTTTATTATTAGTCGATAATAATCAACCACAAATTAATTTACGTTACTTATCAGATTGCTACCTTGGGGAATTACCTAAAAAAACGACAAGTAATAAAATTATTTCAATACTGATCAAAGAATTATGTATTGATTTTAAACAACCCTTTAATCAGGAGCTAGTAGACCAAATAACTAACAGTCGAGAATTTTTATTCACACTATTAAGTTCCGCACCAACATGCCAACGTATGACATCGGTAAGCCAAGATTATTTAAGCAGCGAACAACAAATGGCATTAGGCCATGCTTTTCATCCTGCCCCTAAAGCAAGATTAGGTTTTTCAGACACTCAATTAAGACAGTATTCACCTGAGTTTGGTACTGGCTTTCAGCTTCATTACTTTGCCATTCCACTTGAGTTTATTCAGCAAAAAGGCTTATCTGATATTTGCGCTAAAACGATTATTAATGATGATTTGCCAAAAGGATTAACATTAAAACTAAGTAATAATGAGCAAATAATTCCTTGTCATCCATGGCAAGCGCAATACATAAAGCGACTACCTCAGGTGTCAGAACTCATTAAAAAAGAAGTAATAAAAGACTTAGGTTGTTTAGGAAAGTTTTTTTATGCAACCTCTTCAGTACGAACTTTATATAGCCCGAGTAGTCGCTATTTTTATAAAGCTTCCTTACATATAAGACTTACTAACTGTCTACGTAAAAATGCAATTTATGAACTAGATACCGCCCTTACGCTAAGTAATATTTTAACTAAAGAAACAGCACTAAAACAGAACTTCCCAAACTCTAAGCTATTACAAGAACCCGCATACATTACTGTTGATTTAAAATTAAAAAATGCTGACGATAATAAAATCATACAAGAAGCATTTGCTATGATTTTTCGTGAAAGCTTTACCAAGTCTCAATTAGATTTATATCAACCTAAAGTAGCAGGAGCTTTATTTTCTGAGAACCCTTTTGGACCTAATCGTGCTCGTAGTTTAGTTGCCCAATATGCCAGAAACACTGATAAGAGCTTTCATCAAGCAGCATTGTTATGGTTTGGTGCTTACACAAAGCAGTTAACACATACGGTATTATTTTCTTACTTTGAACGTGGATTAGTTTTTGAACCACATTTACAAAATGTACTCATTGGTTTTAAAGAGCATTTTCCCACTCAAATATTTATGCGAGATATGGAAGGAACTAAATTAGTTAAAGATCATAAAATAAAACAGGATGTCAGTCAGCTATCAAGTACAGCTCATAATGCCGTATATTATTCGGCTGAAAAAGGCTGGAATAGAGTGTCTTACTGCCTTTTCGTGAATAATCTTTGCCAATGCGTTTTTTATATATCAGGAGGAGATCCTGTTTTAACAAAACAACTATGGGCTAAATTAGGAGATATTCTCAGTCATTATTTAAAAACATACCCTAGCTCTGATGCTAAAGAAAAGATTAGTCATTTACTGAATGGACAGTATTTGCCCAATAAAGGGAATTTATTAATTAGAGTACAAAAGCAGGCAGATAAGCATGCTGAATATATTCCTTTAATTAACCCAATTATTGCACCATTAACTGATAACTCTTTATTAAATGTTATTAAACATGCGATAGCATAAGGAAGTAAAATGTTATCTATAAATTATAGTGCAAGCTCTTTAACGCAACACCAAGAAACATTTATCTCTTTTTTAGAAGAGACAGAGCAGCAAGAAGCATTAATAAAAAAAGCATTACAGCCCTCATTAGTGATGACTCAATTTCATATTGCTCATCAACAAGTTATTCACAAGCTAATAAATGCTTTATTACGTGAACAGATAATGGAATTACAGGGCAATCTTCTTATTTGGCATGGTACTGGACCACAAGATAAAAGGGTTTGGCGTATTGATGGCTTAAAATGTTTTTCAAGCGGAGAAGTAATGAGCTTGGAACAAGTAATCACTTTCACTCAAGAGAAGGTAATTTCTTGCATCGAATTAATCGCGCCTCTCAGTAAGTTATTTAATTCGATAAAGTTCAAAGAATTTAGGCAAGATCTACAGCAAACTTGGTTTAATACAGCCCTAGCTTTAGCCTATCGCTTAGTATGGGGCAAAGAGTTAGATGCAAAGAATCAAAAAAATAAAAATTTATGGCATTATTTATCACAACTCAATATCTCTCAAGCTTATTCATTTTTAGAGCAATGGGCTGCAGTTGGACATCCATCACACCCTACAGATCGTAGTAAGCCTGATTTAGATTTATCGCAAATTTTATCTTATTCACCCGACTTTAATGCCAATGTAAATCTAATACTAGGAGCACTAAAAACAGATCATGTATCTACCGATAGTATGATTAAAGGTGAAGCTATAAGCCCAACAGATATTCGTATTTACTGGCATGAATATTTTCCTTCTCAAATGAAAATATGGCAAGAAGAATTAAAAAAAACTGGACTTAACGCGCAAAACTACTTACCTATTCCTATTCACCCGTGGCAAGCAAAATATTCTTTGCCTACATTATTTAATAACGAACTTCAGCAAAAAACACTCGTACTATTTGAAAATATTACCATTAAAACGCTACCTACATTAAGTTTTAGAAGCATGTTACCATTATCAAACCGTGCTCCTTGTTTAAAGGTACCTGTAGCAATAAAAATGACCAGTGCTAAACGTTTATTATCGGTACGTTCTGCTCATATGGGACCTAGGTTTTCTAGTTTAATGAAACAGCTATTAAATAAATTACCACAAGTTGAAGAATACTTTTCCCTACAGCCTGAAGATATAGGACTCCATTATCAATCACCGACTCAACCTAATGATCAATTAGCTAGTCATTTATCTTATATTTGCCGTCAAAATGCATGTAATTCAGCTAAGCCTGATGAAATAATGCTACCTGCAGCAAGTTTGTTAGCTCCTGATATACAAGGAAAACCATTATGGCTAAGTATATTACAACATCAAGGAAATGAAGATTGGTCTGCGGCTATGAAACAATTAGCACAATACAGTAAGGTATTGTGCCATGGGCCACTAGCATTCTATTTACATACAGGAATTGGATTAGAAGTACACCAGCAAAATACTGTATTAGTGTGTAATCAACAAGGTAATATAAAACGTTGTTTAACTAGAGATTTTGGTGCATTTAGAATTTACTTACCTCAGTTTAATACCATAGGATTACCTCTAGAATTTCACCACGACAATAGACTACAAACAAAAGATCCAGCACAAGCACGAAATCGATTGGTTCATGCGATGTTAATTAGTCAATTGGGCGAATATATAAAATCATTAATTAATCATTATCAACTGGAGTCTAAACAAGCAGAAGCCCAAGCTTGGAGAATAGTAAAAGAGTCAATAAACAGCATAGTATCATCTCTCACTAATCAATTAGATCATCAATGGTTAGAGCAAGAAAAACATGCCCTTTTAAATGATCCTTGGCCAATGAAAGCTTTAATGCGAATGCGTTTACAGTCATCTGACAGCTATATATATTACTCAACCGATAATCCCTTAGAAAAGGTATAATAATGCTATTGCAACATTGGCGTAAGAGATTATCTTTTTTATTTTTAATACAATTACTTACCGTGGCAACAATGGAGATGAGCGGTCCTTTTTGGCCGCTTTATTTTAAACAGTTAAATCAAACATATTTAGGAAGTATTACCGAACAATGGGCTAGTATATTAGGGGGGTTAGCTTATATTTTACCTTTATTGGCAGCCATGCTAAGCGCACCTTTTTTTGGGGGGATTGGTGATAAATACGGGCACAAACTTATGCTATTACGTGCGTTATTTGCATTAGGTTTTTGCCAATTATTACTTGTTTGGATTCAAGACCCTATACTGATTTTATTCATTAGATTAATTCAAGGATTTACCGCAGGGACCATTGCTGCGACGCAAAGTTATTCAGCTAAAGTGAGCCCTATTAAACATAGAGGAAAAATTTTTAGCAGGATACAAGGTGCGACTGCAGCAGGTTCATTAATTGGACCTTTAGCTGGAGGTTATTGGTTAGAGCACTTACCAATGACAACTTTGTTTGAACGTTCAACTCTTATATTTGGTGTACTTTTTGTAGTTTTATATTATTTTTTACCAACAGATAACAAAGAAGAGATATATAAAAAAAATAAAAGTAATCATCCCAAAATAGATCTATCTAATAGTTTGTGGTCACCTGCTATATTACTAGCAAGTATTTGTCTAGCCCAACTTGCAAAACGGTTTCCACAAAGCTTTTATGCTTTATACGGAGAGTCTGTTTTAGGGCAAGGAAGTTTAATGATAGGTATTCTATATGCTGCAACAGGTTTTGGTATTTTAATTGCTGCTCCTTATAGCGGTCTCTACTTTGATAGACTAAAAAAAAGGAAACATAAACAATATTTTTTACAAGTTGTTTGCCTCATAGCTTTAATACTCATGTTATTACAAAGTCAAATTTATAGCTTTTATCCAGCACTCGCTATACGTTTTGGTTGGGGGGTATGCTTAGCGGCAATTCTTCCTTTATTATCAGCTCAACTAAGCGCATTAGGTGGTATAAGAAATATAGGTAAACAAGTTGGTATTAGTCATAGCGCAATAAAGCTTGGAGGTATACTAGGTATTGGTATCGGTTCACTAATCTTTGCTTTATTAAATTGGCAGTGGGCCTTCATCGCTATAGCATTAATATATGTAATATTGATTTGGGTACTAAACAAAACGCAAGTAGTTCAACAAAAAACACCCAAATGAATTATGCTGGAACCAGCATTTAGAATAAATTGATACACCTGATCGAATAATAATTGATTTATTATTTTTAAAATAAAAAAATTAAGTACACTGCCTTACGACTTAAAAGAGAATAGTCTATCCTTAAGATATAATACCTATTGCTTCAACGGTTAAGGTCGATTAATACACTATAGCTATATATCAAGTATCATATATAGCTAATAGCTATCAAACATATTTTTTATGTTAACTGTAGTGAAAAAATGCTGTATATTTACGCCCAAGAATTACTGTATTTCTCATTATTTCTACAAATACTTATGCAAGTAGATCCTTTAATTTAAATATTTATTTATTTTACAACAATCAATAGCGTTGTTTACATTAACTCTAAATATTAATAGATCTAAAAATGCTTAAAAATTACAAATCAAATAGTTAAAAAAAATGGTGAAACCATGTTAGCCAAACGTATAATCCCTTGTCTTGATGTTAAAGACGGTAAAGTAGTTAAAGGCGTAAAATTCCGTAACCATGAAATTATCGGTAATATTGTTCCCCTAGCTGAACAATACGCAAAAGCAGGTGCTGACGAACTCGTGTTTTACGATATTACCGCCAGTTCTGACGGTCGTGTTGTAGACAAAAGCTGGGTCACCCGTATTGCACAAGTTATCGATATTCCTTTTTGTGTTGCCGGTGGTATAAAAACCGAAGAAGACGCACAGCAAATATTAAAAATGGGTGCTGATAAAATTAGTATTAACTCTCCTGCCTTAATGGATCCTAGCTTAATTTCACGCCTTGCTGATCAGTTTGGTCAACAATGTGTTGTGGTAGGCATCGACAGTTTTTTTAATGAAGAAACTGGTGAGTATCAGGTTTACCAATTTACAGGTGACGAAACGCGTACACAAAAAACCTCATGGACTACTTTTGAATGGATCAAAAAAGTTCAAGAACTAGGTGCTGGTGAAATTGTTTTAAACTGCATGAACCAAGATGGTGTGCGTAAAGGTTACGACATAAAACAACTTGAGCAAGCACGCGCTGTTTGTAACGTACCTTTAATCGCTTCTGGCGGTGCTGGTGAAATGGTGCATTTTAGCGATGTATTTCAACAAGCTGATGTTGATGGTGCGCTAGCTGCTAGTGTTTTCCATAAAGGTATTATCCCTATCTCTGAATTAAAAGAGATGCTCAAACAAAATAAAGTTGAGATCCGACTTTGTGAGGAAAAAACATGTTAGTTACTTTAGAAAATAGCCAAGAACTTGCTTGGGATAAAATGGATAACCTATTACCTGCAATTATTCAAGACGCTGCAACCGGCGCTGTATTAATGCAAGGTTTTATGAATCAAGAAGCCTTAGAGGCAACGTTAAAATCAGGTAAAGCCACTTTCTTTAGCCGTTCTAAACAACGCTTATGGATGAAAGGCGAAAGCTCAAACAACACCTTAGACGTTAAGCAAGTATTAGCTGATTGTGATAAAGACTGTTTACTCATTGCTGCAAATCCTAATGGACCTACTTGTCATTTAAATACAACGTCTTGTTTTCCTGAAGAGAAACTTAGCCAACAAAACTTTTTAAGCCACTTAGAACGCTTTGTTGATAAACGAGCTAACGATCCTATTGAAGAAAGCTACACAGCAAAATTATTATCTCGCGGTACAAATAAAGTTGCTCAAAAAGTGGGGGAAGAAGGTGTTGAAGTAGTAATAGCCGCTCTTGCTGAAACTAAAGAAGAGTTTTTAGGTGAATGCGCTGACTTGTTTTATCACACGCTTGTACTGTTAAAAGATCAAAATGTAGAGCTTTCTGAAGTCATGGAAATATTACAAAAAAGACATAATAAATAATCAACACTATTTGTTATTTAATGAAAGGCACTTTTTAGTGCCTTTTTTATTGCGCTGTTTAATTACGTTAGCTTAATACTTTATTTAATACATTGCGCAAATTATGATTAAAAGCATAACGATTAAATATTAATAAGCTCAGGTTACAAATTATGCCACAACAATTATTATGGTTCACAAAACCATTCACATCGCTGACAACAAATGAGTTATACGATATTTTAAAATTACGTATTGATATTTTTGTTGTTGAACAAGCCTGCTATTACCCTGATCTTGATGAACATGATAGACACTCAGACACTGTCCACCTTTTTGCCTATTCTCTTAATGAAATTAAACATAACAACAATGTAATAGCCGCTTATTTACGTATTTTACCGAAAGACACCACTTATACCGATTATATAAGTATAGGTAGAGTTGTTATTGCTCCCGAATACCGAGGGCAAAAGCTAGGGCATCTATTAATGAAAAAAGCACTAAAGGCGTGTGAAGAAAATTTCCCCGGAGAAAGTATAAAAATATCAGCTCAGGCGCATTTAGAAAACTATTATCAAGCTTATGGCTTTAATCGTATTTCAGATATCTATTTAGAAGACAATATCCCTCATATTGCCATGCTAAGACTCTGATTATAAATTAGTATATTTTTCAAACGTAGAATTAAAAAAATGTTTACATATAAGTAGACAGAGTGAACAGTTTAACGGCAAATCGAACACTGTTTGTTCAAACAGTCAAAAAGTCTCTTTTTTTATAAAAAAACGGTTGACGTAGGTCAACGAGATTTGCATAATACGCGCCACTTGCTTACAGGCAGGTTGGTAAGGCTACATAGCTCAGTTGGTTAGAGCACATCACTCATAATGATGGGGTCCCAGGTTCGAGTCCCGGTGTAGCCACCATTTTTGAAATGCGGGGTTGGCGGAATTGGTAGACGCGCTGGATTTAGGTTCCAGTATCGCAAGATGTGAGAGTTCAAGTCTCTCACCCCGTACCATTTCAAAGCAACGTTAGTTGCAAAGTAAGTTACATTGCAGGGGTATAGCCAAGCGGTAAGGCAGCGGGTTTTGATCCCGTCATTCAGAGGTTCAAATCCTCTTACCCCTGCCACTTTCTTTGAAAATTCTTTATATATTTCATCTAATAGAATGGTTGCATGTAATTTACATTTGAGTTTTTCTGCAGGGGTATAGCCAAGCGGTAAGGCAGCGGGTTTTGATCCCGTCATTCAGAGGTTCAAATCCTCTTACCCCTGCCACTTCTCAAGTTCTAGAACAACTTAATATTTCCAAAAAGATTATATTATGCGCGGGGTTGGCGGAATTGGTAGACGCGCTGGATTTAGGTTCCAGTATCGCAAGATGTGAGAGTTCAAGTCTCTCACCCCGTACCATGTAATAATATATACACGCTCGAAAATCATTAAAATCTATTTATTTTTTCTCTCCCTTTATTTTATAAATTAAAAATCTACAATCCACATGCATACGCTAATGCTTTATTTTTAATAGCTCCCGATTTATTCGCTATAAAGAGTCCTAAATTACGAGCTGCTTTAGCAATAATAGAAGGATGACTGAAAGAAACGTATAAAGCATCCATAGCTGTCATCATTAATAGATTATCGGTTCTTCTTTGTTTCTCGTAACGGGATAGTACATCCACATCAAACCATGCCTCTCCGTTACCTATTGCTTCCGCAATGACATGTTGGAGTGCTTTAACATCTTTAAATCCAATATTAACTCCCTGCCCTGCCATGGGATTTATAGTATGAGCTGCATCCCCAAGTAAAATCACTCTATTTTTTTGATAAGTATTGGCGTGCTTACGTGTTAAAGAAAATGCACCTTTATCGATAACCTTTATTTCCCCTAATCGTTCAGGGAAATGCTTCATGACTTCTAATTCAAGTTGATGATTACTTAGAGAAGATAAGCGCTTAATTTCATTTTTTCGATGATACCAAACCAAAGAAGCGTAGCCGCCAAGCTCACTCTCTCCACTAAGAGGTAACATAGCTACAGGCCCAGTTTCATAAAATTGCTGCCAAGTGATATTTTGTTGTAAAAGTTCCGTTTCAACATTTATAAGCATAGCTGATTGACCGTAATCCCAGCCCGTTACCCCTATGTTAGCTAAAGTTCTCACCTTACTGTTAGCACCATCAGCAGCAATAAGTAACTTTGACGAGATAGTATGCCCTTTAAGTTCGATAATCACTTCATTCTCGTATTGTTCAAACGATAACAGTGTATTAGGACAAAATGTGGTTATATTATGCTGATTTTGTATAACTTCCCACAACGAAAGTTGAATTAACCTGTTTTCAACAATATGCCCTAAAATAGGCTGCTTAATCGTTTGTGAATCAAACTCAGTATAAGACAATTCACTTTCCCATACTCCTAATCTAGAATATGGGCACATCCTTTTTTTCGATAATAAATTCCAAACATCGAGTTGTTCAAGCAATTGTTGAGTTGCAGCAGAAATGGCTGACACTCTTAAATCAAAAGGTGATTTAGGTTGAAACGCTTCGCAAGGTTTAACTTCAACTATCGCAATATTTAATCCTAAGTTCGCTAATGTTAAAGCACTAGCTGCACCAACCATTCCACCACCAACAACAACACAATCAAAGTTTTTCATCATTACTTTCTTTAGTTCTTCATATGGTTTTATTTTAACGAACCTTAGCTGTATATACGATAATTAAATCGTAATCAAATTTACAAAAAATAGACGATATATATGAGCACATATAAATATCTTTTCTATACTAGGTGTGTATATTTTTATTTTGACCTTGGTTGTAGATTGAAATCCCATAGTCCCAAATATATAGCAAATAGTAAGCACTAAAATAAAAACAATTAAAATGACTTATACAAGGAATAACAATGAGCCATATAGAAGAAAAATTAAAAATAGCAGAAGATATTAACTTAACTTTCGATTTAAAAGAAAAACCGAATAACTCAAATTTAAAAGCCCATAGAGATCGCGCTGTAATTGCTAACTTACGTGCAAATTTAGTATTGCCTAATAATAAAATATTAACTGTAGATATAGATTTTGACTCAACAAGTGGCTACCATAACAACACGATGATGATTATGGATGACTTTGGCGTAGAGATACTCGCCACAGGGTTTGAAACAAAATATGGCAAAGAACATGCCGATAAAATACGCCATGCATGGGCGAATAAAGAACGCCCTTCAGATCCAAGAAAACCAACCTATATGTTGGTACAAAGACCTATTGATACCAATTTGGTGCCTAAAGTTTTTGTGGTTTGCGGTAGAAAAGACCACATTTCCAGCTCACCGAAAAACATCTTATAAATCATTGTTTACTAAGTGGCATACTATTTTGCCGCTTATATTCCTGATATTTACATTTATTTCTTCAAGCATATCCGCATCATCTATAAATCCGCTATCGTCTTATGTAAAACCTCAGAATATACTTCAAGACAATAATGGTTTTATTTGGTTTGGGGGGCAAGCAGGACTATCTCGTTTTGACGGCGTTAATATTATTAGCTTTTCAAGCCAAAGTGCTCAATGGAATATTCCCTTTACTTGGATACATGACATAACTTCCGAAGGCGACAATTTTATTGTTTCTACTGAATCACATCAATTATGGAAGTTTAATCCAACAACAAGGAAAACATCTCAAGTAGAAATCAACCTTCCTTCAAAAACCATTTACAATGCTATCATTTTTAAAGGAAAGTATTATTTAAATATTCCGAAAGATATTTATCAATATACCCCATCAACTAAATCAACAAACCTTATTGCTGAAGATATAGATATTGCTTATTTTGAAAAAACAACAAAAAATTTATATGCCGCAGGTCGAGATGGATTATTTAAATACGAAAACAACACATTTTCCCCCATTGTTAATGAAAATATTTACCAAGTATCGACCAATGAAAACGGTATTTTAGTTATAACCAAAAATAACATTTTATATATTGATGATAGTGGCTATCGTCAAATAATACCAAACAACGACAAATTATTAATAAGTACTAAAACTAATGACGGTAACTTTATTTTACTTAATAAAGCAGGCAACATTGTAAAATTATCTGCTAATAATTTAACTAAAATGGAACATGATTATCCTGATATAGAACAGTTAATTGCTAAAGACATCATGCAAGACTCTGCAAATACCTTATGGATAAGTAGTAATAAAGGGATCAAAACTATATCACCTTCGCCCATAAAAAATCATCCAAAAATCTATAATGTGGCCACTAACGCAAACGAAAGCGTTTTATTTAATAATGATATTTTGATTGGTAGTTATGGCGATGGCATTCATGTTTTCAACAATAAACGCTCAACATTATCATCAGAAATCAATTCATTTTTAACTCCTTTAGCTAAAAAAACAATGGATTTATTAGCGATTAACGATGATTTATACATAGCAACTTTTGACGGCTTATGGGTTTATAACCTTTTAGATAAAGAAGTAAAAAAAGTAGATTTTATTCACAATAACAAGTTGCTATTAAAAATAACCAAAAATCAAAACCTACTTTATATAGCAACTAATTATGATGGCTTTTATATTTATAACTTATTAACTAAACACATTATCGAACATATTGATGTAGATAACGGAATAAGTAGCTCTGAAATAATAGACATTATGACCCTTGATAACCATAAAATATGGTTAGCAACAGCTAAAGGCATTGATATATATAATCGTTACACAAAAGTTAATCAACATATTGACTTACCCGGTACAAGTAAGGTTATTTCATTTGCCGTACTGAATAATAAAGTTTACGCGGCAACAAAGGGAGATGGTTTATTTGTATTGAATTTTCACGGAGATATATTATCTAGATTAGGCGTTGGTATTGATTTTTCTATGATATCAGTAATAAACAATGAAATTTGGGCTCCTGCTCAGCAAGGGTTGTATCGTATAAACACTAAAGATAACACTATTTCATTGGTGCCAAACACTGAACAATATACCTTTACCGATAGCCCTATAAAACACAAAGATAATGTTTATATACCTCATTATGGGGGGATGCTAGAAGTACCATTAACCGATATAAAAAAATACAATGCACGTGTGTCTATAAGTGAAATCACTATTTCAGGACAAACATCTTTAACAAATAAAAACATTAATGTTAACTCCGAAAACGATGTAATATCTTTTAGTTTAGCAAGTTTAGACTTTCGTTCGGGTAAACCCAAAAAATTCAAATACCAAATAAATAATGGCGACTGGAATGATGTGTATGGGAATCAATTAACATTAACAGGATTACAATCAGGTACATATAAATTAATCATAAAAGGAACCAACAGCCTAGGGCAATGGAGTGATATCCATGCTTTTGCAGAAATAAACGTAGCTTACCCTTGGTATTTAACACCACAAATGAAAAAGTTTTATCTATTTTCTTTATGTCTTGCTCTAATCATAACGGCTTGGTTGTTATATCTTAGATTTAAATCCATTCGTCATATTCATGCAATATTATCTAACGATATTAGAATGCACGGTAAAATTAGCTTTAATGTGGAAAGAAACCTTTCACAAGCTAAAGAATTACTATCAATTGATTTTGACGATTTTACACCCGCACGCTTGCATCAAGTATCGCAAATAGTCAATGAATGCATGGAATCCTTATCTAAAAGTGATAACGATAACGAACCCAATAGCATTAGAGGTAAGTCACTAGAGGTCGCCCTACCTTATTTTGTAAACTATATACACGAAAAGTATCATTCAAATATTGATTTACAGATTGATATTTCTGAATCACGACTAAGCCATGAAATGCAAGCCGACATGTATAAAATTATATACGAGACAATAGTTTCAACAATAATAAACGGTAATGGGAGAAATTTTGAAATAACAATACAAGAGTTCAAACAAAAAATATGGCTAACTATTTCTAATGATGAAAATGGTTTTTCAAAATTTAAAAATAAAATAAACTTTGATATGTCAATGTATTACATTCGTCAAATAGCGAGTAAATACAATGCTTCTTTTAATGTTTTTGATAAAGAAAATTCAGGTAGCCAACTCATCATCAGTATTCCATTGATGGATATTTCTTAACACCTTTCACTTAAAAAACTCCCTATGATATGAATTCTCCTCATATAATTTTAAATATAATTTAAGAAATCAATTTGTTACAAATCAAATACGGTTTAAACAAAGTTAATTCACTTCCTCGCGCTAACTAAACTGGCGTCTCCTCTAAAGAAAGAGTAAAATACGACTCCTTTTTTAAATCACTATTGAACTATTAGGCACGTATTAATGAGTAAAAAGCTTTTCATCAAAACATGGGGCTGCCAAATGAACGAGTACGACTCGCAGAAAATGGCTGAACTTCTAGATTCAACTCATGGCTATGAGTTAGCAGACGAAGCTGAAGACGCTGATGTTATTTTATTAAATACTTGTTCAATACGTGAAAAAGCTCAAGAAAAAGTATTTCACCAACTCGGCCGCTGGAAAACACTAAAAGCAACAAATCCAAACCTTGTTATTGGCGTAGGTGGCTGTGTAGCCTCTCAAGAAGGGGATGCTATTCGCCAAAGAGCGCCTTATGTTGATATGGTTTTTGGCCCTCAGACCTTACATAGATTACCTGAAATGATCCAACAAGTAACAGGCGATAAAAACCCTGTTGTTGATGTAAGCTTTCCTGAAATTGAAAAATTTGATCGCTTGCCAGAACCAAAAGCAGATGGCCCTACAGCCTTTGTTTCTGTGATGGAAGGCTGTAGTAAATATTGCACTTTCTGTGTAGTTCCTTATACACGCGGTGAAGAAGTCAGTCGCCCGCTTGACGATGTACTCTATGAGGTTGCTCAACTTGCAGAACAAGGCGTACGTGAAGTTAATTTATTAGGACAAAACGTAAACGGTTACCGTGGTGAGTCACATGACGGTAGCATATGTCGTTTTTCTGAATTATTACGTTTAATTGCTACAATTGATGGTATTGATAGAATTCGTTATACCACCTCTCACCCGATTGAATTTACAGACGACATTATTGAAGTTTATAAAGACGTTCCTGAACTAGTGAGTCATCTACATTTACCAGTACAAAGCGGTAGTGACAGAATTTTAGTACAAATGAAACGCGGACATACTGCTTTAGAATATAAGTCCCAAATACGTAAACTGAAAAAAGCACGTCCAGAAATTTGTATGTCTTCAGACTTTATTATTGGTTTCCCTGGTGAAACTGATGATGATTTTAAAGCAACAATGAAACTGATCACAGATATTGATTTTGATTTAAGCTTTAGCTTTATTTATAGCGCTCGCCCAGGAACACCCGCAGCAGATTTACCTGATGATGTTTCAGACCAAACGAAAAAAGATCGCTTACAAATATTACAAGACACTATTAGTAATCAAGCATTACGTATCGCGCGTCAAATGTTAGGTACTGAACAACGTATTTTAGTTGAAGGTCCTTCAAAGAAAAATCCAATGGAACTACGTGGTCGCACAGAAAATAACAGAATTGTAAACTTTGAAGCGCCTCATCATGTTATTGGTCAATTTGTTGATGTGAAAATTACCGATGTTTATTCTAATTCTCTTCGTGGCGAATTAATAAGAGAAGAAAAAGACATGGGATTACGTGTTGCACATTCACCTGCTGACATTCTTGCAAACAATCATCACCAGCAAGCAAAGCATGCCACAAATGATATTGGTGTAAGTACTTTTACACCTTAATTACCTAAATACCTTATTTTTTGGATAGTGACTTTGAGTAAAAATAGCAACCACATATTAACATTAGAGCCTGAAGATAATTCACGACAAGCCTCCCTATATGGGCCAATGGACGATAACTTAAAAACAATTGAAAAACGCTTAGGCGTTGAAATAAGTTACCGTGGTAATCAAATTAAAATTGTGGGTAAAGAAAATAATTGTTTAGCGGTTAGTAAAATATTAAAAGATTTATATGTAGAAACGAGTACTGTCAAAAATCAGCATCAAGACATTACTGACGAAATGGTTCACCTTGCTATTATTAGCGCCAATGTTTTAGAACAAGAGCCGAATAAAAGTAATCTAGATGTTAATTTTGATAAGCTAATTACCATCAAAACTAAACGTGGTGTTATTAAACCTCGAAATGAAAACCAACAAAGTTATGTCCACAATATAGTAACTAACGATATTAGTTTTGGCGTAGGCGTTGCTGGTACGGGCAAAACATACTTAGCAGTTGCTTGTGCAGTTGAAGCATTAGAAAGACAAGAGGTTAGACGTATTTTATTAACACGTCCAGCTGTAGAAGCCGGCGAAAAATTAGGTTTTTTACCAGGTGACCTATCACAAAAAGTAGATCCTTACTTACGCCCTCTTTACGATGCTTTATTTGAAATGCTAGGGTTTGAAAAAGTAGAAAAACTAATCGAACGTAACGTTATTGAAGTGGCTCCGCTTGCTTATATGAGAGGTCGCACCCTAAACGATGCCTTTATTATTTTAGATGAAAGCCAAAACACAACCGTTGAACAAATGAAAATGTTTTTAACCCGTATAGGTTTTAATGCTAAAGCAGTAATTACTGGAGACATTACTCAAGTAGACTTACCTCGTGGACAAAAATCAGGTTTACGACACGCAATAGAAGTACTTGAAGATATTCCCGGCGTTAGCTTCAACTTTTTTGAATCAAAAGATGTGGTACGTCACCCCGTGGTGGCAAGAATTATTGAAGCCTATGAAGCACACGATAAAAAGACAAATCGTATTAAAGTAGAAAAAAGTGCTGCTGCAATAGAAAACAAAGCAAAGGCTCAAGAGTAATGGCTGTACAATTAGATGTTCAAATTGCTTGTGAAAATCAAACATTACCATCAATAGAACAGTTGCAATTATGGACTGAAACGGCATTATCCACCATTGAAAACGCCCCTGAATTAACCATTCGACTCGTTGAAACAAAAGAAAGCCAACAACTAAATCATCAATATCGTCAAAAAGACAAGCCAACGAATGTTTTATCTTTTCCCTTTGAGGTACCTGAAGGTATTGATATTAACTTATTAGGTGACCTGATTATATGTGCTGACGTGGTTATTAAAGAAGCACAAGAGCAAAACAAAAAATGTGATGATCATTGGGCTCATTTAGTTATACATGGATGCTTGCATTTACTCGGTTATGACCATATAAAAGAAAATGAAGCTACTGAAATGGAATCAATAGAAATAAAACTATTATCAACACTTGGTATAGACAACCCATACCAAGAAGTATAAATTCCATATTTAAATACTAATTATAGGAAACGAAATATCCCTATGGGCGATGATAACCCACACTCTAGCAGCGGTTCTTCAAATAAATCACTTTGGACGAAAGTTACACAAGTATTTACAGGAGAACCGAAAAGTAAAGATGAACTAGTTGATGTCTTAAACGATGCTGAAGACAGAGAATTAATACGACCTGAAACCAAGTTAATGATTAAAGGGGTTTTAGAAGTATCAGATATGCGCGTGAGAGATATCATGATACCTAGATCACAAATGGTTACCCTTGATATTAACGATCCCCTTGATAAGTCACTCCCTAAAATTGTTGAATCTGGCCACTCGCGATTCCCTGTTATTAATGAAGACATTGATAAAATTGAAGGAATACTTTTAGCCAAAGACCTTCTTGCTTACGCTTTTCAACAACAAGATGAAGAATGTACTATAGCAAAGGTTATCAGACCTTCGATTATGGTTCCTGAAAGTAAAAAAGTTGAGCCACTATTAAAAGAATTTAGATCTCAGCGTTACCATATGGCTGTTGTTGTTGATGAGTATGGCGGTGTGTCAGGCGTTGTTACTATTGAAGACATTTTAGAGCTAATTGTTGGTGAAATTGAAGACGAAACAGACGATGCTATAGAAGAAGATATAAAATATCTTGCAGGCCAAGTATATCAAGTTAAAGCATTAACTGAACTAGCAGACTTTAATGAATACTTTAATACCAACTTCAATGAAGAAGACGCTGACACAATTAGTGGCATTATCTTACATCAGTTTGGCCATATGCCTAAAAAAGGTGAATTAGTTAGTATTAATGATTTTGAATTTAAAATTACTGCTGCTGATACTCGACGCATTCAAGCAATACAAGTTACCGTTCCTAAAGATCATGAAATTAACGGCAAAAATATTGATTAGCATTACTCATTTGGATATCCATGTTTTCAACGTTAATCAAATCTCTCAAAGTATTTATTACCGCGCCTAAAAACTGGCTTAGCTTTATTGCTGGGCTTAGTTTAGTTTTCGCGTATGCCCCTTTTTCCTTATGGTGGCTACCATTTATTACGATTGGGCTTTGGCTTACTATAATCGACAATCATTCACCTAAAGAAGCCACTAAACACGGCTTTATTTTTGGTTTTGGTTGGTTCGCAAGCGGAATAAGTTGGGTTCATGTTGCTATCGATCAATTTGGAGGATTACCGCTCGTAGTATCCATTTTATTAATGGTGCTCCTTTCCCTTTATCTCGCGTTATTTCCTGCATTAGCAAGTTATTTATCCGCTAAGCTTTCAACGACTAAACAATTTAATGTTTGGTTATTTTCTGCTTTTTGGTTAATGACAGAATATTTACGTGGTGTACTCTTAACGGGCTTCCCCTGGTTATCTCTTGGTTATACTCAAATAGACAGCCCTTTAGCTTCCTTGATACCCGTTATTGGTGAGTTTGGTTTAACTTCAATAGTATTACTTACTTGTGTTTCAATCTTTCAACTTGTTAAGCGAAAAAACGTTTACTTATCAGCTAGCATACTTTTATCGACTCTTATCATAACAATATTTTTTAACCAGATAACTTGGGTTACCCCAACGGGTAAATCTATAAAAGTTGCGTTAGTGCAAGGTAATATAAAACAAGAAATAAAATGGGCCCCTGAACAAGAATGGCCGACTATGTTGAAATATTTAGACTTAACACGTATGAATTACGATGCTGACATCATCATTTGGCCGGAATCAGCTATAACGGCATTAGAGCCTAGAGCCCAAGACTTTTTAACGTTAGCAAATAAATCTGCAGCCTTAAAAAACAGTGCAATAATTACAGGAATATTAAATTATAACTATGATGAAAGAGAATACTTTAATAGCTTAATTACTTTAGGTAAAAAGCATGAAACAGACACGGAAGGAAGCTACGAATATAATCACAATAATAGATATTCAAAATATCATTTATTACCCATAGGTGAATTTGTTCCTTTTCAAGAATGGTTGAGGCCTATCGCACCATTATTTAATTTACCACAATCATCCTTCTCTTCTGGTGGGTATATACAACCTAACCTTGTTGCCAAAGACATTAATATATTGCCGCTTATTTGCTTTGAAATAGCTTTTCCTGCGCAATTAAGAGCAAATTTTCAATCTACAACTAATCTATTATTAACAGTAAGTAATGACTCTTGGTTTGGTGATTCTCATGGCCCTCATCAACATTTAGATATTGCAAGAATGCGAGCTGCAGAATTTGGGCGTCCCTTACTTCGCTCAACAAACAACGGGGTAACAGCAGCAATAGATCATACAGGTAATATCATAGCCACTGTCCCACAATTTACTGAAAGCGTACTCAGAGCAGAAATAAATTTAGTCACAGGAACAACACCCTACGCTAATTGGGGGCAGTATACTCAATGGCTAATACCTTTACTTACCTTATTAATATACTTGTTTAACGCATTACTTTATCAACGAAAAACAAAATAAAAAAACCTTATGTTGTACTAAACATAAGGTTTTTATAATCTATTAAATAGATAATTTACACGTTTTTTGGGTGTACACTTACTTTATTTCGGCCACTTTCTTTTGAACGATATAATGCAGCATCAGCATGTTCGATCCATGCTTCGTATGTTTTAATACTCGAGTCTACTTCGGCAATACCTAAACTTATAGTATAAGAAAGATCAATATCATTATGTCTAACAATAGACTGAGCAACTTCTTTACGTAATCTCTCAGCAAATATTTGCGCATTTTCTAATGCAGTATCCGCTAATAAAATCACAAACTCCTCACCACCGTAACGCCCTGAAATATCAGTTTCTCGCACGTGCTGCCTAATAAGTCCTGACAAATGACGAATAACATCATCTCCTACCGTGTGTCCGTATGTATCATTCACATGTTTAAAATGGTCTATATCTAAAATAACTAAACTACTCGCACTTCTACTGCGGCACCAACGCTTAAATTCAGTATTTAAACAATTTTCCCAATGCGCTCTATTGAATAGTTTTGTTAAACCATCTGTTTGACTTAAAACAGCTAATTCAGTGTTAACTCTTTCGAGGTCATTTTTATTGGTGGCGTTATCGGTTACATCATAAATAAGTAAGCATAAATGGGTTACTAGGCCAGTAGATGACATTAGGGGAATAAATGTCGTATTTTGATACATGTAATCAGCAGAGCCCGTAATAGGGCGATAGTTTTGAAACTTGAACAGGTAAGGTCTTTGCTCCCAAATAGTAAATGCTTTATTTTTAAGTAAAAAAACAGATTCAGCTTTACGTTTAAACCAGTCTTGAGGAATTTCCTCAAATAAAGAAAAAATCTCTTTTTCTTTTACCTCCCGTGGTAATAAACCACTATGGTTTTCCATAAAACCATTCCATATTTGAATTTTATACTGGCGATCGAGGACAACTAAACCCACATCAATGGTATGGAGCATTTCCATAAGCCAATGTAATTCATTCATTTGTTCAGTTTCTTGCGACATATTTAATCCAATAAGTAAGAAATTTTATTGTTAAGTGTTTTCATCGACTCTTCTGTGAACAGTAATAATAAGTCACATTTTATCGGGTAATTTTCAATACTGTAGCTTATCTCAATTGCCAGAGTTCGCCTCCAACGAGTTGAATTAGTCGCAATAAGTTCTGATATTTTTCTATGTTGACCTAAAACAACAGGATGGCCTTGGCTAAAATTCATATCAAGTTGTTCTGAAACACCACTTAAACAAGCACCAATTAAAACATTTGCCATGTCCATGAGTAGTTCTAATTCCGAATTTTCATCTAATACTTGCTGATAATTCATCAAGGTAGCAACATCTTTAAAACTTGAGTCATTAAGTATTAATAGCGCTTCTCCTGAAACGCCAGCACCTATGAATCCTTGGCAAATACCAGAGGTACTTTCATTCACTTCCACTGCTGATAAAGCCATACTTAATTCGCTAACTTCAATCAAATTAACATTAGGAATAGGTAAAACGACAAATACATCTAATAAACGAGCCAGTAAATCACCGGCACGTCCCATAGCAACGTTAGCTATTTCTTGATAACAGTCTCTTAAATCAGATTCGAGGAAATTAGCTTGCGTTTTTTTGTTCTCTTTCCCCTCAGTTATTATAGGGGATGACGCAGTAGAAGGATTAACTTTAGTAACTGAATCACTTTTAGCAATTACAGGAGCTTCTTTTATTACGGGTTTAGTTGGAGCGGTATACACACCATAAGCAGATAATATTTCGGTAAGCTTTTCTTTACTTACAGGTTTTTGAATAAAATCTAATGCACCTAAACTCGTTACTCTTTGATGTGCTTCAGGTTGAATATCACCAGAAATAACAATAACAAGGGTAGGAAGATCTTGCTCAACAATTGCCTGAAGAACTTCGTAGCCATCCATTCCTGGCATGTTCAAATCTAAAAGAAGAACATCGCCTTTTCCAGCTTTAATAGCTTCAATACCTTCAAAACCATTGGTCGCAAAACTTATATCGACATCCCAACCGTCTGGTAAAGAGCGCGCGACTTGTTTACGCGCCATATTTGAATCATCACAAATTAATAACGGAGTTGACATACACGCTTATTTCCTAAATTGACTCAAAATTGATAAAAATAGAAGAATATAAAAAAACAGTATTACTTAATCGCAAAGTTACTTATTAACAATAGGTAATAATAACGAAGACTGCAGATAATTTTTAAAAATATTTAAATAAAATGCGGTAAACTGTCTCAAATTAAATCTGATTAACTTATTATACAATGAAATTATTTACATTAATTACCTTTATTTTTATCACCTTATCCCCTTCGTTATCTGCACACGATATCGAACTATCAGAAAACAGCTCATTGGTTAAAGCGGGAGGAAAGTTTGTAACATTGCTTGGTAAACAACTTAATGTAGGTGATCACGCACCTAATTTTAAAGTGGTAAACGAAAGCTTTTCTCCTGTAACTCTAAACTCTTTTAAAGGTAAAAATATTTTAATATCAGTAGTTCCTAGTTTAGACACAGGTGTGTGTTCAATTCAAACAAAAAGATTTAACGAAAAAGTTGCATCTCTATCTGATAACACCATATTCCTGACTATTAGTAATGACTTACCCTTCGCTCAAAAACGTTTTTGTACAACCGAAAGCATTAACGATATTCAAGTTCTGTCTGATTCAGTTTGGCGTGATTTTGGGACTAAATACGGCCTTTTAATAAAAGATATGGGATTATTAACCCGATCAATATTTATTATTAACTCCGAACATAAAATTATTTACAAAGAATTGGTTACTAATATTTCAGAGCATCCGAATTATGAAAAAGCTTTTGAAGAAATTCTATTATTGAACAAAAAACCATAAAAAATTCACAATAATAATCAGCCACTTAAATAAAAAACCAAATATTTTTTAAATTTATTTGGTTTTTTTCTTGAAAAATATCACTTCAATACCATCTCTTATAGTGTAGTCGCCGATAGGGTCTACATTAACCGCCTGTTCAAATTGAAAGGCACATTTATCCTGATAATAAATTATTTAAAAATCGTTAACTCGCAATTTAATTGGCTTTAACTATATAGATTTTACTTCTATTGATTTTAACAAAAATAATGATATTTAACGGATATAGCATATTGCTAACTAAATATAGGATATGAATATTATGCGTACATCTACAGATTTTAGCCCACTTTACCGTTCATTTATTGGTTTTGACCACTTAGCTGGTTTGATAGATAAAGCCTCTAGAGCTGATAAACAATCATCTTACCCTCCATATAATGTTGAACTGCTTGCAGAAGATCAATATAGAGTGACTATGGCAATCGCTGGATTTGCTGAAGATGAGTTAGAAATTGAATCAAAACAAAATACATTAATTGTTACTGGCATAAAAACAGGCAGTAATAACAAAGGCGAACAAAAATTCTTACACCAAGGTATTGCTGAGCGTAACTTTGAAAGAAAATTTCAGCTTGGCGATCATGTAAAAGTAACCGGCGCTTCTATGGAACATGGCCTTTTACATATTGATTTAGAAAGAGAAATACCTGAAGCACTGAAACCAAGAAAAATAGCGATTAATGGAAAAAGCCCATTACAAAAAACAGTATCAAATATTCAGGAGGCTGCCGCTTCTTAATATGATTTAACAAGTGTTCTCCCTTATTTATTTTTGCCCAGCTTTTAGCTGGGCTTTTTTACGCCTAAAAATTATTTAACAATCTCTAATAAACTCAGCTATTTTAGGCTGTATTGTACTGGCATGACTTATTGGCCCCATATGTCCAGCTTCAAAACTCACTTCTTTAACGTTATCTAAGCTAGTAACAATCAGTGTTGCTAATGTTTTACTTAATTGTGGGCTTTGATTTCCTGTCATCATCATAACAGGAGATTTAATTTTATTGATATCATCAGATCCGTAAGTTTCAGCAGTTAAACCGATAAAATCTAAATTTACTTTTTCCATATCTTTAGCCATTAATTGCTGCATTCGTTCTGGTAGCTTTCTAAAAAAGCCTTTTGCATTCCAAAAGTCAGTAAATTTTTCAGCCGCTAAATAAAGATCATCAATATTAACTTCTTGAGCAAACTTATTAGCCGCTATTCTTGCTTCACTGCCTTGAGGCAATAAATGGAAAGCGACAGGCTCATACAAAGATAAAGATAACACCTGACTAGGGTTTTCTACTGCTAATTTTAAAGCAAGTGCGCCACCACAAGAGTGTCCTACAATATGATAAGACTCATTTGGAATAAGTTGTTGTAAAGCTTCTTGAATACGTTCTATCTCAATAGAAAAGTTATAACGCTGAGGTTCTGCAACAGCTTCAGCAGCTCCATATCCCAAAATATCTATATTGATCACTTTAAAACGAGTTTTTAAACATTCCACTAAAGGTAACCACTGCTTTGAACTACTCAAAGAGCTATGCAATAAAATAACAGCCGGCCCGCGTCCTAAAACATGTATCCCTAGGGGTAAATTAATCATTTAATACCTATTTTTTATATTACTTAAAAAGTTAACAACAGTTTAACCACGAACAATACCAATAAAAGCTCTAATTAAAACTCTAATTTAAACAATAACTCTCCTAAATCAGGAGACCATTGATACTCAGTCATTTTTACTTTATTTCCGATAACAACAACTTGCTCATTTTGTAATAATTTTTTTTGTTTCATAAATAACTCACTTCCCGTAGGAAAAGATATTTTCCCTAGTGAGTTTATCACTCGAAACCAAGGGACTTTTTGATTATTCCAACCATTAATAGGCACTTTGCCTAAGGCTTTTCCAACTAATCGTGCACGACCAGGCAACCCTGATAAATCAGCAACCTGTCCATAACTTGCTACACAGCCAAAAGGAATAGCCTGTACCGTTTTCCATATTTTTATATATTGTGTATTAGCTGGCTCTTTATTCACATCTTGCGATGTAGTTACCATGGTAATACTTGACCATTAGAATGTTTAAAAACACCCGTTTCCTTTAAAGTTAGCCCATGAATTAAATCAACAATTTTTACCGCAGCTTCGTTTGCTGAAATATCACCGTTATTATTTACCATCTCGGTTTGAACATAACCTGGATGATAAATACCTACAGCAATATCTTGAGAATACAAATCTTTACTCAACGACATAGCTGCTGCATTTAACGCAGCTTTAGACATACGGTAACCATAGCGCCCACCAGATTCATTATCCGCAATAGATCCCATACGCGAAGTGATCATCGCCACCTTACCATCTAAATTTAAATTACACTGTAGCGTATCAACAATATTAAGAGGCGCCAAAGCATTCACTTCAAATTGCTCTCTAATGGTTTCGAGATTTATATCTGCTAAACTTTCATCCCTCAAAATTCCAGCATTACAAACCAATATGTCGATACCAATACCACTTAAAGCTTTTCGCATATTTTTGATACCTTGGGTAGTCGCTACATCAATATCGGTAATAACATGCACACCTAACTTATTTAACTCTTCGGAAGAGTTTCTACATAAAGCATACACAAGATGTCCTTGCGATTTAAACACTTCAGCCATTGCCAATCCAATACCGCGATTAGCCCCAGTTATTACAACAGTTTTTTTCATAATATTTCCTTAACCTATTTATAAAAGTAAATTAAAAAACGTTAATCTATTAACGCAATAATATAAGTAACCTTTATTGCAAACAAACAAATTTATAAGCAAATAATAAAAATTAATATTTATTTTACAGTACAAAAATCAAGTGAGAGTATGCTATAAATAATATGACTTATCTTTTTTTGCTCGACTAAGGCGCGCGCTTCAAATTAAGCATCAACTTATATTATCTTTTTGTAAAAAAATTCAAAGTATTGCCCTGAATATAGAGAGTAAGTATGAATAATATCTCCCCACCTATAGAACAATTAGCCGAACTTGTTGGTTTCCATAAAAGTTACGTTAATAGTTTTGGGATCAAACAAACACCAAAAAAAGAAGCACTAGCATCATTATTAAATGCAATGGGGTTTAACCTAACCAGTGAACAAATACTCGAAGAACAAATTAAAACGTTACAAGAAAAACAATGGAGAGTTATATTACCGACAACTCACATCGTAAAAAGTACAAACAAACAACCTTTTATTCCTATTAGCTTACAAAACACTGTAGAACAGCAACCTATTAGCTGGACCATCACAACAGAAAATGGTGATTTACTTAATCAACACCTTGATGTTTCAGCATTAGAAGCAATAGATGTTACGACGTTAAATGAATGTACTTTCTCAAAATATCAATTACCTCTTCCTCAAGTAGAAGAGGGATATCATAAGTTATCGATAAAGTATGGAAATCAACAATCTGATTGTCATTTTATTGTAGCCCCCGAAACATGCTTTAGTGCTAAAGAAGCTCATGCGAATAAAATGTGGGGTTATGCCGCTCAACTTTACTCTATACGTAGCGAACAAAACTTTGGAATGGGAGACTTTAAAGATTTAAATAACTTAATCATAGGTGCATCTGAACAAGGAGCTTCAACCGTAGGACTAAACCCTCTCCACCCTTTGTATCAAAACAACCCTGAACATGTCAGTCCTTATTCTCCAACAAGCCGTTGTTTCCTTAATACTCTATATATCCATGTACAAAGTGTTCCTAACTTTTCAACATGTCAGCGGGCCCAAGAAAAATATAATAGCGCCGCGTTTCAAAAAAAATTAGCTTCAGCAAAAGCAAGCCAGTTAATAAAGTACCCAGAGGTTGCTGAATTAAAGTTTGAATTATTAGAAATTCTTTTTGATGACCTTATCATCTCTTCACAACCTATAAATGAATCATTTAAACAAAGCTTTATCCGTTTTACTCAAGAGCAAGGCGAAGATTTACATACACTGGCTACATTTGAAGCCCTTTACGAGCATTTTAGAAAAACAAACGCTTCAATATATAACTGGAAATTATGGCCAAAAGAATATCAATCGCCTAATACTCGCGCGGTAAAAACATTTCAAAAAGCGCATTCATCGCGAATTCAATACTTTATGTATTTACAGTGGTTAGCACACGAACAATTGATAAATGCAGCAAACCTAGCACAAACCCATGACATGCCTATAGGGTTATACTTAGATTTAGCTGTTGGTTGTGATGGTTCTGGCGTAGACGTATGGTCTAACCAAGACGTTTACGTATCTGGCGCATCAATAGGTGCTCCACCTGATGCCATGAACACGTTAGGTCAAAACTGGGGATTAACACCAATGAACCCCGTTGCATTAAAAGAACAAGGCTACCAACCCTTAATAAAAGCTTTACGCTGCAATATGCAATACGCAGGAGCTTTACGAATAGACCATATATTAGGATTAATGCGCCAATATTGGATTGCTCCTGATATGGGCGCTCATGAAGGTATTTACATCACTTTTCCACTCGATGATATCTTAAGTATTATTGCTTTAGAATCTCGTCGTTCACGCTGTGTTGTTATTGGTGAAGACTTAGGAACTGTTCCTGAAGGTTTTGGTGAAATAATAGCTAAATCGGGTTTGCTGTCTTATAAAGTGCTGTATTTTGAACGTTGGTGGGAAACAGGATTATTTAAACGCCCTGAAATATATCCAAGCCAGTCAATTGCTACTGTTTCGACGCATGATGTACCAACATTAGTGGGTTGGTGGGCTAGTCGTGATTTAACCTGGCGTAGAAAGTTAAATTTATATCCAAATGATGAACTAAAGGAACAAGAACAAATTGATCGTATTAAAGATCGCCACTGTCTTATTGACGCATTAAAAGACGTCGGAGTGCTCTCTCCTGATGATATTAATAGCGAAACATTAGAAATAACCAACTCTGACCTTAATATTGCTGTTCAAAAATATGTTGGATTATCAAAAAGCCACATACAATTGATCCCTTTAGAAGACGGACTAGAACTATTAGAGCAAGTTAATATTCCAGGCACTATAGATGAGCACCCTAACTGGCGTCAAAAGCTACCAGTAATGTTAAACGAACTATGGAGTACACCTTCAATATTAAACATACAATCACTTATGAATGAAGTTCGTCCTAAATAAAGAAGTATTTTAAACGGAAATTTGCTAAAATCTCCGTTTAAAATTCAATAACATGCATTTAAATAATCATTAAACCTTTCACTACACTCTATGGCTAAATCAAACATTCAGCATTCTATTACTAGTTTTGGTATTTACGACAAGTGGGAAGATACTAATAAATCTCTGCCTAAAATCAAAGAGTTTACCGTTAATGTACCTGCTAAAATAGATATCGAATTTGGTTTCATTATCAATATAAAAAAAGGAAAAGGGAAAAAGATAACTTATTGCATTTATCATCCAAATATTCCCGATGACGATGGCAAAGTCATGCCCCCTTTTATTGGTGAAATGTATATTAGAGATAATAACTGGAATTTTTATTTAGGTGACACTATATGGGCGCCTATTAATAATAAGCTAGGTGATTGGCGCATGACCATTACGTGCGAAAATAAAATAATTGCTGATAAAACATTTAGAGTTGATGAACCTAATGAGCTTTTAGAAGCATCATTTTGGAAGAGAGCTGGATACTAAACGCATAAGGGTTTATTTTAACCTTTAGATAAAGGAGATAACTCATTAGCAGAGTTATTATTAATTAAAAACAATTCAAACTCTCTTTTTATAATAGGTCTAGAAAAATAATACCCTTGCCCATAGTCACAACCAATATCTCGTAAAATATCTCTTTGCTCTCTTGTTTCTATACCTTCAGCTATTACTTTAATATTGAGTTTTTTAGCCATAACAACCATAGCTTCACACAAGGCTAAATCTTTACTATCTTCAGACATTTTCTGAACAAAGCTTTTATCAATCTTGAGATAATCTGTATCATAATTTTTTAAATATGAAAGTGATGAATACCCCGTACCAAAATCATCAATTGAGATAGGGATCCCTGATTGTTTTACTAAGGTTAAAATATCAGCGACACCTTTCTTGTTTTCCATTAATAAGTTTTCAGTAATTTCAAAGGCGATAGAGTCTTTGCTATCTTTTTCACTATTTAATGCTTTCATCCAAGCAGCTATATTTCCTGAGTTTTCTTTATATTGGATCGGAGAAGTGTTTATACTAATTTGAAAATGAGGATGGATACTATTTCGCCATTCTTTAACATCTAATAACACAGTACTAAAAACATAATCACTAATATCAATAATTAACCCCGTTTCTTCTGCAAGTGGAATAAAATCTAATGGATTAATTATGCCGCGAGTAGGATGTAGCCATCGAACTAAGGCTTCTGCTTTATATGTAACATTTGTTTGTAAATTAATAATAGGTTGATAAACAACAAAGAACTCTTCATTTTTGATTGCACGACGTAAATCTTGAATCAGCTGCATTCTCTCTACAGCTTGATCTCTCATTGATTGAGTAAAATAATGATAATTATTTCGTCCCAAATTTTTAGCGCCGTACATGGCTTGATCTGCATTTTTGAGTAAGTCATCGATATCTACAGCATCATCGGGATAAATAGTAAGGCCAATACTAACAGCACTATGTACAACCTCATTAAAAAGATAATAAGGCAAGGAAATAGACTTTCGTAACTGCTCTGCAACAACTTCTACACCTTTAAAATCTTTAAGGTTAGACATGATAATAACAAATTCATCTCCTCCTAGCCTTGCTACAATGTCATTTTTGCGAATGCTTTGTTTAATACGCTTAGCTGTTTCTTTTAATAAAGCATCGCCAATATGATGACCTAAAGTGTCATTAACATCCTTGAAATGATCTAAATCTAAAAAAGCTACCGCTATTTTTTCATTATCTCGTTCAGCTCTCGCAATCAATTGTGTTAAATGGCTGCGCATCATATTTCTATTAGGTAAGCCAGTAAGGCTATCAAAGTTTGCTTGTTGCCAAATGAGTAAGTGATTCTTCTCTCTTTCGATAGATATACTCGCTAAATGTGCAAACTGCTCCACAAGTAAAAAATCTTGTAAAGCAGGGGTATAATGAACACTATGATAAATACTAAAAACACCAATAACCTCCCCTTCCGAACTTACAATAGGTTCAGCCCAACATGCACTTAGATTTGAATTTTCAGCCAATTCAGCAAATAAAGTCCAACGATTATCGGTGCTAATGTTTGCAACAATAATTCTTTTTTCATAAAAAGCAGCTGCACCACAAGGACACCCTTCGGGTCCAATTTCTACCATATGCATTTTTTCTACCATAGCTTTAGGTAAACTAGGTGCTGCACCTGTTATAAGGAATTTTTTAGATTTATCGAAAAGAGATATACTACATATAAGATCGGGATTTTCTTGTTCAACGCTTTTCGTAATAAACTCTAAAACAACAGACAGTTTATGCGAACCCACTATAAGCTCTAAGGTTTTATTACGAAGACGTTCCAATCGCTCACTTTTAATTAAAGATATGTGTTGTTGACTTATGTTGCGAGCCGAAAAGTAGGCAAAAATATTTGCCATAAGTAAGGTAACTATAATAGTACTAAAGCTGATTAAAGACGTTTGCTCAAAAGTTAAAATACTAACAATAATCATCAGTAAAGCACTTAAGACTAACGCCACATTAATTCGAAATAAATAATAAGAAGCAATAATAACTGGGTATTCCCAGTAAATTTGACTAACCCCCTTCAACCAAATAATTAGCACAACTCCCAACATGGAAGAGATACCTAAAAAAATACTGACTTTTTCTGTATTTCTGGTTTTATATACGTAATAAAAAGTACTCGATAATGCGAGAACAATTACACCATCAAGCAAGGCATGCATCCACTCTTGTTGATAAAGGCGTACCAACATAAAGACGGTAATAACTATAATCCCTGAAGAGGAACTAGAAAGGAGTAAATACTCTTTAATTGAACGTGGATGCATTATTTATTACCTGTGAATCTTTCAAAAACATAAAATCCTTTTGTATTTGTATAAAGAGAGATTTACTTTCTCGAAACAAAGTTTAAACCTTTATAAAAGAATAAGGTTGAACGGTCGATAAACAATCACAATGTATACATAATAGTCCTAAACCTTAATTTATCCAAGTAAATGCAAGTAAAATAACACGATACATACATCAGCAAACTGTATACCAGAGCAACTTTTGTTACATAAAGTTAATGATAAAAACAAACTTCAGCTTGAAAATATTCCCCTTCAAATTTATGATGGCTTCATACCCTTTCTCTGATGAAGTAATTTACATTTCATCATGACTTACTTTCTTAATAGGCACTCTCCTTGGAACATTTAATTTGGAATATTGACCCTGTATTAGTCTCTTTTGGTGCTATAAAAATTCATTGGTATGGTGTTTTATTTGCTTCGGCCATACTTTCTGGTTTACAGGTAATGAAATGGATTTATAAAACAGAAAACATCGAACAAGAATCTTTAGATACTTTATTAGGTTATGTCGTATTTGGTATTATCATTGGCGCTCGATTAGGCCACTGTTTTTTCTATGATCCTAGTTACTACTTCGCAAACCCCATGAAAATATTAGCTATTTGGGAAGGTGGTTTAGCAAGCCATGGCGGCGGCTTAGGTGTTATACTTGCTATTGGCTTATACGTTAAAAAACACAAAGTCAGCTACTTATGGATTTTAGATCGGTTAGCAATAGCTACCGCTTTATTTGGCGTATTTGTACGTTGTGCAAATTTTATTAATTCAGAAATATTAGGCGTAACCAGTAATCTACCTTGGGCTGTTGTTTTTGCGCGAATCGATAATTTACCAAGACACCCAGCACAACTTTATGAAGCCATTTCATACTTATTTATATTCATCATTTTACTTGGTTTATATAAAAAGTTTAAAAGTCATTCTCCAAAAGGCTTATTACTAGGTACATTTTTAATTCTTACCTTTACTGCTAGATTTCTAGTTGAATCAGTAAAACAAAAACAGGCAGCCTACTCTTCAGAGTTTATGTTAAACACAGGGCAAATGCTTAGTATTCCATTTTTTATTGCTGGCATTATTTTAGTTATCTTGGCGTACAAACAATTAAACGCTCCATCTATTAATACAAATAAGAAGTAGCACGGTATGAGTAAGAAACATTACGTTATTTGGAAAGGGAAACAAACCGGTATTTTTGATACTTGGAGTACGGTGCAATCATTGGTAGCAGGTATGAACAATGCCCAGTATATGGGATTTCCTTCTAAAGCCGAAGCAGAGGAAGCATTTAAAGAGTCATACACTAAAGCATTAATGAAACGTTCTTTAGCATCAGGTAAAAGCGCTCCTTCAACAACAGGTGCATTAACTAAAAAAACATCGCTCCAACAAAAAAATCAAACACTAAACTTTGCAGATATTAATATATATTGTGATGGCGCTTGTTCACCTAACCCCGGAAAGTCAGGCTCAGGTATAGCAATATATCAAAAAGAACAATTAACACAGCTTTGGTATGGCTTATATGATAAAAATGGAACAAACAACACTGCTGAATTAAACGCTCTTTATGAAGCATTAAAAATTGCCAGTTCATATATTCAAAAAAATCAATCAGTTCAGATCTTGTCAGATTCAAAATATTCAATCGACTGTATTACTAAATGGGCTAAAGGTTGGAAAAATAAGGGTTGGACCCGAGGCAAAGGGGAAGAGATTAAAAACCTAGAAATAATAAAAGGTTGCTTTTCTCTTTATGAAACACTTAAAAATAATTTAACCATTACTCATGTTAAAGGTCATGCCAATATTGAGGGTAACGAACTTTCAGATAGAATGGCCGTTTTTGCAAGAGTTAATGCTGAGAAAGACTTTATAGAGTATACACAATCAATCGATATCCCAACAATACTAGCTATGGCTTCAGGATAAAAAACGCTCTCAGTGCTTTTCTTATACAGCAAAAACAGATATCAATATTCTCAATCAACACAATGAACAAAGGTGGTTTATTCTTGTTTAAGTAAAACACCTACCTTCCCATCGTCACCTGCACCTAAAAATAATTCGTTATTACTCGCTATAGTATAAAAACCAATATCCTTTTTATTGTTTTTTAGTGGTTGCCATGTCACCCCATAATTAAATGATATATCGCTCGATAACTTACCTGTAATAATGCAAATACTCTTAATACAAGACATTGCGGTCCGTAAACCTCTGTTTCCACTTTTAAGTGATATCACTTCACCTTCCTTAACTAAAGATAGGTTTTTATACACTCCATCTCTTCTTTTATAATCACCTCCAAGAGTAAAAACACTCTCTTCATACTGATATAAACCATACCCTCCCGCTGTTAATGTTTCATCGAACAGAGGAAGATTCATTCTTTGCCAATTATCACCATAATTAGTACTTACATATAATGACGCCTGTCTACCTCCAGTGGTAAACCAAGCTTTGCCATTTTCCCCTACAATTAATGTACTACCACTTGCAGCAAAAGCAGATTCGTTTTCTAACATCTTAGGTAAATGATTTTTCTTAACACGCGTCCATGTTTTACCACCATCTTCCGTGCGTTTTATTACATAATAACCATCAAGAGGGTCCCCTAAAAGCAAACCATTATTTTTGTCCCAAAACCCTATAGAGTTATAAAACCCCTTCTCTTCTTGATTTTTATTTAATAATTTCCAATGACTTCCTCCGTCTTGAGTAATAAACAATACGGATTGGCTTCCGCTGCCAGCTCCCATAACTATCGCTGTATTTTCGTCGAAAACTTCAATATCTCTAAAGTCATACAATACTTCAGCAGATACTGAGCTATTCTGCCAAGACTCACCACGATTACGGCTAACAAAAACAGCATTGTTTGTACCTGCAACCCATAAGGAGTTTTTATATATACCACTTGCTCTTAGAGAAGGTTTATTTTCAATAGTATTTGTTTTCCATTGAGGTAAATCAATGGTCATATGCTGAGCGTTAATGTCGACAGTATTTAATAAAAGAAAAAAACACACTATATACAATATATTACTCAATAGCCTTTGAAAAAACATACTCGGAGAAAGACTCATAATATTCACCTTTAAAAATAAAAGATTAGATAAAACGTATTAAAAGATAACTCAAGTTAAAATTTAATAAGCTGTTGTAAATTAATTAAAATTGAGTGATAGTTATAACATAGTAAAGGACTAATAATGTCATATTTATATATGAGCTGTAACTTAGCAATAAATTATAATTAAAACTTATGTTACATATTGATCAAAAAGTAATTGAAGATATAGAGCGTGGTTTTTCCATTCCCGCCCAACCCAAATTACTTAAAAAGCTTCAAGGATTAATTGCGCAAGAAGAGCCTGAGTTAAACCTTATAGCTCGTACTATAGCGCAAGATGCAGCTGTATCTTCAACTATATTAAAAACAATAAATTCGCCTGTATACGGCTTATCAAGAACCATTTCTGACATTCCAAAATCTGTACGCTATATAGGTTTAGAAGGCATAATAATTTTAGTAACAAGTAGCTTACTTAAACAAACCTTTAAGCAAGAAGATTGCTCAATCGCATTAGAAGATTTTTGGATAAA
Organism: Pseudocolwellia agarivorans; assembly: GCF_002000085.1. Lineage (GTDB taxonomy): Bacteria > Pseudomonadota > Gammaproteobacteria > Enterobacterales > Alteromonadaceae > Pseudocolwellia > Pseudocolwellia agarivorans. Next base: position 711,642 of record NZ_MUZU01000001.1, read on the forward strand.
TTCAACCAATATAGCGAATGTTTGTGTACATATAGGTAACTCACTAAAACAAGCTATCTCTAAAGATATTTTATTTTCTTTAGGACTTTTCCATGATTGTGGTATTCCTATTATGGCAATGAAATACTCTGAATATCATCAAATATTTCAACATGCCTTGGAAACTCCTGACGTTTCAATAACATCAATTGAAGATATAAATTATCAAGCTAACCACGCAACTATTGGTTACTATGTTGCTACATCGTGGCGATTACCTAAAGATATTTGCCAGTTAATTTTAGCTCACCACGAACGAGATTTTTTAGACAATCCATTCAGCCGCCTTCAAAAATTTTATTTTTCTATTTTAAAAATGGCTGAAAATATTGTGCATCAAAAAAGGTATAACGAAGACACGCCTGACTGGACATTCTTAAAAGATAAAGTGTTAAATATACTAGTCATAAACGAAGGTGAATATTCAACACTATTAAATAGTTTCGAAGAAGATATAACTTAACTCGTATTATTTAATACGAAGTATTTATTTGATAAAATTTGACCACTTAATTAACAACTCCCTAAAGTCTTCAACACCACATTCTGTAGAACTGTCGTAACCTGTATTAATACCTTGCTCAATTTCACTATCATATGCTTGCTCTACGTCTTCCAAATCGCGATTAAAAAATACTTGAACAGAGTCCTCACTGAAAATTAGGCTGTATTCCATACCCGTTATCGTAATATCTTTTTGTTGTCGCTCTTTAATATTAGCGACAACCTCTAGTAGAACATTTATCTTTTCAATGTCTTTTCCTACTTCTACTTCTAACCAAGGCCCCATAATTTCATGTTCCATTGAAAATCGAGCACTAGCTCCCCCTGTTAATGAATCATGAATAAATTCGTATTCCATAAATTTCTTATAAGTAAATAGATTATTTTATCATTATATCAAACTTAGCTAATCCTCTCTTTTAATAAATGCTTAAACGTTCGATCAGCAAAAAATAGCTATCCCCCTAATACGGAATATATAAAACATAAAAAATCAAAACATATAAATAAAAAAACGCCACTTAAAAGTGACGTTTCATTAATCATTTATTAAAACGTAATAACCAATTATGCAGGTTCTTGAATAATAACTGAGTCAGCTTTATTTGTGTAAGCATCCATTTTATGGAAGTTTAAATAACGGTAAGTATCCGCAGCTGTGGCATTAATTTGTGAGGCATATTCCATATACTCAGCCGTTGTTGGTAATTTACCTAATATAGCACCTACCCCTGCAAGTTCTGCTGATGTTAAGTATACGTTAGCCCCATTACCTAAACGGTTAGGAAAGTTACGAGTTGATGTAGATAACACGGTAGATTTCTCTGCAACGCGTGCTTGGTTACCCATACATAATGAACAGCCAGGTGTTTCCATACGTGCGCCAGCTTTACCATAAATATTGTAGTAGCCTTCAGCCGTTAGTTGATCACGATCCATCTTAGTTGGAGGAGCAACCCATAAACGCGTAGGTAAAGTACCGTTGAATTTCTCAATGAGTTTACCCGCGGCACGGAAATGACCAATATTTGTCATACATGAGCCAATAAATACTTCATCAATTGCAACACCAGCAACTTCCGATAATAATTTCGCATCATCTGGGTCGTTAGGACAACAAACAATGGGCTCTTTAATATCAGCTAAATCAATTTCAAGGATATGAGCGTATTCGGCATCGCTATCAGCTTCCATTAAAGATGGATTCGCTAGCCATTCTTGCATACCTTTAATGCGACGTTCAATAGTACGCACATCACCGTAACCTTCGCTGATCATCCATTTAAGCATAACAATGTTTGATTCTAAGTATTCTGCAACAGATTCTTCTTCGAGTTTAATCGAACATCCTGCAGCAGAGCGTTCTGCTGAAGCATCTGATAATTCAAATGCTTGCTCAACCGTTAAGCCTTTAAGCCCTTCAATCTCAAGTATTCGACCAGAAAACTCATTAACTTTACCGGCTTTTTCAACCGTTAATAAGCCATTTTTAATACCGTAATAAGGAATGGCATGTACTAAATCACGTAATGTAATACCTTTTTGCATTTCGCCCTTAAAACGAACGAGTACAGATTCCGGCATATCAAGTGGCATAACTCCTGTAGCCGCAGCAAAAGCAACTAAACCAGACCCAGCAGGGAATGAAATACCTAATGGAAAACGCGTATGTGAATCGCCACCAGTACCCACCGTATCAGGTAATAGCATGCGGTTTAGCCAAGAATGAATAACACCATCCCCCGGGCGGAGTGAAACACCACCACGGTTCATCATAAAATCAGGTAATGTATGATGGGTAACAACATCAACAGGTTTAGGATAAGCAGAGGTATGACAGAACGATTGCATAGTTAAATCAGCCGAAAAACCTAAACATGCTAAATCTTTAAGCTCATCACGTGTCATAGGACCTGTAGTATCTTGTGAGCCAACCGTTGTCATTTTAGGTTCGCAATACTGCCCAGCGCGTACACCTTGAACACCACAAGCTTTACCCACCATTTTTTGCGCTAAAGTAAAACCTTTGGTTGATTCAAGCGTATCTTCAGGTTTTTTAAATAAATCCGTAGCATCTAGCCCTAATGCTTCACGAGCACGAGCGGTTAAACCACGACCGATAATCAATGGAATACGGCCACCAGCACGAACCTCATCAAGTAATACAGGGCTTAGCTCAAATGTTGAAATAACCTCGCCAGCCGAATTTTTAACAACACCTTCGTATGGATAGATATCAATAACATCGCCCATATTCATTTTTTGTACATCTAATTCAATCGGTAATGCGCCAGAGTCTTCCATAGTGTTATAAAAAATAGGGGCAATTTTTCCGCCTAAACAAACACCACCACCACGTTTATTTGGAATACACGGAATATCATCTCCCATAAACCATAAAACAGAGTTAGTGGCAGACTTACGTGAAGAGCCAGTACCAACAACATCACCTACATAAGCTAATGGGATCCCATCTTTTTGTAACGCTTCAATTTGTGCAATTGGGCCTACAACACCATCTTCATCAGGTGTTATGCCTTCACGTTCTATTTTCAGCATAGCTTTGGCGTGTAATGGAATATCAGGACGTGACCAAGCATCGGGCGCTGGCGATAAATCATCTGTATTTGTTTCGCCTGCTACCTTAAACACTTTAACAGTAATTTTATCAGCAACAACGGGCTTACTCGTAAACCACTCGCCATCAGCCCAAGACTGCATTACTTGCTTAGCAGCTTGGTTACCTGCTTCAGCTTTTTCTTGTACATCATGAAAAGCATCAAACATTAATAATGTATTTGATAAACCTGCCGCTGCTGTATTAGCTAAAGCAGGATCGTCTAATAAATCGATCATAGGTTGAATATTGTAGCCACCTAGCATAGTACCTAATAATTGTGTCGCTTTCTCAGCACTTAAAATAGGAGAAATCGCATCCCCTTTAGAGACTGCAGCTAAGAACCCAGCTTTCACATAAGCGGCATCATCAACCCCAGCAGGGATTCGATTTGTTAATAAATCCAGAAGAAAATCTTCTTCACCTGCAGGCGGTTTTTTTACAAGTTCAATTAAAGCAGCAGTTTGTTCTGCATCTAACGGCTTAGGCACAAGACCTTCAGCAGCACGTTCTTCTACATGTTTACGATATTCTTGAAGCATGACTTTTACCTTTATGATAGAGATAACTAACCTTAATTTAGCTCAGCCGGTTAGGTTAATCTGAATTAAATTTTTCAGTATCAGGGATTAAAAATTTTAGTTTGATCATACGTTAATAAGTATATTAAATGAACGACAGTAGCCAATCATCCCGTTTATTATTAGTATGTATAATATATATAGTTATTTAAAATCAATAATATAAATTTATAACATGTATCAACACACGATAAAATGACTAGAATCAATTCTCTTATCATTTACCAATAAACGCCCAAAATACGATTTTAGTAAACACAAAAATTGAAGTGTTAGTTACACATAAAAGAGCTCACTTAATACACCTGTAACTAATATTTATTATGATAAACAACGCATATCACTAAAATTTCTATCAGGCATATCTTTTGTGAATAGTGTTTATTTTATCAAATGATTCATAGTAGATAAAAAATCAGGTAAAATAGGGACAAATTTTGTCCTGGCTAATGACCCTGTTATTAGCATTTTATAGCTAGAGAGAGTATCAAATGAGTCTGTATTTAGAATATATAGCAGAAATTGAAAGTCGTAAAAAGGAGCTTGGTTTAGCGCCAAAGCCTATTGATAGCGCTGAGTTATTAGCTGAAATCATCGAACAAATCAAAGATCAAGGGAATGAATATCGCGCAGATTCTCTTAACTTTTTCATTTACAATACTCTGCCAGGTACTACGAGTGCAGCTAGTGAAAAAGCTAAATTCTTAAAACAAATTATTTTAGGTGAAGAAACAGTAGCAGAAATTACACCTGAATTTGCTTACGAATTACTATCACATATGAAAGGTGGTGCATCTATTGGTGTACTACTCGACTTAGCATTAAGCGATGATGAAGCATTATCTACCCCTGCAACCGCGGTATTAAAAACACAAGTATTTTTATACGATGCAGATACAGCACGTCTTGAAGCGGCTTACAAAGCAGGTAACACTGTTGCTAAAGATATTTTAGAAAGCTACGCTAACGCTGAGTTTTTTACCAAACTACCTGATATCGAAGAAAAAATTGAAGTAGTAACTTATATCGCTGGTGAAGGTGATATCTCAACTGACTTACTTTCTCCTGGTAACCAAGCACACTCACGTGCTGACCGTGAATTACACGGTAAATGTATGATATCTCCAGAAGCTCAAGACGAGATCCAAGCTTTACAAGCTAAGCACCCTAACGCAAAAGTAATGCTTATCGCTGAAAAAGGTACTATGGGTGTTGGTTCTTCACGTATGTCGGGTGTGAATAACGTTGCACTTTGGGCTGGTAAACAAGCAAGTCCATACGTTCCATTTATTAACATAGCTCCTGTTGTTGCTGGTACAAATGGTATTTCTCCAATATTCTTAACGACTGTTGATGTAACTGGTGGTATTGGTCTTGATCTTAAAAACTGGGTTAAGAAAGTAGATGCGAACGGCAATAATGTTGTTGATGAAAATGGCGATGTTGTTTTAGAAGAAGCTTACTCAGTTGCTACTGGTACTGTATTAACTATTGATACTAAAGCTAAAAAATTATTAAACGGTGATAAAGAACTAGTTGATATCTCTTCAGCTTTCACTCCACAAAAAATGGAATTCATGAAAGCGGGTGGTTCTTACGCGGTTACCTTTGGTAAGAAGCTACAAACTATTGCAGCTGAAGTACTAGGAATTGAAATACCTCAAGTTTATGCACCTTCTAAAGAAATCTCTCATGCAGGTCAAGGCTTAACAGCCGTTGAAAAAATATTTAACAGAAATGCGGTAGGCGTTGCTTCTGAAACTGATCTTCACGCAGGATCTGATGTTCGCGTTAGAGTTAACATTGTAGGTTCACAAGATACTACTGGCCCTATGACATGCCAAGAGCTAGAAGCGATGGCCGCATCAACTATTTCTCCATTAGTTGATGGCGCATATCAGTCGGGTTGTCACACAGCATCAGTATGGGACAGCAAAGCTAAAGCAAACATCCCTAAATTAATGAGCTTTATGAACAAGTTCGGTTTAATTACAGCGCGTGATCCTAAAGGCGTTTACCACGCAATGACTGACGTAATTCATAAAGTATTGAATGATATTACCGTCGATGATCGCGCTATTATTATTGGTGGTGACTCGCATACTCGTATGTCTAAAGGCGTAGCATTTGGTGCCGATTCAGGTACTGTTGCAATAGCTCTTGCGACAGGTGAAGCGGCTATGCCAATTCCAGAGTCTGTAAAAGTAACATTTAAAGGCAAAATGCAAGGTCACATGGATTTCCGTGATGTTGTACATGCTACTCAAGCACAAATGCTTAAACAGTTTGGCGGTGAAAACGTATTCCAAGGTCGTATAATCGAAGTACACATTGGTACTTTATTAGCAGACCAAGCGTTCACTTTCACCGATTGGTCTGCAGAAATGAAAGCAAAAGCTTCAATCTGTATTTCAAATGATGAAACTTTAATTCAATCAATTGAGCTTGCTAAAAGCCGTATCCAAATCATGATTGATAAAGGTATGGAAAACGAAGCGGGTACACTTAACGGTTTAATCGCTTTAGCTGACAAACGCATTGAAGAAGTTAAATCAGGAACAACACCAGCATTATCGCCAGACGACAACGCCAAATACTATGCAGAAGTTGTTATTGATTTAGATGTTATCGATCAACCAATGATTGCTGACCCTGATGTAAACAACGAAGATGCATCTAAGCGCTATACTCATGATGTTATTCGTCCGGTTTCATACTACGATGGCAAGCCTGTAGATTTAGCGTTTGTTGGCTCTTGTATGGTTCACAAAGGTGACATGCAAATCATCGCTCAAATGTTACGTAATATTGAAAAACAAAACGGCAAAGTAGAATTTAAAGCGCCATTAGTTGTAGCTCCACCAACTTACAACATTGTTGATGAACTTAAAGCTGAAGGCGATTGGGACATCTTGCGTAAGTACTCTGGTTTTGAATTTGATGATGCAAACCCTAAAGGCGCAGCACGTACTAAGTACGAAAACATCATGTACCTTGAGCGCCCTGGCTGTAACTTATGTATGGGTAACCAAGAAAAAGCTGAACCAGGTGATACAGTTATTGCTACTTCAACTCGTTTATTCCAAGGTCGAGTTGTAGCTGATAGTGCTGAGAAAAAAGGTGAATCATTACTAGGTTCTACACCGCTAGTTGTACTTTCATCTGTACTGGGTCGTTTCCCTTCAATCGAAGAATACAAAGCTGCGGTAGAAGGTATCGACTTAACTCGATTTGCTCCTCCTACAGAAGAGATGAGCACTAAATACGTACCTATCAAAATGGTATAAACTTTCTCTGCCAAGCTCTCTGTTTTATTAATAGAGAGCTTAAATTGAAAGTAGAATAGAAAAAAGGGTGATCATTTTAGTTGAGCGAGTTAACACTTGCGAATAACTAAAATCATCACCCTTTTTTATTTTTATAAAGGAAAAACAGACAACAAAAATGAATCTTAACTAAGCTGTATGATAAAGATTTAACCTTTTTTCAAGCTTGGCTTACATTCAATATTCGCTTGTAACGAAGCAGGAATAAAACTCTTGATATATTTTTCATCATTGTAAGTTTCAATACCATCAACAATTTCAATTTTAAAACCGTAGGTCTTACAAATCTGGAAAGATTGACGAACTAAAAAAGCTGAAAGTGTTGAAAATCGCGTTCTATTGGTAGAACGAACAATCAGGCTATAGTTGTTATCACTTATTTTATGTTGCTCAAACTGCACTTGATGATCAAAATCCCAAGCTTTACCCTCAGATACTTCTGACTCTCCCTCTAAAATATGAGCACACCCTGTCATACATAACATAAAAACAATAAGTATCGATTTCATTTAATCTCCTAAAAATAAAAAACTCGTGGTATTGAATAATCACGATATACGTAAGAATACAACACAACGAGTTTTAACACACTATCAATACTGAATATGTATTGTTTAGCGCTTATTTAGCTATTTAATAGTCATTTTATTCTTGATCATTAAACAACGTTCATCACTTTGTAAAGCAACCAACAATGAGCGTTTAGTCCCTGAAGATAACTCAGTTAGCGTATCTGCAGCTTTTTGTAAACGCTTAACACTCTGTGACGTACAGTTTGCAGGAATAAGGTAACGACCATAACTCCTCATAAATGTGTGATCATTAGCCGCATCAATACTTGCTAAACTGTTTATACGCTGATCTGCCGTTTTTTCATCTAAACTGTTTTGATCAGATGTATATAAAGCAGTCATAGCAGAGCGTAATTTTGAAAACGGTAGCTCTGAATCATTCTGCTGTATTTTAGCTAACCAACGCGTTTTAATTGCTTCATCTGGTGCAATAACTTCAGCATAAATAGCTGACTTCAAGCCAGTATCAGAACTATCTTTTTCTAACTCAGCAGTTATTAATTTATCCGCATTAGGATATTGATAACGGTTTAACTGGGCAATAATATCCCAACGTAAATCTTGATTAACAACAAGCCCATCAATAACCTCATCACCTTTCAATACAGTGTATAAGTTACTTAAACTTGATGCTGAACTGGTTATGGTTCTGTAAGCCTCAAACCATCTACGCATATTACTGCCAGAACTCTTTATAGTATTAGCCCATGCAAGCTCTTCTAACTTTTGTGTCATCTCTTTCGCATAAGCGTTATTTAAGCCGTACATTTTATTTAAATAAGTTTTACTTGTTTCAAGCTGACTAATCACTTGCCCCAAAATGGTATAATCGCTTTCAGCAGAGATGTTATTAACCGCAACATCTAAATATTCATTAAGTGATAACTGTCCGTCACGAACACTATCCCACAGACTTTGCCATAACATTGAACGTAAAAGTGGATCTTCTACTTTATTCACGTGTTGTTTAGCTGTTTTAAAAGAAGCCTTGTCTAATTGAACTTTAACAAACCCCCAATCTTCATAATTTGGGTAAACAAGATCAGGACATTGAACACCTTTTAATTCATTAACCTGAGTAGTTTGTCCTTTATAAATATAAGGTAGAGCTTTAGTCTGCTTAAGTTTGTCACCTTTAATATTAAATAGTGCAAGTTGGATTTTTTGCTCACGTAAAGTTGGAAACTTAATATCGGTAGACTGTTCTATTTCAAACGAGCTAATAACATTATTTACACATTCAAAATTCACATTAATGGTATTAACACCGGCTTTGTATAGCCACTGATCTTTCCATGTATCTAAACTACGGTTACTCGCTTTAGCTAAGCTTGCAATAAAGTCATCTAAAACAGCATTTTTATAAGCATTTTCACTAAGGTATTGATGAATCCCCTTTCTAAAGGTGTCTTTGCCTAATAAGTGGCGTAATTGATTTAAAGCTGAAGCCCCTTTTGAATAAGTGATCGCGTCAATATTATCGAAAGCATTAGCTGTTGATGGAATAGCAACTTCTATAGGGTGCGTTGTTACACTTTGATCTGCACGATAAGCCGCCTGTTTACCCCCCGTATAAAATGAGCGCCATGCTGCGGTAAATTCTGTAGCTTCTGCTGTAGCTAAAGTTGCCATGAAAGCAGCAAAACTTTCATTTAACCAAAGTCCGTTCCACCATTTCATGGTAACTAAGTTACCAAACCACTGGTGAGCCATTTCATGCATAATAACATTAGCTAATCTTTCACGTTTACTTTTACTCATTTCACCATTTGTTAAAAAGCTACCTTCAGCAAAAGTGATTGCAGCCGCATTTTCCATCGCACCGTACAAAAAGTCAGGTACGAGTACTTGATCATATTTAGTAAATGGGTAATCAACACCGTAGTAATTTTCGAAAAAAGTTAAGCCTTGTGTCGTATATTTAAACCAATCGCTAGGTTTAATTTGCTTAGCGACTGATTGACGTACAAATAAGCGTAATGGATATTTCGCATTATTGTCTTCCCATACTTTATATGGCCCAGCATGAAGAGAAAAATTATACGGGCTTAGCTTTGGCGTTTCATCAAAGTGCCATACCTTAAGTTGACCTTTTTCTTCAACTCGGCTTTCCTTCATTGCAGTAATAACAGACCAATCAGCAGGAGCTGATACAGACATAGTATAAGTAGCTTTTAAATCAGGCTGATCAAACAGAGCAAACATTTGCTGTGCCGCCGCTGGTTCAAAATGAGAGTATAAATAAACCTTGTCATCAACAGGATCTTTAAAGCGGTGTAGCCCTTCCCCATCAGTACTATGCTCACGTGTAAAGCTAATACTTACTATGTTCTTACCTTTATTTAATGACTTTGCTGGTAAAGTAATAAACCATTTATTATATGTTGGTTTAACTGACTTTCCGTTTACCATTAATGCATTAATTTCTGCATCGTTTAAATCGACCGTTAAAGGTGTTGAATTATCTTTTAATGAAAAATCGATAACAGAAGTTGCTGAAAACTGACTACTTTCAGACAAAGTAAATTGTAAGTTGTAATGAACATCTGACACGCGCGACGAGCGCAAATAAGCTTGTTCTTGCGATAAATACGCATCTTCAGCTCTTGGTGGAACAGTCGTTGTTTTTTCACTTTTGGAGTTATAACTTGATTGACAAGCCGATAACAATAAAACAAAAAAAGAATAAGCCACAGGTCGAAACAAATTCATTTATAAGTCCTTATAAAATATATTTATATTATGTAGCGCTCACTATAAAAGAGACGGGCATGAGTTAAAAGAGACTATCGATAAACAAACGAGCAAATAAGATAGGAAATGTTCTTTACTACATATTTTCGAATAATTTTTATAGAGGAGAGAAGAATATTACAAGTTTCGAGAATATAGTAAAAATACATTAATACATAGAGCTTTAAAGTTTATATCTGATTAGCTCTGATTCAAAGGGGGCGTTCAAAATTCTGTGTCAGCTTAAATTCTTAAATATCGAGCACGCTGTCTAAACGTCCCTCAAAATAAATCGCTAACTGAGATAAACAAAGGCTCCAAT
>NZ_MUZU01000010.1 GCF_002000085.1 Pseudocolwellia agarivorans
AATTGGAGCCTTTGTTTATCTCAGTTAGCGATTTATTTTGAGGGACGTTTAGACAGCGTGCTCGATATTTAAGAATTTAAGCTGACACAGAATTTTGAACGCCCCCTGGTTAACATTAATTATATTAGATATATAAGACAATTAGTTTACTGAAATGGGCAAATATTTTTTAACACTACATGCATAAATAGTACTAGTTAATAATTACCTAGCGCAACACTTCTTATATTTTTTACCACTTAAACAAAAACACTCATCGTTTCTTTTAGGCATAGCTAGTTCGTTAAAATTCACCTGGCTTCCATCCACATATCGCCAAAAACCATTTTCTTTAATGAATGCAGATTTTTCACTCATTTTATAAAATATCCCATTGTTATTATATAGGGCTTCAAAAGTAACTGTTGGTGTAGAGTTATGCTCATACTCACTTGTATTTAAAATACGTAAATTTAACCAATCAGTTTGTTTTGCCCATATTGCAATGTCTTTTAGAGACTGCAGTTTTTTTGATGCATTTGAATATGTTTCATATATATATTCATTATGTTTTAAAGCATAAGCGGTGTACCTTGAACGCATAAGCTGTTCAGGAGACTCTGCATTAATCTTTTTTAGTATTAAAGGCTCACAGCACTTCTTGTATTCAGTATCACTACAACACGGACAAAGCATATATATTTTTTCGTATTCATTTAGTTGCCTGAGATCTTAACGTTTAACGTTACCAATTTAAATAAAATGATAAATGTTAATGCATTAATTTCTTATTATTTAAAATAATACATTGAGTATTACCTTCTTTTGCAGACAAATATAATTGTGATAATTCTTCTTCAGTAAAAGACGCGTTGTTTAATATAACGGCAGAGCAATTACCTTTACGTAACGCTGTTTCTATATTCTCTACCTTTACCGTTACTTTATTTGAGTTAACTTGGAGTATTTTTGAAAAAGCTTTTTTAGATATATTTTCCATACCACCTAACGAATTGTTTTCAGGGTTTATCATTAAAATCCATTTATTATTTACATGGTATTGTTGATAAATTTCTGAGTATTGTTGAGTTAATGCTTCTGCTCCATTTATATCTTTAATGTTTAACCATTGTATTGAATCGTTAACTGCCTCTAGTTTTATAACGTTTAACTTACTGATGTTATTGTCTTTAATTGCTAACATTTTTAAACCCTCGATATACTGTGTTTATATACAGTATATCGGTTGTGAACATAAATCAAGCGGTATTTTTAAAATAATTTAATTTTATTTATGGGCTACGGTTGTTAACTTTTAAATAATCATTTACAGGAAATAGATGGTTAATTTAGTGTTATATCTATAGTCTTGTTTTTATAGAAATTGTTTTTAATTTTTACTACTTATTCGTACTTGATTTTATTGGAAACTGAATATGCATTTATTAATTATCGTTATCGTATCAACTTTACTTGCTGGCTTAGCTATGACATTAGGCGCAGCAATTGCCAGTATTAAAAGAGGTTGGATTAACGACGAGATTCAGCATGGTGTTATTGCTTTTGGTGGCGGTGCTTTATTGTCTGCTGTTGCTTTAGTATTAGTGCCAGAAGGAATTACACATACCGAGCCACTCTGGGCTTGTGTGTGTTTTATTGCTGGTGGTTTTTGTTTTATGTGTCTTGATATTTACTTGAAAAAAAAGAATACGCCAGCTAGCCAACTTGCCGCTATGATCTCTGACTTCATCCCTGAATCTATTGCTCTGGGCGCTGCATTTGCAACAGGAAATAACAATGCCTTTTTACTTGCTGCTATTATTGCTTTACAAAATTTACCTGAAGGCTTTAGTGCTTATCGGGAATTAAACGAGTCACCTTCATTTAACACGCGTAAAATTTTAATTATGTTTACGTTAATGGCTTTTCTTGGTCCTATTGCTGGTGTGTCAGGGTATCTTTGGTTATCTGGGTATCCAGTTATTATTGCTGCAATTATGCTATTTGCTTCTGGAGGGATTTTATATTCAGTATTTCAAGATTTAGCCCCTAAAGTTAAGTTAGAAAATCATTGGGCTCCACCTATGGGGGCTGTGTTAGGTTTTGTGCTGGGGATGTATGGTTTAATGATCACTACATCGTAATAAATACGTAAATTAACCCGAGTTAGGGTTGTATTATTTTATGAGCTTCAGGTACAGAGTTAATTAAATCTTCTTGTACTTGTAAGGTGGTATTAAATACCACCCTAAATAGAGAGAAAGGCTATCAAAACTGATGGCCTTTGAATTTATTTACCTAAAACATTGGTTGTTGATTTTTTGGCTACTTTTGCTGCTTTTTTTTCTTTAGCCGTTAAAAGTGGTTTCTTTTTAGCACTTTTTTTATTGTCTTGTCCTTTACTCATGATACTTCCTCTTGAGGTGAATATTTTGAACCTGAAATTGGCTTATACCAACCTAGAACTGTAGCTACACAGTGCTCAATTTAAGAGCATAGATGCATAACAATCTCAGTATGTTCCTATATATGAATAATTGATATAAGTTTATTTTATACTAAACTCATAAGTAGATTAGCTGGAAATGGTATCGTTATTTTGGTTACATATTTAGGTGTTATTGTGTATTTCATCAAGTTTAGGGTGATATAAATGTTAAAAAAAGAATTTATTATTAAAGCTCCTGAACGTTTTGACTTCTCATTACATCAAATATTTAGAGATTCTTATATTAATGTTGAATCACATAATAAGGTGCTTGTGTTAGATCTATCGTTAACATCTTATATGGATAGTTCAGCACTTGGAATGATCTTGTTGTTAAAAGAGCACGCAGATAATGTTTCAGCAAGCGTTATTATCCGAAAGCCAAACGCGACCGTTAATAAAATATTAGAAATAGCTCAATTTCATCGGTTATTTATTATTGAGAACTGAGTATGGATACATATCAAAATAATCAATATGTTAAGCTTGCATTAGTCGTAGATGATTCTAAAGTACAGTGTCAGGTGCTAAGTGTTCTTCTCAAAGAGGAAAACTATCAGGTAATAGTTGCACATAATGGTTTAGAAGCCATTGCAAAGTATAAAGATTACCAACCAGATTTAATATTAATGGATATAAGCATGCCAATTATGAATGGTTTTTCTGCTACGAGAAAAATCAAAAGTCTTTCTGAAAGTAATTTATGTCCTCTAATTTTTATAACGAGTGATGATACTGAACAAGCTTATATAGATAGTATAGATGCAGGTGGTGATGGAATTTTAGTTAGGCCTTTTTCTCCTCAAATTTTTAAATCTAAAATTAAATCACTTCAACGTATTAGTGATCTGTATAGGCAAGTTAAATCATTACAACAAGAACAACAAAAAGACGCTGAGCTAGCTGAACGGTTGATGTCTGGCGTTATAGAATCTAGGAATTTTGCTTTAGATAAAATAGGCATGATAAAACAACCAGCGGCATTGTTTAGTGGAGATATTCAGTTAACAGCCTTGTCTCCTAACGGTGACCTAAATGTTATGTTAGGAGATTTTACTGGTCATGGACTGAGGTCTTCTATAGGGGCAATCCCTTTAGCTGAAACTTTTAGAGCAATGACACGTAAAGGTTTTTCACTATTTGAAATTATTATTCAAATTAATAAACAGTTATACACTTTATTACCTTCAGATCTATTTTTAGGTGCTGCATTTGTTAGTGTTTCTGAGCATGATAAGTCTGCTTATATTTTTAATGCTGGATTACCTGATATCTATATTATGTCTAGTGATGGTAGCGTAAGGAATAAAATATCTTCTACTCATCCACCTATGGGAGTGTTACCAGAGCTTTTTAAGGGGACTAATTTAACTGTTTTGTCGGTAGAGAAAGACGAACGAATAGAGTTGATTAGTGATGGTATTCTTGAGGTAAGGAATGATAAAGGAAACATGTTTGAATGTGAGCGTTTAGAAGAGTCATTGAAAAAAGGTATTGTTGAAAATAATGTAAGCTCAATCGTATTGAGTGATGTGATAAAATTTTGTCAAAACATGCCACAAGAAGATGATATTTCCCTAATAGACATTCCATGTAGTGGCTGGTTGTCATCTAAGGATAATCATGAAGCAACTTTGATGAAAAATGAAGATAAAAGTATTGCTCATGATTATGAAAATGGTGCTTGCGCTTGGGAATGGCGACTTAAACTATCAGGTTCAAGGTTAACCAAAATAAACCCTATTCCTATCGCATTAAATCAAATAACAGAAATAGAAGGTAATTCAGAGCATTGGCAGAATTTATACACGATATTAACAGAACTTTTTATTAATGCGCTGGACCACGGTGTATTGGGGTTAGGCTCAGAACTAAAAAGTACAGCCCAAGGCTTTGTATTGTATTTTAACGAGCGAGAAGCGCGTTTAGCTAAACTAGATAAAGGATTTGTTGATATTAAGCTAAGTTATTACCCTATAGCGCTAGGAGGGCGAATAAAAATATATATTAGTGATAGTGGAAAAGGCTTTAAGTATATTAAAAGTGAGCATAGAGAAATAAATAACCAACTTTATGGAAGAGGGATAATGATGTTAAACCAATTATGTGAGTCATTAGTTTATAAAAATAATGGCAGTACAGTGGAGGCTTCATATGCATGGAAAGTTTAATTCCACATATTTTTAATTGATTTAGATAACGTATTATTTAAGAACTATAATAGGTTAAGTGCTAGAAGTTAAATATTGAGTTATATGTGTACGCTAAAATATTTACAGTTAATTAACTTAACTATAAATTTTTATGTATAAAGGGGATAGCGGTTGAAGAATCAAGATATTGATAAGATTAAGGTGCAACTTCCTGGTATCGATTATGATATTGGTGTAGCAAATGTGCTAGGTGATGATGAAATATATCAAGAAATAATATTAATGTTTTATGAAGATCATTCAAAAGATGATGAGAATATTCAAAAAGCGATACTTGGGTACGATGGTGATAACTGCAAACGATTAGTACATACGTTAAAAGGGGTCGCTTGTTCTATTGGTGCCATGACGTTATTTGAGCAAGTTAAGTTATTAGACATTGCAATTAATGAAAGAAGAGAAGGGGATTATCAGCATTTATTAGAGGCTTTAAAACCTGAGTTTAATCGAGTGATTAAAGGAATTGAGGTAGCTTTCATAAATAAAATGTAAGGCTTTTAGTTAGCACTTGATATTTTTTATTATTAAATCAAGGTAATATTGATATCGCTTATTGGTTTACAACAGCATGGAAGTATTTCATTTGGACCAACATAAGCTAATGGTTCACCTTTAAAGTAGTTAATTTTTCCGCTATTTAACGTGATACGACAAGCACCACAATAGCCATCTCTACAGTGGTAATGTATTTCATGCTGTTCCTTTTCTAAACACTCTAGCAGGGTTTGTTCTGTATTTTTATAAAGAACTGTGGTGTTTTCGATAGAAATTTTTATAGGAAAATCTTCTAGGGGGGAGTTAGGAGTAGCATTAGCATCTTTCATTTTATCAACACCTATAAATTAGCATGCTAATGCTATCTTAATCTCAATATTATAAATCGAAGTCGTCAAAGTCATCAGAAGACACTGATGAATCAACTTGACCAACAAGGTAGCTAGATATCTCAGTTTCTTGAGGAGCTACTTGAACATTATCACTCGATAAATAAGAGTTTATCCATGGCAATGGATTGGTTTTTATATTAAATGGTGCATCTAACCCTATAGCGACCATTCTTTGATTACTAATATATTCAATGTACTGTTTTAAAATCTCAGCATTTACACCAATCATAGAACCATCTTTAAAAAGGTAATCGGCCCATTCTTTTTCTTGATCAACTACATCTAAGAAAACTTGTCGACCTTGATCGGCCATCGTTTTACAAATTTCTTGCATTTCAGGATCGTCTTGTCCACTACTCCATAAATTGAGTATGGTTTGTGTTCCTGTTAAATGTAATGCTTCATCACGGGCAATTAACTTAATAATTTTAGCGTTTCCTTCGAGCAACTCTCGTTCTGCAAAGGCAAATGAACAGGCAAAACTTACATAAAAACGAATAGCTTCTAAGGCGTTAACAGAACATATAGCAAGATATAGTCGTTCTTTTAGTTTACGCATTGATACTTCAAGGATCTCGCCATCTATTTCGTAACTGCCTTCCCCTTGAGATTGTAATAACTGTGTTGTTAATATCACAATATCAAAATATTTAGCGATACTCGCTGCTCTTTTTAAAATGGCAGGGTTTACAACAATATCATTGAATACTTCACTAGGATCCGAAAATAAATTTCTTAATATATGGGTATATGAACGGGAATGAATCGTTTCACTAAATGCCCATGTTTCTACCCACGTTTCAAGTTCGGGTAAAGAAACTAAAGGAAGTAATACCGCATTAACTGAACGAGCAGCCATGCTATCTAGTAATGTTTGATATTTTAGATTAGAAATAAAAATATGTTTTTCTGAATCTGTAAGGCCTTGCCAGTCAGAACGATCTTTAGATACATCAACCTCTTCAGGTCGCCAAAAAAATGATAGTTGTTTTTCTATTAATCGTTCAAAATTAACAAATTTTTGTTGATCGTAACGGCTTACATTAACACTTTGACCGAAAAACATTGGCTCTAATAAAGCATTGTTAGCCGATTGATTAAACGTTGTATACGTCATTTATTTTCCCTGGAAATATCAAAGCTAGGTTTGATAAATATATTACTAATTACAGATTTTTATATTAATTACAATGTTTGATTAAATGCTTGACCGTGTTTAAATTTTACATGCGCCGCCAGCACAATCATCATCTTCTACTTCTACTTGATTATCGTCAGCACCATCTCTTGTATTGTGATAATACATTGTTTTAATACCTAATTTATAGGCGGTTAATATATCTTTTAATACTTGTTTAATAGGTACTTTTCTTCCTTCAAAACGAGATGGGTCATAGTTAGTGTTTGCAGAAATGGTTTGATCGATAAATTTCTGCATAATACCTACTAATTCTAAATAACCTTGGTTACTTGGAATATTCCAAAGTAATTCATAGTTATCTTTTAAATTAGCGTAATCAGGTACAACTTGTTTTAATATGCCATCTTTACTAGCTTTTACACTTATAAGACCACGAGGTGGTTCAATACCATTGGTTGCATTAGATATTTGTGATGATGTCTCTGAAGGCATTAATGCCGAAACTGTAGAGTTTCTTACACCAAATTTCATAATATCAGCACGTAAACTATCCCAGTCTAAATGGAGTGGTTCGCTAACAATTTTATCAATCTCTTTTTTGTAAGTATCTATAGGTAAGATACCTTTTGATAATCGAGTTTCATTGAATTTAGGACAAGCACCCATTTCTTTAGCCAGGTTGTTACTGGCTTTTAATAAATAATACTGTATTGCTTCAAATGTTTTATGAGTAAGGTTATTTGCACTTCCATTCGAATAATACAAGCCATTTTTAGCTAAATAATAAGCGTAGTTAATAACACCAATACCTAATGTACGTCTACCAACCGTCGCATTTTTAGCCGCTGGCATTGGGTAGTCTTGATAATCTAGTAAACTATCTAGGGCACGAACAGCTAAGTCAGCTAAATGGTCAAGTTCATCTAAGCTTTCAATAGCGCCTAAGTTAAACGCTGAAAGTGTACATAAAGCAATTTCGCCATTGGGATCATTAATGTCATTCATTGGTTGTGTAGGTAGAGCTATTTCTAAACACAGATTACTTTGTCTGATAGGAGCTTGTTTTGGATCAAATGGACTATGAGTATTACAGTGATCTACGTTTTGTAAATAGATACGACCTGTACTTGCACGCTCTTGTGCAAATAAGGTAAATAATTCAATAGCTTTAATACATTTTTTACGAATTGAAGGATCGGCTTCATACTTAGTATAAAGCGCTTCAAATTCGTCTTGATCCTCAAAAAAGGCATCATATAAACCAGGTACATCGCTAGGACTAAACAGAGTGATCGATTCACCTTTAATCAAGCGTTGATACATGACTTTATTAAACTGAACACCATAATCTAAATGACGAACACGGTTTTCTTCAACACCACGGTTATTTTTTAATACCAGTAAACTTTCAACTTCTAAGTGCCATAATGGATAGAATAAGGTAGCAGCACCGCCGCGAACTCCACCCTGAGAACAACTTTTTACAGCTGTTTGGAAGTGTTTGAAAAATGGGATACAACCCGTGTGAAAAGCTTCGCCATTTCTTATTGAGCTACCTAAAGCTCTAATACGACCGGCATTAATACCTATACCTGCACGTTGTGAAACGTATTTCACAATTGAGCTAGATGCCGCATTAATTGAATCTAAGCTATCGCCACACTCAATTAGTACACAAGAAGAGAATTGGCGAGTAGGCGTTCTTACACCTGCCATAATAGGCGTAGGTAAAGAAATTTTAAAGGTAGATATAGCGTTGTAAAAACCTTCAACATACGTTAAACGTGTTTCTTTTGGGTATTTTGCAAATAAACAAGCAGCAACAAGAATATATAAGAACTGTGCGCTTTCGTAAATTTCACCACTTACACGGTTTTGAACAAGGTATTTACCTTCCAACTGTTTTACAGCCGCGTAGCTAAAATTTAAGTCTCGGCGATGGTCTAAAAATTGTTCCATTGCTTCAAATTCATCTTGTGTATAATCAGTGATTAAGTGCTGGTCATACTTACCTGATGCGACTAAAGAAATAACATGTTCATATAGTTTAGGTGGTTCAAATTTACCATAGGCTTTTTTTCGTAGATGAAAAATAGCTAAACGAGCCGCTAAAAACTGATAATCAGGTGTTTCTTCTGAAATTAAATCAGCGGCAGATTTAATTATAGTTTCATGAATATCTGCTGTTTTTATTCCATCGTAGAATTGAATATGTGATTTTAATTCAACTTGAGATACAGAAACATTATCTAATCCTTCTGCAGCCCAATCAATCACTTGATGGATTTTTTCCAAATCAATGGGTTCTTTTTTGCCGTTACGTTTAGTAACAAAAAGGTTGTTATTCATGAAAGACCTGTAATTAATTTATAAGTTCTACTTGTTCGTACGTGAACATTTATAGTAATGGCCCCAGCTAGTGCTTGTGAATAATAAATACACTACATGTTGGGGTTTTATAAAAAGTGATCACAAGATAGTGAGGTTTTGGGGGTATTGCAAGTGTTAAAATATAATGAATTTAAGGTCATGCTTGGCTATAAAAATTCAGTTAGTAATAACTAACTTAGTAAGGCGTTTTATTTTTGATTTATGAGAAACGCAATGCTTTTTTTAGGTTAATTATTCCCTGTTATTTATTTTAAATAAATAACAGGTGTGCATAAATTGTACTGTTGTTTTTTAGTCGTTAATGTTTGAATTTTCATCAAATAAATTACTAATTGAACACTTGTTTATTTTATCGTCGCTAGTATATCAAGAGGGTTTAATGTTATAGCGTCAGCTTGCCAATGTTTACATTCATTAATGTCTAAAATATATCCCCATTGTGCTATTATTGTGTACATGTTTGCCCGATTACCAGCTTCAATGTCTCGAGGTGCATCACCAACATAAATACATTTTTCAGGATCACTGCCCATTTCTTTACATGCAAATAAAATAGGTGCTGGGTGAGGTTTACGTTGAGGAAGGGTATCTCCAGCGATCAATGTTCTACATTGATCGAATTGTGGGAATTTAGGTACTAAAATTTTAGATAAGTATTCTGGTTTATTTGTTACGATTCCCCATGGAATATTTATTTCATTTAATGTGAACAATAATTTTTCTATATTAGGATATAAATCTGTATGAACAGCAATGTTTTGTTCGTAGTAATTTAAAAACTCAAGACGAAGTGCATCAAAATCAAATTCTGAAAGGCGCTCCCCAAAACCTAATTCTAGTAAACCCTTTGCACCATCAGAGGCTATCGGTCTGTACTTTTCTCTGTCTACAGGCTTAAGACCTTTATTTTTTAATACATAATTTAATGCCTCTCCTAGATCATTTGCTGTATCTAATAAAGTACCATCTAAATCGAATAATACGCTTGTATGCTTATTCATTGATTTTCCTATGCTTGTTTTTGGAAACATAAAATATAGTTAACATCTAATTTAGATGTTAACTTATGGTTTTCTGTCAAGGGATTATAGTGAATTCCAGCAGCATCTATACATTTTAAATTTTTATCTTCAGCCCATGAAATTAAAGTTGATGGTTTGATAAAAGAATCGTGATCATGAGTACCATTAGGAACAAGCTTAAGTACTTTTTCTGCAGCAACTATAGCTAATAGATAAGACATAATTGTTTTATTTAAGGTTGAGAAAAAAACAAAACCATTGGGTTTTACCATATCAGCACATGCTGAAACAATTGAAGAAGGATCTGGAACATGTTCAAGCATTTCCATACACGTCACAATATCAAAAGCTTCAGGAGTTTGTTCAGCTTTTTCTTCTGCTGTTATTTTTTCATAATTTAACTTAACGTTAGACTCTAATGCATGAAGCTTTGCTATATTAAGTGGCTCTTCTCCCATATCAATACCCGTGACATCGGCTCCTAATTTTGCAAGGCTTTCACTCAATATCCCACCGCCACAGCCAACGTCTAATATCTTTTTATCAAATAAATTGTGTACATGTTGAATAATAAACTGACAACGAAGGGGGTTTATTTGATGGAGTGGTTTAAAATCGCCGGTAAGGTCCCACCATTGACTGGCAACTTTTTCGAACTTTTCAATTTCATCAAAATTTACGTTAATGTTATTAGACATTTTAATAGACTCATCGCAGAATGTTTTTATTATTAATGATTCTAAATGAAAACGTAATTCAAACCTAGTAAGTTAAAAGTTTATCCTTATTAAAAGAAGGTTTTTATTTTTAATTTGTACTTACTTTTAATACAGATATATTTTGCGGTTTAAAAAGTAATCAAATCCTTTTGCTTTAGTTGATTGCTTAAATATTAAACGTTTGACTCTTTGTGTTTTTTCTTATTTAAAACAGCATTTTATAAGTATTCATTCGATAAAAGTATATGAATATAATCGAGAGCCATAAAGCAGTATTGTCTTGTGAAATTTTATGTTAGTATGCCGTGTTAATTATAACTATAATTTCGAAAATTCTGATTTTGTTCTAAGTTAAGGGATACCATCGATTTATGACCGATCTGGCTAACAATATTTCTCCAATAAATATTGAAGATGAATTAAAAAACTCCTATTTAGATTACGCGATGAGTGTAATAGTAGGGCGAGCATTACCTGATGTTCGTGATGGATTAAAACCCGTGCATCGTCGCGTTTTGTTTGCAATGAATGTACTCGGTAATGACTTCAATAAACCTTATAAAAAATCAGCACGTGTTGTTGGTGATGTTATTGGTAAGTATCACCCTCATGGTGATACTGCTGTATACGATACTATTGTTCGTATGGCACAACCATTTTCTTTAAGGTACATGTTGGTTGATGGGCAAGGTAACTTTGGTTCAGTAGATGGTGACTCTGCTGCTGCTATGCGTTACACAGAAATCAGAATGGCAAAAATTGCACATTCTATTCTGGCTGATTTAGATAAAGAAACAGTTGATTTTGTTCCTAACTATGATGGAACAGAGCATATTCCTGCGGTAATGCCTACTCGTATACCTAACTTATTAGTTAATGGTACTTCGGGTATTGCTGTTGGTATGGCTACAAATATTCCTCCGCATAATTTAACTGAAGTCATAAATGCTTGTTTGGCACTTATTGAAAACAGCGAGTTATCAATTGAAGAGTTAATTGAATATATTCCAGGTCCAGATTTTCCTACAGCAGCCATAATTAGTGGTCGTGCAGGTATTCAGGAAGCTTATAGAACCGGACGTGGTAAAATTAAGATACGTGCTCGTGCTTCTATTGAAGTTGATGAAAACTCTGGTAAAGAAACCATTGTTGTTCATGAATTACCTTACCAAGTTAACAAGGCGCGCTTAATTGAAAAAATGGCTGAGCTTGTTAAAGAAAAACGTTTAGAAGGTATTTCGGCCTTACGCGACGAGTCTGATAAAGATGGTATGCGTATGGTAATTGAGGTTAGACGTGGTGAGGTTGGAGAGGTTGTATTAAATAATCTTTACAAATTAACTCAAATGCAAGTGTCTTTTGGCTTAAATATGGTGGCTTTAACAAATGGTCAACCTAAGTTATTTAACCTAAAAGAAATGCTTGAAGCATTTATTCTGCATCGTCGAGAAGTTGTTACACGACGTACTATTTTTGAACTTCGTAAAGCACGTGAAAGAGCTCATCTTCTTGAAGGTTTATCAATAGCACTTGCTAATATCGATCCTATAATTGAGTTGATTAAAACATCGCCTACACCGAGTGAAGCAAAAGAAAAGCTTATATCACAAGGTTGGGAACTAGGTAATGTTGCAGAAATGCTATCAGCAGCTGGTTATGATGCAGCTCGTCCTGAATGGGTTGAACCAGAATTTGGTATTAGAGACAATAAATATTATTTAACCGTACAACAAGCTCAAGCAATATTAGACTTACGTTTACATAAATTAACGGGTCTAGAACATGAGAAAATATTAAACGAATATAAAGAGCTTCTTGATCTTATTGCAGAGTTGTTACACATATTAGCAACACCTGAACGTCTGATGGAAGTGATTCGTGAAGAGCTTGAAGAAATTAGAACTGAATTCGGTGATGAGCGTAGAACAGAAATAAGTTCAGCTTCTCATGATTTATCGATGGAAGATTTAATTTGTGAAGAAGATGTAGTTGTTACACTTTCTCATGAAGGTTACGTTAAATATCAAGTTTTAGCCGATTACGATGCTCAGCGTCGAGGTGGTAAAGGTAAAGCTGCAACTAAAATGAAAGAAGAAGACTTTATTGAAAGGCTTCTTGTTGCGAATACTCACGATACTATTCTTTGTTTCTCTGATAGAGGAAGAATGTATTGGCTTAAAGTATTCCAATTACCTTTAGCAAGCAGAACAGCGAGAGGTCGTCCAATCGTTAATATTCTTCCATTAGAAGCTGATGAAAGAATTACGGCTATTCTACCAGTACGTGAATACGAAGAAGACAAATTTATCTTTATGGCTACAGCTTCAGGTACCGTTAAGAAAACTCGTTTAACCGAGTACTCTCGTCCAAGAGCAAATGGTATTATCGCGATTAATTTACGTGAAGACGATACGCTAATTGGTGTGGATATCACTGAAGGTGATAACGACATTATGCTATTTTCTGATGCTGGTAAAGTTGTACGCTTTACTGAGGGTAAGAAAAACCCAGATGATGCTAACTTTGTTGTAAAACCTGTAGGTCGTAACGCAACAGGTGTTCGTGGTATGAAGTTAGAAAATGACGAAAAAGTAGTTTCTCTTATCGTACCTCATAATGATGGACCTATCTTAACTATTACTGAAAATGGTTTTGGTAAGCGCACAGCATTAGAAGAATACCCTGCGAAAAGTCGAGCAACTAAAGGTGTTGTCTCTATAAAAGTAAGTGAGCGTAATGGTAAAGTTGTTGGTGCTGTTCAAGTTGAAGAGCAAGACGAAATTATGTTAATCACTGATAATGGAACCTTAGTACGAACTCGTGTAAACGAAGTCAGCGTTATTGGACGTAATACTCAAGGTGTTCGTATTATACGTACTTCTGAAACAGAGCTGGTTGTTGCATTGCAGCGTATTGATGAAATTCAAACAGACGAGTCTGATGAAGTTATTGGCGAAAATGTTGTTGATGGCGATTCATCACCAGAAGCGAATGCTGAGACACCTGTAGAGTCACCTACTAGTGAGTCATCCGACGAAGCTGGTGAAGATATAGAATAACAACTGTCACACAATCAAATAAAAGGGCGGTTTAACCGCTCTTTTTTATGTTTAAGTTGGTAGTAATAAATAAAGTGTATAAGTGAGTGGGATTTACTTCTAAATAAATCTGCATACTTATTAATATAACAAATTTCAAAAGGTTAATTTAAAAATGTCTGGTGTTTATAATTTTTGTGCTGGCCCTGCAATGTTACCCGTTGATGTAATGAAAAAAGCGCAGCAAGAGTTTATTAATTGGGAAAATATGGGCAGTTCTATAATGGAATTGAGTCATAGAAGTCCTGAATTCATGGCTGTAGCAGCCAATGCAGAAGCAACACTTCGTACATTAATGGATATTCCTACGAATTATAAAGTACTGTTTTGCCATGGCGGTGGCCGAGGACAATTTTCAGCTGTCCCGCTAAATTTATTACCCGCAGGTAAAAAAGCTGACTACATTGTATCGGGCTCTTGGTCTAAAGCAGCAGCAGCAGAAGCGGCTAATTTTGGTGAAGTTAATGTTATTGATATAACGCGTGAAACTGAAAGCTCAAAATCTATTATCCCTTTAAATGAATGGCCTTTATCGCCTGATGCCGCGTATGTACATTACTGTCCAAATGAAACGGTTGATGGCTTAGAAATTTTTGAGTTACCAGAAACAAATGGTATTCCTTTAGTTGCTGATTTATCGTCAACAATCCTTTCAAGAAAATTTGATGTATCAAAGTTTGGGCTTATCTATGCCGGTGCTCAAAAAAATATTGGACCGTCGGGTTTAACTATAGTCATCGTAAGAGATGATCTTATTGGCCATGCCGCTAAAGCAACACCTTGTATTATGAACTATAAAACATTAGCTGATAATGACTCTATGTATAATACACCTCCTAGTTATGCATGGTATTTAGCTGGACTTGTTTTTGATTGGTTAGCGGATCTAGGTGGTGTTGAAGCAATTGAACAAGTTAATGCTAAAAAAGCTCAAATTTTATACAGCTATATTGATAACAGTAGTTTTTATAAAAATAACATAGCAAAAGAATTTCGTAGCTTAATGAATATTCCATTCTGGTTAGTTAATGAAGAATTAAATAAATCGTTTTTAACTGAAGCTGCAAATGAAGGGCTTACCGCTCTTAAAGGTCATCGTATTGTAGGCGGTATGAGAGCAAGTATTTACAATGCAATGCCTTATGAAGGTGTAGAAGCCTTAGTGGCGTTTATGAAAAAATTTGAACAGGAGAATGGATAGAATGGAGCAACTCACATTAAATCCTATTGAAAAAATCAATGGAGAGATTTTTTTACCAGGTTCAAAAAGTTTATCTAATCGCGCATTATTAATTGCAGCGTTAGCTAATGGTGTTACTAAAATTACTAATTTACTCGTTAGTGAAGATATTGAACATATGCTTAATGCTTTAGCAACGCTTGGTGTTAAATATACCTTAAGTGATTGTGGTACAGAGTGTACAGTTGTTGGTAATAATGGTTTTTTTAAAAGCGATCAGCCATTAGAGTTATATTTAGGTAATGCAGGTACTGCTATGCGTCCTTTATGCGCTGCATTAGCTGCTAGTGATGGCGAGTTTGTATTAACAGGTGAACCAAGAATGAAAGAAAGGCCTATTGGCCACTTAGTTGATGCACTAGCACAACTTGATGCTGATATTGAATACCTGGAAAATCAAGATTATCCGCCCGTAAAAATATTAGGTAAAGCGTTAACAGGTAATACCGTTACTATTGATGGTTCAATTTCTAGCCAGTTTTTAACCGCTATACTCATGATTGCTCCTTTGTTAAAAACCAATACTAATATAGAGATTAAAGGTGAATTAGTCTCAAAACCGTATATTGATATTACTCTTGATATTATGTCTAGGTTTGGCATTAAAGTGCAAAACAATGACTATCAATCATTTACTGTACAAGGTAATCAATCGTACCAGTCTGTTGAGCGTTACATGGTTGAAGGTGATGCTTCTTCAGCGTCATACTTTTTAGCTGCCGGTGCAATTAAAGGTGGTGAAATTACAGTGCACGGTGTTGGTAAATTAAGTGTCCAAGGTGATAAGCATTTTGCTGATGTTCTAGAGAAAATGGGCGCAGAAGTTAAATGGAGTGATGAATCAATCAGTGTTGTAGGTAAACCACTTACCGCTGTTGATATGGACATGAATCACATACCTGATGCTGCTATGACAATAGCAACAACAGCACTCTTTGCTAAAGGTACTACAACGATTAGAAACATATATAATTGGCGAGTAAAAGAAACAGATCGATTAACGGCGATGGCAACAGAGCTGAGAAAAGTAGGAGCGGAGGTGATAGAAGGTGAAGACTTTATCACAATCACACCTCCCACTTTATTAAAGCATGCTGAAATAGATACTTACAATGATCATCGTGTTGCTATGTGTTTCTCTCTAATAGCATTGAGTGGTACACCTGTAACGATTAATGATCCTAAATGTACAGCAAAAACATTCCCTGACTATTTTGAAAAGTTAGCTCAGGTTTCTTGCTAGATACGTTAAAATAAATTTTTATGCGATTAAAGAGGTTAAACTCCGTATAATCGCGCCGATTTTCTACATTAGGAGAAAGATGTATGCAGCAAAACGTTCCAGTAATCACTATTGACGGACCTAGTGGAGCTGGTAAAGGCACTGTAGCTCGTATAGTTGCAGAAAAGCTTGGATGGCATTTACTTGATAGTGGTGCAATTTACCGCGTTTTGGCTTTAGCGACTCATTATCATCAAGTTGATGTGACTGAAGAAGAGCCACTGATCCCTATGGCAGCACATTTAGATGTTCAATTTGAAATCAGTAGTGATGGTGATAGTAAAATCATTCTTGAAGGAGAAGATGTTACTGATACTATTCGCACTGAAGAAATAGGTAAATTAGCCTCCCAAGTTGCGGCTTTTCCTAGAGTAAGGGAAGCCTTATTAAGAAGACAACGTGCATTTAAAGTTTCACCTGGTCTTGTTGCTGACGGAAGAGATATGGGAACAATTGTTTTTTCTGATGCTCCCATTAAAGTGTTTTTAACTGCTAGCGCTGAAGAAAGAGCGCAACGTCGATTTAAACAGTTGAAAGAAAAGGGGCTTGATGTTAAAATCGGGCGCCTTTTGGATGACATACGTCAGCGAGATGAGCGAGATCAGAATAGAGATGTCGCGCCATTAATTGCAGCTGAAGGGGCGTTAGTTATTGATTCTACGGATGTTTCTGTCGATGATGTTGTTGAAAGAATACTATCTTTTTCATCAGAAATACTAGCATAACTTAAGAAAATATTATTTGAAGCCTAACTGTACGGATACGCTAGGCATTATTAACAACCCCATGAAACATGTATGTTGATTGGATTATAAGCTGAGTTCATAAAAACATTATGACTGAAAATTTTGCACAACTTTTTGAAGAAAGTTTAAAAGAAATCGAAACACGTCCTGGTTCAATCATTAAAGGGACTGTAGTAGCAATCAACAAAGACAACGTTTTAGTTGATGCTGGATTAAAATCTGAAAGCGTTATCTCAATCGACCAATTCAAAAACACTTCTGGTGAGCTTGAAATTAGTGTTGGTGATGAGATCGACGTAGCTTTAGATGCTACTGATGATGGTTTCGGTGAAACAATTCTTTCTCGTGAAAAAGCAAAACGTCACGAAGCATGGCAAGTGCTTGAAAAAGCATATGAAGAAAAAGAAACTGTTATCGGTGTTATCAACGGTAAAGTTAAAGGTGGTTTCACAGTTGAAGTTAGCAATATTCGTGCTTTCTTACCTGGTTCATTAGTAGATGTTCGCCCAATTCGCGACACTGCTCACCTTGAAGGTAAAGATTTAGAATTCAAAGTTATTAAGCTTGATCAAAAGCGTAATAACGTTGTTGTATCTCGTCGTGCTGTTATTGAATCTGAAAGTAGTGTTGAACGTGATGCATTGTTAGAGTCATTAGCTGAAGGCTTAGAAGTTAAAGGTATCGTTAAAAACCTTACTGACTACGGTGCATTCGTAGATTTAGGCGGCATTGATGGTTTACTACACATTACAGATATGGCTTGGAAACGTGTTAAGCACCCTGGCGAAATCGTAAATGTTGGTGACGAAATTCAAGTTAAAGTACTTAAATTTGACCGTGAACGTACACGTGTTTCATTAGGTATGAAGCAGTTAGGCGAAGATCCATGGGTAGCTATTGCTAAGCGTTACCCTGAAGGTGCTAAACTTTCTGGTCGCGTAACTAACTTAACTGATTACGGTTGTTTTGTTGAAATTCAAGAAGGCGTTGAAGGTTTAGTTCACGTTTCTGAAATGGATTGGACTAACAAAAACATCCACCCATCTAAAGTTGTTAACTTAGGTGATACTGTTGAAGTAATGGTATTAGAAATTGACGAAGAACGTCGTCGTATTTCTCTTGGTCTTAAGCAATGTATCCCGAACCCATGGGAAGAATTTGCTAAGAACTTCAACAAAGGTGATAAAGTATCAGGTAAGATCAAGTCAATTACCGATTTCGGTATCTTTATTGGTCTTGACGGCGGAATTGATGGTTTAGTTCACTTATCTGATATTTCATGGGCTGGCGGTGAAGAGGCTGTTCGTGAATATAAGAAAGGCGATGAAATCTCAGCTGTTGTTTTACAAGTAGACCCTGAGCGTGAGCGTATTTCTTTAGGCGTTAAGCAAACTGAAGACGATCCGTTTAACCAGTATCTGACAGACACCAAAAAAGGTGCTATTGTTAATGGTAAGGTTGTTGAAGTAGACGCTAAAGGCGCTAAAATTGAATTAGCTGAAGGTGTTGAAGGTTATTTACGTGTTGCTGATATTTCACGTGAACGTATTGAAGACGCTACAACTGAATTATCTGTAGGCGATAGTGTTGAAACTAAGTTTGTTGGTGTAGATCGTAAGAACCGCACAATCAGCTTATCAATCAAAGCTAAAGACCAAGCAGATGAGCGTGAAGCAATGGATTCTTTAAACCAAGCTGAAGAAGATTCTGGTTTAAGTGCTATGGCTGAAGCGTTCAAGAACGCTAAAGTTTAATAGCTAACTAAGTAATAAAGGGAAGTGAAAGCTTTCCTTTATTTTGAATCCATTTACGCGTAAGTTAAATCATCACTGGAGGTTTAAATGACCAAATCTGAACTGATTGAAAAATTAACTGATAAGTTAAGCCACTTGTCTGCTAAAGATGTAGAACAATCAATTAAAGAAATTCTTGAAATGATGGCGCAAACTCTCTCTAAGGGCGACCGCATTGAAATTAGAGGTTTCGGTAGTTTTTCACTACATTATCGTGCTCCGCGTATTGGACGTAACCCTAAAACAGGTCAATCTGTAGAGCTTGAGGGGAAATATGTACCTCACTTTAAGCCTGGGAAAGAGTTACGTGAAAGAGTAAATCTTTCGATTGCTTAAGTAGTTATAAGAGTTTATTAAGCTCTATGCTTTCAAATGAAATGGCATGCTATATAGCGTGCCATTTTTTTATATTTCACTTTATTAAAATATAAGAGTTTATTGTGCGTTTATATTTAACGATTATTTTATTTCTTATTTTTTTGGCTATAGCTTTCGTATTTGGTAGCCAAAATGACCAAATGCTGTCACTTAACTATTTAATCGCAAGAGTCGACATTTCGGTTGCTGCAACAGTGAGTCTTTTTACTATTATTGGTTTCATTCTAGGTTTATTATTTTGCTTATTATGGAAATTAATCAATGTAGTTTCTCCTCGAAAATCATCAAAAAATAATTCTTAGGACTTTTATATGGAATGGCTTTTTTTATTGTTACCTGTAGCTGTAGCATATGGTTGGTTTATGAGGGGTAATAGCCTCAAACAAAATGTTTACACTGAAAAAGAAGAATTATCAAAAAAGTATTCTACGGGTCTAAATTACCTATTTTCAAATCAACAAGACAAAGCTATAGATTACTTACTTGAAGCACTCAAAGTTGAAGACGATTCGGTTGAAGCTCACTTTGCAATGGCTAATTTATTTAGAAAGCGAGGTGAACTTGACCGTGCGTTAAAAGTGCATGAGCACTTGGTTAAGCAAAAGCATCTTCCTACTAATGCTCAACAACAAGCTGTTTTTGAATTAGGTAAAGATTTTTTAAGTGCTGGTTTATATGATCGCGCTGAGAATATGTTTAATCAATTGTTAAAATCTAAAGTTTACGGGCTGAAGTCTTTAAGTTTTTTAATGCAGATTTATCAGTCAACAAAAGACTGGGATCAAGGTATTAAGTTAAAAAAATCTATCCTTAAAACTAAAGATAAAAAGCTTAAACATAATTTAGCAAATTTTTACTGTGAATTAGCAACTACGGCCTTAAAAAAAGATGAGTTTATTGAGGTTATAGAATTATTAGAAAATGCTTTAGCTTTAGATCCTGATTCATGTCGTGCTAATTGGTTGATGGCTAAAATATATGAAAATCATCAACAATACGATGAAGCTAGCCAATGTTATCGTGATATTTATAAACAGGACAAAGAGTTTTTTCCTGATGTTATAGATAAAATGCAACATTGTTATAGTGAACTGGGTGAAGAAGAAGAGTTTTATAAATTTATAAAGCAAGTTTATGAAGAAACAGGTAGCTCAAGTGCTTTGATCACTTATCTTCAACATCTTGAAAAAACATACACATTAAACAAAGCAAAAGAATTTATTTTACTTGCTTTAAAAAGAAGACCTACTATTCGTGGCTTTAAACACTTTGTTAAAATGCAAATGACAGAGTCAGAGCAAGAAAGTGCTACCGAACACTTAGATGTTATTAAAGAACTCATCTCTGAATATTTAAAGCTTAAACATAGATATAGCTGCAGGACGTGTGGTTTCAATAGTAGTACACATTATTGGTCTTGTCCTTCATGTCATGACTGGGAACAACTTAAACCAGTTAGAGGCCTCGAAGGCGAATAATTACTCCTTTTCTGTGTTTTAAAGTTCAATAGCTGCATCGAAAGCACTCATTGACTAACGTCAACTCCGTGCTTTCTCTTTGCTCTAGAACTTTAATACTTTGAAAAGTGTAATTATGATTTTTATATTTTTTGAATGTACGCTCGATTAAAGAATTAAAGAATTAAAGAATAGGGAACTCCATGTTAGATCCAAAAGTTGTTGTTGCATTAGATTTCGATAAAAAAGCAGATGCTTTATCATTCGTTGATAAAGTACAGCCAAGTGATTGTCGTCTAAAAGTCGGCAAAGAGATGTTTACTTATTTCGGCCCTGAATTTGTTAAATTATTAACAGGTAAAGGTTTTGATGTTTTTTTAGACTTAAAATTTCATGATATTCCTAATACCGTAGCAAAGGCAGTTAGTGCTTCTGCTGATTTAGGCGTGTGGATGGTAAATGTTCATGCCAGTGGTGGTACAAAAATGATGGTGGCGGCTAAAGATGCATTAGCTTCGTACAAGCAAGATGCGCCATTATTGATTGGTGTTACGGTGTTAACTAGCATGGGGCAAGATGATTTATTAGGTTTAGGTATAACTAAAACACCAGCAGAACAAGTGATGGCATTAGCTACGTTAGCTAATCAAAGTGGTTTAGACGGTGTCGTATGCTCTGCCTGGGAAGCTGAAGCATTAAAGCAATCTCAAGGTAAGGAGTTTAAACTAGTTACACCTGGGATTAGACCAGTTGGTTCTTCTGCAGATGATCAAAAAAGGATTATGACGCCAAGAGAAGCAATTGATGTCGGAGTTGATTACTTAGTTATTGGCCGTCCAATAACAAAAGCAAGTGATCCTCATAGTGTTTTGCAAAGTATTAATGCTTCGCTTATCTAATTTACCTCTCCAATATTACATACCATTTGTTATCCACATAATAATATTTTTAGGCCAACATGCTCGAGTGTTGGCCTAGATTTAAATATAATCTTTTCTGTTTTCATTCAAACATCTTATATTTTTATATTCATTAAAAACTAAAAAGAGCTATCTCTGACTTTTATCATTTCGATAGTTGTGTCTGAACTGCTATTTTATATTAATCATCCATGATTTTTTATAAAAATTAATACTTTAAAAATCAGCTTATAACATTTAAAAATATAAATTATGATTAAAAATGAAAAAGTAGTAGTTCATCGTTGTGCCCGTGGTTATAAAGCTGCAACTCATGTTGTATCTGAAGCTATAACTAAACCGGGAAAAGGAGAAATTAGGATACGAAATCATTTCGCTGGTGTTAATGGTTTATTTGATCAAATGGCTATGCAAGGTCGTGTTGGATACATTCCTTTGTCAGCCCCTTTTGATTTAGGCGTTGAGGCTGTTGGTATTATTGAAGCCATAGGTGAAGATGTATCTCTGAATATAGGGGATGCGGTTGCTACAACGAATTTAGGTGGTGCTTATCGACACCGTCAAATTATAGATGCTACTAAGGTTTATCTAATACCAAAAGCTATACCTGAATATCTTGCTATTGTTCCTACTGGAATTTCTGCACTTGTTGCATTGGAGCAAGTGGCTGAACTCAAGCAAGGTGAGCTCGTCGTTATTTCTGCGGCAGCAGGGGGACTTGGTCATATTTGGGTGCAATTAGCCGTTAATATGGGTTGCCGAGTTATTGGTATTGCTGGTGGAGATGATAAGTGTGCTTTTGTTGAGTCGTTAGGTGCTGAACGCTGTATTAATTATAAAGTTGAAAACATTAAAGAAGTATTAAGCTCTTTATATAAAGACGTTATTAATGTAGCTGTAGATACTGTTGGTGGTGTTATTTTTGATGCGATGGTTGATAATATTGCACCACTTGGACGAGTCGTAGTTTCGGGTTATGCATCTGAAATTGTAGATGGCGCAAAACCGGTCTTACACCCTCGTATTTATAGTAAACTTTATTGGAAAGGGGCATCCGTACGAGGTTTTATGAATGCCTTGTTGGCGGAGTATCATCGTGATGCAGCAGAACGATTATTTGCTATGATGACTGAAGGTAAGCTAAGTGTGGCAATTGATGAAACTTCATTTAAAGGTTTAGAAGCTTTACCTAGAGCAGCAGAACATATGATGAAAGGTCTCAATATAGGTAAAACTGTTTTAGATCTTCGTGAAGCTCAATAGATTATTAATTATAATAGTCTATTGAGCATGGATTAATTAGGTTGGCTAATCCATGCTTACCATTAAATAATCCAAATTGCCGCTAATATAAATGCTGCAATCCAAATTGTTTCAACGAGCATTAATACGATAGGTTTAAAGCCTACACATTTAAGTTTTGAAAAGTTCGACTTCATACCTATAGCGGCTATTGAAACAACTAAAGCAAAACGTGAAAAACTTGTAGCAGGCTCTAAAATAATTTCAGGTAAGGCAATAAAAGAATTAATGAACATTAGTATAATAAAAGCGATTAAAAAACCGGGTATCTTAGTTGCTTTTGTATTATTATTCTTTGTGTTTTTATTTAATTTAATAATAAATAACATAACAAGTACAACAGGCATTAAAAAGCTTACTCGTACTAGCTTTACAAGTGTTGACATATCCCCCGTTTCTTCAGAAATTGAATAACCAGCTCCTACAACTTGGGCAACATCATGGATAGTACCACCTAAGAAAAAACCAGAATCTATATCGTTTAGCCCTAAATAAGTCACTATAATAGGGTATACCACCATAGCAATTGTTGATAAAGATGTAACCGCAATGATAGTGACTAAGGTATCTCTTTCTTTGTCTTTATGCTCAGGTAGTATGGCTGTAATCGCCATTGCTGCAGAAGCGCCACAAATAGCAACTGAACCGCCTGTAAGTGCGCCAAAACTTTTACTTAATTTAAATTGTTTTGATAATATAACACCTAAACATATGGTACTTGCTATAGCGAGTATTAAAATGAAAACTGTTTCCCAACCTAATGAAATCAGGTCATTTAGAGCTATTCTTAAACCAAGTAAAGCTACACCAACTCTTAGAATAAAAGTCGCGGCGAATTCAATTCCTTTTCTACAGGGGGAGTCTTCGTAAAGAAAAGACATTGCTATGCCTAATAATAGCGCAAATAACATAGCTGGAGCACCGTAGTGCTCGCTTAAAAAAAGTGCGGCAAGTCCTGTAATCGTGGTAATGCTAATTCCAGGTAGTAAAGCTTTAACATCCATCGTTATACCTTATCTATTTTGATGCGGGAATAAATTCACCATAAAAATCTTCTGAAATTTTACCATTGACCTGTTCTGAGAGCCACTTTAAATACGTTTGTATAGGTAATGCTTCAGAGTAATAATATCCTTGACCAATGTCACACCCGAACGATGTTAATGTTGATTCGTCTTCTTTGGTTGTAATTCCTTCTGCAACAACTTCTAGGCCAACACCTTTTGCCATTTTTACCGTTGTTTCTGTAATAACTTTACGTTTGTTGTCGTGATGAATATTATCAATAAATTGTTTGTCTATTTTAAGTTCTTGAAAAGGAAGTTTGTCGAGATTGGCTAGTGAAGAATATCCTGTCCCAAAGTCATCAATACTTACAGTAATACCAAAATTTGTGAATTTTTCTATTACTTCTACCGCATGTTCATTTTTTGCAATATTAGCGGATTCGGTTATTTCAAAAATAATTTTGTCTGCAGGTATTGTAAAAAAATTTAATATATCAATTATTTCTCGATAAAAGTTTTTAGAGATAAGATCTATACCACTAATATTGATTGATACCATATGGTTTTTATATTCTTCCATAATTAAAGCGTGTTGTGTTAAGGACTGTTTAATTACCCAAAGTGTAATTTTATTAATCAGTCCCATATCTTCAGCAACAGGAATAAATATAGCGGGAGAAATATAGCCTTGAGTAGGATGTTTCCAGCGGATCAAACATTCGCTACCACAAACCTTACTGGTTTTAAGATCAATTTGAGGTTGATGGTACATTTCAAATTGATTATTTTGCAATGCCAGTTGAATGTCGGATGCTAATTCTAATAAAAATGTTGACTTATCAGGTGTGTGTGTTTGATAAAAAGCCCATTTTTCAAGAGTTGTTTCTGCTTGTCGAATAGCGAGTACTGCATTTTTAACTAAGTCTTTACTAATTAACCCATGCTGAGGATAACGAGCTATACCAATGACACCGGTTAATGATAAATTTAAATCTTTAATTGTATAAGTTTTGCTAATAACATGCTGAATGGATTGTACAAAGTCATCAGGAGATGTGTCTAGCTCATCAATATTAACAATAAAACCTAAGCATTTTCCGTGGATATAACAGAGTTTTTCATTATTTAGTG
Organism: Pseudocolwellia agarivorans; assembly: GCF_002000085.1. Taxonomy (GTDB): domain Bacteria; phylum Pseudomonadota; class Gammaproteobacteria; order Enterobacterales; family Alteromonadaceae; genus Pseudocolwellia; species Pseudocolwellia agarivorans. Next base: position 25,195 of record NZ_MUZU01000010.1, read on the forward strand.
TTAGTGGGATTACTGCACTATTATTTTTAAATATTTGACTTAAGCTATCATTTAAACGTTTAAATAAAGAAAAGACCGTTGAATCGTCTACATAATGCTTTATCTTCTCAATCTGTTCAGGTTGAACTACCACGACACAAAAGCCTTGCTTTGTTGAAAATGACTGACTTAAATGTTGAATTGTTTTTACTAAATTTAATTGTCTAGGTAAGCCTGATTGTGTGTGATGACTTAAATAATATAATTTATTTTGTTCATTTTTTCTCATTCTTTCAGCTAACGCTAATATAATGAAGCCTATTTGAGCCATTACGCCTAACATAAAAGCATTTTTGCTTAAAAACGATGGTGCTATATATCCTATTGATAACAAATGTTGGGTTCCTGAACCCATTATAAAAGGTAACCAGGAAATGTAATAAAACTTAGCCCAAGATGATTTTTTATGGCGGTTTTGTAAAACAATAAAGACGCAAAGTACACCTAGAAAAGATTGAATTGCTAAAGCAATATGAGTTTTATTGAAAGGTAGAAGATTACTTCCTAATACTAGCAATACAAAGCCTATCAAGTAAAAACATATATTCGCTTTATATTGTTTTTTATAAATCATATTATCTTGTAAAAAATATAAAGAAAAAATGATTAAACAAATGTTGAGTGAATACTTTAGGTCTGAAGTATGTTGGTTTAACCATAGTTGAGCATTGTTCGAAAATATAAAGTATCCATAAGTATTCATGGTCGAAAAAACGAGAAACGCTGAAAGCAAATACGCAAGGAAAGTAAAATACACTTTATCTTTTGTGGATAAGAAAAGAACCACATTGTATATAGACATAAGTAAAACAATACCAATAAAAGCGCCAAATATTGCAATAGAGTAGTGTATACGCTTGTTAAAGTGTTCAGCGTCAAATACTTTAACGGGTGATATTTTTCCTGCTGTTTTAAGTTGTAGTAAGAATGTTGTGGATTCTTCAGGTTTAATCGTAAAAATAATATGAGGGAATACTTGTTGGAAAACGGAATGATTTCTTGTGATTTTGGTGATTTTATCTATATCTACTGCAATTTGATAACTTGATATTATTTCCTCAGGAAGAGCATCAATTTTTAAAACACGTGTTAATACTTCTGTCGTTGTATTTTTAACCTTAACCTTTAACCAATAAAAAGTTTCACCTTGATTATTTAACTCAATGATTTCTTTTTTTTGAAATAAATGTTGATGGTTAAGTACATAGTTTACATCTATTTGTTTTTTTTGATTGAGTAGATAAAGAGATTTAACAGGTATTTTAGCAAGCTGTATGTTGGATAAATGATCTAACTTCCATAAATTTTGCCCTAAAAACCAAACTATAAGCACTATCGAAGAAATAAAGAAAAATAAAAAAAACGTTTTTAACGTTCGACAGAGTTGGTCTAAAAAAGAAATTATACGCATGAAAGAGCAAACCTAAATACTAAGAAGTTATTTGATATACCTTCCTTAGTATTTATATTATAAGCGTAATATTAACTTTTTAAGTGGATTATTGCACGGTGAATCAGTATTTTATCGAATATATATCTAAGCTACTACAAAAAGCATTAAAGTAAGCAGCTTAGATATAAGTTTAGTCAGGGGAACACTTAGTTACTTAGCCATTGCATACCTGTTGCAAATCTATTTTCAAATCCTTTCCAAGGTGCTGGAACCTTATCGTTAATTGGTTTTTGGTTAGAACTTCCAGGTAAATTGAGATATTCACATTTATCTGTTTTTTGTTTTACGTGGCAATCCATTAAAGCTAAAGCAAAATGTTTATTAATATTATTTAACTTAATGGTACTCCAGCTTCCTTCTATATAGTGCCCCATATCAATGCTGTTTGCATAAGAGGCTAAGGGAGCAGGGTGAGGTGCTATATTATGTCGAGCATTTTCATAGGTGAGTAAGTATTTATTTTTTGAACCTGTTTGTTTATATAAATCTTTAATACTGTTGTAATCAGAAATATCATCTAAATCACCAGATAAATACATGATCGGCGTTTTAATTGATTTGACGCTTTCCGGGTTGAACAAACCATGTTGACTTCCCCAAGGGGCAAAAGCCATTGCTGCTTTCCATTTACTACTCACAACGGCATTAGCATATTGCCCTCCAGCACAGCTATTAAGTACAGGAATTATTTTTTTTATTTGTTCAGGATCTTTTATTCCTGTGAACATAGCGGCTGTTTTTTCATTAAAATTATAACACCCACCTATGGTATTCACTGCGCCGTATCCCCCCATAGAATACCCAATTACCCCAACGTTTTCTGTATCAATAACGTTAGATAGAAAGTTATCATTTGTGGTGAAATAGTTGGACGTAAATTGTTGATCACGTGAGCGATTAAGTAATGTACTTACAAATCCTTTCCATGGTGCATTTTTTACATCTATTTCGGCTGTTGTTGAGTCTGTATGGTCAATTGATGCAACAATATAACCATGAGATGCCAAATGTTCACCAAGATAAAACATTAATGTTCTATAGCCTGTATAACCATGAGATAAAACAATAAGAGGATATTTTTCGTCTTTAGCTAGATGTACTTCAACATCGCGGTAAGCATTGGCTTTAATTGAAAATGGTAGCCCTAATTTTGTTTGGTTTTGGTAAATTGTTTTAGTTGTATTCTTTATTAGTGATTTATCCGTTGGATACCAAACTTCTATTTTTAGCTGTCTGTCTTTAAGTGTTTGGCTAATAGGATCTAATTGTTTAGGATTTACAATACTAAGCGTTTTAACACCAACAATATAATCACCTTTAGCTGATAGTTCAGGGGCAATACTTACTTTTACCTGAGGGTAAAGCTGTTCAGCGCTATCGTAACTATCTGTATCGAAGGTTTTTTTTGATAACACCTTGTTATTTTGAATCTCATTTTTAACTAAACTTTGGCTACATCCTGCAATCATTAAACTGGCAGATAATAGGCTTAAACTTAGCAGTACATTTTTAATGAACATGAGTTTTCCTTAATTGATTAGATAAAGTGAATTTGAGTTAAGTAACATTAATCTTCTTTGTAAACTAGATTCCATTGCTTTCTTAGTGTGTCCATAGTTTCTATTATCGCGAGTGATTCAGAAAGAGGGAGTACGGGGCTTTGTGTTAAGTTAGATGATATACATTTATTTGCATGTTCAATTTCATAAACAAAATTTTCCTCTTCTGCGCGAGGAAAGTTAATAACCCGCGTAGTTTGCTCAGGAAGGTGAATATGTATTTCTCGTGCACCTAAAAATTCAGGAACTCGAATATAACCTTTAGAGCCACAAATAATCGCTTCAGTGGGAGAGTGATCTTTTATCGAGGAAGAAAGCACGGCCCGTTGACCTTTCTCATATTCAAATAAATAAAATGAGCTTTCATCTATACCTGTTTCCCCTATAACCGCCGAGCTTTTTATATGAGTAGGGTGTTTACCAAACACAAGGTTAGCAAAAGTTATAGGATATATACCTAGATCGAGTAAAGCTCCTCCTGCTAACTCCTTATTCATCAAACGGTGAGACGGACCAAAATTTCCAGTGATACTAAAATGAGCTTTTAGCGTATCTATTTCGCCAATAATTCCTTCTGTTATTAGGGATTGTAGTTTTTCAATAGCAGGTAAAAATCGTGTCCAAACGGCCTCCATTAAAAATAAACTTTTAGCTTCAGCAAGAGACATCAGTTCAAGTAATTGCTTAGCATTAATCGTGATAGGTTTTTCGCATAACACATGTTTATTATGGGCAATACACAGCTTAGCGTTTTCATAATGAAAATTATGAGGCGTTGCAATGTAAACAGCATCAATGTTTTTATCATTTACTAAGTCGTCATAGTTGGTATAAAACTTATCAACCTTATACTTTTTTGCAAATGACTCAGCTTTATTGGGAGTGTTAGACGCTACAGCACATAAAGTTCCTGAATTTATTTTTCCTAAACTTTGTGCAAATTGATGGGCTATGTTACCGCAGCCTATTAGTCCCCATTTTATTTGACGCATTTTTATTCCTTGCTGAAAATTTTAAAGATATATTCTAGAATAACGATTTAATAGGATTTTGTATAATGATACCAACCTCAATAATCAATTGATCGCTTCCATGGTTTTAAAGTCAGTTAACTTAATTAAGCAAACGGGCATGCAACACATTAACTTAAAATAAAGAAAGCAATGTTTCAGTTTTGTTAAAGGGTTAAAAAAACGCTTTAACTTAAGAATTATCGTAATGACAGTTCTTTAATTAAAGCGTGTAGAGTGTCTAAATAACGCGGTATTACGCTGAACGCGCAATAACTGTAGGATGATTTTCTATATACGTACTCAAATTTTCTATTTCTTCAGCACTTAAATACAAACCACGCTTGGTACGTCTCCAAATAACATCTTCAACAGTTAACGCCCATTCGTTATCTATTAAATAGTCTATTTCTTTAGCATATAAATCTTTGCCAAAACATTTACCTAAAGCGGTTTCGTTTTCAGCGCCTTCTAAAAGCTTATGCGTGTATGAACCGTAACTTCTAACATAGCGAACGATTAACGAACTAGTTAACCATGGATACTTACTTTTAAGTTCGGCTTGAAGGCTTGTTTTATTATCAAAATTGCCACCAGGCAAGGCTTTAAACTTTGTCCAAGCTGGTCCTATGTTAGGGAAATATTGAGATACTTTATTTATAGCCGCTTCAGATAGCTTTCTATAAGTAGTAATTTTTCCACCAAATATAGATAAAATAGGTGTATGCTTATTATCGTCACTTAATTCTAAAGTGTAATCTCTAGTAACAGCTTGAGCGGAATCAGATTCATCATCTAACAGAGGTCTAACACCAGAGTAAGTTGTCACTATATCTTCACGAGATATCTTCTTATTGAAATACTCGTTAGTAATATTGACCAAATAATTTATTTCATCATCAGATATTTTTACATCACTCGGATTACCCTTATGTTCGATGTCGGTCGTACCAATTAATGAAAACTCTTCTTCAAAAGGTATTACAAATACGATGCGTTGATCTGAGTTTTGTAACATATAAGCTTGTTTTTCATCATGAATTCGAGGAACAACAATATGGCTCCCTTTAACTAAGCGAACATTTTGTGGTGATTTTATTGGTAGGGCGTCATCAAACAATTTAGCTACCCACGGACCAGACGCATTAACAATCGCTTTGGTTTTAACTTGGGTTTCTTTTCCGGTCAATACATCTTTAAGAGTTACAACCCAAAGCTCGTTATCTCTAGTGGCATTGATACATTTAGTTCGTGTCAGAATAGTGGCATTGTTTTCTTTAGCTGAAAGTGCATTAAGTACCACTAATCGAGCATCATCTACCCAGCCATCAGAATACTCAAAGCCTTTTTTTATGGAAGGTACAAGTACACTGTCTTCAGCAAACTTTATGCCTCTAGAAGAAGGTAAAGTAACGCGTTTGGCAAGATTGTCATATAAAAATAAGCCAGCTCTGATCATCCATGAAGGCCTCAGATGGCGTTGATGAGGTAGTCTAAAGACTAAAGGTTTAATAATATGAGGAGCATTCTTTATTAGCACTTCGCGTTCTGCTAATGCTTCTTTTACTAATCTAAATTCGTAATGTTCTAAATAACGTAAACCACCATGTATTAATTTACTGCTATTTGATGAAGTGGCTGAAGCTAAATCATTTTGCTCACATAATAGAACATTAAGACCTCTACCAGCCGCATCTGCTGCAGTGCCTGTTCCGTTAATACCACCGCCAATTACAACGATATCAAACGTATCACTCATTTAGATTACTCACTTATTAACAATTTCTTACTATTTAATTCGAATCTCGAATTTTCGTTATGGAGTATAATAGTGTTCGTTTATGTTCATATGCAAGTAAAAATGAAAATTAAATGAAAAAAAATAAATTTTAGATATAAAAAAATGCAGATAAACTGCATTTTTTTATAGGGGATTTATTACTTTATATCGTTATTACTTAAATAACATGAGTTATTACGTTATGAGTTTCCAATAACTCGGTTAATTCTCCAGGGGGGACTTCATCAGTAAATAAATGATCTATTTGAGATATACTTCCTTGCTTAACCATGGCATTTCTACCAAATTTAGAATGGTCTGTTGCTAAAATAACGGTAGTCGAGTTTTCAATAATAGCTTGTGCAACCTTTACTTCTCTGAAATCAAAATCGAGTAAGGAACCATCAGCACTGATACCGCTAATACCAATAATACCGAAGTCCATGTGAAATTGGCTGATAAAATCACAGGTGGCTTCACCTATTATGCCTCCGTCTTTATGGCGCACCTCACCGGCAGCAATAATAACGGTAAAGTCTTCTTTTACCGACAATATAGTGGCGACATGAATATTGTTTGTAACTATGTTGAGGTTGGAATGGTTCAGGAGCTCTTTAGCTATCGTTTCTGTTGTGGTTCCTATATTAATAAATATTGAAGCACCATTAGGAATAAGGCTGGCTACTTGTTTGGCTATTTGTTCTTTTGCATCTAAATTCATTATCTTACGGGATTGATATGAAGCATTAGCACTACTTGAAGTCGCTTCGGCACCACCATGATGTCTGATCAAAGCACCTTCTTCAGCAAGCTTATTTAAATCCCTTCTGATCGTTTGTGGGGTAACATTAAAATGTTGTACAAGAGTATCTATGTTCACAAAACCATTTTTGTGAACAAACTCAACCAACTCTGTTTGTCGTTGATTTAAACTCATGAATAATAACCTTCCATTTATTATAGCTAAAAATTATTGGCAATAACTTACGCGCTTTTGATTTTTATACACTATATTTACTTAAACTAATTAATTATCTCACATAAATCTCTGTAATCCAAAATTCGAAAATAAACAAAAATGTTCGTAATTGAAAATAAATGTTGATTTAATTGTTTGTTATGTGCATTATCGAATCAAGAGATTAGTACTATTGGAATAATAATTATCACAATGTCCAAATATATTTTATCTATAGATCAAGGCACAACAAGCTCAAGAGCAATATTGTTCACTGAAAAGGGGTTGGTTTTTGCAGTGGCTCAAGCTGAGTTTCAACAGCATTTCCCTCAAGATGGTTGGGTAGAGCATAACCCTAACGACATATGGGAAAGTGTTGTAGATGTTTGTAAACGCGTTTTAAAAGACAACGATGTATCTGCGAGTCAAATTATTGCTATCGGTGTTACAAACCAGCGTGAAACAACATTAGTTTGGGATAGAAAAACAGGAAAAACGCTCTATAACGCTATTGTTTGGCAGGATAGAAGAACTGCTGACTACTGCGAATCTATTACAACAGAACAAACATCTGAATTAATTAATAGCAGAACAGGTTTGTTATTAGATCCTTATTTTTCAGCGACAAAAATAAAATGGATTCTTGATAATGTTGAAGGTGCTAGAGAGCAAGCCAATAAAGGCGACTTAGCTTTTGGTACGGTTGACAGTTTCATTTTATGGCATTTAACCCAAGGTGAAGTGCATAGAACTGATGCAACTAATGCTTCGCGTACTATGATTTTCAATATTCATACCCAAGAGTGGGATGAAGAGCTTCTTTCACTTTTCGATATACCACATTCAATGTTACCTGAAGTTATGGATTCATCTTGTGAATTCGGTATTTGCGCACCTGATATATTAGGTGCGCCTATTCCTATCTTAGGCGTAGCAGGTGATCAGCAAGCCGCTTTATTTGGTCAAGCATGTTTTAAAGAAGGTATGGCTAAAAGTACTTATGGTACAGGCTGTTTCTTAATGCTTAACACAGGCGATAAAGCCTTAAAGTCGAAAAATAAATTACTGACAACCGTTGCCTATCGTTTAAACGGTAAACCAACCTATGCTATTGAAGGTAGTATCTTTATGGCAGGAGCAACGATTCAATGGATACGTGACGGACTTAAACTGATTGAGTGTGCAAGTGAGACAGAAAGCATTGTTGAAGGTATGCCTTTTGATCATGGCGTTATGCTAGTACCGGCGTTTACAGGGTTAGGTGCACCGTATTGGGATCCTAATGCTCGTGGTGCTATTTTAGGATTAACACGTGATTCAGGCATCAAAGAAATTGTTACTGCAGGTTTACAGTCGGTTTGCTACCAAACAAAAGATCTGCAAAAAGCCATGGAAAATGATGGTTTACGCCCAACTAAATTAAGAGTTGATGGCGGTATGGTAGCTAATAATTGGGTGTTATCTTTTCTTTCAAACATCTTAGGGGCTGAAGTTGACCGTCCTCAAATTATCGAAACTACCGCTTTAGGCGTTGCCTATTTAGCCGGTTTACAGGCTGGTGTTTATTCTTCAATAGAGGAATTAGCTGATATGTGGCATTGCGATAGAAAATTTGAACCGAATATGCCAGCAGAGCAAAGAAATGAGCTATATAACCAATGGTTAGCGGCCATTAAAAAAGTACAAAGTTAATTTATTTTCGCATTATTTACTAGTGAGAATAAATTACAAAAAAATAAACTTGTATTAGCTCGGTTTAATACTCGCTAATACAATTTTATAAAAGATTAACTAATAATATAAGTTAACAACAAGCAAGTAGTAAAACACAACATAACACAACAAAGGGGAAGACAATGTCTACTAAATATGTATCTACATTTGGTAAACGTACGAGTATTGCGTTAGCTGTAGCAACGGCACTAAGTAGTGCTACTGTAATAGCTGCTGATACTGCTAAAGAACAAGAAGTTGAAGTTATTACCGTAACGGGTATGCTAGGTAGCCTTAAAGCGGCTATGATCGATAAAAAATCATCAAACTCAGTATCTGATGGTATCGCTGCAGAAGATTTAGGTAAGTTTCCAGATCTTAACGTAGCTGAATCATTACAACGTATTACGGGTGTTTCAATTGACCGTAGTGGTGGTGAGGGGCAAGCGGTAACTGTTCGTGGTTTTGGTCCACAATTTAATACAGTTCTAGTAAACGGCCGCCAAATTGCTACAGACAGTGCGGGTCGTGAGTTTAACTTCGACATTATCGCTGCTGATCAAATTACAGGTGCTGATGTTTTTAAAACATCCACTTCAAGCCTTCAAGAAGGTGGTATCGGTGGTACTATCGATATTTCAACAGCAAGACCATTTGATTATGATGGCTTTCAAGTTGTTGGTTCATTAAAAGGCATGTATGAAAGTCTTTCTGAAAAAACTTCACCTGCTGCTTCTGTATTAGTAAGCAATACTTTTGCTGACGACACTGTTGGTGTTTTACTAGCAGTAAGTCATTCAGAACGTGATGTACAAATTAACCGTATTGAGACTGCTGGCTGGCGTCCAGGTCAAACTATTTCTAACAGTCGAGATGGTATTTTATTTTCTAATGCTTATATTCCTCGTAATTGGGATCAAATTATTGATAACCAAGAGCGTACACGTACCAATGCAAGTTTAGTATTACAATATGCTCCATCTGAAGATGTAAATATTACTCTTGATGGTTTTGTATCTAAATTTGAAGTTGAATCACAAGCGACAGATTTAGCATCATGGTTCGAACCTGATCGTGTTGGCAGTGCAACTATTGATCAAGCAACAGGTACGTTAACTTCTTTCACCCAAGAAATTGGTCTCCATGGTGGTAGTGGTGATCCGGCAAGTGATTTTGTATCCCATACTCGTAATTCGCGTGATGTAACGACTGAGGGTTTTGGCTTAAACGTTGAGTGGCAAATATCTGATCAATTAGGTGCTACATTTGATGTGTCTACATCAAGTGCTGAAAATGATCGTGCTGGTCGAGATCGCTTTAATGTTGTGGGTATAGCAAATAGCTACTCATTTGACGGTACGGGTTCAATACCTACTGTTATACATGGTGGTTTTGATAACGGTTCTTTACCTGATGCTTCATTATCTCGTTTACATTATAACGAGAAAGGTAATAGATTTACTGATGAAGATGAAGTAAATGAATTCAAAGTTGATTTTGTTTATGAAGCTGACGGCGATGTTTTTGAAAAAGCTGAGTTCGGTTTATATCGTCAAGAGCGTGAAAAATCTAGTTTCCAAATTTTTGGTAGCCAGTGTGAATTCTGTGGTTACGGTACTCCAGCTCCAAATGATGTAATTGACTTTAAACCATTTACAGCTAAAAACTATTTTTCCGGTTTAATTGATACTTTTTACTCATACGACGGTGATAAGTATGTTGATTATTTAGCATCAGCAGGCTTCCCAATTGAAACCTCATTGCAAAATAACCGTTATACCATTAATGAAGACATTACTAGCTTATACATGAACTTTACGTTTGGTTATGAACTTGCTGATATGCCGTTAACTGTTGACTTTGGTGCTCGTTATTCAACAACGAGTATTGAAGCTGAAGCTATACAAAGTGATATTGCTGATATTGTAGCTACATCCGATTTAACATTATTTGCTAATGTGTTTGGTCCTGAACAGAATATTAGTCAATCAGGTAGTTACTCTAATTTATTACCTAGTTTAAATGTTAAATTAGAAATCGAAGAAGATATGGTATTACGTTTTGCTGTATACGATTCTTTAACTCGTCCAACTATGTCTCAATTGTCTCCGGCAACAACGTATAATGAACCTCGTCGTCAAAACTTAACGGCACAAGGTGGTAACGAAAACCTTAAACCATTTACGTCTGAAAACTGGGATATTTCATACGAATGGTACTACGACGATGCAAGCTTGTTTTCATTCGCTGTATTTAGTAAAGAAGTTAATGACTTTATTATTACATTAACAGGTGAAGAAACTTTTGTTCTAGGAAATCGTATTGGTCCTGACTTTAACTGTGGTGGAGCATTATGTACTCCTGAGCGTGCTCAGGAAGAAGCCGAGTTAAATGGTCAATCTGAAGTGTATACTGTTACTAGACCACAAAATGGTGAGTCAACGCGTGTTACCGGTTATGAAGTTGCATTAACTCATGTATTTGACAATGGTTTTGGTTTTACAGCTAACGCAACTGTTGTAAACAGCGATGAGAAAATTGGTGCAGATACAACAACAACATTTGCACTTGAAGGTTTAGGTGATTCACAAAACCTTATCTTGTTTTATGAAGCCGACACATGGCAAGCGCGTATTGCTTATAACAACCGTGAAGGTTTCTTAAGATATGTCAACAATGCATCTGCAGGTGGTAGTACAGGCGAGCCAGTTAATACTGAAACGTTTGGACAGTTAGATATTAGCGCTAGTTTAGACATTAACGAAAATGTTTCTGTATTCTTTGAAGGTATTAACATTACCGAAGAAGAATTAGTACAAACAGGTCGTTTTGCTAATCAAGTATACAGCATTGAAGATAACGGCTCTCGTTATGCAATTGGTGTTCGTGCTAAGTTTTAATAACGTAACCTAGAAGATAAGTTGTACTTCTTATCTTATCTTATTTAGTTATGGCCTATTACATATATTGAAATATGTACATAGGCCATTTTTATAATTAAGCTTTTATATTTAACCTAAAACGCAGAGCTTAATTATAAAAATGTAAAGTGAATCAATCGTTTTAGTTTGTATAGATAAAATATCTATAATCATCTATTTTATTAACAACATACGTTAAACAATGGCAGGTTTTATGAAGAAAATAGTAATTGTTGGTGGCGGTACTGCTGGCTGGTTAACAGCGTCAATCATAGCCGCACATCATAAAAGCAACTTGTTAGAAGTTACGCTAATCGAATCTTCTGAAATACCAACTATTGGTGTTGGTGAAGGCACTTGGCCCACCATGAAAAACACTCTTCAAGATATCGGTTTAAAAGAAAGCGACGTATTTAAAAAGTGTCATGCTGCGTTTAAACAAGGTGGTAAGTTTGTTGAGTGGGTACATGGTAATGGCGATTTTTATTATCATCCATTTACTGTTCCACTAGGCTATGGCCGTATTGATTTAGCACCCTATGTTAATAACATTGAAGAATATGCTGTAGAGTCTAATTTTCAACATCATTTATGTGAAGCGGGTTTAGCACCAAGAACGTTTGCTGAAGGAGAGTATCAAGGTCCTTGTAACTATGCTTATCATTTAGATGCCGGTGAACTTGGTGTTATGTTGAAAGAGCACTGCATTAAAACGCTCAATGTTAAACACATTGTTGATACGATGAAAAACTCAACACTGAGTAACGATGGTAATATTGAATCTATTTCATTAAATAGCCATGGTAATATAAAAGCTGACTTATTTGTAGATTGTACCGGAGCATCCTCACTATTATTGGGCAAAGCATTAGGCGTTCCGTTTAAACACGTTGATGATATTTTATTTAATGATCGTGCAATTGCAATGCAAGTTCCCTATGAAAATGATGATGATCCTGTTGCCACTCATACTATCGCAACAGCGCAAAACTCAGGCTGGATTTGGGATATAGGACTCACTAATCGCAGAGGGGTAGGTCATGTTTATTCAAGTAAATTTATGACTGATGGAGAAGCAGAGAGTAATTTACGTGCGTATATTGGTAAACCAGCAGAAGGGTTAACGGCTCGTAAAATTAGTTATCAGCCAGGTCATAGAGAAAAATTTTGGGAAAAGAACTGTATTGCCGTTGGAATGGCGGCAGGTTTTGTGGAGCCTTTAGAAGCTACCGCTATTATGTTAGTTGAAATTTCGGCTCGTTATATTGCTGAAAATTTCCCTGCGGATAATCATATTATGCCCATTGTTGCTAAGCGTTTTAATAAGCAAATGGATTATAGATGGAGCCGAATTTTAGACTTTTTAAAGTTACATTATATGTTAACTAAGCGTCCGGAACCTTATTGGCAAGCTCATTGTGATCCGAAAACCATTCCTGAATCATTAAAAGAAGACTTAGAAATATGGAAATTTAAAGGGCCTACCATTAGTGATTTTCAAGGGGCTAATGAGTTATTCCCTGCAGCAAGTTATCAATATGTATTGTATGGTATGGGGTTTAAGCCTGATTTTACCCAGCAAGCTTATTTATACCAACAGCATCAACAAGCTGAGCGTTTAATTCAACGGAACGAACAACTTACCGAACAAATGCTACAAACATTACAACCACATCGAGTGTTTATAAATCAGTGGTTAGCTTCCACAACATAAACTAAAAATAATGAATTAAAAGAAGAGTTATATGGCTGAATTAATAGAATTAAGTAGTAAGCAACATGCTAATTTGAAAGTAAATATTCATGCTGAAGCAGATTTTGCTAGCAATCAACATGTAATGAACTTACGCGTATCTGAAGTAGGTATGTCGGTGAGTAGTTTTCCTGTTTTTTTTACTCGGAATCCTCAAAACGGTGAATGGGGAATATCCGCAGTTACCAGTTTTGAAGCCGGTAAAAATTTGTTTGTTGAGAGCCAACAATGGACTGCAACGTATAAACCTAATGGCATGCAAACATATCCCTTATATTTAATGCGCTCACCTAAAAACGATAACAGCTACACCATAGGTATAGATGAGTCTAATCCTGTATTTTCAATAGAAGAGGGAGAGCAATTTTTTGATCTCGATGGTAAAGCAACCCCTTATTTACATCAGAAAACTAAGTTATTAGAAGCTGATATCAAAAACGATATGCAAACTTACGAATTTACTAAGCATATCGATAGTTTAAATTTATTTAAAGCTATTGATTTATTGGTAAGTTACGAAAATGGTACGGTTCAAACCCTTAAAGGCTTACACACCATTGATGAAGATAAGTTACAAGCGCTTACGGCCGAGCAATTATTTGAGTTAAATAGAAAAGGTTATTTATCACCGATCCACGCCATGTTGCTATCTATATATCAACTAAATTTACTGGTAAATAAAAACAATGCTAATACTGATTTTTTACCTGTAAAAAATATAAAGTTAGAAATTAACCGACCTAATCACATATAAAAAACAAAAATTTAAACAAAACAAACAACAAGCAAAATTATTATCCCTCAATAGTATGAATAATAAATAAGCAGAGGAAATAGAATGTCAGAAAACTTGATACAAATATCAGTATTTTTATTGGTTACCGCCTTAATTGCGTTGTTAACCTATTTAAAATGTAGAGGTCACGGTAGAGGTAAGGGCAAAGATCAACAAAATAAAGAATACTTTTTAGCTGGAGGAGGCTTAGCTTGGTATTTTGTTGCAGGTTCAATCACTCTTACAAATTTGAGTACCGATCAGCTAGTCGGTTCAAATGGTAATCAAATGGCATTGCTCGCGTGGTGGGAGTTTGCTGCCGTACTTGGTTTGTTTCTTCTTGCTAAAGTATTTCTTCCTGTTTATTACAAGTATAACTGTACTACCACGACTGAATTATTAGAAAAGCGATATAACAATAAGCATATCAGAGCGGTTATTGGCACAATGTTTTTTTTAAGTAGTGCGCTTATTTTCTGTCCTGCCGTAATTTATAGTGGTGCATTGTTTATGCAAACCATGTTTCAGGTAGACATTCCAATTATGTATATTGCCACAGCATTTGCTGCTGTAGGTGCTATGTATGCTATTTTTGGTGGTCTTCGTGCTGTTGCCGTGTCTGATACATACTCAGGTGTTTTATTACTTGGTATGGCTATTACCGTTGTATTTTTATCATTAAACGCGATTGATTATGATTTTTCAGGTATACCGGCTGATCGTTTAACCTTTATTGGTGCTGACGATTCACCTATTCCTTGGCATACATTACTAACAGGTATGATTTTTATTCAAATGTTTTACTGGGGAACAAATCAAGTTATTACTCAACGTGCTATGGCCGCGCCTAACTTGAAAGAAGCACAAAAAGGTGTTTTTGCAGCAATAGGTATTCGTATTGTTATCGTACCAGCAATTATTGTTATACCAGGTATTATTTCATACAAGCTTTATGGTGATATTGGTGATGCCGCTTACGGACAAATAGTGGGCGATTTATTACCTGCATGGTTATCAGGTATATTCGCAGCAGCAATGGCTGCAGCCGTGTTATCTACTTATAACAGTAACCTAAATTCAGCAACGGCATTGTACGTGTGTGATATTCACGAACCTTATATAAACGACGACATTAATGTACCTAAGTTAAGTGCTTGGATCACTGTAGCACTTACGTTTATATCCCTTGCTCTTGTACCTTTGTATCAACAAGCAGATAGTATTCTTAACTTATTACAACAGTTATGGGGCCTATTTAGTATGCCTATATTATCTATTTTTATTGTAGGTCTCTTATTTAAAGGAGTTCATGCAAATGCAGGTATTGCAGCGGTTTTCTTTGGTGTAATTTTATATGGTTCAGTATCTTTTGAATTCTCACCATTTCATGCTCCTTTTGGTCTACATTATATCCACCTTATGTTTTTCACTTTAATTGCTTGTGTAGCATTTGCATTATTAGTGAACAAATTTATATTTGGTGGTACAGCCAGTTTCGCATCTAAAAATGATGAGCTTATTGCTGAATAAATATTTAAATAATATAAAAAGTCGTTAATAAATTTAGCGACTTTTTATTATTAGGTTGTAAAAAAGCACGGCAATATTCTCATATACTATTCAAATAACTTTCACGCTGTTTTTATTACATTTGTAAAATTTAAATACTAATTTTATTAGCTGTTATCAAGACGTTTTCAATGTTTCCTTTGTTTTTAAGTTGCTCGTATTTAAATGGGTTGCTTCATATCATGTCTTTTTTTGTTGTTATTTATGTTAAGTTGTTAACATTTAAATATAAAATATCCAATGGGTGTTTTCTTTTTGTGTTTGCATTTGATTTTTTGTTTTTATATTTAATTCTTTGAATTGTGTTTTTTTTATGCTTTACTAAAAATGTTAATCGGGGAAATAAAGTTTATTTTGGCAAAAAGTAAACTTTAAATTTTAATAACAAAAGATAAAAATAAGGAATGGAATGAAAACTAATCTTAAAAACATAATAAAATCTATACCTGTATTGGTTGCTATGTCAGTTAGTGCAACAAGCTATGCTGCAACTCCAAATGTTGATGGAGAAGGTTTTTGGCTGATCAATAACTCAGGCTTTACTTTTGATTCAAATGTTAGTGATGAGTTTAACCAACCGGGACAATGGCAAACGCCTGATACAAGTAAATGGAATCGTTATCATCCAACGGGGTGGGCGGGTAATAACAGTTTTACATACACCAATAATCTAGCTTACACACATCAAGGTAATTTAGTTTTAGAAGCAAGACCTGGTGGTTTTGTTGGTGATAAACACACCACAGGTATTGTATCTAGTAAACAAAACCTAAAACATGGTTATTTTGAAGTAAGAGCTAAAGCAGCTAATAATAATATTGCTAGTAGCTTTTGGTTTTTTAATCGCAACCCTGTAAATGGTGAACAGTACGAAATTGATGTTTATGAGCATTTCCCATACGTAGGTTGGAATGATCATAAGAAAAGTAAAAGTAATATTCATCACTTTGTTTGGAGCCAAGCAACAGGTAATGTGGATCAAACCCCAAATTATAGTTATGCCGCTACAATCGACAATAATGGTGTAAATACTGGCTGGCATACTTATGGTGTAATGCGAACACCTGCTGGGATCTACTTTTACGTTGATGGTAAAAAAGTAAGAACTATATGGAAAAGTGCTGTTAACGCTGCTGATTATCCTGGTGATGTTGATATGCCAGTAATTTTAGATATTTTAGTTTACGATTGGCAGGCTGGTGATAACGAACCTAGACAAGAGCGTTCATATTACCAAGTTGACTACTTTAGAGCTTGGCGCTAAGTTATTTTGTACGTATTTTCTTAGAACATTAATAGATAATAAATAGTCGGTATAGGCCGGCTATTTATTTAACATTATTTATTAATTGCGTTATAAATTTATTATATTGACTTTATAACTTTTTATTCCAGCTAAAACCCCCATCGCTTTTAGAATATAAAAAACACTCATCTTCTAACAAACATATACACGTTACCATTCAAGTGCGCGTTTCAGTGGGAACTAAAAAAAATTTAGGCACATATTTTACGTTCCAAACAAAATCTAAAGTCTACATCCATGTAGGAACCTGACTAAAGTTAATAACAAAGCATAAATTGTTTTTAGACCCATCGAAGAAGCGCTTGAGTAAAAGCGATTATTTTATATTTGCAATACTGATTAGCGGATTTTTGTTTTAGTTTCGTCTTATAGTGCGAGACCAAAAAATAAAATAATAAAAGCGTATTCAAATGAAACAAAATTTACATTAGAGCCCTAAAAATTTTTTAACTTTCATTTTATTGTTTGTTTTAGTTTTTAGTTGTGCCTTGTAGTCAATTAACATTTCTAAATCATTTTACTCTAAACTAAAAAGTTAAAACTGAATGGCTTAATGAAACAATGCATAGTAAGCGGGTGCATAATATGTTTCAAATGAATAAGTAGATACAAACCCAAAATTACGTATCTGGCAATACCACCTTAAAAAAGTACTTTAAAAATAGCTAAAAGGTATTAAGTTGCATTTTGGTCTCACCGAGAGCGTGATGATTGTTATCACGCAAAACAACAAAACATAATGACAATTGGTGAGAATAAAAACATGAAAAAACCATTACAAAACACATTAAAAACAAGCTTAAGCGCAATTGCCCTAATTGTTAGTGGGCAAGGTTTAGCACAAGAAACTGAAACTAAAGAAGTAAAAAAAGCTCCAGAAGTTGAACTTATTCAAGTAGTCGGTATACGTTCAAGTTTAGAGCAAGCTGTTTTAACCAAAAGAATGTCTCCTGTTATTACGGATGTGATCAGTTCTACCGAGTTAGGACGATTTCCTGATGAAAACGTAGCTGAGTCCTTACAACGTATTACCGGTGTACAAATTGAACGAGTACGTGGTGAAGGCTCGCGCGTTAGTATTAGGGGGCTACCACCAACGTTTACACTAACAACATTAAATGATCGCAGTTTAGCATCAGCTTTCGCTTTAGATTATTTAGGTACGGCGTCACGTAATTTTGAGTTTTCTTCATTACCTTCTGAATTTGTAAGCTCACTCGAAGTACATAAAACACCAATGGCATCCCTTCAAGAGGGAGGCTTGTCGGGTACAGTAGTTGTACGTACTCATAGTCCCATCGACATCGGTAAAAGAAAGTTTGCATTCTCAGCGCAAGGAGCGCATGAATCTAATTCAGGAAAATTAGCTCCAAGAATGTCAGGCATGTATTCTGATGTATTTGCTGACGGTAAAGTAGGTGTGAGTATTGGGGCTGCTTATACTGAGAGAAATGCAGAATCTCATTCTTCATTAAGTCGAGGTTTTCGAAAATCACGTAACTACACACAAAACTTATTATTACTTGAAAAATTTGAAGAAGAGAAAGAAAGAACGAGCCTAATTGGCCGTATAGAATATGAGCCATTAGACAATTTACGTTTATACACTGAAGTTTTCCAAACTGAACTTGATAATTTATCTATTCGGAGTCAAACCGCTTATAACTTTGGTAATACCGTAGGCCGTATTAATGATACAAGTGCTGAACAAGTTATTGAAAGTGGAACAATTCGACAAGATGTCGATGGTAATTTACTTACCACTAAAACAGAACTTACTAATGTTGAAGTTCGCCCTGGTGGTCGCTATCAATCAAGACAAGGTAAAACAACAGCTTATGCCTTTGGCGGAAAGTATGAATTTGACAATTGGTTGATTGATGGTGAGTTAAGTTACTCAAAGTCAGATCAAATAGGTGATGGTTTAAATATTTTATCACGTGGTTATATTAGTCAAGCAGGTTACGATACTACATTAGATGACGAAATGACCTCGTTAATTTTATCTGATGCTGCACAGTTAGAAGTTGATGATCCAAACAACTATGAGTTTCTCAGTTTTTTTGGTGAGTTCGGTAGTGAAATTGAAGACGAAATTAGTAGTTTACGATTTGATGTAACACGACATTTTGATGATGGATTTTTCACATCGATAAAGTTTGGTGCATCAATCAAGACACAAGAACAATACGGGATCTCAAAACGACTTGATGTAGATAAAGCTGAATTCGCAAGTATTATGGGCTTAACCTCTAATGGTGCTGGTGGATACAATGGCGCTCCAGTTATTGAGCTTGTTGGAGCGGGGAGTGGCGATTTTCTTGATGGTTACAGCGGTGCAGCTTATGTTCCTGATATGTTTTTAAGAGCTAAAACACGCAGTGTTGTTGAATCATTTAGCCGCACAGAATTGACTAATATGGGGACTATGAGTACAAACGAAACTGGTACTATTGATGCTAAAGAAGATATTCTTTCATATTATGTTCAAGCTGATTTTTCAACTTTAGATGATAGATTAACGGGTAACTTTGGTTTACGTATTGTTGAAACCGATCAAGAAACTAGCGGTATTGCACCTGACTTATCTGCAATAACGTTTCAGCCAGATGCCGGTGCGCTAATCACAATACCAGCAGGTGGCCCAATTGATGTTTCGCGTAGTTACACAGATACGTTACCTTCACTTAACTTAGCTTATGAAGTTAATGAAGATGTAGTAGCAAGGTTCTCAGCTTCTCGCACTATGTCACGACCAGCACTTGCCCAAATTTCTCCATCTACTACTGCGAACAATGTTCCACCTACACTTAATACGAATAATCCGTACTTAGACCCTTTCCGTTCTAATAACTTTGATATGTCACTAGAATGGTATTTCGATAATGCTTCTATTTTATCAGCAACATTATTCCAAAAAGAGCTCGTGTCTTTAATTGAAAGAGAAACTAACAATGAAGACCTAAATATTATTGAATTATCATCAGACGGTTCGCAAAGAACAATAACGGAAGAGTTTGTAGTTAATACCTTTAAAAATGGAGAAGGGGTTGATATGAAAGGTATTGAGCTTACTTTCCAACATAACTTCTCTAATTTACCGGGTATATTAAGTAATATGGGAACCATGCTTAACTACACATACATTGATAACTCTGAGCCTGAAAAGGTAACTGGTGCATCTGAAAATAACTTCAATGCCAGTGGTTATTATGAAGGTGATAAACTTTCTGTAAGATTATCTTATACGTGGAGAGATGACTTTTTAATTAATGCGGGTGCGCAAGAAGGCTTTGGTCGTTATATCAAAGCTTCAGGCGTGTTAGATGGCAATATTTCTTACGATGTTACTGAAAATGTATCTGTTGTTATTGAAGCGATTAATTTATTAGATACACCAACAGCATCTGTTGATGGAAATGGTTATCCGGCTATTTATGAAGATAATGGTCGCCGTTTACTGTTTGGTGTAAAAGGTAATTTCTAAAAAGCTGAACAGTATAGATTAATTATTTGAGGTGTTAGTAACAAACGTTGTGTTAGCACCAAACTAAAGTCATATATTTCAAACGGTCTTTGAGTTTATTAGCGTAATGATTCAAGGCCGTTTTTTATTGCTTATGTAATATAAAGCAGCATGCTTTTATATTGTTTAAACAAGTAGAAGTATGCCTAAATAAAAAGCCGTTTTTCAATTTAAAAAACGGCTTTAATATTATTACTACTGGGTGACTTGTTCTGTTGATTTATTGTTAGTTTCTACTGATTCAGCGTCATACTTATTCATTAATTCGTTTTGTACATTTTGATGAAATTTACCATTCAATTTATAGTAACGAAAATAAATAATTAATGTGATAGCAAAGAAAAAAGTAGGTAAGCCAATCATTATCCACTTCATACCCGTGATCGTTTCAGCGCTTTGTTCCACGTTAGGCACATAATTTACCCAAGTTAAAACAATCCCTATAAAGAAGCCAGCGAAGGCTGAACCTGCTTTTACCACCATAGTTTGTACAGCATAAGCAATACTTTCACAGCGTACATTGAGTTTATATTCGCCGTAATCTACTGTGTCAGCTACCATAATAACTTGTAATACCCAAAATAAGGCCATACCAATGTTAAATAAAATACCTGCAAGTGAGATTAAAATAACGTTTTGTGGATCGTAAACACCAATATAGATAAGTAAACCACTACCTAAAATAGGCATAAGTGACGCACCAGCCCATAAAACTTGGCGAGAAAACCACAATGACAGTTTAGGAAACAATACTAAAGTTAATAAATTTGCTGCACCAGCATATGCAAGGTAGTAAGGGAATAATTCAGGATCGCCCACCACATAGGTAAAGTAATAAATAGCAAAAGCAAAAATAATATTAGTTGCTACGTTATAGCTCAGAGACATGCCGAGTAGGCTAGATAATTGGTCGTTTTTATAAATAAGCGATACCATAACTTTCAGTGGTATTTTCTCTTCTTCTGCATCATTAGCATTTGCCGTATATTTTTCTTTAACATTACGTAATGTAACTAAGGTAGAAATTAAGAAAAAGGCGATTAATACAAGAGTAAACATTTGAAAGCCAAAGCCTTGATTGTCTTCACCACCAACATAATCAACAAACTTTAATGTAATAGCGCCTGTTAATACATAAGCTAAGCTGGCAAAAAATCTAGGGTACGGAACAAGTTCTTCACGCTCACGTTTGTCTAAGGTTAGGGTGGGAACTAAAGACCAAAAAGGTATATCCATCAAGGTATAAGTCATACCCCATAATATATAGGTTACAGCAACGTATATAACTAAGGTTGTTCCTTCGAAATGATGCGCACTAAATAAAGCAAATAATACAATAGAGTTTAAAACTGCGCCTATTAAAATCCAAGGCTTAAACTTGCCCCAACGAGAGCGTGTGTTATTAACGATCCAACCCATAATAGGATCATTAAATGCATCCCAAATACGGGCGATTAAAAAAATAGTTCCTATAACACCTGCTGAAATGCCTACAACATCCGTGTAATAAAACATGATATAAAGATAAACGATCATAATCGCAAAATCTTTACCAAAAGCACCAAACCCATAGCTGAGTTTAGTATTTAATGACACACCCATTTTGTTTCCCCTATATTCTTCTTTTTCACAAACGAACTTGTTTGTTGTTTTGCAATATGTTGTGTTTATATTGAATTTAAATAATTATCTTTATTTGTAATAAAACAAGGTTTAAATATATGTTGTTGTATTTTATGGTTTATTTTGTTTTGTTTAGTGCATTCTGTTGTTTTAAACGGCACTTAAATTTTATTATATGGGCTGTTAGAGTATCAAGCAAGGAACTTTTATTAGTGTATTTACGCTAAAATTGTAATAAATAGAAAATAAATGAAAATAAAATGTAAGTTTTAGTGTTCAATAAAGAACCTGTCTTCGGAAGGAGACAGTGATTGTTAAAGATTTGGAATTAATTTAAGAGTGTTAGAGGTATGAGTATAAATAGTGGGATATAAACGGTATGTATTACCGGTTATCTAATGGTGAAAATCAGTAAAAAGTGAAGCTAAGCTATATTTATAAAATAGGCTCTAATGATGTCTTGTGTAATATGCCTGTTAAGTTGTTTTGAATTAATTGATTAAACCGTTACGTTTTAATCCTCGCCTTACATTTTTGCAAAGTTTTGCAAGTTTAGATATTTCACCAAGTTTAGGCACTACGTTGTTATTAAGTTTTGCTTCCCAATCACACAGTTCTGTATCAACTATTTCTAATAGTTTTTTTGGGCAACCCACACAAGAAATACCACAAATATTAGCTTCAGGTGTAGTAAAAGGAAATTCTTCACGTACCTCGGTAATGAGATTTTTCATTGCTGAGACACAGTCAGGCTTTTTAGTCATTTGCTGTTTTTTAGTGTTGTTATAAAGAGAATATATTAACTATAACAACATAAGGAATGTAATAAGTCTTTGTTCTAAATCAATAAAGGGTCTCTACTTCATGAGTGGAGACCCTTTTTTAAGTATTACTTATTTAATAACTATTTATTTAGCTTTAATATCGCTACGTCGTAAGGGGCTAATTTTTCGCTACCCATAACAAATGTTCCTAATTCTGGATTAGGAAATGTTTGTTCGTAACCTGCATAGTTGAATATATAAGCTGAATTACCTCTGTGTACCATTCGCAGGTCTTTAGGTAACTTAACGGTATCAATACTTAGTTCGTTACTTAAATTAGCAAATAATTCAATTAAAAAGCTCACACAACTTAAAGAAGCAATATAGGTTGTGTTGTTTTCACGTACTACAGCGGGTGTTCCATCATGATACTCAGCAATAACAGAGGTATTTTCCGAAATCTCTAATTCTTCTCTCCAACATCTACTTTCGTACCAATGATTTTCATAGCTTAGTTTTTCGCTACAGTCAGGTCGAATGGTTTCTACCGAAAGTACTTTAATAGGTATAAGTGATTGTATTAAACCCGGAGCTAAATTTGGCGCTAAGCTAAAGTCTTTCGTTTTGCTGCCAGAACGCGGTCCAAATACAAAATGCGCATTAGACGCTTTACACTTTTCAACAAAGGCGGCATCCACAATAGGTAAACAAGGTGCAACAACTAAACTGTATTGGCTAATATCACAATCGGTTGAAATAAAGTCTACCGCTAAACCTAATTGACGAAGTGCAGAGTAGTATTCAAACTCAACTTGTTGATGATTATAGCTGTCGCTTTGGCGTTCTATTTCACTTACCCACTGATTAAGTGTACCTGTAACAATAGCGACTTTAGCTTGCACTGGATCTTCAATATTAAAATCGGTTGCTTTTAACTCATCGCGCATATGTTCTATTTCAGCCCATGCTGCGGCTTTTGAGTTATCATTACGTTTTACACCTGCGTGCATTTGTTCTTGTGCAAACGGAGCTTGGCGCCATCTAAAGTAACAAACACAATCAGCGCCGTGGGCAAAAGCTTGCCAAGACCATAAGCGAACCATGCCTTTTTCTGGACGAGGGTTATGATGAGCCCAGTTAACTGGTCCCGGTTGTTGCTCCATTATCCAAAAGTTTTTCTTACTTACACCACGGCTTTGATCAAACGAGTAACTAGCAAAGTCTGGGTGGCCTGTTCGCATATAAGGTTTAAATTCTTCAGCAGGGCGCTGTGCAAAAAATAAATCAGAACGACCTAAAGGATAGTTGTCGTAACTTACAAAATCTAAGTTTTCAGCTAATGCATAATTATCAGTTTGCGTATCAACCATAGGAATATAGTTATGAGTTACAAATCGATTAGGTGAATGCTGTCGAATAATTTTGATCATCTCATTATGAAAATGCACCACTTGATCTGAACTAAAACGACGGTAATCTAATTGATGAGCAGGGTGTGTTTCAGTTACCGCTAAAATAGGTAATTCAATTTGCTTAAAGTTATTATATTCCATTGACCAAAACACAGTACCCCATGCCGTATTTAATGCATCAATACTTTGGTATTTCTTTTCACACCATTGCTGAAAAGCAAGTTTCGCATTTTCAGAGCCGCTGTGGGTTGTATCATGACAGGCAATTTCATTATCTGTTTGCCATCCACAAATAGCAGGATGATTACCATAACGTTTCGCAAATACTTCAGATATTTTCATTGCAGCATCAAAGTAATTTTGGCTTGAAAAATCATAATGACGACGCGAACCAAAACCACGCACAGTACCCGTATTAATATCTACAGGTAAAATATCAGGGTGTTTATCAATTAACCATTTAGGTGGTGTCGCGGTAGGCGTACACATAATAACTTCTAAACCTGCTGCTGAAAGCACTTCTACAGCACGGTCTAACCATTCAAAAGTATATTCACCGTCATTGGGTTCAACTCGCGACCATGCAAATTCACCAATACGTACGTAACGTAATCCTAATTCACGCATTTCTTTAGCATCATCAGCCCACATAGATTCAGGCCAATGTTCAGGGTAATAGCAAACACCTAACATAAATTTTATCCTATAAGTTTTAGTTTTTAAGTATAGCTAAAATATTTATATGTACTTTATTAAGATAAAACGTTCGTTTTCGAAAATATTCGTTTTTGTTCTAAAGTTAATTATTTAGCCTGTTGTAGCTAGTGTAACCTGAGATTAAAAAGAAGTCTTATTAATTTTTATGGCTGTTTTGTTCTTTTTCGAATCTTTAATGTTTGTGTATAGTGAAATTTATTCATATAATCATTTTTATCAAAAGCACCTTCTAAGTGAATGTTGTTGTATTGCAATACCTGCAAGCGGCCCACCTAGAATATATATAGGATAAATCTAATGAAGCAAGTACCTGAATTCGTTCAATTACACAGTGACTCTTCTACTTTATTAATTGATTGTAGTAATCAAACTCCAGCAATAGCTTACTGGGGAAAAAAGCTAAACCACGACACCACAGGCCGAATGATAAGTCTTTTATCAACACGCCAAGAAGTTAAATGTGCTGTTGTAGTAGAAGCTCCTATTTCTTTGTCGCCATTATTAGGGCAAGGGTTTACAGGCGCACCAGGTATTGAAATAACCAATAGCGATATCGCTTGGTCTATGGGCGGTAAAACAACAAATGTTATTCAAAATAATGACAACGAAGTTATTTTTGAATCAGTAGATGAAATCAGACAGATAAAATCTATTCACACCATAAAAATTGATTCACATTCAAACGTGTTAGCGTTAACCACAGAATTAGTTAACCTAGGCGATAAAGTATTAAATGTTAACTGGTGTGCTGCGCCGACTATACCTATGCCAGACGTTATGAACAAAATAATGTCGTTTGGTGGTCGTTGGTCGTACGAATTTCAACGCACAACTATCGATTTGTTTTTAGGTAGTTTTGTACGTGAAAACCGTAAAGGTAAAACAAGCCACGATAACTTTCCTGGCTTTCTTATGCATAACGAATTTACTCATGAAAACAATGGTGAATGTTACGGCTTTCATTTAGGTTGGAGCGGTAACAACAAACTACGTGCTGAATTATTGCCAGAAGGGCGTAGCTATGTGCAACTGGGTGAGCTTTTATTACCGGGCGAAGTAGAACTTGCCGCGAACGAATCGTATAAAAGCCCAGTGCTATATACCTCATATTCTGAAAATGGTTTTAATGGCTTATCTCATAACTTCCATCAATATGTACGTACACAATTATTGAAAGAAAAAGTAAGAAATAAACCTCGCCCAGTGCATTACAACACATGGGAAGGTATTTATTTTGATCACGACGTGGATACCCTTAAAGAACTTGCTGAACATGCTAGCAAAGTAGGAGCCGAGCGTTTTGTACTTGACGATGGTTGGTTTAAAGGTCGCCGTGGTGATGCCGCAGGTTTAGGTGATTGGGTGGTGGATAAAGACATTTATCCTAATGGGTTATCGCCATTAATTGATCATGTTAATCAATGTGGAATGGAATTTGGTCTTTGGTTTGAACCTGAAATGGTCAACCCAGACAGCGACTTATATCGTGCGCATCCAGATTGGGTAATACAAACAGAAGGTAACGAACAGCTTAGCTTCAGAAACCAATTGGTTTTAGATTTAACACGTAGTGAAGTTGTAGAATATCTGTATAACGCCATTAACGACATTTTAGTTGAATATCCTAAAATTGTTTACATCAAATGGGACATGAACCGCGATATTAACCATGCTGGCGGACATAATGGTAAACCTGTTATTCACCAACAAACACTCGAACTATATAAGTTAATTGAACGTTTAAAAGCTGCAAACCCGCATGTTGAAATTGAAAGCTGTGCATCAGGTGGTTCGCGTGTTGACTATGGCGTGCTGCAACATACCGATCGTGTATGGACGTCTGATTCTAACGACGCGTTAGATCGACTAGACATTCAACGTGGTTGTTCTTACTTCTTCCCGTCAGATGTTATGGGATCGCACGTTGGACCTCGCGATTGTCATATTACTGGTAAGCACGTAAGTATTGAAATGCGTGCTGGCGTTGCATTTTTTGGTCATATGGGTATTGAAATGGACCCTCGTGAATTAACCGATCATGAACGTGAACAACTAACACATGTTATTGCCTTACATAAAAAACATCGTGCGCTTATTCATAATGGCCGCGTAATACGTGCTAATTCTGATGGTGACTCCGTTGATTTTGGTATTGTGAATGACGACCAGACACAAGCGTTATTTTCTTACAACAGTGTGAACGAAACTAAACGTACAGCACCTAAAAAATACCGATTCAATGGTTTAGATGCCACTAAAAAATATCAACTTGATTTTATTTGGCCAACTAAGCACAAAGAATTTTCAACGTCGGTACTTAGTAAAGTTGATGGACAAGTATTTACAGGTGAAGCGCTAATGCAATTTGGTATGCAATTACCTATTAGCTTCCCGCAAACTACATTAATTTTTGAATTAAACGAAGTTAAATAAGGTTTATGTCCGTAACCATTCAAGATGCTATGAAATACGCATATTGATCAGTAACGGGTATACATTATGTAGTTGAGTAACACAAAAAAGCCCGAGCGTTTAACAGCGTTCGGGCTTTTTATTGTGAATTTTTTAGTTAGCTAGTTATTGCTGATAGCCTCAAAACTACTTATTAAATTAAAGGGTTTATTTAATTCCTCTAACTTATTTATTCTATTTCGTAAGAGTACATCTATGTTATTGAACTCTAATTCCAATTTTAGTTTTCTTAAATCATGAAAGGAAATTAACTCATCACCATTTCTTAGCTGAGGATCTGGATATGATATATTTAATAACGTAGATGCTCTATAAAATTGTAATAATTCAGGATTTACACATGTAATAAAAGCGCTAGCGTTTTTATACTTTAATATTGTGTTCATCTGCTCTAAAGATATAGTTAAACCATCAAAAATTTTTGGACTTAATACTCTTTTTTTACCTGAACATTTTTCTTCTTTAATTGATAAGTTTGTAATACTTTCATGGTATAACTTTGATAAATAATTCTTAGGTATTTCGCTAGCTATAGTCGAGTATGAATAAAAGGTAGTTAAAATTAGGTAAATTAATTTTTTCATATTAAGGAGTAACTTTAAGTCGAATTAACTATTACTCGGCTCAATAAATAATTGCTCAAGTAATTTAGGTATTTTGTTGTCAGTATCTAAAAACTGTATCCCTACATTGACTGAACCATCTACGTTTCTGCTATTACATACTTTAGCGGGTACTCTAACCTCACCATCAATCGGGCTTTGTATACAAACAAAAACATTAATTTTATTTACATTGGTTTTATCGCTTTTACTTTTAAAAGCAAATCCACAACCTTTAAGAGAAATATCGCTAATAACACCATTGATTTTACCGCCATCTTCATTGTCTTTACCTTCTAACATAATCGTTGCGGGTATATGAATACTGGTTCTTTGTTGTGTTCTTAACTGACGATTTTCTATTTTTTTGGGGTATTCAAGATAAAGTAATTTTTCAGGGTGCAAAGCCACATGTTTAATAGAAGAACGAAACGCGAAACATTCTCCTTTATTACCTTCCATAAGGTAACGCACAATCATCATGTTACCTTCAATCAGCACATCTTTATAATCTGAAGCACGCGCAACTCTAGGGTACTTGAGTAATATATATTTACCTGTTTCATAGCCTACAAGTGTTAACTTGAGGCGAAGAGGTACTGGATGATTAATTTGAAGATCTAACGTCTTCCCTGGCTGCAACTCAAAGAGTTGGCGTGGCTCATTACTGCTAAAATAGGCCATTGGTTCCTTGTACTTTTTCCAGAGCTAATAGCTAAATAGTATCAAAGTAACACGAAGAAACAATCTTTTGTTTTTCAATAGGCTATTTCATTTAAAATGTTTTAGCACTTGTAAGTGTTGTTGTTAACTTTACTTGTTACATACACTAAATAAATCGTCAATAAAGTACTGTAGAGCGCGTGCTTCAATTGTTTTAATTAACCCTTGCTGCTCATCACTAAGCATGTGATACATAGACGCCGCACCAAAATCACCAAAAATAATATTCGCCTCTTCATCAAACAAGGTGTTATGAGCATATAAATCGCCATGACAAACTTGATTCGCGTGCAAATGCTCAAACACCGCTTTCATTTGCGTAACTATTTTATCAACTTGCTCAACACTCAGACTAAACCCTTCTGCAAACGTATCTCGGGTACAGCTTTTAAAACACGGTGGTAAGCCTAAGTTGCGATAATTTTCAGGGATTAAATTCATGATCAAAGCTAAATAACCCGCTTCATTTACTTGCGCTAAACTGCGTACTAAATTGGGATGGTTACCTGTTTTTAAACATGCTTGTAGCTCGTCTTGTGGATAACCATCGCTTGTTACTTCACCTTTAAAAACCTTAACCGCAATATCATCAGGAAATTCAGACTGCTTTTTATTCCAAACAGCCTTTGAAATAACCCCCGAAGCTCCTTGCCCAAGAACCTGTTGCAAAGTAAAACTTGAAGCCGGTAACAAAGGCACTGAATCTATTTTAAGCTCTGAATAACTAAAAGGATTACCCGCAAAAGCAAACCAAGCCAGCTTAGGCAAATGTAATAACTGAGTAGGGCACTCGGTTAATTGATTCGCTGAAATACGCACCAATTCAAGGTTACTTAACTTAGCCATTGTTAACGGCAAACGAGTTAACTTATTGCCTGCTAACGCTAGTTTTTGTAAGCGTGGACGCTCGCCTAACGAATCAGGTAAAACCTCAATACAATTATCCGTTAAAATTAACCAACGTAATTTAGGTGGTAACGCGTTTTCAGGTACGTGTTTTATTTGATTAGACTTAAAGCCCACCATTTCTAAGTTTTCGCATTGCCCCAATACCTCAGGCAGCGTTTCAAAAAGGTTGTTAGACGCAAAAATAATTTTAAGTTGCGTTAACTGCGCCAACTCTTTCGGTAAAGACGTTAACTGATTATTAGACAAATCTAAAACTTCTAAACTGTCGGCTAACGACAGTATTTCTAACGGGAACCTTGTTAAGTTTTCAGCAAGCGCTAAACGTTTAACCCCTTTTAAATCGCCCGACTGTAATTGAGAAAGAGTTTGCATTAATCATCCGTTTACGTGTTAAAAGTTAAAACCGTTACACTAAAATATAGGTAAAAACAGTATCTTAAAAACGCGATAGTTTACTTGAAGCTAGTCCTAAAATACAGCTAGGGCCGCAACTTAGCTCTAGTGATTAATATTTGAAATAGCTAATAAATAGCACTTACTTCTATTAGCTAAAAACTTATATGGGTTGAATATTGAGGGGGAAGGTGTTTTTTTGTAGAAAATTGAAGGTCGCATTTTCTGGATTAAAGATAGTTGAGCCGACAAAAAGTTATATATCTTTCTCAATATTCATGTCTACTGTGATCTAAAGAGGACATTGGTATTTAAGAAATTACTGTTTTAAGTCAGGTTTAAGCTCATTGCGGACGGAAGCAGGTTATTTCAAACGTTATCTTTTTACGTTTATCTGTTGAATACTTCCAAGTTTACCTTGAATTATTGGACTTTGGCGTAAGACACCTCATCTTTAGTAAGATTTTGGTGTCCATTTTATCGGGGGGATAAGTGCTTGATCAACATCCTTTGATGAAACGTCGTCTCTTAAGCTTAGTTGTACTGCTTTGATTTTGAAATCGACAGGATAAAACCATGTCTTTTTAGGTTGTGGATATTTGGGCATTGTAGCCTCCCCAGTGTTACGAGGAGGTGTCCACTAAAACGGGGGAACTTCATTGTCCTCGTTGATTTTCTTGCATAGTTACTTTACTAACAAGTTCTATATTTTTCATTGCTTGCTCTAATATTATTTTACTATTGAACTCACCAGTAACAGCATTTCGTAGCTCACTTATTAAATGTTTTTCTATAAAGGTTAAACATAAACTAACTGACCATTTTTCTTTTTGCATTTTTAATAAGTTATTTTCATCAAAAACCAATTTAAAATGCGAAATAAGTAATTCATCATATCGCCAAGCACCTATATTTTGATGCTTCCCTGATAGTATATCTTCATAATAATAATGAATTCTAAAGATAACCTTTCTATATAAATAAAGTAAACCTAAATGCCGATCATCTAGATATGGTGATAAATTTTCAGAAGTGAGTTGCATGAGATCCTTTTGTTTCTCAAGAGGAAAGTCTGCCTTCATTTGTTCTCTTGCGTGCTCAGTATGGTTTTTACCGTCAGGGCATAAGTCTGCGAAAGATACGGACAAAGGAGCCAATTTTTTAATTTTTAAGAATTCGTCCCATAAATGTGATACCGCATTACAACGTAATTCACTAAAAATTTTAACTGACTCAGAATGTCCAGAAGATGCTGTACTTAGTGCATCCGTAATACTTTTATTAGATTGCCTAATTGACTCCATTTCTTGTGCATATTTGTTCCTATCAGTTTCTAAAATCCGATTAGCCCAAACTTTACCTAGCCAAGTCGAGAAAACAGCTATAATTAAAGAGCCACCACCAATAGATAATAAAACAGCTTGAGCTATTTCAAATACTTCGGTTTTCAAATATACCTCCTGAAAGCTAACACCCAAATAAGGGGCTGAAATTGTTGGACGAAAATAGCGAAACACGAGCAGCGGCTAGCTTTTTTTCTTTTTTTAAACAGATTGTTATGCAACGGTTTGCACCGATGTTAGTAGTGATTCCGCTGACTTTAATAATTCAATAGTTTTAAGTATGTCTATTCTGCTATCTGATTTAGTAACTCTATAATCTTCTTGATTTATACATACAGTCATGTATTTACCACTTCCAAATCTAGGTGGTTTTATAATGCTTAGATTATTAATATCTGATGATTTTTTTTGGATTAAAGAATGCCAGTGTGAGCGGAGCTCTCCTTTATCAGAGTCATCACTCACTCTAATTTTAAAACAGAGTTTATTTTCTTCTAATTGAAGGTATTGCTCACATTCATCATCACCGTCCCAATGCCACCAAAACCCCAAAAAACCACCTCTAGGATTTGCAACATAATCCCAATCACCTGCTTTTAATTCCTCTTGTAAACAAAGGTAGAATCCAATCCAACTATACCAGGTCCAATCTTCGATAGGGAGGTACATAAAACTATCAACTTGCTCAGTTATTTGTAACAAATGGTCCCTATAATCAATTAATATTTGATTCGTACCACCGTACATTTCTAAAATAGATATCATTTCATTACGGAGAAAAGGCTTATACCCATTCTCTAAAACTTTAGAGTAACAGCTTTGGTCTTGAGTTTTATAATAAATAGGAAGTATATTTTCGGGGGCGTAATTTCTATTTAAAATTTCATCAAGATATTTTTTTAACTGCCCTGAATGATGCTTGGTACCCGTTTTATCTTCGATAATAATTGCGAACTTATTATTAATTACACATAAAACATCTATATTTTGATCTTGTTTAGTTATTTCTACACTAAAAATGTCAGCCATATCTAATGAGTGCTTTTCAAAAATAATTGATATAAATTCTTTAGCGCAATTATGAAGGCTTAAATCTTTTGATGCATGCTCTTCCTTAGCCCAAGATAAAAACCAACAAATAAAAGCATCTTGAGATAATTCACTTGTAGCGAATGAGAATATATTCGGCGAACTCATAACTTTCCTTGCTCGATTCAAATCCAATTGCACCACTTGGCTTAATTAATAGAACCATTCTGATGGTTTGTAGTATCCTAGTTTCGACCAAAAAAAGCCAACTGTAATTTGTCTGACTTGAAACCCTTATTAAGCTTCTATACACCAAACTCCGCTTCAACTTTTGTTGGAATAATATAAACATCGTTTAACACATGCTCTACAACATCCATTGCCAAACCTAGCTGCTTTTCACTATGAGGTTTTACTTCGTGAGTCGCATCATTGCCTAGAGTTCGTATTTTATGAAGTATTGATGAGCCAGCAGGAGTTAGTATTTGTTTAACTACTAAATCTTCAATTTTTTTGTATAAATCCCTACCTTCAGCATTCTTTTCTTTGCAAATAGTCTCTATTAATGCCGAAGCCCGATGCCAGCTAAAACAGGTGAATTGTTATTTAATGCACCAATAGTTTCTTTGTATATGCCACGAACTGTAACCGGTAAATAGTGTTCTTCATTTTGTAGAGTTTTACGACCTTCTATACGTGATGGGTATAATAGCTCCAACTCAGCATATTCATATTCAGTGTCAGATATTGGGTAGTAATCCTCTGAGTTAGAACTTACATTTCTAAATGATTTACTTTTACACCCTCCACACTCAACGATTTGGTAGTCATCACACCATTGGAGTGACCAGTCACCCTTTGTTTCTTCACCTCGAACATCCACCGAGACTAGTACTTTATGAGTTGTTTTTCCTGAACACTTTATGCACGGAAGCTCTAGCTCTACATTTTGTGACTTATTGAGTTCTACATTTTTTGTTGATGCCACTGCATCCTCCTTGAAGCCTAAAAGCTTATTATGGAGACTTTTCAGTAATGTGAGCCCCACAATGTTTATTTAATTAATATCCCATATTTTCATAGGTTTAGGAATCATAAAATTTTAATTATCACTACAGCTTGGATATTACTGAAAAGTCTCAGTAATATCCAAAGTTAAACATGAAAAAATAACGATCAATATTAATTGGTTAAGTTTATATTTGAGTTTTTTTGGTTTATCACTAAAACTTCTCAGTAACATTCATTATAAAATACATTGTGAAAAACCTACTTATAAACTCGGAATGTTAACGGCAGGCTTGTTGGCAAAGCCGCCTATATAACCAATAATTTATGGCATCACTAAATAAAATTGACTGGTTAAGCTAGATGTAATTTATTGTATTTTCTTATAGTTTTGGATTCATAACTGAGTTTAAGTAATGTTGGCTAGGAGCGAATATAAACGATAATACTAATGTACTTGCATACGGATATATTCCTCAGGTTCATTCAACTATCGATTAAAATATTAGCCATTAAAAAAGCCGTTTTCATTATGAAAACGGCTTTTAGTTTGTGCTATTTTAGCTTACGCAAATAAAGACATAACATCGTCAATTTTGATCATGGTTTTTTCGCCAGTGATTCTGTTTTTAACTTCAAGTTCTTGGTTGTCTAAGTTACGTTCACCAATAACTAGTAGTAACGGTGTGCCAATTAATTCATGGTCGGCAAACATTACGCCCGGTCTTTCTTTTCTGTCATCAAAAATTACTTCAATGCCAGCTTGTTGTAATTTTTCGTATAGTGCTTCTGCGGTTTCTTTAACACGTGCTGATTTAGCCATGTTCATTGGAACAATCGCTACTTGGTATGGTGCGATAGCCGTTGGCCATTTAATACCGTATTTGTCGTGGTTTTGTTCAATAGCAGCAGCAACAATACGTGAAACACCAATACCGTAACAACCCATGGTAAGTATTTGGTTTTTACCTTCTTCAGTGAGTACGCCACAGTTCATTGCTTGTGCGTATTTTTGACCTAATTGGAAGATATGACCTACTTCAATACCACGTTTAATTACGATGTTACCTTGGCCACATGGGCTTGGGTCACCTTCAACTACGTTACGAATGTCTTCTACTGTGTATTCAGTACAGTCGCGATCCCAGTTAGCACCCGTAAAGTGAACATCGTTTTTGTTAGCACCACAAACAAAGTCTGCTAAGTGGGCTGCACTACGGTCAACAATTACAGGTATATTTAAGCCTACAGGGCCAATAGAACCGGCATTACAACCCGCTGCGGCTTCTATTTGTTCGTCTGAAGCAAAAGTCAGTGGTGAGGCAACTAAAGGTAAATGCTCTGCTTTAATTTCGTTTAACTGATGGTCGCCACGTAATACAAGGGCGATAACTGGGGTTGCTTGGCCTTTAACTTCTTCACCTAAAACAAGTAACGTTTTAGCGGTAGTTTTTACGTCAACTTTTAAAAAGTCAGCAAGGTCTTCAATTGATTTAACATTAGGTGTAGAAACTTCAGTTAAGTCTTGTGTCGCTGCTGGACGATCGCCTGTTGGTGCTAATGCTTCGGCTTTTTCTATGTTTGCTGCAAAGTCGCTAACATCACTAAATGCGATATCGTCTTCGCCTGAATCAGCTAATACATGAAACTCATGTGAAGCTTCACCGCCGATTGAACCTGTGTCAGCAATTACTGGGCGGTAATCTAAACCTAAACGATCGAATATTCTGCAATAAGCATCAAACATTACTTTATAGGTTTTTTCTAAACATTCGTTAGTTAAATGAAAAGAGTATGCGTCTTTCATTAAAAATTCACGACCACGCATAATACCAAAGCGAGGGCGAATTTCGTCGCGGAATTTTGATTGCACTTGGTACACGTTTAAAGGTAACTGTTTGTAGCTACTAATTTCGTTAGCAACTAACTTAGTAATAACTTCTTCATGTGTTGGGCCTAAAACAAATGGGCGATTATGACGATCGTTTAAACGTAATAATTCAGGGCCGTAGTCGTCCCAACGACCAGACTCTTCCCATAAATCGGCAGGTTGAACCATTGGCATTAATACTTCTAAAGCGCCTGCTCGTTCCATTTCTTCACGTACTATGTTTTCCACTTTTCTTAAAACTTTTAAGCCCGTGGGTAACCAAGTATATAAACCTGACGCTAAATTACGTACTAAACCTGCACGTAACATTAATTGATGACTGATAACTTCAGCGTTGGCTGGGGTTTCTTTCAGTGTTGAAAGTAAATATTGGCTAGTACGCATTGAGAAAATTTTCCGTTAAATAGACGTGTTAATTTCGTAATGCGGTATTCTAACAGGGCACTTTGGTTGGCAAAAGCGATAAATAAACATTATTGATGTTTTTCCTCAATAATGCTGTTTTACAGGGTTATATTGTTGAATATATTGAGGTACATTGTTTAAAAAAATTAAAGGGTTAACTTAAGGAATAGCGATGACTGTAGAAGTAATAAAAGCCGATTACCACAATGAACAACACGCGAAAGATGTTTTACTCTTATTAAATGCATATGCGATGGATCCTATGGGCGGCGGTGAACCGCTTTGTGAGTATACACAACAACATTTAATTGAAAATTTAAAACAACAAAATAATGTGTTTTCGGTGTTGGTTTATGTTGATGATAAACCTGCCGCTATTGCTAATTGTGTTGTGGGCTTTTCTACCTTTAATGCGAAACCTTTAGTTAACTTTCATGATGTAGCGGTATTAAAAGCGTATAGAAGACAGGGCTTAACGCAGCTGATGTTTAATAAGGTTGAACAAATAGCAAAAGAAATGGGCTGCTGTAAGTTAACGCTTGAAGTATTAGAAGGAAATACGGTTGCCAAGTCTGCTTACGCTAAACAAGGTTTTGCAGGTTACGAGTTAGATCCTAAAATGGGTCAAGCCGTTTTTTGGCAAAAGAAGTTATAACTTACTTAACTAACCTCAGCTCGGGATAAGCAAAGTTACTCAACAAGCTATTTTTATGCCTAACTTCGTTGAATTTATTACTAATAGCTAGCTATTAGATAGAAAAATTCGCCTTGTTATACACAAAAATATCAATGTTGAGAGACTAATATAACTTAGGAAAACAACGATGCAGGTTAAGGTTTTGATAAATAATAATTTTAATTCATTATCTAACATTCATTAACCCGAGTTGAGGTTAACTAGAATAAGGCTTTAATATTAACGCTAATAATTAATCGTTAGAATTAATATTAAAGCTCAACTAGTTGGTAGAAGAGCTTATTACCATCGTATTTTTTTGAAATCTTCCCATTTTCAAAATTTAATTTTTTAGTATTCCCATAAAATATCTCCTTACTACATCAGTTAGAGGTAATTTATGAATCCAATTTCCACCCATTTATTCGAAAAACTCTCTCATTGTTTATGTCCACCAGGTAATGGTGTGTTCACCGTTAATACTGCGAAAGAGCGTAAAGAACAGCTTCATCAACGTATTTTTGGTACAACAATCAATATAGATAAACATTGGCTCAATGCTTTACCTTTACTTCCAAACGCTTCAAACGCTGTTATTTTAGGTATTGCATCAGACTGTGGTGGCGGTATTTTAAGAGGAGCTAATTGGGGACCGTTGTTTTTACGTTCATTTTTATTAGAGCAACACCCAGAACTAAATAGTTATGATTTAGGTGATATTAGAGTTATACCGCATTTGCTGCATGATAAGTATTTAAATGAAGCGACTATTTCAAATTGTCGAAAAGCACTTTATGGCAGTAGTGATAAATTATATCCCGTGTCGCCATTAAGTATTACAGAAGATGTGTTGCATGACTTTTATAGTGAGTTTCCAAAAAAAGGTGTTTTTGGCATAGGTGGTGATCATTCAGTAAGTTATCCTTTAGTTAAAGCTTATTTACAGGGTAAGAAAAAACAAGGAATAAAAGCCGCAGTTATTCATTTTGATGCGCATACCGACTTGCTTACTGAGCGTTTAGGTATCGACTTATGTTTTGGGTCGTGGTGTACACATATATTAGATGACTTACCAAGCCCTGATTGTTTAATTCAAATAGGCATTCGTTCTAGTGGTAAGCCTAAATCACATTGGGAAAATACTTTTGGTGTGAAACAGCATTGGGCGGCGGAAGTTAGAGCGCTTGGCGTTAACCCTATTGTTGAAAATATTATTAAACAGCTTACAGAGCAGAATATAGAAGAGCTATATGTGAGTTTTGACATAGATGCTATTGATGCTGAGTTTGCTTCAGCAACAGGAACACCTGAGCCTGATGGGCTTTACCCAAATGAAGCTTTACAAATAATAACTGCATTGGGTGAACGCTTTAATATTACCGGAGCAGATATGATGGAAATAGCGCCATTTACCAATAGCACTAGCCATAATGAAAACGCTAGAGAGATAACACTTTCAGTAGCAACAAAAATATCGGCATTGCTGATCAATTTTATGTCGAAAAACTAGCTTTCTTCAAAAGAAGAGTCGTCTAACCATTTTAATTGAGCTAAAGGGTAACCTAAAAACCATTTAGCTCGATCTAAGACTATTCTAGTGTTAATGCGTTTTATTGATAAGGTTTCATCGTCGCTTAATTTATTACAAAAGTCGTTAAGCTTATTAATATTAGAAAAACAGCTTAATGAAATATAATCTACGTCACCACTTAATTGTAAGCAATCCATAATTTCAGGTATGTCTTGTAACGCATTGGCGAATTTTCTTCGGGTAGGAGCGCTGTTATCGTTTAAGGTAAATTCGATATAAGAAAATACGTGTTCGCAAAGTTGGTCTAGGTTTACGTCAGCATGAAAAGACCTAAAATAGCCAGCTTCTTTTAAAGATTTAACCCTTTGAAAACAAGCGCTTGGTGATAGGTTTACTTTTTCAGCCAATTCAATATTTGTTAAATCAGCTTGTAAGTGTAAACAAGCGAGTATTTTTCTATTATAACTGTCTATTTTAATCACTTTTTTCATGTATTAAGTGCTCTCATTGTTTAATGCTCTAATCATATTAACTTATTATCTCTTTATGTAACCTAAAGATTTATTGTTGATAATAGCTAAATCAAAATAAATGTAGTCTCAGAATATACTATTACAAAATAATATTTTTTTATAAACACTCATAATTAATTTAACCCTAGAGTTTAAGTGGCTATTAACACTTAATTACCTAATAATAAATACAAAGCATTAAGGCTTCACTATGAGTAAATCTAAAACGATAAGTAAAGTATTTTGTAAATCACTTGTTTCATGTGCAATTAGTTTATCATTATTTTCATCGGTTCAAGCGGTTGAAGATGAAGCAATAAAGGAAAAAGAAGCTTCAATTGAGAAAATAACTATTTCTGCCCGTGGCCGTATTGAAACTATTCAGAATGTTCCTGATTCTGTAACAGCATTTACTTCAGACATGATTGAAGGTTCTCGTATTACTAATTTTCGAGATGTTGCTAACATGACGCCCAACCTGAGTGCTCTTGATAACTTTAGGCCTGGCTTAGCGCGAATTACTATTAGGGGATTAATTACACCACAAGTGGGCGATCCACCATTAGCTTTTGTTGTTGATGGCGTTACCGCACCTGATCTTGAATTTATAAACCAAGACTTAGTTGATATTGAACGTATTGAAGTTATGCGTGGTGCTCAAGGAGCTTTATATGGCCGTGGTGCAGTAGGTGGCGCGGTTATTGTTACTACCAAACAACCGATTGAAGATTTAGAAGGTTCAGTTAAAGCCTCTTATGGTAATGGCAATACTTATAATATTAGTGGTGTTTTATCAGGTTCACTTAATGAAAAAGATACGGCTTATTTTCGTGTAGGTGGTTATACAAAAAGTACCGATGGATTAATTGATGATGACTTTTTAGGTGAGGAAGCTGATTACTCAGAAGAAGACTCTATTTTTGGTCAGCTTCAATTTGAGCTCTTTAACGACACAAGTTTAAACTTAAAAGCTAGGTATACTACAAGTACAGCAGGTTTTGCTTATTATCAGAACGTATCGGCCGATACGATCGAAGACTTTTCAATTAATACCTCTAATAATATTAAAAACAAAGACGAAAGAGATGTGTACGAGTTAAGTGCTAAATTAACGCAAGAATATGACTTAGGTACACTTGATTTTATTACCTCGTATAGCAAATCTGAAAACGAACATTTTTATGATGGCGACTATTCTGCTGATCCAACAGTTATTGATGATGGCATATCGTTTAGAGCTCCGCTTGGTACAGAAGGCTTATTCGATGTTGAATCGTTAACGGTTGAAACACGATTTACTTCTCAAGGCGATCAGCCATTACGTTGGGCAGTATCTGCTTTTTATCAAGATAAAGAGCGTGATAATACTATTAACTTTTTTGATGATTTTAATGGCGGAGAGCGTGAAACCCGTGCCGACTTTTCAAATGATCAAATTAATTTTGTCATAGCAGATATTAATAGTAGTGAAGCTTGGGCTGTGGCAGGGCAAGTGAACTACGATATAACCGAAAAGCTAGAAATTACGGGGGCTTTACGTTACGACCACGACTCAAGAGAGTCGTTTGATCCTAATTTTGCTAATGATACCTTTGCCAAGAAAGATTTCAGCCAATTACAGCCCAAAGTGACTATTGCTTATCAAATACAAGAAGATGTACTTATCTACACTGGCTATTCAAAAGGTTTTAGAAGTGGTGGTTTTAATGAACCTGCTGAAGGTATTGTTAGAACTTTTGATAAAGAAGTTTCAGACAGCTACGAAGCAGGCTTTAAATCAACATTATTTGATAATACCGTTACCATTAATGGCGCTATTTTTTCGATAGAACAAGATAATGCACAAATTACACAATTTAATGTTGAAACCTTTACTTTAGAGAATTTAGGAATTGATGAAGTTGAAACTAAGGGGCTTGAGTTAGAAGTTGGAGTAGCGATCACCGAAAACTTAGACTTACGTTTAAGTGCTGGTTTAATTGATTCAGAAATTACTGAATTTAAAAGACGCCCTAACTTAGAGGGAGAATCACAGTTTTGGGTCGCTGACTATAATTATTCCGCTTCTATTAATCACTTTTTTGAACTAAACGAAACGTGGTCGCTTATTTCGCGTGCTGATATTCAAATAACGGGACCTAAGTCATTTAATCTTGAATTACCCGAAATTAAATCGTCGCAATATACCTTTGTAAATGCAGGTATCGGAATAAAATCAGAAGAAATAACCATTCAGTTTTATGTGAAAAATTTAACTGATGAAAGGGGGATAGAAGATATCTTTATTTTTGGTGATGGTGTTACCGATTTAGCTCGTCAACCTAACAGACCACGTAGTTTCGGGTTAGAAGCCATATATAGTTTTTAAGTTAGACATGTTTAGCCCAGCTTAAGGTGCTAAGCTTTTATCAGCCTTTTAGTATTATTTTAGTATTAGGAGGCTGATTTTTTTAATAGGTGTCTACTTTATGAACGATAAAAAAACATGTACAAATGATATTTTAGAAGACTACGCCACTAGCCCCGTACCAGAAGATAAAACTATTGGTGGTGTACGTATTGGGATGATAAACGGCGGATTAGCGTTTGCTGTTCCTGGGTTAATTACAGGACTAGAAATAGGGAAGGGGTTAGGGCTTGAACAAAGTATATATGCTTTTATATTAGGTGGATTCATACTGTCTGTTTTAGGTTATGTAACCGGTCTTGTAGGAATGTATAACCGACTTGCTTCATGCATGATGATGAAGTTTGTTTTTGGTCGTGTAGGTGCCAATATATTAAGTTTAGCTTTTGTGTTGTCACTACTCGGTTGGTATGGAGTAAATATTGATGTTTTTAGTAAGGTTATACAAGAACTTATACAAGATACCTGTGACTATACAGCCACAATTTGGTTATTAGAAATTGTTATTGGTGTATTAATAACACTCACCACTATTTTAGGCTTTAAACTTTTAGAAAAACTTTCGAGTTTACTTGTTCCTGTGCTTTTTCTTATTGTTATATATATGCTTTATCAAAGTATGGGGTATAGCGCTAATGAGCTTAATATACCTACTGAAACTACTAATTTTACTTTTGGGGA
The DNA here is from genome assembly GCF_002000085.1 of Pseudocolwellia agarivorans. Taxonomy (GTDB): domain Bacteria; phylum Pseudomonadota; class Gammaproteobacteria; order Enterobacterales; family Alteromonadaceae; genus Pseudocolwellia; species Pseudocolwellia agarivorans. The sequence goes on from NZ_MUZU01000010.1 coordinate 66,655, forward strand.
GGCAGTGTCAGCCGTTGTGGGGAGTTTTATTGTAAGCGTGGTGTTAATGCCTGACTTTACACGATTCTCAGCCACTAAAAAAGGTACGTTTATCGCTTCATTTTTACCTTTTTTATTCATTAATAATTTTGTTTATATTGTTGCAGCTATTGCAGGATTAGCTGTGGTAAATAATGATGTTTTACAAGTTATGTTGGCGCTTGGTTTAGGCGGTTTTGCTTTTGTTTTATTGATTACATCAGGCTGGGTTACCAGTGTTATTAATTTGTATAGTTCAGCGTTAGGCTTAAACGCTATTACGCGAAAGTGGCCTGAATGGAAAGTTATTATATTTGTAGGGATTTTAGGGACATTTATTGCATCCTTTAACTTACTTGATAACTTTACTAGTTTTCTTTTTGGCTTATCTACTATCTTTACACCTGTTGCGGCGATTTATGTTATTGATTTCTTTGTTATTAGAAAGAAACAGCGTTATGTTGTAGAAGAATTGTCAGCGGTGAGTAAAGTTAATGTAGTCGCGCTTGTCGCTTGGGCAGTAGGTATTGTGGTTTCTATGTTAACTAATCAAGGGTATTTCACGCTTACAACAATAGAAGTATGTGATTCACTCTTAATTACCGCTCCTGTTTACTATCTATTAATGAAAATTAATCCTAAATTTAATACCAATCCTGTTCATTAAGTTTATAGGGACAACCTATAAAATCAGCTTAGCCTTAATTAAAATAAAGTTAAGCTGATTTATTTTAACCTAGCATTTATATTTCTTCTAAAATACGCGCTATAGGGGTTAATAGTTGTGTACCCATTTTGATACTACGCTCAGGCGACCAGCCACATTTAGGGTCAGGGTTGTACTTATTATCTAAAAAAGGTAATTCGATAGTAAGAGATAAACATCCATATAAATAGCCTATCTGATGACAAGCAATATCCAACAATGCTTGATTCGGTTCATCTGTTGGATAGCCATTCTCAATTGAAAAATCTATTGTTTCTTCATTGAAATAACGTCTAAAGTTTTTGTCTAAGCTCGCTTGCTTTTCAGTAAAGTTTGGAATGCCTTCACAGCCTGCAGCAAAGGTAAATGGGCGGTCTTCATCACCATGTATATCTAAAAATAAATCAACGCCAGTTTTCTTCATTAAGTCTAATACGTAAAAAGATTCTGGTGTTTTTTCAGCGCAAGGAGTATTCCAAGATCTATTTAGGTCTATACCACTTCCATTGGTGCGTATATTGCCAGCGATACTTCCGTCAGGGTTCATGTTAGGAACAATATACAATGTTGCTTTAGACAGTATGCTGTGTCCGTCTTTTTTGAGCAATTCTTGTAAAAAACCTTCCATTAACCATTCGCTCATTGTTTCAGCTGGGTGTTGACGAGCAATAATCCATATCGATTTTTTGTGTGGTGAAGATGAACCAATTTGTAATACTTCCACTTGGTTTTTATTAACGGTTTCAATCGTTTTTACTAAAGAGCATTGTGGGTGAGCTAAAGATTTTCCTATTAAATCGATATGACGCTCATATGAATAAGGAGCAAATAAAGCATAATAAGTAATAGGAGAGTCTGACTTATCTTTGAAAGATAATGTTTTGCCGTCGTAATGCGTGTTAATACGACGCCATTCTTTTCTATCAGAAGAGGCAACAATAGTACAAGTATCCCAAGCTTCAGGAAATGAAGCTTCATCGGCATTGTCTATATAATATTGACAGTCTAATCCTTGGATATTTGATGCCCTAAAATAAAACCATTGTTTATGATCTGCATTAATATCTTTGCGAAGATGTAAGCGCACATTTGTGTGTGAGTCTGTGCTTATAACGGTAATATTGCCGCTATCGAAATTAGAATCTATTCTCATTTTTAACCCTCTGTACAATAAATATTTATACCCGTAACCATTCAAGATGCACTCTGAAATAGGTATCTTGATTAGTAACGGTATTACTCTGTGTTTAGTGTGTAATAAAAGCTAAAAATTAAATTGTTTTATCGTAACGTCTGAAAAAATTTAAATTTGATTTGATAGAGCTATTCGAAACTTTAATTTTTTAATATTGGTTATTATTTTTAGCAACTAAAATTCTGACAACGGCGTTAGTAAATACATGAAATTTAAAAATTTAACTAAAGAAGATTTATCCGATATTTTATATGGCTGTACTATTTTAGGAACTGGCGGAGGAGGAGATCTTGATGAAGGTTTTCATTATATAAATAAAGCATTTGAGGCAGGGAAAGAATTTAAACTTATAGATTTTGACCATGTACCAGATGATGCAAATATTTGTACACCTTACATGTTAGGCGCTATTTCTGAATTATCTGCTCAGGAGGAGCTAGAGTATAGCGAATTACCTCAAAGTGGGGAGCCTTCTATTATGACGGCTTTCCGTAGGCTAGAAGAATTCACAGGTGATTCATATTTTGGCACTATTTGTTGTGAATTAGGTGGGGCGAATACGGCGATTTCATTCTACGTTGCCGCAATGAGTAACGGTTATATTATTGATGCTGATCCTGCTGGTAGAGCTGTGCCTGAAATAACCCATTCAACTTATTACTTAAATAATTTACCCGCAGCACCTATTGTTGCTGCAAACGAGTTTGGTGAATGTTTTGTTTGTGAAAATGTGAAAGACGATATGCGTGCAGAGCGTTTGGTACGAGCTTTAGCTAAAGTAAGTCGTAATGATATTGCTGCTATTGATCATGCAACTGAGGCTAAAAACTTAAGAGGAGCTGTAATTCAAGGCACTATCTCTACTGCATTAGAGCTAGGTAAAGCCTACCGTTTAGCTAAAGAAAATGGTGACGATATTGCTCAAGTTATTGCCGAAAAAGGCGATGGCTATGTTGCCTTTAGAGGAAAAACCCAAAGTTTTAACTTTGAGACAAAAGATGGGTTTACGCTTGGTTATATTGAGATAAAAGGTGTAAATAACTTTGACGGTGATATTTATTCGATTGACGTTAAAAATGAAAACATGCTCGCCCGTAAAAGTGGTGTAATTGATGTTACTATTCCTGATCTTATATGCTGTATTGATCTCGATAAAGGTGAACCTATCACCAACCCTAATCACCTTGTTGGTATGAATGTCGCTGTTATTATCTTACCCGCACCTAAAGAGTTTTTAACTGAAAAAGGATTAAAAGCTTTTGGACCAGAGTATTTAGGTTTAGCTGATGAGTATTTTTCTGCGGTAGATAAACACTTTAATCGGTAATGACTACTTAGGTATTTTAAGTAAAAGTAGGGAGTTAATACCAAGTCATTTTGTTCTATTATTAACTCTAACCTCGTGTCTAGTCGTAATTTAGGACATGAGGTATTACTTAAATAATATCCCGAAAGTTAATATTTTACTTATTTACATAAATAGCTAAAGCTGAATTAAAATGAAATAGGACGTCTTTTCGCTGGTGTTGATGGCATTGGCGTTTCCTGCTTAACAGCCTGTTGCTGAGTGTTTTTATTGCTGCTTCTTGATTGAGCTGTTTTTACTTTTGTTTTTGCTTTTTGAGCTTTAGCCTGTTTTATATCTTCAGAAGTATTTGCGGGCTTATTACATGCTACTTGTACTAGCTCACCATTAAATTCGATAATATCGTTATTGTATATTTTTTTTCTTTTTTGAAATTCCACTTCACCATTTAAATAAACATAGCCTTCGCTGATCACTATTTTAGCTTCACCGCCACCAGACACCATATTGGCTATTTTTAATAATTTACATAATTCTATTGGTTGAGATGAAATAGAAACAGTAGGGTAGTCGTCAGACATTGAATTTTCTCTATAAAAGGCGGTGTAATAAAAGCGCTAGTTTATCACATAATTTATACTTCGTTATTAACTTTAGTCAGGTTCCTACATGGATGTAGACCTTAGATTTTGTTTGGAACATGAAATCTGTGCCTAAATTGTTTTTAGTTCCCATTGAAACCTGCATCATGAATGGTTACGGGTATATAAGCCGCTATTATCGCATCAGCGTTTTTTAGTATTTGATGTAAAGATACGTAAAACAATTAGCATAAGTTGATGCTTGCTATTACTGTAAGTTAATAGTTTTATTTGAGGTAAGTAATATGTCTATTCAAGCGGTTATTGCGACTAATCGTTTTGGTTTAGGAGCTAAACCAAATGAGCATAAACAAGCAAAGAAGGCCCCCAAAGCGTGGTTAATTAATCAATTAAATGCAACGCCTGCTGTATATTTTGACGATGATTTACCTACCTCTGATGAAATAGCAGAGCAACTTGCTAAACTAAGACTTTTCAAGAAAAGTTTAAATAAAAAAAATGCCAATGGAAGCGCAAGCCTTGTAAGTAAAGCCGATCAAGATAAGCTGAAAAAACTACAAAAATATCCTCGAAACGTATATCAAAGCTTATCTAGCGATACTTTGATTCAAGCTATTCAATCTAACAATAGTCTGAACTGGAGATTGTTAGACTTTTTTTCTAATCATTTTAGTGTAACGGCTCAAGGCCAAATTATGACGGCATTAGCACCTACTTTAGAGCGCGAAGCGATTGCTCCACATTTGTTAGGATCTTTTGAAGAGATGTTGTTAGCTGTAACGAAACATCCAGCGATGTTAATTTACTTGAATAATGAAAAATCTTTTGGTCCCGCTTCTAAGTTGGGTAAAAAAGGTAAAGGTTTGAATGAAAACCTCGCCAGAGAAATATTAGAACTGCATACGCTAGGGGTAAATGGCGGTTATTCTCAACAAGACGTTACTGAACTCGCTAAAGGGATTACAGGCTGGAGTGTGGCTAATTTTACCAAAGAAAAAAGTATAGCTTTTACCTATATTGGCAAAGGGCATGAGCCTAATACGAGAAAAATATTAGGAACAATGTTTAAAAACGATGGAATCAAACAGGGTGAAAATATGCTTAAGTTTTTGGCGCATCACCCTGCTACTGCTGAACATATATGCTTTAAATTAGCGCGTCATTTTATTGCAGACGAACCACCTAAAAGCCTTGTTGAAAAAATGGTAAAGCGTTGGAAATTGAGCAAAGGAAAAATTAAAGACGTTGTTATTGAAATGATAAATGCTGACGAGTCGTGGTCAGAAACATCTCTTAAGTTTAAATCGCCTAGAGAGTTTGTTGTTTCTACCTTTCGTGGTGTTGGTCAAAAAAGCCTTAAACCTAAACAAGTTTTAAATGCTTTGACCGTGTTAGGGCAAAAACCTTTTAATGCGGGTTCTCCAGCCGGATATAGTGATTATCAGCAAGACTGGAATGGCGCGAGTGCCATTATGTCTAGAATTGAACTATCTGCACAGTACGCAGCGAGAAGAAAACCTAATGCTGAGAAGGTATTAATGAATACTTTAAGCGATAGTGTCAGTGAATTAACTTATAACAGTGTAATAAGAGCTGAAAGCCGTCAGCAGGCTTTTACCTTGTTGTTAATGAGCCCTGAATTTCAAAGGAGATAAAAATGAAACGTCGTCACTTTATAAAAACAATAGGCGCAAGTTTAGTTTTATTTCAAGGGACAGCTCTTGCCAGTAAAGCTAAAGCACTAAAGGGAAGCCAAGCTAATACCAAAAAAATTGTATGGGTAGTACTAAGAGGCGGGTTAGATTCGTTACACACTATTGTTCCTACATTTGAAGCTGATTTAGTTAAATTAAGACCTTCGTTATATAAAAGTGTTAAAGATAAATTATTGCCATTAGATAATGGTTTTGCTTTTAATCCGGCGCTTAAACATTTACACACTTGGTATAAAAATAAAGAACTTATACCTGTAGTTGCTGTGGGGTCCGGTTATAAAAGGCGTTCGCACTTTGACGGACAAGATTTTTTAGAGTCAGGCTTAACAAAAATAAATGAAGATTCTGGTTGGTTAGCTAGAGCGTTAAAGCACAAAAATAAAAAAGCCTTAGCAGTATCGCGTTCTACTCCTGTTAGCTTACGTGGTAGCGATAATACAAGCACTTGGTATCCGTCATCGTTGAAAGATGCTGATGATGATGTTTATGCGGCATTAGGTAAATTATATGCTGAAGATGCGTTGTTATCTTCAAGGTTAAAAGAAGGTTTAAATATTCAAGATATGGCGGGTTCGGCAGTCTCTGAAAAACGTAAAGGAAAGTTTATTGATTTAACTAAGGCGTGTGCGCAGCTATTAAAAAACAATAATACAATTGATTGTGCCATGCTCGAACTTGGAGGATGGGATACCCATAATAATCAAGATGTCCGCTTAAAAAAACAACTCACTGAGCTGGATAACGGCCTTGAAAGCTTAAAAGAAGGGTTAGGTGAAACGTGGAAAGACACCATAGTGATAGTTGCCACAGAATTTGGTCGTACAGCAAAAGAAAATGGCACGGGTGGTACGGATCACGGCACTGCTTCAAATATGTTTATTGCCGGTGGAAGTGTTAAAGGCGGTAAAGTGTTAGGTGATTGGCCGGGATTAAGTGAATCGCAATTGTTTGAACAGCGAGATTTAATGCCTACATCTAATAGTTTTTCTTGGATAGCCAGTGTACTAGGTGAGCAGTGGGGGTTATCGGCTGATCAACTTAACGATGTATTTCCAGCTGAATTTATTAAGCGTAAGCCGACAATAAAAATTGTCGTGTAATCGGTTTTAATAACTTAACGAAGGGCCATCAGTAAGGTGATTTTACTGATGGCACATTGTCTGGCTAATCTATTTAATCTGAATTCGGTTTATATATATTTTTTAAAATATTGAAAACTAAGCATGTTAGAAAATAGTTATTAATCATTCTATAGCTTACGTGCCCAAATATTTCTAAAACTAACTTTGTCGTTGTGATCTTGTAATAATAGTCGGTCACAACCATGAGCTTTATACTCTGGCTGACCTCTATATACAGTTCCACCTTTTAAAATATAGTGATCTTGTACCAATATTCCATTATGTAATACGGTTATATTTGCCGGAGTTTTTAATTCTGTTCCATTAAATTTAGGGGCATGGTAAATAATGTCATAAGTTTGCCATTGGCCTGTTGGTTTCATTGCATTAACCAAAGGAGCTGATTGTTTATATATAGATCCTGCTTGGCCGTTAGCATAAGTTTGGTTTTGATAAGAGTCTAAAATTTGTACTTCATAACGCCCTTGTATATATAGCCCACTGTTACCTAGTTGTTGTCCTTTTTTTCCCAATATTTTTTCGGGAGACTTCCATTCAACATGTAATTGCATATCACAAAATTTTTCTTTTGAAAAAATCCCCTTAGTACCCGGTTCAACAGTGAGAGCACCATTTTCTACGTTCCATTTTACTTTGCTACCATCGCCATGCTCTAAGTTGTCGGTTGATTTACCATCAAATAAAACAATAGCGTCTGAAGGGATAGGTGATGGAGTGATTATTTCAGGGATAGGGCTCCATTGTTCAGTTAATTTAGGATCTATTTTTTTTTCAGCTGAGACTAAAAAACTTGCTGATATACAACAAATGGACAAATAAAATTTTTTCATAAAACACCCTACAAAATCTTCTGTGAATAATATAAAGAATAGATTAACTTATAATTCTGGTTATTTATATATAAAATAATTATTTGTTAATATGCTTGAAAGAAGGGAAAGTTTATAACTACTTCATCAATTTTTATGGGCTATGAGGATGTTGTTTATATAAAATTACGTTAGCTGCTCCGCTAAATAATCTACAAGTAACCTTATCTTGGGAGATAAATGGCGATTTTGTGGGTAAATGGCCCAAATACCTTCATCGGGTACACGATAATTATCAAGTAAGGTAAGCAGTGTTCCGTTTTCTATATAGTTTTGAACGTAGTAATCAGGTAGTTGTACTATACCTAACCCTTTTAATGCAGCGTCAACTAAGCCGAAACCATTGTTATAACGTAGTCTACCAGTAACGCGAATATTTTTTTCTTTAGACGACTCTTTAAAGTGCCAGTAATCTAACGTACCTAATAAGCAGCTATGTTTAGCAAGTTCAGACAAAGCATGGGGCGTACCATATTTATTTAAGTAATCGGGGGATGCACAAACATAGTTTGTTCTTTTCCCTAGTTTTCTAGCCATCATTGAAGAGTCATTAAGTTTCCCTAATCTAATGGCCAAATCATACCCTCCTTCTACGAGATCAAGCTGTTGATTACTGAGGTAGGCTGTTACATTAATATGGTTATATTTTTCCATAAAATTGTTTACTAACGGTAATACTTGTTGTTCACCATAGGTGACAGGTGCTGTGAGCTTTATTTTTCCTTGGGGCTTCGACTGTAAGTGTGTAATGGCTTGCTCAGCAGCATTTAAACCGTCTAATACTGATCGGCAATGTTGATAAAAAACGCGACCTTCTTCAGTTAAAGATACTTTACGTGTAGTCCGGTAAAGTAACTTGATATTAAGGCGTTTTTCTAATGCGCTTATTTGACGACTGACCTGTGCTGTAGATATCGCCATTTTTTTTGAAGCAAGAGTAAAACTTTCATTTTCAGCCACATAGACAAACTCGCTGATACCTTCCCACTGCATTATTATTACCTATATGTAAAAGTGATTTTACGAATAGGTATATTATCATTGTTTTGGAAACAACTATAATAATCTGTTGGATAAGAACATTAAAAAACAATGTTTGTTAGTTCATTATTACCAGTGTGAAATAAAACTTTTTAACTAAAAATTGAGAACAAAAAATGCCAGATAAATTTATTAAATCAAAAGCAGCTATTGCTTGGGGGCCTAAACAACCGCTATCTATTGAAGAGGTCGATGTGATGTTGCCTCGTAAAGGTGAGGTACTTATTAAAGTTATTGCTTCAGGCGTTTGTCATACCGATGCTTTTACTTTATCTGGCGAGGATCCTGAGGGTATTTTTCCTGTGATTTTAGGGCATGAAGGCGGTGGTATTGTTGAACAAATAGGTGAGGGGGTTACTAGCGTACAAGTTGGAGATCACGTTATTCCTCTTTATACGCCTGAATGTGGCGAATGTAAATTTTGTTTGTCAGGTAAAACAAATTTGTGCCAAAAAATTAGAGAAACTCAAGGACAAGGTTTAATGCCTGATGGTACAACTCGCTTTTACAAAGATGGCAAACCTATTTTTCATTATATGGGCTGCTCAACTTTTTCGGAATATACCGTATTACCCGAAATTTCTTTAGCAAAAGTAAATAAAGAAGCACCGTTAGAGGAGGTATGTTTACTTGGTTGTGGGGTTACTACGGGTATGGGCGCTGTAATGAATACTGCAAAAGTAGAAGAGGGAGCAACGGTTGCTATATTTGGTTTAGGTGGTATTGGTTTATCTGCGGTGATTGGCGCTACTATGGCTAAAGCAAGTCGTATTATTGCTATTGATATTAACGAATCTAAATTTGAATTAGCGAAAAAGTTAGGAGCTACAGATTGTATTAATCCGAAAGATTATGAAAATCCTATTCAAGATATTATTGTAGAGTTAACTGATGGCGGTGTTGATTATTCGTTCGAATGTGTTGGTAACGTCAATTTAATGCGATCAGCATTAGAGTGTTGCCATAAAGGTTGGGGAGAATCTGTTGTTATCGGTGTAGCAGGCGCAGGACAAGAAATTTCAACCCGACCATTTCAATTAGTTACTGGGCGTGTATGGAGAGGTTCTGCTTTTGGTGGTGTTAAAGGTCGTTCAGAGTTACCTGATTACGTTGAGCGTTATTTAGCTGGAGAGTTTAAATTAAGCGACTTCATTACGCATACTATGGGCTTAGAAGATATTAATAAATCGTTTGAATTAATGCACAAAGGAGAAAGCATTCGTAGCGTTATTCATTTTAATAAGTCTTAGTTATACCCGTTACCAATCAAGATGCGTATTCCAGAGTGCTCAAGCGCTTCTTCGATGAGCTAAAAATAATTTATGGGGCTTATTAACTTTAGTCAGGTTCCTACACGGATGTAGACCTTAGATTTCGTCTGGAACATGAAATCTGTGCCTAAATTTTTTTGTTCCCACTGAAACCGGCATCTTGAATGATAACGGGTATAAAAGCGCTGCTACTGAGAGGAAGTAACAGCGCTTTATAGCGTATTAAATTAAAATTTATGTTGTTTTTGTAACTTACTGCTTCCTGAATCGGTCCAATGAATTTCGGATAAAGAGAGAAAAATGGCATTTTGTTGATGGAGTATTTCAACTGATTCAGCACTAAAACAGCCGCCAACAACAACCAGACTAGGGTTCGTTAATTCACCGAGTTTATTTAACGCTTTTTTAACTAGAGAACTTTTTACAATATCTTTTTTATTATGAGGAAAAATGATGAGTGTAGTTAATTCATCTAGTTGTGACTCACAGCTTAAAGCCAAACTTTTATATTCAGTAGGAACTCTTTCTTTAACGAGATAAGCTTCCAAATTTTTTAATATAATAAATTTCATAAGTGTCGCTAATAATTGGTTTGTAGATACTTCTATATTTAATAATAGTTCTTTTAATAAATTAATCATTTTTATCAGTTAAAAATTTTAACTATTTTGTTATTTATTTCACTAAGTATAAATAGCTTAATTTATTCATTGAACTCGTATAATTTACTCCAATCATTTTCATTCTCAAAGTATTAAAAATTTAAATTATAGAATTTATAATAAGCGAATTAATTATTGGATATAAAAAAACGGCAATAAAATTGCCGTTTTTATTAGTGCTACTTATTTTTTATCAATCGTTCCAATGCTTATCAATAATCTTTTGAAGATGAGGATATTGTTCATCTGTTTCATTATATAACTTACGTTGGCGCTTTAATTCAATTTTAAGTTCGTCAACAACCTTTGAATATTCAGGATTGCTATAAACGTTGTTTTGTTCTGTCGGGTCTTTGCGTAAGTCGTAAAGTTCCCATGCTGCTGGCGTATTAATAGCACTGTTATGAAGACCTGTTTTTGCTACCCATTTTTTATCATAAAAAGGGAAAGGTTTTGTCATAAAGTTAGCACCGTAAAAAAAGATAAGTTTGTAGTCTTTAGTACGCAAGCCAAAGTGTGCAGGTACGTCGTGGTAAGCTCTGTGTGTCCAATATCTGTAGTAGCTTGCTGTACGCCAGTTATCAGGTGTTTTACCTTGTAAAGCAGGTGCAAAACTTTTGCCGTGCATATATTCAGGTACTTTAATTCCAACTAAATCTAAAATTAAGGGGGCAAAATCTGTATTGTTCACTAATAAATCACTTTTTTGACCTTGAGTTGTCATACGTGGATCTTTAACAATAAAAGGCATTCTGATTGATTCTTCATACATCCAGCGTTTGTCTTGAAAGTCATGTTCGCCTAACATCATGCCTTGATCCGAAGTATAAATTATAATGGTGTTGTCGTACTCGCCTATGTCTTTTAATGTTTGTAATAAGCGCGCAATATTATCGTCTACTCCTTTAACACAACGTAAATAGGCTTTTACGTATTTTTGATAAGCTTGTCTGGTAAATTCTTCTTCAGGTAATGAAGGGTCTACACCTAGATCGATTCCCATGCTTCTACGGTTATGTCTTTTAGAAACCGATGTGCCAATATCTTTAATCAATTTGTCGTTAACGCCACGAGTGGCGATAGAACCAAATGTTGCTTTTACACCATATAAATCTGTTGGTTCTGGAATTGTTTCTGCGGCTAAGTAGTCTTCATAACGCGGAGCATATTCAAACATATCGTGTGGTGCTTTAAATTGATGCATTAAAAAGAAAGGTTTGTTGTTCTTTTTGTTTTTTAACCAATCAATTGATATATCGGTAACTACATCAGACGAGTAACCTTTATATTGAACTTCGTTTTTAGGCCATACATTTTCACCTTGTATTCTAAAAGTTGGATCAAAATAGGTACCTTGTCCTTCTAACACTTGGTAATAGTCAAAAGCACCTGGCTCTTTCTTTAAGTGCCATTTACCTATGATTGCTGTTTGGTAACCTGCGTTACTCATTAGTGTAGGTAAATGCTGATTTTCAGTTGATATACTGCCTCTTAAATCTAAAACACCATTTGTTTGACTATATTGACCCGTTAAAATACTTGCTCTGCTTGGTGTACATATAGAATTTGTTACAAAAGTATTAGTGAAAACCATACCTTCATCGGCTAATTTGTCGATATTAGGCGTAGGGTTAAGTTTCGCAAATCTACCTTCATAAACACCTACTGCATGTGCGGCATGATCATCCGTCATTATATAAAGCACATTTAATGGTTTAGTTTGTTCAACTTGAGTGCTAGCGTTGGTATCCGTATTAGAATTACAAGCGGTTAAAAAGCAAAAGATCGCTGAAATACTCATTGTTATAGATAAATTTTTCATTAATAACTCGAAATGTTTGTTGTATGTAAAATTATGTGTTTATATTTAAAATATGTCAATAGCTTCGTATTTTTGTTAGAAAGGGTTTGTTGTTATATTGATATATGAAAAGCAAAAAATACCTTTTAAAACTTTTTAATTATTGGAGAAGGGGTTATTAAGGTGTTAATATTCATGGATAAAGAATAATAACAACAGTTAATACATAACTACTTCATACAAGGTAAATCAATTTACCTGAAAGTAGACATTATATTTTATAGGCTTAGTTTAAGCCTTAAATTAAAGATAGGTAAAATTTATGGATGCCAAACCTGTAAAAAAATATTCAGCTCCGGCTTTAGAGAAAGGCTTAGATATTTTAGAGTTATTATCTAAAGACTCTACCGCTTACAGTACTTCAACTATTGCTGAAATTTTAGGTCGTTCAAATGCTGAAATATATCGTATGATACTTGTACTTGAACAACGTGGATATATTGAAAAAAGTGAAGATATTGATGGGTACCAAGTTACTCGTAAATTACTTCAATTAGGTACCGAACACGAGCCTATTAAAGATATTTTAGAATATGCGCAACCTATTATGCGTGACTTAGCTGAGAAAACGGCAATGTCTTGCCATATTGCTGTAGAGTCGCAAGAGCAAATTGTTGTTATTTCAAGGGTTGAAACACCTAGTGTAATGTCTTATTCCGTTAGAGTAGGCTATAGAAGACCTATATTATTTTCAGCATCTGGTAGAATATTATTTGCTTTTCAAAATCCTGACAAAAAAGAGTCTATGCTGAAACGTTTAAATAAACATCATACTGAAGATGAAATTAAGCACTTTGTTAACGATTGTAAAAAAGTAACTAAGCAAGGTTTTTTCAAAGGTGATAGTGCCTATGTACATGGTGTAACGGATATTTCATTTCCTATTATAGATAATGACCATGCCGTAGCGACTTTAACAATACCTTTTATTCAGCGTATACCTGAAACTGTGAAAATAGATCAAGTTATAGAAGAGTTAAGAAAGGCTGCAGAAGAATTATCTAAAGCATTAACCTATGGTATTGTTCGTAAAGTCTAATATTATGTGAGTTAAATGAGTCATTCAAGTACGTAAAAGAAGCCATCATATTGATGGCTTCTTTTGTTTTAGTCTGCTTTACAGCCTTTGCTACCTGCTGGTAATGCTACCAGTCCTATATTAGCAATTTCTATATCGAGCTTCCCTTGTGTTCCAATTGAAAAGATTGAAGTGACTTTACTGAAGTCAAAATTACCGTCTTTATTAAAACAATTTAACGGGATAGGTAATTGTGTCCATTCACCTTTTGGTAATCGATTAAGAATAGCTTTAACTGAGAATTTACTTAAACACTTATTGGAGTAATTACACTGCATTGATATGTTTGTGATGTCTTTTGCAGAACGATTGACCTTGAGTTCAATCATTAATGCTGCTTGATTTTCAATAGATGCAATGTTGATCATGTGTTTTGATATTGTAAAGCTTGAATCGTTAAGTATATTTCCTCCCCATTCATTTTTAACTTTTTTTCCTTTCCATTTTAAACGTATAGCATCGTTTTCTTTCTTTTTTGTTGAAGGTGATACAACAAGGTTACCACGCTCTGTTTCTCCTGTTTGATTGACGATAGGAATATTCCAATTAAGGCTGTTACTTAAATTACCTTTCCAGTTACCAACAAACTCTCCATCTTTAATATAAGTGGTTAATGGATCATCATTAAAGGCTAAACTTTGAAATGATAATGAAGTACAAAGTAGAGTGGCTAATTGCATTATTTTATAAGTGGTTAGAGCGTTTTTTTTCATGTTGTTGTCCTATTATTTTTAATACAATTATTGTTAGTTTTATTACTCAATTATTTAAATTTAAACAATCGAATCTGCATTTAATAGTTGTATAAGATAAATTTATATCGTTGAATTGTGACGCTTCATAAAAAATATACCAAGATTTTTAGCGATTGCAACACCTTTAACTAGAGGTTGTTTTATTAATTTTTTGGTGAACCAGCTTATTTATGTACGTTTTAAATGGTATGAAATTAAAGTTAAATATGAAGTTTAGTATTCATATTCAAAAAATAAGTATATTTTTATAAATATGGTGGTAGAATAAAATCAAATATAAAACCACTTGTTTATTTGGAGTTTGTTCGATTATGAGAACAATAATATGTGTAGAGCCTGGCGTTTTAGAGTCAAAAATTTTGGACAAGCCTGTGCCTAAGAAAGGTGAAGTGCTTGTTAAAGTTAAATCTATTGGCATTTGTGGCACAGATATACATGCATACGGTGGTAATCAACCTTTTTTCAGTTATCCTCGGGTATTAGGGCATGAATTATCAGGTGTTGTAGATGAGGTAGGTAATGGTGTTGATATACCTTTAGGTTCATCTGTTTATATCATTCCTTACTTACATTGCGGTGAGTGTATTGCTTGTCGTAATAATAAACCAAATTGTTGTACAAACATCGAAGTAGTTGGTGTTCACCGCGACGGTGGTATGTGCGAGTATATTGCTGTGCCTGAATCTGCAGTTGTTGTTACTGAAGGCGTAAGCTTTAATGATATGGCATTAATAGAGTGCTTAGCTATAGGGGCTCATGCTGTTAAAAGAGCACAAATAAATGAGAAAGATACTGTTTTAGTTTTAGGTGCTGGGCCTATAGGTATTGGTGCTTTACAATTTTCTAAAATAGCGGGTGCAAAGGTATTTGCTTCCGATGTTATGCAAGATAAACTCGATTTTTGTGTAAAAGAGTACGGAATAGACGGTACTGTAAATGCATTGGGTGATGTAACCCAACAGCTTAGCGATTTAACTGATGGTCAGTTTCCTACTGTTATTATAGATTGTACAGGAAATGCTAAAGCGATGGAGTCTACATTTACTAATTTAGCTCATGGTGGTCGAATTGTTTTTGTAAGTGTTATTAAGTCACCTATAACCTTTGAAGATCCTGAGTTTCATAAACGTGAAACCACCTTGTTGGGAAGCAGAAATGCAACTTTAGATGATTTTGAACATGTTGTTGCTTGTTTAAAAAATGGTTCTGCAAAAAGTGGGTCGTTTGTTACACACACCGCTAAGTTTAGTGATTTCTTAACAACATTTGATGACTGGGTGAAACCTGACAGTGGTGTAATTAAAGCCGTTGTTGAAATGGATTAATAGATTAACTATGAAAATAGACGCACATCAACATTTTTGGCAATACAGCCCTGAAGAGTATGATTGGATCGGTGATTCTGAAAAAGTATTAAAACATGATTTTTTACCTTCAGATTTATCTCCTATTTTAAACGAAAATAATATTGATGGTTGTGTTGCTGTACAAGCAAGACAAACAAACCAAGAAACACAGTGGTTAATTGAGCTATCGAAGAAAAGCAATATAATAAAAGCTGTTGTGGGTTGGATTGATTTACGCAGTAATAATTTAACTGAGCAATTGAAGCAATATAAAGATACAGCGATTCTTAAAGGTTTTAGGCATGTACTTCAAGGTGAGCACAGTGATTTTATGCTTGCCCCTGAGTTTATTAATGGTTTAAAAACTCTTGAGGAAGAAGGGTACACCTATGATCTTTTAGTATTTGCTCATCAATTACCTCAAACCATTGAATTAGTAAGTAAATTTAAAAAACTAAACTTTGTTGTAGATCATATTGCTAAGCCTGCTATTTTAGCTAATGAAGGCTTTTCTCAGTGGAAAGAAGCTATGTTTAGTTTAGCCAAATCCCCGAATGTTTATTGTAAAGTGTCAGGCATGGTAACTGAAGCTGATATACATAACTGGAAGGCTGAAGACTTTACTCAATATCTTGAGGTTGTTTTTAATGCTTTTGGTGTAAAGCGTATCATGTTTGGATCTGATTGGCCTGTATGTTTACTTGCCGGTGAATATGCACAAATTAAAAAAATTATTGAAGACTTTGTTCTGGTTAATTACCCAGATAATTTTGAAGACGTTTTTGGTAAAAACGCGTTAGCCTTTTATCAAATAACGTAGGAAATCATTATGGAATATAGAAAATTAGGTAAAACTGATCTTAACGTTTCACGTTTAAGTTATGGCGCATCACCTTTAGGTAGTGTTTTTAGAGACATTAGTGAAGATGATGGTATCAGAACGGTACATACGGCTATTGATATGGGCGTTAATTTGATTGACGTTTCACCTTATTATGGCTTAACTAAAGCTGAAACTGTTTTAGGTAAGGCACTAAAAGGTATACCACGTGATAAATATATTTTGTCTACCAAAGCTGGGCGTTATGGTGCTGAGTATGCTGACTTTGATTTTTCAGAAAAAAAAATAAGAAGTAGTTTAGATGAAAGTTTAAATCGTTTAGGTGTTGATGGTGTCGACATTTTATTTTTACATGACATAGAGTTTGGTAATTTAGAACAAATATTTAATGAAGCATTACCTTGTTTACAAGCCTTAAAACAAGAAGGTAAAGTACGTTACATTGGGGTAACCGGATACCCGTTAAAGATGTTTTCTGAAACCATTAAACAGGCTGATATTGACTGTATTCTTACTTATTGCCGTTATGCTTTGTATGATAATTCTTTAGCTAATATCATTCCTTCTTTTGAAGAAAAAGGCGTAGGTATTATTAATGCTTCGCCTACAGGTATGGGGCTATTAACGAATCGTGGTGCGCCAGAGTGGCATCCGGGTAATCAACAATTACTTGATGCTTGTCAAAAGGCAGTCAAACTTTGTCAAAGCCAAGGCGTAGATATTACTGAAGTTGCTTTGCAATATGCTATAGATCATCCTGCAATCTCTTCAACGTTAGTTGGAACAGCCAATCCTGTTAATATTGTTAAAAATATTGAATGGGCAGAAAAACCAGTAAACCAAGCTTTAGTTAAAGAAATTAGAAAGTTATTTGATAATGTGCCAGTAGTTTGGCCATCAGGTTACCCTGAAAATCAAGACTAATCATATTTATGTTTATACTCAAAGTTTCGATTTTATAAAACTTTGAGTATATTTTACTCTTAATCTCTATTCTTATTCCTTAGATATACATGCCTGCTAAAACCTGACTCTTTTTTAATTAACCTCAACTCGGGTTAATGAATGTTAGCCAATTAATTTAAAAGCTCGACTTAACAAATGCTTTTCTAGCAGCTATTTTCCCTAATTTCTGCGTTAAATTTACTTGCAATAGAACCAGTTATTGACGCGAAACTTGCCTTGAATTAAGAAAAACTATAAAGCTAGAGGCTAAATAAAATTATTTTATATTTCAATCCGCTAAGTATCTCTTAAACCCAGTTTAGATCATCTATTAACATTAGAAAAATAAAGAAAAGCATGAGAAAGAGAAGGGTAATAAAAAACGCTTAATGCAAAACATTAAGCGTTTTTAGTGAAATAAACTGGGTTTATTTCAAATGATAAATATTGTTAACTAATCTTGAGACAAGCTATAAACATAAGCGCTAATTACGTGAACTTTTTCTTCACCTAAAATATTAGCCCAAGCTGGCATAACACCTGCGCGACCATTTTTAATAGATTGTTCTATAACACGCTTTGAACCGCCGTATAACCATATGTTGTCAGTTAAGTTAGGTGCGCCAAGAGGAATCCCCATAGCTAAACTACCTTTACCTTCAGGGCCATGACAAGCCGCACACATTTGAAACTTAGGTTTACCTGCTGACGCAAGAGTAGGGTCAACTTCTCTACCACTTAAACTCATCACATAAGCAGCAACTTCTTTAACGCCTTTATCGCCGCCAAGAGCTGTTTCCCACGCCATCATACCGTTAGCTTTTCTACCGTGTAAAATAGTGGTTTTAATAGCTTCTGGTGAGCCACCGTATAACCAGTCTTTATCGGCTAGATTAGGGAAGCCTGTTGTACCACGAGCATCAGAACCATGACATTGTGAACAGTTTTGTAAAAATAAACGTTGTCCAACTTTTAATGCTTCTTTATCTGCGGCTAGCTCTTCAATGCTACGCGCAGCATAAGCTTCAAATATAGGACCGTATTTTTCATCTGCAGCGTGTACTTCACGATCGTATTGTACTAAGACGTTTGAGCCTTCTTTTAAATATTCAGCTGTTTTCGCCTTAGATTCTTCAAGGTTTAATATACCTTGGTTAGAGCTTTTCCAACCTAATAAACCTTCCCAATTTCCTAATCCAGGATAAAGAAGTAAGTAGCCAAAGCCCCAAATAATTGTTGCTAAGAAAAACGTACTCCACCATTTAGGAAGAGGGTTGTTTAATTCTTCGATGCCATCAAAAGTGTGCCCCATTGACTCACCTTCAGGAACACCAGCGAAGTTCTTTAAACACATACGTAGTAGAAAGTAACATCCTACTAACGTGCCTAGGGAAAGAACAGTAACCCACATACTCCAAAAGCTAGACATTAGTTTTTGTCTCCTGCTTGTTTACTTTCAACATTTTGGTTCGATACATTTGTTTTTACATCATCTTCTTCAAAAATAGAATTTGCAGCATCATCAAATGCTGATTTCCTTTTTTTGCTGTAAGACCAAACCACTATGATGATAAATAGTGCCAAAATTAGTAGGGCAAAAGCCCCTCGAAGCGTTCCGTAATCCATACTATTATCTCAACGCATGGCCAAGAGATTGAAGATACGCAACAAGTGCATCTATCTCTTTTTTGCCTTTAACAGCTGCTTTCGCATTGGCTATTTCTTCAGGAGTATAAAGAGGAATAGCATTACCATTTTCATCTTTATGGCTACGGTTTCTTGTTAAAAAGTTAAATGTTTCTAATTTTTTAGCGGTTAAATTACCATCTAAGTAATTTTCATCTAACCATTTAAAGCTTGGCATGTTTGATTCTGGAACAACTGAACGAGGATCAATTAAATGCGCTTTGTGCCAGTCATCACTATAACGTTGACCAACACGAGCTAGATCTGGTCCTGTTCTTTTTGAACCCCATAAAAATGGATGTTCCCATACAGATTCACCTGCAACAGAATAATGTCCGTAACGTTCTGTTTCTGCACGAAGAGGGCGGATCATTTGGCTATGACATACGTTACAACCTTCACGGATGTAAATGTCTCTACCTTCCATTTCAAGCGCAGTATAAGCTCTTAAGTTATCAACAGGTGTTGTTGTCGCTTTTTGGAAAAATAACGGTGTGATTTCAACTAGACCACCGATACTAATTGCCATAATAGTGAAGATAAAGAAGCGACCAACGTTTTTTTCTAAACTTTCATGTTTGTTTTTCATTACTGCCTCCTTATGCCATTTCTATTTTTTTAAGACTGTTATCTGGTGCGTAGATTGTTTTAATCATGTTGAAAATCATTAAACCAAAACCTGCTACAACTAAAACACCGCCAACAAAACGAATAAAGTAGAATGGGTATGAAGCTGTTAAGCTTTCAACAAAGCTATATGTCAATGTACCGTCAGCATTTACAGCACGCCACATCAAGCCTTGCATTACACCAGAAATCCACATAGCTACAATATAAAGAACAATACCTGTAGTGTGCATCCAGAAATGAATGTTGATTAAACGAATACTGTACATACGGCCTTGGTTAAATAGAACGGGGATTAAATGGTACATAGCACCAATAGAAACCATAGCAACCCAGCCTAGAGCACCAGAGTGTACATGGCCGATAGTCCAATCGGTGTAATGAGAAAGTGCGTTAACTGATTTAATTGCCATCATAGGACCTTCAAACGTAGACATACCGTAGAAAGATAATGAAACAATTAAGAAACGAAGAATAGGATCGTGACGAAGTTTATGCCACGCGCCTGATAACGTCATAATACCGTTAATCATTCCACCCCATGAAGGTAAGAATAAAACGATAGACATAACCATACCTACTGATTGAGCCCAGTCTGGTAAAGCTGTGTAATGAAGGTGATGTGGACCAGCCCAAATATACAAAGATACTAAAGCCCAGAAATGAACAATAGATAAACGGTAAGAATAAACAGGGCGCTCAGCTTGTTTAGGAACAAAGTAGTACATCATACCTAGGAAACCAGCCGTTAATAAGAATCCAACGGCATTATGTCCGTACCACCACTGCATCATTGCATCAATAGCACCTGAGTATATTGAATAAGATTTCATCATGGATACAGGAATAACCATGCTGTTACCGATATGTAAAACAGCAACCGTTAATATGAAACCACCAAAGAACCAGTTTGCTACATAAATATGAGACGTTGTTCGTTTGACTACCGTACCAAAAAATACAGTAGCATATGAAACCCAAACAACAGCAATTAAAATATCAATTGGCCATTCTAATTCTGCATATTCTTTACTACTGGTGTAACCCATAGGTAAAGTAATAATGGCTAATATAATAACTGCTTGCCAGCCCCAAAAAGTAAAAGGGACAAGTTTTCCACCAAACAAGGCTACTTTACAGGTTCTTTGCACAACGTAATACGAAGTGGCAAATAAGGCGCTAGTACCAAATGCAAAAATAACAGCATTGGTATGAAGAGGGCGTAAACGGGAGTAAGTTAACCAAGGTGTTTCAAAGTTTAATGCTGGCCAAATTAATTGCGCAGCAATAAGAACACCTATTAATGTACCTACGAATCCCCAGATGACAGTCATAACAGTAAATTGACGTACAACATTCATGTTGTAATCAACTGTCGACGTATTACTTTGACTCATGTTTTGGTTCCACATTTAAATTATTAATTATTTTGACGTTTCTTATCATGTATAAATTAAATATTACGTATTCCTAACTAGTATTTATAGTCTAGAAATGAGAATTTACACAATCCTTAGAAAACTGGGCGAAATGATAGACATTTAATCGACTAATGTCATTACTCAAAGGTTGAAATATTGTTCTAAATCATAAAAAAAACGATTGACGATTAAAAACAAGGCTAAAATAGCGTAAATTATTAATTATAGTGATAATAAGTAGTAAAAAAATTGATTAAAATTAAAACAATTCTATTTCTATTTGCATTTTTTGTATTTTGTTTTCTAGGATGTGGACAAAATGAAAAATACAAAAATGAAACAATAGAGCCTAAGTGTATATCAACACAGATGCCTTGCTTGATTAATTCATCTATAGGTGATTTTTCTATTTTGTTCAATGTTGAACCTGTCGTTACTGAAAATCCTTTTGATATCGTTTTAATCTCAAAAAGTAAATTTCCTATTAAAAATATTTCTGCTCACATGGAGGGGAAAAATATGTTTATGGGAAAAATTCCATTATTTTTTGAAGTTGATCAGGTTAAAAAGGAGTCTTATGAAAAGATTAATCTAACGTATTATGTAGCAAATACTATGTTAGGGAGTTGTAGTGAAAAAAATATGCGTTGGATAATTTTATTTGAAATAACGATAGAAAATCAGCAAGGAATTGATGTGATTGAAGATTTCTCTATCGAATTTGATAGTGTGCAAACTACAAGTCGTTAATTATATATTGTTAATATAATTGAATTTTATTTGTAACGCGTAACCTAGATGGGTGAATGAAAAGTGCAACATGCTAGAAAGTTTACTATTGAAAAAGATAAGAATGAATATCGGCTTTTATTTTCAGCAATGGCAAGCCCTTGTGAAGTATTAATTGAAATTCCTAGTGACTCACATACAACAGAAATACTAGAAAATTTGGTCAATAATTTAGCCTGTATTATTACAGATGAAGTTTGGCGTATTGAAGATAAATATAGCCGGTACGATCCTCACAGTGTTTGTAGTTTAATTAATAGTAGCCAAGGTCAAACAGTTTCTATTGATAAGGAAACATATCTATTACTGAATTTCGCCAATGTATGCTATGAGCTTAGTGATGGTTTATTTGATATTACATCAGGAATTTTACGTAAAGTATGGGTATTTAACGGTAGTGATAATATTCCTGATAAAGCACAGGTTGAGGCTGTTTTACCTTTAATTGGTTGGAATAAAGTCAAGTTTGCCCAACAAGCCATTACGTTGCCAAGCGGTATGGAAATTGATTTTGGTGGTATAGGTAAAGAGTACGCAGTAGATCGTTGTATTCTTTTAGCTAAAGAAATAACAGAATATCCTATTTTAATTAATTTGGGGGGAGACTTAGCTGCTACAAAACCGAGAGAGAATAATAAGCCTTGGGTTATTGGTGTCGAACATCCCGGTTTTGAGAATAAAACTAATATGGTGGTTTCGCTATATCAAGGCGCATTAGCAACCAGTGGTAATGCTAAGCGTTTTTTATTAAAAGATGGTGTGCGTTATAGCCATATTCTTAATGCTAAAACGGGTTGGTCAATTATTAATGCGCCTAGATCAATCACAGTTTCTTCCGAGCAATGTGTACAGGCAGGTATTTTAGCAACATTATCTTTATTACAAGGCGAAAATGCAGAAGCTTATTTAGATGATCAGGAAGTAAAATATTGGGCTGTAAGGTAAAAATTTAATATAAAAAAACGCCATTTAAAAATTAAATGGCGTTTTTTATTTTTTATTTAAAATAAAAAGTTAGTAATCAAAACCAACATGTTGATTAATACGAACAATTAATTGTTCTTTATCTTTAACAAAATCTAGTTTTTTCGCTAATAGCTCTAATGTATCTTCAACTTGGTTTAAGAACTTACCGTAACCATGCGATGTTCTATCTGCTTTAGTCGCAACAAATACAAATTGAATTTTATCAACTAACTTATCAGCATTCCATTTACATGTATAACCACAGGCATCATGTTCAGGGTTGTAACCTAAGTTGATAAGCTCTCCATTTGTAGAAACAAACTCTTCTTCAGTTACCCTTACAATAGGTACTAAACCATTAGCAATAACAGCACCATTATTTAAATTATATTGCTTAGCAGAACTAATAAACGCATCGGCAATTAAACTATAAAGTGCATTATAATTTTCATTGTCTAACTCTTTTTTATCAACAAGTTGCTTAATTCTACGATTAAAGCGAATATCTGCTACAGCGTAAGTTAATGCACTATCGTCTTCAGGTAAAATAACACCGTCTGTTGCATATCTTTTACTTAATGGTCTAAGTTTGTGTACTTGTAAACCTTCATCACCTTTTTCTTTAGAGAAAAGATCAAATGTTAAATGTTGGTGATCACACACACGGAATTTATTTTTTTCAATCCCCGTTTGTTCTGCAAATTGTGTAACAGCTTTTAACACTTTTCTATGAAATTTAGCTGAATCATGGCGGATATCTGAGCCGTTAGATAAAAAGACTAACGTAATTTTTTTAGCTCTTTTACTACCGTCGAAATAAGCGTGCTCACTTTGGTGGTATAGAGAGTTATATAAAAAAAGTATTTGTTGATTTGTTTGTGCTGTTATTTTTTCTGGGCTAAATCTAACTCGTGTAAATTTATCGTTACCGACAAACTGACCACTCTCAATATGTAATTTTTCGTTAATATCAAAAAATATTTTTGAAAGTTTTTTATAAAAAGATAAATAAGGTTGAGCTGAATCTTTTTCTGATGCATCAGAAAATTTAGCAATAAGCTCGTCAGTTACATAAAATTTAGCTAATAAATACTGGTTCTCACGAGCAGACGATGGAATAAATGCTTTGTGTTGTGCATTTCTCATTCGAGATGAAGACATTAAAAAATCCCTTAAGTTATTTCATTGGCGCGATTATAAGAAATCATTATGGCTAATTTATTACAAATAATGTTTGTTTTAAATCAACCTTAGATTTTACTGTTGTTTGTTTGCCTATTTATAATTCAAAACAGGACTTATACCTATTCCATTAATTTTATTGGTTATTTTTATTGTTAAAATAGCGCTGTTTATTAACAGAATTTGTATTACATAAATTTATTATTATGTTTATTCATTAAAAGAGTATTACTTAAATAATGAATTTCTATGTGAATATAATACTTCATTTTTATGACTGTACTATTACAACCTAATGTTTATACCCAATTTAAATCACGATGTATATAGTGGTTTATAAAATATCGTTATAATGGATATGTATTATTGTGCTATCAATAGTATGTTGTTTTACATGATAAAAATTAAATAATTATTCTATATAATAGAATTTTATTTCATTTAAACTACATCAAAGCTTTTAGATATAAGCTCTTTACCATTAATTAAGAGTGTGATTTTATGCTCACCTTGATAGTACTTACGTGTTGTTATAGGTTTGAATGAAAATGACTTTTTAAGATTAACCAATTCGTTTGGTTTTATGGTGATATTTTTTAGTTTAAAGACTTTTGCTTGTTGTTTACCATTAGCTTTAACAAAGTGAATTGCGTAATCAATAACAATACTTTGAATGCTATTACTGTTTGCTTTTATATTCGCGCTAAAGGTTACTGATTCACCTAGTTTTATTTGATTGTTGGATAGTTCAATCGCTTCTATTGTAATTTGAGGGTTTTCAGTAAAGCCTAATAAAGGAAACACCTCAGGATTACCCGCTTTAACTAAGGTTCTGGTGGCATGTTTTATTACCCAGTCAACGCTTTTATTGTTTAACGTAGCCCATTTTTTACAGGT
This sequence comes from Pseudocolwellia agarivorans, assembly GCF_002000085.1. GTDB lineage: Bacteria > Pseudomonadota > Gammaproteobacteria > Enterobacterales > Alteromonadaceae > Pseudocolwellia > Pseudocolwellia agarivorans. The sequence continues at coordinate 91,576 of NZ_MUZU01000010.1, forward strand.
GTTTATTACTAAATTAGGATGATCTTTTGTAATGTCATTTAAATGATTTGCAACAGAGCGTCGTACATACAAGCTAGCATCAGATTTTAAGCAATCGAGTAGCGGTATATTGGGGGTTGGGTCACTAACAAATTGTTTGAGTTGTATTCCCCAAGGCAGTTTAGGCCTTGTTCCTTCAGAAACTAATCGTCTCACATCTGCACTTTCATCTTTAACCCATAAGCTAAATTGTTCGTGGCAATATTGTGGATACTTAACAATAAAAGCGCGTATAGCAAACTCAGCAGAAAATAAATGAGTCAGTTGTTTAAGCCCATCTAAAGATTCTTTTGGGTGATCTAATCCATATTCACTAAAGTAATCAATAATAGGCCAAGCGGCGAAGCTTTTTAATGGATCGTCAGCATCGCCAAAATCCCATACCTCTTTAATCCTTATAAGAACATTCGCTGCTTCTTTAAAATTATTGGGTAAGTGTTGATGAAGTACTTTAATTATATGGTTAACGCGTTCTTTAAGCTCTAACGTATCTAATCCGTTTAAGCAGGAATTTTCAAAGCTTTTACTATTAAAATCAGTGAGTACATGAGATAACGCATTACTGATCCGGCAAATAGCAGGCTGCGATAATCCATTTTTCATTAACTCCATGCCGAGTCCTTAGTTTGCGAGTGCTTTCGAAGATTTTAATTTAATGACACCTGTTGTTAACGCTACACCTAATAAAATAAGTGTTGCGCCGAATACTGTCCAATAGCTTATGGTTTCATTGAGAAAAATAATTCCCCAAACAATGCCAAATACAGGAATTAAATAGGTAACTGATATTGCTTTAGTTGGTCCTAAGGCCGCTATTAATCTAAAAAATAGTATGTAAGCAACGCCCGTACAGATTATACCTAAGGTGATAACAGAAAATATCGCAGATGATGAAGGTATTGTTTCAGGTAAGAAAAACATACTTGCGGGCAATAAAAGTACGGTAGCACTTATTTGACTACCCGCAGCAAGTGCTAAAGGACTAATTCCACCTAAATACATTTTGGTGTAGTTGGCTGAAATACCGTAGCATAAAGCCGCCAACATAATGGCTAGTGTAGGTAGTATCACATGAGTGTTTTCATTTGATATTTTGTCGAACATTAAAAAGTACACACCTAAAAAGCCTATACATACACCTAAAATTGCACTCATGCTTAATGTATCTTTTAACCAAAAATAAGCGACTAATGCGCCAAACATAGGAGTTGTACCATTAAGTACTGCGGTATTACCTGCGGAAAGGGTTAAGGTTGCCCAACCAAATAAAACAAAAGGTATGGCTGTATTTAATGAACCCACAATAAAAATTTTTCCCCAATAGCCTGACAGCACTGATTGATTTTTAGTAATAAAAAGAAGCGGAATTAAAAATAAGCTTGCGACTAAGGTTCGCATAGCCATAAATAAAATAGGACCGAATTCTGGACTTCCTATTTTCATGAATATAAATGAAGCGCCCCAAATAGCGGCAAGTAAAGGAAGTTCTATCAAAGGCTTAGTGGGCATTTTTAATGTTTATCATGCTTATGGTTAATATTAATGACGTTAATGTCGTATAAAGACACGAACTGCCATTGAATATTTAAGTTATAAAGCGCCATGCCATATACTTTGTCGTCTTTCTTATTTTGTTTATAAGCAGGTCTCGGATCTTGCTCTAGTACCTGGCAAATAAAGGCTTTTAGTTCTGGGTACTTTTTGTTTAATCTTTTTAGTGTTTGTGTCGCTTCATCATTAAAGCTAATAGAAATTTCTTTGCTAGGAGTTTCTTGTGCGTAACTTGCTTGCGCGTCAACAATTGCGTCTGAATAAGGAATGTAAGGCTTTATATCGATAACAGGTGTACCGTCTAATAAATCGAGTCCTGAAATATTCAGTATGACGCTTTTAGTTTGTGTTGTGCTTTCTAGGCTATTAATCACTTCAATGCTGTCGAGTTTAACAACAGACATACCAATTGGATTTGGTCTGAAAGTAGAGCGTGTAGCTAAAGTGCCTATTTTAGCATTACCACCCAAGCGTGGTGGTCTAACTAAAGGTTTCCATCCTTGATCTTGTGTACCATGAAAAACAAATATCACCCAGATATGACTAAATGCCTCTAGCCCTCGAATAACATCTACGGTATTAGCATCACCTAAGAGCGTAATACTTCCTTTGGCTGCAGTGACTAAGCCGGGTTGCCTGGGAATGGCGAATTTTTCTTTATAGGGTGATGAAACGCTACCTATATAATTCAGTGATATGCTTTGAGACATATTAATTTTTCGGTGAAGTCGGTTCTACATAATAAGCTTGGCCGTAACATACGGTTGAAGCGATACATTGTTTAGCTGTGCTTTCATCAGGTAATAAAGCGCAACCTGTAAAAATAATCGCGTTTGCCTTAAGCTGATAGGCTTTTTTTCTGGCTTCTGTTCTTGCCATAACGTCATCAGGTTTTGCATGATGTGCTTTAGCTTGGCAATTTTCACCTTCAACTAAACCCATATATTTATATTGCGTTTTAAATTCATCTGTAGATGTGTAAATGGTTACATTTGACGGAGCAAAGTAGTTAGTAAAATTTTCTGCATCTAAATTCGTTGAGCTGTCAAAGTTACTACTACAGCTTGTTAGCAATGATAAAGAGAGTAAGGTTAAAAATGTATTTTTCATTGCAGTTCCATTTAGGTAGTTAACGAAATATATTCGTTGTTAAAGACAAGTAAGGCGAACAAAAGTTCGCCTTACTTTTGTGACCATAATTAAATGGTCACTCAATGCAGCTTTATTGTTACTTAACGCGCATGCCTGGTTGAGCGCCGTCTTCTGGATTTAATATCCATAAGTCTTCACCGCCAGGGCCTGCTGCTAATACCATGCCTTCAGACATACCAAAGCGCATTTTACGTGGAGCTAAGTTAGCCACCATCACAGTTAACTTACCAATAAGATCTTCAGGCTGATAAGCTGATTTTATCCCTGCGAATACTTGGCGAGTTTCACCACCTTCAACTGAATCTAAAGCAAGTTCTAATCTTAATAGTTTATCGGCTTTTTCAACATGTTCAGCTTTAACGATTTTTGCAATACGTAAATCGATTTTGGCAAAATCATCAAAACTAATTTCTGGAGAAATAGGATCTGAAGCTAACGGGTTGTTGAAATCCATTTTAGGTTTTTCAACTGCAGCTGGCTTTTTCTTTTTCTCTTTTGCTGGTTTTGCTGCTTCTTCTTTCGCCGCTAGATTATCTTTTGATGCATCTGTCATCGCATTGATTTTGTCCATATCAACACGTTGTAATAAGGCTTTAAACTTATTAATTTTATGATCCGTTAATAAAACTTTATGACCTTCCCAAAGTAACTCATCATTTAAGAATGCTTCTGTACTTTCGGCAAGCTTAGGTAGAACCGGTTTTAAGTAGATCATTAACGTACGGAACATGTTAATACCAAGCGAACAAATATCTTGTACTTCTTGTTGTTTTGCTTCGTCTTTAACTAACTGCCATGGTTCTTTTATCGCAATGTATTCATTCACTTTATCGGCTAATGCCATTATTTCGCGCATAGCTCGACTAAAGTCACGGTTTTCATAATGTTGCGCAATGCTGTCGCCAGCATTCATTACTTCGTCAGCTAGCGCTTGGTCATCAATATTGGTTGATAACATGCCGTCGAAACGTTTTGAAATAAAGCTAGCACAACGAGAAGCTATATTAACCACTTTACCGACTAAGTCAGAATTTACACGTTGTGCGAAATCTTCTAGGTTTAAATCTAAGTCATCAATACGGCTAGTTAATTTAGCTGCGTAGTAATAGCGTAAGTATTCTGGATTTAAATGCTCTAAATAAGTACGACCTTTAATAAAGGTGCCTTTAGATTTAGACATTTTAGCGCCATTAACGGTAACAAAACCGTGAGCAAAAACAGAAGTAGGCTTACGGTAACCTGCGCCTTCTAACATGGCAGGCCAAAATAGGCTGTGGAAATAGATGATGTCTTTACCGATAAAGTGGTAAAGCTCAGCGTCAGAATCTTTATTCCAAAAGCTATCAAAGTCGATGTTAGCTTTCTCACATAAGTTTTTAAAGCTTCCCATGTAACCAATAGGAGCGTCTAACCAAACGTAGAAATATTTACCGGGGGCATTGGGAATTTCAAACCCAAAGTAGGGAGCATCACGGCTGATGTCCCATTGGTTAAGTCCAGACTCAAACCATTCTGCAAGTTTGTTGGCCATTTCTTCTTGTAACGCACCACTGCGCGTCCAGTTTTGTAGCATTTCTTCAAACGCTGGCAAATCAAAAAAGTAATGCTCCGAATCTTTTAATACCGGAGTTGCACCAGATACAACAGAACGAGGATTAATCACATCGGTAGGTGAGTAAGTTGCACCACAGTTGTCACAGCTGTCGCCGTTTTCATCTTCGCTCTTACATTTAGGACATGTGCCTTTAATAAAGCGATCAGGTAAAAACATACCTTTTTCTGGATCATATAATTGCGAGATAATACGCGTTTTTATATGGCCGTTAGCATGTAAGCTGTTATAAATTTCGTGAGCAAAGGTTTCATTTTCTTTGCTGTGGGTAGAATGGTAATTGTCGAAACTGATATAAAAGTCAGCAAAGTCAGCCATATGTTCTTCACGCACACCTGCAATCATTTCTTCAGGTGTCACACCTAGCTCTTGAGCTTTAAGCATGATTGGTGTGCCATGTGCATCATCAGCACAAACGAAATAAGTTTCGTGACCACGCATTCGTTGAAAACGTACCCAAATATCTGTTTGAATATGTTCAAGTAAATGGCCTAAATGGATAGAACCATTGGCGTAAGGTAGGGCACATGTTGCTAATATTTTTCGTTTTTCAGTCGTTAGCTGAGATGACTTTGATTCAGACATATAAAGTTTACATATTTAAGGTGGTAATTATGGGGAGAATGGTACAGAATTTACAGATACTTTTCATTAATAATTCTCGCTAAGTGACCAATTAATTAATCTTATTGGTATTAGTTCGATAAAGTGCCTGAAAACCATGTTCTCTAAGTTTTTTTCTAGTAAAACCGTACCTCAAGAATCGCAAGATTTGATTATGAGTTTTTTAACTGAATACCACAGCGATTGTTTTCCTGATGGAATACTTAAAATTAGCTCGGTTCCTCATATTGTTTTAATTGATAGCTGTATCGTTATTAATGTTGATTTACCTTTTCCTTGTGATGGCGAATTAGATGAGATGAGTGACGCATTAACTGAGTTGCTTAATCAAACCACCATTATTAAACCTGATTATCAAATTAAGCCGGTAAGGCAACATTCCTTAAAAGGTATCAGTAACATTATTGCGGTTACCTCAGGTAAAGGTGGTGTGGGTAAATCTACAACAGCTGTTAATCTCGCTTATGCATTAATTGCAGAGGGGAGCACCGTAGGAATTTTAGATGCCGATATTTATGGGCCGTCACTTCCTACTATGTTGGGGCTTAAAGGGCAGCAACCTTCGTCGAGCAATGGTAAATCAATAACCCCCCTTGACGCTAATGGTCTTACGGCTATGTCGGTAGGATTTTTGGTAGGAGATGAAGATGCAACGGTTTGGCGTGGACCTATGGCAAGTCGAGCATTCAGCCAATTATTAAATGAAACACTTTGGCCTGATTTAGATTATCTTATTGTTGATATGCCTCCAGGTACAGGTGATATTCAATTAACTTTGTCGCAAAGCGTGCCTGTTGCTGCGGCTATTGTGGTTACTACGCCGCAAGATATAGCGCTAACAGATGCTATCAAAGGCATTACTATGTTTGATAAAGTTAAAGTACCTGTATTAGGTTTAGTTGAGAACATGAGTTACCACGTATGTGAAAACTGTGGTCATCAATCACATCTTTTTGGTGAAAACGGTGGTGTACATACTGCAAAAGATAAAGATATACCTCTTTTAGGCCAGTTGCCTTTAAATATAAACATAAGGCAAGACGTTGATAACGGTAACGCGTCAGTTTTACAAAATAGCACTAGCGATATAACCCTGTTATACCGTAAACTAGCGCGCAATGTAGCATCTGAGTTGTTTTATCAGCTTGATGCAAGAAGCCCTAATACAGCAGAAATATGTTTTAGCAACGAATAATTGCCAATTAAAAATCATATAAACGCCAAATAATCATAGAAGAAAAAGTATGAGACTGTCTGATAAAGATATAGAAAAATCTATTAGCGATGGAAGAATTTGTATCGAACCAATGCCTGATATTACAATGATCTCAGGGGTAAGTGTTGATATTAGACTCGGCAACGAATTTAGAGTTTTTAAAGAACATACAGCCCCTTATATCGACTTAAGTGGGCCAAAAGCTGAAATGCAAAAAGCCATGAACTCGGTGATGAGCGATGAAATTCATATTGAAGATGGCGAGGCTTTTTTCTTACACCCTGGTGAACTTGCTTTAGCGGTAACTTATGAGTCAGTAACTTTACCTGATGATATAGTCGGTTGGTTAGATGGTCGTTCGTCATTAGCGCGTTTAGGCTTAATGGTACACGTTACAGCACATAGAATTGATCCCGGCTGGTCAGGCCAAATTGTTTTAGAGTTTTATAACAGCGGTAAATTACCATTGGCTTTACGCCCAAAAATGAAAATTGCGGCATTAAACTTTGAAACAATGTCGAGTAGTGCATTACGTCCATACAATAAAAGAGATGATGCTAAATATAAAGGTCAGAAGGGCGCTGTGGCGAGTCGTATTAGTCAAGACGATACTTCTGAATAGTTAACTTTTATCATATTTTATTATTTGTTTTGTTAGGTGTTTCTTGAAATTAGCATTTAAAATATTAGGTTTGCTCATTATTACTAGTGTTATTTTTATTAGTGTAGTGAGCTTTCTTGCTTTGCAATCCCAACCTCAATTTAAAAATAACAACACCGTTAATGTGCAAGCGGCGACCCAAAGTAAAGTGGCAGCGAAACGTTTTATAGAGTCTTTAAAAAATAAGAAGCAACCTGTTTTATTGTCTTTATCTCAAACCGAAATCAATGGTTTGAATGCCTTGCTCAATCGAGCTTTTCCACAAATTTCATCTGATGTTATTATTCAAAATGAAGCGGCTAAAATTAAAATGTCAATTGAGTTACCTTTTCCTAAGGCTTTTAAATATTTAAATATTTCTGGAGATCTACATCCTTCTGATAAAGGTATAAATATTGGAGATGTGAATGTGGGGGGCTTAACATTTTCAGGTAACCAACTGGTATCTTTTAGCCGTTGGTTTCTTGATTGGTTTATACAAGATAAGCTCGGAACAAACTTAGTTTCTATGGTGCAATGGGTTAAGCTAAACGATCAACATATACGTACAAGTTTATTTATTCCTCAAGAAATGAATGAATTAAACAAAGGTTCATCAGCGCTTTTTGCTTTGAGAGACAACCTTGCTCTTTTTGGTGATGTACCCAAAATCAAGTTTTATCATCATGCTTTAGCTGAATATTTAGATCAGTTAGAAAATTCAGCCAGTAATAATAGAAAACTTGCTTACTACATTCAGTTTATGTTTACGTTAGCGCATCAACAAACCTCTTTAGCAAATACTAGTCAATCACAAAATAAAAAACGTGCGGTACAAGAAAACTACTCAGCGCTAATGGCGTTAGCTCTTTATTTTGGTTCAGACGCTTTTGAATTACTTGTTGGCGATGTTTCAAATTTAACTGATGCGCAAATACGAAAACGAAACTTTTTAAGAAACAAAGTGACTTTGCGTAACCGTATAGACTTACAAAAACATTTTATTTATTCTGTTGCCTTACAGTTATTCGGTAATAGCTCTGCAAGCGATGCCATTGGTGAAATTAAAGAGTTTTTAGATAGTAATCCTGGAGGTAGTGGTTTTAGCTTCGCCGATTTAATGGCTGATAGGGCCGGAACTCGTTTAGCGAAATTAGCAACAACGTCAGAAACATCAGCACTGCGATTACAGAAAATACTCAGTAAAAATATTGAAGAAAGTGACTTTATGCCTGAAATTCACGGCATACCAGAAGGTATTTCAGCCGATACATTTAATCTTGATTATCGAGACGTTGATTCACAAGAATATAAAAAGATGATTTCGATTCTTGATGAGCGGTTAGCAGAATTAACTTTGTATGATTGATGAATGAATTTGATACAAAAAAGACGGTTAATGAAAATTAATCGTCTTTTTATGTATCTGATTTTAAAGTAACTATCTACTGATAAACAATCGAACGGCCGCCATCTATAATAAGGCTTTGACCTGTCATAAAGCTAGATTCATTACTTGCTAAAAATAGTGCTGGATACGCTATTTCTTCACACGATGCGTTACGCTTAAGTGGATGAATATCACCCATTGCTTTCCTGGTTGCTTCGGCATCACCAGATTCTGCAAACCACTTAAAGGCTGCCGGTGTTTCTGTCATACCAGGGCAAAGGGTGTTAACACGAATATTAAACTCACCAAACTCTACAGCTAAGTTTTTGGTTAAACCAATGATTGCATGTTTAGTTACTGCATAAGGGAAGTGTTCTGGTACTATATTGAAAGAGTGTACAGAGCCTAAATTGACAATACTGCCAGAACGAGCCGCTTTCATATAAGGTAAAACAGCTTTTGCACAATTCCACATACCTTCTACATTAACTGAAATGCTTTTGTCCCATTGATCTTTAGTTACAGCTAAAGGATCTTTACTTTGATAAATAATACCTGCGTTATTAATTAAAATAGTAGGAGCGCCAAATTTTTTATTAGTTTCGTTTACCATGTTATTAACTGAATCAAGATCACTTACATCTGTTTTTACAAAAAGAGCTTTGTAGCCTTGGCTTGTTAATTGGTTGGCGAATTCATTTCCTAAATCTTCATTTATATCGGCAATACATACTTTAGCGCCTTGATCACAAAATAATTTTACTATTGATTGTCCGATGCCGTCAGCACCACCTGTTACGATAGCAACTTGTTCTCTTAAGCGAGAAGTCATACTTAAAATCCTATTTTTCTGCATATTTAAATCTAATGGCGCGTATTTTGATTATTATGCCCTTAAATTGGAAGCGTTTTTTTTTAAAGTATTTTAACTTTAGAATATTTATTCTAGTTTTATATGAGTTTTAACGCTAGATATCGTTAACTGGTTTTGCTTTAGCTTATATAAATGCTATATTCCCAAAGTGTTCATTTAAACATAGTATGTATATATTCATACTTTCATTAATAAGTGTAAATAAAAATTAAAACAAGAGAAGGTATATGATGACGAATACGTCTAGTAATGTTACCAAATATTCACTAATAGCTGCATTTGGTGGCTTGGTTTTTGGATTAGATCTTTTAAACATCTCAGGTGCAATGCGTTTTATCAGTGCTTTATTTGGCCTTGATGATGCACAGCAGGGACGTATTATAGGTAGCACCTTCTATGGTGTTATGGTTATTTTGTTTTTCGCCGGTACTTTATGTGAAAACTTTGGGCGTAAGAAAGTTTTATTAGGTATTGCCTTGGCTTATACCATATCAACCTTGTTATCAGCTTTTGCTGTTAGTTATGAAATGCTACTTGTGGGTCGTTTTATTGGTGGTGCAGCCTTTGCGTCGATTATGGTTTCAGCCATGTATATTGGTGAAGTAGCTCCAGCGGATCAACGAGGTAAATTTGTATCTGTTAACCAACTAATGATCGCCATTGGTATATTCCTTACTTCAGTTATTAATTATTTCTTACTTCAGTACTTAGCTGATATTAGTTTCTTATCTAATGAAAATGTATGGCGTTACATGCTAGGGTCTGAGTTAATTGCTAACATAGTTTGGGTTACCTTATTATTAAAAATACCTGAATCACCACGCTGGTTGTTGAAAAAAGGTCGTGATGAAGAAGCAAGAAAAGCCATTGAAAAAATAATTCCTGCTGATGAAATTGAGACATTTATAAGTGATGTTAAAGAAAGCTTCCATCACGAAACCAAATCAGACACATTAACGCAGCTTAAAAATTTGTTTCATAAACGTATGTTTTTAATTTTAGCTATCGCAATTGTTTATGCCGTTGTTCAAGGTGGTACGGGGATGAATGCTATTATGTCATTTGCACCTATGGTATTTGAACAAGTAGGCATGAGCACCGCAGATAGTTTTATGCAAACTGTAATTTTAGCTGTTGTAAATCTAACGGCTGTCATAATTGCTGTATTTACTGTAGAAAAATTAGGGCGACGTAAATTAACTTTAGGTGGTTTAGCATTAGTTGTTATTGCGCATACTTCTGTATGGTATGGGTTTAAAGATACCACTTATATTTTAGATGCGCCTGCATTAGCGAATATTCAAGAGCAATTGAAGAATGAGCCAGTTGATTTAAATAAATTACAAACGCTTATAGGTAAAACTTACGAAAGTGATATTGAACTTAAATCCGCCTTGAATGAAACCTTTACTAAACAAGAACTACCTTTAGCAAGCGGTGCTGTTATCAATGAAACCATTCAAGGTATTAAACCTATTGCAGTTTTATTTGGTATATTGACTTTTATTGCGGCGTTTAATTTATCGATAGGACCTATTATGTGGGTTATTTTTTCAGAAATATTTCCTAATAATGTACGTAGTATTGGTTTAGCTTTTGCCGCTTTAATACAAACAATAGCATCATGGTCTGTAAGCGAGTTGTTTCCGTGGAGTCTAAATAATTATGGCGCTGCAAATGTGTTTTTAATGTATGCGTTTATCGGTTTGGGCGGACTAATTATTATGTTTATCATTTTACCCGAAACCAAAGGTAAATCGATTGAAGCGTTGGAAAAAGATTTAGTTAGATCTTAATGAAAACCCTAGGCTTAGCTTAGGGTGAATTTTTCTGTAATACCTACTTCATTGATGAGTGAAATCGGTATAAGTATGAGTTGTAAATAAATGAGTAATATAAATAAAACTGCCAACCATTTAATTGTGGATTGGGGGACGACAAACTTTCGTGCGTTTGTGATGGACGCAAAAGGTAAAATGTTAGATAAAAAAGAATTACCTATGGGCTTATTACAAGTCGATGACGGTGATTTTGCTAAAGCATTAAAAAGTGTTTTAAATGGCTGGATTGAAAATTTTGAATCATTACCTATTTATATGGCTGGCATGGTGGGCTCTCAATTAGGTTGGGTTAACGTTGAATATGCGAGTACTTCAATTGATGAAGCAGGTTTAGTTAAAAAAGCGCATCGTTTTGATTTACCGTGGGGACCCCAAGCGGTTATTATTCCAGGTGTAAGTCATCAATCTGAAACGGGCGCTTATGATGTTATGCGCGGCGAAGAAGTTCAACTTTTTGGTTTAGCTAAAATTGTTAAACAAAGTTCTTTAGATGCCATTTTACCGGGAACACATAGCAAACATGCTAATTTTGTTAACGGAAAAATGACGCGCTTTGCATCATTCATGACAGGTGAACTATTTTCTGTTATTTCAAAATATACCATTTTAGGTAAAGGCTTACCTGAACAGGTTGATAGCCAAGTTGCTTTTATCCGTGGTGTAAAAGAAGGCCAGTTAACCAATAGTTTAACCAGCACCTTATTTGCTGCAAGAACGCATAGACTATTTAATAACATTGAAGAAAATGAAGTATTAGATTATTTGTCTGGCTTATTAATTGGTAACGAATTAAAGAGTTTGAAGAATAATCATGTATTTTTAGTGGGTGGTAAAAGCTTGTGTGAAAGATACAAAATAGCTTGTACCGAACTATCAATATTTTCAACTTATATCAGTGGTGATGAATGTTTCCTTGCTGGTATGGCAGATTTAATTACCGTTTTAAATGAAGGCTAAAATAATGACTAAACGTTATAAACTTGAAGAACATCTTCCTCTAATTGCAATTATTCGTGGCGTATTACCAGAAGACGTAGTGCGTATTGGCCAAATCTTAATTGATGAAGGCTTTACTATGATTGAAGTGCCATTAAATAGCCCCGACCCATTAGTCAGTATTAAGAAGTTAGTTGACGCTTTTGGTGATAAATATCTGATTGGTGCTGGTACAGTGACTACGCCACAAAAAGCTAAAGACGTAATTGCGACAGGTGCTAACCTAGTAGTTACGCCTAATATGAATACAGAAGTTATTAAACTATCTGTAGAAGCTGGTTGTGCAACTTTTCCTGGTATAGTTACACCTACAGAAGCATTTGATGCCTTAGCTGCTGGCGCAACGGGGATTAAATTATTCCCAGTTTCAGCTTTAGGTTTAGATGGTTACAAAGCATTAAAATCTGTTTTACCTCCCGAAACACTTTCTTTCCCTGTTGGTGGTATTGATCCTACCGTTGAAAGCATGAAACCATTATTAGATATTGGCGCTAATGGTTTTGGATTAGGTTCATCTTTATACAAACCTAATATGACAGACGACCAAGTACGTGCAAATGCAAAACAATTTGTTGAAACATTTAAAAGTCTCACCTCTAAATAATTGAACTAATAATTTAGATGAAGCTCAAATGTTTACGCATTTGGGCTTCTTTTTATTAAAACAGAATAAAGGCATAAACTAATGAAAATAACAGCTATTACTCCCTATGTAATTTGGGTAGGTACTCGTAACCAACTTATTGTTAAAGTTGAAACTGATGAAGGATTATATGGTTGGGGCGAAGCGGGTTTCTCATTTCGTGAACAAGCTGTAGCTATGATGATTGAACACTTTTCAAAGTTCATTATTGGTCAAGATCCTATGAACATTGGTCGCATTTGGCAAGAATGTTATCGTAGTCATTATTTTGAAGGTGGGCGTGTAGTTACTGCGGCAATGGCTGCCATTGATATTGCGCTTCATGACATTAAAGGTAAAGCATTAGGCGTACCTGTTTATCAATTAATTGGCGGCAAGCAACGTGATGTTGTTCCTGCATTTGCTACTGTTCCAGCAGAGCCAAGTGAATTAATGATAGAGCAAGCGGTAAAACTAAAAGAAATGGGTTGGAAATGCATTCGTTTTATTGCTGATGGTATGGGCGCAGCCTACTCTGAAACAGGTGTAGCACGCTTTGAACCTAGAGAATCTATCAATAATACAGTTCCTTGGTTAATTAAAGCTAGAGAAGCATTAGGACATGAAGTTGTTTTAGGTTTAGAGTTTCATCATAGATTAAGTGTTGCTGAAGCGGCTTCATTATGTCAAAAAATACCAGCAGGTACGTTAGACTTCTTAGAAGAACCTATTCGTGATGAAACACCTGAAGCTTATGAAACATTAAGAAAACTCACCAATATACCTTTTGCTATTGGTGAAGAATTCTCTTCAAAATGGCAATTTATGCCATATATTGAAAGAGAACTTATGCAATATAACCGATTAGATATTTGTAACGTAGGAGGTTTTACTGAAGCATTAAAAGTAGCAGGTTGGAGTGAAGCACATTATATTGACTTAGTGATGCATAATCCTCTAGGACCTATCTGTACTGCTGCTTCTATACATTTAGCTGCAGCCGTTCCTAACTTTAGCTGGTTAGAATGTCGTTCTTCCCCATTTGAACAATTAGGTTTTGATAACCCCGAACTATTTCCTGTTCAAGCAACAATGGAAGGGGCTAATTTTATTATTCCTGAGTTACCAGGTTTAGGTGTTGAAGTAAACGAAGAGAAAATTAAAGAGCAAAGCGCTACATTTACGGAAGCACCTCATCTGACCACTGATGATGGAAGTGTTCAAAACTGGTAATATTCAAGGTATTATGCTAAAAAGCTTTGTTTTTATAATTAAACGTTATACTGTATTGAAATTAGAGTATAGTTAACAATCTTTAGTTGTTTTTTTTAGATGGCTACAGTACTCTTATTTAATGAAAGTATGAATATATACATACTACGTTTATATATATATTATGAGTGAACATGAGCGAATTAGTTTATTACGACCTAAAACGAGCAGCCACCATGACTCCAAGTTTACCTGTACAGGTTGCTCGTGAGTTAGGAAGACGCATAGTTGCTGGCACTATTGAAACAGGCACTTTAATTGATGATGAAGCAACACTAACCGAGCGTTATCAGGTTAGTCGAGTTGTTGTTAGAGATGCTGTTAAAATATTAGTTGGTAAAGGCTTGCTTGATGTACGACGTGGCATAGGTACACGTGTAAAACCAAGAAATCAATGGATTTTATGGGATGATGATGTATTGGCTTGGCATGTGAATGCGCCACCAAATAAAGATTTCATTAATCAATTGATGGATATACGTTTAGCCTTTGAACCTAAAGCAGCTAGATGGGCGGCAGAAAGAGCGACAACTGAAAGTTTAGCTGAAATAGAAGCTGCGTGTTCAGGTATGGAATTAGAAAAAGGATCTGTAGAGAAATTTATTATTGCGGATGCTTTGTTTCATCGTTCAGTATTACGAGCGGCGAGGAACGACTATTTAACGGCAATGGAAGGTGTTATTTATTCTGCGTTGTTAATAAGTGTTCAAATAACTAACCAAGATCCACGTGAAAATAGCTCATCTGTTTTTTTTCATCGTGAAGTTTATCAAGCGATTGCTGATAAAGATGGATATAGAGCAGAGCAGTTAACTGAAAAGCTACTTAGAGATGCCATTAGACGTCTACAAGAAGCATTTGGTGATAACTTTAGAATTAGTTAGTACTATCGTTAGTTTGATTTTTAAAAAAGGCTTCATATTCCATTGAAGCCTTTTTTGTTATTAATGTTTTAAGCGATTAATATACTCAGCATGATCAAGTGTTTTACTGGCATTAATTTGTAATGCTTTGGCACTTTCAGTAAAAGCTTTTTCTATTTTGTCAAAAAGTGATTTATCTATAATAGGGTCATAACTTTTAGGTCGAACTCCCATGCCTTCTAATACCGCATACCAACTCTCGCTGGCAAATAAATCATAATGATTTTCGTATAGTCGGCCTTGGCATTTAAATAAATCAAGCTTGGTTTTTAACGATTCAGGTATAGCTAAGTTTTGCCACATTTGCCAAAATTTACTATCGGTTCGTTTAGTTTCACAGTAATGTAAAATAATAAAATCTCGTATATTGTAATATTCATTATCAATGAGTCGATTGAATTCGTTAATTGTTGGTTCAGCCATTTCCTTCGTTGGTAATGATTGAACAAAATTAAGCATGGTTTTCATTATTAAATAAATACTGGTTGACTCTAGTGGTTCCAAAAATCCAGACGATAAACCAACAGCTAAACAGTTTTTATGCCATACCTTATTACGTTTTCCTGTTGTAAACGAGATGACTCTAGGTTCTGTAATTATATTGGGTACATTTTTTTTAAGTAAGCCAATAGCTTCATCGTCTGAACAGTAATCACTACAATAAACATAGCCATTACCTGTTCTATTTTGTAACGGAATACGCCAACGCCAACCATGTTCGTGAGCAATTGATTCAGTATAAGGTGACAATGGGGTGATTAACTCAGATTGAGCGGCAACCGCTTTATTTACCGGAAGGTAATGCTGCCAGTTTTCGTAGCCTACTCTTAATGCTTTATTAATGAGTAAGGCGCTTTGTCCTGTACAATCTATAAAAAAATCGCCTTTAATTGACTCGTGACCGTCAATAGTTAATTGGCTGATATTGCCATTTTCATCAAGTAAGGTGTCTTTCACATGGGCCTGTATAAGCTTTACGTTGAGTGCAGTGGAGTATTCCGTTAAGTATTTTGCAACTAAACTGGCATCAAAATGTAGAGCGTATGCTGACTTAGAAAGGTTGCTAGGTTGTTTGGGATCTGGAATAAAAAATTTATTTTGTTTGGCTAGCGCAATAGCTGGAGAAAAATCGGTTAATTCAAAAGTAGGATTGATAAATTGATGTTTTAACCAATGTTGATAAAAAGGTTGGGCATCTACTTTATTGCCAATATGTCCAAATTGATGCCAATAATGATGATTTTTCTCTTTCCAATCAACAAATTTTATACCTAATTTAAATGTAGCATTTGTTTTAAGTATAAAGTCTTTTAACGGAATTCTTAAAAACTCTAACATATCGACAATTGACGGGATAGTTGCCTCACCTACGCCAATTGTTGGTATGTTGGGGGATTCTATCACGGTGATTGTATGTTCGGTGTTATGTAATGTTCTCGCTAAAATGGCGGCTGAAATCCAGCCAGCTGTTCCACCACCCACAATAACGTAGTTTTTTATATTTTCATTCTTTTGCACACTACACCCCGATAATTATTTTTTACTTAGGTTATAACGAAACAAGCTTTACTCGAAAGTAAAGCTTGTATTCATTTTAAGTTTTAACTAAAGCGCTTAAAACTTAGCAGATACGCCCACTTGAAAACGTCGACCTGAATATTGTACTAATGTTACACGTTCACGTATATCAGCATATTCAATAATATTTTCGTTAGTTAGGTTAATTGCTTCAGCACGAATAGTTAACGTTTCATTGATATCATATGAAGTACTGAAATCAAATTGACCATAATCTTCAACATGCTGAGGCATACCGTTAGCGCCAGACACAGGCCCTTGGCGATGCTTTAAGTAATTATCGCGCCAGTTGTAAGCTAAACGCGCTTGAAATCCATCATTATCATAGAAAGCAATTAAGTTATAAGCATTTTCAGAAAAGCCTTCTAGGCCACCACCGGCAAGTTGAACGTTTGTTACACCAGCAAGCGCTGCTGCTTCGGCTTCTTCTCTTGCTGAGTTTTTATCTTCCGCTTTAGTGTATGTGTAGTTAGCTTGAATACCAAAACCACTTAACCAACCCGGTAAATAATCAAAGAAATGCAATGCTGCTAATTCAAAGCCTTCTACAGTACCACCACTTCTGTTGGTTGGTGCTGAATATTCTTCAAATAAAGTTTGTGTGTTTCCGTTAAAATCAGGGAAAGCATAGCCACTATCTTCTTTAAAGCTTTGTGTTGATACAAAGGTACTGATATCTTTATAAAATAAACCTGCTGAGTATGCATTACCATTGTCTTCATAATATTCGAACGATAAGTCGAATTGTGTGGCTTCGTAGGGTTTTAACTCTGGATTTTGACGTTTAGTTATGTATTGATCTAAACGTGTTGAATCAGGAAGCGTACGGTTAACCCCTGTATCTTCAATTGCTGGTCGTGTGATAACTTTTGCTGCAGCTGTTTTAATATAAAAACCATTATTAAAGTTAAAATTGAAGTTTGCACTTGGTAATACATGGCTGTAATCAGTACCAAAGGTACGAGGTTGATTTTCATCGTAAGTGATATCAACAATGGTGCCGTCGTTTACTGTAGATGAACGAAAAACAATATCTTGAACAAATTTTGTATGACCTGTAGATGATGTTTTAGTATCAACATAACGTAAACCTACATTGCCGCTCCAACCGAAATACTCAGCTTCACCTTCAAGGTTCAATTGAGCATATAATGCTAGTGTTTCTTCGGTATTAATTACTGATGCGGTAGGGCGTGCAACTTCTGTGGTCCAATCATTAGCACTGCCTACTTCTTGATTTCTAATTTGTCCCATTTCAGCTTTAAACGCTTCAATATCGTTAATTAAGGTAAAGTTTCTAGGGAAATTTCCTGATTCATCAGCTAAGAAGTTTGAGTTATTAATTGAAAACAAGCTATCTGTTAAATCGTGATCATTACAGGTATTGCCAGTTTCAAGGGTATTACGATTAATAAAGTCATTAATTTTAGCTTCTTCCGCAGTTAAAGCTCTACCTAAGCTTTCTTCAGTTAATACGTTTGGAACGCCTACACGAGCATTCGGGTCAAAACAACCTTGCGGAACCTGAAATAGGTTATTGGTTTTTTCTCTATCTGTGTAAGCAATGCCTATGTCAAGAGATTGCATTACGCCGCTATCTAGCTCGTATTGCGCATCAAGTTTAGCTTCTTTTACAGTGTCTTCTAATTCATTATGCTTAATGTCTGTCCACCAAGAACGAACCGCAGCTGGGTCTGTATAGTCAATCGTGGTATCCGTAATTGACAAAATATCGCCATGGTTATTAACGCTAATAAAATCACCGTTAACCACTGTACCATCAGCTGAAGTAAAAGTGTCTGTTGTTGCACCTTTAATTTGTTCATCTTTGTAATCTGTTAATCCAGCGTAATAATCGCGTGCAAATTGTATAGCGGCATCTGGATTAGTGAATGGGTCAGGGAAAGGAGACGTTTGATCGTTACCATGATCTGAATGGTTAACGTAATGAAAAGTCATTTCATTAACACGAGGATCTGATTCTGCTTTTGAATAAGCAAAGTCAGTTTCAATTGTCCATTTACCCAAATAGTATGTGCTGTTTAAGCCTAGCGCTAACGTTTTAGAGTCTTGACCACGTTGAATAGGTAAGCCATCAATTTTACTACCACGTTTAGTGGCTTCTAAAACCGTAAAGTTATCAGAAACAACTAAATCTTCCCAAGTACCATTACTTTGTAAAGGAATTTGCATACCACTGCTGTCTGATTGACGACTTAAGTCTGAGTGCAATAAATCAAATGTATGAACAATATCTTCATTTGCTTGCCATTGCGCTGTAAAGTTTAAGCTAGTACGTTCACGTTCTTCAGTATCTAAACTATAAGTGGCTCGTCCAGGGTGTCTAACAATTTCTCTTTCATTAGGTAAAATGCTACCGTCTGCGGCAAGAAAGTTTTTACTACCATCAGCAATTTGTCCATCGTTATTGATATCTCTATCAACAATAAGGTTGCCACTCGTGTCTCTAGCACCGTGATCAGTAGCAAAGAAATTACCCCAACGGTTTGTGGTTGCGGCGTCTATTCTATTAGTTGCTTTTGAATGAGAAACACCTAATAAAACACCAAATGTATCATCTAAAAAAGTGTTACTTACAATGGCTGATAGTTTTGTACCCATATCATCGGCTAAATCATTGTCAGTAAGTGTTACCGAGCCTGCAGCATGAAGCCCAGGGCTGTTTAAAGGGCGAGCTGTATTTACATTAACATAAGCACCTAAGCTACCTTCAGCAATGTTTGCACGAGAAGCTTTGATGACATCTGCACCAGAAATAAGCTCAGAAGGTAATGACTGAAAGTCAAATTCGCGGCCTTGTTCGGTTGTTGCTAAGGTACGATTATTAACTTTTACGGAGTTAAATTGTGGGCCCATACCACGAACGGTGATTTTTGAACCTTCACCATTTGTTCTATCAATCATTACACCTGTTATGCGTTGTAATGATTCAGCAACGTTTTGATCTGGAAATTTACCTAAATCCTCAGCCACAATGCTATCTTGAATAGAAGCTGCGTCTTTTTTTATCGACATTGCTTCATTTAAGCTGCTTCTAATGCCTCTTACTTGAATTATTTCAACATCTTGCTCTGCATTTTGCTGAGTAGACTCTGCAGAAATAGCATAATTAGTCGATAATGCTGCAGATATAGCTAAGCTAATTGGCAGTAATCTGAATGAACTTTGTTTCATTTTATCCCCTAGTCTATCTTTTTGTTATATGTATATAAACATATGATGTTTTGTTCGGTTGCTTTTTTATCATGCTAATTTGTAAAGTTCAATAGAATTAATGAGAATTAGTTTTTATGCTAAAAGTAAACATTATTTATTGATGAGGTTATTTATTACGAAATACTTAGTAATTAGTGGGTTAGTTGAGTTGTTAGGCTGTAAGTAACTAAGGGGTATGGTTAAATTATTTTATTTTTTAATAAAAAAATGTGTAAATAATTTGAGGGAAAAGTTAATTACTCTATTTGAAAGTTTAAATACAACCCATTGTGTAGTGAATTTTTGAGTATATGGGTAGGTGTTATTGAATTTCGGTTGCAACATCTTATGTTTATGTGTTTTTAATTGGCGTAATTCGTGTGATTAGCTGACTGAAAAACTGTTTACCACCGAGAACACGGAGTTGTGCTTCGCACACACAGAGGAAGGTCAAAACATTTTTTTTTAAACATTGCCAACGAATTACGCTAATTTCACGAATTATTTAAAACAACAAATCTTTTGCTTTACTGCGCTTTCCTCGGTGTAGGACGAAGTCCCTCTGTGCACTCTGTGGTTGGATCTTTTTAATTGGGGTAATTCGTGTGATTAGCTGACTGAAAAACTGTTTACCACCGAGAACACGGAGTTGTGCTTCGCACACACAGAGGAAGGTCAAAACACTTTTTTTTAAACATTGCCAACGAATTACGCTAATTTCACGAATTATTTAAAACAACAAATCTTTTGCTTTACTGCGCTTTCCTCGGTGTAGGACGAAGTCCCTCGGTGCACTCTGTGGTCGGATCTTTTTAATTGGGGTCATTCGTGTAATTCGCTGGTAAAGGTTTATGAAAAGATAAAAGATCTTTAACCACAGAGAAGAGCCACAGAGGAAGAGAAGTTCACAAGCTTTTAATTTATAACCTCGGTTCACTCTGTGGTTGACCTTATGTTTTTTAATTGGCGTAACTTGCTGGTAGTGATTTATGAAAATATAAAAGGTTTTAACCTTTGTGTTCTCGGTGGTTCACTCTTGCTATTCTAGGGCTGTTTTTTACTCTTTATATTACGTCGGTTTTGATTGAAAAGTTCCACGAATATGTTTCACCTTTACTTATCACCGCACAGGTATTTTGAGCATAAGCTTTAGCAACATTGTCATATATACCAGTACAAGGTTCTAATGCAAAATTATAATCATTATTAAAACCATTCTGATTTTTCCAAATACCTAAATAGGGTACTTTATCAGCATCTACCGATAACATAACTTTTCGATACTTATCCGTAAAACCAAAGTTGTCATTAGCTTTTAACATTGAAGTGAAGTAATACTTTTCAAAATTTCTACTCGAGCTTGGTTCCATTTTATTTAGGTGCACTAAACCATGTTTATCGGTATGTGTAGATGGGTAAGTATGAAGGCTGCCAAAGTTACCAAGTCTCCCTCCATTATCTGATACTGAAATAACCTTGTTTAAATTTTCAGGAATAATAAATTTCACATCAGGGTAGACTTTAAAAAGCGCATGAGGGGTCCAGATGAAGGGCATTGTATTCGTAGTTTCTAGCAAGGTAACAGTATAAGTGCTATCTATATTATTTTGATTTAATGAGACGGTTTTAGATAACTTGTAGCCAAATATTTTACTGATAATACTAAAGGTAATGCTGTGGTTGGTATGAGTTTCAATTGTCCACGGCTGTGACCAAACTTCTCCATGATCCGGTACTCTAACGGTCTCATCTAAATGGATAGGAGAAGGGCATTCCTCAATGGTGGGAAAGCACTCATCAAAACCGCTGAGATCATATTGGGTAAAATCATCCGCATAACTAGGTGTAACTAATAAGTTTTTTTTATATTGATAGAGTATTTCATTATCTGCATCAGACAAATGTAATAACTTAGTTTTTAGCGAAGCAAGTTTACTTCCATAGTCAGGTAGCCACTCCGCTTTAATTGATTCATTTTCAAGTACTATAGAATTCAAACCTTTAAAGCGGCTGCGATAACATTGTGTATTCATAATTTAGACATTAATAATAGAGAAGGGAGGTTGTGGTTAGATAAATTGGCCATGGCCGCTATAACCTTTATTAACAAAGGTTATAGCGGCCAATTAAACGGTTTAGATTTACTTAAAAAGTAAGCTCAACACTTTCGCTGATGTCTTCAAAAACGGTATCGTTATCTAAAGCATCTTTTTGGAAAATAATTAGTAAAGTAATTTCATCTTTATCAATAGGGTAAGTTGCTGAATGCCAACATTTTTCAGCTAATACAAATAATTGCCCTTGAGGAATAGTATAAGCCTTCAAAGTATCTACATTTGGAATATC
Source organism: Pseudocolwellia agarivorans (assembly GCF_002000085.1). GTDB lineage: Bacteria > Pseudomonadota > Gammaproteobacteria > Enterobacterales > Alteromonadaceae > Pseudocolwellia > Pseudocolwellia agarivorans. The sequence goes on from NZ_MUZU01000010.1 coordinate 113,468, forward strand.
GTCTGAAGGAGGAGCTACAGCAATAACACAGTCACCGTCTAAACAAATAATACCTGTTGCGGTTTTAAAGTGATTTTCTAATTGATCGAAAACCATGTCTTGTTTTTTAATTTTTAAAACGCCTACTTCAGTTTCACCCTTAATAGAAAACATGGCTTGTTGCTTCCAAAATGTCACGTTTTCTACCGCAATAGTGGGGTCATCTTTTACTGGCATTTCAATCAGCTGTCCGTAAGATTGGAAGACTTCTTTTGATACGTTTTCAATGGCTAATTTCATTTAATTCTCCTGATTTTATTGTTTTATTAGAATGTTGTTTATTGTTTAAAAGCTAATTCGGCAATTTTTGATGATGAGTGAAATCCTGATACCATATTGCCATCTTCAAAAACGATTGTCGGTGTGCCTTGTACGCCAATCGCATTCCCTAATTTAAATTGTTGGTCCACCGTTATTTCGTCGCATTCTATAAGTTCTAGGTGATCGCCACGTTGCAACTTGGGTAGCACTTCTTTTGGATTGTCGGAACACCATGCGGAAGCAATTTTTGAATAAGAAGGGGAATACAGTCCTGCTCTAGGGTAAGCTAAATAACGTACTTCAATTTGAAGATCATTGATTGCAGGAATTTCGTTATGAAGTTTTACACAGTAGGGGCAGTCAACATCTGTAAATACCCATATAATGGCTTTAGATTGTTTTACTGGTTTGTAAACGATCATGTCTTCTAACGCTACGTTGGACATTAACCTAGCACGGTATGTTTTTTTATCTTCTTTATCTAAATCTACAAATTGCCCCGATTCTACGGCGTACATTTTTCCTGAAATAATGTAACTTGCGTCTTCATTAACGTAAATTTTCGAACCTTGAGCTAATTCAACTCTATATAAACCTTCAATTTCACTTTTTTGTATGGAAAGAAGTTGCAGAGGAGTTGAACCACTGGTTAATTTTGATTTTATTATTTCAATAATTTCTTGGGATAACTCTTCTGCATGTAATTGACAAAACCAAGGGCATATTAAGAAAAAAGCAAAGTATTTAATGTGTTTTACTGCACGTTGTAACATTATATTAATCACCTATTTGAATTAAAAAAGGCAGGCGTTAACCTACCTTTTTAGCATATACTTTTTTAAAGTGTAGAAGCGTATGTCATGAGTATGGTTGCAACTATGATGATGAAAACACCTAAGCCCACAAGTTTTAATGGGCCGTTCATACCTTTCCATTCACCGGTCGCTACAGCAACAATGTTACTAACTACTAACGATAAACCTAGCATTACAGGCCAGCAGATCATTGTTCCAATATCACCTAATAAAGCAACACCTTGGCCATAGGTGCCTAATGCTGCAAACCATAAAACCCCTGTAATAATAGACCACTTTAATGCCTTACCCATTCCGGGTTTTTTAAACGAACCAAAACTATTGTTCTTAACAAGGAGGAATAGGGCATAACCTACATTTATAATATAAGCGCCAGCAAGAACAACAACCCATCGTGCTAAAGCTGTATTGCGTTGTAATGCTCCGCTTTCTTCAGCTAATTTACCTATTTCAGCGGTGTTATCGAAACCAACGGCTAACATTGCTGATAAAATACCTGATGCAGAAGCAATATATAAACCTTTCTTAAAAGCACTACCTTTAGCAATGCCTTCAATTTCAGCACCTGATTCAGAGGCTATTTTGTCGCGTTTTAAACCCGCAATCGTTACCACATATACAGCAACAGCTAATAGAACTAAACCTGTTAAAATGTAAGGGATACTGTCAGGGTTGATAGAGTCATATCTTAAAAAGAAAGGAATAAGAGCGCCGGCAATAGAACATAACCCCATAACGATGCCGTAAGTTAAAGACATACCTATATAACCTACAGATACACCGAACATAATGCCACCAATACCCCAGCCAAAACCAAGAGCTGCGCCCATTAATATTTCATTCATTGGGGCTTGTGCAATAACGTTGCCTAAGTCAGGCACTACCATTAGCGCCCAAGCAAGAGGAAAAATTACCATAGCAACTGTTGCGTATACTATCCACCAAGCTTCCCAAGCTAAAGGCTTTACATATTTCATGCCTAAGCCAAATGTACCTTGAAATACACTGGCGATAACTACGATCATTATCGGTAACAATAATTCGTTCATTGAAATCTCTCTTTATAATTAAATGTTGTTGTATACCTAAAGCTTTGCATATCTTTTTTTTATCTTTATATTGATAGAATAACCAAAGGTTAGTTGTAGTTAAACATATGATGTTTTAATTAGCAATTAGATAAATAACACATCATGAATAACTGTTATTAATTAAAATATTCTTTCTATGGTTGAGAAAATTTAAGAACTCATTCTATGTTGTATGCTTAGCCTTCTCTTTTTCTCATTCGTATTGTTGTCATTCGTTTATTTTGACTTTTAATTTTTCAAATATTTACATTAAAAGTGGGATATATACTTTAGATTATGTTGTAAAGTTAAACATCATATGTTTAACTTAGTAGTATTAATAAGTTCGAGTAGTCGTGTTATTTGAGTTTTATATTATTTTAGGCCAGTAAAAACGCTATTTATAAAAAATTCGCCATACGGAAGGAAGCCTCAAGTTAAACGGAATTGAGCGAATTTAGTTTTAATTACTATGAGTACAATTTAATTAAATGAAAAATCTATCGTTGCTAAAAAAACTTTTTACTATGAGCCGTTGTACTCTAACGATTAATTCTGCACACGCAGCTTTTTGGTTTAGTCAATTTAAGCCTGCCTTTATTACTTATGCGCTAGAAACGATAGGTTTATCTAAAGGTACAAGTATTCTCGATATTTATATGCTATCAAATACTCAATTAACCTCTAATGACCAATCAAATCTTTTAGGCTGCTTAACTACACTAGAGGGTAATATCTTTATTCGTAAAGATAAAAAAGAAGGAACCTTCTGAGTGGTTACTTTAATCCAATACAACATAGAGTAAGTGCTTTAAATGTCGCTTAATCAATCATGAGCGGTGTTAATAAATATTTGTAAATGATGAGAAAAAATATGAAAAAAATATGGACAAAATCAATACTAAGTACGGTGTGCGCAATAGGATTATCTTCTTGTGCTTTAACTGACTCCCAAACAGGTAACGTGTTACAAATTGAAAAGGAGAAAAAATCTAATGTTCTGGTTTTATTCTTTGATGACATGCGTTTTGATACTTTTTCATATCGTGGTGGTCCAGTAAATACTCCTAATATCGATGCTTTAGCTAACGAAGGTGTTCAGTTTAATAATGCGATGACGACTACAGGTTTATGTTCGCCATCTCGTGCTGCTTTATATACAGGACGCTGGGGACATAAAAATGGTTTAGACGATAATGTTGACCTTTACCATTCTCGTCAATCAGAGCTTGATTTAAAAGAAGGAGGCTTAATACGCCGAGCTGCAGATGCCGGCTATTTAGTAGGGCATGTGGGTAAATGGCATTTAGGTGCTCGTGGTACTGAATTACGTGGTGCTGAAATTGACTTAGCACAAGGACATGAACCGCGTGAACGCTTTACTCGTCCGTATACGCCTTACTCAAAAGTTAAACAGGTTGAAGGTTATTACAAAGGTAAGTTAGATAAAAACGGTGAAAAACATGAGTACTGGATAACATTAGACGGTACTTATGAAGACACCGAAGCTTATAAAAAAGTCGTTGCTGGTAAGCAAATGTTAAAACAAGTAGCTAAAGATGAGCGTCCATTCTTTGGTGTTATTAGTTTTAACCAACCACATCCTGCTTATCGTGTGCCTGAACCTTACGCAAGTATGTTTGATCCTAAAACTCTTAAATTACCTAAAAATCACCTCTCTAAACGCGTAAATAAACCACTTGCTCAAGAAGGTATTTGGTGGCCTTGGCATGATGTGGGTCATATGAGTGATATGGATTGGCGTAAATCTCGTGCTTATTATTATGGCGCAATTGCTATGGTAGATCGTATTGTTGGTGAGCTTATACAAACAGCAAAAGATGAAGGCGTTTACGACGACTTAACGATTGTTTTATTAGGTGACCAAGGCAGCATGTTAGGTGAACATTCATTATACGACAAAGGCCCATATGCTTATGATGAATTGATGCGTATGCCTCTTATTATTAAACGTCCAGGTAACGCCCCTAAAATAGTAAACCGTCAAGTTTCTATGCTTGATCTGACGCCAACACTTGCTGAAATTATGCATTTAGAAAACGATGGCGATGTTGATGGCTTCTCACTGAACCCTTTAATTGAAAAAGGTGATAACGCTGAAGAATACAAAGATAAAGAAGACACTGCGCTGTATGCATACGAATGGTACAACGGCTCATGGTTTGGTATTCGTGCGATTAGAACACCTGAAATGAAGTTTGTTTGGAATCCAGGTGATACCCGCGATGAACTTTACGACCTTAAAGCAGATCCTGTTGAACTAAACAATTTAATTGGTAACAAAAACTATACAGTTAAGTTAACTAAAATGGCTAAATTATTAGAAAAAGAACTGGTTAGAGTAAGCGATCCGTCAGTGGCTAAATTTAGACATCATTACAAAGATTATCTTTAAACACTCAATTTTAATTAGTCGGTTAGTTGATAAATAACAGCCTAAAATAACAAATAAAGTAGCGAAATAAATGAAAATAGAATGTATTAAAACTCACCACTTACGATGCGAACTAGATCAGCCTTTTGGTTTTTCTCAATGGTCTTACGCACAACGAAACGTTTTGGTTATTGAAATCATTACTGATACTGGCGTTTCAGGTTGGGGCGAATGTTATGGACCTGCAGATGTAACACAAGCGGCTGTCGAAAAGTTTTTTGCGCCTCGCATAATTGGTATGCCAGCTTTATCTACCGATGTTATTTGGCAACATATGTGGCGTTCGGCATTAGATTTTGCGCGTGGCGGGATCATGATGGGCGCTATGTCAGGTATTGATATGGCGTTATGGGATCTAAAAGGTCATGCGCTAGGTTTAAGTGTTAGCGACCTAATGGGTGGTAAACATCGCGATAAAGTGCCTTGTTACGCTACAGGAATGTACTACACCGACTTACCTGAAGATGAGCTATTAACGTCTTTAGTTGATGAAGGTGTTAGTTATGCAAACGAAGGTTTTAAAGCCATGAAAATCAAAGTGGGAAAAAATCCTGATTTTGATATTAAGTTTATTCGAGCTATTCGTAAAGCCTTACCAAATATAGAGCTTATGGCTGACTCTAATCATGCATTTGACCTACCTGAAGCGATCCGTGTAGGTAGAGTCTTAGATGAATGTAATTTTGGCTGGTTTGAAGAACCACTGTCGCCAGAACATCCTCATTTGTTTAGACAATTACACGCAAAAATTGATACACCCTTATCTACAGGCGAATGTGAGCAAACTCGTTGGGGCTTTAAAACTTTAATTGAGCAAGGCCATGTGTCTTTATTGCAGCCTGATCTTGCCTATTGTGGTGGCCCAAGCGAAGCCTTGAAAATTAGAGCTATGGCGTCAGCACACGGTATCAATTGTATTCCTCACGTTTGGGGAACACAGCTTAACTTAGCTGCCGGAACTCACTTTTTAGCTAGTGCTTATCATGAGCCGGGTCGGGCAGAACCGAAAAAATTATTACTTGAATATGATCGTACCGAAAATCCACTTCGCGATGAGTTATACGAAGTTGTTGTAGAAGTAAAAAATGGCGAAGCAACCGTTCCTACAGCACCAGGCTTAGGTGTAAAAATAGATCGTAACGCTTTAAAACAATTTGACATAAATGAGACTGAAACAAAATGAGCAATATACAATACAAAATGCTAATTAATGGTGAATTAGTTAGCGGAGATAAAAGTTTCCCTGTAGTTAATCCTGCAACAGAAGAAGTTATTGCAGATGTACCACAAGTTACTGCAGAGCAAATTACCCAAGTTATTTCTAGTTCTAAAGCAGGATTTGCGACTTGGTCTAAAATGTCTTTAGCAAAACGTGCAGAATTAATTTTTGCTTATGCCGATATTTTAGAAAAGCACAAAGAAGAAATCGTTGATATTTTAATTGCTGAAACTGGTAAGCCAGCAGATAACGCTGAATACGATTTTGATATGTTAACTACGTGTTTACGTTTCTTTGTTGAAGAAGCTAAGCGTTTAGACCAACCTGTATTAGGTGATCCTGATGGTCGTTTCTTAAACTACATTATGCGTCAACCTTTAGGCGTTGCAGTAGGGTATTTAGCATGGAATTTTCCATTACTTAATGTCGGTTATAAATTAGGTCCTGCACTTGCAGCTGGTTGTTCCGCAATTATTAAACCTTCTCAAGTTACGCCATTAGCAAGTTTACGTGTTGCTGAACTTTCAGTTGAAGCAGGTATTCCAGCCGGTGTTATTAACATGATCACATCAAACGATTATGACGTAACTAATCCATTACTAACCAGTAAAGATGTTTCATTATTTACTATGATCGGCTCAACACGAGCGGGTGTAAATGCAATGAAAACTGCTTGCACTAACATTAAACACTTCTCTGTTGAATTAGGCGGTAATGCACCTGTAGTTGTATACGATGATGCCGACATTAAACGTGCGGCAACAGATATTGTAAACCTTAAGTTTGCTAATACAGGTCAAGTGTGTGTTTCACCAAACCGTTGTTTAGTTCATGAATCTGTTTATGACGAATTTGTTGCCTACGCTAAAGCACACGCAGAAGGGATAACTCTTGCTGCTGGCCGTGCAGAAGGTCATCTAATGGGTCCACTAGTGAACGACAAAGAGCGTCAACGTGTATTAGGTTTAGTTAATGCTTCTGTAGAGCAAGGCGCAACTGTTGCTCTTGGTGGTAACGCGGTAGATAAAAAAGGTTTTTACATGGAACCGACTATTTTAACTAACGTAACGTTAGACATGCCAATTACAACGGATGAAATTTTTGGTCCTGTACTTCCTATCGTTAAGTATACCGACGCTGATGATGTAATTGCCTTAGCAAACGACAACGAATACGGATTATCAGCTTACGTATACACCACTAATTTACAACGTGGTTTACAAGCGGCTGAGCAGATCCAAGCGGGTAGTGTATGTATAAACGAAGTTCACTATTCAGTGCATTTACCTCATGGTGGTTTAAAACAATCAGGTGTAGGTAAAGATTGCTCTCAATACAGCTTAGAAGAATACATGACACTTAAACGCGTTTCTGTATTAGTAAATGACTAGTTAAATAAAATTCAGGTTCCTTATTTAGGTCTATGAGGAGCCTGTCGGGGACAAAGAAAAATGATAATAAATAATTCATTCAAATCACTATCAATGATTGCCGCTCTTTTATGTAGTAGTTGTGCTATTGCTAGTAAAGCACCAGAGCGGCCAAATATTCTATTCATTCTTGCTGATGATTTAGGCTACGCAGATGTAGGGTTTAATGGTTCACCAGATATTAAAACACCAAACCTAGATAAATTAGCAAGTAATGGCACAGTATTCACTTCTGCGTATACCGCACACCCCTTTTGTGGTCCAAGTCGTGCAGGTTTATTAACTGGGCGTTATCCTCACAAATTTGGCTCACAATTTAATCTGCCTGAAAGCGATTCATCTGGCGGTTTAGGTGTACCTGTAGAAGAAACTTATATTAGTGATGTTTTACATAACTCTGGTTATTTTACTGGTGCTATTGGTAAGTGGCACCTAGGAGAAATGGCTGAACATCATCCAAATGTTAGGGGCTTTGATGAGTTTTATGGTTTTCTAAATGGTGGTCATCAATATTTCCCAGAAGAGTTTAAAGCCAGTGTTAAACAATGGAAAGCACAAGGTTTAGAGCATGCTATTCCAGGATACTTCCGTCCTTTAGAACATAATGGACAAGATGTGGATGAAAAAGAATACATCACAGATGGTTTATCAAGAGAAGCTGTAACTTTTATTGAAAAAGCCGCCAAGAAAAAAGATCAACCTTTCTTTCTTTATTTAGCTTACAACGCGCCACATTCGCCAATGCAAGCTAAAGAAGAAGACATGGCGATGTTTCCTGAAATTAAAGACAAAAAGCGTAAAACTTATGCAGGAATGGTTTATGCAGTTGACCGTGGTGTTAAAAAAATTGTTGAAAGTTTAAAAGCTACAGGACAATTCGAGAACACATTAATTGTCTTTACCAGTGATAACGGCGGTAAATTAAAGTTTGGCGCTAATAATTATCCTTTAACTGCAGGAAAAGGCAGTGTACATGAAGGCGGATATCGCGCACCTATGTTTTTCCATTGGCCAAACCAAGTTCCTGCCAATAAAAAATATACCTATCCAGTTTCAGCTTTAGATTTTTTCCCAACGTTTGCTGGTTTAGCTAACGCTGAAATACCCACATCAAAACAACTTGACGGAAAAAATATTTGGTCAAAGTTTCTTGCTAACGAAAGCGCAAGAAAGGGCGAAACTATTTTTGCTATGCGTCACCGATTGGGTTATTCAGACGTCTCTGCACGTAAAGATAACTGGAAAGTAATTAGAACGGCTAACGGTAAATGGCAGCTATTTGACGTTGATAAAGACATGGCAGAAAAACATGATTTAAGTGCAAAACATCCAAATATTGTACGTGAATTAGTAACTTCGTTAAGCACATGGAGTTGGACTCATGCAGATCCTAAGTGGTTTCATATCCATAAAGAAGGATACGAATGGCGTGAAAAATCAATGCCTCGTTTTCATGAGACATTTAGCTTAGATAAATAAAGGAGACAATAAGAGGTACTTTACTCATTATTCAAGTACCTCTTATCAAATACATATGAAAATATTACATTCAATATTACTTGTTTGCTTACTAGGAGCCTGTAGCCAAGAATCAGTCTCTCAAGAAATAGACAAACAACCAAAACAAAAAAAACAACCTAACATTGTTCTAATCTTCTCAGATGATGCAGGCTATGCTGACTTTGGTTTTCATGGCAGTAAAGTTATAAAAACACCTCATTTAGATAAATTAGCTAAAGAAGGTATGTTGTTTAAGCAGGCTTATGTATCTGATCCTACTTGTGGTCCTTCTCGTGCAGGGCTTATGACGGGTAAATACCAACAACGTTTTGGTGTTGAAGAAAACAACGTACCAGGTTATATGAGCCCTAATTCAGCCGCTGACGGTGCTGATATGGGAGTGCCTGTTGATCAAGTTACTATGGGGCAATACCTTAAAAAGCAAGGTTATGCCACAGCATATTATGGAAAGTGGCATCTTGGAGGTGCTGATAAATTTCACCCCACTAGACGTGGTTTTGATGAATTTTATGGTTTTCGTGGTGGAGCAAGAAGTTTTTTCGCGTACACCGATAAGAAAAAGCCACATGATGTTTTAGATTACAACGAACGTAATTTTGGTGAAATGGTTGAGTTTGAAGGCTATTACACTGATGTTTTAGCGGATGAAACTATTGACTTTATTGAAAGAAGCGCTAAAAAAGATGTGCCATTTTTTACCTTTGTGGCATTTAATGCTCCACATACACCAATGGAAGCAACAGAAGAAGATTTAGCGCAATTTCCTAACTTAACGGGTAATCGCAAAATTTATGCTGCCATGATGTTAGCCTTTGATAGAGCATCGGGTAAAATTTTAGATAAATTAAAAGAACTTGGTATTGACGATAACACTATTGTAATTTACACCAATGACAACGGTGGTCCAACAGACAAAAATGCTTCAAGTAACCTCCCATTAAGTGGTACTAAATCTAATCATTTAGAAGGTGGCCTTCGTGTTCCTTTTCTAATGAAGTGGCCAGGTAAAATCCAACCTAATACAACTTTTGATAATCCAGTAATGACCTTAGATTTACTGCCTACCTTTTTTGCTGCTGCTGGTGGTGATGCTACTTCAATTACTGATATAGATGGCGTTGATTTAATGCCTTATATCAATGGAACTAAAGAAGAGCGCCCTCATGAAGTGATGTATTGGAAAAAAGACGCTAGAGCAACGATTCGTGTAGGTGATTGGAAACTTATTCGTTTTCCTGATCGTCCAGCAGAACTCTACAAAATACCTGAAGATGTACGTGAAATTGATAACTTAGCGACTGATTACCCTGAAGTTGTTAAGAAAATGTATAAAGAACTGTTTAAATGGGAATCAACATTAGAGCGTCCACGTTGGTTACTTAAAAGAAAGTTTGAAAATGTTGATATCGATCGTATGGATAAGTACAGAGCAAAAATTTTAGAGAAAAAAGTAAATAAAAACAAAGTGGTTTTATAAACAAGAATAATCGATAACCTTTTTTCAAAGGTTATCGAGATTAATTGTTTGTAATATCAAACATCATATGTTTAACTAGGTGTTATCAATGCACTTGAAGGGTTTTGATAAAGAAAAACAAGGTGTCTAATTAAACACCGATTTTAAAACAAGGTAATAGCTATAACTATCTACCGAAAATACTAAAATATGTGGGGGAGACTACATGAAACACAATTTTAAAATTACAACGCTTTCAGCGGCTATTATGGCAACGTTTATCACGATGCCAACATACGCTGCTGAAGAAGCTGAGCAACTTTCAGAAATCGAAGTGAGAAAAGCTGAGCGTGATGCTAAAAAGCAACAGGCTGAAATTGAAGTTATTGAAGTAACGGGGTTTGCAGGTAGTTTACGCAAAGCAATGAACGCAAAACGCTTTTCTGATGGCGTTAGTGATTCAATTCATGCGGAAGATGTTGGTAAATCAACCGATCAAAACATTGCTGATGCATTATCTCGTGTAACAGGTGTAAATGTTCAAGAAGAAGGTGGTGAGGGCGCACGTATATCGGTACGTGGTGCTGGTCCATCAATGAACCAAATTCAGATGAACGGTGTAACATTAACAAGTGGTCTTTCTGGGGATGGTTCTGATCCAACAGCTGACCAATCTGTAGATTTAAGTGCTTTCTCATCTGATATTTTATCTTCAATCGATGTAGTTAAAACGGCTTCTGCAGATCAAGAAGAAGGTTCTTTAGGCGCAACTGTTCGATTAAATACAGTTAAACCATTAAATTTAAATGGGCCTCGTCGTAATATCACAGTTGAAGGTCGCTATAATGATTTTGCTGATGAAAGCGATACACGTATTAATGGTAGTTTCGCAGATAAATTTTTAGATGACACACTTGGTTTTGTTATTACTGCTTCAAGTGATACACAAAAAACTCGTCAAGATCGTGTTGAAACAGAGTGGGTTGAGGGATCTATTGGTATTGCTGACCTTAATGATAACAATGGCCGTAAAGCTACTGACTTAGCTTCAGGTAAAGCTTTACGTGTTCTTGGTTGGCAACGAGATGGTGATGGAAATTTATTACTTGATGACAGTGGCAATAGAATATCTAATTCTATTGATAGTTTAGTTGATTATAATCCTGATACTCAATTGGCTGTTGAAGGCGATTTAGATGTATTAGCACGTGATCAAACACGATTCTCGCTTAATACAGATGTAAGGAAACGTTTTTCAGTGTCAACAGGTATTCAATGGCAACCGACTGATGATACGGATATCCAATTAGATATAACTCATACTAAACAGCGAGTTGAAACTGATTATCATAACTTCAACCTTAACTTTGCGCCTAATGCAAATAGAAATGGTGATGTTGAAGATAATGCTGTTGACTTATCTACACGTACTCTAGCTAATTCAGTTAACCCTCGTTCAGCTGGTGCCTTTAACCGTAATCAAGGGGCTCGTGATGTAACAACTAATATTGTTTCACTTGCTTTTGAGCAAGGTCTTACTGATGATTTAGTAATGAATGTATCTGCAGGTTACTCAAAAACTGAAGATATAACCGATGGTTATGTTAGCTTATCAACGGCTACGTGGGGAACTACAACTGCTAACCTTATCGATTCAATATCTCGAGATATTGTTGAACCTGTTGGTTATAATTGTAGTACGTCAGAGTGTTCATTCGAAACAGGTGTAACGCCAGCAATCATTGACCCATTAGATGGTTCTATTACGTCTGCAACAAGTCGATTTAATCCTTTCGATTTAGAAGCTAATCATCTTGGTTCATTAACATTTCGCGATAACGAACAGATTGATACGAGTAAAAGTCTGAATGTAGATTTTAATTGGAGCCTTGATATTCTTAACTTTATAACGGGCGCTAAATTTGGTTTTAAATATTCAGACCGTGAAAAAGATGTATTTACACAAAATAGACGTATCACAACGGGTACGGCTTTAATTGATAGAACTAACCCTGATATTTCATACGCGACAACAGGTATGAACTCTATCGGTTTATTAGATATGATGTCTGGTGAAGCTTTTCCATACGACGATTTCGGCGAAGGTATTGTTGAACATAGAGACAATGCATTTTTTAATGGTTGGGCAATGCTTGATGCTAACAAAGCTATTGAACAATACTCAGGAAGAAAAGCTGGTACTGTTGGTTTAGATCGAAATAGTGGTGGTTCTCGTAATATTCAAACAGAAACAAATGCAGCATATGTTCGAGTTGATTTTGAAGCCTTAGATGGAGCTTTAACTGGTAACATCGGCTTACGTTATGTGAAAGACAAAAATGAAGCTGCCGGTGTAAGTAATATTAATTACTACCGCCCACCTCATGTACTTGACCCATATAATCTACTTATAGAACGCCGTTTAGGTGATATTGAAGGTTCTCAGCCATGTCCTGCAGCAGAAAGAGGTGTAGATCCTTCAACAGGTAATCTTGATACTCGTTGGGCTCCTACGAATGAATCAGAATTGTCTAATTGCTGGGATTGGGCATTAACACATGGTTTTGATTATACTAATGCTAAAACGATTCCGTATGTAGATGGTCAGTGGGTATTACCTGGCGGTGTATCAACTAACCGCATAACCAATATTGATTATAGTGGCGCAGTTCCAGTATGGACAAACAATAGTTTAACGCCATTACCAAACACCATAACTGATATAGATGGTAATCAAGTAGTGACTAAAACAGGTACACATTTAGGTTTTGCTTCTGCCGGTGTGGCTTGGCCTTATTTAGATCGTTCAACATCATTTACTGGTCCTAATGGTGATCAAGATTCATCGTATATTCGTGAGGCACCTGCTTCAGGTTCAGCAGAACATTCATTATTATTACCTAGTTTAAACTTAAACTATGCGGTTAACGATGAGATGATTGCACGTTTTGCAGTTTCTAAAACGATGACTCGTCCTAGATTTGATTCATTAAACCCAAGAATATCTTTAAATGAAAATATTTGGCAGCCTACTGCCAGTGGTCAAGCTGGTAATGCTGCTCTTAAACCACTTGAGTCTAATAACTTAGATTTATCTTTTGAGTGGTACTTTAATGAGGCAGGTTTATTCTCAGTTGCTTTATTCCATAAAGATATGAGTAATTTTGAAGAAACTGTAACAACACCTTTTTATTATAAAGATGTTCGTTCTGAGTATGAATTAGCTAACGGTAATTTGTTATTAGATTATGATGCTGAACTACAACCAGGAGATATAAATGAAGAGGGAGATAAGTGTTCACCTCATCGTTACCCTGGCGGTACTCTAGCAAGTTCTTGGCAAATAGAGTGTCATACTGCAAACGTGAATATTGTTAAGAATGGTAATGGTGCAAAAATCAAAGGTATTGAATTAGGATACACTCAAAATTATGATTTCTTACCAGGTAACTTATCAGGTTTAGGTTTAAGTATTAATTACACTTACCAGAACTCTGAAAAAGATGAGCAAGAAATAGGTACAACAGGTTTCTTTACTCAACCTTTACCGCAACCGTTAACACCAGAACATTCAGCTAACAGCACATTATTCTGGGAAAAAGACGGTATATCACTTCGTTTAGCTCACCGTTATTCGGGTAAGCAACTTGTTAATGATGGTTTAGTTGGAGGCTCAATATGGCAAGACTCTACAAGCCGTTTAGACTTTAGTTCTAGCTATAGAATTAATCAAATGTTAACAGTAACGTTCAATGCAACTAACTTAACTGATGACACTCGTCGTACGTATTATACCGCTTATGATACAAGAAATGATAACGGCGAAATTATTTTAGACGAAGGTAATGTTTTTGATGGTGGTGTAACTAACGATCGTACGGTTGCGGTTTACCGAAATGGTAGACAATTCCGTTTAGGCCTGCGTGGTACATTTTAATTAAAAAACTACATATTTTTATAAATTACTTAATGTTAAGTAATTACATCAAAAACAAATTATATACGGAGAAGTAAGATGAAAGTTAACTTACTAAAAAATGCAATTATGGTGGCAATGGCGTCATCGATATTAGCTGGTTGTGGTAGTGATAAAGGTGTTGATTATAATTTTAAAGCTGATAATCAAGTTGAATTTTCTGATGCTGAAATTGTTATTAATCTAAATGAAGATTCAGGAATACAAGTTTTAGATTTATTAGAAGGTGCTTCAGCAAATGGTAAGCCACTAAATTCTGAAGATTCTACAATATTTATTCGAGAATTTATATTTAGTACGCCTGATAATCCTGCATTTAGTACACCTCAGGCTACTAGTTCTGTAACAGGGCAAGCTACCTCACCATTTTTTATTGGTGAAGATCCTTCAAAGCTGGCTGTACAAACAGATGCATTTAAAGAGTTTTTACGCTTTTGTGATAGTACTGACGAAAGAGGGGCTTTAGACGCTGATGGTAATCCAACAGGAGATGGTATACCTGATTTTCCTACATCAATTAAATATAATGTTCAATTTATTGTAGATAATGGGTTCACATTACCCGCTGGTGAAGAAGCTACGCCAAGAGTAATGTCATTAACCATTAATGCCGTACCAGACCCTATAACAGGTGTTGCAGCAGCCGATTTAGATGTTCCAAGCGGAGGTTCAGCTCAATTAATCGCTCAACCTACTCCAGCATACTCATGTGATGATAAAACATTAACATATTCTATTGCTGATACGAGTATTGCGACAGTTGATAGTAATGGTTTAGTTACTGGTGTTTCTCAAGGACAAACAGAAGTTACGATAACTAGCGTTGCTACTAATTCAAGTACTACGGTCAAAGTTAATACTACACCAGGTTTTAACTTAGCCATTGTTAATCAAGATTTAACAGATTTAGGTACGCCTTCTGGCAGTAAAGAAGTGCCTTCATGTAGTTTTGCTGGTGTTAGCGTTGAGCCTACTATTGTTAATGACGATTTAACTGGTGAATATACATTTTCTTGGATGTCAGAGAATGTTGATTTACCATTTTTAAGTGAATATTCTGATGGAGCTTTTGGTGCAACAGGAGTTTTTAGTACAGGTACAAGTGCTAACGTTGGTAAAACAACGAAAGTAACTGTTGGTTACGATAGTGGCTATACTGGTGTGACTGCAGGAAATAATGTACTTTCGCAAGATGTTGAACTAACAGTGGTTAAAAATGATTTCTGTGAACCTGGTGAGTCTGCAAATGCGGCGGGTTGGAGAACTGACTTTAACTTAGATGGTGTTCCTGGTTGGACCGGAGCGTCTGCAGGTAGCCCTGCAAGTGTTACTGCAACTAGCATGGAATCACTTGACGGTACTTCTTTAGCGTTTACATCAACAAATGCAGAAACTACCAGTGCGGTTAATGGTGTTTTTAATAAACAAAGAAACTATTTAAGTGCTACTTATGGCTTAGGGGCTGACTCCATAGGTAAGAAATTTAAGTTTTCGGTTTGGGCTAAGTTAGACAAAATGCCGGCTGCACCTATTACATTGAAACATGTTCTTTTCCCATGGATTTGTGAAGGTGAAGGTTGTGTTACTGGACCTGGTTACGATAGACGTCGTGCTATAGCCAGTGCGCTAACAGCAGAGCTTAAAATGACAACAGATTGGCAGCTAGTAGAGTTTATTAATCCACTTACTAGCACACCTGTTTGGACTGTTCCAGATCATTGGAGCCTAGTAGCAGATGTTTTTCAATCTTATGAAATCGATGGTCTGCCTGTAGATGATATTTTATACTTAGATGCACAAACTGCAGTTTCAGTAGAATAATTTAAGTTAAACTTTTATTTAAAAAGCCACCTTTGGTGG
This sequence comes from Pseudocolwellia agarivorans, assembly GCF_002000085.1. Classification (GTDB taxonomy): domain Bacteria; phylum Pseudomonadota; class Gammaproteobacteria; order Enterobacterales; family Alteromonadaceae; genus Pseudocolwellia; species Pseudocolwellia agarivorans. The sequence goes on from NZ_MUZU01000010.1 coordinate 129,570, forward strand.
CTTTTTTGTTATTTGAAGGAAATTTACAAAATGTTACTGATTAATAATAAATATTCACTGTTACTTTTATTCGTATCTATTTTGTCTGGATGTGGAAGTAGCAGAGATAACCCAGATACTATTGTTAAAAAAGATCCACCAGTTATCGAAAATCCTGCAGAACCATCAGTCGACAATAAAAACATCCCTCATCTTGCTAATGTTAATGCTGATGAATGGGAATATGTTGAAGTACTATCTGATGAGTTTGATGGTGGTTCTATTGATTCAACCAAATGGGATCATGATCTAGCTGATTGGGGACCATGGTCTTGGGAGCCTGAAAACACAACTCAACAGAACGGTAAGTTAAGTATTGCTATGACTTATGAAGAGCATACTGCACAGCGTAGAGCTTGGAATAATAATGGCGAACTAATAGATGTTGATATGTACTATAAGTCAGGCATTTTACGATCTAAAACATACCAAAGTTATGGTTATTACGAAGCTAGAATTAAAGGTTCACCAACATTTCCCGGTCATAGCCCTGCGTTTTGGATTTATAGCATTAACTCTGACCTAGTTGCAGAAGGTTTAGCCCCTACGAAAGAAGGAGATGTTGGCTATTCTGAAGTAGATATAGTTGAAATGCAGCAATCTAACTGGATACCCGGTACTAACGAGCAGTATTTTGGTCCTGAATTATTAGACATGAACCTGCATACACGTGTTATAGAAAACGGAAAATTAGCGTGGAAACGCCCCGGTGGATTTCCTGAGTTGACAAAGAATGAAGTACATGTTGATTTTGATCCAAGAGATGATTTTCATATTTATGGTGCAAAAGTCGATGAAAACTACGTTACTTGGTATTTAGATGGTGAACAGGTTGCTCAAAAACCCAATGTATATTGGCATTTACCTATGCGTGTAACTTTATCTTTAGGTTTGCGTCGCCCGCATGTTACTTATAATTGCTCTGGTGCTTTTCAAGGTTTAGACCGTTGCCCTGTGCCTGAAAATGCGACAGCGGAAGGTTACCCAAGTGCAATGGAAGTTGATTGGGTTAGAGTTTTTAAGAAAAAACCATAAACGAGGATTAACATCATGAAATGGCTTTATTTTAGCTCGTTGTTATTTACTTATGCTGTGCAGGCTGATGTTGTGCAAACTAATATCAGACCTGTTAGTGCACAAGAAGGAACAATAAGATGGCAAGAAAAAGGTAACCGTTCAGACACCTTTAATAGCCCTAATTTAGATAAGAAAAAATGGGATAACGCACCTAAAAGTTTAAATGTAGGTGCTTGGAGCTTCGATCAAAACAATGCGTTTGTTAAAGAAGGCATATTAAACATTGTTGCAACACAAGAAACACATACCAGACCTTTTAAAGATGTTTGTTTAAATGGTGCAACGGTTCAAAGAGAGCTTTTTTATAAGTCAGGTGCTGTTCGAACAAAAGCTGATGGTGTGTATGGTTATTACGAAGCCAGGATGAAAGGCGTTAAATTATTTCCCGGGTTAAGCCCTGCTTTTTGGTTATATAGCGATGGGCATCCTTTCGCTGACCGTCATGTCGAAGGAAGTGTTGACTACAGTGAAATTGATATTGTGGAACTTCAGCAAGCTGATTGGCATGGGCCAGGTATTGATGATGCTGATGCGATTAATGTGATGGATCATAATTTACATGCCCGTATTATTGGGAAAAATAACAAAGTTATATGGAAACGTCCTAAGCCCAACCCTGAGTCGCAGTTATTAAGATATGAAGCACCTTTTGATCCTTCAAAAGCATTTCATACTTATGCCGTAGAAAATAGAAAAGACACTATTTTTTGGTATGTTGATGGCAAGCTAGTAGGGCAAAAACCTAACTTATATTGGCATCGTCCCATGCATGTTATTTTGTCTATGGGATTACGTCGTCAATTTATTAAATATAATGCTAAGTGTCAGCGTGCTGATCCTAATCCTGCTCATGTAGTTACTAAAGGTTTCCCTGAAGATACTACGATGCAAGTTGATTATGTAAAGGTATGGGAAGCATTACCTTCACTTTGGGTTGAAGATAAAAAAGCAATTCAAGCAAAAAACTATAAAGTAGGGCAACCACTGAACGTTGAGCTTCATTACCATGGTGGTAGTAATAGCCACGTTGTTTTAAATAAGGAAAAAGGTTTAACCCTTGGCCTTATTGAAAAAAATGAAAAAGGTTTTGTACGCAACATTAAACAAGTTAACGATGCGAAGGTGGTCTCTGATAATCGTAAATATGGCGGAGTATCAAACTTGAGTTTACCACTCAATCACGTAACGCCATCAGCTTTATTACCAAAAGGGCACTACTATAGTTTAGTAGCATCGTTTAAATCATCTACTGGTGATCAAATCTTTTTAAGCGGGGGAATTTCGCATCTAAATATTATTGAATAATAGTAATGATGAAACAGAGCACATACCTTGAATTACTTGGTATAACGCTCTGTTTTATTAATATTTTCATATAACTTTTTATTGTAATCTCAGAAGTAAATAATTCTTTATAATTATTGCTAAGCCAAGTAACTCAAGCTAAGCTCTTGAATAGTTTTAACAATAAATTTTTATTTATTGTTATTTTTAAACACTAGAGGTTATTTTGAATATTCCTGACATCCCTAATAATCATGCACTAATGATGTTAATCATTACGGCTATTGCTTTATACATTTTTAGACGCGACGATATTCCTTTAGAAACCTCATCGTTAGCTGTACTTGTGCTTTTATGCTTAGTGTTTACTGTTTTTCCATTTGAAACCAGTACCGGACATTTAGAGGCATCTTCCTTATTTTTTGGCTTTGGTCATGAAGCCTTGGTTACTGTTTGTGCCTTAATGATAATAGGGCATGCATTAGTCAGAACTGGCTCTTTAGAGCCTGTAGGGCGGTATTTGGCTAAACTCTGGAAAATAAGCCCTACATTATCTTTATTACTTACGCTTATTATTGCCGGTGCTTTAAGTGCAGTGGTTAATAATACGCCCATTGTTGTTTTGCTTTTACCTATTTTAATGAGCGTTGCCATAAGAACTAAAACCGATTCTTCACCCATGTTATTACCTATGGGGTTAGCGACATTAGTGGGCGGTATGACCACTACAATAGGTACATCAACTAACTTACTTGTTGTAAGTGTAGCCAGTGATATGGGCTTGCCTAGAATTGGTATGTTTGATTTTATTGTGCCTGCATTAATTGCTGCCAGTATTGCTATTGCGTATTTATGGATAGTTGCGCCACGCTTATTGCCGACTCGATCGCCAACATTACCAGATACATCACCTCGAATTTTTACCGCTTACTTAAATATTAATGAAGAAAGCCAATCAAATGGTAAAACCGTTGCCGAGTTACTTAAGTTAACTGATGATCAAATGACGATAGAGTCAATCCAACGCAGCCCTGATAACCGTAATGTTATTCCATTGCCTGATACTTTGATTAAGGCTGGAGACAGGTTGCAGGTAAATGATTACCCTGATCAGCTAAAAGAATTTGAAACAGTTATTGATGCAACCCTTTATTCAGGGAACCAAAAAGTTGATGATGATCACCCTTTAAAAGAAGACAAACAAGTTTTAGCTGAAATTGTTGTTATACAAGCCTCAGGTTTAGTCGGTAGAACATTGAAAGATGCAAATTTCGCTTATCGTTATGGCGTTTCTGTGGTTGCTCTTCATCGTGAAGGCAAGGCGATGAAAATTGGCCGTCAGAGTATTGGCCACGTTACGATTAAAACAGGTGATGTACTTTTAGTGCAAGGTGAAGCTGAACAAATAGATGGCTTAAAAGGAACTCGCGGTCTTTTAATTATTGATGGTGCTGCAAGCTTACCTTATACAAAAAAAGCCCCTATAGCGCTTTTAGTTTTAGTGTTTGTTGTTATATCTGCCGCTGTTGGTTTATTACCTATAGCCATTAGCTCTCTTTGCGGCATTCTCGTGTTATTGGCGACTAAATGCTTAGATTGGAGCGAAATCTCTTCAGCGTTAAGCAGCCAAGTTATTTTAATTGTGGCTGCATCTCTTGCGTTAGGTTCTGCCATGATGCAAACCGGTGGGGCAGAATATATAGCACAGGTTTTTGTTGCTGTTTCATCAGGATTACCACCCGCCGGAATTTTATCCGCGCTTATGTTGTTATTAGCCGTGTTAACCAATATTGTTTCTAATAATGCTGCTGCGGTTATAGGTACACCTATTGCTGTTTCAGTTGCCACGCAATTAAATGTACCCGTAGAACCCTTTATTTTAGCTGTTCTGTTTGGTGCTAACTTAAGTTATGCCACTCCTATGGCTTATAAAACCAATATTCTAGTTATGAATGCGGGGGGGTATCGATTTTCAGACTTTATGAAAGTAGGTATACCGCTTATTCTGCTTATGTGGGTGGTATTATCGTTTCTATTAAGTTGGTTTTACCTTTAGTAGAAACCTAGTTGAACTCTATAAAAAAGTTACTGGTTAGCCTACCTGACCTTACATCATTGTTTACATCGTGTTGTGGATTTTCGATAAAAGCAGAATGAAGTAAGGTCGAAGGGTAAATTACTAAACGATTAGGTTTGTAATCAATAATATTTAATAATTCATAGTGCTCTGTACCTCGTGTAAAGTATTTTTGTTCTGGAGCACCATGGAGATCAAAAAAGTTTTGCGCTTCTTTCATGTATGTGTCTTTTCTTCCTTCGGTAATATTCTCAAATTGAGTTGGCTTGTGTCGATAAAAAGCCGTACCGCCAAATTCACCGGGGTTAATGTAATGGATTACGGCGAAGCTAAACATTTTGTTTGTATCATAATGAGGAATACATTGTAGTAAATTCATCTCTTTTTCATGCTGAGTTAATAATGAATAACTACCGTTTATAGGGTATAAAGTAAGATCTTTAGGGACTTTAAATACGTTATAAAAAATGGGAGCGATCGCTTTTAAAACTGCCATACCATAACCTTCACCAACAGGGGCCCGCACTCCAGGATAATAATTATTATGCTCTTGTCCATTTATGTAATTTAAAGATGCGGCTTCGTTGATAATATCTGTGGTATTTGCCATAAAATCATCAACAACAAAAATAGGTGTTTTTTCGTTACCAACATTAAAAAGGGCACCGTTGCTTTTTGAGCTTATTTCGAACATTTATTACTTCCTATATCTTATTGTTCTAGCCATCATATGAATATATAACTCAAATATCCATAGTAAATAATACATTTCCTGTTAATTCAATAAACTCTGCTAAGTGATTAATAAACAACACTGTCTTAAATATTTAAACGAACTGTCATAAAGTACAGGTAAGATAATTTACAGTTGTGCGTTAATTAATTTTCACACCATAAAAAACTTTTAAAATTTAAAAACTGATTAATATATTCACAGTTTTTGGGTTACATCACACACTAATAACTTATGGGTATCAGTGTAGTTACCGTTGTAATACCAAACGCATTAATGAATTGGGCTATTTTATACGAAGGATAAATGGTCAAATACAAGGCATTTATTTTAATAACTAGTTGTTCTAATTATTAAATAAATAACGATGTAATTGGCCATTTAAACGAGTATAAATGATCAATTGGTTATTGCGATTGGTATAAATAAGGTTATTGTTAATACATGGATATAAGTTCTTATATCGATCAACTTTATCGTGAGCACGGTAAAGAATTGAATAGGCTCGTACGTCGTATTTTTGGAATAGGACCACCTGATCCAGAAGATTTAGTACAAGAAGCGTTTAGTAATATGTTATTGAATAAAAATATACAAAATATAGAGCACCCTAAAGCTTACTTGGTCAGAAGTGCTATTAATCTAGGGCGAAATTATCAATCAAAGCATCACAGTAAAATACAAGACTTTATTGATGATGCTCTACAGAGCGTTGATGAGTCTATATCTCCCGAAGGCAGTCCTGAAGATATTTATAGTTTAGATGAACGTGTTAAATCAGTGACTACCGCCATAGATAAGTTAACCCATAAGCAAAAAGATATTGTTGTTCGTAGTCGCATTCATGGTGAAACGTACGAGCAAATTAAACAAAGTACGGGTTGGAGTTTGGCGGATATTAGTCGTCAGCTCAAAGATGCTTTACGTACTTTAGCATCTGACCATCACCATGAAAATTAAAAGGAAAGAGTGTTTTGACTACTAAAGAATTATCTCAGAATAGCGTTGAAGAGCAAGCAAATGCTTGGTTAGTGTGCCTTTATTCTGAACAGATAAGTGACGCAACAAAAGATGATTTTTTAACTTGGTTACAAGCATCAAAAAAGCACGCAAGCGTTTATAAACAAGTAGAGCAGGCTTGGAGAGATATCCCTTTAGCTGAAAACATTGTGGAGCATGAGTCTCTCATTGAACATAAAGGTACAGTGGCTGCTCAACCTCAGGTTAACGTTGAACAAATACAAGCTAATAAAGTGGTTTCAATAGCGAATCGCAGTCATAAAAAAATGAATACGTTGCTAGCTATTGCGGCCTCGTTAATTATTACTATCACTGGTTATACATTATGGTGGCCCCAAGCCTTACAAACTCAGCAATATGCAACTGCTGTTGGTGAATTAAAAACGATTACATTACCTGATAATAGCCTGGTTTATTTAGCGGCTAAATCTAGTTTTACGAGTTACTTTTCGGCAAACGAACGTAAAGTAAACTTAACCTCTGGCACGGCATATTTTGATATTGAACCCAATAAAAACAAACCTTTTCATGTGGTTGCAGGGGCAAGTGAGATTACTGTAGTAGGTACTGAATTTGAAGTACGAAAAGGGCAAGAGCATACCCGAATTTCGGTGACTGAAGGTGTTGTTTCGCTTTCTACTATCCTTCCATCTCATTCAAACACTATAGATAATCCATTAAAAGAAATGCTGACAGTAGGCCAACGTGCTTTTATGGCTAAAAATGGGGATTTAATCACTAAAAACCATGTTGAAAAAAACAATGTTGCCACATGGAAAAGTGGTCGTTTAATTTATTTGGATGAAAAATTAGATGTGATTGTTGAAGATGTAAATCGTTATCGTTCGGTGCCTATTATTATTAAAAGTGACGAATTAAAAGAGCTCACTTTTACGGCTTCTTTTGACGTTGATAAAAGTGAAGAAATGCTAACGGCGTTACAGCAATTACCTAACATTAATGTGGTGCGCGAAGCTCAAGCAATTTTTATCGTATCTGAGTAGCTCATCAACACAGAGCCATATTTGCTGTCTGTAATGAGTTATATAAGTTTATGTTTAAGGTGAGTATGAAACCATCGTTGGTGATTATTATTTGTTTGTTCCTATTGAATAATCATGATGTAGTCGCAAACACTTTAAACATTCGTCAGCAGCAAACCTTGTTGTTATTTTCTATTGAAGCGCAGCCCATGTCTGCAGCTCTTGCTGAGTTGTCATCTTTTACTCAGCAAACCATTCTGGCTTCTTCTGATCGTATGAAGCATCTAAAATCAAAAGAAGTTAAAGGATATTATACCGCTAACCGCGCATTAAAAATTATGTTATCTGGTAGTTCTTTACAAGCATCGTTTGAGAAAAATGGGGTTATTTTAGTAAGCGAAGTTAACCATATCAACACGCCTAAGGCTGTTCCTGTACTCAATAAAGTTATACCTCTTAAGCATTCATCGGAAATAAATGAAGTAGTAGTTACTGCTCCACGCTCGTCTTTGCAAAGCCGTTTTCAAGAAAAAAGAGATGCGGTAAATGTTATCGAAAGTATTGCCCTAGGCGATGACCTTCATTTAAGCGAAGTTAATTTAGCTGAAACTTTATCGCACATTCCTGGCATTTCTATTTCTAGAGATTCAGGTGAAGGTCGGCAAATATCTTTAAGAGGCTTGCAGGCTAACTATAGTCAAACACGCATTAATGGTTTAGAAGCTTTGTTTGCCACTGACTCGGGCGTTGATCAACGTGGTGGTGCTGATCGTACAAGAGGTTTTGATTTTAGTATTTTTGAACCTGAATTGTTTAACCAAGTTAATGTACATAAATCATATGCTGCGCATTTAGATGAAGGGGCTATTTCTGGTACTATTGATTTAAAAAGCAAACAACCTTTTGATTATTATGATCATTACTGGCATTCCTCAATGCAGATTAAAGGTCAATATAATCAATTAAAGCATAGTCGTAGCCCGCACATTTCTGCTTTTATTAGTAAACGCTCTGATAACTTTGGCGTATTAATCTCTATGGTATATGCCAAAGTAGACACAATAGAAAAAGGCTTTCATGCTTGGCAGTGGACTCAAGCAAATTTTAATGAAAAAAACATTGCTGATTCCGTAGCACCAGAAGTCACACAACAACTTATTAATAATCAAGGTGAAGATCGGGTTTTTGTTCCTGTTGGTAATAGCTTATCAGCATGGGGAAATATTCGTGAACGATTAGGAATGAACAGCGCGTTGCAATGGCAAGTCAGTGATAATAACACGTTGAGTGTTAATGTATTATTAGGAAAGTTAAAAAATAACCGTACCCATTATCAATTAGCAACAGCCGGGAGTAATGGCTTAATTGGCGATGTTAGAGGGCAGCAAGTTTTAACTGATGCTGAAATTATTAATCAAGACTTACTTTATGTGAAATTTGACCAACTAGATTTACGTACCGAACATCAGAGGCAACAAACAGAAACATCGTATTACCAAGTTTCAATTTCTGACGAACTGACGATAAGTCATAACTTAACCGCTAATTTTATTTTAGGGGTATCACACGCCGATTTTTCATCCCCTATTAATGACAAGTTATTTTTAGAGTCAAAAAATCAGCAAGTTGAACTTGATTGGCGAAGTGGTCTTTTAGAGAGTCATTATGGTTTTGACCTGACCCGTCCTGAACAATGGGCTTTAATGAGGAGTGATGTACGTGAAGATGCTTTTGATAATCGTTTTCATACTTTTAAGTCAGATTTTAGTTACCAAATAGCTCAACAATCAAGTTTTGAATTTGGCGTACATGCTAAGCAATATTCATCAGCAGGGTGGGAGCGTCGTTCTAGGGTCGACTGGCGACAAATAAGTGATGCACCTAAAGCAAACTTTACACTAACGTCGTTACCCTTAGTACAAGATTATACTGTTGCTGATCATCAAGCGACATTCGATACTATAGTGGAAACAGGTCTGCAATCACGAGAGTTAACGGCTGTTAATAATCGTGCGGGCACGGTTTATAATATTGAAGAAAATACCTTAGCAGCCTATGGTGAATATCAAACACAAGGAACTTTATTCAACAATGTTTTATCAAGCAACATAGGAGTGCGTTGGTTTACTACTAAACAAAGTGCTAGTGGGGAGTTAAATGAACAACTGTCAGCTAAAATATTAGACAAAAAACGTAACTATTCCGCATGGCTGCCTAGCATTAACTTAAGTTATCAATTAACGCCTGATTGGCTGATGCGTTTTGCGGCTAATCGTAATATTTCAAGACCTAATCTTAATCAGCTAAGAGCTTCTGCTGATATTAATGTTGCTGACTTATCTATCAAGTTAGGTAATCCAAACCTTAAACAATTTACTGCCAATTCACTAGACTTATCGTTTGAATATTACGCTGAGCAAGGTCATGGTGCCTTATCGTTTTTTTATAAATCGTTAGACGATCATATTATTGAGCAATCAGTTAATAAAACCTATAGAGAAACAGGATTACCATTAGCATTTTTGGCTGAAGACAGCAGAAGAACACCTGAAAGCGAGTTTACCGTTGTGCAATCTGTAAATGGCGGAAACGCTTATGTTAAAGGCATTGAATTATCACTGAATGCTAAATTTCCTATTCCGTTTCAACACTTTGGTATTTCAAGCAATATAAGTTTAACTGATGGAAAAACAACAATAATAAAAAATAATCAACAGATAGCGACTCAGCCGCCGGGTTTGTCAACGTTAGTTCACCATAGCCGTATTTATTATGATAATGATGATTGGGGAGTGAGTTTATCAGCCACTTATCGCGATAAATTTATTACAAGTGTTGGTCAAGCACAAAACCAAGTTGAGGGTTTTGACGAGAGCTTGTTTGTAGATTTTAGTAGTTTTTGTCGCATTAATAAGCAAGTGGAATTAACACTAGATGTGAATAATGTAACAAATGAAACCCTACGGCAATTTCAAGATCATCGTACTTTAGTTTCAGTACAAAGTGGTCGACAAATTACCGTAGGGCTTAAATATACCCTTAATTAATATGTTGAATTACCTTTATTATTTAAGTGACATCAACTTGGAATAAGCAAAGTTACTCAACAAGATATTTTGTCGCCTAATATGGTTTAGGAAAACAATGTTAAATATTAAGGTTTTGATAAATAGAACTTTTAATTAATTCGCTAACATTCATTAATCCGAGTTGAGGTTAAGCAATAACACCATGTCTTGTTGTCGGCCAACGCCATTAATTTTTATTTGTTTGTCACTAAATTCAACCGTGCTATAAGCATTTTCTGGTGTGTCGAGCATGGCTTTAAAAGTAACAAAATGAATCCCATTTTTTATTGCGTAATTACCGTCGTGATTATGACCATTAAACCACGCTTTAACGTTTTTATATTGGCTTATAACATCAAGCACTTCTTCAGCATTCCATAAGTTATGAGGGTTTTCCGGAAATATTGGAAAATGACTCAGTAATACCACATGTTTGTTATTATTTTTAGCTGAACTGAGTTGTTGTTTTAACCACTTTAATTGCTCGTCGCCTATGGCACCGTTCCAGTTTTCATGACCTTTATATTTCGTTTGGTATAACGCCAAATTGTGTTTGTGTTTCTCGGTGTTTTTAGGCCAGCCATAAGTACTCACATCGTTTCCGTCTAATGCTATAAATTGCCAATCGCCCAATGTAAAACTGTAATAACGAGCAGGCATGTTAAGTGTACTTGTTACATTATTTTTGTATTCATCAGCAATTGAAAATTCATGATTCCCAAGAACGTGATAAAAAGGCGCTTTTAAATGTTGAGTAATATTCAGTAAGGTATCAAAACTTTTAAAATCTTGATCAATAAAGTCGCCAAGATGAATAACAGATTTAAGGGGGTGCTTGTTTAAGTCGGTAACGGCCTGCTCTAATTTTTTAGGGCAGCTAGTATATAAACGCTGACCTTTATCTGGCTGATTAGCATATTGGCAATCGGCAATAATACCTAAAGTAAATGAATGGTCGGTTGACATATTGTTAGCTTGAGCAAATGAAGGCGATATTAATAATACGACGAATACCCATGCTTGGTTTAATAAAGTTGGCGTTAATTTTGTAACTAGTTTCATATAATTTACTTAGTAGTGAGTAAATGACAAAGCGCACTGAATACATATTCAGTGCGCCTATTAAGTTAAGCGTTATTAATGTTCAGACTACTTTATTTAGCAGAACGACATTCTCTAACACTTGATTTCCAATTGAAAAATGAACTATATGCATATTGTGCTCCTAAATAAGCCACTAAACGACCGTCTTTAGTTACACGAAAACCACTTGCGCCATCAGCACCTTTATCTGTTGGGCCAGAAGCATTACCTATAGTTGCTTGAGCAGCAGGTGTGTTGTTAGTTGATACAGTAAAAGTGCCATTACTATTAAAGTTAGCTTGATATGCTTTTACATGGTTACTACCAATATTAGAACCACAAACAGTGCCACCAGTATAAGAATGAACAACATACCACTTGTTGCTACTGTCTTGTACTAACTGAGCATTTTGCCCAATACTTTTACCACAACCTGTATCGCTTGGTGTGCGGTAATTATTGTTAATTTGAAAAGCGTTTAAATCAATATTACCTTCATCTGAAGTGTTATATTGAAACAGGTCGCTGGTTAGCGCTTTATAAGCAACACCTTTATCTGCGTTCATGTTGTGCAGCATTAGCCAAGTGTAGTTGCCACGTTGTGCTAGCCAAACATCGGTAATTTGGTTTAATTCATTTTGAGTTATCGTACCTGTTTGACCTAGGTTTTGTGTGCGGCTAAAGCCACGTACTCGTACTTTGTTTTCATTTTCTGAAGCGATAAAAAGGTAGCCTCTATCTCGTCCTGAATTACGTGGTGCAGGTAACCAAGCCATTCCTGACGGATGTTGTTCTGTAATTAAAAGTTTATCGCGTAAAGACATTGTTTTGTCTGAATTAACAATATCATTGCTGCTATCAAACATATTAGTGCCCATGGTAAAAGCTAATATTTGACCATAGTCGTTATTACCTGTTTCTGAATGATCAATAAAAGCGGTATGCGTGCCATCGCTCCATTGATGAGACAATTCAAAAGACTGATGATGATCTCCTATCTCTAAGGCGTGATCGCTTTCTGTATCAGCCTTAAAGTTTTGACAGCTATTTCCTAAACTATTTAATACATTACCAATGGTTTTATTGAGTTTAGGTTGAATATAATGATCATTTACCGCATAACTCGATGACACAAGTAATACACTACTTAATAACGTTAACGCCTTAACATGATTTTTCATTTTACTTTCCTTTAATAAAAAAATATAAACAGTAAGTTAGGTGATATAAGTACAGTGGAACAGGAGTGTATGGCTGAATACATTATGTATTCAGCCAAGGTTTTAGTTAAAATTGATAAGACAAACCTAACGCAAAGTTACGACCACTTTGTGTATAAGATTGTGTTCTGTGATCTAAGAACTGACGAATTCGTTCGTCGGTTAAGTTACTGGCTTCAAAGGTTACCTTGGTTTTTTCATTTACATTGTAAAATGCTTTGAAATCAACAAAGGTGGTGTCATCGTAACCGGCAACTATATTTTGCTCAGAACCTTCACCGCTAATGTATTCATCACGGTATGAACTAGATACACGAGCGCCCCAAGTATCAGTCTCATAGTAAAAAGTAATGTTGTGAGATAGTTCAGATAAGCCGGGAGGTGTAACTGAAATTTCTTCACCTTCGTTATATAAAGTGGTATCACCATCTGCAATAGTCACGTTACCCAACATACCAAAATTGTTAAAAGGTTCAGGTAGAAAATCAAAATCAACTTGAAAAGCCATTTCAATACCAGACACATCAGCAGAGTCGCCATTAATAGGCTGTGATACGCTAAATTCTGATTGAGCTGTTACTCGTGGATCAAAGTCTAAAAACGCTAAAGGATAACCCGTTTGGTTGTACGGTAATGTTTGTGACTGTTGAACAATAAACGAGTCCATTTCTTTGTAAAACACGCCTAAAGCAAAGCTCGAAGAGTCGCCATAATATTCTAATGACGTTTCATAAGAGTCAGCAATAAAACGTTCTAAATTAGGATTACCGGCATCAATGCGTTGATCTGCAACACCCACTTGGCCAGCAGCTCTTAACTGGTTTAAATTAGGGCGAGAAATATTTCGGTTAGCACCTGCTCGAATTATCCAAGTATCAGACAAATCTAAAACCACATTTATACTGGGTAATAAATCAGAGTATTTCTTTTCAAAGCTTGCTTGTTCAAAACCATTTCCGGTATTCACTTCGCCACTTGACGTTTGCTCTGTTTCATACCAACGCACACCAGCATTACCTCTAAATGGTAAGCCGCCTAATTCTCTATCCCATACGTACTGAGCGTAAGCGCCTATTGTGTCTTCTTCTAATTGATAAACGGTACCCGGTCTATTATGAGAAGCGTTTAATTCGCGAGAAATTTCACCGGTAGCAACCACACGATCAAAAGTCGCTTGGTTATTCGCAATGGCATAAGGGTGTAAAATTGGAATTTGTGTTAACTGAAAAACAGCTTCTGGAGCATCGGCTCTGTCTTCCCAGTCAACACGGTCTCTACGTTCAAAACCTGAAGATTCGTAGCTTTTAGACTGTACACCAAATTTAATTGAATCGTAGTCGTTAACTAAGTATTCAAAATCTACTTGGTAGGTATTGTATTCATTGGTTATTTCATCTTCACGCACATCTGTACGCATTAACGACCACTCGCTTTCATCGGTTATGTCAAAGTCGTATGTGTTTTGGCCATAGTCTGCATTACGCCAGTCAACTGAAAAGTCGTGTGCAACCGCTTCACTAAATACTTTATCGTGAATAGGTTGTGAAAAATCAGACTTTGATAAACCAAATAGGGTAGTTGCTAAAAGGTTTTCAGAAATTTCAAATTTACCTGTTAAAGATACTTGATGAAAAGTGGTTTCACTTAAACTAACTTTAGACTCTGTACGTAAGTCTAAATTTTTGAAAGAAGCATAAACTAAATCATCACCTTCAATAGCTGCATCAACTAATAGTTGGGTGTTGTTCACATCGCCAGTAAAGGCATTAGTACCAGCGGTAGATAGTTGGTTTTCAATACGGTCGTTTGATAATTTACCGTAAAGTACGTCTAAATCGAACGATACTTTATCAGACGGTTGCCACTGAAACGCACCTGTAATACCTGTACGCTGGCGAGTGTTTGCCCATGAAGCTATGTTGTTAGCACGAGGAACAAAAACACGGTCACTACCTGTAGCATTAACAAGTCTATCTCTTACTGCGGCATCTACTGAAGATGCTACGTTGTCGGCACCAAAGCTGGCTTGGCGCCAAGACCACACATGATAGCCTTCTTCTATGGTATCAACTTCTGAATAAGCAATAGATAGTAAGGCACCAAAATCACCCCATGTGTTTGATACTAACGCCGCAATACGAGGATCTGTGTTTTCTGTGCGATCGTTATGAATGCCTTTCACGCTAATGGCGCCGCGAGTTCCTTCTTCAAAATTATCAAATGGTTTCGCTGTATATAAATCAACGGTACCAGCAATACCACCTTCGTCTAGTGTCGCATTGTAAGATTTATGTACGTCAACTCGGCCAAATAATTCAGAAGCAAAAATGCTGAAATCAAAGTCACGCGTACGAGATGCGCCGCCACGTTGGTCAACGCCAGAGTCACTGGTAAATAAAGCTTCTAAACCATTTACACGAGTACGTGTAAAGTTTGGACCTAAGCCACGTAGTGATATTTGACGACCTTCTCCAGAGTCGCGAGAAATAGAAACACCAGGAATACGTTGTAAGGATTCAGCTAAGTTAGCATCAGGAAACTCGCCAATGTCTTCAGCTAATATACTGTCTTGTGAACCAATAGCGTCGCGTTTGATTGATTTACTTTTTAATATATTGGAACGAAACCCTGTAACAATAATTTCTTCAATAACTTGTTGATCAGCTTGCTCTGTTTTAGTTTCTTCAGCAGACGTTGCATACGATGTAAGTACTAAAGAACCAGTAATTAACCCAATACAGGTAGTGAGTTTATTAAACGAAAATGGGATCATGTTTTTATGTCTCTATGTTAGTTTTATTTAAATCAAATAAAGGTTTATTTGTGTTTCAACGTTGAACACATAGACAAGACAAATTCAGCGAATAAATTTTCCAGAAAAAATGAAGTTTAATAAAACGTTAACATAAGGGATGATGTGTTTTTGTTTTATTTTGTTGATATATAATGACTTTTTGGTGTTTTTATGTTTTTCATAAAAAAGTGAAATATTTGGAAAATTTATAATAAAGGCATTAAATTGATGGGAGTAGTAGCTGAATAAACAAGTTGAATAGAAAGATTAAATAGTAAAATGTACGTCTGGGATTGTTGTTTTTAAGATTAGATTTATTATTTCATTTTTTTACAAACAAGCATTAAAAAAGTGAATAACATTCCCATAAAACCTATGCTACCACCACTTGAGCCTTTAGCTTCAGGTTGGGGTGTAGAATCTGTTTTTAGTTCTGGTTCAGGAGTTGGTGTTGTATCAGGTTCTGGCGCTGCTGTAGGTTCAGGACTCACCAGCGATACTTCAAATAGCTTAGTTTCACGCAGTGCTAACGTTATCTATTGGGTTTTAAAAATAATATATACAAGGTTTTATTGTAAAGTTAAGTAAAGATGGAGAAATGTGAGCTAGAAAATGAAATGTTTATTTGATTTTCTAGCGTTAATTTATTGCAGATATTAAGCGTTATACAAGTTTGGTTTTAAAAGGAGCTAGGCCCGCAACATCAACTTGGAATAGAAAGGTGTTACCTGAATGTGCTTCGTGTTCCATGTCGAGCTCTGCGGTGGTTACTAAGAGTGTTTTTAAATCTTTTCCGCCAAAGCATAAACTGGTTACGCGGGTTGTTGGTACTTCAAAAAAGTCGACGAGTTCACCTTGAGGAGAAATTCTTACAACACCTTTGCCATCCCAACGCGCATTCCAAATATAACCTTCGCTGTCGCATGCTCCACCGTCAGGTCCGCCATATTTTTCGTCTAGCTTATTTAGTAATTTAGGTTTGCCTACTGTCGATTTTTCAGTATCAAAATCACAGGCGTAAATTTCACCTTTCATTGAATCAGCATAGTAAAATATTTTATTATCAGGTGAGAAGGTGGCTAAGTTGAATACACCTATGCTATCACCTTCGATAGTGCTTTCTGACTCTTTTACACTAAATAATCGACCATCAAAATCAACAGGTACGTCTTGACCATTTTCGTCAGGTGTCATGGTAATAGAACCAATTAAAAGGTTTCCGTTACAGTCTACCGTGCCGTCGTTTAATCTAAGAGTTTTGTCTGGTTCTATATCGCGCCATAGTTCCCATGTTTGTTGCTCAAGGTTGAATAGATATAAACCATCAAACAAAGTCACTAATAATACATTAGGTTGTTGTGTTAAAAACACGTTGGCAGGGTTGTTAGGTGTTTCGAACTTTTCAACAGTGTCAGTTTCAACACTGTATTTGTAAAGATTAGGTTTGGTGATATCAATCCAGTAAAAGGCATTGTCATCGGCAGACCAAACACAACCTTCGCCTAGACCACATTTTGAAGGAATATTTTTAATTAAAGAAAACATACGTGTTATCCATTATTCTTTGTTAGTTAATTGGTGTTAATCATGAAAAAGGCTTTGTAAAAAACAAAGCCTTTAATTATTTTTATCAAAAGGACTTACATTATTTAACTGGGCTCAATGTAAATTCGTATTGGAAACGACCTGATTTAATATGGTATTTAGGTATAGATCTCGCACCATTACCACCTGGTGTTGTTCCACCTACACCTGTTTGAATTAAATCAATGTTTACTGTAGAAGAGTCAGCTTCAATAAGCTCTGAAGTTAACTTACTCTCTTCAAGGTTTTTCGCTGTCCAAGGCCATACAGAAACACTTAATAGTTGTTTACCATCTACTAATACACCAGCACCAGCTTTGTTGTTTAAACGTAACCATTCAACGTTTGTGTGATTACCGTTTTCTTGAGGCATAACGTAATGGTGAATAAAGTCTTTAATTTCACCTTCGTATACGTCAACTTCAGCACCGTTATTTCTATCAATGTAGTTTTCGAAAGGGCCTTTACCGTATAAAGCCATTTGTTGAAAATCTTTATTAATAGCGGTTGTCATACCTACACGCAATAAGTCAGGCATGTCTTTGGTGCTTTCCATGTCAAATTTTACGTTAATTTCACCATTACCAGTAACAATATAGTTAAGTTTAAGCATCACTTTGTTTTGGTAGTGGAAAGTTGTATTTATTTTAACAACACCCTTTACTGAATCATCAACATTGAAGGTTGTTAGTTTTAATGCTTCATGCATGGTTTCCCATACACGTGTTTTTTTATTAAGTCCGATCCAATCGTCATTATCGATTAATGGGCGCCAGAAGTTAGGCATTAGCGCTTTTTCAATAATTGAATGACCATTAGCACGGTAAGACGATAAAAAGCCTGACTTGTTATTAAACGACACATTAAAATCTTGATTAGATAAAGTCGTGTGTGTTGCTGTTTTTTCTACAGTAATCGCTTTGTTTGATTGTAGCGTAACTTTTTTCTCTTTAAAGAAAGGCAGCTCAAATTGTTGCTTAGCAATTTCAAAACCTGCTTTTGCCCAGTTTTGATCAACTTTTGTATGTAAGCTGGTACGTAACCAATATTTTGCACCGGCTTTAACAGAAGGGCGTTTAAAAGGTATTTGAATGTTTTTAGCTTTGTATGGCGCTAAGGCAAAGTTATTCATTGTGCCTTCTTCAATAATTTTACCGTCTTCAGATACCGACCAACGTAATTCAAATTGGTTTAGATCTGTATAGAAATGACGGTTTTTAACTTGTACCAAACCTTTAGCAATATTAACGGCATTAAATGCGGCGGGTTGGTAAACATACTTAGTTTCTTTAAGCATTGATTTAGGTTTACCGTATGCGTCAACGATACCGTTGATACAAAAGTTACCATCGTTTGGCACATCGCCAAAATAGCCACCATAAACTAAAAACTTATTACCGTTTTCATCTGTTTGTTCTAAGCCTTGGTCTTTCCAATCCCAAATAAAGCCACCTACTAGGTTGTCTCTATCACGAATTAAATCCCAATATTCGGTCATATTACCTAACGAGTTACCCATAGCATGCTCGTATTCACACATAATAATGGGGCGTTTGATGTAAGGACTTTTCGACATTGAATCAATATCATCAATAGAAGAATACATGCGACTTAGCATATCAACCCAAGGTCTATCAGTTGGGTTAGCGTAACGTGTACCCGGAACACCTTCTTTAGCGATACGTGACCACTTATGTTTTAGGTTACGATATAGTGGATGTTCAGGATCACCTTGAGCCCCCTCATAATGCATTAAACGTGTAGGATCGAATTCTTTAACCCAGCTAGACATACCGGCAAAGTTAGGGCCAGCACCGGCTTCGTTACCTAAAGACCAAATAACAATAGAAGGGTGATTTTTATCTCGCTCCACCATTCTGATCATACGTTCTTGCATTGCGCCATTCCAGCTTGGTGTCTGAGCTATTAAGGCGCCCACTGCGTGAGTTTCAATATTAGCTTCTGCAACAACAAATAAACCGTATTCGTCACACAGGTCATAAAAGTATGGGTCGTTAGGATAATGAGAGGTTCTTACTGCGTTTAAGTTAAAACGTTTCATGGTAAGTACGTCTTGTAGCATGTCATCACGCGAAACCACTTTACCGTTTATAGGATGATGGTCGTGGCGGTTAGCGCCCATAAATTTAATGCTTTTACCATTAACTAAAATTTGACCTTTGTCGCTGGTGGTAATATTTCTAAAACCTACGCGTGTACTTCTGACTTCTTGTACTTTTCCTGACGGGTCGGTTAATTCAAGGGTTAACACATAAAGGTAAGGGTTTTCTGGGCTCCATAAGGTTGGAGCATCAACAACAACTTCAATTTCTTCAAAAGGGAAAGAATCTCTTGCCGGATAAATTTTACGTGTTAATTGCTCTGCACTTACTGTTTGCGGTGAAGTGAATACGGCTTTGCCGTTTGCATCAAAAAGCTTGGCTTCAACTTGCCAACCTTTCATGTGTACACGATCAATATTACTTAACTCAGCATCAATTTGTAGGGTTGATTGAGTGTAATCGTTATTAGGAAAACGTGTGCGTACAGTAAAATCGTTAATCGCAACTTTAGGTTGTGCCATTAATAATACTTCACGATGAATACCGCTTAAACGCCAGTTGTCTTGCGCTTCTAAGTAGCTACCATCGCTCCATCTAAATACTTGTACGGCTAATTCGTTTTTACCTTTTTTAAGAAACTTGGTGATATCAAATTCGGAAGGCAGGCGAGTACCTTGGCTATAAGCAACTTTTTGACCATTTACCCAAACGTAAAATGCAGAACTGACACCACCAAAATGGAGAATAATTTGTTCATCGTTATTCCAATTTTTTGGTACTTCAAACTCTTTAAGATATGAGCCAACAGGATTCTCACGAAAAATAGTAGGCATATTAATATGCTTGTCTTCTAGTGCTGCGTGTCCCGGTGTACCTTCTAAAAATGGGTATGTTATATTGGCATAAATAGGGGTCCCGTATCCGCGCATCTCCCAGTTTGACGGCACATCAATATTGTTCCAGCCTGAGCTGTCGTAACTGTTTTCAAAAAAATCTAAAGGTCTATTTTTAGAGTCAGGGGTAAATTTAAATTTCCAGTCACCATTTAAACTGAGTTGTTTGGCTTTGCTGCGATCGTATGTCTTAGCGTCTTCAACAGAGCTAAAAGAATAAGACGTAGCACGAGCAGGTAATTTGTTGATTTGCGTTACATATTCATTCTCCCAATCGTTTTGTTTCCACGAATGAGAAGAACTGGCTTGACTTGTTTTATCTTGATTAACACTACAGCCCATTACAATAGCAACGGTTGTTAACCCGATAAGACATTGTTTGACATGTTGATTACCGAACATAGTTTTACCTTTTTGTTTTGTTTCATGCTTATTGAATGACTGATGTAATTCAGTAAACATTATAATTTTTTAAGTGTTTGTATTTATTATTAATAAAAAATGAATATAGGATGTTACTCGGTTAGTATCCTATTTTGACTAATTTTGAGCAAGCGCTTTCTCAAATTGATTTTTTTTTATTATCAAAGTCATTCATGATTTTTATTTCATTTGTTATATAGCATTTTTATTGGTTTTAAGCTGTGAAATAGTTAAATTACCAAGTTTACTGGTTATTCTAATTATTTTTGTTATAGGTGATAGCAAAGCGAAGTATTTATCTATCAAGCAATAAATAAGCTTGAGTAATAATAGAGCAAGCGTTTTCTCAATTTAAGTTGTGTGTCTATTTTAACTGAATTACAATGCGAGCAATAAGCTATACCGTTTAGCACATGATATGTGTTAGGTATAAAAGGGTATTTGAATGATTTTATTAATTATAAGTAGTTATTACAGATGGTAACTTTGAAAGACGTAGCCCTTAAAGCGGGGGTTTCTCCATCAACAGTTTCGCGTGTTGTTAGTGGTAATGGCCGAGTGGGGCAAAAGTGTCGTGAACACGTGCAAGCTGTGATCAAACAAATGAACTACCGTCCTAATACTCATGCGCGTGCGTTGGCGTGTAACCGAGTAGAAATGATTGGTTTAATTACCCCTAATGTATCAACACCATTTAACGGCAGTATTGCTATTGGTGTTGAAGAGGCTGCAATAGAACTTGATTATAAAACTCTGATCACTAATACGTTTAGATCACCTGAAGCTGCTATTAATGCGATTGAATCATTTAGAGAGCAGGGCTGCGAAAATATTATTATACATACGCATAGTATCGACGACGTTACCCTTGTAAAACTTGCTAAAGAGATAAAAGGTTTAGTGGTTGTAAATCGTTTTATTGCACCAATTGCGCAGCGTTGTGTTTGGATTGATAATGTTTACGGTGGTCGAATTGCCGCAGAATATCTTATTGCACAAGGCCATAAAAAGTTGACCATTATTACCGATGATAAAACGGCTCGAGACCCAAAAGATCGAATTTTAGGTATTAAACAAGCGGTGGAAGATGCGGGTTTACATATTCCTGAAGAGCGTATTTTATTTGGTATTAATAGTATTGGTAATATTGAACACGGCAGAAAACTTGCTCGACAACTTATTGAAGAGAAAAGAGATTTTACTGCTGTTCTTGCTTACAACGACATGATGGCCATTGGTGCTATTAACGAATTTCAAGACATGGGCTATAAAGTGCCTGAAGATATTTCTGTTATCGGTTTTGACGACTTGTTTATTTGTGAAGTATCTCGCCCTCATTTATCAACAATTCATTATCCTATTGTTGAAGTGGCTAAGTTTGCCACGCAATTATCTTTAGCATTAACCAATGGCGACGAAGGTGTTATCGGCAAAGCGAATATGTTTATGCCTTCGTTAGTTGAACGCAGTTCAGTAAAAAACATTAAAAATAATAAATAAAAATGATTAGGTAGTAATTAATGACAAACATAAAAGCAGCAAAAGTTTTATTAGAAAATCGATTAAGCAATCAAAAGCTTGATCGTTTACCCGAAGACATTCGCCCTGAAAATAATGAACAATCGTTAGTTATACAAACCGCTATTACAGAATTAAATAGCGAAAATGCACAGATAGCAGGTTGGAAATGCTTATTACCTTTAGCTAATGGAAACATAGTAGTCGCGCCTATTTTCTCAAATACAGTGGCTCGCTTAAGTGAAGGCTCTGAAGCTTTTTTAGTGCCAGATAACGAGAAAGCAAGAATAGAACCTGAAATAACCTTTGTATTAAGCAAAGATATTCCAGCGTCAACAACGCCTTATACAGAAACTGAAATAGATGATGCTATTGGCCAAACGCATATGGCATTGGAGCTTATCCAAAATCGTTTTTCAGCAAATAGCGAAGCGAATTTTGATGAAAAACTCGCAGACTGTTTATCAAACCAAGGTTTATTTATAGGTCCTGAAATAGATAAAAAACAAGCTTATGCGGCATCGACTATTGATATTGCTATTACTCAAAATGGTGCTGAAGTGTCATATGAAGGTAAGCACCCAAATGAATTACCTGCTTTGCCTATTTATTGGATGATTAATTACATGACGCAACGTGGCGTTAGTTTTAAAGCAGGGCAAGCCATTATTACGGGTTCATACTGTGGTGTTGTTGATTTAGCTTTTAATGAAAAAACGACTATTGAGTATAAAGGTTTAGGTTCATTTAACGTTGAATTTAAAGCAACTCATTAATAAAAAGAGGATGTTATGTCTACAGCAGGTAAATTTTTATTAGTAGGGGCTTTGTGTATTATTTCAGTGATTACAGCTGCTATTTTATCTAACAATAAGCAAAGCCAAACAAGTGATTCTGCGTCTTGTGAAAGTTCGCCTAAAACACTGCGCTTTAGTATGAGCTCTAACAACAAGCATCCTATATTTTCAGGTGCGAGTAAATTTAAAGAGTTGGTAGAACAAAGCACCGATATTACCGTTAATATATTTCCTTCTGCGCAACTGGGCGACGATAGAGCATCTATCGAAATGTTACAGCTTGGCACGTTAGATATCGCCATACCGTCTACTGGGCCGTTAGCTAACTTTTCTTCAGCTTTTAATGTGTTCGACTTACCTTTTATGTTTCAAAGTGAAGCCGTTGCTGACGATGTTTTACGTAGTAACTTTGCTGGCACTATGCTGAATATTTTAAAAGATAAACAACTTATTGGTTTAGACTTTTGGGAAAACGGCTTTCGGCATTTAACCAATTCGACCCGTGCAGTAAATACTATTGATGACGTAAGCGGCTTAAAAATTAGAACCATGGAAAGCGCCTTACATTTAGATGCATGGCAAGCTTTAGGCGCTACGCCAACTCCTATGGCATTTAAAGAATTATTTACCGCACTTCAACAAGGTACGGTTGACGGACAAGAAAATCCTTACCCCAATATTGCCTTAAATAACTTATATGAAGTACAAGAATACTTAACCGATACAGGGCATGTTTATACACCTTTAGTTTTACTGTTTAGCGCTAAAACGTGGAGTACACTCAGTGTTAGCGAACAAGTTGCGTTGAGAGAAGCTGCTAAAGAAGCGGGCGACTATCAACGAAAAGTTAACAGAGAAATGAATAAGCAAAGTTTAGCGCAGTTAAATGATCACATGACCATAACGACTTTACCTTTAGCTGAACGTAAAAAGTTTCAACAAGCCACTTTACCTGTACTTGAAAAATACAAAGACGTGATTGGTGAAAATATCGTTACGCAATTTCAACAAGCCATTAAAACGGCAGAAATGAATGATCTTTAAAATAATAATTCAAGGTTGTTAAAATGCTTGATTGGATAAATAAACATTTAGAAAACGTTATCGCAATCGTTTTATTTGTTGTGATGACCATTGCCGTATTTACGCAAATACTTACACGAACCTTTGACTATTCATTGTCGTGGACTGAAGAGCTAGCTCGTTATTGTTTAATTTGGTTGGTTTTTATCGGAACGAGTTTAGCGGTAATTCATCAGCAGCATATCAATATTGATGTTATTTCAAAACGATTAAACGAAAGTGAAAAGAAAGTGTTAGCTGTTATCGCTCAGGCTATTTTTTTCGCATTTTCATTAGTTATATTATTTTATTCAACACAAATGGTTATGGATTTATATCGTTTAGAGCAACACTCTCCGGCTTTAGGTTTACCTATGTGGATTGTTTATTTAGCGTGCCCAGTAGGTTTTGCTTTAACGGCGTTTAGATTGCTTCAACAAATAGTGATCACTGTTGAAACTACCAAAACCGAAATGGATAAATAGGAGAACTTTATGTCGTTATTTATCTTGTTTACCACTTTTGTTTTTTTAGTGCTATGTACCGTGCCTGTGGCTATTTCATTAGCGATTGCTACGTTAATCACCATACTTTCTGCGGGGAATTTAAGCGTAGAATTTTTAGTGAGTAGTATGATTAATTCTCTTGACTCATTTCCTATTATGGCGGTTCCTTTTTTTATTTTAGCCGGCGAAATTATGGGAAGAGGCGGTATATCGCAACGTTTAGTTAATTTTTCTCATTCATTAGTTAAAAACATAACGGGTGGTTTTGCTATCGCCTCAATATTAACGTGTATGTTATTTGCCGCTATTTCAGGTTCTGGCCCGGCGACTGTAGCCGCTGTTGGCGGAATTATGATCCCCGCTATGATCAAATATGGTTACGATAAATACTTTGCTACTGCTGTAGTTACTGCCGCTGGCGCTATTGGGGTAATGATACCGCCCAGTATTCCTATGGTTATGTATGGTGTTGCCGCTAGTACCTCTATTGGTGATTTATTTATCGCAGGTATTTTTCCAGGTATTTTGGTTACGTTATGTTTAATTATTTGGTCGTATATTTACGCAAAACATAAAGGATACAAAGGCAGCGACGAACCGTTTTCATTCAGCCAAGTATTTAAAGAGTTTAAAAACGCTCAACTCGCTTTATTCATCCCTGTGATTATTCTTGGTGGTATATACGGTGGTATTTTTACGCCAACTGAAGCCAGTGTAGTTGCCGTAGTATATGGCTTAATTATTAGCTTATTTGTGTATAAAGAAATTACCGTAAAAGACCTACCTGCAATCTTTACTAAATCAATTCTTACCTCCGTTATTGTATTAATTATTGTGGCTTCAGCTACCGCATTTGGTAAGTATTTATCGATAGAGCAAATACCCACACAAGTGGCTAATGCTATGTTAGCTTTTTCAGAAAGCAAAATTGTATTTATTACCTTAATGGTGGCTTTACTACTGCTAGTAGGCTGCTTTATGGAAACTATCGCCGCTATCATTATTTTAACGCCGCTGTTAGTGCCTGTGTCTACTGTGTTTGGTTTTCATCCCGTACATACAGGCGTTATTATGGTGGTAAGTTTAGCTATTGGTTTTATTACACCGCCATTAGGATTGAATCTATTTGTGGGGGCGAGCGTAGCGGGAATTTCGGTGGATAAACTATCAAAAGCGATTATACCGTTTTTCATCTCTATGATAGTCGCACTGTTTTTGATTATTTACTTACCGTTTTTGTCTTTATCTATGATTTAGTTAATTAACAAGAGATAATTTTAAAATATCTTTATCAATTATTTGACGTTCCCTACGTTAAATTGTAATTTATAGGGATAACGTTATCCCTTTGGCTTTTTAATTATAATATTTAGCCATTACTCAAATGTAGGTTTATAAAAATGACAATAAAATCGGGTTTATTTAAATTAAGTACATGCTTTGCTATGTTACTTTCAGCACAAGCATTTTCACAACAAACAATTGTTTTAGAACCCAGTGCAAAAGACATGACACCTGTTGTGCGTAACGCTTTAGCAAATGTAAAAGATAAAGACTTAAAAATAGTGTTTAAAAAAGGGACTTATACTTTTTTACCTGATTATGCCGTAAATCGTTACAGTACTATTACTAATCATGGGAATGGCTTAAAAAACGTTATTTTTCCTTTGGATAATTTTGACTCGGTAGAAATTGAAGGCAATAACGCCGAGTTTATTTTTCACGGTAGAGTGGCTCCATTTCAGTTTTATAATAATCGTAAAATAACCGTATCAGACATAACGGTTGATTGGGATATTCCTTTTACCTTTGTGGCTGAGGTGATGGCGGTTAATGAAAAAGAAGAATGGATTGACGTAAAACCATGGTCAGGCTCTCATCAATGGAAACTGCATAAAGGTGAGATTAAATTCCCTAACGTAGATGGGTTTAGTTATCCTGAATTGGGTAGTACTTTAGATTTTAACAAAGAACATAAACGTGTAGCACATGGGGCTTTAGACCGTCATTCAAAACCAAAAGAAGTTGAGCAACGTGGCAACGGTGTTTTACGTCTTTATGAAAAAACAAGACAATTTCCGAAAGTAGGGTCAGTAGTAACGTCTAAAGGTGATCGTGAACATGATAGATATGCACCAGCCTTTCAAACTAAAAATTCAGAAAATGTAGTATTTGATAACGTAACAGTTCATCACGCTTTAGGTATGGGCTTTTTGTTTGAGCGTACAGACGGTATAAAGTTACTAAATGTTGGTGTTCATTTGCGTGATGGCGCACAACGTATGATTTCATCTACAGCTGATGCTAGTCACTTTGCTAACTGTAAAGGCGATATCCTTATAGATAACGCTCGTTTTGAAA
Source organism: Pseudocolwellia agarivorans (assembly GCF_002000085.1). Classification (GTDB taxonomy): domain Bacteria; phylum Pseudomonadota; class Gammaproteobacteria; order Enterobacterales; family Alteromonadaceae; genus Pseudocolwellia; species Pseudocolwellia agarivorans. The sequence goes on from NZ_MUZU01000010.1 coordinate 156,155, forward strand.
ATATGTTAGACGACGGTGTAAATGTACATGGTACTTATGCGATTGTAGACCAAGTGATTAATAGTAAAACACTTCGTGTTAAGTATGGTCATTTTGAACAAATGGGTTTTGAGTTTACGGCTAAAAATGAAGAACTATGGATAATTAATCAACCTAATACTCAGCGTTCGCAAGTGAATAAGGTTGTATCTGTTAATACACTTAATGAAAAGTACACGGATATTACTTTTGAACATGCGTTTAAACAAACCGTAAAAGCAGGCGATTTGCTTGAAAATAAAACGTGGAATCCAACGTTTACATTACGTAATTCCGTGCTTCGTGATCATAGAGCGCGTAATGTAGTATTGAAAACACCATTAAAAACAGTTATTGAAAACAATAAATTTTCTTCGATGATGTCGTCAATTTTCTTTAGAGGCGAATCTTACTTTTGGTTAGAGTCTGGTAGCGTTGAAGATGTCTTAATTCAGAATAATGAATTTGACTATGTTGCTTACTCAGGCATGGAACACTCGGTATTAAACATTACCCCGCGTTTAGGTAAAACCTTTAATCAAAATGAAATATACGATCGAAATATTCGCTTTGTTAATAACACTATTAATACGTTTGATAGCCGAATTGTTTGGGCTGATAGAGTTGACGGCTTATTAATTAAAGATAATAAAATTACTAAAAATAATGATCATTCACCTATACATCCTAATGCACCATTGTTTGAGTTTAAAAAGAGTAAAAACATTACCTTATCAAATAATAGCTATAACGGAAAAATCGATAATTTCATCAAAATTGATAAAGATTCAGCGTCTACTTTCGTAGATGATGGTTCAATTAAATAAATAAGGACTTAACGTGAAACTTACTGCATTAAGCGGTTCAATCATGGCATTACTCATGGGTGTTACAACAGCCAGCTATGCCGATGAAACCAAAAGTACAGAGCAACCGAATATACTACTATTTTTTGTTGACGATATGGGATGGGCGTCTCGTACTAGCAAAGATCCTATCTACGAAACCCCTAATATTGATCAACTGTCGAAAGACGGTTTAGAGTTCGAAAGTACTTATATTGCTACACCAACGTGTAGTCCTAGTCGAGCTACTTTATTAACGGGGCAACACCCAGCACGTATTAAAATGCCTAGGCATATACCTCATCAGGCTCAATACGGTTTTGATAAAAAGGGGAGAACAGATCAAAAGTGGAATTTATGGCCTAAAGATCCTGCACAAGTACCTAGTGCTAACTGGTTAGGTTTAGAATACACCACCTACGCAGAAGCATTAAAAGAACAGGGTTACTATAATTTGTTTGTGGGTAAATGGCATTTGGGTGATGAAAGATATCATCCCATTCATCAAGGGTTTGATAAGCAAATAGGGACGTCAAATTGGGGGCATCCTCGTTCTTATTATCCTCCATATTTTAAAAACAGTGATGTATATAAAGACGTAAAAGATCGTTATTTAACCGATAAACTTACCGATGATGCTGTTAGCTTTTTAGAAACTTACGACAAAAAGAAACCGTTTATGTTGTCGATGTGGTACTACGCTATTCATACGCCGTTTGAAGGTAGAAAAGACTTAGTTAAGCATTTTGAAGAAAAAGGTTTAAGAGGTAAGCACGCACAACATGCGGCTTTAGTAAGTGGTATAGATGAGTCTATTGGACGAATTAGAGCCACGCTAAAAGCACAAGGACTTGATAAAAATACTATGGTGATCTTTTTATCTGATCAAGGCGGTATTTTAAATAATAAGCCATTCCGTGGTGGAAAAATGATCGACACCTTATATGAAGGTGGAGCGCGCGTTCCTTTTATTGTTAGCTGGCCAGGTGTAACAAAACCGGGCACTAAAAATACAAGTTTAGTGCAATCAACAGACTTGTTTCCTACCTTTATTGAGATTGCGGGCGGAGATACCAGCAAGTATAAAAACCTTGATGGCGTTTCATTGTTAAATACTATTAAAGAGAATAGTACACTTAACCGAGGTGAACCGTTATTTGGTTACCGCGCTTATCAAGACTTATATGCAACCGTGCGAGAAGGTGATTGGAAACTAGCGGCTTTTAGAAGTGGCAACACAAAACTTTATAACATTGCCGATGATATTAGCGAATCAATTGATGTATCTCATAACCATGAAGAAAAAGTTAATGAGCTCGTTAAAAAATTAACCACATGGGAAAAAGAAATGGGTGTTGAAGAATATTCTGGTTTTAACCGATAACCTAAATATTGACCTAGATTGATTTGTTTTTAAGGTAAGGTGCTGATAAATAAAATGTTATTTATCAGCGTTTATTTACTTAAAGCGGAATAACTTAAATATTGAACGTATATTTATATCTAGACTATACCTAACATTAAGAAATAAATGATGTTAGATTTAGATAACTATACCCGTAACCAATTAAGAGGTTATTTCAGAGCACTTCTCCGAGGGGACTAAAAATAATATATGCCGCGTTATTAACTTTTGTCAGGTTCCTAGATAGATGTAGGCCTTAGATTTTTTATAACGTAAAATCTGTGCCTAAATTGTTTTAGTTTCTACTGAAAGCTGCATCTTGAAGGGGGATGGGGATATATAAATTAATTAAAAACATTATCCATAGTTAACTTTTAAATTAAAATAATAATCAAACGAATTAGAGAACAACATGAAAATAAAATTAAATAATGTATCTAAAAAAGTGGGTATAGCACTCTCTTTTTTATGTATGGCCGCATGTTCAGAAAATACAATAAGTACTGTAAATACAGCGAATGATGTAAAGCAATCTAAACCTAATGTTGTCATTTTTTATGTAGACGATTTAGGTTACGGCGATATTAGTAGTTACGGCATGACATCAACAACCACGCCAAATGTAGATGCATTAGCGGCTGATGGTATTCGATTTACCGATGCACATAGTTCAGCGGCTACTTGTACGCCATCACGCTATTCTTTGCTTACAGGGCAATTTGCTTTTAGAAATAATGCCGCAATATTACCTGGCGATGCTCCACTTATTATTGATCACACTAAACCCACTTTACCTAAAATGATGAAAAAAGCAGGCTACAAAACGGCTGTTATAGGTAAATGGCATTTAGGTTTAGGTGTTGGACAAGTTGATTGGAATGAAGCGGTAATGCCAGGGCCTATTGAACTTGGTTTTGATTACAGCTTTTTAATACCCGCAACAGGTGATCGCGTACCAACGGTTTATTTAGAAAATCATCATGTTGTTGGATTAGATAAAAACGATCCTATTACCGTAAGTTACAAAGAACGCATCGGTGATCGCCCAGTAGGTACCGAACGCCCAGACTTATTAAAGCAAACGGCTGATCTACAACATAGCGCTACTATTGTTAATGGTGTTAGTCGTATTGGTTGGATGGCTGGCGGTAAATCAGCAGAATGGGTAGATGAAGACTTCCCGTTTGTTTTTACGGATAAAGCCATAGAGTTTATTCAACAAAGCAAGAATGAACCTTTTATGTTGTTTTTCCCATTTCACGATATTCATGTACCACGTTCACCTAATAAAATGTTTGCGGGTAAATCAGGTATGGGACCTCGTGGCGATGCGATTTTACAAATGGACTGGATGACGGGACAAATTGTTGATGAACTTAAAAAGCAAGGTATTTACGATAATACGTTAATTATCTTCTCAAGCGATAATGGTCCAGTGGTTGATGATGGGTATTTTGATCAATCAGTAGAGCTTATTGGCGACCATGATCCATCGGGTGGATTTAGAGGCGGTAAATACAGTGCTTATGAGTCGGGCACACGTGTTCCAATGATTGTGACATACCCTGATAAACTTAAAAATAAAGGTGAAAGTGATGCGTTGATCAGCCATATCGATTTTTATAAATCGTTAGCATCTCTTGTGGGGATTAATTTAGCCTCAGGCGAAGCAATTGATAGCCAAAATGTTTTACCTGCATTACTTGATAGCACAAAAGAAGCTCGTACTGAAATGTTAGAAGAGTCGTTTACTTTAGCGTTAAGAGAAGGTCGTTGGAAGTACATTGCACCATTTAGTGGTTCAACGCCTGATTGGCTAGCGAATAAAACAGCTATTGAAAATGGTTTAATGAATGGTGCGCAATTATTTGATTTAGATGCAGATCCTAGTGAGCAAAATAATATTGTAGCCAAACACCCTGATATCGCAAAAAAATTACAACAACGTATTGATGAACTAAAAGCGTTGAAGTAATCGTTTTAAAGTATTTTCAAAAACATGACCTTAAAAAGCTGAAATAATTATTTCAGCTTTTTTTATGGAAATAATATTTAAAAATATAAGAGTAAATAATGAAATATATATTAAGCCTACTTTTAATTAGTTTTACCTCTTTAAGCTATGCAGCTGATGAGGAACTCAAATCTGTTGAACAATTACTTAAGCAAGCAAAGCTTGTATTTTCAGACGATTTTAATAGAAATGAACAAGATGAAACCCAAGAACAAATAGGAAACCACTGGCTTACTAATAGCGAAAAAAGAGCTCAAGGGCGAAAGCAGGTTGATTTAGACAATGGTGTTTTACACATTACCAAGCTGAAAGGGGTAAAGGCTGCGGTTAATGTTAATAATAAAATGTCGTTTAAAAACGGTATTGTTAAATTGAAATTTAATATGACTCATCAACAAGGCGCTAAATTTAATTTTTATGACACTAATGCCACCGAACAGTCTTTTTCTGGTCACATTTGCCAGCTAAAAGTAGAACCTAAAGCCTTTCAAATTGTTGATCAAATAAAAGGGCGATTTCGTCGCGATATACTTTTTAAAGAATTAACGACAGAAGCCCAGAACGAGGTAACAGCTAAAACTACAACGACCATACCTGTAAAGTACGAATTAAATAAATGGTATGAATTAACTATGGTGATCATAGATGATGTATTTGAAGTGTATATTGACGATGTGAAAATAGGCAAACTTAAATCAGAAGGGGTTGCACATAACTTAAAAGACACTTTTGCTTTTTCAATTACTCATTCTGTAAAAATAGACGATATGCAAGTATGGTTATTAGATTAAATAACAAACGATTTGTTCTGTTTTTAGAAAATATGGCAGTAATTACTCTTATTAATGTTACGAATTGAAAAAGCTAAACTACACTTACATAAGTCTCTACTTGCACAGTACTGTAAATAATTGTTTAAGTGCTAAACTTTTTTAATAAAAATAAACTAAAATTAAGTAGAACTTGAATACATCGCTTGAATTTTATAATAAATTGACACGCTTAAAGTCTATAAGTATAAATGGTCAATCGCTTTTTTGTATAATGGAGTAACAATGATTAATTATGATGATAATCGCGATTTTTATCGCATGATGATAAACAGCCAAGTTACCGTAACTATTATTGATGATGAAGTTAATTCAACAATATTAGCTGTATGTCGAGATTTGAGTGCGACTGGGATGGCGATTGAAATGCCTCATCCATTAGAGTTAGGAACGGCGGTAAGAGTGCATGTAGATGCTGCAAACAATAGTATTTCAGCGCTAGATGTAAAAGGGAAAGTCGTTCGATGCAACCAAGAAAGTGATGAATGTTACTTGCTAGGCATTAATATTTCTGAAATTGATTAAGTTAATTTTACTGTCTAGAAATTAACAAGCACAGCTACAATGAAAAGCTGTGCTTTTTTTGTCTAGTATTACTCTACTTGGCAAACTAAACCTTTCAGGTAATAACCTTCAGGGTAGTTTGACGATACTGGGTGATCAGGTGCTTGATGCAAACGATCAACAATATAAGCATTTCTTCTAGCATCTAATGCTGCATCAGCGACAATTTTTTGAAATAACCCCGCTTCCATTAAACCTGAACATGAAAACGTTAGTAAAGTTCCACCGGGTTTTAATAATTGCATGGCGAGCATATTAATGTCTTTATAGCCTCTGCAAGCTCCTGTTAGCTGCGCTTTAGATTCAACAAACTTTGGCGGATCTAGAATGATCATGTCAAAGGTACGTTTTTCTTCTCGGTATTCACGTAATAATTTAAATACATCAGCTTTAACAAATTTTACATTATCACCAAGGTGATTAAGCTCAACATTTTCTTTTGCAATATCAAGAGCTGACTGAGAAACGTCAACGTTAATGACTTCTTTAGCGCCCTTTAAAGCACAATGCAGTGCAAACGTACCGGTATAAGAGAAACAGTTCAGTACTGATTTTCCTTCAGCATATTTACCTGCTGCCACTCTCGATTCACGTTGATCTAAATAAAATCCTGTTTTATGACCAGTAACAATATTAACTTTAATTTTTACGCCGTATTCTTCAATAACACATTCAGTAGAGTCTTGTGGTTCAGTTAACCAACCTGTTACAGGGAGCAAACCTTCTTTTTTTCTAACATCAACATCTGAACGTTCATAAATATGGCAATCGGGATAAAGTTTTTTTAGGGCTGAAACTAAAGTATAACGATGAAAGTCTGCGCCGGCACTCAGTAGTTGACAAACAAGAAAGTTATCGTATTTATCTATGGTTATTCCCGGTAAGCTGTCAGATTCACCTGCAATTAGGCGATAGCCCGTTAAGCCACCTTTTTCAATAAACCAATCTCTGCGAGCTTGAGCACTTGATAGTTTTTTGAGAAAAAAAGCTTCGTTTATTTCTTCGTTTTCATCAAAGGTCCAAACACGTATACATATTTGTGATTCTGGGGAGTATGCGCCTCTAGCCAGCCAATTATCCTTACTGTCGTATATATCAACAGTATCTCCTAATTGAGGATTACCTTTAATTTTATTGATGGCTCTTGAGAATACCCATGGGTGTTTTCTCAACAAAGACTTTTCTCGGGAAACTTTTAAATAAATTCTGGCTGACATATGTCTATACTTAATATTAAAGAGGCGTGGATCATACCATATCAATTGATATTAACCATCTTGGCAGGGTACTCATTATTATGAGTTCGGCTATATACAAAGGAAAAAGAACATGAATGTAAGTTACATCGCACATTTAAGTGGCAAAGTACAAGGAGTTAGTTTTAGGTCGTTAAGTCAACAAATGGCAATAGACTATAGCTTAAGTGGTTATACGCATAATTTAGCTGACGGAAGTGTAGAAGTGCTCCTTTGTGGAGAACAGGTCAATGTAGACAAAATGTTGTTATGGTTAAAACAAGGCCCACCAGACGCTATTGTTAATAAAATGGAACAAAAACAAGTAGAGTGGAAAGAACATCACTTTTTTGCAATTAATTGAATATATAGAATTTTATATAATTTCGAGTCATTTATTATATTTTAAATAACTTATAATACTTTTAAAAGTTGACACTGCAGTCAGGTTTTTGCTTTACTATAGCTATAGTTTACGTAAATACGTTTAATCGGCTGGCACAATAATAGAGAATTCATATGGCAAATGGTGCGCTTCAATTTCTGCTCAATGATGAAATAGTTACACTTGATAACTTTGATCCTAATTTAACGGTACTTCAGTATTTAAGAAATATTGAAAACAAAACAGGCACCAAAGAAGGTTGCGCATCGGGCGATTGCGGTGCCTGTACTGTTGTTGTAGCTGAACTCTCTAATACGAGTACAGATTTAGCTTATAAATCGATAAATTCGTGTATAACATTTTTAGGTGCGATGCATGGTAAGCAACTTATTACAGTAGAGCACTTAAAACCTGCTAGCCAGCTTGATTCAAATGAAAAACTTCATAGCGTACAACAAAACATGGTTGATCATCATGCATCACAATGTGGCTTTTGTACGCCGGGTTTTGTTATGTCGTCGTTTGCGTTACACAAAAACAAGCAAAACCCTGATAGAGAAGAAGTGCTTGAAGCATTAGCTGGAAACTTATGTCGTTGTACAGGGTATCGCTCCATCATTGATGCCGCGATAGATCAAACCAACGATTGCGGTAATGATTCATTCGCACAAAATTATCAGCAAACGGTTGATAAACTTTCTGTATTAAACCAATTACCAGCAGTTCAAATTCAAAGTACAAATAAAAGCTATTTTGCGCCTAAAAGCAGCCAAGAACTATCTACTTATTTATTAGCTCATCCTAATGCAACTTTGGTAGCAGGCGGAACAGATTTAGCTTTATCAGTGACTCAACATTTATCCTCTATTAACGAGCTTGTGTATTTAGGTGAAGTTGAAGAGCTAAATGCAATCACTGTTGATGACGAGTTTATACACATTGGCTCTGCTGTTCCTTATCATAAATTTACGCACTTACTTGAAAAAGAATATTCAGACTTAGGCGATATGATTGAGCGCATTGGCTCAATGCAAATACGTAATAACGGTACGTTAGGGGGGAATATTGGTAACGCGTCACCAATAGGTGATATGCCTCCTGCCTTAATTTCATTGGGCTGCACTATGGAGTTACAATGTGGAGATAAAACTCGCACCGTTTTAGTAGAAGACTACTTTGTTGATTACAAAAAAACGATACTAGCACCATCAGAGTTTATTAAATCTATCAGCATACCTAGAGCGAATAAGCCTAAAGCTGAAGCGGCTTTAAAAGTGTATAAAATATCTAAACGTATCGATGATGATATTTCTGCAGTACTTGCTTCATTTTATATCGAATTAACAAACAACCAAGTTACTGCTATTCGCATAGCTTTTGGTGGTATGGCTGCTATTCCAAAACGCGCGCTAGCAACTGAGCAAGTATTATTAAATAACGCGTTTACGAAAGAGAACATTGATCGTGCTCAGCAAGCATTAACGCAAGACTATCAGCCAATGTCAGACGTAAGAGCGTCAGATGCTTACCGAATGCGTGTTGCACAAAACTTGTTAGAAAAATGCTTTATTGAACTTACACAAAGTTCGGCTTCTTCAACACCACATCAACTTATTGAAACGCGAGTTATTAATCATGCGTAATTTAACCAATGTACCAAAAGGTACCGATAAAAGCGTAGATGCTGCTACACAAGCTATAGAAATAGGTTTAGGTGGTGTAGGTAAACATAAAAAACATGAAAGTGCTGAAAAACACGTAAGTGGCGAAGCGCTTTATATTGACGACAAGCCAGAGTTACAAGGGCAGTTACACGCAGCCGTAGGGCAAAGTACTCATGCTCATGCAAACATTAAGTCACTTGATTTATCAGCCGTTAAAGCAGCTGAAGGCGTTATTGCCGTAATTACTGTGGAAGATGTACCGGGGCATACAGATATCGGCCCTGTATTTCCGGGTGATCCTGTTTTAGCGATAGGTAAGGTGGAATATGTTGGCCAACCTATTTTTGCTGTAGCGGCTACAAGCCATGATTTAGCGCGTAAAGCGGTTACCTTAGCAAAGATTGATTACGAACCACTTGAAGCCGTTTTAACGGTTAAACAAGCGTTAGAGCAGCAATCATTTGTTAGACCACCATTTACAATGCAACGTGGCGAGTCAGATGCTGCAATTGAAAAAGCTAAACATCAACTTAGTGGCGAAATTACCATAGGTGGGCAAGAGCATTTTTACCTTGAAGGGCAAGTCTCATCAGCAGAGCCTACCGAAGATGGCGGAATGGTGGTTTATTCATCTTCTCAACATCCGAGCGAAGTGCAAAAACTAGTCGCTGAAGTGTTAGCCATTCCTTTAAATCTTGTCGTTGTAGATACTCGCAGAATGGGAGGTGGCTTTGGTGGTAAAGAAACTCAAGCGGCACCTTGGGCATGTTTGGCGGCACTTTTAGCGAATAAAACAAAACGTCCGGTTAAATTTAAATTAAGCCGAATGGACGATATGATCATGACGGGAAAACGTCATCCATTTGAAAATAATTACACCGTAGGATTTAATGATAAGGGTGTAATCGAAGGCATTAATATTACCGTAAATGGTAATTGTGGTTATTCGCCTGATTTATCAGACGCCATTGTCGACCGAGCTATGTTTCATTCTGATAATGCTTATTATTTGAATGAAGCAAAAGTAACGGGTAACCGTTGCAGGCTAAATACAGTCTCGCATACAGCATTTAGAGGCTTTGGTGGTCCACAAGGTGTTATGACCATTGAAATGGTCATGGACGATATCGCAAGACACTTAGGTAAAGACCCTTTAACGATAAGAAAAGCAAATTTATACGGGAAGAACGAGCGTAACATTACTCATTATTATCAAACCGTAGAACATAATAAATTACCTGAATTAATGGACAGCTTAGAACAAAGTTCTGACTACCAAGCACGTCGTAAAAGTATTAACGATTTTAATAAACAAAGTCCTATTTTGAAAAAAGGCTTAGCCTTAACACCTGTTAAATTTGGTATTTCATTTACTGTTCAGCATCTAAATCAAGCAGGGGCTTTAGTTCATATTTATACCGATGGCACCATCCATTTAAATCATGGCGGTACCGAAATGGGTCAAGGCCTATTTACTAAAGTTGCTCAAATTGTAGCTGAAGAATTTCAAGTGAATGTTGATACTGTAGGTGTGTCAGCCACTCGAACCGACAAAGTACCGAATACGTCTCCTACAGCAGCATCTTCAGGAACCGACTTAAACGGTAAAGCGGCACAAGCGGCGGCAATTACGATTAAAAAACGGTTAATTAATTTCGCTTGCGAACATTACTTTATTGATGAATCAGGTGTTGTTTTTGACAATAACCAAGTTATTTTAAGTATGAACGACAAAGTTATGCATACGTTTAGCTTTGCTGAATTTGTTCAACAAGCTTATATGAACAGAGTTTCTTTATCGGCAACGGGTTATTACAAAACACCTAAAATACACTTTGATCGCTCAACAGGTAAAGGTCGACCATTCTTTTATTATTCAACGGGCGCATCAGTTTCAGAAGTATTGATTGATACATTAACTGGCGAATACAAAGTACTACGAGCCGATATTTTGCATGACGTTGGTCATTCATTAAACCCCGCAATTGATAGAGGCCAAATTGAAGGAGCCTTTATTCAAGGCATGGGTTGGTTAACTACCGAAGAATTGATGTGGAACGACCAAGGTCGATTACTTTCAAATAATCCGGCAACTTATAAAATTCCGGCAATTAGTGATACACCTGAAGACTTTAGAGTGGATTTAGTGCCTGACGATCCTAACCGAGAGCAAACTATTTATAACTCGAAAGCGGTAGGTGAGCCTCCATTTATGTTAGCTATTTCTGTGTGGTCTGCTTTAAAAGATGCCATTGCGAGTGTGGCTGATTACAAGTTAAGCCCTAAGCTAGATACACCTGCAACGCCTGAACGTGTGTTATGGGCGGTAGAGTCAATGAAAGCTCATAACAAAACCGATAAAACGGCATAGTTGTGTGTTTGTCTAATGATTTTGGTGCAGGTTTAGGAAAGGTAAATATGTTGATGGGTAAATATTGATGAATAAGCAAAATTGGAGTAGTGCAACCTACCAGCTTAACCAGCAAGGTAAAGCCTACGTAATGGTAACCTTAATAGGCATTACCGGCTCTACACCGCGTGATAGCGGCACTAAAATGGTGATCACTCATGATGAGTTTTTCGACACTATAGGTGGTGGTCATCTCGAATTCAAAGCGACAAAATTTGCCCATAAGTTATTAAAAAAAGGCGTGAATGCTCAACATATTGAACACTTTCAATTAGGTAGCCAACTAGGGCAATGCTGTGGTGGTACAGCAACCGTTTTATTCGAATGTTTTGCAGCTACAGGTATTAACATTATGTTATTTGGAGCCGGACATGTAGGCCAAGCACTTATGCCTATATTGTCAGCTTTACCGTGCCAAATTACGTGGGTAGACAGCAGAGCAGAACAATTTCCAGTGAATGCCGAAACCCTTAATAATACCCGCGTTATTGTGAGCGAAACACCAGAAGACGAAGTAGCAAATATGCCCGCGAATAGTTATTTCATCGTTATGACACATAATCACCAAATGGACTTTGATATCTCTCAAGCCATTTTGAAGCGTGGCGATTTTGCTTACCTTGGTTTAATTGCGTCTGACACTAAATGGCGTCGATTTAAACAAAGATACAAACACAGAGATATTGATGAAGCGTTAGTTGAACGTATGCATTGTCCAATCGGTTTACCTGACGTTACCGGTAAGTTACCTATGGAAGTTGCCGTATCGGTTGCGGGGCAAATTATCAGTTGTTACCAAGCCAACGAGCATCAAAATATAGTTCAAGACAAAGGAAGCCAGCAAGGTGTTCCTTTAAAAACGATTAAACAATTAGTTAGCGATATAAATTAGGATCAAGTTATGCACTTTGCGTTACAAAGTAAAAAAGTGATTGTTCAGGGGCAAATGAAGCCTGCATGTATTGAAATTAAAAATGAATTAGTGGTTGCTATTCATAACTATGATCATCCTTTAGATTGCCAAGTGATTGATCACGGTGATCTAGTTATTTTACCGGGATTAGTTGATTCACATGTGCATATTAACGAACCCGGTCGAACAGAGTGGGAAGGCTTTAACACAGCAACTCAAGCCGCTGCTGCAGGTGGAATAACCGCCTTAGTGGATATGCCATTAAACTGCATACCGGTAACAACCACTAAAGCGGCATTTGAAGAAAAGCTAGATGCGGTACACGACAAACTTTGGGTTGATTGTGGCTTTTGGGGCGGTGTTATTCCCGATAACATTGATCAACTTGATGATTTATTAAATGCTGGTGTATTAGGTGTTAAGTCTTTTTTAATTGATTCAGGTGTTGAAGAGTTTCCTAACGTACAAGCTAACGACATTCGCAAAGCACTGCCTATTTTAGCTAAACATAATGTGCCTTATCTTATTCATGCAGAGCTAGATTGTGGTTCGCATCCAGATCCTATTATCGGCGATAAATACAATAGCTTTTTAGCGTCTCGCCCTAAAAAATGGGAAAACGATGCGGTTGCTTTAATGGTTGATTTAGCAAAAGAAGCTAAGCAAAACGGCCACGACTGCAAGGTGCATATTGTACATTTGTCGTCTGATGAAGCCCTTGAAAGCATCAGCGAAGCTAAGCAAGCAGGATTACGCTTTACGGCTGAAACATGCCCGCATTATTTAACCATAGCGTCTGAAAATATTCCTGATGGCAAAACACTATTCAAATGTTGTCCGCCTATTCGAGAGAACACCAACCGTGAATCGTTATGGACAGCCGTAAAAGATGGTCGTATTAGCTTTATTGTGTCGGATCATTCACCTTGTACACCTCAATTAAAGCATATTGATACAGGCGATATTGAAAAAGCATGGGGAGGTATTTCAGCCTTACAGTTTGGTTTACCTCTTATATGGACCGAAGCCAAAAACAGAGGCTTTAGTTTAGTGGACATCGCTCGTTTAATGTCGCATGAAACTGCTAAATTTGCTGGGCTTGATCATTACAAAGGTCAAATTAAAGTTGGTTACCATGCTGACTTTGCCATATTTGACGAATCAAAAGTTTTCACTATTACCAATGAGATGATCAAACATAAACATAAAATAACCCCTTACGTAGGTAGAGAAGTTACCGGTGAAATTAAACAAACTTATGTGCGTGGGCAGCTTGTTTATAGCGACGACAGTTTTGTAAGTACACCTAAAGGGCAGGTACTACTGAAGCAAAAGTAGATACGGTTAAAGCATTCAATATAAATAGATTTTAAAAAATAGATAAACAACAAATTCAGCCATGAATTGGAGCAAATAATGATCGAGAACACACAACAACAAAATAAACTAACAGGTGAGAGTGCCGAGTTAGCTTTAAAACTTAAAACACACTATGTAGATTTAGCAAGCGAACGTGTTGGCGGTGAAACATTGTCGTGTAGTGACGATTTTTTTGCTGAAATGGAAAATCTACTTAAATCAGGTCGTGGCATCTTTATTGATGACAAATATACCGAACGTGGTAAATGGATGGATGGCTGGGAGTCGCGCCGCAGTTATGGTAGAGACAACGGGCGTGAATTTGACTGGTGTATTATCCGTTTAGGTATTCGTGGTGTTATCAAAGGTTTTGATATTGACACAAACTATTTTAGAGGTAATGCACCACAAACCGTTTCAGTTGAGGCGTGTGTAAGTGAAGTACAACCTAATGAGGATACCGTTTGGCATACAATTTTAGCTGAAAGTGCGGTAGAGCCACATAGCCAAAATATCTTTGAATTAACGCAAGCATCGGCTGGTGAGTTACTTGAAAAGTCATGGACTCATGTGCGATTAAATATGTTTCCTGATGGTGGCATAGCTCGTTTTCGTGTTTACGGTGAAGCTGATGTGAGCTGGGATGATTTTGTTGCAGGTGAACTTGTTGATTTAGCTTATATTAAAAATGGCGGTAAAGCCTTACTCGTAAGCGATATGTTTTTTAGCGATAAAAATAATCTGATTATGCCTGGTCGTGGTAAAGACATGGGCGATGGTTGGGAAACTAAACGTCGTCGCGATCCAGGGCCAGATTGGTCCATTGTAAAATTAGGCCAGTCGGGTACGGTAGAAAAAGTGATTATTGATACCTGCCATTTTAAAGGTAATTTCCCAGATAGCTTTAAGCTAGAAGGTACTATTACGATGGATGATGACTTTACGCAAAACAATGCGCGTTGGGAAACCATTATTGAGCAAACTAAACTGTACGCACACCGCGAGCACTTGTTTATCAATGAAATAATTAAACCATCAAATATATATACCCATGTACGTTTAAGTATTTACCCCGATGGCGGTATTTCACGTATGCGCGTATTTGGTAAAGGTTCTGAACTTGGAGCGGATCTAAATACTTTAGATGAAGCATTAGGTGGTGAGTTAGGTACAAACCATGAGTAATTCTTTAGCAATTGATACACTAAACGCCTTACCTGAAAATGATGCCCTACATGTGTTTATGCAGTGTTGTACATCGTCAAAATGGGTAGAACGAATGCTGAATTCTTTACCTGTTGCAGATAAAGCCCAGCTGGTAAACCTTGCAAACGAACATTGGAAAAACCTAACTGAAAAGGATTATTTAGAAGCCTTTGAAGGTCACCCTAAAATTGGTGATGTGAATTCGCTTCGAGCTAAATATGCCAATACCAAAGCCTTAGCCAGTGGTGAACAGAGCGCTGTTGATAATGCGAATGAAACAGTATTAACCCAGCTTGCGAAAGGTAATGATGATTATCTGCAAAAATTTGGTTTTATCTTTATTGTTTGTGCAACAGGAAAGTCAGCTGAAGAAATGCTGACGTTATTGCAACAGCGTTTACCTAATAATAGGCAAACAGAACTGGTAAATGCAGTTGAAGAACAACGTAAAATATTTCAAATACGAATAGACAAAATGTTAGAGCATCTTGAGGAAAGTAATAATGACTAGTACAAATTCAACTCCCGTGAGTCAAGGTGTTAGCCAAATAACCACTCATGTATTAGATACTTCTCGAGGTTTACCTGCTAAAGGTCTTCCTATTACTTTGTTTCAACAGGATGAAGACTCTGTATGGCATTCATTAGCGAATGGAGTAACTAATGATGATGGGCGTATTGCAGGGCTATTAGATCCTGAACTCGTATTGCCTGCGGGTTTATATCGTATGCATTTTGATACTAAAACTTATTTTGATTCTATAGATGAAAAAGGCTTTTATCCGTATGTAGACATTGTATTTGAATTAGACGCAAGCGGTGATCATTATCACATTCCATTACTGCTCACAGCGTACGGCTATTCAACTTACCGAGGCAGTTAATCAATGACCACCGATGTAATTTTAGTAAAACCTAAACCGTTAACAAAACAAAGCTTTTTGCCTTTTGGTGATGTGATAGAAGTTGATGAGTCAAATCAGCATTTTACGATAAACGATGGTTTTACAGAGCGTTATCATGATTTAGCTAACATTGATGTAGAAACCAATAACGGCAGAACACTCGTTAATATATTCAGAGCAACACCATTAGCTCAGCCTATTACAATCAATATGATGGAAAGGCATCCATTATCAAGCCAAGCTTTTATGCCATTAAGTCAACAACCTTATTTGGTTGTTGTTGCTCCTGCTGGCGATTTTAATATTGATGAATTACACGTGTTTTTGGCAACAGCTAATCAAGGTGTTAATTATCACAAAGGTACTTGGCATCATTACTGTTTGGCATTAAACGAAGTGTCAGACTTTTTAGTTGTAGATCGTGGTGGTGTAGGAGATAACTGTGATGTTATTTCACTAGATCCATTAAAAAATGATGCCGTTAAGCATTCGTTAGTTATTTCTTTAGAAAAGAACAATTAAGGTAAAACCATGTTAAAAGTTTATCGAGGTGAGTTATTACACTTCTTAGCCGATCCCTCTAAAGTTAAGTTAGAAGACAGCTACGAATATTTTCCAGACGCCTTACTCATCATTAAAAATGGCTTGGTTGATACCGTAGGACATGCTCATGATTTATTATCTACATTGCCTTTCGGTACTGAAATTATTCACTATACCGATGGTTTAATGATGCCGGGGTTTATTGATACTCATGTTCATTACCCACAAACAGAAATGATCGCCTCTTACGGTGAGCAGTTATTAGAGTGGCTTGAAAACTACACCTTTCCCGCTGAACGACAATTTAGTGATGAAGCGCATGGTAAAAAAGTTGCTGAGTTTTTTCTTTCTCAGATGCTTGATGCAGGAACAACTACTGCTTTAGTTTTTGGCACTGTACACAAAGCTTCTGTTGATGCCTTTTTTAGTATTGCAGAACAAAAAAACCTTCGTATGATTTGTGGCAAAGTCTTGATGGATCGTAATTGCCCTGATTATTTGTCTGATACCGCAGAGAGTGGTTACACTGATAGTAAAGCTTTAATTGAAAAATGGCATAACAGAGGTCGGCTTCAATACGCAATAACTCCACGGTTTGCACCTACGTGTTCAACAGAACAATTGAATGAAGCAGGGCGTTTACTTAACGAATACCCTAGCGTTTATTTACATACACATTTGTCTGAAAATAAAAATGAAATTGAATGGGTAAAGTCATTATTCCCAGACAGTGAAAACTACCTAGACGTTTACGATAAAAGTAACTTACTCGGCAGGCGCAGCGTTTTTGCACACGGTGTACATTTACATGACGATGAATGTCAGCGTTTATCTGATACTGAATCAGCTATCGCATTTTGTCCAAGCTCAAACTTATTTTTAGGTAGTGGTTTATTCAATTTAAAACAAGCTGAAGAATTTAACGTTAACGTGGGGTTAGGTTCAGACATTGGCGCAGGTACAACTTTTTCTATGTTAAGCACCTTAAACGAAGGTTACAAAACGCAGCAATTACGTGGCGATAAACTTAGCCCGTATAAATCGTTTTATCTCGCTACTTTAGGTGGTGCAATCGCATTAGATTTAGAAGGCACCATAGGTAACTTTGTAAAAGGTGCAGAAGCCGACTTTATTGTAATAGACACAAAAGCTACACCATTAATGGAAAGACGAATGCAGCATTGCAAAACACTAACAGAAGAATTGTTTATTTTAAGTATGTTAGGCGACGAACGTCACGTAATAGCAACACACATAATGGGTGAACGAGTATGTTAATTTTTACACCACATGTTTTACTCTATTTAAGAGGAAATAGTTAATGGATCCTTATATTACGGAATGGCTGAATTTAATTATTCGTTTCGCCCATTTAATTACAGGGATAGCGTGGATAGGCGCATCTTTTTATTTTGTATGGTTAGATAATCACTTACAAAATCCACCTGAGTGGAAAAAAGAAAAAGGTATCTCTGGCGATTTATGGGCCATTCATGGCGGTGGCTTTTACGAAGTGGCTAAATACAAATTAGCACCAGAACAAATGCCAACAACATTACATTGGTTTAAGTGGGAAGCCTACACTACATGGTTAACGGGATTTTTATTACTTTCATTAATGTTTTACGTAGGTGCTGATTCATACCTTATTGATAAAAATGTGGCGGATATTAACCAAACCCAAGCAATATTATTAGGTTTAGGCTCTATCGTTATAGGCGTAGGTAGTTACGAAATATTAGTAAGAACCAAACTTAAAGATCATAGCTTAATACTTGGTGCTATTCTTATTGTTTTAGCCACCGCTTTATCTTATGGATTAACGCAAATATTTAGTGCTAGAGGCGCTTACATGCATATGGGCGCGATTATCGGCACTATTATGGCGGGTAATGTGTTTTTCGGTATTATGCCTTCACAACGTGCTTTGGTTAAAGCGGTTGAAGAGGGTAGAAAACCTGACGCTAAATATGGGCTAAACGCCAAGTTACGTTCAACACATAATACATACGTTACGCTACCTATATTATTTATTATGATCTCTAATCATTACCCTATGACCTACAACCATAGCGCTAATTGGTTAGTACTTATGGCTATTGTGTTAATTACAGCAGCAATAAGACAATACTTTGTATTAAGACATTTTGGTAAACAAAAACCAATGATTTTTGTGGGCGCTATCGTGGCTGTTATTGCCTTAGCTTACGCGATTGCACCTAAAAAAATGGAATTTACAGAAGAACAAAAAAGCACTCAAATATCAGATGCGACAATTACTCAAATAATTGAAAAACGTTGTTCTAGCTGTCATTCAGCATCACCGACAGATGATATTTTTAAAGTAGCACAAGCTGGCGTCAGTTTAGATAACATTACAGCTATAAAACAGTGGTTGCCTCGTATTAAAGCGAGAGTGGTTGACAGTAAAGACATGCCGTTTATGAATAAAACTCAGATGACAGATGAAGAAAGACAGCAACTTGCTTTATGGATTGAGCAAAGCAAATTAATAACACAGTAGAAGTTGTAACGCGTTGGTTTTAATTACATATATTAAATTTAAATCAACGCAATATGTGATATGGAATCGCTTATGTTGTATATTAAGTATTAGACAAAATAGTGAAGAATCTTAATATAAACGTAAAAATAAAGGGGAGTTAAGTGACAGATAAAAAAGCAGTTGATGGAAGCATAAGAAAAAAAAATAAAGCCATTATTTTAAATGCCGCTAAAAATGAATTTGTTGAACATGGTTTTCAAGGCGCATCTATTAAGCGTATTGCTGAAAGAGCAAATATTCCAAGAGCAAACATACATTACTATTTTGAAGACAAAACTGATATTTATAGCCAATTACTCGATAGTATTCTTGATATTTGGAACACTCATTACGACACCTTAAATGCTCAAGATGATCCTAAAACCGCGTTAACTGCTTATATTCGCTCTAAGGTTATGTATTCGAAAGAAGATCCCGATGCATCTAAAATATTTGCCAGCGAAATTATTCATGGCGCTCCGGTTTTAAACAGCTATCTTTCAGGTGTGTTCAAAACATGGGTTCAAGAAAAAGTAGAAGTTATTGAGTCGTGGATCACAAGTAAACAAATCGACCCGATAAACCCATATCATCTACTGTTTCTTATTTGGGGAGCTACACAGCATTATGCTGATTTTAATGTGCAAGTTGCTGCTGCCATGGATAAAACTGAAATATCATCTCAAGATTTTGACGAGGTTGTTGATTCATTAACTGCAATTATTTTAAAAGGCGTTGGTATAAGCGCTTAATATACCTTTGATACACCAGATGTTTTTGCTAAAATTTGTTTTTAAATATAATGTTAGCGCGAGAAAATACGTTAGTGCATATTAATAGCGCTAAACACATCGGTAAATATTAGGTAAATTATAAAAATGGCAAAGCCTAAAAGAGCAAGGATCCAAGACGTCGCAGAAAGAGCAGGCGTATCAAACATGACAGTATCTAGAGTGCTTAATGAAGACTCTAAAGTCAGTGATGCTAAAAGAGCGTTAGTACTTGATGCAGTTAAAGCTTTAAATTACCGACCTAATGTTTCAGCAAGACGATTAGCCAGTAATAAATCATTCTTTTTAGGTTTACTCTACCTTGATACGCGTAATGCTTACGTGAGTAAATTTTTATTCCAAGCATTAAAAAGCAGTAGAGCAAAAGGTTATCACATAGTAGCTGATGGTATAGATGACAACGGTGAAACAGCGCTACATTCTATACAAGAACTTATTGATGTAACTCAAGTAGATGGCGTAATACTTTTACCCCCTGTGTGTGATATGCCAGAAGTGTTGAATTTACTACAAGCGTCTAAAGTTCCTTTTGTACGTATAGCGCCAGACAGTCAACTGACCTTGTCGCCCTATATTTGTATTGACGACTATCAAGCGGCTTTTAATATAACTGAATTATTAATTAAAAAAGGCCATACAAAAATTGGTCATATTATTGGTAATGCACCTGAAGGGGTAAGTCGTTTACGTTATCAAGGCTATTTAGATGCGCTAAGATCAAATCAAATTAACGTACCACCAGAATATATTGAACAAGGTGATTTCAGTTACGACTCAGGCGTTATTGCTGCCAGAAAAATGCTGGCGTTAGAAGATAAACCCACAGCAATATTTACCAGTAACGATGAAATGGCAGCTGCCGCAATTTCTGTTGCACATATTAATGGCATTGCCGTACCTGAAGAACTTTCTATTGTAGGTTTTGATGATACGCCATTAGCAACAACAATTTCTCCTCACTTAACTACTATCAGACAACCTATCCAAGAAATGGCAGAACTTGCTATTACCATTTTAACGTCGGGTAAGTTTTCAGATTTATCTAAAGCGAATAGCCACGATTTTAGAAACGTTTTAGGTTTTGATGTGATTGAAAGAAACTCTGTTACACAATTAAAATAGGGTGTTGATCTTTCAGGATTAAAATTTGTTCAATCTAGGGAGATAACGTCTTTTAAAACACAAGATCAACCACAGAGTACACAGAGGGACTACGTCCTACACCGAGAAAAGATTAGTAAAGAAAAGGGTTTTGACCTTCTCCGTGTTCTTCTCTGTGTGTGCGAAGCACAGCTCTGTGTCCTCGGTGGTAAAATTTTTTTAGAAAACCTTGTCAGCTAATTACACGAATTCCCCTAATTAAAAGATCAACCACAGAGAGTACTAGGGGCTCCGTTCTTCACCGAGAAGACTTTTTCTTTTTTTAATCATTCGTGAAATTAGCGTAATTCGTTAATAACGTCTTTTAAAACAAAAGATTAACCACAGAGAACACAGAGGGACTAGGTTCTAAACCAAGGAACGATTAATAAAGAAAAAAGGTTTTATTGTTTTGTTCTTCTCTGTGTGTGTGAAGCACAGCTCTGTGTCCTCGGTGGTAAAATTTTTTTAGAAAACCTTGTCAGCTAATTACACGAATTCCCCTAATTAAAAGATCAACCACAGAGAGCACGAGGGGCTACGTTCTTCACCGAGAAAAGATTAAGTAAATAATTTCTCTGTGCTCTCAGTGGTAAAGTTTTTAAACTAAGCTTTCACCAAGGCGTAAACAATTTTAAAGCTTAACGGTGTTTCAGGTCCGGTTAACTCAAAAGGGAAATGTGGTTTATTTGGGCTATCAGGAAAGAACTGAGGCTCTAAACATATGCCTTGAAATGAGTTGAAAGGCGCTTCTAAATAACGCCCCGTATACACTTGAACACCCGGTAAATTAGATGAAACATGTAATGCTAATGTATTATCAGGGCTGGTTAAAACACCTTGTTTATTTAACACGTTTTCTGCGTGTGATTTATATCCGTGATCATCAATAATAAAGTTATGATCTAAATCGTCTAAGCCTACACCTAAATTTAACGCTCGTGTTTCTCTAAAATCAAAGGCTGTTCCTTCAACAGAAGCAATCTCACCTGTCGGTACATTTACCTCATCAGTAGGAGTGTAGTTCGATGCATTAACTTGCAATGAATGGGCTTGAGCCGATTGTTCAGCGCCCATTAAATTAAAGTATGGATGCGATGTTGGCCCAATAGCCGTTAGTTGCTCACTCGTCATTTTACCTGAGATAACTAAAGCACCATCATTGGTTAATTCATAGTTAATTTCAGCACTAATAGGGCCAGGGTAGCCATTAAAACCATCATCTAAATAACACGTAAGTGTCAATACTTGATCACTTTTACTGCTTACTTGCCAAAATAATTCACCAAAAGCTTTAGAACCACCATGTAATTGGTTTTTACCTTCGTTAGCTGCAAGGTGATATTTTGTATCGTTTGCAGTAAAAGATGCACCGCCAATTCTATTGGCATAAGGCCCAACAATAGCACCTAAAAAAGCATTATCGTCGAGGTATTTTGTAGGATCAGAAAACCCAAGAACAATATTACGAGTTTCACCTTTTACAATGGTATTCCATTGGGTAATTCTAGCGCCATAATTACAAAGGGTTATTTCGTCACCTTGAGTATTTGATAACTTAAATGTTTCTACTGTATTTGTTGTCATGCGTTTTCTAACCTATTCCTTAGATGATTTATAAAAATCTAATAAACCATGAGTAGAACTATCTAAATTATCACTTAATTTATCTGCCGATAATTCAGCTAATACTTTGTTAGCAAGTCCTTTACCTAATTCAACACCCCATTGGTCGAACGAACAAATTTGCAATAAAATACCTTGTACAAATATTTTGTGTTCGTATAACGCAATTAAACTTCCTAGCGTTTTTGGTGTTAATTTTTGCATTAATATAGTGTTAGAAGGGCGGTTACCCTTATGTACTTTATGCGGGGCTACTTTGTCAATTTCTTCTGCCGACATGCCTTTAGCTGTTAATTCTTCACGTACTTGCTCTTCAGTAACACCTTGCATTAAAGCTTGAGTTTGAGCAAAAAAGTTAGACATTAAAATATCGTGATGATTGTTTACTGGGATCAAGCTTTCTACAGAGCCAATAAAATCAGCAGGAACAATTGTATTACCTTGATGTAAATATTGATAAAAAGCATGTTGTCCGTTTATGCCTATTTCGCCCCAAATTGCTGGTACAGTCGTATAAGTGATTTCTTCGCCTTCCCAAGAAACTGATTTACCGTTACTTTCCATTTCGGCCTGTTGTAAATAAGCAGGTAAGCGATGTAATGATTGGTCGTAAGGTAGAATAACCTGAGATTGCGAGCCTAAGAATGTAGTATTCCATACACTTAACATAGCCATAATAACAGGTGCATTTTTTTCTAAAGGCGTATTACAAAAGTGAGCATCAATTTCGTATGCGCCTTCAAGTAATTCAACAAAATTATCAAAGCCTAAATCAATAGCAATCGGTAAGCCTATAGTCGACCATAAAGAAAAACGGCCGCCAACCCAATCCCACATATCAAATATGTTTTCTTCGTTAATACCAAAGGCTGTTGCTTTTTCTTTGTTTGAAGATACCGCAACAAAATGTTGTGCAATCACGTTTTTGTCAAATGCAGCAGCAACTAACCATTCCATTGCGGTTGTCGCATTTGTCATGGTTTCAGAGGTGGTAAATGTTTTACTTGAAACAATAAATAGCGTTGTTTCTGGATTTAGAGGGCGTAATACATTGGCAATTTGAGTACCGTCTACGTTTGACACGTAATGCATCTGAATATCTTTAGAGCCGTATTCAGTTAAAGCCTCAGTTACCATTTCAGGACCAAGATTAGAACCACCCACACCAATGCTTACAACGTCAGTAATGCATTCGCCTGAATAGCCTAGCCATTCGCCATAACGCACTTTATCGCTAAAAGCTTTAACGTGATTCAACGCTTTTTGAACATCTTCGTTTACATTTTTACCATCTACTAATATAGGTGTATTGCAGCGGTTACGTAATGCGGTATGTAAAACTGCTCTGCTTTCAGTTTTGTTAATACGTTCACCAGAAAACATTTTATTGCGCCATTCTTCAATATCACATGCCTTAACTAAATCTAGAAGTAGGCTAAACGTTTCATCAGACATTAAATTTTTAGAGTAATCAAATAAAAACGCTGGTGTTTTTATTGAATACTTAGAGAAACGTTCACTATCGTTAGCAAATAAATCAACCATATGTTGTTGTTTCATTTCTTCTGCGTGCGAGATGAGTTTTTGCCAGCTTGGGAGTGATGTTCTTGAAGTCATATTGAGTTCCTGTTATTGCAACTAACGCTAATAAATATCAATAATTAAAGAATTAACACATGAATATTAAGTGTGTATTGCAATCATTGAAATAAAATTAGGGAAGTAAGCCTATTAAACGTGTTTACAGTGATAATATTTATTTTGTTTATGTTTTAAAGTAGATAGGTATTTAAAGCATAAACAAAATAAAACCTATTACGCAAAACGTAATAGGTTAGATGTGTAGTTACTTAATTAAATCAGCAACTAGGTCTTCTAAAATGCGTTGATCAACAGCAAATTTACGAATACCTTCAGATAGTTTTTCAGATGCCATAGCGTCTTCGTTATGTTGCCAAGCAAATGTTGCTTCCGTTAATGGAACAATTTCGCTTTGCGATTTAACTTCAATACCGTCTGTAGACAGTTTAGTTTCTAAAGTACCTTCAGTATTTTGTAATTCAGTTAATAAAGCTGGAGATACCGTAAGCAAGTCACAACCTGCTAATTCAATGATCTCACCTGTATTTCTGAAGCTTGCGCCCATTACTACTGTGTTATATCCGTAAGTTTTATAGTAGTTATAAATACCTGTAACAGAAATAACGCCTGGATCTTCCGCACCAACAAAGTCTTTACCTTCGCTTGCTTTGTACCAATCTAAAATACGGCCTACAAATGGAGAAATTAAAGTCACGTTAGCTTCTGCACATGCAATGGCTTGAGCTTTACTGAATAATAGAGTTAAGTTACAAGCAATACCTTCTTTTTCTAATTGCTCAGCGGCTTTAATGCCTTGCCATGTAGAGGCTAATTTAATTAAAACACGTTCTTTAGCAATACCAGCTTCAGCATATAAAGCAATTAACTTACGGCCTTTTTCAATACTTGCTTGTGTATCGAACGACAAACGAGCATCTACTTCACTCGAAATACGACCTGGGATTATTTTTAAAATTTCACAACCAAAATTAACAATTAATTGATCACAAACGTCATCAATATTGCTACCTGCTTTTGCAATCGCATCGTCTATAAGACTTTTATATTGTGGTAATTTAGCTGCTTGTAAAATTAAAGAAGGGTTAGTTGTCGCATCTACAGGGTTCAAGGCTTTAATTGAATCAACATCGCCACTGTCTGCAACAACGGTAGTTACTTTTTTTAATTGCTCTAATAAATTCATGGGAACTCTATCTTATTTGATTATTCTGAATGCATTACGTTGTAATTCATCAGTAATACCAATTGAATTAATAAATTCATTATTTCAGTTGTAAATTGGTGAATTCATTCTTTCAATTGCTATAGTTAAGGCATAGCTGATTAGAGCTATAACCCGCGAAAATAATGAACATATATTATTGCTAATATTTTATGTATAGCAAAGACTTATTTGAACTATTTAACAATGTT
This sequence comes from Pseudocolwellia agarivorans, assembly GCF_002000085.1. Classification (GTDB taxonomy): domain Bacteria; phylum Pseudomonadota; class Gammaproteobacteria; order Enterobacterales; family Alteromonadaceae; genus Pseudocolwellia; species Pseudocolwellia agarivorans. The sequence goes on from NZ_MUZU01000010.1 coordinate 181,568, forward strand.
TTTTTATATCAAATTTAAAAGGGCAAAGTCGTGGGAAGAATGAACAATTTTAGTGTGTTTTTATCATTTTAGTAATGTTATGAATTTAAACATGGTACTAATATTAGGTTTTGTATAAATAGTGAACTATTCAATTGTTTGTTGTTTTTTGTATGTTTTAATTATTTGCTCTATTTATTTAGTTTGTTATGGAATATCCCTATTTAATACGGATAATTACTTGTATTCACTAAAAGGGTAAAATATTATTCTGTGATTTTCGTCAGTATATTCAAATATCTCACTCATTAAAGGACTTAAAGTGCGCCAATACTTAAATAACAATGAATTAAAAGAGCCTAGTTTTCTTGAAACCAAACTTCCCGTTTTATTTTTAATTGTAAATTTATTCGTTTTTCAAATTATATTTCACATTTCAACAGCAACATTAACGTCAGTTGCCGCCAAGCAAAATTTATTATCGTTTGAAGGATTAACAGAATTTACCTTCGACATGTGGTTTGTTGTTATTTTATTCTCGATTGGGTTATTTAGTTACAGTAAAATAAAAAAACAAACCGAGTTATTATTGGTTATTTTTATTACCATTCCTAGCATCATAGTGTTGCTTTCGTTGGTACGTAATGTATCGTCAATTATTGTATTGGTTTTAGTGGGAGTTATATCTTTTCTTATCTGCCGTTTTAATTATCAAAAGCTTTCAGCTAAATATTTAGAAGATGCAGCAAACGCTAACCAAGGCCAGTATTAATTGTTATGAAACAGTTTTTGTATTTAATCATATGCATTGTTATTTTGAGCTTAGGCAGTTTATTTGTATTAAAAAAGCCTAACGGACAACCTTGGTTAAACTTATCTGATTTTTATAATCATCAAAGCGTTACACAAAAAGTAACGAATTTTAAAGATACAGTAGTTAATAAAACGAATTCGTTATTAAATCAAGAGAGTAACTTATTAAATAGTGGTGAAGATCCGACTATTTATAAATGGCAAGACGAGCAGGGCATTTGGCATTACTCAGACAAAAAAGTTGAGAATGCCAAAGCTTGGGAAAAACCAGAAAATCTAACCATAATTCCAGCCATTCAACCAATAGATAAAAACGAATACAAACGTGTTAAACCTAGCGGTAATAACGAAAATGAAACCTTAGTACCGCCACAATCAAATAAAATAAAAGACTTAATCAATAACGCAAATAATGTTCAAAATATAATGGATAACAGAACAAAAAATATTGATGAGCAACTAAAACAAATACAATGAATCATCTCAAAAATGTATTCATTGCTCTTATCTAGCATTGCTCACTTTAAATGTACCTACTAATTGCTGTAATTTATTAGCGGTTGTATCAACCATACCAGAACTAGCTGCCAGCCCTAGTATAGATTGTTCCATTTGTTGGGTTACTTCCGTTACGGTACGAGCCGTTTCTCCATTGCGCGCACTATTTTGTTCAATAATGCTAATCGTATCAAACATGTTTTCTACAATGTTGTGTAACTCTTGATTTCCGCTAGAGGCAGCTTCTGTCAATTTTAAGCTTTGGTCTACATCTTTAACGCCCGATTCCATAAAGTTTACCGCTGTTTGCGTTTCTGTTTGAAGACCTTGGATCATGTCTTTTATATTCTGTGCAGCATCAGCTGTACGACTAGCTAAACTACGTACTTCATCAGCAACTACTGAAAAACCTCTACCATGTTCACCAGCTCTAGCTGCCTCTATGGCAGCATTTAGGGCAAGTAAATTAGTTTGATTGGTGATATCGGTTATTACATTAATAATATTACCAATTTCACTCATTCGAGCATCAATAGATTGTACAGATTGAGCCGTTGTATCAACAATATCACGAATAGCATGAGTACCTGAACGCGCATCTTCGTAATCTTGTTTAGCTTTCTCAGTCACATTTACCATGCTTAATTTCATTTCTTCAGCAGTGTCTGATGCTCGTAAAATAACCTCGCGTTGACTCTCGATTAAGTTTTGCATATGTAGCATAGATTCATGTACTTGATGTGAACTATTATGTGCTTCTTCATTTTTGTGTAGCATCTGTTCGTTGGTTTCTTTAACGTTATTCGATGCATGAATAACATGACCAACAATGCCGTCTAAATTATCAATAAAGCTATTTATCCAACGACTCATATCACCAGTTTCATCGTGTTTAATATACTTAGGATCAAGGCGTTGCGTTAAATTACCTTCACCTTCAGCAATTGTTCTTAATACTTGCGTCATTTTATTTAGGCGTTTAGAAACTTTATTGGTACCACACATAGAAAAAATATAGCCGCTTAATAGTGCAGATAATCCTGTAATGGTATTAACTAGAACGGTTGAAAAATCGGTATAAGCAGACAAAACTCCATGAATAGTCACAATACTCGTTACCATGAGTAAATAGAGTTTCATTAAGCCTAAATTAATTGAACGTCGTCGGTAAACTTCTTCTAAATCGCCTTCACACATCATGCCCCAGGTATCAGGAGAACCGTGCAATTGAAAGGTAACGCCTTTTCCTATAACGGGAATATGACGATAGTCTGAATAGCCGGGGTAAGTTACAAATAAATTGTTCCCATTTTTAATGGTTTCTCTAATACCAGGATGTAGTTCTTGTGTTGAAGGATCAATAAATCTAATTTCTAATTCAGTATGTCGTTTAATTTTAACTGTACCAAACCCTGTATTAATACCAGACTTTAAATTTTCACCATGGCTAAAAGTGTTATCTTCAAAGCGAGATCGTGACAATGCAGTGCCCTGTTTAATATTAGGGTCAAACACTGAATTGACCATAAACAAGTAGTTGTCGCCAGACTCTGCGTAAATATGCCCAGCTTCACGTTGTATCAAATCACCTAAAACATCGTTGGGTACTCGGCCACCAATAAAACCTATAACTTCATCGTGTTCAATAATAGGTAAATAAAACATTAAGGTAACTTCATCATGAAATTGTGAGCTAGAAGGTCCAATTGCTAAGGTGAGGGGATCCACATAAGGCCCATGTAAAAAAGGTTTTGTTGTTATTTTTGTGAGTACGTCTTCTTGATTGTGGCGATCGCCAATCCTTTTTAAATAACTACTTGCAATAACATTATTTGTGGCATCTAAAATAAAAATTTCAGAAAAATCAGGTGCTACTTGTTGTTTTTGCAACAGCAAGTCTTGGTTGGATTCAAGTGCTTGTACGTTAATTAAGCTACTTAGAGAATTTAAATGCTCCCATTGATTATTTGTCCACATTTGAAGAAGCTTAACGCGAGTAGATGCTATACCTTCAAATGTTTGTTCTACTGCTGAATATGTACTTTTATTTATAAAACAAGACCAACCTAATGCTAACTTACCATTTGTACCGAACCAAGGTAACCAACGTTTTTCTTTTTGTGATAATTGCATTAATTGACTTTTCAATGACATATTATTTCCTTTCACATGGTGCAATCTAGATTGCTTTTTATAATATTTAATTTCTAACTAACCAAAATGAAGCAAAAATAATACCTATATTCTCATTTAGCTAGATACATTTGTGTTTAAAAAAAAGATATACAATTGTTTCAAGTGTTTGTTTCACTTTTTCTATGAATATTTTCAGGTATTTACCTTGTTAACTTAATAAATAATAGTTTTATTAACCATAAGGTAAAGGCTGGTTGCACTGCATTGGGTTGCGTTGAGTTTTGAACGCTCTTTTGTGGTGCGATTGTGGGTGTGGGACTTTATTTTATAAAAATATTGTATTTATCATATATGCAACAAGTAGTTAACTAGTAAAGCCATGTTGTAACTACTTAAAATGTTGTATTAGTGAGTATCAAAATGTGATTGGCGATATTGACGAGAGCCGTAAAAATGTAGATAAACTGTTTGATGAAATTTACCGTGTAAATCAACCTAAAATACATAATTGGCAACTCAGTTTAATAAAATAAATTGTTATATAGCTATTAAGCGCTTTTCTAGGGATCCGTTTAAATGCTTCTTGCTCATTGTTGTAATGAATTTAAACATGAAATGTCAAAGCCTCTAGCTTCATTAAGAGTAAATTTTCTCAATGAGCGGAGACATAATTAAAAGTAAAGAACAGCATAAAAATAAATAAACCAAAACCATAAAAGCGACATGTTTTAACGGGTCATGAGGTTTAGGTATTCCTGATAAATCTTTGAGTCTTGAATAATACTGGGCTGATAGTATTCCCACTAAACAAAATAGATATATGCCAAGCATAGCTAATACTAAATGACTATTTATGCGTATTAGTAATGGAACTGAAAATGGCAATACAATAACAGCACACATACAAAAAAAATAAAGCCTTAATATAGATGCATTCGAAAACCACCTAAATTTATAGGCTAAGTATTTTGGTAAATATTCCATATGTTTTTACCTTGTATTGTCTTTTTCAGCTTGTATACATTGAAAATATAGGCTTGAACTTAATGTTAATAGGTATATCTCTACAATTCCCGACAAACTCATCTAAAAGTAATGACCAATATAGCCATTAAAATGCAAGTGGTAACGGGTATATACTCAAGTGACTTGAGTATATAATACTGCTTGTCTTTTTTAGCATCTTAATTATGTGTTGTTATCGTAATGTTTAAGGAGAGTTTTGTGCAACCAAATAGCAAAATAAGTGCGTTAATATTAGGCGTTTTCATTTTTATTGGTTTATCTGCGTTAGGTTACTTATTGGGTAATGCGGCTATTGAATATAAACAGTACGAGCGTAGCGTAACAGTTAAAGGATTGTCTGAGCGTGAATATGAAGCCGACATTGTTATATGGCCAATACAATTCAGTACAGCGGGTAATAATTTAGAATCACTTTATAACGCGATTGAACAAAATACTGTAAAAATTAGAACATTTCTTGAAAGTTACGATATTAGTTTAGACGAAATATCCTTTTCATCTCCAGCGATAATAGATAAATCAGCTCAACTTTATAACAATAATCTTAAACCCGAGTTTCGTTATTCAGCTTCTCAAACCGTAACCGTATATTCTAAAAACGTACAAGCTGTTCGTAAAATAATGGGAAAACTATCAGAACTTGGCAAACAAGGTATTGTATTTACGGGAGCAAATTATCAAGCGCGCACTGAATACATGTTTACTCGATTAAACGAAGTTAAGCCTGAAATGATTGAAGAAGCGACACGTAAGGCGAGGGAAGTCGCCACAAAATTTGCGTCTGACTCTCAAAGTAAATTAGGTAAAATTAAAAGAGCGTCACAAGGTCGATTTAGTATAAGTGCACGCGATACAAATAACCCTCATATCAAAAAGGTTAGAGTGGTATCTACGGTTGAGTATTACTTGTCTGATTAAAAACTTTTTACTTTACCTAAAGATCTATTTCATTACAGGAATGGATCTCTTGAGTTTTTATCTCAAGTTAAGTACCTAAATTATTCAGGAACCCTATGAACTTTCAATCATTATCAGACCAGCAAATTTTTGATATAGCTGATCCTATTATGGATAACTTAATGGCTGCGTCTACCGAAATAAACCATACAAAACATGTTCTGCACTTTACAGAACGGATGAAAGGTATAGTTACACCTGCTTATCTTCAATCGGTTTGTGAACATTACCAAAATGAAAAAGGTGTATTTCGTGACAGAACACCTGTAGCTGTATTTAAAAGACCAAATGCAGCAGCCATTATTTGGAAGCAAACCTTCAGTAAAGCGGAAGGTGAGTTTGTAGCTGAAATGCTGTTGGTTTATGAAAATGGCCAATACCTTGTTGATCACGTAATGGTGTTTTAGTTTGTAAGCGAAGGAAAGAAAAGTATGCAACTCGTACAACCTCTTAACAAACATTTGATAGAAATGATGAGTTGGTTTTCTAATGAAAAAGACCTTACGGACTGGGCTGGCCCTAACTTTAGCTTTCCTTATAACAACACCTCTTTTGTTGATGATTTACAGCTTAATGATTTAAGTTCTTTTTCTCTTGTATCGAACGACTCTGATTTTTTAGCTTTTGGGCAATATTACCTGCGTTTAGGTAAATGTCATTTAGCTCGACTTATTGTAAATCCTAATTTTAGGGGGAAAGGTTTAGCAAAAGAGTTAATCAATCGTCTTTGTGAGTTAGGTCTTCAAGAATTAAACGTTACTCAATGTTCACTGTTTGTGTTCTCTCATAATGAAATAGCATTAAACACTTATAAGAAAATTGGTTTCGTTATTGCGAACTATCCATCTGAATTAACACTAAAAAATTGCTTATATATGGTTAAATAAGTTTTTTCGTTTGAGCTCAGCACTTATATACGGTAAGTTGACTGCACTTCAATAATCTAAAAATATGTCGTAGGGATTATGCAGCATTTACTATCTACTATTGTTCAACAAGTTGGTTCTATTGTTATCGGAAAAGAGCCTCAAATTCGCTTAGCCTTAGCGTGTTTATTTGCCAAAGGTCATATTCTTATCGAAGACTTGCCGGGTACGGGTAAAACTACCTTAGCTCAGGCGCTTTCTAAAACCTTGGGTTTGTCTTACCAGCGCACACAATTCACGAGCGACATGTTACCGTCAGATGTTGTGGGTATTTCAATATTCGATACTGCTGAAAATAAGTTCACCTTACATAAAGGGCCTATTTTTAATCAGGTTGTGCTGGCCGATGAAATTAACCGAGCTAGCCCTAAAACACAAAGTGCATTGCTTGAAGCGATGGAAAGTGCACAAGTCAGTATAGACGGAACAACTTATCCGTTAACAGAACCCTTTTTTGTAATTGCTACACAAAACCCTTTATTTCATTCAGGAACTTACCCGTTACCTGAGTCGCAATTAGATCGTTTTACCATGCGAATTTCATTGGGCTTTCCGAGTATAGAGGCCGAAAAGCGCATACTCAGTAATAGCAACAACAAGCACGACATTACTAACTTAGCTGCTTGCATAAGCCCTGAACAACTTATTGATATTCAAAAAAGTGTAGAAGACATTCACGTATCTGACGCTATTTTAGAATACGTTATAGCCTTGTGTCGTATATCTCGTAACGGTTTAGGTAATGTAAATCCATTATCGCCAAGAGCAGGTAAAGCACTGTTAGCGTCAGCTAAAGCTTGGGCGTTTATTGATAATCGAGATCATGTTTTACCGCAAGACATTCAAGCCGTTTTTGAAGCCGTTTGCGAACATCGTTTAGACACCAGCGGTACAATTTCTATGAGCAACGAAATAAGCGCAGCAAAAAATATACTGCAGCAAGTTGACCCAACTAACCCATTGTAAATAGTTCGCTGTAATCAATTTTTGTAAATAACTCTTGGCTATTATGTTTAAACAACTAAAACCATTTTTTAAAAAGCGCTTTAATACTTTTTTGAAAAAAAGAATGCCAGCGGCAGCTAAGCAAAACTTAAGTAATAAAAATATTTTTATATTACCCACTAAGTTTGGCTTGGCTTACGTGCTGTCGGTATTCGTTTTATTTTTATTAGGTACTAACTACCAAAACAACTTAATTATTTTAATGAGCTACTTATTTGCTAGCGTGTTTTTAACCACTATGCTGTATAGCTTTTTAAATATGTTTGGTTTGCAGTTTTTATTTAAAAGCCAAGTAAGCGCGTATGCGACACAAACCGTTTCGGTTCCTTTAACCATTATTAGCAACAAGCCACGTTTTGATATTAATTTTGAGTTTGAGAACAACCAACAAACCACTGAAGTAGCGATAAAAGAGGGTGAGTCTGCTACTAAAATACCGTTTCACGCACTAAAGCGTGGTGTAAATAATCCGGGTCGCTTAAAAATATTAAGTGAATATCCTTTGGGTTTATTTGTATGTTGGACACATTTAGATTTTGATTGTGAAGTAATCACCTATCCCGCTAAAAATACCTTTCATCATATAAAGCAAGACTCGTCGCAACAGCATGAAGAAATAAACGGTAATAATGTTGTTGAAGGTGGGGAAGACTTTGGCGAATTACGTGAATACAAACAGGGTGAGTCGAACGCTAAAATTGCATGGAAACAACTTGCTCGCGGCCAAGGCTGGTTAACTAAAACCACACAAATAGAGCTAGGCCATAAAGTTTGGTTAAGCTTAAAGCAACTGCCATCTGCACCTATTGAAACAAAATTAGAAATGCTGTGCTTTTTAATACTCGATCATCATAAAAACAATATTCCGTTCGGGCTAGATTTAGACGCTATTCAAATTTCACCATCAACGGGTAATAAGCATATCAATAAATGTTTAACCGCTTTAGCTTTTTACGGCAAACCACAACATAGCGCCGCGTTGTCTGCATTAAATAGTCATGCTGAATCTGAGGTGGCGCTTAATGTTTAATAAAAAAGCTAAAAATAAAAAAACTCAATTAGCTAATACAAGGCAACAAAACTTTAAACTACGCGCTAACAGCATTTTGTTACTGATTGCTTGTCAGTTTTTTAACTTAATCACCTTGTCGTTAGAATTGTCGTGGTGGATGTTATCTATTATTGGTATTTGTTTAGTTTGGCAAATACTCATCACCAAAAATAAAACGCCACAACCCAGCAAAATATTAATAGGTGTACTCTCAGTAATTGGTTGTTTGTTATTAGCTTTTACGGCAAAAAGCTTAGGTTTGCTATCAACCATGCTGCATTTACTGTGTTTATCGTATATTTTAAAAAGCTTTGAACAAAACAAACGAGCCGACTTTTATCAAATTGTTTTATTAGGATTGTTTGTTGCGGTATCGTCGTTAATTTTTCAGCAATCTTTGTACTTTTCTCTTATTATATTTTGTATTCTTATTGTTAACTTTACGCTTATCATTGGATATTTTGCGCCAACTAAAAACTATATAAATACCCTTAAGCTTTCAAGCAAAGTGTTTATGCAAAGTATTCCTTTAGCTGTTTTTCTGTTTGTTGTATTTCCTAAACTCTCGCCATTATGGGCAGTGCCTACGGCAAAAAGTGCTAAAACAGGGTTGTCTGATTCTGTACAAGTGGGCGATATAGCTAACTTAGCATTGTCTGACGAATTGGCGTTTAGAGTTAAGTTTGAGCAAACCGTACCTAATTATTCACAATTGTATTGGCGTACTATAGTGATGGAAAATTTTGACGGACGCTCATGGAAAACCAACATAAACCCAAGTGTTATTTATCAATACCCATTTGATCAAGCTAGCGCGAAGGGTAAACGTGTAAATTACCAAGTTATAGCCTCGCCTACGTATCAAAACTGGCTGTTCGGGTTAGATCTTGCGCGTATCGACAGCACTAAACCGCAAAGTACCAATATTGTGTACCGACAAGATTATTCGCTGTATAGCAAAAAAGAACTCACACAAAACACCAGCTATAATGTAACCAGCTATGTAGAAGCGCCGCTAGCGTTAAATATTAGCCAACGCTCTTACCAAAGAAACTTAGCAGTACCCGAACAAAGCAATCCAAAACTGGTTGAAAAGGCAAAAGAATTACGTGCAAAGTATCAAAATAACGAAACCTTAATTAACGCCGTTCTTGCTACTTTTAATCAAGATACTTATCGTTACACCCTAAATCCACCGCGATTAACGAATAATAGTTTGGATCAATTTTATTTTGAAACCAAAGCCGGATTTTGTGAACATTTTGCGAGCAGCTTTACCTTTTTAATGCGAGCTGCAGGTATACCTGCTCGACTTGTTACCGGTTACATGGGCGGAGAATATAACGCCCAAGCCGACTACTACAGCATTTACCAACGCGATGCTCACGCATGGAGCGAAGTATGGTTACAAGGCAAAGGCTGGACAAGAGTCGACCCAACCGCTGCTATAAACCCTGAACGAGTAGAACGTGGATTTTCAGAACAACTATTGCGAGAACAAGCCGCCACCTCAGAAAACTTTTCGCTATTACGTTTTAGCAACAACAACGCTTTTATTAACAGCATTCGATTACAACTTGAAGCCATTGACTATAACTGGACACGTTGGGTAATAGGCTACACCGCCGACAAGCAAAACAAGTTTTTACAAAACATAGCACTCGCTTTTAAATCAATGCTCGACCTACATTGGCTGACCTTAATTTATTACGCACTGGTATTAATAAGCGCCATTGTTTTATGGTGGGTAGTACGCCAAATAAACCAAGCACGTAAACCACAAAATATTAATTACTACTACCAACAAATACTTGAACACTTAGCTAAACAGGGCATACAAAAACCAACAGACATGACCCCGAAAGACTTTGTCTTAGTGATCAAAAATGAATGGCCAACACTCGCCATTGAATTTGCTAAATTTACCCAACTGTATACCTCGCTTCAATATCAGCAGTTAAACGAAAAGCAGCAGGCATCAGTGGTTAAAGCATTGAAGAAGAGCTATCGAGAGATAAAGGGTGAGGTGACATAGTTGAGTAACTATGAATTTAAATAAATGAAAGCCAAACATAAAAGGATTGTTTGGCTTTCGCTGTAGGGTTTTTAACTTAAGGCTTCACGCGCTAAACGGCTAACGACTTCAAGCGTTTTTTTAAATACCCAGCTTATAAATTCAAAACTGAGTTCTTTCACTTCGCGACCAATCTGGCCTGAAAACACTAGCATATGAGCTAATAAACCTTGTAATTGTCCTGTAGACGTTGCGTTATGTATACTTACGTCAGATAGTACCATCGCGATTTGATCGTAAAAATTTAGACCATTTGATATACCACTTTGAATGCGGTTTGCGATGCCACCACCTAATTGTCTTAATAAAGTGAGTAAAGCTTCACTCAGGCGGTTCATCCAAAATAAGTCTCTACTGACTTGGTGACTAAAGCGAGCATCTAATGTGACTCTTTTAAAGCTATTAAAACTCACTATTCGTTGATAACTTCCCCAATCATTGCCAAGCATGTTTTGTTTGTAATATTTTACACGATGTTTTAAAGGGTTGATAAAACCGCTATTATCAACCCTATACTCATAACCATTATATGGTGCGTGAACAAAAGGCCATACAGGTACCATAGGGACAGGATCACAGCCTTTAGTACAGCGAAAAATGTTTTCTTGGCCTAGGGAATTTGTATTTTTAAGTGCAAAGTCAGCAAATCCTACTTTGGGCGCTCCTATTGTATAAAGCTTAACGTTCGCAAGTTTTTGTTTTGCCCAATCAGCTATAAGGTTTGCAATGGCACCACCTAAACTATGGCCTACGCAATGTAGTGTAGCACCTGCCGGAACTAGGTTAATATAGTGAGATAATTCGTTTTTCATTGATTCAAAAACAGAATTAAACCCTGCGTGGACTAATGAACCCCGCTCAGTAGAACTTGTGGCAGCACGAGCGTCGGTAGATAAGTCATTTAAACTAGTAAAGTTAGTGCCACGAACAGCGATAACAATATCATTTTTGTATTGTACGCTTTTACCTTGACCAATTAATGCAAAACCAGTTTGTTGACCTTTAGCATGGGCTACATAACCTCCAGAAGTTCCAGCTACGGGTTTAGAGGATAAATCAAAATTAAAATGGTTTGCTAGATTTTTACTTACAGCTATTTCAAAAACGCCTACTGAATTAGCTTTTGTAATTTGGTAGGAAACATCAGATAACTCTACTGCTAAATTTGGTGTTAATAAACTCATTTTACTTCCTTATAATTTTTACCATCTACAGATAGAATGAATTTGATATGATTGTGTGGGATCTTTAATGTCATCAATCCAAAAGCTTTCTTTTTCATTTGAAATGTCAGCATTAAGGTTGTTTAGATAGCTACAATATAAAGGATTTATGTGTAAACCATCTTGGTTTGAAAACCAAATTAAATAGACTTTTTCTTCAACTTCCATGCAAACTATTTGTTGCACTTTTGGCTCGTGAAGTGGATTTCCAGGTAATCTTGATTTTATATTTTTTGAGGGAAATTGAAACTTACCGTAAAAATCGGTAATTGCTTCATCAATATACTCCTCATCACCATAGATAAGGCAACGTTTTATTTTATGGTTTGATATAGGTGTTTTATTATTTGATAATCGCCCATGTACTTCGGGACTCAATTCGACGGTGTGTTTTTTTAGCATTCCTAGCATATGTATAGCTCCAAGCAAGTCAGAATAGAATTATAAGTTTAGATAGATTATCTGTAAACTTATTAATATTCATAATCCCGTTAATTATATTTGTTGGGGCCCATTTTATTTTTAAGCAAAGCTAGCTTTTAGAATGTTTTACCTTGTTAATAATGGTTATAGGTTACATGGGAAGGGAATCTAACGCATAAAGCTCTTTACATTATCGCTTACTCTCGAATGAGATATCTTGTTGATATGAGTCTTAAATGAGACTTGTGTTGCTTAATATATTCACAATTACATCCTTGTTCATATTTACCAGTTACAAATAGAAAATATTTTATAACTTTTATTGTTGTTAGATTGACTTGTAATTCTAAAGTCTTTTTCCGGAGTGCTAATATCAGCGATAAGGTTTTTTAATTTAGGTTGGAACTCTACAATTATTTCTATTCCATCTTGAAATGCATGCCATAAGAGATAATTCTTACCTTCGAAGTCGACATAAATGGCCTGACGAACAATAGGTTCATGTAAAACATTTCCTGGTAAGCGTGATTTTATTGTTTTTAGGTTAAAACTAAATTCACCATTGGAATCTGTTTCACAGCTATCTATATATTCTTCGTCAGCATAAGTTAAACTGCGTTCAATTATTTGGTTTTTGATCGGAATTCCTTGGTTAGTTAATCTTCCAAATACTTCGGGACTCAATTCGACGGTGTGTTTTTTTAGCATTCCTAGCATATGTATAGCTCCAAGCAAGTCAGAATAGAATTATAAGTTTAGATAGATTATCTGTAAACTCATTAATATTCATAACCCTGTTAATTATATTTGTTGGGACACATTTTATTTTTAAACCAAAGCTAGGTTTTAGAATGTTTTACTTTGTTAACACTAGTTATAGGCTACATGGGTAGGGAATCTAACGCATAACGCTCTTTACATTATAGCTTACTCCCGAATAAGACACCTTGTTGACATAAGTCCTAAATGAGACTAATCTAATGTTATCGTCTAATTTGGGAGTAAAGCAATGGCAACGATAGCAGAAGCTCAATATGCACCAAGTATCAATCATAGTGCAGCTTTTACCATGGGTAACAATATTCTTGATAAATGGGGATGCTCTGCAGCTCAAAAACAAGCGATTTTAGGGATCCCAAAAAGTACTTTTCACCGTTATCAAAAAGATCCTAGCTCTGCCTCTTTAAGCAGCGATCAGCTTGAGCGTTTAAGCTATCTTGCTAATATTCATCAGGCATTAAGAATCATATTCTCAAACCCTGATAACGTATATGGCTTTATGAGTATGGCTAATAACAACCCATACTTTAATGGGAAAAGTCCGCTATCTATTATTAGCACCGGAAACTTTGGCGCTTTATATGAAGTATTTAAGCGAATCGACAGCATGAGAAGCGGACAATGGTAGAGCAGAAGCGCGTATCTTTCTCTAAACAAGCCTCTTATCGCATGGTTAACTCAAAGTTTCCGCCAATTACCTTGTTCGACGATGTAATAGACGAAACCGACTTTGAAACGGCATACGCTCTGCAAGCATTAACCAATCCCAGACATCTTGATGAACTTGGTGATCTAAACCTTATTCCAACCAATGAAATACCTTTTGGTATAACAGGGGTAAACTATGTTACGGCGCCATTTACCCATGTTACCCCCGACGGCTCTCGTTTTAGTGATGGCTCATTCGGTGTCTTGTATCTTGCTGATACTGCGGAAACCGCGATAGCAGAAACTCGATACCACCAAGAAAAGTATTTTCGTAATGTTGAAGGGCTCCACTACGACACTGTTGATATGCGATGCCTTAAAGTAAAGTTCTCAGCAGAACTTATTGATGCTGTTTCACTTGATGATATTCATACACCTGATGATTACACCGCCTCTAGAATTTTTGGCGCTAAAGTAAAAAAAGCAGAAGAAGCAGGTATTCAATATCGTTCAGTTAGACATAAAGGCGCTGTTTGTTGGGGACTCATGTCTCCCGTACATGTTGAGTCAGCGGTTCAAACGCAACACTTTGAATTTGTATTTGATGGTAAAGGTATTTCAAAGGTTCGTGAACTGACTATGGAGTGTTAACGGTTGGGGTTGATTAATCAGAACTACCAGTCATTATCATTCAACATTGCTATATAACAAGACATGTAAGATCACTTTGTGCACATTGAAGACATTAGACTAAAATTTTTAGCTATATATTTTCTAATGAGTTGTAAAACGTATTTATGACCCAATAGTGATATTAATGTGTATCTGCCCCCTTTTACTTTAATGATATGCGTTATAGGGAAAGTGAGCATGATCGAAATATTTAACTCAAATCTTAAAAATTACATAGCAAGCGAGTTGGAAAAGCAGTGTATTCATTATTCTGAAGAATTAGGTCTTCGGAGTAATTTTATGCTCCTCATTAACCGTCTTCGTAGAACTCCAATCGCTCAAAAGCGAAATGTAATTGAGTCATCGGTATTTAACTGCCCTCAAGAACATATGATCGAATATCAAAAGTTTATCCATCTAGTTGAATCTGGCAGCCCTCTTTTAAAATTTTGCAGTAGAAAAAACTTTAAAAAATCTGGCGGAGGAAATGATCCATTATTTGATGATTGGGGTATCGTTCATTTTCACTTTGTCGAAGGTGGAACTAAAGAGTTAATGTTTGCAATAATAGAGCCAGAAACTATATATTTGTTGGCAGTCTTACCCCACAATGACGTATGGCATAATACGCAATTAGTTGAAATTGTTCATAATGACTTTCCCTTTCTGATTGCTCACTTGAAGCTAAGTGACCAAAAAGAAGTAACTACAGCTGAAGATCATAAACAGGCTCGTAAATTAGGGATAAACCATCCTATCGTACTTAGTGATGGTTCCTCATATTACCCTCCAGGGCTAGGTGTTTTGACTAAAAAAGAGTCAAGCCATGACACTATGGCTTGGATGGGTCTTTCGAGACAAATAAAAGCGTATGCTCAATATATTAACATTACATATGGTCATGATGTTGAAAGTCACAAGTTAAGTTTTGCTTTAGGTTTTTCTTACGATCAACACCAACAACTGTTTCTTGTACAGTGCAAGACGAGCTGCGGTATGATAATTCCGTTTCAAGGTTTTTAACGGAACAAAACCTAATCCACATATCAAGTTTATAAATGGCTAATGTCTTGTTTGTGGCGTTAGTTACAAGGAATAAATATAAAGCGAATGAGTAATATTAATCTAATTGATTTGCGAATTGATATAATGCGAGAAGTTTTAAGTTTATGCGCAATAAACACTTCAGATGATTTCGATTATCAAGTTATTTCAATATTCGAATTAGAAAATATACGTGACTATGGATTTGTAATAGATTCTTTGTATTTGCTCGAAGACACTCAACTAGCTAAGGATGACTTCTACAAAAATGGAATTAATGTACATGAATCGAGAAACGCAAAATTTGGTGAAGCATATTTGCGTATGTACGGAATATTCAATGCTTGTTATCTACAGCTACAGGCTTTAATAGCACTAACTTCTAAATTGAAAATACCATTTTCAAAGAGTGAAGCAAACCAGTTACCAATTTTTCAATTTAGGACATATTACGCTTCACATACTGTAAACACAGGATATAGCTCTGACAGACGTTCTTATATTATTAACCGAGATGCTCTATTGGGTGGTTCTGTTGAAGGGTATTCGTCAAATACAAATGGCGAAGATCATTTTGCAAAGGCAAACATTCTCGAACTCTTACATGAGTGGGATCAATTCTTAGCCAAAAATCTTAAATCCATTTCATCAAAGTTTACTGATAAAATCGAATTGATTCCTCACGATGAATTCGATTTATCAGAGGTCATAAAGCTTATAAAGTTAGAAGCTGAAACAGAATCAAAATACACCTAGGAACTTCAAACTGAAAAATACAGTTGGCTTTTGCTCCTGCAATAGCTTATTTTAATAAGCTATTATTTATCTCTTAGTAAGGCGCTATCGATACAAAACCTAATCCAAATTAACGCTACAGATTAAATGATAATGTCTCAAAAATGATAAAAATCACTCTGGGACGATCCTTATTTAGTCGAAATTCCTGCTAATACGAGCGATGAACCGCGCTTTGTTATTATTGCATTTTATAATGGTAAGCACTGGTCAGCTGTTATTACATATCGAGATAATAATATCCGCATAATTTCAGTTAGGCGTTCTAGAACAAACGAGGTGAAATTTTATGAAAGCTTCTGATTTCGATAAAGAGTTTGATGATGGTAATGATGTGCTTGCCAACTTAGATTTATCTAAAGCTAAACGAACAACGCAAGTGACCAAAAGGGTAAATGTTGATTTTCCTGAATGGATGTTAGATTCACTCGATCGTGAAGCAAGCCGTGTTGGCGTCACCAGACAATCAATTATTAAAGTGTGGTTGGCTGAACGTATTGAGAGTTTAAATAAGCATCAATTTAAGCATGAGTAATGAGTGCTATTTATCAAGTAAAACGACTTGGTTAAGAGTGAGGTTATTGTTAAAGCCTCCTCTTAATCAAAAAACATACAACGCCTTTAAACTATCCTCAATAAATCCTTATTTTAACTCGTATTATCCCTATGCTTATGGTTAAATTTACTTAATTAAAATCCATAAGAAAGGTATCGTGTGATCTATCTTTATCCCGCTAATAAAATGGAAAATTTGTTAGTACTTTTAGATAAAATCCAACAGGTTTCACCACTTCCTATTTTCTCCAAAGACGTTATTGTTGTGCAAAATGCGGGTATGCAGCATTGGCTTAACATGTCGTTGGCAAAACAACGTGGTATCAGTATGAATATTGGTTACGCGTTACCGTCTCAGTTTTTATGGAAGCTAGTCAGGTCAATAGCTAGCGAAGAAGATGTGCCTGATCAATCGCCTTTCTCTCGTGAAGTACTCGCATGGCGAATTTTTACGTTATTTGCTCAGCCAGAAGTGATGAATGATGCTGATTTTGATACAGCAACTCAGTATTGGCGATCGCACACTTCACCTTCAAAAAAACAGTCATCGAACAATCAAGTAAACGCCAGTTCAACTACTGATGTAGAACAGGGCGTAGATTTGCCACCTGAGTTTGCAGACAAAATAACAAATACAGAACAATTAAAGCGTTATCAGCTTGCTTGCCAAATGGCCGATTTGTTTGAACAATATTTAATCTTTAGACCTACCTGGATTGATGCTTGGGAAAACGGAAACTTTACTGAGGGTTTTGTGCAAGGCGAACAATCAGACGCGGCTGAAATTGCTCAATGGCAAGGTAAGTTGTGGCACTTGTTAACACGCGAGCAATCGTATAATCCTATTACCTTAATTGAACAAGCCATTACTCAACTTAATGCGGGCTGTTTTGATCAACAACAGTTAAAAAACAGCTTACCTAAACGTATTTCGTTTTTTGGTATTAATATTATGGCGCCTATGTGGTTGTCGTTTGTTAATGAACTTAGCGAATATGTTGATGTACACTTTTTTCATTTAAACCCGTGTTATGCCTATTGGGGCGATGTAATTACTGAAAAACAAGCGATTAAGTCTATTCAACAATGGGTAGACGGTTTCGACGATATTACTCAGTCGGTGGGTAATCCGCTATTGGCTAATTTAGGTCAGCAAGGCCGCGAGTTTATGGCCTTGTTGCACGGTTACAGTACAATTAATATTGATGCTTTTGAGGATATTCACGACGAGTTAAATAATGAATCGAGTGATACCTCAGATAATACATCAAGTAATAACACCCCAACACAAGCCAGTGTTTTACAGCAAGTACAGCACGACATTTTAACGCTAACAGATGCGCGTAATGCACCCGTTGAACAACGCGATAACTCTATTGTATTTACCAGTTGTCATAGTGCTTTAAGAGAAGTACAAGGGTTGCACGATTGGTTGTTGCATCAATTTAATAACGACAGCACGTTAACACCCAAAGACATTTTAGTTATGTGTCCGCAGGTAGAAGAATACGCACCTTATGTAAATGCTGTTTTTGCCCGAGGTTGGCAAGACTTTGACGATAAAGTACCGCCGTTGCCTTGTTCAATTGCTGATCGTGTTAGTAAAGATTCAGAACCTGTTGTTGCTGCGTTTTCAGACTTGCTTACTTTGCCTGATAGCCGATTTCAGGTGTCGCAGTTGTTATCGTTTCTTCGTATTCCGGCTATGCAAACCAAGTTTGATTTAAGTATTGAAGACATTGATAAAATTTCAGTGTGGTTAGATCACGCCTCTATTCATTGGGGGCTTGATGAAGAGCATAAACAGCACACCCTTAAAACCCATGCCGTTTCAAATAACTTTACATGGCAGCAAGGTTTATCACGTTTATTGCGTGGCTTTGCGTTTGGCGATGTCGAAACCATTTACGATGAGCAATTATTATTACCCACAGTAGAAGGCAACGATGCCGAGTTACTTGGGCAGTTAATGCTGATATTAGAGCAACTGCAACAGTTTTCGTTTAGCTTAACTAAAGAACGTACCGCAACTGAATGGCAAACTTTTTTAACTACCCTGATTAACGAGTTATTTGATACCAGCAATGACGACGGTTTTACCATTGTGACTCATGCGATTGAGTCGTTAATTGATTATTGCTTACACGCTAAATTTGAAGAGAAAATTGATTTACTGATAGTGCGCGATTTTTTAAATCAGCATTTTAGCCAACCAGATCCCGGCAAGCAGTTTATTGTGGGCCAAGTAACGTTTTGTTCTATGTTACCTATGCGCAGTATTCCTTTTAAAGTGATTGCGATATTGGGCTTAAACGATGGTTTATTTCCAAGGCAACGTCAGCCATTAAGTTTCGATTTAATGTCGATAACGCCTGCTATGTTAGGTGATAGATCGCGACGTGGCGACGATAGGTATTTATTTTTAGAAGCAATTATTTCTGCCAGGCAATCCCTTTACTTAAGTTATCAAGGTAAAAACATTAAAAACAACGCGCCTAAACAAGCGTCGTTAGTATTAAAAGAATTAATGGAGTATTTAACTTTAGGTTACGGTTGGGCTTTATCTGAAGAGGGTGCAGAAGACGCTGACGTAAGCGATAATACGTCTCCCGATGGTAAGTTAAGGCATTTACCTATGCAGCCTTTTAGTCATAAAAATTACCAAGGTTTGTTAAAAAGCTTTGATAACCATTGGCTAAACTTAGCGCGACTATCAAGCAAAGAGAATGCAGCGCAAGGTCATAACTTATCATCAGGCATTGATATTCCTTTACCCGAATCAGACTTAATAGAATATTCAGCTGCCGATGCTTGTTATGTTATGCATGTTGAGTTGTCGCAGCTTATTGCCTTTTTTCAACATCCTTCAAGATACTTTGCTAGAAAACAGCTCAACCTGAATTTTGATCATTATTCGTTAGAGTTAGACGATGTAGAGCCGTTTGAGTTTGACCGATTACAAAGCTATTTATTACGTGAACAATTAATAAAAGCTCAACTTACCGATGATGAAAGCACAATAGAAGCCGCAGAGCAGGCGGTTCAACAATGCTTAAAAGCGGCAGCACTTTCGGGTAAATTTCCTGAAGCGGCAACCCGAGATATAACCTTTGAAAGTTGGAAGTTAGACAGCGAAAATTTTAGTCAAACCATTACAGAGCATAACGGTAAAATTAAACATAAAGAAGACTGTGCAATAACATTCGATTTAGATGCACAAACCTCGCAATTGCTAATACAAAAGTTAACAGGTAACAGTAGTTCAGCGGGTGTTAAAGTAAAAATATCGACTAAGTTACCTATAAGTGACGACAAGTTAGTGTTTTATCGCAGCAGTTCGCCTAAGTTTAAAGATTTTATCACCTTGTATTTTCATCAATGTGTGTTGGCTATTGCGAAAGAGCAATTAGCTGAAAAAGCATCACTTATTGAAGGTGTTACCGCCACACATGGTTTTTACTTTGATACCAAGAGTCAGAAAGTAACGCAGTTTAAATATGGCGAAATAGTAGACCCTAAAGCTCAGTTACTTAAGTTTATTCAA
Source organism: Pseudocolwellia agarivorans (assembly GCF_002000085.1). Lineage (GTDB taxonomy): Bacteria > Pseudomonadota > Gammaproteobacteria > Enterobacterales > Alteromonadaceae > Pseudocolwellia > Pseudocolwellia agarivorans. The sequence continues at coordinate 201,717 of NZ_MUZU01000010.1, forward strand.
CAATATATTGTCGGTTTGCAACAGCCGTTATTAGTGAATGGTGAAATTGCTGAAAAAGCCTTTAAAGCTAAAGTGTTTGAACAAGCGCAATTCGAACTTTATTGGAGCGATCCTAATTCGATGATGTCGTTAGGTGACGATCCTTATATTCATTACTTTTGGCCACAATGCCCTAACTACGAAGAGGTTCAACCTAACATTGAGTATTTATACCTTGATGTTTTTAACGCAAGGGAGCAAATAAAGTAATGGCTAATACGATGATTCAAAACCTAAGTGCTCATACTATTCCTTTGCAGGGTAAACATTTAATTGAAGCCAGCGCAGGAACAGGTAAAACCTTTAATATAACGCGCATTTATTTACGCTTACTGTTAGAGAAAAACCTAACGGTTGAACAAATATTAGTGATGACCTTCACTAAAGACGCAACTGAAGAACTACGCGGCCGAATAGACGCTTTTATCAGACAAGCTCTAAACGAGTGGGATACGTTATCAGTAGAAGATGAATATTTTATTGCCATAGCAAAACACGTTGAAGCCGCTGACGCCAAAATACGCTTAAAACAAGCGTTATTGTATTTAGATGAAGCGTCTATTTTTACCATTCATGGTTTTTGTAAAAGGGTGCTTACTCAACATGCTTTTACCAGCGGACAATCATTTAACTTAGCGATGGAGTCAGATTGTAACGATGTGCTGCTAGAAAGCACGCAAGATTGGTACAGAGTGTTAGCAAAGCAATCGTCAGAGCAATTTTTATTAATATCTGAGTTTTGGCCAACACCGCATGTATTTGTTAATCAGTTTGCTAAAGCAATCAATCAGGGGAATTCGAGTACATTAGATTTAATTGATGAAATTTCAGTTATTGAAAACTTTATTGATATTGTTGTGCAAGCAAGAACCTCGTTACAAAATAATAACGCTGAATTAGTCGCGTATTTGGTTGATGTTAAAAAGGGCGCAGACAGAGAAGTTAGACTACAAGAACTGAACGAATTAATTGATTGGCTGATTAAATTAGAAGAAGAACTGAAAACCAATATTCAATCAGCTTTGGTGTTAGCGAATGGCAAAATGCCTGATGCTTTTATTGATGGAAAACGCTATTCACGTTCAGCCAATAAAGAAACATTACTCGCAATATTCGAACCCGTAAAACAAGTAAAAACGTTATGTAAAAGCTTGAACAAAAGCATTAATCGCGCGAAAGCTTTATCTGTTGTGAGAGACGGTATTTACTCTATACGTAAAGATGTAAACGATAAAAAGCTCACACGTGATTTAGTGAGCTTTGACGATTTAATTAGTCGCTTAGCTAATCAGTTAAGTGTAACGCGTAACGACAATACTATTGAATTTAAAGAAAATAATTTAAACGTAGATGATGAGGCGAATAATAAGAATAACTCACTCGCAGAGTTGTTATTTAAGCAATATCCCGTTGCATTAGTGGATGAATTTCAAGATACCGACCCTCAACAATTTACTATTTTACAAGCGATATATTATCAACAACCTACAGCTGCTCTTTATATGATTGGCGATCCTAAACAAGCCATTTATGGATTCAGAGGCGGCGATGTATTTGCCTATTTAGCTGCACGTTCTGGTTGCGATTACCAATGGATAATGGACACCAATTGGCGTTCAAGCGAGTCGATGATTCAAGGTTACAATCGCTTATTTTATGGCAATAATTTAGACCAAGGCGCTACCGATGTTTTTAAATACAACATTGAATATATACCGGTAAAAGCATCGCCTAAAGCGGCCGAAAAACAATTAGCCGATGCGACTTTTAAAGCATTGCAGTTTGTGCATTTTACGCCAGAAAAAACTAGAGGTTCTGTTAATCAAGCTTTTAGACCCACCATGGCCAAGTGGTGTGCACATGAAATTATTCGTTTACTGGGCTTAAATAACACAAGTAAGCATACAAGTGAGAACATTCAACCGCAAAATATCGCCATTCTAGTGCGCGACGGTGCCGAGGCGAGTGTAATAAAACAAGCATTAGATGATGCGGGTTTGGCCTCTGTATTTATGAGTAATCGTTCAAACTTATTAAAAAGTGCGCAAACACAACAATTGGTACAAGTACTTAAAGGTATTTTGTTTGTTGAAAACGACCGCTATTTTTCTGCGGCTTTAGCGTCTGACTTATTAGGTTTTACCGCGAATAAACTGTATGCACTTCAACAAGACGAACTTGCTTGGCAAAATCTTAAATTGTCTTTTGCTGCTTTAAAACAAGAGTGGGAAAGTAAAGGTTTTATCGGTATGGCGTTAAAGTTAATGCACGAACACTTTACTGCATTTATGCATGACAAAGACCGCGTATTAACTAACTTACTGCATTTGTTTGAACTATTGCAATCAGCTAGTCAACGTCATAAACAACCGCAAGAGTTATTATATTGGTTTGAACAACAAACCCTACAAGACAACCCCGACATTGAAGCCGAGCTACGATTAGAAAGTGACGATGACTTGATCCGAATTGTGACTCAGCATGGCGCAAAAGGTTTGGAATATCCTATTGTATTTGTGCCTTTTGCTACACGTTTTAAAGATCCCCTTAAATTCGGTGCACGTGCGGTAACCTTTATTGAATATCATAACGAGCAAGGGCAACTAGCGTTAAGCTTAGATGGCACCGAAAAAGCCAAACAAGCCATGGCAGACGAAGCTTATGCTGAAGCAGTTCGACTTTTATACGTAGCGGTAACAAGAGCAGAGCAACGCTGTTATATGTTAACGGTTGAATTTGATAAATGCGAAAACTCGCCATTAGGACAAGCCTTACATTGGCAAAAAGGTTGTGATATTGAGCAAAGTATTCTGCAATTAGTGGCTGATAACCCCGATGATATTGCGCTTCTTACGATTAACGACATAGAAGCATTACAAAACGAAAATCTAACTTATATTGGTGAAGACTCAGCATTACAAGTGCAAAATATGCAAATGTTAGCTGCCGAAACTTTTCGTGGAAAAATTGAACGCGACTGGTGGCTAAGTTCTTTTTCAGCCTTGAGTAGAAACCTAAAACATAAAGGTGTATCAAGCCCTGATCGAGATAATGAGCTTAATAATCAAGAAGACGCTAGTTTAGCGCTGATGTTAAATGTTGCTCATAATTTGGTAGATATTCAACCGCCGAGCTTAGCTAATCAGTTACGTTTTGTGATTGAAAAGGGCGCTCGTACCGGTAATTTATTACATAACATTCTTGAGCTCTTACAGTTTGATGATCCTAATTGGGAGCTTGCGCTTGAACGCCCACTAACCCGTTATGGCGAGTTCACTATAGGTTACACAGAACATGATCTTCAGCATTGGCTTGAGCAAGCATTATTAGCACCTTTAAATATTGATGATTCAGATACCTTTTGTTTGCAAGATTTGTCTTTAAATCACTGCATTAAGGAAAGTGAATTTTATTTCCCGATGAATGCAAATAGCGCTAACGAGTTAACTAACTTACTCACTGAACATCGTAAAGGCGGTAATACTCATAACAATATGATTGAAGCGTTATCAAGCTCGGTACAATTACCTTATTACCAAAAATTTAAAGGTATGATGCACGGTTTTATTGATTTGATTTTTGAAAAAAATGGCAAGTTTTATGTGTGCGATTATAAGTCGACCTTTTTAGGTGAAGACTTTAGTTTTTACACACAAGAAGCCATGAGAGCCGATATTGAACATAACCATTACGACTTACAGTATTTAATTTATTCGTTGGCATTGCATCGTTACTTGGCATTTTCATTACCTGATTATGATCCCGAGCAACATTTTGGTGGTATTTATTACTTGTATTTAAGAGGTCTAACTAACGATCCTACTTATAAAGGAGCAGGCGTGTATCACCGTGCTATTAACATAGACGAGCTTGAATTACTCGATGCACTTTTTACTGGCGAGCATGTAACAGCAGAACATATTGCTAGAGAAAATGGTACAAGGGAGCAAGCTGATGTTTGATGAAACAGAGGGTAAAACTTTTAATAAGACTTTTAACAAGCCAGCATACGCAAGCTATGCGCTAGCGAAAAAAGAAATAGCGTCTATAGCGCCTATTGATTATTTTTTTGCGAAAGACTTAGTTCAGCTATTCAATCTTAATGAAACACAGCGTACAGAGCTCTTTCATTTGTTAATGGCATTAAGTCAAAGCTTGAGAGAAGGGCATGTTTGTTTGCCGATTAGCGCAATCGCTAATACACAGTATGGCTATTTAAGTGACGATTTTGGTTTAGTGCAACACCATGGGTATGTTTTTTCAGATGTGGCATCTTTACACCAATTACTCGACATGATGAATATTGGAGCTGAGGCAGAGCAGCCGATTGTTTATCATAATAATAATGTTTATATGCGCCGTTATTTTCAGTTTGAGCAAGACTTGTTTAAGTCGATTGCTGAAAAGAATACAGTTGAACCCGATGAGCTTTCACAAGCAGATATCAATCTAAACATTAATATAAATAATAAACAGTGTATTGATATGTTATTTCCTGAAACGGATGCAGCAAACACTGAAATAGATTGGCAAAAAGTTGCGGTAGCAAACGCGTTAAATAAAAACTTTAGTGTAATAGCCGGTGGGCCAGGCACAGGAAAAACCTATACGGTAACTAAATTATTGGCCGCTTTAGTGTATTTACATCAACAAAAGCAAAGCGTTAACTTAAATGCTCAACAAGCTGCATCGCTTAACATAGCGTTAGTTGCGCCAACAGGTAAAGCCGCTCAACGTTTATCTGAATCTATCGTAAATGCTATAACAGGATTTAGAGGCACTATTGCGGATGACATTTTAAATGAAATACCAAGCGATACACACACTATTCATCGTTTATTAGGTGTTATTCCGAATAGCCCTAACTTTCGATTTAATGAGGAAAACCCTTTAAATATTGATGTATTGTTGATTGATGAAGTGTCGATGGTTGATCTTGCAATGATGAACCGCGTGTTTAAAGCATTACCCTTACGTTGCAAAGTGATTTTATTGGGCGATGCTGATCAACTCCCGTCTGTAGCAGCTGGAAGTGTTTTAAGTGATGTAGCGCCTCGACCTTTTTTAGGTTATAGCCAAGAAAACGCTCACTATTTAAAACAGGTAACAGGTTTTAATGTACCTCAAATATCGAAAAAATCAGAAAATAAACAAGTACTCAACCAAGCATCAAACCTATTTAATAGCTGCGATAACGTAACTTTTTTAACTAAAAGTAGACGCTTTGACGGACAAGGGGGGATTGGGCAATTATCTCAAGCCGTTATTGCAGGTAATTACGATCAAAGCTGGGCTTTATTAAATCAAGCTACAGGCGAAAATCAAATAACACATTTACAAGGCGAACTGGTTGAATGGTTATGGCCTTTAGTTAAACAGTATTATCTTCCTATTTTTAAGTGCGTAAGTGTGGGCGATGCGTTTGCGCTATTTAATCAATTCAGAGTGTTATGTGCCACGCGCGTTGGTGAGCAAGGTGTCGACTTTTTAAATGAGTTAATTACGTCGTTACTGATCAATAAAGGGGTTATTCGATCAGATAAAGCGCTTTATCAGGGGCGACCTATCATGATTTCAGAGAATAATTATCATCAAGGTTTGTATAACGGCGATATAGGCTTTTTATGGAAAAATGATGCAGGGCATTTAATGGCAGTGTTTGAAGATGTTGATGATACTTACCGTTGGATCATGACCAGTAAATTACCACATTATGAAACGGTGTATGCAATGACCATCCATAAAACACAAGGGAGTGAGTTTTCTCATGTTGCTATGATTTTACCCAATCAAAAAGACAATCGACTATTATCGCAAGAATTGTTATATACTGGCATCACAAGAGCAAAAACTCATATTAGTATTGCTTCAAATGCAAGAGTATGGAGACAGGGTGTAGAAACAAAAGTTAAGCGCTATTCAGGTTATTTTAATAACTTAGAAATTTTTAATTAAACAAATTATCAAGAAGAATATACATTTTTTATGCAATTAATAGATATAGACAAATCACTGTACCGAAAGCGATTAAATATTGTTATTGGTCTTTCCATCGTATGCTTAACCTTTTTTTCCATTAGTTATGGCGCTATCCTCATTCAATTATTCGGACATGCATTACCTGCTACTCATCCCGAAACCGGTGAGCCATTAAGTAATTTCAGGTTTAATTTTGTTGGTGTAATTTTAGGTTTACTCACTTGTATAAGTATTTTACAACAATTAAAAAATCATCCATTTTGTTATGAAATTCATTATGTTATGAAATTAAAACAAATTCATAACATAATATATAGACGCTTGAAAAATATTAAAAAAGCGGCTGAAAATTATGAAACAGAAGGCGATATTAATGCCTTTATTGTGTTGAATTATTATTATACTAGCTTAAAGCAAGTGTACTTACTCGATAACAACACATTAACGCTCTCTTCTTTAGCAAGAGACATGGAAGCCTTACAAGAACGGATGAAAGCGCTTAATGTTGAGGTGAATACTGATCAATTTGAAAGAGTTATGTTAATTGATTATCGCTAATATCAATACTAGGCCGAATTTTAAAATTTACAGAGTAGATTAATAATGAAAAAAATTAAAAATGAAGCAGAACTTCTTAAAAAAGCCATTGAAGTAGGTGAAAAATACGCTAAAAATCGTGGTTATAAAGGTTTTGCTGCAACAAATTCGGCAAAAGATAAAGTAGAGGCTCTTTACCGTTTATTGGTAAACGATAAGCTGGTTCAACCTTTAGCTGTTGCTGATGAAGACCAACCTCATATGAAACATAAACTCGCGTTATGGATATCGAAACAGTTACCAGCTGATCATCCATTGAATCAATAAATTTTATAAACGATAGAATTAACTAATGAATCGTAAAAAGAAAATTAACCAAGTGTTAAAAAGCAAAGTTAAAAAAGCCAATGCCAAGCTACAGAAAAGCAATAAACCTAAATACATCTCGAAAGCTGAACGTGAAAAAATTGCGTTAGCAGCAGAGCAAGCAGAAGAATAATCTTCAAGACAGATTTTATACTAAGCGACCAACTGTTAAGGTATTTTTCTTTCTGAAGTTTGTGCTGTTATTTGGCTTTCTCTAAATTGTGAAGGCAGTTGATCAAACATTTTTTTGAATTGCTTGCTAAAGTAACTATGGTCGCTAAATCCCGTTGCGTTCGCAATATCAGAAATAGAACGGTTGCTTTCTACGAGTAAGCGTCTGGCGTTTTCTAATCTAATTTCATTTAGAAATTGTTTAGGCGTTTTTGCTAAATACTTTTTAAAGCGGCGCTCTAGCGCGCTTACCGATAAATGTGCAACGCCGGCAAGTTCGTTAATACAGATATCATTCATATAATTATTTTTTATATATTCTACTGGAGATTGTACTGCGTTAAGGCCCGACAATACTTCTGAAGTTTTGTTTAAATGTCGAGTAATTCCGTAAGTACCAACAACTTCACCCGATTGATTACGCAATGCCCGTTTAGATGTTGTAAACCATGACAACTTGCCATTTTTAATACTATTCATTTCTAAACGATCATTTACTACATGACCTTGTATAACTTTTTTATCGTCGACTATAAATTGTTCCGCAATATGTGCAGCGGCAATATGATTATCATTATAGCCAATAATATTACTTAATGAGCGGATACCTGAATGCTCTAAAAAATACTTATTTACGTGGACAAAGTTACCTTCTAGATCTTTGATCCAAAATTTAGTGTCTGGCATTAAATCAAATACTTCAATAACTTGCTTAATACTTAAATCATTGAGCAAGTGCTGACCTTTTATGTTTTTATCATTATTTTTAAGCACTTTTATACCTTGTATATTTATTGTTTTTTTTGAAAGGCTTTATCAATACGCCGAATTTATCATATAAAAAAACGAATTTATCTTAACATCATTCTGTCTTTAACTTTAATATCAATGGTCAGTTTATTTCTATTTAGTACAAGTGCTATATAACAATAAAACTAAAATAATAATTATAGAGGAAACAAAATGACTGAAGATAATCAAAACAGCTCTCGTCTGTTTTTAATCAGCTGTATAGCATTAACGGTTACAGCAATGACATTTGCAATAAGAGCGGGGATTCTTGGGCAATTAGGTGTTCAATTTCAATTAAACTCAGAAGAATTAGGCTGGGTTAATTCCATGGCCTTTTTAGGTTTTCCGTTAGCGATGATGTTTGGTGGTGGTTTATATAATGCTCTAGGCGCTAAAAATTTACTTATTATTGCTTTTGTTGGGCATCTATTAGGTTTAGTTCTCACCATAACCGCTGGTGGTTTCTGGGGGTTGTTTATTTCGAGTTTATTCATTGGTTTTGCCAATGGCTCAGTTGAAGCGGCATGTAATCCTTTAATTTCAGAAAGCTACCCAACTAAGAAAACCGCTATGTTGAACCGTTTTCATGTCTGGTTTCCAGGGGGGATTGTTATTGGTTCGTTAATCTCTAAGTTTATGACTGATGCAGGTTTAGGTTGGCAAATGCAAATAGGTGTTATGTTGTTACCTACACTGGTTTATGGCGTGATGACGTTTAGCCAACAATTTCCTAAATTTGAAAATGTTAAATTGTCTACTGCCAGTAACTTTAAGGCATTGTTCTCACCTTTATTTTTGTTTATGGCGTTTTGTATGACATTAACAGCAACCTCAGAACTCGCAACAGGACAATGGATTAATACTATTTTAGGTGCGTCTGGTGCATCACCAATGATCATATTAGCTATGATCACAGGTTTAATGGCGGTAGGACGTTACTTTGCAGGGCCTATTGTACATCGTTTAAATCCAGCAGGTGTTTTACTTTGTTCTGCTATTTTAACCACTCTGGGTTTATATTTATTAAGTACCAGTACAGGTGGTTTAGTATATGTGGCGGCAATCGTTTTTGCTTTAGGTGTGACTTATTTTTGGCCAACTATGATTGGCTTTATTGCCGAAAATGTTCCACAAAGTGGTGCCTTAGGTATGTCTATTATTGGTGGCGCGGGTATGTTTGCGGTAAGTATGTGGAATCCTGTTATTGGTCAGTGGATAGACGAAGCTAAAGCTAAAGCCTTACTTAAAGTAACTGAAGGTGTGAATCCTGAATTAGTCGCAGGGCAAGAAGTGCTTTCAACGATGATTGTATTTCCTGCTATTCTTATCGTGGCTTTTAGCTTGTTATACGTATACATGAAAAAGAAGAAAGCAGAGTAAATTTATACCGTTATCATGCTGCACTCTGAAATACGCATCTTGATTGGTAACGGGTATATATAGCAGTTTTCTAAGCATAAAAAAAACCAGTCAATAGACTGGTTTTTTAGTTTAAAGCAGGGCTTCAAATATTAGTTTTTGTAGCTATCGTTATGAACACTCATAACAGCACGGCCAGATGGATCAGCGTTGTTCGTAAAGCTTTCATCCCACGCTAGTGCTTCTTGAGTACTACAAGCAACAGACTTACCACCAATTACACAATCTGCAGCAGACGGTAATGGGTACTTGTCTTCAAAAATACAACGGTAGTAATAAGCTTCTTTACTGTCTGGTGTATTTACAGGAAATCTGTATTCAGCACTTTCTAATTCGTGATCAGTTACTTGTGTTTCAATAAACTCTTTTAAGCTATCGATCCAAGAGTAACCTACACCATCAGAAAATTGCTCTTTTTGACGCCATAAAATTTCTTTTGGTAAATAACCTTCGAAAGATTCACGTAAAATCGCTTTTTCCATTTTACCGTTACCACATAACTTATCTTCTGGGTTGATGCGCATAGCAACATCCATAAAGTTTTTGTCTAAGAATGGTACACGTGCTTCAATACCCCAAGCCGACATAGACTTGTTAGCACGAAGACAATCGAATTTATGTAAACGGTCAAGCTTACGGTTAAGCTCTTCATGAAACTCTTTAGCATTTGGTGCTTTATGGAAATATAAGTAACCACCAAAAATTTCATCAGCGCCTTCACCAGAAAGTACCATTTTAATACCCATAGCTTTAATTTTACGCGCCATTAAATACATTGGGGTAGAAGCACGAATCGTTGTAACATCGTAAGTTTCTAAATGGTAAATAACTTCTTTAAGTGCATCGATACCTTCTTGCTCAGTAAAAATAACTGAGTGATGAATAGTACCAATAGCATCAGCTACAGTTTGTGCTGCAACTAAATCTGGAGAACCCGCTAAACCACAGGCAAAAGAGTGAACTTTTGGCCACCAAGCTTCAGATAAATCATTTTCTTCAATACGACGAGCTGCAAATTTTTGTGTAATAGCAGAAATAAGTGATGAATCTAAACCACCAGAAAGTAACACACCGTAAGGTACGTCAGTCATAAGGTGACTTTTAACTGATTCTTCTAATGCTTCACGAATTTTAGTTGTGCTAGTTGTATTATCTTTTATCGCATCATACTTGTGCCAGTTACGGTTGTAGTATTTTTGCAACTCACCAACACGGCTATCCAAAATATGACCAGGAGGAAATTCGCTCACTGTTTTACAAATAGGCATTAATGCTTTCATTTCTGAAGCAACATAAAAGTTACCTTCGGCATCGTAGCCAGTGTAAAGCGGGATAATACCAATATGATCACGTGCTATTAGGTAAGAGTTGTCTGTTTCGTTATATAAACAAAATGCAAACATACCTTGAAGTTTATCAACAAACTCAACACCAAACTCTTCATATAAAGGCAGTATTACTTCACAGTCAGAACCTGTTTTAAATGTGTAATCAACGTTTAAGTTTTTAGCCAGTTCTTTATGGTTATATATTTCACCATTAACAGCTAATACGTGAGTTTTATCTTGATTGTATAGTGGTTGTGCGCCATTTTCTGTATCTACAATTGAAAGACGTTCATGAACAAGAATGGCGTGGTCATTACTGTAAACACCTGACCAATCTGGTCCACGGTGACGTAAAAGGCGAGAAAGTTCTATTGCTTTTGGGCGTAATTCATCAGCCCCGTTTTTTATATCTAATATACCAAAGATCGAACACATTGAAGCGCTACTCCTTTATAGTTAAGTTATACAATCGTTTATTTTTTGAAATACGTTATGACATTTTCTTGAGGTGTTATGAGAGAAATAAACAGGAAACAAGTCGTCAGAACGACACTTTGCCATTTTTGTAGGAAAAATCAATATAAATATGGTGATGATCTTCAATTATTTTATGTGTAGTATGTCGGCATTAAATATAATAATAAGTAATACCTAGGGAGTTTATTCTTACTAGGTGATTAATAAACTAATCTGATTGTATAAAAACAGGGTCGTTTTATTCATGTTATTTACTAACAAGTTGGCTTGTTCTATAGCCATCGCAGTTTCTGTATGTAGTTTTAACGCTCAATCAATAACGGTTGAAGAAGAAAGAATACAAAAAGCAATTAAAGTGATGCCATCTGTTTCATTGGCATTATCTGATCGTGTTAATTTGTTTAAAGAACAAGTGAACAAAGCACGCAATTTAACGGTACTAAGTCAGTTATCGATTCGACACGGGAAAGGTGTATGGAATGATGCTAAACAGTACTTTAAAAATACGAATAGTTATGACGATAGACCTTTGTATTGGGCTCGACTGCAAATGTCTAAAGCGCTTAAAGACACTAAAGCGTTTAAAGAATCGTTGCCCGATCAGCAAAATAAGTTACTTTGGCACTTTGAATTATATTCACGCGGACAAACGGATATAAAATTCGACAAAAATACCAGTAAAAAAATCTTAATTACTGGCTTTGATCCCTTTTTACTTGACCGAAATATCAAGCAAAGTAATCCATCAGGTATTAGTGCACTTGTTTTAGATGATTTAGTGATTAGTACTGAAGGTAAAAGTGCCGAAATAGAAACGTTAATTTTACCTGTTAGATTTGCTGATTTTGATCAAGGTATTGTTGAAGAATTATTAACACCGTATTTTAGAGCGAATGCGGTTGATATGATCATAACCGTAAGTATGGGACGAAATAGTTTCGAGTTAGAACGCTTTCCTGGCTTACGACGAAGTTCATTAGTGCCTGATAATTTAAATGTATTAACTGGAGCAACTAAAGATAATCCGTTAATTCCTATGTTAAATGATAAAAAACTAAGTGGGCCTGAATATTTAGAATTTACCTTACCATCTGAGCAAATGAAGAATGCAGGAGGGTTATATCCGGTTCAAGATAACCGTATTGTTACAACGAAAAATACCACTTTAGAGGTTCAAGCATTAACCGAATTAATCAATGAAATTTCGGTACAAGGTTCTGGTGGTGGCTATTTATCAAATGAAGTGTCGTATCGTAGTTTATTATTACGAGACTTATACAGCCCCGTATTACCTGTAGGGCATATTCATACTCCAAGTATTAAAGAACATGATGACAATAAACTAGAGCTTATTGTCACTCAACTTAAAGGTATGTTAACGCAGGCGTTAAAAACGTTGTAGATGTTAAAAATATCATATTTAATCTGTTAAAAGCTTTTATAATCTATATGATAGCATTCAAATCTTATGTTTTAAGTTAAGGATACGGATGTTATCTCATTTCAGTAGTTCACGTGTTTGGACTATTACTCTTTTTGAATTAGCTCGTCTATTCGCGTCTAAGCGCGGGCTGATTGTTCTTGCTGCTTTTTCATGTCTTTGGTTTTTGATCTTTACTTATATTATAGGGTCTGCGGCTGAGTTTATAACATCTGAAAGCTTTAAAGCTCTTGCTCAACAAGCTTTTGGTAAACTTAACTTATTAGCGCTCTTGGAGTGGGAATTACCTGAATTAAGTGTTTATTGGATTATTTCAGCTTATTTATTGCCTACATTTGCGATTTTATTTTCATGTGATCAAACTTGTTCTGATCGTGAGCGCGGTACGCTACGCTTTATTTTATTAAGAACCAGTCGACCAGAATTACTTTATGGTCGATTTTTAGGGCAAGTACTGATCCTCGCTATTCTTATATTTATTACATTAATTGCTAGCTTACTTTTTTCATTACTCAATGAACAAACGGTGAGTTTTGGTTCATTAAGTTTGTCTTTTAGTATTTTATTAAAACTTATTATTATTAGCTTACCTTTTATTGCGGGAATGACGCTGATTAATGTGTTTGTTAAATCAGCTAAAATGTCATTAATAGTGTATTTTTTAATTTATATAGGCTCTGCGATAATCATTAATTTAATGACTCGTTTTGTTATGGATTTATCGTTCTTGTTTTATTTATTTCCAGGTGAACAAATTGAATCTGTTGTAGGTTTTGAAAGTAATTACGTTAATAATTATATTATTCCTTTAACACAAACTGTTGTTTATTTGGCATTAGCGCAATTTATTTTTAAAAGGTCATCACTATGAGTTTATTAATTAAAGTTGAAGGCTTAAATAAAAGGTATGGCAACAAACATGCGTTGAAAAATGTAAACTTTGAAATAAATAAAGGTGACCCTGTTGCGTTAGTTGGCCCTAATGGAGCTGGTAAAACCACACTTTTTAGTATTTTATGTGGTTATATTCCTTATGATAGCGGCAATGTATCTATTCTGGGGGAGTCGCCTAGTATTGCCGCGGTTAACCAAACATTTAGTGCATTACCGCAAGATGCTCAATTAGACCCCAAATATTCAATAGAAAGCCAATTAAAATTTTATGCTCAGCTGCAAGGCTTTAGTACTAAACAAAGTGTTATTGAAGCCCATAAAGTACTTGATATGGTAGGTCTTGAAGACAACTACAAAGTAAAACCTTTAGAGCTTTCTCATGGGATGCGTAAACGTGCCGCCATAGCGCAATCACTTATCGGATCGCCTCAATTAGTTATTTTAGATGAAGCGACTGCGGGCTTAGATCCTAAACATGCTAAAGACATTCGTGAGATTATCTCTAATCTATCAAACGAAATTACTTTTGTGCTAAGTTCGCACGACTTAAGTGAATTAGAACGTTTATGTGATCAAGTTTTGTATCTTGAAAATGGTGAACTAAAAGAGCATCAAACATTAACGTCAAAAGATGATTTTAATTATTTAACGCTACGTATGAAACAGCACTCAGATAGCTTTGTAAAAGAAGTATCCATGTTGCCGTCTGTACAAAACGTATCTCAACTTCAAGGTAAAGAATATCTTATTAGCTACACCCAATTAGACAATACTGAACCTTTTGATATTACCTTTTTAAAATATTGCCACAAACAAAACTGGATTTATTCACAGTTAGTTAACGGTAAAACCCTTGAAAATCAATTGTTCTAAAAACAAATATACATAAAAAATATGAAACCTAATACCCAAAAACTTTATGAGCTAATTGCAGAAGCCACAGACTTGTTTATTCAAAAAAACACGGGCATAAATACATCGGTTGGATTAATGGATAAAGCCCTTAGAAATAAAGGCTTAGAAGCCGATGCTGTAACTGTAGATGCTATAGCCTCTAAGAATCGATTAATATTTGTTTTACTTGATGCCAATACTGACATAGTTGGTATTGGCTTAGGCAATATTATTGAAGATAATATTGATCTGGTTGATCAAATAGCCCTTAACGAACTTAATCCTAAAGTTGCCGCTGAATTATTGGTTAAGTATTTGAAATAGCGATATTACCTTGTTAAAGGTAATAACTGTAACTTGTAGAATTGTAACTAAAAAAAGAAATTAATTATGAATAGTCTTGAATTATTATTGAATCGCCAATCTAATCCTCACCTTTGTGAACCCGCACCAGTAGGTGATGATTTACATCATATATTAAGTGCTGGTATGAGAGTGCCTGATCATGGCTGTTTAACACCATGGCACTTTACCGTTATCCAAGGTGAAGGCTTAAACACATTGAGCCAACACTTTGTAAACGCGGTAAAAATTGATACTGACGACGCTGCTAAAATAGAAAAAACCAGCAAAATGCCATTTAGAGCACCTATGATTATCGTAGTTAGCACGCAATATAAAGAACATAAAGTGCCGCAGCAAGAACAGCTTGTTGCAGCAGGTTGCAGCGTACATGCCATGCAAATGATGGCTTATAGCTTGGGCTTTGGTGCGGTATGGCGAACAGGAGAGTTAAGTTACAATAATTCGGTTAAATACGCGTTAAACATCAACAGACAAGACGATATTGTTGGTTTTTTATATATAGGTACAGAGAAAAAACAATTACCCACAAAACCAGTAAAACCTTACGAAAGTCATGTAACCTACTTAAGCTAATTTTCTCGTTATTTCTTAAGTTTAAGTAGCTAATTTAACTTTAGTTGGTTACTTAAACCGCTTAAATCATTTAATTTAACATTAATTCTTCTACAATTTGCTAATCGTCAAATCTCTCACCTAAACTCAGTGTTAACTCTTACAAAATATTGTAGCTTTGTTTTATCTATTTAGATCATAGCGTTTCATGATCACCACACATATAAAAATATAGGATATAACAATGAGTGCCTATCTAATAATAAAAGCAAGACTTACCGATAGAGAAAAATTTCAAGCCTACGCTAATGCTGTTCCTGAAGTAGTAAAAGCCTTTGGTGGTGTTTATATTGCGATAGATTCATCCCCTGAAGTTTTTGAAGGCGAAACCGAAATTGGCAGTGTTGTTATCTCAAAGTGGCCATCTAAACAAGCAGGACAAGATTTTTGGAATTCAGACGAATATAAAAAAATAATCCCGTTGCGCGCAGGTACTGGCGACTTTCACGTAATGTTAGTAGAAGGCGTATAAACGAATGACCATTCCCTACACAGCGGTAGCGCTGCAAACACGATGTTTTGCTATTAATAAACTAAATGTGCAAGACGCTCGCGCAAAAATGTTAACGAATATTGAACGTATTTCAGGGCAAGTAAGAGGTACTAAAGGTTTTGTTGGTCCACAGGTTAAGTTAGTCGTTTTACCTGAATATTTTATGACAAGTTTTCCGATGGGAGAGTCGTTACCTGAATGGAAGGCGAAAGGCGCTATTGCTAAAAATGGTCCTGAATACGATGCACTGTCGAAAATAGCGCAAGATAATGGCATTTATTTATCAGGCAATGTGTATGAGCTTGACGAACATTTTCCTGATTTGTATTTTCAAACCTCTTTTATTTTAAATCCTAGCGGCGACTGTATATTACGTTATCGTCGTTTAGTTTCCATGTTTGCTCCTACACCCCACGATGTGCTGGATAAGTATTTAGATATTTATGGTTACGAAGGCTTGTTTCCGGTAGCCAAAACAGAGTTAGGTAATTTAGCTACCGTAGCTTCTGAAGAAATTTTATACCCTGAAATCGCTCGTTCTTTAGCGATGCAAGGAGCCGAAGTATTTTTGCATAGTTCTTCTGAAGTGGGGTCTACCCAATTAACGCCTAAAGATATCGCCAAACGTGCAAGAGCGATTGAAAATTTAGCCTATGTAGTATCAGCTAATTCAGCCGGTATTGCCGACATTGATTTTCCCGCAGAGTCTACTGATGGCTTGTCAAAAATTGTTGACTACAAAGGCTTAGTTTTAGCAGAAGCAGGTATGGGAGAGAGTATGGTGGCAAATGTAGAAATAGATATTAATGCGTTAAGACGTTATAGAAATAAACCCGGTATGGGCAATATTTTATCTCGACAACGCAATGAATTATTTGCACCTATGTATCAAAAATCTGTGTATCCAGCCAATAATATGTTAACGGCTACAGGTGAAAACAAGCCGATTGAACGAAGCCATTTTATGAATACTCAAATGGAAACAATCGCTCAACTGAAAAAGTCCGGCATTATCGGTGATGTAAAGTAACTGTGAGAAAATCCAATGAAATCAATAGATATACGTAATGTTAGAACTGGTGTATACGATTACGCGTTACCATTGTGTGATGCTAATACGGTAAACTCAGCCGTAGCACAGTTAAGAACCCATCAAAAAGCATGGCAAAACACATCACTTGAACAGCGAGTGAAAGTAGTAAAACAGTTAGCTCATAAATTGAATGAAAATAAAACCGAGCTCGTTAGCGCATTAATTGCCGATACGGGTCGTTATAAAGAATCGATATTAGAAGTTGATGTAGTAATAAAAGGCATAGAGCGTTGGTGTGAACAAGCTCCTGCTGTATTGCAAAGCAAAGAAGAAAAGCAGGCAGAAGTTCCATTTCTTAAAATTAAGCAAACCATTATACCTTATCAAGTGGTTGGTGTTATCAGCCCTTGGAATTTTCCATTATTACTTTCAATGGTTGATGCTATACCAGCTTTAATTGCGGGTTGCTCGATCATACTAAAACCCAGTGAAGTAACCTCTAAATTTGTAACCCCTTTTCAAAAAGTATTAGATCAAGTACCTGAGCTATCTAAGGTGTTTTCAGTTGTTACTGGCGCAGGAGAAACTGGGCAAGCGGTTATTGAGTCAGTTGACTCACTTTGTTTTACAGGCAGTGTCGCAACGGGTCAAAAAGTGGCTGCAGCTTGTGCTCAACGTTTTATTCCAGCGTTTTTAGAATTAGGGGGTAAAGATCCCGCCATTGTTTGCCATGATGCGGATCCCATTATTGCGGCTAAAGCGTTATGTTGGGGAAGTATGGTTAACGCAGGGCAGTCATGTATGTCTTTAGAACGAGTATATGTTCATAAAGATATCGCTGAAGCGTTTATTACCGAACTAACGAATAACGTCGCTAAACTCACGCATAACTACCCAGACGTAACACAAGGTGATATCGGGCCTATTATTTCAGATAAACAAGTTCAAATTGTGCAAACACAACTGCAAGATGCAAAAGACAAAGGCGCTGAAATTTTATGTGGCGGTAATGTCGTTGAGCTTGGTGGAGGTAGCTATTGTCAGCCCACGGTAATTACTAATACGTCACCCGACATGTTAGTCGTTAAAGACGAAACCTTTGCCGCTATTTTACCGGTTGTTATTGTTGACTCTGATCAGCATGCAATTGAGTTAGCAAATGATACTGTTTATGGCTTATCAGCAGCCGTTTTTAGCCAAAATATAGACTATGCTCACCAAGTTGCTAGTGAACTCGATGCTGGAGCTGTCAGTATTAATGACGCTTCTTTAACCGCTTTAGTTCATGAAATGGAAAAACAATCCTTTAAGCTATCAGGCCTTGGTGGCTCACGCATGGGTAAAGAATCTATTTTTAGATTTGTTCGTAAAAAAGCGCACATCAGGAATGTTGGAGTTGAATCTCCTTGGTGGTTTTAAACTAAAAACCATTTAAACCCCTCCCATTTGTCATTTGTCAAAGCGCAGGGCTAGTAATTAGCCCTTGTGTCTACCATAATTATTTCAACTTAAATTTGTCCGGACAAATTATCTAGAGGAATAATCATGACTACAATCGTTGTTTTATTTAACTTAAAAAAAGACGTTAGCGTATCTGAATACGAACAGTGGGCAAAAGAAACTGATTTACCTACAGCTAGTGGTTTACCGTCGGTTGATCAATTTGAAGTGCTAAGAGCTGAAGGCTTACTTATGTCAGAAGACAATGCACCTTATCAATACATCGAAATATTAAAAATCAACAGTATGGAACAGTTTGGTACTGATGTAAGCAGTGAAGTGATGCAAAAGGTTGCACAAGAATTCCAAAGCTTTGCTGATAACCCATTATTCATTTCAACGTCAAACTTATAGAGAACAGTTATGGCTATTTATTCTGAACTTAAAAATAAAGTTGTTGTTATTACCGGTGCTGGTCGTCCTAAAGGTTTAGGTGAAGCAATGGCGAAACGCCTAGCTGAAGAAGGCTGTAAAGTTGTTATTACTGATATAGGCCAAGCCGCAGGTGAACATATGCCTGAGTCAGCGATTGGTACATCTTCTGAAATGCAAACTATAGTTGATGATATAAAAAACGCAGGCGGTGAAGCCAGTTACTTTATTTGTAATGTACTACACGCAGAAGAAGTGCAAGCAGCGGTTCAATTTGCCGTAGACACCTACGGAAAACTCGATATCTGGATAAACAATGCCGGTATCGGATATTTAATGAAGCCGATTTTAGACATGGAAGTCTCCGAATGGGATTCAGTACTCAATGTAAATTTAAGAGGTACTTTCCTCGGTATTAAGTTTGCAGCAGAGCAAATGGTTAAGCAGGGCGTTGGTGGAAAAATTATAAATATTGGCTCGCAAGCATCTAAATCAGCTTTTGCTCATGCCTCAGCTTATACAACGTCTAAACACGGTATGAACGGTATTACTCGAGTTGCTGCCCAAGAGCTGGGGCAATACCAAATTAACGTCAACCAAATTTGCCCTAACCATATCACTACTGGATTAGGCGCATGGCAAAACGAACATTTTTCTGAAGTAACAGGAAAAGGGCATGAACAATACATGAAAGACATGCGAGATCGTATTCCTATGGGACGCCCCGGTTTACAAGATGATATTGCCAAAGCATGCGCTTTTTTATGTTCAGACCAAGCGGTTTATATAACAGGCGAATGTATGAATGTATCGGGTGGCGAAGAATACCATTAGATTAACTTGTTTAAACACATCATAAAAGTTGAAGAATATGTCGAATAATTATCAATGGCCAAAAGGCGCACGTTTAGCAATGTCTGTTGTTGTTAACGTAGAAGAAGGTTCTGAATACACAGTAAAAGATGGCGATAAAGGCATGGAGCCGGTAGATGAATTAAGCGTTCATTTAAAAAAGCCTATGCGTAATTACGGTAACGAATCTAACTATCAATACGGTATTAACGAAGGCGGTCCACGCATTATTAAACTGCTTGATAAATATGATATTCGTGCTACTTGGACAGCTGCAGCATTAAGTTTAGAACGCGCACCTTATTTAGCCCAAGCGATTGCTCGACGCAACGATGAAACTTGTTCGCATGGTTACCGTTGGATCCATCAATTTAGAATGGACGAAACCGAAGAGCGTGCCTTTATTCGTAACGCTGTTGAAAGCATTAAAAAAACTACAGGTAAACGACCTCTAGGTTGGTTGTCACGCTACCTTTTAACTGAAAACACCCGCCGTTTATTACAAGAAGAAGGCTTTTTGTATCACATGGACGACTACAGTGCCGATGCGCCGTTTTGGGATGAAGTGCAAGGTTCAGACAAACCTATGGTGATTGTACCTTACGCACTTGATTCAAACGATATGAAAATGTGGGTAGCTCCTTCTTATACGCCTGAAGCATGGTTGAAATACGCGAAAGACACTTTTGATGTTTTATACGCAGAAGGTGAAGAACAACCTCGTATGATGAGCATAGGCTTACATTTACGCATTATTGGCCGTCCGGGCCGTATTTGGGCGCTAGAAGAATTTTTGAAATATGTGAGTAGCAAAGACGGTGTTTGGTTTGCAACACGGCAAGACATTGCCGAGCATTTTCAAACACATGTAAGCGTATAGCTCTTTGGTTAAAAAGCGCTTATTAACGGCGTAATAAAATATGGGAAGCATAATGAAAATTTTACGTTCACTTTTATTTGTACCCGGTTCTCGACCTGACCGTTTTGAAAAAGCCCTTGCGGCAGGTGCAGACCTTATTTGTATCGATTTAGAAGATGCGGTATTGCCTGAAAATAAATTAGAAGCCCGCCAAGCGGTAATCGACTTTATTACTCAAGGTAATCACAATATTTGTGTACGTATAAACCCGTTATCAACTCCTTTAGGTGTAGACGACTTTAATGCTTTAGCGCAAGTTAATCCCGCTTTTATTATGCTAGCCAAGTGCAGTAACCAACAAGAAATTGAACAAGCAGAACATATTTTAGCAACAACCAGAACCAATAGTTCAAATGGTTTAAACGACACTAAACTCATAGGTTTAATTGAAACGATTGAAGGCTTAGAAAACGCTAAACACATTGCACAGGGGAACCGTGTAAGCGCATTAATGTTTGGTGGGGCTGATATGTCGGCAGAGCTACGTTGCGATTTTACTTACGACGCTTTGTTATTTGTACGTAGCCAACTGGTTGTTGCCGCTGCGAGTGCTAATGTCGACATGATAGACGTACCACACATTAATTTAAAAGATACTGAAGATTTACTTGATGAAACACGCAAAGTACGCGCGTTAGGTTATACCGCAAAAGCGGCTATTCATCCTAATCAAGTTAGCATTATTCACCAAGCTTTTATGCCTAACGAGCAACAAATTGCTTTTGCACAAGACGTCATGAAAGCGGTAGATGGCCCAGATGTTGGTGCTGTTGTTGTAAACGGTCGTATGGTTGATAGACCCATTATTTTAGCCTCGCAACGTATATTACAACTTGTTGAAGCAGCATCTTAATTTGAATTGAACCTTTTTTATTTAACAAACATTTACTTAAACATCAGCGTCATTGTGGCAAGTAACAATTAAAACAACCACTTAAAATGACCTAGGAGATATCATGGTACAAAACGTAAAAAAAATCAGTGAAAACCGTTACAGAGAAACTTTTGGTCGTTACTTAGAAGAGTTTCATGTGGGAGATATTTACGAACATCGTCCGGGTAAAACGATTACTGAAAATGATAACCACATGTTCACGTTAATGACGATGAATACACATCCAATGCATTTCGATAATGAGTTTGCTAAAAAAAGTGAATTTGGAAAATGCATTGTTTGTTCTCCGCTAACGGTTGCGTTAATGGTAGGTATGAGTGTTACCGACGTAAGTCAAAAAGCTATTGCTAACTTAGGTTGGGAGAGCATTAACCTTGTTCATCCAATGTTTGTAGGCGACACGTTATATGCTGAATCTGAAGTATTAGAAAAACGTGAATCTAAATCTCGTCCTACGCAAGGTATTGTAAAAGTGTCAACTCGCGGCTTTAACCAAGACGGCGTAGAAGTATGTAACTTTATTCGTAAAATGCTTATTCCAAAAATTGGTTATGCAGTAGAAGATAAAGAATAAGTCTTAACCCAATGAGGAGAAAATTATGTCAGAAGTTTGGTCAAAAGAAGATGAGTTAGCCATTTTAGATATGATTAACAAATGGGTTGAAAACGAAGTAAGACCCATAGCAAAAGAACACGATCAAGAAGATAAATATCCACATGCACTTGTTGAACAAATGAAAGATTTAGGTTTATTTGGCGCAACAATAGGGCAAGAATTTGGTGGTTTAGGTTTACCGGCATCAATTTATGCCAAAATCGTGATCAAAGTCGCTTCAGCATGGATGGCCCCCAGCGGCATTTTTAACTCACACTTAATTCAAGCTTCTGCTATTGAACGTTGTGGTACGGCTGAGCAAAAAGAAAAGTTTTTACCACGCATGGTTACTGGAGAGTTACGTGGTGGTGTAGCGTTAACAGAACCTAACGCAGGTAGCGATTTACAGGCTATACGTACTACCGCAGTAAAAGATGGCGACGACTATATTATTAATGGCGCTAAAACGTGGATCACAAACTCCCTTAACGGTAATTCACTATTAGTGTTAGTAAAAACTGACACAGATATTAAACCACGCCACAAAGGCACCAGTTTATTTGTTGTAGAAACTAAAGATGCTGACGGTAATTTTTTACCGGGTATTGAAGTAATAAAAATGAAAAAGTTGGGATACAAAGCCATAGATACCTGCGAAGTGGTATTTACGCAATTTAGAGTATCAGCCAGTAATTTAGTAGGTGGTGTGGAAGGTAAAGGTTTTGTACAAACGGTTGGAGGCTTAGAACTTGGTCGAATTAACGTAGCAGCACGTGGAGCCGGTATTGGTTTAGGTGCAATGGAGCTTGCCGTACGTTACGCACAAGAGCGTGAAGCGTTTGGTACACCAATATGTAATCATCAAGCTATTCAATTAAAACTGGGTGAAATGGCTGCAAAAGTTGAAGCCTCGCGTTTATTAATAGAACAAGCCGCAGCTAAATATGACGCAGAAGAGCGTTGTGATATGGAAGCCGGAATGGCCAAATATTTCGCATCAGAAACGGGTGTATTTTGTGCCAGCGAAGCTATGCGTATTTTTGGTGGTTATAGCTACTCGGTTGAATACGATATTGAACGTTATTATCGTGACGCTATGCTGATGTGTATTGGCGAAGGTACTAACGAAATGCAACGTATTATTATCGCTAAACAGTTAATTGAAAAATACAAAATTTAGTTGTTAGCCATCACTCTGTATGAAATGGAATAAATTTTCCAACAGCCTGTGTTAAGCATTCAATCAATAGAATTGAAGTTAACTGCAGGCTCTTATTATAAGGTCTTTTCAAATGAAGCCAACACTCCCGCTTGAAGGTGTAAGAATTATTGCTGTAGAACAATACGGCGCAGGTCCCTATGGTTCAATGTTTTTATCAGATATGGGCGCTGAAGTGATCAAAATTGAAAACCCTAAAATAGGTGGTGATGTTTCTAGACAAACAGGGCCGTTTTTTCTGGGAGAAAACGACAGTTACTTTTTTCAAACCTTTAACTTAAACAAAAAAAGCCTTTCGTTAAACCTTAAAACTGAAGAAGGCCGTAAGGTATTTGAAGCATTAGTTAAAACTGCAGACGCGGTAACTAATAACTTACGTGGCGATCAACCTGAAAAACTAGGTATTACCTACGATGCGTTAAAACATATTAATCCTAAAATTGTTTGTGGCCATTTATCGGCTTACGGACGAGATAACGACCGTGCAAATTGGCCAGGTTACGACTATTTAATGCAAGCAGAAGCAGGTTTAATGTCGTTAACGGGCGAACCCGGACAAGCACCCGCACGCTTTGGTGTGTCTATGGTTGATTTTATGACCGGTGCAGTCGCTTCATTAGGACTAACTGCCGGCTTATTAGGCGCATATAAAACAGGTCAAGGTCGCGATGTAGATGTTTCGTTATTTGACGTAGCGCTACATCAATTGTCTTATCCTGCAACGTGGTATTTAAACGAAGGCCACGTTACTGAACGTGTTGCGCGTTCGGCTCATCCGGCAACGGTACCGTGTCAGCTTTATAAAACTCAAGACAGTTTTATATTTTTAATGGCGATGACCGATAAGTTTTGGGATATTTTAATGGGGTTATTAAACGATAGCGTATTAAGCGAAGATCGTTTTAAAGCCGTTGCTCAACGTCGTGAAAATCGTGATGTACTTACTCAAGAAATTGATCGTGTGCTATCAAGCCACACTACAGAATACTGGCTTGAACTATTAGCAGGAAAAATTCCTTGTGCGCCAGTATACGATTTACCGCAAGCGATGAATAACCCATACATTCGCGATATTGGTATGGTACGTAAAGTGCCTCATGGTGAAAACCCTGATATGGAAATTTTAGGTAATCCAATTAAAATTGATGGACAACGTTTATCAGGTAAAGCCGCAGTAGCTATGGGCGATACAACAAACGAGCTTTTAACTGAACTCGGTTATAGTGCTGAAAAAATTGCAACATTAAAAAGCCAAGGCGCGATTTAACTTATGAAACTTGATGGTATTAAAGTACTCGATTTATCCTTATTTTTACCGGGCCCTCATTTTACCATGATGATGGCCGATCACGGTGCTGAAGTGATTAGTCTTGAGCCCACAGGTGGTGAGCCAGTGAGGCAAGTAGGTTTAACACAAAACGGACAATCAGTTTGGTTTCGAAATGTTTTTCGAGGTAAAAAAAGCATTAACTTAAACCTTAAAACAGAAGAAGGTAAACAAGCTTTTTATCGACTGTGTGAAACCGTTGATGTGGTTGTAGAAGCTTTTCGTCCCGGTGTAGTAAAGCGTTTAGGCATTGACTACGACACCATCAAAAAAATTAATCCGCGTATTGTTTATTGTTCTATTTCTGCTTACGGGCAAACGGGGCCTAAAGCCTTATCTCCCGCACACGACTTAAGCATACAAGCCGATTCAGGCGCATTGTCTATTAACGAAGGTCAAGACGGAAAACCCGCACAACCTGCAATGCCTGTAGCTGATATGGCAGGGAGCTTAATGGCATTTTCAGGCGTGTTAATGGCTATTATTCGTCAACAACAAACGGGCGAGGGGGACTATTTAGATATTTCAATGCAAGACTCACTTGTTGCTTGGTACGCCAATGTAATGGGTCCTCCTTTTGCTGAAAACAGATCGCCTACTCCTAAACAAGAACGCAGCTGGGGCGGAGCTGCTCTGTATAATATTTATAAAACGTTAGATGAGAAATATCTTACTTTAGGTGGCTCTGAAATTAAGTTTGCTTATAACTTACTCATCGCTTTTGATCGTGAAGACTTATTCGAGTTATGTAAATTACCACCTGGTGTTGCACAAGATCCTGTAAAAGCGTTTTTAAGTGAAACCTTTGCTGAGCAACCTTTAGCTCATTGGGAAACATTTTTAAATAATATAGATGTATGTTGGGCACCTGTAAGAGAGTTGAATGATGCCATTAGAGATGAGCATTTAGCTCATAGAGACATGTTACTTACCGACAATAAAGGTAACTACCATTTAGGTGTGCCCATTAAATATCAAAATGAACCAGCACAGCCTAACTTCTCATTGCCTGAATTCAGTCAAGATACTAAAAACGTTTTACAATCGTTAGGTTATAGCGATGAGGAAATAAAAGTATTTCAAAATAATAAAGTGTTTTTATAAAAGCATGATTAATGATACTGACTTATTGATAATGATCATTTGTTTTTATGTTATCAATCAACAATATGGTTTGGGTATAGACAAAACTAATGAATACGTAATTTAGGGAAATAAAATGAATAACTTTTTTATTAACATACGATCTAAGGCTCTTTGTACAGTATTAAGTACCTTGTTATTTACAGGCTGTGTAACAACTACGGTTAAAAATAGTCAAAACATAAGTGACGCATCAATCGTTAAAGAAGATCCATTAAAAGAAGCTCTTTTTCACCAATGGTTTGCTGGCGAGTTTGATAATTACGAACAAAATTGGCAAGACAAAATAAATGCCGAAAAAGACAGCACCATTCAATTACATGATCATATTCATCATATATTTGCACCAATCTCTATGCCTGCATTAACGGGCGAAACCTATTTTGTAAAACAGTACATGGACGGAGATAAAACTAAAGTTTATCGCCAACGTTTGTATCAGTTTGTACGCAATGAAGAAAAGGGTGTATTACAACTTAATATTTACCGTTTTAAAGATGAAGCAAAGTATGCATTTTCTCATTTAAAACCTGAATTATTTGCCCATTTAACCACAGACGAATTATCAACCTATCCAGGCTGTGAAGTGTACTGGAAATTTACTGGTGAGTATTTTGACGGTTACATGGATCATAACGCGTGCTCGATAGTATCGAGTAGAAGTGGTAAAAAACTGTTTTTTAACGACAAACTTCGTTTATTAGACGGTGAAATATGGATTGATGATTCAGCTATTGATGAAGATGGAAAACATATTTTTGGTAACAAGCAAGGCATAGCGCATAAAAACCGTAAAGTGACTTATTTCACTGGGTGGGGTGGTAATAGAATTGGTGGTAAAGATGCTGCCGAAGACGCTAAATGGCACTTTACTAGCAAAATATTAATTCATAACGAAGGGCAAATATTCCCTCTTATTGATGATAAAACCGGAGAAAAGTCTGAATATTCAGTACAACTAGCTAAATTAACTTACCAAAACACAAAAGATCCTATTTTAAAGTTTGGTTTAATAGATAACAAAACAGGTAAAACCATAACCTACATTTGGAGCGAACAAGATAATAAAAAAATAGGAATGAACTTAAGATGGATGCAGTCAGGAATTAAAGTTAAAGAAACTCGACCGCATTTTAGCTTTTAACTTGTAATATTCTTCTAAGCATATAGGAGGCAATATGACCCGTGAATTTGTAATTCTTACTACTTTACTTGTGTATAAATTGCTTCTTATTGGTATTGGCCTTTGGGCCAGTAAACGCACAAAATCTACAGAAGACTTTTTTATTGGCGGTAAAACTTTAGGGCCTTGGGTTGCCGCTATTAGCTCATCAGCGAGTGCATCATCTGCATGGAGTTTATTAGGTGTAAGTGGAGCCGCGTATACCATGGGGTATTCCGCTATTTGGTTGTTTCCTGCTGTTGTGGGGGGCTATATTTTTAATTGGTTTTGGCTAGCCCCTAAAGTTTATAAACTCAGTATTAAAACAAACGCCGTCACATTAACCGAATTATTAGCAGGTAAGGGAAGCTGGGCAAAACCTATTGTGTGGTTATGTAGCTTCGCTATTATTTTTTCTTTCTCGTTTTATATTGCAGCTCAATTTCAAGCTGCTGGTGGAACATTTGCGAGTAGTTTTAATATGGATGCCAGCCAAGCCATTATTCTTGGCACACTTATTATTTTAATTTATACCTTACTCGGCGGGTTTTGGGCGGTAAGTGTGACTGATACATTACAAGGATCACTTATGGCACTAACAGCTATCGTTTTACCTACTGCAGCTGTAATTCAGGTTGGTGGTTTTAGCGAAATTTATAGTGGTTTACATACACAATTTACACCGCAACAACTTTCTTTTACTGGGGTACATTCAGGCTGGATGGCTTTTGCGTTTGTATTAGGTATGTTAGGTATTGGTTTGGGTAACCCAGGGCAACCCCACGTGATTAATCGATTTATGGCGCTAAAAGATAAACAATCTATTAAAACAGCCACTTATATTGGCATAGGTTGGCCTGTTATTGTTTACGGTGGCATGCTTATTTTAGGATTATGTGCACGTATATTAGTGCCTAATGCTGAAAATAACGAACAAATACTTTTTGGTGTTACTGCCTTATTATTTCATCCTGTTGTTGCAGGTATTATTATAGCTGCTGTGTTATCAGCAATTATGTCTACTGCAGATAGTCAATTATTAGTAGCAGCGTCATCACTTTCTTACGACATTAAAAAAGACTTATCAGCTAAAGCGAGTTTATTACTTTCTCGTTTAGCTGTGTTTGTTATGTGTGTTGTGTCAATGTTAATTGCTTTATATGCCCCTGAAGCTATATTTTCACGCGTACTCTTTGCCTGGGCTGCCATAGGCTCAGCTTTTGCGCCATTGCTGGTTGTATTATTAGGTACCCCGATAAAAGGGCCTTATCGATTTTTTGCTATTTTCAGTGGGTTTACTTTAACGGTTTATCTTAGCTGGCAAGAAAATACTCCCGGCGACATTGTTGAGCGCGTATTACCTTTTATTCTTGCTTTTAGTATCGCCTATTTAGGGCGTGAAAACGTTACTCGTTAATTCATCGATGAAAAACACATAATTTGTATATGTGTCGTAGAAATCATAAATATCCATTCAAATATAGAAATACATACCGTTATGCTAAGTTTGTCGCTTAGTTCCCATTGAAACTAGAATCTTGAATGATAATGAGTATAGGTATGTCGATTACATTGCAGGATTTATTTTTGCTTTAATATCGATGACTAAAATAGATAAACTTGAGAGCACTTAATGTTTTAAATCAGGATTATACATCAAGTTTAATTTTATAAAACATCAACTGTGCTTGTATACAGTTGTGGTTATTTCTCGCTTTCTACAACAAAGCAGGTTTTTTTCCTCCTTTCACGCAGCTGCTAGCATAGGTAAAAAAGTTATATTGTTGATATTTCGATTAAAGTGACTTAGTCTAGGTTTTTAAAGTTGTTTGTAAATGTTTTGTGGAAAGCAGGGTTTTTGCAAACTAATAAGCTGTTATAAACCTAAAGTTAGAAACTCCTATGTCACCTATTGAAATCGCATACACAGTCAGTATTTTTATAATATCTTTTGGATTCATTTTTATTATTAAAATGGCATTCTCGGCTATTAAAAAAATTAATACTTTCTGGCTCACCGTTACTGCTCAAAACAAAATGACTTGTTTCAAATTCTACCAAGCGTTATATGTTTCAAACGTATTTGACGAGAATGCCGAGCTTCAATTAGTTAAACGTAAGCTAATGAAATCCCTTTTATTTTTTGTTTGGTTAGTTGTATTTATATTTGCAGTAAGAAATGGGATACTTCAGTTTGTTATTTCACCTACAGGTTTATAACAAGTTGCTTAAACGGACACAAACAGCTGGCTGTGCTCGTACCTCGCTATTATAGCCAGCCATTTTTAGCCGCTTAGCAAAGCGTTATATGCAATTCATGTAGTAGGGTGCTTTAGCTAATAATTTGGTTATTAACTTTTACTTTTTAATGCGCTGCTACGAGTTTCGCTATTGTGGTTTTTCAATAGTCACTAATAAGCTTTGCCTTGTTAAAGAGACTTTTGTTGGCAAAGCTATTATTTCGTTCTGGCATTTGTGAGTAGCTCAATTTATAGTGCGTTTATTACTACCGTCTTTTACTTTGAACTTGTGTATTTATGTTTAAGTTTATCAGGCATATAACAAGCAATTCAACGGGACTTTTACAGCTGGCTGTGCTCGTCCCTCGCAAATTATAGCCAGCAATAAAAGCCCATTAATTGGGCGTTATGTTTATTCGTAATTTTAGCTATTCAATTCAATAGGAATTAAAATGTCAAATATAGAAGTTACACTTCCAGCCGTTGACGGAAGTGTTTATTGTCCGCAT
>NZ_MUZU01000011.1 GCF_002000085.1 Pseudocolwellia agarivorans
ATTGGAGCCTTTGTTTATCTCAGTTAGCGATTTATTTTGAGGGACGTTTAGACAGCGTGCTCGATATTTAAGAATTTAAGCTGACACAGAATTTTGAACGCCCCCTTAATCATTGATTAATGCTTTTAGAAGTATAGATAGACGTTCTTTACAGTAAGTATTACAGAATGTGATGTGAGGAATTAATTGTCTTGCAATAGATCGATGAATTTCTGAGATTGACTGATTGATTTACTCATTTCATCAACAAGAACTGCAACATCTTTTTGAAGTGTTTTGTATTCACCTTGTAATGCACCTATAGCTCGAGCATTTAAGTTATGTTTTAAATACAGTGTATTGTCTTTCAGCGTAGCTAAAACAGGATCCATTTTACTTTTAGCCTTATACATAGATTTTATTAAAGTACTATATTGGCGTTGAGTACTTTTTAATTTAGCTTGGCTTTGTCTCTTTAAACTCGCGCTACTGTATTGTTCTATTTCATCTTGCCATTCATCAAATAGAGCTTCTGAAACACTTTCGATTGATTCTATTTTACCTGTAACTTCTTCAGCGGCAGCTTTACTAGCTTCATATTGTTCCTCGGTTATTTCGTATTGTTCAGCTAAGTCGCCACCATCAAAAGAAATAAGTGTTGAAAGTTGGTCAAGTGCTGATTTAAATTGCTCTTGCGCTTCTTGTTGAGCCGTTTGAGCGCCTTCAACTCGATCAAGCATAATATCGCGTTTATGCACACCCACTTTTTCCATTGCTGAATAATAGGCTGATTGGCACGCTGTTAAGCTGATAAATAAAAAAGCTAAACCGATATATTTATATAATGTTTTCATTGAAGCTGCCTAGTTAACGATTAATTTTATAGGTAAATCTCATAGTGATATAAAGATTATATCTGTATTTTAACATTATAATGTTAATTTTTTGTAAATTACCAGCTATAAAACATGATAATATGCCTATTTATCACAATGGTTATTGAATAAGTCACTACAATTTATTCAACTTCTGCAAGACTCCCTTCTGATTCTACTGTTTCAATATTAATAATTTTTGAACGATTCATTGTTATTTTTACTCTTTGTAAATAACGCTGTTTCTTACTTTCTTGTACTAATACCATGTTCAGTTGATAGCGTTTTTCGACTCCCTCACTTGATATTTTATTACCTTCTAAACTATACAAACGCCCTTCTCCTTTTCGTAAATAACGAACAAAAGGCGTTAAATTAAAAGTAATTTGATTTTGTATTTCTTCATAGCCAGGTAAAAAAGCTTTAACGGTAACTTTTGAATCACATCTAAAGTGTAAAAGGTGCGCATCTAACTTATTTTGTTGTCTTCTTTTTTGAAAAAGATCATCTACGTCTTTAGGCAGATCGGTATTTTTCATATATTCAAGCCATACGGTTTGAAACGACACTTTTGCTTTAGTTAAGCTGTTAGAAAAAGTATGTCGCCATTTTGGCCTGCCTCTCTGAATCATTCTCCATATTGCACTGGTTAATTCATCTTTAAAGGTTTCACGTACACCATAAATAAAGCCTAAAAAAGCAATTAATACAATAGTTACTTCGGTAAAAGCCGTTCGCGCATTCAGTACAATATACATAACAAATGCCATGATAACTGCGGTTATTGAACCACGAACTAAGCGCTTTAAATTTACATTTAGATGAGTAGTTTTTTTTGAAAACACGACCCCGTACTCGCCTAACCTTTGCAATAATTGCATTTTATTGGTGATTCGATTTGGATCTTCAAGCGTTACCGTTGAGTTATATTTTTTATCAATTCGGTAAGTAGATTCATTTTTACAAAGCTCAAGTAACCTATTTTTTTGCTCTGCATGCTCTGTAGATTTTGGGCTTTTAGACAATAATCTTAAAAATGATTGTTCTGTTTTCCAACTTAAAAAATTATCAATATTCTCAAAATAAGAACTTAGCTTTTTATCTGGTGGTGTATATCGTCTTAATTTTTTAAGTAGCGACTCAGTTTGCTTAGCAACTTCAATAGCCCTTTCATAAAACTCATCAACGTCTGTAATTTTAAGCGTTTGTTTAATGTCTGTTTCTATAGCTACACGTAATTGATAAGAAAAAAGGTTTAAGTTACTACGATAATCGCTTTGTTCACCCTTTTGTTGACTGACAAATCGACTGCGTACTAAAGGCAGGTGTAAATTTTCTGAAAAGTAAGCACTGCTGAATGAAATACTACTATAAAAAAACTGTTCTTCGGTAAGTGTACTTGCGCTAATGCCCATTTCTTCTGGGATTGAAATGTATAAATCTAGTTGTTGAAACTCTTGGGGTAGTAATCTAAAACTAGTTTTTATCGAAAGATTCTCATCTTGAGATAATTTAATTTTTTTCAAATAATATTCCTTTTGATTGCTAGAATGAAAAAAATAAGAATGTTCGAATATTAAAAATAATTAAGAGGTTATAGAAATCACACTTTATATTCATGCTATATAAAATATAAAAGGCGATCTAATCCATGCAAAAAAAGCAAAGTTTATTTCCGTCAAGATCTCTAACATATGCAGCAGGACCTTTAGAACGTGGGCCAGGTAAACCTTCTGATATACCACCTAACTCAATCGCTAGATCATGAAACTCAGCGATCTGTGGTACTGAATCCATCATGAAGCCCAGCATAGCCCCATTACCTGGGCTGGCTTGTTTTTCGTCAAAAGGTTCTGCAATACCAAAAAGAAAACCATCACCTTTGTAAACAACAATTCTCCCATCGGGTATCCACTTTTCAATATTTACTGATTCAAATAAAGCATCGTAAAATTTAACCGATTTACTCATATTGTTAGTACCGATAGTGGTATACATCATTTTCATAACAATATTAACCCGCTAATTGCTGACACCATAAGCTAGCATCAATAAACTCTTGATGTAATGTTTCACTATTAAGCTCATAAGTATGCATTTGTTCAATAATATCTTTATCTTGCCCCGTTATATAGTGAATCGTAAAATCTAATAATTCACCTAATATACCAGAACGGTTAATTAATGCGTCTTCAATAGGTTTAGCTAACGGCATAGTTTTGATGATGTCGCTTATCGGCATGCCAAGTAACACCTCAATAGAACTTAGCAATCCTGTAATAAAGGCATAATCACGTACTGAAGCAAACTTACTATGAGAAGCGATAGACGCCATTAGCTTACCAGTAATTAATGCTTGTTTGGATATTTCATCTGTTTTGTCCGTGGTTAATTTAGATAGAGCAAGTATTGAAACAAACTGCTTCAGTTTTTCTTCACCTAAATAGGCAGTAGCTTGTTTAAGAGACGTAATTTCAACACGTGTACCTGTAGCAACATTGTTTACCATTTTAAGTAAACTAACACTCAAATTTACATCATGGCTTATAATGTCAGCTATGCGCTCATAAACTAATGGGGAATTAAATGTTTCACTCATTAGTTCTAACATTTGAGTTTTAATTGGCGTTAGTGCTTTACCTTCAATAATTTCTGGTTCGTGATAAAAAAAACCTTGGTAGTAATCAAATCCTACTTCAATAAGCGACAGATATTGAAAACGACTTTCAACACGTTCAGCAGATATTTTTACATTAAAAGGCCTTAAACGTTTTACAACGGCAGGCAACTGTTTAGGGTTAACATTTTCTAAGTTAACTTTTAGTAGATAAAGATAAGGAAATAACACATCCCATTCATCACTGAGGTTATATTCTGTTAGTGCTATTTTATAGCCTTTATCAAAATAATATTTAATGATTTTAACAAGCCTTTCCGTCACTTTGTCATGCCCAACAAGTTCGATGACAATCGAGCTTTTATCAAACATTAAAGGGTATTTGTTAATTAAACTTTTTTCAGTAAAGTTTATATAGGCAGGCTTTCCTAAGCTTATGGCTTGAATGCTTCCATGTATGTGATTTTGAATAATTAATTTTGACGTAGCGACATCCAGATCTATTTCTGGAAACTTATTATCAGGACTATCTCTGAATAGTAATTCATATCCAATAGTTTTTGATTGTCGATTAAATATTGCTTGTCGAGCTATATAAGTACTTTGCATGGCATCTAAAAATAAAATAATTAAGATAATATCATTCTATAGCTAAATGACTAACATTAACAATGTATTAGTTAAATTTAACCGAGTTCTCTTCAAAGATAGGTAATAAAATATTTTTATCAGCATCATTATTTTCTGGAAGCTCTAAACCCAAAAGTGAAAGCATCATAGGAAATACATAGATGTTTTCAAAAGGTTCTATAATCAACCCTTTTTTAAAACTAGGGCCATTAGCAATAAAAATGGCATCAAGCTCTGAGGTTAATTTTGGATTATAACCATGGGTAGCATTACCTTTTTCTCTAGGTTTACCAAAAACGTACGGTGGCAATACTTCTAACACCACGTTAGGCATTACCGATGATCGGGTATTAAAATGCCAATGTTTTGGATAGTTAACAAAATCGTAAACATTAACTGATGCTTTTTCTAAAGGTGTTAGCCTACTTTTTATGGTGCTAACCAATGTAGCTTCTTTAGTTTTATCGACTTCAGGTAGGTAAATAAATAATTGAGTTTGTCCATCAACAATACGAACATCTCCCATCCCTTCAAACAGGTGATTGTATAATATTGTCTTGGGCGAAATATTCGTCATGCCATGATCTGAAACTAAAACAATATTTACCTCATAATCCAAGTTATGTTTTAAATTAGTAATAAATTGGCCTAATAGATAATCAAGCTCATCTATCGCTTTTTTCAGCTCCTGTGAACTCGTACCGTAATCATGTCCAGCGCTATCGATTGTTGAAAAATAACCTAATACTAAAGATGGACGTTCATTTACAGGCATTTTTAACCATTCAACAATTTGATTAAAACGTTGTTCATTGGGCGTATTATGTTTATAAGGTTTTACATAAGTAGGTTTATATTCTGTGGTATTTATTTCTGATTCAGGCCAAAAATAAATAGCTGTTTTAATCTCGTTTTGTTCTGCGATTGACCATAACGTAGGACTGCGTAGCCAATTAGGATCCTCTTTACCTAAACCTAATTTATAATTTTTATCTAACGCCCTATTATAAAAACTGTTATGAATAACTCCATGAGTTGCGGGGTAATTACCCGTAACAATAGATATATGATTAGGAAAAGTTTTACTTGGAAATACAGGAGTTAACGACTTAGCTTTAACGCCACCTTCAGCTAGCATTAATATATTTTTTGGTTTGAAGCGTTGTAAATAATCATTTGAAAAACCATCAATCGACAACAATATGGTAGGTGTAAACGAATGTTTTATAGGTGTTTTGTGCGAATCAGTAACAAATAAATAACCAATAAATATAAGTGCACAAACAATAGAAACTAAGAATAAGTTTTTCATAAGAGAGACGTATTACTACTTGTTAAGTATAAATAATGAATAAAAGGATAAAAGAAGAAGATTAAGGTTTTATGATAAACAATCGAATAATAGATGATAGCTAAACAGCCTTAGCTATCATCATTATATGCATTTTATTTTAAAAGATGTGCAATATTCGCTAAATCACTTTTGCCGTTAAGAAGTTCTTCTTCAGTTAACCCAGAAAGCTCGTGTGGAAAAACTAACCATTCATCCGACTCGTGTACATAGTAGTCAGGAACAATATCCACTTTATTATTTTTAGGTTTAAACCAAGGACAAGCCACTCTTACGTCTGTTGGCATATTGTTACGGCTAAGTTTTTTTAATTGTTTGATTAAAGCATCGATACTACGGCCAGAATCAAACACATCATCTACAATAAGTAATCCATCGTCAGCGTTTGCATTTTCAATAATGTAATGAAGACCATGAACTTTAATTTCTTTACTTTGTTTATTGATGCCGTAATAAGATGATGTACGCACAGCAATATGATCAGTTTCAACTTTTTTAAAATCAAAATACTCTTGCACTGCAATACCAATAGGTGCGCCGCCACGCCATATTCCTACTATAAACTGAGGTCTAAAACCATCTTCATAAACTTTAGCGGCAAGCCTAAAAGAATCTTCTAAAAGTTCTTGGGCGGTGATAAATTTTTTTTCCATGGGTATTCATGCCTCTTGGTATCTTGATAATTATTCAGCATTATAACCATTTCTTTACCAAATGGTTAGGTTTTGAATTAAAAGATCGAAATAATTAAGTTTAAAGGTCAATACTATAGTATAAAACCCAATTTATTGAAAAGAGACGATACGACTTTTACAATAAAATGAATACACAAAAAAGGAACAAATAAATTAATGGCTTATTCCAATATTATTTAACCTGAAATCGCCTTGAGAGACATTTAACAAGTTGAAATATAAAAAATAACCTTACCACGCCTTCTAACTTGCTAGTTGTTCTTAATTCAAGGTAAATTTCGCGTCAATACTCCTCTATTACAAGTAAATTTAACGCAGAAGTTAGGAAAAACAACTACTAGAGAAGCATTTATTAAACCGAGTTCAGGTTGTTTAGATTAGTATCTGATTGAAGCCTGATTCAAAAAATTTAACTTTCTATTGTATTCACGTTCAGTATGAATATTTTTATTGTATTTAAGGGCTTTTTTCATCGAAGACTTAGCTAAATCATATTGTTCAGTTTTTAAATAAAGTTTAGCTAAATTGTAATAAAATTCATGAAATCTTGATTCTAGTCTGATGGCTTTTTTTAGGTGAGTAATTGCTGATAAGTGATCACCATTATAATTCGCTTCATTTGACAGTAAGGCGTGATAATGAGGATTATTTAAACGTTTAGTATGTAACTTATTTTGTATATTTAACGCTTCGTGT
The DNA here is from genome assembly GCF_002000085.1 of Pseudocolwellia agarivorans. Classification (GTDB taxonomy): domain Bacteria; phylum Pseudomonadota; class Gammaproteobacteria; order Enterobacterales; family Alteromonadaceae; genus Pseudocolwellia; species Pseudocolwellia agarivorans. Next base: position 6,844 of record NZ_MUZU01000011.1, read on the forward strand.
TTGCGATCTAATCGTTTAAACAATAATGCGAGGTTTTCTAAAGAAGTTAAATCATCAGGGCTCAAACTTAATGCATATTTATAAGCATTCACTGCCAAGTCGTAATGATGATTCATTTTATATAAAACACCTAAATTACCCCAGCCACTATAAAATAAAGGATCAACCTGAGTTGCGGCTTTAAAATAAGCATAAGCTAAGTCGTATTCAGAACGCACAAGCGCTTCTGCACCTTTATTATTATAAAACATGGCGACTATCGTTTTTTTACTGACGATTTTTCGGTCAAAATGTGATTTAGCTGCGCCGGGATCAAAATCAATCTGTAAAATTTCTTTTGACCAAACTTGATCACCAAAGCGGTAAGAAGGTTTATTTATTAGTAAGTTTACATGGCCCATCAATAATTGATGTGTTCCTTTTCTCATCCAGTATTCAGGTACTTGAATATCTTGAAACTTTAACTTCATACCCGCTTTTGTCGCTAAAGCATAAGCCATAATAGTTAACGACATACAGTTTGCTTTTTTACCATGAAAAGCGTCTATCGCTGTTACATTTGCGTCGTTCTCATAAGACATAGCAATATGATTAGATGAAAAAATATATTCTAATAACAGACGAGCTCTTTTCTCATGGTCACGTTCTGGCTTTAAAACATGTTTAACCATGTTCTCCATTTCTTCGTCAATGGCAAACAGCTCTTCTTCTGTTTCTATTTGAAAATTAATCGCCTCAGGATAAGCTTGATCTAAATACAGCTTGTTTGGATTCTTAATATTTTGTTGGTAAGCATTAGTGATACTTTCACAACCAGACAGCAATAAAAGTGAAAGAAAAATAGCATTAAATGATATGGAATGTCTTTTCATGATAATGACTCACGATATTAAAAACATAAATTTAGTATAGGCTACCCCCCACTATTTGTATATTTTCTACTCAACTCCATTTTATTTTCACTTCTACTTAAACAATAAACAACCTCACGTACAAACTTAATTAACAATACATAAAACGACAACTTTAACGTATCGCGTTACCATTAAATAATTAATTAAAAACACTTTAATCAATCCAAGGTTTCCATGCATTTTTCGTAAACATGTTCGAAGTTTCCTGATATATCAATGATTTTTATATCTAATTCATTGGATAATGGACGCTCCAAAGCAATAAATTGACTATGTAATAACAAGGGGTTAAAAAAATGATTTTGTCTTTTATTCAATCTGCCTTTAATCAGGTCCTCTGAACCATCTAAAAACAAAAATTGTATATTGATCTGTAATTGCCTAAAGATATCTCGATGAGATTTGATTAAACCTGAGTAAGAGAGTACACATGAAACATTATTAGCTAATTGTTTTTTTATGTATTGTTGAACAGAAATAACCCAAGGTTCTCGCATTTCATTAGTTAAAGGTTTTCCTAAAGCCATCCATTTTTTTGATTCTTCTGAATGAAAATCGTCAGCCTCTACAAATAAGTACCCTAATTTATCTGCAATTTTTTCTGCAATACTCGATTTACCAGAGCCACTCACTCCCATTACAATAATGAACTGTAATGAGTTTATGTTTGTAGAATTTTTCATAAACTTCATAACCCGTTATCGCTATTTTTTAAAGGAATACTAATGTTAAGCTCATAACACTTACCTTGCTTGATATTTGAAATTATATTATTCGGTAACTTTTCGCCATCTAATTTAATACGCATTTTATTTATGTCTTTTCTTACAATTTTAACGTTGAATTGTGCGCCTAAATATGAACGCGTAATTTCCATTTCATTCCAATGGCTAGGTAATTGAGGATGAATAACCAACTCCCCTTTTACGCCTTTCAAACCACATAATCCCTCAACAATACATCGTTGAAACCATGCCACTGTACCTGTATTAAACAGCTGGCTTGAGCGCCCAGCTTGATCTGGAAATTGTTTGTAAGCACCACGATAGTAATTAGGAATAAAATTAGGTAATTGGCCGCGCTTTTCTACATCATCTAACGATGGGATCATCTTTTTAAGGATACTAAAAGCTTCATCACTCTTATTGATGATATACAAACTATATGCATAAAAAATAGCAGCATGGTTATAAACCGCCCCATTTTCAGAAACACCAGGATGCTTTTGCGTTAAACGACCTACATCGTCACGCATTTTGGTATAACTCGGCGCTAGCATCATGTCACCAAAAGGGGTTGAAAGTTGTTGTTTTACTTCATCTAACATGCAGCAAATTTTATCTTTATTTGCTGCACCACTTAAAATAGACCAAGATTGCGGGTTTAAATAAATACGCCCTTCCACATCCTTTTTAATACCAAACACAACATTATCGTCTGTTATGCCTCTGCCATACCATTTTCCATCCCATAGGTTTAAATTAACAGCTTCATTAATTTCGATAGCTGTTTTTCTATAGTAATCAACTTCATCATGGTCATTCGTGTAAATTTCACATAAGTCAGCCCATGTATTTAATGCATAAGCGGTTGCTAAAGAAAGCCATGCTGACACACCTTTACCTTTGTGTCCTACCATGTTCATAGGATCACACCAATCGCCTTGCTCAATAAAACTTAAACCTCGGTGATCTCTAGCAGCAATTAACGACTCCATAGCTAAATCGATATGTTGTTTAACACTTTGAGTTTTAGCTGAATCAATAAAAGGTATTTGTTGGCTCAACAAACTTTGGTCATTCGTTTCAGATAGGTACACTGACAAACAAATAGGTAACCACACACAATGATCGGTATGAGGAACCTGATTAATATATTTTAACTCCGCATCTGGGTGCAGCAAAATGCCATCAGGCATCACACCACTTGATAGCTGTTGTGATAACGAGGTAATAAACGACTGTTTAGTTAACGACGCGTTTATGTAGCTCATGCCCATATTGTCTTGCAGATAATTACGAGTTTGGGGATCTGTAGATAATCGGTTTACATCACCATGATAAAACACTTGTCTGGGTAACCAATGATTTATTACATGATTAAATTCAGCATCTGGTGATGCTATGTTGATATTACTTTTACCGCTATTTACATAATTTTCATACTGCTTTAGTTCATCAGTAAAGCCATCTTCTATACGGTTCTCTTGCCTAGTCGTAAAAAAGTATTCTTTTATCGCAGCAATATCATCATTTGTTTTAGCAGCACCAAAAATAAGTTTTAATGACTCAGATATTTGAGGCGCTAAATTAAATTGATATTGAAGTACCGCAACAGGCGTTTCATATATAGCCTCTTCTTTAGCTAAGTATTGATTAGCTAAAGCACTAGGGTTATGTAACCCGCCTTCACCTTCGAATACTTTTTGATTAGCCGTCCAACTTATAGGTTTACGGTTTACTATTAAAAAGGTTTTGTCTTTAAATTCTTTCAGCTTTGGATAGTCTTCAACTTTTTGATATGGCGTAACACAAGTCGCAACAATAGCATTTAAAGATGAATCAAACACAGCTGACTGATTAAGCCACGACATATAACCGATAGAAAAATACGGATATACGCTAATATTACGCGCTCGATCACTTAAGTTTTTAATCGCTACCGTCCATAATTCAATCGGTTTATCTACCGTTAAACTTAAAGACAATTGCACTTCAATATCTAGCTTTCTAATGACCCAGTTAATGTTGTGTTTATTCAATACAAAATCAAATGTGTCTAACGAAGCTCTTACCGGTTCGTAAGGTGCTGAAAAAATCTCACCTGTATCTTCGTCTTTAATATAAAAAAAACGCCCGGGATGATGAGAAAAATACGCATGCTCGGGTTGCATAAAGGTTTTAGCTTCCATGTTAGGGGCATACGAGTATTTAGCAGGTTCAGGTTGCATGAATTGCGATATGGCATAACCTCTACAATTCATGTTTATCATCATTTGGCTATTCCATAAAAAACCACTGGCATTAGGTAACTTGGTTGGACTATGTAAAGTAATGCTTTGGCCATCATGAGCAAATGAATAGGTTTTACGATCTGACATTAATTATTTCCCTGCTGATATTTGATTTGATAAGTCGTGTTGAATTTGTTTTTGTTGTTCGTCAGTTAAGGGATAGAAACGAATAGCAACTACGGCAACAATAGCGATAACTCCAGGGATCAAGGTCATCAATAAAACAATACCCTGTTCCGATGCACCCGTTTGGGCTTGATTGGCGATATAGCCCATAGATGCTAAAATCCAACCTATCATGGCACCAGCTATTGCTCCTCCTAACTTTTGTGCAAAAGCAGCAGCAGAAAAAATCATGGCCGTTGCTCTTCGCCCTGTTTTCCATTGTGAATAATCAGCTGTATCTGCGTACATTGAAAAAACCAGAGGTGATTTAGGTCCGAGCGCTAAACCAATAAGTATCTGAAGAGTAAACATTAATTGAATATGATCTTTTGGCACAAAATAAAAACCAACCGATAAAATGGCCACAATCATCATAAGTAAAGTCAGAAGAGATTTTTTATCAAAAAACTTAGTTAATAAAGGCGTAGATGCCGCACCAACCGCTAACGAAAGCATATAAGCAAGAGAGAAACTGCCAATTAAATCTTCTCGCCCAACAAAATACTTAAAGTAAAAAGTACCTGTACTTCCTCTAAGTGAAATTGTCATCATAATAATCAGCGCCAGACAAAATAATACGATCCACGGCTTATTTTTTGTTAGGTCTTTTAAATCTTGTATAACCGGTGTTTTTTGATTAGCTGGAGGTGCTATTCGTTCTTTCGTTGAATAAAAAGAAAAAGAAAATAGCATAGCTGCCAAAATACCATATAGCCCCATGGTTAATTGCCAACCGGTAGTTTCATCACCATTACCTAAATAGCTCACCAACTCAGGCGTTAAAAAAGCAACTAAACTACCACCAGAAAATGCTCCAATAAACCTAAAACTTGTTAGCGTAGTTCGCTCTTGCGTATTACCGGTTACAACACCCAATAAAGCGCCATATGGCACATTAATAAAGGTATATGCCAGCATCATAAAAATATAAGTCGCGTAAGCCCAAACAATTTTACCGCTTTCGTCTAAGTCTGGAACGGTGAAAGTTAACACCCCTGCGGCCGCTAAAGGTAAAATCCCCCAAAGTAAATAAGGTCTAAACTTACCGTATTTAGTTTGTGTTCTATCGGCTAATGCTCCCATAAAAGGATCTGAAAATGCATCCACTAAACGAGTCACCAACATCATAGTACCTACGGCTGCTGCAGGAATACCAAAAACATCGGTATAAAATATAAATAAAAACACATCAAAAACACGCCAATAAAAGTTACTAGCGACATCCCCACATGCATAACCAAGTTTTTCTTTTAATGATAGTTTTTGCTCGGCTAAAGCTTTTGAATTCATTATAATTCCTAGGCTCATTATAAAGTAAAAATAGCGCCACCAACTAAAAATGAAAGCGCTTACATTGCTAAAGAATATAATCCTTCAAGAGTGAAGTCAATGAATGTATAACAAGAAACTAAGGGATAGCGCTAATTATTAGAAAATTACTCTGTTAGCCAATCTAGATAGCAAACAAAAAATTGCTGCCAAAATACCTCACATTTAGATATTTCAATTAATTGCTGTTTTAAATCTTTCAAAATGTCTTGGTCGGTTAAGGTTGAATCATCAGGTACAAATACTTCAGACGTTTGCGCACTTGCAGTTCTCAGCAGTGTTAAACATTCAATAAAGGCATATATAGTTTCAGCTACAGGTACTAGTTCCCAAGTATTGCCATTAAAAACCCCCGTATAAATAACTGCGTCATCACTACTTTTATTGATTAAATAAGGATCACCTAATTCAGTGTCCATTCCAACAACAAACCAAGCATTATTCCATGAGGGATCATCAGTAAACTTTCTTTGTGCTGTCCTCTGCTCTTCTTCTGAGCTAAACAACTGAAAACCTTGAGGACCAAAATAAGTGTGCGTTAATGAACTTTTTTGAATATATCCAAGCAAAATAATTACCTTAAAATGTGATGCCAACAACCTATAGCATAAACTGTATAGGCTAAAACGCTAAACAAATAAATAAAGATCCTTTTATGCAAAGCCAGCTATCAGTTATCATTACCAATACAAAAGCAATGCTATAAAGTGATATTGTGCAAAAACTTAATTTAAACTTCAATAATACCTTTCGAAATAATCTACCTTGTGATCCTATTGAAGAGACTTATCCTCGACAAGTTGAACATGCGGCATATTCTCAAGCAATGCCAATAAACGTAAAACAGCCAAAAACCATTATAGTAGCAACAGAAGTCGCTGAATTGTTTAACTTTACTAACGAATTCATTAATTCAGAAGACTTTGAACAAATCTTTACAGGTAATCAATTAATCGAAGGCATGGAACCTTATGCTATGTGTTATGGCGGTTTTCAGTTTGGTAACTGGGCTGGACAGTTAGGTGATGGTAGAGCGATTAACTTAGGTGAAGTTATTACCGAAAAACATGGTTCTCAAACTCTGCAATTAAAAGGTTCTGGCCCTACCCCTTATTCAAGAACTGCTGATGGTTTTGCCGTTTTACGTTCATCAGTAAGAGAGTTTTTATGCTCTGAAGCTATGTACCATCTTGGCATTCCAACAACGCGCGCATTAAGTTTATGTTTAACAGGAGAACACGTTGTTAGAGACATTATGTACGACGGAAATGCTAAGCCTGAACTCGGCGCTGTAGTTTGCAGAGTATCGCCATCGTTTATGAGATTTGGTTCAATTCAGTTACCTGCAATGCGACGCGACCTTGAGTTATTAACGCAATTAGTTAATTACAGTATTACGCACGACTTCCCTACTTTGCTTGCGCAAAACATAGAGCAAGGTAAAGAGCCCGTTATCGACAAAGACGTTTACCTCGCTTGGTTTGATCAAATTTGTGACACAACCTGTGACTTGGTTGTGCACTGGATGAGAGTTGGCTTTGTTCATGGCGTAATGAATACCGACAACATGTCACTTATTGGAGAAACCATAGATTTTGGTCCATACGGATGGATAGATAACTTCGACTTAAGTTGGACCCCCAATACAACCGACAGCCAAAACAGACGCTACCGTTTTGGCGCGCAAGCCGATGTAAGTTTATGGAATTTATGCCAATTAGCGAATGCTATTATTCCACTTGTAGGGAGTACTGAAGAACTACAAACTAAAGTAGAAAGCTACAGCGCCATGTATGCAAAGAAGTGGTATGAAATGATGATGCAAAAATTAGGATTAACGTCAACGTTACCTCAACCTGAACAACAAACTAAAGAAACAGACATAACCTTATGTAAAAATTTAGAAGCTTTATTAAGCGAAATAGAAACAGATATGACTATTTTCTATCGCTTACTCGCTTCTTACAATTTTAAAGATGCCAATATCAACACACTAACAAAAGACAAATTAATAAAGCACTTCACACCCTGTTATTACGATATAAACCAAGTAACAGATGCTTATATAGAAAAGCTTGCACTATGGATGAACCAATACCAAGAAAGATTTGCTGCCGAAAATTACGATAACACAACACGTGCAATAAAAATGAACCAGGTAAACCCTAAGTTTGTGTTAAGAAATTACTTATCTCAACAAGCGATAGATAAAGCAGAAAATGGTGACTTTAGCGAAATCAAACAGTTACATGCCCTGCTTAAAAATCCTTATGATGAACAACCTGAGTTTGAGCAATACGCAGGTAAACGTCCTGATTGGGCAAAAAACAAAGTGGGTTGCTCAATGTTATCCTGTAGTTCTTAACTTCACTCATTAAAAAACAGCTTAAAAAATACCGTCTAAAAATTCAGAACAACAGATTAATACCTAATATTTTTAGTTGTTAATCTGTTTTTATTTATCTTCATCAAAAGTAAAATTAGCCGTTTCAATAGCTTGCTGTAATGGAATGTCAGTATATTTTTGTTCACGTAAGCTATGAATAAATTTTAACGTTTTAAAGGCATCAAACCACACAGTTAACTGTTTATTAAACTGTATTTGATTATTGTTTTTTTGCTTATCAACAAACGATGCTAATTTAATATCTTGTAAGGCCTGTCGGCTTTCTTTAGATAAAGCACTTAACCAATCGTCAAAATATAATCGACTTTCCCACAAAATAGCAAAATGACTGATACAGTTTTTTAACTCATCAAATACTTGCGGATGATAATAACAATAAGGTTTATTGTCTTGTTTCAACTGCAATATATTCGCAACAGACGGGCCAGTACCAAAAGGAACACGGTCAGACACTCTTGCTTCAATCGTTACTACGGTATCTTTTAAAAATTCAACTTTACCTAATTTGGCCAGTTTATTTAACAAATAGAAATCTTCACCCGCACTGCGTTTTGGAAAGCCTCTAACCATAGCGTATTCTTTTGCTTTAAAAGCGATAACACTGCCTATAGTAAAAAAATCATAATCAGATCCCGCATAACTCAAGCCAGCAACATAATACCTTAATGCCGTTTCGTATAATTTATTCGCTTGCTGTAATTCAATATTTTCATCAACATGAGTGAAGTTATAACTTACAGCAACGGTTTGATTGTGTTTTTTTTGCTTTGATAAAGCACTTGTTGCTTCAAAGTAATCATTAGGTAAATGCGCATCAGCATCCGTTGAATGGATCCAATCAGACAATACTTTATTCTCATTAATTAAAAATAACGCATAGTCTGCCCCTATTTTTCTCGCTAAACCTACGCCTTGTTCTACAGGCAAAGGTTGAGTAAAAGCATCAACAATTAAAAAATAAGTGTGTTCGTTTGCAACAATTAGATCGAGATCCCCTTCTTTAAAAATTGAAGTACCTGAGTTTTTTATAAAACGAGATAAATTGGTTTGTAGGGAACTATCAAAATCATTATCTGGCTGGTTGATAACAATAATATATAAAACAGGAACCGTAAGAGGAACAGATAGAAGTCGTGCTACAAAGTTTGACGACTCTTTATAAGCAGGTATAACAACAACGTGTGCAAAGTTCACATTATGTGAAAGAGAATCCACTAAATGCCCCCCAAACTGGAGAACATTCTTTTCAGTATACTGATCTAAGTATTTAATCAGATTTTTACATTGCATACATGATGAGCTTATTAAGATACTCGTTTACCTATAAAACACTTAAACGAGTATTATTGTATTAAAAACAAAAGTATAACAAATCGATAAGCTTAAAGGTAAAAATACGGATAACTCAAAACAAGTTATCCGTATTTTATATACTAGATGAAGTATTAATTAAAACTTAGCGCGAACGCCTACATTAAAGCGACGCCCCGAATATGAAACTAAGTTCATACGTTCTTTCACATCAGCATAATGGTAGTCATGCTCGTCAGTTAAATTAATAACAGACGAAGTTAAAGTCCACATATCGTTCACTGCGTAAGAAGCACTGAAGTCGTATTGACCGTAAGCCGCAACATGATCAGGTAATTCTTCTTCTGCAAAACGCTGTCTTAAATAATCACCATGCCAATTATAAGCAATATTAACCACACTCGTAACAGAAGAAATAAACGTATCAATATTTTTATGGAAAAGATTTATAGATATCTTACTCTCGACTTATTCGTTAGTTAGCAGCTATTCTGTAAGCCCCTTCACTTTCTCCCGGATAAATTACAGCAGCACGACTTATAAATATCCAATCAACGTTGTAACTTGTATTTCTAAATACGTTTAATGCTTCACCCTGAGCAATAGCCTCGTCCTTATATCCCTCAGGAAAGTTGGTAACGATAAACTAGTAACACTCGGTGCAATAATTTATAGGAAGTGTATTTATCTTGTAATTTTCAACAAAACATCATTCCTATATTCATCGATTTTTTAGTTGAACTATGGAAAGATGATATTGCTTTAAAACACAAAGTATAACGCTAGTCGCAATATGACTGCCTAATACAAGCTAATAGTCCTAAAAATTAGAGGCAAAAAAAAGGAAAGCTTTTGCTTTCCCTTTTTACAGATTTACGCTAATTCAATAACACATAAACTGTTTTTTATTTTACTTAACCGGATTACTTATTAATAAAATCTGTTGCAGGCGTACCATTAGGATTACGCATATCACCACGATATAAAATTAACGTGTCTGAATCAGGTAAACCAATAGATCGAATATTAGCTTTAGAAAAATCAGCTGGATAAAAGCCCTCTTTAGCTGACTGATTTCCTACCTCGGTTTCAGATAGCATGGATAACGCTAATACAGGTGCTGTTGGGAATATTTTATACCAACGAGTTCCCGATGGATTATCAAAGTCATTAGGTGTCAATAACGCTAATTGCTCAGGTGTTTGAGTACCCGTGATAGTTTTCTGTTGTAGGTCATTACGAGTAAGTTGATCTGTTGTTTTACCATATAAATTAGCTAAATATTCACGGTTTGCATCAGTGATCAAATAAGTAATGTTGTTACCTACTTCAGCAACAGGCGCATCAAAAACAGTTTGCGTTAACGATATATCACCTTTAATCACTAAATTATTAATACGACCACGCGTTAAATCACGACAACTTGTTTTACAAGCAAACGAGCCTTTACCAACAAGTAATGCTGTTCCACTATCAATCGCTTCAATGTTTTCAACGGTAATGTCTTTCATAATTTTAGAGTGAGGTTTTAACCAAACGCCCGTAAAACCATTGGTGACTTTAATATTAGAAATCTTAATTTTGTTCATTGATGAATAATAAGGGCCTGAACGATTAAAATTATCATTATCTGTACCATTACCAGCTTCAAGGCGAACACCTATACCGTTAAAGGCTTCAATATTATCTATTTCAATCCAATCACCACCATAAACCTGAACAACACCGTATCCCGTATGAGAATGGGTTGCTTTAATATTGTTAATAGAACCTTTTACAGGAGTACGACTATAAGTAGGATTGCGTTTAATCGCAAACATATCAGGAATAATATCACCCGATTCATTAATAAAGTCACCATTACTGTTAGTTGCTAGCGGAATATTAACAGGGTTCATTGGTCTATTTAAGCTTGGGCTTCCTTCAGGATTTCTAACGTAACGATCTTCTAAATAAAGAGGTGTAGGACCAAAACGATAGGTGTAAGAACCATCTTTATAATCAGCATCAGCAAACATTTGTACCGCTACAGATTCAGTATGATTGTCTTCAATATTAATATCAGAAATAGCAAAGTTTTTAACATAAAATAGGCCAATAGGAATAGCACGCGTTAAATTAACTACGCCATTACCATTACCACCATTCATGTAACCATAGTCGTGTGGCATATTAGTCATAGCATCAATCGTGAACTTTTCACCCGGTACCATAGATCTTACTTCAACATTCTCTATGCGCTCAGCTAATAAGTTACCTGGGCCATTACTACGGCCAAACGAGAATAAAAATTGTCTATTCGGTTTGTTTTTATTTTTAGCGTCGTTCTTACTGGTTGGGTAAAGATCTTCTTTGATAGTACCACGCATTTCTAAAACAACACCCGGCTCAACTTCAATACGAGTATTAGAAGGAACAGCGATATGAGATAAACTAAAACGATTCTGACCATTTGGATTAGCAAGTAATCTAACTACGCCGCCATCAACTTCTCTTCTTGCTTTGTTTAACGCCGTTTTTAAACGAGCGGTATCATTTACAGTATCAGCAAAAACAGCTTCAGCAATTAATTCATCAGGAGTTTCATCAAATACTTTATTTTCAAAATAACCAACATCAACGGTTGTTACTCCATGCTCATCAGTGTAACCCGTATATCCTGTTAAATCGGTATCAAGAATTGGGTCACCTGGCGTTGGTGTAGGATCAGGAGTTGGATCAACCACAACAGGCTGACTAACTACAGACAATTGATTAACCGCTAAATTAGAACCCGCAGTTGTACGAAATCTAAAACGAATTTTATTTGCTGAAACATTGGCATTAGCTGTAAAAGTATTTAAACCCGGAGTTGCATCACCCCACGTTTTGAGCACAACCCAACCACTTTCTGTTCGATGAGCAACTTCCCAGCTTGTCACTTTGTTAGTAGAAGCAGCATCTTGTGAAAAACTAAAAACAAGGTTATTACTTTCTACAATATCAAAAATAATATAAACATTACTATTCGCAGCTCCCACTAAAGTAGCAACAGCCTCTTGAGACTCATCACCATTAACCACATTAGCTAATACAGTATTATCCCAATGTGCACTTGGTGCCATGTTTTCAACTAACAACAAATTTTCAGGTGCTTGTGTTGCATCAACAACAAATTGTTGTAATTCAGCAGTGTAAGAAAATGCAGCACGTTTTGCGGCAAAGAAAACCTGAGTACTCTCATTTACAGAAGCGACATCTAAATAAGGGAAACCATTTGTATCAATACCCGATGTATTAATAACATCATGACTATTACTCGTGATCACTAACCTTAATTTATCAGACAACTCAGACTGAGCTTGATCTGAAATTACAAGGTCGTTATAGGTGTAATAACCGACACCACGCTTAGTGTAACGGCTACTTTGTTCTACAGAAGCTTCATCAACTGCAACCCAAGTTCCCTCTTCTTCAGCCAGTACGTTAAATGATAATTGGCAAGTAAAAGCAATAATCAATAATGAAGTAAAGCTTCGTTGTACATTTTTTACTTTATTTAAAAAAACACGGGATAAATTGGTATTAACCATTTTTATTCTCCAAAAATTTTAAACCACAGCCTATAAAAATAATTTATATGGCCACAAACAAACGGGAGTGAGATACAAGATTTACTTGCGCGTTTGTAAACGACGACCAAAGGCTAGAAGAGATAATGCAAATATCGCAAAGGTGGAAGGTTCAGGAACAGATAAAGATTTTTCACTAATAGAAATATTAGAAATAGTTAAATAATCATCATAAATAAAATCAAAATCTTCAATACCAAACTGTAACGACACAGTAGAATTAGCAAAACTACTGATATCAACGCTTGAACCGCCGGTCATAAAATCATGAAGAACATCATCATTGTCATCAATTAAAGTCACAGTTGCAAAATCAGCACTCGCATCAAAATCTAATGAAAGCTCGAACGAACTTTGATCAACTACAAACTTTTGAAAAAGGTAAAAACCAAAATAATCATTGATGCCGTCAGTTGAAGTATTAAGGGTTACACTGTTCACACCTGTTACAAAATTGTTCGTGAAATTTCCAAAATCAGTTACAGGTTCAAAAAAGTGCTCCGTATCATTAGCTATATCATAATAATGGTAATCAGCACTCCAACCACTCAGCTCAGTTTGAAAGTTATTATTTATAAGACCCGCAGAGGCAGAACCACTTAAAGCAATCCCAACTACAAGACAGGCGGCTTTTAAAGTATCTTTATATACAAAATGTTGTTTCATTATTATTTTCCTCGTTATTATTGTATTTTTTTGGCGTACAAAAATTGACTCCGTCATAGCCTCCCTATTTAAACAGGGTTAATTTACGTACTATTTTTGTCTTTTGTAATGCTACAACAAACATCATATGTTTTGATAGGTCTTATATGTAAAGTTACGTAAAGTATCAATTACGAGCAACAGTTGTATTCAGGAAGTAACGATTTTAAAAAAAGCTAATACCAATTCCATTAAGTTTGTTCTCAACTCAGAGCTACATTAGCGAGCTTAAAACAAGCAAAATTATTTAAACATAGTTATTCTATATTTCACTAATTTTGTGCCGTTATAAGTTTGCTAATGAGCTCCCAAGGGCGAGTTTAAAAGGCTTATATGCGGCGTTATTGATTTTGACAAGGGAATAACCATTCTCTTCAATCAATGCCTTGCCTCTAAGCCTTTTAACTCTCGCTGAGTGGGAAAAAACTTAATGGACTTGGTATAAAACAGGCTAATGAAGATAAAGTGTTGAGGTAGGTAATTAGAATAAAAAAATTATTTTATAAATAAAGAGAGTAATAAATTTTTGAAGTAAAAAATGATATAGGTAAGTGTTATATACCCGTTATCATTAAAGATGCAGGTTTCAGCGAAAACTAAGAAGATAAACTTTAAAGATGGTACCCGGAGACGGACTTGAACCGTCACGCTCTATGAGCGAGGGATTTTAAATCCCTTGTGTCTACCAATTCCACCACCCGGGCATCGGGAAAAGCATTTTTTATAGTAGGGATTGGTTCCCTACTTATATTAAATAAAACTAAATTTATTAATATAAACTTCAACTAAAATAGTATTTTTACACTTCAAAGAAATGAAGATGGTACCCGGAGACGGACTTGAACCGTCACGCTCTATGAGCGAGGGATTTTAAATCCCTTGTGTCTACCAATTCCACCACCCGGGCATCGGGAAAAGCATTTTTTATAGTAGAGATTGGTTCCCTACTCCATCATAAGATGAAAATTGGAGCGGCTAACGAGACTCGAACTCGTGACATTCACGTTGGCAACGTGATGCTCTACCAACTGAGCTACAGCCGCTTCACATCATAAGTAAACTTATAATATTGTGTAAAAGATTGGAGCGGCTAACGAGACTCGAACTCGTGACATTCACGTTGGCAACGTGATGCTCTACCAACTGAGCTACAGCCGCGCTACATCTTTTACTTTTTAACTCCTACATATGCCAATATGTAGTCTTTTACCCAACCTGCAATAATGAAATGGTACCCGGAGACGGACTTGAACCGTCACGCTCTATGAGCGAGGGATTTTAAATCCCTTGTGTCTACCAATTCCACCACCCGGGCATTATGGAGGCGGGTCCCGGAGTCGAACCGAGGTCCACGGATTTGCAATCCGCTGCATAGCCATTCTGCCAACCCGCCAAATCATTCACTACGAGTTGAGTGGTATTTCCTTATTTATTCTCTTAAGAGAAATTGGAGCGGCTAACGAGACTCGAACTCGTGACATTCACGTTGGCAACGTGATGCTCTACCAACTGAGCTACAGCCGCTTCATCTGCTGACTCCCTGTCAACTGGAAACGCATTTTACATTGATATTATGATGAGTCAACACTTTAATCTTAAATTTATTTCAAGTGCTCAAAAAGCAGCTTAAATGGTGTTTTTTTAGCTAATACCTTACAAAATATGGTTATTATTTAGCTTTTAGCTCTGGCCAAGCGGCTTTAAAATAACTCAACATAGACGTAAAAGTTAAAATTGTTGCTATAGAATAAAAGCTATAAGTTAAAAACATGAAAAATTCTTGAGGAATATCGAACAAAATTAAAGGAATATCATAAGTCGGTTGCCAAATAAGTCCCATAATGCCCAACATTTGCGCAGCAGTTTTATATTTACCTGAATTAGACACCGCAATTACATCTCTTTTCCCACGAGAAGACATAAATTCACGTAACGCACTAATAAATATTTCACGTGAAATCATTAAAGCGGCAGATATGGTGATATACCACACATTATAATCTTCGATTAACATAGCAAGCGCACAAACAACCATTAACTTATCAGCTACAGGATCAATAAATGCCCCAAAAGCTGAAGACTGATTTAAGCGTCGTGCTAAGTAACCATCTACGGCATCACTTACAGCTGCAAACCAAAAAACAACAAAAGCACCAAAATGACTCCAAGAAATAGGAAGGTAAAAAACCAAAACAAAAACAGGGATTAATATAATTCTAAATAAGGTAACTTGATTGGGAATAGTCCACATAATCTACTTTTATTTTTATAGTACTTAAAAATATCATTTTACACAGATTACAACTCAATTGTCATGCAGAGCATCATAAATATTTTGAGCCAGTACCTTACTAATACCTGGAACTTTAGTTAAGGTTTCAATGTCGGCTGCTAACACCTCTTGCATCCCCCCTAAATACTTTAATAGGGCTTGCCTTTTCTTAGCGCCAATACCTTCAATTGATTCTAATGCTGATTTTTTACTAACCTTTTGACGCTTAGCTCTATGGCCTGCAATAGCAAATCGATGCGACTCATCTCTAATATGTTGCACTAAATGTAAAGCGGGAGAAGTCGCAGGTAAAGAGATCAGTTGATGACTACCCGCTAAAATTAAAGTCTCTAATCCTGGCTTACGCGACTCCCCTTTTGCCACACCTACAAGCAAAGGGGTTTTCTCAAGCTTTAATTCAGCAAAAAATTGTTCTGCTTCTGCCAACTGCCCTTTACCACCATCAATAAAAATAATATCAGGCATCTTTTCAAGGCTGGCATTCAAATAACGTTTATTCAGGGCAAAAGCCATAGCCGCATAATCATCGCCCGGAGTAATGCCATGGACGTTATAACGCCTGTAATCACTTTTTAAAGGACCGTTTTGATCAAACACAACATTAGAGGCAACAGTTTGTTGCCCCATCGTATGGCTAATATCAAAGCACTCTAAGCGATTTATCCCCCCCGTCAGTTCAAACACTTCATTCAACGCTGCAAAGCGTGCTTGAATAGATTCTTTTTCACTGTTTTTAGTTAATAAAGCATTAGTTGCATTGGTTTGAGCCAGTTTTAAATATTGTGTTCTTTCAGATCGAACATTATGAGAAATTTTCACCTCATTTTCAGCTTGATCACTTAATAATTTTTTAAGCTCTTTAACTGATTCAATCGCATGAGGAATAACAATTTCTTTAGGTATACGCGCGGCTTTAAGATCATCGCCTAAATAATGTTGGCTGATAAAAGCTTCAATAATTTCGCCATCTTCAGTATCAAGAGGCACCGTTGGAAAATAGCTTTTACTGCCTAATATTTTTTGGTCGCGAATAAACAAAATATGAATACAAGCTAAATTTCTAATACGGTGTAAACCAACCACATCTAATTCAGACGCTATACCACTTACATATTGCTGTTGTTGTACTTTTCTTAAGGTCGCAATTTGGTCTCTATGTTTAGCTGCCTTTTCAAATTCAAGTTGGCTACTAGACACTTCCATTTTATGAACAAGCTCTTTAATTACGTCTGAGTTTTTTCCTCTAAGAAATAACTTAGCTAACTTAACTTGCTCTCCATATTCTTCTTGCGAAATTTGATCGACGCAAGGCGCTGAGCAACGCCCCAGCTGAAATTGTAAACAAGGTCGAGAGCGCGCCCTATAATAACTATCTTCACACTGGCGTAACGGAAAAAGCTTCTGCATTAGCCTTAAGCTTTCCCAAACAGCACCTACGGTAGGATAAGGGCCAAAGTATTCACCTTTAACTTTTCTACCACCACGGTGTAAACCAAGTTTAGGATGCTTATGATCTGTGATCAGTAAATAAGGATAAGACTTATCGTCTCTTAAAAGAATATTGTATTTAGGCTGGTATTTTTTAATGTAGTTATTTTCTAAAATTAACGCTTCGCCTTCCGTGTGCGTTACCGTTACATCTATAACATGAATACGACTAACTAAAGCTTTAGTTTTATTACTACCTACGTCTTTTCTAAAATAGCTTGCCAACCTTTTTTTAAGGTTTTTAGCTTTGCCAACATATATAATAGTATTTTCTTGATCATACATCCTATATACCCCAGCCTGTTCACTAACAGAGGATAAAAAGGATTTATGATCAAATATTGAATGTTCTAAGGGAGTATTTTCAGACAAGTTTATAGCTTTTCAGTTTTGAGCATTCCGTGACGTATAGCCAAATGAGTAAGTTCTACATCATTACCTACATTAAGTTTTTCAAACATTCTGTAGCGATAGCTATTAATGGTTTTACTACTTAACATTAATTGTTCAGATATATCAGGAACTTTTTCACCGCGCGTTATCATTAACATTATCTGTAATTCTCTTTCAGATAATAAATTAAACGGGTTTTCCTCAGAAGACTTAAACTGACTCAATGCCATTTGTTGCGCAATATCAGGGGTAATATATCGTTGACCACTATTAACAGCACGAATAGCATTAACCATTTCGTCAGGGCCTGCACTTTTAGTTAAATAACCAGCAGCGCCTATTTGCATAACTTTTGTTGGTATAGGATCTTCCGTATACACAGTTAAAACAATAATTTTTATATCAGGTGAATAACGAATAATTTTTTTAGTCGCCTCTAACCCACCTATGCCGGGCATATTCATATCCATTAGAACAACGTCAGGTTCATTTTTGCGGCAAAATTGAACCGCCTCTTCACCCGTAGACGCTTCACCGATCACTTTAAGTCCTTTTACTTCATCAAGAATTTTACGGATCCCCGTTCTTACTAATTCATGATCATCAACAAGTAAAACATTAATCAATGCACTAACACCTCAACCTAAAAGAAATAGGATTAAAAAAAGAATAAATAATTATCAAATAGAGTATAAGTAAAATTTAATGTAACACAATAAAATTATTAGATTTTTCTAAAAAACTCACAAACACAAAAACGAATACATTATACAATTATAGTTTGTTTTTAGTCAGCCAACTGTTTAATAAACCAATTTGACCATTTTTATATGCTGCATAAGTTAAACGAACCGCATTACTCATGATCATACTGTCAGACCATTGTGTTTGCTCAGAGATCAATTTGTAACACTCTAAAGCTTCTTGAGATAAGTAACCTCTCATCTCTCTTTTACCTTTTTCTCTTTGTCTTTCTCTGTATTTCTTTTGTTTTTCAGCGTTTGTCATCGCCTTTTTTTTAACCGTCTCAGTCATAATTCAACCTATTTTGTTCTATATAGGGACAATATGGTTACGCATAACCCTATAAAACGCAATAAAAATGTTTTTTTTAACAAATCAGAGTTGTTTAGTGTACAAGTGTTAGCTAAAGTAGCGCCTAAAATTTTATATTAAAGTAATCAAAAGTTGGGATCCTAAATCATGGAACAAAAAAACGCTTACACTAAAGAAGATTTAATAAAAGCAGGTACCGGTGAAATGTTTGGTGAAGGCAATAGCCAATTACCTTCAGACAACATGCTCATGATGGATCGCATCATTAAAATTAATGAAGATGGCGGTGAACACGGTAAAGGCGAAATTATTGCTGAACTTGATATCAACCCTGATTTATGGTTTTTCGATTGTCATTTCAAAGGTGACCCAGTAATGCCAGGTTGTTTAGGCTTAGATGCTATGTGGCAATTAGTAGGTTTTTACTTAGCATGGTCAGGTGGACCAGGCAGAGGTCGTGCACTAGGTGTGGGTGAAGTTAAATTTACTGGCCAAGTATTACCAACAGCTAAAAAAGTAACTTATACCATTACCTTTAAACGCGTAATTAAGCGTAAATTATTTATGGGCATTGCTGACGGTACAGTAGCGGTTGATGGCAAAGTAATTTACACAGCTAAAGACTTAAAAGTAGGATTATTTACAGATACTTCAGCTTTTTAATTCAAACTAGCTTTGTAAACTTAAGAATTAACTCAAGTTCTTAAACAAAAAAACACCTTAAATATAAGGTGTTTTTTTATGTTTAAAACTTAATATTGTAACTACTTAAAAAGCTTTCTTCTAAAACCTACCACTAATAAAACAAGTGGCATAAACACACCAAAGCTAGCGCCTTGTCTTTCAAGTTTTTCTTCAACTTCTGAACAATCATTAAGTTCGCCGCCTTCAATAGGCTGCAGTTTAACTGCTCTAACAACTTCTTCTTGAACGGGATCGCCATTATCATCTAATACGTCTCTACCAAAAAAGTCTTTTGCGTTAGTTTTAACTAAAGCACTTGCTGATATTTCGTTATTATCATTAATGCTTTTAGCGTCAATAATCGTATAGTCTGACTCACACGTAAGAAACGCATTTAAGTCAGTAAAAGTATCAGTGTTTGTGTCGTATAAAAAGCCATGAGTACGTCTTGGGTTACCGCCGGTAACTACATGAGTTTCTACTTCACCTTGTCCTACAATAAAGCCCTTATTATTAATTGCTTTAGCCGTAGTTGAACTACCTGTAAAAAAGGTATCTGGCATAATCATTTCTAAATTATTAACATCGTTTGTATCAATGTAATAAAACATATTCGTTGTTATACCACTTACGGTAGTTTGTACATAACCCGTAGCAATACCTAAGTTATTAATATCGTTAACTCTTGAGTTATAGAATGTTTCATGATCAGTATTTAAATCATAAACCTCACCGTCTTTAAACATGACCGCATAAGTTAACTTAAATTCGTTTACATCAGGCTCAGTTACATTGTTGTCAAACCAACCTTGCGAATAACCTACAACGGTTCCAGCATCATTAACGGCTTGTGCAACACTCACTAAACCTCTTACATCGTCAACGTGTGGCGTAATTAAATAACCTAATTGTTCAGAGCTTTCAACAACACCACTATCGTTAATAGTCCATTTAAACGCTTCTGTCTGAAACAAATTATCTAACGTTAAACCGTTATTTCGTAAAGTAACATCAATACATACAATTAAAGGAATATTTTCTAATTGATCAGCATCCGTACAGCTTTCTGTAATAAAATCGGTTACTTGTTCAGAAATTACCGTGCTTGCAAAACCAATAGCAATGCCACTTTCACTTAAATCAGATATTTCAGAAATACCACCATAAGTTGATTCAGGTGCTATAAGTGGAATGATGGTTTGTCCTCTATCAGGAGAGAAAAAAGCACGTCTTGAAAACTCTCTTACCCAATAGTTAGTAGATACATCATCACTGGTATCTTCAGTATTTTGATCTGCAGTAATAACGACCGGTAAGTAAGGTGCTGTTCCACTACCGTAAATCCAACCTTTATCGGTAATACCATTAATATTATCAACGGTAGAACGAGTGAACTCATTAGTTCCTTCAAACATTTCATCAAAAATAGTAATTTCTTCAGTTACGCCATTTAAATTAATAAGCGCGGCTATATCACCGTATTGTTGATAAAGAAATTGATTAGCTGCAGGAATACGTTGTAAGTAATACAACACCCAAAAAACATCGTTTTCTGTTGGGTTTCCGGCTCTTAAGGCTTCTTCGTCTTCTATATCATTAACACCAAAAACTTGATCGTTAAGAACAGCAGCATTATTAACAATCGCGTTAAAATCACTCTCAACTAAGTATTGGTATTGAACGGCAAAGCTATAAGCTTGAGTGCCCGAAATAACCATTTCACCATGAATATTTTCTTGCTGAGCAAAAGTATACTTATGTGTATCAACAGCTCCCTTATCAATAACTTCATAGGTGGCAGCTTGCACAGAAGCGCCCATTAATGCGGTACAAATTCCTAAAGCGAGTATTCTTTTTGCAAATATTTTCATTAACTACTTAACTCTCAATTTTTATTACAATTCGTCTAACTCTTGCCATCTAGCATAAGTTACTTCAAGCTTCGACTCAGTTTCTTCGAGCTGGTTCAATATTTTTTTCGTATGTGATTCATCGTTAGCCGTAAAAAAATCAGATTGATTAACTTCTTCTTGCAAAGTAGTTATTAAGTTTTCTAATTCTTCAATTTGTAACGGTAAAGCTTCTAATTCTTTTGTTTCTTTAAACGACAGTTTTTTCTTTTCAGGTTTTGCTACAGCTGCTTTAACTGATGAAGCCGATTTTTTATCTTCTTTTTTCTTAGCAACATTACCCGCTAAGTTTTTTCTTTGCTCGTTTTTATAAGCAACGTAGCTATCAACATCATCGTAACCACCAACAATATGAGTTACGTCACCTGTACCATCAAAATACAAACAAGTGTTTACACAGTTATTCACAAAATCACGGTCATGGCTCACTAAAATAACCGTTCCTGAATAATTTGCAACGACTTCTTCTAATAGTTCAAGGGTTTCTATATCCAAATCGTTAGTTGGCTCATCCAGTATCAGCAAATTACTAGGACGTAAAAACAAGCGCGCTAATAGTAAACGGTTTTTCTCACCGCCTGATAATGCTCGTACTGGTGTTCTTGCGCGTTTAGGGCTAAACAAAAAGTCTTGTAGGTAACCTAAAACATGGCGTGTTTTACCATTAACGGTTACTTCTTGCTTGCCTTCAGCTACGGTATCTTGAACGGTTTTATTTAAATCAAGAGCTTCTCTATGTTGGTCAAAATAAGCCACTTCTAAATTAACACCACTGCGCATAGTACCTGACGTAGGCTGAATTTTATCCATAATCAACTTAATTAAGGTTGATTTACCTGTACCGTTAGCACCAATTAAAGCCAATCTATCGCCACGTATCATTAATAAATCTAACGCGTTAATAATGGTTTTATCACCAAACGTCATATTTAAGTTTTCACACTCAAACACCAACTTACCTGAACGATCACCATGAGTAATATTAATACCACCTTGGTTTTTCACTTCACGGCGTTGTTCTCGTTCTGCACGTAGTTTCTCTAAAGAACGCACGCGACCCTCGTTACGTGTTCTACGGGCTTTAACACCTTGGCGTATCCAAACTTCTTCTTCAGCTAACTTTTTATCAAATAATGCATTTTGCTGAGCTTCAACTTGTAAATCATGCTGTTTTTGCTCAATGTATTCGTCGTAATTACCTGGATAGCTGGTTAATTTACCGCGATCTAAATCTAAAATACGCGTCGCTAAACCACGAATAAACGCCCTATCATGACTGATAAATACAATAGTTCCTTGGAAATCTTTTAAGAACTGTTCAAGCCACAACACACTACTAATATCTAAATGGTTGGTTGGCTCATCAAGTAACAATACATCAGGCTCAAGCACCAAGGCTTTTGCTAATGCAAGTTTACGTAACCAACCACCAGATAAATCGTTTACCATTTTGTCTGCTTCTAACTTCAAAGTAGTAAGGGCTTTATCAATAAGTTGCTCGTCTTGCCATGCGTTAGCTTGATCAAGTTTTTGTTGCACATCAGAAAGCTTATTTAAGTTATCTTCCGACGGGTCTTCGCCAATTAACGTAATCATATGATGATATTGTTTAATTAACTCAGCATTCTCTTTAACACCTTGCGCAACGTAATCAAATACCGTCATATCGCACGACTCTGGTGGATCTTGCTCTAACATGGCTAACTTTACGTTGTTAGACATAAGCAACTGACCATCGTCAAGGTTTTGCATGCCGTTTAAAACTTTTAATAAAGAAGATTTACCTGCGCCGTTGCGCCCTACTAAACAAACTCTTTCGCCTGTTTTAACGGTTAAATCTGCTTTATCTAAAATACTGTCTTCACCAAAGGCTAATTCACCCTGTGAAATTCGAATTAATTCCATCGATTTATTTCAACTCTAGTTTATGTAATTTTTTAATATCTTCTTGAGTAAATGGCCAAAATAACTTTTCATTGCTATTTAACTGCTCAAGTACAGGAATGCTAATACCATATAGCTCAACTAACTTTTCATCTTCAACAATATCAACAATGTTAATGGTATTTAAAGGCATTACGCTTTCACACAGCGCCAATGCTTCTTCGCAAAGATGACAGCCTTCGCTGCTATATAAGTTATATTGTATGTTCATCATTTATTTTTCGATTATACGCGTAATTAACCAACTATTATGTATATGTTTGTTACGCAAAAAGTCTTTATCTCGTGTTTGCTCAGTTATTTCAGTCGCCTTAACACCTAATCTTTCCATCGCTTCAAAATCCATTTTAAAGTTACGTTTATTATTGGTAAAAATAAGCTCGCCGCCTTCTGCTAACGACTTTAATCCATCGGTGATCAAGTCAACATGATCACGCTGAACATCAAAACTATCTTCCATTCTTTTTGAATTTGAAAAAGTAGGCGGATCAATAAAAACAACATCAAAGGTTTGTTTATTATTTTTAAGCCACTGTAAACAATCGGCTTGTACAAAGTGATACTTATGGCCTGATAGTTTATTTAAGGTAAAATTATCTTGCGCCCAATCTAAATAGGTTTTAGACATATCAACCGTAGTAACTTCACTCGCACCATGTAGCGCAGCTTGTAATGAAACAGACCCCGTATAAGCAAAAAGATTAAGTAAGGTTTTATTCTTAGTTTTTTGAGCAACAATTTGGCGTGTTTTACGGTGATCTAAAAACAAACCTGTGTCTAAATAATCCCACAAGTTTACTTTTAATTTAGCGCCGTATTCCGTTACCACAATAGATTGCTGGCTTTTATCAACTTTTTCGTACTGATTTTTACCTTTTTGCTTCGCACGTGTTTTTAACACCACTTGGCTGGTAGGAATATTCAAAACTTTAGGAGTAAAGTAGATAACTTCTTGTAAACGTTTAGCCGCTTTGTCTTCATCAATAGTCGATGGCGCAGCATATTCATGAATAACCACATACTCGTTGTAAATATCTACAGCTACATTGTATTCAGGAATATCAGCATCGTATAAACGGTAACATTCAATTTGTTCTTTCTTCAGCCAGTTTTTTAAGCCTTTCTTATTCTTAACTAATCGATTAGCAAAAGCTGAATCTTTTTGGTCAAAATCAACATTAGGATTACTCGCATCTTTATCTGCTTGCTTCGCATCAATATTATATAAAGCCAGTTGACAATCTAACGGGCCATTCTTAAATTTATAACGCTTAAAAGTTGCCAGTTTAAGCATACTTAACAACTCAACGTTGGCGGTTAAAATAACCACGCGCCAATTTAAAAATTGCGCTTTAAGCTTTTTGCCAAATAAAGCAAAGTTTTCTACAAGCTCGGGTAACTCACCAATACGAACACCATAAGGCGGGTTAAATAAAATAGTACCTTCTTTACCAAAAGCATTATTTAACTTGGTTGAATCTTTACATGAAAAATCGATATATTGTTGCAGCTTAGCCATACGCGCATTTTGTTGAGCGGTATGAATCACTCGGCTATCAATGTCGTTACCAAATACTTTTACTTTAACATTAGCTAAACCTGTATTTGTTGCTTCAACCGCACTAGCTAATACATTTTCCCATACGGCAGGACTATGATTAAGCCAGTTTTCGAAGCCCCACTTTTCTCTATCAACTGCCGGAGCTAAACCTGCCGCCATAGACACAGCTTCAATTAAAATAGTACCTGAACCACACATAGGATCTAACAAAGGTTTTGTGGTATCAGCTAACCAACCCGAACGTTGAATAATTGCCGCAGCTAAATTTTCTTTTAACGGAGCCGCACCACTGTTTTGACGGTAACCACGTTGAAATAAACCACGACCAGAAAAATCTAAATAAATCGCTACACGGTTTCTTAACAAACGCGCTTGAAAACTAATATCAGGATTAGATTTTTGTACCGATGGGCGATCTAAATCGTTATCTCTAAAATGATCAACTATCGCATCTTTAATGGTTAAACCACCAAATTGGGTATTACGTATCTCTTCACTTTGGCCAACAAAATCAATTGAAAAAGTTTGCTTGTTAGAAAAAACCTCAGACCAATTAATTAAAGACGCCGCTTTAAATAGCTCATCTTTATTATTAGCATCACCCTCACCCAGCTTTAACAACACCCGAGAAGAAAGTCTTGTCCATAAACAAATATGGTAACCCGCCTCAAGGCTTGCTGAGAAATAGACACCTTCAGGTTTTTGAACAACAGACTCACCACCAAGCTTTTTAACTTCTTCAAAAAGTAAAACTTCGATACCAGGAGATGTTAGTGCTAAGAATTGATACATAAAGGGTTTCCAGAGTGATTAATGGCCGCGATTATAAACAAGAACCGGCAGTACTTAAACCTATTAACCTTCATTAGATGATAATAAGCCGGAAAAAATAAGAATACTCACTAAAAACACCTTGTTGTGCATTTAAAACACATAAGTTGATGGATAAACTTACACTATATAACTTTTATCAAATATAGTGATAAAAGCGGTTGCAAAGTACGGCCAGACTCCCTAAGATGCACATCATTGAAGCAGAGGCAACTTTGTAAAATTTTCTTTTAGAATGAATTAAAACTTCTAAGGCTTGTTTAAGTAATCACTTAAACCATTCGGACGCGGGATGGAGCAGCCTGGTAGCTCGTCGGGCTCATAACCCGAAGGTCGTCAGTTCAAATCTGGCTCCCGCAACCAATCTATTATTTTCCGACCAAATCGTCAGTTCGCTCTTTTCAAAGTTCAGGGCCCCGCAACCAATTCCCATTATACAATTCAAAATTTTCCATAAATACTATTAACGACCAAGTCGTCAGTTCACTCTTTACAAACTCAGGGCTCAGGCTACTAATCTGTGAGACCAAATATTCGAAAATACGTTACCAACGAATTACCCTAATTCCACGAATTATTCAAACAAGAAATCTCTGTTGATCTTTTAATTAGAGCAATTAGTGTAATTAGCTGAAAAGAAATTTAACCACCGAGGCGCTTCGCTTTAGGAGGTAAACCAAGACACAAATCTTTTCTCTGTATTCTCTGTGGTTCATCTTTTAATTAGAAGAGTTGGCGTAATTAGTTGGCAGTTTGATATTGAAAGACAAACAAAAAAGCCGCTTTACAATTCACTGTTAAAGCGGCTTTTTAATTTCTATTTAAATCTAAGTTATCTAAAACCCAGTTTTAAGCTCTAGTATTAAGTACAGGAATACTTAAATCTAAATCGTTATAGCAAACATGATCAGTGACTAAAATAACAACATCAGCCCAAGCTTCCATATCAGCTAGAGTATCAACACGCTCACAATCCCATGTTGGTACATAAGGGTCATGGTATTTAGTTTCGATACCTTGAGACTTAAAGTGCGCTAAAATTGCATCTGCTGGAGTTTCACGACAATCGTCAACGTTAGCTTTGTAAGCCACACCTAAAATACCAATTTTAGTGCCATTAACCGACTTTAGTAATTCAATCGCGTCGTTAGCAACAATCACCGGACGTTGATCGTTAATTGCACGCGATAAACGAACTAATTCACCAGACTTAGTACTTTCAACTAAAAACCAAGGGTCAATTGGAATACAGTGTCCACCAACGCCTGGGCCTGGTGTTAACACGTTAACGCGTGGATGACGGTTAGCAAGGCGAATAACCTCGTACACATCAATGTTTAATTCTTTACTAATTTCAGCCAGCTCGTTAGCAAAAGCAATACTTACATCGCGAGACGTGTTTTCAACTAATTTCACACATTCTGCGGTTGTTAAGTCAGTTAAGAAAACCTCACCTTTAACAAAGCTTTGGTACAAACGTTTAACTTTTTGCTGTGCTTCGCTGTTAGATGCACCAATAATACGGTCGTTATTCACTAACTCAAATAAAGTTTCACCCGGAATAGCACGTTCAGGACAATGAGCAACGTTCACCTTAATACCTGCTTCAGCAAAACGTTTCTCTACTTCAATACTGGTTTGCGGAGAAATAGTAGACTCAACAATAACGGTTTGGCCATCTTTAGCTACTTTAGCAACGGCATCAGCGGCAGCAAATACATAACTACGATCACAGCTATTGTTTTTATGTGGTGTAGGTACAGCAATTAAGTACGTTTCGCTTGACGGAATACTAGTAGATGCTTTTAAGAAACCTTGCGAAACCACTTTCTTAATTAACTCAGGCATACCCACTTCATCAAACGGACATTCGCCACGGTTAATCGAATCAACTTTTTCTTGGCTTAAATCAACACCTGTAACATGGTAACCCGCTTCAGCAATTAAGCTAGAAATAGGTAGCCCCATATAACCCATACCAATTACCGCTATGGTTTCGTTACGCGCTACAATTGTTTCAGTTTGATCTTCTTCGGTTTTGCCTGTAACAATATCAAGAATATATTCAGCAACATGACCATCACCAAATGGGTTTTCCCAATGGAAATCGCCCGCAGCTAACCACTTTTCAGCAGCAGCAATCGCTTTATCGCCATCACGACCAACTAAAACGTTTGCGCCTACTTCAATAGACTCAGGACGTTCTGTGTTTTCACGCAACGTAATACATGGCACACCTAATAAACACGCTTCTTCTTGAATACCACCAGAATCGGTTAAAATAAGTTTTGCATGTTTTTGTAATTGAATAAAATCTAAGTAACCAATAGGTGGAATAAGTTGTAAATAATTGGGTAATTCAATTTCAAACTCTTTAAGCTTAGCTTTTGTACGAGGATGAATTGGCCATACAATTGATTGTTGGTACTTATCGTGTAACTTATCAAATAACGCTAATAGCTCTAACAAGTTAGCAGATACATCAACGTTTGACGCTCTATGAGCGGTAACTAAGAAAAACTCTTTAGACTTAACGTTTAACTCTTCTAAAATTTTACTTTTTTCAGCAGACAATTCTAAATGCTGAAATAAAGAATCTGATACCGTGTTACCTACTTTATGAATTTTAGCGTGGTCGATACCTTCTTTTTTAAGAATAGTTTCTTGGTTAGGACCAACAGCAAAAAGAAAATCACTAATGTGATCGGTCATAATGCGGTTAGTTTCTTCAGGCATTGTACGATCGTAACTACGTAAACCCGCTTCAATATGCCCTACTTTAATACCTAATTTAGAGGCCGCAAGAGCACCCGCTAAAACCGTATTAGTATCGCCTTGTACAAGTACAACATCAGGTTTTTCATCAACTAAAATAGGTTCCATTTTAATTAAAATGTTACCTGTTTGGTTACTATGCAAGCCAGAACCTACACCTAAATTATAATGTGGTTTTGGTAACTCAAGCTCATCAAAAAATATGCTGTCCATTTCTTGAGAGTAATGCTGGTTAGAATGAATAATAAAATAAGGAATCCCCCTATTTTGACATTCTCGAATAACCGGAGCCATTTTTATAATTTCAGGCCTAGTGCCTACTACAATACCTATTTTCATTAGTTTCACTTTAATTGTTAGGGGAAAACACTCAAACCAGAAGTATTAAATAAATTAATATTAAGGGTTATGCTAGAAAATGCTACTTACTACATTAAAGCAGCAAACTTAATAAATTTTCCGAAGTTTCTTAACATTGCACATTAAATATAAATCATCTTGCCAAAATGATAACAGAATTGATTTTTTTATTAAATAAAACAAAATCAATAATTAATAACCATGAATACTAAAACAAAATAGCTGATTACAAAAAATATATTCTTATTTTTTTCAATACTTATTGAATGCTCTTAAGTAAAATAATGTAGCAGTATCTCAATAGATTTATATTTTTCATTTATAAAATCTAGAATATACATTCTAAACTTGGATTGTTATTAATATGTCTGCTAAAATCGCCCGAAAAGCTGATTTACCGTAATTTTATTCACGCTAGTTAAGTATTCATTCAAGATTAACAATGGTCATTTAATTGTAATGTATCAATGCTAACTTACTGAACAAATAGGCCTAACTAGTTAATTAATATAAGCAAGTTACTATCTACATAACAATAAGGACATACCGTAATTTTGAAAAGTTCAACTCAAATGTCAGCCCTATTAAAAAATATTGTTAAACACTCTTACTTATTAATTCTAGCTATCCCTTTAACTGGCCAAGCAGAAGATCGTCCAGGATTATTATTAAACGGTTCAGTATCAGCTGAATACACAGATAATGTGCTTAATAATATGAATGAAACTTCAGACACAGCGTTTATTATTAATCCCGACGTAAAATATTTAGGTTTAGTAGGAAAACATAAATTCTTATTAAGCTACAACGGCAAACTTGCAACTTATACAAAAGACAGTAACTTAAATTACAACGAACACAAATTAGCGCTTGGCGCCCGACTTGATCATAGCCATAAAATTAATACTGAATTCAAATTAGGATTCGACAAAATTACAGAAGAGCCAGGTTCAACCAACTCATCAACGCAATCGTTAACTGAATTTAATCAATACCAAAACAAAACAGCACAAGCAAAGTTGTACTACGGACAAGCCGTAAGTACAGGGCAAATTGTTTTAGGTTATAGATACAACGATCGTGAATACACTAATAACCAACAATCATTTCGAGACGTAGAACAAAACCAATTCAGCGCAACATTTTTTTACCGTATAGCACCTAAAACACGCATGCTTTTTCAAGCAAGTACTGAAGAATACTTATACGAAGATCAAACGTTTGGTAACGGATTTACTTTTAATCAATCAAGTGATAACAATTTATACCTAGCGGGTGTTGAATGGGAAGCAACAGCAAAATCGAAAGGCATATTTAAAATAGGTTATCAGAATAAAGACTATGATGATGCTAGATTAAACGACATATCTGGCCTTTCTTATATATTAGATATGATCTGGAAACCTAATACTTACACACAAATAAAATTAGGCGCAGTCCGCCAAACTACTGAATCAGCGCAACTGAATGTTGGCGGTTTTTTAAGCACCTCTTATTCGTTAGATGTTTCACATAAAATTATGCCTCGTACAGCAGTAACTGCACGCTTCACAACAAACAACGAAGAAATAGTTGCAGGGAACAGCCGAACCGATAAACGTAACAGCATAAAAATTGGTGTAAACCACAGTTTAAGAAAATGGTTAAACGTAAAGTTAGCGTACAAGTACCAAGAAAAAACGTCTGATATAGAAGTATTTAACTTCGAATCTAACACCATAGAATTATCGCTAGAAACGGCATTCGATTGACCTAAAGGTTCTATTTACCTGAACAATATTCATATAAATAAACAACCTGAAACAAATACATAAGCTTTATCAAAGGAAGAACCATGAAACTAACCAAACTAATTTTTACTCTATCCATGAGTATAATGATGTTTTTATCATTCAATACCTATGCAGAAGAAACAGACAATTATAAAGTCTCAACTGATGATGAAATATCCATCACGGTATTTAATGAACCCGACTTAAGTATCAACAAAACAAAAATTGGCGCCAACGGCTCTATTTCTGTTCCACTTATTGGTCAAATCGACGTTAAGGGATTATCGGTTCCTGAAATTGAAAGTAAAATTACAGCATTATTATTAGATGGCTACCTTAAAAAGCCGAACGTATCAGTAACCATTACAGAATACCGCCCTTTCTATATTAATGGTGAAGTTAAAAAACCGGGCAGCTATCCATACCGTAAAGGTTTAACCATAGAAAAAGCAATAACACTAGCCGGAGGTTTCACTGAGCGCGCATCAAAATCAGCCATCTCACTTGTTGGTGAAGTAGATAAACGTTTTGTAAAAGCTGTATCACTTAAAGATACCGTAAAACCTGGCGACGTTATTACCATCAGCGAAAGCTTCTTTTAAGGATAAAAAATGAACTCTGTAGTACCTGAAAAAGCATCATCGCTTAATAACCCAATGCATAACAACGATTCATTCAACACAGAAGAAGTAATCGACTTAGGCCAATACTGGCGTACTATTAAACGAGCTAAATGGGGAATAATAGTTATTACCCTTTGTAGTTTAATGGTTGGAGCTTACATAGCATCAACGGCTGTTCCTATATATAAAGCATCAAGTAAAATATTGGCTGATCCTCAAAACCCAGCTGCTGATAGAAACGAGCAATATATTGCTACTGCTTTAGTCTTTTTATACTACGAAACACAGTACGAAATTATAAAATCTCGTAACGTTGCTGAAGTGGTTGTAGATAAATTAAACCTTGTTGAAAAATATAAAAAAGATCAACTTGAATTAAAATCAGATAAACCGTCAGGTTTAAGTGTTGCAATCAAAGATTTCAAAAATGAAATCTCTGCCCTATTTGCAGCTGACACATCTAAAAAAGAAAAGACAGCGGCCTTAACTGACGCTCAAATTAAAATAATGCTTGCTTCAAGCATTCAAGGTAACGTTGAAGTATCTGGTGGTAAACAAAGTCAAATTATTAACATCAGTTATACTTCAGACGATCCACAAGAAGCAGCCGACATTATTAATGCGCTTTCTGAAGCTTATATACAATTTGGTTTAGAATCACGTTTAGGCGAAGTTAAAAACACAGAATCTTGGCTAAGTGAGCAATCCACTCAATTAAAGAAAAAACTACAAGACTCTGAAGCCAAGTTAAGTGCTTACCGTTCACAACAAGGCATGGTTGATACTGAACAACAACAACTGCTTGCTAATTCACAATTACAATCATTAAACAGTGAATTAATAAGAGCGCAAACCAACTTAAGTTCAGCTGAAGAACAATATTTAGCCGTTAAAAATGTAGACTCCGATTCTAAAGAATTTTATTCAATAGGCCCAGTTCTTGATAACAGAACAGCTAGTGATATGGTTAAATCTGAAGCACTACTATCACAACGTGTTAACGAACTATTCGAACGCTATGGTGAAAAACATCCTAAAATGATCGCCGCTCGTTCAGAGTTAAAAAGCGCTAGAGAAAACTTACAAACTGAAGTAAATAAAGTAGTTGATAATATTAATAAAAATTACAAATTAGCCAAATTACAAGTAGCTAATATTGAAAAACTTATTGATAAAAGCAGAAACGACATTCAATCGTTACAAACAGATAATTTTTCATTAGTGAGTTTAGAACGAGAAGTAGAAAACAACCGTAGAATATACGAAAACTTCCAAGTGAGCTTAATGGAAACCAATGGTAAAAGTGAGTACAACAGCTCAAACGTACACATTATTGACCATGCTACAGTGCCTAAAGTACCTTTTAAGCCAAATGTTAAACTCATTATTATTTTAGCGGGTGTATTTGGTGTGTTCTTTGGTGTGGTATTAGCTTTTGTTCGTGAAGCACTTGATAACACATTTAAAACGCCTGACTCTGTTGAAGAAAAATTAAAACTTCCAGCATTAGGTATTACGCCTGTAGTTAAAGTTAATAAAAAATTTGCAACACCTGAAAAGCAATACCTTGACGATTCACGCTCACCGTTTGCTGAAAGCATAAACACCATACGTACAGGTTTATTGTTTTCCAATATAGATAATCCGCCTAAAACCATATTAGTAACCTCGGCTACAGGTAGCGAAGGTAAATCGACTATGGCTATGAACCTAGCCGCAGCATACAGTAATTTAGGCAAAACATTATTACTTGAAGTTGATTTACGTAAACCTAGTGTAGCGAAAAACTTAGGCATAAAAACTAAACTTGGTTTAACTGATTTAATCTCTGGTAGTGTAACCTCTAGCTCAGAACTTATTTATAAAGACAACAACGACCAATTCAATGTAATCACGTGTGGTACTATGGCGCGTAACCCATTAGAGTTATTGTCTTCTAAAAAGTTCGAAGAAGTACTAGCGTCTTTACAAACTCACTACGAATACATCATTTTAGATGGACCTCCTACTCTACCAGTAAGCGACTCATGTATATTAGCCAACAAAGTAGACGGCGTTGTATTTGCAGTTAAAGCAGAAGACACACGTATTAAAGTCGCTAAAGAAGCAGTGAGCCGTTTACAGAAATTACACGCCAATATTATTGGTGCAGTACTTACTGTGGCAGAACCTCATAAAATGAGTTACTACGGTGATCATTATTACTCAGGCGAATACTATGGTGTAAAACCACCTAAAGAAGAAGCCAAAGCGAGTTAATTAAAAAGTTAACAGCAAACAAGAGCAACCACAGAGAACACCGAGGGACTGCGTCCTTCACCGAGTAAAGAACTTATATATTAGGTAAATGACTGTCAGCTAATTACACGAATTTACCTAATTAAGATCTGAACCAATGGTTTTATTGTTTTAAATAATTCGTAAAATTAGCGCAATTCGTTGATAACGTCTTTTAAAATACAAGAACAACCACAGAGTACACCGAGAGCACCGAGGTTTTAAACAAAGAGATTTTGAACATCTCTGTGTAGTGCGAAGCACACTCTGTGTCCTCGGTGGTAAAAAAGAAAACTACGATAAAATCACGATCACAACAACTAACTAGGTGAAAAAATGATAGACATACACAGCCATATTTTACCCGGTATAGACGACGGTGCTCGCTCGCTTGATGAAGCCCTTGATATGCTGAGAATAGCAATCGACCAAGGTGTTACTACACAAGTATTAACACCTCATATTCATATGGGGCGTTTCAACAACACTAAGCAACACATCGAACAAGAATTCACAAAATTTAAAGAACAAGTAAACGCCGCTAACCTACCTATAAAATTACTGTTAGGTGCCGAGCTACGTATTGGCCCTGAAATAATGCAGCTAATCAACACTGATTCAGTGCCATGGTTAGGCGAAGTGGATAGCCAGCGAACATTCTTATTAGAATTTCCCCGTACCGAAGTTCCTTTTGGTAGCGACAACTTAGTACGCTGGTTATTATCAAAAAATTGCTTACCCATTATTGTACACCCAGAACGTAACAGCACCTTTTTACATAACCGAGACAAACTACAAACCTTTATCGATTTAGGCTGTCCGTTACAAATTACCGCCAGTAGTCTTACCGGTAAGTTTGGTGCCGATGTGCAACAAATGACAGAAGAGTTATTAGAGGCAGATGAAGTCAGCGCCATAGCTTCCGACTGCCATAATTTAAAAGGCCGCTCGCCTGATTTATTCGCAGGTGTGGAACAAGCAAAAACCATCATAGGTAACGAAAAAGCAAATTTACTTGTTACCAACTCACCAGCTAAATTAACGTGCAACAACGCGTTTCATTAAGCTTTATACGCTTACCTATAAAAGTCTAACTCAGTAATACATTATGAACGGAATTCTATCTCAAGCTTCTCCCCTACCAAAACCATTTCAAATAAAAAAAACACTGCTAATTTTTACCTGCGTTTTTTTGGCTTTTTGGTGTTTACTATGGGCTTGGGCTTCACTCACAACAATAAGAGTTGAACAAGACATAACGCAATGGGAACAAAATAAAAAAACATTTTCAGTTGAAGAAAGCCATATATTTGAATCTAGATTACTAAGTTCACTGAAGTTAAACCCTTTAAGTGCCAACACTCATTTGTTACTCGGCAGGTTATACGAACAACAAGCTATTAATATACTTGACCAGTCACAGAGAAACACAATAGAAAGTGCTGAGAAGCATTATGTTTTAGCACTAAAAAAACAACCAACATGGGATTATGCTTGGGCAAAACTAGCTAACTATTACAGTCACTTTTACGAACAACTAAATACTTACGGTAATATAAATATAGAAAAACAGCTCCAAGAAGCAATAAACCAAACAATCTTTACAGGTCCGTACGAACGAAAAACCCAACGAGTTATTATTCCTTTACTTTTTAAACACTGGAGCCTTATAGCTGGCTTACCAAGCACAAAAAAACAAGCTGAAAAAGTATTATCACAGTCAACTCGGTATAGAGAGAATCTAGATCTCACACTAAAATCAGCAAAAACATACAATAAAATTCATGTATTAAAGGCATTACTATCTGACAAAAAACACATAAAAATATTGTCTAAATATCAAAAACAATTGGAAAAAGATAAACATCAACACACAAACAAACAGCTAAAGAGCATTAACTAACATGGATTTTAATTACTCAGAAGAAAATAAAAAGAACTCAACCTTGTTCATGCTTTTTTTAGGGCTTATCTTTTTACTACCTTGGCCACATGGCTTAGAACTAGTATGGGAATATCTTCTTTTCGGTTTTATTATATTTAGCCTAAGCACCATCCACCTAATAAAAACAAATAACATCAACAACTTAAGCTCGATACTGACACCTTATAAAACATCACTAATTTTATTTCTCATATTAATATTATACGCTTTGCTGCAAATAGTCCCTCTACCTCAAAGTGTCATAAAAATAATCAGCCCTAATACATTAACAAGTAATAGTTTAAGTATTGCACCCGAAACATCATTATTAGAATTACTCAAAAACATGAGTTATTTGGCTACCTTTATTTTATGTCTACTTTTATTAAGTTCAAAAAACAGAATAATAACGTTACTTAACATTTTATTTTTTTCTTCTACTGTAATTGCAATTTATTCGTTAATTAATCACTACACTGATGGTAGCTTCAGCTTAATTAGCTCAATTCCACCATGGGTTATGCCATGGAAACAAGTAACGCATGGTACCTTTAGTTATCAAAATCATTATGCCTCATTCCTTACCATGACCATTCCTTTAGGTATTGGGCTAATAAGCTACTACCATAATAAGGGGCGAGCTAAAGGCCTTAAGACACCATTAATGAATCAAATAATTGAACTCGTTATGTCTAAAAATGGTTTATATCTACTTGCTATTTTTATTATGATTTTATCTTTATTAAAAACCTCTTCGCGCGGCGGCAATTTAATATTCATATTTTCAATTTTTTATACCTATATTTGCTATTTAATAGTAAATAAAGCTAGTACAAAAAAACTAGTAAAACGCCTTTCTTTATCTTTATTAACTTTTATTATTCTTATTATGACCTTAATCAGTACTGGGACGATAGACAAATTAACTAAGCGTTACCAAAACCAAGGACTAACACCTAATGGTAGAGATATTATGGTTCAGACCGTAACAAACATAATCACTGACTATCCAATATTTGGAACAGGTACAGGTACATATCCCGTTATTCAACATAAATACAAATCACCTTTATTAGGTAATACAGCAATGTCTAAAAGAGCACATAATGATTACTTCGAGTATTTATGTAACCAAGGCATTATTGGGTTTTCGTTATTAATGCTGGCTATGGCATTACTTTATATAAAATTATTTAAGCAACTCAAAAAAACAAAAAGTAGCTTTATGGGAATAAAAATAGCCTGTTTCACATCAGTAAGTGCTATCTCAATACATTCTTTCATTGACTTCAATTTTCACTTACCTGCAAACGCTATTTATTTTTTTATTATATTTGCCGCTGGTTTACAGGCAGGACAATTAAGTAATAAACAACGTTCACGAGCTGAGTACTAACTTAAATGTTTGAACCAAAATCAAATACAGAAGCACTATTAATTAATCAGCTTGCTAAGTTGGTTTCGACTAACTTAGTAAACTTAAACAGCATTGCAGTAAAAAAAGACAGTGATAAAACTCAAGTAGAACAACTGTATTCATTATGTATCACCCACGGCGTAGCCAATCAAATTAACACCAACTTATCGGCATTATTATCTCAAGAAAGTAATACCACTATAAGCACAAAAGATATAGCGCCATTAAAAGAACTAAATAGCAAACTAACCGCTTTTGCTCAACATAGCCGAGTCATCAGTACTATTACCGACAATGCAGCTAAAGAGTTGCTATATGAGTTAGCACAAAAGAATATTAAGGTTGTGGTATTAAAAGGGTTCTCTCTAGGTTATCAGGTATACGACACGCCCTACTTACGCCCCAAAACTGATGTCGATATTTTAATAAGAAATGAAGACAAAGTTAAGGTATCTGAAATCTTCAAACATTTAGGTTACAGTAATCCTCGTGGCTGGGAGCCACAGGCCATTATGAATCAATTTGCGATGAAAAAAACATTAAGTAAAGGGGTTAACGTACTCTTTGATGTTCATCTTAAAATAAGCAACAGCAAGCAAATTGAAAACATTTTAAATTATCAAGAACTTATTCAATCCTCTAATACCACCCTACTGCCTAATATCAACTTAATTAACAAACCCTATGCGTTAATTCATGCTATTTTTCATCTGTTGCACCATAAATCTTCAGGTGATCTAATAAAGTTAATTTGGTATTACGATTTATATCTTATTATCGAACAACTCGACTCAGCTGAAATAGAGCAATTAAAAACAATAATAACTAATACGGGGTTAGCATTTTTGGTACAACACACGCTCGTATTAACCATTGAATACTTTCCGTCAGTTCAAATAAATAATTTAATTCAATGGTGTGAAACACCAAGTATTAATGCGACTAGCGAAAAGAGTTATAACTACTTACTAGGTAATGTTTTTGGTGTTAAAGGACTATGGTTGAGTTTATGTGCCACCAAAGGTTTAACCAATAAAGTAGCTATTATTAGAGAAACAGCCTTTCCACCTGCAGCAGAAATATATATAAAATACGGTAAAGATAGTGGCTGGCCACTTTCACTATTGTATATAAGAAGAATATTTACAGGTTCTATAAAATATATTTTTAAACGGAAAAAATAAAACGAGTCGCTAATTACTCGAATTAAAGACACCAGACTCACCACTCTCGTAATTTGTTAAACTCGCGAATTTTATCTCGGTCGATACTGGTTATAGATTAAAAATTAAAAATTAGAATATAGTATTTATTCAATGCTTGAATGTAATCACGAAGATGACTTTTACATTACTATTATTTTGAATAGTAGATACATAGTCCATCTAGAATGCTATGTATTTGGATTTAGTTGTCATAAAATTAAATATGACATCAGAATGATTATTTACAAAGTTTATATGTTTTAGTTATTGTTAGTTTTATTTAAACATATTCTGTTCAAAATCCAATTTTAAAAGAAGCTCAAGTCTTGCACAATATTTAAATAAATCGTCCATTTGAAGGTTTTTTATCGATTATTTTGTTTGAAAATTATCCTTGCCTTGCCTTTTTATTCGCATAAAATACCCACCTAGTTATCAATTGATTGAGTATGCTATTTTGCAATTTAGAAAAGACATAAATGGACTTCGAGCTATCGCCGTTATAGCTGTTGTGCTATTCCATTTTAATGCATCTTGGATGCCCGGCGGTTTTGCGGGGGTAGATGTTTTTTTTGTTATTTCGGGTTTTTTAATGACTGGAATAATATTTAGAGGCATAGAGCAAGAAAACTTTTCCATTTTGAAATTTTATGTTGCGCGGGCAAACAGGATCATTCCTGCCTTGGCCTTGCTTTGTTTAGTCTTATTAATATTTGGCTGGTTCTACCTTACGCCGTTGGATTATAAAGCGTTAGGCAAGCACGTAATGAGTAGCATGGTTTTTTTATCTAATGTGGTTTATTGGAGTGAGTCAGGCTATTTCGACGCAGCATCACACGAAAAATGGTTATTACATACTTGGTCATTATCCGCTGAATGGCAATTCTATATAATCTATCCATTAGTACTAGTTGCTATGCGAAAGTTTATGTCAGTCAAAGCGATGAAAGCAACTATATTAGCTGGGACTCTCTTAGGATTTATCATTTGTGTCATCGCTACTTATAAATGGCCCAACCCATCATACTATTTATTATCAGCAAGAGCGTGGGAAATGATGATAGGCGGTGTGGCCTACCTTTATCCAATAGCTTTAAAAAAAGAAAGAAAAAAACTATTAGAGTGGTTTGGCTTAGTATTAATTATTGTCTCTTATTTCTTTATATCAAAAGATAACCCTTGGCCTGGTTATTTAGCAGTATTTCCCGTGCTAGGCTCCTTCTTAATAATTCAAGCTCAACGCAATGATAGTCTTATTACCAGTAATATAGTATTTCAGAAGTTAGGTGCTTGGTCTTACTCTATTTACCTATGGCATTGGCCTATTGTTGTCGCTATTTACTACTTTTCATTAAGTGAAATTTTCATCTATATTGGTATTACATTATCTGTTTTATTCGGTTTATTGAGTAATAAATATATAGAAAAAATCAAATTCAGAAATGATTTCATCAGTATATTCAGTTATATAAAATGTAAGCCTATTTATATGATGTTAATTGTTGGTATTTTGGGCTCTGGAGTTTTTATCTCAAATGGTATTCAAGAGCACTATTCTGATGATGTAATTGTTGCAAGCAATGAAGCTATAAATACAAATCCTTATAAATGTATGGATAAGTTTCTTTGTGAAATTGGAAATAAAGATAATATTAAAGCTATTATTATTGGCGATAGTCACGCAAATGCAATGACTACATCAATTGCACATTCTTTTGACTTAAAGGATAGTGGAGTAATTTCGCTTACTGAGTCTGGGTGTCCATTTATACTTAACGCACAATTAGTAGGTCGTGGGGACAGTTGTTACCTGAAGAACAAGAATCGTGCAAAATATTTGAATTCACACCATTCAGGTGTTCCTGTTTTTTGGATAGCGAGAACTGGTGTATACATATATGGTCAATCAAACCCTAAAACCGAAAATGATACCAATATTCAGCCTCTAATTTACTTTACCACGCCTTATAAAAAGCCAAGTGAATTATTATATAAGGAATTAACAGAAAATTTAGGCATTACAATTGAAATGCTTACTGTTAATCACCCGGTGTATATTCTTCAACCTGTTCCAGAAATGAGAAAAAATGTTCCCAAGAGTTTAGCGCTCAACCTCATGCTGAATAAGGTTAATAATGATTTATCAATAGATTCTAAGCTTTATTTTGAACGAAATGAACATGTAAGAAATATAATAACTAAAGTAGCAGATATGAATAATATTCAAGTATTAGATCCTATACCGTACTTGTGCCATCAAGAGAGATGTATGGCGGTATTAGAAGGACGCCCAATATATTCTGATGATAATCATTTTAGTGAGTATGGTAATAGATTATTAACACCAATGTTTAAATTAGCCATTGAGCAACTCTGATCAACTACTAATTCTCGGTGGTAATGAGTTTTACTTTAAAGAAAGAACTGAAAGTTAATTACGCCAACAACATTAATTAAAATCAAATATAGATTTCTTAAATAATTAGTGAAATTAGCGTAATTCGTTGATAAAACTAAAGAATTACAACTTTACCTAATACTTGAACAACCAATTGCTTAGCTTTTTCATCGCTCGTAGACTCAGCATAACAACGTAACTCTGGTGCGTTACCAGAAGGACGCAAATGAATCACATCGTTATCAGATAACGTCATTCTTAAGCCGTCAGTTACATCAATACTGGTAACCGTTAAATCAGCAAAACCTAATAACTTAATAAGCGCTGAAGCATCTTCAGCATAAGTTTCAATTAACTGCTTACTTTTTGCTGTAGCAAAGTTTTTAATTCTATCACTTGCCGAAAAACGCTTAGTACAATCTTTTACTAAATCAGAAATAGTTTTATTATCAGTAGTTCCAGCTAACAACATAATGGCAGGTAAAAGTGCATCGCGTGTTGGTAAGGCTTTTAACACTTTACCGTTAATGCTTGTGTCAGTACCTAATAAAAATCCACCGTTAGCTTCAAAACCAGCAACCGATTTATAGCTTTTACTTAAACCTTCAAATTCAGCAATAACATAAGGTGAACCAATTCGAGTTCTTTCAATCTTTTTGAAAGCATTTGAAAGTTCAATCGACGTATTACTGTTTACAGGAATAGATAAAGCTTCAACATTAAGCTGCTTTGCACACAACAAACCTAAAATATCGCCACGTAACCAAACGCCCTTTTCATCGGCAATTAAAGGTCTGTCGCCATCACCATCGGTAGAATATATCGCATCAAAGCCATACTCTTTTGACCAGTTAATGGCTTTTAATTGATCTTCTTCCGACACCGCTTCAGTATCAATAGGTACAAATTCATCACTACGTTCAAGTGACGTTACTTTAGCACCTAATTCTTCAAACAAAGCTTGATATAAGTCTCTACCAGCACTTGAATGCTCGTAAATACCAATATGTTTACCGGTTAAAAAAGGCTGATCAAATAACGAAGAATAGCGGAGTACATATTCTTCACCGGCTTCGCTACTGACTTCTAATTCATCTAAAGTATCTAATGGCTCAAAAGCCGCTTCGCTTTTTAAAATTGATAACTCATCGCTTTTACTGATTTCACCGTCAGGACGATAAAACTTTAAGCCATTTCTATCAAAAGGAATGTGACTACCGGTAACCATAATACAAGGAATGTTTCTTTCCATAGCAGCATAAGCTAAAGCTGGAGTAGGAATAACACCATAATAAATTATCTCAATGCCCTGCTGCTTTAAAGCCGCACTACAAGCTTGAGCCATAGCATAGCTGCTTGGACGATTATCAATAGCAATAGCTAAACAGTCAAAAGTAAATTGCCCTTTTAACGTATCAATAAAAGCTAAAGAAAATGCAGCACAAACGTCAGGCGTAAATTGCTCTACTAAACCACGTGCGCCACTTGTACCAAAGGCAATACCGCTATTTTCTAAAACTGTATTTGCTTGTAATGTGCTCATATTATTTTACTCTTTTGTTTCTATATTGAAATTAAAATATGTAATTTTAGCCTAAACAAAAACTAGACATGTAGAATATTACCCTTAGAAATTTTTACTCTTTGAAGCAATTAGTAAAAATTTTTCCCTAAAGAATGGAGTGTGTTTTTCTGTAACATACCAAAGTAGAATACTAATAGGTGCGCTAATTATAATTGTAGTGTACGTAAGTATAGGTAAACTGACATCTTGACCAATGTACAATTCTCTCATGCAATATAATACAAAGATAACAATTGGCATATGAAACACATATATTGAGAAAGATCGATGACCTACGTAAACGCCAATATCTATAAGTTTAGTTAAGAAATTGGGTTCATTTCGAACATGTAAAGTCACATATACAAAAATAGCAGAAGGGAATGCCATCAATGTTGTCAATGTTATTTTATTCCATGAAAAAAAAGCAGAACAAAGTGCAAATACAGTTATAAGAACAATTGAAAAAATTAGCCAGTAGTAATTATTTTCATAAATAAATGTATGTACTTCTTTATTCTTTGCGTAGAACCAGTATATAAAAACACCAATTAACCAACTAGGCATAAAAAACAATAAATTTAAACCAAAAGCTGCAACAGATATAAAGGCAACTAACAGTGACACAATAGCATAAGGAAATTTTTTCCTATAACAATGCCCTACAAATGTAGCTATTCCTGCAAACACTATATAAAACCAAAACTCATAAGAAAGTGACCATAAAGCTACATTAATAGAGAAAGAATCGCATTGGGATTCTTGAAAGAAAAACAAATTACAAACCGCAGCATCTAACGATGGAGATCTAGTGCTTACTTCCCATAAATAAAAATTAATTTCCCAAACAAACCATGTAAGTATTATACCCGGAACTAATACTACCCATAATCTTGAAATGCGCTTTGCAAAGAAATCAGACCAAATAAATTGATCTTTATTAACGAGCTTTATTGTTTGTCCACCAACTAAAAAGCCACTGAGAACAAAAAAAACAGCAACTGACTCCATAGCAAAGCTAGTTGGGACTAAGAGAATTTTTTCAAATAGAGAATCACCAGTAGGAGATAATTTGAATATTTTAGCCGCGTAATCCCTACTATGACCTGCAACAACTAAAAGTGCCGCAACCCCTCTCAAGACATCTAATAAGCGAGATGTCTTATCTCCTATTTCGATGAACATTTATATCCTTATTGTATATATAAATTATGAATTAAATGAATATGAAAGCGCACAAGAAAGAACAAACGCAAAGCGTAAATTGCTCTGATAAACCTCATGCGCTACTTGTACCAAAGACAATACAGCTAATATCTAAAACTGAATTTGCTTATAATGTGACATATTATTTTACTCTGCCATAGCGGTCTTCAAAGCGAACAATATCGTCTTCGCCTAAGTAAGAACCTGACTGAACTTCAATAAGCTCTAAATCAACTTTACCTGGGTTTTCTAACGCATGAACTGCAGTAATAGGAATATACACAGATTGGTTTTCAGAAACGTATTGCTCTGTTTCATCAATAGTTACACGTGCCATACCCGAAACAACAATCCAATGTTCAGCACGGTGATGATGCATTTGAACCGACAATTTAGCACCAGGCTTAACGGTAATACGTTTAACTTGGAAACGTTCACCGCTATCTACAGAATCGTATTTACCCCAAGGGCGATATACTTCACGATGAATAGTCGCTTCTGAGCGATTATTAGCTTTTAACTTATTAACAATCGTTTTAACGTGTTGTGCTTCATCTTTATGAGCAACTAAAACCGCATCTTTAGTGTTTATAACCACTAAGTCTTTAACACCAACCGTTGTTACTAATTTATCTTCACTAATAACTAAAGTGTTTTGAGTATTAACAGACTCAACATCACCGGTGAAAGCATTACCGTTTTCATCGTGATTAGAAACTTCTAATAAAGCAGCAAAACCACCTACATCATTCCAACCAGCGTCCATAGGAACAACTACTACGTCTGAATTGTTCTCAGCACATAAAGGCTCCATTACCGCATAATCGATTGAATCGTCAGGACAAGCCATAAATGCGTCTTTATCTACACGAACAAAATCCATATCTTGGTTTTGTACTTGCATTGCTTTTACACAAGCATCGTAAATAGCAGGGTTATGCTTTTTAAGTACATCAACGTATTGGCTCGCCTTAAACATAAACATGCCGCTGTTCCAGTAATATTCACCAGAATCAACATAATTTTTGGCTGTTCCTAAATCAGGCTTTTCAACAAAGCTACTGACTAAATAAGCGTCATCTAAAGAGCTACCACGTTTGATATAACCGTAACCTGTTTCAGGGCTATTAGCTACAATACCAAAAGTCACTAGCTTGTCGTTTTTAGCATGTTCATAGGCTTTTTTAACAGATGTTTGAAAAGCAGCTTCGTCGCTTATTACATGATCAGCAGCTAATACTAATAATACTGGGTCTTCACCATCTTTAGCCGTTTCTAAAGCATGAATTGCCGCTAAAGCAATGGCAGGAGCAGTGTTACGTCCAACAGGTTCTAGGAAGATACCACCATGCTGAGCACCCAATGTTCTTACTTGTTCAGCAGCGATAAAACGATGCTCTTCGTTACAAATAAGCATACATGGCGCATTGCCTAAACCATTTAAACGAGAAATAGTTTGTTGCAACATAGTTTGGCTATGGTCATTACCACAACCTAAAGCTAAAAACTGTTTAGGGTAGTTACTACGAGAAAGAGGCCATAAACGCGTGCCTGAGCCGCCCGCCATAATTACTGGTAAAATCATA
Source organism: Pseudocolwellia agarivorans (assembly GCF_002000085.1). Classification (GTDB taxonomy): domain Bacteria; phylum Pseudomonadota; class Gammaproteobacteria; order Enterobacterales; family Alteromonadaceae; genus Pseudocolwellia; species Pseudocolwellia agarivorans. The sequence goes on from NZ_MUZU01000011.1 coordinate 51,566, forward strand.
ATTCATCCATTTTTAAGTGTATTATTAAATATTAATTAAGAGACTAGGATATTTAATCCCTTAATATTCTTACTATTACATTGTTTAACTAATTTAAATCAGATCCAAAGATCATAAGGAAATGCATCTTTTAGAGAATCAAAGTTTATAACAATTGGTTTCTCTCCTTTCATTTCTAGCCCCTCATGGATACTATTGGCATACTCAAACTCGTGACGATCAGTTCCAGCATAGTAGTCTTTATATTTGAAAAGGTTTTCTTGTTTTGATAGTCGAACATAACGAGCAGGTATTCCAAAAGCCTCAGCAATAACTAAACCATGTAATGATGATGCCGTAACAAAGCGAGCTTTTAGTATATGCTCTACAACCCTATGCCAGCTTTGCATTGGACTAACTACTTGTGTTCCTTCTGGTAAGTCCAAGTCCACACCTGTAAGCATGTCATTAAGGTTAGGGACAAATACATGTTCAATAGTACCTGTTGCTTCAAATCTACCGTTAGTTAAACTAGGTAGTAATAATGCAGGATCACCATAAATTTCTGGAGAAACTATACCTTTTTTATCTTTTAGCCATTCTCTAGTATACGGACCACGAACAGCTCTTACTTCTAAGGAATTATAGGTATGGAAGTGTTCAGGGATCTTTCCATTAACACCACTACCCCATATAACAGCATCCTCTTTAGCTAAATGAATAACAGAGCCAATTGCTACCAACTCACGCTTTCTTTTTGCTTCATCTTCAAGTGTTTTACCGGTCTGCGCCATTAAAAGACTGACTATAATCGATGAGAGATCATCTCCGAAATTTGGTATGTTTTTCCCGGATCTCCATTGTGTTAAATCAACTGTAGGGTAACTGTGTGTAAAAGGTTGGTTCCTAAAGCCTTTCTTAAAGTCAATCGACGCTTGTTTTAATTTTCTTAATTGTTTACGCATTTGCTACTTTGCCTTAATATCGTTTTAATTTAAAAAAAATAAGAATTGATGTTTCAATATGAAGAATTCGTCTAACAGCAGATACACTAATAATTCCAAGTATTACCATGGATGTAGCATTAGCAATTGCGCACCCTAATGCTCCCCAAATTGGTATCAAAATAATATCAAGTAATATATTTATACTAATAGCAATCCATATATATTTACTTGCTTTTTGTTCATTTCCAGTAAGAGCTAAAGTTGAATTACATGGTCCACATAAGAGGAGAAATACTACACCAATCAGGTATATTCTCATTACATTTGCTCCTAATATGAATTCAGGACCAAACACCATCATGACTTGTTCTGCAAAAATAAAGAGTATTAAGGTTATAGGTATACCTGTAAAAACAAATATTTTCACCATAGTTGAAATATGATTTTGAAGAACCTTGTCATCCGACTTCCCATAAGCTTCGGCTATAATAGGTTTATATTGCATCAAGATTATTGCACGCATTAAGCCTGCTACTTCAGCGACACGAGCAGAGATTCTAACTAAGGCTACATTTTCAGGCGTGGAAAGTAGCCCAGTTAAAAGAACATCAATATGTTGACCTAACACAAAGCCTAAAGATACCAAAGAAAAATGCATCCCACTTTTTAATAAAGCCTTATCTCCTAAACTTTCAAATAAATCGGCATTATCATCGTCTTTAGATATTGAGTTTGTGTTTTTCTTACATATACTCTTTAATGTACCTTTAATCATTAAGATAGAAGCAATTAAGCTACCCAAAATAGCAAAAACGTATGTCAAAGAAACTGATTTGACATCAGGGTTAATACCCATATACCAAACATAGATACAGGCTATAATCATCAAAACTGGATATACTAGTTGGCTACCAGTTATTGAACGTACAACTTGTTTAGTACCTAAACAAATAGATTCTAAGTATTTGCGAGAAAGTACAAATGGAAGCATTAAAATAGCAGCTAATATGGTTAAGGAGTATTCATTAAAAACATTTGTAAACGTTACTAAAAGAACTCCAATAAGCACAACAAAAGACACCAAGGGAATAATATAATACTTAACTAACCTCCATATACTCTGCCACCTTTTTGAATTCGCAATTCGGTGTTTCCCTATTCGGGCAATATCTCTCATTAATACCTGATCAAGACCAGCCGAAAGAATTAGCACTAATAAAGCAGAAACTGATAGCGCAATAGACAATAAGCCAAAAACCTCACTACCAAAAACTCTCGTTATCACAATTGTTTGAATAAAAGTTAGTCCAATTGCTAGCATTCGAACACTTAGTAACTTACTAAGTTTTAATAATATAGATTTCATACTTTATTTTTTGAACCTTTATCTAATACGTTACGATAAAAAGATAAAGTTTGTTCTGCAATATTATCCCACTCAAAAGTAGATAAATTAGGTTGCTTTCCAGTCTCTTTCAACTTACAAGAATTTTTGATTGCTATTGATAATTGATTACCATCAAGCTCACCATCAATAAGTTGTACCCAATTTTCACCCACTTGACTTTGCAACTCTCTAAATAAAGATGTATTGCTTGCTAAGATTGGTCGTCCTACCGATAATGCAAATATTGCAGCCCCTGAATTTAATACATCAGAATAAGGAAAAACAACTAGTTCAGTTTCACTAATAGCCTGAATGAGCTCTTTATCATCTAAAAATCGGTTCTCGAAGATGATATCATTTTGTTGTTCAGAACTTAGGCTGCTTAGCTTTTTAATAAGGTTTTTATCAGGACTTGTCCCACACATTTTACCTTTTATTTTTAATATAGAAGTACCTGATGGCAACTCTAAAAACGCATCTAACAATTTATAAGCATTTTTATATTTAGCAATCGATCCAAAAAACAAGATATGAGGTTTGTCATTTTTAATTGTTGGCATTGTCTTCATATATTTTTTTATAACTGGGTCATAATGCCCATGAGGTATTACAATGTTCGGTATTTTTTTCCAATTATTAAAAATCTCTTCGCCTCGGGCTTTAGATGCTTTTGTCATATAAATCAGTGCGTCAACTCTTTGGGAGAATCTAGGCCAGAAATAATCGTCCATCAGCCCCCCATTTCGTTGCTCAGATCTTTTCAAATTATGTACGGTCCAAATAACTGGAATTTTAAAAAGCTTAGCGTGAAAAAAAACTAACCATAAAAACAATAGCTTTATCCAGAAGACAACGCCTTGAGAAGTAGCTAAAAAAACATCTGGCCAGTGGATATGTAAAACTTTCTTACCTCTGGTAAAAAAATATGAAGCTAAAGAAAACTCAACTACTTTTACGTCATTATTCAATTCTAAAGAAGAGTAAAGTAAAGACTGGTAAGGGTTCTCATTTTCATTTTTACGTTTAGGCCAGGCAATTACAGTTAGGCTCAAATCTTTTCTCCACTTTTACTACAATTAATATTACAAGCACTACTAACAAACACGAGAGATATAGTGCAATTTATGATTTTAGTTAATTACTCATCACAAAATAATGCCTAAGCCTTAAATATTATTTACAGTAATCTTAAGGATTTGCTACATTAATTTTTAATAAGCTTTATTTTTAATAACTGCCCAAATAACTAAACTTATACATATATTCAATAAGCTCGAATTTAAAAGAACTAACACCTAAATTTAATTATCTTAAGAATTAATTTCCTTTAGAAACATTAAAATTTGAGAGCTGTTTTATTTTATTAAATCTGATATTACTTTTTACAAATTGCATTAAATATAAAGCTATAAATGCGGTACAAAACTGGGCAGCTACGGCATTTAAGGCTCCACGCATAACAATAGCAATAAATCCCATCAGAATAGCGTAAATAAAAAATGATGACGGCAGAGGAATACAGTTGTTAAGTGATTTTGCATGAAACTCTATTCTAGAAATATAAAATGCCAATAGAAAAAAAATAACGAAAGGCCCAATAAAACCAAACCCCATCAAAGCTTCGGCTTGAAGCGGGCTAGAAACATTGTTATAAAAATACCCCAAATCAGCTGAAACTATCTGTCCTGTATCAAGTGGTTTATTAGCCCATAAAGCTCTAGGCACAAAAAACAAAATAACACCAATAAAGTTTACTCCATATCTAATAGGCCCTATATCTTTTATATAATATTCTACGGTTGATACTATTTGCATAAAAGCATCAAAATCTACTCTCAATAGATAACTAGAAATCACTGATGAATCAGCTCGAAGTAAGGCTCCAGATAAATCTAGCTCTTCCCTACCAAGGGATTTAATACCAGGAAAAACAATAAATAAAACCACTATTGAAAAAATAGCAACAGATGCCTTATTTTTTGTATTGAAATAATCAATGACAAATGTGCTGAGAGCTATAAATATCCCGAATAGAACAAATCTAGGCAATGCAGGTAAATAATTAATAGCTATAAATGGTAATAAAAACATAGCCAAAAAATATATATTTTGAATTTTTATCTTTGAATTTGGGGAGTATTTAACAAGAAATAAAAGCATTATCATTGATAATAAGCTTAAAGAACGGCACATAAAGAGAAATTGTTGAGTCAACCCCTCAAAAGGTACACGTTCAATTTGAAACCTACCAACAAACAAATTAGACGGACCTGCCGCAACGGCCAAGACCATTGCCACTATAGCAAAAGACCAAGCCCATTTAGAGTAAAAAAGTATATCTCTATAATCTAAGTTTATTCTATTTGTGGAGGTCATAACACCAGCGTACTTTTTAGTATGAAATGCCATACCAGCATGGAATGCCAGATGAGAGAGTGAGATAAGTCCAATAGCCAAACAAATATACTGAGGATGCAAGTTTGCATACCATGGAAATATTTGTGTCGAAATTTGAAATACAGCAGGAATAGCAATAAAAAATAAAATGAAAAATTCAAACATGTATGAGATCCCTCCTCTACGCTTATCAAAAACCATTGCTATGAAAGTTAAGGATGAGGATGTAAGAAAAGCAATAGATAATAATATTGCCTTGTCCCATGTACCGGAAAATGGAGAAATAAATAATATCGCTATTAGAATAATGAAAGAGATACGTCTTAGTATAAAAATATGATTAATCATTGTTCAGATATCACCATTAACCAAGCTTTTTTAACTTTACTTATAGAATATGTAGTAGCAACATTCTGCTTATTTTTTAATTCATTCACTTTGATATGACTATTTAATAAATCACGCAAAAATTCGCTTACTTCATTTGTATTTTTTTCTTTAAACAAGCCAATATGTTCCCCTTCCCCTAGGATATCTCTTGGTCCAATATGATCAGTAGCTATCACAGCACAACCACTAGCAATAGCTTCAACAATTACAATTCCGAAAAGCTCCTCCCAAGTTTGAGTTTTTTGAGATAATAGCATTAGAACATCATGTTCTGACATGATTAGAGCAAGTTTACTCCTGTCATAAATAGCTCCAAGGTAGTTAACCTGTGAATCTTCTGTACGAACTAAACTCTCAAGTGGTCCTTTACCTACAACAGTTAATACTACTTCTTGTTCAGTAAACCTTCTAACTATTGAAAGCAGTTGTTTGATCCCTTTTTTTTCTGATATTTCACCTACATAAAGAAGCTTAAGAGGCGCTTCATTATTTGGAACTCTATTCAATCCTGCTTGGAAAAAAACATCAGGTACTGCATGTGGGATAACCGTTGGTACAGCTTTAGTATGAAAAGTTACAGATTTAGCAACTTCCTTGGTTACAGCTATAACTTTAACGTTTGAATGAGTAATAAAGCTTTTCCATTGGTTGCTTAAATACTTTTTCAAAAACGAGAAGTATGGTTGACGTGGTGTTTTATTCAAATCCCAATCATGCCAGGAAGTGTGATATAAAATTTTATTATGTTTAGCTAGGCGTTTATAAAAAAGTAATCGCCAGTCCCATGGTGCAAACCCCATTAAGATAACTTCATTTTTTATAAATGGCAGTTTGAATCTAAATATTAAATCGTTCAGGGCATTTTTAGTACGTTCCATAAATGGTGTACGGTCAACTAACCATGCTCTTAACCACTCTTTAAATACACTGTAACGATGTTCACCAACTAAATCTATTTCGTTCGAATTCCCCAACTCAAATAAAGCAGGAAAATATTTTCTTGGATTAGTTTCATGGATAATCCTAACTTTAGTTAATGTCATAAACTTAACCCACTTAATTTAAGTAAAGTTTCAGTTTGTTGCTTCCAAGAATATTCAGAAGCCTTTTTACTTCCTTCTAAAGAAAGTTTTTTCCATAAATCATCTGAAGCCATTAACATATCAATACTTTGAGTTATAGTTTGCTGATCATTTGCATCGCAGTATATAGCAGCATCACCACAACGCTCTTGTAAACTAGGAATACTAGATGATATGACAGGACAACCAAATGTCATTGCTTCTATAGGTGGTAACGGACTTGCCTCATAAAATGATGGAAATAATAAGAATCTAGCTTTAGCGAAAGCTTTATATATTTCTTCAGGATCATTCACTTGACCTCGCATTTCCAATCTATCTTTAACATCTTCAGGTATGTCAACGTCAAAAGAGTCAAAAACCCCAGAACTAGAGCCTATTACTACAAACTTCATATTTTTGTAAGTTTGTAAAAACTTTACTGCTGCACTGAGAACACCCTCTGCATTCTTTCTTTTACTTAAAGAACCAACATAAATTCCATAATTCCTATCTTCAATAGGAACTATGGAGCTATTAAATTCTAAAGTAGAACGTTCATCTGGTATACCGCCATTTTGAGCTGAAAATAATATATTAGTATTATTCAATTTCGGGTAATGCTTTAAGATAGCGCTTTTTTCAGCATTTGATACCGTAACAACAACATCACTTTTTGCTAGCTCTAGAGGGATTAAAGCAGAGTAAAAGGCTTTAAATTTCCAATTATAAGCACTTGGGAAATATTTGTATGAAAGATCATGAATCATAGTCACGACCTTTTGTTTACTCGACATTAAGCTTAATACAGGCGCAGTATTACCCAAGCACCATAGTGTTTTTGAATTACAATATTTAGGTAATTGAAATTGTTCCCATAAATGACCAGATAAACTCCCTTTACGTGTTAACTTTATAACTTCAAGTCTTGGAGGTGCAATTATTTCACCTTTTTCAGGAAGAATAACTTCAGGGACTTCAATTATCCCTTCTTTTGCTAATTTATCTAGAGCGACAAGGATTTCTCGCTCAACTCTTTGCACACCAGTTATATTCTGTAACAGAAAGCGACCATTTAAAATTATTTTAGGGGTTATCACTATATTATCCTTCATTAAAAATGACCGCTTATTATTTCGTATTTAATAGATCAAGTTTTTCAATATTGAAATCATTTTCCAGACCATAACGAACAAACTCACTGATCTCTGCCTGAAAACGATTATTTCCAAAAAACTCTGCATTGTCCCTACATTGGCTTTCAGAAAATTTGTCTATATTCTTTTCGAATTCGTCTACAGCTTTTGAAATATGATCTTCATCTTGCTTTAAAAACCAAACACCAGATGGCTTATCTGATTGTCCAAGTGGTTTTACAGTTTCTGCTGTTCCACCAAAGCCATAACAAATGACAGGCGTACCACATGCTTGTGCTTCTACAGGTAAAATACCGAAATCTTCAAACGCAGCAAAAACAAATGCTTTAGCACGTTGGATTAAGCTAACCATTGCATCAATTTCTTGATATCCAACAAACTCAATATTATCACCAGCAATTTTTTTTAGGTTAGATAACTCTGGACCATCTCCAATAACTACTAATTTACGTTCTTTAGTTTTAGAAAAAGCTTTTACAATAAGATCTATTTTTTTGTAAGGCACTAAACGAGAAGCAGTTACATAGTAATCTTCTCTAACCCCTGTATATAAACTAAATTTGTCAATATTAACTGGAGGGTAAATAACTTTTGATTTACGTCTGTATATCTTAAAAATTCGTTTTTGGATGAAATGTGAATTAGCTAAAATAGCATCGACAGTATTAGTACTTCGTACATCCCATGATCTAAACCTATAAATGAGTTCTTTTGCTATTTCTCTTTTTAAGAAAGAAAAGTTGCCTTGTATATTTTCTATATATTCATGACTTAAATCCCATGCATAACGAGCTGGGCTATGAATATAAGATATGTGTGGTTGGTCAACGCTGGTTAGAACACCTTTTGCTAATGCTGCAGATGAGCTCAAAACGACCTCATGTTTAGAAACATCAAATTGCTCAATATGGCGTGTACACATTAATAATAGGTTTCTATAATATTTTTCTACATATGGCAGTTTATTTAACCTACTGACATTGATTTTTTTACTGTTTAGAAACGATTCATCTGCTTCGTTTAAGAAATTAAAAAGAGTGTAGATTTCATTATTAGGAAATATGGTTGAAAATTGTTCAACAACTTTTTCTGCTCCTCCTAAAACTGGAAGCCAATCATGCACAATTCCTACACTAAGTTCATCTAAATTATTTTTCATATTTAATCCATCACAATTTTCAATAGCTCAACCTAAGTTGAGTACTTCAACTCAAACCAATCTCAGTTTAATATATTAAGCTCTTAGCTCTTAAGATATTAAATTTTCTATCAACTATTAATACGACCAATTGACCAATAATCAAAGCCTTTAGCTTTCATTCGCACTGGTTCAAATAAGTTACGACCATCAAATACTACCGCTTCACTTAACTCTTCTTTAACTGTATTAAAATCAGGTGCTTTGAAGTTTTGCCATTCGGTACAAATAACTAGTGCATCAGCACCTTTAAGGGCTGCTTCTTTAGTGCCCATTAAGCTTAAATCGTTACGGTTACCACAAATGCGTTGGGTTTCTTCCATCGCTTCTGGGTCGTAGGCTTGTACTTTAGCGCCTGCTTTCCATAGTGCTTCCATTAATACTAAGCTGGGTGCTTCGCGCATGTCGTCGGTATTTGGCTTGAATGATAAGCCCCATAATGCAAAGGTTTTACCTTTAATGGCATTAGGATTTTCGGCTAAACCAAAGTGCTTTGAGATGTATTCAAATAGTTTGTTCTTTTGTGCGTAGTTAACAGATTCAACGGCTTTAAGTATTTGTGATTCGTAGCCAATACCGTCTGCTGTGCGTACAAGTGCTTGTACGTCTTTAGGGAAGCATGAACCACCGTAACCACAACCTGGGTATATAAATTGGTAACCTATACGTGGGTCTGAACCTATGCCATGACGAACGTTTTCAATGTCGGCCCCTACGCGTTCGGCTATGTTTGCCATTTCGTTCATGAAGCTTATTTTGGTGGCTAGCATACAGTTAGCTGCGTATTTTGTTAGCTCAGCTGATTTGATGTCCATTACTATAATTTTTTCATGGTTACGGTTAAATGGTGCGTAAAGCTCGCGCATGAGTTCTTCAGCTTCGGTAGAGTCTGTGCCTATTACTATGCGATCTGGGCGTTTACAATCAGCTACCGCTGAACCTTCTTTTAAAAACTCAGGGTTTGAAACTACGGCAAATGTTGGTGCGCTGTTATCAGGAAAACGGGCATCAAGTACTTTATTAACTTGGTCTTTTACTTTGTCGGCTGTGCCTACAGGTACGGTTGATTTGTCGATTATTACTTTAGGTGATGTCATGTGAGTAGCAATAGTTTCAGCTACTTTAAGTACGTATTTTAAGTCGGCAGAGCCGTCTTCATCTGGTGGTGTACCTACGGCAATAAACTGTAATTCACCAAAATTAGCGCCAAATTCAGCGTCGGTTGTGAAAATTAAACGCCCTTCTGCATAGTTACTTTCAACCAGTGGTGTTAAACCCGGTTCGTATATTGGAATAATTCCTTTTTTAAGATCATCAATTTTGTTTTGATCTATGTCTACACAACAAACGTCGTGTCCTGCATCAGCTAATACTGCTGCTTGTACTAGGCCTACGTAGCCTATTCCGTAAAAAGTAACTTTCATTTTATTCTTATTTCCTTAAAGTATTCAATTTAAGTCATTAAACCTGTCAGCGAATTCCGCTAATTTTTCTAATTAGAGATAAACCCTACAACCTTTTTTCACCACAGAGTACACCGAGGCGCTTTGCGCTTCACCGAGCAGTGATAAAACATTTAAGGGTTAAACACCTCAAAAGTTAAACCTGCCAGCGAATTCCGCTAATTTTTCTAATTAGAGATAAACCGTAAAACATTTTTTGTTGTTTCTAGTATGCATTTTTATCGTTAAACGATCTAAATACGGTAAATATGATAATTTTTACGTCAAGCCATAGGGTCCAATTGCGAATATATTCAAGGTCGTATTTTATACGCATTTCCATTTTGTCTATGGTGTCTGTTTCGCCGCGCCATCCGTTAACTTGCGCCCATCCTGTAATACCTGGGCGTACTTTGTGGCGAAGCATGTAGTAGTCAACTTCTTTACGGTACGATTCGTTATGCGCTACGGCATGAGGTCTTGGGCCTACTACCGACATTCTGCCTTGTAGTACGTTGATAAATTGCGGTAGCTCATCAAGTGACGTTCGTCGTAAAAATGCGCCTAGAGGGGTTATTCTAGCGTCGCCTTTGGTGGCTTGTGTTACTACATCTGAGTTTTCAGTTACCGTCATTGAACGGAACTTCCATACTTTTATTTTTTTCCCGTCAAGCCCGTATCTATTTTGTTTAAAGATTACAGGGCCTTTTGAGGTTACTTTTACAGCGATAGCAATAAGAAGTAGAGGTATGGATATTAGTGTAAGTATACCGAGTGAGAATACGATATCTTCAAATCGTTTAAGTGCCGCGTTACCACCACGCATTGGGTTGTCGTATACGCTGATGGTTTGGATATTACCGATGTGTGACATTGAAGCATTCATTAAGGTATATACGAATAAATCGGGTACGAGTTGTACGTTAGCAGTGGTGTCGCCGAGTAATTGTAATATGTGTTTAATACGTGCTTCTGCTACCATAGGTAAAGCAATATAAACTACGTCAAACTCGTTATTTTTTGCGCGTTCTACACCGTCTTTTATCTTACCTTCTAACCATGCGTGGTAAGTGGCTTCAATTCTTTCTGGTACTCGGTCGTCGAAAACAGCGGTTAAACGATAGCCTGTTTCAGGATGGTCTAATATTTGTTGAGCTAATCGCTTACCTGATTTAGTAACACCGATTATAGCGACGCTACGTGTATTCAAACCTTTACGTCTAATTCTCGCTAAAAAGCGGTTAAACAGTAGACGCCATGCGACAAGTGAAAAAAAAGTAGAAATAAACCAGATGACAACAGTAACTCGAGAGAAGTCTTCTGATTGTTTAGTAAAAAACATGTAAGTTATGATTAAAACGGCAGCACAACCCCATGAAATAAAGGTATAAAAGACAATCTCATTAAAAAATCCAGCACGCCATGAACGGTACAAAGCAAAAGATTCAGCTGTTAAGAAGAAGCCAATAGAAGCAATTAATGAAAGTTCGAAATATTCTTTGGTGTATGTGAGTGAATAGCTATATATGGCTAAAACTATCATGAGATGAATAACTGATAAATCAATCAGTCGGTAAACTACAGCGAAAACATTGATGTTGTTTTTTATGATACCGTTATTATCGTTGATCATTTTACTACATATTCCATTTTACTAAACGTCCGTGAACACATGATTTATGTTGAACATTGTATACTAAAACTAAAATAAATTTACTTTTATTTATTTACTTTTGCTTGATATTTATTCACTTAAATCATTAATGATTATCTCTTGAACAGTGTTCAAGTACTGTTTACCACTCAGGTACGTTATTTTTTTAATACTTACATTTTTTACTAATTGTGTAAGTTTAATAAAGCGCTGTTGTTCTAAAGACAATGCTTTGTAAGCACTGCCTAAAATACTATTTTGTATTAATAAAATTACAGCTTCAGCAGATGATAATGTTGTTATATTACAAACTGTTGAAATTTTATTATTATTTTCAGTGTTTTCAACTCTGTTTAATATATAAATTGTTTTTAATTTTTTAGGTTGTTCGCAAAAATTAAAACCGCTGTTTTTATTTATTTTTACTATTTTTTTCGCAAAATCTTGGTGTACTTTTTCAAGCTCGTTAGTGTTTTTATTGTTTATTATTTCTAACGTTTCTGGCCACATACGGGCTACAGGCCAACTCGGATAAATAGTATATTCTTTATCTTGCTGGTGTAATGCCATCATGTCGTCGGTCATTACTGAAAATTCATTTTTACATAATTCTGCGGTTAGCGTTGTTTTACCTGTTCGGCTTGGTGCTACAAAAGCAATAACCTGATCTTTATAAGCTAACGCATTAGCGTGTATACACAATACATTGTTTATTTCTAACCATAAGGCCATACCTATCGTTTGAAAATAATGTGCTGAGTCGGTGCCTTGATTATGCCAACTAACCTCTATGTTGTTTTTGTCTATTTTAAATAGACCTTTACCTTGGCAATCAACTTTAAGTATGTACTTTGGGTTGTTCGCCTTTTGATCTTGTATATATAAGCTAACCGTTGATTGATAGCGTTCGCCATTGTCTTCCATAACCCAGTTTGCTTCTTTATTTTCGATACATTCTTGGTTAAATGTATTGAGGTTTAAAGCCGTGAAACGGATAGTAATGTGTTGTTCAACCTTATGATTTTTATGATCACAAAAAGGTTCGCAAGCTACACCATGCAAAGGTATTTTATATAATGGATTCATTTTTATTAGATATTAAAAAGCCTATAACCAATAACGGTTATAGGCTTTATAAAAAACATACTACCCTTGGAATGGGTTACGTTTTGTGTGGCCACCCTGTTCGTCTGGAATACTTCCAGAAAAACCTTGCGTAAGTTCCGCTAAGTTACCTGCATTTGTTAATACAGGTTTAGTGTAACTTTTTAAAGATGTGTTCTTTTCTGTTGTTTCAATAGAGTTCATGTCTTTACTTCCTTTTGGTTTCTAACTTAAGACTTTCTACGAATATTAACCAACGCTAATAAACCAGATAAAAATACTAATGCTGTAGCAGGTTCAGATACTACTGATTTGTCTGTGTCAGTTAAAAACGTAAGTTTTTGACCTAAATCTAAAAATGTAGTCGGTTTCCAATCAATATTCATTGTACCGAATAGATCTGGTGCACTGAATACGTTTGTGAAAGAAGCTGAAACATCTGTAGACGATGAAGCAAATGGACGACCAACGTTAGAACCAGCAGTATATTCAATTGAGTCTGCGTCATCAAAGTAAACTCCAGCAATGCCAGCATTTACTTCTAAACCAACAATACCGATAGATAGGCTATCGTTAGATAATACCCAGTCGCCCACGAACATGTTAGATGCGCCGTTATAGTCTCCAAACGTATCACCAGTAAGAGATAAAGACCAACCTGCGCCTGTAACACCGCCTGAAGTTGCACCTGTTGCAGCCCACGTTAAAGTTTCGCTACTTCCGTTGCCAAACATTGCTGTGACTTGTATACCAGACATATCAGCACCGTTTATATTGCTAATAATACCCGCTTGTGAAAATAAGCTTGTAGATAATAATACAGAACCAACAATTAGTTTTTTTAACATTAATCTTCTCCTTAAGAGGGATGTATATAATAAATTCGTTAAAAACAAAGCAATAAATAAGCCATAAACACTATACTCTTATATATCAAACACTTAATAGGAGTATACAAACTAGTATTTAAATGTAAACTATGACTGTAAAAATATCAGACAATACCTAGCTAGCGTTATTAAATATGTTGTTAAAACAACCCTTTTCGCACAAAAATAGAGCAAACACTTAAATTTTGGTTCTATTATCGTTTGTTTTTTGATTAACTTATTTTTTAGCGTGGTAATTTTACACCATATAGATGACAATTGTATTGCAAAATTAGCTAAATATAGAAGAAATAAAATAACCTGTGATGTGATTTTTATTCTTGTATATTAACGATTGATTACTCTACTTTTTGGAATATTATTTTTTATGGACAATTTATTTGCCGCATGTGGTTCGGTTATTAGTGGCGACAATGTATTAAAAAACATTAAAAGTATCGCATCAAAAAATAAATATAACTTTAAAAATAAAGAAGTTACAAAAAATAAAAATAAGACTCTTTATTTAACCTATTACACTGCTGTAACGAATAAAGCTGAAACAATTGATAACAATTTATCAGTATTTGACGTAACTAAAACAGCTTTAGATAATGTAACCCGCGTTATTTGTCGTTCTAGAATTGATAATAAAAAGGATCTTTTAACGCAATATATCGATCCTGATGAAAGTGTAAAAAAATCCGACACTGATACGATTTCTAATGACTCTGCCTTAATAAGCTTTTTATATAAAAAATTAAATCATAAACTTCCTACACAATTAAAAGGTAATTTTAGTTATGTGATTTGGGATGATGAGTTACAAGAGTTACATGCCGCTATTGATGCTTTTAATACGGGTTCCCTCTTTTATATGCAAGTTGATGATATGTTTTATGTTGCGTCTGACGCGCAGGTTTTAGCAAGTCATCACAATGTTAGTCTTACAGTAAATAAACGCGCTATTGCTCAGTGGCTTTCGGGCAGACCTGATCCTAATGTTTCTATGTTTAATGAAATAAAGCGTTTACCCAATGGGCATAAGTTAGTGTGGCGTAATAACACGGTGGAAGTGTCTAAGTTTTGGGATGTAAATACCGATAAGCGCATTCGTTATGCTAATACTGATGAATACGAACACCATTTTTTTGATTTATTGTCACAAAGTGTATCTAACCGTTTAACTACAAGTGCAAATGCGAATGATGCTAATAATACGCCTGTATTTACACAAATGAGTGGCGGTATGGATTCTACCTCGGTTACGGCTATAGCGAATATTGAGTCTAAAAAGAATCACCAAACGCTGCATACTTTATCGCATAGTTATCAAAGAACCCAAAGCTGCGATGAAATGAGCAACATTAACGATATGATCGCCAAACTAGGTTTAGCTAACCCGCACTTTATAGAGTTAGATAAGTTTGACGATATTGGTTTTACTGAGTTGTACCCTACCGATTTTGATAATCCTGGTATTGTATTGTCGCCTAAATATCATGAAGAATTAGCTTTAATGCAAAGTTTACAGGCAAACGTGTTGCTAACAGGTAATGGTGGTGATGAAGTTTGTTGGGGCCATAGTTCGTCTTATAGGTCGCGCTTATATAAAGGTGAACTTGGTGTAATTAATGAAGTGGTAAAAGCCTGTGGTGAGTTAAACGAGCCTGTAGCCAGTTCTTTAATTAAGTTATTTGTAAAACCGTTAGTGCCGCACACGATGCAAAATTTAATGAGGTTTGCGTTAAATAAACCGCGTGTAAGCCGTACCGATAATATTACTGATAATGTTAGTTCGGCTTGGTTAACAGATGAAGCTTTGAGTTTATTAGAAGAAGACGCAATGGCTAACCCTTTTAGTAAACGATTTGAACCAGCTAAATTTGCTCGTTACCATTCATTAAAAACGACTTCTACTTATAATTCTATGCGCTCTTATCAAAAAGTGGCTAATCAATACGGTGTTGATGTTAGACATCCGTTTTTTGATACTGATGTGGTTGATTTTAGTTTTGCGATTCCTGAAAAAATGTTGATTCAAGGGAGTTATCCTAAATGGTTGTTAAGAAAAACCATGGAAGACTATTTACCCGAGTCGGTTGTGTGGAATAAACATAAAACGGTGTTCGATCATCATTTTGCTAATTTAGTACGTAGTAATGAAGAAGAGTTAAGAAACTTGCTTAGCCATAGCGGATTACACGATTTAGGCTTGTTAGATAATAATGTGTTGCTGCGCGAGTTTGATGAGTTGGTACGTAATCCGAACCGTCATTTAAATGTAGATATGTTGTACGCTATTTTGACGCAGACTTGGTATCAAGCTCATTGTGTTTGATTAACACCGTTGAGTTATTTAAGCATTGATAGTGTTTGAGCGTCGTTTACTGTGGTTAGCTCTTTATAGGTAGAGATAACCTCTTGTGAATCGTTTATAACTTTGCCATTAACCGACAACCACGAATGCGCTGCAAGTTTGCTGTTTTCAAACTTTACGCCAAGGTGTAATTTACATTGAATACCGTAACCGCTAAGTAGGTCTTGTTGACATAAGCAACGGCGTAGACAATTCATGTGACGAAAGTGATTGCGCCCTGCACTTTCGTTTATTCTGATGATATTAATAATACTTTGATGCTGTTTAACGGGGTTTGCGTTTAATACTGCGCCATTAGGTGTATAGGTATTACTGTATGTGTTGGCAAGGCTTGCTTGCCATTTTTTATAATGGAACTTTGATATTAATATGTCCCATTTTAGATAAAGGTACCACGATTTAACCAATATCGACAATTCGTACCACGAAAAGGTAAAAAGCTTACGTATTTTCATTTATGCTGCTTCATTTATGTTTTACCTAAACATTTCACTGATACGTAACTATGGCTGCAATTGCGACTATATAAACAGTATGTCGCATACAAAACCCACCCGTACAGAATCCCCCATAAAGAAAAACCTAGAGGCTATATTTATACCCTTTCGATAATAAGCTTTTGGCTTATCATGTTGGTGAGTAATTCTTTTAAATCGGCTTCTACTT
Organism: Pseudocolwellia agarivorans; assembly: GCF_002000085.1. Classification (GTDB taxonomy): domain Bacteria; phylum Pseudomonadota; class Gammaproteobacteria; order Enterobacterales; family Alteromonadaceae; genus Pseudocolwellia; species Pseudocolwellia agarivorans. The sequence continues at coordinate 68,197 of NZ_MUZU01000011.1, forward strand.
CGTTTACGGATACGTCGTAAGTGCTTTTTATACTTTCAATAACTTGCTCTACATTTTTACCTTCTTGTAAGCTTTCAATCATGAAAGTACCTACGGGATCTAAAGTAAAATAATTACCATTTTCAGGTTCTAAAATAACAGTTTCGTTATCTACTTTTTGAAATAACACATTGTCGACTAATTGATATTTACTGGTATTGGAAAGCAATGAGATGTCCTTATAAACGTAATGTGGTGTGATATTAATTAACGCGAATTGATTTATGTAACTCGCTATAAAATCGGTAGGTGTATTATGCAAAGTTTAAAATTGTAGTGCAATGAAAGTAAGCAATAAAAAAAGGTTAACTTTCGTTAACCTTTTTGGTTTTTTATTAAATGTTATTAATTATTAACCATACGTTTTGTTTACCAAAACTGAATGTATAAACCAATGGTCATTAACACAACTAAGAAGCCACATACTTGAACTGATTTAGAAGACTCTAAACTGATTTCTGTATTGATAGGCATAACAACTGGTGTTTTAAGTGGTTTAACGAGTGTTGCAATAGCACAGTAAGCCATGATGACTAAGAAACAAATAGCCATGCGATCTAGGAAGGCAATCTCATTAGAGAACCATAAACCTGAATCAACAATCATGTCGCCAATAAACCATTTAAGTGAACCGTATAGAATTACGTTAAGTAATATACACTGCCATCCTAAAAAGCGTGGTGCTCTTGGAACTAACATACCAAATAAGAATATTGCAATAATACCTGAGCTGATAAAGCCTTGGAATTCTTGAATAAAGGTGAATATTCCACCAAAACCTGGGTGTGCTAATGTTGGCGCAATTGACGCTGAAATAAGTACAAAAATTACAACAAATGCTTTACCTACTTTAGGTAATTGTGAATCAGGTGTATTTGGTTTTACTTTTTTGTATAAATCCATTGTTGCGATAGTTGACGCTGAGTTTAACATTGACGCTAAAGAACTTACGATAGCACCAAAAATAGCCGCTAATACGAACCATGAAATCCAAGGATAAGGTTTGATTAAGTTACGTAATAATACAGGGAATGCACCATCAAAATCGTAACCACCGTTCGATACAGCTAACTGCTCGTAGTATAAGTTAAAGGCTAAGATACCTGGAATTACTACAACAAATGGAATTAAAAGCTTTAAGAATGCAGCAAAAACGATACCTTTTTGGCCTTCTGCTAGCGATTTAGAACCTAATGTTCTTTGAATGATATATTGGTTTAATCCCCAATAGAAAAAGTTAGGTAACCATAAACCAATAACAAGTGCTGACCATGGAATTTCAGCATCATCAATTGGACGGATCATGTGTAACTTACCGCCTTCTTCAGCTGTACCACCGTTAAGTAGCTGGAATCGCTCCCAACTGCCGGCATTTTGTAGTTGGTCAACCGTTACTTCTTTCAAAGTAGCTGTTTTAACTAAAGATGCTGGGTCTGCTACGCCTAATGCTTGGAATGCTAAATAAGCAACAATAGCACCACCAACAATTAACGCTGCGCCCCACACTAAGTCGGTCCATACACAGGCTTTTAAGCCACCTACAAAAACATAGCCAGCAGAAAGCAAAGCAATTAACCAACACGCTGCGGTTAAGTCACCTAATATGAAAACGTCTGGGTAATAACCTGAGATAACTTTAGCACCAGAATAAATAACAGAAGCTGTTGGAACACCTACTAAAATAAGTAAGGTTGCTAATGCCATTACGGTACGTGAACTTGCACCATAGCGGTATTCTAAAAATTCAGGAACCGTATAAATACCAGCACGTAAGAAGCGCGGTAAAAATACGAAAGCTACAACCACTAATGTAATTGCTGCCATCCACTCGTAAGAGGCAATGGCCATACCTAACCAATCGGCAGCTTTACCTGACATACCTACAAATTGTTCAGTTGATATATTGGCAGCAATTAATGAAAAACCTACCAAATACCATGAGAGTCCTCGACCAGCCAGAAAGTAAGAACTACTGGATTGATTCTCCGAATCGGATTCGCCTTGTTTACTCTTCCATATCCCCATCCCTATAACGCCTGTTACAGCGATGATGAAGAGTGTAATTTCAATATAATTCATATTTTTATTTTTTCTCTTTGATATTAATTATAATAGGCTAATTGAACAGCCTAAGACTCAGCGTATTAAGTAACTAATACTAAAAAGCAACAATGCATGACTCCCCTCGCTACATTGTTACTTAAATTTGATACTCATTATCAATCAAGCGACCTATTTCTAAGTACTTGAATGCTAACGAGTGTCTATAATAGCTTATTCATTTACAATGTTACACTAACATTATGCAGGAATTAAGCTTGCACCTTCTTCAGCTGAACAGACAAACACACTAGGTGCTAGGCCTGTTTTCGCTTCATACTGGCTTTCAACTGCAGCAATTACAGCGTTTACGCTCTCGTTAGGAACAAGTGAAACAACGCAACCACCAAAACCACCACCTGTCATACGTACCCCACCTTTATCACCAACAGCTGTTTTCATAATATCAACTAAAGTATCTATTTCAGATACAGTAATGTCGAAATCGTCACGCATTGACGCATGCGACTCTGCCATTAATTGTTGTAGAACAGGCATATTATTTTCTTTTAATGCTTGAGCGGCAGCAACTGTACGATCATTTTCTGTAATAACATGCTTTGCACGTTTTGCGGTGATTGGGTCTAACTCGTCTTTTCTGCTGTTAAATGTTTCTATGCTTACGTCACGTAATGCTTTAACACCAAAAAATTCTGCGGCTGCTTCACACTGTTCACGGCGTGTATTGTATTCGCTGTCAACTAAACCACGTTTTTTGTTTGAGTTAACAATAACAATTGAAACACCTTTAGGAATTGAAACAGCTGATGTTTCAAGGCTACGACAGTCGATAAGTAACGCGTGATCTTTTTTAGCTTCAGCTGAAATTAACTGGTCCATAATGCCGCAGTTACAACCAACAAATTGGTTTTCTGCTTCTTGACCATTTAATGCGATGTCTTGTTGGCTAATGTCTAAATTAAATAACGCTTTAAATGTTTGACCAATAACAACTTCAAGTGCTGCAGAAGAACTTAAACCTGCGCCTTGAGGAACATTACCACTTACTGCAATGTCGGCACCTTTGAAGTTATATCCACGGAGTTGTAAATGTTTAACAACGCCACGAATATAGTTTGCCCAACCTTTATCAACGGGTTCAATCGGTTGTGTTAAATCAAAGCTGTCTTGCTCGCCTTGATAATCAACAGATACAACGCGAACTATGTTGTCTTCACGCGTGTTAGCTACTACTACGGTTTGGTAATTAATAGCACAAGGTAATACAAAACCATCGTTGTAATCAGTATGTTCACCAATTAAATTTACACGGCCTGGTGCTTGTATTTTATGGCTACCAGAGTAACCAAATGTTTGTTCAAAAGTCGTTACTACGCTTTCTAATAATTCTATCGACATTGTTTATCTACCATTCAATCAATTAAATTTATCATTGTGTTTTAAAGTTTTTATTTTAGTCTTGCTTTATTTTTCACTTAAATAGTGAACATCGCTTACTGCTCTTAGTTTTTCAGCGGCTTGCTCTGCGGTTAAATCACGTTGTGATTCAGCCATCATTTCGTAACCTACCATGAACTTACGTACAGTCGCAGAACGTAAAAGTGGTGGATAAAATAAGGCATGCAATTGCCAATGTTCTATGTCGCTACCATCTTTAAAGTATGGTGCGTAATGCCACCCCATTGAGTAAGGGAATGAACATTTGAATAAGTTGTCGTAACGGCTGGTTAATAATTTAAGCGCTAGTGCTAAATCATCTTTTTGTGCGTCGTTTAATTCTTCAAAACGCTTAACGTGCGCTTTAGGCATTAACATGGTTTCGAAAGGCCAAGCTGCCCAATAAGGTACAACGGCGATCCAGTATTCTGTGTCTACAACAGTGCGGCTACCATCAGCCATTTCAGCTTTTACGGTATCAAGTAATACGTTAGTGCCGTGTTTTTCGTAGTATTCCAGCATACATTTGTTTTTGTTGAATACTTCGTTTGGTAAGAAGCTGTTTGCCCAAACTTGGCCGTGTGGATGTGGTTGAGAACACCCCATTACTTCGCCTTTGTTTTCGAATACTTGTATCCAAGGATAATCTTCTTTTAAGCTATCTATTTGTTCTACCCAAGTGTCTACAACGCCACGAATAGCTTGTGTAGAAAGCTCTGGTAAGGTTTTGCTGTGGTCGGGTGAATAACAAATAACACGACTTAAACCACGCGCACTTTGGCTAGTAAATACATTGTTTTCGCTGGCTGGTGAGTCTGGTGTGTCTTGTGTTAGTGCTGCAAAGTCGTTAGTGAATACGAATGTTCCGGTGTAGTTTGTATTTTTGTCACCTGAAATACGGTCGTTGCCAGGACACAAGAAACAGTCTTCAACATAGCTTGGTAGTTTAGTATCTGAAACTTCTTCATCTTTACCTTGCCATGGTCTTTTAGCTCTATGTGGAGAAACTAAAACCCATTGCCCTGTAAGTGGGTTATAACGGCGATGTGGATGTTCAGTAGGGTCAAATTCAATAGTCATTATTTAAAAGATCCATTACAAGTTTAATAATAAATATTAATGTAAACGTTTACACCTTTCAATGCAACACTTAAATTTTAAAATTGTATACGTTGATTAAAGCTAGAGAAAATGACAATATTGTGACACCTTGATGTTTTTATAAAATGTAAACATTTACATATGCCAACAATTAAAGATGTTGCACGTATTGCTGGAGTGAGCGTTGCAACTGTTTCTAGGGTTGTAAATAACGCCCCAAAAGTCAGCGAAAAAGCCAAAGCAAAAGTTAATAAAGTGATGGAAGATTTGGGCTATACCCCAAATGCGAACGCACGTGCTTTAGTTATGCAGAAAAGTACAACTATGGGTGTGGTTATTCCTGACTTAACCGATCCATTTTTTGCTTCGTTAGCTAATGGTGTGGAAGAAGCCGCCAGAGAAAACAAAATGCAGTTATTATTAAGTACCGGCATGATAGACGCAGAATCTGAACGCAAAGCCATTACGTTATTAATAGAGCAACAATGCGATGTATTGGTTGTGCACAGTAAAAAGTTAAGTGATGAAGAAATTATAAAGTTTGCTCAAAAGAAGCCTGGGCTAGTACTAATTGACCGATATATTAAAGAAATAGGCAATCGCTGTGTATGGTTAGACAACCTTGAAGGAGGCAAAACCGCTGCTCGTCATTTGTTATCTTTAAAACACACTGAGTTTGCCTGTATATCAAGTAAGTACAAAATAGATGATCCTGAATTACGAACAAACGGTTTTCAAAGCGAAATTGAAAAAGCCGGTTATTTGTTAGATAAAGATTTAGTTGAATACGGTGATCCTAATTTACAAGGTGGTGAAATAGCGACGCAAAAACTTTTATCAACAGGTAAAAAATTTACGGCTATTTTTGTGTATAACGATGCGATGGCGATTGGTGCAATTTCAACTTTAGAGAATAATGGCTTTAACGTGCCTAACGATATTTCGGTACTTGGGTTTGATGATGTGCTGTTGTCTCGCTATTCACGCCCTAAGCTCTCTACCCTGCACTATCCTATTAAAGATATGGCGATTCAGGCGGCCAATATTGCATTAGCGGCAGTGTCTAATAAAACCGAAGAAAGCTCAAAAAACAATGAGTATAAATACATCCCTATTATTGTAAAACGCGAGTCAACGTCTACTAAAAAAGCCACTTAGCTTTATTAACCTAGTTATCAGGTTAAGTAACTTGGCATAAAATTAAAGAGCTACTGTTGCCCTTTAATTTTATGCCCCTACACTATACCAAGTTGTAGAAGTTGATCTGCACTTGTGATGGTGTCGAAGTTATATTGAATACTCCCCTTACTTGCTTTGCCTTCGCTGTAACTCTTGGTAGTTCCTATGGTGGTATCAATTTCACCTAAAAAATTTAAACCACTCACTAAAATGTATTTATTACGCCATACGGTCATAGAAAGTAATAATTTATTACATATAGCAACCCTCTTAAAGGGGATAGCGCTTTACTTGATTTTCAAAATAAGTCATATTACATAAGCTAGTTTAGCAGTACTATAATAAATATTAATGGATAAAAAACTATGAAGAAAATTCTCTTATACATTGTTAGCGTAAGTATGACGCTCAGTGTTTCAATAGCACAAGCGCGTGTTATTAATGTAGCGGAGCACGGTATTGTGCCGGGTAAAGACATTACTTTTACATTAAACCGTTTAATTGATGAAATAAAAGAGGAAGAAGATGTCACTTTGTTTTTTCCTAAAGGACAATACGACTTTTACCCTGAAAATGCTGTTGAAAAGTATCGCGATGTTGCCAACCACGATAATGGTTTAAAGCGTATGGGCTTTCCTTTATATAACAGTAAAGGTTTAACGATTGACGGTAATGATTCGTTATTTATGTTTCATGGTCGTGTTGTTCCTTTTACGTTAGAAAGCACGGAAAACGTTACCCTTAAAAACTTTAAAATTGATTTTATTCGCTCTTTTCATGCTGAGCTAACAATTGTTGAACGTGATGTAAAAAAGAAAACATTTGTGGCAACCATTGATAGTAAGAAATATCCTTACCTGATTAAAAATAATCAAATTTTCTTCGACCGTTTTGATCAACTAGACCCTATTGGTTCAAATATTGTTTTTGATCCTAAAACAAAGTCGCCTGTATTTAATACACGTAAATATAACATCAATGGTTTAAACACTAAGGTGACTCAACTGAGTGATAACCGTTTAAAATTTGAAAATTTAGGTAAAAGCACACCACCACCTATTGATAATGTACTGGTTGCTTACGGCATACATCCAACAAGTCGTTTAGTACCAGGCATTCATATCACTAATTCTAAAAACGTTAAACTACAAGATATTACGGTATTTGATGCAGGCGGAATGGCGTTAATAGTAGAACGTACTGAAAATATTCACCTGAACCGTTTTAACGTAACGTCAGGCGATGATCGCATGGTGGCAACACGTGCCGATGCTACACACTTTGTTGGCTGTAAAGGTACTATCCTTATGGAAAACAGCTTATTAGAACATATGCTAGACGATGGTATTAATGTACATGGCGCTTATGTAAATGTAGATAGCTACTTAGGTGACAAACAATTTATTGCGTCTATTAGTCACTTTCAGCAAATGGGTTTAGTGTTTGGTGAAGCAGGCGACAAAGTTGCAATATTGTCTCGTGAAACTGTTTTACCTTTCTTTGAAACAAGCATTACACAAGTAAAAAAAATAAACGAAAAACGTTTTATTATTACGTTAGCTGATGTTCCTGCTGAAATGCCGAAAGGCCCATTATCAATGGAAAACTTAACGTGGAATCCTGATCTTGTTATGCGTAATAACACCATTAGAGAAAACCGTGCGCGTAGTGTACTAGTTACAACTAAAGGTAAAGTGCTTATTGAGAACAATTACTTTAACTCTCAAATGCACGGTATTTTAATCGAAGGCGATAATAAAAAATGGTATGAATCAGGCGCAGTACAAGATGTAACTATTCGCAATAATACCTTTGTAAATAGTGGTTTTGGTGGAGGTGCGGCATATCCGTTATACGCCTCTCCTATGCTAACGCCACAACAACGAGTAGGTGAAGGTTTTTATCATAAAAACATAAACTTTACGGGTAATACGTTAGAAAGCTTTAACGGTTTGATTGCGTTTTCACGCTCTGTTGATGGTTTAAATATTTCAAACAATACGATTAACAAAAGCACAGGTTATCCTAATAACCTTGATTATCCTGCGATTGATTTACATTATTCAAACGATGTAAACATAGAGAAAAACAAAGCGAATGGCTTTGATGAAGCATTAAAAATTAATAAGTCAGCCGATACATCAAAAGTGTCAGTTGAAAAAAATAAGGGTTTTATGTTTTAGACCCTTGATACGGTATTTGTGGTCTCCCCCCCTTGTACCGTATCCCCTCCTTTCTTTTTCATCAATAAATATCCCAAATACGAATTAAATATCTATAAATGATCAATTGGTTATTGCGATTGGTATTATAGAGCCCACACAGGTAAGGCTCTATTTATAAAGAATGAATGGTGGAATACAGGTAACTATTGAACCGAAAGGCGCTCTGTTAAAGTAGGCATAAATAAGTGAGTTTTACTTTCATCTTGCTCACTGTTATTTGTTAATTGCATTGAAAGATTAGTTGCGTACATCGCCATTTTACCAATAGGATACTTCATGGTGGTTAGCTTAGGTCGACAAACATTTGCGATGATAATATCATCAAATCCTACAACAGAAACATCATTAGGTACGTTATACCCTCGCTCGAATAAAGCGTTTATTGCGCCTATACCTACAGAGTCGTTAAAACAAATAAGTGCGGTAAAGTCGATTTCTCTATCAAGTAATTCGTAAACTGCTTTTTCTCCAGCTTCCATACCGGCATTATTATAAATAATATTCTCTTCGGGTAACTCTAAACCTTTAGTGGCTAAGGCTTGTCTTATACCCACTATACGATCGATAGGATCACTTATTTTTAAATGACTCATTATGACCGCAAATTTTTCATGGCCTTTATTGACCAAATATTCTGCTATTTGACGACCACCAGATACATTGTCTAACCAAATACAACGACTTGCAATTTCAGGTATAAATCGATTAACAAGTACAAGGCCTTTAATTTCTTTTGCCCATTTGATTAAGGTTTTATCATCAGTAAATTTACTGTGTAAAATAATATTTTGGCAACCTTGCTCTAAAAATGAATCAATAAGATCTTGTTCTATTTTAGGGTCGTTGTGCGTATTACCCATCAGTACTTTATATTTAGCTTTATATGCAGCTTCTTCAGCACCGATAGCAAGCGCACCAAAAAATGGAGAAGAAATATTAGGTACAATAATACCCACAATTTCAGTTTTATTACTGGCAAGAGCACGAGCATTTGTGTTGGGTCTGTACCCCATTTTTTTAATGATTTTTTTTACATGCGCACGACACTTATCACCGACTTTGCCCTCACCTCGAACAACTCTCGACACTGTCGCTGGAGAAACTCCTGCTTTATCTGCAACATCCTGCAATGTAACCATACAAACCTCTACCCATTTTTGCCAAATCTTACGCCAAGTCAACACTCGACAAAGTATTATCCCTAATAATAGAAACGTATACAATTCAAATATATAAAACAGCTATGTTTATATTAATATAATAACTATATAGATTATACATACCCATTAACGTATCATTATTTTTATTTATTTAACAATAAAAACAAGTTGTTATCAAAATAAACTGCTTATCACTAATTAAATTAACTTTGTATGCAATCTACTGCATTTACATACAATTAATTTATATTTTAATTTTTTTAATAATAATAAATGCCGTTAAACTCGATAACACAGTACCAAACGTTAATATAACTCGCATACTTAATAAGGTATCAGGTGTTTGAGGATTAATTGCATTTGCGTCAAATCCTATTAAATTAAGGGCTAAACCGCTGCATATAACAGCAATTGCACTGCCTAGCTTTCCACCCAATGTATGAATAGAAATAAAACTGCCCTTTCGGTCTAATTGTGTTTCTTTTCTGTTAGCTTCGCTTAAATCAGCAATCATTGAAGGAATAATAACAAACATAGATAGCCATACTGACGAACTGAGTACGGCGTCGAAAGGCAATAACCATTCATTTCCAGGAGTGAAAATAAACCATTTGCATAACCCACCCAACATAGTGAACAGAAATACAATTTCTAAGGTTTTTTTATTACCAAACCTTTTTGCCGTTAGTGTAATTAAAGGTATAGCGATAAATCCCATAGCTGAATAAGAGCTGGATAAAACGCCTTTCCAAAAAGCCCCTTCAACAACATCGCCGCCAAACATGTAATAAACAATGAGGTAGTAATCCATCGACGCAGAAAAACCTGAAATGCAGGTTTGACACAAAACCACTAGCATTAATAAACCAAAATTTGTATTTCCAAGAACACAAGCTAACGACGCTTGAAGCGCACGCAGTCGACTCACTTTAGGTGTTGCTTTTATGTTTTGTTTTAACGGTAATTTTGAATCCTTTAATAGCCAAACCGGAAACATGCCTAACAGCGCGATAAGTACACAACCTATAAACCAGCCCACCACTTTAATACCTAATAATAAGGAACCAAATAAAGACAGCTGCGCTAACGGAAAAGCCCAATGGTAGAGAATTGAACAAACTTTATTATAGTAAGCAATGAATCCAAGCGTGCGTGTTCGCTGGTAACTATCCTCAGATACTTCATACATTAAGCTGGTTAGTGGAATAATATAAACACTAGAAAACAACTGAAAAATAAGGGCTAGCAAAAAAATATAAGTAAGAATTTTTTCTTGTGGTAAATCACTTGGGATCATCCACAACAAACCATAAGAGACACCACAAACAAGTGCGGCAGTTATTAATAAAGGATCACGCGTGCCACGTGTTCGATACATTGAATCAGATAGTTGACCAATAAACGGCCCTAAAAATAAAGCAATGAATAACGGAATAGTAATACTTAAACTCAGTAAAAAAGGATCAACACCCAATGTCATTTGAAAAAATGGCGTAGCTAATATCCATATGCCATTTCGCATAAAGAAAACAGAAATATTACCAAAACCTAATGCATTAACTTTGGATAAGCTGACTTGATTTGAAATTGTTATATCCTTTCCTTTAAGCTTAAATTAACAACAAGGTCAATAAACTATTTATTAACCTTATTTATAAAATTACCATTACTTAAGCTATTTACTGGCCAAATATGTTACTCGATCATTCGCCCATATGTGTTTTGTACGTTGCTTAGTAAAATCAACATCACCTTTTTTAGGCTGTTTCCAATCATTTTTCATGACTGTGTTAAATGTAAAATGTAAAACATTTAACTTTGTGTACATCGTAATAACATTGAGCATTTATCAGTAATCAATTGATTATAAAGAAAATAAATTTATTTTATTATATTTTATCGCTAAGGCTAAAAATACAAAACTCACATTCCCCCCCCCCTAAATACTCATATTAAAAATAACACAAACTAAAAATTAGTAAATCAATAAAACAAATTTTAGGATAGCGCTACCTCTCATATTTATTTTAGTCAAAAAAATATAAAAATAATAAAAATGCAACGAATACAATAAGCTTATATTCAATAAAAAAGTCACTATCAGCTCTTATATCATTAGCTTTATTAACAAGTTTAAAAATCTGCAAACTTTACAGCTACAGTAGGGTTAAGTATAAATAAATTATCAGGTAAGGGTTTTCCTGAATATGTGACTAAAAGTGATTAAGTTTGATATAAAAATGAAAAAGTAATAATTGTAAATAACAACTCATACTCTATGGCCACTAATACTACTCTTAATCGTTATCGCTTTATTTCTCTATATTTTAAGCAATATTATAAACTTTTCACCTCCCTGCTTAACCATTACCTAATAAAACAATAAGACACTGTATTTAAAAGATAAAAAAACACAACTCAAATATTAAAGTACTTTTTCATCAATAAAACAAAAGACGATTTGGCTGTAATATAATCACATTAAAGTTAATCTTTCTCTAAAAACCTTTCATTTTTTTAATAATATTCAGTTCTTTCATTCGTATTTTCATATAACTTTTTTATTTATTAAGCGCAAAACTATTGCAATATCTTCTTTTATTGCTTAAATTAATAAAAGGAAAGCGCTATCCTAAATCAAAACACTAAAATTTGATTTTATTACTATAATTTTATAAAGCATCTTTAAATTTTTTCGAGTTGTACGGCAATACTTGAAAAACAAACAATAAAAACAGCCGTAAGGGGATATACAATGCATCATATGTTTAAGAAAACAACACTCTGTGCAGCTATATTGACTTCATTAGCAGTTAACGCAGTACACGCTGAAGAAGAAAATAATAAAAATAAAAAACAAGCTGAACAAGAAGTAGAAGTAATTGAAGTAACTGGCTTTCGTGGCAGCTTACAAAAAGCCATCAACGCAAAACGCTTTTCGGATGGCGTTACAGACTCTATTCATGCTGAAGACGTTGGTAAATCGACCGATCAAAACATCGCTGATGCCCTCTCTCGTGTTACAGGTGTTACTGTACAAGAAGCCGATGGTGAAGGAACAAAAATATCTGTTCGTGGTGCAGGTGCATCGCTAAACCAAATATCATTAAATGGTGTAACACTAACCAGTGGTTTATCTAACCCTTCTGGTGGCTCAAATGCTGTTGCTGAACAAAGTGTTGATTTAAGTGCTTTCTCTTCAGATATTTTATCCTCTATTGATGTAGTAAAAACAGCTTCAGCTGAACACAACGAAGGTTCTCTTGGTGCTAACGTAATACTTAAAACTGTTCAACCTCTTGAATTAAAAAACGCTAAACGTAGTTTTGAATACCAAGGACGTTACAACGATTATTCTGGTAATTTTGATCGTAAAATAGCGGGTACTTTTTCTGATAAATTCTTTGATGATACCGTTGGGGTGATCATTACCGTATCAGACGAAACGCAAAAGTCGCGTCAAGATAGATACCGTAATTCTTATGATTCTAAAGCACAAAGCATTAGAGATGGTGGATCAAGAGATTTAAAAACGAATAAGATTATTCGTACTTATACTCCAGCAGATATGGATAATTTTGATGAAGCGAGCTTCGATCCATCAGCAAGTATTGCTGGATTTGATCCTGATCAACACGTATATCAAATAACACCTACCGAAGGTGAATACCAAGCATTCTCGTTAGCTTCATCAGCATATGATTTAAATTTAAATGAACGTAAACGCCAATCTATTACGGGTGGTTTTCAGTTTTATTTAGGTGATGATACCGAACTACAACTTGATTTAAGTCACAGCAATCAAGATGTAAAAGAAGATACTCATCGTTACGATATGCAATTTGACATCAATTGGGTGCCTGAAGATTACGCTCCAGTACATAATTTCTGGACCGTAGATCGTGAAAACAATACGTTAGCTAAACGTCTTGTCCCGCAATCAAAAGGCCGTATTTATCGTGATGTGGGTGGTTATGAAGTTGATAACAATGTTGCCAGCCTACGCTTAGAGCACAATATTACCGATACGTTTAACGTATCATTAGTAGCTGGTTATTCAAATACTAAACAAGAAACAAAGCCTGATAATGCCAGCATGTTATTAGAACCTGGCGCTATATCAATAGATGATTTACCCTACCCTGAATATGACGGTAACGGCAACATCATCCCTAGTGCAAATAACAACCAATACGTCATTCAACCTACAGGATATGACTGCACAAGTGGCACATGTTACTTAGTTACCGGTAATGATTTTGTAAGATACTCTTCGCCCGACGAAAGAGTCACAACAAGTCCTACAAATCCATTAGATCCAAACCTTTTCCGTGTTGCTCGAATTACTAAATACGAAGCAACGAATAATGATACCAATAAATCTATATTTTTAGATTTTGATTGGGATGTGGATTTTCTTGGTATAAACCAAGTTGAGTTTGGTGCTAAATACAGTAATCGTAAAAAAGATGTTTATTCATTTAGATCAGATACCAGCAGTAATAATGTTGAAGGTGTTGGTGATGGTGAATCTGCACCTGTTACTTTTGATGATTTAAACTCACTTACTTTAGGTGATGTACTTGAAAATGGTAGCTTCCCAGTAAACGACTTTATGAAGGGTTTATTACCGTCAGCAGGTCAACAAGATTTCTTAAAAGGCTGGGGATTAGTATCTACAGAAAAAGCCTTTGCCTTAGCATCAGACAAAGAAGTACGCTTAAAAAATAGTCCCGCAGGATCTCGTGAAATTGAACAAGATACGTCGGCTTTATATGCGCAATTAAACTTCAATTATATGGACAACCGTATTACCGGTAATATCGGTTTACGTTACGTAGAAACAAAAACCTCTGCTGAAGCTTATAACCGTGTTAGGTTCCAAAGTAATAGTAATGTATTTGATGTATACGACCTTGTTTTTAACAAGCAAATAGCTAATACAGATTTACCTGAATGTGATATTGTTAATCGTATAGCTAGTAACGGAAAACCAAATTTTGACCAATTCCCTGAATCGGGTTACCCCGGCTCAAATGGTGCGCCTTTGTGTCATGATCCTCGTTGGATATTTGTTGCCGATAAGCCTTCCAATCCTAAAACGTTAGATGTTGACTATAGCGGTAACATTCCAGTTGTATTAACCAATGATCCACATTCTAAGGGTAAGAAACGTGTACTCAAAGAATGGAATGATCTTACAACCAATAACAATACAATTTGGGACATTAATGGTAATCCTATCAACGGCGGCGAACCCCGCGGTAATATAGCATCTGACCGTTCATTTATCGGTACTGATTCAGCTAAGAATCATATGTTATTACCTAGTTTGAATATTAATTTTGCCTTAAACGACGATATGATATTGCGTTTTGGTACATCAAAAACGATGGCACGTCCAAGGTTTGATTCAACAACACCTAAACTTGAAATTATCGAAGGAAACGGTCCTCAAGGTCGTGGTAGTGCAGGCGCTGTTGATTTAAAACCGCTTGAATCTAATAACTTAGATTTGTCGTTTGAGTGGTACTTTAGTGAAAGCGGCTTAGCATCAATTGCTCTATTCAATAAGGATATGAAGAATTTTGAAGAAACCGTTACTGAAACGTATTTGTGGCGAGATATTCGTGAAAACTATAGCCTTGAAGGCATTGCTAACTTAAATGAAATTCTCATTGTTCCTGAACGTACTGGTGAACTTGGAATATATGACTTAGAGCAAACAGTTCAAACTCCAGCGATTGGCGGCCTAACAGATGCTTCAGGTAACGGCGTAGATACTAGCGGTGATTTTGCTTGTATGCCAGATCGTATGGCTCAGTGGGAAACAAGACGTGAATTAACACTTGGTTGCCATCAAATAGCGTTACGACAAATACGTAATGGTAAAGGAGCAAATATTCGTGGTGCTGAAATTTCATATACCCAAAACTATGACTTTTTACCGGGTGTATTTTCAGGCTTAGGTGCAAGTGTAAATTACACCTTCTCTGACTCTGAATCTGAACAAGAAGTATTAATAACGGGTGGTATCGCTAAGCCTTTACCACAAGCTAATACACCTAAGCATTCGGGTAACATGACTCTTTTCTGGGAAAATGATGACATAATGATGCGTTTAGCCGCTCGTTATACGGGGGAGCAACTTATTTCTCGCTCAATCAATAACGGTGCAGAATGGAAAGACAAAGCAACTCGTTTAGACTTTAGTTCAAGTTACAAAGTGAATAAAAACATTTCTGTAACCTTCCAAGCACTAAACCTTACTGATGAAGTGATTCGTACTTTCTGGACGAGCACAGAATCTATTCTTAATGGTGAAGTCATAGACGAAGGTAATGTACTTGATGGTAGCAATGCCACGACAAGCCGTACATTACAAGAATATAAAACGGGTAGACAATTTCGTTTAGGTGTAAGAGCTAATTTCTAAACTACATTGATTAACATTTAATAATAAAAGCATGGTAATTAATTTTACCATGCCACATAAAAGAATACTGGAGATGTAAGATGATTAAGAACTTACTAACACTAACGTTAATAATGAGCTCAACAGCACTTGTGGGTTGTGGCTCTGACGAAGGTAACGAAGCGTATGGTTTCGTTGTTCCTGATGAAAAACCTATTGAAATGGATTCACCAACTAAAAGTGTCACGATTAACGTTGATGGTTTATTAGGCGAAGAGCTGATTAAGATTAACTTGCTAGACGGCATGTCTATTGATGGTCAAGCTTTAACTGAAGACACTAGAGATGTATATATCCGTAAGATAGCAGATAAAGATTTTGATGTTGATACTGTACCCGCTTTAGGACCGAACGATGACGGTAAAGAAGTACTATTTTTTGATTATGAATTAATCAACGAAGAAAATGCAACAAACGCAGGAAGCGAAGAACAATTAAAGAAATATTTAATTCAACCCGTACAAGTTGAAAACAATACCCTACTGGTTAATCGTCATTTATTTAGAAAGGCTCAAAAAGGCTTAACTCAACCACAGCAAGATACGGTTACTCCTTTTGATCCTACTGAAAGAATTTCGCAAGTAACGTACACAATTAGTTATGAAGTTGATAATGGCTATCCGTGTATTTCATTAGAGTCTAGTTACCGTTTAGGCCAATGTACTGACTTATTGATGGAGCAAGGTAATGTTGATTTATGTAACAGTGCTGATGACTCTGTTGAAGCTTGTGGCGAGTACATTATTAGTAACAATGTTGATTACGTATTTGAATGTGACGATGTTGATAACTGTACATCTGCTGAGTTAGACGCTAATTATAAAACAGCATTAACTAATGCAGTTATTTCAAAAATTCAGGATGCTGACGGTAACCTTCCAAACATTAGAACGTTAACGTTGGTTGTGAACAACAATGTTGATTCACCTGATTTATAAATAAATTTAGTTTTATTTATAATACGCAAAGCAGATAAGCCTCCCCCTTATCTGCTTTTTTTTGTCTAATGATTGTCTACTCTAATTAAAATCACAAGAATTAACCACAGAGTGCACAGAGGGACTTCGTCCTACCCCCTATTTAATTAATCCGATTTTATAAAATAAAGGGTAATAGTTTATTCGCAAAAGCTTCGCCCAATCTAACTTGTCCTAGCGTGTTGTAATGAGTGTTGTCTGTATGTTTTGGGAAGTCTTCCCAGTCACTATTTGTTGTCGTTAAGATAATTGACACATTTTTTTTTGTATTCGCTACATCAACCATAGCTTGGCGAACCACTTCAGGTCCTTTTTTAAAGCGGCCATAAGTTGAGTTAATTTGTCCGATAATAAATGGCATATCTGCAACCTTAGTGTCACGTCTATTTTGTTGTATAAACTCAACTAAGTTGTCACGGTAAGATAACGACGTAAACTCTTTAGCCGCATCGTTTTCACCTTGCATCCATGCCATTCCTATAACTTTATAAGGCACATTTTGTTGGTCTAAAAGCGTTAACTGTTCCTTAATACTGGTTTGAAACATTTTATATAAAGGTAAATCTTGCTTATAGCCTTTCTCAGAGCTTTTAGCTTTCTCGGCTGTCCAGTTTGTACTCCAAGCACCATAAAGTGATGTGCCGCCGTAAGCTGTTTTGATCAACAAAAACTTCTTCTTTGGGAACTTTTCAGCGAGCGTAATCCCAATCATAAGTTCAGGCCCAAAAGCTTTTTCAAAACCGTATTTTTCTTTTTTGTGAGGAGATAACGTAAAAGATAACGGTACTGCTTTGTCTCCTTTATTACTTAACATAACGCGAGAAGATACCTTGCTAAGCCTTTGTTTAACTGACGGCTCTAAAGCGTCAAAGTTGCCCGCCCCTTCCATATTTGACTGACCAGCAAGTAAAACAACACTGATTGTGTTTTCTTTTTGTTGTGATGCTAGTTTTTCTGTTTGCGAATGTACTTTAGTTTGTGACACGCAGGCACATAATGCGCATGACAGTATTAACAGTAAAATTTTCATTAATAAACCTTATAAGAGGGATAGCGCTAACTCAATATACCTAATAACATTTTATACTCCAAGTAAAGTATAATTACAAAAGTCACAATAAAATACAATAAATTGTTTTAAAAGACTTTTTTATAAGTGCGACACAAAAAACCCAAATACACGAGGTTTAGCGCTATCCCAAAGTTATTGCATTACCTGTATTGGTTTATTACAATCAAAATACACTAACAATTTAATGCTTTAAATTAAGCTTGTTTTTTTGACTATATTATAAAGAAAACAATCGCTTAGATAAAAACAATAAAAGCATTATTCTCACCTCACTTTGGGATGTACATGAATATAAAACCTTTCGTTAAAATGATAATTCCGTTATCAATAATCGCTTTACTACCGGCTTGCCAACAAACGGCTCAAGAAACAGCTAATCCGAGTAAAAATCCAGATAAACCTAACATCGTTGTATTTTACGTTGACGACTTAGGTTGGGGAGATGTGAGTTCATATGGCGCTACGCGTGTTACTACACCTAATATAGATAAACTCGCTGAAAATGGTCTTAAGTTTACCGATGCTCATAGCTCATCAGCAACTTGTACACCGTCACGCTATTCTCTTTTAACGGGTGAATATGCTTTTCGTAAAAATGCTCGTATTCTTAAAGGTGATGCACCGCTATTAATTGGTACTGATCAACCGACTTTACCTAAACTATTAAAAAATGCAGGTTATAAATCGGGTGTTGTAGGTAAATGGCATTTAGGTTTAGGTGATGGTAAACAGCCTATTGATTGGAATGGTAAAGTAAGCCCAGGACCATTAGAAGTAGGCTTTGACTACAGCTTTTTATTACCTGCTACTGGCGATAGAGTACCCACTGTTTATTTAGAAAATCATCATGTACTCAACTTATCAAAAGATGATCCACTATTTGTTAGCTATAAAGAAAAAATAGGTAATCGCCCTACTGGTGATGATAACCCTGAATTACTTCGTCAAGTTGCAGATCCACAACACAATAAAACCATAATTAACGGTGTAAGCCGTATTGGTTGGATGCAAGGAGGTAAAAGTGCTGAATGGAAAGATGAAGATTTTCCGTTAGTGACGACTCAAAAAGCCAATACTTTTATTTCTGCTAACCAAAACAATCCGTTTTTCTTATTCTTTTCTTTCCATGATATTCATGTACCAAGATTACCTCACCCTATGTTTCAAGGAGCTACTGAAATGGGGAACCGTGGCGACGCTATTGTTCAAATGGATTGGATCACTGGCCAAGTAGTTGATCACCTTAAAGAATTAAACCTACTCGACAATACCCTTATTATTTTTACGAGCGACAACGGTGCAGTGTTATTTGATGGTTATGAAGATGGCGCGCTAAGCTTAACGGGTAGCCATAAACAAAATGGAATATACCGTGGCGGTAAATTTAGCGCATTTGAAGCAGGAACACGTGTTCCGTTTATTGTGCATTACCCTAATAAAGTAAAAACAGGTACAAGTCACGCTTTAATGAGCCAAATAGATCTCTACGCATCAATCGCTAGCATGTTAAACCTTGATTTAGGTAACACTGAAGCCATTGACAGTAAAAATCACTTAGCCGCTTTATTTAATGCTGATACACCTGCAAGAAAAATACTGATTGAAGAAACACCTTTTACTTTAGCGTTACGTGAAGGTGACTGGAAGTATATTCAGCCAGCGAGAAAGCTTTCACCTAAACTTGAAACACATAAGAAAATTGAAAGTGGCTTAAGTAAACAAGTACAACTTTATGACTTAAGTATTGATCCGTCAGAAACTACTAATATCGCGAGTGAAAAATCAGCGCGAGTTAAAGATATGAATTCAATATTAGAAAGCATTAAACAACAAAAATCACGGGAAGATTAGTCATGAACTTATACCCAAACGTATCACATAAACTGAAGCATTTATTACTGATAACTTGTTGCATTGCGAGTGTAACAGGATGCTCAACGCTTGTTGCCAACAATGAAAAAACAGTAAAACAAACTAATAAAAACATAACGCAGCCAGCCAATAAAAAGCCCAACGTTATTTGGTTAGTATTAGAAGACATATCGTTAGAAGTAGGCAGCTACGGCGACACATTAGTAAAAACACCTAACCTAGATAAACTGTCTAAAATGGGTACGCGTTACACTAATGCCTATGCAACTTCTCCCGTTTGTTCGCCTACACGCTCTGCTTTTTTTACGGGTATGAACCAAACCAGTATTGGTGCGCATCATCATAGAAGTCATTTAGAAGATGGTTACCAACTACCACAGCACGTAAAAATGTTATCTGAATATTTACGTGATGAAGGCTATTACAATTTGTTAATGGGACCAAAGCAAAAAACTGATTTTAACTTTAGTCATATTGTTAGTGCTTTTGATGCAACCGACGGTGAAATTAAATACTCAGGTGGCGCTTATACTCATGCCCCTATCGACAGAAAAATATTAGGTCATAGAGCTTGGAACCAATATAAAAAAGAAGCACCTGAAAAACCGTTTTTCGCTCAAATTAATTACAGCGAAACCCACAGAACATTTATTGCTGATCCAAAAAATCCCATCAACCCAGACGATGTTAAATTACCAAGCTATTACCCCGATCATGAACTTGTTCGACGCGATTGGGCTTTATACCTTGAAACCGTACAAACGGTTGATCAAAAAGTTGGTAACTTAATGGCTGAATTAGAAGCCGCTGGTGCGTTAGAAAATACCATTGTTTTTGTATTTGGCGATCATGGTCGAGCCATGTTACGTGATAAACAATGGTTATACGATGGTGGTTTACGTGTACCTTTAATTGTTTTTGGTAAAGGTATTGCCCAAGGTAAAGTGAGTGACGAACTGGTTAGCTTAATTGATTTAGCGCCAACTACACTTGATATGATAGGGGCTGATGTTCCTGACTACATGGAAGGCCATGTATTTATTGGTAAAAATACAAAACCACGTAATCATGTATTTGCGCAACGCGACCGCTGTGATGAAACAGATGATCGTATTCGTTCAGTACGTGGTAAGCGTTTCCATTACATTAAAAACTTCTATCCTGAACAACCTTACACACAATTTAATGCGTATAAAAAGCTTCAATACCCTGTTCTTACCCTAATGCAAAAATTACATGAAGAAGGCAAGCTAACACCTACGCAAGCCCTATTCTTTGCTGATAGCCGTCCACCTGAAGAGTTATATGACACTTATTCAGATCCTGAAGAAGTCAATAACTTAGCAGACGACCCAAGATATAAAGCTCAACTGGCTAGAATGCGCAGTGAGTTAACTAACTGGCAAGAAAGAACAGGTGACATGGGCATGATAGACGAAGCACCAGAAGACATCGCCTACTGGGACAACTTTTTTGCTAAACACTTTAAAGAAGAAATGAATAGCCGCGGTTTACCTGCAAATGTTGACCACGACACCTATTTAAAATGGTGGGATAAGTTTCTTAAAGATCTTGGAAAGTAACACTTAAAAAAATCAAAAATAACCAAAAACAAGGTAAGCTTGAATAAATTTGTTATAAATTTCTATTCAAGCTTATTTTTTATAACAACATAATCATTAGAGAAAAACATGCGTAAAAAATACATAAAGCTTGTTTCTTATTTATCTATTGTTAGTGCTTTTAGCTCAATAGCGTCAGCCAAAACAGAAGATATAGTAAGTGTTGATACAGGCTATACATTAACAAAAGTAAGATCAGCCAACTATGATAATCAATCAATAGTTATCGCTTCCACTTACGAAGGAAAAATTATTGCCTATAACAATTTAGGTAAACCTTTATGGGAGAACGATCTCTCTGGCTACATGAATCATGATTTATGGAGTGCAGACATAACAAACGATAATAAAGATGAAATATTAGTCGCGAATGCTGATGGCTCTATCTATTGTTTATCTGATACAGGGAAACTCCTTTGGACCTTTAAACAAAACGATGTTCCTATGTATGCCGTAACGGTAATAAAAGATAAAGGAAAGGATTACATTGTTGCAGGTGGTTACGATACCAACCTTTATTACCTTGATAACAAAGGTAAGCTAATAAAAACCTTACCAACCTCTACATTCTCCAAAGCCAAACCTTGGAATAAAAAAGATAAAACTGAAATTACAAAAGGCACAAGACTTCCTAAAGAAAATGTAGAAATTGCTAACTTTTTAAGACCAATAAAAGATAAAAGTGGTAATAACATTTTAGTGGCTCATACGGCTATCAATTCAATGCACACTTCTGGTCAACTGCATTTTTTTACCCCTTTATCTGACAAACCTTTCAAAACTATTACGCTAAAAACAAACAAAAGCCCTGTTGGTGACTTACGTATAGTTGATGCAGATAATGACGGCTACGACGATGTGGTATTAGGTAGCACAAAAATGAAAGGCCAAAATATAAGTATTTATAGTTTGGCTAAAGACCAACAGCTCACCTACCCACTTCCTAAAATAAACAAAGCTTTTGGCGAATTTGGTTACAGAATAGCTCAAACTGAAATTATTAAAAAAGATGGGAAAAATCAATTATTCTTATTATACGGTGAGTTATTCACAACTTTACCGGTAACGATTACCAACACAAAAAATAAGAGTAATAACAAAACTAACGCTACTCTTTATCGTGGTAAATATTCATATAATGATTTATGGAAAGATCCTCTAACTGAAAACCTTATTTTAGCCAGTGCGCAATCAGGCGGAAGTAACTTTCATATCATAAACACATCAAGCAACACGTGGGAAAAAAGTTTAGAGTCCCTAACTGCATCAGGCAAGCTAGCCACCATTTTAAATAATACGGAAGATTTAAAATCCAAAGTAGCTCACTACAAAACAGATAAAGACATTAATAAGAAAAACCCTGTGTATTTAATGTCTGACTCTAAAAAAACGCCGAAAAAACAAAGGGATTTAGTAGCAAAAAATTATGAATCTCCTATCTTTCTTGGTTACGGTTCTCTAGCCTCTGAAGACTACGACCGTTCAATTATCAAAAATAAAGTCTATCGTAAAAAACGTGATAAACGCCAAAAATATGATTTATCACAAGAGCAAATATTAAAAAGAGCTAAGTCTTTATATGCAAACACTTCTGGTGCAGCTTTTTGGGGGGGACACGGAAACGACCCGTTTTTTAGAAGCTTAGATACACATAAGAAAACCTTAGAAATAGCTGGCGATAAAAAAACAGTGATGATTTTTCCAGAGCTAGCTAAATATGACGAAAACTTTGAATACGTACTCAGTGACTTTCTTTTTCCATTAGCTGATGAGTTTAAAAAAGTTGATGCCAATATCTTTTTAAGAAATAAGCATACCTTTTGGCAATCAATGATCTACAAAAGAGGCTGGGCTAATTTAGTTTCAGGCGATTATGCCGATGTATTTGTACCTGCTATGGAAGAAACCACCGACAAATCAATGGATTTAAGTATAGCAGCAAGAACAGGTCTTTGGGCAAGTGGCGCGGTAAACCAATGGGGAACACGTTTTTCTAGAGACAACACCAGTTTTGATAGATTACGACAGCATTCACATCAAATGGTGCCTAATTTAGCCTTACGCCAATTTGTATATCATATTGCCAACGGCGCAACCTTTATCAACAACTTTGCCTACGACAATCAATACCTCTATGTACTTTGGGACTTAATTGGTAAAGGGATTTTATATACGCCAAAAGCCAATGAAATACTTAGTTATTCGCCTGTTCATTTAAGTATGTTAGAACCTGATGATCACTATGTTGATGAAGGTAATAACGTAAAATGGTTAAACGTGTTTGACCAAAACGTTGAAGATAACAACCCTATGGTTTTCAGCCGATTAAATGGAACTTGGCCGGGTGCTGCTGTTACAGAGTGGGATTATTCACGCTTTGCCTCAGGCGTAAAAGACAGACACTTAAACTACTTGCCTCCTCAGCCTAATGGTATGGTTTTAATTACCCCTCCTCAAGATGGTGTGTTTGCAGATAAAAATGCTAAAAGAGGACGTTTAGCCGATAACTTGCACCCTATTTATAAAAACATTATGACGGAGTTTTATACCAACGGTCGAGATTACGTTTCTGCTGATGGAAAAGAAAAATATTCAGCTAAGACTTACTATACAAAAGTTGCACAAGCGATTAGTGAAAAAAGTAAGTTATTACCTGTTACCGTTAAGGGAGATGCCGCTTGGGTCGTTGCACAAGTAACACCAACAACATTAAGGCTGACCTTAGTTGATGGTGGATACATCAACCCTAAGTTATCAACTGTTAACGTTCAATTTAATGGAATAACCCCCACTAAAGTTGTTGATGTTATCGATAAAACTGAATTTACGGTAAAAAACAACCAAACAACGGTTCAAATACCTACAGGATTATTTAAGTTTATAGATATTGAGCTAGCTAAACCTTTGTAAGTTATTCGGTATAGCGATATAAAAGAAATAGCTAGACAATATCTAGCTATTTCTTTTCATTAACCTCGTAGAAAACTTCATATAGCCACACCAACCGTTTGAGTTAACCTAAATACAATCAGTTATAAAATCCATTAATCAGAACTGGAATTAATGAATCAAGTTATCAAACGCTATATTTAACTCAGGATAGGTAAATTCAAATCCATCTTGCTGAATGTTGGCAGGAATAACACGCTGACCGGTAATAAGGACTTCATCAGCTAATTCACCCACAATTAAACTGAGTAGTTTTGCTGGAAACTTAATCCGAAGAAAAGTTTTTAAATGTAAGCTCAAAGTATCTGCAAATACTTTATTTGTAACCGGGTTAGGTGCTGTACCATTAATTGCTCCATGAACTTTTGAATGAGTAAATAAATGGATAATTATGGCGATTAAATCATCACGGTGGATCCAAGACATAAACTGCTCTCCCTTAGATATTTGCATTGAAAAGCCATAGTCAAAAGGTAAACGTAGTTCAGCTAACGGTCCACCATCATCACCTAACACAATACCTATACGTAATAAGCATACTCTAATGCCTTGAGCTTCAACCTTGAGTGCTTGTTCTTCCCATTGGCGACATAGTTCATGTGAAAAGCAATGAACAACAGCACCATTTTCGTCTAATACTTCATCTTGATGAGGACCATAATAACCGATAGCAGAACCGTTAATTAACACCTCCGGTTTATGTTTAAGGCGTTTAACAAGATCACAAATACCCGCAGTAATATTGAGTCGGCTATTAATAAATATAGCTTTACGCTGTTTTGTCCATCGCCCTTTTGCTAAAGGTTCGCCAGCTAGATTTATAATGACATCAAATTCAGCCTCGTCAGTAATTTCAGAAAACTGGGTTATAAAATTAACTTCTGTAGGGAGTGTGGTGCTCGCAATCTGTATGTTTCTAACTAAAAGAGTAACGTCATGTTTTAAGTACATAAGGATCTGTATTAATCGCTTACCAATAAATCCGGTACCGCCTGTTAGCAAGATTCTTTTTTTACTACCTTGATATATTTCAAATGGTATTAACGACATAAATTTATAAGACCTTAAAATGTAAATTAACCCAATTTTAGGTTAACTAAAAAACACCGACACACTGTAACCATAGTCTAGTTTGGTTGTAGTGTAACGCCAGCCAAATTGTTTAGTAAGTTTTTCTACTAACTGCATACCTAAACCAAAGCCCAGTTCATTATTATCTGATGGCTTATTGGCTTGTGTTTCGTTTGCTCCTTCAACACCTTCTTCATAACATTCTTCAATATTTGTAATAATGACTTCATTGCCCCTTTGTACAATATCAACTCGTCCTTGCTGCGTATGTTGAAAGGCATTTCTGATCAAGTTATTCAATACAATTAAACTCGGTACTACCGCTATATCCACTTGCGTTTCATCTGTATCAATATTTACTGTAACCAACTTGCCGGAGAGTAAATAAATTAATTCATTTTGAGTACTTTGCACTAAATCACCTAAACAGCTAGTTTCAATAGGCATATCGGTATCGCCTTCTCTACTTAACCATAAAAGTGTTTCAGTTATAGACTTCATGGTTAAACTGGCACGTTGAATACGATCACGTATTTTTCTTTCATTGTCAGAAGGATTCGGATTTACTTTTTCAAGTAGTGCCGCGTTACTTCTAATAACAGCAATAGGTGTACGTAATTCATGGCTTGCGTAACTTAAAAAGGTTTGTTCTCGTTCTATCGATTCGGCCACCGAAACTAAGTTGTCGTGCATAAGTGATGCGACTGCGTTGAGTTCTTTAAATCTAAAATCTGGTCGTGGTTTGTTAATATCGTTAATGGTGAGCCCTTTACCCCACGCTTGTAGCGATTCTACTGGCACAGTGATTTTTTTAAATATGGCTAATAATACCAATACAAAAATAATAAGCCCTGAAGTACCCACCAGAATAATTTCTTGCATAGGATCAAGAATAATACCTTTGTCCTGATGTTTTTTAGCTACGTGCTCTCGTACGTTTTCATTGAATAATGAAATAAAGATTTTTTTCCCATCGCGCTCAAACGCCATAAGTACATAAGCTTTTTCTGGTGGTGCAATAAATACCCAACCAACAAACTTTGAATACAATATGTTGTTTTCAATAGACTCTTGGGAAAACTGATCACGCACTTGCTGCGGTACAAGCTGCCAATCGGTCGTTACATGATATCCTAATATGTCTTGTTCAACTTTCCCTTGTTCAGGGTATTGCTTCGCAATGCCCGTCATCATTCTTTGGGTCATTTTGTCAAACGAGCCAACAAAAATACTCGCACTTTGATACGACAAAATAACCGCAATCATTAAAACTAAACTGGTTAGTAATGCAAAAATATAGGTACGAATACTCATTTAATTTACCTGAATGTGTTTATAGCTCTTAATACAAAGCCAAAACCTGTAGCGGTATCAAGAGTCAAATTAGCATTAACGTTAGCCAGCTGTTTACGTAAATGATGAATGTGCACTTTTAGGCTATTACTGTCAGGCTGCTCGTCTCCCCAAACCGCCTGCATTAACGCCTCTCGTGAAACAGGTTTTGAAGCATCTCGCATCAATTTTTGTAGTAGCTTGAATGTTATAGGCGTTAGTTTTATGGGGTCATCGCCATATATTGCAGTACATTCTCTGGTATTTAGTACTAATTTACCTAACGTAAGATGACTTAATTGCCCACTTCGGCGTGTTGACAGTGCAATAACTCGCACCAGTAGCTCTTCAATTTCGAAAGGTTTAACAAGGTAGTCGTCTGTACCGGCATCAAACCCTGCTATTTTATCACCCAAAGAGTCGCGCGCTGTTAACATTAAAATAGGTGTTTCGTTACTGCTCTCACGTACTTTTTGACAAACCGACAAACCATCTAAACGAGGTAAATTAATGTCTAATAGAATCACTTGATACGCATTTGATTCAATAAGCGACAATCCTTGTACACCGTTAGAGGCATGATCGCAGCTAATGCCTTCAATCTCTAAATAATCTACAACGGTAGCCGCTAAATCGACATCATCTTCAACAAGTAATACTTTAATGGTCATGCACTAAATCCTCTTGCGTTTTACCGCTAAATTTACGTTTTATTTTATCGATAACATTGATGGCGTCTTGTTGCATCATGAGTAACGACGGCACTAATAGTAACGTAATAAAGGTAGCAAACAAAATGCCATAACCCAGAGATGCCGCAGCCGGAATAATAAACTGCGCTTGTGTTGACGTTTCGCTTAACAACGGCATTAAGCCTGCGTATGTGGTTATTGAAGTCAGTAATACTGCGCGTAACCTGCCGGTACAAGCTTCAATAATAGCATCAGATATTTTAGCTTTTTCTTTTTTTAATGTATTAAAGCGCGAAACCAACAATAAGCTATCGTTTACCACTACACCACTTAACGCCACAATACCGTTAAAAGATAAGATACTGATCACCATGTCATTTAACCAATGACCTAAAATAGCGCCTACTAAACCAAAAGGTATCGCCATCATAATAATGATGGGTTGAACATATGAACGCAGCGGAATAGCTAATAATATATAAATAGCCGCCATCGCCATCATAAACAAACGGCTCATTGAATTAGTGGTTTCTGCTTGTGATTCAGCCTCGCCTGCAAAATGAATATTTAGATCGGGATAACGGTTTTCTAAACTAGGGATTAATGTAGTTTGTAAGCTTTGTACTAGCTCGTTAGACGATAAAATGTCTTTATCGACTCGCGCACTTACATACACGGCAGGTAAACCCGAAATACGTGTAATATCGTTTTGCTGATACTCAGAAGTTACGTTAGCCACTAACGCCAGCGGAACCACCTGCCCGTTCGCTAGCCTTACGTTTGCCTTCATTACATCATCAACGGTTTGACGCTCACTTTCAGGATAACGAATACGTACTTTAACTTCGTCTTTTCCTCGTTGATAACGTTGTACTATTTCACCACCAAAAGCTTGTAATACTTGTCGTGAAAGCTCTTGTGTAGTTAACCCTAACGACAAGCCTTGTTCGGTTAGCGCAAAACGAAGCTGTGCTTGGCCTGAATCAAAGTTATCATCAATACCACTCACACCTGCAACTTGTGCAATAGCGGCTTTAATTTCTTGCCCTGCGGCGCTAATGGTGTCGGTATTCCATGCTTTTAGCTCAACTTTAAAGTTGTCTCTGCCACCAAAGCCTGAACGAATATCAAGTTTTCTTACGCCTTCAGGCATTTTGGCTTCGGCTTTCCAAACACGAGCAAACTCGATTAAGCCATAAGGTGCAGACTCGTCTAACTCGACAACAACTGAGCCAGACAAATCACTTTCACCAATCACTTCTATGGTGTCGATTGCTGTGCCCTTTTGACCATGTTCAGCCATTAATTTTTCATCGGTACGTAGTGCGGCAAGCTCTATCGCATTTAAGTTTTTACTGGTTTGCCCGAAACTTGTATCGTTTTGCATCGACATATTAGCTTCAACAACACTCCCCGGAATATCAGGAAAGAAAGCCACACGAACACCACCATTTTGTGGCATACCTATCACTAAAATAAAAATAGAAATAAAACCAAATAACACCCCATAACGATATTGAATAGCCCATTTGATTGATGGTAAATATATGCGTTCACTAAACCATTGTAAGCCGTAATCACAACCATGCTGAATACGTGGCCATATACTACGCCAGCCTGTTCTAGCTTTAGTATGAGTATTTAAATGTGCTAAATGTGAAGGTAATATAAGTTTTGATTCAACCACTGATAACAATAAGCAAATAGTGACAATAACAGCGAACTGTGAATACACTTTCCCCATGGTGCCTTCAACATTCGCTAAAGCGACAAAGGTTGCTACTGTGGTAAGTACACCAAATATGGTAGGCACAGCCACCTTTTTTGCGCCTGCAATGGTACTTTGTAAAGAATCGCCGTCTGATTTTCGGGTAGCGTAAATACTCTCACCCACCACGACGGCATCATCTACCACGATCCCCAGCGCAAGAATAAAACCAAAGGTAGTCATTTCGTTAATGGTCATGCCGGTAAAGTTATCCGTCATAAAAAACAAAGTACCGCAAAAAATAAACGGTAAACCTGCTGTAACCCAAAACGCCACACGTAAGTTAAGAAACAAGGCTAAAATAATAAATACTAACGCGATACCTGATAAGGCATTTTTGATTAATAGTGCTAATCTATCGCGAATCAGCGTTCCGCCATCGTTCCATGTTTCAATCGCTACACCTTGTGGTAACAATGCGCTTTCTTGCCATTTACTAACAATATTATTGGCTTGCTCTACTATTTTTAATACGTCGCCTGTTTCATCAACGGTAATGTTAATACCAATACCCGGCTTACCGTTATAGCGACCTACAACAAACTTATCATCAGCAAATGCATCATTAATATTGGCCACGTCACCTAATTTCACTTGGCTACCATCAGCTAGCGTTAATAAAGGAATATTCGCGAACTCTTGTTGTTGATAGGCTTGTTCTGCAACTTTTAATCGCACGACTTTATCGGCGTTACGTAAACTAGTTGAAATGCCCGTGGACGATTCGCTATTAACAACCGCAGCAACATCAGAAAACGATAAGTTGTAAGCTTGTAGCTTTTGCTCATCAAGCTCTATCGACATCATAGGTTCAGCTTTACCACTAATGTCTACATTAGAAATAGACGACTGCGCGAGCAAGTCTACTTTTATGCGTTCAGCAATCGCTTGTAATGCACTACGGTCGCTATCACCAAATATTTTAATTGAATAGGCATGACGTAAGCGCGTAACTATTTCAATAACAGGGTTTTCAGCTTCAGCCGGAAAATTATAAACGGCATCTATTTTTGCTTTAACGTCACGTAATAACAGATCTAAATCATAACTTGAGTTTGCTTCTACTACGACACTACTCCCATTGGCGTTGGATGTAGAAGTTACACGCTTTATTCCTTGTACTGTGGCTAATGCTTCTTCTATTTTTATCGCTATACCTTCTTCAGAAAGCTGTGCGTCGCCACTGTCGTAGGTCATTGATATGCGAATAGAGTCAGTTGCCATTGCAGGAAAGGCTTCTTTTCTCAGCTGATTAAAAGACATTAAGCCAAGAAATATAATAGATAGCATTAATAAGTTCGCGGCTACCGAGTTACCAGCAAACCACGCGATAATACCGCGTTGCTCATAAGGTGGCGTTGTTACAGGTGTTGTCATTACAATAACTCCTCTCCGTTAGCTTCTACCTTCATATTCACTAGGTAACTTGATAAAGGTCGGTTAACAATAAGTGCTTGAGTTAAAGCTTCTGTTGGTTGAACATACACAGCATTACCTTGAGAAAATAATACCTTAACCGCTAAATGAGCTAATAAACCTTCATCATTAACCTGCCAAATTGTTTGGTTATCAATTAATGAAGATGCTGGTAATTTCCATAAATTTTCGATCGCCTCGCCTTCAATCGTCGCTTTAACAAAAGAACCAGGAAATAACGGATTAGACAAAGCAATAGGGTTTTCTATAGAAACCACTAACGAGCGTTGGCGACTTGCGCTATCGATATGTTGTTCGAAACGATCAAACCTTGCTTGCCATTGTTCATGGCTTGTTTCATCAGTTAGTTTTACCTTTATAGTAGACAGCACATTGTGTTCACTTAAACCTTTAGGTAATAACTGCCATTGCTGTTGAGATAACGGCAATGACACTTCAAATAACGAAATATCGTAAAGTTCGGCAACGGTATTACCCGCTTGAACATTACTACCTACTTGTACCTCTTTCGACACAACTAATGCATCAAACGGTGCAACTAATTTTGTTTGAGCTAAGTCATATTCCGCTTTAGCTAATGCTTTACTCGCCATTACATGTTGCGCTTTTGCTGCTGCGAGTTGAGGCTTACGTAATACAAGGTCTGACGCTTGCTCGTTGGCAAGTCCTGACTGTTGCCACTCTTGTGCCGCTTGGCTGCTATTTAATTCTTCTTGCGCTAAAGCGAGTTCAGCATTAGCTAAATTAACTTGTGCGTTAGCAAGCGCTTGTTGATAAACAATCGATTCTACCTCTGCTAATACTTCCCCTTTTTTAAAGGTATTACCGGTAAGGAATTTGTTAGATAACATCGTTATTCTGCCACTAACTTGTGATGTTAGTGCAAGTTGATTACGAGACTTAACCACACCGTAAGCCGTAACAGAAGCATGATGTGTTACAGGTGACGTTTGTGTTACAGAAACTACCGGATACTGCGGAGCTGCTTTAGGCGGTGGCGTACGTTGTTGATTAGCCGATAACGTGCTGTTAATACCAATAGCTAAAAATATGCAAGCTAAGCCAACAACTGTTGCGAGTGATTTTTTATTAATAATTTTCATAATTAGATTCCTAAGCCCAGCGCAAGACCTAAAGTGATACGATTATTTAATCGTTCATACGTCAATTGTGTAACTTGTGATTGTAGTGAGAAGGTTTGTTGTTGAACTTGTAATAACTCGATAAGTGACGCTGTACCCTGACGATAACGCAAGGTGTATGTGGCCTCACTTCGTTGCGCACTTGCCAATGCAGATTCGGTATACTGTAAACGCTGAGCAATAGCAGCTTCTTGCGCGATAGCATTGTCGACTTCGTTAACCGCGTTTAAGAGCTTTTCTTGAAAATTCCAATAGCTTTTTTCTGCCGCTAATTTAGCAATTTCAACTTCGCTGGTTAACTTACCCGCATTAAAAATAGGTGCCGATAGTTTACCTAACAATTCCCATGCATTACTGCCAAACAGTGCGTTGTGTAAATTGCTATTACTATCACCCATTGAGCCAGTAATAGACAAATTAGGCAATAATGCTTTATAAGCCACTTTATGCTGATATTGGCTGGCGATAATATTTTGATAAGCTTGTTGAAGATCGGGTCGTCGCGCTAAATTCTGTTTTTGCATTTTATCTAACGGCATAACAACCGCAGGATAACTTGTACGGTATTCAAGTTGTTGATCACTCACGCCTGTTAACAAGACTAAATTTCTTAATGCTTGCTGATATTGCGCCTGAAAATTAACAAGGGTTGCTTGGCTGTTTTGAGTAGATGATTTTGCAGTATCAAGCTCTGTTAGTTCACTCAGCCCCTTACGGTAGCGATCCACGATGATTTGTTCGTTGGTGCTTAATGTTGCTACACGCTTTTTCTCTATATCAATAAGTTGAGTAAATTGTACTAAGCCTAAATAAGCCTTCATAACATTAGCGGCAAGTAAATCTTTAGCGCCTTGATAAGCATATGCCGTTGCTAGCGCATTAGCTTGTTGTGCATCGGTAGCATTGGCTAGTTGTTGCCAAATATCTAGGGTCCACGCTATATCAACACTTGTGCTATAAACCGCTGCACTTGAGCTAGAAGCTGTTGCTTCATTTTTTTTAGCATTTAATCCAGCAGAAATACTTGGCCATTGGTTTGAACTACTAACAGATAGCTGTTGCTCTGCTGTTTTTAAGGTAATTAAGGTTTGCTGTAAATTAGGATTATTCGCCAATGCCGTAGTAATAAGGGCATTAGCTTCTTCAATAATCAGTAATTGCGAAAGCGACATAGCTTTGTTATTACTAACATCTATACTCGTTTGTGCAATATTTTTAAGTTGCGTGTTCGCTCGTTCGTCAAAGTGAACATCTTCAAACGTTGAACATGCACTCATAAAACAAAAGCTGAACACTGAAAAATACAATGAATAAGTTTTCACTTTGAACCTCTCATAACAGAATGAGGCTCAAGTTTAACGATAGCGAGGTTAAGAGAGGGTTAAAGAAAATACTTACATAAATAAAAATATAAAAGGCTTCTTAATAGAAGCCTTTATAAATGAGCTAATACAACCAAGGTGTTCAGCTTACCTTCAAGTATAAAGTTACTTAAAACCCGCTTGTTTTAAAGTATCCACTGTAAAAGGGGTATGTTGATTTTCTGTATTTTTTCTAATAGCTTTGATCATATCTTCAGATACTGCTGACGATTTGTTTTGCCATGCATTTCTAATGTAACTGGCGATATCAGCTAGTTCAGCGTCGGTTATTTCACTACTCTCAGCTAAGCCAGGCATAGTCATTGGACTTTTGTACAAAGTACCTCTTACTGTAACGGGGCCATATAAACCTCGCAGTAAAATAGCACTTAAACGCTCTGGTGATTGAGTAACCCAAGTACTTTTGTTTAATGGTGGTACCATGCTCGACCCTTCGCCATCAGCACCATGGCAACCAAAACACCCCGCCTTACCTTCGAATAACTCTTTTCCTCTGTTAAAGCTTGCGAGAAGTTTTTTATTCATTTTGTTCTCAGTTACTTGGTTTTCTATGTTGTTAAACACGGCTTGGATATTTTTTTGGCTTTTTGGGTTCAACCTTTTGTTTTGCTCAGCGATAAAGCTTTTGTGGTTCTGCCCTATACTGGCAATAGTGAAATCAGTCACACCAAAGGTATTAGTTAAACTTGTTATTGCTTTGAAAACTTTATGAGTTCCTGCAGCTAAAATTAGTGCGTTAGCGGTTTCTGCATTAGCAGTTTTAGCTTCACCTTCTATCCACTGCGTAAGTGGTGGTGATGTTATAAAATGCTCACTTAATCGATAAACAGAACGTTTAATTTTATTAATAAATGCCTGAGTAAATACATTGGTCAACTCTGGGCTTTGCTGTACTTGCACCGCTTTTTTGAGTAAATCTAAATCAAGTGCGTTCAATCCTTCTAACGTCCAAAGAGCCTTTATTCGCGCTAAATGATCGCTATGTGAAATCGCCATGGTTTTTAAAGCGTTAATAACAGACTTGTCTTGTTTCATTACAATAAGCTGTTGAGCCATATCTCTATGCCAACCGTTACTATGTGCTAAGTAAGGTACAAGTTGTGTAGCTGTTAGATTATTTAAATAATCGACTTTTTTAACCTCACTGCTTTTGTGTTTTAAGCGGTATAAACGACCAATATGCTTGTTACGTTCTAAATCTCTGCTTTTAATTTGCTCGGCTAAGTAACTCGTTAAAAATACTCTATGTTGCAGTATACCGTGATAAAAATCGATCACCGTGATGGTTCCGTCTGGAGAGTTTATAGCACTAACCGGACGAAATCTTTCGTCAGTTGAGGCGAGTAATTCTTGTTGTTCAAAAAGAGCTTCTCCCTTAACAATACCGTTAATTTCAGATAACTTAATGGCTTTTACAAGATTACCTGCGGGTTCTTGCATTAGTCCTATGCCGTAATACTGCTCTGGAAACTGATCACCACGATATATAAGCGGACCACAAGCGGCAGTATGATATTTTAATTTAAAATCTTCATTGTACATTCCTTTGTTATAGCCACGATTTAAGCCCGGTGTAACTCTTATAGGAAATACTTCAGCTGTTCCTAATTTTTGCTGAATTAAGTCTGCGCTAAATTTATGCTGTGGCAATCGGTTAACAACATTAGGAATAAATGACGTGGTATGTAAAGGAGATGAGTTTCCAAGAAAGTAATGACGCCCGTAATCGTCTTGTGTTATCCCCCACTGGCCTCTAAATTCTGTTTCTGCTTTTAACATTTTCCAATGTTTATTGCGGTATATTTCGTAAGTTCCGTCAGGTGTTTTTTGATCAAGAGGGATAGGTCGGTAACGAGCTTTAGATTTAGCGTTGTAATACCAATTATCTAAACTGTATAACAAGCCATTGGGTTTATGTTCAACATTACCGCCTTTAGCGTAAGTTGCATCAACAACTTCGGTATTGATTACGGTAAACTTGCCATTATTTTCAGATAATTCAGAAAAATATAGTTTTACGTGATCAGCCCAAATAATCCCATTAGGTACAAAAGCTAGCGCACGAGGTAACAAAATATTTTCGATAAGCACTTGTCGTTTATCCATTATACCGTCTTGATTGGTGTCGGTTAATACGACTATTTGACTTTCGGGTAGCATTTCATCAGTTGCTTCAACATCTTGCATAAAGGTGGTCATTTCAACAACCCATAAACGACCCGCAGCATCATACAAAGCAACAACAGGATCAAAAACAAGTGGATCTTGCGCTATGACGTCAATGTCAAAATCTTTATGAACTTTAAAAGCATTAAGAGCTTCTTCAATCGACAATATAGGGGAAGGAGGAATGATATTTTCAGGCACCACTTTATCCATTACATGGCCAGGACGATCGCCTGGATTTTTTTTCTCTGTTACGCTTTTAAATTCAGGCAAGCCTTTAAGTTTTACGTTACGTGCTTCAAGTTGGCCTTGTTGTAAGCTAATACTGATAACTTTTGAAAGTGAATTAACTGTTTCAGGCGTTGTTTTAAATTCATATTCGGCTATTTTTATATTGTTCATCCAGTGTTCAATATGAAAATTATCTTTTTGTGTTTGTTGTACTAATATTCGTGCTCGATTCCATTGTCCTTTACCATTAAAGCGCATAGATTTATAAGTAGGTTCCGAAAGGTTTTTAGGTGCTACAAGTCCTTTAATGGCCCCTAAACTATTTATGCCTTTATCTGTATTTTTAATGATATCGTTATCAATTAACGGGTAAATTAGTGCGTTCTTTTGAGAGGTCGCCAAGTAGTTAATTGCAGCATTTAGGTTATCCGTTAATTTAAAGTCTAGCTCTAATTCAAAAGAAGTATGAGGGTTATCAATAACTAGATTATTTTTTGCTGTTAATTTTTGGGCAGTATCCCCTAATGGAATTAACGACCAACCCTGTTTAGTTTCATCCTCGCTTATCTGATTATTTAAATAATTAAATACTAATGGCTCTTGGTTTTCAGGTATTTTTAAAAGGTGCTGTTTAGGCTTCACGGTAATAATTTTAGGATCACGCCATTGCACCTTTTTACCATCTTTATTTTTTCCTGCGCTATGAACTTGCAAAGCAATAAAGCCTTGAGAAGTCATATCATCTATTACAGATGAACACGGCACGTTATTAATAAATGTTTTTATGGTATTACCGATTGCCTCAATTCTGTATTTATTCCAATCGTTTACTTTAAACTCTTTTGAACAAGCATTATTACGCGTTAAGTTGTATATCCAACCTCGGCGAGATTGATCATATATTCCGCCACTCCAGGCTCTTGTGCTGGTATCTATTTCCATTTGATAACCATATACGAAACCTTTGTTGTGAATATTACTTCTAAATTGAATACCTGAGTTGATGCTGGTATCGGCTTTAACATCGGTTTCAAAAATAAAGTCACTGTAGGTTTCTTTACTAATTAAAAATGTATTTTTTTTACTTGCTACGCTAGTACCAACTACTGCATTATTTTCAATATGATAAGTAGATTTACCACCAACAATCTTCCATTGTGATAAGTCATTACTTTCAAGTAAAGATTTCCATGCTTGAGAGGTGTTTTTTGTTTGAGGGTTAAGATAAGGGACTTGAACTTGGTCTTTATCAGCTTCAGTATTGTTTTTAATATGCGTTGAATAACCACATGCTGTAAACCCAAAAACACAAAGTACAGGTAGCACGTAAAAGCTTTTTATCATTTAATCTGTCCTAAATAATGAGAAATCAAACCACACAAGTATTATTTTTAACAACCTAATCTTGATAATGGAAAATAACAAAAAGCATACAATACACCAATTAAAATGTAAACGTTTACTACACTTACACCTATATTAACCTAAAACGATTTAGTGCTGTATAAATGACAAAATGAAGATACATATTCAATAAAAAAACTATAAAAATAGATTCATATATACTAAAAAAGCTTTATTACCATATAGTAATAAAGCTTTTTTAAGTTTTACATTAACATGCTAAATTTCATATAATCACTATTTAGAGGTAAACGTTAACCTCCCTTCCAATTCATCTTGTTTAGCATGAAGTGTTACATTACCTGCCTTATCACCAATTTGTAGTAAAGCGGTTGCGATACCGGCTTCAGTAACAACAGCACTTGGGTTCAGTAATTTAACATCACCATTTAGAGTAAAGTCGATTTCTTCAGTGATGTTAGGTAATACTGTGCCATTAGCATCCACTACGGCAATATAAGCAAACAATACATCGTTATGCCCTGCTGCTGGTTTTTTACCGCTTTCATCTAACCATACTTTTAAGGCAACAGCTTTGCCCGGAGTTTTAACAACGTCTTGTGTTACTGCTTTACCATTAATAAAACCTATGGCTTTTAATGTACCTGCTTCGTATTTATTTAACGCAAAAGTAAAGGGTGGATGACCTAAGTTTTCAGTGTTTTTGCCGTTATCTGGCGTTTGTTTCGCTATAAGCTTGTCATTTAAAAATAAGTGAACTTCTTCAACGTTACTTAACACCTTAATATCAAGAGATGATTTTTCGTTCCAGTAACTAGCTATTTTTATAACAGGTTTTATTTCAGGTGATTGTTGGCTTTGATAAAAGTAGTAACCAAATTTAGGTAGTCTAAAAATATCCATAACTCCTGATGATTCAATACCATCATGATAGCCACGGTTATAATCGTACATTACCCAATAACTGTCTGAAAACGCTTTGGTGTTGAAGTTGTCGTTGTGCGACTCTTGCAAGTTTTTAACTTGTTGTAATAAGCGTTTTTCACCATAGGCACGTAACTGACGACTACTTGTGGCTAAGCGCATATCTTTAGGCATTTTGTCTTGATTAAGACCTGCGTTGCGCGAGTAGTATTCCCAATCGCCGTATTCAGAAACCGAATAAGGTTTTACTGGGTCATGATCACTTTTGTGTAAAATACGATGTTGTCTTGCTTGTAAGTAAATATCGTAAACCTCGTTCATCCAACCTGCTGAATATACGTTCTCACCTGGAAATTCTGTATGTACAATACGATTAAGTTCTTCCATATAAAAAATCGGCATTTTAGTTTCGTTAAGTGAAACTTCCCATGCTAATACTGAAGCATGGTTACGATCACGTCGAATTAACTCTTTAGCTGATTTGTAGGTGTAATTTCTAAATTGATCTGTGTCTGCATAAAACTGCCATCCTAAAATAGCGTCTAAAACAACAATACCTAACTCGTCACAGGCATCAAGAAATGCTGGAGATTGTGGATAATGAGATAAACGAATGTAGTCGAAGCCACCTTCTTTTATTTTTTTAGCATCGCGATATTGCGCATTATCTGAAAGCGCATACCCTATAAACGGATAGTCTTGATGGCGATTAACACCACGTAGATACGTTTTTTCACCATTAATAAAAAGTTCTTGATTTTTCAGTTCAAAATGACGAATACCTACACGTGTTTTTTGCTCATCAACTTTTTTATCATCAATGAATACGGTAGTGACTACATCATATAAATAAGGTGACTTTGGCGACCATAGTTTTGCATTTTTCACTTTTACTAAAGAAACAAATTCAGCGTCAGAATTTGCATTAATTGTTTGTAGCGGGCTACTTTGTTGGCTAATTAAAACACCTTTATCGTAAACAGCGTTATTAACTACAACCTGTTTGTTAGAAGATATATCGTTTACTACGTGAGTTTTGATTTGTACATGAGATTCAGCCGTATCAACTTTTGGCGTAGTTATAAACACACCACCACCGGCTACTTTATTAGCTAAGTTAGCATTACTGATATAGACCTTTTCTTTAACCGTCATCCATGCATTACGGTATAAGCCACCATACATATTAAAGTCTAATATTTTTAGAGGTTTAGGCCCTGTAATTTCATTGTCTGTATTGTCTAAACGTACTGCTACTATGTTCTCTTTGCCAGGCAGCACATAGTCAGTTGCATCAATAACAACCGGTAAATATCCACCGTGATGATCAGAAACAAGTTGATTATTAATCCATATTTTTGAATGATTCATTGCTGCTTCAAATTCTAAAAATACTTTTTTACCATCAAGCTCTTTAGGCACGTCTAAATGTCTTCTGTACCAACTAATACCTTGCCATTGATTGTTAACAACTAAAGGTTCAATGTTTGCTGTATGAGGTAATCTAACGTCGTTCCAAGTGTCATCATTAAAACTGACTAAATGATTATTCTCATCATTTTCATTAGATAATAATTTTTTGAATTTCCAGCCTGAGTTTATGCTGACTTTTGCAGCACTACTTTTAGAAGCACTGATTTTATTATTTTCAGAATTAATAACATTTTGATTATATGAACAAGCGTTCAATACCCAAGCTGCAATTAACCACGACACAAAAATGGTTACGTTTTTCATTTATAGCTCTCTATTTTATA
Source organism: Pseudocolwellia agarivorans (assembly GCF_002000085.1). Taxonomy (GTDB): domain Bacteria; phylum Pseudomonadota; class Gammaproteobacteria; order Enterobacterales; family Alteromonadaceae; genus Pseudocolwellia; species Pseudocolwellia agarivorans. The sequence goes on from NZ_MUZU01000011.1 coordinate 107,633, forward strand.
TTCCCTCAAAAAAAGAAGGAAAGCGCAATCCCTACATTCTTATTGTTTTAGATCGAAAAATCAAGAAAATAATGACAAGGCTTGTTCTGAAGGTAATACTTAAAGGCGATAAATAAAGGAGCTTTAGCGTTATTTATTTTATAATACAAAAAATAACGCTAATAAGAGGAGAGTAATTATTGCTAATTTACAGAGCTTTAGGGAAGCCTGTGTATTTTTCAACGCCCATTTCTTTTTCCCACGCTTGTAACTTACTAGTCATCGACTTAACAATTTCAGGGTAATGTTCTACCACGTTTTTTTGCTCCAAAGGATCAATACCTAAATTGTATAAACGACGTTCACCACTACGATAACCTAGTAGCTTCCAGTTACCTTCACGCACAGATATATACAAGTCTTCATAAGCTCTGTAGCCATAAATCGGTTTGTTACGCTCAAGGACTTTATTGTCGCGAATAACATTAAGTAAAGAAACGCCGTCTAAATTTTTATCAAGCGTAGAATTACCACCAGCTATATCAACTAAAGTAGGAAAAATATCCGTTGTTTGAATAATGCTATGGTTTATCGTGCCGTCATGTGTAACATTTGGCCAATGTACAAAAAATGGCACTCTTGCTCCGCCTTCGTACAATGTTTCACCCTTCTTTTTTCCTCTAAAGGGTAAGTTAGGGAAGTAACTACCTTGATCAGATGTAAATAAAATAATGGTGTCTTTATCTAAACCTTTGGCTTTAAGTGCGGCTCTTACTCGCCCTACTGCGTCATCCATTGATTTTATTTGTGCCGCGTATTTTGCCATATCTCCTGTTAAGCCCTTTTCTTCAAAGTGTTTAACATAATCGGGCTTACCTTGAGACGGGCGATGTACATTGTAAAACCAAAGTGACAACATAAACGGTTGGTCTTTATCGTAACTGTTAATCCAGTCGACACTGTGTTGTGCTAATAAATCCGTTAAGTATTTATCACTTTTCGATTCAGTTAAAGCTTGCTCGCTAGGTTGAGTTAACATTGAAGAGTCTTTAAAAAACTTACCTGAGTAACCTTTTGGATGCCCTTCATTGGTTGTTCCCCATTGGCTATCAAAACCATGGTCTGTTGGGTGAAAACCTTTGTTATGCCCTAAATGCCACTTACCAACAAAATGATTGTAGTAACCTTGTTTTTTAATCGCCGTAGCATAAGACTTATATTTAGTGTCTAACCAATTAGGTACAGGAAATTGCGCAGGATCTGTTTTCCAATAATGTACACTCTCTGTTGGTATGCCGCTTGGTAAATGGCGAACCATTTTTAATTTTGCTGGGTGTTGACCTGTTAGCAAAGTTGCACGGCTAGGGCTACATGTAGGACTAGCCACATACGTGTTTTCTAAACTCAAACTTTGTGCAGCAAGCGCATCAACATTAGGCGATTCAAATATTGGATTTTTCATTCCCAAGTCACCAAAGCCTAGGTCATCTACAAAAAACAAAACTATATTAGGTTTTTTGCTATTTGTTTTTTCAACTAACTCTGCCGACTGTTTTGATTTATTTATATCTGCTGAACATGCAGTTATTCCCAAACAGAGTAAAGGTAAAAATATAAACAAATGTTTCATTGTTTTTAGGTCCTTATCAGTATTTATAATTATTTAGTTGTTCTATTCGATCCATTTTTAATAATACACTTCACAACAAGGATTGCGCTATCCTTTTTTTTGGGTGTTTTATATAAAGAAGAGTTAAATTAGCGGGAAATAAGGCTACTTGCCTCTAAAAACAAAGATATAAACAACGATCAACATAAAGAATAATTTAAATAAAATTATATTTATTTACAATTGAGACTACATAAATAGCTTTATATTAAGTAGCATAGCGATATATTCCTTAAAAATTGAAGATAATAGAGAAGTAACAATTTATGGACGAAAAACCCAACTTATTTAAACGTATATTCTTAAGCTTTTTCCGAGTAATCAACATATCCCGTAAAGTTATTATTAATCTAATATTTTTTGGAATACTTATTCTTTTTATCGCCTCAATTTCTAATGATAAAAACACTATTATTGTTGAAAACAATTCAGCTCTTATTTTAGATCTTAACGGTGATGTCGTTGAACAAAAGCAACAAGTTGATCCTATTGAAGCCTTTATGAACGAAGCATTAGGTCAACAAGAAGAAAACCCCGAAATATTGCTCGCCGACATTATAAAAGTGATTAAATCAGCAACAACTGATAATCGTATCACCACGCTAGTGTTAAAGTTAGATAAATTAAATCGCTCAGGCCTAACTAAAATGAGCATTATTAGCGACGAACTTGAAGCATTTAAAGCCACAGGTAAGCAAATTATTGCTATTGGTGAAAACTTCACACAAGACCAATATTACTTAGCAAGTTACGCTAATGAAATTTGGTTAGATCCAAACGGTTGGTTAATACTTGACGGTTATGGCAGTTACCAACTGTATTACAAATCAGCTATCGAAAAACTTGCTATAACGCCTTACATATTTCGCGTAGGTACGTATAAGTCAGCAGTTGAACCATATATGCGTGACGATATGTCGCCACAAGCTAAAGAAGCTAATCAACTCTGGTTAAATGACTTATGGACTCATTACAAAACGAATGTCGCTACACAACGTGGTTTTGACATTAGCAATTTTGATGAAAATGCTGAAACTCTTATCAGCAAACTTGAAGCCGTCAATGGTGATATTGCTCAATATGCGTTAAACAACTCATGGGTTGATGAATTAAAAAGTCGTCACGATGTTGAAACGTCTTTAAAAGCACGATTAGGTGTTAGTGATACCTCTGATACGTATACTTCTATTAACTTTAGAGATTACTTATCCACTCTCAATTTAGCTTTCCCTATGCCACATGCCGTAAAAACAGACAAAGTAGCCATAGTCGTAGCCAAAGGTACTATTTTAAATGGTACGCAAAAACCAGGAACCATAGGTGGCGACAGTACGGCTAAATTATTGCAACAAGCACGCGAAGACGACAACGTAAAAGCCGTAGTGTTACGCGTAGACAGCCCCGGTGGTAGCGCTTTTGCTTCTGAAATAATTAGACAAGAAGTTGAGCTACTTAAACAAGCAGGTAAACCTGTTGTAGCTTCTATGGGAACCTATGCAGCCTCTGGCGGTTATTGGATTTCAGCACCTGCCGATAAAATTTACGCAGCGCCAACAACCATTACAGGATCCATTGGTATTTTTGGATTAATGATGACCTTTGAAAATGCGTTAAGTAAATTAGGCGTTTTTACTGATGGTGTTGGTACTACAGAATTTGCAGGCTTCAGCCCTACTCGTCCACTTTCTGAAGGTGTTTCAAAAATCATTCAAATGAACGTAAACAAAGGCTACCAAGATTTTATTACCCTAGTAGCAGAAAACAGAAATATGACTCTTGAACAAGTAGATGCTATTGCTCAAGGTAGAGTATGGTCTGGTGCTAAAGCGAAAGAGTTAGGCCTTGTTGATGAATTAGGTGGATTAGAAGACGCTATAAATGAAGCCGCAACTTTAGCTAAGCTCACTGATTTCGATACTTGGTTAGTAGAAAAAGAGCTTTCGCCAAAAGACTTATTTATGAAGAATGTTTTTGGTCAAGCAACTGCCCTTTTACCTACATCAATTATCAGCTTAAGCCCACTTGAGAAATCAATCGCTAAACTTAAAAGCGAGCTTGAACACTTGAACTACTTAAATGATCCAAAAAGCACTTACACATTATGTATGAGTTGTGAAATAGATTAATTCTAATAATTCATAACACTTAACCGTAAAAAGTATTATCATAGCCTCGATTTTATCGGGGCTTTTTATTGCCTAATTATTGGAAATACACATGATGAAAAAACGCATTTATATCGCCTACACAGGCGGAACGATAGGAATGAAAGCAAGCGAAAACGGTTATATACCTGAAAAAGGCCATTTAACTGAGTCAATTCTAGCCAATGTAGATTTTCATCGTGAAGAAATGCCTGAGTTTACTATTCATGAATATTCGCCATTAATAGATTCGTCTAATATGTCACCAAGCGACTGGCAATATATTGCTGACGACATAAAGTCACACTATAACGACTACGATGGCTTTGTTGTGCTGCATGGCACCGACACTATGGCATATACAAGCTCAGCACTGTCTTTTATGTTTGAGAATTTATCAAAACCGGTAATCGTTACTGGTTCGCAAATACCGTTAAGTCAATTACGTTCAGACGGACAAGTTAACTTATTAAACTCGTTATACATTGCAGCTAACTACCCTATTGCAGAAGTAGGCTTATACTTTAACAACAAGCTTTATCGAGGTAATCGCAGTATTAAGGCCTTTGCTGACGGCTTTAATGCTTTCGACTCACCGAATTTACCACCGCTATTAGAAGCCGGTATAAACATTACCCTCATTGAGGGAAAATTAACGCAAATAGATAATGTAGATATTGCCCCATTACAATTAAGTGATATTACGCCACAGCCTATTGGTGTAGTTCATTTATATCCAGGTATAAGCACCGACGTACTTAAAAATATTATTCAACAACCTGTTAAAGCACTTATTATAAGAAGCTATGGCGTAGGTAATGCTCCACAAGATAAAGACCTGCTTGATTGTATAAAAAAAGCCAGCGACAACGGCATTATCATTGTAAATTGCAGTCAATGTATAAAAGGCACAGTGAACATGGATGGATACGCAACAGGTAACGCCTTAAGCAAGTGTGGCGTCGTGGGCGGTGTCGATATGACACTTGAAGCCACCTTGACTAAGTTACATTACCTATTAAGTAAAAACTTAGCACCAACCGAAATCCGTAAGCTTATGCAAAGTAACTTACGTGGTGAGCTAACAAAGTAATCACCACAAAACTCAATGCAATACGTTAATAAAGTATTGCATTTACCACTTTCTTTTAAGTAATAAAAATTGAGCAGTTAAAAACTATGGCTAACTTTCTTGTAATTATTACCTTGTTAACAGGGTCTATTGGACTGATGTTATTTGTGATCGGCTCAGTTTTCACCTTAATTGTCGCTTTTGGCAATCAGCAAAAACTTTATGGCTTTTCTATTCTACTATTTTTGCCTATTTCATTAATATATTGTGCTAAACACTGGGATATAGCCGCTTATTCAGGACGAATGGTGTTTGCTGGTGCAGCGATGTTAGCTATAACCGCAATTATTTTAAAACTTGCAGGGCTATATTAAAACGACATAACCTTAACGAACTCTTTTAAAAGAGGTGAGTATCAATAATGAAAATGATTTATACAAACGAAAATAACTTTCTTGTAAACAATGTAAAAAATCTTATTGAAGCTCAAAATATAAAAACCTTCATCAAAAATGAATTTGCACAAGGTGCTGTCGGTGAAGTTTCAGCTTTCGATTCTTGGCCTGAAGTTTGGGTTTATGACGACGCTGACTTTGACCGTGCTGATGAAATAGCTAAAGCGTCACAAAAAACGATTAAAGCTGATGATTGGATTTGCCAACATTGCTCTGAAGAAAATGATCCTTCATTTGAAGTTTGTTGGAATTGTCAGGAAGAGAATGGTTAGAAATAAAGATATTTGAAGAAGAAAGTAACTACAAACTGTAGTTACTTTAAATGAAACTATTGCTCTGAATCCCCCACTTTGGGTAAAGGCTTTTTATCAATAACCTTAAAAGTGATTAAATCGACTAACATTGAATAAACCTCATTGTTATCAATAAATACAACAAAAAGATTCCCTTCTTCATTTAACTTTGATTCGACAATACGGTTATAACCCTCAATAATTTGTGTGTATCTAGAGCCATTCACTTCACTTAAAGCAAATGTACGTCGGTCTTTATTATCAAAAACACCATCATTATTAGTATCGTTATTTATCACTTCATAAGATATTGCTTTAATCACTGATTTAGGGCTATTACCAAAACTCAGTAAACGAATCTCAGTAATCAATTGTTTTACCGACTTAAAAAGCCAACTCGATTCATTGGTATTACTGTTTATAAATACTATGTTTTTTGATCTTGTCGGGTTGTATTCATACATTGAAAAAGATTCAACTCTGCCTCTTTTATCAACATAAAGCTTTTCAGATTCTAAAGGAACATAATAAAAGCCAGTGTCCCCAATTATGTTCGGATATCCTAAACTCCATTTTTCTTCATCATCAGCATCTTCTGCAAGATTTAAAGTAGGAGGAGCAACTGTATCCTTTTTAAATAAAGGTTTACTCAACTGGTAAACAATTAATAAAGACCCCAGTATAATACCTACAAACAATATTAAACCGTTAAAATTCCAAATCCATTTAAAAACCTTGTCTGATTTCATGCCATTCCTAATTAAGATAAATAAACTTATACAACAAACACAACAATAGCAGCGGTTACACCTAAAACAGTATAGTGTGGCGCTCCGTTTGGTACTTTGTCTAACAACCAATAACAAACAAAAGCTAATGCAAATAATATCGCGCTGCCAATAAATACGCCCATTAACGGGTTACCCATGATTAAACCCGCTATGGCTAAAGGAATACTAAAAAGTAGCGCAGAAAAGTAAGCTTCTTTTTTAACTAAATACAATTTATAAGAAAGCGCTAGCATAAGAATTTTTAAAATAAGAAATATCATAAATTTACCGTAATTATTTAAATAAACCATTACTGATGGTTTATTTTATATGAAAGATAATGTGTGTTTTATCTGTAATGATTAAAGGATTAGCTACCAGACACCATAACAATACGTTCTGCGGGTACTCGTAACTGCTGCATTAAATACACTTTAAATGGTGCTTCGTAAGCTTGTTTATCGACTGCTTTTTGCATGCACAGTAACCATGCTTCACTTTCTGCAGGGCCTACCGACAAATGCTTATGCGCTAGTGGAATATTAATACCACCATAATGTTCAGCATAGAGCTTGGGGCCGCCAAGCCAACCTGATAAAAAATAGGTAAGCTTTTGTCGTGAGGCAGTTAAATCGGCAGGATGCATATCTCTAATGTTTTGAGATTCTTTAAAAGTAGCCATGTTCTGATAAAAGTCATCAACAAGTTGCGTTATGCCCGATAACTCCCCTGCCATTTTATAAGAATTATCGCCTACGCCGTATTCACAGCTTTTGTTATTCATTATTACAACCTGTACCTAAAGCCTGTATCCAAAGAGGATAACGTTATAAAGATGAAACGCCTGATACTTCAAGTACCGTTTTAGCATTGGCTCGTTCAATAATTTTAACTAAAGCCGATTGAATCACTTCGCTTTCTCGCGCATCGTCTTTGCTGGTAAATTGTTCTTCTTGGGCTTTAGCACCTTCTTCTAACGTAAATTGAACCACAACTAAAGTGGCACAATCAGCACTTTCACCAAAATATTCTAAAGCTATTTGTGGGTAACCTTTAAAGCCTGCTTTCACTAATTTAGCAATTCGTTTTTTAGCTTTGTCTACGTGCATGTTTATTTCCTGTATTTATAAATATGGGATTCATATCAATTTATCTGAATAGTGTTAAAGATCAAAGAAATAATAAGCATCTCTTTGAATTTATTTCTTAATTTACATTAAACGTAACCTTATGATTTCTCGCCGCCACCAAACAACACTACTTCATGGTTGTCTAACCACAGCGGATACTTTGCCATAACTTTAGTAAACATAGGGCTTTGCAGGTAGCTATTCAGCCATTGTCGTACTTTAGGATAAGGTGATTGTAAGTACCATTGGCGTTCTATACGAGCAAATTGTCGAATAAAAGGCAGTAACGCAATATCGGCTAAGCTTTCTTTTGGCCCCATTAAAAATGCACTGTTCGTTAAGCGCTGTTCTAATGTTTGAATAAAGCCTTCACAGGCTTGTCGACATTCTACTACGTTAGTTTCTTTATAACGTTTGGCGCATTTGTAGGCTTCTATCGCTGTTTTAAATTCATGATCAAAGGTATGAATTAATGCGAGCATTTCAGTTAATGCCGATTCACGTTCTCTTAATAATAAATTATTAGGATCTGTTTCATGCAACGCCCACAGCATTACGTCTAGGCTTTCTTCGATAACACGATTATTTTCGTTGGGTAAAACTATAACCGGCACCGTTCCTTTAGGTGATACTGCTATCATTTCTGGTGGTTTATTACTTAGCACTAAATCTCGCAACAATACCGTTTGCTTAGCTTTAAAAATAGCAATACGAGCACGCATAGCATAAGGACAATTTCTTAATGAATATAAAATAGGAAGATCGGAGTGATTATTAGCCATAGATTTTTAATTTATACCTAGAAATAGCGATGAAATGCGTTTTAACTATTTTAACGGTATTCAACAGCTAAATATATGCGTAAAATCTCCCCTTTAAAATTTAACCGCCTTAATATTGGCTAAAGTTGAGAAATGAGTCCTAAAATAGAATTGTTAGCGCCAGGTGGCGACATAGATGCGATAAAAGCGGCAATAATTGCTGGAGCCGATGCGGTTTATTGTGGTTTAGACACCTTTAATGCGCGTAACCGTGCGGCTAATATTTCTTTTGATGAGCTTGTAGGTTGTATTCGACTTGCACACCAGTACGAATGCCAAATATTTTTAACATTAAACATTATTATATTAGAACGTGAATTTAAGTCGTTAGCCAAGTTATTAAGCAAACTGGCCAATACCACATTAGACGGTGTTATCGTTCAAGATTTAGGTTTGTTGTATATTTTAAAAAAGCATTTTCCTACGTTAGATATTCATGCTTCTACGCAATTAACAACACATAATATTGGTCAAATTCCTTTCCTTAAAAAGCTAGGCGCTTCTCGTGTTAACTTATCAAGAGAGTTAAATTTAAAAGAAATTACGGCAATTACTCAAGTGAGCCAAGATCAAGACGTGCTTACTGAAGTATTTGTACACGGTTCTTTATGTGTCGCTTTCTCGGGCTTATGTTATTCAACGTCAGCCAGTGTAGGTAATTCAGGCAACCGTGGTCGATGTAGTCAAGCGTGTCGCGAAGAATACAAACCGACTGAATCGGGTAATAAATTTCCGTTAAATATAAAAGACAACTCAGCTTTCTTCGACTTACCCGCATTAATTGATGCAGGCGTTCATTCATTTAAAGTTGAAGGTCGCATTAAAGGCGCAAGTTACGTACATACGGTAATTGATAGCTTTCGTAAGCAAATAGATGGTTTTGTAGAAACAGGTGAATTATTAGAAGACGGCGAACGTCTTTATAAAGTGTTCAACCGTGACTTTTCAAACGCCTTTTTACGTGGTGATTTAAATCAATCGATGTTTATTGAAAACCCTCGTGATAATTCTAAATACCATGCGGTAGATAAAAGTAACGCCATTTCAGTTGTACAAATTCATGAAGTTGAAGAAAAACTCAGTGCTGAGAAAGAAGAAATTAACACTTCAGTATTTGAAAAAATTAAGCATTTGAGTATAGATAAACGCCCTTTATCTCTTATATTTACAGGTAACGAAGGCAAGCCATTAACCCTTACGGTAAAAACAGAAGGCTATGGTGAAGGCAAAGCATTAACTGAAGAACAAACCTTTGTTTTACATTCAACTAACCTGTTAGTCGCAAGTGATAAAAACTGTATTGACAAAGCCGCTATCGAAAAACGCTTTAAAGGTTTTAACAACGCTGAATTTAACTTAATTGAATTAAATTGCGATGCGATTGAAACGGGTTTAAATATTCCATTTAAAGATCTTACCGCGTTAAAAAATGAGTTGTCTTCGTTACTAAACGATAACTCACCTGTTCATCCTGAAGTGATTTTACCTAAATTAGCACGCCATGCTAAAACGCCTAATGATAAGTATAAAGCTAAGCTGTCTATTTTAATTTGTGACGATACCGATTTAGATCTTGCCAACGTAACAGATGCAGACATTTACTTTAAACTACCAGACGCTTACAAACGTGGTTGTACTAAATATGTGAGCTTTTTTAATGAAAACCCTCGCCTTATCCCGTGGTTTCCATCGGTATTAATTGGTAAAGATTACGACGTAGCATTAAATATTTTAGAGCAAGTTAAACCTAAGCTTATTGTGACCAACAACACTGGTATTGCAAACCGAGCGTCTGAGCTAGGTATTAAGTGGATAGCTGGGCCTTTCTTAAATACAACTAACTCTTATGCGCTATTAGCCATGAAAGAAACATTTAATTGTGACGGCGCATTTATTTCAAACGAAATAAACTACCAACAAATGAAAACCATTGCTCGCCCTGAAAACTTTAAGTTGTTTTACAGTATTTACCACCCTATTTTGTTAATGACCAGCAGACAGTGTTTTTTCCAACAAAGTGTAGGTTGTGAAAAACCACGTATTGATAACGGTTGTATGCTTTCTTGCGATAAATCTACCAGCATAACTAACCTTAAAGGTGTTTCGTTTGCTATTGATAAACAAAAAGCAGGCTACCCAAGCATTTATAACAATGACCAGTTTTTAAACATGGAAATTATTAATGACCTAGCTGATTTGTTTGATGGCTTTATGATTGACTTAACCAATATTGGTTCTGGCGATAAAGAAACACCAGACAAAGCGGTACTGATTGAGCAGTTTGAAGCCTTACTAAAAGTAGATAAAAGCGAAAGTGCTGACGGACAAGTACGCATTCAGCAAGCGTTAAATCAATTAATCCCTGAATCAACTAACGTGCAATACCATAACGGGCTTTAGATTAAGGTATTAACAATGAGCGTTTATTTTACAAATAAACGCTCATAATCTACTCCATCTCACACATGGCTGGTTTTCCACCAGTTACAGAGCAATTAAATCCAGGCTCACAATACCCTTCTGCATTGCTATATTTACAACCAGCTTTTATTTCGCAGCTTTTCATTTGTTCGTAATTAATTGGAGCAGAATGACTTTTAGCTGAATTGTTTTCAATTAGAGTATCCGTAGGAAATAAAGTCCATTGGGTAAAACCTTGTTCGCAAGTGTTTTTAGCCATATCACAGCTATAGGTATTTTCGCTTATATAATTTAAGGTGCATTGGCTACTGGTTAAGCAATGTGCTTCTGATAGGCTTTGGCAATCAGCTTCTTCAGCGAGGGTTTGTGTGGAACAGAATATAATAAGAGTAACGATAAAATACTGAACAGTAGACGAATTGAACATAATTAACATGATGCTTTGTTAAGTTCCGTTACGTGCCAAAGCTCGCCTGACGGCCCCCATAAATAAATAACTTTGCCCCAAGGCTCTACTTTAATCGGTTCGTATTTAATATCAAAGCCTTTCAAGTGTGAAATTACTTGAAAGGCTTCATTTATATCTACAACAGAAAGTTGCAACATTAACTGAGTATTTAATACTTGGTTATATGTTTTTTGCAAAAAGAAGGTGCAACCACCGTTCTCAAAAATAGAGAGTTCTTCGGTAGCATAATCCATTTTAAAACCCAGATCCTGATAAAAAGATTGTGATACCTCGTAATTGTTACTGGATATAAACACTCTAATATCATCAATTTTCATAGCAGGTAGTTAACTTACATTATATTTTCGGTATTGTATTAAACCAGCAATAGAAGTATTTATCTATTACTGGTTTAATAACTTAATTAACGAATTAATTCACCTTAAATACCTTTGACGCTGAAATACCTGTTTTGCTATAAGGTTGAGCTGTATTAGCCGCTAATGGATCTGCATCATCCCAAGAATAAATACTAATTTCAGCTACCCCTTGTTTATGAGCCGTTATTTCTCCAAACTTGTTAACGGATAATACTTCTGGATTGCTCGATTCCCATATCAAACCTTTACGTTTTGCTTGCTCTGGTAATACTACACCTTGCAAGATAAGGGTTTCATTTATATTTAATGTCGTTTTATGACTATTAATAGCTAGCGTTTTAACGGATATAAGCTTGTTTTCATCAAGCACTTTCCCTAATTCGTTATAAGCTTGTTGCTGTTCAGGCGTTAAATTAGTTAAGTTTAATCCGCTATAGCGTTTTACTTTCCATTTACGCTCTATAAAACGAGCTCCTTCACGTTCCAATAAATCAGTTCTTAAATCAAAAAAACGTCCTTCTGGAAAATCTTTATCTGGTGCGTAACGTTTAAAGTGTTTGTTAAAAGCGTAACGTAATACAACATCTTTATTTTGGTATTTACTGTTACCTATATACCAAGTGTGAATGGTTTTTCTCGGTTCTCCGGCAGCTCCTTTTGCTTGTTCCCAAAAACTAATACCATCTAGCTGTTCAGGGTTAGCAATTTCGATTCCTGCAGCTTGAGCAATGGTTGGATAAATATCAGTTAAATTAACTAAGCCTTTATAACTACGGTAACTACCGTCCTTACTTGCAGGTACCACATTCGGATAATTAATCACTAACGGGACGTGTAAACCATTATCTGCATTGCCACCTTTACGCCCTGGGTAAATAGAATTATCAGGCAATACATGACCAAAAGTTTCTTTCGTGCCATTGTCCCCCATTACCACAATTAAGGTGTTGTCTCTTACTCCGGCTTCGTCAAGTTTAGCAACGACTTGCCCAATCAACTTATCCATATACTCGATCATATCGGGGAAGTAACGTCGATCATCGCCACCTTTATTGTTGTATTCAGCTTTTTCACTAAAGTTATCGAAAATTGCATGCGGTTGAGTGTCAGGTGTAGGTTTGTGATCGTCATGCACTAACATCATCGGATAATATAAAAAGAAGGGTTTATCTTTGTTTTTATCAATAAATTTTAAAGCATCACGGTTAACAATATCAGGCCCGTACCATCTTCTACCGGTTTCAGGATCTAAGTCAGTTCTTCCCTGATAATTAGTAACCTTACCGTTAACCACAAGGTTAGGATTTATAAAACGCTGACCTTCAGTGACTACATCAAATGCGGTGTAATCGTCCCAACCAAATTCAGATATATAATCCTTACCTGCAACTTGTTTATCACCACGTGTTTGTTTCCATTTACCGTAAAGCCCTGTTACGTAACCGGCCTTTTTAAAGGCATCGCCAAAAGTAATGTCTGATCTATGTTGTGATTTAGGTTGAAGGTAGTTTCTGTCGTTATTTTTACCACTCATTAATGCGATACGCGTGTTTTCGCAGATGGGGTAAGCAAAGGCGTGATCAACACGTAAGCCCGCTTTAGCTAAGCTATCAATATTAGGCGTGCTAAATTCTCTGTTGGTAAATAAGCCATCGTATGAATGCAAGCGATTAGCGCCATACGCTGTTACGCCATAATGACTTAAATCATCAATAAGAATAAGGACTACATTAGTATAGTCAGCCTTGTGATCTGTTAAGTGCTGTAATGCGATTTGAGGCTTTGACTTATCTGAATCAACAATATTGTTAACTTGTTCATCCTTATTATGAACACAGGCAGACAGAAGGATACAAAGCGTTACTCCTAAACCTAATTTAATTGTCATATTATTTTCCATTAACTATTTTTAGTTATCGTTTGAATTACATTGATATTATTTTTATAAAACGTTTCAGTAAATTGAGTTCGTGGATACAAACGTCATAAGATATAGTGTACGAAGATAAAGTAGCACAACATAAAGTCTCATTATGTTGTGCATATAAAGTTGATTGACAAAAAGTCGAACTTAATCAATAGCAACCAGTTGATACGACCTTACATAATCGTAAAGTATTGTATTAATACTCTCGTCATCAAGCTCTTGTTCCGTTGGATAAGGTTCGTCGTCACCTTCTATGTTTTTGATCAGTTTTTCTTGCCAAGTATAGGTTTCAGAAACCATTCTTAACGACATTTCACTATTAAAAGGTACAGGATCTTGTGGATTGTCTAAATCAACCGTGCCTGTTAATTGGTTATCAAAATAAAACTTAACCTTATTTGGTGTGACCCACCATGCAGCGTAGGTATGAAAATCGTCAGACAAATTTACCTTAGCGTCGTGTTTTACACCTTGTGAAATATACTTAGCACCTTGGCATTTTCCATCAACTAACTCTCGGCCTTTATAATGGGTATTTGAATGCATGACATCGGTCCAAAACCTTTCTGGCCAGCCACCAATAGCTTCTAAAATATCAATTTCAGTGGTGTGTGCGGTATTACAACCGGTGCCTGAATTATCGCTTGTATCTGAATGCAACCAAAAGGTAGTAGACATTTTAGTTTTAGAGGCTTTTACACGTGCTTCAAAATAACCATAGATAGCACTATGTTTACCTGATACTGCAGCACCGCCCATGGTATAACCATCGCTATCTTCTGCGTAAGTTGACGTATTTAAAGCAAGGTTACCATTAACAACTTTTACGTTTTTTGGTAAAAAACGTGCGGGATGTCTTCCTTTCCACGTTGAAATAGAGTCATTCCATTTGCTTGAATCTAAGCTGGTTCCATTAAACTCATCTGACATATTATCGATAATCTGCCATTTATACCCAGCTGGCGCTTCAGGTAAATGGCTAATACTGTGAGTTATTTTATTTGCAGACGTCGAAGCACCTGATAGATAATCATTGGTGCTCTGACAGCCAGAAAAAATCAATATTGCAGGTAATAATACCAAAGGGAGAAGCGTTGAATATAAGCTTTTATGAACTAACCCTTTATTTAAATCTGTTTGTAAATTTTTCATTATTCACCTTTTATAGGATATAAACATACTTTAAATGTACTTTATATTTAAATAATGTAATTTACCAGAGAATCTTGTTGTTTGTGTATAAAACTAAATAGTAAGCATCTTTCCACACACTTCTTTATACAATTTAGTCGCCACCATAGCAGTCATCTCATTAATATCTCTACGTGGATTATATTCAACAATATCAGCTCCAATAATAGGAACTTGTATACTATGAAGTACATCAAGTATTTGCCTAACACTTAAACCACCAGGTTCGAAATGAGAAACACCTGGCGCAAAAGCTGGATCCAACGCGTCTAAGTCAATTGAAACATATACAGGCCCTGTAAACGTTATTTGCTCTGGACCTGTCCAGTCTTTCATTTCATGAACTTCTACATTAAACCGCTCAGCCTGCTCAGCTTGATGTTTATTAAGTGTGCGTATACCTATTTGTACAAGTCGTTTAGCTAACTTATTTTCCATGATGCGAGCAAAAGGACAAGCATGAGAAAATGGATTTCCTTGAAAGCTGTCGTATAAATCGGGATGTGCATCAAAATGAAGGATCGTAATGTCGCTGTGATGCTGAGCTAAAGATTTAAGAATGGGATACGTAATAGAATGATCGCCACCAAAGGTTAATGGCTTAGCACCAAGTGATGCAATATGGTGAATAGTTTGTTCTAGTACACTAAAAGCGTCGTCATTATTTTTCCATGTTAAATCACCTAAATCATGAAGTTTAGGATTGTTTTTTAAACTAATACCTAGTTCAGTACTTGGATTTGATGAACCTGAAAAAATAGTTCTTCGAATTATTGCAGGTGCTTCAGAGGGTCCTTTTAAATGAGATGAATAAGCATCAAAAGGCATACCTAACAAGGCAATATCGTTAGCGATTAAATTATCAAATGTAGAAAAAGTCATAGGTTTTAAATTACTTGTTTATATATTTACATATAACTTTACTGTAAATAAGCCTATTTTATCTACCGGCAAAAGGAAGGAATAATCGTTAATTTTTAACAGATTAACGGACGTTTTAAGTGTAACGCAACGTACACGTAAAACATAAAAGCAAATAGTTCATCGTTGAAAGTAAGAATTTAACACAATATTAGAGTCTGTTTTATTTACACCTTTTAACGTACCCAACATGGCAAGAACTTCCTCTAACTTATTAATATTACTTACATAAACCTCTAAACAAAGGTCGTAACCACCGCTTGTAGCAAGGCAACGCGTTACCTCAGGTATAGCTTGTAGTGTTGCTACTAGTTGGTCAAATGCTTTTGTTTCTACACTCAAGCCAACCATAGCCGTTAAATAGGAAGGTTCATCAAAATGAGACACTATGGTGGTATAGCCTTTGATAATATTTTTACTTTCTAAACGCGCAATGCGTTCTTGCACTGTGGTTCTTGCTAGGTGTACTTGACGAGATATTTCAGCCACTGAAATACGTGCATTTTTAATTAATAGTTCAAGTATTTCTTTATCTTTTTTATCTACATTCATAGGAAGTTTTTCATTATTAAAGGCTAAACCTAGTTTAACTATTTACTTTTTTTAAATCATAAATTAAATCCATTTGTACCCATTTTTCTCCTTCTTTTGCCCACTTTAATGGTTGTTGGTAATTCCACATTAAGGTTTCCCATTCTTCAGACTTAGTTTTACCTTCATCTGTTTTAGGTTCAACGTTGGGATCAAAATCAGCTGTTGTTTCCATGATCATAAATAATCGATCACCTAAGTGATATATTTCCATATCAATAATTCCTGCGTCGGCCATGTTTTGCGTTATTTGAGGCCAGGCATTTTCAGGTTGATGATATTCAATATATTCAGCAATTAACTTAGGATCATCTTTTAAATCTAATGCTAGGCAATAACGTTTATTTGTATTCATAATTTCTCCGGTATTAATCTATAATTTTAAAATAAGGTAATTCAATTGGTATTAATCATTGTCGTTAAATCTTAATTGTTATAAAGTTATCACATATAAAAATACAATTTAATATTTAAATCCACCTTATTTCTAATAATTTGAGATAACATCAAAATGAAACTAAAAACGATACTTTCGTACCAAACACTAACAAAAGGTATTACTGGGCTATTACTCAGTATAACCATTTCTCCCATGGCGCTTGCTGCTAATGATTGGGAAAATCCTGAAGTTATTCATATTAACAAGTTACCTGCCCGTGCTACCTCCTACTCATTTGATACGGTTGAACAAGCGCTTACACGAGACAGAACTCAAGCAAGTATAAAAATGCTTAACGGGGATTGGAAATTTAATTTTGTTGAAAAGGTAGAAGACCGTCCTAAAGATTTCTACAAGTCAAATTTCAATAGTAAACAATGGAAGTCTATTCCGGTTCCTTCAAACTGGGAAATGGAAGGATACGGTACGCCTATCTATACAAACTCACAGTATCCTATGTTTAAAAATGGCGCTACCGATGAAAACAGTATAGTGCCTCCATTCATTACCCGTGATAATCCAGTGGGGTCTTACCTTAAAGACTTTACCATTCCTAAAACATGGAAAGGCCAACAAATACTGATCCATTTGGGTGGTGTTAGCTCTGCATATTATGTGTGGGTAAATGGTGAAAAAGTCGGTTATTCGCAAGGAAGTCGCTTACCGTCTGAGTTTGATATTACCGATCATATAAAATCAGGCACTAATACCGTAGCTGTTGAGGTTTACCGTTGGAGTGACGGCAGTTACTTAGAAGATCAAGATCACTGGCGTTTAAGCGGTATTCACCGTGAAGTAATGTTAATAGCACAACCTAAAATTGCGATTAACGATTTTCATGTAAAAACGAAGCTAAATGAAACTTATACCCAAGGCACATTACAAATAAGACCTGAATTAAGTTTTCCAAAACGCAAAGATGTTGATGGCTGGAATATTGAAGGTCAGCTATACAATGACTCGGGTAAAGCCGTTTTATCAACACCTATGAATGTTTCAGCTAACATAGTTTCAAGAAAAATTTACCCACAACGTGATAACTTTAAGTTTGATCTAATGAGTGCAACACTTGAAAATCCTAAGTTATGGACATCTGAAACCCCTTATTTATATACCTTAGTATTGTCATTAAAAAATACTCAAGGAAAAGTCATAGAAACACGAAGCACGCGAGTTGGGTTTAGAGACGTAAAAATTAACGACAAAGCAGAATTATTAATTAATGGTAAAGCCATTAAATTAATTGGCGTTAACCGTCATGACCACGATGTTAAAAAAGGTAAAGCACTAAGCCGTGCCGATTTACTTGAAGACGTTTTATTAATGAAGCGTTATAACTTTAATGCCGTAAGAACCTCTCATTACCCTAACGATCCCTACTTCTACGAATTATGTGACGAATACGGTATTTATGTAATGGACGAAGCCAACATTGAGAGCCATGGTGTGGGCGGTTTGTTAGCAAACCTTCCTGAATGGAATAATGCAATGATGCAACGTGTTTTACGCATGGTTGAACGCGATAAGAATCACCCTTCGATTATATCATGGTCTTTTGGTAACGAGTCTGGCACAGGACCTAACTTTGCAGCTATGTCTGGTTGGGTTAAAGACTTAGATAGTACACGCTTTATTCACTATGAAGGTTCACAAGGTGATCCAAACCACCCTGACTATGTTGGTTTATCTGAACGTTATTCTACCAAAGCTGAAACAGCTAAACTTTATACCCCTTATGCTAACCCTACAGATCCTGCATTTGTTGATGTAATTAGTAGAATGTACCCGTCTTTAGAAGAACTGAAAGGATTAGCAGATAGCCCATATATTAAGCGTCCTATTTTAATGTGTGAATATGCGCATGCTATGGGGAATTCATTAGGTAATTTGACTGAATATTGGGACATGGTACGTAGCCACGATAATATCGTAGGTGGTTTTATATGGGATTGGATTGACCAAGGTATTGAAACTAAAAACGACAAAGGCGAAACCTATCTAGCATATGGCGGTGACTTTGGAGACAAGCCTAATTCATCTAATTTCTGTTTAAATGGTGTTTTAGATTCTTACCGTAAAGCAACACCTAAACTTTGGGAAGCGAAATATGTTTTCCAACCGGCTCAATTTGACGCTACTCATTTAGCAGCAGGAAAAATTGATGTAACTAACCGATTCTTTTTTGATAACTTAAAGCAATATTTATTAGTATGGACATTATCTGAAGATAACAAGGTTATTCAGCAAGGTTCGATTGACGGTTTAGATATTGCAGCTCAACAAACTAAAGCAGTTTCAATTCCTTTTAACAAACCTGTATTAAAAGCTGGTGCGCGTTATTTCTTACAATTGAGTTTGCGTACCATCAATAACACTAATTGGGCTGAAGCAGGACATGAGTTAGCCAAACAACAGTTTGAGCTCCCCTTTAAAAAAGAAGCAGTTAAAACCGTTTCAAATAAATCGGTAAGTACTGACGATAGTCCAAACACAATAACAGTATCAAACAATGGCTTTAAAGCAATATTTGACAAAAAGTCAGGGTATTTAACGGCTTACCAAGTAAATGGACAAACCGTGATTACTGATGCGTTAAAGCATAATTTTTGGAGACCATCTACAGATAATGACATTGGCGGATTTCAAGATTGGACGTCGCCTACCGACAGCGCAGCTGACGATGCTAAACCAGCAACAGGTCGAGCGGTTTGGCGTAAAGCAAGTGAAAACATGACACTGAATACTTTTGATATCGATACATCAAAAACTAGCGTTACCGTAACCACTAAGCATTCTTTTAATAAGCAACTTAACGTGACCACACAATATTTAATAACGGGTGATGCCGCTATTGAAGTGAGTATGTCGCTAAATGCTGATGCAAACCTTACAAGTATACCTCGCTTAGGTATGACAACAAACGTAAACCAGCGCTTATCAAATATGAGTGTTTACGGACGTGGCCCTTACGAAAATTACATTGACCGTAATAACAGTGCCGACATTAGTATTTATTCAGGCAAGGTTGAAGACTTTATATATCACTACGCCCGTCCTCAAGAAAACGGAAACCGTACCGATGTTGATTGGTTAAAACTAGCGACAGATAATGGATTAACATTAACGGTAGACGGTAAAGAAGATCTGAGTGTTTCAGTATGGCCGTGGAGTGCAGAGAACTTAAACAATGCACAACATACCTACGATTTAGTTAAACAGGGTAAATTCACTGTTAATATTGATTTAATTCAATCAGGTGTGGGTGGTAATGATTCATGGAGTGCAAAAGCGGCGCCTATTAAACAGTACCAAGTACCTTCAGGAAAGTATCAATACACTTATACTATTTCAGCTCAATAACACCACAAATTAGTTAAGTACGACTTACCAAACAGTAAAGCCCAAATTCATTTTGGGCTTTACTGTTATGCTTAATAACCTCATACATTCGAGATACAACAATGAAAAGAAATAAAATAAAACTTAAAAAAAATTTCAAACGTTCTCTATCCTTTTTAGTTATTTCTTCATTAATTACAACCATTATTAGCGGCTGTAATTCGTCTAGCACCAACCTAAACAGCTCAAAACAATTGGCCAGTTCACAAGCTAATAAAAAGCCAAACATAGTGCTTATTGTTACTGACGATCAAGGTTGGGGGGATATTGGTGTTAATAATAATCCTATCATTCAAACACCTAATATTGATGATTTGGCTAACCAAAGTGTTAGCCTAACTAATTTTCATGTAGATCCTACTTGCTCACCTACTCGCTCAGCTTTACTTACAGGCAAACATTCATTAAAAGCAGGTGTTTGGCATACAATTTTAGGGAGATACATGCTCGGGCCTGAGCATCAAACATTAGCTGAAGTATTAAAAGATAATAACTACGACACGGGCATATTTGGCAAATGGCATTTAGGTGACAATTATCCTTATCGCCCACAAGATCAAGGTTTTAACGAAGTACTTATTCATGGCGGTGGTGGTGTAGGTCAAACACCTGATTATTGGGGAAACACTCAATTTAATGACACGTATTTTAGAAATGGTAATCCAGAAAAAACAACCGGTTACGCCACAACAGTTTGGTTTGACGAAGCTAAAAAATTTATCGACCAAAAACGCAATCAACCCTACTTTGCTTATATTCCCCTTAATGCGCCCCATGGTCCTTACCGCGCACCTGAACACTTTATACAACCTTATTTAGATAAAGGCTTAAACAGAACTATGGCGAGTTTTTATGGCATGATCACGCACATTGACGGCCAAATAGGCCTAATGCGCGAACACATAAAAGCAAGAGGTGAAACCGACAACACTATATTTATAGTCATGACAGATAATGGTAGCTCTTACCGCCCTACCAATAACCAAAACAAGCTTGATGCAAAACATCAATTAATTAAACAAGCCTTTCCTGATTGGATACCAAACGACAATTTAAGAGGTTATAAAGGTTCAGTATACGATGGAGGTCATCGCGTCCCCTTTTTTATCTCGTATCCTAACGGGCAACTTAAAGCAGGCAAGTACAATAACTTAACAGCACATTTCGATATTATGCCCACCATATTATCGCTAGCAGGCATACAAAATACCATAAAAGGTATGGATGGACTCAATCTAGCAACACTTATTACTGAAGGTAAAGACGATTCATTAAGCGACCGTAATGTAGTAATTACTAATCAACGCGTTTATCATCCAAGCGATAAGCGCCCAACCGCTGTAGCTTATAAAAACTGGCGCTTTATTAACGAAAACAATAAAGAAGAACTTTACAATATAACCACAGATCCATCTCAACAGCTCAATGTGGCTCAGCAACATCCAAATGTATTAGCTCAATTAAAATCGATAAAACAAGCTTGGTGGAACGAAAACGTAAAACTAGGTTTTAAAGATCGCTATATCTCTGTAGGTAATAAAGCAGAAAACCCAGTACGGCTAAACGCTATGGATTGGATGGAAGTACCAGATAAGCAACCCGTACCTTGGTTTATTGGACACCAACCTGCAGCTGAAGAATACGATTACATACACTGGTTAACAGAAGAAGATAAGTATACTTCGTTACCTTGGTATATTGATGTTGAAAAGAAAGGTACATATCAAGTAAGTGCATATTTTCATGATATTCCAGCAGGTACACCTATCGGTAAAAAATACTGTGTTGTTCGTGTAAATGGCAAAAACACAGTTCAAACAGTACACGGCAGAGCCTCACATTGTATTGTTGATACCGAGTTAGTAACTGGCAAACAAAAAATCACCGCTTGGTTTACCGATAACAAAGAAACTTTAGCTAAAGAAAAAGCAGCTTTCTATGTTTATATTAAACACCAAAAATAATGCTGATAATATTACAGAGGATCAAAATGTGTTTTATGAATAAAGCAAGTTATCTATTAATAATAAAAAGCAACACGCCATCAAACTTTTAATATTAATAATTTTATACTTAATACTGTATAGATACGGTGCATAACTTTTCGTAATACGTTATGGTTATGCCCATTAAATACTCAAACAATACAATATGATTAGGAAAATAAGCAGCTATGTTTGTTAAAAAAAAATCCATCAAAAATATACTCGCCCTCTCAATAACACTGTCATTATCTAGTGTTATTTTAACAGGCTGTAATAAAGCAGCAGAAACAGAAAGCGAAGTAAGTAAACCCAATATTGTTAAAACAAACGACAAACCTAATATTGTTATATTTTATGTTGATGATTTAGGCTATGGCGATGTCGGCTCTTATGGCGCAAAAGGTGTTGAAACACCAAATGTTGACGAATTAGCTCAAAATGGCATTCGATTTACTGATGCGCATAGTTCAGCGGCCACTTGTACTCCATCACGCTATTCTTTATTAACAGGAGAATACGCATTTCGCGAACATGCTTCGGTACTAAAAGGCGATGCAGCATTAATTATCCCTACCGATAAACCCACGTTACCAAGCATGCTTAAAAAAGCAGGTTACTCTACTGCAGTAGTAGGAAAATGGCATTTAGGTTTAGGTGATGGAAAATCACCTATAGATTGGAACGGAAAAGTATCACCTGGTCCATTAGAAATTGGTTTTGATTACAGCTTTTTAATGCCAGCAACTGGCGACAGAGTGCCTAGTGTTTATTTAGAAAATCACAATGTGTTAAACATAAGCCAAGATGACCCTATTGAAGTAAGTTACGAACATAAAGTAGGTATTAGACCAACAGGTACTGAAAACCCTGAGTTATTACGCCAAGCTGCGGATCCACAACACAGCAATACGATTATAAATGGTATTAGCCGCATAGGTTGGATGAAAGGCGGAGTTAGTGCTGAGTGGAAAGACGAAGACTTCTATAAAGTATTTACCAATATGGCAAACTTTTTTATTGAAGATAATAAAGAAAATCCATTTTTCTTATTTTTCTCTTTTCACGATATTCACGTACCTAGATTACCAAACGACATGTTTAAAGGTAAAAGTACCATGGGTGTTCGAGGTGATGCTATTGCACAAATGGATTGGATCACAGGCGAAGTAGTAAACAAGTTAAAAGCTGAAGGTTTACTCGAGAATACGCTAATTATTTTTACCAGCGATAATGGACCTGTTCTTACTGACGGTTATGACGATGAAGCCATGGAAAAATTGGGTGATCACAAACCTAGCGGCGACTTTAAAGGTGGAAAATACAGTGCTTATGAAGCTGGCACACGTGTACCTACTATTGTTCACTACCCTGCTAAAGTTAAAGCTGGAACAAGTAACACGCTGATGAGCCAAGTTGATATTTATGCTTCTTTAGCTAAATTGGTAAATGTAGACCTTAGTAAAGAAGAAGCCATTGATAGTAAAAACTTTCTTAATGCTTGGTTAGATGCTTCAGCCGAAGGCAGAACAGAGTTAATTGAAGAGTCACACACCTTATCGCTAAGAACTAAAGAGTGGAAGTACATATCACCCAGTTCAGTTAAAGGTGAGTGGATAACCAATATGAAAAATATTGAATCAGGTTTATCGCCTATTCCACAACTTTTCAATTTAGCTGAAGATAAATCTGAACAAAACAATATCGCACTTCAACACAAAGCAGATGTTGCAAAATACCAACAAAGAATCGACGAAATAAAAGCACAAACTCATAGAAATTAATTCTTATACCCTTTACCAATCAGGAGGCTATTTCAAAGCATCTAAAATGGTAACGGGTATATATATAAAATTTTACATAAAACTTATCCCCCTAACTTATACTCAGTATTAAATACGTTATAAGTTAGGGTATACTCCCTTCCAATATTTTATTCTCTTTAGCTTGGCAATTTACATGTTCAAATCTTTATTTACTCGAGTATCTTATTTTTCAGTACTCGCTAGTTTTTTTTATTGTGCAACCACATACGCATTTATTAACAAAGATGCTGATCCACAAAATTGTACTTCCTGTCATCAATCAGCAGTATCGTCTTGGATGAAATCAGACCATGCAAAAGCGATGGATGTAGCAACAAAAAAAACAGTATTAGGTGACTTTAATAATGCTAAAGCTACTCATTACAGCCAGAAAGCACGTTTCTATACTGAGAAAAATAACTTTTTTATGGAAATGAACCATGAAAATAAAACCTCAGTTTATAAAATAAAATATACCTTCGGCCATTATCCACTTCAACAATACCTCATTGAAACCCAAAACGGTAAATACCAAGTATTGCCCTTCTCTTGGGACAGCAGAACAAAAGCCGAAGGCGGACAACGTTGGTTTGTCATGTATGAAGACGAAGATATAAAAGCACAAGATAGATTACATTGGCAACAACCGCTACAAAGCTGGAACGGTATGTGCGCCGACTGTCATTCTGACGGACTCAAACGTAACTATGATAAAGATAAAGGAACATTTGATACTACATTCGACAATATCAACGTAGGTTGTCAGTCGTGTCACGGTAAAATGAACAACCATACAAAAGATAAAAACGCGATAATTAAAAACTCACGAAACCAACCTAAAATAATTAATAACTGGTTACGTAAAGTAGGCGAACGTACCGCTAGCTGGCAAGGCGAAAAACGTGATAATTCGTTTATGGATACGTGTTTTGCGTGTCATTCACTTCGCTCACCTCTGACTAATGGTATAAAACCTGAACATGCGTTTTTGGATCAGTTTTCACCAAGCTTTATCATTCCTCCGTTATACCATGCTGATGGACAAATAAAAGAAGAAGTCTATGTTTATGGCTCTTTCTTACAAAGTAAAATGTATAAAGCTGGTGTGAACTGTATTGATTGTCATGATCAACACACAATGAAAATTAAAGTACCAGACAACGGCTTATGTTTGCAGTGTCATAGTGCGGAGGTGTTTAATCAGCCAACCCACTTTAAGCATGAAGAAGGCTCCGAAGGCAGTAAATGTGTAAATTGTCATATGCCAACCAATCGTTATATGGGTGTTGATGACAGACGAGATCATAGCTTTAAAATACCTCGCCCTCACCTTTCTACCGCTAACGACACACCAAATGCTTGTACAAATTGTCATGAAGATAAAGACAACAACTGGGCAGCAGCTAAACTTGAACAATGGCATGGTAAACCTAAAGCGTTATCTAAAACCTACACAGACTTTTTACGTTTACAAAGTGGTAAGCGCCTCCAATTAGCACAACATTTAGCTATTGTGAACGACAAAAATCTTAACGATATTGTTAGAGCAACGGCATTAACCGGCTTAGTTAATACAACACCACAGTTATCAAACGAACAGATTAAACCTTGGGTAGCTTCTGACAAACCATTAATAAGGTTAGCCATCGCGCAAACAGGCCAGCTTGTTCCTCCAAACGAACGACATCTTGCATTTGCTACCTTATTATCAGATAAATACAAATCAGTAAGAATTGCTGCAGCTAATCAATTAATTGGTAATACACAAGTAAATGCTGAAGTAATGAAAAAAGCATTTGATGAACTAATGCTTTCAAACGATATTAATACGTGGCGTGGTGAAGGTAACTTAAATGAAAGTATGATCCATTACGGTTCAGGTAATAGAGATAAAGCAATAGCCGCTTTAAAAAATGCTATTAACGTTGACCCGTACTTTAGCGTGCCCTACTTAAACTTAGCCGATATCTATAAAACCATGGGCGATTCAGTAAACGAAGCTAAAATATATCAACAAGCTTTAAAAACATCACCATTAGACGGCATGGTTCATTACAGTTACGGTTTATACCTAATTCGCAATAAAGATACCGTGAATGCTATTGAATCCTTTAAACAAGCCATAAAGCTGGACCCCACTAATGCTCAATATATTTACTTATATGCACTTGCTCAAGACAGTGTAGGTAAAACTAAACAAGCATTAATGCAATTACGAATGATGATCACTAAAGTAGATAACCCACAGCAGCTAGCTCAATTAGGATTAAGCTTTTCTCAAAAACTGAGAGATCAAAAAAGCTATCAGTTCTTTGGACGTTTCATGCAACAATAACCTCGTAACATTAAGTGTTTTTTATAATGCGATAATAATTCAAAACAGCCAAAGGGGAGCAATACTAATTGTTCCCCCCTTTTTTCTTAAAAATCATCCTGCACATAAACCCCATTTATAAAAAATTTTGTTTATATATGAACAAAGCATGCATGACATATATCAATAAATTAAATATTGGTAACTCATTAAATTAATGGCGCTCACCTTATTTAACAAAGTCGATTATTATTAATAATAAAACGTATAAACTGAATAATATTTTTATATTCATAATAGATTTTCAATATAGTTAACAATAAATTAAATACCATTTTAATGGCTTTTGATACGTAAATGTAATTTCAAAGTATTTAAAACATTTATTGTAAACCTACGAAACTCATCGTTTATCTTGTCATCAACATACGAAAACCTTAGTTATTATTTTGTATGTAATAATATAAAATTATATACAAAATAAGCTTTACAAGTCGCTCAACAATAAATACACTCATACACATATAAAAACAGTATTTTATATATAATGCAAAATAATAAGTAAACAATACCGTTAGTAATATGCATTTAAATTGTATTAATAACAGTAAGGTATTAAATCGGGGGAACATATAATGTCTATAAAATTTAAGTTAAAACCGCTTGTGCTAGCGATGATGCCAGTCTTAATGGTTGGAACAAGTCAAATAGCCTACGCACAAGATAGCGCACCTACTGAAGAAGAAATCGAAAGAAGTGTCGCTGATAATAAAAAGAAGAAAAAAAGCGTAAAGGACGACATTGAAATAATTGAAGTTTCTGGTTACCGAGGTAGCTTACAAAAAAACATCAATAACAAACGACTGTCTGACAGCATATCCGATTCAATATTCGCTGAAGATATTGGTAAATCAACAGACCAAAATATTGCAGATGCATTATCTCGAATTACGGGTGTATCTGTTCAGCAAAGTGATGGCGAAGGTACTCGTATCTCCGTTCGTGGCGCGGGTGCTAACTTAAACCAAATTTCATTAAATGGTATTGCCTTAACATCAAGTATATCTGGTGGTGGTGGTTCAAACTCAACATCTGATCAAAGTGTTGATTTAAGCGCATTCTCTTCAGACATTATTGGTCAAATGAGTGTAGTTAAAACATCAGCAGCAGATCACGATGAAGGTTCGTTAGGTGCAAGTGTTATACTTAAAACAACAAAACCTTTAAACCTTAATGTTGATAAACGCCTTATAGAAGTACAAGGACGCCATAATCAATATGCTGATGAAAATGACTCTAAAATATCAGGAACCTTCTCTCAAAAATTATTAGACAATACTTTTGGTGTAATCTTTACCGCATCGAAAGAAACAAACTCTACTCGTAGTGATTCGTTAGGTGGTGATTGGTTAGCACCATATGAAGTTGCAACAATTCGCCCAGGTGGTGCAACATCATTACAAACAGGCCAACCATTAACAAATACCGAAGATATTAAAGGTATTATTTCTCGTGGTAAAAGCTTCAATACCAATTTAAATAATACAGAGCGATTTACAGCAACAGCTGGCTTACAATTTTTACCCTCTGAATCAACAGATGTTCAATTAGATATCAGTTACTCTAAATATACAGCCCACCACGATAATCATAGAATCAGTACAAGCAAGCCTGATTTAATTAAACGTGGAAACCTTGCAACAGATCCGCAAGAAGAATGGTGGACACTTGATGAAAACAACCATACTTTAGTTAAAGCATTTAATAGATATGCAAGTGGTAGTTTAGGCCGCACTTTAGGTGGTAACGAATCAGAAAATAAAGTGGCAACTTTAACAGTAACACAGTATTTAACTGATAATTTAACCATGGATATTCGTGCCGGCTACTCCAGAACTGACTACGAGTCTCTACCAAATACCACCCTAAGTACCGCAACTTGGAATTTTATTCCTGTTTCAATTCTTGAAAAAACACCTTTAGATCAACTAGAACCTGTTGGTTATGATTGTTCGACAGGAAAATGTGATTTAAGAGTAGGTACATCACCATTTATCTACGTTCCTAATGGTATTAATAATAACGAAAATAATATTTCATCAAGTGGTTTTAACCCTCTTGACCCATACGCAACTCATTTAGGTTATGTTGCGCAATACGACGAAGAAGTTTCAGATACCAACAAATCTATTTTTGTTGATTTCGACTACGACCTAGACAAAATGGGAATTACTACCGTAGAGTTTGGTGCGAAATGGTCAAATCGTATAAAAGATGTTTATACAAACTATCAAACACTTGAAGGCACAAATACTACAGTATTTGATTCAACAGGTAAGCCTGTACTTGGTGGTGCGGCGGTATCTGACATCGCATTTGCCGATGTACAAACAGGTTCAGGATTACCTATTGACGACTTCATGAGAGGCCTTATTCCAGATACATCTCCATATAATAGAGACTACTTGAAAGGATGGGGACTACTTGATCCAAACAAAGCATTTGAAGAGATTTATGGTATTCCTGACAGTAAACTTGTTGATAACCAAACGGGCAGCCGTATAGTTGAGCAAGACAATACTTCTTTTTACCTAAAAGGAAACTTTGAATTTTTAGATTCACGCCTAACCGGTAATATCGGTGTTCGATATGTTAAAACTAAAAATCAATCTATTGGTCATCCTTCTTTAGAGTTTTTCAAAGGTGATAGACTTTTTGATGCTGTTGATGCTGTTTATGACAAACAGTTATTAAATACTGATTTAGCTGCTTGTCCTAACCCTACAGATATTGCTCGTACACAACGTTTAGACGGTTTTGGAGCTGATGCTTTAGATACTGGCTACCCATGTTTTGAACCAGAATTTGCACAAGCTGGTATTGCATTAGTTAACTATGATGACAATGGAAACGTGACTGACATTGTTCGTAACGATAATGGCACCAGAAGTTGGTGGATAAATTATAGACATACAGATCCAAGCACCCAAGCACAACATGGCGAATGGTTAGTTGGCCAAGGTTTAATTAGTGACCCTACTGAAATCTATAGAAGAGTTTATGATGCTACTGGTGGTGGTGAAAGCACCGAATTACTACCGAGTTTAAACCTAAACTATGCATTTTCAGACAAGCTTATCGGTCGTTTTGCTACATCAAAAACAATGGCACGTGCCCCGTTTGATGATATTCGTCCAGGTTTTGATTTTGACGAAAACGTTTGGGGTGATTTTTCTCGCGCAACAGTTAATAACCCAGCATTAAAACCATTAACCTCTAAGAATATTGATTTATCATTAGAGTGGTACTTTGACCAAGGCAGCTTATTATCTATTGCATTGTTTAGAAAAGACATGAGTAACTTTGTTGAATCAGTAAAAGATACGGTATATGTAAGAGATACTCGCAGTGCTTACGAATTAGAAAGCCTTGCATGGGAAGACTTCATCATGCCAATAACTGACGGTATGGATGCAAGTAACTCTGATTGTTTACCAAGCAGAATAGTTCAAGATAAACTCAACAACGCTTTAGATTTTGGTTGTGAACCTGTAGAAGCTTCTATTAAACGCAACGGAAAAAGTACCACCACCCAAGGTATCGAGCTTACATACAATCAATCTTATGACTTTTTACCAGGTTTTTGGTCTGGTTTAGGGACTAACTTTAACTACACGTATGCTACTTCAGAATCTGATGCTGAGGTTTTACAAGATACAGGTCGTATACTTAAAGCATTACCTCAGTCATACACACCTAAGCATACTCTAAATACAACTGTTTATTGGGAAAAAGATGGGCATCAGCTTCGCTTATCGCATAGATATAACTCAATACAGCTTGTAAATCGTGGTCTTACAAATGGCGCAGAATGGCAAGATGCAAAAAGCAACTTAGATTTTAGCGCAACTTATAATCTTAATAAAAACGTCGATTTTACGTTCCACGCACTTAATTTACTTAACGAATCAACCAGAACCTTCTACACATCAACCGATATGGATTTAGGTATGGTTGACGAAAATGGTGATTCGGTGTTGTTCGATGAAGGTAATGCGATGGACGGTGATGCTGATACAAGCAGAACTATCCGTGAGTGGAAAACAGGACGTCAGTTCCGTTTAAGCGCCCGTATTACATTTTAAGACATAATAATTAATAGGTTGTTTGCAAACGCAAACAACCCTGAAAATTGGAGAATTAGTAAGATGAAACGTAACTTACTCAAAAAAATAATAATCATGAGTTCATTAACAGCTGCAATTTCTGCATGTGGCGGTAGTGATTCAAATAAAAGCAGTTCAACCATCGCCCCTGTTACAGTAAGTGGTGATTTGAACATAGTATTAAATGAAGATTCTGACCTTCATGTTTTTGACCTACTTGACGGTGTAACAAATCCAGCAGATACACCTATATTTACAAGAAAATTTACATTTTTAAACCTTGATGAAAACGAAGAGCCTCTTTATGAAGGTCCTGCTCTACCTACAGCAGCTATTTATAAAAGCTCTGATTCAATGACTGTTGCTACACAGTTTTTTAAAGACGTATTAGTACACCCCGCTACTGTTGAAGAAAACCCACCAACAGGCGCAGAAGATGAAGTACTACTTTACTCGCAAGGTGTGTATAAATTTACTTATATTCTAGATAATGGTTCTGACACAGAAGTGATACGCAACATTACTATTACGGTAAATGCTGTTGAAGACGTTGTAACTGAAATTGCTTTAAGCCAACCTAATGGCTTTAAGGCACCTATTGGTTATCAAGTACCGCTTAAAGCAACAATTACCCCTAGCAATGCCACTTTCCCAACGATTACTTGGGAAAGTTCAGATACTAGTAAAGCCACAGTTGATGAAAACGGTAATGTTACAGGTATAGCTGAAGGTAATGTAACCATTACCGCGACATCTGCCGACGGCGCTGTCGTTGCGTCAACCGTTGCTGAAGTTATTACCGAACCAGTAGAACCTGTTGCTATAGATGTAGTACTTAACAACAATGTTGTTTCCGGTGAAGTAACTGAAATTTCATTAGGCAGTACAACAGCATTAAGTTACAACCTTATTCCTGTTGAATTAGGTTTCACCAATGCTGTAGAGTGGACGTCCTCTAACCCTGACGCTGTATCAATTGATGCAGAAGGAAATATTACAACACTTATTGAAGGTGAAACAGCCACAATCACAGCGACAATAGCTGACCTAACCTATCTTAACCAATCATTTGACGTAAAAGTTACACCGCATCCTAATTTATATTACAACGGTGACTTTGGTTTTGAGAGTGGTACTTTAGCTCCAAACTGGGGAATGGCATGGAACAACGAAGGTACAATTGAAATTCGCGAAGAAGCGGCAATGGAAGGTAACTATGGTTTATATTTAGAAAACAATGGTAAACCAGCTAAATTTATTAGTGAGCCTATTGCCATGAGAACTTTCGATATAGACCCAACTAAATTTTACAAGTTAAGTTTTTACATGAAAAATATTAGTGGTAATTGGGGCGGCGGACCAACATATTTCTGGAGTAATAATTCTGGTTGGGTAGCGTCATACCCTAAAACAGGTGTTGGTGGTAACCCTGGTACTTGGTGGGGTGGAACATCGGCTGAATGGACACAATACAACATGTACTATAATGGAGAAGATTTACAAACATTAACTAAAGGTGACTTTAGACTTCAACTTGAAGTAAATACAGGTAAATTCTATCTAGATAACTTTAGCTTTGAAGAAGTTAATCCATTCTAAAAACGAAGAATAAAATAAATTATTTTATTCAACTAAAAACCACGAATGTATCATTCGTGGTTTTTTTATATAGTAAAGGCTCCAAACTAGAGATAAGCGAAGTACACCTGTGTTAAAGTTTTTAAGTACATTCCATTATCCCAGTTCAGGTTAAATAACATCTTAAACATAAAATTATCACATGAATAAAAAACGTATCGTTATCATAGGTGGTGGATCCGCAGGTTGGATCACCGCATCTATACTGGCTAAAGGTTTACCTTCTGCAGAATATGACATTTCGCTTATTGAAAGCCCTGACATACCAACCATTGGTGTTGGTGAAGCAACGATCCCACCCATTATTCATCTCATTAATTATTTAGACCTTGATGAAACCGACTTTATTAACAAAATTGAAGGAACATATAAATACGGAATTCATTTTGAAAACTGGTCTACATTAGGCCACAGTTACATGCATGCATTTGGTGAAATAGGGAAAAACTCAGTTGATTCAAGTTTCACACAAATGTGGTTAGCATATAAATCGTCCCTTAACTTACCACCACTTAACCATTTTTCTCCCTGTGCTGTCGCAGCATATTCAAATAAATTTTCACGTCCGAGTCTCCCCTCTGATGCTCATCCAGAAAAATATTACCCATTGTCTAAATTGTTTTATGCCTATCAATTTGATGCGGGCTTACTTGCAAAGTACCTCAAAAATATTGCGTTAAATTTAGGCATTAACTACATATCAGACAATGTCATTAAAGTAACTACAGATACAAATATCGGAATAAAATCCGTTACACTAACAAATAATGCAGTGATCAGCGCTGACTATTTTGTTGACTGTAGCGGTACAAGAGGCCTACTGAATAAACAAGCTCTACATTGTGAATACGAAGGTTGGGATAAATACTTGCCTTGTGATCGCGCTGTTGTTGTACAAACAAAGTCTTTAGGCGACCCATTTCCCTATACCAAGTCTATAGCCATGAATGCCGGTTGGCGCTGGCAAATTCCATTACAAACACGAACGGGCAACGGTTATGTTTATTCAAGTAAACATATTTCAGATGAGGAAGCCTTAAATGAATTAAGCCAAGCACTTACCGACCATGAAAAAATTAATGAATATAGAGTCATTAAATTTCAAACAGGCAGCCTAAAAACACCTTGGTTTAAAAACTCAATAGCACTAGGTTTGTCAGGTAGTTTTTTTGAACCACTCGAGTCAACCAGCATCCACATGACACATAAGTATGCGTTAGAACTTAAAAATGCATTTATTTATGGGACTAACATGACTGAAGAAGCAACAAATTTTAACGCAGCATTTCATAAAGACTCACTTAGTATTAGAGATTTTTTAATTGCTCATTATTGTACAACCCAACGCGATGACACTTCGTTTTGGCGCGACATGCAATTATTATCACGCCCACAATCATTACAAAGCTATTTAAACGAATTTGAAAAAACAGGAGAAATAACATTACCACAAGGTAGTTTGTTTCCTTACCAAAGTTGGTTGCAAATATTAATAGGCCAACAATATTTAAATAAAGAGATAACTTTTACTCAAAACCGACCTAATCAAACAGATGAAGAAATGAAAATATTTTTTACAGACATAGCAAATTCCATTCAAACCGAAATAAATAGCCTCCCTACTCACTCTGATTTTATTCGTAACGAAAATAAATAACCTAACGACTAAACTATTTTAGTTGTTAGGTTCCTTCATTTTTAATAAAAAATTAAACGCAATAACGCCTTACTTAAAAACATACTACGTTTATAAACAACCAACAAAAGAAAATAAAAAATTTAAATTTAATTTATACAAACCACATACAAAAAAAAACAAAAGAATATAAACATATAAAAATCGCTCAGCCCTTAAGAAATAAGACAATGAGCATCAATCCTCCAGATTAAATAAAATAGTTATTTATCAATCATTAGCCAAACAAAAAACACATTTTGTTAACAAAAAACAAATTGATACATATAAATTACATTGTACTAACAGCATTAATTTATTAGTAACCTTTTTTCTATAACCAAAAATTCTTTGAAATCAAATACAAAACTTGATCTTTAAATTTGAAGGATGTAGTTTGTATATAGACACAAGTTGATACAGTTTAATAACAATAAACAAGGCCTTTATTAGGTTGAAACTCGGGGACAAATAATGTCGATAAAACATAAAGTACATCCACTATCAATGGCTATTGCCATTTCTATTGCCAGCGTACCTATTTCACATGCTTTTGCAGAAGAATCTAAACAAGCAAGTGCTGAAGAAATAGAAGTGATAGAAGTAAAAGGTTTTAAGGGAAGTTTATTACGTTCTTTAAATAACAAACGTTTAAATGATTCCGTAAGTGATTCTATATTCTCGGAAGATATAGGTAAGTCTGCTGATCAAGATATAGGTGAAGCTCTTCAACGTGTTACAGGTGTATCGATTCAACGTGGTGGAGGTTTTGGTGAAGGCGATGCCACAACAGTAACCGTTCGTGGTGCGGGGCCTAATTTAAACAACATAACACTAAATGGTATAGCGTTAACGAGTAATACTGAAAACCAAGCAGTTGATTTAAGTGGCTACTCTTCTGATATATTAAATTCCATTGAAATACTTAAAACATCATCGGCTGATCACGATGAAGGCAGTTTAGGGGCTGGTGTTTTACTTAAAACGTTTCGTCCACTTGATGCATCTGAAGACAAACGTGTATTAGAAATTCAAGGCCGATACGATGATTTTGCTGAGGAAAATGATCATAAATTCTCAGGTTCTTTTTCTCAAAAACTAATGGACGATACCTTAGGTTTATACGTAACAGCATTTTCAGAAAAACAAGCATCACGTAAAGATATGTTTTACACAGACACATTAAATATTACGTCTGTAGATAATGCTATTGACGCACAAACAGGTGAGTTAACAGGTCCTGTTACCGGTTATAGTAACGGACAAAATGGTTATAAATTATTTAAAAATTCGTTAAAGCGTGATGGCTTTACCGCAGCATTACAATGGGCAATTTCAGACAATACAGAAGTTAATTTCAATGTAACTATGACCGACCAGTTTCTTGTTACTAATGATAATTCAATAGCTGTAATCGGCGCTGAAAATGCTAACTTAGCAAGTGATCCCGTATTAGATCCAAACAACCCTTGGATTGTTTATGATACTGATAAAGAGTTTTTCACAAAAAAAGTAGACCGTTCAGCACGTGGACGAATTAAACAGCTGCAAGCCGGCGTTGAAACAAAAAACAAAATTTATAGTTTAGATTTAACCCATTTTTGGTCTGATACTCTACGTATGGATTTAAAAATTGGAGCAACCAAAACAGTAGCAAATGACGAATATTACACTTTACTAAATACAAACAACTACGTACACGTAAGTGGTTTCGCAACAATTCCTGGTTCTGTTATTGAACCTACAGGTTACGACTGTACCTCAGGAAAATGTGTCATCGTAACAGGAAAAGGACTTGTAGATTTTGGTCCAGGACAAACAGGCGCACCAGGTGAAGATAATAGTGATAACATTGCCACAACAGGTTTTAACCCAGATGATTTAGCAGCAACTCATTTACAACAAGCTTATTCTCGTGACCGTGACATGAGTGATAAACAAAAATCAGCTTACCTTGATTTTGACTGGGATGTGGAATTAGGTCCTATTACACAATTTGAATTTGGCGCTAAATATCAAAAACGTAATAAAGACGTGTTTAACCAAAGCTATCAATTTGAAGGAATACCCGTTCCGTTTGGCCAAGAAGCACTAGGTACTCAAATTGATTCTGTACAACTTAGCCAAGTAACAGATGGTCTTACACCTCATGGTGACAATTTCATGAGTGAGTTAGGTTATGGACGTGACAACACAACTGACGGTTGGTACACCATCAATGGAGCTAAAGCATTTGATTTATTATTTGCAAACGATGATGTACGTACCAAGCCTGATTTAGGTAACGACAGACAAATAGAGTTAGAAAACCAAGCGATCTACTTTAAAGCAAACTTTTCATTACTTGATGACGACTTAACAGGTAATATTGGCTTTCGCTATGTTAAAAGTAACGTTGAAAGCGCAGGTTACTCTTCTATTCGATATCAGAACGGCGCAGTATCGAGTCGCGAGCTGATCAAAATAGCTAACGATTCATCACTACCAGCATGTACTGATGAACAACTTTATGCAAATGGCGAAGGTTATGACGAAGATATAAATGGCATTAGTGGCCCTAACTTTGCGGGTGGATTCGACAACAATGGTAACTTTGGTCCTATAGCATCACAAAACTGTTATGACGTAAACTTTGATTTAAACCCAAATACACGCAATAGGTATGCTGACGGCACATCAGAGAGAGAAAATCCAGAGCAATTCGCAGCTACAGGATCAGGTGAATCAACAAACTTTTTACCAAGCTTAACACTCAGCTACAAAATCAATGAAGATATGGTAGGAAGATTCGCACTTTCGAAAACCATGGCTAGACCTAGAATAGATTCACTTAAACCTAGTTACAGCATGGCTCAAAATGTTTGGGGAGCTGGTGACTCTAATGGCACTATAAATAACCCAGCATTAAAACCACTCGAATCTAAAAATATAGATTTATCTTATGAGTGGTACTTTAATGAAGGTGGAGCATTTAGCCTTGCTTACTTCCATAAAGACATGTCTAACTTTGAAGAAAAAGCATCAATTAATGCTCATTGGGTTGATTTAACATCAATGGATCAAAGTGTTATTCAAAGCTCTAATCCACTAGATTTTTTAATTGAAAAAGGAGCCGATGGTAAAGATTTATTGTTTGATGAAACACCTAACTGCTTTGAAAACTCTAGACACAGATGGCAAACCAATTCATTAGAGTCATCTTCTGTTTGTGACACAATTATAGTTAATTTAATCCGTAACGGTAAAGGCGGCACAAACCAAGGTATTGAAGTTGGTTACACTCAAAACTTTGACTTTTTACCCGGTGTGTTCGGTGGTTTAGGTACAACAATGAACTATACCTACTCAGACTCTAAAACAGATGCAGAAATTGGCGCGCTAAATACAAAACTTTCTTCGCTTCCAATGGAAAACGTTTCAAAGCATCAATTAAATATTTCAGGATTCTGGGAAGCTGACGGTAACTTAATACGTCTAGCTTATAATCATCGCACAGATTCATTAGCACAACGTTCTCACCTAACAGGAGCCTTGTGGAATGAAGGCGGCGGACAGTTAGATTTATCAGCTAACTATAAAGTTAACGATAATTTTACCTTGACCTTTAATGCTGTAAATATAGGTAAACGAATTTATCGTCAATATTACACCAACCTAACTGATGTTAGAGTTAAAATTGACGGCAATGCTCTTGAAGGCGGTGTAGATAAATCTAAAACCATTCGTGAGTGGTCAACAGGTACTATTTATAGACTTGGTGTTCGAGCGACATTCTAACCGTTATTGTATAACCCATAAAAAAGGAGCGTAATGCTCCTTTCTATTTTTGACTAATCAAATCTACTTAAAACAAAATAGATCAATGATTACTTTTGTGGTTTATTACGATCTTTAGCTTTATACCAACCTACCGCTTTATAAATTACCGCAAAAACAACGAACCAAAACATAATGTGGTATACCGCATGTAATGAGCCTTCACCTAATGCATGATCGGTATGGGCTAATGCTGCTGTACTTAAAAACAAACTTGATATTGCACTTAAAAAAATCATTAAAAACTTCATTTGTATTTCCTTACTCACGTTA
This sequence comes from Pseudocolwellia agarivorans, assembly GCF_002000085.1. Taxonomy (GTDB): domain Bacteria; phylum Pseudomonadota; class Gammaproteobacteria; order Enterobacterales; family Alteromonadaceae; genus Pseudocolwellia; species Pseudocolwellia agarivorans. The sequence continues at coordinate 145,352 of NZ_MUZU01000011.1, forward strand.
ATTCTAAATTTTGTGTTTCTATTACCCCTGAATGAGAGCTAATAATAAATTAAATATTCAACATACCTTCACTTTCAATAAAAGCGATTATATCATCTAAACCTTGCTTGGTTTTCATATTGCTAAACACGAAAGGTCTGTCGCCACGCATTTTCTTCGCATCTCTGTCCATAACTTCTAAAGACGCCCCGACTAACTCGGCAACATCAATTTTATTAATAATAAGAAGATCGGACTTAGTTATACCTGGACCACCTTTACGTGGAATTTTATCCCCCGCAGATACGTCTATTACATATAAAGTTAAGTCTGAAAGTTCAGGACTAAACGTAGCACTTAAGTTATCTCCGCCACTTTCTACTAATACAAAGTCTAAATTAGGGTGTAATGCCTGTAAATCGTCAATTGCTGCTAAATTCATAGACGCATCTTCTCGAATAGCCGTATGTGGGCAACCGCCTGTTTCAACGCCCATAATACGATCTTCAGCTAGCGCGTTATGACGCGTTAAAAACTCAGCATCTTCGCGTGTGTAAATATCGTTAGTCACTACTGCCATATCGTATTTATCACGTAATGCGATACATAACTCTCTTAATAAAGCGGTTTTACCTGAACCAACAGGTCCGCCAACGCCTATACGTAAAACTTGTTTCTTTTTCATAAATTTCTCTTGTTAACTTTTAATTTGTTCAATCTCAATAAAAATAACATTCATCAAGACCTAAATAATCGCGTGTATTGCGTTTCATGCCATGCACTTGCCATAGCTAAACGCGGTAAACTTGCGCCAATTTCATCGTCTTGCAATGTGTTTGCTAATTGAATTGATGCATCTACTTTTTCGGTAATTTCAAATAATAAATTTTGCGCTTGAGTTTGCCCTAAAGGCACAAGCTTAGTTGCCGCAGCAACTTGATTGTCGATATAAGTCCAACAATAACCACTTTGTATCAGCAGTAAATCTAACTTAAACAACGAAGCAATAAGTACAAAAGCACTTACAAAACTGATATCAGTACCTATTTTATTAACATCAAGCAACGCTTCATAACGTTGTAAACCTTGTTGAATTTCAGCTGAATCTAATTGCTTTAATAATCGAATAAGTGCTTTGCCCATAGCAACATCAGCAAGGTGCAACTCGTTACTTTCTCGACACGCAATTAAATGCTGATTCCATGAAATAAAAGCTGTTAAATCGTCATTTAAAAGTGCTTCATATTGACGCTTAATTATCGCTAAATCGGTACGTGCAATTGACTGAGATAAATTCAATTCAACCCAGTTACTTGTTGAGTCAACATCATTAACCCAACCCATTTCTACAGCATACTCTAAGCCTTGCGAAAATGAGAATCCACCCACAGGTAAATTAGCACTACACAGCTGTAAAAGCCGATTTAATCGTAACGCGTCACCAACTAACATAACGAGTAACCAAAATTAGCCTTTGATTTTATTGAATTATTCATCACAACCTTACAATTACCTATGTAACGATAGAATTTAGTGTTCATGAGAGTGTGTATCAGATTCACCATGAGAATGGCTATGTGAATGTTCGTGAGAATGACCTCCACCTTTACCATAAGCGCCACTTTCAGGTTCAAAAACAGCAGGTGTTTTGTCAATAGTTAAGCCATAGTTTTCCGCTAATTCTTCTAACACATAATCAGGTTTGAAACGCACCCAAAGCTCACCAATTTGTAATGACGTATGACGATTTCCTAAGTGATAACACACCTTACTAAACGACAACCAATCAGTAGCAATTGCAGTAGAAACATCTTCTGCTTTACCCTTAACTTCAATCAATAAACCGCACTCAGTTTTGAGCACCTGACCGATCAATAATGGATGACCACGTTCAACAAAAATACCCACATCCTGACCTTTATCAGTTACACCTTTAATGCGTGCTTTTTTACGTGTATCTTGATCTAAGGTGATGGAATCAGCAATTTCATCATGCGTGTGATCGAGTCTTTCAAATACTTGTAACATCTACATTCCTAAGTTTTCTTCTTTATATTCTCTACTTTTGGATATCGAAAATATAAATATTTATTACTTCATGATTTTCATAACAAAATAAATCTTAAAGTTTCTCATACATTTTCTATTACCAAACCAATGGTAACTAGTTTTGATTTAGGCAAAGCCGTCAAACTTTTTATTTCATGAGCATAGTTTACCTATGTGATTGAAATAAAAAGTGCCGACAATGCAGCATCAATCAAAAATAGGATCCATTTAGAACAAAGTGTAACGTTGGGCTAGCGGCAGGACAGTCGCCGGTTCGCAAGTAAGTAGCTCCCCATTCGCCCTCACCTCATAAGTCTGCGCATCCACTTCAATCTTCGGCTGCCAGTTATTATGGATCATATCGTCTTTACCAATATTTCTGGTATTTTTACAAACCCCAACCATACGTGTCATACCGACTTTTTCTGGTACACCTTTATCAACCGCTGCTTGCGATAAAAAGGTCATGGAGATTTTAGCCGTAGCTAAACCGTAAGAACCAAACATAGGACGGTAATACACGGGCTGTGGCGTTGGAATAGACGCATTTGCATCGCCCATTGGTGCTGCAGCAATAAAACCTGATTTGATGATCATTGATGGTTTAATACCAAAAAATGCCGGTTTCCATAATACGATATCGGCTAGCTTGCCTACTTCAATCGAGCCTACTTCATGGCTTACACCATGGCTTATTGCAGGGTTAATGGTGTATTTAGCAATATAACGCTTAATACGGAAGTTATCGTTACGTTCAGTATCTGGTGCTAAAGGTCCACGTTGTTGCTTGTTTTTATGAGCTGTTTGCCAAGTACGTGTGATCATTTCCCCTACACGTCCCATGGCTTGCGAGTCTGACGAAATCATGCTGATTGCGCCTAAGTCATGCATTACGTCTTCAGCAGCAATACTTTCTTTACGAATACGCGAATCAGCAAAAGCCACATCTTCGGGAATGTTAGGATCTAAATGATGACATACCATTAGCATGTCTAAATGTTCATCTATGGTGTTAATCGTATATGGACGCGTTGGGTTGGTTGAAGAAGGTAAAACATTCGCTTCGCCACACGCTTTAATAATGTCAGGTGAATGGCCACCGCCAGCACCTTCTGTGTGGTAAGTGTGAATAGTTCTGCCTTTAAATGCACCAATTGTATCTTCAACAAAACCTGATTCATTTAACGTATCGGTATGAATAGCCACTTGCACATCGTACTTTTCAGCAACTGTTAAACAGTTATCAATCGCTGCGGGTGTTGTACCCCAATCTTCATGCAGTTTTAAACCACAAACGCCCGCTTCAATTTGTTCTTCAATAGCTAACGGTAAACTTGCATTACCTTTACCTAAAAAGCCAAAGTTCATTGGGAAGTCGTTTGTTGCTTGTAGCATTTTGTGAATATACCAAGGGCCTGGTGTACACGTTGTTGCGTTTGTACCGGTTGCTGGGCCTGTGCCACCACCTATCATAGTGGTTACGCCCGACATTAAAGCTTCGTCAATTTGTTGCGGACAAATAAAATGAATATGCGCGTCTATACCGCCAGCCGTTAAGATCTGACCTTCGCCAGCAATAACTTCAGTGCCAGGACTGACTTCAATATCAATATTGTCTTGAATGTCTGGATTACCCGCTTTACCTATGATGGCGATACGACCATCTTTAACACCCACATCAGCTTTAACGATACCCCAATGATCAACAATAAGTGCATTGGTAATAACGAGATCTACCGTTTCGTAGCAAGACGCTTGGCTTTGTCCCATACCGTCTCGAATAACTTTACCGCCACCAAACTTAACTTCTTCGCCGTATTCGGTGTAATCTTTTTCAACTTCTAACCATAAGTCGGTATCTGCTAAACGAACTCTGTCGCCAACGGTTGGACCAAACATGTGCGCGTATGAATGTTTATCAATAGTTGCCATTTTATAAATCTCCCTGCACTTCAGCTCTAAAGCCAAAGACTCTACGTTTACCACGATAAGCAATCAGTGTTACTTCGCGCTCTTGTCCCGGCTCAAAACGAACTGCGGTGCCTGAGGTAATATCAAGGCGGTAACCTTTAGTTAACTCGCGGTCGAAGGTTAATGCCGGATTCACTTCATAAAAGTGATAGTGAGATCCTATTTGAATAGGACGATCGCCAGCGTTTGCTACGGTAATTTTTAATTGTTCACGACCGACATTAAGTTCGCGATTACCACTATCGGTTTTTATTTCACCAGGAATTAATCTGCCTGATGTATTGATAGGTGAAGATGAAGACATGCGACTCTCCTTAAACGATTGGGTTATGCACAGTTACAAGCTTAGTTCCATCAGGAAACGTCGCTTCAACTTGTACTTCAGCTAACAGTTCAGGAATACCTTCCATCACTTGGTCGCGAGTTAATAAGGTTCTACCATAGTCCATCATTTCTGCTACGGTTTTACCGTCTCTTGCGCCTTCCATAATTTCCATAGAAATATAAGCCATAGCTTCAGGGTAATTAAGTTTAACGCCTCGCTTTAATCGACGTTCCGCTAATAATGCAGCAGTAAATAAAAGGAGTTTGTCTTTTTCTCTAGGTAATAAATCCATACGTTTCTCTTAGATTTTTAATGGGCACGTTCTTACAAATTAAAATTAAGTATGCCAAATTCTAGGTTCAATGGCTGACGCCTCAATAACAAGAGGACGTAAATGCTGCCATAATTTTATAAATAAGGTTTTACACTGGTGTGCTTGCTCGCCTAAATAGCGGATAACAAACAAACCACGTATATCGGTAATACTGATCAGCTCTTGTGCGTTTTCGCTTTCAATAATCTCGCGTAATACTTCAATGATTAACTTACGATCTTTAAGAGCTGTTAACTGTGTAGGCGCATACACTAAAAAAGTACCAAATACGGGCTTACTGGCTAACCCTGCCATATGATGAAGTAACTTGTTACGGGGTGATATTTCGATACGGTCATGATAAATAAGCTTATCACCGCAATACAAACGGTTAAGTTGCGTGTATTGGCCTTGATCAAAATATTGATCTGAACTGGGTAAACCTAAACAGGTAATGTCCCAGCCTAAATAAACGCTGTTGTCTTTAATATGAACATCAACGGTATTAAAACCATCTGCACCTTCGTAAACAATGGTTTCTTGCGGAAAGTTTTCTGCTATGGCTTTATCACCTAAGTACAACGAGGTTATTTGTGTTTGTTTCGTTGCGCCAATTGATAAATCTTCTCTAGCTCGATAAAAACGGTTTGCTCCAGGCGTGGTCACTAAAACATGAGCTTGAGCTTCAATGTTTATTTCAACATTAAGCTCGTCGCCCGATACAATACCTGCAGGAGGATGCAATAAGTAGATGTGCGCGCATTCTTGCCCTTCTGGGTAAAAAGCTTTTTGAACCGATAACGGTCCTTGTCGCGACGTGGTTTTAAGTTGAGTACCATAAGCATTGTGGCTAAATGTTAATGCTAATTTAGCCAACCACTGCCTTGCTTCAACTTTATTTGTTTCTTTTATAATCATTCTTTAGTGTTATGATTCGCTTGGTTTTTATCCGTTTAAACAGATAAATATTTACTCACTAACTCATCCGTCAACTCTACCATTTCACCCGATGCAATAACATGACCTTTTTCCATTAAATGAAATTCTTCGCCTACTGCGCGTGCAAAAGGTAATTTTTGCTCAACTAAAACAATAGTCATGCCGTGTTCTTTGTTTAATTTAAGTAAAACGTCGCGAATAAGCTGTACGATATTAGGTTGAATACCTTCGTTTGGCTCATCCAGAATTAAAATATCTGGGTTAAGTACTAACGCTCGCCCTATCGCTAATTGTTGTTGCTGACCACCCGATAAGTCACCACCACGTCGGTGTAACATTTCTTTCAGCACAGGAAACAGCGTAAAAATATGCTCAGGTATGGTTTTACTTTTCTGACGCTTACAATTTAAGCTCAATTTTAGGTTTTCTTCCACCGTAAGCTGCGGAAATATATCACGTCCTTGTGGTACATAACCTACCCCGATTTCTGGACGTGTTTCCACGCCTTTTTTAACAACGTCAACGCCGTTAATCACTAAGCTCCCCGAACTAATTGGCAACAACCCCATAATAGATTTTAATAACGTGGTTTTACCTACGCCATTACGACCCATGATACAGGTACGAGAACCTTTTTTAATTTTAAGATTTAAATCCCACAGGATTTGAGTGCCACCGTATTGCTGATTTACCGACGTTAACTCGATCATACTGTTTGCTCCTGTGGTTTGCTTTCTAATTCAGTTTTCTCTGAAACGCTTTTTTCATTTTCTTTGGCATAGTCGTCTGAACCGTCTTCTTCACCGAGGTAAACCTGAATCACGTCTTTATTCGATTGAATTTCAGACATAGTACCTTCAGCTAATACAGAACCTTGATGTAATACCGTAACTTGCTTAGCGATTGAACGAACAAACGCCATATCATGCTCTACCACAACCACTGAATGCTTACCTGCTAGCGAGGTTAATAGTTCTGCAGTACGTTCAGTTTCTTGGCCTGTCATACCCGCTACGGGTTCATCAACCAATAACACGCGTGGCTCAGCCGCTAACAGCATGCCTATTTCTAACCATTGCTTTTGCCCGTGGGATAAACGTCCTGCGGGGTAATAGCACTCTTTAGATAAACCAATAGTCGTTAAAATTTCAGCAATACGATCTTTCTGCTCGCCTGTAAGTTTATGGAAAAGCGCCGTCCAAATACCTTTGTCGCCCGCTAAACTCAGTTCGATATTTTCAAATACGGTCAGTTCTTCAAAAACAGTTGGCTTTTGAAATTTACGACCTATACCTGCTCTGGCAATTTCAGCTTCACTTAACTGTAATAAATCAACCTGTTGACCAAAGCTTACCTTGCCTGTGTCTGGTCGCGTTTTTCCGGTAATAACATCCATTAAGGTTGTTTTACCTGCACCGTTAGCACCAATTAAACAACGTAATTCACCGTCGTTTATATACAAGTTCAAATCGTTTAAAGCTTTAAAACCGTCGAAACTTACACTCACATCTTCAACATATAAAATAACGCCATGTCGAGTATCAGGTTTAATATTTTCGTCTGCTAATAAAGGCGAACCACTTTTATCGACTATCATGAGCTAGCCTCCGACTTTTCAATGCTTGTGTTGTTTGACTCTTTTGATTGGTCTGTATCGCTTGCTTCGTTCTCGCTATCTTTTTTATTTAAAATATTCGGTAATAAACCCGCGATACCTTTAGGTAAGTACAAGGTAACTAATACGAATAAACCACCTAAGGCGAACAACCATGCTTCTGGCATAATCGCAGTAAAACGTGTTTTAGCGTAACTGACTACCACAGCACCAATGAGTGCACCGTACAAAGTTCCTCTACCGCCAATCGCTACCCAAACTACCATTTCGATTGAGTTAAGTGGTGAAAATTCACCCGGATTGATAATACCTACTTGCGGCACATACAAAGCGCCAGCAACACCGGCTAACATAGCGGAAACAACATAAATCCAAAGTTTGTAATGTTCAGGTTTAAAGCCAACAAAACGTACACGAGATTCAGCGTCACGTATTGCAGTAACCACACGACCCATTTTTGATTTAACAATAAAATCACTTACCATATAACCGATAGCTAAGGCGATGGCTGTTGCAACAAAAAGCCCTAACTTGGTTGATGGTTCTTGTAACGAAAATCCTAAAATTTCTTTAAAATCTGTTAAACCGTTGTTACCACCAAAGCCCATTTCGTTACGGAAAAACGCTAACATTAAGGCGTAAGTTACCGCTTGCGTCATAATAGAAAGGTACACACCACTTACGCGTGAACGAAATGCTAACGAACCGAATATGTAGGCTAATAAACCGGGGCCAATAAACACCATAGCGATCATCCAAAAAACGCTACTTGAACCTGCCCAATACCAAGGTAATTCAGTCCAGTTTAAAAATACCATAAAGTCAGGTAAATCAGGGTTGCCGTATACACCTCTATCACCTATTTGGCGCATTAAATACATACCCATAGCGTAACCACCTAGCGCAAAGAAAGCACCGTGGCCTAAACTTAAAATTCCGCAATATCCCCACACTAAATCTACCGCAAGGGCTAATAAGGCATAACATAAGTATTTACCAAACAAGCTTACGGTGTAATCACTTACGTGAAAGAAAGATCCTTCGGCAAAAACTAAATTACAAAAGGTTACGTAAAAAGCCGATATCAGTAAAAAGCCAATAACAACGCGTAAACTACCTAACTCTGATAACTTTTGTACAAATGTTGGCTTGTTATTTGGCAAATGGTTATTTGGAGCACTGTTATTTGAATGATTCATACTTGTGTCTGTTTTAATGGTTGAAGTAGTCATTAGTCTGCTGACCTCCCTTTTTGTGGAAACAGGCCTTTTGGTTTTTTCTGAATAAATAACACCAAGCCAACCAATACAATGATGTTTGCTAGTACAGAGCCAGTAACAGGTTCTAAAAACTTATTGAATGCACCTAACGACATTGCTGCAACTAAGGTTCCCCATAAATTACCTACACCACCAAATACCACAACAAGGAACGAGTCGATAATATACGCTTGCCCTAAATTAGGCCCAACGTTGGTTAGCTGGCTAAGTACTACACCTGCAATACCTGCTATACCTGAACCTAAACCGAAGGTAATCGCATCAACCCAGTCACTTTTTATACTGAGTGCTCTGGCCATATCGCGGTTTTGAGATACAGCACGAACATGTAAACCTAACGAGGTTTTTTTCAATATCATTAACAAGGCAACGAATACCATTAATGAAAAAATAATGATGTATAAACGGTTAAAGGTTAATGAAAAAATAGGATTGATCTGCCATGAACCACTCATCCACTCAGGAGTAAGTACTTGACGATTTAATGGAGAGAAAATACTTCTTACCAATTGTTGTAAAATAAGGCTAATACCAAAAGTGGCTAATAAGGTTTCTAACGGACGCCCTTTTAAGTGACGAATAACACCACGTTCAATACCAACACCCACCAAGCCAGATACTAAAAAGGCCGCAGGAATCGCCATTAATAACGAGTATTCAATATACTGAGGAAAGGCTTGTTGAATAACATACGTGGTATACGCACCTAACATCATCATTTCACCATGAGCCATATTAATTACGCCCATAACACCAAAAGTAATCGCTAAACCAATAGCCGCCAGTAACAAAACTGAACCTAAGCTCACACCAAAAAATAGGTTTTCGGCAAATTCAAAAATACCTTTTCTGTCATCAATATCTGCAATAGCTTTTTCAAGCGCTACTTTTAAGGCTTTATCTTCTACCGACAAAGGGGTTGAAGACGTTGATTTAGCAATTTTTGAAAGTTGGTTCGTCATTTCATTCAGTACAGACGGTTCTAAACTGGTTTTTAATTGCTTTACAGCGGCTAACTTTTCTTCGTGTTCGCCATTTAATAACTGCTCAACAAGTAAGGTGACTTGCATTAACTCGCGCACGTCGGTGTCTTGTTCTTTCTTCACCAATTTTGTAATAGTGTCGATACCTGTTTGATTCGGTTTATCTAACAACTGTTTAACCGCTGCAATACGAATTTCTTTGTTTGGATCGGTTAAATCAAACTGAGCAAGTAAACTTCGTAAAGAGCCACGCAATCTATTGTTTGTTTTAATTTTTCGTATTTTACTTTTAGCAACAACATCAAGAGGCGTATTAGTAAGTACGTCAGTTAATGCGTATTTTTTATCTTCATTAATTTGAGCATGTACCACTTGTTTATTGGCTTTAATGTAATAAAGCTCGCCATTGAGCAAATAATTAAAAGCTTGTTTTACTTGTGGAGTTTTTGTTGCTGAAAGTTGTTCAATTAACAACTGCATTTTTGAAAGTTTGGTAACGGGTAACTTTTTAAATAAAGTAGCAAGTTCAGCATCGTTGCTGACACTAGTGCTAACGCTAGTTTTGGTAAGTGTTACATCACCGTTAGCAATACTTTGCCACGCGAGTAAACAACAAATAAAAGCAGAAAATATTCGCAACATTGCGTTTTCCTTAAGGGTTAACATGGGAATAAAAGGGTTAATAATGAAACTGTATAGATTTACTCAAAACATTCTTTGAATAGAGGAAGATGAAAAAATGCTTTGAGTAAATGGGAGACTAACTTGTTAGCCTCCCGTTAATCATTTACTCGTTATCAGTTAAAAGTTTTGACCAGAACACTTAGCTGTTTTCACATCAAAGTTTCCGCATTTAACTGGCGCAGTCCAATCTGAAATTAAGTTTTTAGAGCTAGGTAAATAATCAGACCAAGCATCACCAATTACTGTATCAGGTGTTTCCCAAACTACTTCAAATTGACCATCTTCTTGAATTTCACCAATAAGTACTGGCTTAGATAAATGATGGTTTGCATTCATTACCGCAGTACCACCTGTTAAGTTAGGAACAGCAACACCAATCATAGCTTGCTCAACCGCATCAACATCTGTAGTACCTGCTTTTTCAACAGCTTTAGCCCACATTTTAAAACCAATGTAAGTCGCTTCCATAGGATCGTTTGTTACACGTTTGTCATCACCAATGTATTTTTTCCAATCAGCAATAAAAGTTTCGTTCTCATCCGACTCTACACTTTGAAAGTAATTCCAAGCCGCTAAGTGACCCACTAATGGTTTAGTATCAAAACCAGAAAGCTCTTCTTCACCAACAGAGAATGCAACAACAGGAATATCTTCAGCAGAAACACCTTGGTTACCTAACTCTTTATAAAATGGAATGTTTGCATCGCCGTTAATGGTTGAAACAACCGCTGTTTTCTTACCTGCTGAACCAAACTTTTTAACTTCAGCAACAATACTTTGCCAATCTGAATGACCAAATGGCGTGTAGTTCACCATAATGTCTTCGTCTTTAACGCCTTTAGATTTTAAGTACGCTTTTAAAACCTTGTTGGTTGTACGTGGGTAAACATAATCTGTACCCGCTAAAACCCAACGTTTAGCACCAATATCATTCATTAAGTAATCAATAGCAGGAATTGCTTGTTGGTTTGGCGCAGCACCCGTATAAAATACGTTTTTAGATGACTCTTCACCTTCGTATTGCACTGGGTAAAAAAGTAAACCGTTAAGTTCTTCTAATACAGGAAGTGCTGATTTACGTGATACTGAAGTCCAGCAACCAAAAATAACATCAACCTTTTCTTTCGCTAATAATTCACGTGTTTTCTCAGCAAATAGAGGCCAGTTAGACGCAGGATCAACAACAACTGCTTCAAGTTGCTTACCTAAAATACCGCCCGCTTTGTTTTGCTTATCGATCATCATTAATACAGTGTCTTTTAGTGTTGTTTCACTAATCGCCATCGTGCCCGATAAAGAATGCAACACACCGACTTTAATCGTGTCTGCCGCATAAGTAATACTGGTTACTAAACTACTCGCAACAATTGAACTTGCGATGATTAATTTTTTCAATTTCATGTTTATTTCCTTTCTGGTAAGTATCGTTGGGTTCAATTAAAAAGTAACTAAAGCTTCAATCGCGATAGTGTCTGTATCAACATCGTTGATTTCTTCCATACGGTATTCAAAAACCATAAGTAAGTTGTCGTTTACCGAAAAGCTTGGTGAAATAGTAATACCAGAAGCATCTTCAACCATTGCGCCAGTTGCATCTTCAACTTCCCAATCGTGGTAACGAACTGTTAAGGCAAAGTTGTCAAACGCGTAGTTAGCCATTAATAAATAACCGCTCGCATCACTACCAATAACCTCAACACCATCAATTTCAGTAACACTGTTTTCTGCTGTGTTATATTCAACAGCTAGCGTTAAAGCGTCTTTTGAGTAGCTTGCCCATGTGTTAATTAGCTCAACATCGCCATCTTTTGAGTAAAAACCTTTAATAGTAATTTCATCAGTCGGCATTAAAGCAACCATAGTTTCAATACCTGGATGTTCTGAATCTGTAGATTGCGGACCCGCTAAATCGTTAACCACTGAAACCGCTAATGCGTAACCGTCGCCGCTGTAAATACCTGAAATGCCTTGTTGGTAGTAACCGTAGAAGTATGCTGCGTAACCCGTACTTGAGTATTGAAATAAACCTGTAGGCTCTTCAGTTTCCCAACCGGTGTAACTTAAAAAACGACCAGCTTTAACGCTAAACTGCTCAGATACTGCGTAATTAATAAACGCTTGCTCAAGGTCTACACCTTCAGTTGAATTTTTATATTCAATATCCACCGTTGCAGTTAACTTGTTACCAAAGTCGTAAGTTGCGTCAATCTCTACTTGCGCTATACCTGAATTACTTGATGATTCACCGCCATCAACATCAGAATACACATAATCCATATCAATAAAGCCTGACACGCTTAAGTTATCCATTATTTTTGAATCTTCAGCCTGTGCAGCTGATACAGCGCCTAACGACATTAATACTGTTGCAGCAACAGGTGTTAATTTTTGTAAAATTTTCATGTTTAGCATCCCTTAAGTATTTCAATTGCGTGTTCTATATTTTTATTATTAAACAAGTAACACGAGGTTTATTTAACTGTGGTTAGTATTACTAAGTTAATAAATAGTTAATATGCGCAAAAGCACGCAAAGGCATACGCATAATTACGTAGTTTTGTTTGAATTAAAGGATTTATGGTGAGTGATTTAGGTTCATCAGTAGGCTATTTAGTTACCTATGATTAATTAAGGCTCTGGGATATTTTAAGAGGTACAAGAAACGGATTGCGTCTCTATATTTAAACAGCTAGTTGCCATAAGAAACAAAGAACATAAGATATTGATATTTAATGTTATATAAGTATACTTCTAATCGGGGGCGTTCAAAATTCTGTGTCAGCTTAAATTCTTAAATATCGAGCACGCTGTCTAAACGTCCCTCAAAATAAATCGCTAACTGAGATAAACAAAGGCTCCAATT
>NZ_MUZU01000012.1 GCF_002000085.1 Pseudocolwellia agarivorans
GAGCGGTTAAATGCTGTTACTGTAAATCCTTTACTTGCCATATTAAGGATCAAGTTTTCGCCCATAACTGCTAGGCCAACAACACCTATATCTGATTTTGCTTTCATTAAATTGCACTCACTATGTCTGTTTATTTAAATGTGTTCTATTTAGAGTTAACACCCACTTATCTTATAACATGATAACACACGAAAGTTGTCAATATGAAGTGCCTATAAAAATTTAGTATTACCCAAATAAATTTAATTGTGGCTGTTGAAAGATATAGAGATATTGCAAAGAGGTGTGACGATGATGCCAAAAAAATAAAAAAAGCCGATACCTACGGGAGAAGTACCGACTTAAAAAGACGCGCTTAACGTTTAAAGCCAGACTCTTCTAAATAAAACGCTTTTAAATATTGTTTCCATTGAGCGAAAGTTGTTATTTCTTTCGCCTTTTCCCAGCCGTAACCTGCATAATAAGTTACCTGCCCTTTATTATCAGTTTTGGTGATGGCAAGGACATGACCAACATCTTTTTGGCCTAAACTAGGAATAAGCTTATATTCATCTACGCGTTTAGGATCAAGCACTACACCAGTACCTAAACCAGAACCTTCAATCTCTTCCCACGTAGATACTGTACCTGTCAGTTTATCCCAATTAGCAATAGCGGCTTCATCATGAGTAGTTAAACCAACGCTAATAGGTAAATTAATAGCTAACTCGCCATTTTTCCAAAAAGTAGATGTTGCTTTAAATACTCTCTGCCCTAATTTTATTTCTATTTCTTTCTTTTCTTGGTATTCAACATCAGCAATGACACGTTTATACGATAGTACAAAACGTGTTTTTTCTGGTGACTGCTCAAGAATTTCCCATTGTGTATAAGTTTCTAACGGTTCACGCTTTCCGTTTAACCATAATGCAGAACTACCACAACCGGCAGATGAACCAACATGATAGTTATCCAGCCCCTCTCCCCAGTCTTTGTGATAAGTCATATCTTGCTCTAACGCTTGTTTATACCACTTATTAACAATAGGCGTTTTAACACGTTTTAACCAGCAATCAACTCCAGCATTTTCGGCAAATTCTCTAGCAAAGGGTCCATAGGCACGAAAGGCAACTAAATCATTTTCCCAAGCAAAGTCATCATTACGTTCAGGTACATAACGGGCAAAAGTTGCGACTTTATTCGCTTCGATAACAGTTTCTATATTTTGCTCAGAACTGTTGTTTTGTGTCGTTGAATTATCCATTAAACCACAAGCTGACAATGTGCTAACAACAGTGGCTAGGATAAAAGTATTTTTTAAATTACTCATTTTGATCTCGCTTTATTTTTAATATAAACCAAAAGCTTTTGGTAAAAATTCGCTAATTGCAGGAATATAGGTAACTAGCATTAGTGCTATAAACATCGCTATATATAAAGGCACCATAGGTTTAATAATTTTATCAATGGTGGTATTCCCAACAGAACAACCCACAAAGAGTACGGCACCAACAGGAGGGGAACACAAACCTATAGAAAGGTTTAACACCATCATTATGCCAAAGTGTAGAGGCGACATACCTAGACTTTCAGCAACAGGTAAAAATATAGGGGTAAATATTAATACGGCTGGAGTCATGTCCATAAAAGCACCAACAATAATCAATATTAAATTAATAATTAATAAAATAATTAAAGGGTTTTCACTGATTGTCATTAACGTTTTGCTGATAATTTCAGGTATGTTTTCATAAGACAACATCCATGACATGGCAGAAGAGGCCGCGATAAGTAATAAAACAATTGCAGATATTTCACCTGCTTTAAGCAGTATTTCTTTAAGTTCACCTACTTTAACTTCTTTATAGACAAGTACCGCTAAAATTAAAGAATAGAAAACAGCAATAGCACCCGCTTCTGTAGCTGTAAAAATACCACCTAAAATCCCACCAATAATAATAAAAATCAACATTAGGCTTGGTACTGCAGCAACAACCTTTTTAACAACAAAAGATAAAGGTAACCGAGCTTCCGTAGGAAAACCTTTTTTTATGGCATAGCCCGCGCACACAATCATAAGTAGCGAAGCTAATAGTAAACCTGGTAAATACCCAGCAACAAATAATGCAGAAACAGATACACCGCCACTAGCAATAGCATAAATAATTAATATATTACTTGGTGGAATAATCATGCCGGTTGTTGAAGCACAGGCCGTAACCGCCGTTGCAAAATTTCGGTCGTACCCCTTTTTTTCCATTTCAGGAATAATAAAGCTACCAATAGCACTTGTTGTAGCAACAGCTGAACCAGAAATACTCCCAAACAAGGTACAAGACATAACATTAACTAAGGCTAAACCACCAGGCAACATACCAATAAGAGCCATAGCGCAATCAATAAGTTTTCGGGCAACGCCACCCCGCCCCATCAGTAATCCCGAAAGAACAAATAACGGTATAGCTAATAAAGCAAAACTGTCTAGTCCTCCAACCATGCGTTGAGAGATTGTTGTTGTTGCAGGAATAAAATCAATACTAAATAGCATTGCAACGGCTGTAGATATACCAATACAAAAGCTAATGGGTACATTGAGTATGAGTAAAAGAAAAAAAACTAAAATTAAGATTAAGCCACTAAATTCCATACTTTATTCTCCTACAGCTTTAGGTGAAATAAACTGTTCATTTTTAATAAAAAAGAGTTTTTCTAAAGCTGTTGTACAAAAAATAATTCCAGTTAATGGCATAACACTATAAACATAAGCCATTTTAACGCCTAAAACAGCAGAGAGCTGAACAGGATCTAATGTTGTAGTAACAAGATTAACACCACCCACAACGAGTACAGTTAATGAAAACAAAAACACCATAAGATGAACAAAACGCGCTAAATAAGCCTGCTTTTGAGCACTAAGTTTACGAGCTAAAATATCTAAACTTAGGTGTGAGTTTTGTTGATAACAATAAGTTGACCCTAATAAACCTAGCCAAATCAGCAAAAATCGAGATATTTCGCCAGACCCCGAACTAGGAGACAAAAGCACATAACGAGAAAACACTTGCCACAACACAGTTGCGACAATAGAAACCATTAAGATAACAACCAAATAGCTTATTGCTTTGGTAAACCAACTATTTAAATTTTTCATTGTTTAGCCTTAATACGCATTAGGTACTGACCTACGATTGAATCTTTATAAGCATCATGCAAATGAGCTACCGCATCCATAAAAGGTTTTTTATCTGGATAATGTACATTTAAACCAGACTTTTTCATTTCCGCTAAAGCATAGTTTTCAGCTTCTAACCATAATGTTTTTTGTTTTTGCACGGCATCTGTCATGGCCAACTTTAACCAGTGTTGTTCTTGATCAGATAAGTGACTAAAAATATGCTGGCTGATAACCATTACATCGGGAATAGAAGTATGTTCATTAAGAGAGAAATTTTTACACACTTCATAATGTCGGGCAGAGTAAAAACTTGGAGGATTGTTTTCAGCACCATCAACCACCCCTTGCTGTAAAGCAGCATATAGCTCGCCCCAACTGATAGGTGTTGCAGCGCCACCAAAGGCATCAATCATTTTAACGGCATTTTGGCTATTCATAACACGTATCTTTAAGCCCTTAACATCTTCAGGGCTACGTATCATTTTATCGCACGAGTAAAAACTACGGCTACCTGCGTCAAAATACCCTAAACCATACAGTTTTGCGGGTTGTAATGAATGTAATATGTCTTCGCCGATATCGCTTTCTAATATATTCCAACGATGTTCTCTACTAGAAAAAACATAAGGCAAACCAAACAAACGCATATCGTCAACAAAACTTTCTAAAGTAGCAGCAGAGACTTTTGTCATAGCTAAACTACCGATTTGAAGTAACTCAACGAGTTCACGTTCTGAACCTAAAGTACCGTTGGGGTATAGCTTAAGACTCATTTCACCATGAGAATAATGTGCTAATCTTTCTGACATAAACTCTAATGCTTTATGTACAGAATGCTTAGTATCTAATGTATGTCCTACTCGTAGTACCGTTTTGCTGCTTTTATTATCACAACCAACAAGTAACACGGTAAAAATTATTACGGCAACTTTTACATACCTAATAAATACCATAACGATAAATTCCCCATATTCGTTTTTTATTAGTTATTTTATTTGTGTTCTATTTTTATAATTTTATTTTTATTTCGAGCTTTAAAACTCAAAGTGAGTTGATGTTTAAATGCCTAAACTAAACATCAACTCAATACAAGCCGTTACTATTAACGAAGTTCAGACGCTTGATACTTATCCATATCATTGTAATCTAGGTTTTCACCTGCCATTCCCCAAATAAATGAGTAATTTGAGGTACCTGAACCACAATGGATTGACCAAGCTGGAGAAATCATCACTTGTTCATTACCTGCCCAAATAACGCGTGTTTGTTTTGGTTCACCCATAAAATGAGCAACAGCTTGATCTTCTTTTACTTCAAAATAAAGATAAGCTTCCATACGACGGTCATGTTGATGCGCAGGCATAGTATTCCAAACACTCCCCGGTTTAAGAGAAGTAAGCCCCATTTGTAGCTGACAAGTATCAACAACACCCTGAACGATTAATTGTGCAATTGTTCTTTCGTTAGATGTTTCTTGTGAACCCATATGTAAAACATTAGCATCAGCCATTGTGATTTTTTTAGTCGGAAATGATTTAAATGCTTGCGCTGAATTTAGATAAAAACGTGCAGGGGCTTTAGCATCAACACTTTTAAAAGTAACTTCTTTAGTGCCTGAACCAATATATAAGGCCTCTTTGTGTCCTATACTATATTCTTGGCCATCAACAATAATAATACCAGCCTGACCAATATTAACAGCACCTAATTCACGACGAGATAAAAAGGTTTCACTCTTTAGAGGATCAATAGAGTCTAAAGTAAGCGCTTGATCTGTAGGTACAGCACCACCAATAATATAACGATCGTAGTGGGTGTAAATTAAGTTTATTTTATTATCTTCAAATAAATTATCACCAACAAAAGCTTCGCGTAATTCTTCAGTATTGAAGTTTTTAGCTTCGTTTGGCCCAATGGCATAGCGTGTTTCAAATTGAATAGTCATAAAAAATACCTTATAAGTTAACGGGCTAACCAGCCGCCATCGACAGCCAAAATATGGCCATTTACGTAATCACTCGCTTGAGTGGATAAGAAAATTGCAGCACCAACCAATTGCTCTGGTTCGCCCCACTCTCCTGCAGGAATACGCGCTTGAATTTGTTGATTGCGCTCAGGGTTGTCTTGTAGTGCTTGCGTGTTATCGGTCCTAAAATAACCAGGAGCAATTGCATTTACTTGAATGTTTTGACCTGCCCATTCATTAGCTAACGCACGCGTAATACCTGCTACAGCATGTTTACTTGCTGTGTACGCAGGAACAGTCATACCGCCTGAGTAAGAAAGCATTGAAGCAATATTGATGATTTTTCCGTAACCATTTTTAATCATTTCTCTACCGATCAATTGGCTTAATTGGAAAACTGAGTTGACATTAACATCAATAACTTTTTTAAACTCATTCATAGGGTAGTCAGTTGCTGGGAAACGTGAAATTGTGCCGCCATTGTTAATTAAAACATCAACTTGGCCAGTAATAGCTAAAGCATCTTTAGCTAATTTTTCCACTTGTTCTTCACTCGATAAGTCTGCTGCTAAATCAAAAGCGGTACCATTTGCTTCTTTAATAAGCTTTAATGTTTTATCTGTCCCGCCAAGTTTTGAACTTGCACAAATCACCGTAGCTCCAGCTTTTGCCAAGCCAACAGCAAGTGCTTGACCTAAACCACGGCTTGCGCCTGTAACCAAGGCTGTTTTACCTTGTAACGAAAAAAGTTGGTTTTGCATTACATTCCTATTTAAATATCAATAATTCACGATAACATCATGTTATCATACAAGGTGACAATTATGAATACATATTTATAATCAACATGTTTTTTCACTTTAGCCATTGTTATATAAAGAATTAAAAACATACACGTAGATAAGGAGATAATTAATTTCATACTTTACTCTTGTCAATATAAGTTTTTAACTTATACTTGTATGACGTCATATACAGTATATAAGAATACATAAAATGGCTCTATTAATAACTACATATAATCGTTTTAAGGGGATCTCATGTCTTTAGCAAAAACACTGTCTAAGCTCAGTGTATGTTTTTTAGTATTTAGCACGGTATCTTGCGCTACAACGCAAAAGGCAACAATTAGTAGTAACTTAGATAAGCAATCTGTTTATCAAGCAATGACTAAAGTTACTGATTGGCAAATGGCTAAATTTAACAATAAAACTTATTTATTTGAGGGCTATGACAAAGGCGCCCATATGGCACCTACAGACGAAAGTAGTCATCCTCAAGGTTGGGTTTATGCTTCATACTATGTAGGTATGGCTCGTATGGCAGAGTTAGCAAGCTCAAAAGGTAACGACAAGTACTCTGAACAACTGCTTGATATTGCTAAACATGGTAAGTATTTATTCGCACCAAGAATTTATAACGCCGACGACTACGCGATTGGCCAATTATATTTAGACTTATATAAAAAATACCCTAACGAAGAAATGTTAACGCCCCTTAAAGTTATTTTTGAAATAATTTTACAAACGCCTTCAACAACCACGTTAACTTATGAAGATGTAACTCAGACTTCAGTTCACGATGGCAAATTACTACAAGATGAATTTGGTAACAGAAAATTCCAACTACGTCCGTGTAAAAACAGATGGTGTTGGGCAGATGCCCTATTTATGGGTCCTCCAGTATGGATTAATTTAAGTAAAGTAACGGGTGATTCACGTTATTTAGAATTTGCTGATAAAGAATTATGGGAAACTGTTAATTTACTATGGGATGACAAAGATCACTTATTTTTCCGTGACTCTCGCTTTTTCGACAAAAGAGAAGCAAACGGTGAAAAAGTTATTTGGGCTCGAGGTGTTGGTTGGGTAGCTGCAGGACTAGCACGTATTCTTGAGCACTTCCCTGAAGATCATCCTAGCCGAGCTAAATATGAAGATATTTTCCGTAAAATGATGACACGTTTGGCACAAGCTCAACAACCAGATGGTTTATGGCGTCCTTCAGTACTAGATCCAAAAACTCAGCCATTTAAAGAAACAAGTGGTACCGGCCTAATGGCATTTGCTTTTGCATCAGGTATTAATCAAGGCATATTAGATAAAAAAACCTTTATGCCGGTAGTAACAAAAGCTTGGTCAGCGCTTGTTGATGCAGTGCAACCTAGTGGAAAATTAGGTTGGGTTCAACAAATTGGTGATTCACCAGACAATGTTTCCGCTGAAGATACCCAAATATATGCAACAGGTGCCTTTTTGTTAACTGGTAGCGAGCTGTACAAATTGTCGAAGTAACACATCAATCATTCGACTTAGATAGCTGAACAGCAGTTCAGCTATCTTCATTTATTCTTCGTTAGTTACACCCATTCTACTTTTATAATCACTAATAAACTGTCATTTATTATTTCTAAATGATTATCTATCTTATTAAAAACATCTCGCTAAAATTAATTCCTATAGACACGCTTTGTTAATGTAAATAACAATCTTTAAGTACGTGTTTACCAGCCAGATAAATTACTCTATTTCCTTTCTATAACAGCAAGCATTATAAGGTGTTAGTTGGCGCTAATAGCTATTATTAACAAGCAATAATAAACAGAGAGTTAATGAGGTTTATATAAATAAGTGATGAATGATGAGATATATACCCGTTATCATTCAAGATGGAGGTTTCAGTGGGAACTAAAAACAATTTAGGCACAGATTTCACGTTCCAAACAAAATCTAAGGTCTACATCCATGTAGAAACCTGACTAAAGTTAATAACGAAGCATAAATTGTTTTTAGGCCCATCGAAGAAGCGCTTGAGCAAAATCACTTCATCAACAACGCTTTTTATAAGGGAGTAACCATTATTACAAAGCGTTGCCTTGAATTGATATCGCTCTGTTAAATAACTAAGTTAGCTTCATAAATGAGTGTTATTGAGCCTTAATAGCATAAAGTGTTCCATAAAGCGGGGGCTGTTCAGAATAAGCACCAATACTATATTTTAGAATAGTATAAACCGTATTTGGGTTATCGTATTTAGGTCCGGTATTTCTTAAGTCGCTGATATTCTTATACAGCATATTTGCATCGCCTGCTGGTGAATGAATACTTGCATTACCCGCAGCAAAAACAGCCCAGCCGTTATGGCTTGCATTATGTCTATGCCATTCAGGGATACGAATAACATTATTCTCAACTAAGTTATGACCTAAATCACCTTGATGAAAATTCACATCAACTTCTAAATTATTGTTATACACCACAACATATTTTGCTCCCATTTCAATAGCAAGATGACGTATACGCTTAATAGTATTACCCGTTACTAAAAGGTATTGGCCTCGCATATCAAAATAGGCATTACCCCGACCACCTTTGTTGTAGGCTCGGTCAACAAAATTGTTACGGAAAGTTAAATGTGTTGTTGTTTTTTCTGTGAGAATGGGATCGGTGCCCGACTCTAAAAGTTTACAATTATCAACCCAAGAATCAGATGTTGTGCCCGACATTTTGATTAAACCTACGTATAAATCGTCTCGGTCAACATCGTTATTCATAACACCCTGAACCCATTTATCGCTATAACCCGTATTATCTTTGGGTTCTAAATTCGGCACAAGGTAAAACATAGTTAAATCTTCTACCCCTGCATTTTTAATATCATGCATTACTATTCCATAACGCTTTGATGCCCAACCTTCCCATTTTTGACGAAAATTAATATTAATCACCACATCTTTAGGGTTGCCAGTTTCACCTCTAAGAATAATATTAGACTTTAAATACACAGGACTATTCAGGGTATAAGTGCCCGCTTTTAAAATAACAACGCCATTTTTTACCTTATCAATAGCTGCTTGTATATTATCGGTACCTGGACTTATTGTTGCTGCAACAGGTGTCGAATGACGCAAAGGGATACCGCCACGAACGCCCGCCTTTGCCCACTCAACCATATCGGGATAGAGAGGATCGACCTTAGATTCATCAAACACTAAACCGGGGTCACCGTAACGAATATCAGTTAATTGCTCTTTGATTAAATTGTCATTTTGTGCGTTAACACTAAAAGACAAATTAAGTACAAGTATTGGAATAAGTAATTTAAAAACGTACATCTCTCGTTTCTTCCTATCTATATTTTAAGTGAATAAAGCACAGCGCCAGTATAGGCACAGACTTATGTTTTAAATGCTATTTATCTAATAATGCCAATAACTTACCTAAGTAATTTTGAAAATGTATAAATTTAAATTAACCCAATGGATATTTTACTACTCTTTTGGCTGCCCCTACCTAATGAGTAAAGCAAGTAATTAAATACCTTTCAATTCGTCAATGACTAAAATTTACACATCCCTTTAATTAAATGACTAACAAGTATTTATGTTTTAGCATAAAAGAAGTAAGCTTATATGATAACGTATAAGTGTCAACTCAATTAATAAGATTAAAGCACTACCTAAACAGTGACCTAATGACTTAACTATGAGGTAACAATGAAAAAAAATATAACGATCAGCTTCACTTGTCTGTTAGCCAGTTTGTTATTTTGTGCCGCTGCATTTTCGTCAAACAACATAATCATAAAAAATACAAAATTTGACATCGCATATAAATCATTAAGCACACTGAATTGGCAATTAGTCTTTGAAGATATAGGTACAGGTAATTGGCAAGAAAATTGGGGACTCGATGGTTTAAAAGCTAAGGTCGACAATAGCCCAAACGGTATGACAATTTCAGCCGGCCCTAAGTGGCAAGATGATACTCACCATGCCACTTTATGGACTAAAAAAAGCTTTAACGGCGATATCAAAATTGAGTATAACTTTACCCGTTTAGATCACAACAATCGTGGCGTTAATATTCTTTATGTTCAAGCAACAGGACGAGATATTGGCCCTTACAAAAAAGATATTTTTGCTTGGTCTAAGCTTCGTGAAGTACCAGTTATGCGTTACTACATAAATAATATGCACCTTTATCATTTAAGCTATGCGGCATTTAGGATTGATAATAATGATGAGTCTACTGATTATTTAAAATCACGCCGCTATATGCCACAAGATACAAAGAGCTTCCCTCGTACCGGTTTTGGGCCAACATTTGCCAAAACCGGTTTTTTTAAACCCGGAGTTTTACATCATATTACTTACATAAAAAAAGGGACTGATGTTTATTTTCATGTGGTTAATCCCGAACAAAGCAAAACATTCTATTTTGATGGCTCAAGCCTCCCAAGCATTGAAGAAGGCCCTATTGGTCTTCGTTTGATGTATACCCGCAGTTCTTTATTTAAAAATTTCCGTGTAAGCGAATTAAAAGATCAAACGGTTAAGCAATCAAGTGCGCAAGATAAACCTTAACTAAAACAAATGATTTGTTATAAAATTTAAGATAGGACACCATAATGATTAGCATCACAAGTAGAAATAAACCTCACGGGAGTATGTGCAGGCTCACCTTTGCGTTAACTTTTAGTACCTTAATTATCACTGGCTGCTCAAAAGAAGCGGAGCTGAAACCACAACTCCCAGCAAATGTTCAAGCCAACATATCAGTGAAGAAAAAGCCTAACCTGCTTTATATTTTTCCAGACCAGCTACGCCTCTATTCAATGGGATTATGGAACCAATCAGGTTATGACAAAGTACTAAGAACTAAAGGCGACCCCGTTTATACGCCAGCAATTGATCAATTAGCTAAAGAAAGCGTCGTATTTACGCAAGTAGTAAGCAATCATCCCGTTTGTAGCCCTCATAGAGCTATGCTGATGTCGGGTATGTGGCCAAGTCAAAATGGTGTTGAAGATTTAAATACCAAAGTAAACCGTACGCAAGGTCTTCGTGAAGACATAACCACTTTTACTGACGTACTTAATGATGCCGGTTACGATACCGCTTACGTTGGCAAAGTACATTGGCAACGTATTCGTAAAGTATTTGATAAAGATGGAAATTATGTAGGGAGTGAAGAGGCTCCTGGTGGCTACGTCCCTAACCCATTTGATAATTATATTCCCCCAGGAACAGGTAGACGCGGAAACGAGTATTGGTTCCAATCTATTGGCGATATTCACAACAACAACAAAACTTACTCTTCTGAGCCTGAGCTAGTAGGTGGTCATAAAGATGGTGACTTTCACAATCCTCATCAATTTTCTGTAGATGTAGAAGCCGATGTTATTGTTAAATACTTAAAAAACGAGAATGGTGAACGTGATCCTAACAAACCATTCAGTATAGTTTGGGCGCCAAATCCTCCTCATAATCCTTATTCAAGTATTGAAGATACTAAAGCCTCAGTTTATGAGCAGTACTATAAAGGTTTACCTGCAGATGAGTTATTAGTTCGAGATAATGTTAAAGCAAATAAATCAAGTAGTGTTCTACCATGGAATGGTGATTCTAGAGCGATTGCCAACACACCACAAGCTGAAACAGCCGTGCCTATTTATCTCTCCCATGTTACCGCCGTCGATCAACAAGTAGCAAAAGTACTACAAGCATTAGAATCTGCTGGAGAAGCTGAAAACACCATCATTGTATATACCACTGACCACGGTGAAATGATGGGCAGCCAAAATTTAATGGCGAAAAACTATATGTACGAAGAGAGTTTTCGTGTGCCATTCATCCTAAAAGCACCAAGTATTGAACACAGAATTGATGACTTAATGTTAAGCACAGTAGACATTATGCCTACCCTACTCTCTTTAATGGGCTTAGCCGATAAAATTCCAAATGCCGTAGCAGGAACTGATTATTCAGCGGGTGTTAAAACAGGTCAATACAATCAAAAACCAGCCTCTGCCTTATACCTGAATATGAGCCGAAAAGGTGTACGTACTGACCGTTACAGCTATGTAGTGATCAAAACAGGTGAAACAGAGCTATACGACAACATCAAAGACCCCTACCAATTGCAAAGCTTGTTGCCAAGTGACATTCCAGAAAAAGACTACATATTTCTTAAAGAACAGTTGGGTTATTGGCTAACTGAAGCGCAAGACAATTGGGCTGAGCAACGCAAGCATCCGCAGTTGATTAGTTACCCAAGCAGTTAATTTTAATTAAAGTGGATAAGCGCTACAGCTTTATGTTGTAGCGCTAGCTAAAAATAGAGCCAACGACAGGTAGAACAATATCTTGAAATCAAATTATAAAACGTTATTTAATACCCTAATAACAGCCGCTTTTTTTTTAATAACACCTATTTCTATCGCTGAAACTAAATATGGCAATTATCTTGATTCAAGAATTGGTGATGTTAATAACCAAACCTTTGACGCCTTACTTTATTACCCGGATAAAGAGTGGCTTTACGACTTTGATACACCAACGCCATTTACTGGTATCGCTATAGATTCAGGCAGCATAGAAAGCAGCTCAGATTATTACATGTCGGCCCCTCAATCTATGCGATGGAATACATCACAAGGCGCTTCACTCACCCTAAATGTTAACATCAATCTAAAAAAATCGTGGCCAACACACTACTACTTAACGGCAGGTGTTTTTCAAGCTGATATTCCTACAGGAAAAAACAAACGAGCATTTAAAATAGAACTATTGTCTGCAAACAATTCAGTTATCGCTTCACGCAATATATATATGCACAGAGGTGGGTGGAATATTCTCTGTTCTAATTTGAAATTTTCATCAAATCAAACAGTTGATAAAATAAAGATAACCCAAATCCAAGGAACCTCAGGTGCCGTTTTACTAGATAACGTAATGATCAGTGCATTTCAAAACAGCAATGATGTTTTCATGAGTAATGGCACAGTTGAAGTTGAAAACCCTGAACTGACCATGGACAAAGCTAAAAATTATCCGGCAACCACATTAACTAAAGCACAAAAAAAAGCTTTTTTAACCATCGCCGAAAAGGTTATTCCATTCCCCAAAAAAGTGTCAAAAATTTCTATTCCAAAACTTAAAGAATACATAGCACTACATGCATTTTATAACATAAAAACTAAAGGAGATTACGCAAGCGGTGTAAATCCTTTGTACTATTGGCGAAGTGTTACTAAAAAGGAGTCCGATCCATTTATTCATTACACGCAAAATCAATTGCTGTGTAAAAAAATGAAAGAAATAGGAAAGGCTTGGTATCAAACAAGAGATAAAAAACAAAAGGCTGTATTAGCAAGAATAATAACTGACTTTGTTCGCCTTGCAGTTACTTTTGGCGATATGCCTAATCCTTGGTACAACGGACGTGGCTTTGCTGATGGCGTGTATTACGCCAAAGACCTACTGGAAGAAGCGGGTCTGCTCGATCGTATAACAACGCTTATTATGCAGCAATATGGCGTAGACCAAGTATTATTTAATGAACAACGCTGGGACAATCCGCTGGCATTAAAAGGAAAACATGGGCCTGAATTCTTTTGGCAAGGCACTGCAGACCATTTAAATACCACCTCAAAAAGCATGATCTTAAGTATTTTAACTGCGGCCGATACGTCTGAAAAAGCACGAAATTTAACACGTTTTAAAAGTTGGATGGACAATATTGTATTAAGTTATTCACCCAGTGTAGAAGGCACATTAAAACCCGATGGTTCTTGGTATCACCACTGGGGTAACCGTTACGATAACTATGGCTGGGTCGCTGGTTGGCGAGGTGCTACCGAATTAGTATGGTGGATGAGCCATACCCCGTTTGCCGTTGATAAAACAACAAAAGCGCGTATGAACCACATGGCAGATATCCACTTTGCCGTTATGGATAAGCAAGGCCATAACGGCCCGCAAGATAAAATGCATAAAGTACCTTCTGACGGTTTTATGAACTTAGCTATGGCCGGTTCTCCCGATGGACTCGAAGAGATTGATCCTATTCCAGCAAGCTATTGGTTAGCCTACCCGCAAGAACCTTCGTACTCAAAAAATAAAAAATGGGTTAAGCAAATAAAAGCAAAAGGTATTAAACCCGCAGCTATAAAAGATACAACCCTCACTCTAAGTTACGAATCAGCTATTTATCACAGAACAGGTGATTGGCAGGTATTTACCCGAGGGATTTCTAAAAAACACTACCATACCCAGTACCAGCGCAATGGCTATTTATTTTATAACATTGGCGGACTTTCTCTCGTAAAAGAAGGTGAAGCATCAGGAATGCAACGTT
The DNA here is from genome assembly GCF_002000085.1 of Pseudocolwellia agarivorans. Taxonomy (GTDB): domain Bacteria; phylum Pseudomonadota; class Gammaproteobacteria; order Enterobacterales; family Alteromonadaceae; genus Pseudocolwellia; species Pseudocolwellia agarivorans. The sequence continues at coordinate 14,261 of NZ_MUZU01000012.1, forward strand.
ATTACGGCGCCCCACTTTTACAGCGTCATGGTGACGATTTAGATAATATTACCGCTGGTTATAATTTTAGTAGAGCACCAGGAGTAACCTCTGTCATTTCAAATTATAACGATCTAAAACAGCTTTATTATCAAAGAGGAACGTCTGATTTTGTTGGCGGCACATCAATGACCAACGATATAGCGGTGTTTATACAAGAATTTGATGCAAATAAAAACGACAAATATGCAAGTACCGTTGCATCAGGGTTACGCTTCAAAAAATCATATTTCATTTTTGGTAATGACATTGTTTTATTAGCCAGTGGCATATCAAATAATGGTAGCAATACCGATGTAGAAACAGGTTTACTGCAAGAAGCTACAAAAACCGATAAAAATGAATTTACCTTTGCTAATAACCTTACAACAACGGCAACATCTTATAATGAAAACTACTCATCAAGCGATGTGCCTTGGATGTTTAACAACTCTTTAAATATTGGCGTATACCTATTACCAGATCAAAACTTTACATTATTTAAAGGTTCACAAACCTTTGGCCCGTTAACTGGCAATATTATTAGTACTTACTTAACTCATTCAGAACAGGAAAAAGGTTGGTACGAATATATTCTACGTGTAAATACCAATCAAAGCGGTATGCAGCAATTAGCCGTCTCCATGAAAGAAGATGAACCTGAATATAAAGTACTTCAACGTGATGAAAATGCGCATATTGTTCGTAGTAAACAGTATTCTTCAACCGCCTACGCTATCTTTAATAGTAGCAACTTAGAACTTCCGCAAGGAATACTAAAAAGTATTGATAAGCCTGCGGTACTCATAGTAAATAAAAAGAAACATGATGTTAGCTTATCTGTTTCTTACCCCGACAAGCGAATTGATGAAACAGACACTAATCCATTAGGTTGGAGTTTAGCAACAGATATAACTATAGTACTAGAAGGTGAATTAAGTTTGATTAATTCGCAGCAAAAGAACGTTTCTGTTGTAGCTGATTCAATTAATAAAACCACAACCGTTATAACTACAGTTAAGGATGGATTGCCGTTAAATATAAACCTTAAGAATATGTAATATAAAGGTAATAAAATCTAACAGGCAATAATAAGTATTTTACGGCCTGTTACGTTTTTAATTATAAGAGGCACTAATAACTTCTTATATAGTTTTATCAGTAACCGTGTTCATTGAAAAACCGAACGACACACCATAAACATTATAAATTCAATCAGTTAAAGTAGTTTTACATGGTAAAAACTATTAATGATTTTCAGCAATATCTGTTTTTATTCTTTTACAGTACAACAGGTAAATAACAAGCTTATTAGTATAAAACCTTTATTTGAACACTCCTTTATTATTGTCTTAAAAGCAATAGTCATTCGTATTTAACCCCATATATAAGCTTATTAAAACCAGTAATAATAACTCTACTTTAAACAAAGGTGATTTAATTACTTTACGGTAATTAAACAAAATTTTCACAATAATAATGGAGAACTTACTTATGATTATTTTGCACGGTTTTTCCGCTAGCAACTACTACAACCTAGTGAAGCATGTACTTTTATATAAAGAGCTGCCATTTCAAGAAAACCTTCTTTATGGTGGTAGTGATGAGTTACTGACGATAAGCCCTGCTGGCAAAGTGCCCGTTATTACAACAGCTGAAGGTCTTTACCTTTCAGAGTCGAGTGTTATTTGTGATTTTATCGAAGAAACTTACCCTGCCACTCCGCTATATCCTGAAAATGCGGGAGAACGTGCAGTAGTTCGTCAAATAATGAAAGTAGCAGAACTTTATTTTGAACTGCCAAGTAGACGATTTATACCGTATGTGTTTTCAGGGACTGAAGTTCCCGAATCAATTAAAGCTGAAGTTCGCCAAGTATTAACCCGTGGTGTTACTGCCTTAAATCGCTTATGTAAGTTTTCACCTTGGGTTGCAGGTGAACAATTCACCATGGCCGACATCTACGTTTATCACGTAAATACCATTGTTAACGCTTTTGGCTCTAGTCAACTTGAATGGGATGTACTTGCAGAGATATCAGGAATGAAAGAGTGGAATGATTCAATGAGTCAATCAGCTATCGCCCAAAGAGTAGAGGCAGATCGTGTGGCAAATATGCCCGAGTTTATCCAAAAAGTGAAAGCTCAAATTCAAGCAGCACATGCTAAATAACATCTAGCTATAAAAAAATTACAGCCAATACAATAACGTTATTGGTTCAAAAAATTAAATTATTTGCAGGAGCAAAAATTATGACAAATACAAATATACAACTTACTTCAACAATCAGCGAAGACAATAAACTAACACTTGCCCTACAAAACATCGAAATGCCACAACCTGGTGTCGATGAAGTTGTAGTTCGCATTGAAGCTGCACCATTAAACCCGTCTGATTTAGGCGTTATGTTCAGCGCTGCAGATATGACAACAGCTGTGCAATCAGGCACTGAGCAAAGCCCAGTCATTACTGCAAATGTTCCAGAAAAATTTATGCCAGCACTTAAAACGCGTGTTGGTAAAGCGACACCCGTAGGTAATGAAGGCGCAGGAACGGTTATAGCAGCAGGCTCATCGCCAGCCGCACAAGCATTGATGGGCAAAACTGTGGCTGTAATTGGCGGTGGATCGTATCGTAAATTTATATGTGCCAATGTACAAAACTGTTTAGAATTAAAAGCAGGCACTACAGCTAAAGAAGGTGCTTCCTCTTTTGTTAACCCACTTACCGCATTAGCCATGGTTGAAACAATGCGTTCTGAAGGTCATAAAGCGATTATTCATGCGGCAGCGGCATCTAACCTTGGCCAAATGTTAAATCGTATTTGTATTGCTGATGGCATCGATTTAATTAACATTGTACGTAAACCTGAACAAGAAACCTTGTTACGTGATATGGGCGCTAAATATGTTATTAATTCAAGTAGCGAATCTTTCCTTGCTGATTTAACAACAGCGATTATTGAAACAGGTGCAACGATTGCCTTTGATCCTATTGGTGGCGGCCAGTTAACCAGCGATATTCTTAATTGTATGGAAGTTGCTGCTGCGCGTGATATGAAAGAGCACAGTGTTTATGGCTCTGATACTTTCAAACAGGTTTACATTTATGGCGCACTAAACCGTGGCCCTATTACACTAAATCGTAACTTCGGTTTTGCTTGGGCTGTTAGTGGATTCTTATTATTCAATGCGCTAGGCAAGTTAGGTGCTGAAACAGTAATGACAATGCGTAAACGTGTTGCAGATGAAATTACCACTACCTTTGCTAGCCACTACACACATGAAGTGTCATTAGCTGAGGTATTACAATTACAATATATAGCTGATTATTCTAAACAGGCGACAGGTGAAAAGTACTTAATTAAACCTCAAGCTTAATTCATCTTAAACATACGTAAAAATAGCAGTTTATTAACGGCTTAATTTTAAAATAGATAAAGCAGATACTCATTCGGTATCTGCTTTTGTTATTTTCAGGTTCTGGAGTAATTAACTTGAGCTAACTATTCTGCTTCCTCTTTTTTAATAGCATAAAATGTTCCATGAATTGGCGGCTTTTCAGAGTAAGCGCCAATGCTATATTTTAATACGGCATACACTACATTTGGATCAGAATATTTAGCTCCCTCGCCTCTTAAATCTGTTATGTTTTTATAGAGCATATTTTCACTGCTCGCTGGTTGGTGTTGGCGCGAGTTACCCGTTGCAAAAACTTTCCAATTGTTATGATTAGCATCTGCTCTATGCCATTCAGGTACTCTAATGGTATTGTTTTCAACCAAATTATGGCCTAAATCCCCTTGATGAAAATTAACATCAACTTCAATATGGTTGTTAGTTACCACCACGTATTTAGCGCCCATTTCAATAGCAAGATGACGTATGCGTTTAATGATATTGCCTGTTACTAAAATATATTGGCCTCGCATATCAAAGTAAGCATTTCCTCGTCCACCTTTGTTGTAAGCTCGATCAACAAAATTGTCACGAAAGGTTAAATGCGTTGTAGTTTTTTCAGTGAGTATTGGATCAGTGCCTGACTCCAACAATCTACAATTATCAACCCAAGAATCAGATGTAGTGCCCGACATTTTGATTAAGCCTACGTATAAGTCGTCTCGGTCAACATCGTTATTCATAACCCCTTGAACCCACTTATCGCTATAACCCGTATTATCTTTGGGTTCTAAATTAGGTACGAGGTAAAACAAGGTTACATCTTCTATTCCAGCACTTTTAACGTCATGCATCACTAAACCATAACGTTTTGACGCCCAACCTTCCCATTTTTGACGAAAATTAATATTAATCATCACATCGTTAGGGTTACCTGTTTCACCTCTAAGGATAATATTAGACTTTAAATACACAGGAGTATTCAGGGTATAAGTACCCGCTTTTAAAATAATAACGCCTGCGCTTTTTACGTTATCAATAGCTGCTTGAATATTATCAGTACCTGGGCGGATTGTTTTTACGATAGGGGTTGTATGACGTAAAGGAATCCCTCCCCTTACGCCCGCTTTTGCCCATTCGACCATATCTGGGTAACGAGGGTCAGCCCTAGCTTCATCAAATACCCAACCAGGATCGCCTAGTTGAGTATTCTTTAAAGGGTGTTTAACTACGTTTTCACTGTGCGCATTTCCACTAAAAAACAAGTTAAGTATTAGTGCTAATGAGGGGGCTAAAAGAAGTAATTTAAGCATGTGCATTTGGTGTATTCCCGTTTGTTATGCCCGTGATGACATAAGAATGTTCATCACGGACACATAAATTATCGTTGGTGGGTAGCATGTTAATTTATTTAATGAGCAACCTTAGACAACAAAACTTCCGCCGTTAAACCATCTTTACAATCAAATTCAATAACAGTTTCAGTTGAATTAGCTTTGATAATTTTGGCTTGCTTTTGCTTAACGGTTTCAATTTCTTTTAACTGCTGATCAATTTTCCATTGACCACGTAAAGTCAGGCGAATTTGAGTGGTTCGGCTTGGCCAGAAAAACCATTCGCGATTATAAATAGATAACTCAACGCGACTGCCATCAGGCATTAAATCGTCTTGCCCGTCATAAATATTTAAATCTGGATCAGCAACCGATAACTGTAACCCCTTGTTCGTTTCTTTTACGATAAAAGTGGCCGGTCTGTTTACCTTACTTACCACACCTTGGGGTAATTTGCCCTGCCCATTAAATACCGCATAAGCTGTCGTTGAGCTTTTAGGTGACTCAACAATATGAGCATTTTTATCTTGTTGTAGTACACGGTAAGGAAGCTGATTATTTTGAACTTTCATGCCATTTGTAAAGCGCTTCATATCAGCAGGAGTACTACTCGGCATAACCACATATTCATAGTTAGCGTTATTAGGTTTTACGCCATGATCGAATAACAAGGTAGTAAAGTTACCTTTTACTGTTTGTAGGTTTTTATAATCAGGATTGGCTTGCTCTGTACGTTGCATAACAAGCTGAGTGCCATTAGGTATTTGTGGAATGTAATATCCAGTATTACGACTATCAACTATCCACAAAGGCTCACTGTCTGATATTGCTTTAGTATAAGGAAAGGTTTTTTCATCAAGTAGGTTAGAAGTCAATTTACCTATATTTTTTCCTTTACTATTACCTTTAAGAAAAGGGTTTTGCAAAATAGTGGTTTCTACTGCATGTTGAGCTATATCACTTTTAATATTTGATCCTATCGCAACAATAAAGTCTTTAAATAAAAAGTAAGATTTAATACCCGTGAAACCTTGCAAGCCAAACATGTCATGGCCTTTAAAAGGAAAGGTAAATACGGCGTTGCCCTGAGTAGATTCAGCGCCACCCACAAAAGCTTGGTCTGAGAACGGGTATTCGCCACCTTCGTCTTTAACTTGACCTGGCTGTGTTTGAATTTGCTCGTAAGGTACATTAACTGAGGTAACTCCAGGCCAACGGTGCCAATCGTAACCTTTATGCCACGTTGATTTATTATCCGCTTGTGTACTGTCTAAATGATCGGGATAAGAAACATCTAAATAGCCATAGCCAATAAATGTTGGATAAGCAAACCAACCCCAGCTTTCATAAGGATAAACATATTTACTGTGACCACGCACAGTCGCCATCCAGTTGTCATTATCTCTAAGCGTAGCTAATGCGCTATAAGGTAAAATGCGACTAGGAGCATAGTTATAATCACCAATATCCCCTGCTTGCTTAAGTTTATTTAACCAGTATTTATCAAACGAATTAGTGCTTTTTTTATTGTTATAAAGGTTTTGATATAAGCCTGCCATTTCAGCATCAAATGTTGGCGCACTAAGGGCAATTAACGCGGGTAAATCATACATAGTTGAAGCAAAAGTATAATTAGTAAAGCGTGTATTAGTAAAAGCTTTTCCACCTATATATTCCTTCGTAAACAAGGTATCAAATAGCGTATTGGTAATTTTTCTCATTCGCCAAAAAGCTGCTTCTTTTGCTTCAAAAGGCGTGTCATTCAATAAATACAATACGGCAGCTGCAGCTTTAACAGCTCTACCACCATAGCCTTGTGAATGTCCGCCATGATGGAAAGTAAGTCCATCAGGCTTAAATACTTCATCAAGCGCGGGTGCATAAGCCGTTGTAATATTTGAAAAGTAGGATGAGTAATGTTCTAAATCACGAATTTTTTCAGGTGAGTTTTTCATGGCTAATGCCATATATAAACGAGGCAGTAAAAAACCTTGAGTATCATCAGCATCTGCAGCCTTTCTGCCTTCAACGCCGTAAACAACATCTTCACGGTAAACTTGCCCAAAACCATAAAACCATTTCATGGTGGCTATCGCTTGTTCTAAACGCTCGTGTCTTGCAAGAACATCGCGCATCAATAAGAATGCTGGACCTATTTCTCTAATCTCATAAGCATAATGGTGAACCCAGCCAAGTCCAGCACCTTCTGCAAAACCTTGTTCAATGCCATAATCAAATAAATCAATAAACATGTTTTCTAGTTTAGCTTTATCGTTTTTAGAGGATGAAGCCCTATAATGTTTAGCAATGTCTATCAATAAATTATTAAAGTCCCAGCGCCATTCCATTACACTTTTATTCAGCTTTTTACCTAAACCTGTTTCAACAAAAAACTCGGGGAAAAGGCTCGTTTTCACCAAAGGCTTACCATAAATTTGGTCACCTTCGCGTGTAATTTCAAATTCATTGAATTTTTTGGTAATAGACGAAATAGACTTTTTAGCAAATGCTTTTCTTTCGTAATTAGGAAATATAAATTCTTCTGTTTTGTCAGTTAAGCCATTCACTTGCGCTAAACGGTTTTTAGTTAATTCTTTTAATTGAAACGAAGGTTTGTAGCCATGGAACATCATCATTTTATGATCATAGTTTGAAACTAATCTTTCATGAGGATCAAGGTTAGGTAATTGAGGGTTTGGGCCAACCGTTTTAGGATTCATGGGGACGGATAAGCCTACAGTATCAAAATAGAAAACCCCCTTTCCTGTAGATGGTGCTCGAATTGTTAGGGTGTCCATATCAGGATGAGGAACACCTTGCATGTCGCCTCGATCATAGTTGATAGCAACAGTACGCCAGCCAGTAAAACCTAATTGCAGATCAAACTCTACGTCAACGTCATTACCACGGCCAAATTCTAAGCTTAGCCGTTGAGTAGTTGCTTTTTCATTATATATCCACATGAAAAAGCCTCTTGGTGTTTCCAGTACTTTTTTAGCGTCGTAAGTACTGTGGCCCGCTTTTAAATACTTAAAGCGGCCAGTAGATGGAACTTTAGAGAGATCTTTAGGTTTTCTATAACCGATAGGTGTACGAACCGTAATGGCATCATTTCCTTGCCAATCCCATTTTAAAGCATATTTGCCATGCTTCATGCGCTTACTATCAAGTTGAAGGCCAGCACCAGTAGCAGACCAATAATTAGGGAGCCCTTCTTCAAAGCTTTCCATAACCTTAATAGGGTATTCTACGATGTTTTCAGATTCAGCATTACTTTTAGCCGCTGTTATACCGACCGCTAATATAAACCAAACCAGTCTATTGAAAATACGTTTCATCTACTTAACCTTTTGATTTTCAGCTACAGCATCAAACTATCTTACATCAGATATAAGATAAGATAGTTTAAAGCTGAAGTTTACTATGCAATTTAAAACACTAATAACCACGAGGTTTTCGCTATGCACCTTTTAAAATATTATCGAAATCTTTTAAAAATTCGTTAATTATCGATTCATCATCTTGAGATAAAGCAAAGTTCGGCTTACGACAATAATCGTCGGTAATAATGCCGCGTTTGTGTAATATGGTTTTCTCAACTTGAATAATATATTCACAACTTTCCATCCAAGGACGAATATATTCTAAAAGACGCTGATGTAAACTGTTTGCAGCCTCATGATCTCCAGCTATCCATAGCTTATAAATGCTCATATATACTTCGGTAAATGAACAACCGGGCATAACCCCTTTTCCACCCACAGAAAGCACATCTGTCATGTATAAACCTGCATACCCATTAAGTATTACCGCATCAGGCAATAACGTTAACAACGCTTGTATGTATTCAACAGGAGGATTGCACTCAATTTTAAATACCGCATTAGGAAATTCTTTCGATATTTCCGCTAGCTGTTCTGCAGGAATAGGCACGCCTGTTTCAGTTGGTGCATATTGCACTAAAACTGGAACATCAACCGCCTGTAATACTGCACAGATATGTTCTTTTACCTGAGCATTATCAGGTTTTAAGAAAAACGGCGGTAAAAGCATTAAGCAATCAGCACCTGCTTCTTGATAAATTTTTGCTTGTTTAACCGCAAGTTCTGTTGAATGTTCAGTCACTGAAATGCATCGATACATATTTTTATCCGCTAACGTGCTAATAAAAATATCCGTTAACTGCGCTTTTTCAGCATCGTTAAGTTTATAAAACTCACTAGCGATACCGAATAACGTAACACCATAACAACCTGTGGTTATCAGGTGTTCAAGCATAGTTTTAAAACTATTTAAATCAACATTGCCTTCTGCAGTAAAAGGCATTGCAGCAATAGGATTAATACCAAAAATATCTTGAGGTTTTTTTACCTGTGTTTTTAAATTAGTGTTCATAGATCATCCTCTCTATTAAGTTAACACTGCACCTTCGGCTGCTGACGCGGCACGGTCACGGTAAATATCTAAAAACCCTCTAGGGACTTCTTTTCTTACAGGTTTCCATAATTTTTTACGCTCTTCTAGTACAGCATCTTCAACATGTAAGGTTAATTCACGTGTCTCAATATCAATACTAATTTCATCACCTGCTTCAATAAGTGCAATCATGCCGCAATCCGCAGCTTCAGGTGATAAATGACCAACAAATAAGCCCCTATTTGAACCAGAAAAACGTCCATCTGTTATTAATGCGCAATGGTCAGATAAGCCCATCCCTTCTAAATATTTCATTGGCTCATACATTTCAGGCATACCCGGTCCGCCTTTTGGCCCTTCATAACGAAGAACTAATACACTACCTTTAGCAATATTACCTTCCATAATTGCTGCAACCGCTTCATCTTCTGAATCAAAAGTCACCGCTGGACCACTAAATTTAAACATGTGTTCAGGTACAGCAGCAGGTTTAATTACTGCCCCCAGTTTAGCTAAGTTACCACGTAGTATTGCTACACCACCTTCAGCATTAAACACATCAGATAATGGACGAATAACTTCACGTCTTGTTGAGTCTGCAACGGTATTTAATGTTTCTTCTTTGGTACCAGCAACAGTTAAGGCATTTAGTCTAAGTAATGGTCTTAGTTCGCGCTCAACCGCCGCTATCCCACCTGCTTCGTGGAAATCGATCATGTCGTATTCTGACGCCGGATAAATGGAAGCAATAGTTGGAATCTTGCGACTGATTTCATCAAACGTTTGTAATGATAATTTACCTAATCCAGCTTCATGATGTAGTGCTTGTAAATGTAAAATAGCATTAGTTGAACCACCCGTAGCAACTAGCAAACAAATAGCGTTATAAATAGAGTCGCTGTTTATAATTTGACGTGCTGTTATACCTCTATGGGTTAAATCAACAATCTTCTTACCTGTTGCATAAGCAATCGCCATGCGGTCTTTAGAAATAGCCGGTACGGTTGCACTTTCAGGTAGCATCATGCCTAAAGTTTCAGCCAAACAACACATAGTATTTGCGGTTCCGTACATGGTACAAGACCCTGGACCTGGTTCAGCAATATCTTCAATTTTACGAAATTCTTCTTCGTCAATTAAGCCACGTTTTTTCCAACCAATAGCTTCAGAAACAATATTCCCATCCCAATGTTTTCCTTTATATTCAGCAGGATACATTGGACCACCATTCACCATGATTGCTGGAATATCTAAACGCGCAGCAGCCATTAACATAGCCGGTACAATTTTGTCACACGAGCCAGCTAAAACAATCGCATCAAAATTATGAGCACGTGTCATAACTTCAATAGAAGCTGTGATCACTTCACGAGCAGCTAAAACGAAACGCATACCTAAATGACCCGCAGCAATACCGTCACATGGTGCTATAGTACCAAAAGACATAGCAACACCACCGGCCGCCTCAATACCTTTAATAACGTTAGCCGTTACATCATTTAAATTAACATGGCCAGCTGTTGCATTGGTGTAACTGTTTACCACCGCAATAACAGGCTTACGTAATTGTGAATCTGTGTGTCCCATCGATTTATATAAAGCGCGTTTTAATGCTCCGCTATCGCCTTTTAAAATGTCGTTATGGTGAGATTGAGCGCCGCAACCGCCACCGCAAGAATTACAATTACTCATGTGTTTTTCCTTAGAAATGATGTATCAAAATGATGTATGGGCTGACCGTTAAATGGCAGCTCACAAATATAGCCATGACCAAACTGAGATGACTTAAGTCCTTCTGCAGCTGTGGTTATAAATAACTGATCAAGATTTTCACCAATAAAACAGCAACTCGTTACTTGAAGCTCTGGTAGGTGAATAATATCGGTTATCGTTTTATCTTGAAGCGAGTATCGAACCACTTGGCTCGCGCCCCATTGTGCCGACCAAAGTCCGCCTTGTTTATCTAGGCAACCGCCATCAGGGAAAACACCTTCAGGCGTTGATACCCAATGTTGTCGAGTTAATTTTTTATTATTCGTTGTGCTGTTTTCTAATAAACCGTGCTCAAGTGTGCAATGCTCAATCTGATTATTTAATGAATCAGCAAAAAAGAACTTACTATCATCAATAAAGGCAAAAAGATTAGGCACCAAAATATTACTTTCAAGGCACTGTAACCTGCCATCAAAAGCGTAAAGTGAACCGTTATTATTTCTCGCCTCATTATCCATAGTGCCAAAAAACAAGTGTCCTTGAGGTGAAATGCCGCCGTCATTAGCGCGATTCGAAATCCCTTCATGGTCAGGAAAAGGTTGCACACAATCAATTTTATGGCTGTTAATATTAATCAGCACAATACCGAAACCTGCTAGACCTATTAATACTTCTGGATCGTTAGTTTCTGCAATAAAACTAACCTTGGCACTCAGTGTTATTTGCTTAAACGCTTGCTCGGATTGATGACTCAATGATTGATAACTAAATAGCTGTTGTTCTTCTATATCTAACCAAAAAAGTGTCGATGTAGCTTTATGCCATAAAGGGGATTCCCCTAAAGAGCAGTGTGTATCAAATTTTTTAATAGCGTGGTAATTATTCATCAGCCATCACTGCGCTGCGACCACCATCAATCACAATAGTCGTACCGGCAATAAACGAAGCTTTATCGCTGACTAAAAATAAACAAAGTTCCGCAACATCTTGCGGTTTACCAATATAACCAACGGGATGTTGAGCAATAGTTTTATTTCGAATTGCTTCAGGATCATCATGGCTATCAAACCAATCTTGATTGCCTTCTGTATCAATAAAACCAGGTGCAATACCTACGGTTCTAAAATCTCTACCCCAATCTAAAGTCATACTTTGAACTAAACCTACTAATGCATGTTTACTGATACTATAAGGTGCACAACCCGGTAAGCTATTAAAAGCATGATTGGATGTCATTACCAAAAAAACGCCCTTGCTAACGGTTAATGCATGACGAGAAGCTTTGGCTAAACACCAATGAGAACGAAGATTAAGATCAAAATTCTTATTCCAATCATCTAATGAACAATCGACACCAGAAAACACATTTTTGCCTGCATTAGAAACAACAGCATCTAACCGCCCAAACGCTTCTTGCGTGTAATTAACTAGCTGCTCTATTTCTTCAAGGTTGCACATATTACATTGACGATAAAAGTATTGATCCGGATAACGTGCTTGAAATGATGAGCTGTCAATTGCACTAAAAGGTCTTTGCCCACAACCAACAACGATGTAACCCTGAGCTAAAAAAGCTTCAGCTATAGCAAGGCCTATGCCTTGACTAGTACCTGTGATCAAAGCCACTTTTTGTTTAGTACTCATTATATTTATATCCTCGTTATGATGGTGTTTTTAACCATCATCATAATAAATCAGTTTTTATTGGTTAATTAGCCGTATTCATCTGCTCAGAAGCATTCTGCCAAGATGCAACATACTCTTTGGCCGTTAACGTTATTTGCTCACTAGATATTCCCGGTCGATAAAGACCTGACCCCAAACCAAAGCCATTAGCACCTGCACTCAAGTACCCTTTCATTTGCTCTGCATCTGCAGAAATCCCGCCTACAGGGATGCACATAATATTAGCAGGTAATACAGCACGTAATGCTTTAACAACTGACGGAGTAAGCATTTCACCCGGAAATAATTTAACAATTTCTGCACCTGCATCAATCGCTGAAAACGCTTCAGTTACCGTCATAGCGCCGGGCATAACAACACAACCAGCATTAACCGCTTTATTAATAATAGCGGGATTAGTATTAGGTGTAACAATAAGACGAGCGCCTGTTTCAATAACGTCATCAAGTTGTTTCATACTCGTTACTGTGCCAGCCCCTACCCAAGCTTTATCACCAAAAGTATCAACAAGTTTAGTAATACTCACTAATGCATCGGGGCTATTTAAAGGAACTTCTATAAACCGATACCCTTCATTAAATAAAGTTTGTGCGATAGAAATCACTTCATCAGGCTTAACACCACGTAAAATTGCAACCAAAGGTAATGATTTAAATGCAACTTGGTAATTTAATGATTCAGTTGTCATAGGAGATCCTTGTGATAAATTTGAAAAACTTTTTCCATACCTGCCAAGAAACATTGATCTGAATCTACTGAAATGGCGTTATGTTCTAAAATATTTAGTGCCTTAACATAAAGTTCAGATAACTTATTATCTCCAACAATATAGACCGTACTGGTAAAGGTTAAATCAGCTAACTCATTGCCAATTAATATGCCTGAAAGATACGAGAGCACTAAACTCTCTGGCACTTTATGAAATAAAGCCTGCGTTCTGGCCATAAACAAAGCATGACTTAATGACATTGAGTGGCCAGCCATTACGCCACTTGAAAAAACTTTAAAATCAATATCTTGAGTTTGCGTAACTAAATTCCGACCTAATATAGAATATTCACTTAATAAGGCGTAAAGCTCGCCAGTCATATAAGTACGTACACTTGTTAACTCATTAGTCTGCCATTGAACATGTTTACTATGTGTACCAGGAAAAATAGCATCAAACTCATTTAAGTTAAGTTTAGCTGCCAGGCCAAATGCTTGAACTTCTTCTCCACGCATAACATCCTGACGATCATGAATATCGTTATGGCAAACACCTGGAATAATAAGCACTTTATTACCTCTAGACAGAGAAAAAAGAGTGCAACCTGTAGATAATGTTTGAATATTTAACGGCGTATTTACATAAGGAACTTCTTTCCAGCCATTTTTTGACCCCACCATACCAGCCATTAATACAGGCACTTGACTATGCTTTTCAAACCAAGGCATCAATAAATCAACCAACACCTGTTCAAAGCCTTCAGCGGCTATACTTATAAAGCCTTTTTCAGCATAAATTCGGTCAATAACTGCGCCGTTTTCCCCAATTAAATGAGCCCGAAAGTTTGTTGTTCCCCAATCTACAGAGATCCAATTAACAGCCATTAACCACCCTTGTATTACTTAAATCCACACCTTGTATTACAAGATATATTTATCGCAAAATAAAGTCAATATTTAAAAAGACAAGTGTATTTAACATATGAGTCGCAGCATGTTACTGAGAACTTTTTTATATTTTCTATCTGTTTGTTTTATATTATTTAAATTTCAAAAAGATGAAGGTTTTTAGTATAAAAAGTGTTAAGGGGAAGATTAAAAATAGATGGGAAATAAATAACATTCGATAAGTAATACCGAAAGTTATTAACGTGATTTATACAATATAGCTCTGTGGATGAAGGTAAAAAACAAATAAGGATAATAACCCAATCGATTTTATTAACGACTAGGTAGTTAAACAACTCAACCTATATGTGGAATATAATTAGGTTCCGTTTCTTGCCTTTTACGAATAGCATTTAATACAATAACTCTTGTCTGCTCTTTGGCTTCATCTGGTTGGCGTAAACGTATAGTTTCCATCAACTTAATGTGATCAGCAATTGCAGGCATACTTTCTGGCAAGTTTTCATCCATTGTACGATTAAAAGATAATATTAACCCTTTAGAAAGTACGTCACCAATAGCTATCATAAAAGGATTATGAGATGCGATTAATAACGCCCGGTGAAATTTAATATCGCCTTGATTAAATAAGCCTCGGTCTCCTTGCTCAACCCCCTTTTGCATTTCATTACAGGCTTCTTCCATATGAAGCAGGTCTATAGCTGTTGCATTGAGTGCGGCTAGTGCTGAAGTATTTGGTTCAAAAATAAGACGTGCGGCCATTAAATGAGAAGTGTCATTATGATTTACTTCTATGTTACTAAGCCAGCCAAGAATGTCATGGTCGAGCCAATTCCACGTTTCACTCGCGTTAACAATACTCCCTTTTTTAGGCATAATAGTGACCATTTTTTTAGCTGATAAAGCTTGTAAAGCACTACGAACAGTTGTACGTGACAACTTGAAACTTTTAGCTAGCTCGTTTTCACTGGGTAAAAGAGTTCTCTCTTTGTATTCTGAGCTGAGTATTTTTTTAGCAAGTATCTCTGTTAAATTGGCGGTCGCTGTTTTTGTTTCCATATAAACTTATGCAAAAGAATGAATATCAGTTAAGGAGGCTACCTTGATGTTAAGGCAAGTGCAATATGTAACGTTACTATTTAACCTCAACTCGAGATAAGCAAAGTTACTTAAAAAGCTATTTTTACGCCTAACTTCGTTGAATTTCTATCTAATAGCCCGCTATTAGATAGAAAAAATCGCCTTGGTTATACACAAAAACATCAATGTTGAGAGACTAATATAACTTAGGAGAGTAACGATACATATTAAGATTTGAATAAATAAAGCTTTTAATTCGCTAACATTCATTAACCCGAATTTAGGTTATTTAACTAATTAGCTATATCAATTTAAAATACCAAAAATAACAAGAATCTTATTCAATAAACAATAAAGTTATTGTTTGAGCTCATATTGTTAGTTAAAGCTCATAGGGTATAAAGTGCCATGTTCAGGCTTTTCTGATCGTTGATTAACTTCATTAAAGGTAATAACTTCATATAGCACGTCTGATAAAGGGATATTATTATACCCAGAACGTTTATGACCCGTCACATTCTTATAGATGAGGTTATTAGGTCCGGGGGCTTGATGTGTATCAGCTCCACCCGTTGATAAATTATGCCATTTATGAACGAAAGGGATTTTTATTGAGTTTTGTTCAATTAAGTTAAAACCCAAATCAGCGTTATGAAAATTAACGTCTACTTCAAACTCGTTTTGATATAGCACATTATATTTAGCTTCTTGCTGCAGTGCTACGTGCCTAATTTTTCTAACTCGCTCTTTCGTTACTAAAATATATTGACCTCGGATATCATAATAACAATTCCCTTCTCCCCCTTTGTTATAACAACGATACACATCATTGTATCTTAAAGTTAGGTGTCTTGTATTCGTGCCAATCCAAACGGGATCGGTACCAGATTCAAGTATTACAGTGTCTTGCATCCAAGCATTTTTTGTTGAACCGTCGAATTTTACTAATCCAACATACAAACTATCATCTGATATAGGGTTTACTCTATCAGGATTTATCACATTCAATTTTTGTTCATTTCTAAATGGCCAAGCTTCATTAGCGATGGATTCTCCTTCTTCATTATAATTATAACGATCTACTGGCTGATAAGTACCTGCTGAATCCTTTACCTGGTATTTAATTGTTAAATTTTCGATACCGGTGTTTTCTACATTATCGAAATTAAAGGCGAATATTTTACGTTGCCCGTTTTCTTTCCATTTATGATTTAAACGCACAATAATAATCGTATTATTTTTATCTTCACCACGCAAAACAATACCTGATCTCATATTTAATGGTTGATCAAGATAATGAGTACCGCTTTCAACTAAAACAAAAGCGTACTTTTTATTTTCAGGAATAGTAGCATTATCAATTTTACCTTGAAGTGCGTTTATGTCGGTATCAGACACAAATTTTGTAGCCACTTTAACCAAGGACTCGCTGCATGGTATTCCACCTTCTACACCAGCCAATTTCCACATAGATATAGATGAAAAACGAGTATCATTTTTTGTAGGATCATAAACCCAATTAGGATCACCTATACGGTTAGCATCAACGCAGGCATTGGTACTTACAGGCGTTTCTACAGGCGTTTCTACAGGCGTTTCTACAGGCGTTTCTACAGGCGTTTCTACAGGCGTTTCTACAGGCGTTTCTACAGGCGTTTCTACAGGCGAATTTTGCACTGAATTCGTTTGACAACCAGTAAAAAAAATTGATAAAAAGCTAATAAGTAAAGTTGATTTTTTAATATTATTCATAGCAACTCTTATATAATTCAATAGGATAAATAAAAATATCAGTGTAGTAACAAGGTTAATCATTCAATCAAAATATAATATTTATTAAATAACAGCTGAAAAATTAACGATTAAATTAATTTGATATTTGACAAAAGATGGGGGATAAAACACACAGAAATTAAAAAGCCCCTCTTATACCAAGAGGGGCTGTGTGTTAATTAAACTTCATTGGATACAAAGTTCCATGTGCTGGCGTTGCCGATACTTGGTTAACATCATCAAACGTAATAACTTTATAAACAGAACCCCACCAAGGTACATTGTTTTTACCTGCTCTTTTGTGGTCAGTAGAGTTTTTATACGTTGTGTTATTAGGTCCTGGAGGTTGGTGTTGAGCTGCTGCACCTGTAGATATATTATTCCAAAAATGTACATGCGGTAATTTAATTGAGTTACCTTCAATCAAGTTATAACCTAAATCTGCATCATGAAAATTCACATCAACTTCAAAGTTATTTTTGTAAAGCACATTAAATCTTGCTCCTTTTTGCACCGCAACATGACGAATTTTTCTTACTCGCTCTTTTGCAACTAATATGTATTTACCTCTAATATCATAATAACAATTCCCTTCCCCACCTTTGTTATAACAACGGTAAATATCATTGTGTCGGAAAGTTAAGTTTCGAGTATTAGGATATGCGGCAATAGGATCGGTACCTGCTTCAAGTAAGCGAGTATCTTGTACCCACGAATTTTTCGTATTACCCGTAAACAGCATAAAACCAACATATAAATCGTCATCTGCAATTGGATTTTTTTTATTAGGGTTAGAGGCTTTAACTTTTACATCATTAATCCACGGCCATGCTTCGCCAGGAACCGTTGTATAATTTTCAGTATAATTATTACGGTCTAAAGGTTGATAAGTACCATTTGCGTCTTTTACTTCATATTTAATGGTTAAGTTTTCTATACCTGAGTTTTCTACATTTTCAAAAATAAAAGCAAATCTTTTACGGTCATTTCGTTCAAACTTATGTTTTAAACGAACTATTATTTTTGTATTTGTTTTACTTTCACCACGTAAAACAACCCCTGTTTTCATCTTGATAGGTTCAGTTATATAATAAGTACCGCTTTTAATCAGTATATGTACAGGCTTTTTATCAGCAGGTTCATCAACAAGGTTTAATATGCCTTGAATAGTATTAGTAGGCCATACAATATCAGCCTGTGGCACCGATTCTTTACAAGGAATACCGCCTTGAACTCCCGCGTTTTTCCACTGTTGCATAGCAGAAAAAGCCGGATCATTTTTTGATGAATCGTAAACCCAGTTAGGATCACCTGTTCGGTTAGCAGTATTACATTGCGCAAAACTCAATGAACTAAAAGCAACTGAGGCTAAAGCTAATGTAAGTATGGGTGTAGATGGTATCTTATATTTCATTTTAAAATCCTTATAGTTTTTATGATTTATTTAAGATTTTTTCATTAGTTGTTTTATTTGATATTTTGATACTACCGCCAAATATATGATATCTGACAAGGAGGTAAATTACAGTATATTTAAAAGAAGTCAATATCAGTTAAATACCATTGATCAAAAAAAACTGTATAAAAAAACATATAAAATCAACATAAAAATATAAAAAAAACAAATTAAAACAAAAGATTAAATTAATAAAAAAAAGAAGAGTGATAGAGAAATTGGAGGGCTTTAAAATTATTTAGCATAAACTTGTATTATAACAAGATAAATAGTGTCTGTTTTTTAAAACCAAATAAATTCAATATCCGAAACTAAAAAATAATACACTTAGATTAAGATAATAAATTTATGAAGTTTTTACTTATGGGTATTCGCTGCATATTGCAAATACGAACTTAAGAATGACTTATACCAATCACAATACCCCATTGATCATTTATACTTGTTTAAATGGCCAATTACATCGTTATTTATTTAATAATTGAACAACTAGTGATTAAAGTAGATATCCAGCCTACAAGAGAGGTGCTTAGGTTCGGTTTGGAGCGATAAGCCTGCGTATTTGACCATTTATTCTTTCTATAAAATAGGTCAATTCATTCATGCATTTGGTATAAAAGCGTTTATGTTGATAAAAAAACATGCCAGTAATAAATAGGTGGTAGCGAAGATAATTGAATGTTTATCCATACTACCTCAAGTTCGGGCTAAATCCGGCATCTTGAGGTGCCATGGGTATATACAATAACAGTTAAAAATAATTTCTATTGTGTCTGATCATGTCGGTAATTTCTAACACGTAATCAGTACCTCTTTCAGAGTAAGGCAATAAACCTGTGGCTAATATCTCTGGTGTTAACGGTAGTTCTTGTAGTCTTAACTGCCCTCTTATAGTTCTAAAAACGCTATAAGCGGTATTGGTATTAATATTGTGTAAATACTTGGTAATAGCTTCTTCTACACTGCTAAATGCGGCAACTTCATGAAAAGCACCTTCATTTCTACTTCTTGGCACCATGCCACAGCCTTTTTCAAAACACCACATACCAAAAAAGTTCAAACCTATTCTAGCAAAACGAGATGTTCCCCACGCTGATTCATTTGCAGCTTGCGCTAAAACGAGAGGAATAGGCACAATATCAACTTTGAGTAATAGTTTATCTATTTGTGCCAGTACACCAAATTGTGTTTTACTTTTGTATTTAAGACTCAATTTAGCCAAAAAGCTTTTGTCTGCTTTAGTTAATTTGGGATCGATTAAGTAACGTTCTTTTATTGCTAACAATTTATTTCTTTGACTTAAGATCTTATTATTTTGTTTTTCTACCGCTGGTTTAATAAAGGCAAAGAATGTACGTTTTTTTTCTTTAACATCTTTAATTTTAGAAAACTTAGGCAGTTTTACATTATGCAACGGTTTTTCGATCGGGATAATTTTTACGTCAGGCGCTTTTTTAATTGAAGTATCAACAGGTGGTTTCATAAACGTAAAAGGAGCAATTAATGCCGCGATAAAAAACCCTATTAACAACCAACAGCTTGCTACTTTAAAATAATGTAAAGCTCGATTCGTTTGATCTACCATATAGTATTAAGCAGAAAAATTTCCACTATCTCCTTGAATTGGGCCTTCAGACGCATTGAGTTGCACACCAAAAATTTCGCGATACAAGATCCCTTTAGTGTTATAAAAAAGAGGAGCTAAATACGTAAGTGCAAATAATAAAAATGCTGCGCCAATAATTTCAAAGCCAGACTTAAATAATAATAGCAGAGGAAAAGTAGACAGTAATAAAGCCATAAATAAAATGCCATAAATAGCGAGTAACTTAAAAAACTGAAAACGTAATGATTTAACACTTAATATAATCGCTTTAATTGGCATCATATTTTTTTCAATGACTAATGGCACAGTTAAAGACAGTGTTACTAATAAAAAGATCCCAGGTAAAATCAATAAATTAAACCCAAGTGATGATAATGTTGATGAAAGCAAAGCACATATAGCAATAACAGCACCTTTATTTAAAAAAGAAAAGACTAATTTAGGCTGAGTTTTTAACCCTACAGCATGAAATACGCCCATCATTTCAATTCCGGCAATAAAAGGAGAAACGGCTAAAGTAACTAACACATTAATAATGTACTGCGCTTTCATATCCTTTAGAGCATTTTCGACTCCACCTAAATACTGACTAGCAATAAATACAATGAATAATGATATTACGGTACAAATTAGTATACCTACAATAATAGGGAGCCTTGATTGACTAGTAATACTCCATGCTTCTTGCAGCACTGACTTTATATCTATTGAGTATTGGCCTTGCTTTGCACTTTCAACGTTACCACCCACATTGATCATTTGATTTTTTTCCACGAAAAAGAATACCTATTTATAAGCTGCGATATTAGGGTCACGCAGTATACCTATTATTAGTTTATGTTTCAGCTAGAACCGTTTAGAAGCTGTAACGGTTCAAAATAAAATTATGATTGTTTTATGTTTTTAAGTACTTGTTCAAAATATGATTTGCCTTTTTTTTGCGCTAAAGCAATATTATTGTCTGGAATATTTTCAGGATTTTTATAGGTTGATAATACTCGCGTTAGGCTTTCTTCTCTTAAAATATGAATAACAGGATACGGCGAACGATTAGTGTAATTTTCCGCATCGTCAATACCCACGCCATCAAAATAATAATCAGGGTGAAAAGTCGCAAATTGAAATACGCCATCATATTCTGAATCAATAAGCAGTTCGTTAGCATAGTCCACAAGTTCTAAGTATTGCTCAAACGACTTAAAACCTTGATCAAATATCACTAAGCTTGTTTCAATTTGAATATTACGTTGTAAATAATGACATTGCTCAAAAAGCTCTGTTAGAGCTAATTTAAGCTTTTTCTGATGAGATAAATAATAATAAATCGTATCATTAACCAGTTCTTTTTTTGCAAACGGACAAAAGTTAAGCCCAACAATAATGTCTTCTATCCATTGTCGTGTTTGTGATATTTCACGGGGTTCTTTATTCATTTTATATTCGTATATTTATTAAAGTTAAATAGTTAACCTGAACTCGGCTTAACATTAGCTAGATTGTTGTAATTGCCACATATTGTAATAATGTTCTTTCTTAGTGATTAAGGTTTGATGGTCGCCCTCTTCCACAATTTCACCTTTATTCATTACAATAATATTGTCGGCATCTACAATAGTTGATAAACGATGAGCAATCACTAAACTCGTATGACCTTTTGCGACCGTTTGAATAGCACGTAAAATAGCTTGTTCTGAATGACTATCCAGTGATGATGTCGCTTCATCAAACACCAAAATAGCAGGATTTTTTAATATAGTACGTGCAATAGCAACACGTTGTTTTTCGCCACCAGAAAGCTTTAAACCACGCTCTCCTACTTTAGTTTGATCTCCGTCGGGTAACGACGCGATAAAACTTGATAAATGTGACAACTCTATCGCTTTTGCAACCTCTGCATCTGTCGCATTGGTATTACCGTATTTAATGTTTTCAAATAAGGTGTCGTTAAACAACACCGTATCTTGAGGCACAATACCAATATTTTTTCTTAATGAATGCTGGCTAACTTGATCAACAGCCTGATTATCTATTGTTATTTCCCCCTGATTCACATCATAAAAACGAAATAACAATTTAACTAAGGTTGACTTACCTGAACCACTTTCACCTACAACCGCGACTTTTTGACCCGGTTTTATTGAAAATGAGATGTTTTTTATAATGGGCCTTTTTTCATCATAAGCGAACGACACATTTGAAAACTCAACCTGTCCGCCATTAATAGTCAACTCTGTAGCATTGTCTTTATCTTTGACTTTGGGTGTTTTTAATAACAAACCAAACATATGTTCAATATTCGCCAGAGATCCTTTAACTTCTCGGTAAATAAAGCCAAGAAAGTTAAGAGGAATAAACAACTGCATCATAAATGCATTTATCAAAACAAAGTCACCTAAAGTCATGTGCCCATAAGTAACCTGATAGGCCGCTAACCCCAGCATTGCTGTCATTGATACTGAAATGATAATGGCTTGACCACCATTTAAAGCAAAGAGCGATAAACGATTTTTCTTTTTAGCTTCTTCCCAATTTTCTAATTGATGATCATAGGCCTTAGCTTCATATTCTTCGTTAGTAAAATATTTAACAGTTTCGTAATTAAGTAGGCTATCTATTGCTCGCGTGTTACTCGATGAGTCAGCTTTGTTGGCTTCTCTAATAAATTCAGTACGCCAGTTAGTGGCTTTCACCGAATATAAGATATAAAGCGTAATTGAAGTTGCGGTAATTAAAGCAAACCATATTCCGTAATTTACAAATAAAATACCAATAACCATGACGATTTCTAATAAGGTGGGAATAATATTAAAGACCATAAAACGCATTAAAAAACTAACACCAGAATTACCACGATCAATATCTCGTGATAATCCCCCTGTTTGACGATTTAAATGAAAATCTAAATCAAGATCATGTAAATGCTTAAATACCTTTAAACCAATGCGTCTAATGGCTCTTTCGGTTACACGACCAAATAAAGTGTCTCTTATTTCTGCAAATAAAACGATCGATAGTCGAACAAGGCCATAAGCGGCAACTAGCCCAAATGGTACGAGGTAAATCTTGCTTTCTTGTTGTTGATCTAATGTATCAACCACATCTTTTAATATAAAAGGTAAATAAACACTCGCGACTTTAGTTAACACTAAGCACAGTAAAGCTAGGGCTATTCTGGCTTTAAACTCCATCATATAAGGAAGTAACATTTTAATTACTCGCCAATTAATCTCTGTGGCTTCATTTTCATTAAAACGACTTGGACGCATATTTAATTTACCTTAAAAAATAATGGGCTAACCATATAGTGTTTGAGTTTTCAGTACAATGGGATACTGCGAGTTTAGTATGAGAAAGCTTTACTACTGCCGCACAGCATTTTATGCTGAGTAGTAATATTGAACATTACCTTAAAAAATCAGCCAGCTTTTTAATTAACCTGAATTCGGTTTAATCAGTTAAAGATGAGAACACCTATGTTAAAAATTTTATCGACACTCTTTGATCGGTGTTTGTTTACTCTTACTTTTATTGTAGGTGTGCAACTTCCTGAATTTATTCAGCAATATTCACAAAGGCTATCAGGACATTTAAACGAAGCATTATTACAATTAAACGAATACCAGCTAATTGCTAACCGTCATTTTGACGGAAATTTAAAAACGATGATAGAGAAGTATTTACTAAACAGCGAACCTTCTATTAAAGAAACCGGTGAGATCATTATGAATACATCAACTCGAGCATCAGATTTACAAGCGCATTTATTTAATATACAAGAAACTGATTACATTAAACGAGTTTATTACTTTATTACAGAATTTGATGAGTCTATGGTTCAAGCCACCTTTGAGCAATACCAGCTCGCTATTCCTTTAAACTTACCCGCTTTTACAACAGGCGTAGGCTTTGCTTTACTAATACTTATAATGGGTCATTTATCTTTTTATCTGACAAAAACCACTACACGCTCAGTAATAAATAAAATGTCAAAAAAATCGGTAACACCAATCATTGAAAGTAAAAACAACTCAACCGATACCTAAACAACCCGAATTCGGGATAAATATATTCGAATATAAAAAAGGCTGCAATAATGCAGCCTTTTATAAAAGTATATGAAAACGAATTTCTTATCCGTTACCGTCTTCAACACGACTTTTAAGCTTTTGACCCGGTCTGAACGTAACTACCTTACGCGCAGAGATAGGAATATCTTCGCCTGTTTTAGGGTTTCTACCCGGACGTTCACTTTTAACACGCAGATCAAAATTTCCAAATCCCGAAAGTTTGACCTGCTCACCGCTTTCTAACGTCTCACGTATTTCTTCAAAAAATATTTCAACCATATCTTTTGCGTCGCGTTTGCTAAGACCGACCTTTTCATACAAATGTTCTGCTACTTCTGCTTTGGTAAGCGCCATTGCTCAATCCCTCAGTGATGCGTTTAATTGAGTTTTTAATGAATCTACCACTCGATTTACAACATCAGAAATGTCTTTTTCTTCAAGTGTTTTCTCATCATCTTGTAGTATCATGGCTATCGCGAGGCTTTTAAAACCTTGCTCTATGCTTTCACCACGGTATACATCGAACAAGTTTAGATCAATTAAATAATTTCCGCCAACCTTTTCAATAAGTTGTAACACTTTTTTTGCATCAACCTCTTCTTTTACTACTACTGCGATGTCACGTCGGTTAGACGGAAAGCGAGATATAGCAGCGGCTTCAGGAATTTTAGCTGTTAAAATTTCAGACAATAATAGTTCAAAAATTAATGTTTTACTGTTTAAGCCTAATTTACGTTCTAATTCAGGATGTAAGGTGCCAACATAACCAACAAGAGCACCATTACGATAAATACCTGCCGTTTGGCCTGGGTGTAATGCGCTCACTTCTGCTTTTGAAAATTCATAAGCCGAAGCATCAGCTGTTAATGAAAGTAATGCTTCAACATCAGCTTTTATATCGTAAAAGTCTGTTGCAGCTTTTTCCATATCCCAATGTTCTTCATTACGTTGACCTGTAATAACACCGGCAAGCATGTTGTCTTGTCTTACACCGTTTTCAGCAGACTCGTCAGGAACAAAACGTAAACCAGTTTCAAATAAACGTAGTCTGTTTTGTTGACGGTTTTGGTTATAAGCAACTGATTGTAATAGCCCTGTCCATAAACTTAGGCGCATTACTGACATTTCTGAAGAGATAGGATGAGGTAATGTCATCACTTCTTGATCAGGATGTAATAAGGCTTGAACTTTAGGGTCAACAAAACTGTAAGTTATAGCTTCTTGATAACCGCGATTAACTAAAGCATTACGCAATTTGCTTACACTTAAGTTAGCTTCTTTATTGGCACACATGCTTAATGTTGCTTTAGGCGAAACATTAGGTATGTTGTTGTAACCAAATATACGAGCAACTTCTTCAATTAAATCAACTTCGATTTTAATATCAAAACGGTAAGCTGGAACAGTAACTTGCCATACATCATTGTCAAAGCTAATAGTAAAACCTAAACGAGTAAGAATATCAGCAACTTGTTTATCACCAATGTGGTGACCAATACGAGAGTCTAATTTAACTCTACGTAAACTGATTTGCTTTTCTTGAGGGATATTATCGTCAGACTTAGCTTCAGTAATAGGACCAGCTTCACCACCAACAATTTCAAGTAGTAATTCAGTTGCACGATTCATCGCATCAAGTTGTAATTGCGGATCGACACCACGCTCGTAACGATGAGAAGCATCGGTATGTAAACCGTATTGGCGTGCTTTACCTAAAATAGCTAATGGGCTGAAAAAAGCACTTTCTAAGAATATGTTTTTAGATTCAGATGTAACACCTGAGTTTAAACCACCAAAGATACCTGCCATTGCTAATGCTTTATTATCGTCTGCAATCACTAAAGTTTCAGTTGAAAGCGTGACTTCATTTTCATCTAATAAGGTTAATTTCTCTTCTTTATTAGCGAAACGTACGTTAATGCCACCTTCGATTTTATCTAAATCAAAAGCATGCATTGGGTGACCTTGCTCTAATAAAACGTAGTTTGTTACATCAACTACTGGATCGATTGAGCGAATACCACAACGTCTTAATTTTTCTACCATCCATAAAGGTGATTGAGCGGTTACGTCAATATTTTTAATCACACGACCTAAATAACGCGGACAGGCTTTTTCAGCAGACAATGTAATAGTTAACTCGTCAGTGATCGTAGCCGCTACATCATTAATAGCAGGTTCAGTAACCGCTAAACCATTTAATACACCTACTTCACGCGCTAAACCTTTAAGGCCTAAACAATCACCGCGATTAGCCGTTAAATCAACATCAATAGTTACATCGTCTAAATCTAAATATTCACGAACACACAGTCCTAATGGAGCATCTTGCGCTAATTCAAGAATACCGTCAGAACTATCAGCTA
The DNA here is from genome assembly GCF_002000085.1 of Pseudocolwellia agarivorans. GTDB lineage: Bacteria > Pseudomonadota > Gammaproteobacteria > Enterobacterales > Alteromonadaceae > Pseudocolwellia > Pseudocolwellia agarivorans. Next base: position 40,791 of record NZ_MUZU01000012.1, read on the forward strand.
AACCAATTTCTGATTCGCTACACAACATACCGTGAGAAGGTACGCCACGTAATTTAGCTTTTTTAATTTTAAAGTTGCCAGGTAAAACTGCGCCAACAGTGGCTACAGCAACTTTAAGCCCTAAACGACAATTTTTAGCACCACAAACAATATCAACTAACTCACCGTCGTTGAAATCTGGTCCTAAATTAATTTTTGTTACTTGTAATTTATCAGCATCAGGATGTGGTCCACATTCAACCACTTCCCCGATAAGTACACCGGTAAATTCACCAGCTACAGGTTCAACAGCATCAACTTCTAAGCCAGCCATTGTAATTTGATGAGACAACTCATCTGAAGATAAAGCAGGATTAACCCACTCTCTTAACCATGATTCACTAAATTTCATTGTTGGCTTTCCTACTTGAACTGTTTTAAGAAGCGAAGATCGTTTTCAAAGAATGAACGTAAGTCATTCACACCATAGCGAAGCATAGTTAAACGCTCTACACCCATACCAAAGGCAAAGCCTGTGTATACTTCTGGGTCGATACCAGCAGATTTCAATACATTAGGGTGAACCATGCCACAGCCTAATACTTCTAACCATTTGCCATTCTTACCCATAATATCAACTTCTGCTGAAGGTTCTGTAAATGGGAAATAAGATGGGCGGAAACGGATTTCAACTTCTTCTTCAAAAAAGTGATGTAAGAAGTCGTGTAAAATACCTTTAAGATGAGTAAAGCTAACGTCTTTATCTACCATCAAACCTTCAACCTGATGGAACATAGGTGTATGTGTTTGATCGTAATCGTTACGGTATACTTTACCCGGAGAAATAATTCTTAATGGTGGCGCTTCTTTTTCCATTGTACGAATTTGTACACCTGAAGTTTGCGTACGTAACACAAGCTTAGGATTAAAATAGAAAGTATCGTGATCTTGTCTTGCTGGATGATGCTCAGGAATATTTAACGCATCAAAGTTGTGAAAGTCATCTTCTACTTCAGGGCCTTCTTTAACAGAAAAACCTAAGTCACCAAAAAAGCTTTCAATACGTTCGATAGTGCGAGTAACTGGATGCAAACCACCTAACTCGTTTCCACGACCAGGTAATGTTACATCTATAGATTCAGCCGCTAGCTTTTGTTTAATCACTTCAGCACGTAATAATTCACCACGCTCAGTTAGTAATTTTTGAACGTGCTGTTTAGCTATGTTAATTACTTGCCCTGCTTTAGGTTTTTCTTCTTTTGGTAATTTACTAAGCCCTTTCATTTGCTCTGTAAATAAACCTTTTTTACCTAAAAAGTTAACACGTACTTGATCAAGTGCAGCAGGATCGGTAGCAGCAGCTATTGCTTGTTCTGCCTGCAAGATAATATCGTCTAAATTCATGATTTCCTCTAAGCACCCTACTGGAAAGTTAAGGCTTTGGGTAGACTAATTTGATTAATAAAATGGAGACCGATTCTACACAATTACGATGAAAAAATGTAGTAAAAATAGGAGTTTTTAATGATTTACGCGTAAATATACCGCTATTGATGATATGGAAAAGATAAAATGAATTTACAGCCACCTAAAGAAGACCTTTCTACCTTACATGTAGCCAAGTGCCAGTCACAAATTCTTTTCACTATGGCTAGCCCTAAACCAAATCCAGCACCTGAACTCGTCTCACTATTATCACTGAGAGATTCAAGTCGATAAAAGGGTTTAAACACTTTACTTACTTCATTTTCAGCAATGCCTACCCCATCGTCTTCAATCACTAAATGTAACTTTTTAGTATCAGTTTCTAATGAGATATTTATAGTGTTGTTAGCATATCGCGTCGCATTCACTAATAAGTTTTGGATAACTCGCTCAATGAGTTTGGCATTACATACATATAAAAGTGAAGTAGGAATATTTTTACTGATATTAAGAGGACGAACAAAAACCAACTTACTTAACTGCTGATTAACTAATGTAGATAAGTCTACTGATGACTTTTCAATTTGTTGATTTACATTTTCAAGCCGAGCGTAACCTAACATTTCATCTATAAGCGTTTCTATTTCTTTAATATCTTTTTCCATCTCTTTAACGGCTAATTTGTCTTCAGCAGGCAATAAAGCTAAAGCAAACCTTAACCTCGACAAAGGTGTTCTCAGTTCATGAGAAACCGCATTAACAAGGTGCTTTTGATCAGAAAGAAGTCGTTTTATGCGATGAGCCATTTGATGAAAGGTTAAAACAATATGATTAATAGGCGATATTGAATGCGGTATAAGTTTAACTTCATGTTCACCGTCAGCAATCGCGGCAGCCATTGTATTTAGCTGATGTAAGTCTCGCCATAACGGTTTTATCCAAATAGCAACTACTCCTGCTAAAAGTAAATATGAAAACGCAAGAATAATCCATTTTATATACACATCCGCAGGTGATATTTGGTGATTAACAAATGGCCCTATTTGATACAAACGTGTTTCATTAGCCACTTTGACGTAAAACACAACATCGTCTTGCTCATTGTATTGAGCAACTGAATGCCCTAAGTTTAACTGGTTAAGTTGTTCGTCTAACCATGCTACATCTGAAATAGGAATAACACTCACTGGAACTTTTAATGATGATGAGACTAATTCAATTTCATGTTCTGATGGAGAAATAAGATGAGGTAATAACTCGATAAAATGCTGTGACTTAACAATTTCATCGCTTTCGTTAGCGTAAAGTGACCATAACTGTTCAGACACAAGATTAATGACTAATAATCCGCAAATAATAACAACATACAAATTAATAAATAAACGATTCAATACAATCCCTTAAAAGCAACACTTCTGAATCTTACATAGTGAGGTAGCCCAGGTAAAATTATTGACTAATCCCATGCAGTTTTACTCAATAAATATCCTTTACCCCAAACCGTTAAAATTTTAGTTGGGTTATCGGTATTATCTCCTAATTTTTTTCGTAAGCGAGACACTCTGACATCAACACTGCGATCAAGTCCATCATATTCTCTACCTATCATCTTTTTATGTATATATTCGCGGCTTTGAGGTTCTCCAGCATGGTGTGCTAATAACCAGAGCAATTCAAATTCATGACTTGTTAAATCAATAATTTCTTGATTTAACATAACTGTTCTTGATGGTTTATTTATAGATAAGCCCCCATAATTAAGCTGTTCAACGTTCGCCTTTTTAAGGTTTGCATTACGTCTGAGCAGCATATTTATTCGAGCTAATAAAACATGGGGTTCAACAGGCTTAATAATATAATCATCAGCGCCTATTTCTAATCCTAATACATGATCAAAGTCACTGTCTTTAGCGGTAAGAAAAATAATTGGTTTTTCAAATGAACTTCTAATTTTACGGCAAATACTAAAGCCATCAAGCTTGGGCAACATTACATCTAATATCACTAAATCTAATGAGTTTTTTTGAATATAGCTGATCGCTTGATCGCCTTGGTTTAATACAGATACCTGAAAGCCACTTTGCTCTAAAAAAGTTGAAATTAATTTAGATAATCTCATATCATCTTCAACTAATAATATGTGCTTCATTAAAATAAACTCCATTGCGATCGCAATCGTCTTCTATACTTAGTTGAATTGCTCGCATTCACTTTTACATGCTGTTTAGCCAACACTTTATCTTGGTCTTTTAAGGTAAAAATAATATCTTGAATTAACGACAATTCTAATTTTTTCTTAATTTGACGCTTCTTTTCCCAACAAGTAATTAAGTCATCGTCTTGATATAAACATGCATCGATTGCCAATCCTGTTTGCCACATAACATAGGCTGTCATTTGACAAAGATCTCCCCTTGTTTTTACAACACAAATAGAAGGTGAAATAGACATATTAATAACACTTGATGCTTCAGAACTTTGTAATATGGTCGACGTTATTTCGTCTTGAGCTACAACTTTACTAATCGTTAAATGAAACATGATTAAGGTTAAAAACATTTTTTTAAAATTCATAGAAAAAACCTACAAACATTAAATCGACATAGCGTTCTTCAATCAGTGGGCTCAAATAAGTATTGCTGTCTAATTTTTTCCTTTTTAGATAGGTTTTAAACATCCAATCTGAAGAGAGTTTGTATGCGTAACCAATACTTAAATAAGGATTAATACTCGATTTTCCTTCAAAAAAATCTCGTTCATAAATCGAATCAGAATCATCAATACCATAATAATAATCAACTAAATTAGCACTATTCCATTGTAAGCCTAAAGTTAACTCTAAAGACGACTCAGCAGTGACACCGAATAGTTTTGAAACTTCTACGTTACCGTTAAAGCCATCATAAACACTGTTAACATCATGCAAGATTTGTAATTCTGCATTGATTGAATCAGATACAAACCAATTAAGCTGTATACCTGCATCTAATGCCCATTTTCTTTTTTTTACTTTATCTGGACTAATTTTAATACTTGCACCAAAACTCGGTACAGACTCTACAAAGTCGTTAGATAAATTAGGGATAAAAATATTTTTAGGATGCCATCGAGTAAAAAAAGCTTTTTCAACGTTTGCTTTAGTAATAATACTTAAGGTTAGTTGCTCACCTTCTATTAAGGTATAACCTAACGTGTTATTTTGAAAAAAAACACGTTCACCATAATAACTAATACTTGGCACTACAATTAATGGGATATTTTTACTGTCGTACAAAGGGTTTGTATAAACTCCTGCTCCTACACCTACTGATAATTTCCATTGACCAACAGGTGCGCATAAAGCACTTTCAGATTCACATTGAGCAAAACTAGAAGTACTTATGATGTACTGACAAAAGATAAAAAGAATGGAGAAAAAATATTTCAACGGCATCGCTTAAATAAGGTTTATTGGTTAATTTAACACGACTTAAGTTCAATTCCATCTGCAATTACATCAAATTACAATTATACCGTTTTCATTCTCAGAAATGATTACCGACTTACTACATATAAAAAGATGAAAAACGTTTTTATAAATCTATTATCGAAATGAAATTTCATAATAATAAATGTTCTCACTTATATAAAATAATTTATTTAAAAGTAGACACTCTTTAGCAAACATTATACTTTTATGATGTATTAAAACTTAAATAGGTATTTGAGCTATACTTTTTTAACAAACGAATAAATTAATGTTTAAGTTTGTCACGCCGATATAAATATCAATAAAGTATTTATAAAAAATACAACCTAAACGATATGATAAATAATAAAATGGAAAATAATGTATGCTCTCTTTTTTAAATAAACCCAAAATCGCCCCTAATGAGACAACAATAGACAAAGCAGAGTTAGAAATTTTAAAAACGAAAGCTAAAATAATTGATGAATTAATTGCTGACAATTTCCAACAAAAAATATCGACACTCTCTTCCAACTCTCACTTAACTAACCAAGCATCATTAAACCATTTAGACAAAATAGAAAACAATTTCCAATTAATTAATCGCTTAGCTGAACAAGCTTCTGGTATGGCGGATTTATCAGCAAACTCTGTATCTTCAGCACAAGAAACCTCATCTAAAAGTGCAATGAGCATAGAGCAATTACAATCATTGTCTGAAAAAATCACTACTGCCGAAAAAAACATTTCTGAATTTACCGTCTTATTAGAAGGCTTGACCAATAACAATAAAACGATTTCTCAATCATTAGAAGCCATTAAAAGTATAGCCAGCCAAACTAACTTACTTGCCCTAAACGCTGCAATTGAAGCGGCTAGAGCAGGAGAACACGGTAGAGGTTTTGCTGTTGTTGCTGACGAAGTAAGAGCTTTAGCCAGTATATCAAATGAGTCGGCAGAACAAATACATGAAGGCATGGGTAAAATAATGGGGATTTCAAATGATATCATCACACAACAAAAAATTGTTGTAGTAAGTATTGAAGAAAGCCTAGAAATAACATCAAATATTGTCACCGATTTAGGGCAGGTTCATTCGCTTTCTGTAGACAGTAGCAATGCGGCAGAAGCCGTTACAGCGCAAATGCAACAACAAGTAGGCGAAACTAATCACATTTTAGAAAACATAGCAGATATGCTTGATGAGTCTAAAAATGCTATTGAACAATCAAACAACAATACAATATTAGCTGACGAACTTATGCAAGAACTGCACTCGTTAGATAATATAAAAAACTAGCCCTATTAGTTATAAACGCTAGAATATTTTAAATTGGAATAATAAAAAACCACATTATAGAATGTGGTTTTTTAATCGTTATAAGAATAAACTTAAGCTAGCTCACCTAATCAACCAGCTGATATTCATCTCTTAAAATATCAATAACTTCTTGTTTAGGATTATCAGAAATTACAATTTTACTCTTTGTAATTTTCTCAGCAATAGCCGTATAAGTATCAGAAATAGCCATTAATGCCGATTCAGGTAACTCATTATTTTTTGCTAATGCTTCTCTTTCAACCATTCTCTCTTTATTCAATAAAACATCGGGATCAGGAAAGTGGTTTAATAAAAACTGACGAAAGCCTTCTTTAGAATTCTCAACGATATTACCTTTTTGGTATTCGCTAGCATCCCAAATACGTGATGAATCAGGAGTACCAACTTCATCCATATAAATTAACTTTTCATTGCCGGCTTTATCTTTGACGTAACCAAACTCAAATTTAGTATCAACAAATACTTGGTCAATTTCAGCTAATGCATCTGAAATAACATTAAAGCCTTCAGTTAATAGTTTTTCGTATAACGCTATATCGTCAGTCGATTTGAAATTAAAAGCTTCAAAATTATCAACAATGTTCTTACGTGTGATATTTACATCATCAGCTTCAGGAACATCTGGAATTCCTTTCAAAATACCTTTTGTTGAAGGCGTTTGAAGTAATTTAGGTAGCTTAGAATCTTTTTGTAAACCTTCTGGTAATTCAATACCACAAAAGTCGCGTTCACCTTTACTATATGAACGCCACATTGAACCCGTTATGTATTGACGGCAAATAGCCTCAATCATTACCGGTTTGGCTTTTTGAACAATCCATACGAAAGGATGTGGAATATCTAAAATATGACTATCAGCTAAACCTTTCTCTTTAAATAATTTAAACCAATGATTTGAAATAGCGTTTAAAGCAGCTCCTTTACCCGGTACACCTTTTAAGCCCCCCTCGCCCTTCCATATACAATCAAACGCTGAAATACGGTCGCTGATCACCATAATCGCTAAGGCAGTATCTTCTGCTACGTTGTAGCCTTTCTCTTTTATTAAACGTTTACTATCTGCTTCAGTTAACCAATATACTGAACGCACTTTACCACTATGTACTGGTGCGTCAGTACGGATAGGTAAATCATTGTTTACCGCTAAAACTTTGTCAGCAAGACTCATGGCAATAAATCCTTCATATATTAAATATAAAATAATTGTAGCGAATAATATCTATGTGAAAAAATAACATTGGCTAAAACTATTTATCTATCATTCACAAAACAGAATAGAAAAAGGACGCACTAGGCGTCCTTTCTACTAATCAACATTTCAATCTTAAACTAAAGAAGCTTTCGCTTTTTCAACTAAGAATGTAAAAGCTGCTTTGTCGTATACTGCAATGTCAGCTAGGATCTTACGATCGATTTCAATAGCAGCCTTTTTAAGACCATTAATGAAACGGCTGTAAGATAAACCATTTTGACGAGCTGCTGCGTTAATACGAGCAATCCAAAGTTGACGGAATTGACGCTTACGTTGACGACGGTCACGGTATGCGTATTGGCCAGCTTTAGTTACGGCTTGGAAAGCAACGCGATAAACGCGACTACGAGCACCGTAGTAACCTTTAGCTTGCTTTAGAACCTTCTTGTGACGTGCACGTGCTTGTACACCACGTTTTACTCTTGCCATTTTCTATATCTCCTATTAACCGTGACGTAAAAGTTTTTTAACTGATTTAATATCAGAAGCAGCGATCATGCATTTAGCACGCAAGTGACGCTTAACTTTAGTACGGCGCTTAGTCAGAATATGACGAAGACCAGCTTGTTTGAACTTATAGCCAGTAGCTGTTTGTTTAAAGCGCTTTGCAGCACCTTTATTGGTTTTCATTTTAGGCATTTTTACTAACTCCGCATTGGATGCCAAATTTAAGTAACCTAGGCGAAAACTCATTTAGCTAATTTTACAATTAGTTACTTAAGCTTTACTTGTAAGCCTGGATTACCAGTGTCTGATAATAGTGGTGAATAAGTCAGCAAGCTCACTTATTACTTTAACGACCAAATATTATCTATTTTTTAGGGGCTAAAACCATCACCATTTGACGCCCTTCCGCTCTACGAGGGAAAAACTCAACTACAGTTAGTTCTGCTAAATCGTTTTTAACGCGAGTTAACAAATCTAAGCCTAGTTCTTGGTGGGCCATTTCACGACCTCGGAAACGTAAAGTTACCTTGATCTTGTCGCCATCCTCTAAAAAGCGCTTCAGGCTGCGTAGTTTTACCTGATAGTCGCCTTCATCTGTACCAGGTCGGAATTTAATTTCCTTAACCTGTATTTGTTTCTGCTTTTTACGAGCTTCTTTTTGTTCTTTGGCTTTTTCATACAAGAACTTACCGTAGTCCATCACTCGACAAACCGGCGGCTGTGCCGTTGGGCTTATTTCTACTAAATCCACACCGGCTTCTTCAGCTTGATTCATAGCTTCATCTAGAGTAACAATCCCTCCAGGTTCGCCATCATAACGGATCAAACGTACTTCTGTACCTGTAATTAATTCATTCAAACGATGAGCTGGCTCTTTTTGCCCGCCTCGTTGACCACCTTTAATAGCCATGTTCCTCCAAAGAACTTTGTTCCCATATTTTATTACGTAAGTGTAATATATGGATTATAAAATATTATTATACCTGTTTATGCTCTTGAGTTAACTTCTTCCGTTATTTTCTCAATAAAAGCATCAACAGACATTGTACCTAAATCTTCACCACTTCGAGTTCGTATTGCTATTTCGCCGGATTCCATTTCTTTATCACCAACAACTAACAAATACGGAACACGCTTCAAAGTGTGCTCGCGGATTTTAAAGCCTATCTTCTCATTTCTCAAGTCTAGTTTTGCTCTAAATCCACTTTCTTTCAGTTTTTTTACTACTTTTTTGCAATAATCGCTCTGTTTGTCCGTAATATTCATTACAGTAACTTGATTTGGCGATAACCACGTTGGAAATTTACCTGTGTATTCTTCAATCAAAATACCAATAAAACGTTCTAATGAACCTAAAATAGCACGATGAATCATTACAGGTGTGTAACGTTCGTTATCTTCACCAACATAAGTTGCGCCTAAACGCTCTGGTAAAGCAAAATCGAGTTGTACTGTACCACATTGCCAGTTACGACCTAAACAATCTAATAAAGTAAATTCAATTTTAGGACCATAGAAAGCACCTTCTCCCGGAAGATACTCAAAAGTAATACCTAAATCAGTTAATGCTTGCGCTAAACCTTGCTCAGCTTTGTCCCATATTTCATCGCTACCAATACGTTTTTCAGGACGTGTTGATAGTTTAACAATGATATCTTCAAAACCGAATGATTTATAAACATCGTAAACCATTTGAATACATTTGGTTACTTCGTCTTGAACTTGGTCTTCAGTACAGAATATGTGTGCATCGTCTTGTGTAAAACCACGAACGCGCATTAAGCCGTGTAATGATCCAGATGGTTCGTTACGATGACAACAACCAAACTCAGCCATGCGTAATGGTAAATCACGATATGATTTCAAACCTTGATTGAATATTTGAACATGCCCAGGACAGTTCATTGGTTTTATTGCATATTCACGCTTCTCAGACGTTGTTGTGAACATGTTTTCAGCGTACTTGTCCCAATGTCCTGATTTTTCCCAAAGCACGCGATCCATCATTAACGGACCTTTAACTTCGTCATAATCATATTCATGAAGTTTTTCACGAATAAATTTTTCTAATTCTGTATAGATAGTCCAACCATCGTTGTGCCAAAACACCATTCCCGGCGCTTCTTCTTGCCAATGAAATAAATCTAATGTTTTACCAATTTTACGGTGATCACGCTTTTCAGCTTCAGCTAAACGTTGAATATAAGCTTTAAGTTGTTTTTTATCAGCCCATGCTGTTCCGTAAATACGTTGCAACATTTTATTGTCTGAATTCCCGCGCCAATAAGCGCCAGCAACTTTCATTAATTTAAAATGATGACAATGACGCATGCTTGGTACATGAGGACCACGACACATATCGATATATTCAAGGTGATGATATAAAGCTGGTGTGTCTGACTGATCAATGTTTTCGTCTAAAATTTCTAACTTGTATGTTTCGCCACGCTCAGTAAACGCATCATAAGCATCTTGCCAAGAACCGGTTTTCTTAATAACTTCATAACCCGTTCTCGCTAATTCAGTCATGCGTTTTTCAAGCTTAACTAAATCGTCTTCAGTAATAGATTCTTCTAAATCAACATCGTAATAAAAGCCATTATCAATAGTAGGACCAATAGCCATTTTAGTATTTGGCCACAATTGCTTAATTGCATGGCCTAATAAATGTGCACAAGAATGGCGAATAATTTCAAGCCCTTCATCATCTTTACTAGTAATAAGTTGTAGAGATGCATCGTTTTCAATTAATTCGCACGCATCAACAAGTTTTCCGTCTATACGACCTGCGATAGTTGCTTTGGCTAAACCTGGGCCGATATCAAGAGCAACATCCATAATAGATACTGCGTTATCGAATGAGCGTTGAGAGCCGTCAGGAAGAGTTATTACTGGCATGAAATATCCTTTGTACAGTGGCGACACACACTAAGTGCCGCTTGCTTTAGTTTTATCAATGTTAATATTTGTAGACACCGTATTTATTGAATAAAATCTATTAAATAAAACCATATCTTGCTTAATTTTTTATTTTATTCCGGCTAGGGAATAAATGAGCACGGAAATATAGTGTAATATGGCGCTAATTGCAATAAATATAAGGTTTTTGTTATCTATATTCTTCATAAAAACAAAGTAAAAAACAATTACGCCCTTTTGTGTTTTTTAACCATTTTATCTCTTGTGATCAGTTTATGTTTTTCTTCGCAAAGTTTTGCGAAAAATGTAGCCTCAAATTTTACAACAGAGCCTTTAAATGATTCATCTTGGAAAACATGGAAAGAAAATAAAAACATCAAAGTAGATTATCAACAAATTGAAGGCAGCGACTTAATTGAGATAAAAGCACAGGCGGCTATTCAATCTAGCCTTGCTGGATTTCTTCTTTTTATACAAGACACAGATAACATTACGCAATGGCTTGATAACGCGCACTCTAGCAATGTACTAAAACAAATATCACCTCAAGAAAATATATTTATTACCTCATTCAAAAATTATTGGCCAATAACTGAAAGGTACATGGTAGTAAATTCTCGGTACTGGCAAAATGAAGATCTAACGCTTGAAATTGAAGTACATAATGTGGAAGAGAGTGAATATGTAAATAACGAGATGATTCAAATAGAAGTAATAAAGGCGCATTGGAAGATTACACCGGTTGACCGTCAAAATATTAATATTGTATATACGATTATTGCCGATCCTAAAGGCGCTATTCCATTTTGGTTAACTAAACGCATATCGCTAAATAGTTTATGGAAAACCATGAACAATATGCAAAAACAACTCCCTTTGTCACCTTGGCAAAAGCATTCACTATCTAATATAAAAGAACATCAAAAGAAATAATTTTGATGTTCTTATCTAACTTTATAAGTTACTGCCTTTTAAGTATATCAAGCGCTATCGCTTCAGCGACTTTAATACCATCAATACCCGCAGATAAAATACCGCCAGCATAACCAGCACCTTCACCCGCCGGATATAAACCATCAACGTTTAAGCTTTGGTAGGTTTCTTTATCACGTGTAATTTGAATAGGTGAAGAAGTACGCGTTTCAACTGCAGTAAGCGTTGCGTGCTCCATAGCAAAACCTTTTATTTTCTTTTCAAAAGCGGGTAACGCTTCTCTAATTGCTTCAATTGCATAAGGAGGTAATGTTTCGCTTAAATCGCAGTAGGTAACACCTGGCTTGTAAGACGGTTCAACACTACCATGCTCGCCTGATTTTCTGCCGGCTAAAAAGTCGCCAACCAATTGCACAGGTGCATCATAGCTTTCGCCACCGAGTTTATAGGCAAACTCTTCTAATCGTCTTTGTAATTCAACACCCGCTAAAACATTTTCGGTTTCGTCACTATCGCTACCATAAGAGAAATCTTTAGGATCGATCCCTACAACAATCGCACTATTTGCGTTACGTTCATGGCGTGAATACTGACTCATACCATTCGTTACCAAACGCCCTTCTTCAGATGCTGCGGCTACAACGGTTCCACCTGGGCACATACAAAAGCTGTAAACAGAACGACCATTTTTACAGTGATGAACCAGTTTATAATCAGCAGAGCCCAAAATAGGATGACCTGCGTTTTTACCAAAGCGAGCATCATCAATAACCGATTGCTCATGCTCAATTCTAAACCCAATCGAAAATGGCTTAGCCACCATGTACACATTTTTATCGTTTAGCATTTTAAAGGTATCACGGGCGCTGTGCCCTACAGCTAACGCCACATGTTCAGTATGTATAACTTCACCTGTTGCTAGCTTAACCCCTACCACTTTGCGTTTATCTTCATTTTCTTCAAATAAAATATCGTCTACACGCTGGCTAAAACGAATTTCACCACCTAATTCAATAATTTTGGCGCGCATTTTTTCAATCATGGTGACTAGTTTAAATGTACCTATATGCGGCTTACTTACATACAAAATTTCTTCTGGTGCGCCAGCTTCAACAAACTCATGTAATACTTTACGGCTGTAATGCTTAGGGTCTTTAACTTGGCTATAAAGCTTACCGTCAGAAAAAGTACCTGCTCCACCTTCACCAAATTGAACATTTGATTCTGTGTTTAATACTTTTTTACGCCAAAAACCAAATGTATCTTTTGTGCGTTCACGTACTTCTTTACCACGCTCTAAAATAATCGGTTTAAATCCCATTTGCGCTAACACTAACCCAATAAATAATCCGCATGGACCAAAGCCAATCACTACAGGCCTTTGTTCTAAAGTTTTTGGGGCTTCGCCAACAAAATAATAATGAGTGTCGGGGCTAGCTTTTACATTATTGTCATCAACAAACTTTTCAAGCAATTGCTCGTTAATCGTAGTGTCTACATCTATGGTGTACATCAAAATAATGGTATTTTTTCTACGTGCATCGTAACCACGTTTAAACACATTAAAACTCACTAACTGATCAGCATTAATTGACAGTTTATCTAAAATAGCTTGTTCTAATTCTTCAGGTTGGTGATTAAGATCTAACTTTAGGTTGGTCAAGCGAAGCATAAAATATCCAAAACAGCGTACCCCGTAGGGTAAAATAACAACTAATGCCTTTATTTTACCCCAAGAGCATGGTGATACCAATTTAATTAATGAAATCAGTAATTGAATTTGTTTATGTTCAAGGTATGATCGCCTGCAAAATATTTCATCAAATAAAAGGAAAAAACGTGGCGTTTGTTGTTACCGATAATTGTATAAAATGTAAATACACTGATTGTGTAGCCGTATGTCCGGCTGATGCTTTTTATGAAGGGCCTAATTTTTTAGCTATTAACCCTGATGATTGTATCGATTGTGACTTATGCCCAGTTGAATGCCCTGCCGATGCAATATTTCAAGAAGACGAAGTACCCGAAGATCAAAAAGAATTTATTGAATTAAATGCTGAACTGTCGAAAGTATGGCCTAGAATAACCGAAGTAAAAGCCCCACCAACAGATGCAAAAGAATGGGACGGCGTACCCAATAAAATTGAACACCTCATTATTGATAGCCAATAATATTAATTCCCTTACTGTTTAATGGTTTAGTTAAACAGCCCATTTTGCCTAGTGCATTTTATAAAAATTACACCATACTTGAATAAGGTTTGTTGATCTTTCGAATACCTGAAAGTTCAACACCCCCTAATCAGCAATTACAGTTACGGACGATAACACTTAAGGAATTACTAACCCATATTGGTGTAAACCAAAATCTAGGAGGCAACATGCCCCAAGATATTTCTAACAAGCGTATTACTTGTCCTCATTGCGGACATCATCTACATGTAACTTTAGACACATCATCAGGCGATCAAGACTACTACGATGAATGCCCGTCATGTTGCCGAGAAATTCACTTTAATTTACATATTGATGAATACCATCAAAAAATTCAGCTAGCTGTAAACAGCGACGATGAATAACGTGATACAAAAACATCACCTAAATTATTTAGCTTGAGTTAGCTCACTTAAATTTAAGCGTTCGATTGTTTTTACAATCGTGATAGTTTGCTGATCAAATTCTAGGTTCACTTCATCATTCACATTAAGCTTACCTAAATTTGTTCTCGTTAACGTTTCAGGAATTAAATGCACGCTAAAAGTATTGTCTTTAATTACACCTATCGTAAGACTTGTACCATTTACCGTAATAAAGCCCTTCTCAAAAATATACTTTAACCAAGGTGACTCACACTTAAAATACAACGCAGTATTGGTTTCAGTTACTTTTTTACGTACCAAAGTAGATTTATATTGAACATGACCACTAACAATATGACCGCCAATTTCATCGCCTACCTTTAAAGAACGCTCTACATTTACCCAATCATGTACAGATAAGTTGCCTAATGTAGTTACGCGTAACGTTTCATCTATAATATCAAAAGCGATTGTGTAACTGTTATCCGCTTGTTTATTATATTCAACCACAGTTAAACAAACGCCATTTATAGCGATACTTGCGCCAATTTCTAATTTATAAACCAGTGTAGAAGGCACACCAATAACTAAACGACTTAATTGACTTTCAGTTGTAATAGAAATAACTTCAGCTTGAGATTGCACTATACCCGTAAACATATATGATCCATGATATTCAAGTTATTCCCCATAGTATCAAACAACGTAAATAACTAAAATAAAACAAATAATTTATACAGCAACGTTCGGAAGAAAAGATCTAATGCATTGGCACAAATTTACAAGCAACACAAAAAGCTTAATGAAACTCGCTTACCCCATATTAATAGCGCAACTCGTACAAAATCTAATGGGGTTTGCCGATACAGTAATGGCTGGCCGAGTAAGTGCCACCGACATGGCAGCAGTAGCAATAGCCAGCAGTATTTGGTTACCTCTTATATTATCTGTTGCTGGTTTAATCATGGCGTTAGCCAGTATTGTGTCGCAATTTGCAGGCGCTAACAAATTTGACCAAGTAGCCAAAGCAACCCAGCAAACCGCATGGATTGCCCTTGTTATCGGCTTACTTTTTATCGCCCTGTATTTTGCCATAGCTCCTTTTATTTTTGAAAACGTATCGTTAGACCTCGTTTTAAAACAACTGATGTTTGACTACCTAACCTATATCATTTGGGGCGCTCCGGGGTTTTTCTTATACCTCGTATTAAGAAACTACTCAGAAGGCTTGTCTCATACCAAACCCACAATGATCATCAGCCTTATTGGCTTAATTGTTAATGTTCCAGCCAATTACATCTTTATTTATGGTGAATTTGGAGCACCTGCCTTAGGTGGCGCTGGTTGTGGTATTGCTACCGCCATAGTGTATTGGGTTATGTTTTTAAGCACATTAGGTTACACCTACTTCGCAAAAGCATTATCGCATGCGCCATTATTAACCAAGTTTCATCCGCCGAGTTGGTCGCAAATAAAAGGAATTTTGGCAATTGGTATCCCTATTTCATTATCGTTATTGTTTGAAGTAAGCTTATTTTCAGTAGTGGCAATTATACTTGCGCCTTTCGGTGCTGAAATAGTGGCAAGCCATCAAATAGCCTTGAGCTTTTCAGGGCTAGTATTTATGGTGCCATTATCTTTATCAATGGCGGTTACCATTAGAGTTGGCTTTGCCGTAGGTAAAAACAAGCACGATGAAGCCAAAGACATTTGCAGCTACTCGGTTATTTTTGGCGTAATAATCGCCCTATTAACCGCAACGTTATCACTCGTATTCCGTAATCAAATAGCCGCAATTTATACCATTGACCAGCAAGTTATCGACCTAGCTGTTAGCTTAATGTTTGTAGCAGCCCTATTTCAGTTTTCAGACGCCATTCAAGTAATATCTGCAGGAGCACTAAGAGGCTACAAAGACACCCAAGCTATTTTATACATTACTTTTTGTTCATACTGGATAGTAGGTTTAAGTGTTGGCTTAATACTTGGTTTAACCGATTGGATAGTGCCAAATATGGGTGCTAAAGGCTTTTGGATTGGCTTTATCGTTGGACTAACCACCGCAGCCGTATTTTTAGCTTGGCGCTTAAAAGTAGTACAAAGAAGATACGAATATGCATAGCATTAACGCAAATTGATGTTTAAATAATCATTCAATACTGTATTTTAATTGTAAAGCAACAAACAGCTTGCAACTGTTAAAACAGATCGCTAACATATCGCCTCGTTCGAACACGCTAATAAATTTACATAGTTAGCCGTTTAAACAAAAAGCTCGCTTAGCTCAGTTGGTTAGAGTACTTGCATGACATGCAAGGTGTCACTGGTTCGAGTCCAGTAGCGAGCACCATATTCAGGTTCTTAGAACCTAAAAAACGCAATATCTTATAAAATAAGAATTGCGTTTTTTTATGCCTGGACTTTAATTTTATAGCGTTGTCGGTGCTTTATTCTCTAGCCAGTTTTGTTCTTTTAATCGATTCCACGCAGCAATAATATGAGCAGGCTTCATTTGAGCTTTACGTCGACTCCAGTTATGAACTTGTTTAACTAAGCTCTCACTAGTTACGTCATTCCCATCTGACTCTTGTGTTAAAACCCAATGAACAGTAGAAAGTAACTCCATACCATTTTGAGATTCAAAACCTTCAATAAGTTTAGCAACTCTATCAAATCTTTCTTTAGTGTCTTTGTGTGTGCCTAAATAAGCTAATGCTTCTTGCGCTGCATCTTTTTTTAATTCAATTGGAGTTTCTGGTTTATTTAAACCATCAGCATAGCCACTAATGAAATGCCCTTCCATTTTATCTAAAACATGACGTAATACATCAGCATAAGGGCCAAAGTGATGCTTTTGAAAAACCACTTTATTTAAAGGCTCACCCACAGCAGTTAAAAAATAAACAAGTTTCTGCACTTCTAATAAAGATAAACGATAGTTAAAACCTGTTGATACATACCGATCAATCAAACCTATAACAGCAGCACGGCCAATCGTCATTTTAGGGCGCTTAGTATTATTAGGCATAACTTCTGCTTTGGGTGCCTCTTGAGGCGGATATAATAGCCAATTAACTTCAGGAAATTCAGCTAATGAACTTTGTATTAATTGTTCTACATCTTGCCAAGGCAACCCACCTAAACCACTGCCTAATGCAGGAATAGCAACTGACTTAAGGTTTAACCTTTTAACTTCAGCTTTTAAACTATCTAAGCCCTGCTCAATATATTCAAGTTTAGATTTTCCTTTCCAGTGGGCTTTAGTTGGAAAGTTTATTATAAAAAATGGGGGGCTCATTGAATTCAAAGGAACTGATAATACCTTGCCTGTAATCATAGAATGATCATCACAAGCTTTTTTATATTCTTTAAAGTTTTCAGGAAATGCTTTTTTAAATTGTAACGCCAAGCCCTTTCCCATAACTCCTACAGTATTAACCGTATTAATAATGGCATCAGATTGGTCGTGTAAAATATTACCTTTTTGATATGTAATCATATTAGTCTCTAGTAATACCACTCTGGTCGCACAATAACTTCTGGTTTATGTACAACGCCTTGTAGTAAAACGGTCACCTCATCTGCTATTGCTTGATTTTTAACACCTATTTGTTGAATACTTTGCCATTGAACTGATTCAAAAACTAAAAACTCAGCCTGTTTTTCTTCTTTAAAATCTTGCCAATATCGTTCATTGATTATTCTATTAAGATCTAATTCACTAATACGTATAAAATCATCAATTTGCTCAGCATAATCTAAATCCGCATGAATATCTGTGAAGAGGCAATTTTGGTTAGTTAATCTAATTGTATCAATATCACTTATAAAGTGCAGTATTCTTTCTTGCCCGCCTTGAAAGTCATCATGACCTTTATGAATAACAAAAAGCATAACTGAACGAGGACAAAAATTAAAAGGAACATACTGCCCAATAGTTCCGCCAGCAGGAAACTTAATAAACTGATGTTGGCGAAAGGAGCTGCCATAGAATAAATTGATACAATAAAATTCTTTATGTTATTGTCAGCTTAATATCAGAATATGGTTGTGTAGGGAATATATGGAAGAATCAATTAATGCAAACTTTGAAATAGGGAATAACAAGAATGTATCAGGAGTGCTAGCCCCGACCTCTAAAGAATTTAAATGTTGGTCTTCTGAACTTATCCCCCTTAACCCACACTCAAATATATATGGTAAAACACATACAGGACAACCAGTAACTCTACTAAATTGTATTTTTCGTAAATACACTCAATATTCGGTTGGCAGCTCTTGCTCTTTATTTTCACATACGATGATATTAGGAAATGAACATGTTTTTCCTGAAACAGATCTTTTTGACTCTATATCGTTAACAGTTGAGAACCCTCTTAAATTATTTCAAGACATTGATTCATTTGGGTATATACATTCTCCAAAAGAAGCATTAATAGAGGCACTTAATGAAGAAAAGTATACTCCTCACTTTAATATTGAAAATAACCCACGTATTGCATATTTCAATGGTGATTCTGAAATTTTTAGTCAATGTACAAAATTAGGAACTATTACTGCAACCCACGCACACAGTATGAGACTTAGGGGAAGTGTAGAAGGTGCTCAACTAAAAAATAAAGTTTTTATAACTATCGACTTTACGGTTCCGTGCAAATTAGAAGTAGCCTTCAAAAAAGCCAACTTATTAGCTTTGTTTTTGAGATTCATTGCTAGTCAAGGATTACATTTTAAAAATATCCAAGTAAGAAAGTTGGGTGATAAACTTCATGAATACAATGTGCATCATGACTACCGTAATTGGGGCCAAGAAGAGAGTAAAGACAGCTATCACTCAGATCCTTTGATCAATGTAGTTAACGATAATTTTGGTAGTATACTCAAGAATTGGTTTGAGAAAGATGACAGAGAAAATGTTAGGCTTTGCTTTTATAATACTTTTTTTTCAGATTTATACTCATCAAGCAGACTTATTGGTGCAGCTAATATGTTCGACATATTCCCTCATAAATCTGAAAGCTTAGAAAAACAACTTAGTTCAGAAGAAAAATCACAAATTAAAGACTTAAAATCACAAATTAAGTTAAACTTTAAGCCATTTCCCGAAATAAAAAGTTCTTTACTTCAATCTATTAGTTTCTTAGAAAAAAAATCTCTTAAAGAAAAAGTGTTAGGGCGTATGTACATCATAAAACCTCAACTTGTTGGCAGTACACTTGACACTGTTGATTTTGAAATAGTTATAAAATATGGTGTTAAATGTCGAAATTATTTTGTTCATGGCTCGATAGATAGGCACTTGTCTCCAGAGTTATGCTTTCAATTTCAATCTTTTTTCACTGATCTGTTTGAATATATATATATAGTAAGTGAATTAATTGAGTGTGGTTGGAATAGAAAAGATGACAGAGTACTAACATGTCATCACCGTATTAGATCTTACGAAATAGAAATAGAGTCTGGCTCAAAAAAATTAGCTGAGATATTGAAAAATAAAAAAATATTCATATCCAAAAATTAAAATAATATTCCATGTTTGGTATGGGTAACTCGTTAAATGTATCAACCGCTGACGCTATTGTTTTAGCCAAATGCGCCAGCCAATTAAGAAAGAAGTAACTTTGTTATAAGCAGCATTTTTTTATGTTTTTTTACCGCTTCCACATGTGCATGGGTCGTTGCGGCCCACTTTAAGTTCTGCAATAAAGGGTTTTGTTGTAGGGTAATTAAAGTCTTCTAATTCACTAAGTTCATTGTTAGTAAATAATGCTTCTAGTATGTTTTCGTCACTTTGCTCGTTGAGCCGTTGGTTAGCAAAGATTAAGACAACCATAAATTTATACTTTTAAATTCATGGCTGTCCCAAACTTTTATATTTAAGTCTGCATAATCACGAAGAGCAACTAAGACGAGCAACTAAGATGTGACAAGCCCCCCACTTCAAAGAACTCAGCCGGTTTCAAGCGATAGTATTTATCTTCCACGAGCTTCGACTGTTCGTCATAAGGTTGTGTCATCACCGTTTGTAGCTCTTGAATGAGCGTATAATCTCCCAACGCTGCTTGCTGATAAGCTGGCACAAGAAACCACTCGCGCAAAATGTATTTTGGGTTAATACGTTTCATCTGCTTCGATATTTCTTCGCTTGTTCGGGGCGAAGCCGTATTCGTGTTACTCGCGCTAAAGAGTAGTGTTTTCCATTTTTCTAGCCACTGTGCCCAGCGTTTGTCCATTTCTGCATCTTTTGTATCATCGGTAGCATCAGCAGCGTTATTCGATACGTGATTTGGTATGTTATGGTAAAAGCTTTTCTTTAGCGGGTTAATGTCGTTGGGTATCGACGAGAGTTCGCGAAATAAAATAGTGTAATCAACAGGCGTTTGTTTCATGAGTATTTCTAACTCGCTAAGCACTGCGTTGAAAGGTGCTTCGTCGGCGTTTGTATCGTCAGAATCAATAACCAAGGTGCTAAGGCCTAGCTTGGCAGCCCACATTTTTTTCATTTGTGTGTGCATTACCTTCGAAAAGTCACCTTGAATTTCGTCGAGCGCTAGTAAATAGTCTTGATTCGACTCTTTATCAGGAATGAGTAACGGGCGTATTGCAGAACAAAACATGTCGAAGTTTTTTTGCGCTGCGCTTGGTTGGTTCATAAACGAGAAATGATGACCGCCGCCGGTCCAAGGTTGATAATACGGTTTAAACACATCGCAAAAACCGAATGGACCATAGTCAAGTGTAAAGCCCCCTACTGCGCAGTTGTCGCTGTTGAAGTTACCTTGACAGAAACCAACGCGGATCCAATTCGCCACTAGTGATGTAAGGCGGCCTTGAAATTCGCGTGCCAGCTGTACTACTTTTTCGGGCATAGGCAGCTGAGGTTCAATTACGCTAGTGTATTCACGATCAATCACGTGTAGTACAATTTTTTCAAGTTCTTCCATCGCTGTTGGGTGTTGGTTGAACCTAACGCGGCGAGCGAAAAGTTCGAGTTGACCAACACGCATGAACGACGGTGCAATACGTGTTGATATTGCGATGGGTTCATCAATATATCTATCGGGATTTTGTGAACGCGAACCCGGCGAATACCAAGGTCGTTGAACCTGCTCAGTTTTTGAAACATACAAACTTAAAGACCGTGATGTGGGTACGCCTAGTGCGTGCATGTGCTCTTGCGCCAAGAATTCGCGAATACTTGAACGCAACACCGCGCGACCGTCTGCGCCTCTGCAATATGGCGTTTGACCACCACCTTTTAGCTGCATTTCCCAGCGTTGATCGTTAATAACGGCTTCAAGTACAGAAATTGCACGACCGTCGCCATAGCCGTTGCCTGTTTGAAACGGACACTGCTGAATATACTCTTGACCATAAATAGAAAGTGCGTAGCCCGTCGCCCAACCAAATTTTCGCATTGGCTTTGGCACATCAGTCATATCACCTGAGAACAGTCGAATAAAATCGGGAGACTGCGCCATACTGTCGGCAAAACCAAGTTCACTAAAGAAGGTTTTGCTGTGCGCTATATATTCAGGTTCTTTAATTGGCGTTGGATTAACAGGAACATAATGACCAGTAAAGACTTGTCGTGGTTCGTGGTCAACACCGTTTTCTGTTGCATCAGGGTCACAGTTGAGCGTGTCCATGAGGGAGTAGTTTGCCAACTTTGCAAGATCGTTGATCGTCGATATAGTCGAAGAGTTTTTCTGTGGCTGTTTGTTTGTCATCGTTGTAATACCAAAGCCGTAAAGATAAAAAGAAATATAAATGTTTATACTGGGTATATTACCCCATTATTTGCGCCGATATCGGTACTTGTTATTTAACGGCTAAATAACAAACTAAGTCGTGGCTTTATTTTATTATTCGCGATGTTGCTTGTTATTAGGTAGGTAAATCGCCATATTTATTGGTATAACTGCTTATAACAACAAAAATAATTTTATAAAGGGTCTTCGACATGCTCACTCTCACTGCCATACAATGCCGCATTATTGGTGTTATGTTAGAAAAAGAAACAACAACTCCAGAGCAATATCCACTGTCTTTAAACAGCCTTAGCATTGGCTGTAATCAAAAAAGTAGCCGTGACCCCGTCATGTCTTTGTCTGAAAGTGATGTACAAAACGAAATAGACGCGCTACAACAAGCCAACTTATTAATGGTTGATCACCAAGCATCAGGCCGCGTGAATAAATATATTCATCGTTTTTGTAATACCGAGTTTGGCGATTTACAGTTTACGCCGCAGCAAAGAGCAATTATTTGCGTATTACTTTTACGTGGACCACAAACACCAGGCGAACTTCGTACGCGCACGAATCGTTTGGCTGATTTTGCTAATGTTACTGAGGTAGAAGCCACGTTAGCCCAACTGCAAAACTTAAACGGCCAAGTACTAGTGAAAAAACTTGCTCGAGAGCCGGGTAAACGTGAGTGTCGTTACTTGCATTTGCTTTCACCTAGTTCTCAAAGTGCAGAGGAAGAAGCAAGCGGTGAAGACAACACTTATGAAAGTAATGTCAGAACTCATGCAGGAAACGATACTAGAACTAATATCGAAAAAAATTCCGTTGAAGACGGCGAGAAAAAACAAGAAAACACGCCATTACACCTCAGAGTTACCGCGTTAGAACAACAAGTTGCGGCATTAACCGAGCAAGTAGCATTGTTAACACTGATGATAGAAGATAACGGCTAAACAGCTATAAGCAAGCCTTTAAAGGGAGCCTATACACTTTATTTATAAACTCCCTACTTTGAGTAAAATGGCTGTAGTAACTCTATTATCAGCCGTTAGCTCATATGTCGCTGTAATGATTTTTTATGGTACCTGAGAAACGCCATAGAGATTAAGATTCGTTTTAAATGTTTTGTGATAATTTTATACCTTAAACTAGCTCCCATATATTAATCATATTTAAATATGGTTTTATAAAGTTTTCTTTATCTACCTTGCGCCAATGCATAAAAGTATTTAACCTCCAATAATCTATCTATTTAATGTTTGAATCTTATGTTTCCTTTATCTGTTCTTGATCTAGTACCTGTAAAAGTCAATAAAACACCTGCTGATGCACTAGCCGATTCACTCGAATTAGCACAACATGCTGATGCTTTAGGCTACTTACGGTATTGGGTGGCAGAACACCATAATATGGTTGGAATAGCGAGCGCTGCAACGTCTGTTGTTATTGGTTATTTAGCGGCAGGGACTAAAAATATTAGAGTGGGTGCTGGTGGAGTAATGCTTCCAAATCATTCGCCTTTAGTTATTGCAGAGCAGTTTGGTACTTTAGAGTCATTATATCCTAATAGAATTGATCTAGGTTTAGGCAGAGCCCCCGGAACCGACCAATTAACATGGCAAGCTTTGCGTAAAAATCCAAGATCTTCTGAACAGTTTCCACAAGATGTTCTAGAGCTACAAGGATATTTTGAGCCGGTAAAAGAAAATCAATCCGTTCAAGCGGTTCCTGGTGGAAACTTAAACGTTCCCCTTTGGATGTTAGGCTCTAGTTTATTTGGTGCACAATTAGCGGCTCAACTAGGTTTACCTTATGCATTTGCGTCACACTTTGCCCCTGCGTCATTAGATCAGGCATTTGAACAATATCGCCGTCTATTTAAACCATCTAGTCAATTAACTCAACCTTATGCTATGCCATGTATTTCTGTGATTGTGGCTGATACCGATGAACAGGCTGAATATTTATTTACCAGTATGCAACAACGCTTTTTAGGCATGATTAGAAATCAACGAGGTAAATTATTACCCCCCATTGATAATATTGAAAGTTGTTGGGATCCAATGGAAAAAGCACAAGTTCAAAGTATGTTAAGTTGCGCCTTTATTGGTAGTGCAGCAACCGTGAAAGATAAACTTCAACACTTTATTAATAGAACTCAAGCTGATGAATTAATAGTGAGTGCCGGCATTTTTGATCAAAGTGCTAAACTACATTCTTATAAGCTGTTAGCAGACATTGGTAAACAACTGATGCATGCATAACCCTTAAATTTTATTCCCCTTCTGCTTGAAGCGTAAATATAAATGGGTAAACATTGAATGAGCGGCCATAGTTGTAACCAGTTCGGTGCTGCGCTTTCAAGAACTTCTTCGGGTAGGTAACCTTTTTGAAAGGTAGACAGTGTAGTTATAATAGTTGACAGATTTAACTCATGTTTATCTTTTAATACCCTTAAATACATTATTTAAGGGTATTTATTAGTGCTTATCCGTACACACTAACTATTCAATATTTTAAGCGGTAGCGACAACGCTCCGTTATCTGTTTGCCCTACTAACCAAATAATGGCACTTAAACCACCTACGGTTAATACGTACCACACACCTGAAACGATTTGCGCGTAACGGTTAAGTGGTAGTAGTTGGCTTAGGTGTCGGCGTTTGTATTCAAAGAATATTTCAACACAACCAATAGCGAGTAAAAAGCCTAACAGTGCTAGACCAAACTGGTAGCTGAGATAAATACCGAGTGCTGCGCCTAATATACATGCCACTAAACCAATGCGTGAATTTATAGAGAATGCGATGCTTTTTAGTACGTGTCCGCCATCTAATGGTAATACAGGCAGTAGGTTAAATAAGTTAAGTAGTGCGTTAAATACGGCGATGCCTGCCAGTATTTCTATGTCGGTTATCCAATAGCCAATTAACGCGGCTACCGAGAGGATCAAACCAAAGAATGGTCCCATGATGGATATAACAACATCTTGCCAGCGGGTGTTAATTTTGTCGTCGCTAAGCGCTAAACCACCAACAAAAGGAATAAGGTAAATACCTTTGGTTTTTAAGCCAAAGTATTTCATGGCTTTGATATGACCATATTCGTGAAACACTAAACAAAGGATTAGTGCGATGGCGAATTCAATTGAAAACAACCAGCTGTAGGCTGCCAAGCTACCTGCGGCAAATAATACTTTAACAATTTTGGCGCTTTTAAGGAGTTTTAAGCCTAAGCCTGCCATACCTACAAAGCTGAACTTAAAAGGTTGTTTTTTATTTTGGCTAACGTCGCGTTGTTCTATGTCTTTTTCGTTGAGTGTGTTTTCTTCAACAAGTTCGTCGTTAATCAGTAGTTTAAATTGCAGATCAAATGGTTGCCATTGTAATGAACCATTAAGCTTTACGTGAAGTTCGCCCTGTTCATTTTGCAGAAGAAATTTATGTTCAAAGTTGCTGTCGGCATTGGCATCAATTTGCGATACACATTGGTTATCCCAAAACAGTTGTTGCCACCCTGCCATTGAACCTTCTAAACGTAATGTTTTACCTAAACATTCTATTTCTAATAACTGCACTATAAACTCTCAATAATCAAAACATTGCCTGATTATCGCTATATTTACTCATGCCGCAAGAAGAATAAAATCTAATTGAAGTAAATTACTCTTTTTCAATCCAATTGATTGCACTCAGCCGAGTATCAAAAAAACGTATATCGCCTGCTATAAACCAGTTACTAGCTTTACTTATTAGGTTTTGCCAATTTTCATTGCCAAAAATAGCTACACGATGAAGTTCACCTGAATGTTTAATTCCCATAATTAAGTCGTTCCATGCAGATCGAAGTGTCCATCCGTCAAATTGTGTTACATCAATTAACACATCAAGCTGAGGATGTTGTTCTGCGTTAAATATTGACACTATAATTGGGGAAATCATTTCGTAATCTTCTATCGATAATTTACCTACAGCTTTAAAAGATAAAAAATAACCGTTTGGTTTACGCTTTATTGTAATAGTTAAACTATGATGGATATTTTTCATAATGAAATACCTCAAACTAAGCAAACATAAATTAACTATAGTTGAAAGTTATACATTAGGATCTGTTATCTTTTAAGAGGTATAGTGACAATAAAAATAAAGGATGTGGCTTTATTCAGCAGTATGAAGTATTTGGTAAATAGTAACCTGCGCTTAACCTAATACATTGTATTCATAAGGGGGTTGTTATCATTACTGTATTAAAAGCTAAATAACCATACAACCGATTTATACATTACGCTAGCCATTACACCTCCAACTAAAAAAAACATATAAATAAACCAAGCAGAGCCCGCTGATGGGTCCGATCTTTTATCATATTCGGTGATGATAATGCCAATTTGAATAAACAAGTACACATTAAAAACTAAGCTCGAAATATAGTACTCGCTAAATAAAGCTAAAATGCCCGGAAAAATAGATAATATAAAAAAAATATTATTCGAATATTCGTTTTCACTCGATGAACGTATTTCATATAACTTAACCAACAATACGCTAATAATTGCAGCTAAATAAATAAGTGAAGGAGTTATGTTTTCAAGTAAGGTGGTTTTCGGGCGGGCCTCTATCGGCATCACTATATCTTCAGGTATATCACTGTAAGTACTTTCTGCGATGTATGGCACGGCTGGTGTTGTCCATAAATTTGTTAAATAGTCCCATAACAAAACACCACCATAACCAATACTAAAAAGGAAAAACCATACAATGAGAAAGTAATATAATTGTTTTAACGGTAGGCTATATCGAGCTTTTTTCTCGAACAGTTTTGCTAATAATCCTCCTAAGGCGCTCACACTACTTAATAATAAGAGTGCATACCAAAAGGTATCAAGATAGAAGTAAATAAAACACGGAGCTATCACTAAAAATGACAGCTCAAATTCTAAGTCACTTTGACTCTTTTCTTTGGTACTGAACATCACTTTATAAATAACAAAAGGCTGAAGACAGAGCAGAAGAATGCTCAGCGAAATGATCGACATGATTAAAATTCTTTTTTAAAGTGTAATAACGACCAATCAAACAAGGTTTACAGCTGATTTTAACCTAAAATAAAACGAACAAAAACAAGGATTAATCTTGCTTAAAAGCGTTCAGTTTTTGAAGATATCGATTCAGTTTAATTAAGCCTGATTCAAGTTCAAACTTAACCACTTTTAAGTCTTTAAATTTAAGTGCGTTATTAAAATGTGTGCATATCATAGTTGCCATACCTTCAAGCCCTTCTGGCGCTGTTGTAACTAATTCTTCTAGTAATGGCGCGACAGTGTCCCAATGGTCATTAATAATACTTGGCGTTTCGTGAATGGTTGCCATGATATTGATGAGGTCTAAACGGTGGTTTTGTTTCATAAATAAAATCCTTTTTAAATAATGTGTTCTTTATAGTAAAACACGGCTTAGTGGTATAAATATATCAGCTGATACAATATAAAAATAAGACTTAATCATTGATATTTAAATATACGCCTGCTGCTTCTAACTGTTTTTTTAACATAACATTTTTAATCTTAATATCATCGTTATCTTCTAAGTATTTTTTATGCTCTGCAGATTTTGCAGTATTACCTAGTTCTTCATATATTAATAAAAGCTCCTCGTGAACACTGTTCAATCTAACTTTTTCTTGTTGAGTATTATCATTTAAATATCGGTTAAAAAGACTTATAGATTTTTCTAAGTCCCTTGAAACAAAACGGCCATAGCTATAATTCCATGCTAGAGCAAATATAGGATCAAGTTCACCACTTTCAGTACGCCTATTTAGCTCAGATATATAACGACTACCATCACCAGTATACAAGCCTATATATTCAAGCGCTTGCCAGTAACCTAATTTATAAGCTTTTTCACACCAACTCTCTAACTGTTTAGGAGCGTGCATTAAACTTTTTTGGCATTGTGCCATTACTGTAGTTTTAGGTAATTCAGAATTATTAATATCATATTTAGGAAAGAAACTTCCTGCATAAGAGGTTGTGCAGAAAGCTGTATATAAAAATAGACTGATTGTAATAGCTTTATTCATGTTAAAGCCCCCCTATTTTAAATCCATTTTCAGGTATATGAACTTGATAAGCTGTTACAGCATGCTTAAATGGGAAACCTTCACTATAAAAATATTTATTTTTAAGCTCTCCATCTTCATCGGAGTAACCCTCACAATTATTTATAGTGCGACATGCTTTACCACCAATAAAATCGATGAACTTGATTTTTAATATGCCTTGATCTATTACAAGAGTATCAAGACCAACTTGAAAATTAGAGCTAACAGCATGCCAACGATGCATAAAAGCTACAACACGATTTTGATTAGACTGTTTCAAAATATTACTTATATTTTGAGTCCAAACCATGTTTCTAACACTATGACTAGTACTACAACTTCCCGTTCTAGCCATTTCAAAATCACACGAATCATCTATTGCAATCATTTCATCCAACGTTAAATCAAGAGCAACGATCTTCAATCCAATTTCTCTAGCTGCTTTAACCAAGTCGCCGTAGCTTTTAGGGACTAAATAACCACGATTCCAATATTCATCAAAATATTGCTGTATAACTTTAAACCCTTTACCTGTACGTTGATATAGCTCTATCTTCTCTTGCATATAAAGAGGTAACATTTCTATTGCAAAATGTGTAAAACCTGCAGCTTTCAGTTGCCTAAGAGCTTTGATAGCTTCATATTTATATATTGCAGCGTTATGACTTGATTCACCAAGCATTAACAATCGAGCATTTCCAGCCATAGTTCTGTAGTTCACATCCGTGTTTATTTTATTCATTGTATTTCCTTATATTTATTTAAATATGCCTAATAACACTTAAAACTTACTCACACCAACCTGCACTTGATTTCATATCGTTAAGTTTGGTTTTATTTTCCGTTAACCATGAATCAATAGCTGATGAGTATTTGAACTCAGACCCCGTACCTGGCCAATAGTAAGTAGCGTTATTATCAACACAAAGCGCTATATATACTGGAGCAGAATTAAACACAACATCTTCTCCTTGCTCTACAAACATTTCATAGCGTATATGTTTATGCGTTTCGCCTTTATAAGTAGCAAGAACATCAGCAGAGTAAACGTGTTTTTCTAACTCATCATCTTCGTGCGAAACTTCAACCTTGGTGATTTTTACTTTAGCAAGGTAATGAACATTATTAATCGCTTGTTTAAAACCATTAAGATCTGAAGGTACGTCACTTTTAGCTGTAAATGATTGTGTGACACTAAAGAGAACAAATAAAAGAGTAAATGCTTTTTTCATTATGACTCACTTCCTGCAATTGATGATTTTTGAGTGTATATAGGTAGAGTTTCACAAGATTCGTCAAAATCTGCGGGCACTACAAAATCTGTCCATACTTCTTTTTTATATTTAGTTACATTAACACTATTATTTTGATTTCCACCTAACATAAATAAAGAGTTTCCATCTGCACTTTGTCCAACTACAAACGCAACATGACCACCACCACTTCTGGATTTTATGCCGATAGCACCGTAAAGCGGTTTATCAATTTTTTTACCAAAATCAATCCATTCTTTTGCCCTAAAAGCATTTTTAACGGGCTCTATATTATTTTGTTTCAAGACCCAAGCGACAAAGGAAGCACACCATGCGTTTTGCCCACCAGTATCATCGCTTCCCCAAAACTTTGATGCTTTAAAGTAAGCTAATATACGAGGGTTCGCATTCTTTTCACCAGAAACTTCGCTTTCACCTAACTCATTAATTGCTGTTTTCATCCATGTTGCATAAGTTGCCGGCATTTTTAATATAGCACTTGCTCTGTTAGCTTGGTTTATAAGCTTTTCATTTATTTTTCGATGAGTACGTCCATTAGGATCTACCTTACCATCAGGACGTAATTGGCCAAGTACTTTACGTTGAAACAGTTTAATCGCTTCAATGGTTTTAGAACTTGACGTATTCGTATTTAAAAGACCGTCTTCGATTAAGGGTTTTGTAGGTGGGATGAGCGTTAATAGTTTATTTAAAGCCGTTTGTACAACCTTTACATCACTGACATTATTAATGCCACCAAGGCCGACTGATTTAGTTATTTTGATTGTTGACATAGAAAAATCCTTTTTTAAGTTTGTATTATTTAAAACATGTTAGTTTCATATAGTGTGAATTCTGACTATATAACATGTGATACCCTGGAGTTTTACACCATATAACCATATGATTTAGCAGACAAATAAGTTATAATCAAGCTCGTTAGGGTTTATTTAGACCGTTTACATACAAGTGGTGAAAAATCAGTATTGCCAATGTTAATTGAGCAATTCATCGTAATCACATTCTGGCTAAGCAACGATAGTTCTAATTCAAATGTAAACGTTTGAGCGTCAATTTTTAAATTGTATATATCTAAAAAGCTAAGTTTTTTAAAATCATGTGTGATTTTTAACGCATCATCATATACAGCACAGATGTTTTTTCTTTTAATAAGGGCGTTACTACCCGCCGTTAAAAGCTCTAAACGCAAGCACGGATATTCACTTTCAGGGTGAAACTTGATCCATCGAAATAAATTGTCATTGACTCTCTCAACGTTCATTTCTATTGCATTGAGACTGACAAAGTTTTGTTCTTCACTGCTTTTAGATTCAGAACAAAAGAAAATAAAAAGACAATATATGCTAATAATAAATAGTTTCATTTTTCACCTATGAATTAATATATTTAGTACGAGCTTGCCTTCTAGCAGCGGGGACATTAGCCCAATTTTTCTCTTTTTTTATTTCATCTTTAAATAAAGCAAGATCATTATCCGCAACATGCTTTTGTAAAAATTTACGACTCGTTGGGTGATAATCCCCTCTAAATCTAAGATCTATCAGTACATTCTTTATTTTTACATGTAAAGTAGCCCAATCGGTTTTTCCATAGGTTTTAGTAGTAATACTTTTGTTACAAATCTTTTTTACATCGGCTTCCATTTCTTTGTATATAATTTCAAATAACTTTAATTGCGCTTTAGCGGAAATTTCGTAATCGAGTAAGTCATTTTCAATGATAAATAGCTCAGCATCTTTCCCTATTTTTCCCGCAGCAAGCAATATAACATTGGCAACTTCACAAGAAATTCCTGCCTGAATTAAGTGGGTACTTATTTTGCTCGCTGTTTTTTCTCGCATATCGTAGCCCCTGCCAATGGTTAGCCCTGAGCGTTCAGACGGTACATGAAAACATCGGCTATGGTAGCGTCCTCCTTCAGTTCCTTCTGCATCCCATGTTAAAACACCATAACTAGGTTGAGTGATTGATACTGTTGTATAAGAGTTTTTTAAAAAATCAACGAGCTTTCTAAAAGTGCCGCCATTAGCTGTAACAACGCCATCAGGCTTTGCCATTTTAAGCACATTTTTTTGGAAGTCATTAATCATACCTATATAGTCATCATCTACCTTGTGACTTAAAGTAGACAATGGGTATACATTACGCGCATAGGTATTTAACAAAGCGGTTATCAGTTTTACATCGGCTGATTTATTGGCTGAATTTAAACCAACATTAGCTCCCATTTGTAAAGTAAGCATAAAATCCCTTTTTTAATATTGACTGCTCTTTAATCTAAATATTCTAATAGGAAAAATTTAGATTATTTTTAATTCATTTATTTTTTACTTAGTGTGCGAGTTTACATTTTTATTAAATCCATTGGCACCACGGAATGT
The DNA here is from genome assembly GCF_002000085.1 of Pseudocolwellia agarivorans. Lineage (GTDB taxonomy): Bacteria > Pseudomonadota > Gammaproteobacteria > Enterobacterales > Alteromonadaceae > Pseudocolwellia > Pseudocolwellia agarivorans. The sequence continues at coordinate 72,623 of NZ_MUZU01000012.1, forward strand.
TCAGCTAGTGCATTAGCTGGAATATTTAATATATTCGCTACCAACGAGACCTCAAAGCACCAATAAAATCAAGTTAGCTGACCCCTTGATATTTTATTTTCCTTTCTTCTTCTGTAAATAGGAAATAATCTGAATTTGACTTCCTATACTTCATTAATTCTTTATGTATAAAACGAAACCCAACCCGCTTTTCTTTTCAACATTCATTCAAGTAATTCAGAAATAGTTGTAGCTCATTATTATCTTTTATATGCTTTTTGAAGAATACCTCCAAATCATTTAACGCATCATCACATTTATAATCTACTCTTAAAGTCATTAAGGTATCATTTATAAGAAACAACTTTATTTATTATGTTCTTACCATTTTTATCAGTAAATTCAATTATTATAGTTTCACAAAAAAAAAACTTATCCCAAAAATCAGGAGTTACATTTTTAATTCCATGCGCACGAGCATCATTAAACAAATGATATTTTCTATTCGCCTCATCAACAAAAATATAATCTGATGAATCTTGTAGGTTAACTTCAAAAAATTTTACTTTTTTCACTATTTATTACCTTTAGTATCAATTTTATGCCGAGACATCTTAACTGGTTCAGAAAAGTGTACTTTCCCTCTATTTTCAGGCTGCCAGAACTCCACAAAAGCCTGTGTTCCACCACCTGAATATTGTTTACCTGACTTTGAGCTTTGCGGTGCGACGTCACCAATAAACATTACAGTACCTTTGTCCATAGATACATTTGTATAATGAGTCATTTTGTTATACGCCCCATTACCGAAATTTTTGAGAGCCAATTTCTGTCTGGTATCATACCTTGAACTAGGCATGTCACCAATCGCAACATATGGGCCCGCAGGATTAGATCCACCACCAGAGAAACGAACCCCTTCGATAGGTGCTAATAATTTAATTTTAGCTGCAATATTGTCAGAAAAACCTTGATTGTATCTATCAACAACATCAAGTAACTCATAAGAATTAGCAGGTAGATTATCTAAATGTTTTTGGACTACAGTATTAATTTCTTTACAACTTAACCCAAACGGATCCACCCAATTAACCGGATTTGGTGCATATTGATAGTGGTTTATACCACCCACCAACCCTATAGGGTCTTGATGGATAAAGCGTTGTTGCTTAGAGCAATAATAACGAAAGCGATTATAATGCAGTTTCGATTCTTCATCAAAATACTGCCCTTGAAAACGTAACGAGTTACTAATTAGGTTAATATCCTCTTCTACATCACACTGCTTATTATGGTTTTTCTTATCAAAAGGTAGTTCTTTCTGATAACCAAAAGCATCGCTTTCATTTCGCCATACTTGCTGTGTTTTACTGTTGGTTAAACACAGTGGCGTTCCTAGTTGGTCTAGGTGGTAGTAATAAATCTCGTTGTTTTGGTTACCACTTGAACTTTTTATTAACGCAATTGGCTCAAAGGTGTTTGGCTGGTATATGTACCAAGTAAACTGTCCTTTGAAGTGTTCGCCTATTACTTGGTTTTCGTCCCAAATATAGTCGATACGACCTTGCTCGGTTATTTTAGCGCTGCGTCTGCCAAGCGCATCGTATTCATAATGGGTGAGTTGCCCGTTAATGTTGATGCTTTTAAGTTGATTGAGTCCATTAAAGCTACGTTGCTGATGTTCACCTTTGGCTAAGCTCGTCAGTTGGTTTCCGCTACCATCATATCGATAATCTGTCCCTAAAAAGCTAAGTAGTCTGTCGTTCTCTACTTTTATTTCATTATTAGCATAGGCTTTAGGCTCTTGTGCTGAAAAGTTTGGTCTAACAACGTTTTCTGCGTTAACTGCTTGAGCGGTGGCTTGGTTATCAACATTATCTTCTTTTACGTTAAGAGGGTTACCAAAGGCATCCCATTGATATTGCTCTTGGCTAATCTTAATCGTTGCTTGCGCGTCAGATGTTTGTGCTACTGGCTCTGAAGTAATCGTGGTGTTAAGTAGTTGGCTGATACTGTTATAAGTAAACGCTTTTTTCTTAAGCTTGGTAGCCTTTTCATCAGTATTTCCACTTACACTACAAACGTTAATTAATTGATGTTTTTTGTCGTATTGATAAGTACGTAACTCACTGAAGTTTTTTTGTTCTGATTGCCATTTTTGTTCAGCAAGTCTTGAAAACACATCAAATTGTTGTGTGAGTTCAATACCGTTACCTAAGGTTTGCTGTATCACTAAACCCGCTGCATTGTACTGACGAGTCATTAACGACTGTATGCTCTCGTCATCTTGTTCGCTTTGTTGATACGTAATACCACTGAGTTGCCCTTGCTCGGTATAGCTATAGTGCAATGTAGTGTTATCAGGTAATTTAACTGATTGACGTTGGCCTTTATCATTGTATGTGTAGTCAAGTTGCCAAGCGCCTTGCTGGCTTGTGCTAATTTGACCATTTTGATGATATTGCTGTGTAACAGTACGTTCGCTGTTATGGGCTCGTGTTATTCGGCTTAATTTGTCGTATTGATAAAAGTTATGTGTATTTCTCAGCTCTGCATTGTTAACTGAAGCGGTTCTAGCTCCAGCTTTATGATGTTCTTTGCTATTGACTGAACTATTGCCAATATTACGTCCAGCACTGGTTTGCTCGATAATACGACCTAAGCTATCACGTTTTAGACGAATAAAACGTTCACCGTTATCCGCAACAGAGATAAGCTTATCGTTAGCATCGTATGTATAAACTTGTTCTCGTCCATCAAAACCAATAAGTTTTGTAGGCTTTTCAGTTGGGCTGTATTCAAGCTGATAAGTCGCACCATCACTTCGCTCTATCGCGGTGAGGTTTCTTTCTTTGTCGTACTGGTATTTTAACCAACTACCATCACTAAAGGTTTTTTGGCTAGGTTGAGCGAGACCATCGTATTGATAGCTGGTTTGCTCTGTGCTTTCCGTCTGTTTATTCGTTTGTATAGCTTCTACAAACTCGTGGCTGGTTAACCGTCCAGATTCGTCATAAACATAACGTTGAGTAATTTTATCATCAGGGGTCGATTGGCTATAACTGATTTGCTCAGTAATTTGACCTTGTTCATTACGATTAAACTGAGTAATTAAGCCTTGCGAGTCTACCGTTGCAATGAGTAGTCCTAAAGTATTATAGCTAAAGCGAGTTAAGGTATTGCCTATTTTTTTCGCCAGTAATTCGCCAGTGTTATCCCAGTGATACTGAGTGATTACACCTGATAAATCTGTTTTTTTACGTAACAAACCTGCCAATGTGTATTCATAACGACGACTTCTACCATCTGGCATAATTTCTGATATTAAACGCCCTGTACCATCAAAAATTCGTTTGGTTTCTTGTCCTAGAGGATCTATGGTTGAAATACGTTTACCCAAACCATTATAAAGATAGCGGGTGATAGCGCCATCAGGTGTTATCACTAAGCTCAACTGACCTTGTTGGTTATAGCTAAATTCAGTAACATTTCCTTGGCAATCAATAGCTTTAACTTTTCGTCCTGCACTATCGTATTCATTATACGATGTGTGACCGTTTGCATTAGTAAAAGCAGTTAAAAGACCTTGTTCATTATGGATAAAGGTTTCAGTATTTCCGTTACTGTCTGTACTTGTACTTACCTTTCCGCGTTCATCTGTAAAAAACTTAAATCGGTATTGGTAAGTATCGTTATCGCCCCATTGCTTTATACATTGGGCATTTTCATCTGTTCCTTGCCATTCAAAGTGATGACTAAAGCCAGAAGAGCGAGTACGTTTTTTTAATAAGTAGCTAAGTTGAGGTTTAATAGCTGTTTTAGCGTCTTCTGAATATAACTCAACACGCTGTTTGTGATATGTGTATCTTTCAACGTTGCCTGAACTATTAGTAGCAGCAATTAAAGCTTGGCTGTCATCGTATTGATAATTTGCCAACAAGTTATTGTGAACGTGTGTTTTATTGTGCTCATCAATATAATAAGCAGCAATGCGTATAATATTATTATCTACATTGTATTGTAATTTTATGCCACGTTTGGGGCCTGGTGATAATTCAACAAGGCGTTGCTTATCATCATAATTTAATTGGATATACTGCCCTTGATTATTACTTATACTTTGTAATAACCAAGTTGGTTGTGGTTGCTCTTTTTTCTTTCTGCTCGACTGCCTAGTAGATGAAGTTTCATTTATAGATTTAGTTACTTGTTCAGTAAAGGTCCAGTGGCTATCATCACTTTTTATTAAGGTGTGTGATCCATCAGCTTGATGAACTAATGCCAGTCCTGATGATAGTTGATAGCTTGTTTGTCCGCGCTTAACCTTATCAAAAACATGTAACCTACCTTCTTCATCGGTAAGCTCTAACCAATATCTCCCTGGCTGTTTAGGACCCACTTTAGGTGGTTCCTGATACTTTTGTACCAACTGCATGCTGTAGTTGTGTCGCCAGCCATACCCTAAACCTAAGTTTTGTTTAATTTTACTTGAACGATATAAACGTCGCCAAACGATTGGCATTAAACCATTTAATTCAAAATCGATTAATGGCAGGATTTCTTCACCACTTAGCATAGAAATAGGATCTGAGCGACATTCTTGATCAGCTATAGGAACTTCTGTGGCGGTATTATTGCTAGAGGACCCCGCTTCACTTGAATTAAGTGATTTTTTACCTTGATTACTTTGGTTAACATTAGGCGTTTTAGCGCTGCTAGTAGAAGGCGCACTTCCACTTGAGCTATTCGTTTCATTTGAATAGTAAAGTGATGTTTTATCATTTTCGGTATAGACACTGAGTCGGTTTTGATTAATTGCTTCAAGTAACTTACTTGCGATTTGCCTTGCCGTTTTGTTAACAGAGATGCCAACCATAGCCAGTAAACCAAAGGCATGGTCAAGTGCATTAACATTTTTAGCTATATCGGGAGATATTTCGTTAACTAATTCTTGACCGTTATTCGTATTTTCAGTTGCAGCAAGAGTATAGCCTGCAGGAGCAGAACTACTTCTAGGAAGAATAATGACATGGCGATTATAGCCACGGAAATGAAATTTATTAACGTCCATATTTAACTAAGTTGTCCCTGTCCATGAGTAGAGCGTAAATCCTTGATAAAGTGCATCCGACACTTCTAACTGACCAGTAATTCCAGCCAACCATTCGCTTTGGTAACCATTATAAATGTGTAAAAAATTATATAAACCGGTAACACTACCTAACTCCCCTGTATATAGAGTGTTTTGGTAAATTTGTGTATTGGTTGATATATTATCAGCTAAATAAAAATACGCTTCTAACCACGATTGCTGCTCTTCGCTACCGTTACCAGGCAAATACAAAGAAGATATTGTTACTTGACTGTTTTTCTTGCTTACATTTTTATCATCTGCTTGTGTAGTCAAATAAGCAGATGCTTGTGAAAATAAACTGCTAATACCTTGCTTAACTTGTTTTTCAGGTACTATGTTTTGCAAACAAGTATCAATACTTAAGCCAAACGTACTCGGTAAAACATTGCAAATTACAGCGCCTTCCGAAGGGATTATACAACCAGTTTGTTCGGTTGATATTAATTTTTTACTTTCAGCTAGCTCGGGCATTTTATCATACAAACTATCTACGGCAAGCAATACTATGTTACTAGTTGTGTTGCTAGATAATAGGCTAACTGCTGACTTTAATGCAATTGAAAAGGCTGCTCTACCAAAAGGAAAACATTGACTTAATGCATGACTAAATAATTGTGGAAACGCTTTGCTAAGGGCATGTACAAAACGATCAAAATCTTCTGAAAGTTCATCATGAATATTTTTTTCAAAAGCAGGTAATAATAGAAAAACGGGTGAGTCTGATAAATTATTTTTTTCTGATGGAGGTAACTTTGCTAAAACCTGTTCAATTAAATGAACACAACGATCAATTTTTGGGGTGTTTTTTTCGTTTTGCTCTAAATAACAAAATGACGCAAGCGCTTGTTGCCCATCATCAAAACAATAAAAAAGGCTTTCATTTGATAGTAAGGATAAATTAAGCGCTTGTTCATTATCACTGTTAGCACCAATAAAAAGTTGAATATTTTCAAGTGCGACTATCATGTTGTTAACCGTTTTCTATCAAAAAGTGAATTAAAGTGACTCACTCTTTGTTCAGACTTTATAACATAATGTATATTGGCAAAATATCTATGCTTTTGACTCCCATTTTGTAAAGTGTTTATGACTGCTCCCTGATCAATTTGCATACCATTTAACATCTGAGTTGCAGTAAAAATATCGCTATTATTTTTCCATGCTGAAATAACTTTTGCACCATAATAAGATAAAGCTTTTATGCGTTTATCCTCATCACTTTCTAACTGAATCTCTAATGGGATCAATTGGTCAAGCTTTTCACCCAACATAAGTTTTAAACCATTAAAAGCAAACAATGCGTTATTTTTATCTTGTAAAAAGTGCCCTAAAAATGGAATAAATTTACGATATCCACTATATGACATGCTATTTATAACTACTGATATGAGATTAACGTCTGCACTCATTTTGTTAATAACTTTTGTGACCTCAGCCTCATTTAAAGAAATGATAAATATTTCAAAAAGATGACTGTTTATATAATTCAGCTCGATAAACTGCTTTAGAATTTCATAGCAACTGATTTTATTAGTTGTTAATACATTTAAGTACAAATGATTTAGTGGTGATAATTTACTTAAAGAAAAATGCTCGGAATTAATGTAAGGAATTATATATTTATTATAATACAGGCTTAATAAGCACTGATTATGTAGTGTTTCATATTCACTCGGACAAAAAGATATTACAAGATTCTGCAGTGAGTTAGCCGATAGATACAAGCAAAGTTCGGATGCAATATTTTGAATATGACGCTCTTGACACGACATTAATGATATAAAAAGTGGCTTATGAAGCTCTTTATTTAAATGTAATTTTAATTGTAATAAACACAATAAGTCAGCATCGTTATAGCCATGGTCGCTTTGTATAAAATTAAACACTTCACCCGCTGTTGTTGCGGTAAATAAACAATTTGGAGTTAATCTTTGCTTACTAAGTAAAGACATATACAACAAAAGTTGTTTAGTATTTTCATCTAGATTAACTTTAAAGCTATAAAATGTAGACAGCATTGATCTACGCTGCGCTAATAGAACTTTAAACAGTTCAGTTTTATCGTCCTTTTGGTATACCGGCTCTATATTATTAGTTTCTTGTAGTTGTAGCATAAAACTAATTAACCGATAAGGACTGTTGGGTTGCCTACAATAATTTTACCGCCATGAGCTGTACCATCACCAAAACGAGCGGCTGGTTTACCATTAATTTTAACTGAACTAGAACCAGCATTTATAGTATCTGGTGGACCAACACAAACCAGCTTGTCACCTTTTCTTGCTGCAGGTAAACCGCCAATAAGTACATTCGTTGAACCTATTACTATAGGTCCGCCCACATGTGGAACAGGACCGGGGTTAACCTTAGGGCACAAATGCATATGTGTTACGGTTGCTGCTGGCATTCCCATAATAGTTCCTTAATATAGTGAGTTAATCTTCGTGGTCTAACGGAATGATAACGAGTGACCCTTGCTCTAATGCTGTAGCTAATAGATTGATTATTTTATCTGTGTGTTGATTAGCTTGTTGGTAATCGTCATTTACGTAATAGCAAAATAATTTATTTACAATATTTGGTACATTTTTCCATTGATGCAAATTTTGTAAAAACTGCTCTCCATAACTAGCACAGCTAACAAATTGAGCTAAAGGAGGTGCAAGAAGAGGATCAGCTGGCTTATCTTCTGGCTTACACACTAAATGGGGGTATCCAAACTGACACAAAACATAATGTCCTTTGCACAAACGATCTAAACGCCCAATATTTGGGTAATGGTAGTTAAACATATTAATTAAGCTTAATTTGAGCAGCTTTTAAGGCAATACTAGTGCCATTTACTTTAACATTAGTCCCTTTGACTGTGATATTAGTGCCTTCAATACTAATTGCCCCACTACTGCTCATTTTTATTGAAGCACCACCTGTTTTAAAAACTATTTCACTACCCGCTTCAATATTAAGAGTTTTCCCCACCTTTAATGTATCATTATTACCTATATCACTCTTTCTATCGTTGCCAATTTTAAGTGTGTTATTATTTTTAATATCTGTTAATCGGTCGTTACCGATCTTAAGCGTATTATCGTTAACTATCTCAGTAAGTCGATCATTACCAATAGTGTCTTTTTGATCATTTTTTACATAAAGCTCATGATCTTTTTCTGCCTGAAAGAATAATAATTCTTTGCCTATATCATCTTCAAAGCGAACTTCATTAAAGTTATCCGCACCACCATTTTTAGTACTGCGTGTTTTAATACCACTTTGTGTTTTTTTAGCCGGTAATGCATAAGGAGGCATTAAATCTGCGTTGTAAACAGCCCCACTGATAATAGGCTGATCTGGGTCACCATTGATAAACTCAACGAGTACTTCTTGACCAACTCGAGGAAAAAAGAAGGCTCCCCATTTATTACCAGCCCAGTTTTGTGCAACCCTTATCCAACATGAGCTTTTGCCATTAAACTCGCCTTCACGATCCCAATGAAATTGTACTTTGACTCTGCCATATTTATCTATATGTTGTTCATCACCAGGATCACCTGTTACAACAGCTGTTTGAACACCACTTATTAACGGTTTATTAATTTTTACCGTAGGTCTATAAGGGGTATCTTTAGGTACACATTCAAAATCATTTTTGTATACAGCATTACTAGAACTTTGATTTGCTCCTGACTGATTAGGCTGAGTAGCTGAAGTTCTTATCGCTGTAATTAAATAACTTTTACCTTTATAAGTACTATCTTCGTGATCTTCAAACGTAAAGAATTTTGCAATAGAAAAACTACGACAATCGCCCTGCCCTGAGCATTTATGCATATCTTTTTGAATGGCTTCAAGCTGATTAATAGCAAAAGGTTGCGCACGTTTATTAAATTCAGACTCACCTAAATAATCAAAAACTTCGAGGCTGCCTTGCGCAGGTAAACTTGAAGTGTTTTTACTACCCGTAGGGTAAAGTGTTGGTTGTTCAAAGTCATAACCTTTCTGTTCATATCCACCGCTAACCATTGATAAACCACCTTGCCAATGCGCAATGTGTGATTTTGTTAAATGGCCAGAAAAGCATCTTACTTTAGCTTCTGCACATTTTTTATATACAGTAATATCATCAGCAAGGATTAGTGTATGTGCAGAACTACTATGTTCAAAAAAGTAAAAAATACCTTCTTGCTGCAATAGTCTTGCAACAAAATCTAAATCTGATTCTTGGTACTGAACGCAGTACTCATATTTTGGGTAAGTTTTAGTGGTTTTATCTTGAAATGCGACACTATGTTGTCCAAAAAGATCTGCAATAATATCGATAATTGATAAATTTTGGAATATTCGACAGTTGCTTCTTTTTTTCATAAAAGCAGCTGTAGGTACGATCACTGCTTGGTAGTCTATATAGTTTTCTTTTTCATCTGACGAAGCTGTTCTCATGCCTGCAGATTCTAAATGGCTAACTACACCATGAAAATAGCGTATTGCACCATTACTTTCTGCATTTCTAAGTGATACACATACTTTTTTCCCGACTAATGCATCCAATGCTATTTTAGTACCTACGGTAAACATAGATACTGTAAATGAAAAGAGTTGTGATATAGCTTCAGTACCACTTAAGTGTGTTAAATATAAAGTATCTTTACCTAATGGAGTGGCAATACTAATAATATTGTTTTTCTGAGTAGCCTTTTGCATTCCTTGCCCCGATGAATAAACGAAAAAACCTTAAGGGATTAATCCCTTAAGGTCCTAGATCAAAAACAAATTACATTTGTTGACCTTTAACACCACTGTAGCCGTAACGAAGCGCTGCAGTAACATTGTTTTTATCATCAGTAGGCGTAACAGCCATCATCATTTCTGTGTAGCTAATAGTGATAGTTTCTACAGGGCGATCGCCTTGAATTGAAACACTGTAGCTAGAAATCATTGCATCAGTAAGTTCAATTGACATAATTTCTTCAATTTTATCACCTTGTTTAGTGATATAGAAAATTGCTTTTTTACCTTTACCGATTGTTGCTTCTTCAAATAAATAAGTTGATGCATTATCTTGAAGTTTTGTAATAGTTACGTCACCAAGACGTGTAGCACTTGCTTCACGATCTTGAGCTGTACCTGTAAAAGAGCTAAGCTCACGACTAACATTCCAATCAACAGATAGAACTGTGATTTTATCCTTGTAGCCTTCAGCTGTAGTTTCGCCTTTTATTCCTTCATAATCCAAATACGTATTTGCTTGCATTGTTAATGCTCCTTTTGCTTGAGTTTTATCCATTAGTGGATAGGCTAAATTAAGTTTTAATACATTATTTAAAACTTAATAGTTCTTACGTAGTAAGAAATTTCCGTTTTATTTTGTAAATAAATTATCAATAAAATTCATTTAAAAAATACTACATAACCATAATTTAACGACGACAGAATATACTAAAAAAAAGGCAACTTCAACACTTTAAAATTTAATTTTTAACCTTTAAATACAACAACTTAAACTCGCTATTTCAGAAATTGGCGTACAAAAAACCATTGTCATTTATACGACAATAAAAAATTTAATTAAATCAAGTATTTTAAAAAAACACTTGATTTAAGACCTAACCTGATTTTATTAAATACGTGTGAAACGCTATTTTTGTCAGACAAAAATATTTAAAAATAATTAAACCGTATAATTAAACTCTTCATCTTTTACATTAACTGATATTTTCTTTGGCTTCTTCTCGGAAACCATTTTATTCAATAATTTAACTGACAAATCAGGCAGCATACTGTTCTGTAAAATATTATGGATATTACGAGCGCCAGATCCTGCGTCAGTGCACATAGAAACAATTTTATTGATAACATCATCAGTGTAATTAAACGATGCTTGGTAATGGTTTTCTAATCGAACACTTATTCTAGCAAGTTGCAATTTAGTAATATCATTTAGCGTATTTTTATCTAAAGGAATGTACGGGATAACATTAATTCGGCCTAAAAATGCTGGCTTAAAGCAAGTTAATAGGTCATCTTGTAGTGCTTTACGTAAACCAGAAATTGAAGGCGTTATTTCTTCGTCTTCAAAAAGCTCCATCGTTGTATCGGTACCTACATTTGAGGTCATGATGATAATGGTATTTTTAAAATCGATATCTCTTCCTTCACCATCTTTGATAGTACCTTTATCAAAAACTTGATAGAAAATATCTTGTACACCCGGATGAGCTTTTTCCATTTCATCTAATAAAATAACACTATAAGGTTTACGACGAACAGCTTCAGTAAGTACTCCACCTTCACCATAGCCTACGTAACCTGGAGGTGAGCCTAGTAATAATGAAACTTTATGCTCTTCTTTAAATTCAGACATATTGATAGTCGTAACATTTTCTTCACTGCCATATACCTGCTCGGCAAGAGTAAGTGCTGTTTCAGTTTTACCAACGCCACTTGGTCCTGCTAATAAAAACACACCAATAGGTCTAGTTTCATCACCAAGTTGAGCGCGTGAAGTTTGTACTGTTTTAGCAATAGCATCTAACGCGTGTGGTTGCCCAACAACTCTTTTACTCATGGTTTCTTTTAAATTTAAAACCATTTGAATTTCGTCATTCTGCATTTTACCTACAGGAATACCCGTCCAATCAGAAATAACTTCAGCAACAAGTTGTTCATCAACTTGCCAATGAACCATTGGATTTTTATTTTTCCCAAGCTCTACTTTTAATGACTTCAATTGTTGTAGCTTAGCTTTTTTATCTTCAACTTTTTCAGCTTGCAATTCAGACACTAATTCAGAAACTTCTTTAACTAACTCTATTTCTTTCTGCCATTGCTCTGTTAAAGGCTTAAGCGTTTTTTGAGTATTAAGTAATTCATCTTTAAGGGATTTTATTAATGCTTTATGATTTGCACCGGTTTTTTCTTCACGCTGCAATAAGGTTATTTGAGTTTGTATTTGTTGTTCTTTACGTTGAAGGATTTCAACACTTCCTGGTGTAGAAGCTTGACTCATTGCTACTCTTGCACAAGCAGTATCAAGTAAACTAACCGCTTTATCAGGTAACTGTCTGCCTGTAATGTAGCGGTGAGATAAACCAACAGCCGAACATAAAGCCTGATCTGAAATGACAATTTTATGATGACTTTCCATCACAGGTAGCAAGCCTCTCATCATTACCACAGCTTGCTCTTCTGTTGGTTCTTCAATTTTAACCACTTGAAAACGACGGCTTAATGCGGCATCTTTTTCGAAGAACTTTTTATATTCAGCCCAAGTAGTTGCAGCAATTGTGCGTAATTCACCACGAGCTAAAGCAGGCTTTAATAAATTAGCAGCATCGTTCTGCCCTGCTTGACCTCCACTTCCTATCATTGTATGTGCTTCATCAATAAATAAAATAACTGGCTGTGGTGAATTTTTAACTTCTGCGATCAAAGATTTTAATCTATTTTCAAACTCACCTTTCATCCCTGCACCCGCTTGTAATAAAGCAAGATCAAGTACATGAATTCGAACATTCGTTAGAGCAGATGGTACGTCTTTTTGAGAGATTTTAAGTGCTAAGCCTTCAACGACTGCTGTTTTACCTACACCCGCTTCCCCTGTCAAAATAGGGTTGTTTTGTCTACGTCTCGTTAAAATATCGATCATTTGGCGAATTTCGTTATCTCGCCCTAAAATTGGGTCTATTTTTCCCTTTTCTGCCTGTAATGTTAAGTCTTGGGTAAACTGATCTAGACTTGGAGTTTTACTCATTGTTGTATTTTGAACATTTTGCTCTGTACTTACAGGAGATATCGCTTGTTCTTTTGATTGATTAGCAAGCTGTGGCCAAGCATGAAGTAATTGTGCTGAATCAATTTTAAGTAATTGTTTAGCTGAACGAGAGATTAAATTACTAAGAGATTCGTCATTAAGTAAAGTGTAAAGAATATATGCTGAACGAATTTTAGTATCATTGAATTCAATACTTGTATTAAGCCAAGTTTGACGTAATAAAGTAACGATATGAGGAGATAAACTTGGCGCAGCACTATGACCCGTTTTAAGCGGCTCTAAACCTTGATGTAACTCGGCAATTAACTTTTCTTTATCTATAGAGAAACTGGCCATTATTAGTAATATGTCGCCTAATTCTTTTTCTAATAAGGCAAGTAACCAATGCTCCATTTCTACAGTAAACTGGCTACGGCTATGACATATAGCAGCACCTTTTTCTAGGGCTTGTCTACACTCTGGAGTTAGCTTTTCCACAAGTTTATTTAAGGTCATTGCTGACATTTTTTAATCCTTTAAGTTAAGTTTAATTATTACAATTTATATTTTTTTCTATCTATTATTCGTTATATATAAACAATTATTTACTATAATTTTTTTATAATGGTAATGAATATGAGTTATCAAATTTTTCTTTTCTTGAAACTAAACCTCCGCCCATTCCAAGAGGAACACTACCTTTAGAAAGTTGAACAATAGGCATGATGCCTTGCTTAATCTCTAAAAATAATTTGAATTTGATACCTATCCCTAAATAGGATCGAGCCAGAGATTTCACCTCTTTAACAATTTCGAGCCTCTTATCATAATTACTCAATAAATTATCACGTTGAGGTTTAATATAAATTTCTATTCCTGAATTTATATCCCAAACTCTACTGCCTATACTTGCATCAACACCTAATCGAGAAAACTGCCCTTCAGGTAGAGTTCTGGCAGCTAAACGAGTTTGCTCAGTTGGAGCTAATTTTTGCCATTTGCCTTTAAACTGTTTCACAGAAACGTCGCTCTGAGTAAAATGACTTAAAATACTAATGAGTCCATCAACACTCCTAATTTTTTTATTAAAAATGCCTGCATATAAAAGGTTATTACTTTTATTTCCAGCTAATTTACTAATAGCAAATGAAAAAGAATCAGGCGCATATTCTTGATTGCTTTTATAATTAACAGAAAATCGATACTTTTCCCAAGCTCTATAAAACAATGAAATTAAACGATGATTAAAAAGATCATAGAAATCTTTCATCCCTGTATCTTTAAGTTTTAATCTTTCTAAAACCAATTCAGAGTAATGTTGTGGTAATACTCCACTAGAACCAGTTAAACCCATAAAAGAAACTAACATATCTACTGAAATCACATCTTTAGATGTAGCATTTTTACTGACTTCTTTTATAGGCTGTCCCGGAAAACCAAGGTGTTGTTCAGCTTTAAATCTAACCAATTCATTTTTAGGTAAGCTATCATGACCGACTTTTCTGTACTGCGCCTTGCCCTGAGCTAATTGCTTTTGCAGCGCAAAAACAGCTTGGTAGAAGTCATGTTCAGATGGGTTATCAATTAAAGACTGGATACTCATATCAGAGGTACCTTACCTGCTCTACTCGGCCAGGTATGATAAATGCCATTTTGATCTTTGAAGCGTACACTTAAACGAGTAAAACTATTAATTGACGCAAATTGGGCAAAAACACGATCTAAAATAGTACAAAAGAAAAAGACATCACTCGTTGAATAATGTTCGCTGCTAAAAGTAAGTTCAATATCGTTTCCGCTGCAAAAGCCTATCATTCCATTTTGATTCACTCTTGCCGTAGCAGGCGTTACTTTTATTGCGTTTATACTTTCTATGAGGGTTTTATTTTCAGGTGAATTTTTAAAATCATAAAGTTTTAACATCTCTTTCAATGTTTTAACTGCATCATTCCCTGTAAAACTATCAAGAGACAAATGACTCACTAACTGCCATCTAGATGCATCAGTTAAGTCTGCACGTACAGGTTGAGTCGGAGCTAATAGGCACTTAACCTTTTTAATAATGTCTGCTCTGTCAGGAATAAACATTTTAGGTTCATTTGTACCAAAAGGTAGATGTGCAGGTAAATTACGATTACTACATAAAGCATTAACACTTAATAACCATGAACCATAATCTTCATCAGCAGTAAAACCTTTGAATTGATGATCAACCAAAGACAAATACATTTCAGTGCCAAATTCAGCATAACCACCAGCCCAGCTAGAAGCTTCTCTTCTTATATTCCAAAACAAACGATTTTGATCTAAGTAATTAGGATGTGTTTCACCATAAAAAGGCGTAACCAATATTTCGTTGTCTTTAGGATCATAAGCTGTAACATCACTAATACTAATAATTTCTGCCACTTCAGCGTCTAAATATCGAGGACTTAATTTAAATTCATATTGAGATGGCTCGACTCTTACTGGCTCTAGCTCTTGCTCAAACAGGTTAATAATAGGAGTACAGCCTAGAAGAAAATTATTCGCATTGACTTGTTTTTCAAGATCTTCAGAGCCTTCTTTTAGGTAAAAGAATATTTCAAACTGGTCATCAATACCTTGCCATTTAGTATCAAGTTCATCTAAATCGAAAAATAGAAATTTCTCAGGAAATATAAAGTTTTCAAGAAGTAAACGGTAACCAGATAATGTACGTTGGCTATAAGGAACAACTTGTTGTTCATCTTCAAAACCAACTGTTTTGATGTGTCTTTTCTCAAAATACTTAACGGTAGAAAAGTCATCTTTTTTAGCTATTGCAAAACCAATAACATGCTCAAACAATAACTGATATAAATGATAGGTTTGATGCTGTTGCCCATTTAAAAAGAAACGTAATTTATCTAAACCTAAAGTAGACATAGATACATCAGCAAATTCGCCTTTTAAGGTTAATTTAATAATAGATTTAGGTTTGCTATTCCATATAGGCTCTGGTGCATGAAAAGGTGCGTTTTGAAACTGGGCATCGGTAACATCTAAAGGCCATAATTTTGTATCGTAACAGGTTCTAAAATGGCATGTTTTCATGCCTTCAACCTGTGTTTCAACTTTAGTTTTCTTAGGTAATAACACCCCGGTTGTTGAAACGTTTTCAGTCACCATTTTAATAACAGTCATTGAAGGTACTGGTGCTTGATAATCTGGATAAAGTTGCCCTAATAAAGCTTCAGTAAGCTCAGGAAAGCTATCATCAAGCTTCTGTCTAATTTGTGCTGTAAGTAATGAAAAAGCTTCAATTAAACGTGAAACGTGCGGATCTTCAACTTGCTCATCACTGAGTCTCAGACGCCCAGCTAATTTAGGGTAATTAGTCGCAAATTCGGCTCCCATATGCCGAATAAAAGCTAATTCACGATTATAGTATTTTAATAAATCATCATTCATGAAATAACCTCGTTTACTTTCAATCCTAAATGTACGGGCTCAACTTCAGAATCAAACGAAATGTATTCGGGTTCTGGATCTGCATATAAAAGCGCATTAATTCGTAATCTCATTATGCGATCTAACGGTTGTTCTTTATCTACAATTTCAACTTCAACTTCTATAAAACGAGGCTCAAATCGTTTAATTGCTTGGGAAACTTTTTCACAAAGTAATTGCCTACCATCAAGACTAGAAACCCTCATACTTGAAAAATCATGTAAACCATAATTCAATAACGAATGTTCTAACTCTTGATAATTTTCAGGCCAAGTTAACCATTGAACCTTAGCATTTAGCAGGTTTTCGAGATCCCTTCTAACACTTGCTCTTAGCTGTTTTAAACTTTGGCCTTTATGTAATTCTTTAACATCATAATCATCAGGTGAATCGTCTATTAATCGATCTAATATTGATGCTTGTATGGCCTGATGCTTATTGTTCATAATTAATTCGACTAAGCTACTATTTCAAGCTTTTGAATGCTTGTCATAGGCAAAGCTTCTTCATTAACAAACCACATTTTTTGACCCACCCCTGTCATTACATCGGGAGCAGTTTCATTCCAATCAGTTTCACGACCTAATTTTTCTGCATCAGTTTTACTTGTGCCATAAACCATAGGAACATGGGCTTCACCACTGGGACCATTTTTAATACTAAGCTCAACTTTACGCCAAACTTGTTCTAATAAAGATGTCACAGGCTGAAAATGCATAAATTCAATTTCACTGAGTTGGGCAACATAAAACTTACCGTCAGTGCCAAATATCTCAACGAAGCCACCTAAACTATCGTCTAAATCTCTAACTTCAGTTGTATCCTTATCATTAACGGTGAGTTTTATTTCTGGTCTAGCAGATTCAAGGTTTAATGCACTTTCACTGATAGTTTTTTCTTCTCCTTGGGTCATCTCTAGTCTTAATTTCATAAAAGACTCTATGTGAGCGTCAGATTCAGAAAATATATTAGGAATAGCTTTACCCGCAATAAAGTCTTGTCGAGCTTGTTCTGCTCTAATCAGCTGTCTTAAGTTTGAAGCACCAATTAAAAAATCAGGGTGCTTTTGAACAATGTTATTGAGTAACTTGTCTGCTCGCTCTAATTCACCATTAATACATAACAATTCAATAAATGTACTTTTATAGTCAACATTAAGAGGATCTTCTCTTAATAATTCTTCAAGATAAGAAATAGCATCAGCTAATCGTCCTTCTTGTAGCATTTCCTTAATTTTATTCATGATTCGTCCTTTTATTGACTAACTTCTTGATGTTAGTTCTGTTACTAGTTTAATACTTGAGACCATTTGATCTAACTGAAAATACGGCTGTAGTTGAATACTTGAGTAATAATGGCCTGGTTTTCCTCTTATTTCTTTTACTTGTACCTTCGCACTTTGCAAAGGATATTTACTTCGTACTTCATCAGACGCTGTATCTGATGCCGCAGTATATTGATGTAACCATTGCTGTAATTCTCTTTCACACTTTTCTGCAGAATGAAATGTACCAATTTTTTCTCTACCTAATACTTTGATGTAATGAGCAAATCTAGAAACACACAAAATATACTGAAGCATAGAAGATAACTTTGCGTTAACTGAAGAGGATAGAGATTCATATTCCAATGGTTTTTGAGCAGATGCATTACTATAAAAAACTAGATGTTCGCTTCCTTGCACAGCAGAAAGCGAAATAAAACCATTATCAGATAGTTCTTTTTCTGTTTTATCACCTACTAGAAAATTAATTGAAGGTTTACTGCGCCCTCTATAAAGATCCGTTTCATATTCACAAACGGGTAAATCACACACTAAACCTTTAGTTTTTTTACCGGGTTGCATACCACGAATTTGCCCAAACCATCCTGATTCAGCAAATGAACGAATTAATACACTACCAAAAGCAAACGCAGCATTTCCCCAAAGGTGATCTTTTTTAGGATCTTTTATTTGCTCAATAAATTTAAAACTTTCACTTCTACTTCCATCATTTTTATAAGGCGAGCGCATTAAAATATTTGGTAAGGTTAAACCTATGAATCTCGAGTCTTCCATCTCTCTTAATGAATTCCATCGGATATATTCGGCCTGTTTAAACGTTTGAGAAAAATCGAATGATGAAGCCAGATCTGAAAACTCGTCAGCGCCAAAAAATGAAGGATCTACAGAAGTGATAAAAGGAGCAAACGCTGAAGCGGAAGCTTGAGAAATACCTTTTAACGTATCGATATCGTTAGTGGGTTTACCTGTTTTATTAAGATGAGATATATAGTAATCACCAATAAGTACACCAAAAGGTTCTCCTCCTGACATATCGTATTCATTATTATAAATGAGTTTAAAGAACTCACTTTGATCAAACTCAATCGCTTTAGCGATATCTTTAGACAAAGTTACCCAACAGCAATCAAGTACTTTAATTTTTACTTTCTGATTTTTATCGTTTTTCTCTTTCTGATCGATTAAATAAAACATTCCTCGCCAGCTAGCTTCAAGGCTTTGAAACTCAGAGTGGTGAATAATCGTGTTTATCTGTTTTTTTAATTGTTTATCAATCTCATTAATAGCATTACGCAAGATAGTTAAAACACTATCTCTTTCAAATGAATCAAGATTGTGATTTGCATTTTCTAACCAGATCAACAAAGACTTAATAGAGTTAGATTCCCTAAGAAATCGCTCCATTAAGTGTTTGTTTTTAAATTTTCGAGGAACAGAAGATACACGTGAATGTTCTTGTGTATCTTCATTAAATATTTCACTTTGAACAAATGAAATTGTTTCCTGCGTCATTTTGTTTCTATATCCATATAGATTTATAAAAAATAATTAACATTAACCAATGCTTGGTATTTTAGCGACCAATCTTAGAGATGCTGTTAACTCTTCCATTTGCAGCCATGGACGTAACCATGCTACAGCATTGTAACTACCAGGTTGTCCAGGAATTTCCTTTACTTCCACTTTAGCATCAGCCAAAGGATATTTAGCTCTAATATCTTGTCCGCCGCCTTCTGATGCGTTAACAAAAGATAAGATCCAACGATTTAACCAAGCTTCAACATCTTCTGCTTCCATAAAGCTACCGATTTTATCTCTGGCCATAACTTTTAAGTAATGAGCAAAACGAGAAGTTGCCATTAAGTAAGGTAAACGCGCTGATATTTCTGCATTTGCTGTTGCATCATGTGAAGAAAATGTAGGTGGTTTTTGACATGTTTGAGAACCAAAAAACACTGCATAATCTGTGTTTTTATAGTGACATAATGGTAAGAAACCTAATTTACTTAACTCAGCTTCTCTTCTGTCTGTAATACCAATCTCAGTTGGGCACATAAGATCTGGATCACCATCATCACTTGTAAATACGTGCGCAGGAAGTCCTTCAACTTTACCGCCACCTTCAGCACCACGTATTGCAGTACAAAAACCGTATTTACTAAACGCTTGTCCCATATTTGTCGCCATTACGTACGAAGCATTCATCCAACAATAGTTGTCATGCTTAGTCGTTTTTGAACGGGTACCTGTTTCATCAAGCTCAAGTTCTTCATAGCTAAACTCTTCAACAGGACTTGTTGCATGGCCATAAGGAAGTCGAGCTAAAACACGAGGCATAGTTAATGTTACAAAACGAGAATCATCACTTTCTCTAAATGAACGCCATTTCGTGTATTCTAATGATTCAAATACTTTTTCTAAATCTCTAGGCTTACTAAGCTCTGTCCAATCATCAAAACCAAATAATGAAGAACCAGAAGCTGAAATAAATGGACAAAAACCCGCTGCAGCAACGTTCGACATTAATGATAATGTTTCAACATCAGCAGGATGATTTGAAAATTCATAATCACCCACAACACAACCATAAGGTTCGCCACCGGGTGTACCAAATTCAGCTTCGTAAATTTTCTTAAAGATTTGGCTTTGATCAAACTCAACCGCTTTACTTAAATCTTTATGAAGCTCTTGTTTACTTAAGTTCATCATTCGAATTTTTAATGTTGCATTAGTTTCTGAATTTTGAACAGTATGATGAAGCCCTCTCCAGCTACCTTCTAGCTTTTGAAATTCATCATTGTGCATAATAGCAGCAAGTTGGCTTGAGATAGTTTCATCTAAAACTTTAATGGCTTGATTAAAAGTTACTGTTAAATTTTTGTTCCATTGAACAGTACCTTTTAATGCTTCTTCAGTTAAAGAGCGGATTAACTCTTCTGCTCTTGAAGATTCAGTTTGCTTAGTTGCACCTATCGCTTGATCTAAAATTGATAGACTTGTTTCTTCCGCGGCAGATTGATCTAATACTTCACTTTCCGTGCTCATTATTCAGCTCCTTTAATGTCTAGTTCACCGGCTAATTTATCTAAACTCGCGGTATTACTTAAAACATCTTCTAGAATATTTTCTAAATCTTCAGAACGATCGACTTTTGTCATTAAATCGCGAAGTTTATTTCTAGTTTCCATTAGTTTTTTAAGCGGCTCAACTTGATTAACAATTGCAGCTGGCTCAAAGTCACTTAACGAATTAAAGTTTAATCCAACTTTTAACTCTGTATCGTCATCCGACAATGTATTTTCAACAGCGATATCTAACTTAGGATTCATTCTATTTAGAACATCATCAAAGTTATCTCTGTCAATTTGCACAAAACGTCGGTCTTTTAATGGTTTAAGATTGGCTTTATTGTGACCAGAAAAATCACCAGTTATACCTATAACAAAAGGTAACTCTTTCTTTACTACAGTTCCCTCTGTCTCAACATCATATGTGATGTGAACTCGAGGTTTTCTGACTCTTTTTAACTTATCATGTATACCCATGTGATCTCCTTTCAATAACTAGTTTTGAGCAGTACAACACTGCTTTATTCTTCAGTTTTAATTCCTGACAATTTAAAGTAACCATTCCTTGCATCTCCGTCAGTTATAAGCTCCTGAAGTAATTCAGGTAAACTTAAACTACTCCATCGAACAACTTGTTCAATGGCATAAGACATTGGGGAATGAGGTTCGGTTTTTCTAAAAAATTCTGCAACTAAACCTAGCTGCTCAATCGCTTGAACTCTAGAATTCATTTGTTGAGTAATATTAGATTCAAAATGACCTTTATTTTCTTCAGAACCAACGGCTTCATCTGTAGACTCTGTGTCATTATTCATTTCGCTAGTATTAGATTTTTTTAAGATATCAGCAGCTATATGCTGGACTGAATTTGAACAAACTTTCAAACATTGGCTAATGTAGCTTGTTGGCTGAGGTTGCCCCAACATTGCTTTATCCATAGATCTTGAAAGCATTGAAAAAGCTTCTATAGCATTATTAATATCGTTATTTAATTCAATAAAAAAACTATCTGCAGATTCTTTAATAGATAATTCAACATCTTCTAAAGCAATGGATCCTGATTCAATTTTCTTGGCTTGTTTTTCTTTATCTAATCTATCTACATCTATGGCTTGTTCATACTGCCATGTTGAAAAAGGTCCTTCAGATTGACCATCAGTGATATAAATGGACTTAATCGGTTGAATTAATGAGCCTTCACTTTCAATACCATTTAGGCCAATAAGAGGGGCTAATCTTTCAGCTAAATCTTCTGGTTCAGGTGTTGGATAAAGCTCATCCCAATATTGCTCAATCAACTCATGAGCTAAAGTAAAACCAACAGTTAAACCTTTAAAACCATTTAGTCGGCATAATGCTTCAATTAACCAAGCAACTAACTCTAAATCTTTACAATCATTTTTTAAAATTTCAGGGACTTGTTCAATGATAGGCCGCCAATCTGTTGCAATAGCTTGCACGTTGTCTTCATCAATAAGAGCTTTGCGTTCTTTAGCTCGGGCGGTATTTCGAATTTCTTTAAGGAGATAATAATTAGAATTTGGAGTGACGTCTTCCCTTGGATCAACTCCTGTAGGGGCATCATTAGAAATAGGCTGTGTGAGATCAGTAATCTCGAAAATAGACGAATTCAATCTTATTTCTTCCTTGAAATTCTTACTTTTTAACCAGTAATTATAATAATACTGAGTTATTCTGCCGCAATAATAAACGATACAATTATTGATAGCAATATCTTTTATACGAATAGCGGGATAGTCGCATCCGAATCAGAATCCTCAGACATATTGTCGGTATCGCTTTTATTTTTAATTAAAATACAAGTAACATTATCTCGGGCGTTTCTCACTAAAGAGGCGTGCATCAAAGCCATACCAGCATCAATTATATTTCCAGGTTGCAAAACCTTTTCAATTTCTTTATCACTCACTTCTTTATTAAGTCCATCGCTACACAATAAAAATACATCACCTAACTCTAACTTATCTGACTTTATGTCTACATTGAGTTCACTATCAACGCCTACAGCACGTGTAATTACGTTAGCTAAAGGATGACTTTCTGCATCTTTAGCTAATATAACACCTTCATCAACCATATCATTTACTTGACTATGATCTTTAGTTACTTGTTGTAATACACCTTCTCTAAGTAGATATCCTCGGCTATCCCCTACCCATAATAGATGGTAATAATCATCCTTAATCAACAAGATAACAACTGTGCTGCCAGCTACTTTTCCTGAGAATTGTGTCTTGCTCATTTGCTGTAACATAGCATTACTTTCTTTAAGAGACTGAACAATTACAGTGGTGGTTATTTCATCAAGTGACAAGTACTCTATAGATTTCAATATAGTGTCTATAACCAATTGACTAGCTACATCACCAGCAGCATGCCCTCCCATGCCGTCAGCTACGACCCATACACCTTGTGTTGGTCGTTCTAAAAAAGCATCTTCATTTATCTTTCTAACCGTACCTCGGTGCGTTTGCGCATGACTAGATTGAAACATTACTATCCTTTAATAATTTCGCTGGTATTCCAACTGTATGTTTGCCATTCACCGTTTAGCATGGCTACAAATTGGCTAACTTGTGGTAATCCATCTGTTACAATAAAACAAGGTTCAACGAACTCTGATCCTAACGTCCACCAAATACTGTAAGCCCCATAGTTCTGGCTATATTGTAAATGCAGTAAATCTAAAACCTCAGGTGACATACTTCCCTGAACAACCCAAGCTTTTTTAATTTTATCGTCACTTTCTTGAGTTGAAAAAGTCGTTTTCTTAATGGATATATTTGATATTTTAAGGCTCAATTTTTCAAACCAAGCGTTCAAATTGAAATCATCTTCAAGCACTTCTAAAACAATAGGCTCAGCATTTTCGGTCCAATCATTTTCATGCCAAGCTCCTACTGCAGTGTTATTATGTTCAATCGCCACAGTAAAAGGAAAGTGCCTGCCAACAATATCAACACTTGGAATTAATGTCCCCATTATCGATGATTCACAACACACTTCAGGAGACAATGAAAAATGCCATATAGGACTAGTTAAATAACAATTTAACCAGTCTTGTCCTAATTGCTCTTTACTCACGGCAATAACGGCCTGTAGCCACTCATTCCAATGTTTTAAAAAATCACTATTGAAGTTACTTTGAACAAAATCCCCTTTAGATGGGATTTTGCCACAAAAACCTATTGTTTCTATAGGTTCTCTGGACATGAAAAACGCTCCAAGTTAACCATTGCAAATGGATTATTTACACTATTAGCAACAAATTGAATTTCAGCGTTATAACCACTTAAAGCTATTTTCAAAAGGCCATCTTTTTTGGTTTCTGGACGGCTATTATTCAAATCATCAAAAAATTTAAATAAAGACCACTCGCCAACATATTTTTTATTGATAGATCTTCCGCCATTTGGCGGTGTGAAAGATATTCGAGTTTCGCTATTCACACTAGGGCCAGGCCAAATAAACTCTTCTTTTCTTGTAGGTCCATGTCGGTAGCTTAGCTTCTGACCGTCTATTTCGATCATAATTTGACTTACGTTTTTATCAAGAGAACTAGCCTCTAAACTAAAGCCTATTAATGGTTCTTTTTGACCAGACTGAAAAAAAGCTTCTCTGATCAACTCTGCTTCTTGGTAAACTGTAAGTATCTTTTTGCTAATACCTATATCTTTAGTAAACCTCCATGGTTTTTTACTTGTATCGACATGTTCATCTAAGTATTTTTTCCAAAACTTATCTAAAGTTCCACCATATCCAAAGAAACGCGTAAAATCGTTGATTCTTACTTCTCGTGAAGAACTTCTAATAAATGGATATCGTCGACTAATAGCTCGTTTATATTCAGCAAGTACACTTGATTGCCATATTCCATTTAAACGTTGATTTTGGTTTGTTTTAGCAAAAGTTTTAGTTTCAGCCGCGATACCATCTAACCAGTTAAAGATAGGAAATGGTGCATTAGCTATTTGTTCATTTAACGTATTACCTAAAGTTAAAAATTGACTTTCTAGACTTTGATTCATATATTTTGTTGAATCTGTTGAAGAAATCACTTTAGATAAGTTACGCTCGATTGAACGTAATGTACCTTGAATATCATCTAGTTCTTTTAAATCAATTGACAATAAATCAGCGAAAGCTAATTCAACATCCTTACCGGGTAAATCAATCTCTACTTCAATCTGATCATCAGGTAATAAACGAGTAATTCTAGACTTCTTAGATTGAAAAAGAACATCTGACGCACTTTTAGCGATTTTTGCTGCAGCTTCACCATTTTTAGATAATGGAACTTTTGTTAACTGAACGTTCTTTTGAACCGCCGCAATAATACTTTTTATAGGTGCATCAGGGCTTGTTAACGCATAAGTAATCTCATGTGCTCCCTCTAATGTATTAAAAGACTTAACATTTAAATCACTTAATAAGTCTTCCCAATAAAAAATATAGTCTCGGATATATTTTGCTTCTAATTGAACGGTTATCTGAGCTTTTGTACTTTCATCAAGATCTCTTAAATCATCGCCATATACCCAGCTATCTTCAATCAAACGTTTAACGATTCTGTTTTTCTCAATATTGAAAATCCCATGAAAACCATTAAAAGTATATAAGCTTGGAATACCACGATTAAATGTTCTATCACTTAAAAAGGTAAATGCTCGTAAACTTTCTAAACTTAGAATATCAACCAGTTTAAAATCAGGAATACTACTATCACTAAAATCACTTTTTAAACGCTGATATGCTCTTTCTACTAAAGGCAGCATAGTCAAATCTTGTCGAGCTTGAGCAACAACTTCTTTATTATAATCGTTTCCTCTTATATTCATTTCCAGCATGGTCGATAAATGCTCATTTAATTGAGTACGAATATCGGCATTAATTTCCCCTGGAACATGACGATCTAAATAAGCTGAAAACCATATTTTCACATTATCCTCTTGATAATAATCTGTTTGATAAAGCATCAAATAGGTTTTAAGAGTCTCATATAAATAATTTAAATGCATTGCATTATCTTGCATATCACGGCTAAGGGATTTCATCAGATATGGTAATAAGTAAACTTCTAAAGCTCTTTTATATGCTTCAGTCGCTGGTTGTTTAAATTTATCCCCTTGATATAAACCAAGAGTATGAGCATCAGGAATTTCTTCATTAGCATAACCCACAGGTAAATTTCTAAGAGTAGATAGACCTTTTGTTAAAGTAATAATTTCAGATTCTGGACTTAAGCCACCAGAAGTAACTTCTTGATAATTTTCAATTGAAGCTTTAGTACGATCAACTAGTTGACTATTCCAGTCGTAACTTGACCACCATGCATAAGTAAAAAATACAGCTACTATGGATGACACGGCAATAGTTGCACGTCTTAATAAAACATTCTGTTTATCATGCTGACGATTAATAGAAGCTAAGTTCTTCTCAGGAAAAATAACATCTTCAAGTAAACGTTTAATAAAATAGCTTCTTTGATGCTTAATCGCTGCCGACTTCTTCTCAGCTTTGACACCAGTTGAAATTTGAGAAGATAGGTGATCAATAGGTATACCTTCTTGAGTCGCACTTGTTAAATATACCCCCCGGAGTAATGGTGCTTCTTCATAAGCATTAGGCGAAAATATTTCTTTTAAAAAGTCATCTGCAGCGCTTTGTAAAAGCCTTAGTTGTTTTGGAAATTCATAAATAGATGAACGACGATCAAGATCACGCTCATTCTTTAATCTAATGTTAATACGTGAATTAAGATTAGTTAGTAAGGTATGGAACTCTTTATTAAAAGTACTCACAATACTTTCTTCATCTTCTCCTACTTCTAAAGGAAAAGTTACCCCCCAAATTTGTTCACAATCTTCCTTGGTAAAATCATCAAAAAACTCGTTAAAACCGGCAATTAAATCAGACTTGGAAAATAGGACATAAACAGGAAACGTCATATTTAATTGATTTTGAAGTTCTTGTAAACGCTGCTTTATTGCTCTTGCGTGTAAATTTCTTTCTGTTTTAGTTTGATTTAAAAGCTCAGCCATTCCCATAGTAATCACCACGCCATTTATAGGACGTAGCGGTCTAAACTTTTTCAATAAACCGAGGAAGCCTTGCCAAGCTCTTGAATCACGTTTGGAATGACTATCTTGCGTAGTGTATCTACCCGCGGTATCGATTAACACAGCCTTATTAGTAAACCACCAATCACAATGTCTTGTTCCGCCTACACCTTCAATCATATCAATACCCATTTTTTCTTTTAATGGGTACTCTAAACCTGAGTGATGAATAGCAGTTGTTTTACCCGAACCTGGGGGACCAATCATAATGTACCAAGGTAAATCGTAGATATTCTTATTATCTGAAAATTTTGTATTTTTCAATATATCTAATGCTTGCACCATCTTTTTATGCAATACATCTATTTCACCTTTAACAGCTTCATCAGAAGTGTTTTCTTGTACGTTATCCTCACCATGGATCAAGTTATTAACCATAGCTTCATTCTGTTTTTTATCTTTTGCTTTATGAGTATATTTAATGCCTCCCCACACAATAATAATAAGTAATAAAAAGATAATTCTTGCGGATATACTTATTAATGGTTCATAACCAGCAATTGCTAAGAGAGGTCCTCCAAACCAAATAAGTAAAGCTAAACAAATGAAACCCAAAATGGTAATTACCAGTTGGGATTTAAATATTTTTATAAATTTTTTAAACGACATTTACAATTCCTTTGTATTGAAGCTAGAACAACAAGTCTATTTCAATTCTTCTATTTAACGCACGATTCTCTTCACTTGTGTTTGAAGTTCGAGGCTCTGTTTCACCTTTTCCCTCAGGCCATAAGCGCCCACTTAAAGAAGCATTATTAGCTAGGAAATTACCTATTGAAGTAGCTCTAGCTAGCGATAAATGCCAATTTGATGGGTATTTAGTCGTAAAGATAGGCTCGTCGTCAGTATGCCCTGTGATCAAAATTTTACCTTTAGTTCCTTCAAGTGTGCGTGCTATTTTTGCTAAAACAGTTTCAAAATCGACTCGAGGTTGAGTGCTACCACTAGCGAAAAGCACTCCTGCACCAATTCTAATACGAACACGATCAGTAAGTTGTTCAACTTCTAATAAATTACGACTAATTTCAGTTTGAAGTAATTGTTGTAACATTAGTGCTTCATCACGGTTAATACTACCTGCAGCATTATCGTCAGTCTTCTCCCAAGGTACCAAAGTCACTAAATTTTTATAAACGCTAGAAGAGTAATTATTAATACTGTAACTAAAGCCCATATAAATAAATAGCATAACAACGCCTAAAAGCGCACCTATCACCCATAATGGAAAAGGCTGTTCAAAACCTTCATCTTGGGCAACTTTATCGCGCCACCCAGGTGAAAGATCTCGGTTTAATTCGCCTTTAAATGCTTGAACAGCGTGATAAGCTTTATCTCTTAAGTCTTCCAGTTTTTGGGCACCTTGAGGCTCAAGCTTCATTTTTCCGACAAAGCCAAGCGTTATGCATAAATACATCAGCTCTAATAAACGGTATTTTTCAGACGAGTACTGGAGTGTATTTTCCAGTAAAGTAAAGAAGTGTTCACCACCAAAAGTTTCGTTATGAAAAGTAGACAATAAGCTATTAGCCGCCCACTCACTTTGTTGTCCCCAAGGCGTAGTTAAAACAACTTCATCAACAAAGCTACATAAACAATAACGTGCTGATTGAATATCATCAGGATGAACGTCAGCCGTTCTAAGCAATTGCTCATAATGTTTAATAAGCTCAATACACTGAACTTTAAGCGCATCAACATCATCGTTGTGTTTTGAATCTCTTAATTTAATACAAATAGATAATAATGTGCCAGCACTATCAACGATTGGATTACCTGACATAGCAAGTAATGTATTTTGATTACGATAATCAGGTTTTGCTTCTTGAACGACAGTACGTGCACTATTAGCAACGTTTCGTTTACTTTCTGTATTTTTTTGTGAAGCCGCGCCTCTTCCTGGTCGTGGCTTGACGATCGTTTGATCACTCATTATATCATCCCTAATGTTTTTATTATTAGCCGTTCACAGCCCATAGCTCTATTTTAAGATCTGGATAATTACCTGATAAGTGCATAGCTATTCCGCCACTATCTTTTAATTTAAACCAATTTTTGCTTGTTTTATCTAACTGGAAATAATGATAACCAGAGTGGTAAGGCACTTGTCTAGGAGCTGTAGCTAACTCAATAATACCAATACCTGGTAATTGGCTATTAACCAATTCTCTTATCGTTTCAACTGATCCTATTTTGATTTGAGCTGGTAAGCGTTTTCTAATTTCGTTCGAAGGTAAGGCAGCACTAACCGCAATAATAAAATCAGCGCTATCTAACAAACTTTTATCATGTAAAGGCGTAAAGTGAATACCGTATTTACTTTTCTCTAATGGTAACTCCAATGCCGTTTGTTCTAATACACTACTTAAACTTTGATTCATATTAAGCATGACTTTGCTAAAGGTGTGAGTCAAATTATCATGTTGATATTTAGGGAATTTAGGTGGACGTTTACTCGGCGAACTAAAAGTTGCGAGTTCACCAGCTAAACTAATTAAATTAGCATATAATTTTTCTGGATGAACACCTAAAAGGCTACCTAGATGTTCAAAAATAGGTTGATATCTATTTAACAACTGTAACATTAAAAAATCAGAAATTGAGCTCGAAACACCTTGCGACTGAGTTAATCGAGCAGCAATAGCTTCAGCTCTTTGTTGGATCATACCTTGAGTTTCTTTCACAAGATTTGTTAATCCTTTAATTTTTTCGATAGTAACACAAGATGGAATAAACTTATTATCAAGTCTAATAACTCCTTCATCTGACACATCAATAATTCTTGCTATAGCAATAGAAACATAGCCAGATCTGTCTTCATTTTCTAACTTTAACTTACAGTGAAGCTTTCCTATCTGTAAGACTTCCATAGCATCAGAGCCAACACTCGTATCTATAATGTTATGGTCGTTGTAAAAGTAACGCGTTATTTGATTATCAGAAACATCAGATATATTTAAACCTGTACTTTTATTTATAGGTAAAACTATATATACCAATTGATTAATTGTCGTTGCCGGTATAGTAATAGCGTCAGGTAATGGATTTTGCTCAGGTAATATGGCTAATGTGTTATCTTGAAAAATACACTCTATGTTATCTAGGCCAAATTGCCCTAAAGAAAGTAAACGGTGATCAACTTCAAAACTATAAACTCCCCAAGCTAATGGATTAATACGGTCTCTAATTCTAGAATGTTGAAATTGTAAATATCTTTCTTGTTGCTGCATGTGTTGAGGACGTAAAAACATTCCTTCAGTCCAGGCAACGGGGCTAAAATCACTCATAACCTTCCCTAATTATTGCTAATTTTATTAATTACTTATTGCTTGGGTAAATTGCTAATTTTTCTATATTTAACGTTATATTTTTATACCCAGTAGGATCAGCTTCAACAACTGCCCGCCATCTTGAACCATCAATATTACGATACGCAACAACAAAACCAATATATCGAGTGTTCTTATTAAGTACCATTTTATGTTCTTTTAATTGTTCAGGCTGTAACTCTAATTCATCTTTTTTTAATAAGTCAGGGCCTAAGATCTTTTCAGGTGACTCATACAAAGTAAAAAAATCTTGAGTATCAAAAATAGTGCGTGAAGATAATTCAAAGACCTTAACCACAACGGGAGAAGCTCTACCACTTTTATCAGGATTAATATCTTCTGATACGTTAAACGTTAAATCTGTTGAAGGTGGTACTATTGCATTAATTGTTGCACAACTTGTTAAAATAACCGCACTAACAATAAAACCAATAACGCATAATATTTTTTTTAAAATCATTTTTTTACCTAACTAATCTATAAAGAATTAATTTTCTTATCGTATGCTCTAACAAAATCATCTGACAAAGCCGAGCTTCCTTGATTGGATATTTCATTTGTTATATCCGAATGTAATGTTTTATATAATTTCCAATACCTTAATTGTTTATGGCCCGGTAAAACATTATCCAATACAGAGTCATTCAAGTCTCTATTTTCGATTCCATTAGGATCAAGTTGACTTAAGATACCTTTAATTTCCCCTAATGCACCTGCCGTTAATGCTATATCATGTTTTTTTGTATCATTAAACGCTTCAGTAACAGCTTTATGTGCAGGTAAAAAGCTTGTACTTTTACGTAAAAATAAGTTTTGAAATACATCATCAATCGAAGCTGAAAATTTTAGAGGGTTATTTTCTTTTTGCTGAAAAGTTGTTTGATTAACTCTAAATTCATTTTTAAGGTTAGAACGATTTCTTAATGATTCCATAAGCCCTAATAACATTAGCTTCATACATTCACCCATTTCATGCATTAGCTGATCCGTCACAGTATCAGATGTCATATCAGGTGAAACACCTAAACCTTCTAAAAATGCTTGTTGACCACTTGTATTTGAGGCCAATGTCGAACTCTGCAATACAGGCTTTTTCACAATAGGCTCTTCAAAAGTCATTTGAGGGGTTGAGGCTACTTTTTGATGCACTTTTTGTGGCACAGCTTCTGGTGTGTGTTGTTTAACTGGTTGATGCACAGCAGTTTCTAGGTCAATAGATGGAATAGATGTTGTTTTAGTAGAGCTAATGTTTAAAAAATCTTCATCCCACTCTTCAGGGATCGATTGAGGGGCTTCAAAGTAGTCATCTAAATTATTATTTACAACAGGCATCGATTCAACTGTATTTGTATCGAGTGAAAATAAGTCGTCTGCAAGTTTTACACTATTAATACCTTGTATTTCAGAAGAAGCTAACTCTTCAGGAACATAATTATCTATAGGCGTTTGATGTGAAATGTCATTAGAATTAAGAGAATTTTGTTGCTCAACTAATGTAACTGAAACCTCATAATCACCAAAGGTGAGTAAATCATCCTGCGCGAGTTTATGTGCTTTATCTTTACCTAAAGCTTCAACAGACCTATTAATAAATAAGCCATTAGTCGACAAGTCATAAATAAAAAAGCCATCGACTTGTCGCTCTACCTTTGCATGTACGCCTGAAACAACTTTTTCAGGATCAGGTAAATGCCAATCATTGTTTTCAGAGCGCCCAAGGGTTATTGAATCTTTTATCGATTTTTTCGATATTTGTTCAGGTGAAAGACGGTGATAGCTAACAATTTCAAAAATTAATTCCATTTACTTAAACAACCTATACAAAATTAGTGTTCGGCTAAATCAAGCCAAAACATTGATAAAAACACATACAAAAAATGACTTTAAAAGCATTACGTTCAATCGAACATTTTATATAATTCATTCCCCCTTTTAACCAGTTTTTGTGCAGTTTTAAACTGTTTCTTTTCCATTGATATATTGGCAAAACTTAAATAAGAAGCTGCTAATTTTTTCTCAATAGCAATTAAAGGCTCAAAACCTTTTGGTATTTGTGCTGCTAATCTCATCACACTTTCATCAAGTATTTCTAATTCTTTATAAGTGGTTATATCGGTAAATTTATCGTTGAACTCATCAAATGTCGTTTTATAAAAGAACTTTGCAGCCTCATACGGATAAGTAGGATTTTTTCCTTCAATCATATTTTTCTTGAAATTTGCAAGGGAGTTAACTGAAGCTTCCATCTTTTTACCAAAAATTAATAAAGGCTCTGCATCCTCATAGTGATTAAACGCTAACTCTCCTACTTTTATCAATTCACTTATTTTACTTGCGTCATGTAGGTTAACAGCAGCATCAAAATTAGTTCGGTATAAATTAAATGCATCAATATTAGGTTGAAATTTAAAATAAGGATTAATGTAAAGCAAATCTTGAATAATTGCTTCTATATCGTTATCACCAGCCTCGCCATACCGTCCTTGTGTTAATAATAAATTCAAACGCCCAGATAGCGCATCTGTAGTTGCTTGACGATTTATTTGTATTTCATTTTGTAATTGCTGAAGACGAAAAGAGTCAGGAAAAATAGCTAACGCATCGTTTATTATGACTTCAATTTGTCCATAATTTTTATAAACACTATTCGTTTTATTAGGAACATTCATAATACGCTTTTCAACTACATCAATGATATCTGCTCGATGCTCTCTTAATAAGCCCTGCTTAAATAATTTATATTCTGAAGGAATACTTTCTAAAGTGGAAAGCACTTCTGAAGAAGAAAGTGCTTCAAAAGCTTTCCTCTCTTTATCATATTTTTCAGCTAACGCAATCTGTGCGGATAAATCATCTATCGACTTTTGTTTAACTAAATAAGTTTGCACGAAAACAAAAATTGCAATAGCGCCTACAGCACTTATAGCTAACTTTGGCCATAATTGTTTTGATAAACCGTTAAGTATTTCATTGATATTTTTACTTCGTTCCGCTTTATGTAAAGCTAAGCCTTTTTTCAGGCTTGGCCATAAATACCAACTTAAGTTTGATGGTTTAGCAAGATGAGTGCTTTTAATATCTACTTTATCTGCAGTAATTCTTTGGTAAGGATGTTTACTTGATAAAAGCTCATAAACAACACAAGAGAATGCATAAACGTCATCTGCTACACAAGGTGGTTTATCTTTAAGTTGTTCATAGCTTGCATAAGCTGGAGTATATCCACTCAATGGAGATAATTGTTCATGATTTTGTAAGGCATACTTATCAATGTTTAATTGAAACGATTGGGCAACACCAAAATCAAAAACTTTAATATCGCCTTTCCTCGTCAAAATAATATTTGAAGGTTTTAAATCGGTATGAACAATACCAAGATTGTGCGCATAACTTAATGCATTCGCTATTTGTTCTACTATTTTATAAGCACCTTTAAAAGGTATACCTAAAGGTTTAGAACGTTTAATAACTTGCTCTAAAGTTTCACCGTCTAACCATTCCATAATAATAAAATGGAAGTTATCCTGAGAGTCTACATCATAGACCCTAATAATATTTGGATGAGATAATTGTTGGGTTTGGTGAGCTTCTTTAACTAAAACTTGTTTAGCCTCAGGAGTAGCCGAAAATTGCTGCAATAATACTTTAATAGCTACATAAGGTTCCGCAACACCAGCAGATTCAAGCTTTAAGTCTTTAGCGCGATATATGTCACTCATGCCACCGCTACCAAGCTTGGACTCGATGACATAGCGTTCTTTTAAACACTTTCCGATTAAGTTGATTTCTGTGGTTTTGGGATTTGTATCAACTCCTGCAACGAGAGTTTTATCATCAATACTAGATGATTCAGAATCATTTATGTCCATATAAAGGTACTTCTATTGCTTAGTTAAAGGCTGGAAAAATCTATTTTAGAGCCTATTATAAATAGGCCAGTATTGTGCTATTTAAATCTTTAAATTTCAATAAAAATTTGTCAAGACTATAAAGAGGTTCCGTTTAGCCTGAAATTATTGCTATACATCCAAAATATTATTTTTTTAAATTTATGTTTTGATTTTGCAATTAATTATTGCCTACAATAGTGCTGTTTATTCTCATATTTCATTATACTTTCCGTATTTTAAAGCCCCAAATATAGAGGAAAATCACCAATATTTTCCTCTATATAAAAACAGTCTTGAAATTAAAAAAACACGAGAAAAGTAGCTTTACCTGCCATGAATAAAATAAGTTTAGTAATCAATAAAACGCAGCCATACATTCCACTTCAGTTTTTGCACCTAAGCCTAAACCATTTGTACCAAAAGCACTTCGCGCTGGGTATGGCTTACTGAAGAATGATTGATAAACCTCGTTAAACGCTGGCCAGTCAGCCATATCAGCCAGCATAACGGTGCATTTAACAACGTTTTTCATGGTTAGGTTGTGAGCTTTGAGTATGGTTTTAATGTTGTTCATCGTTTGTTTAGCTTCGGCTTTTATACCGCCTTCAACTAATGAAAGTGTTCCGGGTGTTATGCCCAGTTGCCCTGAAATATACAAGGTATTGTCTACCCTAACAGCTTCTGAAAATGGCATATTTGACGATTTAGCAAATACACTGCCTGAATTTAAGAACTCTACGTTAGCTTTTGAACTTGCATAAAGGTGCGGTGTAAATAAAAGTGTCATTAGGCTAATCGCTATTGATAGTTTTTTCATTTTATATCCCTTTTTATTATGTGTTGATGGCGATTAAAATATGATACCACCATGATGTTTCTTAATATTTTATTTGCCTTCTAATCGCCTTACCTGGCATGGCGCTTCGAATTAATATTCCATTTTCAATAATAGGTGTGCCATTAACAATAACGGTATCCATCCCTTTAGACGTTAATGTGGGTTTCGCAAAGGTTGCTCTGTCGGTAAATTCAGCAAAATCGAAAATAACAATATCTGCATCGGCTCCCTCTTGAATACGACCTTTAAACTTCATTTGTTCAACACTTGTTTCTAGTATTTGTGCAGGTATTAACGACATTTTTCTGATGGCTTCACTTAATGATATTTTTTTACTTTCTTTAACAAACTGAAGAATAAAACGCGAATAACTACCTGCTGATCGAGGGTGAGTTTGAGCGCTTTCAGGTAATGGCCAAACATCACCAAAAATCATTCTATGGGTTGTTGCATCCATTATCGGCATTCCGTCAGAGGCTACCGCTCCATTAGGAAATAACTGAGAAATTTCATATAAGTGTTGATCAGATTCCGAATGCTCAGGGTCTAAATAGTTGAAGATAATGATAGATCGAGGACTGTTATCTTGTAGCTCTTTAAAACTGGTTGGAGTTAGCTGTTTTCCGTTAAACGAGAAGTCTGTTTCGCTCGCATTACCTAAGCGTTCTTTCCAATGTTCGCCACGAAACATTTGCCCACCTATAGCCGTACTTGCGGCAGAATAAGGGTAAGCTTCAACTGATATTTTTACTCCTTGTTTTTGTGCATTAAGTACAAGTTCGGCCACGTCTTCTATATCGCGAGCGCTGGTGCTATTTAAATGAGAAATATGTGCATGAGCACCTGTACTTGCGGCAGCAGAAATTAATTCTTGATAAGCTTCAAAAGCACTTTTAGGTTCTTGTGTACTGGCGAAACGTATGTGATTAAAGGTAGAAACGTTATATTTAGCGGCTAATTTATGTAGTTGGTAATATTCTTTTCTATTCGAGTTGGGACTATACCCTGCCAGAATACCTACCCCTAGTGCGCCAGCATTTATGGCTTTTTCAACTAGGTTAATAATTTCAGTTTGCTGTGCTTTTGTCGCAAGGTTTCTACTCCAGTTAGGTAAAGAAAACACTCCTAAGGCTTCGCCCGGAACACCATTAAAGGTTGCGCCATCTAACACCATAGCACGCGCCATCGACCAATTAGCTGAAGCGCCATAGTTAATCGGTCTTCCTTCTTTGGCGATATTCTTATAAAACTTATCAACCTCTAACACGCCAGCTTCTAATTCTAATGCGGTTGTTACGCCGTCAAATGCCTGTAAACGTGCGTTAGGTAATAATTGCCCATGAGCATGTAAATCAATAAATCCCGGAGATACCACTAAACCTGTCGCATCAATCGTTTTTTTACCTATTATAGATGTTGTTGATATTTTAGTAATTTTGCCTGCTGAAATGCCTATCCATCTTTTTGCATCTAACCCTGTTTCTGGATCGATAACGCGACCATTTTTAATCACTAAATCGTAGTTATTAGCTAAGCTTACCGAGCTAAAACCAATAGATGTAACCATAACTAGCGATGTAATAAATGTGCTTTTATATGTTTTCATTTTTACCCTCAATGGCGAATGAACTTTACTATGTAGTAATAATACTTATAGCTTAGTTGTTAATAAAACTCATGCCTAAGTTTCAACGACATAAAAACAACACATTCAAGATAGTTTATTTTTTATTCAAAAAATTAGCATTATATCAACAAAAATTCATGGAGATATTTATAAATGTACTATGCTTAAAACACATGACAAGTTAAGTCAGTTTAAAGAAAAGCAACCAACTGGGATGTTAACAACATGAAAATAAAAGACTTTCAACTCAAAGCTTTATCTAGCACCATAATAACTATTATGTCTACTCATCTTTATGCACAAGAAACAGCAAATATTGAACGCATAGAAATAACAGCTCAAAAACGAACACAAAACATTCAAGAAGTTCCCGTTTCTGTGAGTGCATTCACGGGTGAGCAGCTTACAAAAAATCATGTAACCAGTTTGGTTGACGCGTCAGAAATGATGCCTAATGTAGAAATATCAAGTACCAGCTCAATGCCCCAAATATATATGCGTGGCATAGGTGCAGGTATTAATTACGGTTTTGAGCAATCAGTAGCTCAATTTAGAGATAATATTTATATAGGCCGAGCCATTATGGCGAGAGCGCCAGTTTTTGATATAGAAAGAGTTGAAGTACTTAAAGGCGCGCAAAGTATTATGTTTGGAAAAAACGCCACAGCCGGTGTTATTTCAACCATGACTAAAAACGCCATTAATGATACAGAAGGTGTGCTCAGTGCAAGCTACGGTTCATATTCAACCTTGAGTATTGAAGGAATGTTTAATACCGCAATAAGCGATAATTGGTCTGCGAGGATCGCTGGCGTTATAAAAACAACCAATGGTTTTACCAAGAACAATCTTGATAATAACCAAATTAGAGGCGTAGATCATATAGACGGGCAGGAAAATTCAGGCGTAAGGCTATCACTACAAGGTGAACTTGATAACGGCCTATCCGTTGGTATCAAGGTTGAACATTCAGAATCTGACTTCGAACTGAGCTCAAGACAATATTATGTAGACAACAGCGCATTAGCGGCGGCTATAGATAAAGGCCACTCAACGGGGCTTACCGCTTTGTTAGATCCAAACGCAATAATAGATAAAAGAGTAGAGTTTGATGACACCGCAGGCGATCAATCACCTTTTAATGACAATCTTGAAAGCGATACCGCGGTTTTAACCCTAGAATACGATTTAAATAACAATACCCTCACCTCAATAACCAGTTATCAAGATTACACTTGGAATAACGCTTACGATCCTACTTATTCAGAACAAAATTGGGTTGCTCTTGATAGAACCGAAAACTTTGATCAAGTCACTCAAGAATTACGCTTTGTCACTCCCGAGGCACAAGTCGGTGAGTTAGATTACATTGTAGGTTTGTACTATACCCGCCAAAATTTAGATCTTAACCAAAATGCTGATATGTATCAGTTTCCATCCGCCCCTATTCCTGATAGTCGTTATGGATTATTTTCTGATTTTGAAATGGATGAATGGAGCGTTGCTGCTTTTACTTCAGTAGGTTGGCAAGTAAATGAAAAGCTAAAATTTGATTTAGGAGTACGTTTTGATAAAGAAAACAAAACCGTTACCTCGTTACAAAAAACCTATACTGCTGATTTTGGCATACCTGAAGCGAATGCCTTAGGTTTAGCTGATCAAATTTTAGCTGCATTTGGTGCAGGTAATCATTTACTTAATGAAGACCGCGATGAAACTCACTTATCCCCTAGTTTAAAAGTAAGTTACCAAGAAAACAAAAATTTAATGTATTACGCCAGCGCAACCGTTGGTAATAAAGGGGGTGGATTCGACGGCACTTTATTAAATAACACGGGTATTTTAGGTACTGCCTCTCCTACTGGCGAGGCTTATAATAATCGTAACCCTGCAGTTACTCCTTCTAATTCTTTTGAATATGAAGATGAGAAAGCAACAGCATTTGAAATGGGTATTAAGTCTGACATTTTAGATGGCAAAGGACGCATCAATGTTGCTTACTACTACACCAAGTTTGAGAACATGCAAGTGTCTGCATGGGATGGTAAAAGTTATGTGGTTGATAATGCGGCCAAATCTATTGTACAAGGACTTGAAACAGACCTTACCTTTATTTTAAGCGATTATTGGTTTTTATCAGGTGGCGCAGCTTACCTAGATTTTGAATACGACAGCTTTGAAAACGGCGTAGCTACGGTGTGGCAAGATAAAGTTGAAGGATTAAGAGGACAAAATTTAACGGGCAGACGTGGCGTTTATGCACCCAAAGTTACTGCAAGTTTATCAATAAATTATGAAGATGAATTATCATCGTCAATTTTATTATCGAGTAATTTATTTGTTAATTATTCCTCAGAATTTTATACAGCTTCAGACCTTGATGAACAATCTAAGCAAGATGCGTTTGCTAAATTAAATTTTCGAATTGGCTTAAGTGATTCAGCTGACGGGAAGTGGAATATAGCCTTTTTAGCGAAAAACATAACCGATGAACAAGTTATTCGCACATCGCAAGATTTACCCGGCAATGCATTTGCTTATTGGGTGTCTATTGACCCACCGCGTACGTACACGATTACAGGTACTTATAGTTTTTAGGTTATTAGAAACGTAGCAGAATATTATTTAAAAAGATGAAAACGAATAGAAAATCAAGCATAACCTTGGATTATGCTTGAATTTTAATGTTAACCGAAGTGGTTAAAAACAATTTTATTACCATCGAAATCACGAAAATAAGCGCCATAAAAAACATTAGGAATACGTTGACCCGGCGCGCCATCGCAAGTTGCTCCTAAAGCGATAGCTCTATTGTACATTTCATCACATTTTTCTTTTGAGCCTGGTGAAATAGCAAGCATGTTACCATTACCGCAGTTTTGTTCTTTTTCATTATATGGGATACAAATGGCAAGTATTAACTCTTCCATACTCTTACCAAAAAATATAATACGTTCATTTTTTATCAATGTTTTAGCACCAAGAGGAGCTAAAAGTTCATTATAAAAAGTTTCTGATTTTTCTAAATCGGTTACACCGATAGTTGCATAACTGAGCATGGGTATTCCTTAATTATTATAAATATTTTAAATAAATAGTCGCTGACTACAACAGGTTAATTATAACCGGTTAATAAACGCCATGTAGTAGACCTGAGTAACAGTCGTTATATTTCCAACTAATAACAATAAATAAAAAATTAAATAGCAAATATTACAAAATTGTTTTCTAACACTTTGAAAGTTCCCCCTCTTATATGTGCCAATTTATTGAAATACTTTAATAGCAATAGATTGGTACTAACTGTATTTTCAACACTAAATACAAGTCTGACGGATTATTAACATTTAATTTCATATAAAAAGCTTATTAAAGTGTAGATATTCTATAAACTGCTATATAAAATCAAAACATAACTTTTAAGTTCTAGTTAAATTCCCCCTCTATATTTATGGAAAATAACGCCAATATTTATAATATTTACTTAAAAAACACTTAATCAGTTGGCCTATCTCCCATCATTCGTTAGAATTGACTCACTATTTACTTTTAAAATCTACGGATTTATATGCAAGCCTTTTTTGAATTTTTACCCCTTATAATTTTTTATGTTGTGTGGAAGTTAGCTGATATTTACTGGGCAACAGGCGCATTAATCGCTATGTCAGCACTTCAGGTCTTATTTTATATTGTTCGCGGTAAAACAGTCCCAACAAAAACCTGGATATTTTTTGGTTTAATCACTATTTTTGGTGGCCTAACTATATTGATGCACGACGATACATTTTTGAAATGGAAGGTCACTATTATTAATGGTGTTTTTGCTGCTGCACTTATTGTGAGTCAATATGTATTTAAGAAAAATATTATTAAACAATTTTTAGGCGAGTCTCTTACATTACCCGAAAATATTTGGAATAAACTTAACCTAAGTTGGGCGTTATTTTTTGCCTTTTGTGG
Source organism: Pseudocolwellia agarivorans (assembly GCF_002000085.1). Taxonomy (GTDB): domain Bacteria; phylum Pseudomonadota; class Gammaproteobacteria; order Enterobacterales; family Alteromonadaceae; genus Pseudocolwellia; species Pseudocolwellia agarivorans. Next base: position 113,088 of record NZ_MUZU01000012.1, read on the forward strand.
AGCACTAAATTGGTATATCGCCTTTAACTTTGAACAAGAAATTTGGGTTAACTTTAAAGTATTTGGCCTAACAGGCTTAATGATTGTATTTTCAGTATCTTCAATTTTCGCCTTATATAAGTATTTACCTAAAGAAGAATCTGATAGTTAGCAATTATATTTCTTATTTACTTAATAAAAGAGTCAACAATGTATTATTTAATCTATAGTGAAGATATCGAAAACAGTTTAGCATTACGTATGAGTGTTAGAGAACAGCATCTTGAACGTCTTAAGAACTTACAAAACGAAGGTCGTTTATTAGTTGCAGGTCCTTGCCCCGCAATTGACAGTGAAAATCCCGGTGATGCCGGGTTTACTGGCTCATTAGTTATTGCTGAGTTTAGTGATTTAGAAACGGCACAAGCTTGGGCTGATGTAGATCCTTATATTGCAGCAGGTGTTTATAAAAAAGTAACGGTTAAACCTTATAAAAAAGTATTACCTGCCTAAAAGATAAAAAGAAGAGAATAAATACTTATGATAAAACGATTAATAGCCATAGCTACACCTATTTTATTCTCTTCTACTTTAGTGTTCGCAGATACAAAAGATCCTATTTTTGCTAAATGTTTATCTAAAGAAACAAATAACAGTAAATACTCTCAATGTTTAGATACAGTCAAAATTAAAATAGATAGAGAACTTGAAACATGGGTAAATAATCAATTATTTATTCTTGAAGAAATAGCGAGAACAACAGGTAGAAAATCAGCATATGACATGTTCAAACGCTCGCAAAAAAACTTTGTCACCTTTAGAGATAACAATTGTAAATGGCAGTTTTTAGCCGAATTACCATCAAATGTATCAGCTCCAACCTATAAAGAATGCTACATATTAACGAGTAGAGATAGAATTAAAGAATTAAGCCGCATTGCTAAGTAATTTATGAAACCAAGTTAATGAATTTATTATTTAACTTGCTATGGTACGTCTCTCATCGTTATGCTTTTGTTCAGCCCCTCCTCCCTTATTTCGCTTTTAATCTTTTGTTATTGCTTTGTGATAATTTTGTGATAGTTGCTCTCTAGTATGTTAATTGATTGTTACTCACATTAATTATTAATAAAAACATATTGGGAAAATTTATTATGAACATATTTAAGAAAGCGATATTAACAACTATTGCAAGCACGGCTTTATTGTCGAGCAGTGCAAATGCTGCAATAGTGGAAGTTGAAGTCAGTAATTTATTTGATGCGGGTGGTTTAGCACTAACGCCAGTTTGGTTAGGTTTTCATGATGGGTCTTTTGATTCTTTTGATGCTGGTACAATGGCTTCAGCATCTTTACAAGCCTTAGCTGAAGGTGGAGATGTTTCAGGTATCGTTTCTGATTTTTCATTAAGTAATTCAAGCGGACAACAAGGTGTATTAACTGCACCCGCAGGTTTTGCAGGCGCTCCAGTATTTGAGCCTGGTGAATCAGCAACATCTGCTACTTTTAACATAAACTCGACTGACAGCGGTTATTTTAGTTTCTTATCTATGTTAATTCCTACTAACGATGCTTTTATTGGTAACGATAATGCTATGGCTTATTCGTTATTTGATACTAACGATAATTTCGTTGGTTTAGATATTCTAATATTAGGTAATAATGTTTGGGACTCTGGTACAGAATTAAATACAGGCTACGGTTCTCCATTTTTAGCTGGAGCCAATGCACAACCGAGACAAGACGAAAATGGCGTTGTTAGCCAACACTCTGGTCTAACTGTACTTGCGGGCGGTTTATCTATTTTTGGTGGTAATACACCCGCTGGTTATTCTATTGATGCGGCAGCGGCTGACTTTACAGCACGTGGCTTTGAAGTCGCACGTATTACAGTAAACCAAGTACCTGTTCCAGCAAGTGCAGGATTATTTGCTATGGGAATATTTGCTCTAGCGGGCTTTAAGCGTAGTAAAAACAGTGTAAAAGCATAATTATTTTACACTTACATTACATAACTCAAGTTCGGGTTAAAAACTAAAAAAGGTGATAGAACTTTCTATCACCTTTTTTATTTAGTAATTGTATATAAAATTGATGTTACCCAGTAATTAAAGGCTCGAGACTTTTAACGACATCATCAATCGCTTTCATTTGCTCTAAATAAGGTTGTAGTTTATCTAAGGGTAATGCACATGGACCATCACACTTAGCTTGTGTAGGATCAGGATGAGCTTCTATGAACAAACCAGCAATACCTATCGCCATACCACTTCTGGCTAACTGAGCCGCTTGTGCTCTTCTTCCATCAGCTGATTCACTTCTACCACCTGGTTTTTGTAGTGCATGTGTGGCATCAAATATAACGGGTGCATAACCCTTCATTTCATCCATTGCCAACATATCTACAACTAAGTTGTTGTAACCGTAACAACTACCACGCTCACATAAAATCATTTTTTCGTTACCCGCTTCAGCGAACTTAGTAATGATATGACGCATTTCATGTGCCGCTAAAAATTGGGGTTTTTTAATATTAATAATGGCGTTAGTTTTTGCCATAGCCACAACAAGATCGGTTTGACGTGCCAAAAAAGCTGGTAATTGAATAATATCGACAACATCAGCTACCGGTTGTGCTTGGTAAGGTTCATGTACATCAGTAATTACAGGTACATTAAAGGTTGATTTAATTTCTTCAAATATTTTTAAACCTTCATCTAAACCAGGACCACGATAAGAGTTTACTGACGATCTATTGGCTTTATCAAAAGAGGCTTTAAATACATAAGGAATATTCAACTTTTGAGTAATTTCTACGTAATGCTCAGCGATTGTCATGGCTAAATCTCTTGATTCAAGTACGTTCATTCCACCAAATAGTGTAAACGGCTGCTCATTAGAGATATTAATATTGTTTAGTTGAATAGACGATAGCGCCATGATGATTCCTTATGATATTTTAATTAATTTATCGTGTTGATTAATATGTTTAATGCAATACGTTATCAACAACAGTTATTTTTTCTAATTGCATTTTTAGCAACTGCGCTGCGGGATCTTTAGGGCACTGTTCCACAAAGTACTGATAATCGTCGTATGCTACTTTAAAACAATCTAACTGATGCAATAAAAAGCCACGATCTCTTCTTTCAAAAGGGTCTTCAGGGCGTAGTTCTATTAATAAATCCACACACTTTAAGGCTTGGTCAAAAGCCAACTCTTTGATCAATGAATTTTTAAGGGCTGTTAGATGTTCAATGATTAAAGCAGATTTATCCATTGAATGTAATTCTAAATTACTTGGATCACCTTCTACGTCGTCCATCCTATTATCAAGTTGTTGCCAGTCAATGGATTCACCATTTACGGGATCAAAAATAATCGCATAGCTATCATCACAGCTAATTCTTACCATAATATTATCAGGTACGAAGACAACATCAGCTTCAAAGTAACAAGCTTCAATAATATGCTGTAATATTACAGCTTTAACTGTAGGGGCTAGAACTCGATAACCAATACCTGTTTCTATTTGAAAAGAAATAACAGGCCAAAATGCTTTAGGGTTATCAATAAACATTTGCCCTACAAACAATTCATTAATTAAAACTTCTACTTGCTCTAAAGGGCTTTCGATATCATCTATTGCTAATTGACAACTTTCTATGATTTTTTCGATATTTTGCATCGATGTATCATTTCGTCCAAAAACAAACTCTTCAATTAACAAAAATAAATGCAATAAACCTTTTTCGTCTGATTGGAGTTCAGATAACAATAATTCGTTCTTCAAAATAATTCTATGCTTCCTGTAAATTAGATATCATGCAATATGGGGTAAAACGCTAATATTTAAAGTGGAGATTAAAAGAAAACACCTTGTTTAGTCATAGCAAGTCTTACAACCAGCATTATCCAACCTAAAGCACCTAAATAACCTATAACTCTCATCATATTATTTTTAGCAATCTTCAAAGTGTAGTACCCCGTAAATATATAGGCGAATACCGCTAATATTTTTTCACCCAACCAAAGTTGTTCCATTGGATTAATAGACAATTTAACAGCCATAATCACACCAAGAACAAGTAAAAATGTATCAATAACATGTGGAGCTATTTTTACCCATTTTTTATCGAGTTGAGCTGAATTCATTAACAACCAAGCAAAACGTAAAGTAAATAAACCCACACTAAGTAATGCTAAAGTCATATGTAAATGTTTCATGAAGATCCTTGATAATTATTTGAATTATAAATTAGTTTTGAAATTAAATTTCTGAGTTAGCTATTTAAATCAAAGCGTTTTATTGATGAATAGTACCAAAGGTAACTCGGTCGTTTTCACCATAATCTCGTATTGTTTTAACTCCGCTAAAGCCTGAAGCTAACATGATATTCCTAACCGCTTCACCTTGGTTGTAACCATGTTCAAAGAACAGATACCCCCTCTGCTTTAAATAAGGTACAGCTTGATTGACTATTTTTGTGATATCCGCTAAACCTTCATCTTGGGCAACTAATGCACTTAAAGGTTCAAACCTGACGTCACCTTGTGATAAATGAATATCTTTTTCGTCAATGTAAGGTGGATTACTAATAATAACATCGAAGCGTTTATCTGTACCTACATTTAGGAACCAATCGCTTTGATAAATATTAACGTTATTAATGCCTAAATACTTGGCATTTTTTTGTGCTAATGTGACAGCGTTTTCGCTGTAGTCAATCGCTTCAATATCCCAACTTGGTTTTTCAGATGCTAATGCAAGCGCAATTGCACCTGTGCCTGTACCTAAATCAATGCAACTTATTATTTTGTTTTCAGTATCTGATAACTTCTTTTCTAGGTTCTCTTCTACTTCAACTAAAATTTGTTCAATAAGCACTTCAGTATCAGGACGAGGAATTAAGGTTGATGCATCACAATAAAACGGTAAAGACCAAAACTCTTTAACCCCTGTAATATAAGCAATGGGCTTACCTAATAAACGTTCTTGAAGTAAAGCTAAATAGGAAGTAAGTTGGCTGGCTGTTAATAGTTTTTCAGGCCAAGTATATAAGTAGTTTATTTCTTTATCTAAAACAAAACTAAGTAGGACTTGAGAATCGAGTTTGGCGCTGTCAGATACTTTTTCAAGCAATGCAGTACCAAACTCTATTTGCGTTTTTATGCTATTTTTTTCAGTTAGCATTGAAAGGTCTTTTATTGATTAGACAGATTAACAAGTTAATCAGAAACTTCAGCTAATAAATCAGCTTGGTTTTCTTGCATGATAGGTTCCATGATCAACTGCAAATTACCTTCCATAATTTCATTTAAACGATAAAGGGTTAAGTTGATTCTGTGATCACTCATACGACCTTGTGGGAAGTTGTAAGTACGAATACGTTCAGAACGATCACCACTTGCCACTAAGTTACGACGAGAAGACTCTTCTTCACTTCTACGTTTTTCGTCTTCAGCTTGTTGTAATCGCGCTTGTAAAACAGACATAGCTTGTGCTCTGTTTTTATGTTGTGAACGTTGATCCTGACATTCAACCACCACACCTGTTGGTATATGTGTAATACGAATAGCTGAATCGGTTTTGTTAACGTGTTGCCCACCCGCACCAGATGCTCTAAACGTATCAACTTTTAAATCAGCTTTGTTAATTTCAATCGCTTCAGACTCAGGAATTTCAGGCATTACTACCACAGTACATGCAGAAGTATGAACACGGCCTTGAGATTCAGTTTCAGGCACACGTTGAACACGATGTCCACCTGATTCAAATTTCATGTGTCCGTAAACACCTTCACCATCAATTTTCATAATAATTTCTTTAAAGCCGCCTTGCTCACTTTCGTTAGAGTTCATTAATTCGATTCTCCAACCTTTCTTTTCAGCATAGCGTGTGTACATACGGTATAAATCACCCGCAAATATAGCCGCTTCATCACCACCAGCACCGGCACGTATTTCTACGAAACAGTTATTATCGTCTTTAGGATCTCTTGGTAGTAATAAAATTTGTAGCTCATCAGTTTTTTCTTCTACCGCTTTTTTAGCACTTTTAAATTCGTCTTGTGCCATATCACGCATATCAGGATCATCATCCTTTAGCATTTCTTCTGCTGTTTCAAAATCGTCAACAGCATCTTTATAGGCATTAAAAGCGTTAGTTATAATTTCTAACTGTGAAAATTCTTTAGATAAGGCTCTAAACTTTTCTTGATCTGAGATTGTTTCAGGATCAGAAAGTAACGCTTGAACTTCTTCGAAACGTTCAGAAATAATTTCAAGCTTTTGATAAACTGAGTTTTTCATTAAATTATTCTTTTATTGGGAAAATTTAGTCGAGCTAAAGTTGCAGTATTCTAGTGCTATTCAAACTGACAGTAAATTTTTTATCACGAAAATTAAGTAAATGTACGATGGTTTGCATGTTTTTTAAACAAAAACAAATATTATGATAAGGATAGTAGCTAAGGTTTTTTATCTATATCAAAAATATCTCTTAAATAAATAAGTTTGTCTAACTCTCCACCTTGCGCAGCTGATTGTAATGCACTTGTGGGAGCATGCATAAATTTATTGGTTAATTTTGTTGCTAATTCAGCCACCACAGCCTCAGGATTTTTATTACTTTTTAGCTGAGTAAGTGCTTTTTCAAGTAATTGATCTCTGCTTTCTAGACACTGTTTACGATAGCTGACTACTGTATCTTGTGTATTTAAACCTCGCAGCCATGACATGAAACTATTTGATTGAGTATTTACAATACTTTCAGCTTCTACAGCAGCCTTTCTACGATTCTCCATATTTTGAGCTATGATGCTTTGAAGATCATCAACAGTATATAAAAACACATCTTCTAAATCAGCAACTTGCTCTTCAATATCACGAGGAACAGCTAAATCTACCATGAAAATAGGTTGATGTTTACGCTTAGACAAAGCATGTTCTACCATCCCCTTACCTATTATAGGTAAAGTACTCCCTGTTGAGCTAATCACAATATCTGACTCACTCATACGTTCTGGTATTTGTGCTAATGTGATCACTTCCGCACCAAATTTATCAGCCATTACTTCAGCTTTAGCAAGTGTTCTATTTGCTACTGTTATTTTACCTACATTATTCTCATAAAGATGTTTAGCCACTAACTCAATCGTTTCACCTGCCCCAACCAGTAATACTCGTACTTTTTCTAATTTAGCAAATATGTGTTTAGCTAGATTAACTGAAGCAAATGCGACAGAAACAGCGCTAGAACCTATTTCAGTTTCGGTTCTTACTTGTTTAGCTACACCAAAAGTTCGTTGAAACAATCGGTCCATAACTAAAGCCATTGAACCTGCTGCTTTAGCTTGACTATAAGCTTGTTTCATTTGCCCTAATATTTGAGGTTCACCTAAAACCAAAGAATCTAAACCACAAGCTACTCGCATCATATGATTAACGGCTTGTTGGCCTTGATGAATATATAAACTAGGTAAAATAGTAGAAGCCGGAACATTATGATATTGCTCAAGCCAATTCATAAGGCGTTCTTGAGTTTGATCAAGCGTATCATCTTGTACTAAATACAACTCTGTACGATTACAGGTTGATAAAATAGCAGCTTCTTTGCATTGAACAGAATCAAGCATACTTTGAAGCGCTGTTGATAATGCGTCGGGATTAAAAGAAATTTTTTCTCTTACCGATACAGGGGCAGTTTTATGATTTATTCCAACAGCAATAATAGACATAATGCTATAAATTAAGCCTTTTGACGAAAACGAAACAAAAACTATCAATCGCTTTGATAATTTTATTTTTATTAATAGCTCAATATTTATTATTTATTAAGCCTAAAAGACTAGATATTGAACAAGATCGGCATTATACCACATAATGCTATAAATATATAAGAAGGGACTAAAAACCTACATAAAGTAATATGCTTTAATTGAACATAGATCAATAAATAATGATTAAAAATTAAAAGTTGTTGATTTTTCCTTAATTATACTAGGGTCTGTTGATCTTTCAGGTATTTTTTGCAGCAGTCTATTTGACTTTTATACAAAATATAGTGAGTTAATGTGTGGTCGTTCCACATAAAATCACTATAACAAAGTAGAAATATCAAACATGCGCTGTCCAAGGGTTCATTTAAAAGCGATTTATTCTTCATTACCTATATGGATGTAGGTCTGTCTCTTGATCACAAGTATTGAGTCTGTTGAAGTGATTTAAACATTTCAGCAGACTCTACTATTTCCGTCAGTTTATTCCAACCTAACCAAAGTGCTTTCATGCTTACACGTCCACTGCGCTTACTAACATACCAAAACATATTACTTTTTCGTAAATCATTTAGATGTCAAAAAAATCACCAACGGATTAGTAACCGCTAACCCAATCAGGTAAAATCACACCATTACTCTTAGCATATGCATCCCACCTATGAATCATTTTATGTAACTGCGAACTATTTTTTTCTGCTAAGTCATTTATCTCCAAGGGATCTTTATCTAAATTGTACAATTCCCACTCCCCTTTTCCGTATGGTGGTTGCGCATTAACTATTTTCCATTGTTCAAAACGATAGGCTTTTCGCCCCATCAACTCCCATCCCATTTCTGGACGGTTATTATTATCTGATAAAATGTCACGTCCTGTCATAGGAATAACGGCATGACTTTTAATATGATTGTCTGGTTTTGGTATATCAATAATATTCAACAATGTAGGCATAATATCTTTAACTGACACAAACTCTGACAAGATGTTATTTTTTAAAAACATAGGTTTATTTTGTAAAGTAGGTAATTTAATAATAGCTGGAGCACGTATCCCCCCTTCATGTACAAACCCCTTAGATAACCTAGCTGCACCAACACTTGCTCGAGCCCAATTAGGTCCAATAAGTAAATACGAATTAGCTTTTCCCATGTTTTTATAGCTATTATCACAACATTTTTGAATCCAAGGTTTTACTTCAGCCAAACCATATTCTGTATCATGTCCTTCTGCGCCATTATCAGACATTATAAAAATCAGTGTATTATCATATTGATTTACTGATTTTAGATAATCGAAAAGTTTACCTAGATAAACATCAATGTCGTCTAACATTGCCGCATAGATTTCCATTTTACGCTCTTCTACTTTTTGTTGATGTATGTCTAGCTCATTCCAATGCAATTCTTTCGGTAATAATTCAGGTAATTGACTATTTTTAGGAAACACACCAAGTTCGATAGCTTTTCTCAGCCTTTGCTTAGCTAACACCTCATAGCCTTTAGAATAATTTCCTTTATATTTTTCAATTGATTTTTCAGGTGCCTGCAAAGGCCAGTGAACAGCGGAGTAAGAAAGATACGCAAAAAAAGGAGAAGATTGCTCCTTTTTATTTTCATTATCTAAGTAAGAGATTAATTTTTCTGTAAAAAATTTTGTAGAATAAAAACCTTTTGGAAGTGATACTAATTTACCATTTTCTCGATATAAAGCAGGCTTACCAAATAAACCTAAGTCGTTAAAATGCCCACCACCACCATTTAATAATGCATAAGAATTGTCAAAACCTTGTGCGGCTGGACTGGTATTTTCGTCTAATCCTAAATGCCATTTACCGGTCATAAAAGTACTATATCCATACATTTTAAGTAACTCAGGCAAACTTATACTGACATTAGTTAAATAACCTTCATAACCTGACTTTCCTTTTTGATTAGGAGACAGCTCTTCATACATATTTCCTAAGCCAACAATATGATTATCAAGCCCTGTTAATAGCATTGCACGGGTAGGTGAACATGTGGAGGCTGTATAAAAATGATTTAATTTAATCCCTTCATTAGCAATAATATCTATATTAGGTGTTTCTATTTCACTACCAAAGCTTCCTATATCAGTCATACCTACGTCATCTAATACAATAAATAAAACATTCGGCCGAGAAGGCTCTTTTGCTAAAGAAATAAACGGTATTGAAATTACCAAAGAAACAATAAGAAATTTAAAGGGGTTCATGAATATACTCATAAATTGAATTTTAATGGTTTAATAAAATCTCACTAAATTAAAATACAAATAAAGTGAGATTTATGACCTGACTATTTCGACATTTTAATGGTTTGTAAAGAAACGTATTCTTCTAAACCATAAGTGCCAAACTCGACACCAAA
>NZ_MUZU01000013.1 GCF_002000085.1 Pseudocolwellia agarivorans
ACGCAGTAGCGCCGATGGTAGTGTGGGAGTTCCCATGTGAGAGTAGGACATTGCTAGGCTTCTCATTCAAAGAAAAGGCTATCCTAACGGATAGCCTTTTTTTGTGGGTGAAGGGAAAGTATAACTAAGTTGAATCAGATATAAACCGTAGCTTTTAAGACGCTTTGTTCTGAATTCTATTATTTTATTGTTTCTTTTAATGTGAATGTTAAACAGATCAAGTTGGCTAACATTGCGTTTGGTATTACATAATAACTGATGAAAATAATTATTTAGATAATCTAACCTTATTAATACTTCAATAGGCGTTATAATCTCATTGAGATCGAAGGCTATTAAATTATTAAAGAGAAAACGTATGAACTGGCAAGCAACATTAAGCTGGGAAGATGCTAAAAAGAAAGCTCTAATTTTAAATAAAATTCGCTTATTTTTTAGTGAACTTGATGTTATAGAAGTTGAGACGCCTGTGTTAGGTCGATCTACAGTTACTGATATACACTTGGAAGCTTTTCAAACAAAATTTGATTTTTTTTCTCATAGTGATTTGAATAATTCCGATAGCTTATATTTACAAACTTCTCCAGAGTACTGTATGAAAAGATTGTTAGCATCAGGTTATCAGTCTATATATCAGATTTCTAAAGCGTTTAGACATGAGTGTAAAGGCCGTCATCATAACCCTGAGTTTACTATGCTTGAATGGTATCGCTTAGGCTTTGAGCAAGAGGATTTGATGAATGAGGTAGCATCTCTGTTAAAAGAAATTTTGTTTTGTAATGAGCCAATAATAGTAACTTATCAAGATATATTCATCGATAAGGTTGGTTTAGATCCATTAAATACTAATTGTACAGAGCTAAAACAACTTATTTATGATGAAGGGAAAATGAGTGAATGGCTGTTTAATGAAAAAAGCTGTGATGTTTTATTACAGTTTATTATGTCTGAACTGATTGAGCCTCTAATAGGTCACAATGAACCTATTTTTATTTATAACTTCCCAATATCGCAAGCTTCTTTAGCGCGTAAAAATAAAGTTGATGAAAGAGTTGCAGAACGTTTTGAATGTTACTTTAAGGGATTAGAGTTAGTTAATGGTTTTACTGAGCTTACCGATCCTGTTGAACAGTTAAATAGGTTTAATAAAGATAATATTTATAGGAATCAGCAGGGAATGCAGGAAAAAACGATCGATTGTAATTTTATTGAAGCTTTAAGATCTGGTTTACCAAACTGTTCAGGTGTTGCTTTAGGCGTAGATCGATTGTTGATGTTGGCTTTAAATAAAACATCAATAGATGAAGTTATTACTTTTAGTATCAATAGAGCGTAATTAGGTAATGTTATAACATCTCAATTGTGATATTATCTCATTGTTAATGATATTTTGATTGGGTGATTAAAAAATGTTAGATCGAATAGGTATAACTGCTACAAGTTTATGTGCATTGCATTGCATTTTACTCCCGGTATTACTGCCTGCTTTGCCCTTGCTAGGTTTAAGCTTTTTAGCTGATCATACATGGGAACATATTTTTTTAATTATGACTGCTATTCTCGGCTCATTTGCCTTATTTTCAGGCTTTAAGAAGTATCATAAGCGTCTTTATCCTTTTTATTTATTGTTTCTAGGCGTAGCGATTTATTGGATAAAACATGACTTTTCTGAAGAATTACAGCCTTACTTTATTATATTAGGGGCTTCTTTGATTGTTGCAGCGCATGTTATTAACCTTAAATTATGTAATAGCTGTAAACAATGCGCTGATGAGGAATGTCATTCTTAGATAAAAATAATATTAATTAAGATCTAAATCTTTTAGTTTTCTCGTTAATGTATTTCGTCCCCAACCTAATTTTTTTGATGCTTCTTGTTTATGTCCTTGAGTAAATTGAAGCGCACGTTCAAGTGCTATTTTTTCAAACTCAGGTAATGCTGTATCTAAAATATTAGCATTACCTTCTTTCAATTGTTCATCTATCCATAAACTAAATGCATGTTGCCAGCTAGAAGAAACGGTATTTGAAGCGTCCTTTTTATGGCTTAACTCATCAGGTAAGTCTTCAACTAGTATTTCTTGACCACTTGCCATTACGGTTAAAAATCGGCATAAGTTCTCTAATTGCCTAACATTACCCGGCCAATCACAACGTTTAAGAAATAGCTCTGCATCCTTATGTAAGGATTTTGGATCTACACTTAATTCGTTTGCTGCTTGCTGTAAAAAATGAGAAGCAAGCTGTGCAATGTCTTCTTTTCTTTCTCTTAAACTTGGGAGGTGTATTCTGATGACATTCAATCTGTGAAATAAATCTTCACGAAATTCATTTTTGGCGACTTGGTCTTCTAAATTTTGATGAGTTGCTGCAATAATTCTTACATCTACCTGTATAGGGGAATGACCACCTACGCGATAAAACTGACCATCCGCTAATACTCTTAATAAACGAGTTTGAATATCTAGTGGCATATCGCCAATTTCATCCAAGAATAGTGTGCCATTATGAGCTTGCTCAAACCGTCCTTGTCTAATGGAGTTAGCACCAGTGAAAGCGCCTTTTTCGTGTCCGAATAATTCTGACTCAATTAAATCTTTTGGTATTGCGGCCATGTTAAGGGGTATAAAGGGGCCTTTTGATCTAGGGCTATGTGTATGTAAAGCATGTGCTACTAGCTCTTTACCTGTTCCTGACTCCCCATTAATAAGTACACTAATACTTGAGCGGGATAATCGGCCAATAGCTCTAAATACTTCTTGCATTGAAGGTGCTTCGCCAATGATTCCTACTGATAAAACAGAAGAATCTTTTGGGTTGTTTTTGGCATTTTGTTCTCGAGCGTGGGTTAATGCTCGCTTACTTAATGAAATAGCTTCATCAATATCAAAGGGTTTAGGAAGGTACTCAAATGCTCCACCTTGGTAAGCATTAACGGCACTATCTAAATCAGAATGTGCTGTCATTATTATCACAGGGATATTAGGATGATCAGCATTTATTTGGCTTAATAGTTCCATACCGTTAATACCTGGCATTTTAATATCAGAGATGATAATTTCAGGTTGTGAATGGTCGAGTGCAGTTAGTAAGTCTTTTGCATTATCAAAAGAAGCAGCTGATAAATTTGCTTTATTAAAGGCCTTTTCTAATACCCACCGTATTGAACTATCATCATCTACAATCCAAATTTGTTCAGTGTTCATTGTTCGTTTTCTCCGTGAATGGGTAGTAAAATAGTAAATTCAGTTTTGCCAGGTTGGCTAGTACAAAGTAATTTACCTTGGTGTTGATGAATAAGAGTTTGGCATATAGATAATCCAAGGCCAGTACCATCATTTCTACCTGATACCATAGGATAAAAAAGAGTATCTTGTATATTGTCTGGTATGCCTGGACCATCATCTATAATACTTATTTGGACGCCTAGCTTTATGCGTTTACCATTAATAATTTGATTACTAGCCACCCTCGTTTTAAGTAAAATAGTGTTGTTGCCTTCTATGGCCTGTATCGCATTATTAACAATATTAAGAATAGCTTGTTGTATTTTATCTTCATCAAATTCAATATCAGGTATTGACGGATCGTAGTCTCTGTAGACTTTGATCCCCTTAGGATTATTAAAGTTAACAAGTTGATTAACTTTTTCTAAAACAACATGAATATTTTGTTTGGTAATTTTGGGTAATTGGTTTGGTCCTAGGAGCCTATCGACTAAATTGGTTAGCCTATCTGCCTGTTCGATAATCATCGCAGTATATTCTTGTTGTTCACCACTTAAATCATTATCAAGTAGTTGAGCGGCCCCTCTTAAACCTCCAAGAGGATTTTTAATTTCATGTGCAAGACCACGGATAAGATCTCTCGCTGACTCCCACTGCTGTTGTTGAAATGCTTCAGCACTGATTTGTTTTTGCTGATCAATTTGCTTAAATTCTAATAATATATGAGGGTTGTTATTGAACTCGATTGATGAAGCTGTTAATTCTATGGTTATTTGTGAATGATCTATAAATTCAAGTGTAACATCACAATCATTAAATTCTTGACCTGATGATAATAGCTGAATAAAACGTTCTTTTTTTATAGAAGTACTTCTAAATACATCTTCTATTGATTGGTTATATAAGGTATTGAGGCTTTTTACCAAAATAGCTTCTGCAGCAGGATTTAAATATTGAATTACGAGATGTTCATCAAGGAGCATTACAGCTGTAACCATATGGGTAGGTAACACTTGCTGAAAGTTTTTTTTATTTTGCTGTATTTTAAAAAGATTACTTAACATTTAAACCAACTCTGAATGCACTTTAATGGTGCGTTGCTATCGCCAGTCTGTCTGTATTAAAGCAATTTCACTTCATAAAGAGCTTATTTAGCTTTAATTGCTGACGCGCGGTGCATATAAAAGGTAACTGATTTAGATGATGCAATAATCTTGCCTTTTGCGTTTAAAAGATTGAGTTTTATTTGATGTTCCCCACGCTCAATATCTCGCAATGCAAACATTGAGTGTGTTTGAGGCGCTTTATAAGGCATACCGTCAATAATTAACTGTATGGTGAGTCCTTGTTTAAAAACGGGTTTTATTCTTCCTGATACATGCACAGAGCCGGTATTGTCTCTGATCGTTGAGTTACTTGTCGGTCTAACAATCTCAACTTCAAATTTATCGTCAAGTTTTTTAGGTTTAATATCAAGAATTGAGGTGTTTATTGAAGGTGAAATATTTTGATTCTCAGTATTTATTTCTATTTCTTCAGCGCCAGGTTTTGGGCTATCAGAAAATACTAATACACCTGTTTCATCTCGCCAAACGTATACCTTTGCCGATGTTGCGTATACGGGAGTAAGCAATGATAAAACTAACAGGAAAAAAACAAATACTTTTAAAATATGCAATGAGTGACGTCCAATTTCTAAATACTTACATAATCTAGCAAAATATCAGATTATTACCACAAAAAAAGCCCACATAAGCGGGCTTTTTAATTAATTAGTTTAAAAAACTAATTAAACACTGTAGTACATATCAAACTCAACTGGGTGAGTTGTCATGTTTAATAAAGAAACTTCTTCACGTTTTAATCCGATGTAAGCATTAATCATGTCGATATCCATAACGCCACCAGCGGTTAAGAATTCATTATCAGCTTCAAGAGCGTCTAATGCATCACCTAAAGAAGTTGCAACTTGTGGAATTGCTGCTGCTTCTTCTGCTGGTAGGTCGTATAGATCTTTATCCATAGCATCACCAGGGTGAATTTTGTTTTTGATACCGTCAAGGCCAGCCATTAATAAAGCAGAAAATGCTAAGTAAGGGTTAGCTGCTGGATCTGGGAAGCGAGCTTCAATACGTACCGCTTTTGGAGAAGGTACAATTGGAATACGGATAGAAGCTGAACGGTTACGTGCAGAGTAAGCAAGCATAACTGGTGCTTCAAAATGAGGAACTAAACGCTTGTACGAGTTAGTCGAAGGGTTAGTAAATGCATTAAGTGCTTTAGCATGCTTGATAATACCACCAATGTAGTAGATAGCTAGTTCAGATAATCCGCCGTATTTATCACCAGAGAATAAGTTAACACCATCTTTAGCTAAAGATTGATGAACATGCATACCAGAACCGTTATCACCTACTAATGGCTTAGGCATAAATGTAGCTGTTTTACCGTAAGCGTGAGCTACGTTATGAACAACATATTTGTAAATTTGTACTTCATCAGCTTTTTTAACTAACGTATTAAAACGACAAGCAATTTCGTTTTGACCAGCTGTAGCTACTTCATGGTGATGTGCTTCAACAACTAAGCCCATATCTTCCATAACTAAACACATAGCTGAACGAATATCTTGTGATGAATCTACTGGAGATACTGGGAAGTAACCGCCTTTAACACCAGGACGGTGTCCCATGTTACCTTCTTCATATTCAGTACCTGAGTTCCATGCTGCTTCTTTATCATCTATTTTGTAGAATGAACCGCTCATATCTGTACTGAAACGAACATCGTCAAAAAGGAAGAATTCAGGTTCTGGACCAATTAAAACAGTATCAGCAATACCTGTAGAGCGCATGTACTCTTCAGCGCGATGTGCTACTGAACGAGGATCACGGCTATAACCTTGCATTGTTGCTGGTTCTAAGATGTCACAACGGATGTTTAATGTTGGAGTTTCTGTAAATGGGTCAAGAACTGCTGATTCAGCGTCAGGCATCATAACCATGTCTGATTCATTAATACCTTTCCAGCCTTGGATAGATGAGCCATCGAACATTTTTCCATCTTCAAAAAAGTCAGCATCTACTTGATGATGAGGGATAGAAACATGTTGTTCTTTACCTTTTGAATCGGTAAAACGTAAATCAACGAATTTAACATCGTTTTCTTTGATTAAATCTAAAACTGCTTGTGACATTGATAGTCTCCAGAGATATATGTTTTTGTGAAAATTATAAATACAGTATATTTATTTTTTAGAACTGTAGCTAAAATCATGCCAAATTTAAGTCTTTGATATGTAATGATTTGAGAGTATCTAAAATTTATTTTCGCACCATTTTGGTGTTGTTGTTGCTCTTTTTTGGTGCATGAACTTATGCCTACTCAAGAGAACGGATAAACATTAGCATAATGTGATTATTTATTCGAGAAATAGAAAATTATATTTCATGTTATTCGACTATATTTATGTTCCTCTCTGCTGTATAATTCGCGCCCAATTATAGCCTATTGAGCAAAGAAGCCTGTGTTAGAGAAATTACGTAATGTTGCGATCATCGCCCACGTTGACCATGGTAAAACTACCCTAGTCGATAAATTATTAAGTCAATCAGGTACGTTAGACGCAAGAAGCGGTCTAGAAGAACGTACGATGGACTCAAACGATATCGAAAAAGAACGCGGTATCACCATATTAGCGAAGAATACAGCAATTAACTGGGGAGAATACCGAGTAAATATCGTTGATACTCCTGGCCATGCTGATTTCGGCGGTGAAGTTGAACGTGTTATGTCAATGGTTGATTCTGTGCTTCTTATTGTAGACGCGCAAGAAGGTCCAATGCCACAAACGCGTTTTGTAACTAAAAAAGCGTTTGCTCAAGGTTTAAAACCAATTGTTGTTATTAACAAAATTGATAAGCCTGGTGCTCGCCCTGAATGGGTTATGGATCAAGTTTTTGATTTATTTGATAACCTAGGTGCAACTGACGATCAATTAGATTTTAAAGTTGTTTATGCTTCAGCAATTAACGGTTGGTCTTCTTTAGAAGAAGATGTTGTTGGCGAAGATATGACTCCTTTATTCCAAACAATTGTTGACGAAGTACCTGCTCCAAATGCTGATGCAGATGGTGCATTCCAAATGCAAATCTCACAACTTGATTACAGCTCTTATTTGGGTGTTATCGGTGTTGGTCGTATTACTCGTGGTTCTGTTAAGCCTAATCAACAAGTTACTGTTGAAGGTGCTAACGGTAAATTACATAACGGCAAAGTAGGTAAAGTTTTTGGTTACTTAGGTTTAGAGCGTCATGAAAGTGAAATAGCTCATGCTGGTGATATCATTGCGATTACTGGTTTAGGCGAACTTAAAATTTCAGACACCATTTGTTGTCCAAATGAAGTCGTTGCATTACCACCGTTATCTGTTGATGAACCTACTATCAACATGACATTCCAAGTAAACACTTCACCATTCTGTGGTCAAGAAGGTAAGTTTGTTACTTCACGTAATATTAAAGAGCGTTTAGATAAAGAACTTATTCATAACGTTGCTTTACGTGTTGAACAATTAGATGATGCTGATAAATTTAAAGTATCAGGCCGTGGTGAACTTCATTTAGGCATATTAATTGAAAACATGCGTCGTGAAGGTTATGAATTAGCTGTTTCACGTCCTGAAGTAATTATCCGTGAAGTTGATGGTAAATTAGAAGAACCATACGAATCAGTAACTATTGATGTTGAAGAACAGCATCAAGGTCCTATCATGGAGAAGATGGGTGTTCGTAAAGCAGAATTAACAGATATGGCACCAGATGGTAAAGGTCGTATTCGTATGGACTTTATTATGCCAAGTCGTGGTTTAATTGGTTTCCAAACAGAATTTATGACATTAACGTCTGGTTCTGGTTTGATTTACCATACATTCCTAGAATATGGACCTCATAAAGGTGGCGAAATTGGTCAGCGTTTGAACGGTGTAATTATCGCTAACGCTACTGGTAAAGCATTAACGAATGCATTATTTAACTTGCAGTCTCGCGGACGTTTATTTATCGGTCATGGTGTTGATGTTTATGAAGGTCAAATCATTGGTATTCATAGCCGTGATAATGACCTAACAGTTAATGCGTTAAAAGGTAAGCAATTAACTAACGTTCGTTCTTCAGGTACAGATGAAGCGCAAACATTAACACCACCAATTATCATGTCTTTAGAGCAAGCTTTAGAGTTTATTGATAATGACGAACTTGTTGAAGTAACACCTGATAGCATTCGTATACGTAAGAAGTTCTTGAAAGAGAATGAGCGTAAACGTGAAGGTCGCTCTGCTAAATAGTTTGTAAAAAAGATTTATTTCGTAAGCCATCGTTATAAGCGATGGCTTTTTTTTGTCTTTTTATTAGGGCATTCCATCATCCCTACAGGTTGAAAAATAATGATATGTTTTTTTGAGTAAGTGATCACAACCAAATTTGTAAGACATTTCTCAAAATAATGTAAGACGGTTAATTATATTTATAATTTTTTATTTATAACTCTATGTTTATAATATTTTTCTTTAAATAGATTAATTTAATTCATCTATTAACTGTTGGAGTTACTGCTCTGTACGGTATTTTTAATACTGGCTGAAACCATAAATGGTACTACACTTATTATTAACTTTTATAAGCTTTAATAGTGTGGGAGTTAATAAGATGAAAAAATTAGAAATGACGAGATTGAATTTACTTTTTGAAAAAATGGTGTCGAATAAAACAAATATTAAAGAGCAAAAAGAGTTAACAAAGTTATATCAAACGTATATTGATGAAGATAGAGAAGTACTAAATAATGTGACGCCTATTCATACGCAAAAACATGCGGGGTAATATTGGCTTAAAGATTCTAAAACGAAAATTTAAGCCTCTTTTTTACTAAAACAACATCTAATCAGAAGATTTATATCTTGCCGCATCAATAACTGCCCATAAATGCATAATAGGTCCCAATATCCAGCCAATAAGTATGATTGTTGTTGCCCAAGCCGCTGTAGTAAATACAAAAAATAAGATGGCTGCTAATATTCTGCCTTGTACTAATTGCCCCAACCCTGGGATGAATATATTACAAATAGCAGCTAAAACATTACCGCCCGAACCTTGATCTGACATAATTAAACCTCGTTAAATTGATAATATTGACTCACTAAAATTATAACTATTTATACAGAAAAGTCGTTTATCTTTCTTTGTATTTACAGCTCGCCACACATTAAAACTTACAGGCTGGTTATAATTTCGTTTCGTGTTACTAAGAATCAGTCTATCATACTATCATTGATGCACTTTTTAAAAATCGAATTGTGGAAATATGAATTTTTACGAAAAAGTAAGAAATTACGCACATTGGCAAACAATCGCAAAATTCGCTATTTACCTATTTAAAAGAGTGAAATATGAACAAATACACGTTGTTGCTGGTTATTTGTCTTATGTTACTTTAATGTCGTTAGTACCGCTTATGGTGGTTATGTTATCTATTATGACAGCCTTTCCTATATTTTCAGATATTAAGGAAGTTGTAGAAGGGGTTATTTATAATAATTTCGTTCCTACATCTGGCGATGTTGTTCAACATCATCTCACTGGGTTTGTCGATAATGCTTCTAAAATGTCGGCTATTGCTGTCTCCTTTCTTTTCTTATTTGCTTTACTCCTTATTTCTGCAATAGATAAAACCTTTAATAAAATATGGAGTGTGAATAAACCGAGAAGAATTGTCACTTCTTTCTCAATGTACTGGATGGTTTTAACTTTAGGACCTATTCTCGCAGGGGGGAGCATTGTAGTTACCTCGTACATTGCTTCGCTAGTGTCTTTAGGTGATTATGATATATACGGGGTTGCTAATATCTTTTTAAGGTTATTACCTTTACTGGCTTCAGCAGGCGGATTCTTAGTTTTGTATATGGTTGTTCCCAATAAAGCGGTTGTTTTTAAGTACGCTCTTTCTGGGGCTATAACCGCTGCTATTTTATTTGAATTTGCTAAAAAAGGTTTTGCATTTTACGTTACACAGCTACCTTCATATCAAGCTATTTACGGAGCTTTAGGTACTATCCCAATTTTATTTTTATGGGTATATCTTTCTTGGTTAGTTACCTTGGTAGGTGCTGTTTTAACAGTGTCTTTGCAAGACTTTAGTGATGAGCAAACGGAAGAAAATCATAAATAACGTGAGGTGAATTATGTCTAGAACGCTTTTCCCTAAAATAACAAGTTATAAACAAGAATGGTTCGATGTAGGAGATGATCATCAACTGTACCTAGAGCAGTCTGGTAACCTTGATGGTATACCTGTGCTTTATTTACATGGTGGTCCAGGTGGTGGAACGAGTGAAAATCATCGACGTTATTTTGATCCGAATCTTTATCGTATTATCTTGTTTGATCAAAGAGGTTGTGGGCAATCTAAACCAGCTCCAAGTATTAATGATAATAATACTCAAGCCTTGGTTAATGATATTGAAAAAATAAGGGAATATTTAAAAATAGATAAATGGCTTATTAGTGGAGGATCTTGGGGAACCACACTCGCTATGATTTACGGTATTGCTCATCCTGGAAAAATATTAGGCTTTATACTAAGAGGTATATTTTTGGGTACGCAAGCTGAATACGATTGGTTGTATAGACCCGAAGGTGCACAACGTTTTTTTCCTGAGTATTACGATGAATTTATTGAGCATATAACCGAAGACGAACAGTGTAATCCACTTGCTTATTATCATAAACAGCTTCATTCAGAAAATGAAATTGCAGCTATTTCAGCTAGTAAAGATTGGTATTTGTGGGAGTTAAGACTTTCAAGCTTAGAGCACCATCATATTGGTATGTTGCAGGTTGAAGATGCTCATCAAGCTCTATGTATGGCCAAAATATCAAGTCATTACTTTATTCAAAATGCTTTTATACCTGAGAATTTTATTTTGGATAACCTAGATAAAATTAAAGAAATTCCCGCAATTTTGATACATGGCCGATATGATATGGTTTGCCAATTATATATTGCTCAAAAAGTTGCAGAACAATGGGATAATGCACATCTTCATATTCTGCCTTGTGCTGGTCATAGTGGTTTTGAAAGACAAACTATAGATGCTTTTTGTAAAGCGACAGATACTATGGCTGAATTTTTAAATGAGAAAACAAAGTAAAACGTTTTATGATTGCATTATTACAAAGAGTGTCGCAAGCCAGCGTTACCGTAGACAATAAAGTTACGGGTGAAATAGGCAAAGGTTTATTAGTGTTTGTAGCGGTTGAGCCAACAGACTGCGAGGCAAAAGCAAAACGCCTAGCTGAAAGAGTTGCTGGTTATCGTGTTTTTGAAGATGAACAAGGTAAGATGAACCTTAACGTGAAACAAGCGGAAGGTGAAATACTTGTTGTTTCTCAGTTCACTTTAGCTGCTGATACAACAAGAGGTATGAGACCAAGCTTTACTAATGCTGCGCCTGCTGAAATTAGTAATGGCTTGTATGAAAGCTTTTGTGAAAACTTAAGACGTTTAGGATTTAAAGTACCTACAGGTATTTTTGGTGCTGATATGAAAGTGAGTTTATTAAACGATGGCCCTGTTACTTTTAGATTAACCTGCTAGCTATTTAATTACCTGAGTAGAGATGAATTAACATTCTATAAAAAATGAGTTCAATGAATGACAAAAAATAGTGTAGGTATTATTGGTTGTGGTTGGTTAGGTAAAGCATTAACAAGTGAATTAGTAAGTCAGCAGTATTCTGTTATTGTTTCTACTCAGCACAAAGAAAAGGTAGCGGCTTTATCAGAGTTGGGCGCCCAAGTTGAATGTTTTACTTTATCTAATATTAAACCAACAGAAGATGATTTTAAGTTATCTTTATTCCAACAGTCTTGTTTGATTATTGCTATACCTCCTATGATACGCCAAGGTAAAACAGATTATCCCGATAAAATAAAACATATTGTCCAACTTGCGCAAACGGGTAATGTTCAACAACTTATCATGATTAGTTCTACCGCCATTTATAATGGTTTAACTGGTAATGTAGATGAAAATTCGAAGTTAGATCTATCTACAAAAAAAACAGAGATTATCCATCAAGCTGAACAACAGGCTTTGGGGTTTCAAGGTGATACCATTATTCTAAGATTTTCAGGTTTAGTCGGTCCAGATAGGCATCCAGGTAAATTTTTAAAAGGTGGTAGAAAATTATCAGACCCTAACGCAACCACTAATCTTATTCACCAGAAAGATGCCGTAGGTTTATTGCTTGGGTTAATTGCCCAACCTCATCATACTAATATTTATAATGCTTCAAGTAACACACATGTTTATAAACGTGATTATTATGAAAAGGCGGCTCAAACTATAGGTTATCCTAAGCCTGAGTTTTTAGAGTTAGAGATAAAAAAAAATAACTCACATGAGTTAAGTAAAAAAATTATTTCGAGTAAAATAAGGCAAAAGCTAAATTACACTTTTCAATATGATGATTTATTAATGTGGTTAGAAAGTCATTAGTGAATTATTTATGATAAAATTTTATTACAGTAAAAACTGAAATATAAATTCAAGAATCTTCCATTAACCTACAGTATTTAAATAACTTATGACATGGTTTAAAAACAAAACGTTTTATTTGTTTGTTGTGCTATTAACACACGTTTCTTTGCTCGATCTTTTTTTTGTAACGAACAAAGGACCTGTTTTTTTAGTAGATAAAAACCTAGAAATGAAAACGATTGTTACTCATTTTATTATTATTTTTGTCAGTGTTGGTTTTTATATTCTGCTTAATGCGGGTATGAATCGTTATCGAAAAACGAATACTAAAGTGAGCGATTTTACATGGGTAATATGGTCGGTAGTACTTATATTAGGTATTGGTTTTATATTGATTTAGTGAGTTAACTTTAAGTTATACTAAACAACATTTAAATAGCACACTACGATGACAAATAGGCGCTACTTAAATGTTAAGCACTATAAACTAGGCAATAACCCTGCAGGCATAAATTGATTAAGAAGAGCACTACATACAATAGCAGAGGCTTTTTCAATATCTGGTGAAAAGTGTCTGTCTTTATCATAAAAACTTACTTGATCACGTAAGATCTGTTTAGCTTGTTCGATGATTAGTGAGCCTTTTAATGGGCTTCTGTAATCTAAACCTTGAGCAGATGCTAAATATTCAATAGCTAATACGCCATTAGTGTTTTCGCTCATTTCTGCCAAGCGTCTGCCAGCAAATGTTGCCATAGAAACATGATCTTCCTGATTCGCAGAAGTCGGTAAACTGTCTACCGAAGCAGGATGCGCTAATGATTTATTTTCAGAAGCTAAAGCAGCAGAAGTTACTTGAGCAATCATGAAGCCCGAGTTTAAGCCACCGTTATCCACTAAAAATGGCGGTAAATTACTTAAGTGAGAATCAATAAGCAGTGCCATACGTCTTTCAGAAAGCGAACCTATTTCAGCAATAGCTAAAGCTAAGTTATCTGCGGCCATAGCCACAGGTTCAGCATGAAAATTACCAGCAGAAATAAAATCACCTTCGTTAGCAAATACTAAAGGATTGTCAGTAACGCCATTAGCTTCAATATGTAAAACTTCAGCTGCTTGTCTTATTTGTGTTAAACATGCGCCCATTACTTGAGGCTGGCAACGAAGCGAGTAAGGATCTTGTACTTTGTCACACTTTTCATGTGATGAGCCAATTTCAGAGTTTTTACCTAATACATGTCGATAGGCTTTGGCGACATCAATTTGGCCTTTCTGTCCGCGTACAATATGCACTCGTTCATCAAAAGGCGCTCTGCTACCTAAAGCAGCTTCAACAGACATCGAACCAATAACAACTGCTGCTGAGAATAAGTCTTCTGATAAAAATAAACCTTCAAGGGCAAATGCTGTAGAGGCTTGTGTGCCGTTAAGTAATGCTAATCCTTCTTTTGCCGCTAAGGTAATAGGTTGTAAACCTGCTATTGCTAGAGCCTCTTTGGCTGGTAGTATCTTATTGTTGTAAGTCATCTCACCTTCACCTAGTAAAGGTAAAACCATATGAGATAAGGGGGCTAAATCACCAGATGCGCCAACAGAACCTTTTTTCGGTACACATGGGTAAACTTTCTTATTTAAGAGTGTAATTAAGGTTTGAATGACTTCTAAACGAATACCTGAAAAACCACGAGATAATGAATTGATTTTTAATACCATCATTAATCTCACCGTCGACTCGTCCATGTTTTTCCCAAAACCCGCAGAATGAGACAAGACAATAGAGCGTTGTAGTAATTCTAATTCATTATTTTTAATACGAGTGCTGGCGAGTAAACCAAAACCTGTGTTTATTCCGTATACCACTCTGTTTTCTTTAATAACTTGTTGAACAGCTTCTGCACTTTTATTGATGTTCTCAAAAGCGTTTTCATTGAGTGTGAAATGATCATAGCCATTACGTTGTACTTTACGTAATTGCTGTAGAGTCAGTTTCCCTGGAGATATGTTTAATGTGCTTACTTGTGTCATGGTTATCTCCTAAGCTTGTTTGGTGTTATTTGTATTGTTAGTGATCATAGGTAAGTTTAAACCTTGTCCTTTAGCGCAGCTTTGCGCTATTTCATATCCAGCATCAGCATGTCGCATAACACCTGTTGCAGGATCATTCCAAAGTACGCGGCTTAAACGTTTCTTAGCTGCCTCGGTTCCATCAGCAACAATAACCACACCTGAATGTTGACTAAAGCCCATACCTACACCACCACCATGATGCAAACTTACCCAAGTTGCACCGCCTGAAGTTGAAAGTAATGCGTTCAGTAACGGCCAATCAGATACCGCATCTGAACCATCTTTCATACTTTCTGTTTCACGATTAGGTGAAGCAACAGAGCCTGAATCTAAATGGTCTCTACCAATAACAACCGGAGCAGACAATTCGCCCGAAGCAACCATGTCGTTAAAAGCTACGGCTAAACGAGATCGATCTTTTAAGCCAACCCAACAAATACGCGCTGGTAATCCTTGAAATTCAATGCGCTCGCGTGCCATATCTAACCAGTTATGTAGATGTGGGTTATCAGGAATAAGTTCTTTAACTTTAGCGTCTGTTTTATAAATGTCTTCCGGGTCGCCAGACAATGCGACCCAACGGAAAGGCCCAATACCTTCACAAAATAATGGACGCACATAAGCTGGAACAAAACCTGGAAAATCAAAGGCATTGGTAACACCTTCTTCAAAAGCCATTTGGCGAATGTTGTTACCATAATCGGTTGTTGCCGCACCTGCCTTTTGTAAATCAAGCATAGCTTGTACTTGTATCGCCATGGATTTTTTTGCCGCTTTTACGACGTTAGCTTCGTTTTCTTTTCTACCCTCAACAGCTTCTTCCATCGTCCAACCTTGAGGTAAGTAACCATTAAGGGGATCATGAGCAGAAGTTTGATCGGTTACTACATCTGGCGTAATGCCACGTTTCACTAATTCAGGAAATACATCAGCGGCGTTACCAAGTAAGCCTACAGAAACAGCTTCGCCTTTTGATGTGGCTGCATTAATCATTGCTAAAGCTTCATCTAAAGACGTAGCTTTTTTATCAAGGTAGCGTGTTTTTAATCTGAAATCGATGCGTGATTCGTCACACTCAACAACTAATGCTGAAAAACCTGCCATAGTTGCTGCTAAAGGCTGAGCACCACCCATACCACCTAAACCGCCTGTAAGTACCCACTTACCTTTAGTGCTACCGCCAAAATGTTGTTTTGCCATAGCGACAAAGGTTTCGTAAGTACCCTGAACAATACCTTGCGATCCAATGTAGATCCAAGAGCCTGCTGTCATTTGGCCATACATCATCAAGCCTTTCTTATCTAACTCATTGAAGTGTTCCCACGTTGCCCAATGAGGCACTAAGTTAGAGTTAGCAATAAGTACGCGTGGTGCATCTTCGTGAGTGGTAAAAACGCCAACAGGTTTACCTGATTGAATAAGTAGAGTTTCGCATGCTTCAAGTTTTTCAAGGGTTTCAACTATTTTGTCAAAACATTCCCAATCTCTTGCTGCTCGACCAATACCGCCATAAACCACGAGTAACTGAGGATGTTCAGCAACTTCAGCATCAAGGTTGTTCATTAACATGCGCTTAGCCGCTTCAGTTAACCAGCTTTTAGTCGTGATTGTTGTGCCTCTGTCGGCTTTAATTATCCGGCTAGTATCAATGCGCTTATCATTTGTATTATTTTCAATGGTATTCATTATTATGTCCTACTCAAAAATTTAAAAAACTAAGCGACTACCTAAGCGATACTTATCACCCGGCGACGTTAATATGGCTAAACTGACTACACCAGCGCTAGACCATGTTCTACGCTTTACTTGTAAACAAGGTTTTGTATTAGGCATATTTAATAGAGCTGCTACTTTTTGTTCGGCAAGTATTGCTTCTATTTCATGTGTTGCTTCTGTTAGTGGGGCTTCTAGGGTTAAGTATTCATGTGGTGTTATGTTATTAAAATTTTGTTTTATGTATTCAGGTACCAGTGAAGCATTAACATAGCGTTGCTCTAATTGAATGGGTTGCTGATTTTCAAAATGGAGTACTTCTGAAAAATAAACGATATCAGTTTCTTTTACATTTAATAAAATAGCGAGTTCATTGGTTACGGTGGCTTTTTCTAGGGTAATTGTTTCAGCGCTGTATTGATGTCCTCGTTCAAAAATTTCGTCTGCTATGTTTCTGATCTCTAATATTGAAGATTGAGATTTGAATGTAGCGACAAAAGTTCCAGCACCTTGCGAACGAACAAGTAGGCCTTGTTCTGTTAATTCTTGTAAGGCTCTTCTGGCGGTCATGCGGCTTACAGAAAACTGCTCAGCTAATTCATTTTCTGATGGTACTTTTTTGTTTTGTTCCCACGCGCCTGATTCAATCTGTTGGCAGATATGTTTTTTTATTACCGTAAATTTTGCGGCTGATTTAGGTGTTTTTTTGATGGTTTTAGTTTTCATATCGGTCCAAATTTTAATTTAACCAGAGTTATTCTTGTATATACAATCTCATTTTATTTGTAAAAAATCAACACTTGTATATACAAGTGTTGAACCTTTAATTTTTATCAAGTAAAGTGAGTGTTACTAATTGAATGCCGTGAGTAATAAAATGCAAAAAAAACAAACTGAAACACCTAATAGAGAAAATTGGGAAACACTTTGGATTAATGCAAATATTGCTACTATGGCTGAAGGTAATGTAGATTACGGCACTATTTTTAATGGTGCACTTGCTGTTTCAAAAGGAAAAATAGTGTGGCTTGGTACTATGGACGAGTTAGCTATTATAAATTATTCATCAAGGCAAATACTTGACGGTAAAGGTAAATGGTTAACGCCCGGTTTAATTGATTGCCATACTCATATTATTTATGGAGGTAATAGAGCCAACGAATTCGAAATGAGGCTGCAAGGTAAAACCTATGAAGAAATCGCTTTTGCTGGCGGTGGTATTTTATCTACCGTTGCTGCAACAAGAAGCGCGTCAGAGCAAGAGTTATTAGCAGATGCAAAATATAGATTAATGGCATTACATAAAGAAGGTGTTACTACTGTAGAGGTCAAATCTGGATATGGTTTAAACTTAGAAACAGAAATAAAAATGCTTAAAGTCGCGCATTTATTAGAAAAAGAACTTCCAGTAACTGTTGAAAAAACATTTTTAGGCGCTCATGCAATTCCAATAGAATTTCAAAATAATTCACATGGATACATAAATGAAGTTTGCAACAACATGCTACCGAGAATTTCTGAGTTGGGATTGGCTGACGCTGTTGATGTGTTTTGTGAAAATATAGGTTTTACCTTAGACGAAACTAAACAGGTACTTGAAGCCGCCAACAAATTTAACTTACCTGTAAAAATACATGCAGAACAACTTTCTAATATGAAAGGAGCTGAACTCGCTTCAAAATATCATGCGTTATCGGCAGATCATCTAGAACACCTTTGTGAAGAGGGGATTAAAGCAATGTGTAATGCGAATATGACCGCTGTATTATTACCTGGCGCCTATTATTTTTTACGAGAAACTCAATTACCCCCAATTGAACTTTTAAGACATTATCAAGTACCTATCGCAATAGCGACAGATTCCAACCCCGGCTCTTCACCTATAACGTCTATACAGTTGATGCTAAACATGGCTTGTACCTTATTTAAATTAACACCGTGTGAGGCTTTAGCAGGTGTCACTGTTAATGCTGCTAAAGCGCTTGGTCTTTCAGATACAAAAGGGAAAATAGCAATAGGTTACGATGCCGATATTGCTTGTTGGAATATCGAACAACCCGCACAACTTGCTTATCAGTTTGGTGTAAACCCACTAACAGCATTAATGAAGGCAGGTAAAGTTGTAATTTAAGCCTGTACAAATGAGTCGCTAAGTTTTAATCTAATTATTGGTCATCAGGTGTTGGCTTATCAACCATAGTTTTTAATTAAGGGCACCAATTCTAGCAACCACTCGAGTATAAATATGGATTTTTTTCTTCAGCATTTTTCGAAAACGACTTTAGGTCTCTTCTTCAGTATTCTTTGTTTTATCTCTTTTCCTGCTTTTTCAGCAACGTCTATTTCTTTATTCTCAGTCATAAATATCGCTTTTATTTTAGGTTTAAGCTTACCTGTAACCTTGATCGCATTGCTGTATAAATCGAAGATAATTTTTAAATTACCCTTATTTATCTTAATGACGCTAAGTTTAGTTGGGATTATTTACTTTACTGCCATATCTGAACAAATAGGTATGTTAGTACCTTTGATTTTCTCTATTTTGTATCTTGTTTTTATGTATTTTTGTGGTTCATCTGAAAAAACTGATCTAACGATAAATATAGGGATGATAAGTCATGTTATTGTTTTTATTTTAGCTTTAACTTACATAGCGGTGATTTACTTTTATCCTAATCAAAATGCTTACATTATGTGGGTAATAACCAGCGGCAGTATATTAGCTTTCACTGTTGTAAAGATAAGGTATGACTCTGATGGTTTTAATAATTTATTGTACAAATTAACATTTCAATGGCTTCCCGGTGTTTATTTTTCTTTGGTTGTGTTTTTGTGGATAAATAATGAAATTAGTGCTCAATCGTTCATTATGAATAGTGTGGCGAGTTATTTAGTACTATTTTGTTCAAGTTGCTGGAAAGTTGTAACAAAAATAAATAAAAAAAATACCGAACAAGGTGGAAAGTCACGGTTAACCGATATGGGGTTAGCCGCAATACCTAATGATACAAGTACTAATTTACCTTCTCAGCAAGAAGCGGTTCAGGTTGTAAATAAACTTTTAAAAAATAAGCCAAAAACAAATTTAGCTATTATTGTATTTAAACCCATTAATTTTAAGCAAGTAAATAAAATTTTGGGGCATCATAACTCTGATATATTACTTTTACAGCTCGCTTATTGTTTACAAAAAAGCGTGGAAAGTAATACTAATCTGATTAACTTTAATAGTCGTCATAACCCTATTCGCATAGCCCGCTTACAAGGCTTACATTTTTTAGTTGCTTTAGAATTAAAAGAGAGCGATGTTAATGCTCGCGTTTTTGTTGAGAAGTTAAGTCAAGAACTAACACTTGCGGTGCCTGATGCGATGAGTTTTAAGAGTTTTTCGCTAAATTTTGAATTAACATTTGGTGTTTGTTTTTTAGATGATCAAGGTATTAGCTTATCTCAAATTATTGCTCATGCTGAAGATGCATTATTGACGGCGGAAAACAATCAGCTACCACTTAGTTATTTTGATAAAAATGAAGTGATTTATACCGAACGGCATTTATTGCAAATGGAACGTTTAAAAGACGATATTATAGATAATAATTTATATTGGTACGTGCAGCCTCAAACACGTTTACGAGATCGAAAACTTGTAGGCTTTGAGTTATTAGTACAATGGCATAACGCAGATAATGCGCCTCTTGAATTTCAAGATTTTATTGATGTGGCAGAACACAGCGGTGAAATTTATTTATTAACAAAACAGATGATAACACGCGCATTTAAATTAATTTTAAAGCTACAACGTGTTTCGAATTATGAAACAGTATCAATTAAATTGCTAAGCCAGTATTTATTAGAACCTGACTTAGTTAGCTTTATTGAAAAACAAATCGCCACTTATAATGTACCGGCTAAATATTTAGTTATAGAGCTACCAGAAAAAGTCGTACTTTCTGCAGGCGCACGAGCTAGAACGATTATTGACGAATTAAAATCTTTGAATGTAAATATTGGTATCTCTGATTTTTCAGGTAGTTATGAGTCACTTCGATATATAAGAAAAATGGCTGTCCATCAGGTTAAAATTGATTGCGAATACATGGGAACAAAAGAGGATGATTCTGAAAAGGCTATTATTACAGCGCTTGTCGACTTAACTCAGAAAATGAATTTACGTTTAGTGGGCACATCAATCAATGATAAAATAACGGAACAAGCATTTACTTTAATTGGTGGCGAGCTTGCTCAAGGTGATGTTGTAGACAAAGGTGTCGCTACGGAGAAAATAGACACTTGGGTTACAACATGGAATGGTTTGTATAATCCTATTTAAAGTGAGAAAAGTTTATTTAGCTTGCCACAAAAATAAAATTATTATGACAAGCTAATGTAATCTTCAAATATTAAATTGTTAAGATTAACTAATATCTAGCGGCTCAGGAGAGAGTATAATACCGGTATTGTCGGCATATAAATAATCATCAGGTAAGAAGGTGACACCGCCAAAGTTAATGGCTAAATCACTCTCGCCAGCTTCGCTTGTTGAGGCGCTTACCGGGATAGAAACTAAGCTTTGAATACCAATATCAACTTCTTCTAAAGCATCTACATCGCATACACTTCCAAAACAAATAATACCTTCCCAATCATTTTCTGCAGCGGCCTCAATAATATTAATATTGAGGAGTGCTCTACGAGTTGAGCCTCCGCCATCAATAACCATAACTTTACCTTCACCATCTGTGGCGGCTAGCTTAGCTATTAAACCATTATTTTCGAAACACTTTATTGTAACTACTTTTCCGCCGAAAGAATGACGTCCACCATAGTTGCTAAATATAGGGTCGACTACATCAACTAAATCAGTATAGATTGAGCATAGCTCGGTAGTATTATATTCCATGGGTGTTTCCTAGCGTTGTGTAACAAGTTTCCTAAGAAGCTTTAGTATAACTAGCTTGAGATAAGGTTCAACTATCTATTTTTTTAAAGAGGTAATTTATACCAAGTTAATCAATTTATTATTCAAATTGGTATTCAGCGTTTTAGGTTATTGGTTTGAAATTAATAGATTCTTCTCTGCTGTTAGTGCTTGATAAGCTGGCTGTATACTGTGACCAGTTAGATTCAAAATTTCTTGATAAAAGCAGTAGTTCGTTATCTGAATAAATGTCGTTAAAGCCATCATCAAAGGTCATTCTATAACCGTGCTTTCCTAAAGGTTCTATCGAAATAAGGCGAATATTTTTTTTATGGTACACGTTAGGGATAGTCGAGGTGCTTTTAGGTGAATTCGCTTTATGGCACTCAGTAGGGGAGAATATTCGTAAATATTCATAACTTAATGAGAGGGTTTTATTTTGTTGAGGTGGTATATCGTTAAATACAATATTTAATGCTTTTTGATTAGCCTTCAGTACAAATTTTGATATGTTTGACATAATACTAATCTCACTATGAATAAATGAGAGAGAAATTTAAAGGCTCAAACTTCTCTCTTATGACTTATCGATTTATAAAATAAAACGACTTAAATCTTCGTTTTTCACTAACTCAGTTAAGGTGTTTTCTACGTAAGCACTATCAATTTTAATGGTTTCGCCTGAACGTTCGTCAGCATTAAACGAAACTTCTTCAACAAGTCGTTCCATCATAGTGTGTAAACGACGTGCGCCAATATTTTCTGTACTTTCGTTAACTTGCCAAGCTGCGTTTGCTAGTGCACTTATGCCGTCTTCAGTAAACTCAATTGTTAATCCTTCAGTGGCCATTAATGCGATATATTGCTCAGTAAGCGATGCGTTTGGCTCTGTTAATATACGCACAAAGTCTTGCGTGGTTAACGCTTTGAGTTCTACACGAATAGGTAAACGACCTTGTAACTCAGGAATTAAGTCAGAAGGTTTACACATTTGGAATGCACCAGAAGCAATAAACAAGATGTGATCTGTTTTGATCATGCCGTGTTTAGTGCTTACTGTTGAACCTTCTACTAAAGGTAATAAGTCACGTTGAACACCTTCGCGAGAAACATCAGGGCCTGAAGAGTCTCCACGCTTACAGATTTTATCTATTTCATCAATAAATACGATACCGTTTTGTTCAACAGACTCAATCGCTTTTTGTTTGATATCGTCTTGATTAACTATTTTGGCCGCTTCTTCTTCTTGAAGTATTTTAAAGGCTTTTTTAATAGTTAATTTACGTTTTTTGGTTTTGTCGTTAGACATACCTTGAAACATATTTTGCAATTGCGACGTCATCTCTTCCATGCCAGGAGGAGCCATGATTTCAACACCCATTTGCGGTGCGGCTAAGTCTAATTCAATTTCTTTATCGTCAAGCTGTCCTTCACGTAATTTCTTACGAAATACTTGGCGAGTACTTGAATTGTCTGTTTCTTCTTCATTACCAAAAGAATCGCGAGGATTAGGGATAAGCACATCTAAAATACGTTCTTCTGCTGCTTCTTCAGCTAAATGTTTAACGCGAGCCATTTCTTGCTCTTTTGTTAGCTTAATTGCCATATCGGCAAGATCACGAATGATGCTCTCAACTTCTTTACCGACATAACCTACCTCAGTAAATTTAGTCGCTTCTACTTTAATAAATGGGGCATTAGCAAGTTTTGCGAGCCTACGCGCAATTTCTGTTTTACCTACACCTGTAGGTCCAATCATTAAAATATTTTTAGGGGTTACTTCTGCACGCAACTCTTCATTAAGTTGCATACGACGCCATCGGTTACGTAAGGCAATAGCAACGGCTCTTTTGGCGTCACTTTGACCTACTATGTGGCTATCTAATTCGGAAACAATTTCACGAGGTGTCATGTTCGACATGCTAATTCCTTAAAACTGATAATTTATAACTCATCAATGGTATGTTGATGATTGGTAAATACACAAATATCGCCCGCTATTTTTAGCGATTTTTCAACAATTTCTCTGGCTGATAAGTCGGTATTTTCAAATAGTGCGGTTGCCGCTGCTTGAGCAAAATTACCGCCACTGCCAATAGCTACAAGATCGTGCTCAGGCTGAACAACGTCGCCGTTACCGGTAATAATTAATGATGCTGTTTCATCTGCCACGACTAAAAGCGCTTCAAGTTTTCTTAAAGCACGGTCACTTCGCCAATCTTTAGCGAGTTCTACCGCCGCTTTTGTTAAATGGCCTTGGTGTTGCTCTAGTTTACTTTCAAAACGTTCAAATAAAGTAAATGCATCAGCGGTGCCACCTGCAAAACCTGCTAGCACTTTATCATTGTATAAACGTCGAACTTTGCGAGCGTTTCCTTTCATTACGGTATTGCCAAGCGATACTTGGCCATCACCAGCAATAGCTACTTTGCCATTGCGTCTTACTGAAACGATAGTAGTCACATTAACCCCTAATAGATTAACCAGCATACTTATGTATGCCGGTATTTAATGTATATGTATGTTCAATAAGTAGGGGTGCTAGGTGGGGTTTTCAAGGATAGGAGTGTAATTATTTCCATAACCAAATTTGACAATAATTAATTTTGTTGTTTTTTAGTTTATGTTTGTCTTTTTCTGCATCACGTTTTTTTTCATATGGGCCAAGAAAAACTTTATAATAAGTACCGTTAGAACCCACTGACTTACTTATTTGTGCAGAAAGTCCCACAAAGGCTATTTTAGCCTTTAGTACTTCTGCTTGTTTAAGGGTTCTTAAAGATGCACATTGCATTTTATATGGACCACCTTTTTTTACATCGTATTGTCCCACTTCAATTTTTTTGTCTTCTAACTCTTTACGATAAGCCCATTTTTCTTTTGGGGGCGTAGGTAAGCTGGTTTCTGCTTTAGTCTTAGCTTTTTCTTCAACTAAGGGGGCTGTAGTTTCTTGTGGAGAAGTACCATTATCTTTAATGTTCCACAAAAAGTAAGCAAAAGCACAAATAATAATTAGGGTAAATAAGCCGATAAGTTTAACTTTTACCGGTAAACCTTTAGGTTGTTCTTTAGAGCCTTTTTTGTAAGGACTCTTTTTTGTATTGCGTGGGCGAGAAACGTAATCTTGATGTGCCATGGGAAACTAATTTTACAGGAAAAAATAAGGTGTAATTTTAACGAACTTGTTAATAAATGATACTGTTTTTATTTATATCATTTATACAAGACAAGATCAGAGTGAATTTTCAACTAGGTAGTGGTGTTGTTACCAACTTAAATCTATTGGATCTATGTCGACAGACCAACGTACTTTTGATTGCCACTCGTTGTGAGGTATCAATTGTAACATTTGGTAAATGGCTTGATGTAAATGCTTACGGGTTTTTGATTGCACAATAAGATGAAAGCGGTATTTACCACCTCGTTTTTCCATTGCTGCAGGTAAGGGGCCCGCAAGTTCACATCCTTCGTATAAAGTTGCACATATTTCACGTAAAAATTTATCAGGGTATGAGGGGTAATTCGCTTCAGCTCTAAATAATGCTTGAAAACCAAATGGAGGTAAATAAGCTTGCTTACGTTCAGTTAAGGCATACTCTGCAAAGTGTTTATAACCATTATTAACAAGATCTTGTAACAAAGGGTGCTCGGGATAAGCTGTTTGTACTAATACTTTACCTGGCTTACTTTCTCTACCTGCTCGACCAGCAACCTGAACCAGTAATTGGGCCATGTGTTCAGCGGCTCTGAAATCGAAACTGAATAGTGCGCCATCAATATCCAGCATGGCGACTAAGGTCACATCAGGAAAGTGATGTCCTTTAGCGAGCATTTGTGTGCCTAATAATATTTGATGTTTCTTTTCGGTGACCTCTTGCAGTAACTTAGCTAGCTCTCCTTTTTTTCGTGTGCTATCTCTATCGATTCTGACACTGCTTGCGTCTGGAAAGAGTTCACTAATGCGTTGTTCAAGCTGTTCAGTACCTTGCCCTAAAGGTTTGATACGAACACTACCGCAACTATCACATTGCGCGGGTACACGTCTTTGACTACCACAATGATGACACATGAGTAGTTGCTTACTTTGATGCAAGGTATATGGTTTATTACAGCGTTTGCATTCAGGGATCCAATGACATTCTTGGCAATTAATGGCTGGCGCGTAACCTCTGCGGTTTAAAAATATTAATACTTGTTCGCCTCGAACAATGGTCTTTTTGATTTCACTTTTTAAAGTGTCAGATAAACCATGTTCCATTTGATGTTGAGCAATGTTGATTAAGTGAATTTTAGATGTACTACTATTACCCGCCCGATTGAGTAACTGATGGTAATGATATTTACCTGAAAGCGCATTATGTAAAGATTCCAAGCTAGGTGTCGCACTGCCTAATATAATAGGAATGTTTAGCTGGCGAGCTCTTAAAATAGCCATGTCTCGAGCATTATATCTAAAGCTGTCTTGTTGCTTGAACGAGCCGTCGTGTTCTTCATCAATAATAATCATACCGAGTTGATGCAAAGGGGTGAAAATAGCAGAGCGGGTGCCTATTACAATAGCTGAGCTACCACGTTGTGCTTCAAGCCATGTTTGTAATCTTTCATTATTATTTAGGCCAGAATGATGTAAACAAGTTGGCACATTAAAGCGTTGTTCAAAACGGTTAAGGGTTTGTGGCGTTAAACCTATTTCAGGTACAAGTACAAGTACCTGTTTATTGGCTGCCAATATTGTTTCCATGGCTTGTAAGTAAACTTCGGTTTTACCACTACCTGTAATGCCATCAATTAAGTGACAAGAAAAACTCTCGTTGGTTTGTTCAATGGCTGACAATACAACAGCTTGCTCAGTAGACAAGGTAAGTTTGTTTTCTTTATTTAATGAAGACTCAGCCCATTTAAATAGAGTGGGCTGTCGTTCTTTTGTCTCAATAAAACCTTTTGTTTCTAATGCAGTTAACTGCGACTTTGTATAACCTAAGGTACGTAACTCTGCCCATGTAATAGATAAGTGTTTATCAATTAACTGATATAAAGCATATTGTTTAGCCGCTTTAGTTTTTAGCTTTTCTAGCAAAGTACTATCGATGTTTTCAGCAGATACCCAAATGAGAGGAAGTGATACGTCAGGTTGTTTTACTTGTCGTAAAAGTACAGGTAGGGCTTGTTGTAAAACATCGCCGATAGGGTGGTGATAATAATCAGCACAGCGCTGTAAAAATTGTAATAGTGGCGCATCAAAATGAAAATTATCAACGACTCGGCTGGTAATGTTCTTGAGCTTGTTCAGTGGTAATTCGGTTTGTTCGCTCACTGACAATACAACGCCAATCACTTGCCTTGGCCCAAAAGAAACCGCTACACGCTCACCAATTTTAAGCGGTTTGTCTAATAAGTTAGGTGGAACAACATAAGTAAACAATTGTCGCAAAGGAACGGGAATAGCTATTTGTACAAAAAGAGGATTTCCTGATTGCGTCACTTGTTACAACTTATAAATGAATGATGACTTATTTTGACGTTTAAACGTTAACTTGCCAAGTTTGAAAACACGATAAAAGTGATTAAAGATAAAATAAGTAAAAACTCATTAAATTTGGTGTTTTTTACGGCAATATATATTGCTTAATAACATTAATTAAATTACTATGCGCCTCCAAATTATTTAACTCGTATGGTGCTTGGCAGCAATTTGACTGATCAAGTGGCGATACGGCCTTACAGAGGTAACCCCCATGAAAGACGGTATTCATCCTAATTATGCAGAGTTCAAGGCAACTTGTTCTTGTGGTAATGTTATTACAACTCGTTCAACAGTAGGTAAAGATCTTTACTTAGACGTATGTTCAGAGTGTCACCCATTCTACACTGGTAAGCAAAAAGCTGCTGAAACTGGTGGTCGTGTTGATAAATTCAACAAACGTTTTGGTGCTCTTTCTAAGAAGTAAATCTTCTTTAAAGATAACATTATTTGAAAAAAGCGCCTTGTGCGCTTTTTTTATGTTCGCAATTTAAATTTAGCTTTTAAACAATAGGCTATATTTTCGTTAATGTTGGCTTTCTTTTATTCTTCTTTTTATCTATTTCTGCTACATTAGTCCCCATTCAATTTTACCCATTCCCTCATTCAGCAAGGTACGTAAATGGCCGATCGTAAGCCCGATAAATTTTTTAAAGACAGAAAATTTAAAACTGATACTCAAATGGACGAGCTAAAGGTTCCACCCCATTCATTAGAAGCAGAGCAGTCTGTTTTAGGTGGTTTGTTACTAGACAATGATACTTGGGATAGAGTGAGCGAAAAGGTGGTTGCCGAAGATTTTTATAGCCGCTCTCACCGTATTGTTTTTGAATGTATTGCAGTGTTGATTGAGCTAGGCGAACCTGTAGATTTAATTACCCTGTCTGAAAGCTTAGAAAACGATCAAAAATTAGATGCTGCTGGCGGTTTTGTTTATCTTGCTGAAATGATGAAAAACACGCCAAGTGCTGCCAACATTGTTGCTTACGCTGAAATTGTAAGAGAGCGGGCCGTAACACGTGAGATGATCAGCGTTGCCAATGAAATCGCTGAAGCTGGTTACGACACTCAAGGTCGTACAAGTGCGGATTTACTTGATTTTGCTGAAACCAAAGTATTTGCTATTGCTGAAAAAAGAACCAATAAATCGGAAGGTCCTGCATCACTTAACTCTGTGCTAGAGAAAACGGTAGACCGTATCGAGAAGCTATGTTCATCGCCAACGAATGGTGTTACTGGGGTTTCTACAGGTTTTGCAGATTTAGATAAAATGACTGCCGGTTTACAAAAATCAGATTTGATCATTATTGCGGCACGTCCATCTATGGGTAAAACAACCTTTGCGATGAACTTAGCCGAAAATGCGGCTATGACATCAGACAAGCCTGCGCTTATATTTAGTTTAGAGATGCCGTCCGATCAAATTATGATGAGGATGTTGGCGTCTTTAGGTCGTATCGACCAAACTAAAATTCGTACAGGTCAATTACAAGATGAAGATTGGGCACGGCTTTCTTCTACCATGGGATTACTCATGGAAAAAGGTAAAATGTACATTGATGACGCTGCAGGTTTAACACCTACTGAAGTTCGTTCAAGAGCAAGACGTATTCATCGTGATCACGGTGGTATTAGTATGATCATGATTGATTACCTTCAGTTGATGCGCGCACCCCAATTTTCAGATAACCGTACTTTAGAAATAGCTGAAATTTCACGCTCGCTAAAAGCATTAGCTAAAGAATTACAGGTACCGGTTGTTGCACTATCTCAGCTAAACCGTAGTTTGGAGCAACGTTCAGATAAACGTCCAATTAACTCAGATTTACGTGAATCAGGTTCGATAGAGCAAGATGCCGATTTGATCATGTTTATTTATCGTGATGAGGTATATCACGACGACTCTGAATTTAAAGGCATGGCAGAAATTATTATTGGTAAGCAACGTAACGGCCCAATTGGTCGTGTACCGTTGACTTTCCAAGGCCAATTCTCTCGTTTTGATAACTATGCGGGTTCTCATGTACTTGAAGAAGATTAATCCTTTTTACGTAGTCATTAGTTAATGAGCATACGCACTGCAACGGCGATTATTGATTTTCAAGCACTCGCTAATAATTATCAAACCATAAAAGCCTATGCGCCGAACAGTAAAGTGTTGGCGGTACTAAAGGCTAATGCTTATGGTCACGGTTTAGAGCGAATTGCAAAAGCTTTACCACAAGCTGACGGCTTTGGTGTTGCGCGCATTGATGAAGCTATTGCATTACGTAAAGCAGGGATAGAGCAGCCAATTGTTTTATTGGAAGGTTTTTTTTCGCCAGATGAGGTTTATTTATTATCTGAATATAACTTAGACACTATTATTCATAATACCCAGCAGCTTAAGGCTATTACTCAATCCAGCCTGGATACTCCTATTAAAGTTTGGTTGAAAATAGATACTGGCATGCATCGATTAGGTATTTCTCCTAATGAAGTAACCACTTTTTATCAAACATTAGAGCACAGTAAAAATGTTCAAAAGGGCATTGTTTTAATCAGTCATTTAGGTTGTGCTGATGATATCCATGATCAAACAACGGTTGCTCAAGTTAACTTGTTTAATCAACTTAGCATATTAGGCACTGAATGCTCTTTAGCTAATTCTGCTGGGGTATGTGCTTGGCCTGAATCGCATTTTGATTGGGTTAGGCCTGGATTAATGTTATATGGTGTATCGCCAATGATAGCCTTGAGTGATGAAAAAAAAGCCCTACAGCCAGTTATGACATTAAAGTCGAGTATTATTTCTATTCGAAAAATAGCGAAAGGCGACTCTGTAGGTTACGGAAGTGCATGGACTAGTGATCAATCCACCCATATTGCTGTTATTGCAATAGGCTATGGCGATGGTTACCCTCGTCATGCTGGAAATGGTACGCCTGTTCATGTAAACGGTAGAATAGTACCTTTAGTGGGTAGGGTTTCTATGGATATGATCACGGTAGATTTAGGTGAAGACTTAAAAGATCAAGTTGGTGATGAAGCCACGTTATGGGGAGTTGATTTACCTATTGAACAAGTTGCTAAATATGCGACTACAATACCTTACGAGCTTTTGTGTAATATTAGTAGAAGAGTACATATTAGCCTTAAAAAATAATCATACTACTCTTGTGTTTATTCTCCTTGAATAGTCGCTACTACCTCTCTAGAGCTTGCGTAGTTTCTGTGCTCGCCTAAATATATTCCTTGCCATATTCCCATGTTAAGTCTTCCAGCAGTAATAGGGATCGTAATGTTATTTCCTAGAAGGCTCGTTTTTATATGAGCAGGCATATCGTCGCTACCTTCATAAGTATGCTGATAGTACGGAGCATTTTCTGGCACCATTACATTAAAGTGTTTTTCCATATCTGATCGTACTGTTGGGTCGGCATTTTCGTTTAACGTTAAAGAAGCCGAGGAATGTTTGATAAATAAATGCAGAACACCAATACTGATGGTCGAAATCTCAGGTAAGTGGGCAATAACTTCATCTGTAATTAAATGAAACCCACGTTTTCTTGCTTTTAATGAAAATTCAATTTGTTGCCACATAATATAAGACTCTTTGATATGCCAATTTATTAAGCTATAAAACAGCTGAAATTAGGTGAATTTTAGGTATTAAAAAACCCCATTAAAAAATGAGGCTTTTGGGTTTAATAAAGGTTATTTATCGAAACTGAATTCTATAAAAGCTTTACCTAAAGGAGATGATAATGGGATGATCACTATAGGTCCGTCAGCTTTATGGCTGATAGTGTGGTTTTTACCTGAAACAACAACGGGAGTCGCCATATCAAATTCAAAACCTTTTTCACTTAGCATGCGTTTAGCGCCACCAGTAACCATATTGGTTATTTCGCCTACCAAATCAGTAATTTCTTCATTGATTTCGTCAGGAGCCTCACCTACCATATTTTTCATAGTAGCTAGAGCTAATCCTGCTTGAAACGTGATTGAGAGAGAACCTTTAGTTTGCTCGCTCACCATGCCGATTAAACCTGAAACATCGCCCATAGCGACTTCACTTTTTTTTAAAATTGGCTTCTCTGGTGTTAATTCCATTTGTGCCATTGTTGACATAACGTTAAGCATTGATGACAAAAACGGGTTGATAAACTCTACATTCATGAATGTTTCCAAGGCCTTAATTAAATTCTCTAGTACTGATTTTGCATGGAAAACCTATAAATGTAAATCAGTACTTACTATTTAATACCATCAATTTTCGCGATTTTTTGTGAGGCGCTAAAAGTTAAACTTCCTTTTATTGTACTATCTTGAAAATTTAAAGTATTTATTTGTTTAGGGTAAGTATTAACGAGTAAGTCATTTTTTACCAATAATCCCACTAAAAAATTTTCAAAAGGCACTTCTTGGTAAATAAATATATTGCCTCGTTTTACTTCAAGACCTACCCAGTTTAATTTAAGATCTTGATTTGAATAGTTTAAAGTGAAGTGTTCATCTATATATTCTTTAAGATAAAGCTCATATTGCTTATGTTCAGGAGAAAAATGTATTTGTTTAATTTCTGCAATCGCATTTTCTAAATCATGAGCCGTAAATTGATGAATTATTTCAATTTTTTTAGAAGATTCATTTAAGGTTAAATCAGTAATGCCAAAAAAGTAACTATGGGCAGCAGCATTAGCTGCTACTGCCC
This sequence comes from Pseudocolwellia agarivorans, assembly GCF_002000085.1. Classification (GTDB taxonomy): domain Bacteria; phylum Pseudomonadota; class Gammaproteobacteria; order Enterobacterales; family Alteromonadaceae; genus Pseudocolwellia; species Pseudocolwellia agarivorans. Next base: position 31,680 of record NZ_MUZU01000013.1, read on the forward strand.
AAAATAGTAATATAGTGATTGATTTTAATAAACGATTAATCATTATTTATTTGTCATCACCTGATTCTTTTTCGTCATCATCTAAAGATTTTAGCTCTTTATTATAATCACGCATCATGTCATCTTTTTTACGTTTATATAATTCAAAACGAGATTTAATTGGACGAGCAGGCCAGTAATTATTATTTACATTGACGTCTGCAGTTTCCCAGTTAGGATCAACAGCAATAGCTGTTATTTCTTTATCTCTAATAAGTAACTTTGAAACTTTACTTGTGTTTTTACGCCAAATTTCAGCAGGAATTTTAATATTTTCTTTGCTGTTATCAGCATAAGTGACTTCTAATAATATTGGCATAACTAAACCGCCAACATTATTAAAATCAATAATGTAGAAGTTACTTTTATTCGTTAATAAAGCTTTTTCCCAATCTTCTAATTTTTTATTAGCGCTATTATATTTATTACGATCAGCATTAGTCGCCGTAAACTTATCATGTTCGTTATAAAAATCTAATAGCTCAGGTTTGTCTTGAGTACGTAACCACTGACCTTTATTACGAAGGTTTGAGATAAACTCAGGCTTTTCGTTTTCTAATGCACGTTCCCATGCTTCTTCAGTATCTGGATTTTGGCTATCTGGACGGTATAAATGAATATCACCTAAAGCAATATCAACATGATCTGTAGTGTAAAACCAACCACGCCAGAACCAATCTAAATCTACAGCTGAAGCATCTTCCATTGTTCTAAAGAAGTCCGCTGGAGTAGGACGTTTAAACTTCCAACGCTGAGCATACTCTCTAAATGCAAAATCAAATAGTTCACGGCCCATAATCGTTTCACGTAGTATATTTAATGCTGTAGCTGGTTTCCCGTAAGCATTATTACCAAACTGTAAAATAGACTCTGAGTTTGTCATGATAGGGACTTGGTTGTTACTTTTCATATATTCAGTAATATCAGCAGCGTGACCGCGACGAGAAGGATAATTTTCTTCCCATGATTGTTCTGCTAAAAACTGTACAAATGTGTTTAAACCTTCGTCCATCCATGTCCATTGACGCTCGTCAGAGTTGATGATCATAGGGAAATAGTTATGGCCTACTTCATGAATAATTACACCTATTAGACCGTATTTGGTTCTACGTGAATAAGTTTTTTCACCTGTTTTTTTATCAAGAGTTGGGCGTGGTCCATTGAAGGTTATCATTGGGTATTCCATGCCACCAACAGGCCCGTTTACTGAAATAGATACAGGGTACGGGTAATCAAAAGTATATTTGTTGTATTGCTCCATTGTATGAATAATAGCTTCAGTAGAATATCTTTCCCATAATGGATTACCTTCATTTGGATAGAAAGACATAGCCATGGTGTCTGTACCACCTTTTTTATATCCTTGAGCATCCCAAATAAATTTACGGCTTGATGCAAATGCAAAATCTCTTACGTTTTCGGCTTTGAAATGCCAAGTTTTCTCTTTTGTAGATCGAGACTTTTCATTTTCTAAGGCTTCGTCTGGAGTTACAATTAAAACAGGTTTTTTAGCTTTTTTGGCTTTATCTAATCGTTGACGTTGTGTTTTAGTTAATACACTTTTAGGGTTTTGTAATTCACCCGTTGAAGCAACAATATGATCTGCGGGTACGGTAATTTTTACATCATAATCACCAAATTCTAAAGTAAATTCGCCGTTACCTAAAAATTGCTTATTTTGCCAGCCGACAGCATCGTAATATGCTACAGCTCTTGGAAACCAGCTTGCCACTTCGTATAAGTAGTTATCGTCTTTTTTAAAATATTCATAACCAGAACGACCACCTAATACTTTTTGTTCTTGTAAAGCGTAGGTCCATTCAATATTGAATTCTATTTCAGCGCCTGTTCTTAGGGGCTTAGCTAGATCAATACGCATCATGGTACCGTTAATCGTATAAGGTAAGGCTTTATTGCTTTTATCGGTAACTTTTAAAATACGGTTTCCGCCATCAAACGTTTCTGTTTCAATGACATTTCGAAAACCACTGTAAGTTATTTTATCTGCAGGTGCGGTACGAGTTAGTTTAAAATCAGAGGCTCTTCCCATTCTATTTTGATCGAGTTGTAACCAAATATAGCGTAGGTTGTCGGGAGAATTATTTTTATAGTTTAACGTCTCACTACCCGTTAACTGCTGAGTTTTATCATCTAATTTGATTTCAATTTCGTAATCAACTTCTTGTTGCCAATATTTATGCCCAGGGGCACCTGAAGCTGTTCTATAGATGTTAGGAGTGGGTAGGATTTCTTCTAATTGACGAAATTTATCATCGTTAACTGTACTTTTTGCTAATGCAGTAGTTGATGTTGCTATAGACAAACAAACTACTGCAGAGCTGAGTAAAAAATTGAGCGTATATTTCATAATAATCCCATTATGCATTTTTAATATGTTTTTATTCTTTTAACTTTATAACATAACTCGCTTCAGTCCGTTAAGGCGTAGCGATAAGTATGCGATAAGAATACCTAAAGATAAGATTAATAGCAGAACAATTATCAAATTAGTGTAGAACAGTGCTTAATTTGAGGATTATTGGCATTTTTTACAGGTACCATGTGCTTCAACAATTTGATGGCTTATTGAAAATCCATGTGTGTCAGCCATTGTTCTTAGGGATGAATCTAAGTCATTCGATTGAATTTCTTCAACGTAACCACAGTTGTCACAAATCAATAATTGAACAGGATGACTACACTCACTAAAGTGATGGCACATAACAAATGAATTAATAGATTCAATTTTATGAACAAAACCTTGTTTACCCAAAAAGTCTAATGCTCTATATATAGTGGCGGGTTTCGCTGAAGCGTCTACTTTCTTCAATTGGTCTAATAGATCATAAGCCCCTATTGCACCATCATGTTGGGCAAGGATTTTAAATACTTGTTCACGTGCAGTAGTAAATCTAGCTCCGCGAGTTTGGCAAACGTGCTTCGCTTGTTCTAATAGTTTTTCAGTAAGCATATTTTTCATTATTTAGGTAAATGACTTTCCAAGTTTATCATAGTGATCCTTTGCGTCTAGATGAATTCGTCACTATTGCCATTCAATTTATAAGCTTAGTTATACAAAACGATTGAATTTCTTATAAATGAGTCATGGTTTTTCTATATTTCTAAGAAAATATTATGCCTAGGTTTATCTCATAAAGAGGGAAGTGCAATTGAAGATAAGACAAAAGCAAAGTGTTATTATTTTGTTAAATAACATAGAAAGATGAACTTATATATTGGATTGTGTATACAATATGTTGTTTTTTAAGGGTTTTTGTGTCGATATAATTTACAGTTTAATTTAACAATAAATTAACATTTATTATTAGTTATTATAATTCAAACACTTATATAGTTGGCATTTTGTTTGCTTAGATTGTTTGTGTTCGAGATGTTAACTCCCTGTGAGTTGTTTAAGTAGCGAATCGAACAAACTAAATTAATTAAGTGTAGCTATTCATTGTGAGAATGGCTTTTGTAAAACTAAAGGAATAAAAATGAAAACATTATTAACTGCTGGCGCATTATTATTAGCAAGTTCTCAAGCATTTGCTGGTATGGTAACTGAAACAGCTTCATTTGGTACTCAAGGTGATCTTACAAATCAACCTATCGGTTTTGGTATCAATGAAACTGTTACAATTAATGCATTTAATACAGCATTGGGTAGCTTAACAGGTGTATCTATTAACGTTTACAGCCAAATAGATACTGCTGGTAAATCTACCAACACAAGTGGTTTAAATGGTGCTAGTCAATTTAAGTTCAACTTAGATAGTGATTGGACAGTTTCTTCTGCAGTAGGTAATTATACTTTTAACAGTGCAGGTAATATTTTTACTGAAACTGATACAGATCACCAAATCAATGAAGTTTTTGATTACGGCCATTTAGATATCTTTAAAACGGGCGCTTTCACATCAACTGATTTTGCTGCATTTACTTCAGACGTTGATTTTAACTTTGTAATTAATGCAACTAGCTCATTTAATAACATTGCTAATGGCGGTAGCGCTTTATTTACTAACCAAATTGATTCAGCAGCTTGGGGTAAAGTTGAAGTTACTTATACATATGATGATGTTTCTACTTCAGTTCCTGAAACTGGCTCTTTAGCTATTTTTGGTTTAGGTCTTGCTGGTTTTGCATTAAGTCGTAAAGCTAAAAAATCTGCTTAATTTATTATGTTAATAAATTAATGTTTATTTAAAATTAAATAAACATCTCCAATAAAAGCACCATATTTATGGTGCTTTTTTATTGTGTAAAATACTCTGACACTCGCTGGGAAGTATGCTGTTTATTGTTGTTCTCTGTGATTACTGTTTAATATTCCAAAGTATTTTTATTTCTTGTAATACAGCTTTAATTACGGGTTCATCTGATCTGTTTTTATTAATCGCAAAAAATAACGGGATCTCAAAATCTAATTGCACGAGTCGTTTTACGTATTGCAAATTTTCAGCTTCTTGTGCTTCATCGTATTCTAAAAAGCTCAGACCATGACCTGCTTTTACTAGTTGTAACCTTGTTTCGTCGCTACTTGTATTTATATTCGCGGTAGTAAACTGTTTTAGTGTAGATTTTAATTTGTCATCAAAGGGACAGTATTTTCCCATTGTTATCCAAGGGGCTTGCGCTAAATCAGTGATCAAGCTTTCATGAGTTAAAAGGGTAGTAGTTGGAGCAATGGTTGTAATTTTTTGTTGTTTGATAGGTAATGCAAATAATTCATTAGGAACATCACCATAAATATAGGCACCGTCAATGACATTGCTTTGCAGTGCAGCTAAAGCAGCTCCGGTAGAAAGCGTTTCAATATTTAAATGAATGCCTTGGCAGTTTTCCGTTATGTTTTCTAATAAAAGGGGTAACTTGAGCAGATTAGGCGATTGATTAATCGAGAGTTTAAATTCACCTATTATTTCACTTTGATTTTCTACCGCTAAATTAACCATATCAATAGCCGAATCTAAGGTTTTTTCAGCTTTAGGTAATAGTAGTTTACCTTTCTCGGTAAGGGCCATACCTTTACTGGAACGTTCAAATAATGGTGTTTTTAATTCTTCTTCAAGACTTTTAATATGAGCACTAATTGCTGGAGGGGTAGTGCATAGTTGTTTAGCAGCAGCGGTAAGGTTACCTGTTTTTGCTACAACCACAAATGAACGTAAATGATAAAATTCCATAGAGTCTCTTAATTTTGTTCTTTAATATAACTTTCTTGGTATAACCAAAAATACAACGAAGCTAACCTCTTCTTTTACACTATAACGACAAACACATGCTAATAGCATTCATAAATTATTAAGCCACACTTCATATTTTATGAATGGATAAGTTTTAGGTTACGAATTACTTTATAACTCAAGCTCTACTAATTAATGAACATATTTAATGAGTAGAGCCAATTTTAAATTAAATTACTAAAGGAACCTATTATGTCTACATTATCAAATGTGCTTGAATTTTCACCCGCGAATAGCGAAGTTGCTAATACATTTTTTTCTAATAAATTAAGCTTTGAAACTGATTGCTCTGATGTGTACGCAGATATAAAAGCAGGCGCTAACAACTATTTATTACTTGATGTGCGTTCTAAAGAAGCTTTTGATAAAAGCCATGCTATTACAGCCATCAGTATGCCTCATGCACAGATAACAGCTGAGTCTTTCGCGCAGTATCCTAAAGATACGGTATTTGTTGTTTATTGCTGGGGACCTGGTTGTAACGGAGCAACAAAAGCGGCTAAAAAAATATCTGCTCTAGGTTTTGCTGTTAAGGAAATGATTGGTGGCATACATTACTGGGAAGATTTTGAACGTTACCCAGTAAATAGATATCAAGCTAATGCTCAAGTGTAATTTTTGTGAATAATAACATAGAAACAGTTATTCGAGAGGCTACAAAGCAAGATGCAGAACAGCTTTGTAGCTTATTTAAACAGCATGCGTTATATGAAGGTCATGATCTTGTTTTATCGGATCAGGCGTTAGCTCTTTTACATTTACCTGATTGTCCTTTAACGATATTTGTTGTTGAAGAAGCTAACGAAATTAAAGGTTATATGAGCCTGATTAAGCAGTTTTCTACATGGGATATGAATTATTATTTATACATGGATTGTCTGTATTTATTACCTGCGCTAAGAGGCAAAGGGCTTGGGAAGAAACTTATGTTGGTTTGTCAGCAATATGGGAAAAAACATAAACTAGCAGAAATTCAATGGCAAACACCTATCGAAAATGTAGATGCCATTGAATTTTATCGTTGCATAGGCGCTAAGCATAAATCTAAGCTTAGGTATTTTTGGGGTTAAGTTTATTATTTTGTCGGCTATTGTTCATGCTTTATGACTTAGCCGCTAAAATAATACCAAAAGACACTAAACCGACTCCGCATGCTTTATTTATCCATTTTTTCATATGTATTAGTTTGTTTTGAAGTGGCTTTGATGTGAACATAATCGAAACCAAGCTAAACCATAACCCATGAAGTATCGCTATATATAATCCATATGCTAATGCGTAGTTGTTACTTGAATCGGCTGAAATTAGTTGGCTAAAGAGGCTGATAAAAAACAACATGGTTTTAGGGTTTAGCATATTGCAAAAAAAACCTTGAACGAAGTACCGTGTAGATTTATTAGTGCTTGAATTTGAGCCTATTTCATCCATTTTATCATTAGCGGTTAAAATACTTTTCACACCAATATAAACCAAATAGGTAGCTCCTGCGTACTTAATAAAAGTAAATAGCATTAAGTTCTGTGAAATTAAGTAACTAATGCCTAGCATTGAATAAGCAATATGAACGCCTATGGCTAGGCTTATTCCACAGGCGGTAAGAATTCCAGCTTTCCTACCTGAATTAATACTATTTTTTAGTACTAATACAAAATCAGCCCCAGGGCTTATAACAATTAAAAAACCAATAATCGCCAAACTAAAAATTTCCATAAATACTTCAAACCTCGTTTAAATTTAGTTTGAGATTGTATCTACTTATTCTTCTACCTATAATCGAAATATAGTGTTTTAAGGTGTGAGTAAAAGTAACAGATGAGGCATTTAAAAGCGTTTCATATTTTTAATGTAGTAGCCGATTCGCCTAGTTTTAGTGAGGCAGCAGTAAAACTTTGCATAACTCATGGAGCAGTGAGTAAACAGATCAAAACATTAGAAAGTTATCTTTCTATCAAATTATTTTTTCGTCAAGGTCGAAACGTACGTTTAACACATGAAGGTGAGCTACTTAAACGTTATACATCGCAAGCATTTCAAATGTTAGATAATGGTGTTAATAAATTATCTCAAGTAAATACTAGCAGCCTTAATGTTTCTTGTGAGCCCACATTAACTATGCGTTGGTTAATGCCACGTATGGGGAGCTTTTATGAGCAGAATCCGAATACAGACATTCGGCTTTCAACAGCAGGAGGAGCTGTAAATCTTGATTCAAATGGCTTATCTATGGCAATTAGACGTGATGATTTTAAACCTCATCCTCATTATAAAAGCACACCTCTAGTTGATGAATGGGTAGGGCCTGTAGTTTCTCCTGAATGTTGGGAGCAAGTGAAAAATGACTTAAGTTCACTTAAGTTAATTCATAGTGATACACGACCTAGTGCGTGGTTAAATTGGTGTAAAAGTACAAATAAGCCTTCGTTACTGAATAACACGTCTCAAAATTTTGCTCATTTCTATTTTTGCTTTCAAGCCGCTGTTGATGGACTAGGTGCCGCTATTGGTTCTTATCCGCTAGTGATTGATGATATACAAAGAGGGAATTTAATCGCGCCATTTGGCTTTGTGTCATCAGGTAATCGTTATATTTTGCTCAGCCAAGATAATGTTTCGGATGACGGTTTAGATCGTAAGTTTATAAATTGGATACAGAATCAGTTATTAGAGTGTGTGCCTGAAAGGAGTGAAAAGTTAGTCCTGTAATGAAATATTACTGTTATTTTTGTATGGTACATCTAAACCTCGTATAATCTGCCAAAATTTGGGTTGGCTCATTAACAGTTAACTTGCTATGTTTTTTAAGGGTTTTTAAAAAGTTTATGATTTCTCATAAACTTTCTGTTGCACCTATGCTCGATTGGGCTGATTTCTAGGTTTATCAAAAGGGGGAGAGAGTCAGGAGTTCCTCTGAGGGGGCTGATTGATATTGAGGGTGACCAAACTCTCTAGTTGTATCAAGTAGCTTCACGTAATTGAGAATATATTACTTAAAATAGATAACGTTGATAATTAGGATGTTTTTTCAGCATTGCATTCGATTAGCTTTAAATTTCTAAAAGCCTTAACATATAATTCTCCAAACTGTTGACGGAAGCTTCCTTAGGTAATAACTATTCTATTCCATCAGCTTTAAAATTTCATTTTATTGATAAGTAAGGAATATGAATCATAGTAATATAGTCCACGATGGAAATAGCTCAATAGCAGTGGTAATTGATGGTACCGCCAGAATATTTACTCTTGATCATTTATTTGATCATGTAATAATAATTGACAACTTTAGATTTGAAGATAATCGAATAGAAACTATATCTATTGCTGTACGACCAACAAATCATGTTTATAGTCGAGCGATAATGGACACAGATAACCATGATAGTCTTGCTGACTCTGGTTTTCTGCTTATTAAGTATGAGTATTATGAAAATAATCCACATAATCAGAAATTAGACAGCTCTGGTCAAAAAATAGTTTCAAGTGATATTCGAGTATTTTGTGAAGATAAATACGAAAGTAGTTTAAATATCCCCCTCTTTGTTGAAGCTTTACAAACTTCGTCCCCACAGTTTTGTGTCCGAGCAAATAAAGGTGATGAACATACGTGTCTCACAGGTTATTTTGAATTTCAACATGGAGCAAGCGAAAAGAAATGTTATGTTGTTTTGTTTAAACTGCATAGATTGACTGCAAGAGAGCTTTCCATGGTAGTAGAGACAGCTTTTTTGGTTGATGAAAATGACTTTCGACTTAGGTTGCTTCAAGGAGATGATACTAAGCCTTTTTTAGTCGCAGTGAAAAATGTTTTTGCTAAGCGCCCACCTTTTCAGGGGGCTGTGCTGCAGAGGTCTAAAAAAGGTTATAAAAAGGCGAAAAAAGCAAGAAAAGCCAAACAAAAATGAGTAAGAATTAATTATTTGAAAACGAAAAAAGCCCAAGAACTTTCAATTACTTGGGCTTTCGAATACAACAAATTTTTCCGAGATCCCTATCACTATCGAAATAGTTGTCTCTGTCTTGCAGAGCGCCACCATCTAATGTTTTTATAAAAAACTTAGTATGTAGGTGACGGGAGGCAGGGTATATAGGAGTGTATTAGCTCCGCAATCCGAACGATCCTGCTCTTACTGTAGATTTAGTATAACGTAATATTTAGATTTAACTCATCCGACCAGTTAAGTGTTTGAATATTAGTTAAATTGTTTTGAGTTTTTAGAGAGGGATGTCTGAAGTTGTTATATACTCAACTGATAATATAACTTTTGTTATTTGCATGCAAAAGCCTGAATGAGGAAACCTACTCAAAATTATATTAAATATGGGTTATTACGAATTAAAGTAACTACACTGGTTCGCTTGTTAATAGAGTCTGAGTTTTACCCGTTAGTTATTTCCAAACCTTCTTATTATTTCTGTATAATCACCAAAATATTTTAAGCTCCAAATCCTACCCATTTTGGGGTGACATAAGGATGACCGCTAATGAAATTCAAGACAATTTTAGGCGATTCAAAGTAACTCAAAGCAATAAATAAATGAATAAATAAATGAATAAAGAAATTATTGAAACAACCGAAAATCCTAAAGCTCCCGTAAATGGGGGACTACATGCACTATCCGTAGCACCCATGTTAGATTGGACTGATCGTCATTGTCGTTATTTTTATCGTGTTATGTCTAAACATACGGTTTTGTATACCGAAATGGTAACTACCGGGGCGATTATCTTTGGAAAGGGCGATTACCTTTCCTATAACGATGCTGAACATCCTGTTGTTTTACAGTTGGGTGGTAGCGACCCTAAAGCTATGGTTGAGTGTGCTATACGAGCTGAGCAATTAGGTTACGATGAAATTAACATTAACGTAGGTTGTCCGTCTGATCGTGTTCAAAATGGTCGTTTCGGAGCATGTTTAATGGGAGAACCTGCTTTAGTTGCTGAATGTGTTTCAAGTATGCAAGCTCAAGTAAACATTCCTGTTACGGTGAAGTCGCGTATTGGTATTGACGATCAAGACAGTTACGAATTTTTACATCAATTTATTGATACGGTGTCGCAAGCGGGCTGCGAGCATTTTATTATTCATGCACGTAAAGCTTGGTTAAGTGGTTTAAGTCCTAAACAAAATAGAGATGTTCCACCGTTAGATTACGAGCGTGTTTATAAAATTAAGTCTGATTTTTCGGATGTGGCAATTTCTATTAATGGCGGTATTAAGTCTTTAGACGAAGCTCAATCACACTTAAAGCATGTTGATGGTGTGATGATCGGGCGCGAAATTTATCAATCGCCTTACTTTCTAAGCAATGTAGATCAAACGCTGTGGCAATCTCAAACGCCAATTCTCAGCCGACTTGAAGTACTCGAAAATATGGCTGAGTACATAGACCGTTATGTTGCTGAAGGTGGTAGAGCATGGCATGTTATTCGACATATGTTAGGTTTGTGTAATGGTTTACCGGGGGCTAGGCAGTTTAGGCGTCATTTAAGTGATTGTTCGGGTAAGCAAGGGGCGGATAGTAAATCGTTGTTTGAAGCTTATTCCTATGTGTCTATTGATAGTGAGACGGGTAACTAATTTTTATTCGTGATGTTGTTTTTATGAGGCTGCAATTATTGTGGCCTTTTTTGTTTTTACCTTCCTTTATTCATTCACACCAATATCTCCCTTTTATAATTTTTATCTGTGGTCAATTTAACTAATTTGATGGTTATTTTAACTAAAAAATAATTTTAGACATAATATGTCTTTATGGTTTATGTTTTGATTTTTTAAATAATCCCTTAATAAATAGTTGTTTATGTGTTTTGTCTAAGTTGGCATGTACCTTGTAATAACACTTTGTAGTAATAACGAAGCGCAACGAAAGTTGTTGTGGTTTTACCTAATAATTTAATACGTATTTATTCAATAGGAGATAAAAGCATGGGTTTATTTACAAGGTTTACCGATATTATTAATGCAAATATTAATAGCATGTTAGATAAGGCTGAAGATCCAGAAAAAATGATCAAACTTATCATTCAAGAAATGGACGAAACTTTAGGTGAAGTTCGAGCAAGTGCCGCTAAATATATTGCAGAGAAAAAAATCGTTCAACGTAACATTATTACGGTTGAAAAAAGCATTGCTGGTTGGAATAACAAAGCTGAAGTTGCGATTCAAAAAGACCGAGAAGATTTAGCCAAATTAGCTTTGAAAGAAAAACATAAAGCGACTGAGCAATTAAATCATTTAACTGATGATATGGCTAAATTAGATGAGTTTTTATTGGCGGTGCAAGACGATGGTAACCGTTTACAAGAAAAACTAACTGAAGCTAAACGTAAGCAACAGTCTTATGTTTTACGTCAGCAGTCAGCCGAGGTGAGGTTAAAAGTTCGCACACAAGCCGTTGTGCATAACATTGATGAAGCTATTACACGTTTTGAACGCTTTCAACAAAAAATAGACCGCGTTGAAGCACAAGTAGAAGCCTACGATTTATCTCAGCCTAAAAACTTAGAAAGCGAGTTCAGAGAACTAGAAGCACAAGCTCGCATAGAAGATGAATTAGAGCAACTAAAAAAGAAGGTAGTTAACGGCTAAAACTGAACTTGATTTGAAGGAAGCTTGTGATGTTTGGAAATATGTTTTTTGTTATTTGTTTTGGTCCTGCAATGATCTTTTTTATAAGTGCAGGGCTGATGTATACGTTTAATAAGGTGATTGGCTTACGTTAAGTGGCCTGTAGGAGATAATAATGAAATACGAACAAGAATATTTAATTAAAAGAACTCTTTATAAAGATAACGTACATAAAAAATTGTCAGGTGTGTGTGGTGGTTTAGCAAGATACTATGGTTTGCCTCGCTTTGGTGTGCGGTTAGCCGCGGTTGTTTCTATGTTTGTTTTTCCTGTGGTAGTGGGTGTTGCTTATGTTGTAGCGGCGTTACTTATTCCTAATCGTTAAGCTATTAATCGTTAAGTTATGCTTTTATTTAAATTAGGGAGTTTGTTATGTCTTTTTTAAAATCACTATTATTAGCCATTGTTGCCACGGTATTCTTAACTTATGTATTGGGTACGAGTTTTGTAGAGTTGCTCGATGTAGATATTTATATGCACGATAAATTAATAGAACCTATACAAGCCATAAGTGTATCTGCATTAGTTATTGTTTTATTAGTTGTAGCAGCTTTAGCTATTATTTTGAGTGTTTTTGGAACCATTATATTTATTGTTTTATTAGGGGTAGGTGCTGCTGTAATGTTTATGGTGGGTGTGTTTTGGCCTATTTTATTGGTTGCATTTGTGGTTTGGTTAATGGCAAGAGACAACAAAGGTGATAGAGAAGTACATTCTTAATGTGAGTGGAGATAAGCCATATCATTTAATATGGCCTTTCTTTTTAGTGTTTTAAATAAAGGACTATTACTTAAAAAATTGTGACAGTATGTTCTTACAATCTTCACTTTTCATAAGTCGTTTAAATTCATCACCTTCTTCTATTATTGCGTTTTCTAATGAAGAATGTTCTTTTTTGATGAGTCTTTTACTGGTTAAAACCGCATCGGTAGGTAAGGCTGAAATAGTATGTGCAGCTTCTTGAGCTAAAGAAAGTAATGCTTGTGGCTCACATACTTCATTAATTAATCCGTAATTATGAGCTTGCTCGGCGTTAAATGTTTTACCTAAAACCAGTAATTCAAATGCACGTACATGACCAATCTTAGCTGGAAGTAATGAACTTGAACCCGCTTCAGGGCATAAACCTAATTGGGTGAAAGGGAGCTTAAATTTACTATTGTGGGCTGCAAATACCATGTCGCAATGTAGTAATAAGGTTGTACCAATACCTACGGCATGACCTGCTACAGCAGCAATTAAAGGTTTGTTCAATGCGTTTAAAGCCGCTATAAAATCAAGGGCAGCAAAATCCTCGGGGTGTTGTAAAAAGTCTTGTAAATCGTTGCCAGCGCAAAAACAGTTTTCATCTCCTTGTATTACTACGCAATGAATATTCTTTGTTGTGTTTGCATGAGATAACGCAGAAGCAAGTTGGCGATACATGTTGGAGGTTAATGCATTTTTTTTATCGAAACGATTCATTGTAATAGTTAAAATATTACGGTTTTCGCTCGTTATAATTAAGTTATCCATTTTGTTCTAGCTTAGTAAAAATTAGAGTACAATAACCTTAGTATTTTATATGGAAAATGTATACCTGAAATACAGAGGTGTATATTCAATAATCATTATTTAACCAATGTATACTCTATTTTTAGTGGTATACCGTTATGATTCATCACCAGTATCAGGAGCTGTTCATGATAACCAAGTTTTCTAGCAAAACGTTTATAGCGTTGTTTTTAGGTGTTGCTTTCGTTTTATATTTATTAGGTGTGTACTGGAGTTTTGAACCAGATACTTTCGACATTAAAGAAGAAGTAACCAAAGCCGCTAAAGCGGAAAATGTTGCTCCTGTTGTAGGTTATACAACCACAACAGCGTTAATTAAAGTAACAGAAACTTTATTAACAAAGCCTGGTGGTTACTTATCAAACGATGCGCTTCCTCCTTCGGTATTTTTAGATAATATTCCTTCATGGGAATTTGGTGCATTAGAAATGGTGCGCGATATGGCGTTAGTTATGCGCCAAGAATTTAGTCGCTCTCAATCTCAATCTATTGAAAACGAATATTTGAAAGTTGCCCAACCACAATTTAATATAGACAGTAAAAGCTGGGCTATGCCAAGTGCTGAAAGTGAGTACGGTAAAGCATTAGTTGAGTTGTATAAGTATCGTACTGCGTTAACTGAAGTCAATAGTCAATCAGCTCAATTCTATGCAAGAGCAGACAACTTAAGAGATTGGATCAGCGAAGTGACAAAACGCTTAGGGAGTTATTCACAACGCTTAAGTGCAAGTGTTGGTCGTGAGCAATTTAATGTTGACCTAGCTGGCGATAATGTTGCTCAGCAATCGACTTATTCAGATGCTAATGTTGAATTAAGAACCAGTTGGTGGAAAATTGATAATGAATTTTACGAAGCTCGAGGCGCGTGTTGGGCGCTACTTCACTTTCTAAAAGCAGTAGAAATTGACTTTAATGATGTGCTAGAAAAGAAAAATGCTCGTGTTAGTTTACAACAAATAATAAGAGAATTAGAGGCTAGCCAAGAAGCTATTTGGAGCCCTATGGTATTAAACGGTAGCGGCTTTGGTGTGTTAGCTAATCACTCATTAGTTATGGCTAACTACATTTCTCGAGCGAATGCTGCACTCATTGATTTAAACGATTTATTAAGCCAAGGATAATAAGGGATAACATGAAAAAAATACTTTTAGCGACAGCTATTTCTGCTGTGCTATCAACGTCAGCTCAAGCAGATACATTATTAGGTTTATACGTTGGTGGGCAAATTTGGGCAACCGAAGCATCAGGTACTTTTGGTGATAATGATAATAGCCAAGCAGATTTTAATTTAGCTGATCAAGAACAAGGCAGTTTTTATGCTGCTTTTGAACATCCATTACCACTTATACCCAATATTAAAATAGCTCGTACAACCCTTGATACTGATGGTGCTACAACATTATCTAACTTTGAGTTTCAAGATGTAAATTATAATGGCGAAGTAAGTACTACGTTTGATTTAACCTATACAGATTACACGCTATATTATGAAATATTTGATAATGATTTAATCTCTATTGATTTTGGTTTAACTGGCCGCGACTTTGATACAGATATTGTATTAAGCCAAGGTTCAAGTTCATCTAGGTTAGGTGCGTCAGGTATTGTTCCAATGCTTTATGCATACACTAATGTTGGTTTACCATGGACGGGATTTAACGTGTTTGGTGAAGGTAACTTTTTGTCTTTTGATGACAACTCTCTTTACGACTTTCAAGTCGGTATAAGCTATGAGTTGATAGAAAACTTAGCTGTAGATGTAAACTTAACTTTAGGTTACCGAGCGGTTCAACTTGAAATAGAAGATTTAGACGATTTACATTCAGCGCTTGATTTTAAAGGTGTATTTGCTGGTGCAGTGATACATTTCTAATAATAACTACTAATAAATATAAAAAACGGGCTGGATAATATTCAGCCCGTTTTTGTTTTAATAAATGCAAATTAATGACTTTGTTGCTCATCACTTAAAAACAAGGCTAATTTTTTTTCGTCAAAATCGTAAGTGGTTCGGCAGTAATCACAGGTCATCGATACTTTGCCTTGTTCTTCAATAATACTTTTAAGCTCTACTGGTTCTACTTGAGCAATAGCATTTAAGCATTTTTCTTCTGAGCAAGTGCACTTATATGTAACCGCTTGTGGTTCGAATAACCTTACATTTTCTTGATGATATAAACGATACAATAAATCTTCAGCCTTGAGTGTAAAAATTTCTTCAGACTTAATCGTATTGGTTAGCTGGCATAAATGTTCGAAATCAGCTAATTGATTTTCTTTGGTGTCAGCATCAGGTAGTAGTTGAACTAAGCTACCAGCAACTTGTTTATTGGCTTCGTCGATAAATAACCAAATTTTTGTTGGTATTTGTTCAGACACTTCAAAATAATGAGCTAAACACTCCGCTAAAGTATCTTTTTCTAAAGCAACCACACCTTGATAAGGTTCACCATCAGTAGGGCGAATGGTAATTACCATCGTACCTTTACCAATAAGTTCTTTTAGGCCTGATCCTGTAGCGTCGTCGAATGAACGAGCAATTGCACGCATTTCTTGCTCGTGGTTACCATTTACGGCTAAATAGCCAACAGGGCCATCACCTTGCAATTGAACGGCAATTTCACCATCAAATTTCAAAGTAGCGGTTAGTAAACAAGTTGCAGCTACAAGCTCTCCTAATAACTCACTTACACCTTTTGGGTAGTCGTGGAGGGCAACAATGTCTTGATATGTTTTACTTAGTTGCACAAGTTCACCACGAACATGCATGTCATCAAATAAGTAACGATTTAGAACGTCTGCATTTATGGGCATTGCTTATATCCTCTCTTTAAATTCTCTTAATTTACGTCGCTGCTTTTTATCTGGCTTGGTGTCACTGGCAGGGTTTAATAAAATGCCTTGCTGGCGAGCTAAGCTGTTTTTTGCTCTTACTTCTATACTTTCTTCAGTTTCTTTATAGAGAGTTTGAGCAAAAGTCGCATCTCTTCTTGTTTCTGCAATAGCGATAACGAGTACTTCTTTTTCTTCATGGCCTTGTCTTACTCTAATTACATCGTCAATATTTACGGCTTTACTCGATTTTGTTCTTTGATTGTTATAAAAAACTTTACCGCCATCAATCATTTGTTTAGCTATTGCTCGTGTTTTGTAAAATCGGGCGGCCCAAAGCCATTTATCTAATCGAGCGGATAAATTTTCTTGTGATTTATTATTTTTATTCATAATAATATAGACCCCTGTTTTTAATGCGCGCAAGGTATCATAACGTTAATTTTTTCGCTACTTTTTGCTTGCTAAATCATCTTTCGACTTATTTTAGTCATAAATAATCGTTACAATCTGTGTAGATGGCTTGTTGGAAGTCCTTTGCTCACGTATTATCGTGAACATGCTAATTGAAGTTACCCATAACGTAAAAATATAATGCAGTTATCTCGTCAGTTTTCCGCTATTGCAGAAACACTATTAAAGCTACCTCACGCTAAAATAGCTAAGCTTATTAGTTTAGTGTTATTCATTTATATTGCCTATTTATTAGCTAAAATTACGTGGTTGTTTCTCGATGAAACTCCTCAGTACAATCAAAATATTAGTAACGGAAGTGTCATACAAAGCAAGTCGACTACGCAAAATATAAGCTTGTCAGGTATTTATTCACTTAATTTATTTGGTCTTTATAATGAATCAAACGTTGTTGAAGAAATAGACGAAATTGAAGATGCCCCCGAAACTAATTTAAACCTTACTCTTACAGGTGTTGTTGCAAGTAATGAGGATGATAGATCTGCGGCAATTATTCAAAATAATGGTGCTCAAGAAATTTATGCTATTGATGAAACCATAAACGGTACACGAGCCGTTTTAAAGAATGTATATAACGATAGAGTTCACATTAGGCATTCAGGTCGATTAGAAACATTAATGCTGGATGGTTTCGACTATAACGAATCAAAAAATCAAATAAAAGTAGCCCAAAGAAAAGAAAAAGCGAATATTAGTGGTCCTATACTACAAAGCAATACACCTAAGCGTGTAGATCAACGTAATAACAATGAATTAACTAAGCAAGCACAAGCATTAAGAGATGATATTAGTGCAGATCCAGGAAAAATAACCGATTACTTAAAGATTGGTCCTAAGCGAGTTAATGGACAAATTGTGGGGTATCAGTTAATGCCTGGAAAAAATCCTGACTTTTTTAAGTCTTCGGGATTAAAAAGTGGTGATGTTGCTATACAAATGAATGGTTACGACTTAAGTCAACCTTCTGAAGCCGCCCAAGCGCTAAGAGCATTAAAACAAGAACGAGAAGTATCGCTTCTAGTTAATAGAAACGATGACATAACAGAAATTCTGTTCAGTATTGATAATAGTATTGACTAATAGTATTAATGGACGATATATAAATGACAAATGAGGTATTTTTCATGCGCAAGACTTCTACTGCGCCTTGGTATAAAAGAGTTATCACTTTATTCACTACTGCTATTTTACTCAATATTTTATTATTTTGCTCCCATGTACAAGCTGCGAAATATTCTCCAAACTTTAAAAATACTGAAATTATAGAGTTTATTAATATTGTTGGGAAAAATCTCAATAAAACAATGGTGGTTGATCCTAACGTACGAGGAAAAGTTAACTTACGTAGTTACGATTCGTTAACAGAAGAACAATATTACCAAGTATTTTTGAATGTTTTAGAAGTGTATGGTTTTTCAGCGGTAAAAATGGAAAACAACATCATTAAAATTATTCGCAATAAAGATGCTAAAACAGCGTCAATTCCGGTTGTTGGGAATGAGAATCCCGGCATTGGTGACGAAATGGTAACCCGTGTTGTTGAAGTTAAAAATGTAACTGTGCGTGAGTTAGTGCCCTTGTTACGCCAACTATCTGATCAGTCAGGTGGTGGCAACGTAGTTAATTACGACCCTGCCAATGTCATTTTGTTAACAGGTACAGCCGCTACGGTAAATCGTTTAGTACAAGTTATTGAACGTGTTGATAAAGCCGGCGATCAAGATGTACAAATTATTAAACTTCAATATGCTTCAGCGGGTGAAATGGTTCGTATTATTGAAGCAATGAATAAAAGCGAACAAGGTAAGCCGGGTACTCCTACTTTTTTAATTCCTAAAATTGTTGCTGACGATAGAACCAATAGTGTCATTGTTAGCGGTGAGTCCCAAGCACGTAAACGTATTGCAAAACTGATATCTCGTTTAGACAGCGAACTTGAATCGAACGGAAACACCCGTGTTTATTACTTGAAATATGCTAAAGCCGAAGACTTAGTTAAGGTGCTTCAGGGAGTTAGTAAATCAATTGAATCAGAAAATAAAACAACGACTAAAACAGCATCTCGTGGAAGCCAAACTCGCGAAGTAAGCATTGATGCGCATGATGATACTAACACGCTTGTTATTACCGCAGAACCTGACATGCTTCGTTCGCTAGAAGCGGTTATTCGCCAACTAGATATACGCAGAGCACAAGTGCATGTTGAAGCGATTATTGTTGAAGTATATGAATCCGATGGTATTAACTTAGGAATACAATGGTTTTCACCGAAAGCAGGTTTTACACAATTTAATAATGGACCTGCGCCTTTAGGACAAATTGCCGCTGGTGTTGAGGCCGCTAGAGACACTCCTGGTGCAATTATCCCAGCAGTATTGAACGATAATGGTGAGGTAAGAACTCCATCAACAACTCAACCAGATGTTAAGGGTGATTATAGTGTTCTTGGCCAAGTGCTCGGTTCAGCAAGTGGGCTAGTTACAGGTATTTTAAGAGGTGATATTGGTGCCGTTTTACAAGCGGTTAGTTCTGATACCAATTCAAATATATTATCAACACCAAGCATTACTACGTTAGATAACGAAGAGGCTTACTTTCTAGTAGGTCAAGAGATTCCAATTATTACCGGTTCTGCAACAGGTAGTAATAATGCGAATCCGTTCCAAACCGTTGATCGTCAAGAAGTGGGTATAAAACTTAAAGTAACGCCACAAGTAAATGAAGGTAATGCAGTACAACTTACTATAGAGCAAGAAGTGTCATCAGTAAGTGGTGCAACAGGTGTCGATATTGCGATTAATAAACGTGAAATTAAAACCACCATAATGGCAGATAGTGGCAGCACGATAGTGTTAGGTGGTTTAATTGATGAAGACGTTCAAGAAAGCGAACAAAAAGTACCACTACTAGGTGATATTCCTATTTTGGGAAGTTTATTCAAATCAACCACTAATACTAAGCGTAAGCGCAACCTAATGGTATTTTTAAAGGCGTCGATTATTCGTGATGGCGAAACTATGAATAATATTAGTAAAGACAAATATAACTTTATTCGTGCTGATGAAATACGTAAACAAGAAGAAGGTTTAGAGCTAATGGATGACTCTAAATTACCTTTATTACCAAAATGGAACGATAAGCTTGTATTACCTCCTTCTTTTGATGAATACATGAATAACAAAGAAGAAGTTGGGCCTCTCGACATCATCAATACATCTAATATTGAACAAGAACAACCGTAATGAGTGAACTTGATACACAAGCTGCATTAATTGCAGATGAGGTTGACGTTGAACATATTCTTGAACAGCACCAACTTCCGTTTGGCTTTGCTAAACGTCATAGCGTACTTATTTCTCAAAAAGAAAAAGGCTATGTTTTACATTGTTTAGAAGATGTTGATACCGACATTTTATTAGAAGTGCGTCGAGTACTTAAAGCACCTTTTAGTATTCAAGTGGAAAGCCCTGAACAGTTTGAACTAGCATTAACGGTTGCATACCAAAGAGATTCATCTGAAGCCAAACAGATGATGGAAGATATAGGTAATGAAGTTAACTTATATTCACTTGCTGATGAAATGACTGAAAGTGAAGATCTACTTGAAAATGAAGATGATGCGCCAATCATTAAGCTGATCAACGCTATGCTAAGTGAAGCGATCAAAGAAAGCGCCTCTGATATTCATATCGAAACGTTTGAAACCGCCTTATTAATACGCTTTCGAGTGGATGGCGTTTTACGTGAAGTATTGAAACCTAATAAAAAACTCGCTTCCTTGTTGGTTTCTCGTATTAAGGTTATGGCGAAACTTGATATCGCTGAAAAACGTATTCCGCAAGATGGCCGTATTTCCTTAAGAATTGGCGGGCGTGCGGTTGATGTACGTGTATCTACTATGCCTACCGGACATGGCGAACGTGTTGTTTTACGTTTGTTGGATAAGAATGCAGCTCGCTTAAACTTAAAAGACTTAGGCATGGCAGAAGATACACGTGATAGTTTCTCAAAAATAATTGAAAAACCACACGGTATTATCTTAGTGACAGGCCCTACAGGGTCAGGTAAAAGTACCACGCTTTATGCGGGTTTATCACAAATTGATAGTAAAGAACGCAATATATTAACGGTTGAAGATCCTATTGAGTTTGCTATCGAAGGCATAGGTCAAACACAAGTAAATACCAAAGTAGACATGACTTTTGCTCGTGGTTTACGTGCTATTTTAAGACAAGATCCTGACGTAGTTATGGTAGGTGAGATTCGTGATTTAGAAACCGCTCAAATATCAGTACAAGCAAGTTTAACTGGTCACCTTGTTTTATCTACGTTGCATACAAATACCGCTGCTGGTGCTGTAACTCGTATGGAAGATATGGGCGTTGAGCCTTTCCTTTTATCATCGAGTTTACTTGGTGTACTTGCTCAACGTTTAGTTCGAACTTTATGCCCACATTGTCGTGAAAGTCACTTACCTGACCACGAAGAACAAAAATTACTTGATCTACCCGATAACAATACACAACCTATTTATAGAGCTAAAGGGTGCGCAGAATGTAACTTCAAAGGCTATAAAGGTCGAACAGGTATACATGAATTGCTCTACGTAGACGATACCGTAAGAGAACTTATTCATAATGGCCAAGGAGAGCAGGCTATTGAGAAATTTATCCGTAAAAGTACTCGAAGCATAAGACGTGATGGCTTTAATAAGGTGATGCTAGGCATAACAACACTCGAAGAAGTTTTACGTGTTACAAGAGAAGGGTAAGGTAAATATAGTATATGGCAGCATTTGATTACCAAGCCGTAGATAGTCGAGGCAAGGCTAAAAAAGGTGTTATAGAAGGTGATACCGCTAGGCACGTAAGAAGTTTATTACGTGAGCAAGGCCTAATGCCTACAGAAGTAACACCTAGCCTGCAAAGAAATAAAAAATCGTCAAACAAAGGACGATTTGGCACAAGTAAAAAAATATCAGCAGCAGAGCTCGCTTTAATTACAAGGCAACTAGCAACATTAGTTGAATCAGGCCTTCCACTAGAAGAATCTTTAATTGCCGTTGCTGAACAGTGCGATAAAAACAGCTTAAAAAGTATGATTATGGCAGTAAGAACCAAGGTAACCGAAGGTTACGGTTTAGCCGAAAGTATGTCGGAATACCCCCATATTTTTAATCATTTATATCGAGCTATGGTAGCTGCTGGTGAAAAATCAGGCCACTTAGATAAGGTGCTCAATCGTTTAGCTGACTACACAGAACAACGCCAACAATTGCGTTCACAAATGATCCAAGCTTTAGTTTATCCCGTTATTATGACGGTAGTGGCTGTGGGGGTTATTGCTATTTTATTAACCGCCGTAGTACCTAAAATTGTTGGGCAGTTTGAACATATGGGTGCAAACTTGCCCGGAACAACACAATTCTTAATTGCCAGCAGTGACTTTTTACAAAGTTATGGTTTATTTATTGTCATATTAATTATGGCTATTATTGTTGGTTTTTCACGGCTTATGCAAAAACCTAAGTTTCGTTTTAGTGCGCATGAACGTTTAATTAAAATTCCAGGAATTGGTAAAGTTTCTAAAGGTGTAAATACCGCTCGTTTCGCACGTACATTAAGTATTTTAACTGCGAGTGCTGTGCCGCTATTAGAAAGTATGACCATTTCAGGCGAAGTACTCGACAACTTATATATTAAGCAAAAAGTTAAAGAAGCCGCAGACAAAGTAAGGGAAGGTACAAGTCTTCGTGTTTCATTAGAACAAACGAAATTATTTCCTCCTATGATGATTCATATGATCGCCAGTGGTGAAAAAAGTGGTCAGCTTGAACATATGTTAGGTAGAGCTGCAGACAATCAAGATAGAGAATTCGAAGCACTCGTAAGTATATCACTCAAGGCATTCGAACCTGCATTAATGGTAACTATGGCAGGAGTGGTATTATTCATTGTTATGGCTATATTACAGCCAATATTGCAATTAAACACTTTAATTGCGAGTTAATTGAACCAAGTAACCGTTATTTAATCGAATTATTACAGACTTAAATCAGGAAAAAAAATGAAAATGTTTCAAAACTCATTAAAAGTTAAAGCCAGTAAACAAGAGCAAGGTTTCACACTGCTAGAAGTTATGGTTGTTATCGTAATATTAGGTGTATTGGCTAGTATGGTTGTACCTAATTTAATGGGCAGTCAAGACCGAGCAAATATGCAAAAAGCAGTATCAGATATCAACGCATTAGAAACCTCGTTAAGTATGTATAAAATGGATAACTATGACTATCCTTCCACAGAGCAAGGGCTAGATGCTTTAACAAGCGAAACAGATATTGAGCCATTACCTCGTCGTTTTCCCGAAGAAGGTTATGTTAAGCGTCTTCCTAAAGATCCGTGGGGCAATGACTATCAATTATTATACCCAGGTGAAAATGCAAAGTATGACGTTTTCTCAATGGGACCAGACGGAGAAGCGGGTACAGAAGATGACATTGGTAACTGGAACTTAGCCGATTACCAATAAATTGGTAAAAATACCTTTGGCCATGAACTACAAAAAACAATTACCAGCTAAACCTTCATTAAAAGGCTTTACCCTAATTGAAGTGATGGTGGTTATTGTTTTAATAGGTTTAATGGCCTCTGTTGTACAATTTAACTTTAATGGTAATGAACCCGAAAAACTATTAGAAAAAGAAAGTCAGCGCTTTGCTGCAATATTTAATATGGCAGCAGAATATTCAATGTTAAATAATGTTGAGCTTGGTCTTGTTGTGGATAGTGAAAAAAACACCTATCAATTTCTAGGCTTTGATGGAGAAAAATGGGTGCCGGCATCAGGCAATAAGTTGCTAGAACCGTACGCATTACCTGAAGAAATGGAAGCTATTTTAGCGCTAGACGATCTGCCTCTAGATGAACCTCCTCTCATTAATTCTTTGCGTGAAAATGAAGAAAGCGATTTAACATTCTCAGGTTCTGAACTTGACGAAGAAAAGAAATTACTCCCCCAAGTGTATATATTATCAGGAGGCGATTTAACACCTTTTACGCTTCGCTTTAAATTTATTGATACATACGACGCTTACATCGCAACAAGCTATTTGGTTAGTGGATTATATACAACGCCTTTAACCATTGAAGGGCCTATTTCTGATGAGTAACGCTCAAAGCTTTCAGCAAAATATAAAGCGTAAATGTTCAGGGTTCACTCTCATTGAAGTTATGCTAGCTATGGCTATTTTTGCCACAGCAGGTGTTGCGCTAATTTCGAGTACTGATACTCATTTTAGAAGTCTAAGCCATTTAGAAACTAAAATGATGGCAAATTGGGTGGCTTCTAATCAACTCGTTGAAGCAAGTTTAAACAAAAGCTGGCCACCAAGAAACAACAAAAAAGGCAAAGTCGAGCTTGCAGGGCGAGAATGGTTTTGGATACAAAAGGTGGCTAAAACTGCCGATCAAAATATGAGTGCTATATCCATTGAAGTGAGACTAGATCAAGCTCAAAGATCATCACTAACCAGCTTAACAACTTATGTTGTTAAGGAACAAAAATAGTGAATAATTTAACTAAACAACAGGGCTTTACTTTACTTGAAGTACTCATCGCAATTTCTATTTTTGCGATTATTAGTTTAGCCAGTTTTAGCTTGTTTGATACCGTGATCACCAGTGAAGAAAAGTCTACCAAAAGATTAAATAGCATGAATGATATTCAACGTGCTTTTATGCTTATTGAACGTGATTTTTTACAAATAGCTCGGCGCAGTGTACGTATGGATGGGGACGAACCTTTGAAAGATTTTATTCATACCGACAGCAATGCCTTTGAATCTACATCACAAGCCATTGGTTTTGTTCGAAATGGTTGGTCAAATCCGGGATTATTATTACCGCGCGGTGATATGCAATCAGTAGCTTATCAAATTAATGAAGAAACATTAGAACGTGTTCATTTTAACTTTGTTGACGCAACCTTAGGCGAAGAGCCTAAAGTAAGAAAGTTATTAACGGGTATTAATGATATTAGCTTTGAATTTTATGACGGTAAACAATGGAACCAAACGTATGAAGGCAGTGACTTACCTTTGGCAATTGCCGTAGAGCTTGATACTAAAGAGTTTGGATTGGTCAAACGTAAATTCTTAGTTGCTGGCCTTGTACCTAAAGAAAAAGTTAATTGAGGATGACATGAAAAAAATATCGTGTCATCAAGGTGTGGCGCTTATTACGGTTATGCTAGTAGTAGCTCTTGCTGCAATACTTGCTACACAAATGACAGCAAAACTACAGCTTCAGTTACAACGTAGCGCAAACATAGAAGCGAATCAGCAAGCTTATTGGTTAGCCATGGGCGCCGAAGCTTTTGCAAAGCGTGTACTTATAATGTCGTTTGATGGCGACGAAAACGTGACTCACTTAGGCCAATTATGGGCTCAAGGTGAAAACACCTACCCAGTAGATTATGGTGAAATAACCGGTGAGATCATTGATCTGCAATCGTGCTTTAATTTAAATGCTTTACGCCATTCAGGTAATAAAGGGATATCGCCTTCACCTACAAATAATGGTAATGCTAATAATTTACCTGCTGAAGCACTTGAAAGATTAATACTTAATATTGGTATTGAGAATGTAAGTAGTTTTGAAGCCAAAGATATGGTGTCTGCCTTAACTGATTGGGTAGACGATAATGGCATAGTCACAAATAGCGGTGGTGCTGAAGACAGCGAATATTCATCAAAAGAGTATCCTTATTTGCCTGCAAATAATTTTTTAGGTAGTTTTAACGAGTTACGTGTTGTTGAGCATTTTACTTTAGAGGCCATTGAAGCACTAAAGCCTTATGTATGCGTAATACCAAATTCTGATCTTCATAAAATTAATGTAAATACTATAAGCGCAGATCATATTGAAATATTAATGGCCCTATTTGATATCAGTGAGAGTGAAGCTGAAGAAATTATTTCAAGTAGGGGGGAAGAAGGTTATCAAAAAATTGAAGATGTTTTTGTATCGCCTCAATTAACAAAACGTAAATTAACTCAGGAACAAAAAGATCAGCTGGTTGTTGATAGCGAATACTTTAAATTAAAAACCAAAACAACCTTTAACGATAGTTATTTCTTTTTAAACAGTATTATGAAAGTTGAAAAAAATAATCAAATTAATATTATTAGCCGCACCATAGGACGTGACTAATGTCAGAAACTCTTTTTATTCGACTGGGCAGCCAAGAGCATGAGCCCATTCAATGGTTGATATGGTCGGATCAACAACACGAAGTGATTGCCAGCGGTGATTTAAATCACGCTAGCGACCTTACACATTTAACTGAAAAAGCAGAACAACGTAAAGTTATTGGTTTTGTTCCTGCGAGCGCAATTGCTTTAAAGCGCTTAAAGGTGCCAGGTAAATCAACACGAGCTATTCAAGCCGCTACTCCTTACATGCTTGAAGATGATCTTGCGCAAGATGTTGAATCGCTATTTTTTGCTTATGGTAATGTCAGCAAAGATAAAGATGATAATAATTGTTTTACAGCCGCAGTCGACCGCGAACAACTTATACGTTGGACAACATGGTTAAGCCAAGCCAATATTAAATGTAAAACCTTAATTCCTGACGTACTCGCTATGCCATTTATTGAAGGCAAGTGGAGTGCTATTACGCTAAACAACCAAATATTGCTTAGACAAGGAATATGGCAAGGTTTAGTGGTTGAAGCCAACGTGTGGGCACTTATAAGCCAGCAATGGATTAATACCAATACAACAGAGTTAGAGGCAAGCGAATTAGAGGAAGTTATTGATGCGAACGAAGAGCAAACAAACTTATCGATTAACGCTTATGCGACTTTACCTGAAACCTTAAATATTACTGTTAACGCTATGCCAGAAGAGCTTCCACTAGCTTTGCTTGCTCAGCATGTAGATACAAAATTAATTAATTTACTACAAGGCGAATTTCAAGTTAAAGACAAACGTTCGGCTAACTACAGTACTTGGCTGTGGGTAGCAGGAATTGCGGCGATTGCTTTAGTAACAAACGTTGCTTTAAAAGGTGCTGAGTTAATTAAGCTAAATAATCAAACTACAGCAATAGAAAAAGAAATTATACAGGTATATAAAGAGGCATTTCCTCAAACCAAAAAAGTGCGTATCTCAACTATTAAATCTCAACTCAGTCGTAAATTATCTGAAGTAGGTGGTTCTGCATCGTCTCAAGGTGATTTCTTAACTATGCTCAATAAAGTACAGCCAGCATTTAATGAAGTAACCGTATTAAAGCCTGAATCGATGAAGTTTGATGCAAAAAGAAATGAATTAAGAATTCAAGCCGTATCAACTAATTATCAATCATTTGAAAAGTTTAAACTTGCCTTAGAAAAACAAAAATTAACTGTTTCTCAAGGTGCGCAGAATAATTTAGATGATCAAGTAACTGGTTCATTTACTATTTCTGCTAAAGGGAGTCGATAATGAAAGAACGTTGGTTACAACTTAATGTTCGCGAGCAACGATTAGTTATCGCGATGGCAAGTGTTGTTATCTTTTTTATTCTATACAGCGCTATTTGGGCCCCTTTAAATAAAAATATTGATTTAGCCACCAAAAAAGTAGAACGACAACAAAAATTATTGCTTTTAGTGCAAGAAGGTACAGCTAAATATAAGAGTGCAGTCGGCGCAGGAAAATCAAATAGTCGAAATGCTAGTTTATCGAGTGTCGTCAATCAAACAGCAGGGCGTAATCAAATTACAATTGCTCGCATGCAACCACAAGGTGACGATTTACAAGTATGGATTGATGAAGTTCCTTTTAACAGCTTACTTACATGGTTAGAAAAACTTTCAATTAAGGAAGGTGTAACCGTTAAGTCTATTGATATTACTCATGCCAATAAGGCCGGTGTTGTTAAAGTGAGACGATTGCAATTAGGAAGAAGTTAATGAAAAAATGGTTTATAGGTATCGTAGCATTTATTTTTGCTTACCTATTTTTTATGGTGTCGCAAACGCCTGCGCAGTGGATTGTTAATCAAGTATCATTGCCTAAAAATATTGTATTACAAGGGGTTAAGGGCTCTATTTGGCAAGGAAGTATCAATCGTATTATTGTAGATGGCTATAGTATTAATAACGTAAATATTGAAGTTAGCTTACTTTCACTATTAATGTTTAATCCAAGTGTTGATACAACTTTTGGTGGCGCTTTAGTTGATGGTCCTGAAGGTAAAGCAAGGCTAAGTCATCTATTAGGTGATATTGAAGTTAGTGATGGACATGTATTAGTTGCCGCGAATGATATTGCTCAGCAGTTAACATTGCCGATTCCATTAACCGCACAAAAATTTATTGATGTTAACATTGAAACTTTTGTTATGGGCAAGCCACTTTGTCAGCAACTAACTGGCACAGTTACCTGGGATACCGCAGGTATAAAAGCATTAGATGAAAAAATTAATTTTGGTACGTTAAGAGGTAAGCTTGAATGTGAAAAAGGTATCGCTAAATTTACCTTTGATCCTAAAAATAACTTAGGCTTAACTTTTAGCGCCTATATTCATTCACCTGAACGTATTTCGGGTAGTGGTTATGTAGAGCCAGGTAGTAAGTTTCCTACGGTACTTAATGAGGCTTTACCTTTCCTTGGTGCACCAGATAATAGAGGTCGCTATAAGCTTAACTTTTAGTTGTTAGGTTTATTCAAAAACGGATGTGCTTTTATATCATGTAAAAGTACATCGTAGTTTGTTATTGCAGGAAACTCAGTGATCACATTTTCAGGTTGTTTGCTATCAGGATTAGCGACCGCCAATAAATGCTCAATACCATATTGTTGGGCTGATTTTAATATAGGTAAACTATCGTCAACAAACAAAGTGTTACTTAATTCAAAGCCCTCTTTAGCTTGTAACCTTTGCCATAATAATTGAGACTCTTTGGTTACACCAAACTCGTGAGTTGAATATAAGGTATTAAAGTACTTATCTAATTGAGTACGTTCAATTTTTAACGCTAAGCTATCGGGGTGGGCATTAGTTACAAGTACTACGTTTCTGCCGGTTTCTTTTAAAGCGACCAAAAAGTGATGAGCGTCCCCACGTAATTTTATAAGGTGTTGAACTTCTTTTTTTAAGTCAGTAATAGCTAATTGTGTTTGTTCAGCCCAGTAGTCTAAGCAATACCAATCGATTGTTCCTGCAACTTTTTTATAATGACGGGTTAATTTATGCTTAGCTTCGTCTATACTTATTTGAGCCGATTCGCTATATCTAAGCGGTAAATGGTGAAGCCAAAAATGATTGTCAAAATGTAGATCGAGTATAGTGCCGTCCATATCCAGTAAAACAGTTGAAATATTTGACCAATCAAGCATAGATTTTTTCCTAATAACCCGTTTATTATAGGATTATATATAAAGTTATCATGCTATTCTAAATGAATTAGCGCTATCGAGTAAGGTACTTATTACAATGGGAAAAAAGCTCCCCACTATTGATGACCGAAAACTGGTCGCGAAAAGTCGATTATTTTCAATTGAGCAATTAGATCTTACCTTTAGTAATGGTGTAAAAAGACAGTACGAACGCATGCAGGGGGCTGGTAGAGGTGCTGTTATGATAGTTGCTATGCAAGATGAAGATACCGTATTGTTGGTACGCGAATATTGTGCTGGTACACATACTTACGAACTTGGTTTTCCTAAGGGGTTGATTGATCCAGGTGAAAGCCCTGAAATAGCAGCCAACAGAGAACTAAAAGAAGAAATTGGTTTTGGTAGTGACCATCTTACCGAAATAAAAAAAGTTGCAATGGCACCCGGTTTTTTTGCAGCAAGCATGAACATTTTTATCGCCACTAACCTTTATAAAGAGCGCTTAGAAGGTGATGAACCAGAAGAACTTGACGTAGTACCTTGGAAACTCAGTGAATATAAGTCGTTACTTGCTCAGCCAGATTTTAACGAGGCACGAAGCATTGCAGCCCTTATGTTAGTAAAAGATTATTTAAGTGGATCTCATGAATAACGAAGAACTTCTTTCTATTGCAATAGAAAGCGCTAAAAAAGCAGGTGTAGAAGTAACTAAACATTACCAAAACGGAGATTACACCTCTGAGATTAAGGAAGATAATAGCCCTGTAACTAGTGCTGATATAGCCGCTAACGATGTGTTAATGGCTGAGTTAAAAAAGCGTACGCCTAATATTCCTATTATTTCTGAAGAAATAGGCGCGTTAACTCTTGAGCAACGTAGTCAGTGGACACAATATTGGCTGTTAGATCCTATTGATGGCACAGGAGAATTTATTTTAGCCAGTGGCGACTTTGCCGTAAATGTTGCTTTAGTTGAAAATGGTTGGCCAAGTATTGGTGTTATACATGCGCCGGATCATAATATGACCTACTACGCACAAAGTGGTTTAGGCGCGTTTAAAGAAACATCGGAAGGAACCACTAAAATTCAGGTGGCTGAATACGATGATAACCGTCCGATAAAGGTTGCCGTTAGCCGAAGACAAAAGTTAAATTTAATGGGGCAATACCTTAATAATGAATTTGACTACGAATATGTGCCATTAGGGAGTTGTTCGTTAAAAAATGCATTAATAGCGGAGGGTTTAGCTGATTGCTATTTACGTATTGGTCCTACAGGTGAATGGGATACAGGCGCAAGCCATTGTATTTTAGAGCAAGCGGGTGGGTCAATTATCGACAGTGAATTTATTCCTTTAAGTTACAATAAGCGAGATAGCTTACTTAATCCTGACTTTATGTCATTAGGCTCTGCTGATATCCCTTGGGATAAAATAGTAAAACCTCACTCAGCTCGTCGCGATTAATCGAATTAGCTTTTCTACAAAAAGAAGAGCTATTCTAACTCTTCTTTTTCTTCTTCAAATTGATCTGCTGGTATTATATTCACGGTTTCATGCAGTTCAGAATACACTAAAACTGCAGTACCTAACGTTAACTGTTTGCGTACTTGTTCTACTTTTTCTTCTATAGAAACATCTTCAGCGCCGTACTCTGTACCTTCTCGTAAAACAAACTCTTTAATAATGCTAAATAATGTTTCTGAATTTAAGTCGTTAAAGGGAATAATCATAAATAGTCCTGTAAAAATTGTGGAACTCTAGTTTCTAGCCAATATACAGGCTTTAAACTTTTGTCAGTTATATTAGTGGAAAGAAAACCAACATGTCCGCCATGAGTTGAAATTTCAAATGTTATGTTTTCAGGTAAATAATCAATATGGGTAATATGTTCGTGAGATAAAAAAGGATCGTCTTCTGCGTGAATAATTAAACAAGGTTGAGCTATCTTATTGAGTACGTTAATGCCACTCGACTCACTGTAGTAATGTTCTGCGCTGGTAAAGTTATTTAATGGGGCTGTTACGCTATTATCAAAGTCACGCATGGTTTTTAGCTGCTTTAGCGCGTTTAACGAAATATCTTGAATGAGACCCAACTTTATTTTTTCTTTGGTACTCTGTTTTAACATATCAATTAAATACTTCTGATATATTTTAGAGGAACCACTATTAATTTTAGCGCTGCAACTCGCTAAATGTAGTGGTGCACAAATAACGGTAGCGCAAGCGTAAGGAGAGTTTTTAGCTTCAGCTAAATATTTTGTTAATACGTTACCCCCTAATGAATAACCGATAATGGCTAATTTACATTGCTGATAACGTGTTTTAAGTTGCTGGGTAAAGTAGTGGATATCGTAGGTATAGCCTGAGTGGTATGAGTGTGCTAGTCGGTTAGGTTTACCACTACAGCCACGAAAGTGAATTAACACCGCGATCCAACCTTGTTGTTTAATTGCCTTAAACATACTTTTTATATAATGGCTATTTTTTGAACCTTGTAAACCATGTAATAAAACAATAATAGGCTTAGTGTTATTGGCCTGTGGTATTTCTGTCCATGCTAAATCAACAAAATCGCCATCAGGTAACTCAAGCACTTCATTAATACTAGGGATAATTTCATTACGATTAAGGAATTTAGCTAACATGGTTTGTACATGAGGGTTTGATAACCATTTAGCAGGTTTGAAGTCACTCGATTGAAACATGAAATAACACGGGTTGAACAAGGTTGGGTTATTGTAATGAAAAACAGCTGGGAAAACTGTAATTAGTTTTATGAACTGTAAAAGGAATGAGTTGAATCAATAAGTTTGAAGTTATTTAATCTAAGGAGAGTCAGTCAAACTCTCCTTAATGTATTAACACGTTATTTATGATTTGTTTATTGTGTAAGGTCGTTAGTGTTAAGTTATCCATTATCATGAATTTTTTTCATAAAATAGAAAACATAAAATCCACAAATACCAAATAAAATGAGTAAACCAACCAGTGAATATACAGCGACAGGGTCACTCAATAATAGGCTGAAAACGTTCATAAGAACCTCTCGTTAGTTAAAAGCTTAAACACATTTTAACTAACTCAACTGGTTTATATGATGATGTAGATCAATAGTTTTTTACTTATTAATAAGCTTTTTGATTAGCTATTTTAGCTTTGATTTCTTGTCGTTTAACGATTTGTGTACGTATACGAACAGCCTCTTCTCTCACTTCTTTAATGGTGTCTGAACCTAAGTTACGTTCGTCCATTTCTAAGCTTTTTTTCGCTAAAGCATAACCATTTTTGTATGCAATAATATTCCAAAGGTAAGATTTTTCATTACTTTTAGGTACACCTTTACCTTCAAAATACATTAATGCTAGGTTGAATTGAGCTAAAGCATAATTTTGGTCTGCGGCTTTTTGATACCAGCGAGAAGCTTTTAAGTAATCATGGCTTACACCTTCACCGTTGTAATACATAACGCCTAAATTAAACTGTGCTCTGGCTAAACCTTTATTAGCGGCTTTTTCCGTTAATGTAAATGCAGTTTTTAAATCTTTGGTTACACCTTCACCAGCCGAATACATAAGAGCAAGGCTAAATAGTGCATCAGGGTAGTTTTGCGATGCAGCTAAAGAGAATAATTCAAATGCTTTAGTTACGCTTTTTTGAACGCCGTAACCGTTTTGGTAAATTAATGCCATTTGATATTGAGCCGGCGAATAACCTTCTTTAACAAGGGGTTCAAACTCTTTTATCGCTGCTTTAAATTCCCCGCGGTTTAATTGAAAAATTCCTAACTCTAAATCGCCATCATAACTAAAAGCTGAAAAACTGGTGGCTAAACTGAAAAAGAAACATAGTAGTGAACGCGTTTTCATTATTTACTCCTTATTCATCTGTATATGTTGATATACAATAAATAGTTAAATGAACCAATTGTGTTTTATAATATATAAATATTTTTACGTATTAATTACAGTGTAGCAACAATATTGACATTAATCTTGCGACATTTTTAACTTGTTTATTCAGACATAATAGCTTCAATTTGTTCTTCTAAGTCAAGCCATTGCATTTCGTTTTCTTCAATTTCAGATTTTAAATGAGCTTGTTTTTTAATAAGCTCATTTAAACGCGCTTTGTGCTCTGCTTGGTAAATATCGGGGTCGGCTAATATGGCCTCAACTTCGTCTAATTCTGCCTGAAATTGCGTAACCTTTTTTTCAAATTTATCCGCTTGTTTTTTGAGTGGTGCTGCTTTTTTTCTTAGTTCAGCTTGTTCTCTGCGTTGCTGTTTTTTATCAACGCTTGAATCGTTATCACTGTTACCTGTGTTTGTTTTAGCATTTTTAAGGGTGAGCTTTTTCTCGTCGTTTAGCCACTGTTGGTAATCATCAATATCACCATCAAAATCTTGCACAGCATTATTGGCAACGATATAAAATTCGTCAACACACGACTCAAGTAAGTACCTGTCATGAGCAATTAATATAATAGCGCCGTCAAAGTCTTGCAGAGCAAGCACTAAGGCTTGGCGCATTTCTAAATCTAAATGGTTGGTGGGTTCATCAAGTAATAGTAACTGTGGCTTTTCTAATACGATAAGCGCTAACACTAAGCGTGCTTTTTCGCCACCCGACATTGTACCAACAGAATCTAAGGCTTGGTCGCCACTAAAACCAAAACGACCTAAAAACGAGCGAGCTTCTAATAATGTTTTTTCAGGTTTAGCACGTAATATGTGATCAATTGCTGAGCTAGCCATATGTAATTGTTCAAGCTGATGCTGCGAAAAATAACCGACTTTAAGTTCTTGTGCGCAGTAACGTTCGCCTTGCATTAGCGCAAGTTCGCCTGCTAAAGATTTGATTAACGTTGATTTACCTGCACCGTTTCGCCCTAATAATCCTATGCGGCTACCGGGTACTAGCGTCATGTTTACTGAGCTTAAAATAATGGTTTCTTGATTATAACCACAGTCACTATCTGTTAATGAAAGTAACGGGTAAGGCAAGCTATCAGGCTTTTCGAAGCTAAACGTAAATTGGCTGTCTACATGTGCTGGCGCTAAATCAGGTAGTTTTTGTAATCGTTTTAAACGACTTTGCGCTTGTTTGGCTTTACTGGCTTTTGCTCTAAAACGGTCAACAAACGAGGTGAGATGAGCCACTTCTTTTTGTTGTTTCTGGAATTGCGCATCTTGCTGAGCTAAATGTTCAGCGCGTTGTCTTTCAAAAGCAGTGTAGTTACCTGCGTATAACTTAGCTTGTTTGTGCTCTATGTGAAGAATTTGGCCGATAACATCATCAAGAAAATCACGATCATGAGAAATAAGCACTAAAGTGCCAGTAAAACGTTTTAGCCACCGCTGTAACCAAATAACCGCGTCTAAGTCTAAATGGTTAGTGGGTTCATCAAGTAATAACAGATCCGCGCGGCTGATCAAGGCTTGTGCTAAGTTTAGACGCATTCGCCAACCACCTGAAAAGGCTTTTACTGGGTTTGCCAGTTGTGGCTGTAAAAAACCTAAACCGTGTAATAACTCCCCAGCTCTTGCAGGTAAACTATAACCGTTAATGGTATCTATTTGATTAATAATGGTAGCTTCAAGTGCACCGTTATCGTCTGCTCGTGCTTGTTCTAATTTTGCTTCAAGTTGACGAAATTCCTTATCGCCGTCCATTACATAATCAAGGGCAGACTGTTCTAACGCGGGCGTGTCTTGTTTTACGGTAGCTATACTCCAACTACTTGGCATAGATAAATCGCCAGTATCCGGTTGAAGATCGCCAAGCAATGCTGCAAATAAAGAAGATTTACCACATCCATTCGCACCAACTAATCCTACTTTATGATTAGGATGAATAGTAAAGCTAGACCCTGCAATGAGGTTTTTTGTACCTCGGTCTAAGCCTAAATCGTTGGCAGTAATCAATGTATTATTCCTTCTTTAAAGTTAAGATGGGTATTGTCGCTTTTCCTATAGGTGTTATTCAAGGTAAAATACGTGTCTTGAATAAACTTAATTTAATAAAAGAGTTTCTATTTTGAAAAAACGTTTTATTGCGGGTGCAATTTGTCCAAAGTGTAAAGCTATGGACACCTTGTCTTTAACGAAAGAACAAGGTGTTGAAAAAGTAACGTGTGTTACTTGTGGCGAAACCATGACACAACCAGAAGAGCAAGTTGCCAAAGAAGTTAGACCTTATGAACAGGTTATAGGTGTGTTCAAGCAAGATTAAGCCCTGCTAATAATGAGGTGGCGGTGGCTCAATGTCTTGTTCGCTTGATTGTTGAGGCGTAGACGAGTCTTTAATACGAGCAGCAATTAAGGTTAATTGGTGCTGTAATTCTGCTATTTGAGATTGATGAACGGTTATCTCGTCATTAAGTTGTTCAATGACGTCGTCTTGAAAAGCGTTACGTGATTCTAATGCTTCAATACGTTGTTCTAAATTTGTTTCAGGCATAATTATTTTATTTGCCACAATTCGGCATATCCAGAAGAGCTTTCAGTAATAATGTGGCTATTATCCCGAAAAGCAACGCTGTAAACAACCGCGCCGGCAGGTCTAATGTCATCTCTTGGCGTTACATGCCAACTTTCTTTACGTTTACCAGTTTTTATATCCCATAAACTAACCTTACGCGAAGGTGCTCCGGTGAGTAATTGAGTGCCGTCGTCAGAAAACTGAATGGAGCTAAATACTTCTTGTCTGTTGGTATATTGTAATTGACTGATAAGCTTCCCTGTTTTTAAATCCCAAATATTAGCGTCTTTTTTACTGTCGGCAGTAAAGGCATATCTACCTTTAGGATCTAAAGCCACTTTGGTGACTCTGCTTGGGTGATTAAAACGATAAATAACTTGGCCCGATAAAGTGTCCCATACATAAGCAACAAAATCGTTCGCACCCGAAAGTGCTATTCTGCCATTGGGTAACATATCAACAGAGTTTACTTTTTCTGTGTGACCTAAAAATTCTAATCGTCTACCTGAATCAATCGTTACGTGTAAAACTGTACCGTTAGTTTTTCCTACAAGTACGTGTTCACCGTTATTAGATAGGGCGATATCTCTTATGGTCGAGTCTCGTACCTGCCAATACCCTTCAGACTGACCATTAGTTATATTCCATAAAGCAAAGTTTTTGCTGCTGGCAGTTAATACATAGCGATTGTCGTTTGAAATATCGATAGCCAGCACTAAATTGTCGGCACTGTCTTGTTGTTGCGACCAGTTAAACTTTAATGCGTTTTTTTCTAAGTCCCACAAACTAATACCATGATGAATAGAAGATACCACGCTATATTGACCATTATTTGAAATATTTGCCGCATAAGCGCCTTTAACGGAATGTTGCCAACGTTCAATAGGTGTACTTGAATTTGGTTGGCAAGCACTCAATATCATTATCAATATTGTGGGTAGATACCATCTGTTACATTTATACAAAATATTAATACTTTTCACTGTCGGTATTTATCGTTAGTATAAGCCGCAATGATTAACAATACATAACTAAAAACGTTGTCTTAGCGGATATATTCCTACTGGGCAAGCATATGGAGAAATAAATGAGATTTTTTAAACCGACTTTAGTCGCTGTTGCACTTGTTGCTGTAATGGGCTGTCAAGAAAAGGCACCTGTAGAAAAAGAATTAGTACTTGATACTGATGTACAAAAACAAGCATACAGCTTAGGCGCTTCAATTGGTATGTATATGGATCGTAACCTTGAAGAACAAACTAAAATGGGCGTTACGTTAGACCAAGACATTATCTTAAAAGGTTTTACTGATAGCTTAGCGGGTAAATCTCAAATAGAAAAAGAAGAAATTCAAACCATTTTAATGGGTTTAGATCAGCAAATGAAAGCTAAGCAGCAAGAACTTGCAACTAAAGAAGCTGAAGCAAGCAAAGCTGAAGGTGTGGCTTACTTAGAAGCTAACGCTAAAAAAGAAGGCGTAATGGTTACTGAATCAGGTATTCAATACAGTGTAATCACTGAAGGTGAAGGCGATAAGCCAGCAGCTACAGATACCGTTAAAGTTCATTACAAAGGTACTTTAATTAATGGCGAACAGTTTGACAGTTCATACGACCGTGGCGAACCTGCTGTATTCCCATTAAACCGTGTAATTCCAGGTTGGACTGAAGGCGTACAATTAATGCCTGTAGGTTCTAAATATAAATTTACTATTCCTTCTGACCTAGCATACGGACCAGCGGGTAGTCCTCCACGTATTCCGGGTAACTCAGTATTAGAATTTGAAATTGAATTATTAGAAATTCAAAAAGCAGAAGCTCCAGCGCAAGTAGGCGAGTAATTCAGTAGTGTAAACATAATGTTTTAATATTATGTTTTACAATAAAAAACGAGCTTTAATAGCTCGTTTTTTTGTGCGCTTTTACTTATTTTATACCAAACGCATTAATCACATGCTTTATTGATATTTAGTTTATTGAAGCACTTTGTAAAAGACTGTCTTCTAATTCAAAACGTTGCTCTAAATGTTTACCTAAAAGTGATAAATTATCGTCAAACGCATTTAGGTGTTCTTCTATAATGGTTTCGGCGTATTTATCGTTAAACTGTAAGGCTAAATCAGTTGATACAAGTATTTTAGGGTAAATCTCATGTAAATAAGGAGTGCTGTCGTAAGCGGAATACTGATACGCGCTTATTATTTTTTCAAAAATATCAAAATGGCCTGCTGAAATGTAGTCCATTAATATTTGACAAAAATGTTTAATGTAAAAATTTTGTGGTAACGCACCCTCATTTTGTTCATTAGGAGTAAGTCCAGCGAGGTCACAATATGCTATTAATACTTTATGTCTTTCTAATAGCCAGTTATTAATTGTTTGCTCATTTAGCTCCAAAACGTGATTAATAATCTCTGTTTTAATTTGCATACTTCGTCCTTAACTATTGCCATAGAAAAGTAAGCATTGTTCACGTTGTTTAAAAAAGCAACAAAATAACACCTGATCAGATGAGTGAACAGAGGTGTTATATTAACTATAAAGACTGCTCTAATACATTAGCTAAACGAGCAGAGGCCTGTAACATTCTATTTTCTAATATTATTTTGTGATTCTTTTGATAATTACTCGGTAACTTTGTAATGCCTTTTGTTGTAGCTATACAATAGTTTTTTTCATCTATAGTGCAATATAAAACACTGGGTAAACGAGTAATCGTTAATGATTCAGTTGCCCATGTGTAAACAGAATCTTTTTGCCATGTAGTAATAGGCGACTTTTCCCATTGGTTAGACAAGTTATTGTGTAAGCGCGTAAATAGCGCTGCATTATTCGTTTTTGATTTTGGATACAGCAAACATTCATCCCATAACCAATGCATGTTATTACATTTAGCATGTTCGATTGATATTTTAGTGCGATTACCGCCCATATCACTCGCAAAGTTAACATGCATTGGCTGATGAATATCGCCAAGCCAATGGCCTAAAAACATCATTGCCTGTAGCTTTTTCCATGAGGTAGGTAATTCTTTTAATTGTTTTTTGTGCAGTGTAACGGCTGAAGTAACACAGTTTTTTTGGCAGGTTTGAGGGGTAACCTTGGTTTGATTTCGGGCTACATTCACGTAATGCCATTTTTTGTATTTGTCGTAAGATTTGTCTTTTTTAATCGCATCAGCCCAAGTACACGTGTCTGCAAATGAAATAGCAGAACTTGCACTTTTATAATTGTATTTATTAATGAGCTTTTGATCTTGCTTGGGTAACTCTTTTAATAAGATATTTACTTTATTTTGTGTACTAGGCGATAAATGATCGAAAGCCACCTGACAAATAACTTTATGGCCAACTTTACCTAACGCAAAAGCCTGCTGAGTAAATAATAAGAAAAAACTTAATACCAGTATTACAGGTAAATTGATTTTTGAACGAACTTGCATGGGTAACATTCCTTTATGGATTTTATCGCTAAGTGGCTAATTAACTCAATATTAAATATTACAAGAAAACCGTTAGCTTACGTAGACAAAATTTATATCGTACGTAATATAGCTAAAGTTAACCTTTATCATGAACTAAACTTTACAAAGTGAATAACTTGGCTGCTGCTTCTATACTAGAACCTTTAACTACTGAATTTGCGAAATTGAACTCTTCAATTATCGCTGGTCCTGTTGTACGACATTGTGATGTATCGCAACTTAACTTTTGGCTGGTAACCACGCAAGCTTACGATTTTACGTTTAAGCTGTATCGCAGTAATAATGGAGAAAAGTTAAAAAATGTTGATAGCGTAAGTGAACACTCACACCTGTTTTTATTTGAGACTAAACTAAGCGTTTCAAAAATAGATTCATCTAAAACAGAATCAACGAGTCCAAATACCAATAAAAAAGTAAATACTAGCCAGTTACAACAAATCCAAATAGGTGAATCAGCATTTATTAATTTAATTACTATAGTGGCTGAAGATTATTGTTCTGAAGGTGCTTTTCCAGAAAACACTTTATTATCGTACGACATTATAACTTCAGCACATAACGGTAAAACAGAAAGTATTACCGAGTTATCTCATTTGCTATACCCAGATAAAAAGTTGCCTAACTTGGTTATTAAGCCAAACATTGAAAACCTTTTACATGGTTC
This sequence comes from Pseudocolwellia agarivorans, assembly GCF_002000085.1. GTDB lineage: Bacteria > Pseudomonadota > Gammaproteobacteria > Enterobacterales > Alteromonadaceae > Pseudocolwellia > Pseudocolwellia agarivorans. Next base: position 71,472 of record NZ_MUZU01000013.1, read on the forward strand.
TTGTAGAAAACCCCATTACAAAAGTGAAGACGGTTTAAAACAAGTTGATTGTGTTTTACAAACGTCTGACGTTGATAATAGACCTTCAATGCTCATTATGTCGGGCGATCAAATCTATGCAGACGATGTCGCTGGGCCAACACTTAACGCGATTCATCAAGTTATCGACATGTTAGGTTTGTACAACGAAGAGTTTGAGTTAGATGCCGAGCTAAATAAGAGCCAAGTAACCAATAGCCAATCATTATTTAAACATCAGCATTGTTATTATCAACGACAACACCTTTTACCCACACATACGCAGCGCACGCTTTTTGGTGACAAAACACAGGCCATTTTTACCTCAGTACATGTAAATAATCATTTAATGACCTTGTCAGAAGTTATGGCGATGTATTTATTAACATGGTCACCAGAACTGTGGGAAAAAGTAAAATTAGCCACACCGCCGCCTAATTTATCGCAAGCATTACAAGCGGTTTATAAAAAAGAGCTTGAGGTGATCACAGATTTTCATCAAGGGCTATACGAAGTAAGAAGGGCAATGGCGCACGTACCCGTTTACATGATATTTGATGATCACGATATTACTGACGATTGGAATTTAACGCGTGGCTGGGAAGAGGCCGCTTACACCAACCCATTTGCTAAACAAATTATTGGAAACGCCCTTATCGGCTACTGGTTATGCCAAGGTTGGGGCAACGCACCTAATAAATTTACAGACTTAGTTACAAATCAAACTCAATACTTTAGCTCTAAAAAACGTGAGCATAAAGCCGAATTAATAGACGTTTTATTTGATTTTGAACAGTGGAACTACAACTTAAACACCACACCTAAAATTGTAGTGTTAGACACACGCACACAACGCTGGCGATCAGAAAGTAATGAGAATAAACCATCAGGATTAATGGATTGGGAAACGCTGTCAGACTTTCAGCAAGAACTTATAAAAGAACCGAGTGTTATTGTAGTGTCTCCTGCTCCTATTTACGGCGTAAAGCTTATTGAAACCATACAACGTATATTTACCTTATGCGGCAAGCCACTAGCGGTTGATGCCGAAAACTGGATGGCACACTCAGGTACCGCCAATGTAATATTAAACATATTCAGAAACCCTAAAACACCACCTAAGTTTATTATTTTATCAGGCGATGTACATTATTCATTTGTATACGAAGTAACTCACCGATTCAGAAAAAATAGCGCCAAAATAATACAAGTAACCTGCAGCGGTATTAAAAATACTTTTCCTGAGGCTTTACTAACCGTATTAGAAAAATTAAACAAAGTACTGTATTCAACCTACTCGCCCCTTAACTGGTTTACCAAACGTAGACGCATGAAAATACGGGTACGAAAACCAAACACTGAAACTAATAGGCATTTATTTAACGGCAGTGGTATTGGGGTATTAAGATTGAATAAGGAAAATGACGAAGTGATAACAGAGTTTATCACTTCGCAAGGTAGAACTATCGAGTTTATCGAATACGACTCAGATGAAGATTAGCGGCTAAACAAAGCTTAACCTATCTTTTTTTACCTCGTTTAATGCCTGACAACAACTCATCGCTTAATACTCCTTCACGATTCACTGTTAACGGGATAAAACCACTTGGGTCGATTGTAGTCGCTAAGTTGTATTTTATTTCTTGTTGATGATGCTCGCTAAAATAAGCCAGTAACTGTAGTAAATCAAACAAACCGACATTGGCACTTAACGCAACCGCTGTTTCACTATTGGCTTTTAATAAAGGCACCGAATTAGACGAACCCGCCATCACCTTTTTATCTGCCACTGTTAAGTTAAACATCACGTCATCAATTGCTAAATCAAAACTGTTAGGGTTAGTTACTAATAACTTCAACGTAAAGTATTGAGAAAACCCTTTTGTTTTAGATGGTTCAATACTCAGCAAGCTCACTTCAGGCGTTTTAATGGGGTTAATGCTGGCGCAACTGGTAAGCAAAATACAAAATAAAGCGAAAAACATACTCCATGTACGCATTATATAATTCCTTAAGGTAGTAAATAGTGTGTTAATCAAAAAGCTAATGTAGCACGCAGCCTTTTTAAATTCGAGAATAAGTGTTGGGGGAGAGAGATTAATAGAGGTGATTACATTCTTAGTATAAGCGTGGGGGCTTTTGTGTTGAAGTGCACAATAAGTTGTAAAGTTAAGTTTGTGATTAAAAATCTAATTGTAGTCGTCATGTTTACAGTATCGACATGAGACGAAGACGTGTTGATGTTTCTTGTTTTTATAAACATGAGGTCAATAAATAAGAGGGTGATTAAAGGTAATTTTAGATTTTTATCAAATTATGTGGGAGCTATTACTGTTATTTGAATGATTGCTACGTAAATCCAATTAACATATTACAAAGTCAGCTTTAACATTAGCGTTGAAAAAGGTTAGATAATGGTGATGTTTTTTGTGCAATGTTGAGGTTAAATTGAACTTTTTATTGTGAGTTAGTTCTTACTAATAAGTAGGCAATTTTACGTGTCATTTTTTAGAGGGAATTGAATTTTTATTAATGCTTAGTTGTTCTATATCTTATCAAACATTTACAGCACCATTTATTTTTAACGTTTAAAAATAAATGGTTACAAATAAAAAGGCCTTACCAAAGGTAAGGCCATAAATGCTCGCTGTATTGGCTTGTAAATCAAGCTTCTTATTATTGATACTACTTTATTATTGTTATTATTTGTTACTATTTATTGTTGTTATTCGTTAGCACGGGACAATTTATAGCAAAGGGATCTAGGCTATGCAACAACTTTAATAGAGTATATACACCACGACTATTTTCGTACATTAGTATGTTTTTTATTCGTTAAATTATTGTTAATTAATTAATTGCAATAATTACAGCCGTTTAATAAAAAACCAGTTAGGTCAATAACGTAAATTATGATTTGTTTTTATTGTGAATATAGAAGAAAAAAAATTGTAGTGTTAGAATATTAGCACTTAATAATAGAGACTTTCTTTGATGACTGAATTACAAAATGACAATTATTTACGTGCCTTATTACGCCAACCAGTAGATTACACTCCTGTATGGATGATGAGGCAAGCTGGACGCTATTTACCTGAATACAGAGAAGTGCGTAAAGGTGCTGGTGATTTTATGTCGGTTTGTCGTAATGCTGAGTTAGCATGTGAAGTAACTATTCAACCTCTTCGTAGATTTAAATTAGATGCGGCTATTTTATTTAGTGATATTTTAACTATTCCTGATGCTATGGGGTTAGGTTTATATTTTGAAACAGGCGAAGGTCCTAAATTTGAACGTCCAATTACTTGTAGAGCCGATATAGAAAAAATTGGTATACCTGATCCTGAAGATGAATTAGGTTATGTAATGAATGCTGTGCGTACTATTAGAAAAGAATTAAATGGCAGTGTGCCGTTAATTGGCTTTTCGGGTAGCCCATGGACATTAGCAACTTATATGATTGAAGGTGGAAGTTCTAAAGCTTTTACTAAAATCAAAAAAATGATGTTTTCAGATCCACAATCATTACACCTATTATTAGACAAGTTAGCTGATTCTGTTATTAGTTATTTGAATGCTCAAATTGCTGCGGGTGCTCAATCTGTAATGGTATTTGACACGTGGGGCGGTGTGTTGTCTCCTCGTGATTATAAAGATTTTTCTTTACAGTATATGGCTAAAATTGTTGATGGTTTAACGCGTCATGCTGACGGTCGACAAGTTCCTGTTACATTATTTACTAAAAATGGCGGTATGTGGTTAGAAGATATTGCCGCTACAGGTTGTGATGGCGTTGGTTTAGATTGGACTATTGATATTGAATCAGCGAAAGCGAGAATAGGCGATAAGGTTGCTTTACAAGGTAATATGGATCCTTCAATGCTTTATGCTCCGGTTGAGCGTATTGAGGAAGAAGTTGCTAAGATTTTAGCTGGCTTTGGTAATGGTGGTACAGGTCATGTATTTAATTTAGGGCATGGTATACACCCAGATGTAAACCCTGAACATGCGGGTCACTTTATTGAGTCGGTTCATCGTTTAAGTAAGCCTTACCATAAGTAAGCTGATGTAAAATTATTTAATAACACAATTTATTTCTATGTTGTTGTGTGAAACAAAAAAGGAGCCGAGGCTCCTTTTTTAATGTTTGCAGTTTTAGGTACTAACCGCAACTAACTTTATTAACGGATCATCAAGTATAAGCTTGAGTTACCTCTAATAATGTTTAAAGCAAATACGCTATCTTGTTTTTTCAGAATAGCTCTCAGCTCTGCAATGTTGGTAATGCGCATACGGTTAACACCAATAATCATGTCACCTGAACGTAATCCGGCAATAGCCGCAGGGCTGTTTTTCTCAACTTCTGCAATGTCTACACCTTTACCGTTATTGCTGTTTTCTAATTCAGCACCTTCAAGCATACGGTGAATACTTTCAGCTTCAACATTGGCGGTTTCAGACTTTTTAAGGGTAACTTTGTAGGTTTTCTCTTTACCATCTTTACGTACTACGGTAATTTTTACTTTTTTACCTGCGCCGATAGAACCAATCTTTCCTCGTAATTCGCTAAACGATTTAACCATTTGGCCGTTTACTTTAGTAATAACATCGCCGGCTTTAATGCCTGCTTCTTCAGCAGCTGAACCTGGAGTTACTTGCTCAACAAAACCACCTTGGTTGGTTTCTAGCTCCATTGCTTTGGCAATATCGCTGGTTACACTTCTACCTTGCACACCTAACATGCCACGGCGAACTTCACCAAATTCAATTATTTGGCTTACTAGGTTGTTAACCATTGAGCTAGGAATGGCAAAACCAATACCTACGTTACCACCACTTGGACCTAAAATAGCGGTGTTAATACCAATCAGTTCGCCTCTAAGGTTGACTAATGCGCCACCCGAGTTACCACTGTTGATTGCCGCATCAGTTTGAATGAAGTCTTCATAGTTTTCGCTATTTAACCCTGTGCGACCTAATGCACTTACAATACCTGATGTAACAGTTTGACCAAGTCCGAATGGACTACCTATCGCTATGGCAAAGTCACCTACGCGTAAGTTGTCTGAGTTGGCTAATTTGATTTCGGTTAAGTCTTCGTGATCTATTTGTAGTAGGGCGATATCACTGTATTCATCGCTACCAATCTTTTTTGCTTCTAATTGACGGCCATCTTTTAATGTAACAATAATTTCGTCAGCTTCTGAAATTACGTGATTGTTAGTTACTATATAGCCTTCGCTTGCATCAATGATTACGCCAGAACCTAAACCTCTAAATTCTTGTTCTTGTTGCGGAGCGCCTCTACCTCCGGGTTTACCAAAAAAGAATTTGAATGCTTCAGGTACGTTGTTTTTTACCTCGTGAGTGCCTTTAACTGAAATGAGTACAACAGCAGGGGTTACCTTTTCTAACATGGGAGAAAGGCTAGGTAATGCTTCACCGCTTACTGCAAAAGGTAAATTAGCATTTACCGGTAATGTGGTTAACGCAAGAGAACTTGAAAGCAAAGCAGTACTAATAATAAGAGAAAGTTTTTTCATATAGTGAATAGCTCCTAAAATATTTAAACGAAATATAAAATAAAAATATGTAGAGTCAGAGTTAGTATTATCTAACTAAGTTCCTTTTTATTCTGTTCAGGATTTGTAACACTTTGTGTTTGGTCTTTAAATAAACCACTTGGATTACCTGAGTAATCAAGTGGTGCTTCGGTGATTGCTACGTCGTTTTTACGGTCAGATTCTTTATGTCTTAATTGTACGGTTTGTGCTAATTGTTCTTGTGTTTCTTGTGAGAAAAAAGGCATAGCAGAAGACTCTTCTGGTGTGGCTTCTTGTAATAGTTTTGTGCTTTGTGCCATTTGAACCATAGCGTCTTTACATGTTGAGTGCATTTGCTCAAGTAACTTGGCTGAACTTTCAAGATGCTCAGCTACGTTGGCTTTATATTGTTCTAAGGCTTGTTCGCTTTGGTTTACTTTGTTACTTAATTCTTTGTTCTCTTGTGAAGTGTTGCTCATGGTTTTATTTAAAATAAATCCTAGTAGTGCGCCACCAATAAAAATTGCTAAACCGATTATAACTGTCATACAAAAACTACCTTAGATAAATGAAATGAAAATTTAAACGTTACTCTCATCACGAAAGTTGTGAGATTAGTTTAAAATTATTGTTTTGCCTTGTTATACTGATCTTTCTTTATATATTGAATATGTTTACTAAAAATTAATTTTCAAGCATTTTTAGTTAAAAATGTGTCTTAAAAGCAATATTAGTAATTATGAATGGCCATTGTATGATAAAAAGCTCCCCGATAGAAAAATATAACGCAGATTTAAAGCAAGAAGGATTTCAATATGATGCTGCACAAGAACATGCGGTAAATTGCTTACAAAGGTTATTTGAAGACTTACAAAATAAGCCCATTCCTGTTTCTGGTTTTAAAAAAGTACTAAGTGGTTGGAAAAAAACGTATAGCAAACAAAAACCAGTAACGATTAAAGGCTTATATTTTTGGGGTGGTGTAGGTCGTGGTAAAACTTATTTAGTTGATACTTTTTATGATTGCCTACCTTTTAACAATAAAATGCGAGTGCATTTTCATCGCTTTATGCATCGTGTGCATGAAGAATTAAAAACACTTCATGGCCAATCAGACCCTCTTAAAATTATTGCAGAACGTTTTTCAAAAGAAACCTGTATTATTTGTTTTGATGAGTTTTTTGTTTCAGACATTACTGATGCCATGATTTTAGGTACTTTATTTGAAGAACTTTTTGCAAGAAAGGTTACTTTAGTTGCGACATCTAACATTGTACCTGACGATCTGTATCGAAATGGTTTACAACGAGCCCGATTTATCCCTGCGATTAATTTAATTAACGAACATTGTGAAATTGTGAATGTTGATAGCGGTGTTGATTATCGTTTAAGAACGTTAGAACAAGCTGAAATTTATCATTGCCCATTAGATGAACAGGCGAGTAGTAATTTAAATACCTATTTCAATCAACTTTCTGTAGAAAAAGGTACGAGTGATAAAACCATTGTAATTAATAATCGAGACTTACTTGCTGTTCAAGAATCGAAAGGTGTTGTGCATTTTGAGTTTTCTGTTTTATGTGAAAGTGCACGTAGCCAAGGTGACTATATGGAAATTAGTAAGCTATACCATACCGTATTAATGGCTAATGTTACACAAATGACAACAGATCACGACGATACCACTAGGCGTTTTATTGCACTTGTAGATGAGTTTTACGAACGAAACGTTAAACTGATAATTTCTGCTGAAGTTACTTTAGAAGAGCTATATAGTGGCGAGCGATTAAGCTTTGAATTCAAACGTTGTTTGAGTCGATTACAAGAGATGCAGTCTCATACTTATCTTGCGAGTGAACATATTCCGTAATTTGTACTAAAGTTTAAAAATTAACCTTTTTATTCTTGAAAAACTTCTGTATAATCCGCGCTCCCTGCGTTACAAAGGCCTGGTGTTTTTGAATATCAGGCACGGACTCGATACTCGAAGGGGTACAGCGTAGTCTTTTAACCAGTGATTGAGTTAATTGATCACTATTTAAAGTAACATTTATATAATTGGGTTTCTTAATGAAAACTTTTGTAGCTAAACCAGAAAGCGTTGAACGCGAATGGTTCTTAGTGGACGCCGAAGATAAAACTTTAGGTCGTATCGCTACTGAAATTGCTAGCCGTTTACGCGGAAAGCACAAAGCAGAATATACTCCTCATGTTGACACTGGCGATTACATCGTTGTTATCAATGCTGAGAAAGTACGTGTAACAGGTAACAAAGCGAAAGGTAAAATTTACTACTCGCATACTGAATATGTTGGTGGCTTAAAGCAAATTAGCTTTGAAAAGTTAATTGAAAAAGCTCCTGAGCGTGTTATCGAATTAGCGGTTAAAGGCATGTTACCTAAAGGTCCTTTAGGTCGTGAAATGTATCGCAAGCTAAAAGTGTATGCGGGTGCTGAGCACAAACATACTGCACAACAACCACAACTTTTGGAGCTTTAAGCAATGGCTGATAATCAATATTACGGTACTGGTCGTCGCAAGAGCTCAACTGCTCGTGTGTTTATGAAAGCTGGTAACGGTGCAATTACAATTAACAAGCGTGACATTTCTGTTTACTTTGGTCGTGAAACGGCTCGTATGGTTGTTCGTCAACCATTAGAATTAGTAGAAATGCTTGAGAAGTTTGACTTCAATATCTCTGTTGTAGGCGGTGGTATTTCTGGTCAAGCGGGCGCAATTCGTCACGGTATTACTCGTGCATTAATGGAGTTCGATGAAACTTTACGTGGTGAATTACGTAAAGCTGGTTTCGTTACTCGTGATGCTCGTAAAGTTGAACGTAAGAAAGTTGGTTTACACAAGGCTCGTAAAAAGCCACAATTTTCAAAACGTTAATATTTACCTATACGTTATATTCAAAAAACCAGCTTATGCTGGTTTTTTTATGTCTGATTTTCAGCTTTTATTTAAAGTTGTGATTTCTCATCGTAGTACTTCTTATTTTTTTCGATAGTTCATCAAAATAGACTAGGCTAGTAATTGGAGTCGGTTAAATACGAATATTAATGTGTATTAATTTAATAAATTTAGTCTTTTTTTATACAGATTGGTCTGTTTTTTTGAGGCAATAAATCATCAATACATCCTGATTGAGAATCATTCTCAACTATGGTCTGTTTTAAGTAAATTGATTCGCCATAACTGTTGATTTACCTTGTAAAAAAACACTGATTTCTTTATGATCGTAAAAATTTTTTTGTCGCTAGTTTAATTAAACAACCGAAATTAAATTTTTGTTTAAATAATAAAAATTATCGTTGTAATAATTGAATACTAATTGGAGATCTTGAATGAGCAATGTTCCCGTTAATAACGGCCGACGACGCTTTTTAACCGCGGCTACTTCTGTAGTTGGTGGTGTAGGTGTAGTTGGTGTAGCTGTGCCTTTCATTGGCTCGTGGAACCCAAGTGCTAGAGCGAAAGCTGCTGGTGCGCCGGTTGAAGTTAATGTAAGCAAAATTGAGCCAGGCCAAATGATCCGTGCTGAATGGCGTGGTAAACCTGTCTATATAATTCGTCGTACGGATGAAATTATCAATGCGTTACCTAAGCATGATGATCTATTACGAGACCCAGAGTCGAATGAAGCTCAACAACCTGCTTATGCTACTAACCCTTACCGCTCAATTAAACCTGAGTTTATGGTAGCGTTAGGTGTTTGTACTCATTTAGGTTGTGCTCCAACTCATCATAAAGGTGATTTTGAAGAGTTTGTTACGGGTGTTAAAAATGGATTTTTCTGTCCATGTCATGGTTCTAAATTTGATATGGCTGGTCGTGTATTCCAAGGCGTTCCTGCACCGTTAAACTTGGTAGTTCCTGATCACTCTTTCCCAACTGAAGACACCTTACTTATTGGTGTTGCACCAGGAGAAGCATAATGAATAGCTTTATGGCTTGGATCGAGAAACGTTTACCATTCATGGATGCCATGAATAAACATGCTATCCAATATCCAGCACCTAAAAATTTCAACTTTTGGTATGTGTTTGGTATTTTAGCGACTGTTGTTTTAGTAAACCAAATACTTACAGGTGTTTGGTTAACAATGAATTACGAACCATCAGGTGATGGTGCTTTTGCTTCTGTTGAATATATTATGCGCGATGTTGACTACGGTTGGTTGCTACGTTATATGCATTCTACGGGCGCTTCAGCTTTCTTCATTGTTATTTATTTACATATGTTCCGCGGTGTTATGTATGGTTCTTACCAGAAACCACGCGAACTTCTATGGATCTTCGGTATGCTAATTTACTTAGTACTAATGGCTGAAGCATTCATGGGGTATTTATTACCATGGGGTAACATGAGTTACTGGGGGGCACAGGTAATTATTTCATTATTCGGTGCTATTCCTGGCATTGGTGAAGATTTAACAATTTGGATCAAGGGTGACTATGTTATCTCTGGTGCTACGTTAAACCGTTTCTTCGCGCTGCATGTTATTGCTTTACCACTTGTTCTTGTCATTCTTGTGTTTTTACACATTTTAGCATTACACGAAGTAGGTTCTAACAACCCTGATGGTTCTGATATTAAAAAACCTAAAGGTAGTATGAAACCTGAAGAGTTATCTAAGTTTACTTTCCATGAGCAATATACTAAAAAGTATGACATTGTTGATGCGATACCTTTCCACCCTTACTACACAGTTAAAGACTTGGTAGCCGTTGTTATTTTCTTAATTTTATTCTCTTGGGTAATGTTTTTCTTCCCTGAAGGTGGTGGATATTTCCTTGAGCCGCCAAACTTTACGCCTGCTAATGGCTTAAAAACGCCTGAGCATATTGCTCCTGTTTGGTACTTTGGACCTTTCTACACCGTACTACGTGTTATTCCTGATAAATTATTAGGTATGATTGCGATGTTTGCTGCAATAGGTATGTTATTCGCTTTACCTTGGTTTGACCGTGGTGTTGTTCGTTCATTCCGTTACCGTAGTAAATTACATCTTTTAAACTTAACTCAATTTGCTATTTGTTTTGTTGCGTTAGGTGTTTTAGGTACTATGCCAGCTTCTGATCTAGCTAACCTAATTGGTAGACTTGCAACTTTAGGCTATTTTGGTTTCTTCGTCTTCCTATGGTTTTATAGTAAAGGTGAGAAAACTAAGCCAGTTCCAGAGAGGGTAACAGGATAATGAAAAAGTTAATTTTAGCTTTATTAGCGCTTGCTCCTATGCTTGCTATCGCTGCAGGTTCTAGCTTACATCTAGACAAAGCGGAAAATGATTTATCAGATAAAGAATCACTTAAACGTGGTTTTGAATCTTACTTAAACTATTGTTTAGGTTGTCACCAACTGCAATATCAACGTTATAATCGTACGTTTAAAGATTTAGGTATTGAAGAGGCTGAAGGTGTTAAAAACTGGATGCCTACAGGCGAAAAATCCGGTGATCATATTCTAAATACTATGCCAGCTAAAGATGCAGCGGCTTGGTTTGGTAGCACGCCGCCTGATTTAACATTGGAAGCTCGTTTTAGAAGCCCTGATTATATTTATACTTACTTGCGTTCTTTCTATGCTGATGAGAACCGTCCGTTTGGTGTAAATAACAAGGTCTTCCCTGATGTTGGTATGCCGCATGTTTTACAAGGCTTACAAGGTGTTCGTACCGTTAATGAACATGGTGAGCTAGGTGAAGCAAAAGGTGGATCAATGACGGAAGAAGAGTACGATGCTTTTGTTCGAGATTTAACCAACTTTTTAGAATATACCGCTGAACCAAACAAACTTGAGCGTAAAAGCTTAGGTTATTGGGTTATCGGTTTTCTATTTATCTTCTTGATCTTTGCGTACTTATTGAAGAAAGAATATTGGAGAGATGTACATTAGTTTATAGCTGTGTATTGTATCTTTCTTGATTGGGGGCTTTGTGCCCCCTTTGTTAGTTTTTATTTATAGAATTTTGGGAGTCAAAATGGCCGTAACTGCAAACAAGCGCTCTGTTATGAATTTATATTCACATGCTGATGATATGTATAGTCATCAAACACGCATCGTATTAGCAGAAAAGGGTGTTGGTGTAGACATACACCTAGTTGATTTGGCAAACCTGCCGGAAGACTTACTAGACCTAAATCCATACGGTACTGTTCCAACGCTTATTGATAGAGAATTAGCGTTATATGAAGCAAGTATTATTATTGAATATTTAGATGAACGTTTTCCTCATCCACCATTAATGCCTGTTTACCCAGTTTCACGTGGTAGAAGCCGTTTAATGATGCATAGAGTTGAGCAAGATTGGTATAGCTTAGCTAAAATTATTTATAATGGTCCTGCTGAAGCGGCGACTAAAGCACGCCAAGAGCTTAAAGAAAGTTTATTAAGTGTTGCTCCTATTTTAAATGAAGCGCCATACTTTATGAGTGAAGAGTTTAGTTTAGTGGATTGTTACTTAGCTCCGTTATTATGGAGATTACCTGTTTTAGGTATTGAACTTGACGGTCAAGGTTCAAAAGAATTAAAAACATATATGCTGAAAGTATTTGAACGTGAATCTTTCCAAGCATCTTTAACTGAATCTGAGCGTGAATTACGCTTTGGAAATCCAGTATAGTGTCTGACGTTAAAATGACATCTAATAAGCCTTATATTGTTAAGGCTTATTATGATTGGATTTCTGATAATGAGTTAACTCCTTATATCATGGTAGACGTAAATGTTTACGGTGTATTGGTTCCTATGGGCTACGTTACTGACGGGCAAATAGTACTTAATATATCTGGTGGTGCTATAGGCGTTATTTCGTTAGGCGGAGAAACTATTGAGTTTAGTGCTAGATTTGGTGGTAAGCTCGAGCATATTGTTGTGCCTTATGGCGCAATAGGTGCCATTTACGCGAAAGAAACGGGTGCTGGTACTTCGTTACCCATTGAACACCCCGTTGATGTAGAAGAAGAGCCTAGGGCAACGCTGAAAAGTGTTGATAACTCTAAGCAAAGCACTTCATCTAAAGCTAAACCGAAAGGTGGGGCTACGCTAAAAGTCATTAAATAGTCTATTTAGGCGTAATAAAAAAGCAAGCGACTCGCTTGCTTTTTTTGTGTCTAAAAATTGTGAGAGGTAGCTATAAATATTCAAACATTTTATAAACTCGGCTAACACCACTAATGTTACGAGCAACATTAACCGCAATATTTGCATGGTTCTCTGGTAATAAGCCCATTAAAAATACTTCACCATTTTCGGTTACTACTTTTACATCTGCAGCACTTATATTTTCGTTAGCAAGTAGGGCAGCTTTTACTTTTGAAGTTAACCATAAGTCGTTACTTTTTGTTGTTGCTGAAACAGTATTACCAATTCTTATTTGGTTATGTACTTTTAAAACGCCATTAATATTGCTCAACGTTTGCATGGCTAAATCGCGTAGTCTTGTATTAGGGGATTGCCCAACAGCTAATACGCTACCATTTACGCTAACTACTTGAATATTTGTATACTCATGTAGCTCTGTAAGCTTAGTGAGTTCATTATGAGCAACCAGTTCAATACGTTGGTCATCAATTTGTTTACCTAACGTGCGATTGTCGGTTGCAACGCTTGCACCACCAACAATCGCGACAACAGCGGCTGCAGCACAGCCTTGTAAAATACCTATACAGGTTAATACCAGTACGGTTTTTTTGAAGCGCATATTAATCTTCCGCTTGTGGAAATAAAGTTGTGTCTATGATGTCACACAGACAATGTATAACAAGTAGATGTACTTCTTGAATACGTGCCGTTCGTGCTGAAGGAACACGTATTTCAACATCGTTTTCACCTAATAAACCGGCTATATCGCCACCGTCTTTACCCGTAAGTGCAATAATAGGAATATCTTTAGATACAGCAACTTCAATTGCTTTTATTACGTTACGAGAGTTACCGCTGGTTGATATGGCTAATAACACATCCCCACTATTGCCTAAGGCTCTTAATTGCTTAGAAAAAACTTCATCATAGTGATAATCGTTAGCGATTGAAGTTAACGTTGATGTGTCAGTAGATAATGCGATAGCCGGTAATGGTGGACGTTCAGTTTCATATCGGTTAAGTAATTCAGCTGAAAAATGCTGAGCATCACCTGCAGAACCGCCATTACCACAAGAGAGGATTTTGTTTCCAGCTAAAAGGCTTTGAACCATAATTGTACTTGCTTGTTCAATAGGGCCTGCAAGCACTTCACTCGCTGCAATTTTGGTTTGAATACTTTGTGTAAAGTTACTTTTTATTCTTTCTAACATGGCGTTATTAAGTTCCGTTAGGTATTAAAAGGCATTTTTAAGCCAGTTAATATTAGGGTTTTTTATGTCACCTTCTAATGCGACTATATCGAATCTACAAGGTGTATTATATTCATTTAATTGCTTTTGTTGCAGATAATATTTAGCACAAAGGCGCAATTTTTGTTGTTTGCTTGGACTTACAGCAACTAAGCTACCGCCAAATTGATCATTTTTTCGATATTTTACTTCTACAAACACATACATGTTGTTATCAAGCATAATAAGATCAATCTCACCGTACTTGCTATGAAAATTTTGATCCAATAATGTTAAATTTTGTAAAATTAAATATTCAGAGGCAAAATCTTCCGTTATTCTACCTGTATCTGTAGTGGTTTGCTTTTTATTCCATATCCACTTCTTTAACTGTTCCATTAGTGTATTGTCCCCAGAGAAGGCTTCGAGAAATAATATTATCTGCTCCCATTTTTAATTCTCCTGTTTGTCCGTAGTGTCGTAAATATGGGAGTTCTTTCAGTTGTTTTAGTTTAGATACCACAAATAAGCTGTCGTAACCTAGTGCATAAATACGTTGTAAACTTTCAGATCGGTTAGGCCATAAATTTTGGCTTGTTGTGTTGGCTTCTTTGTTTTGCCATTGGCTATCTAAAAGCCAAGGGATTTCTGAAAAAGTTAGCCCTGCTAAATCTCTGATCTCTGCATCATCATTTGAACCGTCATAGCTTAACGAGCTTGCAAACATAGGAATTGTATTTGAATAGGTACTGGTGTTCACATCTATAAATGGTTTTATTAAGCGCGTATGTGTAGTGGGAGCGGCAATAAATATCATGTCGATATCACGTCTATTACGATTTTCAGTTTCTATTTTTTGTCTTATTTGTGCTTCAAGGTTTCTGATTCGAGCTTTACTTACATCAATGTCTAAACTTAATTTGAGTGACTTTTGCATGTTTTCATTAGCTTCAAGTATTACAACTTCAAGCATAGTCCCCGTTAAAGACTGCCATTTATTTGCAAAAGATGAGGCTATTTTTCTGCTGACATTGTCTTGTGTTGAAAATAACACAGGGTGCTTGTAGTTTTTGTTCGACAGTACGGTTGCTGCTTGAATTGCTTCATCTTCTCTTTTCATTGAAAAGGCAAAGTGATTCACACCTAATATATCTAAGGTGGGAATATTCAATAATAATGAAGGCAGTTCAATATCGGCTTGCGCAATATACTGATCAACGTTGGGCTTTAGAATTGGCCCAATAACATGATCTATTTCTTCGTCAGTAAAACGTAAACCGAGTGTAGTGAAGTCGAGCTTGTTGGTATCAATAAAAGTTAAGCTAATGTCGTTATTTGTGTATGCCGCTAAAACACCTTGTTGAACTATTTCACCAATACTTTTGTGTTGCCCTGAAAGGGGGAGTAATACGGCGATATTTTTAACTAAAGGCGCTTCAATTTCACTTACAAGTAGTAGTTGTTCAGCAATAAAGTTAGCTGGGTGATTAGAATATTGCGATTGAAATTTAATGATTTGTTGATCGAGTATAAATTTGTTGTCTCCCCATTTATTCGCTTTGGTAATTAAATCTAACCAACCATCAAAATAAGGTAGTTGTTGTTTTTTTAACTGTTGTAATTCCCAGCTAGAGAGGGTGCTTAAATTATTCCATAAATTCATTATGTCGTCGGTAACTACGTTATCGTTTAAACTAAAGGCAAGTAAAGCAGCAGAGTTTGAACGGATAGGGTTATTTTTATTTTTTTCGATAACAGAAGCTAAGCGGTAATATTGGTAGTTAGCTGCGATTCGATTTTCGTCTATAAGCTTGTTTGCAAGTAATAGCTGTTCTTCTGCATCTTTAAGTTTATTTAAAGCAAGTAAACTTGCTGCTTTTACTAGAAGCGTTTCAAAGTTTTGTGAGTCACTCAAAGGTAACTTGTGGAGTTCGCCCGCGAGCCATAATGATTTTACTGGTTTTTTCTCGGTATTATAGGTGTTAGCTGCTTTTAGCATTAACGCTATAGCTGCTTGTGGGGATGCCTTTTCTGCTTGGCGTAAATAATCGCTAGCCGTAACCGTTTGTTCAGTTACTTCTGATATTTTATTTATCGTAACTGGCGGAGTTGATTTGCTTACTTTTTTAGGTGTAGCACAACTTGAAACTATCAGCACGGTTATAAAAACTGATAAAATCCGTTTTGAAAAAAAATATAATGTTGTTTGGGTCACTTATCATCAATCCATGCTTTATAATATACCCTTATAATAAACGTCATCCACGTTAGTCTCAACTAAAGCGAACATATTACATGCAAACATCTATCGACGCAGGCACTTTGTATATTGTAGCCACACCAATTGGCAACTTAACTGATATTTCTCAAAGAGCTTTAGACGTTCTTAGTCAAGTGGATTTAATTGCATGTGAGGATACTCGCCATACTCAAAAACTATTATCGGCGTATAGTATTAAAAATAGAACAATGTCGATGCATGATCATAACGAACGTCAACGACAAGAGCATATTGGTAATTTGTTATCTGAAGGGAAAAGTATTGCGCTTGTTTCTGATGCAGGTACGCCACTGATCAGTGACCCAGGCTTTCATCTAGTTAGGTACTGTCGCCAACAAAAATTAAAAGTATCTCCTATTCCAGGAGCATGTGCCGCTATTGCTGCATTGTCTGTAGCAGGCTTACCTACCGATAGATTTTCATTTGAAGGTTTTTTACCGTCTAAATCAGGTGCTCGCCAAGCAACATTATCAGAGCTAGCGAATGAAGAACGAACCATGGTGTTTTATGATGCACCCAGACGAGCGATAGATACCGTATCAGACATTGTGACTGTTTTAGGTGGAGAGCGTTACGTTGTTATTGCGCGTGAATTAACTAAAACCTTTGAAACGATTTATTCAGATACAGCTGAAAATTTACTGGCATGGTTGAATGAAGACCCGAATCAATTAAAAGGTGAAATGGTATTAATTATTGAAGGGTATAAAGTTGATCCTAATGCGATATCTCCTAAAGTTATTGATACCTTAAAGCTTTTGTTGAAAGAAATGAAACCTAAAACAGCATGTGCAATAACCGCAGAAATTTACGGTGTGAAGAAAAATGCACTTTACGATATTGCTTTGTCGCTAAAAGACTAAGCGCAAATAAACTATTTTATTATTGGTGATAGCGACGCTTTACTGTAGAATGCGGCGCGAGTTGACCAGACAATCGCTGCTTTATCGTTGTATTTCATGTTTCGACATTAAGTATACGGGTAGAGGGGAGGAAAGTCCGGGCTCCAATGAGCAGGGTGCCAGGTAACGCCTGGGCGGCGCAAGCCGACGACAAGTGCAGCAGAGAGAAGACCGCCGATGACCGCTTGCGGAACAGGTAAGGCTGAAAGGGTGCGGTAAGAGCGCACCGGACCACTGGTAACAGTTGGTTGCAGGGTAAACTCCACCCGGAGCAAGACCAAATAGGGTTTCATATGGCGTGGCTCGCGTTGAAACCGGGTAGGTTGCTTGAGCCTTAGAGCGATTTAAGGCCTAGACGAATGATTGTCCTAGACAAAACCCGGCTTACGGTCAGCTCACCAATTACAAGAGAAAGCCTTAATAGAAATGTTGAGGCTTTTTTTGTGTTTGAAATAAAGTTAATTAAACAAGACGAATGATTGTCCTATCCGCTAAACCTAAACTCGGCGGCTTACGGTCAGCTCACCAATTACAAGAGAAAGCCTTAACAGAAATGTTGAGGCTTTTTTTGTGTTTGAAATAAAGTTAATTAAACAAGACGAAGATTGTCCTATCCGCTAAACCTAAGCTCAGCGGCTTACGGTCAGCTCACCAATTACAAGAGGAAGCCTCAGCAGAAATGTTGAGGCTTTTTTTGTGTTTGAAATAAAGTTAATTAAACAAGACGAATGATTGTCCTATCCGCTAAACCTAAACTCAGCGGCTTGTGGTCAGCTCACCAATTACAAGAGAAAGCCTTAATAGAAATGTTGAGGCTTTTTTTGTGTTTGAAATAAAGTTAATTAAACAAGACGAAGATTGTCCTATCCGCTAAACCTAAACTCAGCGGCTTGTGGTCAGCTCACCAATTACAAGAGAAAGCCTTAACAGAAATGTTGAGGCTTTTTTTGTGTTTGAAATAAAGTTAATTAAACAAGACGAATGATTGTCCTATCCGCTAA
>NZ_MUZU01000014.1 GCF_002000085.1 Pseudocolwellia agarivorans
ATCGATGAGGTAAATGCTGACCCAGAGAATAAAACGCCGATTGAGTTTATCCGTTGGGGTATCGAGCCAACGCGTTGGAGCCTTGTAGAATATCTCGCAATGATCGCTTCATTGCCACAAGGCCGTGATACGTTTGAGATCAACAACTTGAAATTCCTCACTGAAATGATAGCTCGCTACGGGGAGAAGCAGGGCTGGCAGATTTTCAACGATGTTGTGCCAATTTCCGACCCTGATTCCCCCACCGTCATCGCTGAGGGTGAAGATCTTGCGCCAACGCGGCCAATGCCAAAACCCGTTTTTTCACCTGTTCAGCTTGGACAGAAAAAAGGTGCCGACTTAACCAATGTTCGGACGTTACAATCCGATCTGCCTTCGGAAGCAAGCCGTTGCCTAGTGATAGGTCCAGAAAAATCCGCCAGCGGCAAGGTGCTGATGTTGCAAGCGACGTCAGATGGCCCTGAAATCCACCTCAAAGGTGGAGGGTTTGATAACGCAGGTTTTGTTACGTCAAACATAGGCTTGCCAATTATGGGCCGCGGTGCACAGCATGGCTGGCTGATGGTTTCAGGAAAGAGTGAGGCTGACACGGTATTCGCCGAAAAGCTCAATCCCAACAACCGCTATGAATATTGGTACAAGGGTGCTTGGAAAAAGATGGAGCATCGTACGGAGACTATTCAGGTTAAAGATGCTGCGCCGGTTACTCATGAGGTGGCAAGAACAATCCACGGCCCAGTGATCGCGTGGGATGTGAGCAATGGCGTCGCCTATTCTGAAAAGATGGGTCTGCATGGTAAGCAACTTGATACTTGGGCTGCTATGGCCGAGATGGGTCGGGCAAAAAACCTTGAAGACTTCAAAACCAAGGGCGTGGATAAAATGGGCTGGAATGTCGGCGTTTGCTACGGAGGCGAAGATGGACAGATTGCCTATTTTGAGGTAGGTGCCATTCCAAAGAAGGCCGCCAATGTTGATCCGCGGCTTCCGACTCCCGGTACTGGCGAATATGAATGGACAGGTTTTTTTACGCCAGATGAGAAACCAAGGGTAATCAACCCCAGTCAAGGTTACATTTACGCGTGGAACAGTAAGCCAACTACTTGGATGCCGGAGGGGAATAACTCCCGTTTTGGTGCGACTTTTCGTACCTGGCTCGGTGATCGCTTGGCGTCTACTGAGCAGCCACTGACCCTTCTTGATATGCGCGAATTTAATCGCAAAATATTCAGCGCTTTTGGTGCCATCGACCGCAACTTGGCTTCGCCAGACTTTTTCGCGCCTTATATAAGTAAAGCGATTGAGGTGAGCGACGATCCTGAGGTTAAGCAGGCAGGTGAGTTAATGCTGAGCTTTGATGGGCTGTATCAAGACCTTAATTTAGACCAGAAGTATGACAACCCCGGCTTGACGTTATACCGAACTTGGCTCGAAGTTGCGCCGAGTATGATATTTGAAGACGATATCGGCACTTGGTGGAAAACGATCGATGAGGGGCGTTATCTGACCTACCAGTCTAGCTTGTTGCTTCGTGCTTTCCAGGGCCGTGACGCGGGCGCACCACTTGGAGTTGATTATTTCAATGGACGGGACAGAAACGAGCTTATCGTCGATACGATCAAGGCAACTATTGCCAAAGTTAGCGGAGAATTTCCGAATAAGGATATGGCGGAATGGAAATTGCCCATCTTCTGGAAGTATTACGACCCTTCGGCGAAGACGCCTGAACGGAAGTCCGTTGATAATAATGCACGCAGAACACGTCTGTTTTCACAGCTGGGCCTCGGGCCAGCAATGGCACCTCACAACGGTGGCGAGTACTGGATTGGATTAATGGAGATGGACAGTAAGAATAGAGCGCTTTATTCGGTGGTAGAGACAGGAGGTCAGAGCAAGTTCATCGATCCTCAAGGCCGTGGTAATCCTCACCTTATGGATCAACTGCGGATGCATGAGGGAAGTGATTTAAAGAGAATTCCGCTTGAGGCCCGCGGTATAATATCCGCCGCCGAGTCGACCGAGACTCTCGAATATAGACCAAAGAAAAAATAATCTATATTCACGATAAAACGAGGCTCAAAGGTATAATTGCAGTTCATATTAACTTGTGGACTGCTCTGGAGGCCAAATGCCCTTGTAATGATAAACTACTCTGAGGAATTACTAATGTTGGCGAATATAGGTTCTAAAGCACGTGTCTTTTGGTTATCACTGTTGTTTTCTGCTCTGTTTAGCATACATACTGGCGTTGTGGCTCAGGACGTTCAATGGGCGGACTACATGGATTATAAGGAGATGACTAATTCTTTAAAAAATTGGACATCCAATAATCCAAAATTAACCTCGCTATCTTCCATTGGGAAAAGTTACGAGGGCAGAGAGCTTTGGCTTGTCACTGTTACGAATTCAGAAAAAGGGGCTAGTGAGGACAAGCCAGCGTTGTATGTACAAGGCGGCATTGACTCAGATGAGATAATTTCCACGCAGTCGGCAATGTACTTACTTAACAAATTATTGACCAAATACGGGATTGATGAAAATATCACCAGACTGGTTGACAATTATACGTTGTATCTTTTGCCAAACCTTATTCCGGATCAATCGGAGCGCTATCATCACCTTCCTATTAGTGTTCGGGATTCTACTACGCGTCCGTACGATAATGATAACGATGGTCTCTTTGACGAAGATGATCAGGAGGATATCGACGGTGACGGTCGCGTACTACAGATGCGTGTAAGAAACCCACAGGGCGCGTACCAGCTGAGCAAAGAAGATTCTCGTGTCATGGTTACTCGTGATCCTTTAGCTGTGAATCACGATGGCCCTTTTTATGATTTGTATCCACGAGAAGGGATAGACAACGACCAAGATGGATTGATTAATGAGGATGCTGTAGGGGGGGTTGACCCAAATAGAAACTGGCCAGCACATTGGAGGCAAGAGTATGCGCAGGAATGGGCTGGACCCTACCCGCTTTCTGAAATTGAGACTCGAAGTCTGGCTGAATTTTATTTTGATCACCCAAATATCGGTATGATTATCGATCTACATTCGACGGGAAACCATTTATATCGGCCCTCATCCGTCAATACTGACGACATGATGGATCTGCAAGATTTAAACTACTATAAAACTCTGGGAAAACTATATTCCAATGTTACTAATGGGCCCGTATGGACACCGTGGGAAAGGAGTAAGTCTGGAGGGAAACCAGGAACACCCCGTACGGGCATATTGATGGACTGGGCTTATGAGCACCTTGGTGTATTTTCTTTTGTACCGGAGTTGTGGAATTTCCCATTTGATAAAAATCAAAAAGCGTTAATCGGTGCACCAGAAGGCGAAAAAATCGATTGGGCGCTTAAGAATTTTGGCCGCGAGGTATGGACTGACTGGTATGAAGTTAAGCATCCTGATTTAGGGAAAGTTGAGCTAGGAGGTTGGAACAAACCCATGCCCAATAACCCAATGGGAAAATATGTGGAGCGGGTCGCTGATGAAATTACCACTTGGTTGCTACAAGTGTGGCAAAAACTCCCTTATTTAAAAGTTGATACCGATGTTAAAGTTTTAAAGAAAAATCAGTATAAAATAATCGTGAAAATATCGAATACGGGCTTTATGCCCACTAATGTAACAAATCGCGCGCTCACCACAGAAATGGTTATGCCAATATTTCTAACAGTGGAAAGTTCCGGTGCTTCTGTATTGGCTATGACAGGAGCAGAGACTGGTAAACTATATGGTCGTTCTGGATTAGTGTTGGGTCATTTGGCCGGTTGGAAAAATGCGAAAGTTACTCAGAAAAATCGTACCGAAGGTGGAAGAAACATTAAGTTTGTTGAATTGATTGTAGAGAAAACAAACGATGCGTCTGAAATTGAAATTACGGTAAATGGACAACGCGCAGGAGTAGTGCGTGAAGTAATCGCCTTATAAAGAAGATTTTATGAGGGGATTTGAATCTAATATCTAACTACTGCGAAATTAGGGAACTTATCTTGGACGTTAAATAGGGTTTTTCTTCAGCGATTACTGGAGTCAAACCCTAATTAAATGAAAGCGGTTTTGGTAAATTAATAGCTCATAGAATAACCGCTAATGTCTTATTTAGCATACTCTAAATTTGTGTCACTGGTTGTCGGTACCCATTCAGTTTTCAGGCATCTAAAAACTCTTTCCATAGGAGCGTTATCCTAGCCGTTACCACATCATTCGTTTGCGCTTTGTCCATTAATACAATCATCTCGCTGATAGAATCCAATACTGTTTTATCGCCTAAACTAGCGCCACCACGGCTCATCATTGCATCGAGTGCTGCCTGTAGTAATTTAGGAACCTCTGTTACCTTAATCGATTTTTGACCTTTAATTAATTTACCTGCAGCTATCATTGATGTGTCATTAAGGTACCAAAGCTTGAACCAAGTACTTTTTGGATTTTAGTATAATTACTGGGTTTTCTGTTTATGAATTTTTTAATTCTTCCAGTAAATCATGAATCTCAGCTTTTAATTCTTTATCTACAATTTTATTACAGCTAATTTTTGCTTTTTCTAAATGTTCAATAGCACCTGTTTTATCACCTAGTTCTATCTTTAATGTTGCAATTGAAAAGCTGATCGATGATCGAAAATCTTTAGAATTAATCGCTTCAGCTTTTAATAAGGCGCGTTCATAAATAGTAACCGCTAGAGTTAAGTCGTCAGTAAAATCACCAAGGGTTTCCCACTGTACAGGATGGTCTT
The DNA here is from genome assembly GCF_002000085.1 of Pseudocolwellia agarivorans. Classification (GTDB taxonomy): domain Bacteria; phylum Pseudomonadota; class Gammaproteobacteria; order Enterobacterales; family Alteromonadaceae; genus Pseudocolwellia; species Pseudocolwellia agarivorans. The sequence continues at coordinate 4,751 of NZ_MUZU01000014.1, forward strand.
TATCTGTATTGTCATGTTCTTCACACAGTTGTTTTAACTCTAAATAATAACCATCAAATCTTGTTTGATTTTCTTCTTCAGCAGCCGACATTAAGTTATCAGTGAGCGAAAGTACTCTTTTATATATTTTAGTATTCATGATTGTGGCCTTTTTAATTATGGTTAACGAAGAATCAAGTGATTATAGATGTTTTACCCAAAGTAAATAGGAACTTATTGAGATTAGCGCATAATAATAAAAGTATTGTGTACTTATATGTCTTTAGGTGAGGATTTTTATTATGCTATTTGATATTAGTAAATAAGCGAATGAATAAACTCTTATGAAATTGAAAATTTATCAAGTTGATGCTTTTGCATCGAATGCTTTTGAAGGCAATCCTGCGGCTGTTTGTCCGTTAACTGAATGGCTAGATGACGAACTACTACAAAAAATAGCGGAAGAGAACAACTTATCTGAAACGGCATTTTTTGTCATGTCAGAACAATCAATTCACCTACGTTGGTTTACGCCAATGGAAGAGGTTGATTTATGTGGTCATGCGACTTTAGCTACAGCGTATGTGCTTTATGAATACTTGGGTTTTACTAAGTCAGAAGTTACTTTTATAACGAAAAGTGGCGAGTTAGTGGTCAGTAAAAGTGCTCAGGGCTTTAGTATGGATTTTCCTGCCTCAATGCCCCAAACAGTAAAGGCTTCATCAGCATTATTAAAAGGTTTAGGAATAAATACTTTACCTAAACAGGTGATGGCTGCTTTTGATTATATTGTTGTGTTAAATAGTGAAGAAGAGATACGCAAGCTTACGCCTGACTTTTCAAAATGGTTAGATCTGGATTTACGTGGTGTGGTTGTTACTGCTGAAGGTAATAAGGCAGATTTTGTTAGCCGTAGCTTTTTTCCAAAATTAAGAGTGAATGAAGATCCTGTTACAGGTTCTGCTCATTGCGAGCTTGCTCCATATTGGGAGAAAGAATTAGCAAAGTCTAAACTTACAGGCGCACAAGTTTCAAAAAGAGGTGGAACTGTATTATGTGAAGTAAAAGCTGAACGTGTAGTTTTAACTGGAACCGCTGTAGGCTATATGGTTGGCGAAATTTTTATTTAATCTCGGCTGAGTGAATCATTATTTATAACGATAAATACCTCACATTCGTGAGGTATCAATCCTATTTGATCGCCTAATAGATATATTGCGCTAACCCTATAGTTACTAAATAACCAAAAGCGTAAGCTAAAAATAAAGCGGGTATGTATTTAGAGTATGACAAAAAGGTAATCTCTTTCATTTTGCTCATGGCAATAATACCTGCTGCAGAGCCTATAACAAGTAATGAACCACCTACACCCACCGCATAAGTTAAGCCTAACCATTCAGGTGTTGTTAACGTTGGTTCCGCTTTTAATAACGCGGCAGTTAAAGGAACATTATCAAGTAAAGCAGAGCCAATACCGGCTAAAAAGCTTGAAACATTAGGATCAAATTTGCTGTAAATTTCAGTGATTAATTCTAAAACCCCAATCTCTTTCAACATACCAACAATTAATAAAATGCCTAAAAAGAATAATAAAGTGTCGTATTCTATTTTGCGTACGTAATCTAATATTTCTGTTTCTTCAGTATCGGTTCTGTATGTTCTTCCCACTAAAAACATAATAGAAAGCCCCCCCATAAAGGTTAAAACGGGTGGTATTTTAAAGAAAATATTCAGTGCCATGGTTAATACGATCGTACTAAAAAAGATAGCAGCAATAATAATGTCAACTGGCTCATAGCTTCTTTCACAAGGCTCTATGGAGGCTTGACCTTTAGTTCCAAAAGAAAGAATAATCGCTAAAAAGAACACACTTGCTACGGCAGGAACAAGCAATATAAGTAATTCAGAAATTTGTAAGTGGCCATCTAAAAATATCATCAAGGTAGTAACATCACCCGTGATTAATGAAACACCGCCAGAGTTCACGGCAAAAATAGTTAATACTGCCATTTTGAGTTTGGTTTTTTTATCTAAATCGAAAGATTGCAATAAGGTTAAGGTAACTAGCGTAGCAGTTACGTTGTCGCAAATAGCAGATAAAACGAGTGAGAAGAGGGCAACTAATAGCATCAACCTGCGCTTAGATAGCTTAGCTGGAAATAGTTTTTGCACCGCTGTTTGTATTACGCCTTTTGCATTTAAATATGCAACAAAGGTCATTGTAGACATTAAGAATAACCACAATACTGCTATTTCTAATAGGTTTTCTTCAAGTTGATGATTAAGTAGTGAATGCTCTCCTGGTTGTGCATTGATGAATAATGCTATCCATGAAATACACCCAAAAAATAATGTTGTTTTAGCTTTATTTATGTGTGTTATTTCTTCAAAAACAATACTTAATAAAGCAAGGATAGCAAAAGAAATAAGAAGATATTCAACCATTTTAGTTAACTCTAAGTAGATGCGTTTTATAAGAAAAATAGTCCTAAAAAGGAGGTCTATTTTGAGTAGCGCGATTAGAGCATATATTCTAAAGTTATGCGAAATAATTAGAATGTATTTTTAATATTATTAAGGAATATAGGGTGTGATATTTAGATATAAGCATTAAAAATGCCCTTAGGTGATTTATAAACACTTAAGGGCATTGTCAGAATTCATTAATAGAGCTATTTTTGTGGGTGTTACTGTAAATTAATAGTAAGTATCTTCTCGGTTATGGGCTTGTGGATCGTCGATTAATTCTTCAAAATCAACGTCAAAATTTTTATTATTATTTGTATCGGCCATGTAAATTCTACGTGTTGAACCATCAATCCAGGTAACTGTACCACTACCTTTCTTGCTCCCGCATTTCATTCCTATGTGAATATCGTTAAATTGCATTGTTCCTCCTCAACCTTAATTATCATTAATTGCTAAAGGTACACATTTAGATTGTGAGTAATAATAATAGTTCAATCTAACCGCAATGTGCGTCTGTTTTTTAAACAGGGACAGATCATTATAGAGATAAAACTTTTTATATCTAGGCTTTTTTAAGGTTGGTATTCAATACCCAAGACGGCTTCTTTTCTAGCCCCTGTTACCGCTGGAATGTTGCCTGTAATTTTTTTATCAAAAGCATAGGCAAACCAAGCAAAAGCAGAAGCTTCTAATGCATCACTATTTATATTAATTGTGTCGCTACTGGTAACGTTAAAATTGATAAGATTTTGTTTTATAAGGTTAAATAGGTATGTGTTTAGGGTGCCACCACCGCATAAGTATACGTTGGCTTTCGTACTTAATAATCGTACTTGATCGGTTATGGTTTGCGCAGTTAACGCCGTTAATGTGGCTTGAATATCTTCAGCTAGTAGCTGTTTTTCTTGTGCTAAATTTGATGCGGAACTTTGTAAAAACTGAGATATATTCTTATTAACCCAGTCCATATTAAAATACTCTCTGCCTGTACTTTTGGGGGCAGACAATGTGAGATAATCGTCCTTTAGAAAGTGATTTAAAAGCGCGGTATTAACGTTACCTGATTGTGCCCATTCGCCATTATTGTCGAACCTTCCTTGTTTGTGAGTTTTATACCAATCGTCGATTAACGCGTTTCCAGGGCCTGTATCAAAGCCGAGTATAGATTTGCTTTTATCTACCGGGAGAAAGGTCACATTAGCAATTCCACCAATGTTTATAACAAAAACATCTTGTGGTTCGTTAGGAAACAAGGCTTTATGAAAAGCTGGCACTAGAGGCGCTCCTTGACCACCTAACACCATGTCTTTGGTTCTAAAGTCACCAATGACTTTTATGCCTGTTAAGGTAGCTAAGGTTTGGTTACAGCCTATTTGTAGTGTAAAAGGGGTGGCTATTTCTGAGGTGATACTTGGTCTGTGCCTGATGGTTTGCCCATGGTTACCAATAGCGGCAATTGTGTTTATATCTATATTTTCTTGTGAAACAAACTGGTTGATAGCTTGTGCAAACTGTTTGGCTAACAACACATCTAAAGTAAAAGCTTTATCTATTTCATTAGTATTAGGCTGATAAAGCTCAGTAATTTTTTTGTAGGTTGTTTCGTTATACCCTTGGTAATAGCTGGAAATAAGCTTAGGTTTACCTGTAGAAAAGTCAACTAAAGCTAAATCTATACCGTCAGCACTTGTGCCAGACATAATACCAATATAAAGCTGACTTTGGTTTACAGTCATTACGATTTAGAATCAGCTTTTTGCATCGTTAACATTGCTTGACGAGAGCCTTCAAGCTCAGCCATACGTCGTGCAGCTAAAGCGGCAAACTCTGCTTTATATTTTTTATCTAATGGATTGGCATTAGGTAATTTTACAGTTCTAGGGTTACGGTGTACGCCATTGAGTAAAAATTCGTAATGTAAATGCGGAGCTTGAGACATACCTGTAGAACCAACGTAACCAATAACTTGCCCTTGTTTAACACGTTGTCCTGCTTTAACTGTGCGTTTTGAAAAATGCAGGTATTTAGTCACAATGCCATTACCGTGCTGGATAAATACGTAGTTACCGTTGTATTTGTTATAGGTTGAATGAGTAACCTTGCCGTTACCCGCGGCAACAACAGGTGTACCTGTTTTAGCTCGATAGTCAGTGCCGTTATGTGGTTTAACTCTTTTTTGAATAGGGTGGAAGCGTTTAGGGTTAAAGTTAGAGCTTATGTATCTGAAATTAACAGGCGCACGTAAAAACGCTTTACGCATACTTTTACCCGTTGCAGAGTAATACTCTCCATCACTAAAACGTATTGCTTGAAAAGGTTCGTTTTGGTTAATAAATTCAGCCGCTAATATTTTACCTGCCCCAATAAATTCGCCATCCACATATTTATTTTCATAAACTACGTGAAAGCTGTCACCCGATCTTATGTCTAAAGCAAAATCGATATCCCAACCAAAAATATTTGCTAGGTTTATAATTTGTGCATCGTCTAAACCAGCAGCAATACCTGCACTCCAGAAATTAGACTTGATAACTCCATGCGCTGTTGCTTCTCTAATTTCAACAGTTTTTGTTTCAATATGAGACTGATATTGTTCATCTATCCAATTAACAAATAAGGTATCAGTTTTAGTTAGTGGGTAAGTAAGAGCAACGAGTTTACCTGTATCGTCTTTAGCAATATGAAGTGTGTCGCCTATATTTAATCTTTTTAGTAATTTTGTATCTTTACCTTCAGCAATACTTAGCTCATAGGTTGTGCGTGCGCTATAGCCTAAACGTTTAAGAATTTTAGCTAAAGAATCACCACTTTTTACTTTAGCGGTATCCCATGTATAAGTTTCACTAGCATCTTCAATAACCGTTTCAGGTTCTTGGTTATTATTAGGTTCATCTGTTTTTGTTGAATCGAGAGAATCGTTATTTGAACCAACAACTGTTTCATCTAACACAGGTACACCTGATTCAGGCACCGTTAATTGATATCTTTTACCTATTTCTAATGCGGTTTCTTGAGATTGACGACCGGCTTTAGCCTTTTCTGAAGGCAAAATTAGCAATACCATGAATATAGCAGTACATACGCTAATTATAATTTTATGTTTTTTAGGTAACTCTAAAAAGTAATTCTTTATAATATTCAATGATTTAACTTCTATTGTATAGGTTTTGTGTTTTGGCGAACTACTAACTATAACAAAAAAAAGCAAATACAACAGCTATAGGGTTTTATCCTAAGCAAAAAGTGCAGTAGAATTCGCCTATAAAATCTTACAAATTATCCCAATTGGAGCCATTAATGACTGATGTCAGCCAAGCGTTTGCCGAAATTAAACGCGGTGCAGAAGAAATCTTGCTAGAAGATGAATTACTTGCAAAATTAAAGAAAGGTAAACCTTTAAAAATTAAAGCGGGTTTTGATCCTACAGCACCAGATTTGCATTTAGGCCATACGGTTCTTATTAATAAGTTGCGTCAATTTCAACAGCTTGGACACGAAGTTATTTTTTTAATAGGTGACTTTACTGGTATGATTGGCGACCCAACGGGTAAAAATGTTACTCGTAAGCCGTTAACAAAAGAAGATGTGCTATCAAACGCTGAAACGTATAAAGAGCAAGTGTTTAAAATTTTAGACCCTGCTAAAACTACCGTAGCTTTTAACTCTACGTGGATGGATAAGTTAGGTGCGGCTGGTATGTTAAAGCTGGCTTCTCGTCAAACTGTTGCTCGAATGATGGAACGTGACGATTTTAAAAAGCGTTATGCTGGCGGCCAAGCAATAGCTATACATGAATTTATGTATCCGTTAGTACAAGGTTGGGATTCTGTTGCTTTAGAATCTGACGTGGAATTAGGCGGTACTGATCAAAAATTCAATTTATTAATGGGTCGTGAATTACAAAAGTCTGAAGGGCAACGTCCGCAAACTGTATTAATGATGCCGTTATTAGAAGGTTTAGACGGCGTTCAAAAAATGTCTAAATCATTAAATAACTATATTGGTATTACTGACAGCCCTACAGAAATGTTTGGTAAAGTTATGTCTATTTCTGATGTACTCATGTGGCGTTACTTTGATTTATTAAGTTTTAGGCCAATAGCTGAAATTGAAGCGTTTAAAACCGATATTGAAAATGGTACTAATCCTCGCGATATTAAAATTACGTTAGCGAAAGAATTAATCACTCGTTTTCATGATGAGAGTGCAGCAGAAGCCGCTCATCAAGAGTTTATTAATCGTTTCCAAAAGGGGGCGATGCCAGATGACATTCCTGAAGTAGACGTAACGGCTGAAGATGGAAGTATTGCTATCGCTAATTTATTTAAAGACGCAGGGTTAGCAGCAAGTACGTCTGAAGCGATGCGCATGATCAAACAAGGTGCAGCAAAAATTGACGGCGAAAAAATTGTAGATAACAAACTTGCCGTTGAAGTAGGCACGTGTGCTGTGTTTCAAATAGGTAAGCGTAAGTTTGCAAAAGTTACGGTAAAATAAGCTCTATTTTATCATTTAGCTGTACGTAACTTATCCACTAAAGCCAGTAATTTTACTGGCTTTTTGTTTTAAGCTTCTTTGACATACTTTGTAATTATTCTTTGTTGTTGAATATATCGCGACAGTGTTATGCTCAAGTCGTTGATTCTTAATACTCCTTATTTTATTACTACGTTTTTATAATTAAATTTTATGATTAAATCGTGCTTACATTACCTATTACTCTGCTGCATCGCTATGCAGTCGTTTATTGTGTTGGCCAACAATCAAGAAATTCATCAACCTGATTTACAGCATTTAAAGATAGAACACTCCCACCAAAGCCATTTAAATTCAAAATACTCTTCAGAACAAAGTTCATTAACGGGTAGTACTGATAGTGCCGACCACAATGAAAAAGATTGTCACCATTGTGGTCATTGTCATGGTTCTCATATGCATTGGGTACATTCAACTTCAGCTTTACCTGATGAAGTGCTTAACGGTGCCTTTGCTTTTTACTATATAGAATTAGCCAGAACCCATATTGTAGATAATAAGCTACGCCCTCCTATCGCTTAATTTAAATAAAACCAGTGGTTATCGAAAGTTAATCATCCTTTTTATATAAATTAAGAGAACAATCATGAACAACAAATTTGCTAATGGCTTATGTCGAGTCCTTACGTTATCTATAGTTTTACCTATTGTATGCGCTATTGTGCCAGCGGTTTCAGTTGCACAAGATGAACACCAGCATGATCATAATGATCATGCTGTAAAAAAAGAAACTAAAAGCACAACACCAAAAGAAGTTAATTACACTGAAAGTACGCCTGACGAACATGAAGAGGCTGGCGTTAAATTATCGTCAGAGCAAATAACTCTGGCTGAAATTAAAAGCGAAGTGGTTATCGCTAAACATCAAAATAGTCGTGTTTATGCGCCTGCCGAACTTAAAGCAAACGGTTATACAACCTATGTTGTTTCACCTAGAGTTGATTCGGTAGTAATAAAACGTCATATATCGTTAGGAGAGCATGTTAGTTTAAATCAGCCTCTTGTCACTTTATTCAGTGAAGTTATTGCACAAGAACAAGCTGATTATCGTATTAACTTTGCCGAATATAATCGGGTGAATAAACTAAGCACACAAGTGGTGAGTGAAAAATACGCTTCAGACGTTAAAACTCGCTACGAAGCATCTACCGCGCGTTTAAAAGCCTTTGGTTTAACAGATAAGGCAATTAAGCAATTGTCTGCTAAAAAAGACTCGCCATTAGGTGAATACACCTTAGAAGCTCAACAGACTGGACTGGTATTAAGTGATGAGTTTCAACAGGGACAACGAATGGAAGCAGGGCAGTCGTTAGTTGTACTGGCTGATGAAAGTTCGTTGTGGGTAGAGGCAAGCTTATCCCCCAATACTAAGTTATTACTAAGTGCTGGAACGGAAGCTGAATTAGTGGTGAATAACGCTATTTTTACTGCACAAGTTATTCAAGAAACTCACACCATAGATCCTAAAACAAGAACTCGTATTGTTAGGCTTTTAGTTAAAAATAATAACCATCAATTACATTCAGGTATGTTTGGCGACGTATATTTTAATACGTTAAGCCAAGAACCTATCTTAGCTGTTCCTGAATCTGCCCTTATGCGTAGTCCTGATGGTGATTGGGTAGTATTTATTGAAGAAAAACCACAACTGTTTGTCGCTAAAGAAGTCGAGTTAGGGCGTTCATTAGGTGATTCAACACAACCACTGCGTGAAATTATTGGCATAGCTTCAGGTCAAAAAATAGTGACTCAAGGTGCTTTTTTTATCGCATCAGAACAAGCTAAAGGCGGCTTTGACCCGCATAACCATTAAATAATTGGAGTTTTATTATGTTTAATCGAATGATCGATTGGGCTATAGCACACCGATTTTTAGTGCTTATTGCTCTTGGTAGCTTAATGCTTGCCGCTTACTTTGTGATCCCAAAGCTGAATTTAGATGCATTTCCTGATGTAACTAATGTACAAGTTTCAATAAATACCGAAGCCCCCGGTTTAGCTTCTGAAGAAGTAGAAAAGTTGATCACCTTTCCTATTGAAGCCGTTATGTACGCTTTGCCCAATGTAGAAGAAGTACGCTCTATATCAAAAACAGGTTTGTCGGGGATTAGTGTTGTATTTAAAGAAGGTACAGATATTTACTTTGCCAGACAGCTAGTATTTGAGCGTTTGCAATCAGCTAAAGAGCTTATTCCTGACTCTGTGGGAACACCTGAAATTGGACCGAACACTTCAGGCTTAGGGCAAGTTTATCAATATTTATTGATTGCTGATCAAGACTCTGGCTTTAACAGCATGGATTTACGTAGTTTAAACGACTGGGTAGTTAAATTATTACTTATGCCTGTTGATGGTATTACCGAGGTGCTGTCGTTTGGTGGTGAAGTTCGTCAATATCAAGTGGTTGTTAATCCGTCTAAGTTGTTGGCCTATGAGCTTTCTCAACAAGATGTGGTAGATGCGATTGAAGATAATAATACTAACGTAGGCGGTTGGTATATGAATCGAGGCCAAGAGCAGTTAGTTATCAGAGGAACAGGTTGGTTAAGTGCTAATAAAAAAGGCTTAGCAGAAATAGGGCAAATTCCTTTAAAAAGTATTGATGGTATCGTTGTTAAAGTTTCTGATGTAGCCCGTATTGAGTTTGGTAGCGAAATCAGACAAGGCGCTGTCACTATGTCGCAACGTGATGTTCAAGGCAATATAGAATCTCTTGGCGAAGTTATGTCGGGTGTTGTGCTTAAACGTATGGGAGCAAACACTAAAAATACGATTGACGGTATTGAAGAGAAAAGACAATTAATAGATCAAGCCTTACCAAAAGGTGTTTCTTTTAAGCCGTTATATAACCAAGCCATGTTAATTGAACAAGCCATTAAAACAGTAAGTGATGCACTGGTACTTGCTTTTGTTTTTATTGTAGTGATATTGCTGCTTTTTTTGATGGATTTAAAAGCCACCGTTTTAGTGCTTATTTCTATACCTATCTCTATCGCGATTGCATTAATGACCATGAGCTTATTGGGTCTTTCAGCTAACTTAATGTCATTAGGTGGTATTGCTGTTGCTATTGGTATGTTGGTAGATGGCTCGGTAGTTATGGTTGATAATATTGTTAAGCACTTAACCGAACAGGCTGATGCCGAAAAAACAGTAACAGATCCTTCTGCTAAAAAAGCTGATGAGTTCAAACCGAGTATTTCACTATTTCAAATAGCCTGTAAAGAAGTGGCTAAACCAATCTTTTTTGCTGCGATGATTATCTTAGTTGTTTTTACGCCTATGTTTACTTTTGAAGGGGTTGAAGCTAAGCTTTTTCAGCCTATGGCCGTAAGTATAATGATCGCAATTATAGCATCCGTGATGGTGGCGTTATTTGTGGTACCTGCGTTAGCGACTATCTTGTTTAATAAAAACATTGCGTTACCTAAAAAATCTATAATTTCGGTATTTGAAAAAGCTTACGCTAAAAGCCTTAATTGGTCTTTACTTCATAAAAAGTGGGTACTTACCTTTACAGTTATTCTAGTGGTTATTACGCTGGTTATTATTCCTCGAATGGGTACTGAGTTTGTACCAGAATTAGAGGAAGGCACGATTAATTTACGAGTCACCTTTTCACCTTCTTCAAGCTTAGATACGGTATTAAAAACAGCCCCCAAAATTGAAGCTATTCTATTGGCTTTTCCTGAAGTTAATTATGCTCTCAGTCGTATTGGTCGTCCTGAAATTGGTGGAGATCCCGAACCGGTTAATAATATTGAAATATATATAGGTTTAAAACCTATATCTGAATGGGAAAGTGCATCAAATAGAATGGCATTACAGCAATTAATGGAGGTAAAGTTAGAGCAACATCCAGGGTTACTTTTTAACTTTTCTCAGCCTATAGCAAATAGAGTTGATGAGTTACTTTCAGGTGTCAAAGCGCAATTAGCGATAAAGTTATTTGGATCTGATCTCGCTGTTTTGGCAAGTAAAGGGCAAGAAATAGAAACGTTAGTGAAATCGGTTGAAGGCACTAAAGATGTCGCCATGGAACAAATAGTGGGAGAGTCGCAACTGGTTATTTCGCCTAAACGTCAGCAGTTGTCTCGTTATGGATTATCCGTAAATGATGTCATGTCGTTAGTGAAAAATGGCGTTGGCGGCCAAGTAGCAGGGCAAGTTATTAATGGTAATGAGCGCTTTGATATTTACGTTCGGTTAGATAAAGCGTTCCGTAAAAATCAAGAGAGTCTTGCTGAGTTACGATTACAGTCACCGTCAGGTGCTTGGGTACGATTGGGAGATGTAGCCACGATAAATATTGAATCTGGGCCACCTCAAATTCGTCGAGACGACGTACAAAGACGTGTTGTTATACAAGCTAACGTACAAGGACGAGATATGGGCAGTGTGGTTAAAGACATTAATACTCAAATTAAGCGTAATATTAAATTACCAGTTGGTTACTCTGTTGCCATTGGTGGACAGTTTGAAAGCCAACAGCGAGCACAAAATCGTTTAATGCTTGTAGTACCTGTTTCGCTAGCCTTAATCGCTTTGTTGTTGTATTTCTCTTTTGGTTCTGTAGGCCAAGTAGGGCTTATTTTACTCAACGTACCTCTGGCTATTATTGGTGGTGTATTCTCATTGTATTTTTCAGGGCAATACTTATCAGTGCCAAGTGCTGTTGGCTTTATTACCTTGTTTGGTGTCGCGGTATTAAATGGCGTTGTTATGGTTGAAAGCATTAATAGAAGGGTTAAATCAGGTGAGTCTGCTGAAGAGGCCACACGCTTCGGTGCTATTTCACGATTAAGGCCTGTTTTGATGACGGCTTTCACCTCGGCTTTAGGTTTAATTCCTATGTTACTTTCTCAAGGTATTGGCGCCGAAATACAAAAACCGCTCGCAACGGTTATCGTGGGTGGTTTATTTAGCGCAACCTTTTTAACTCTGTTTATTATTCCTCTGTTGTATAAGGGGTTTTCTAAACAGATGTTACTAAATAACCCAAGTTAGAGTTAAATAAGTAGCGCTTATTAAAACGGCCAACTCAGGTTGGTTGTTTTTCTTCACCCGTATAAAAAATCATATTATGAAAAGTGGTTTTTTTATCCGAAAGGTTACGATAGCCATGTTCTACATCAGCATTAAACTTAACAAACTCACCTTGTTTTAAATGATGCCATTGGTTGTTAATGTAATATTCCATTTCACCTTCAATGACGATGAGATGTTCTATTACACCCGTATTATGCGGTACCGACATATGTTGATGTAAGGGTTCTAATGTAAGTAAGAAAATTTCACTTTTAGTTTTAGGATCAAACGGAAACAAGGTTGCAATCGCGATACTTTGTTCGGTAATAAGCTTTTCAGGCAGGGTATTGTTTGTGGCTAATTCACCGAAAAAATATGTCAGTGGTAGCTCAAAGCCATTTGCTATTTCCCACAATTTACTTACCGTAGGGCTAGACTCTCCGCGTTCTATTTGTCCTAGCATGGCCTTTGATACACCAGTATGTTTACTGGCAGTGTCTAGGCTCCAACTTTTGTTACTTCGTGCAGACTTTAATTGAAGACCGATAATGTTATGTGGAAGGCTGATCTTAATTCTCCTTGTGCGCTATTGCGCACAATGTTATAAACAATACATATAGATATTATTATGGGAGGCTGCACTTTGTTAGTCAATCGAGTATTAAATTCTGTTATTGCAGGGTTTGTAGCTGTACTTATTGGTTTTGCGAGCACTATTGCTCTCATTTACCAAACGGTTATTAATTTGGGTGGTGATGCTAACCTTGCTGCGAGTTGGCTGCTGGTGTTGGGGCTTTCATTGGGTATTACTTCAATAGGGTTATCCTTTTTTTACCGTATTCCTATTCTTATTGCTTGGTCAACTCCAGGGGCTGCATTACTCATTAGTAATGCCCAAGGTGTTAGTATTAATGAGGCTATAGCTGGCTTTATGTTTTCAGCGGTGCTTATTTTACTTTGCGGTGTTACCGGTTGGTTTGAAAAGTTAATGAATAAAATTCCTTTTCAACTCGCAACGGCTATGCTGGGCGGCGTGCTAGTTAACTTTGGTATTGGTGTGTTTAATCATATGAACGAAGCGCCTTTTCTTATTTTTTCTATGTTTATGGTATACCTTGTTAGTAAACGTTTTTTTCCAAAATATTCAATGATATTTGTTTTAGCGGTAGGTGTATTGGTTGCGTGGCAAACAGGGTTAATATTGCCCACTAATACACAATTTACAGTAGCTGAATTTTCTTATACTGCTCCTGAGTTATCTCTTGAAGGTATACTAAGTGTAGGTATTCCTTTATTTATTGTTACCATGGCTGCACAAAATTTACCGGGTATTGCCGTGTTAAAAGCGCACGGTTATAAAGCTCCTGTTTCAGCAACACTAACGGTAACGGGAGCGACTAATTTAGTCACTGCACCTTTTGGTGGTTATGCGTTAAATTTAGCGGCGATAACTGCGGCTATTTGTATGACCGAAGAAATAGATAAAGATCCGCAAAAGCGTTATTGGGCGGCTATGGCAGGTGGTGTTTTTTATATTTTGATGGGTTTTTTTTCAGGGTATTTAATTGGTGTGTTTTCTACATTTCCATCTGCATTAATTTTTGCTTTAGCGGGAATTGCATTATTTACCACCATCTCGAATAGTATTCAGCAATCTCTATCTGACACTAAGTATGTTGAAGCGTCGATGATTACGTTTCTTGTTACCGCGTCAGATCTCATGATGTTAGGTATTAGCTCTGTACTCTGGGGCCTTATTGCAGGCATACTGACTTTGTTTATTATGAAGAAACGAGAATAAAGTATGTGTCATATAAAGTGCTTAATACTGTCATGTTAACGTCTTATTCTTTAAGACTTTTATTTATACGATGCTATGTTATGTTTAAGTATTTGTTTTTATATTGTGTGTTATTTCTTTCTTTAGTCTTTGTTTCAGCTTGCGATCCTTTAAATGCCAAGTCTCAAAAAAATAATGTGCAAGTGGGTTCTAGACCTTATTACCTAATTGATAAACTTGCTGATGGCGAACTTAAAGATAAATTAAAAGGATGTAGTGAGGGCGAGTTTTATAAAACTGATTTTTCAATTAGTCACCGTGGCGCACCATTACAATACCCCGAACATACCAAAGAATCTTATATTGCTGGCGCAAGAATGGGGGCGGGTATTTTAGAATGTGATGTCACTTTTACTAAAGATAAAGAACTTGTGTGTAGGCACTCCCAGTGTGATTTACATGCCACCACGAATATATTAACTATTCCCTCATTAGCGGCAAAATGTACTACGCCTTTTACACCTGCTGATATACAAAAAGGGGTTAACGCCTCTGCCCAGTGCTGTACCAGTGATATCACCTTAAATGAATTTAAAATGCTAAAAGGCAAAATGGACGGCGTTAATGCTAACGCCACAACAATTAAAGAATATATTGCAGGAACACCTAAGTTTAGAACTAATCTATACAGCAATAGCGGTACTTTGATGACTCACGCAGAAAGTATTACTTTGTTTAAGCAACTGGGTGTAAAAATGACCCCCGAACTAAAGGCGCCTCAAGTAAGTATGCCGTTTAACGGTTTTTCTCAAAAAGACTTCGCCAATAAAATGTTAGCTGAATATAAGCAGGCTAATGTATCAGCCGATCAAGTATTCCCTCAGTCATTTAATTTAAGTGACATTAAGCATTGGATTAAAGAATCACCTGAATTTGCTAAACAAGCAGTGTTTTTAGATGAACGTGAAATAAGCGATAGTTTTGACCCCACAAAGCCTGCAACCTTTAGCCCATCGATGGATGAATTAGTTAAAGATGGAGTAAAAATATTAGCGCCACCTATTTGGATGTTAATTACCACCAATGAAAACAATCATGTTGTGCCTTCAGCATACGCTAAAGAAGCCAAACGAGCAGGTTTAGATATTATTGCATGGACCTTTGAGCGCTCTGGTAATTATGTAGAAGGTGGTGGTTGGTATTATCAAACGGTGAACAAAGTTATAAAGCACGACGCAGATCAGCTGGTAGTCTTAAACGTGCTGGCACAACAAGTAGGTGTAAAAGGCGTATTTTCAGATTGGCCCGGTACGGTAAGCTATTATGCCAGTTGTATGTCTTTATAAATTTATAGCTGTATATGCTTTTTAAACAAATTAGAGCAATCATCAATCGTTAAATTTATAGTAAAGTGTTTAAGTAAGAGCGATTGTAAAAGAGAGGGGCTTGTTATTCTTACCTCTGTTTTATTATCTTTTGTAATATGGAAAAATAGCCCATTACGTAACGAATAAATGTCGTTTTCAAGCTTATTGCATACTACTAAGTTATTCACAAATACTGCTTCTGGGTATTGGTACGAATAGAAATTGCTCACTGTGCAGTCTGCCTCGGTATATGTCTTTAAGTTAAAACAATAGAGAGTAGAAAATTCACCATTTTTTTCTATTTCAAAGCTATACTCTTTAGTTTCTGATTGCTGAACACGGTAATGATAAAAGCCTTGAGATTGCACTTTATCTAACGCTAGCTTGATAGGATAAATAGAGCCCAAAGGGCCAAAACCTGCATCTACAATATAGTATTCATTGTTTAAGTTAACTAAGGTTATACGATGAGTTCTTGGTGCTTCTTGTTCTACATTGCTTACAACTTTTGCTAATAATAGTCGAACGTTGTAACCGAGATCTTGCAGCGTATCGTACACCAGTTTGTTGTGCTCAAAACAATAGCCGCCTCGGCCTTCAATGACTATTTTTTTAAAGACGCTTTCACTGTCTATTTTTATATTTTCACCTAACAAAACCGCGAGATTATTAAAACTATATTTAGCGACATGAGCACTTTGTAGTTTATTCAAAAAGCTTAGGTCGGATTTATTAAAACTTAACTTTAACTCTTTCAGGTAAGTATTGGTGTTTTGATTAAAGGACATGAAAAACCTATTTTATAAGAAGTTAGCGTTCGTAATTGATCATGGTAATACTCATAACCAGTGTAACTACACCTAAAACCTTTGTGATTGATAAAGGCTTAATGGGTAAATTAAACCAGCCAAAATGACTAATAATAATAGCCATAATTATTTGCCCTCCTAAAGCGTACGACATTAAAGAACCAAGCCCTATCTTAGGGGCTAAATAAAAAAACATACTCACACCAAACGCACTAAATAGGCTTCCTGTAAACCATAAATATAAGGGAATTGTTTCTACAGTTGTTAATGTTATAGAGGGCATTTTCAATAGTAATAAGGTAGAAAAAGAAAATATTCCACTTAAGATAAAAGCAATACTACTTGCCATTAAAGGACTGTTTAATAGCATGCCTAACTGTGAGTTTAATGCAGACTGAAGTGCAATTGCAGCACCGGCTAAAATAGCCAATGCTGCAATTAATAATAAGTTATTCATTGTGGTTAACATGCCTATGTAAGGTGACGATACCTGTTATCAATCATATCCTTGTTATTTTTGTAAGGCATTTACATAGGTTGATAATTTAGGTTTTATTATTTTTTCTAATTCTACTCAACTGTGTTGGTGTAATACCTAAGTGCGATGCAATATGGTATTGGGCTAATCGTTGATTCAGTTCAGGAAACTCTTGTAAAAATCGTTGATAACGCTGGGTGGCGTCTTCTTGAATTATTTCGTTTTCACGCGCATCTTTTGTTAATAGCCAGTTTTTTTCTAAATAATAAATTTGGAATAATTTTAAGTCTTCGCTGGTTAATAGTAGCTGACGGTATTGTTTAAAGTTAATGGTAATAATAATTGAAGACTCTAACGCATCAATGGTGGTTGCAGTCGCAGAGTTGGTGAGTAAGGCCGTCATTGAACCAGGAAAACACCCTTCATAAAAAAAGGTTTTATTATATTCATGTCCTTTGTCATCTATATGAAAAGCACGAAAAAGACCTTGGTATACAAAAGCAAAAGACTGAGGTACTTGACCGCTTGGGTACAAAGCTTCGTTTTTATTTACGTTTATACATTCGCAAAATTTGATGAATGTATTCCAGGTTGAATCCGACAGTGGATAATATGCATTCATGGCTGTTTTTAAAGCTAAAAAAGCTTGGTTTTTAATGGCATTGTTTATCATAAAAAACTTGTAAGACTCTGTATTTGTCATGGCATAGCTCATTTCCCCATATATGCTATTTAATGTCTAATACTTTCGGCCAATTATGATCAACAGGAAATAAGTTAATACGCTCAAACTATCACTTCAAACTATGTTAAATAAGCACATTTGTCGTTTATTTTTTGTTCTGTGTTGTTAAGTATAAAATCTTGTGTTTAAATATAAAATAACAAGGTGTTCGCAATGGAGTGTGAAATTTATAGTTAATCGAGAAAATATGAAAATTAATAAAATAAAAAAATGTTGTTTAATAATATCTTTCACAATACCCAGTAGTATGCAATTAAGTTATGCCGCAGAAGCTGAAGTAAAAATAGATCCCAGTGTTCAGAAATATATTGGCGATAGTTCGGTATTAAATCGCGATAAATTTTTTAACTTGCATACCTCGCCTACTAGTTCGGAATTGACTACTGCCGACCTTCAAACTATTACTGAAGAATTAAATGCGGGTTTTGGCCGCTCATTTTGGAGTCCTTTATCAGCAAGCGGTGAAATTCTATACCCTTCAACAGACTTTGCTATTACTCAAGGTGCAATAAATATTGAGCAGCAAAAAAATAATGTTTTATATCCATACTCAGATCGCCGTATGGTGGCTACTGATCACCCCAAAAATATTATGAGAGAGGGAAATAACCCTGTTGAAGGCGCTCGTTGGGCTGCAGATTATTTTGAAAACTATTATACAGATGAAACACGACCATTATTTTATGAACCAATGAATGAACCTTTTGTTCATGCCAGTGACTTTGTAGATGGAGGTTGGGATGCAGAAAAAAATCTAGTTGTTCAAGGTCAAATGACTGAATGGTTTAAACAAATCGCATTAGAGTTTCATCGCAGAAATATTGATACGAAAGTCATTGGCTTTTCATCCGCATGGCCATCTGTAGAGCTAAATGATTTTTCACATTGGGAAGAACGTCAAAAAAGATTTATGGATGTTGCTGGTGATGCAATGGATGCCTTTTCGTTTCATTTATATGACGGTGTAAATGTTACCGGACAAGACAATATACGTTCTGGTAGTAATGCTGAAGCAATAATGGATTTAATTGAAACTTACAGTCATTACAAGTGGGACACGGTTAAGCCACATGCATTAACTGAGTATGGTGGGATTATTGATGGGTATGAAGGTGTTGATTATAGCGATGCTAGAAGTTCACAAGAGCTTCCATCATTAAATCATTTATTATTTAGTGCTCTAGAACGTGAAGATCGTATTTTAACATCGATACCCTTTATTACTGCTAAGGCAGCTTGGTTTTATCAAGCGAATAATTTTCAACCTTATTCAGCTGCTATTTGGCGACCAGATCCAAGTAAAGTTGTAGGCAATAAAGTTAATGGCTTTTTGTTAACTGAAAAAGCTAAATTTTTCCAGTTATGGTCGGAAGTCAAAGGTACCCGCATTGATGTACAAGAGTTAGATCCTGATTTAGCCGTACAAGCTTTTGCTTATGGCCCTAAAGTTTATATTGCACTGAATAACTTCGAAGATACTAATAAATCAGTTTCGTTAGATTTTATAACGTCTATGGGGGAGTTAGTTTCATTACGTACAAAACGCTTACATGTGCCTTATGGTGAAGCTGCAATTTATAGTGATGAAACCAGCCTTATAGCACCTAGCGAGCTAGTGCTAGCAGAGCATGAAGCTGTAGTTTTAGAGTACGAGTTTGCTCAAAAATTTGCTCCATCAAGTGTTGTACGTAAGCAAAGTTATTATGCTGATGAACATCTACAGAGCATTGTTGCAGAGCAAGCAATTAACTTTTCAATTAATAACGTTGCATTAAATAAGGACATGAATTCGTTTACGGATTATATCGCTGACATGTTTGAATACAATGAGGTATTGGCTAAAACGGTTTCGTCTAAGCACGAAAGAAAAATGTTATCGTTAATTACTAGTTTGAATCGAAATTTCGCTAAAATCAAAGCAACTTATCCAAATGATTGGGAAAATAACCGTCGTACTGAAGTGTTGATTAAAAATAGTAAAACAAATAAAAACATGAACTTAGCGTTAAACTATTATTTTTATAAAAATGGATTCAATTCTGATCAAGGTACAGCCATGTTACGTATGGGGATTGCACGTAAACATGACAAATCTAAACAGCCAGAGCTAAAAGTTAATGGACATGTAGTTAACGTACCTAATGACTGGAAAGGTTATGACCAAGCGACACGGGCTGACTTTTTTGGATCTATAGAAATTCCTGTACCGGCTAAATTTTTAAAACAAAATAACCAAATTTCAGCAACATTTCCTGATAGCGATGGCCGCATCAGCTCGATGATTTTAGAAGTCGATAAGCGTGAATTATTAACCAATATTCCTGTATCAGGAATTGAAGTGAATAAAACTGAAATGCAAATCAATAAAGACAAACCACGCCGTCTTCATGCTCAAGTTCTACCTGCTAATGCAACAGACCAATTTATAGTTTGGAGCTCATCAAATTCAGCTGTTGTTGAGGTTGACAGTAATGGTGTATTAACGCCTAAACAAGCAGGTTTTGCAATAATTACTGCGATGGCAAATGCGAATAATAACCAAGTGGTTACCACTGCTATTGAAGTGTTAGACAAAATATCACTGCCTAATACTGTTACGATAATTGAAGACACAAGTGATGAAATTACGAGTAATAGTTATGCGATTAAAGTGGCTTACTCTACTGATGAAGACCGTGATATAGCGTTTGAGATGCGTTCATCTACCAATGAATGGTTAGGCGAAGCAAGAACGACTGTATATGCAGGTGAAGGCGAAGTTGAAATTGCATTCAACCTAACAGATGCATTACCTGTTGGTGGTGGTTATCGCTGGACGGCTGGCCTTCGTTCAATTGGAGGTAATTGGCGTACGAATGTTGATTCACATAGCGTTAGCGGCATTGTTATTCATCCGGCAGATTGGGAATACACAGACGATTCGCAAGTCACTATTGTTACAGGTACTGAAAACTTAGTTTTAGCACCTAGTTACAAGGTAACTGTTCAATACAAAGCTGTGGTTGAAAGTGATGTAACGGTAGATTTATCACACGCTTCAGGCTGGAAAGCCGGAGCACGTAAAACAGTTCAGCCTGGTACAGGTGAAGTGGAGTTAACCCTATGGCCAATAGATATTACTGCAGACTCAGGCTATAAATTTATTTCTACAATCAGAGAAGTTGGTGGTAATTGGCAAACGGATTATGCCAATACCGTAGTCGAAAATATTACGATATCAGATCCAAATGTTGAACCTGAACCAGACACAAATTTATTAGTAGGTTTAAATTCAGGTTTTGACAATGGTGTTATTGCACCTTGGGGATATGGATGGGATACCGCAGGTTCAGTTAATGTCACTGTAGATGCAGCTCTTAATAGTGATTTTGGTGTAGCAATAGATACTAGTGCAGGTAAGGTAGGCTTAGTGCTAAGTAATACCAGCTTACCGCAAAATATTTACAAACCGGGTAAACGCTTAAAAGTCACATTTGATGCTAAGCGGGCCAGTAATAGTGGTTGGGTTGGTGGTTATGCTGAATTTTGGAATAACGCTAATACTTGGGTCAGTTCAGGCCAAAAATGGTTTGAAGTGAAAAACGACTGGACGGCTATCGAATATTTTATTGATATTCCGCAAGATTCAACGGAATGGCTATCAGGTAGCACGCACTTCCAAATCAACTTTAATAAAGGTGGCGAACTCTTTTATTTTGATAATTTAGTGATTGAAGACGTAACACCCTAAATAAAATAGGCCAATTTATTTTAGTACGTTGGCCCTTATTAAAAAATTAATCGTATTTTAAAAATTTTAAGTAGTGAGTTTATTATGTTGAGTTTTAAAAAAGGTGTTATGTCGTTGTTACTATTGACGGTATTTACAGCACAGGCAAATATTGTTGGAACAGAACAAGTATTACTCGGTGAATACGCCGATAATTTTTGGGGTGGTGGTTATTACACTATCGAAAATAACAGTAGCAGTGCAATTACAGAGTTTGGTGTAACCACAGGACAGTTAAATGCATTAGGTTCGTCACCCTGGATTGATGATTTTTATCCATACAACGGTGAAAATGTTCCTGCTGCTTATAGTGATGACGGTTGGGATTATTATTTAGGAGATGCTTGGTCAGCTAGTTTTTTTGATGAAACCTCTTGGAATAATAACTTTCTTGAATCACATGGCAGTTATGCAAGCCTGTATGGTGAAGAAGAGGGCATTGCAGGGGTTAATTGGTTTTATTTTGATGAAATAAAGTTTGAAGGTTTATGGGTTGAAACCAATAAAAATAATTTTTACATTGATAGTGGTGATATTGTGGGTAACGAGTTAGGTAGCTTCTTTCGTTTTGGTAGTGAGCTTGCCTCAAACTTCGCGGCATTTAATTCAGCTAAAGGCGTAACACTTGTCGGTACTGGTAGTGCTAATCAACCAACAACGGTACCTGAACCTTCTGTTTTTGTTCTTTTCGTTTTTGGTTTACTTTTATTATTACGTAAGTCGAATGGGCTTTTTAAGCATAATTAAATCATAATCATATAAGTTTTTTGAACAATTTTACTCGTCAAAATAAGCCTTTAACGTAATTTTGTTCAAAAAACCTCTTTCCTATCAGTAATACCAAACGCATACCTCATATAATTGATATAAGATAATCTTTGTTTTATTAGCAAAAGTAGATATATCTACTTTTAGGAGAACCTTATGTATAAATGGCTAACGGTTATGGGTATTGTATGTTTAGGCTTTGTAATTATTTTATTAAGCCTAGGATATTTACTAAAAGAAAATGAAGTAGCAACTACAGCATTAAAGCAAAAATTAGATCAACAAAAACAATTGAACTCTTCTGATAAAAACACCTCTAAAGCAGTATTAACTTTAGTTGATAAGCAGCAAGAACAAGAAAATAAACTTAATCATTTTAAGAGTGTCATTATTAAAAACCTCACCTGTGCAACATCACAGCAATGTGTTTTAGTAAATACTAAAGAACCCGATCTTAATTGTATTGTTGCTGTAAATACCATAGGTGCTTCTTTAGTGAAAAAAGCTTTAAAAAAAGAAAAAGGTAAGGGCATTGATAATGGAAATGTGTGTGCTTCGTTCAACCAAAACTTAAACAGCGTGTGTAAACAAAATATATGCCAAATAGAAGCTGGCTTTTAGTAAGTTTGTGAACGGTTTCTAGTAACAAATATTAACAAAGTTATGATTCGATTCGCAGCAAAAATACGACATGCTGTATATTTATAATTCAATAAAATAGGAGGCGATATGAAAATATCAAATGTATCTAATGTGTCTATAGTAACGTTTTTATTGCTTGTTATTACATGGAATGTTGCTGCAGGTGAGTCAGAAGTAATATGGGAAAATTCAGATAAATACACTGATATACGTGCAGGTAATGAAAATAAGTCACGATTTGAAGCGAGAGTTTTTGAGCAATTCGAAAAGCACTTTGTTAAGTTAGCTGAAAAATTACCAGAAGGACAAACTCTTAAAGTTAAAGTAACTGATCTTGATTTAGCTGGAGACGTTCGTTTTGATACTATGGATAGAATTCGTGTTATTCGTGATTTATATATTCCTCGTATCGAGTTTTCGTATCAGTTAGTTAATGCCGATAAGTCGATTGCTGGGTCGGGCGAAATAGATTTAAAAGACATGGGGTTTATGCTCTCTTCGCCTTCTCGTTATAAAACTAAAAGTTTTAGTTATGAAAAACGCATGTTAGATAAATGGTTTACTGATACTTTTATAGATAAATCGTAGCTTGAATGAATATTGTAATCATTATCTCTTCAAATATTGTAACGAGCATAACTTAAGCTATTCCTTTGTATTATTAAAAGGAAGGGGGAAGAAAATAAGGTCAAACTCTGCTAGGCTTAATTTAAATACCAATTGACCTAATGTCTTTAATGCAAAAAATTTTTTTAGGGATTATTCTTGTCTGCTGCATGGTATCCAATGCATTTTGCGCAGATAGAGTTGTGTTACAACTTAAATGGGAGCACGAATTTCAGTTTGCAGGCTATTATGCCGCACTCTGGCAAGGCTATTATAAAGATCTGGGTATTGATGTTGATATCAAGCCTATCAGTCGCCCTGACGGAACCTTAGTTTTTCCTGTTGACGAAATACAAAATGGCAATGCTCATTTTGCTGTTGGCGGACTAGATATTTTAACAGCCAAAGATAATGGCTTAGATATAGTGGTTTTAGCTTCAATTTTTCAACGAAGCCAAACGGCTATATTTTCTTTAACCGACACACCTATTTCCAACCTCTCACAATTAGCGCAATTACGTATTGGTGTACCTCTTAGTGGCACGACTAGAGCCGAAATTGAAGCGGTATTTATGACACAAGGATATGATATTAAAAAAATCAACTTTGTTCATTCAGATAATACAGTAGATTCTTTAATTAAAAACGACGTTGACGCTATTGTAACTTACGATATTTCTGCCACATTTGAGGCCAAAGAAAGAGGTGTAACACTTAACAAACTTGACCCCGCAGACTTTGGTATTAACTTTTATGGCGATACTCTGTTTACTTCTCAACAACTGGCCCAACGTGATCCTGAACTTGTCGCTGACTTCATTTCTGCATCCATTAAAGGTTGGCACTACGCATTACAACATAAAGAAGAGTTAGTTAAAAAAATATCAAATGAGTTGCCCAGACACGCTTTTAATTATGAAAATAACTACAAATATAATATGGCTTATGCCGAATTAATTGATGATTTAATTAATTATCCAACACTAAATATTGGAGATACCGATCCTAATCGCTGGATCGCCATGAATGATAAAATGCGTGAATTGGGTCTTGTGCATTCTCATATAGTTAAAGAAGAGTTTTTTTTCAACGCACCTGATACTGAAATAAACTTATCAACCAATATTTGGTTATTTGTTCTTCTGTTATTTTTACTGATGATTACCTATATTTCTTGGCATAAGCAAAGTATTACCTGGAGCATAATATGCATTTTATTATTTGCGTATGTTATCGATATGCAAATAGGGAAAGTGCTAGACAACGAACATAAACAGCGTACTAAGCTTAATTTATTTCGCCAACTTACTTCTATTAGCGCAAAACTTGAAGGTGATTTACAAACCAATTTATCAATGCTGAGTGGCTTTGGCGCTTATATTTCTGCAGAGCCTGAATTGAATAACAACGATTTGAATAATTACGCTCAAGAAGTCTTTAGAAAAGAGACTATGCTGATTAACTTTGGTGTGGCTAAAGACCTCGTGATTAACTTTGTTTATCCTCTTCAGGGGAATGAAAAAGCAATCGGTTTAGACTATCGAAAAAATTCATTGCAAAAAGATATGGTAATGCAAGTTGTAAACACCGGACAGTTATTGGTTGCCGGACCTGTTGAGCTGGTTCAAGGCGGTACAGCATTTATAGGAAGAGCGCCTATTTATACCGGACAAGGTGCTAAACGTGAATTATGGGGGGTTATTTCTGCCCCTCTTGATGCTGATAAGTTGTACCTTCGTTCAGGTATGTTAGCTAGCGTAAAACACTTTAATTTAGCTATACGAAGTTTAGATATAAAAGGAATAAAAGGACCTGTATTTTTTGGTGACGAAGCAACGTTTAATGACCCTAATGCTATTCAAATTGCCATTAATGTGGGGGCGGGTACGTGGCAATTAGCTGCATCACCTTTTAAAGAAGTAGACGGAAATCATACGAATATCACCATATTTAGAATGGTACTAATTATCTCTGCATTCATTATTTGTATTTTTGCAGTGGTGCGTATTAGGCAACAAAAAGAAAAATTTCGTTTACAAGCCACCATATTAACTAACCAACAATTATTAGAAAATGTGGGGCAAGTTGCTAAAATTGGTGGTTGGAAGTTAGATAAAGATTTAATGTTTTTAGAATGGTCTAAACAATCCTCTGCTCTATTAGGTAAGCCGCTAGACTATCAACCAAGAAGTTTAGAAGATATATCGAGCCTTTTTGATACAGAAGCTTTTAGTACTTGGAAAGATAATATACAACAAGCCATACACACAAATTCCCCTTTTGAACTGGACTTAGAATTAAATAGCGACAAAGGAAATAAGGTATGGCTACGGATTATTATTAGTGTATTAGAGCAAGAAGGTAATAGCGTTGTAACGGGAACAATGCAAGACGTTACAGACAAAGTTCTCAGTGCAAAAATCATTGAACGTCAAGCAACGTATGATGCATTAACTAATTTACCTAATCGTATTTTATTTAATGATCGCTTAGTAAACGCGATGGAAATAGCAAAAAGAAAAGATAATAAAGTTGCCGTACTCTTTATTGATTTAGACCGATTTAAACCCATTAATGATAACCATGGTCACCCAATGGGTGATAAGTTACTGATTTCTTCAGCCAAACGGATCAGTCGTTGCGTGCGTACATACGACACGGTATCAAGACTAAGCGGCGATGAATTTGGAGTTATTCTTGCTGATATTCATCAGTATTCAGACGCTTTAAGAGTTAGTGAGCAAATACATTTATCTATGCAAGAAAGCTATAATATTGATGGCAAAGTACTGCATTGCAGTGCGAGTATTGGTATTGCTTTATATCCTGATGACGCTATTGATGCTGATGCTTTAATTCAAAAAGCCGATCAAGCTATGTATGAAGTTAAAAATAGCGGAAGAAATGGTTGTCAGTTTTATACGCAAGAAATGCAGACTAAATCAGAATATCGCCATGATTTATTAAATGATCTTATTGTTGCTTTAGAAAATAACGAAATAAAACCTTATTTTCAGCCTATTATTGAATTGGGCACCAATAAAGTGTGTAAATGTGAATCATTGGCAAGATGGCAAAAAAGTGATGGTGTTTTTATACCACCGTCTGAATTTATTGATTTAGCTGAAGAGTCAGGCTTGATCAATAAGCTTGATCTAGCCATGTTAGAAAACTCCGCGCGTGAGCTGATCATGATTAATCAGCAAGGCCATAATGTTGGACTTACCATTAATATATCTCCTCGAATCTTTCATACAAAAGATGGTGCTTTAGATAGTTGGATGACGGCTATTTCTAAACTTAGTCAAGAGTTAGATATTACTATTGAAATAACAGAGCGTTTATTAACTAGTGATTCTGAAAAGGCGCTTAATGTATTAAATATATTAAAAGGCTATGGGATAAAAATTGCGATTGATGATTTTGGTACGGGTTACTCATCACTTAGCTACTTAATTAAATTTCCTGTAGATATTATTAAAATAGATCGTAGTTTTGTCGATGCTATTGGTAAAGAACCGTCAGCAGAAACATTGATAGAAACTATATTGTTAATGGCTAAAAAGTTAGGTATTAAAGTTGTTGCTGAAGGTATAGAAACAGAAGAGCAACTCGGGTTTTTAGACGCATATCAGTGTGATTACGGACAAGGTTATTTATTAGGGAAGCCTATGTCTACAGAACGTTTTTCTACTTTTATTACAAGAAGATAGAAGATATAAATAGGATGAGCTTATCAAGTTGTACTTAGTGTAATAACTTAATAAGCTTAGCAATATTGATGAAGGTTTTATGTTGTTAATGTGTTTGTTGGTGTGCTTGTTCAAAATTTCCCAATACAATAAACAGCTGCTCTATTTTCTTTACAATACTAATTAATAACGTTTTGTCGTTATTTTTTTGCCATAACATAAAGTCATCAGCAAGCTCTTCAACGTAAGGCTGAAAGGTATTAGCACTAGACTTAAACCCCGCATCTTTTTTAAATACAGCTTCAAAACCTGCTTGTTTTTTTTCTCTTAAATCAGCTAGCGTAGCATCTGCCGCTAATGATTTTTTTAACACAAGTGAAATATTATCGAGTAATTGTTGATTTACTGAGTTGGTCATAAATTAAAGCTCTTTATTGTGTCGCCAAACCGCAGAAAATTATATCTTTATCTGATTTGGGCTATGTACATATATTTTGCGAGTATTATGTCAAATTAATAGGGGTTTTGTTAGCTTCGCCCGCTATTTCTCTAACTAATTTAGGCATTAAAAATCCCGGTAATATTGCCATCGTTTCGTTAACAATATTAATTGCTGTTTGTTCTTCTACCTCAAAATGCGCTACACCTTGTACTTTATCAAACATGTGTAAGTAATAAGGCTGAATACCTGTATCAAAAAGCTTTTCACTTAAGCTTGATAATGTTTGTGCATCATCGTTAATGCCTTTTAATAAAACGCTTTGATTAAACAAAGGAATGCGTGCAGCCTTTAAAGGCTCTAATGCATCTGCAAATTCTTGGTTAATTTCGTTAGGGTGATTAATGTGTAGCACTATCGTTGGTTTCAAACGACTATTTTTTAACTGTGCAACTAATGCTGGTGTAATACGTTGCGGTATCACAACAGGCAGGCGAGTATGCAGTCTAAGACGTGATACGTGTGATATTGCTTCAATACGTTCTATTAGCCAAGCCAAATGGTTGTCGTTTGCCATTAAAGGGTCGCCGCCACTAAATATCACTTCGTTAATTTCATTGTGATCAGCAATATACGTGAGGGCCTCTTGCCAATCAGCTTTACTTGGGCTGTTATCTTGGTAAGGAAAATGGCGTCTAAAACAATATCTACAATTAATGGCGCAACCTGCTTTTACAATCATTAATACTCTATGTTTGTATTTGTGTAATAAGCCTTTTGCAACAGTGTCATGTTCTTCAAGTGGGTCTGTAGTAAAACCATCAGTGATCACAAACTCATTATGTAATGGCATTACTTGCTTTAATAGGGGATCGTTAATATCGCCTTTTTTCATTTTTTCAATAAAAGGACGGGGCACTCTAACGGGAAATAACTGCCTTGCTTTAAAATGTTGAAGGTAGTTATTTGGCTCAATACCGAGTAATTCAAGTAACTCTGTGGGCTCAGTTACTACATTGGCCAATTCTTTTTTCCAAGTGTGAGGCGTGGTACCTGTAATATGAATTTCAGTATTAACTAGACTGCTTACTTGAGTATTTATTTGCGACAAAATAGTTTGCCCTTGTTGGTATGATTTGTTGTTTATGAGCCTTACATTAGCGCGCTAATTTTAGTCTGATGCGTTACACAAAGCAACGAACCTTAGCTGAAATCAATTCAATAGCGCTAATTAATTACGCTTAACAAAATAATTATTTTTAATTGATTTGCCTTTCGTTGTAGGGCTTTTTTAGCCATAAAAACCCATTAAATATAACAATTAGTTAAAAAGCAGGCAAAAGGCCGTGAAAAAAAGCGTCATAAAGAGTATTATTTGCGGCATTAAAAATCTCAGCATTTATATAGAGCACAATTATCATGGCTAATTACAGTACAAACCAATTTAAAGCTGGTCTTAAAATCATGCTTGATGACGAACCTTGTAACATTCTTGAAAATGAAATCGTTAAACCGGGAAAAGGCCAAGCATTCAACCGTGTTAAAATCCGCAAGCTTGTTTCAGGTAAAGTACTTGAGAAAACATTTAAATCTGGCGATTCAGTAGAAGGCGCAGATGTAATGGATATAGAACTTGCTTACCTATATACAGACGGTGAGTTTTGGCATTTCATGAACAATGAAACATTTGAGCAAGTTGCTGCTGACGAAAAAGCCGTAGCCGATGCGACTAAATGGTTAGTTGAAGCTGATCTTTGTACTATCACATTATGGAATAATTCACCTATTTCGGTAGTACCACCTAATTTTGTGGAGCTTGAAATTACTGAAACTGATCCTGGTTTGAAAGGTGATACAGCAGGCACTGGTGGTAAACCCGCTACATTATCTACTGGCGCTGTTATTCGTGTACCTTTATTTGTTCAAATAGGTGAAGTAGTAAAAGTTGATACAAGAACAGGCGACTACGTATCTAGAGCGTCTAAATAAGTTAAACTAAAAATTTTTATTGTTTAAAATGATAAAATAAAATGCCGTTCACTTAGGTGAGCGGCATTTTTTTATGCTTCGCTTTATTTTTTAGATTTAAATGTTGTTGTTTGTATATAAAATAGGTGTTACATTATTTGTATATAATAAATACAAATAATGTAACCACAATTATGAAGTTTTATGTTAAACACTCCTTTTTAATCGCCTCCATTCTTTTATCCAATATTTCAACAGCTAAAGATATTTATGTAGCAAAAAATGGTAACGATGATTCGTTAGGTACTCAAACTCAGCCATATTTAACGCTAACTAAAGCAGCAAATACTGCTGTTGCAGGTGATACAGTTTATATACGTGCAGGAACATATGAAGAAACATTGGCTCCAGTAAAT
This sequence comes from Pseudocolwellia agarivorans, assembly GCF_002000085.1. Classification (GTDB taxonomy): domain Bacteria; phylum Pseudomonadota; class Gammaproteobacteria; order Enterobacterales; family Alteromonadaceae; genus Pseudocolwellia; species Pseudocolwellia agarivorans. Next base: position 34,242 of record NZ_MUZU01000014.1, read on the forward strand.
TCAGGAACTGAATCTTCACCTATTGTGTTTCAGTCTTATGAAAATGAAAAAGTTGTTATTACTGCAATGGAAGCTCTTTCTGGATTTCAACAAGACAAAGGTGCAATTTATGTCACCAATGTTGCGTGGGATTTAGGTCAAAAGAATTTTGTTATGCAAAACCGTACAGCGATGGATTTAGCGCGCTGGCCTAATAATATTGATGGTGACCCATTTACTCAAAATTCGTTAAGAAATACAGGAGGAAGCCCTGCTAGCGAAGCTTTTAATGCTTACTTAGATTACAGTGTAGGCATACCTGAAGCTGACTGGAGTAAAGGGGGATCTATTTATTTTTATGGAGATAAACCTGGTTCTGGCTGGACTACTTGGCGTGCATTTATCACTGGCAATACCACAACACGCGTAAACTTTGAATTAAATAAAAGCCCCGCTTGGATAAGAACATTTCACGCCCCAGCCGATAAAGGGGACTTTTTTCTTCAAGGTGTCAAAGAAGTCTTAGATTATCAAAACGAGTGGTTTTTCGATGCTGAAAACCAAAAGCTATACGTTCAATTACCCGAAGGAAAAGCCCCAGAAAACGGTCAAATAAAAATGCGAAAGCGTGATCTAACCGTTAATTTATCCGGTAAACATTATATACATATTAAGAATCTTGCTGTTTTTGGGGGATCAATTGCATTAGATAATAATGCCTCTAACAATAAGCTATACGGTATAACTAGTTTATACGGTAATTATACTTTAGGTGTGGTTAGTGGTTTTAGTTCAGGTAGCCAAAGTGTTTACATTAATGGCGATAATAACGTTATAGAAAAAAGTGAGATTGGCTTTGGTTCAGGTTCTGGTATTTGGGATGCAGGAACAAATACAAAAATTATTAATTCTTACCTGCATGACTTTAATTATTTAGGAAATTACGACTCAATCATTAGTGCTCGTGGAGGAAGTGCATTACAAGTCCTACAGAATACTATAACTCGAGGCGGACGAGATGCTATTCAATCAGTTAAAAGTGATTCTGAGTTTGCTTATAATGATGTATCGTTTAGTAATTTAATTGCAGATGATTGTGCTTTGTTTTATACCGTTGGTGGGCCAAGTAATAGTGTTATTCATCACAATTGGTTTCATGATGCTTATTCAAGTGGCTCTAAGAAAAAAGCAGCAGGTATATATTTAGATAATGATTCACAAGCTTATTCTGTACATCATAATGTTGTGTGGAATACTGAATGGTCGAGTATTCAAATTAATTGGAATGGTGTTGACTTAGATATATATAACAATACCTTATGGGATGGCGATGTTGTTATGGGAGCTTGGCATAAAGAAGGCACCGCTTTTTCTAACGTAAAGGTTTGGAACAACTTGGCGAACGATAATAGCTGGGAGCCACAATCAGATAAGCAGAATAATATTGCGACTAACACGGATCCATTTATAGATAGTGTAAATGGCGATTTTAGGTTAAAAGAAAGCTCAGCACCTATTGATATGGGTCGTCAAATAGACAATATAACTACCGATGTAACAGATTCAAGACCCGATGTTGGCGCATATGAACGTGGTGGTAATGATGCTAATTGGGTTGCAGGCATTGACTGGGAAAGAAAGTATGGACCTACAGGAAATGGATGTTACGGTTTACCAGGTGAGTTTTGTGAAGAAGTACCAAGCGTTAACCCTATTGTAAGTATTAACTCAGACCAAAATGCGGATGAAGGGAGTACGGTTTCAGTTACGGTATCGTTAAGTTCGTTGGCACTTAATTACCCCGTAACAATACCTTATACTATTTCAGGTACGTCTACATCTTTTGATCATGATGCCGAAAATGGTGAAATTGTTATTAATACAGGTACGACAGGATCTTTATCTATTGCGATACTCGCAGATAACGTTACAGATGAGACAAATGAGTCTTTAATTGTAACACTAGAAACACCAACTAATGCGACTTTGGCAGCAATAAATAGTCATACGATTACCCTTGTTGATAAAACACCTAGCGTACCTGTTGCTCTACCAACAAAGCCAGAAGAAGAGCAAAAAAATACAGCAAGTAGTGGAGGTAGTATGCCTATTTACTTCATAACCTTATTAATAGCGGTATTAGGTCTGCGAAGGACGTTGAGTTAATTCTTTCGTTCTATATTGGTTAGGTATTAAAACTGATACCTAACCTTTGCCCAAATGTTTGAATTTTTTTGATGTTGACCAAAAAAACTAAAATCTTCTTTCCCCCAAAACACATTCGCTCCCACACTATATAACCAATGGTCGTCTTGTCTATAGCTTATTGAAGATTTCAAATAGCCGTCGTGATCCGTAGGTGAATAAAAGGTAAAAATAGAATACACCAAGGTTTGTTGTAGAGCGCGTATAGTTAATCTTGCCGTTAATAGCTGCCTATTTCTGTCTTTTAGTTGTTCGGGGTAAGCATACGAGCTAGCGAGCTGTGCATGGTTTTTAGTGTGTTCTACGTAATATTGAGTATTTAGCGTTACGTTTTTTATTAATTCAGTTTCGTAACCGATTAAAAAGCGTTGTTGGCTATAGGGGGCGAAGTACGTGTTTGAGTAATAGGCCTCAGTATTTTCTATGCTGTTGTAGTTAACTATTTCCGCGTTAAAAAGTCCTTTGTACAAAGGTGCTCTAATGCTGGCGCCTACTGAGTTCATTTTAGGAAAGTAGGGGAGTTGACTCGAGTTTATCCCTTCAGGCGTGGTCCATCTTCCTTTATAGCCGTATAGCGCATATTCAACACCTTGTTGTGTGGTAGATAAGCGAGTAAACCATTGTTCATCGTTGGGTTCTTGATAAGTAAAACTCTCGGGTGCAATTTGTTGCTGTAATTGTGGTGAATAAAACGAGAAACGTTCACCACGAATAAAATTGTCTTCGGTAAATTCAGGAGTCCACACAACATCTAAGGTATAGCCGTTTATAAACCAAGAGGTTTTAACACTGTTAGACGGAGCTTTTAGGTATTCGTCGTCTCGCCCTGAAAAAAATGACTGCCAATCTTTAGGAAATAAGTCGTTAATAAATAAGTAGTCGGCTGTTCCCCAAGTGAGGACTTGTTTACCTATTTTTATATCAAGAAAATCGAAAGGGCTTGCTTGAATATTAAGTTCGCGCACTAAGAACTTATTGTTGTTAAGTACCTGATCAAACAATAATTCCCCTTTTGCGGTTATGTCGAAATGTAAGGTGGAATAATTAACATTTATTCTCGCTCTTATTTCTTCAAGAGGACTATTGGAACGGGAGTTTGAATAAAGGTTTTCGCTTTCACTTAATGTATTTATTTGTGTTTGGTTTTGAGTGAAACGCCCATAAGCCCCCTCAATAAAGCCTGATACTTTCCATGGCGATACGACTTCATCGTCGCCCCAACCATCGTCAGCCCAATCATCTGTAGTGTTTTGTGCCGCGTGGAGAGGGTAGGAAAATAATATTAATAAACCCAGTATTTTTGTAGCGTAACATGAATGTTTTAACATGTTTATTGCAGCCATGCTTTAGGAGGGTTACGTAAACTACGCTCTGAAAATATGCTATCAGGAAAGCCTAAATTGTACTCTACTTTTCTAAATTGCATTTCGGTGTAACTACCATCCGATAGTTGTGTGATTTTAGAATGTAACACGGTAGTAAAACCGTCAATAAGTTTTGTTTTTAGTACTTCCATTCGACGTGTGTTTTCGTTGTTACTATTGTAATAATTTACTTCAACGGGAAGAAAGGTCGTCTTATCGATTTTTATCTCATAATGGGCAAATTCAACACTGTTTGGATCGTTAGGTATTGCCTTAATAACATAATACTTATCGGTTGTTTTCACTAACGTAAAGGTGTCTTCTTTTGGGTTTCTGCCTGAAACATCTTCGTAAAGAAAATGTGAACCTACAAACGACGTACGTTTGTCGCCTGCTGATATACGTTTAACTAAGTCTAATGCAGGTAGATATAACCAACGATCGTCATCATCATTAATTTTTTTATTCACGCTAAAAACGGTACCTTCTACATCGGTAGGGCGAGAAAAAATCACTAACATGTTTTGATCGCCTAACTCTTTTTGGTCTTTACGTAGAATTGTAAATTGTCGCATTTGTTTATTGCCTTGGGCGTCTACAATAATCATACGTGCTTGAGCTTTGCCATCGTCAGCGTTGTAATACGACACACTATTGGCCTTAGCAATAATGTTATTTACATCCATTTCAGAATCAGCGGCATTAGTACTCACGCTATACAAGCTGAAAGAGAGTAAAAGTAATAACGGGGTAAATAAAACCTTAGATGAAAATAATGAATAAGATGGTTTCATGTTAATTATCCTTTTTGCTGTTAATGGCAATGCTTTCAGAAGAAAACAGCGTCATTAATGTGGGTAATAAGACTAAAGTGACTAAAGCTGATAATGCCATAATACTTGCTAAAAACACGCCAACGGTAATGTAGGGCATTAAAGGCGAAAGTAATAATGGAGTAAACCCTATGGCTATAACAATTGCATTACGTGAAATGGCTCTAGCGGGTTCGTTAAACATCAAGGTTAATGCAGCTGATAAACTTTGCGTTTCTTTTTCTAGCTCTCTAACTCTTTGTAAAAAGTGAATAGCAAAGTCGATAGAAAGCCCTAAGGTAAGTGCTGATAATACGGCGATAGGCATATCGTACGCTTTACCTGTCCAGCCAATGAGCCCGTAAATCATGGTGATAGTAAAGGTAAGAGGTAACATGGCTAAAATACCATATTTAAGGGATCTAAATAATAATACCATCATTAAAAATACAATCACGAATGATGAAATTAAGCTGTCGATCATGCCGTTTACCATGGCGTCTTGCCACACTATATTGAGATAAGACTTTCCTGCCCATTGATAATTGATGCCTGCTGGGAGTGGATTTTTATCAATATATTGCTTAACCCAATTAACCACTTTGGTGGTGTGTTGGTTGTCTCCGCTGGTCATTTGTAGCCATAATAAAGATTGTTGGTAGTCTTTAGTTACGAAGTGCCATAAGTCTTGTGGGCGATGAGATGATTGATATTGTAATAACGTTTGAGCAACACCATTAGCACTTTGCGGAATAACAAAGTCGCTCGCTTCGCCCGAGTTTAGTTCTCGGTTTACTGTTTTTACAATATCAGTTAAGCCATTCACTTTACCTACAAGTTCAGTTTGTAGTAATTCGTTTTGTAACGTACTCATCCATGCAAGTAGGTTCGGATCTAAAAACACTTTACTTTGATTGAACTCTGCATCGGTTAGCGTAATTAATTGCTCTACTCTATTTTGATCTGCTTCATCAATAGAAAAACTTAAGTCGTCTATTAACATGAGTAATTCTTGGCTGAAAAACGCTTGTTGTTGAGGTGATTTGTGCCATTGTTTTACAAATTGTTGAAGTGCTTTTGCTTCGTCAGACTCATTTGAGATAGTAGAGAGTATTTGTGTAAATTTTTCGTATGACTTTTCTGACGTCTTTTTGGTATTAGTAAATACTAACCATGCGTCGTAGGTACCTGCAAAATGTTCATTTAATACTTTATCCGCAATACGTATTTCATGATCTGATTTAAACCAATTTACAGGATTGTCGTTAATTTCAATGCGTGTAATACCTTGAATACTTACAACAAATAACGCGACAAAAGTGACTAAAATAAATTTACTTTTTGATACTGAAAAAGCACCTAATTTAGTCAGAAATGAAGAAAGTGTTCCTTTTGCTTCTAAGCGAATAATGGCCACTTGTAATTTTTCTAATGTTTCGGGTTTTAATCGAGAAATATAAGCAGGAATAAAGGTAATGGTTAAAACAAAAGCCAGCAATATACCTGTACCAATAAAAGCACCAAATATTTTTACCGGTGGAATAGGCGTTAAAATAAGTGAGTAAAAACCTACGGCTGAGGTAACTGAAGTAAATAACATAGGCGTATATAAGTGGCTCATTACTTGGGTTACTACGTCATTTGCGTTATCCCCTTTTTTAAAGCGATCGGCAAATTCTGAGAGAATATGAACCGAGTCAACAACGGCAATAGGCATAAGAAAGATGGCAATCATAGAAGACATGATATGCACGGTAAAACCAAAACCAATAAGCGAGCCCATTATAATAATTACCGTTGCCATAGCGACAATCATAGGAGCAATAATCAAAGGAATGTTTCTGAAAAAGTACCAGAGTAAAGCAAATATGGCTAAACCCGCTAACGGTGCCGCTACGCCCATTTGCACAAACATTTCATAACCAAATTGATCTTCAGCAATAGGTAAACCTGTTATGTGAAAGTTTAAGTCGGTTGTGTAAGTGGCAGTAAAGGCTCTTATTTTTTCAGCGATAGGGTAGCTTAAATCTTTTGCTTTTATAGGAACATAAATTGCGATGGCTTTATTGTCGCCTGATACCAGCGTATTTTTCAGCATAGGTAAACGCTGTACAGCATCTTGTATATTTTTACTGGCTTGTAATGTAGCTGGCGCTTGTTTCATTAAATATTCAAAACGAATAATGCTTGCTGAGCTATCGGTTATATTGGAGCTTTCTTGCGTAATATTGTCTACGACACTTAACGATAATAAATCTTCTTTTATGACTCCGTCGATACTCAATATTTCATGAGTTAACTTGTCTACCACCTGTAACGATTCAGGGGTAAAAATATTACTATTACTGACAATGCCCACCACAATCATATCTTTAATAAGAAAGTTACTTTTTGTTTGATTGTGGAAAACGCGTGCAGGAGCTTCTTTGCTCAACATGTTTTCAGGATCTGTATCAATTTGTAAGCTTGGCATCATAAGTAAACTTAAAATGACCATAGCTATTACAACCGAGTACACCCATTTAGGTTTAGTGATGGCTAATTGTAAAACGCGTGAATAGAACAAAATGGACCTTTATGTATATTAGTAAATGCTAATGTACTTTTATATTAGCACTTTCTAATGTAATATCAAAAATTATTCACTAAAAATATTTTAAGAGTTAACTTTTGCCGATCCCCACTATTGATATTGCCGAAATGCGAACAAAAGCAACGCAGGCTGCAGAATTGCTAAAAGCGATGAGTAATGAAAACCGGTTACTTATTCTTTGTCATTTAGGTGAAAAAGAGATGTCGGTAACGGAACTTAATGGTTTTATCGATTTAAGCCAGTCGAGTTTATCCCAGCATTTAGCTCGATTACGTAACGATGGTTTGGTAAAAACGCGAAGAGAATCGCAAACTATTTTCTATAGTATTGCAAACCCGGCGGTTGTTAAGTTGATTGGTTTTTTACAAGCTGAGTTTTGTTAACAGATTTATTGTTGAGTAAATAGTTTTTTCCTCACCGTTGCTCGGTATGATCTGGGTGTAATTTTTAAGGTTTGTTTAAACAAGCGTGTTAAATTTGCCTGATCATGAAAACCAATTTGAAACGCTACTTCTTGAATAGATAGGTTACTTGACGCTAATAACTCTTGTGCTGTTTCTAGTCTTACCTTTTTCCAGTACTCTAAAGGGGTATTACCTGTAGCTGCCTTAAACCTGCGTGTGAATGTTCTTTGGCTAATACTAAACTTATTTGCCAGTTTGTTAATAGAAAGGGTTGATGACAAATTAGTGCGCATCCAAAATTGAATTTGCGTGATTAACTCATCTGGGTGTCGGTCTACTCCCCCCTCTAAATATCGCTGCTCTTCGTACGGTTTTCTTATTTCATGCGAGAAGTTTCGCTCTACATGTTGTGCGGCTTCTTCGCCATAGGTTTGATGAATTATATGTACAACAATATCTGCTAGGGCATTCAAACTCGCTGCACAATACATACGATCCGACTGCGTAATAAAAAAGTCGGGTTTTAAAGTAACCATAGGATAATCACGTTTAAATTGTTCTACATAATGCCAATGGGTTGTTGCAGGGTGATTATTTAACACGCCTGACTCTGCCATGAAACAAACACCTGTTCCTCCTCCAACTAATGTAGCTCCTTTTTGCCACATATTCTTTAACCATGAAATCATCTTAGGATATTTTTTTAACAAAGGTCTTGGGTTTCGCCATAAGCTGGGAATAAAAATAAAATCAGGCTTACTAGCTAATTCAATATTAAAATCAGGCTGGAGTTTTATTAATGCTCGAGTAATAACGGGTGATAGATCTTCTCCCACCATTTCAATAGATAAGCGTTTTGCTAACTTATTTTTACGTAAAGCAAAAGCTTCACCTGCTCGTAACATTTCTACAGGTAAACTAACACTTGTAGATAACATATGGTCATAAAGCATTAGAGCAACTTTAACTCTATTTAATTTTTTAGCGTTCATAAGGTGAAATATCAGCAGATATAATAATGTTTGGCTATTATTGTATTATTTTTGGCTTTATATGTATGTTTTTTGTTTAGGTTTAATCATAGAATAATGTTAATTAATTATTTAGATCACTATTTTAAGGTTTGTTATGACTGCTTTACCTCTTATTGTTGGCATGGGTGGCATTAATGCTTCGGGTCGCTCATCTTTTCATCAAGGATTTCGCCGTATTGTTATTGATAAATTAAATACAGAAGCAAGACAAGAAACTTTCGTTGGCTTAGCCACATTAATGAATTTAGTAAAAACGGACAATGGTAGTTTAGTTGATTCAGAAGGTAACATTGTTGCTAAGCAAGATATTGAAAAAATATTTGGACAACAAATACTTGATGGAACTTTGATCCGAAAAATTGAAAAAAATCATTTTGATCCTGATGCAACGCATTGGCATCAAAAAATTACCATGCAACAAGCCGATAACGCTATTTGTTTTGAAATGCGTAAAAGAGACTTACCTGTACCTTTACCTAGCGCATGGAAAATCACTGAATTAGAAGATAAAAAAGTACGTGTTGAAATTGAAGGCGAGCTTGAAGTAAAACACGATACTGTCCGCAATAACCCAATTAAAGCGGCTGGTCAGTTACCGACAGGTTTTGAGCCGGCTAACTTATACAATAGCCGTTATCAGCCTCGTGGTTTACAAACTACTATTTTTGGTGCTGCAGATGCTATTCATTCAACGGGTTTTTCGTGGGATGAAATTATTGCCAAAATAAGCCCTGATTTAGTGGGGACTTATTCAAGTTCAGGTTTTGGTCAAATGCAGGCTGAAGGTTTAGGCGGAATGATGAAAAACCGTTTAAATGGTGAACGTGTAACAACTAAAAACTTAGCCCTTGGTTTAAATAGTATGTCGTCTGACTTTATCAACGCTTATGTAACGGGTTCTGTTGGTACTACATCAACAGCAACAGGCGCTTGTGCTAGTTTTTTATATAACTTACGAAATGCTATTCAAGACATGAAAGCAGGCCGTATTCGTGTTGCTATTGTAGGTAGTAGTGAAAGCCCAATCACTCCTGAAATTATTGAAGGCTTTGGTAACATGAGTGCCTTAGCTAATGAAGAAGGTTTGAAAAAGCTTGATGGCATTACTGAAGGTGAAGCCGATCACCGTCGCACTAGTCGTCCGTTTGGCCAAAACTGTGGGTTCACTATAGGTGAAGCGGCACACTTTTTTGTATTGATGGATGACGCTTTAGCGATTGAATTAGGTGCTAAACCTTTAGGTTCTGTTGCTGATGTATTTATCAATGCTGATGGCGTTAAAAAATCGATTACAGCTCCAGGTCCAGGTAATTATATTACTATGGCTAAATCAGTGGCATTAGCGAATAGTGTTTTAGGTGAAGAGTCAGTACAAAAGCGTAGCTTTATTTTAGCTCACGGTTCAAGTACACCACAGAACAGAGTGACCGAATCGTTAATTTATGATCGTATTGCTAAAACCTTCGATATTAATGATTGGCCAATAGCTGCACCAAAAGCTTATGTAGGGCACACCATAGCACCTGCAAGTGGTGACCAATTTACTATGGCGTTAGGAATATTTGCTCATAATATTATGCCGGGTATTAACACCATCGATGCTGTAGCTGATGATGTATACGACGAGCATTTAAAAATTACTACAGAGCATTGGGATTGTGGTGCAATGGATGTCGCATTTATTAACTCTAAAGGCTTCGGTGGTAATAATGCGACGGCAACATTATTTTCGCCGTCCGTTACTTTATCAATGTTAGAAAAACGCTATGGTACAGAGGTATTTAATGCTTATATTGATAAAACAGAACAAGTGACTCAAGCTCAAAAAGTTTATCAAGAAAAAGCCGATAATGGTGAATTTGATTTAATCTATCGTTTTGGTAATGGCATGATTCAAGAAAGCGATATTGTGATGACGAAAGAAAGTATGAACATACCGAGTTTTGAATTAGCGATAGAGCTACCTAATCAAAACCCATTTGAGGATATGTTTTAGTTTTATAAACTTGGTTTAATATTTAAGCTTGAATGTTACGCATTCAAGCTTTTTTTTACTTAAATATAAGTAATTGTTGATTTTTCATACCCTAATGTTATATTTTTGTTAACGCGCATGTGCCAGATAAATAAAATAACTCATTCAATAGCTGCTAATGTGCGTTTAACATTCATATAACTGGAGAATATTATGAAAGGAATAATTAAAGGTTTAATTACTGTAGCTTTTGGTTTTAGCTTAACGCTAACTTCAGCAAATGCGGCAGATTGTAAAGGGATGTCTGCGTCTGCTTGTTCAAGTAGCTCATCGTGTAGTTGGGTAAAAGGCTATAAACGTAAAGATGGTGCTTCGGTTGCGGCACATTGTCGAACAGCTAAAGGTAAAAGTACACTTGAGAAAAAAGCTAAATCTAAAAAGGATGCGGCAACATCTAAAAGTAAAAGTACTAAAGCTGATATGACTAATAAAGCAAAATCAAAAAAAGATAAAGCTAAGTCTTCAATGAGCGATAAAAAAACACAGATGAAAGATAAAGCTAAATCGAAAAAAGATGCGGCTAAAGCTAAGAAAGCAAAAATGGAATCTAAGCTTTAATTGTTTCTCTATACATAAAATTGATTTCACTTAGCAAGCTCAATATTTATATTGAGCTTTTTTATTATTACAGAGCTACATTTTTGATGGTTTCAATTCGTAGTAATGACTAATGGAGTTCGTATTTTTTGACTAATAACTAAAAAAGCCTAAGCAACAGAGTTACTTAGGCTTTTTAAATATTGTGAGGTTTTATTTAATTACATACGTAATCAAGTATACCCAAAGCTGCTTTTCTGCCTTGGTCTACAGCAGTAACAACAAGGTCTGAACCTAATACCATATCACCACCAGCAAAGATGTTTTCTTTACTTGTTTGTAGCGCAAAATTACTATTTTCAACAGCGACAACACGGCCTCTAGAGTCAAGTTCTACACCGGCATCTTTCATCCACTGCGGAGGGCTTGGTAAGAAACCAAATGCAATAACAACAGCATCAGCTTCCATAATAAACTCAGAACCTTCAATGGCTTCTGGGTTACGTCTGCCATTAGCATCAGGAGCACCGAGTTGCGTTTTTACAAACTTAACACCGCAGGCGTTGCCATTAGCATCAATAGCAATATCTAAAGGTTGAATGTTAAAGGCAAAGTTTACACCTTCTTCTTTAGCATTTTGTACTTCACGTGGAGAGCCAGGCATGTTGGCTTCATCACGACGGTATGCACAGGTAACTTCTGTAGCTCCTTGGCGTACTGAAGTACGTACACAGTCCATCGCAGTATCACCACCACCAAGTACAATCACTTTTTTCTTATCAAAGCTAACATAAGGCTTAGCGTTTTCAGTAATACCCATTAAGTTTTGAGTATTGCCAATTAAGAAATCTAGTGCGTTGTAAACACCTGTTGCGCCTTCGTTATCGAAGCCACCAGTCATATCAGTGTAAGTACCTAAAGCTAAAAATACTGCATCGTATTCTTCGCTTAATGATTCAAATGTAATATCAACACCAACGTTAACATTTAATTTGAATTCGATTCCCATACCTTCAAAAATTTCACGACGTTTTTTGATAACCTCTTTCTCTAATTTGAATGAAGGAATACCAAAAGTTAACAAACCGCCAATTTCAGCGTGCTTATCGTAAACTACAGCGTCAATGCCATTACGTGTTAATACATCAGCACATGAAAGCCCTGCAGGGCCTGCGCCAATAATCGCTACTTTTTTACCTAGTTTTTCAACACCTGATAAATCAGGTCTCCAACCTTGGGCAAATGCAGTGTCAGTAATATATTTTTCAATATTACCAATGGTTACAGCGCCAAAGTCTTCATTTAATGTACAAGCCGACTCACATAATCTATCTTGTGGACAAACACGTCCACACATTTCAGGTAAGCTATTGGTTTGGTGACATAAGTCAGCCGCTTCAAAAATTTTACCTTCTGTGACTAGCTCTAGCCATTGTGGAATATAGTTGTGAACTGGACATTTCCATTCACAATATGGGTTACCACAATCTAAACAACGGTCAGCTTGACCAGCACTCTGTTCAGTACCTAGCGGCTGATAAATTTCAACGAAGTTAATTTTACGATCTTCGATTTTCTTTTTCGGCGGATCGATACGTTTAACGTCGATAAATTGATAAACATTTTTACTCATTCTGTTTCTTCCTCAATTCGCGTTCAGATTACTGTGCTTGAACGCGAAGTTCTGCAGATGAACGGCTACGATGGCCCAATAAAGTTTTCACATCAGTAGCTTTTGGTTTAACTAATTTAAATAATGGCGCAAATGCATCAAAATTAGCTAGAATTTCTTGTGCACGAATACTACCTGTTTCTTCAACGTGCTGACTGATAATGCCGCGTAAGTGTTCTTGGTGAATCGTTAGATCATCATTATCAATAGATAACATTTCGATAGACTCTTTATTCAAGCGAATATCTAAATCGTTTGCTTCATCAAGTACATAAGCGAAACCACCGGTCATACCTGCACCAAAGTTTACACCTACGCTACCCAGTACGGTAACAACACCACCTGTCATGTATTCACAAGTATGATCACCAGTACCTTCAACAACAGCATGACAACCAGAGTTACGAACACCAAATCGTTCACCAGCGCGTCCACATGCGTATAATTTACCGCCTGTCGCACCATATAAACAGGTGTTACCCATAATCATAGTTTCGTGTGAAAGGTAAGCAACACCTTTTGGTGGTTTAACTGTTAACTTACCACCAGCCATGCCTTTACCTACATAGTCGTTTGCATCACCCGTTAATGAAAGCTCTAAACCGCCAGCATTCCATACGCCAAAGCTTTGCCCAGCCGTACCTGATAAACTAATCTTAATTGGTGAAGCAGCCATACCTTGATCGCCATGATGACGAGCGATTTCACCAGATAAAGAGGCACCCACAGAGCGATCAGTATTTTGAATAGTAAATCTATATTCTCCGCCTGTACTATGCGCTATAGCATCTGAAGCCGCAGCTAACATTTCTTGGTTAAGCTTACCTTCGTCATACGCCACGTTATCTTCTGTTTTGTATTGAGCGGTATTAGGGCCTGCAATAACAGGTGCAATAATCGGAGATAAATCCAATTTCTGCTGTTTAGCTGTAATACCTGCTAAAGGTACTAATAAATCAGTTCTACCAATAATATCAGTTAAGCTTTCAACACCTAGTTTAGCTAAAATTTCACGTACGTCGTGCGCAATAAACTTGAAATAATTCATTACTTGATCAGGTAAGCCTTTAAAAAATTGCTCTCTAAGCACGTCATCTTGTGTTGCAACACCTGTAGCACAGTTGTTTAAATGACATATACGTAAGAATTTACATCCTAACGTTATCATAGGAGCTGTACCGAAACCAAAGCTTTCAGCACCTAAAATAGCAGCTTTAACAATATCGATTCCAGTTTTTAAGCCACCATCAACTTGTAAGCGTACTTTATGGCGTAAACCATTTGAAACAAGTGATTGATGAGCTTCAGCTAAGCCTAACTCCCACGGACAACCTGCATATTTTACAGAGGTTAATGGACTTGCGGCTGTACCACCGTCATAACCTGAAATAGTAATAAAGTCAGCGTAAGCTTTAGCTACACCAGAGGCAATAGTCCCAACACCTGGGCCTGAAACTAGCTTAACGGATACAACGGCTTTAGGGTTAACTTGTTTTAAATCAAAAATGAGCTGAGCTAAATCTTCAATTGAATAAATATCATGATGCGGAGGAGGTGAAATTAATGTTACACCTGGAACCGAGAATCTTAATTTAGCTATTAATGGCGATACTTTATCACCCGGTAATTGTCCACCTTCACCTGGTTTAGCACCTTGCGCTACTTTAATTTGTAGTACGTCAGCATTCACTAGGTAATGTGGGGTTACACCAAAGCGACCTGAAGCGATTTGTTTGATACGTGAGTTTTTCACTGTACCAAAACGTCGTTCGTCTTCGCCACCTTCACCTGAGTTTGAATAACCACCTAGGCGGTTCATTGCAATCGCTAAAGCTTCATGAGCTTCGGGACTCAATGCACCAATAGACATAGCTGCACTATCAAAACGTTTAAACATTTCGCTATCAGGTTCAACACGGCTAATATCAATGCTTTCAGTATCATCTTTTAATGCAAGAAGATCACGTAACATAGCAACTGGACGATTATTTACTGTATCTGCGTATGCACGATAGTCAGAATATTCACCCGAACGAACCGCTTTCTGTAAAGTACTTACAACATCAGGGTTATACGCATGGTATTCACCATTATGTACATACTTTAATAAACCGCCATGAGGTAGTTTTTGATGTGGTAAAAATGCTTTACGGGCCAAGTTAATGTTGTCTTGTTCAATATCTTCAAAATCTGCACCTTGAAGACGACTAGGCAACTCAGGGAAACAAAGTTTCATGATGTTATCGTTTAAGCCGATAACTTCAAATAAGCCTGCACAGCGGTAACTTGCGATCGTTGAAATACCCATTTTAGAGAGTATTTTTAACAAACCTTTGTCGATACCATTACGGTAGCTAACAACAGCTTCTCGAACAGGAAGATCAATTTGACCTTGTTCAACAAGTTGTTCAATAGTTTCATAAGCTAAGTATGGATAAATTGCTGTAGCGCCTAAACCAAGAAGTACGGCAAATTGATGCGAGTCACGTACTGAACCTGTTTCAACAACCATATTAGAATCACAACGTAGTTGTTCATCTACTAAACGTTTTTGTACAGCACCTACAGCCATGGCTGCAGGAATAGGTAACTTACCTTTTGCAATTTTACGGTCAGATAATATTAAAATAACCGTATTTTGGTTGCGTACTAAATCAACAGCTTCGTCACATACGCGAATTATAGCGGCTTCTAAACCCTCTGCTTGATCGTAATTTAAAGCTATTGTGTGACTTTTGTAATGTTCAGGGTCAAGTTCACGTAATTGCTTCAAGCCTGTGTACATAAGTACTGGCGTTTCAAATAAAATGCGATCGGCGTGACCTGTTGTTTCATTGAAAACGTTATGTTCACGACCAATACATGTGCCTAAAGACATAACGTAACGCTCACGTAATGGATCGATAGGTGGATTAGTGACCTGCGCAAATTGTTGACGGAAATAATCATACAAAGAACGAGATTGACTAGACAATACTGCCATAGGTGTATCATCACCCATAGACCCCGTAGCTTCTTGACCATTTTCAGCCATGGTTTTAACTACTTGATGAATTTCTTCATAGCTGTAATTAAATAATTTATGGTATGTAGCTATTTCTTTATCGTCAAAAACACGCTTACCAATAAGATCACCCGGTAATTCACCAAATGGTACTAAGCGGCGAATATTACTATCTAACCACTCTCTGTATGGATGACGTACTTTTAATTCATTATCGATAGCAGCAGAATTGAATACTTTACCTGTATAGGTATCTATAGCAAGCATTTCACCTGGGCCTACACGGCCTTTTTCTACTACTTCATCTTCGCCGTAATCCCAAATACCTACTTCAGAAGCGAGCGTAATGAATCCATTACGTGTAATAACGTAACGAGCAGGGCGTAAGCCATTTCTATCGAGGTTACAGGCAACATGGCGACCGTTAGTCATAACAACCCCAGCAGGGCCATCCCATGGTTCCATATGCATAGAGTTAAATTCGTAAAATGCTTTTAAATCATCATCCATACAAGGACTATTCTGCCATGCAGGAGGCATAAGTAGACGCATTGCACGGTATAAATCCATGCCACCAGCTAAAAATAGCTCAAGCATGTTATCTAATGATGAAGAGTCAGAACCACTTTCATTAACAAATGGTGCAGCATCTTGTAAATCAGGTAACAAAGGTGATTGGAAGCGGTATGTACGCGCTCGACTCCATTGTCTGTTACCTTTAATCGTATTAATTTCGCCATTGTGAGCTAAAAAGCGGAAAGGCTGCGCTAGGTGCCACTGTGGAGATGTATTCGTAGAAAAACGTTGATGGAATACACAGATCGCACTTTGTAAGCGTATATCAGCTAAATCTAAGTAAAAATTAGGTAAATCTACAGGCATAACTAAGCCTTTGTAGATAATTACTGAGCAAGATAAACTTGCAACGTAAAAACGCTCATCAGTAATACGTTTTTCAGCTCGACGACGTGCCATGTATAGACGACGTTCTAGATCACGGTTACGCCATCCTGGAGGAGCATCAACAAATACTTGTTCAATAGTAGGCAAGTTACCTGCTGCAATCTCACCTAAAATTGATTTATCAGTAGGAACAACTCTCCAGCCAACTAATGTTAGCGTTTCTCTTGATAATTCTTCTTCGAAAATCCTTTTAGAAAGAGCAGCTTCTATTGGATCAGGATTTAAAAATATCATCCCAACCGCATATTTACGACCTAATTGCCAATTATTTTCTTCGGCAATAGCACGAAAAAATGAATCGGGTTTTTGCATTAATAAACCACAACCGTCGCCTGTTTTACCATCGGCAGCAATACCGCCACGATGTTGCATACGGTCTAAAGCATGAATAGCGGTTTTAATGAGCTTATGGCTCGTTTCACCATGTTGATGAGCGATTAAACCAAATCCACAATTGTCTTTTTGGAAGTTGGGATCATAAAGCTGCATGTTGTCTCTCCTAATTATTATATCGTCTTGGCAATACAGGAATTAAAAAAAGAATAAAGTTATGTAAAAAATGCATAAACACCCTATTTTCTAGCCAAGAGGAACCCGCTAGATTAAACACTTTTTATAAAAAGGTCAATAAAAATAGAGCATTTGCTCGTAATTTACTTACATTTATTTATCCTATTGATTCTATTGTTTTTATTTTGATTTATTTTGTAGTTTTATAAGAGATAAAGGCCTGAAAATGATCGATTTAGTGCATTTATGCGTTATCTTATTCAATTATATGTAAATTTATTACATAGTTAGTTTGGTTATAGGTTATACATTAAATATTCAGTTTTTATTCATTTACGAAGGTGGTAATGAATAAAAACGAAAAAAAAGGAAAGTAATTATTAGTGGTGATCTTGTTAAGTTTTTGTAATATAAAAATAAAATTTTAGTTAGCCACAAAGTAGTTTTCTATGCAGAAAACTACTTTGATAAAAATACTTTAGGCTTGATAACCATTCGGTATACCTTTAGTGGTAACACTAACAGCATCATGCGCATGTAAAGATTCTAAATGGTTTATTTTTAGCCAAAAGTCATCGATATTACTTGTTTGATGCATTGCATGTTGTAATCGACGAGCTGCATCCTCACAAAACATTAAGTTTTGTCCGTTTAAACGTGCAAACTCTTGTTCATCTTCACGCTTTACTGCTGCTTGCACGGGAGTTTTTAATGCATTTTCTACAAGATCAACAAGGTAGGTTATTGGAAATTCTTGAGACTCTTTATTTAACAGCACTTTGATTTCAGCAACAGAACGTTGGCTATGCGGTGTAGCAACAACACCCTCAGTTGTTCCTAACCAAGCATGTACATCTTCTAAATCTACTTTATCTTGCGCACTAAATTTATCGGTGAAGGCTTTTTGGATAAGTTGCCTAGCAAGTGCTGCAGAACATGGACAGGTAGAAGAGTATCTGATATCAATACTTAATTCTATCGTTAATTTGCCTTTATTAACTCTACCTGTAATCGTTACAGGGTAAGCTTTCCAGCCTTGCTTTCCGCTAATCAGTGATTTTCTACGTAAATGATAATCAAAACTGAACTTCACTTTGGCATTATCACTTAAATCTTGATGGCTACTAATAAAGCCATCAAGTAGCGAAACTAAACTTGGTTGATCAAGCACACCACTATTAGATAGATCATCTAGTAGTAGATATAAACGAGACATGTGTATGCCTTTTGCTTTAGGATCTTTTAGATTAACAAATGCGTCAACATGTGCCGAAACCATACGTTCCGATTCGTTTTTCGATGCAACTATGATAGGCATCTCGATATTGCTCATACCTACCCAATCTAAAGTACCTTCAGTTTGTGCTGTAGTGTGATTGGCAATATCAGGCATTGATGTTGGCATTTATACTCCGCTATTTATAGCTAAATGTTGTAATGGCTTATTATGTGGTTACTTAAGCATTAAAATTCAAGGCACAGAGTTTATCGTATTTTTAATATGGATAAAGAACTAAAAATTTATCGTGTAGAACAATAAGTAATAATGGAATACTGTGCCCATATCTAAATCGCGGCTATTCTGACGGAAAGCTCATTTAAAATCAATATTTATGCAGGTTATCGATGATAAAAGTAAATGTTCGTATAACTTTTTTAACTGGCTTGATACAATAGTTTCTATTAAAAGTAGATCAAAGAAAAAGGAATAAAAGTGAATCAATCTGAGCACTTAGATTTAAGTTTGTTGCAAGGTTATATCGATAATTTAGGTAAATCTGTTGTACAACAGATGCTAGAACTTTATATCGGTCAATCCGCCATCTATATTGAAGAAATTTCAAATACAGTGGCGTCTGAAAAACAGAAGCTTTGGCAGGAAAGTTGTCATAAGATGAAAGGTGCTGCTGGTAGTGTAGGCCTGTTACTTGTACATAAAAAATTGGCTACTATTGAAAAAAGTGAAGAAGTTGAAGAAACGAAAAAATTATACTTAGAAGAATTAAGCGATTTAAATACAATTGCCTATAATGAATTTAGTGAATGGTTGAGTAAAGCATAGTAAATGCTTTACTCAATTATTTGAGAGTAATTAATCAACAGTACCGATGAATCGATATCCTTCACCATGAATGGTATTGATTAATTCAGTTGACCCTTCTATAGATTCAAAATGCTTACGTAGACGTCTAATTGTAACGTCAACCGTCCTGTCATTTGAACGTAAATCTCGACCAGTCATTTCTTTAATTAATTGTTGTCTTGTAACAATTTGTCCAGCATTTTCAATGAGAAGATGTAGTGCTCTATATTCACCTCGAGGGATCGCAATAACATCGCCATTCGGTGAAGTCATTTTTCTCGAGTTGCCGTCTAATGTCCACTTGTTAAATGTTATCACAGCATTATCTGACTCGGTATTAGTACTCGATATACGGCTTAGGATGTTTCTAGCTCTTATAGTAAGCTCTCTTGGATTAAATGGTTTTGTTAAGTAATCATCAGCCCCAATTTCTAATCCGAGTATTTTGTCTATGTCGCTATCTCGTCCAGTTAAGAATATTAAGCCCATATCTCTATTACTTGCCAGCTCTCTAGCAAGTAATAAACCGTTCTTTCCAGGGAGATTAATATCCATAATTACTAGGTTAATAGCATGTTGCTGTAGTTGTTGATCCATACTCTCGCCATCTGTTGCTTCAGATACAAGATAACCTTCTGCTTCAAATAAATTTCGTAGGCTAAATCGTGTAACTTCTTCGTCTTCTACGATAAGTATATGAGTTTTTTGCATTTGATTTCGTCCAGGTAAATTCTGTCTATCTATAGTATTTGTATGCTATAAAACGAGAATTAGTTTGTTTATTATTGGTTAACTAGCCGATTGTATATTATGTTATATAACCCTGAGCTAAAACACAATGCTGCTGCAGGTTTATAGAATATAAAAAATATTCATATTGGCTAAGAAATAATCTAACCTTCCTCTAATACTATTTAAGTTAACACAAATTTTACATTTTGCATTAATTAGCGACATTAATTTTTAAGATATTTGTAAAAGAAGAGTGTTTACCTATGTTTTTAGCAATAAACGTATGTATTTTATACAAGTGAGAAGGTCTTATATTGTACATTTATAAATAGTAAATCCTTTTTCTGAAACGAGGCGAGATGTTGTACCTATCGCTGTTTTCATTATAGGTTCGTATTTTAAAAAACTATTAGCAACTATGAAAACATGAGCTTTATCATGTAAGTGTTTTTTAATACCTGTTAAAAAGCTTTCTGTGGCATGGTAGTTCGTTGATATTCCCTGATGAAAAGGAGGGTTTGAAACGATAACATCGTATTTGTTTTTTACTTCTGACAAACTATTCGATGCGAATACATTACCGTTTAAGTTATTTACTTCAAGTGTTTTTCGTGATGATTCAAGAGCCAGGGCACTTACATCCAACAAATTGAGTGTAACTTCGGGGTGCTTTTTCCCAATAAAACTTGCTATAACGCCTGCACCACAACCAAAGTCTAAAGTATTACCGTTTTGAATGGTTGGTAAGTGCTCTAATAGTATTCGGGTGCCTTTATCTAAGCCTTTCTGGCTAAATACGCCTGGTAATGCTGCAACCTTTATTTTTATGTTGTTTATTTCAATGTCGTAATATCCATACCAATTTTCTAATGTAAAGGTGGGGATATTTTGTAATAAGTTTGCTGCAAATAATAAACAATGCCGAGCAGAATCAAATTTCTGACAATTGATTAGCGTGTTACTTGTGGTTTTTTCTATTGATTTAATCCCGCTTTTATTTTCTCCGACTATAATTATTTTTGTGTCAGCATTTGTGGCGTGCGAAATCATGTTTAAAGTAAAGTTTAGCTCTGCTTTACTCTTAGGAAATGCGATAATAACCAAGTCGTGTATTTTTTCTGTGTGATAATGAGCAGAAAAAGTACAGTGAATATTGTTATTTTGTAGATGAAGGGAATAATCTTCAAAATTTGTATTGTAGCAAAAGAGTTGAGTTTGAGAGTATTGAGTTAAGTATTCATGAATAAAACTATCATGTTTTAGGTTAATAAATAAAGGTGTTTTGGCCTCTAAGTTGTTAATGTTTCTTGATAATATTTGGTTTATATTGTTCGACGACATACTGTTTCACTAAGCACACTTTATAATTATTGCTCATTCTACTGTAATCATTACCTTGATCCTAATGACTTGAACAATTGTAAACGTAATAAAGCATTTCATTTACATTTTTTTAACGTTAAAATAACATTATATTGTTGATCGACAACTACGGAGTAGCGTATTTTTAGTAAATTAAAAGCATGGGTCAAAGTACATTGGTTACAAAGTCACATGCGTCGGTCTTTTTTAACCTATAAATTTTATACTTTACCTCTTTTTTTTGGTAATACGCCTATCGCAGATGTATACCTTTCTTTAAATGATCCTCATAGTTTCATGTTGGTACAAGTACTTGCAGATATTGAAAAGCGCTTTAATTTAACGTTTAGATTGTACTTAGTTGCTGAAACAACACCTAGCCTTGAAGTCAATATCCCTTTGTTAAAACAATGGGCGATAAAAGACGCTAATTATATTGCTGATAAATATAATTTATCTCGTGTTAATTCATTTCCAAATACACAAGCTTTAGTGACCGGACAGCAAACATGGCTACTAAATGTAAAAAATGTACAAGATGCCTTAAATGTTTTTAATGATACTTGGTTTGATAATTATACTGAGCATTTTCCTTTGTCGACACCTGTTATTACGGCACAAATAAATAATCAACGAAGACTTTTTAGAAGAGGGAGTCATTCAACGGGGTCAATATTTTTTTGTGGTGAATGGTTTTTAGGTATAGATCGTTTAGAGCATTTAGAATTTCTCTTCAATGATAAAGGATTGTCTAAAGAGAATGAAACTGTTGTATACAATAAAAATACTCTGCAGTTGTTAGATAATACAACCATAAAATCTAAAGAAAATTCGCTCGAAGCTTATATTTCATTGAATAGCCCGTTTTCGTATATAGGATTGGTACAAGCAAAAAAATTAAGTGATAAATACCAAGTACCTCTGACGATCAAGCCGCTTGTACCAATAAGTATGAGAGGTGTTGTAATTCCAGAATATAAACAGCGATATATGTTATTAGATGCTGCTAGAGAAGCTAAAAAATTAAATATTAACTTTAAAGGTTATGTAGATCCTCTAAAGCAAGGAGTCATCAATATATATGAAATCTTTATGTATGCTGAGCAACAAAAGAAATCTTATCAATTTATGCAAGCCGCATTTGAAGCTGTATTTGTTGGAGAAATTGATTTAGCGCTGGATAAACATATAAGAAAAATTTGTGCACAGATCGATATAAATTATGAAGATGCTATTGAATATGGAAAAATTAATGACTGGCAGTTATGGTCTGAAAAGAACCATCTTAGCTTAAATAATATGGGCTTGTGGGGTGTTCCTTGCTTTAAATATAAAGAAGTTAGTTGTTGGGGACAAGATAGATTAGTGCAAATAGAAGATGCTATATTAGCAAGCTAGATGTAATCGTTTATTACGGGTAGTGAGTTGAATAATATTTCTAAAGAAGTCATGCACGTTGGTGAAATGGCAAGTGGTGCACAGTTAACTGTTCCAGTATATAGAATTAAAGGTCGTGAAGGTTTTCCTAGTGTGTATATTCAAGCCAATATGCATGGGGCTGAAGTTCAAGGTAATGCAGTTATATTCCAATTGCTTGAGATTTTAAAAGATACAAAAGTTAATGGTGACATCACCTTTGTTCCTTACGCAAACCCTGTAGGTTGTAATCATAAAAATGGTGAATATACGTTAGGCCGATTTGATCCTATTACGGGAGTGAATTGGAATCGTATGTATTATTTTGATGAAAGTATCATTGCTCCTTTTGTTGAACAATATAAAAATGCACAGCCGTCTGATATTCAAGCTGCATTCAAACAACAACTGATCGAGAGTATTGATAAAAAACTTCAAAATAATGAGTTTGGTCTTACAACAGGACAAAGAATTGCTTACCAGTTACAGCAACTCGCACATCAAGCTGATATCGTTTTAGACCTACATACAGGGCCCATTTCTAGTAAACACTTATATTGCCCTGAATACGCACAAGAGAGTGCATCGTATTTTAATATTCCTCATACCATATTGATCCCAAACGTTTTTAGCGGCGCATTAGATGAAGCGACATTTTGTTCGTGGTGGACACTACAAGAAGCACTGAATAACGCAGGAAATACTTTTTCAATTAGTTCACAAACGTGCGTTAAAGAAAGTTTTACTGTAGAGCTTGGCTCTCAAGAGCAAATAGATTTAGCTGAAGCTTATCAAGATGCATTAAGTATTTTAACTTATCTACAACGTAAAAATGTGATTGAAAATTCGTCATTAAAACCAGATAACATAAAACGTTATGCATGCTATTTAAAAGATTATAAAGCTTACTATTCTCCTATGGGAGGAATGGTCGATTATCTTGCAGAATTTGGCGTTCCGCTAGCAGCCGGTCAACCTTTGGCTCAAATTTTACGTATGGACAATTATGGAGATGGTGAGCCATTACATAAAATCACTTTAGATTACGATGTATTACCTATATTGCACTTTGCATCAGCAAGCGTAAATCAAGGTACTGAATTGTATAAAGTGTTTACTCGTTATTTTACTTTGTAAGTTAATTCATTCTGAACGGTCATCTATAGCTATGATGAATAAAAATAACGATTTTATAATGGTTTTTATATTAACCTTACTTTCTTTAGTGGCTTTTGCTGCTAATTCAGTTCTTTGTCGTATAGCATTAGGTCAAAACTATGTTGATCCTGCTGGGTTTACTATTATTCGCCTTTTATCTGGCAGTATTGCGCTTTATTTGATCTTGATGGTTCAGCAATATCGTCGAAAAGAAGAAAGATCTACAGTCCAACAAAAAAACGAGCTGAGTCTTAAGCAGCCTAAAGGCAGCTGGTTAGGGAGTATTCTGCTATTTATCTATGCTCTTTCATTTTCTTATGCCTATGGATATTTAGATACTGGAACTGGTGCACTTATTTTGTTTGGTTCTGTGCAAATATGTATGGTTTTATCTGTATTACTTACTAAGCACAAATTATTAAAGGCTGAATGGTTTGGGTTAGGTTTAGCTTGTATTGGATTTATTTATCTTATTTACCCTGACTTAACAACACCTTCTCTGGTTGGCTTTATTTTAATGATGTTGTCTGGGGTTGCTTGGGCGGGTTACACTATAATAGGTAAGGGATCAAAGTCTCCTCTAATGGATACTTGTTATAATTTTTTCCGTACTATCCCGTTTGTTCTTGTGCTGATGTTACTTACTATTTCTACAACAGAGTATTCTTATCGCGGTATTTTACTTGCTGTTTTATCTGGCGCTGTTATGTCGGGAATTGGGTACGCTATTTGGTATAGCGCTTTAACGGGGTTAACAACAACTAAAGCCGCAGTACTCCAACTTTTAGTACCCGTGATTGCAACATTAGGTGGTGTTTTATTTATGCATGAAGTCATGACAATTCACTTACAAATATCGACAATAATGGTGCTAGGAGGGATTGCCCTTGTTCTACTAAGCAAGCGGTTATACCAATCTCAATAATAAAATAGGTATATACCCGTTATCATTCAAGATGCAGGTTTCAGTGGGAACTAAAAATAATTTAGGCAAGGCATTAAGTTTACGTCATGGTTATTCCCTTACTAAAGTTAATAACGAAGCATAAATTGTTTTTAGACCCATCGAAGAAGCGCTTGAGCAAAATCACTTCTTCGTTAATGCTTTTTATAAGGGAACAACCATTATTACAAAGCATTGCCTTGAATTGATATCGCTCAAGTGCTCTGAAATAGCCTCTTGATTGGTAACGGGTATAACAGATCATTTAATGTAGCAATATAAGTTTGTGGAGTGTAATGACTAAAAAGTGATATTAGCTTTAAGGTAAGCGATTAACTCTTTAAAATATTTTGCTGGTTTTTCTGCTTTTGCTTCTTTAGTTGCTTGGCGTACAAGTTGACGAAGCTTTTGTCTTTCCATTGTTGGATGTTCAGCAAGTAATGATTCGATAGTTTCATTATCGCCCTCTACTAGTTCACTTCTGAGGACTTCTAATCGAGTATGCTTAACTGCTTCCTGTTGATGTTTATTTGCCATAACATCCATAGCTTGATGAATAGGCTCAAGATCTGTTTCAGCCAATATTTTTGCAATATGCCGAATGTGTCTACGTAAAGCCTCATGCTTATTGAGAATTTTGTCTGCTAGTATCATAGCGTCTTTTAACTCATCCGTTAAAGGTAGACGACTACGCTGATGTTTAGACATTTCTACTAATTTTTGTCCAAAATCTTGTAATTTGTGCATTTCACGTTTTATTTCAGATTTACTTTTTAAATCTTCATCTAATTCGTCGATATCGTTAGCAGACTGGGGCATAATGTTTATTAATATAATTGAAATTAGCAATAGTATACTACACCTAGGTAATTCAAAAATAGACTATCTACAAAATAGTAGACAAGCTTATTGTAAGTATTTCATCAACCACTAAATATATTAGAGACTTAAATTTAACCATGACAGAATCAAACGGTATTATTAGCCAACTTGAACAAGTAAAAGATCGCGTATCTAAAGTATTAGAATTAGCTGAGTCACTCGGTGTTGATTCTGCTGAAGTTGCGATGAGCAGACAGCAAGGCTTAAGTGTTGGTACTCGAATGGGAGAAGTAGAAACGGTCGAATTTACCAATGATGGTGCTTTAGGGCTAACAGTATATATTGAAGGGCGTAAAGGTAGCGCTTCAACAGCAGATCTTTCGGAAGGAGCACTACAACAAGCTGTGCAAGCTGCGGTAAATATTGCTAAATATACTTCTATCGATGACTGTTCTGGTTTAGCTGAAAAGTCTTTACTTGTCATGGAACCAGAAAACTTAGATTTATATCACCCTAAATCAATGAATACGGATGAAGCAATTGAAATAGCAAAAGCATGTGAAGAAAGTGCATTAGCTTACGATAAACGTATTACGAATTCAGATGGAGCAAGTTTAGATACATTTGAAGGTTTTAAAGTGTATGGGAATACACATGGCCAGTTGGTGGGGTATCCAAGTAGTCGACACAGTTTAAGTTGCGTAATGATTGCTGGTGAGGGCGACGATATGCAACGTGATTACGCTTATACCGTAAATCGAAAGTTTGATTTATTAGATGCTGCAGCAACAGTAGGAACGCAAGCTTCGATTGAAACCTTATCAAGATTAAATCCACAAAAACTGCCTACAGGTAAAGTGCCTGTAATGTTTCGAGCGGATATTGCGAATACCATTTTTGGACACTTTATTGCTGCTATTAGCGGTGGTAACTTATACAGAAAATCGTCATTTTTATTAGATTGTATTGGTAAATCTGTATTCCCTGAGTTTTTAAATATTAGTGAAAGGCCTCATATTAAAGGGGCGTTAGCTAGTAGTTCGTTTGATAGTGAAGGCGTTAAAACTATCGATAGAGAAATTATCACCAAAGGTTGTTTAGAAACGTATTTATTAACTACATATTCAGCTCGTAAACTTGGCTTAGAAACCACAGGGCATGCAGGTGGTATTCATAACTGGGTATTAAATGCTGAAGGCGAAGGTCGAGGTGGTAATTTTGATCAAATGTTGAAAAAGTTAGGTACAGGCTTTTTAGTTACTGAGCTTATGGGCCAAGGCGTGAATGTTGTAAATGGCGATTATTCGCGTGGTGCTGCAGGCTTTTGGGTAGAAAATGGCGAGATAGCTTTTCCTGTTTCTGAAGTGACGATAGCGGGTAACTTACAAGATATGTTTAAAGGTTTAATCGCCGTAGGTGATGATGTTGATATGAGAGGAAGTATCCGCACAGGCTCTTTATTAATGAATGAAATGCAGGTTGCTGGAAATTAATTAACCCGAATATGAGTTAATTAATACTCAATGACTGTTTATTATCATTAAAACGCTCACTACTATGGTAATGGGCGTTTTTAATACCAAAGTTCAGGTTAACTAAGTTAAAAGTAAGGTCGCAGTACCTAAAAAGGCAAATATACCGACAACATCTGTCACTGTGGTTAATATGACGCTACCTGCTAATGCAGGATCAATATTCATACGTTTGAGTAATAAGGGGACTGATACGCCAGCTATTCCTGCTGCAGTCATGTTCATTAACATAGCAAAGGCGATAACAGCACCTAAAGTAAAGTCCTGTTTCCATATCGCGACAACACTCGCAATGAGTAGCGCCCAAATAAGGCCATTAAGAAAACCAACAGCAAGCTCTTTTAACAATAAGGTTTTAGAGTTACTTTCACCGACATGACCCAATGCCATACCGCGTATAACAAGCGTTAATGTTTGATTTCCCGCAACCCCACCCATACTAGGTACAAGAGAGTTAAGTACAGCTAAAATAGCCAGTTGTTCAAATAACCCTTCAAACATACTGGTAACGGCTACAGCGAGTAACGCCGTGATTAAATTAACACCTAGCCAGATAGAACGTTGTTGCGTACTTTTGAGCACAGGGGCGAAAGTATCGGCTTCGTCATCTAAACCCGCCATACTCATCATAGAATGCTCTGCTTCTTCACGAATTATGTCGATAACGTCATCTATAGTAATACGGCCGAGTAGGTGTCCATTATCGTCAATAACGGGGGCAGAAAACCAATCATATCTTTCAAATAATTGTGCTACTTCATTTTCAGGCATATTAACTGAAATTGCTTCTATATCTTTGTCGATAAGAGTTGATGTAATAACATCTGGTTTTGCAGTTACTATCGCTGCTAAAGAAACAGAACCAATAAATTTATCGTGTCGGTCTACTACATAAAAAGAATCTGTAGACTCCGGTAGCTTTCCTTTTAAACGTAAATATCTTAGTACCACATCTACCGACACATCAGGACGAATGGTAATAGTATCGGTATTCATGATACCACCGGCAGTATCTTCTTCATATGATAATGCTTGCTCTACGCGACTTCTATCTTGAGAGTCCATAGAGTTTAATACGCTTTGATACGCGCTGTCGGGTAAGGTTCTTAGTACTTCGGCTAAATCATCTACATCCATGCCCTCTGCAACTGCTGCGAGCTTTTCAGGATGCATACTTTTTAGAATGCCCTTACGAACTTCTTCATTTAGTTCTTCTAGTACATCACCATGATTGTCTGGATCAATAAGTTGCCATAAAACGGTACGACTTTTAGGAGGTGATGACTCTAAAATTAACGCTAAGTCATAAGAAGGCATGTTCTGCAGTAGCTTTCGAACGTAAACAAACATACCGCTACCGAGTGCGGCATTAACTTCTATGAGTTTTTGTTGGTTATATTCTTGTTCTGCAGATTCTGGCATAAACCCTCATTAATCATTCTTGGGCGGATTATGTTTATTTCATACTTTGTGTTCAATGAAGAGAACGGTGATCACAAATATTACATTATTTATGTGTAATAAACGTTAAATAATCGCAAGTATTTGTATCGAGCATGATAATTTTAGGAGGTACTGATAACCATTAGTTTAACTCAACTCAATTGTTTTTTCAGCTTTTTTCTCTAATGAATCTTGTTGTTTATGAGGGAGGGAAAGTATTTACAATTGACTATTCTTCCTCATCAAATTTATCAGAGAATAATTGGCAAACACTCTGTATTGCTTCTTCAGCGTCAGCACCTTCAGTTACCACAGTAACAGTTTTACCTTGGCTACCAGCGAGCAACATTAATCCCATAATACTACTGGCGTCAGCTGAATTGTCGTTTAAAGAAACGGTAACAGAGGCATCAAATTTTTGACATAACTGTGCCAATTTTGTTGCAGCACGGGCATGTAAACCGAGTTTATTTGTGATAACTAGCGTTTTTTCACATTTTTTCATGAGGTAACCTTAGCCTTTAACCTTAACCGAAGTATTTATATTTTTTTATGTGCTTGCTATTGTGATATCTCTATGACGCGATTGTACATCTTCGCGTTCTTTTCTTAAGTTATTAGCAAGAAGTTCTGCGATATAAACTGAACGATGTTTTCCTCCTGTACAGCCAATAGCAATCGTAACATAACTGCGGTTATTACGTTCTAGGTGAGGTAGCCAAGTCATCATAAAGCTATTTATTTGCCATATAAATTTAGTCACAATTGGTTGGCTTGATAAATAATCTTTTACGGGTTGATCTAAGCCGGTATGAATTTTTAGTTCTTTATCCCAAAAAGGGTTAGGAAGAAAGCGAGCATCAAAAACATAATCAGCATCTTGCGGTACACCGTGCTTAAAGCCGAAAGATTCGAATACTACTACCATCGACCCTGATTTTTTCCCAAGTATGCGCTCCCTGACTAGATCAGATAGTTGATGGGGCGATAGTTGGCTGGTGTTAATATATAAACCTGTACGAGTAGATATTGGCTCTAATAATTTTTTTTCTAAGGCGATAGCTTGATCTAGGGCTATATTTTGCTTAATGAGAGGATGTAACCTTCTTGTTTCACTGAAACGTCTAATAAGGTCACTGTCGTCAGCGTCTAGGTATAAAATATTTAAGTCAACAGTACTTGGAAGATAGTCGAGTATTTCAGAAACGTCTTTAGGGTTATTTGGTAAGTTACGTACATCAATACTCACCGCGACATTTTCGTAATCGTTGATAACAGTATGAGTTAACGCTGGGAGTAAATTTACAGGAATGTTATCAACACAATAGTAACCAAGATCTTCTAATACTCTTAATGCTACGGACTTTCCTGAGCCAGAGCGTCCGCTTACGATAATTAACTTCATTGAACTGTTCGTTCCTTTTTAATGACGATTAATGTCTGTTTTCTTGAATAAGATTAAATAAGGCTTCATTGCTTTGACATTTACGCACTTGTTTTGCAATGTGCTTGTCACTAAAAAGTTTAGCAATACTTTGTAGAGTAGTTAAATGTTCTTTACAAGCGTCTTCGGGAACAAATAACGCAATAAAAATATCTACGGGTTTATTATCTATTGCGTCAAAATTAACAGGAATATCTGTTGTTACAATAACAGCTACAACTGATTTTGCGTTAGGTAAACGTCCATGAGGAATAGCAATTCCGTTCCCTATTCCTGTTGAACCGAGTTTTTCTCTTGCGATTAGGCTTTCGAGTAATTCATATGCACTATGTTCAACAATTTTATCTGCTGCTACGGTACAAATTTTATCAAGAACGCGTTTTTTGCTAGAGCCAGAGATTGCACAAAATGTGCAATCTGGCATTAGTATATCTTGCAAAGTCATAATTACTATTAAAGCCTGCTTGTTTATAGGTTAATGGTGGGTTGTTTTACCTTTGTGTTTTAATATTTGACGATCTAGTTTATCGATTAAAGCGTCAATTGAAGCGTACATATCATGATTATCTGCTGTGGCATGTACTTCTGCCCCTTTTAAATGAACAGTAGATTCAGCAATTTGATTTGATTTTTCAATGGTTAATACCACATAAACATTATTGATTTGATCAAAATGTCGTTCTAATTTTGAAAATTTAGTATTAACGTATTCGCGTAAAGAGTTTGTGATTTCTACATGATGACCAGTTAAATTTATTTGCATAAGTTAAATCCTCTTTTAGTGATATTTAAAAAATTAAATTAAACTTTTTCGTTGATTCGAGGGTGGAATTGATAATGACTCTCTATATTTTGCTACGGTACGACGAGCCACTTGAATGCCTTGCTCGGCGAGTATTTCTGCCATTTTATTATCACTTAAGGGTTTGGCAGGGATTTCAGCAGCGACAAGCTTTTTGATGAGCTCTCTGATTGCTGTTGAAGAACAATCTCCGCCATTTTCTGTACTAACATGGCTGGAGAAGAAATATTTAAGTTCAAATATGCCTCTTGGCGTATGCATATATTTTTGTGTTGTTACACGAGAAATAGTCGATTCATGCATTTCTACCGCTTCTGCAATATCGTTTAATACCATAGGTCGCATAGATTCAGGACCGTGTTCAAAAAAACCTTGCTGGCGTTGAACAATACAATTCGATACTTTTAAAAGTGTTTCGTTTCTACTTTCTAAACTTTTAATAAACCATTTAGCTTCTTGTAAATTAGAGCGTATAAATTGTGTATCGTTTGTTGACTTCATAGTACGTGTCATTGCTGCATATTGTTGGTTTACAGATAGCTTAGGTGCTGTATCTGGATTCAACTCAACTACCCAACGGCCATTTTTCTTTTCCACTGATACATCAGGGATAACGTATTGATCTTCACCTTTGACAACACTATCGCCAGGGCGAGGATCTAATGATTGAATTAAACGAAGCACTTCACGCAACTGATCTTCTTTTAAACGCGTTTTACGCATTAACTGGCGGTAATCTCTATTACCCAGTAGATCGATATAATCTTTAACAACTTGCTTGGCTTCTTTTAACCAAGGTGTCGCTAGATCAAATTGATTTAATTGAATAAGTAAACAATCTGAAACAGAACGAGCACCAACTCCTACGGGGTCAAATACGTTAATTCTTTTTAGTACGGCTTGTATTTCATCTAATTCAACGCCTTCAATGCCAACACAATCTAAAATATCTTCACAGGAAACAGTTAAATACCCAGATTCATCTATGGCTTCAATAATCGCAATGGCTATGGTTTTATCGGTGTCACTAAAAGGTGTTAATTCCATTTGCCATAAAAGGTGATCTTGCAGAGAGTCTTTAGTTTCGCCTTGATAGGTGTAATCTTCAGAAGGGGAGCTAATACTACCTGTATTAGATACACCAGCACTGTAGCTTTCATCCCATGTGGTATCCATGTTTAACTCTTCAGGGATATCTGTCTTTTCCATGGCTTCTGTGGTTGACATTTCATCTATGGTCGGGGAAGAGTCTTCGGTGCCATCTGTTTTTTTTGTGTCTGTTTCTTTTGTCGCATTTGCTGAAAATGCATCTTCTAAATTATTAATTGATTCATCTTGGCTACTAGAAGGGCTTTCATCAACTTCAAGCAAAGGATTACTCTCCAATGCTTCTTGAATTTCTTGTTGTAAATCCAACGTAGAGAGCTGCAACAGCTTGATAGCTTGTTGCAACTGCGGTGTCATCGTTAGATGTTGTCCGATACGGAGTTGTAAAGAAGGGCGCATCTACGTATTTTTTATCCTATTCATTAATAATACAAAACGATAAAACAATATAAATATTGTTGACTGCTTATAGATAACTATAGCGTAAATTGTTCACCAAGGTATACATCTCTTACATGTTGATTGGAAAGTATTTCTTCAGAGGTACCTTCAGCGATCAACTCACCATGACTTACAATATACGCGTGCTCGCAAACATCGAGTGTTTCTCGAACGTTATGGTCTGTAATTAATATACCTATACCACGTTGCTTTAAGTGGATAATAATTTTTTTTATGTCGCCTACGGATATAGGGTCTACGCCAGCAAAGGGCTCATCTAACAATATAAATTTTGGATCGGCGGCGAGCGCTCTAGCTATTTCAACTCTTCTACGTTCTCCGCCAGATAAACTCATACCCAAATTATCTTTAATATGGCCAATATTAAATTCTTCTAGTAAGTGTTCTAATTTTTCTTCTCGTTCAATATCATTTAAACCTTTTTGGGTTTGTAATATGGCCATAATGTTATCGTATACGCTTAGCTTTCTAAAAATTGAAGCTTCTTGTGGTAAATACCCAATACCTTTTCTAGCACGTTCATGCATAGGTAATAGCGTTACGTCTTCGTCGTTAAGAATAATAGAGCCTTCATCGTTAGGAACAAGGCCTACAATCATATAAAAAGACGTGGTTTTACCTGCGCCATTAGGACCCAATAAGCCTACTATTTGCCCTGCGTTGACTTTAAGACCTACATTTTTTACAACTTTACGACCTTTGTAGGACTTAGCTAGGCCCTGCGCTAATAACGTTGAAGTAGTCATGAGTTATTGAATGTCCTGAGATAAAGTGGGTTTTGATTTTTCTTTGGGTTGAATAACCGTTTTTACTTTATCGTTTTCATTACTTTCGGCGTTAACGTATTCTGTTTCTGAGTTATAGGTTATTTTACTGCCGCTTACTTCACTGCCATCCTGTTTAAGTAGTGCTTGTCCGGAGATAGTTACGGTATTTAATGAGGGCTCGTATCTGATCTCGTTAGCTTGTAGGTTAATAGGTTTACCGTCTTCAAGTGTTTGCTCAAATGTTGCTGGTTTGCCTTTAGCTATATAGGTTTTTTCACCTGTATTTGCATCTGTAATAACTTGTACTAGGTCAGCCTTGATGATCAATGTGCCTTGTTGAATAACCACATTATCAATATAGCTAAATATTTTGTTTTTAAGATCAGCCGATTGTCTGCTGGCATCAATGCTTAACTCTTGATTTAGATCGACTTTTTTAGCTAAAGCACTGGTGCTTGCTAATGACGATAGTAAAAGCAGTAATAAGCTATTTTTTAATTTTTTTGTAAATTGTTTGCACATGTTCGGTCAGTGTCATCTGTTTGGTGTTTATATTAACAATGAGTCCAGAGCCATACATAGTAAAGCCGTTACCTAAAACGACTATAGCTTGCTCGGAACTAAGAATATTTGTATTTAAATCTAATTCAATGGATTTACCATGAATTTCTTGTATTAAGCTCTCAGGATCTGTTGTCTCTAACTTTACTCTGTTTTTTAAACTTACGCGGTTATTTTTAAACAGTGTGCCTTCTTTTGAGCTTATTTTCCATGGAACATTTTTATTTTCTGGATATAAAGTTAAGCTCGGAAATTCAAAGTGAGTGACTTCTATATCTGAATAGTGTTCCATTCTCTGGGCATCTATTATATGAGTCAATCCGCCTTTATTATTGAAGGTATTACTTTTTAAAGATTCAGCAATAAAATCTGGTGTTAATTCTGTATCAACACTTTCTGTTATTTGCTCTTTTGATTGTAACCACTCCACTAAGCCATAGGCTATGCCAGCGAGTAATAAAGCAAAGAAAGCTAAGCTATAAAGCCGTGTCATATACTTGCGCCAGTAGCATGTTCAAGTGTTTTTTGAGTTTGCATTATTAAATCACATACTTCACGAACAGCGCCAAAGCCACCTTTAGTAAAGGTTATATAATTGGCAAGTTGTAATATTTGAGGGTGAGCATCGTTTACCGCAATACTTAAGCCAACATAAGCCATACATTCATAATCAGGCATATCGTCACCAATATAGGCGACCTGCTCCGGAGAACAATTGATTTGAGCTAGTATTTCTTTTAATGCAGGCAGCTTATTTTCTTGGCCTTGAACAATATGTTTTACATTGAGAGCTGTCATTCTTGTTTTTACTATATTTGATTGTCGGCCAGTAATTACGGCAACATCAACACCACTTGCACCTAATGCTTTTATGCCGTAGCCGTCTTTTGTATGAAAAGCTTTGAGCTCTTCGCCATTGTTTCCTAAATATATTCGGCCATCTGAAAATACGCCGTCGATATCACAAATAAAGAGTTTTATGTGTTTAGCTTTGTCTAGAACCGCTTGTTCGACATTGCCGTAAAGTGTATTCATTTAAATGATCCCTGATTTTAGAAGGTCATGCATATTCATCGCACCTATAGGGGTATTATGCTCATTAACAATGATAAGACCATTAATCTTTTTGTCTTCCATTACTTTTAATGCTTCAGCGGCTAACATATCAGCAGGGGCTACTGTCGGATTCTTCGTCATTACACTGGTAATATCGTCTTGATGAATATCTACTTTTTGATCTAATATTCTACGTAAATCGCCGTCAGTAAATAAGCCAACCAGCTTGTTGTTATCAACAATAGCCGTCATACCTAAACCCTTTAACGACATTTCAACGAGTGCATCTTTAATTTTTGCAGTGCTTTGTACGACCGGAACTCGCTCATTGCTATGCATTACGTCAGATAATCTTAGTAATAATCTTTTACCTAAACTGCCCCCAGGATGGGACAATGCGAAATCGTCAGCAGTAAAACCTCTCGCGTTAAGTAAGGCTACAGCTAAAGCATCGCCCATTACTAAAGTGGCAGTGGTACTTGATGTGGGCGTTAATCCTAAAGGACAAGCTTCTTGAGAAACTTTAATGCAAATGTGTGTGTCAGCTATATCCGCTAACGTTGAATTTGCATTGCCGGTCATGGCAATTAATTTGCTGCCCATACGTTTAATTACAGGCACTATGGATAAAACTTCAGCGGTTTCACCTGAGTTAGATATGGTTAGCACTACATCATCTTGCCTGATCATACCTAAATCACCATGACTTGCTTCACCAGGATGAACAAAAAAAGCGGGTGTTCCTGTACTGGCTAATGTGGCGGCTATTTTTCCACCAATATGGCCAGACTTTCCCATACCAATAACAATAACTCGTCCTGTACAGTTAAACATTAACTGACAAGCTAATTCAAAATCATCGTTTATATATTGTTTAATATCTTCGATGGCTTGTTTTTCAATATCAATAACATTGAGAGCCAGTTGTTTAAATTGTTTCATGGAAATGATCTCGTTAATTTTATTTTAATGGCGAGAAAAGTAATATTTGATACGCAATAAAAATACCCAGTAAAAGTAAGCCTTTGAGACGTGTTATTCTGAAATTACCTAATTTACGAGTAAAACAAATAACAAAGAGCAGTAACGTAACTCCTAACATAATAGGTGCATCACGCGTTGCTGCTTTTTCATCAATATCACCCGGAGCTATCAATCCGGTTAATGATAATACCGCCAATATGTTAAATATATTGGATCCTATAATATTACCTAAAGCTAAATCATCTTCTTTTTTAACGATACTAGCAATACTCGCAGCAAGCTCAGGTAAGCTTGTACCTATTGCAACAATTGTTAAACCAATAACTAAGTCACTTATGCCAAAAGAGCGTGCAATAAATTCAGCAGAATCTATTAAATAAGAAGCACTTACAGGAAGTAATATTATTCCAATAATCAACCAAAGTACCGACATCCCGGTACTTACTGGATCAGGAACATCGCTTTCAGCGCCTAAAATTAAAGGGTCATCTACAGGAGCTGTTTTAGCTCTTCTTAATGTAATAACAAGTAGTGTAATAATATAGGCGAAAAAACCAATAATAAGAATTAAGCCTTCAATAAAGCTAAAGTGATAATCTGCCAGCATCCAATAGGCTAATGCTGTAACCGCTAGAATAAGTGGAATTTCACGTTTTACGGTACTTGAAGAGACGGTTAATGGTTGGAGTAGTGCCGTGATACCTAAAACAAGGGCGATATTAGTTATATTAGAGCCTATAGCATTACCAATGGCTGTATTGGGATTACCTTGAAGTGATGCTGTGGCGGCAACCATCATTTCTGGAGCTGATGATCCCATAGCAACGATAGTTAATCCTATTATCATTGGAGAAATTCCTAAATTTCTCGCAAGTGAAGAAGCACCAAATACAAATTTATCTGCACTCCATACCAATACAACAAGTGCTACTAGTAAAATTAAAACTTGAATGAACATTAACGACTCCTATCAGTTAAGGTAAATTGTCGCTGGTTGAGGACAAAATAAAAAGAAGTTTTATCAAAACCGATAGAAAAATTTTAATTATGCTCATTGATTAATCAATTTTTAACCAAATACTAATGAATACGATGTAAACAATCGATGTATTTAAAAATTCAGCTAAGAGGTTCTTACAATTTTTTACACTTATGGACGTTTCCTAACGTTCTTTGAACACATTTAATCACTAATTTCTAATGAAGTATTTAGCGTGCTGGGTTAGAATTCTTTCGTACTTAAACTAATTTACAGTGATGTCCTTTAATAATATGCCAGATAATCTTGTTGATATTAAAAATATGTCTTTTAGGCGCGATGAACGTGTTATTTACGATGACATTAGTTTATCTATTCCTAAAGGAAAAGTAACGGCTATCATGGGGCCAAGTGGAATTGGTAAAACGACCTTATTAAGATTGATTGGCGGACAGTTAAAACCACAATCAGGCAGTATTATATTCAAGGGGCAAGATATCCCTACACTGGGTCGTAATGATTTATACGAACTACGCAAAAGTATGAGTATGCTTTTTCAAAGTGGTGCACTTTTTACCGATATGTCCGTGTACGACAATATCGCTTTCCCTATTCGTGAACACACCAGTTTATCTGAAAAACTGATCGAAAAAATAGTATTAATGAAGTTAGAGGCAGTTGGCTTACGCGGTGCTCGTCATTTAAACCCTAACGAATTATCAGGCGGTATGGCTAGAAGAGCTGCTTTAGCACGCGCTATAGCACTAGATCCAGAATTAATACTTTATGATGAACCTTTTGCTGGGCAAGACCCTATCTCTATGGGCGTTATTGTTCGATTAATTAGCGCTTTAAATGATGCATTAGGGCTAACTTCTGTAGTTGTTTCACATGATGTACCTGAAGTGATGAGTATTGCGGATTATATTTATATTATTGCAGAACAAAAAATTATTGGGCAAGGAACACCTGAAGAAATATCAGCGCAAACGTCTCCTTTAGTTCAACAGTTTATTAAAGGTGAGTCTGACGGACCTGTTCCATTTCATTATGCTGCCCCTTCTTACCACGATGAATTAATAGGTAAGGGAGCTTGAAAATGAACTTTATTCAATTATTAGGTCGCAAAGTGATCAATCGATTAATTGGCTTGGGTAAAGCCATTATGTTGCTTGGTTCAGCTTTGGTTCATATTCCTAATGTTAGAAAGGGAACACCATTATTAATTAATCAGCTCTATGCAGTAGGTGTACAATCATTAATTATTGTGATGGTGTCAGGTTTATTTATTGGTATGGTGCTCGCCTTACAAGGTTACACCATACTTGTAGGTTATGGTGCTGAAGCTAGCTTGGGTCCTATGGTAGCATTATCTTTATTAAGAGAATTAGGGCCTGTAGTAGCAGCGCTTTTATTCGCAGGTAGAGCAGGTTCTGCTTTAACCGCAGAAATAGGTCTGATGAAAGCAACAGAGCAGCTTTCTAGTTTAGAAATGATGGCTATAGACCCTTTAAGACGAGTGATAGCACCTAGATTTTGGGCTGGTTTTATTAGTTTACCTTTATTAGCCGCTATTTTTTCAGCTGTAGGTATTTTAGGTGCACACCTTGTAGGTGTTGATTGGCTTGGTGTCGATGGCGGTACCTTTTGGTCTGTTATGCAATCGCAAGTGGATTTTAGTAAAGACATTATGAATGGAGTTATAAAAAGTTTATGTTTTGCTTTTGTTGTAACATGGATTGCTGTTTATAAAGGGTATGAATGTATACCTACGTCAGAAGGTATAGCTAAGGCGACAACTCAAACCGTTGTGCAGTCATCATTACTTGTTTTAGCGTTAGATTTTGTATTAACCGCATTAATGTTTACTAAGTAATTTTATCTAGTATTCATAACGTATTTAAATTTTATTATTGGTTGGTGAAAGGCATGTTGTCTAAAAAAATTGAATTAATGGTTGGGCTTTTCGCAGCTCTGGGTATTGCGGCTTTATTGATGTTGTCATTAAAGGTTGCAGATAGCGGTATTTCCGGCAGTGGGGAAACATATCAACTGTATGCCAAGTTTGACAATATAGGTGGTTTAAAAGTTCGTTCACCGATAAAAGTAGGTGGTGTACTTGTTGGGCGCGTGAGTAATATTGCTTTAGATGCACAAGATTATACTCCAGTTGTTACGTTAGATATTGATGTTCAATATAACAATTTTTCTGAAGCAACTTCAGTCTCTATTTTAACCGCTGGTTTATTAGGTGAACAATATATTGGGCTATTGCCTGGGTTTATGGACGAATCAGTAGGTACATTACAATCAGGCGATTTTATTGAAGATACTAAGCCTGCTTTAGTACTTGAAGAGCTTATTGGGCAGTTCTTATTTAGCCAAGGAAATGATTAACCTTAATTAAGGTAGGTTTATTATGATTAAAATATTATTAACAGTATTACCTTTATCAATTACAACATCTTTGATGGCGAAAGAAACACTATCTTTGCCTCAAGAACTAACAACAATTTATAGTCAACCAGCATCAACTGGACGCATAGATAAAAAAGATCCGTATTTGATGATAGAAAAAGTTGCTAAAAAAACATTTAAACGCTTTGCTAATGAGCAGTCGGCTATTCAAGAAACGCCCAACTTACTAAAAACTATAGTGAGTGAAGAGCTAATGCCATATATTGATTACAAATACTCGGCATATAAAGTTATTGGCGCTCAAAACTTTAAACAAACAACAGATAAAGAGCGTAAGGCATTCGTGCCTGTTTTTAGAGATTACTTAATTGCTTCATATGCGCAAGTTTTTACTTTGTATAAACAGCAGAAAGTCACTTTTGAACCACCTAAAACATTAACAAATGAAAAAATAGTTTCTGTAAATACAGCCGTTCTCGAGCCAGGCCGAGATCCTATTAATATTTCATTTCGTGTACGTAAAAATAAGAAAACGAATGAATGGAAAGCATACGACATGGTTGCCGAAGGTGTTAGCTTACTAGATAGTAAGCAGGCTGAACTTTCTAGCATTATTCGTCAAAAAGGCTTACCTCACGTGACGGAAATGTTGAAAGAAAAAAGCAGCAAAGATATTGTTTTTAAAGATGGTAGTAATTAATGGCAATAATTAATTGGTCGTATGAACAAGATATAGCCTCTTTTCAAGGCGAGTTATCAATGAATACTATTGATATTGATTTCGAAAATAAAACGATAAATGCATTTCATAATAAAAGCTTAGTTATTGACTTAGCCGGTGTTGTTAAAGCAGATACCGCGGGCCTTGCTTGGCTTTTACGTTTAGTAGAAGAAGCAAGAAAAACAAAGTCTGAAATAAGTTTTCACAATATACCGCAAGATTTGTTAAAATTAGCAAAACTAAGCGCGGTTGATTTATTCCTTCCAACCAAAATTTAATAAAAATGCACCTAACACTATGTTAGTTACATACTTAAGGCAGTCCTGTGGAAAACTCAGATATAGAAAAATTAATTAATGATGCCGTTAAACTTGATGAACTTCATGTGAAATTTGACGGCTCTCAATGTAAAGTTATTGCGGTTGCTGATTTTCTTGGTGAATTAAGCCGAGTCAAAAAACAACAAACTATTTATTCGCCTTTATCTAATGCAATTAAAGAAGGTGCTATACACGCAGTAACCATAAAAACATTTACCACGACCGAATGGAAGCGTGAAAAAATGTTCAACCTCCCTCTATAAATTTAATATTAAAAGAAGAAAATATTGGACGCATTTAAAATAAACGGTGGTAATCCACTACGCGGTGAAGTCATTATTTCCGGCGCTAAGAATGCAGCATTACCTATTTTAATGTCAGCATTACTGTCAAAAACACCTACAACTTTTCATAATGTTCCAAAATTGAACGATATTGAAACAACGATTAAATTGATTAATCAATTAGGTGCAAAAGCTCAATGGGTCAGCGATAATTCGATAACGATTGATGCAAGTACTATTGATCACTGTAAAGCTTCTTATGAATTAGTAAAAACCATGAGAGCTTCTATTTTAGTGCTTGGTCCTTTACTTGCTCGATTTGGCCATGCTGAAGTTTCTTTACCGGGTGGTTGCGCGATAGGTGCTAGACCCATTAATTTACATATTCATGGCTTAAAACTGATGGGAGCCGACATTAATGTAGAGAATGGTTACATCAATGCTAAAAATACAGGGCGTTTATCAGGTGCTACCATATTTATGGATACCGTCAGTGTTACAGGTACTGAAAACTTAATGATGGCAGCAGCATTAGCTGATGGAATAACTATTATTGAGAATGCAGCAAGAGAACCTGAAATTGTTGATTTAGCCAATTGTTTAAATTCAATGGGCGGCAAAGTGATGGGAGCTGGTACAGACACGCTAACTATTGAAGGTGTTTCTGAACTAAAAGGTTCGTCCTATTCAGTTATGCCAGACCGTATTGAAACGGGAACGTTTCTTGTTGCAGCAGCTGTAACGCAAGGTAAAGTAAAGTGCTTGAACACAGATCCTAAAGCATTAGATGCAGTACTTAGTAAATTGCAAGAAGCTGGCGCATTAATTGAAACGGGTGTTAATTGGATTGAGTTAACTATGGATAAAAGACCGAAAGCGGTCAATATTCGCACAGCGCCTCATCCTGCATTTCCTACGGATATGCAGGCACAGTTTGTTACCTTAAACGTTATTGCTGAAGGTATGGCAACAACCACTGAAACTATTTTTGAAAATCGTTTTATGCATGTTCC
Source organism: Pseudocolwellia agarivorans (assembly GCF_002000085.1). GTDB lineage: Bacteria > Pseudomonadota > Gammaproteobacteria > Enterobacterales > Alteromonadaceae > Pseudocolwellia > Pseudocolwellia agarivorans. The sequence goes on from NZ_MUZU01000014.1 coordinate 75,763, forward strand.
TGAATTACAAAGGATGGGAGCAGACATTTCTTTAGAAGGTAATGTTGCTATTAGTCGTGGAGTTGATACTTTAACGGGCGCGCAAGTTATGGCTACTGATTTAAGAGCATCAGCAAGTTTAGTTATTGCTGGATTAGTTGCTACGACTGAAACGCAAGTTGATAGAATTTATCATATCGATCGCGGTTATCAACATATTGAAGACAAGCTAACAAAGCTAGGTGCAGATATTAAACGGATCCGTGTTTAATAAGTAGTATTGTCATGTCATTCCACTTATGAATTTAAGTGGAATGACATTATAAAATAGATTTAATCTGCTATTTTCTCTTCGATCATAATCGATACTTCTAATAATTTGTTTTTACGAAATATTTTAAATACTAATGTATCTCCTGGAGATGTTTCTGCCACTAAATCTAAAGCTTGTGCAACCGAGATGATGGTTTCATCATCAATTTGGTAAATAGCGTCTCCCACTTGTAAACCTGCTTTTTGAGCAGGGCTGTTTGACTCTACTGCGTCAATAACAATTCCTTTACCTCCTGCTCTACTTGAGTTTGTTGAAACACCTAACCAACCCCGAGTTACAGTACCTGTAGCTATAATTTTTTGCATAACCTTATGCGCTAATTTATAGGGTACAGCAAAGAATATTCCCTGAATATTATGCTTATCATCAATAAACTTGCGTGAATTAATACCCACTAATTCACCGTTGGTATTAATTAACGCTCCACCAGAATTACCGTCATTTATGGCTGCATCCATTTGTAAAAACTCTAAATAACTTGTAATACTTAAGCCGCCACCTGTTCTTCCTGTTGCACTAATAATACCTTGTGTAATGGTTTGTCCCAAATTTAGAGGATTACCAATAGCTAAAACCACATCACCTGCTCGCGAAATAAGTCCTTCACGCTGTGGAATTACGGGTAGATTTATTGCATTTACTTTTAATACAGCCAAATCGGTAAAAATATCAAAGCCAATAAGCTCGGCTGATAATGATTGTCCTGTTTGTAATAATACAATGATTGAATTAGCGTTTTGCACAACGTGGTAGTTAGTAAGAATATAACCGGCACTATCCATAATAACGCCAGAGCCTAAACTAATGCTTCTTGAGCTTTTTCGCCCATAACCTTGAGATGTTTGAATTTCTTCTGAATAAATGTTTACAACAGCCGGCCCCGCATTTTGAACTGCTTTAGCATAAGACAATGGCTGGATAATAGGATCCGGAGGATTAAATAATTCGATACCTGAAAATGTGGTATCACGTAAATGAGGAAACAATAAAATAAGGGCAATAGCAATCACTACTCCATAAAATGCGGAGTGGAGAATATACTTTAAAGATGAGATAAATTTCAAAGGATTATAATCTAATTAGGCTTTGCTAAAGCGTAACATAAAACTATCTATACAATAAATAATGGTAAGTAAAAACTACTATTTAGATAAAGCCTTTTAGCATTTTAAAGGTTGTTTTAATACCGTGAGAATTTTGTGACCGTCTAAGAGAGTTATTTGATATAAGAGGTGCTGATTATGTTCTTGTGATTTTGATAATTCCTGTTGGCTAATAAATTCAACAAGAAATCTAATTTTATCGTTATTAGCGACAATTAATACATTTTTATCTTCCTTTATTACCGTTATAGCTAAACTATCAAGTAGATTATCAATGAATATTTTTACAGGGATTTTATTTTTCTTAGCGATAGGATTAGCGGTCTCCATCGCACTTAAATTAGTTGTGCTATAAACACTTTGAATATTAGAGTAACTTAATAATGTAGATAGATGTTGGGCTCTTAGGCGACCACATTGAGATAGAGGCGGATCTATTTTTTTGTGTTGAGTTTCTGCTGGAGTCGTTAAAAAAATATAATGTGGGCGTTTGTCAATGTTGTTAGCAACAGACTGAAAACTTAGAAGTAACAAAAATACTAGTCTCATTAGTTTCCTTGTGTACTTATTAGTTAAAATGACTCATATAGGGCTTGAGTTCTTAAGAGGAAACCTCCTTAAACAAGCCCTAAGTGTTATTTTTAAGCTAGTTCAGCTAAAAAACCATGCCAATCTTGTTTTTGTTTGGCTAAATGTTTTTTTAATTCTTTATATTGCGCAAACAGTTCAGAGTCTTCAACATTTTTAATTAAATTGCTTCGTTGCGCTGCAATGAGTTTTTTTCTTGCTTCGTAAAATGCATTAATTTTTGATATTAGTAAATCATATTCATTTTGCAATGTTATGAGTAGTTGCTCAGCATCAGGGTGAGATTTAAGTTTTAGTTGGCTTTTTTGTAATACCATAGCTAATCTAGCTTTTTCTATTTTTTCTTCTGGAGTTTCTCGTAATTTGGAAGCTAAACCTACATATTCACTGAATTTGATTAACCACTTAGTAGGATCAAAATCCCACCACCTGATACCATTCCTATAGTCATTCTCGAAGATATGATGATAATTATGGTAGCCTTCACCAAAAGTAAAGAAAGCTAAAATGCCATTATCTCGCGCTGTATTTTTATCAGTGTAAGTTTGTTTCCCCCATATATGAGCTAACGAGTTGATAAAAAAAGTAGTGTGATGGTTTAATACTAATCGTAAAACACCAATAAGTAATAATGCATTTATAATATCACCATGGATAAAACCAATTATAAGAGGGATACCAAAGTTAGTGATAATAGACAGCAGCAGATAGTTTTTATGCTGCCACATCACGATTTTATCTTTTTGTAAATCGCGTACATTAGTGTAATCAGCGTAGCGTTCTGGGTGGTATCGTCTTATCATCCAGCCCATGTGTGAATACCAAAACCCTTTTTTAGCAGAGTAAGGATCTATATCATTATTATCTACATGTTTATGATGTACTCGATGATCCGACGACCAATGCAAAATACTATTTTGTAAGGCAAATGCTCCACCTATTGCAAAAATCAGGCGTAAACTCCAATGAGCTTGATAAGTCCTATGAGACCATAATCTATGGTAGCCTGCGGTAATAGACATTCCGCAATAAATAAAACAAAGAATCGCTAATGTGATTTCTGTTGAATCGAAGCCATGTGTAATTGCTCTGTAGGGCACCGCAATTGTTGCAATTAAAAAAGTAATAATAAAGACAGAGACGTTTAACCAAATTATTGGTGGTTTATTCATGAAGTGTTCCAAGCAATTGTAATGCATTTTCAGCGTACGCGTGTACACTATTTTTATTCATCACTAAACATTCGTCAAGTGGAATATGTATATTAGATAAGGTTTAATAGTATTATAATTAAAAACTCTCACTATTTTTAGGTTATTTACACATGAGTGGTATTCGTGCCCAACAAAAAGAAAAAACTCGCCGTCAATTAATTGATGCGGCTCTAGGGCAATTAAGTAGTGAGAAAAGCTTTTCAAGTCTAAGTTTGAGAGAAGTCGCTAAAGAAGCTGGATTGGCACCAACATCTTTTTATCGTCATTTTACCGATATGGATGAGTTGGGATTAACACTTGTTGATGAAGCTGGCCTAACCCTAAGACAATTAATGCGACAAGCTCGTCAGCGTATTGAAAAAGGGGGCTCTGTTATTCAAATTTCTGTTATTACATTTATGGAATTTATTGAAAATAATGGCAACATTTTTAGGTTACTACTACGTGAACGCTCTGGTACATCACCGGCTTTTAGAGCAGCTGTTAATAGAGAAATACGTTATTTCACTATGGAATTATGCGATTACCTACAACAAGCGAATCAACTCGATGCCGAAGTAGCTTATTTACAAGCCAATGCAGCGGTAACGATTGTATTCAGTGCGGGTTCTGATGCGCTAGATATTGACGCTAAAGATTATGGGCAACTGGCTAATCAAACTATTCAGCAGCTACGTTTTATTGCTAAAGGAGCTACTGAATTTAATGGCCGAGTTGATTTGTTAAAACGATAAAAGCTAAACCTTCGAAAGAATTACACCTGTTTCTACATGATCGGTATAAGGAAATTGATCAAATAAAGCGAACTGTTCAATTTTATGTGTTTCAACTAAGTGAGATAAGTTTTCATGTAATGTATGAGGGTTACATGAAATATAAATAATCTTATTAAATCGACTAATCAACTCAAGACTTTCAGGATCTAATCCTGCTCTTGGTGGATCTACTAATACCGTGTCGTAATTATAAGCAGTTAAATCGAAACCTTCTAATCGCCTAAACTTACGTTCGCCATTCATTGCTTGGCTAAATTCTTCACTCGACATTCTTACAATATTAATATTATCAATGTTGTTTTCAGCAATATTTATCTGTGCAGACTTTACGGAAGACTTTGCTATTTCAGTACCTAATACACGATCGAAGTTTTGCGCTAAAGCAATACTAAAATTACCATTGCCGCAATAAAGTTCAATTAAGTCTCCGCCAGAGTTAAGAGTTGCTTGTTGGGCCCATAACAACATTTTTTCATTAACTGACGCATTGGGTTGAGTAAAACTGTTTTCGACTTGATGATAAACATAGGATTTATCGCCAACGGTGAGTTTTTCCATCAAATAATCTTTGTGAAGTACTACTTTTTGTTTTCTGGCTCGGCCAATAATATTCACTGGAGCAATGATAGATAATTTTTCTATAAGTTGTTCTGCTTCAACTTGCCATTCATCATTGAGCTGTTTGTGATAGAGAAGGCTAATGAGTACTTCACCACTTTTACTTGATAAGAAATCAACTTGAAATAAACGTTGTCTTAATAGCTCATTGTTTTTTATTTCAACCAACAATTGTGACATGCACTTATTAATGAGCTTTGATGCTACAGGGAAGTATTCAACTTTGTATTTCTGCTTGGTTTCACTATCGAACATAATGTAATAAAGCTCATCACCTTCGTGCCAAACCCTAAACTCAGCTCTGTAACGATAATTTATTGGTTCAGATTCAAAAATATCAAAAGTAGGTAAATCATAATTAGAAAACAAACAAGCTATGCCATTTTTTTTATCCTCTAATTGCTGAGGATAATTACTTGGATTTATATGACTAAACATGGCATACCTTTAAAGATGATTTTAAAATGAGCGCAGATTTTAGCGCGAGAGAGTATTTTGTCTAGCTTTAAATAGGAATGAAACGTATAGAAAGTGATTTATTTAAATATTCGGGAACTTTTAAAGAATAAATTAAGACACTAGGGCGCATCAATAATAATAGTTAAACATAAATTAACAAACTCGCCTACTTACTTATAGAGGTAAGTAGGCGAATTGAATTTTACTCTGCTTCTTTTTCAGGACGCTCTTTAGCTTCTCTAACTTTTAAAGTACGTTGCTGAAATTCTTTGTCATTTAATGCTTCAACAGCTTTATCTGTATCATTAGCTGACATTTCAACAAAACCGAAACCACGTCTTTTACCTGTGTGTTTATCTTTCATTAAACGTACTGAGTGAACTTGACCTATAGTAGAGAATAATTCTCTAACAGATGCTTCATTTGCTCTATAAGGAAGGTTTCCTACATAAAGAGTTTTAACATCATCAGAAGTTGAACTTTCAGATGAATGATTAATACCAATTAAAGGTGCTACAAAAGCAGCGATGAATATAGCAATGGCAACACTTGTTTGAGTTGGTTCGATTAAACTAAAAAGAAAAAACGCTAAACCGGCAAAAACTAGTGCGATAATTACTGTTGATACTTGAGGAGATTTCATTATGAATACCTAATTATTATTATTTAAAATATAAAAGCAATTCCATGTTACCCAGCTTTTTTTAATGTGCAACTATATAGTGTCATTTTTATTCAATTAAATTAAATAGGTAAAGGAGAAAGAATTGCATATACGGGGAAGTAAAAGAAGAAGTTTACAAAGGATCCTTATTAGAAGGGCCATTTATAAGGGCTAATAGCACGAATTGCCATCAAAGTGCCCACAAAACCACCAAACAAACAAAAAAAGAGAAAAAAGGACAAAAAAAGCTTGCGTGGATGAAAAAGATCGTTAGAATGCGCTCCACTTCTTCAGGGAAACCCAGAGAAGGTAAGTATAGGAAATACTTAGTTCACTTAATAAGGACAGCGAAGTGAGAGTTTTGATAGGTTTAGTCAGTCTTAATTGGTCGATTAAACAAAAGATAACTTTTAAAATCTTTTAAAAAGAATTTCAAAAAGTTGTTGACATCAAAACTGAGACGCGTAGAATGCGCATCTCGCTTCAGGCAAGGCCTGCAGCACAAGAGCTTAACGAATGCGATTAACCTCTTGCTTCTTTTATAAAAAGAAGCCTTTCTTTAAAAATTAGTTATCATGCAATTTGTGTGAACATTCACATTAAGATTGATTTTACATAGTCGGTTTTATTACTTAGGTAATAAGAAAGACGTAAAACAGCTTATGTTGATGTCACACAAAAAAGTATAATTTAATCTTTGATTAGGTTGTACGTTTTATGTAGTTACCTACTTATGTAGGTAACACGACAGTATTCATTGAGCAGCATCGCAAGATGCACAAACGATTTATAATTGAAGAGTTTGATCATGGCTCAGATTGAACGCTGGCGGCAGGCTTAACACATGCAAGTCGAGCGG
>NZ_MUZU01000015.1 GCF_002000085.1 Pseudocolwellia agarivorans
GAGCGGTTAAATGCTGTTACTGTAAATCCTTTACTTGCCATATTAAGGATCAAGTTTTCGCCCATAACTGCTAGGCCAACAACACCTATATCTGATTTTGCTTTCATGTTCTCTCCAAAGAAATAATTTTATTACATTTGTTATATGTAATACATATAGCGAATAAATATTATTTTTACACGAAGTTTAAATTTCGCACAAATTACCTACATTTATTAAAGCTAAGATACCAGATATTGATATAACGTACAGTTACATTAATATCTGGTTTATAACATTTAGAAATATAGAAAATTAATAATACTTATAACGTTAGTTTTAAACGCTTACCAATTCATTAGCGCCTGAATATGGCGTGTAAGTTTATCAGCATTTGTTACATGTTGCTGCACTCTTGGATGCTTTTTATATCCATTAAATTCAAATAATGTCATATCAATCTTAATTTTGTTGTTTTTTTGTTCAACCTTTTCAATTGCTCGTTTTACGTAACTTGGCCACGTATTATTTTTTGAAGAATCCATGCTACCAAGCACTGATATAAATTGTGCATTTGGATATTTAACACTCAAGGTTGTTATAAAATTTGCGTAGGCATCAATTATATTTTGCTCGGTAGGTTCTGGTTTCAATCTTTTTTCGTTATCAATTAACCAGCTATCGTTTTGCCCTAAATTAACAACCACAACATCAGGTTGCCATTGACTAAAGTCCCATTGTGAATCGTTGTTATTTACACCCGTTAGTTGGTCATAGTAATCAGGCATAATAAAATCAAACCAACTTACCATAAAACCAATACCGCTGCGTGATACGGTATGAAACTCAGCATTTAATGCTCGAGCAGTAATTGCAGCATATGAAAGGTAATGATTTTTTTCAGATGCCCTTTTATCGATGTCGTTATCGGCTGCTTCATTACCCATTGCACTGGTTACTGAGTCACCAAAAAAGGCTATTTTTCTACTAGCCCTCTTAGGTGGGTTTGCTAATGAATAACCATTTTGTACTTCTACGCCATGGAAAAAGGTGCCACCTTCGTAGCCTTCGGTTCTCTTAAATAATTCAAACTCAGTAGTTTTACTGGTAATTAAATGACTTAAATCATATTTTTTAAAACCTTTATTCAACTTAAGTACATACGGGTATAAAGTGTTACCATTAACAATTACATTAAAGTAATTTTCACCTTTTTCATCTTCAATCAGCAATACAAGTTTATTACCGTTTATATTGGCCTTAACACTTGAGCCCGGCCATGTAAGGTAAGGCTTGTTTTTATTAGAAAAATCGATTCTTCCGCTATAGAGAAAGCCCTTATCAGACGCTATAATCTTATCCGCAAGAGCTGAAAAACTTATAACTAAAACGAATAACGCTGTAAATATTTTATTCAAAAAACACCTTCCCATCGTTGAACTAAAAAGCCCCAAAAAATGACGTTCTAAATATGACAAAACCTAAATTCAGTACTTTTATATTAATAACTAATTTAATACTCAAACATTATATAAAAATGTATGATTAATATCAGTACAATAAAAAATATTTTTATATATAAAAACACAGATTCATAAAAAAAACATAAACTTCGTATTTTATATAGCCCCTCCACTTTAAAGGATTTATATGAGAGAAAGCATTAAGACAAAAATCATTCAAGTATGTAACCAAAAAATTGAACAAAAAGGTGATAATGTAGGTTTATCTTTTTATGCGTTTTTCAAAAATAAAAATTCAGAGCCTGAAGTATTAATGGAAGTGGCAACATGGTGGATCATGACAGAAAAATTAGATCATTTTGAAAAAGCAGTAAAAATTAAAAACATGGTACAAGCTTTATAACACCTATTAGTATTCAAACCTTTAAGAACTAAAACAATGAAACATTCTAAAACAACACAAAAATTACAAAACAAACTTGACACCACCATAGAAAAATTAACAACATTATTGCAAGAAGAGTTAACAGGTTTTACTCACGTAAGTTTTACCGTTAAATTTGATAACTTCCCAAATAGTTTATTAGTACATTGTACTTTTGATAATGACGTTAACTTAAGTGCAGCAAAAACCATAGAATCAACTTACCAAAAAAAACTACACCAACTTTTATTTAAACAAGGTATTTTATTAAAAAATTCGAGTCATAATTTAGCTTTCATTCAAACTAAATAACTTGTTTATTTTTGAGGTTAATCAATTGCCCCCTTCTATTGAAGAACAAATAATAATAAAACCCAGAGCCAAACATAATAGTATGTTTCTCATGTTATTAGGTTTTTGTTGTATTTGTATTAGCATGCTACTCAATTCATGGTTTTGGGCCGAATTTAAATTTCAGTTAATGCTACTCTTTTTTGCTAGCTGCATTGTTTTTTTAACAGGCGTATTAAAATATTCAGAGCCAGATATCAGCTACAAATTAACACGAAAACATTTGTGTTTTTTTCATAGGAATGGGAATTGGGCAATACAATGGAACAGTATTATTCGATTAGGTGTGCCTACATCAAGTAGCGTTTTTAATGTAACTCACCTCCCCTATATTGGTATTAAATTAAAAGATATTGCTCTCATTGCTGACAATATTTCACCTCGCCTTGCCAACAAGTTGATTCATGAACAAAGAGAACTACTAATATTAGCGGCTAAAAATAACGAAATAACACTTGATAATGGCTTGATCAGCTTCGATCATTTCACTTTAAATAACAAAGTATATAAAGGTCCTATTGCCGCTTGGCTTTTTAGAACAGAGCAATTAAACACTATTTACGGTTATCACCTTTATTTACCTGATACAGGCTTTGATAGGAATACAGAGGATTTTTTGAAATTACTAAAACAATGTAAAGAACACGCATAACTTTATAAATAACTTATATATTCAAAAATATTTTTTTCGCTGTATTTTAATGATATAAATATTGCACGAATAACCTTTAAACAACGAATGGACCCATTATGAAATTAGCCTCACTAGCCTTACACCACGGATATGAGTCGGAAGCAACGACTAAAGCCGCAACCACGCCTATTTACCAAACAACATCTTATACCTTTGACAATACGCAACACGGTGCAGACTTATTTGATTTAAAAGTTCCAGGGAACATTTACACTCGCATAATGAACCCAACCACTGACGTGTTAGAACAACGTGTTTCAGCGATGGAAGGTGGTTTAGCAGGTTTGGCTGTAGCCTCGGGTATGGCAGCTATTACTTATGCCATTCAAGCAATTACCTCTGTAGGTGATAACATTATTAGTACTAGCCAATTATACGGTGGTACTTACAACCTTTTTGCTCACACTTTTCCAAGACAAGGTGTAAACGTAAAATTTGCCTCTGCCGACAATTTAGCTGCATTTGAAGCCTTAATTGACGACAACACACGTGCTATTTTTTGTGAATCTATCGGTAACCCTGCAGGTAATATTGTCGATTTAGCTGGTTTAGCTAAAATAGCAAACAAGTATGGCGTACCATTAATTGTAGATAATACAGTGGCAAGCCCTGTTTTATGTCGCCCATTTGAACACGGCGCTCATATTGTTATTCATTCACTCACTAAATACATAGGCGGCCATGGCACAAGCATCGGCGGTATAATTGTTGACTCAGGTAAATTTGATTGGGTAGCAAACAAAGAACGTTTTCCTATGCTAAACGAACCAGATCCTTCATATCATGATGTTGTTTACACTGAAGCATTAGGCGCTGCCGCCTATATTGGTCGTTGTCGTGTTGTACCGTTAAGAAATACCGGTGCAGCCCTTTCACCACATAGTGCCTTTTTAATTATGCAAGGCTTAGAAACTTTATGTTTACGCATGGAACGCCATTGTGAAAATGCATTAAAAGTAGCTAACTACCTAAATAATCATGAAAAAGTCAACTGGGTAAATTATGCAGCCCTACCAACAAGTCCTTATCATGAGCTATGTAACACCATAACCAGCGGTAAATCATCAGGTATTTTAAGCTTTGGTATTAAAGGTGGTAGTGAAGCAGGCGGACGTTTTATTGATGCACTCAACATGATTTTACGCCTTGTAAATATTGGTGATGCTAAATCGTTAGCCTGTCATCCAGCGTCTACAACTCATCGTCAGCTAAATCCTGAAGAATTAAAATCAGCTGGAGTTTCTGAAGATTTAGTGCGTATTTCTGTAGGCATTGAAGATATTGACGACATTATTGCAGACATTGAGCAAGCATTAGAAAAAGCGTAAATCTTTTTCAAAAACGATAAACTTAAAGCTCAATTAAACAACCAAAGGAATGAATATTAACGTATTCATTCCTTTTTTATTTATCATTTACTATAAGCAGTTAATCAACAAACAACAGCAAGATCTGTCAGGTAACCTCTCATATGTTATGACACTATTCAGAACCTAATGAATAACTACATTTAATTTATTAAAAATGAACGATATAAATATGGAAAGCATAAACAGCATCCCATTTCAAAAAGTGTGTCATTTTATAGATAAAAATTTAAATACAAAGCTTCCTTTAGATGATCTATGTAAAATTGAACATTTATCAAAATATCATTTTCATCGCTTATTTCACCTGCATGTAGGGTTACCTGTTTTTCAATATATTCAATTACAACGAATGAAAAAAGCAGCTAATCAACTCTATTATCATCACTTAACAATAACTGACATTGCTTTAGATGCAAGTTTTGAAAATACTGAATCATTCTCTCGCGCGTTTAAAAAAGTCTTTTTGGTAACACCCACACAATTTAAACAATCACCCAACTGGGCACCCATTTCAGGTAATAGCCTAAATAACGTAAACACGACACAAGCGAATCAGCCTATGGAACATTCATTAATAGCTAATGTAAAAATACAATGGTTTGATAAAACCCAAATAGCCAGCTTATCCCACAAAGGTTCACCTCAAACGTTACATATCAGCATAAAACGTTTTATTGAATGGCGAAAAGCACACCATACCCCACCAACACTCAGTAAAACCTTTAATATTTTGTATAACGACCCACACACTACACCAGCAGAAGATTACCGATTTGATATAGCCACCAATATCACCTCAATAAACCTAACAAACGACGAGCAGTTAAAAGAAGATAAACTTAAAGAAAACACGCAAGGTGTAGAGCTGAGCGAAATTCCCAAAGGATATTGTGCCGTATTACGATATACAGGAAGTGATGACAATTTAGGTGAACTGATAAACGCTCTTTACAGCCAATGGTTACCTCAAAGCGGTAAACAGTTACGTGATTTCCCCTGCTTTATTGAACGTATAAAAATGTTTACTACCGTTAATCAAACCGAAGCGGTTACTGATATATATTTGCAGATTGAATAGCATAAATACTTTTTAGTTACTTACAACAAACTGGTTTATGTATATGCAACTAGTCAAAAAGAGTTGCTTTATTAAACCTTACATATTGAGTACAATCTCAAACGATTTATTATGGATTTAACAAAATCACAATGGAAATTAAAGGAATAAAACATGGACGCACTACCTAGTACGCAAAACAAAGCAATACATATTGTTGAAAAACAGATGCCTGTAGATCAACTTATTATGATTATGTACAACTCTCCCTCTGAAAATACTTATAAACATTTTAAAATGGTTAACTCTCATATTAAGAATGGGATAGTTCAAGTTGGGCAAGTTGTATTATTATCTCCTGTTGATACTCAAGAATGTACCATTGAGGAAGCTGAGTTTTTAGATATAGCCAAAGCAGTGGATTTAACCTTATTAAAATTAAGTAATTCAGAAAAACAATTACTGGTGAACAGATATGAGTTTTTATCTAATGTTGCTAGCTATAATGGCTTACTTATAGGTGTAAGTAATACTGCGTGGAATGCACATACCAACCAAGTAAAATCAATTCTGAAAGATATTGAGCGCACCTATGTTACTAGTTATAAATCAAATGGTAACTTAAATAATCAACATTTTTTCACTCAACGTAAAATACAATTTGCGAGATTAGACGCAGCTTTAAATCGTTTTGGTCAACCGAGTTTAGGTGGAACACTTGTGACTGGAGATATTCGCAGTAACTTAGGGTTAAGCAGTAAAAGCATCATTCATCAATGGAATAAGCAACCTTCCAATGTTACGGCTATTCCTAATTTTCATAAAAATTATGCAGCAGTAGCTGATATGTCACGTAATTTAAAGCGTGTAGGCTATCTAGGTATTGCACTAACGGGGCTTGATGCAGTCTCTAACATTCAAAAAGCTTGTACCGTTGGTGATAATGATCAATGTAGCAAATCTAAATATACACAAACAGGTAAGGCTGTTGGTAGTATTGGCGGTGGGGCTTTGGGTGGTGGTGTTACAGCATGGGTGACATGCTCTTTAATATTTGCTTTGCCTACAAGCGGAACTAGCTTTTTCGGTTGTGTTATTGTGGCCGGAGCTGGTGGTGGTTATCTTGGCGGAAAATATGGTGGGGAATATGGAGAATATAAAGGAGAAGTTTTATATAAAGCTAATGGTATTAAGTAATGCAAAGCATTGATCCTTCATTTATTTCACTCGTTTCAACCTATTTGTTTTTCGGTGGGTGTTTAGGTATTTTTATTTGGATTGGTATAGTCATTTACTTAAAAAGTAAATGGCTGATTTTATTAGAAGATATTCTTGATGATGGTGTTAGGTTTTATAGTCTAAATATCTTTTTTTCAGGTAATGGGGTTCTACAATACGCTACCATATTTCTTTGGTCTTTCCATGCTAAGCGTTACGGGATGCTTGAAAAAAGAAAAAAAGTCCCTATACATATTCAAAAATGGTTTATTTTTTCTTTTTGTTGGTTTTTTTCAAGCGGATCTTTAATGATGGCAAGTATGGTTATCCATAAAATATACAACCTATAAGTAACTAGCAGTGCTTTAAAATAAAGCTATAGTTAGTTCAAGTATCTCATTGATAGTTATTTAAAGAAGCTTAGTAAACCTTTCATAAAAATATGAGTTAACACTCGTGCTTTAAATAACAATTTAGACAGAAAAAAGCACATAAACGTGCTTTTTTATTGCTTACCTTATAAGATTAACCTTGCTCTAGCACCGAATTAAAGCGCTCAAAACCTTTAGTTAAATCTTCAATTAAATCATCTACATCTTCTAAACCAACATGAAGCCTAATTAACGGAAATTCGTATTTCCACTCTGTAGCAGTACGCATAGACTTTACGTTTGATATAGCTAAAATAAGGCTTTCAAAACCGCCCCACGAATACCCCATTTTAAAGTGTTCCATACCATCAAGTAATTCGGTAATTGCGGCTTGACTGCCCTTGTTTAATACAAACGAAAACAAACCATTTGAACCATTAAAATCACGTTCAAAAAATTCATGACCTGGGCAAGATGGTAAAGCTGGATGAAGTACCGTTTCCACTTCTGGTCTTGTTGCTAACCAATTAGCTATTTTAAGCGAGCTCGCTTGATGTTGTTTTAGCCTAACACTTAACGTGCGAATCCCACGCAACGCCAAATACAAATCGTCTGGTGACGTGCACTGTCCCATAATGTAGCTATTTTCACGTAGCTGTGGCCAGTATTTTTCAACAGCAGTTGCAGTACCTAGCATGACGTCTGAATGCCCTACTATGTATTTAGTAGCCGCTTGTACTGATATGTCTACGCCATGATCAAACGGCTGAAAATTAACCGCTGCGCCCCATGTATTATCAAGCATTACTATACAGCCATGCTTATGGGCCACTTCTGCAATACCAGGGACGTCTTGAACTTCCATAGTGATTGAACCTGGAGATTCTAAAAATATAACACTCGTGTTTTCTTGAATAAGCGCTTCAATACCTTTACCAATTAATGGATCGTAGTAGGTGGTAGTTACGCCCATTTTTGCGAGGATTTTGTCACAAAAATCACGAGTGGGTTCGTAGGCATTATCGATCATTAAAATATGGTCGCCAGTTTTAACCACTGAAATAATTGCATTAGTAATCGCGGCAGTACCTGAAGGATATAAAGCACAGCCAGCTCCGCCTTCAAGCTCAACCATAGCATCGCTAAATGCAAACGAGGTAGTAGTACCTCTTCGACCATAAAACAACGTTTGATTTGTTCTATTTACTGCTGCTGCTTTCATTTGTTTAACAGATTCAAAAACAACGGTTGATGCGCGTTGCACAGGTGGGTTAACCACACCGTTAGTCCATTTAGCAGAGCGCCCTGCTGACACTACTTTGGTTTCAGTTTTCATTTATGTGTTCTCATTTTCAGATATTATAGCTATCTAGCCATCTATAATGTATTTATAACCTGATTAGATTAAAGGTGCACGAATTATTTATCAAACAGAATAAAGGAAAGAATTAATTAATCATTAAAACTATCACTGTTTTAATACGAAATAAGCCAATAAAAAGCACTTTTATTTGAAAAGTACTTTAAAAACGACAGTAAGGATATCAATACGACTATTGAATTTGAGAAAGTAATTTAGGGTTTTTAACGAGGTTTCTAACACCATGAGCATGATCTTCTTGGTAAATATTTCCCTTACACCATTTACCTACACTTGCAATATTAACTTTAGCGACCCTAGGCCTAACACTCCAGCTCACTTGATACGGTGACCCCTTTTCATTATATCCTGGTCCTGTTGTTGAACCTTTATATTGAACGGGAGTCCCTGTATTAGTAGGAATATTCAATGCTTGATTTTTACCTATAATTTTTTTATAAGCCGTTAATTCAGAAAAATCAAGCGCAGTAGTATCATTAACAAGTACATAGACTTGTGTTTCTACTCTCAATTGTGGATTTAATATAGCATCATTAAAACATGAGCCTAACGTTGGTCCGGGCTCTACTTGCGCAGTAGAATATACATAATGAACCTCTATTGTAGCACCAGGCTCTAATGCGCCATGCTCACTAGGGCATACATCTTTATCCGTTTTTTTAAGCTCAGCGGCAGTTAACGACCCTGAATACTTATAACCACTCTCATAACCATGGCCGCTACCATTACCAGCATATTCAGTAAATTCACCGCCTTTATGTTCAGCATTTTCATGAAAATGAATATTACAAAGGTTCATTTTATCTGCTGAAGGCGCAGTATCAAATAATATTGAGTTCTCACCAAAAGCAATATCAATATCTCTAGGTGATTGAGGACCAAAACCTTTACTATTTGTATTGATTGCTAATTCAGCTCTTTGATGTGCTATTTCTTCATCAGAAACGACACTATCTTGAGCTAAAATATGAAGAGGAAGTGAAGCAGTAAGAGCAAATGCAATGAGGTTATTTATTTTCATTAATTTATTCCTTAATTAATGTTACGTTTTTTGGAGTTAGTACGGATAATGATGCACTATAAATTTGGCAAGATATGATTTACAAACATCATACATACAATCCCTTACTTATAAAGTGGTTATATAAACTTTTTAATTATTGTTTATATAAATATGACATTAAACAACATGCAAAGACTAACAATCAAAACATAAATAGTCCAAATCGGTTCCCTACTTTCGCTATTAATATAATCAAACTTGTTAGTATGGGCCTATCCAAACAACCCCATTTGTTTATTAGTCACTTCATTAAAGCTCGAACCGACAAAAGGTAAAATACCATCGGCTACCGCTTCTAATTGTCGGTCAATATAAAACTGATAATCTAACGGCGCCGACAAATACTCTTTTGCCTGCGGACCATTTAAGGTGATGTAATATTCAATCCAACCTTTATGTTGATACCTTAACGGCTTGCCTTGTTCTTGATTAAGCATATCAGCAAGGCGCGCGGCTTTTACATGAGGCGGAACATTTTTTACGTACTCGCTTAGTCTTCTTCTTATACGCTTACGATAAATTAATTTGTCGTCAAACTCTCCTGCTAAGGTTCGCTCTACCATGTCAAGTATGTAAGCGGCGGTTGGTTCATTGTTAAATACTTTTAAATATAAAGCTTGCTGAAATTCTTTCGCTAAGTCTGTCCAGTCGGTTCTAACAGTTTCTAAGCCTTTGTACACCATTTGTTGATGTTCAACGCCTGACGGTTTATCTCGGTTTACAATCATACCCGCATAGCGTTTTTTAGTGCCTACATCTAACCCTCGAATGGTGGGCATTAAAAATTTAGTAAAGTGTGTTTCAAACTCGATTTCTAATTGGCTAGTAACACCATGTTCATCCAACAATAACTTATCCATTTTAGTATTAATTAATGTTTGCAGTTCTTTACCTAAGCTTAAGCTTTGTTCTTGTGATTTATCTACGCCTACATGTACAAATATAGAGTCGGTATCGCCATAAATAACTTGGTAGCCTTTATCTTCAATCCATTGTTTGGTGATTTTTAATAGCTCATGGCTACGCTTAGTAATAGACCCTGCTAAACGCGGATCAAAAAAACGACAGCCTGTTGAGCCTAAAATGCCATAAAACGAGTTCATGATAATTTTGATGGCTTGCGATAGCGCCGCGTTTTTTTCTACTTTAGCTTTATCGCGTTCTAACCAAAGAGATTGAATAATGTCAGGCAAGAAGTGTTTGTCTCTTGAAAAATACGCCCCATCAAAACCTTTAATAGGATTATTACGCTGATGTTTATCGTCTTCTAAACCTTCAATTAGCCCCATAGGATCAACATTAAAGGTGCGAATAATACTAGGATAAAGGCTTTTAAAATCGAGAACTAATACGTTGTCGTATAAACCCGGAATTGAATCCATAACAAAACCACCGGGCGAAACAAGCCCTGATTCACCGTCGCCCATATTAGGTGCTACATAACCACTACGATGCAGTTTAGGTAAATATAAATTGGTAAATGCCGCAACAGAACCGCCCATGCGATCTATCGCTAACCCAGTAAGTTGAGAGCGTAATATGGCAAATTCTAACAGTTGTGTTTTTTCAAAAATCAACCAAACTAAACGACAATCTTCAAGGTTGTAAATAGCAAGATCTTGTTTGTTATTGTGAAAATTGTCGGTAATTTCTTGCACACGGTTATCAACGTCTTTTACTTTTTTACCGGTATTTAATAGTGTATTTGATACATTTTCGAGGGAGAAGCTAGGAAAGTTATGAGTCGCTGTTTTTAATAAGTCGATACCGTCAAGCACCACTCTACCCGCTATTTCAATAAACTTTTGTTCGCTGGTAGCATTTTTTCGCCAATGAGGTGGTGTACCATCTCTGCCAATTGAAAATTTTATACCGTGTAAATCACAACGTTTTTGAAATAAACTAAAATCAAAATTAACAACATTCCAGCCAATCATAATGTCTGGGTCATTAACGTGTATCCATTCAATAAACGCAATTAATAAAGCTGACTCATCGGCTACCCATTGAATATAGTTAAGTTCAGTTTCTTCTGGCTCACCTATCATCAATACGCAATTTACATCTTCACCATTTACCTTAGCGTAAAGCCCTATTGAATATAGCTCGCCTTGCATTGAACATTCTAAATCTACCGACACCATAGTTAGTGCAATGTTTTTATCTGCTTGATGATACGGTAAAGTTTTACACTTTACTTTTGAGTAAGCTTTGTAGTTAGCTGGGTTATTTTTAGTTTCAAAGTTGGCTTTTTCAGATCCTATAAAACTTAAATTAGCCGTAATAAAACGTTCCATTAAAAAGCGATCGTCTGGCCTAAAATCATCTTCATAACATTTTATACTGTGATATTTTAATCTATCGCGTGCAGCATAAAAATCTCGCATAGATTTAAAATAAAAACCGCTGACGACTTCTTGATTAAAAGTTTTAAGCGTTAGCGTATTAACTTTTTCAATTTTAATAGAAGCATCATTTAGTATATCAACCGCTTCTTTTTGTTGAACTTCACTGACAAAAAACACCGCTAATTCATCATGTATTTCTAATTTTACAGGACCTGATGCTGTTTTTAACCATAAGGTAATGCAAATGCGTCCAAAGCGATCTTGCGATTGCCTTGTTAATATAAAACCTTGGTTAATCTCTTGCTGCAAGCCATTATTATTGGTTTGGTTAGAGATTAACCCCTTCTCTAATAAAGCGTCTGCTGAAGAGTTTTTTAAAGACCTATCTGAAGAATTACGCATAATGATTAAAAGAATACTCGAAAAAGACATAACAAAACTGTTAATATATACAGCAGTGTAAATGATACCACTCTCTATGGAAACCTTCTTCACATGCTAAGTGACAAAATAAAGCAAGTTATACGTACCAGCTACAAAGCCATTGGTGAAAATATGACGAACTTTAACCCGCGTAAACAGCAAACCTTTTTAATTGCTGAAATAGCTAAAACACTAGCAGGTGAATACGATAAAGATCGGAAAATCATTGTCATTGAAGCAGGTACAGGCACAGGTAAATCACTCGCTTATTCATTAGGTTCTATCCCTTTAGCACTTTCCCGTGACAAAAAGGTGATCATTTCAACCGCAACGGTTGCTTTACAAGAGCAATTAGTTGATAAAGATTTACCTTTTTTAAAAAAACATTCTAAACTCGACTTCTCGTTTACCTTAGTTAAAGGTCGCCAACGCTATGTTTGTAGGCAAAAGCTCAGTGCCGCAGTTACCAACGGTGACGATCCTCAAGCAGGCTTCACATTTGCACAAAAACCTAATGCCGCAGATGTAAGAACACTTGGCGATATGCATAAAAAACTTTCCGACAATAGCTGGCAAGGCGATTTAGATTCTTGGCCAGACAGCGTTCCTCATTACATTTGGCAACAAGTGCAATGCGATAAACACAGCTGCTTAAAACATTTATCTGAGCATACTCATTGCCCTTTTCATAAAGCACGTGAAACCATGGACATGAGCGATGTGTTAGTTATCAACCACAGCTTATTGTTAGCCGATTTAGAGTTAGGCGGTGGTAAAATATTACCTGCGCCTGAAGACGTATTTTATATTATTGACGAAGCCCATCATTTACCTAAAGTAACGCGTGATCATTCCAGTGCCAACGTTACCGTAAAAGGTGCGATAGAATGGCTAACTAAGCTAAAAGAAACGGGCGATAAAATGGCGAAACTTATTAAATCGCAACGTGCTATTTCGCCTGCTTTAAAATTAGGTGACGATTGCCAAGATTTATTAGTAGAGCTTCAAAAAGTTTTTACCTTTATCGAAAACAACAAAGCCGCCTACTTCCCCAAAGAAAAACAATACCGCTTTGAAAACGGCATCATACCTAAAAATTTAAAAAACTGGGCTGAAGACATTAGCGAGTTAAGTAAAAAATCACTCGCCCATACCAACAAACTTTACAATTTATTAATGGAGTCAGTAAAAGATGGTGAAACCCAAATGTATTTGGCAGAGCCTCTATTAGCCGAGTCTGGCTTTATGATCCAACGACTTGAAAATCTACATGCCCTTTGGCAAATGTATGAAAAAACAGATAACGAAAAAGCTGCACCGCTTGCGCGTTGGATAGAAATGTCTGAAGGTAAACGCTCTGACTATGTTATTTCAGCTTCTCCTATCGAAGTAGGCTTTACGCTTGAAGACAACTTATGGAGCAAATGTGATGGTGCCGTATTATGTTCAGCCACCATTTTAGCTTTAAACTCATTTGATCATTTTAGGTTTCAAGTAGGCTTACATACTAACGATGGTACACAATATCAGCAAGTTAACTCGCCTTTCGATTATCAAAACAAAGCTGAACTTGTTGTGCCTAACATGAAATATGAACCAAGCGCCGATCAGTTTACTGATGAAGTGATTGAAAAATTACCCGAACTTATCGACCAAGGCTTTTCAACACTGGTATTGTTTTCATCTTATTGGCAAATGGAAAAAGTAGCGGCTGCATTACGCGACAAACACAAGCTTGAAATTCAAGTACAGGGTGAGCAATCACGCCAACACATTATCGAGAAACATAAAAAGAACTGCGATAGCGATAAACAAAGCATTATTTTTGGTACACAAAGCTTTTCTGAAGGATTAGATTTGCCCGGTAAATACTTAAATAATTTAATTATTACCAAGCTCCCCTTTTCAGTTCCTACTTCGCCGGTTGAAGAAGCACAAGCAGAGTACGTTACCGCTAAAGGTGGTAATCCTTTTATGTCGCTTTCAGTACCCGACACTTCTAAAAAATTAGTGCAAGCAACCGGTCGATTACTCAGAAATGAAAGCGACGAAGGTACAATTACATTATTAGACAGGCGTGTTGTAAGCAAGCGCTACGGTAAACAACTACTTGATTCGTTACCGCCTTATAAACGTATTATTCAATATTAACTAATACAAATTTTTAAGCTATTTACACAATTTAAAGGATTAAACAAACATGCACCTAGCCCAATTAAATATCGCCACAGCAAAATACGATTTAGAAGCCATAGAAATGAAAGACTTTATGGATAATTTAGAACCAATCAACGCTATTGCAGAATCGAGCCCTGGTTTTATTTGGCGCTTACAAGACGAAGCCGGTGATGCTACTAGCATCCAGTTTTTTAATGATCCAAAAACGATTGTCAATATGTCGGTTTGGGAGTCTGTAGATTCACTTAAAGATTTTATGTTTAGAACGCACCACAAAGATTTTTTTAAACGTAAAAATGAGTGGTTTACTAAAGAAGCTGAAGATACATACGTATTATGGTGGATACCTGAAGGAACAACACCTACGCTTGAACAAGCGGTACAAAAACTCTATTACTTACGCGAACATGGTGAAACTCCGCAAGCGTTTACTTTTAGAAGTCATTTTGAATAAAAATAAAGTAATATAAAATTGAACAACGACTTAACCCAAACTTGGGATACTTATTCTGAGCATAAAAAAAGAGCCTAAATATCGACTCTTTAATACAATAATAGTTTAGGTTTATTTTACTTATAAAACGCTTCAACAGTACCTTTTAGCTTAATCAACATAGGTTGACCACGGCGATCTAGTGCTTTAGGTGAAGGTATTTTAATCCAGCCTTCACTAATACAGTATTCTTCAACATCGAAACGCTCTTTACCGTTTAAACGAATACCAATAGTGTGCTCAAAAATTTCAGCAACATGATGAGGGCTACGTGGGTTACCTGAAAGTTGATCAGGTAAATCAGGTTTTGAATTAGTGTCAGTCATTTTAACAATCTAAGATAAATAAAAAGTGCGCCATTGTAGACAATAAATTCCTAACGCTCAAGAAAGACTGTAAAATTTGAGAACTAAATCTAATTCTCTGTTTGATTACCAAGCCTCACTCATTGATACTAGCGCATATCACTTATCATTCGTGAAACACCAAGAAGAAGCCGAGAGCATGCCGTCGAAAATACAACTCAGTAAAGAAGAAATAAGAAAAAACAAACCAACACGAGATGAGTACATGAATAAACCCAAAGTTCCTTTAATATTGGTATTGGATAACGTAACTAATAGCTACAATATTGGAGCATTTATCCGTTTAGCAGATGCATTTGCTATCGAAAAAATTATTGTTTGTGGTGAGCTGACTATTTCAGACAAAAAACTAAAAAAAGCCTCCAGAAATGAAGCAAAATGGGTCAGTATTGAATATAGCGATAGCACAACAGCCTGCTTAAAAGCGCTTATAGATAAAGACTATACTGTTTACAGTGTTGAGTTATGTCACGAGTCGGTTGACTACAATGAGGTAACCTATTCATCTCCATGCGTATTAGTATTAGGCAATGAACGAAAAGGTGTGAGCGAAGCCGCGTTACAATTAAGCCATCAACACATACATATTCCGATGTTTGGTATGGGCAACTCACTTAATGTGTCTACAGCGGGTGCTATAGTTTTAGCTAAATGCGCTCATGTACTTCGTGAAGCACTATAAAATCTATATAACTACACTACATATATTAGCGACATCGCTATATTTTGAACTTCTCGAGTAAAGCAGCGACTTTATGACTCAACTCGGCAGTACTTTCATTAGATATTGCTGACTTTTCAGCTATTTCTAATGTTTGATCATTTAATGTTTGAATTGACTCTATATTAACTTCAAGTGCCTGCAAGTTTCGCGTTTGTTCTTCTGAAGCTGAGGCTATAACAGCAGTACTGTCAAAGTTTTGGGAAATGGCATGGTTAATTTCTTCAAATACCTCACCGACTTTAGCCACTGAGTTTACATTCTCTTTGGCTTTAATTAATCCCATATTCATTTGTTCATGCGTGTCGGCAGATAAAGTTTGTAGTTGTTTAATAATATTAACAATTTCAGCTACTGACGATTGAGTACGTTGCGAAAGTGTCCGTACTTCATCAGCAACCACTGCAAAACCTCGTCCATGCTCACCAGCTCTTGCTGCTTCAATAGCCGCATTAAGGGCTAATAAATTTGTTTGCTCTGCAATCCCCTCAATAACTGAAATAATAGAACCTATAGCTTGGGCATGCCCATCTAATTTTTCAGTTCCCGTTAAAATATTCTCTACGTTACAGGCTAATTCTTGGATCATACCGTTTGCTAGCGTAATGTTCTCCATACCTTGGGTAGATAAATCTCTTGTATTGGTCATTACCCCTGTTAAGCTGATTGCTTGACTTGTCATATCTTGAGACGTTACTCCCATATCTTTCATTGAACTAACAATATGTTGAGTCTGCTCATTTAAATCAGCGACTAAATCCGTTAACTCTGCAGTATTACGCTGCCCATCTACTGAAGAAGTATCTAATTTTATCGACATATCAGCAATATCACTCACAATAGCATGAACATTATTAATAAATCGGTTAATACCAAAGGTTAATTGTCCTAATTCATCATTAGAGCTTGATTCAATACGTTTAGTTAAATCACCTTGCCCTTGTGCTATATCATCTACCCGATTTTTAATATCATCTATTGTTTTTAAAACAAGTCGATTAACAAGATATCCCATAAAAAAGATAATAATAATATCTAATAAAATAACTTGAATAACGCTACTAATAATGGCGTCTGTAAATGCTTCCTTTAATGTTTTATCTGAAAAAACAAGTTGGATACTGCCCGCTTTAAAAGCTTCTTCCTTAACTTTATATTCTATTGTTTTTTCAATATTAAAAAGTGAAGTTCCAGTATAATCTCCTTTTATAACTTGCTGAGAAGCTTCATCCCAATACGCTTTAAATAACTCTTTCTCATCAGAAGAATGAATAATAATACTCACTAAGTCATTAGTACCTAATTCAGCAGAAGCTATTTCTTCAACATCATTAATACTGTAATCCCACAGAGGTGAAGATAATGTAATACCTAATCTCAGAACTGTGCTATTTGACGCCCTTTTTACTTTTTCTTCTAAAGTATTTTGCTTTAAATAAATATCAATAGCAGCATAACTAAGCAATGTAAGAGTGAGTACCACAGAAAGTGTAAATATTAATTTAATACGTAAATTCATTATGTTCCCTTATGATTCACCTTAATTATTGTATTAATCGTTTAAAACAAGCATTTTTATTTCAACAAGTGTTTATTCCTAGCCTTTTCCAATTGCTCTATTGCAATTTCGATATTACGCTTAGCAATAAATTGAGTAAAAATCTCTGTCGCTTCAGAAGACATTTCATCGTTTGTATCTCTATCAAAAAACTGCGATAAACCAACCGCTTTATTTAACATATCTTTTCCTACTACAGAAAAATAATCATCTGAATCTTTCACATTAATATTAGGAGGGATCATACCTAATTGATGATTGAGTGATTCTTGAAATTTGGTGCTTGAAATAAAGGTAAGAAAACGTTCAATAGTCGGAGTTATTTTGGTGTAGTGAGGTAACATAAAAACGTCTAAAGGCGCTTCCTCATATATAGGTACGTTATCGTCTATAATTGGAAAGCGGAAAAAATCAAAATCATCTTTTAATGATTCAGGCATACGACCAGTAAAAAAATTACCTATTAAAGTCATTCCAGCAAGATGGTGATAAAGAAATGGCATGGCTTCATCCCACTTCCACATATGAGTATGAGCAATAAAATAATTAAGATCTAATAATTGTTTCCAATATTTAAACACCTCTCTGACTCTATCATCATCAAACGAAATTTCTCCACGTAATAGTTTAGAGTGAAAATCTAAGCCATTAATTCGTAAATCAAAATAATCAAACCAAGCAGATGACGGCCATTTGTTTTTATTCCCTAATGTTATAGGAGTAATATTATTATTTTTTAAAACTCGGCATATTTCTAAAAATTCATCCCAAGTATTTGGGGGGCTTAAGTTAAATTTTTTAAACGTCGACTTACGATAATAAAATCCCCATTGGTAATAAGAAATCGGTATCCCATAAACTTTGTTCTCCAAAGTAACAGCACTAACAGAACCTTGACTAAACTTATCGGATAACTGATATTTTTTCCAAATACTATCTACCGATTTTATTTTATTTTTACGAACATACTGATATAAGCGCTCGCCTGCTTGCCAATTAATAACATCAGGACCTTCACCAGAATCTAACCATTTTTTCAATTCGACTTTAAATTCTTTATCAGGATATATGATGAGTTTTATATCAACATCAGGGTTTTCTTTACTAAATTGAGATAGTGATGACGAAATAATAGAGCGTTGCTGGCCACTTGTTAATAAAACAGCAATATTTAACGTTTCTTTCCCGTAGGATTTTAGAGGATTCAGAAACATTACCACTAACAACAATGAGAAAAAACTCATAAAAAATGGTTTTATCACGTTAATCTCCCTAGAAAAAATATTTTATTTAATAATAGTCAACTCTAAATAATTGTCTATTTTTTAAGTAAAACAATACTTAACAACACACATTATTTATATTTGTTGATAAAGCTTGTATAAACTAATCGTATCTTATCTAACTTCATATTGTTGGTTAAGCTGAAAATAAATATTTTAGTATCTTTGATTAACACTACAATATTTGTAATAGTTTTACCGAAGTATTACATTAATTTGAGCACTTACTCTACCTATACTATTTAATACTCGATTGATTTTACTGAGTTTAAAAAGTACATTCATTGATATTCCCAACATTTAAAAATAGCAATAAGAATAAAGTCTGTGGAGAGAACGTCACGACTTTATTGACTAATCATTATGTGAATGTTTATAGGTGATTTTTTGTGTTTATAAATTATCCAACTAAAATCGCATAGTAAATCATTAGGATTCATGCTGTGATGATTCACCTTTATTACTAACAAATCATAAAGCTATGACTATAAAGGTAAAGCGCATAATTGGGTTGAGTTAAATAGTAATATATAACAATATATTTTCGTGATTACTTTAAAATAAAAGGAAGCTTTAGTTTACTTCCTTTGCACATATTAAAATGGTGTTGAGTCAATAATTTAATTAGTCCATCTACCAAATAAATTTCTTTGTGGGCGACCACGTACTTTATTACCCAGTAAATATGAAACAGGAATTACGATCATACCCACTAACGCGTGACCAAAAAAATCACCGTAAATAATATGTCCAACTAACGCCATTGCCATATTGATAAAATAGGCGGCATAAGCCATATCACGCAAATCGTTATATCGATGAGTAACAATAATTAAAATTGTTGCTATTTTTAAATAGGCTAATGGATAAACCAAATAAGTGGGATAACCAAACGCAGTAAAGTAGCCCGCTTGAGTGTCATGAATAATATGATACGAAGCAGCTGCCCACGTTAATAAAAATAAAACAATACCAGTACTTACCCAGTACAAAATTTTGGTTAGTATATGAGGTTTATATTCTGTTGTTCCAGTTGTCATCATTTATTCCTCAGCGTGTACAAATATAACTTCGCGCATAACTTGCCAAGCGTTATTTTCTTTTACTAAATCAATACTCAAAGTAATTTTTTGCTCTTCAGCCATTAACTTAACTTTACGTGAAATGAGTACATGAGCATTTTTGTCATCGGCATCAATTCGGTGAAATTCAGCCCAGGTATTTAATGCTGGTTCTTTGTTATCTCGCTTGCTTTGAAATAAACCTTTAAACATCGCTTTATCTGCAATAGACGTAGCACCAGAAGGATCGAGCATAATAACCTGTAAATCGTTATGATAAATTCTTTCAAGGGCATCTATATCAAAGCTAGTTCCAGCTTGGATCAGATCATTAATTAATTGTTTTACGTCTGCTGCATGGGTATTGGTTGTCATAATAAAATGCCTACTAATAAGTTAACGTACCGCGAATAGGATATTGATTTTCAGGATTTCGAATAAAACCTAATCCTCTGATCACTGACATTAATTCAGGTCTTAGGAATGGCGCATTCGAAATATCAATTAACTGAATTTCCTTCGATGAGTTAATAACAAACAAACCAGGTTCAGCGAAAGGACGATCAGTTTCGGCCTCAGACCTTGGGTTTGAAATATATAAACCAAGTGTTTGCATTTGCTCGATAGATAAATCGTAACCTATCTCAAAATTTGGCTTAACTTCATTTATTTGAATTAACGCTTTTTCTTTTGGATCGGCCGACATAGCGACAACATCGACACCTAATTCATTAAATTTAGGCAGTAACTCATTTAATGTTGATAAATACTGTGTACATAACGGGCAATGTTTACCACGATATACAACCACTAAAAGCCAATCACAATCGCCTTTTGGATTTAAAAAATCTAATTTTCCGCCGTCTAATTTATCAACCGATAACGCTGGAAATTTCTGTCCTGCACTTAATTTTTTACTTGTCATTTTATTTCTCTCTTGAGTTTTGTAATGAACACTATAATAATAGACAAATAATTTTAGTCAAGAGTTTTGTAATGAACGATACAAAAATAAAAAAAATGGGCCGCCCTTTAAAATTTAACAAAGACCAAGCCCTAGCCTCAGCTATAAATGTTTTTTGGAGCAAAGGTTACGAAGGCAGCTCAATGAAAGATTTAACAACCGCTATGGGAATTAATGCTCCAAGTTTATATGCAACCTTTGGCGATAAACACCAGCTGTACTTGCAAGCAATAGACAGCTACACCTCAAAAGACGACTGTGGTCCTATTGTTGCTTTTGAAAGCGAAAGTAATATAAAAGAAGCGATTAAGTCATTTTTTAAAACAGCCCTTGAATATGCCACTACCAATGAAGATGGTATTCAAGGTTGTTTTTTAAGTACCTGTGTTTCAACAAGCGCCGGCTCTATTGAAGGCGTTCAAGAACGCTTAAAGCAAGCCATTAAAGAAACTGATATCCGTTTAGCTGCTCGCTTTGAAGAAGAAATGAGCAAAGGAAATTTACCCAAAAATTTTCCTTCGTTAAAACGTGCACAGCTGATGTTTGATTTAAGGCAAGGTTATTTACTTAGAGCAAGAGCTGGCATAAGTATTGATGAAATGAATAAAGATTTTGAAGACAAAGCAGAAATGGTTTTAGGCTTTTGTAAATAAAAATGCTAGCTGATAAATATCAGCTAGCATTTAAATTAGCAATTAATGGATGTTTCTATTCAAAAAATCTGGAGTCACCTCCTTAGAATAATTTATATTCTGTAATACATTGAATAACATAACTTAAAATAGAGGACTAAAAGTTTTGTGCTGTTTGCCCTTCGTCAGTTTGATGTAACTTAATAACCACCCTACGGTCGTAAAAACTAATTTCTTTATCGGTACTAGCGACTACAGGTTCGCTTTCACCTAGTGCAAATATTTGAATGCGATCGCTTTCTACCCCGTCATTTATTAAGGCATTTTTAACCGCATTTACTCGTGCTAACGACAATGCCTGGTTTAACGCTTCGTCACCTTGTAAGTCGGTATAACCTGACAAGTCGATAGATAAATCAGGCGACTGCGCTAACATTTTAGCTAGCGAGCTAATTTGTTGTTGGTAATGGGCTTTAATTTCGCTTGATCCCGTTGAAAATTGCAGGCTCATTAATAAGTTTTCTGCTTGCAATTGAGCCGATTTTTTATAGTTACTTTCTAACGATAACAGCTCTGCTTGGTATGATTGCTCTGTTGCTTGTAAGGCTTTTTGATGTTGTGCAATTACGTGATCAATATTCTGTTGTTTACTGGCTAGCGTAACCTCTAAATCTTCAATAGAGTTTTCTGCATTGACGTTTTTTGCGATAAGTGTACCAACAAAACCTGCAACTATTGCGCCTATTGGCCCTGCAACTACAGCACCAACAAGCGCACCAGATCCAAATCCTATTTCTACATTAGTATCTGCTTGCTGTGCCTTTTCTTGTTCTGTTGCTACTTTATATTCCTCATTAAAGGCATAGCTCGGTGTTGCCATTAATGAACCGATAACCAATAAACCAATAACTGATTTTTTAGTTACTGAGTGAGGAGTTACGTGGTTTGAGTGTGTAGTTGTGTTAAAAGTTTTCATATTGTTTTCCTTTAGTGGTTGTTTGTTTAATTGCTTAACTCTTTGTTGGTAACTATTAAACAAAACAAGTCGGACGAAATACCGACGCAAAAAAGGAAAATCGACGAACAAATGTGGCAACAATATGGCAATATCAATAAAAGCGCGAAGTTAGGGAAATAATTAGATATATTTACCTCATTGAAGAGTGCAGCTTGGCTTAAAGAGCTAAAACAGAAAGGTAAAAGAATAAATGAGTAAACGCATAGCGATAGTAGAAGATGAAGCAGCCATAAGAGAAAACTATGCTGATGTTCTACGCAGCCAAGGATATCAGGTACAAACCTATGTAGATCGCGAAAGTGCCACACAAGCGTTTTCTTTACGCTTACCCCATTTAGTTATTTTAGATATTGGCTTAGAAGAAGAATACGACGGCGGTTTTATTTTGTGTCAATGGTTACGCACCCTTTCAACCACTTTACCTATTATATTTTTAACGGCTCGCGATAACGATTTTGATACCGTATCTGGCTTACGTATTGGCGCTGACGATTACTTAACAAAAGATATTAGCCTACCTCATTTAAGCGCAAGAATATCAGCTTTGTTTCGCAGACAAGATGCTATGAATCAACCACAACAAGAAGATCATTTAATTAGCGTAGGATCGATGACAATAGACAGCCAACGCATGAGTGTTAAATGGAAGGAGCAATTAATCGACCTGACCATTACCGAATTTTGGATGGTTTATGCACTTGCTAAACACCCAGGTCATGTAAAAAACAGAACCCAGCTCATGCAAGATTCTAATATTTTTGTTGATGACAGTACCATTACCTCGCACATCAAACGTATTCGTAAAAAATTTATCAAAACAGACGACACATTCGATTACATTGAAACCGTTTACGGTATGGGTTATCGCTGGAATGAAGATACACAAAACAGCATGAGTTCAGCAAGCCATGCTTAATATCACGCTATCAAGTACAAGCTTAATAAAAAGTATGTTGATAAAAGTATCATTTCAACAATCAGGTCGTAAACTGTAACTATGCCCGTTAAAAATAAGTCGTTCTTCAGATTTGGTTTACGTATTAAGTTACTTTTACTGTCGTCTTTTCTATTCAGCCTGCCTTGGTTTGGTTATCAATACGTGTGGGAAATGGAAAAGTACCTACGCTACGGTCAAGAGCAAACTATTGTAGGTACAGCACGAGCTTTAGCCACTGCGCTGCATGAGCGCCCTAACCTTTTTAATAACCAAGCAAGTTTTCTTCCTAATGTTGAAAAAGGAAAAGATCTTTACAGCTATAAATTAACCACCGCTATTCAATTAGACGGTCTACCAATCGACTGGCCTTTATTTAACTCGCGCGCCCATTACTACGGTGAAAAAAATCAGCTCAGCAAATCAACCTCAGCAGAAAACTCACTACACTTTAACGCCAGCGTAGGCCAGTACGATAAGTATTTATACATGATGTTTACTGTGGTGGATAACCAACTGATTTATCGCCATAAAAATGCGCGTGGTATTTTTAAAAACGATCATTTAGAAATTGGACTTGTTGATCCACAAAATCACTTTAATCGTTTTATTATCAGCAATAAAAAAGCTGGTTGGTTAGATGCATATAAGGTTGAAACACCGATTATTGAAACAGACCCTTTTACACAAACCAATCCAACTAATCCCCAAAAACAAATAATCACCGTGGCTCCTAAAATTCAAGGCCATTGGTTAGAAACACCTCAAGGTTATAATGTAGAACTACGTATTCCTATGGATATTGTTGGCGATAATATTGCTTTTGCTTTTCATGATGTAGATACAGAGTTTGCTGATGAACTCGCCAGTGTTGGCTCTGCAAATCCAAGTACCGCGCAAACTTTAGGTACGGTTTTAGTACCCTCACCTGAAATTGAACGTATTGTAAAAGGCATGAGCTACACTAACTCAAGTGTTTGGGTGGTCGACCAACATCAACGCGTATTAGCCAAGGCAGGAAATTTAAAACAAGCCAGTGGTGTATGGAATAAAAGAACAACAAGTCATTCAACTTCTAGCAATTCAAACGATTCAATGATCACCTCATTATGGAACACCATTGAGCAAAACTGGTTATTGCCGTTATATTATAAATTTTTAACTAAGCCACCTAAAGACTTTATCGACGAGCTTTACGATGCTCAACACTTAACAGGTAAACACATAAAAAGTGCGTTACAAGGTAATGCGCATTCACAATGGCGTTTAACCACAGACCAACAAGCCGTCGTTCTTTCAGCCGCTTATCCTATTTATATTAATAACCAAGTACATGGCGCCGTTATTGTTGAAGAAACCACAAATGGTATTAGAACCTTAAGAAACCGCGCCTTAGAAAAACTTTTCACCTCAATTATTGCCATTATGCTATTAGGGGCAACCAGCTTCTTTTTGTTTGCTTCGCGTATATCTAACCGCATTAGAACCCTACGGAACCAAGCAGAATCAAGCATTGATGAAAACGGACGTATCAATAACCAGCTTGTTGCTTCAACCGCTAACGATGAAATTGGCGACTTATCGCGTAGTTTTTCAACCGCAGTGAATCGATTGAGCCAATATAATCATTACCTTGAAGGTATGTCGTCGCGTTTATCTCACGAACTTAGAACGCCTATTGCGGTAGTTAGAACCTCTCTTGAAAACCTCACTATGCAGCAATTACCTGATAGCACAGCTCCTTACATAGAACGTGCACAAACAGGCATAAACACCCTTAATTTAATACTCACCAATATGAGTGAAGCCACCAACTTAGAGCAAATGTTAGAAACCACAGAGCGTGTACCTTTTAACTTACAACAAGTGTTATTTG
The DNA here is from genome assembly GCF_002000085.1 of Pseudocolwellia agarivorans. GTDB lineage: Bacteria > Pseudomonadota > Gammaproteobacteria > Enterobacterales > Alteromonadaceae > Pseudocolwellia > Pseudocolwellia agarivorans. The sequence goes on from NZ_MUZU01000015.1 coordinate 25,226, forward strand.
GCTGTGTGCAAGGTTATAAACAAATTTACACAGAGGTAAAGTTTTCATTAACGGGCTTAAATGAAGAAAATGCTCGTAGCAAAGCACCCAATATAGAAGGTTCACCTGAACATATCGCTCAGTTGCTCGATAAAGTATTTGCTAACGCGGTAGAATTTAGTAACGACAATAAGGTTAGCATTAGCTTACAAGAAACATCGTCAACCTTTATTATTCACATAAGTAACAACGGTAAACACTTGCCTGAATTAATGAAAGATAGATTATTTGATTCTATGGTATCGATGCGCGACACTAAACGCCAAGCACAGCCCCATTTAGGTTTAGGGCTTTATATTGCGAGGCTTATTGTGGAATTTCATCAAGGTAGTATTAGTGCGAACGATCATCACAATCCATCAGGCGTTACTTTAAGTATTACCCTTAATAAGATTTAGGTATTAGCGCTATTCAATTCCAATATATTTATGTACTTGAATAGACAAACGCCAATTATTTTTAATACAGGTTTCAATGGCTAATTCAGTCGCGCGTTGCTTTTGACTAATAGGCTGTAAATAAATTGGCGTGTTAGTGACTTCATGCTCGGCAAGTAGTTTTTGAAGCTCGTCAACATGATGTTCAGTGGCTACAGGGTGCTTTATTTCGTTAGCACGATCTAACGCTGAACGTAAAATTTTATAACCGCCTTTCATATTAATTTTAGGCGACACCGTAACCCAGCACTTATCGGTAACTCTCACTTCAAACGTACCTGACGTTTCTATTTGTGTACTATAACCAAGTGCCTCAAAGCCTGCACATAAAGGAGTTAGGTCAACCATGCAAGGTTCGCCACCCGTAATAACAATATGTTTAGCTTGGTAACCTTGTTTTTTTACCCAATCAAGTATTTGTTCAACCGACATATTCGCCCATTGGGTAGATTCTTCACGCTTACTTGCCATTATTTCAGTAGACACTGAATCATCAAGATTAATGTCCCATGTATGTTTAGTATCACACCATGAACAGGCTACAGGACAGCCCTGTAAACGAATAAATATAGAAGGTTGTCCGGTAAAAGACCCTTCGCCTTGAATGGTTTCGAAGAACTCATTAATTTTATAGCAAGTTGTTTTCACTTTTGTGCTTTAGCCTGTGTTGATTTTCTAGTAAAATGCGCGCTTTTATTATTATAACCCGAACTCTTGTTAATCATTTAACGAGAATTGCGGGTATTGTACCTCAAGAGACATTACAAATGGCTAACAAAGTTGTTGTTATTTATTCAGGCGGCATGGATTCGTTCACCGTACTTAATCGCGCTATCAAAGATGGAAAAGAAGTGTATGCCCTCTCTTTCGATTACGGACAACGCCACGTTAAAGAGCTTGAATGCGCAAGCCAAGTTTGTAATGAACTAGGCGTTCAGCATAAAGTAATAGATATTTCAGCCATCAACCAATTATTAGCGGGTTCATCGTTAACTGATGATATTGATATTCCTGAAGGTCATTACGAAGCTGAAAACATGAAGTCGACTATTGTGCCTAACCGCAATATGATTTTACTTTCATTAGCGGTTGGGTATGCCGTTTCAGTAGGCGCTGAACAAGTCTATTACGGTGCACATTCTGGCGACCATGCAATATACCCAGATTGTAGACCTGAGTTTGTAATGAAAATGAACGATGTTTGCCAAATTGCCAACTACGAAGCCGTTGAAATATTTAGCCCGTACTTAAACGTAGATAAAACTGCAATTTTAGCTGACGGTATTAGCATGAACCTCGACTACAGTAATACATGGACCTGCTATAACGGCCGTGAAAAAGCCTGTGGAAAATGTGGTGCTTGCCAAGAACGTTTAGAGGCATTTGAAGAAAATAACGTAACCGACCCAATTGCATACGAAGGTTAGTTATCCATTGAATTCATATACTATTGCGGTCATTTTTGATCGAATAAATAATCTAACTTGGATATAAATATTACAGAAGTTAGTTATTCGTTTTTATTTAGGCCAACAAATCGCTAACAAGTGACATTTGTTTTATCAAAAACATATTGACCATAAATATGCTGAAAAATTGAGCGACAACATTTTATCGACATTTTGGTGAATACAAAACAATAGTGTATTACTCAACTTACAACAGTGATATTACTTATTTTTCAGCGCATCTTCGCTATAACGAGGATGCTAAGCCGCAATAAAATCAAAACTATAGGTAATTGTTCAAACTTAATTTCTATTAAATTTGAGTCAGTATCACTCGTGAAGGCAAAAAGGCGATTGAATCCGTCGTTTCTAAATACTTAACGCTATCTTTCTCACTTTCCTTTTTACAAGCCTATCAATCTACCGAAATTTCTAGAGACCTTTAGGTTCTGTAACTTTCGCTTTTTTGCGTGCGTCCAACGGTTTAGCGACCGTTCCTGAAGCAATAACTCGTGCTTTACTTTTAGCTATTCTTTTCTTTTTTGCGCTTACATTTGCTGATGCTATTTTACTAATAACTTCTGCTGGTTTTTTAGTTGGATTAAAGGCAAGTTTAATAGATTTTCCGTTAAGTTCAATAACATCGCCACGGCGAACTTTTTTACGCTTTTGATCGACTACTTTCTTATTTACTAAAACATTGCCTTCGCTGATCATAGTTTTTGCTTCGCCAGCGCTTTCAGCCATGTTAGAGATTTTAAGTAATTTAAATAGTTCTATCGGTTCAACACAAATGTCGAAAATTGAATGTGCAGACATAAGATACGCCTAGTGATTTTAAATAATAATATGGTTAAATTCTAACATGTATTGAATCAAACTTATATTAAGCATAACTAACAATTAATATTAGATAGATAGTTACAAAAAAACTCCATTACGGAGTTTTTTATTTCAATAACAATAATTAATTAACTAAATAATGCAAACTAAAGCGCGGTAACTACATCTTTAATTAAGTCTGGGCCTTGGTAAATAAAACCGGTGTAAACTTGCACTAGTTTAGCGCCAGCTTCTATTTTTTCTTTCGCGTCAGCACCGTTTGAAATACCACCAACACCAATAATCGGTAATTTATTGTCTAACGCTTTAGCTAATAATTTAATCACTTGCGTGCTTTTCTCTTTAACTGGCGCACCACTTAAACCGCCCATTTCTTCGCCATGTTCTAGGCCTTCAACACCTTCACGTGAGAGTGTTGTATTAGTCGCTATAACGCCATCAATGTTATTGGCAATCAAACATTCTGCGATTGATTCTACTTCTGGTTCTGTTAAATCAGGTGCAATTTTTACCGCTATAGGTACGTATTTTCCGTATTTTTCAGCTAAGGTTGTTTGTTCCGCCTTAAGCGCAGAAAGTAATTCGTTTAAGGCATCGCCGTATTGTAAAGAACGTAAACCTGGGGTGTTAGGTGACGATATGTTAATAGTGATATAAGAGGCAAAATTATACACTTTTTGCATACAGTGAATGTAATCGTCTTTCGCATTTTCTTCTGGTGTGTCTTTGTTTTTACCTATGTTAATACCTAAAACACCTTTAAATTGTGCTTTACGTACTTGGCCTACTAAGTAATCGACTCCTTTGTTATTAAAGCCCATACGGTTAATAACAGCGTTTGCTTGGGGTATTCTAAAAATACGAGGTTTGTCGTTACCCGGTTGTGGACGAGGTGTTACTGTGCCCACTTCTACAAAACCAAAGCCCATTGCGCCAAAAGCAGGAATACATTCGCCGTTTTTGTCTAACCCAGCAGCTAAACCAATAGGATTAGGAAAATCGATCCCCATAACCGTTACAGGCTTTGATGGTACGTTTTGACAATATAAAGCTCTTAGAGGCGTGGTTCCTGTATTTTTTAATGCTTTTATGGTCATTTCATGAATGGTTTCAGCATCAAACTTAAAAAACACTTTACGAATAGCAGAATAAAACATAACACCTCAGAGCGAATAAATAGATAAGTAAACGAGGGGTTCCTTTGTGAAAATAAAAATCCCCGCACAATTGGCGGGGATTTTATCAGTTAAAGATTCACCATTAAAGACTACTTTCTATTTAATAACGATTCATACCAAACGCATTAATGAATTGACCTATTTTATATGAAAAAAAATCATCAACAGGTTATTACAATTGGTATTATCTACTTATCAGGATCACACTTTAAGCTGAGTAGCATTAATTCGCGTAAAGCTACTGAGAACTTGGCAAACTCGTGAGTTTCACCAATTCTAAACTCAGCTAATATATGATTCCAACGCTCTAATGACTGTTGGTTTTCTTCAAACCAGTTGTCTAGTAAAACCTTAGTTTCTTTTGTTTTAGTATCCGTACGTAAAATAACGCTAGCAAGAGAACGTTGTTGCCAATCTAACTCTTCTCGATACGATGATCTTGCTAATGCTTGCCAATGGTTAGCAACTGGCTGGCGTGTTATTTGATCTAAGAACCAATGTAACTCTAATCGAGCTCCTAATTCAAAATACGTACTTGCTACAACACTTACGTTTCTATCACCTTCTGAGGTTAACTCTGCGATATCCATAGCTGAGAAAATAGAACTCAGTTTAGCAACATAACTTGCCACATCTTCAGGTACGTTAGCTTTTACTAAATCGTTTTCAATACGCTTTAATTGCTCTACTTCATCGTCAACCATGTAATTGTGTATATTATTACTCAGATCAATAAAAGTTGAACGGTAAATGTTAATTGAATCTGCTACATTTAATGATTTGTTACGATGACGTAAAAACCATCGTGTCGCTCTTCTTACTGTTCGGCGTATTTGAAATAGCATTTCCGTTTGAACAGCAGTAGATATTTTATTATCTAAGTCTTCAATTTTTTCCCATACTTCAGCCATACCAAATACATTACTTGCTACGGTGTAACAATTCGCTATTTCAGCAACTGTTGCTCCTGTTTCTTCAAACATGCGATTAACAAAGTTAAACCCCATGTAGTTTCCCATAGCATTAGCAAGCTGCGTTGCGATTATTTCAGCACGCAGCGGATGGTTTTGCATTTCAACTAAATATTTTTGCTGTAATTTTTTAGGGAAATACTCAACCAAGAACTTATCGTAATATGAGTTTCCTGTAATTTCTGGGCAAACTAGGTCGTCTTTTAATACCATTTTATTGTAGGCAAGTAATACGGATAACTCAGGTCGAGTGAGTCCATTACCTTTGATCAAACGATCGGCTATTTCATCATCATTAGGAATAAATTCTAATGCGCGATCAAGCTTACCTGTTCGTTCAAGCTCACTGATAAAACGAGACTGCTCTTTTAACTGACTTCCCCCTCGCATAGCAGTAATAGAAAGCGAATGAGTTTGGCGGTAGCAGTCTTCTAATACTTTTTCAGATACATCGTCTGTCATATCGTAAAGTAATTTATTACGTTGCTTAACAGTTAAATCACCATTTTGCACAAGACTATTCAGTAAAATTTTGATATTTACTTCTTTGTCTGAACAGTCAACACCACCTGCGTTATCAATCGCATCTGTATTAATTCGTCCACCATTAGCGGCAAATTCAATTCGTCCTAGCTGTGTAAAACCTAAGTTACCCCCCTCGCCTACTACTTTAGCTTGTAGTTCGTTACCATTTATACGTAAGGCATCATTTGCTCTATCACCAACTTCTAGATGTGATTCTTTTGATGATTTAACGTAGGTACCTATGCCACCATTCCATAACAAATCAACTTGCATTTTTAATATGGCTTGCATTAATTCTAGTGGCGACATGTTTTGCTTTTGTGTGCCCAACATTTTTTTAATTTGTGGGGTTAATTTTAAAGATTTAGCAGAACGGCTATAAATTTCACCTCCGTCAGAAAGTAACTTTTTATTGTAATCGTCCCATGTACAACCCGGTAAATTAAATAAACGTTCGCGTTCTTTATAAGAGCTTGCTGCATCAGGTGTGGGGTCAACAAATATGTGCATATGGTTAAATGCGGCTTGCAAGCGAGTATGTTTAGATAAAAGCATACCGTTACCAAATACATCACCCGCCATGTCGCCTATAGCAATACATGTAAAATCAGTGGTTTGGCAATCTATATCCATTTCTCTGAAATGACGTTTAACAGATTCCCAACCACCTTTAGCGGTAATCCCCATACCTTTATGGTCGTAACCTACACTACCACCTGAAGCAAACGCGTCGCCCATCCAGAAGTTATATTCTTCTGAAATACCGTTAGCAATATCTGAGAATGTTGCAGTGCCTTTGTCTGCAGCTACAACTAAATAAGGGTCATCTTCATCAAGTCTTACAACACTTTTGGGTGGTATAATTTCTCCACCAACAATATTGTCGGTAATATCTAATAAAGCGCGGATAAATGTTTTATAACATTCTTTTCCTGCTTCAAATATTTCTGCTCTTGTTCCTTCTGGTAGCTGTTTACAAACAAAGCCACCTTTAGCACCTACGGGCACAATAACGGTATTTTTAACTTGTTGTGCTTTAACTAAACCTAATACTTCAGTTCTGAAATCTTCACGTCTGTCTGACCAACGTAAACCACCACGAGCAACTTTACCGCCACGTAAATGAACACCTTCAACTTGCGGTGAATAAACAAATATTTCAAACTTAGGTACAGGTTGTGGTATTTCGCTAATTAACTTAGGTAAAATTTTGAATGAGATATAAGGTTTATCTTCATTATTCGCATCTTTTTGAAAGTAGTTAGTACGTATAGTCGCACTCATCATTTCTACAACTTTACGAATAATTCTGTCGTCGTCTAAGTTAGCCACTTTATCTAAAGAGGTTTCAATGTCTTCTTCAGTTTTATTGATTGCTTTTTCTGACGATTTACCTTGTGGATCAAATTTCAAATTAAATAATTTAATCAGTAGCTTGGCGATATTAGGGTAACGAGAGAAGGTATCTTCAATATAACTTTGACTAAAAGTACCACCAATTTGACGTTCATACTTTGCATACGCCCTTAAAATTGAAACTTCTCGCCCACCTAATTCCGCACCTAAAATTAATCGGTTGAAACCGTCATCTTCAAGCTTACCTGACCATACTTTAGCAAAAGCGTCTTGGAATAAACTTTGTACTTTTTCTAAGTTAAATTTACCTTTACCGGTAAGTAACATTGAAAAATCAAGTATCCAGTAAGTTTCACCGCCAGCTGTTTTAATTGAATAAGGACTTTCACCAATAACGCGTAAACCAAAGTTTTCTAAAATAGGTAAAACGTCAGATAAATGAATAGGTTCACCTAGGTGAAATAACTTCAACTTAACTAAACGGCTATCAGCACTTTCTTCTTGCGGCTGATAAAACAACATTTCTAAATTATGCTCTGGCGTAAGAGATTCAAACTTTTCAATATCAACTAAAGCAGAACCTGGTAAGACTTCATCTTTGTATGCTTGTGGGAAGTGAACATACTTTCTAGAAAGTGTTTTGCCTAACGCTTCACCTTTATTAGAGTTTAACGCTGTAGCTAATTTATCGTCCCAACTAGAAGCCGCTTCATTTAAATTACGTTCAATTTCTTTCACATCAATATCCGCTTTAGTTGAATTAACCCTAACAATATAATGCGTACGCGCTTGAGCTGATTCTGAAAAATAAGTGGTAAACTCTACATCTTCTTCGCTACCAAAGGTTTCTTTTAATAACGCTTGAGTTTGTATTCTAAGTTTAGTGTTATAACGCTCTCTTGGTACATAAACCATACATGAATAAAAACGGTCAAAGGTATCTCTGCGAACGAATAGCCCAGTATAATCACGCTCTTGCATTTGAAAAACACCCAACACATTGTTAAGTAATGTTGAGGTAGTCGATTGTAATATTTCATCTCTAGGGTAAGTTTCTAAAATATTAATCAAAGCTTTGTATGCATGTGTACCTTGTGCGAATCCTGAAGATTCACAAACACTGGCCACTTTAGATTTAATAAGTGGTAAATCAAGCGCGCTGTTGGTGTAATAAGCTGAACCAAATAAACCAATAAAACGATCTTCGCCTAGCACATTACCTTTGGTATCAAAACGTTTAACACCAATATAATCAAGTAAAGCAGGACGGTGAACACGCGAGCGTGAATTAGATTTAGTTAAAACTAAAATGTTATTACCTAAAGCGACTTCTCTAGCCACTTCACTTAACTTAGAGAGTAACCTTTCTTCAGTCCCTTTAGATTGCTTCATTAACCCTAAACTTGTTTCGTTTTGAGCAGATAAAGCAATATCTCCTTTGATACTTTTAATATCATACGAGCGATATCCCATGAAGGTGAAGTTATCGTCTAATATCCAATTTAAAAACTCTAAAGTATCAGTGTGTTCTTCTTTGCTACAAAAATATTTAGATTTTTTAATGGTAGTTATTGTTTCATTCAACTTTTCTTTCATGGTTTGCCAATCAGTAACGGTTAATGAGATATCACTAACCACTGAATGTAATTCTTGAACCACACTATCAAGTAAGTTTTGTTCTGTAATACGGTCGATTTCAATAAAAAAAGCAGTTTCTGTTGAGGTAGCTTTAATTTTTTTATCCGATGTTGCTGATAATTCAATAATTTTATTATTACTGTCACGTACAATTTTTATTGGGCTATTTAACATTAAGTGCGGTGTTAACCCTAATCTCCCCAAGGCTATTCTTAGAGAGTCCACCAAAAATGGCATATCTTTAACGACCACCTCAATCACAGTATGGCTTGATTTCCAACCATGCTTTGATACCTGCGGATTAAAGACTTTAATAACAGGTTGGTTAATTTTGTGATCATTAAGCGAATTCCATAAGCTTAATGTTGCACCGTACATATCACTGTCATTGCGATTATTTAAATCGAGTGTTGATATGTTTCCATACAGTAGCGTTGAAAATTGCTCTACTAGTGGTGCAATAGATTTAGGGACTTTAAGGTGTATTAATTCTGTAACGTTGTTAAGTATTACGGAAGGTAAACCGTTTACTAATGCCATGCCTTGTTCCTTTTGGATAAAACACTTTATTGAATGTTGAAGTAATAGTTGTATTTTTATTAACGATTATAAAGAATCGTTTTTTATACCCATCTTTAATGATAGACGGTAATTAGGATTTTATTAGTAATTTTAAGCAATTGCGAGGGATTTTTATTTACATGAAAGGTTTACAAGTGAGTTACAAGGCTAAATATTCATAGGAAATGTTGTTTATTCACTTCCTATAAATAGAAAATGACCTTACGGTCATTTTCATGGTTAATTATTCATAATAAAATAATTAAAAATAATTAAAATTTATTTGATTATTTTTTGTCTTTCCAAAGAAAAGCAGCAATAGCAGGTAAAATAACCACCGCTGCGAACATATTAACCAAAAACATAAAGGTTAATACAATCCCCATATCCACTTGAAATTTAAGATCTGAGAATAACCATGTTGAAACACCAATAGCTAATGTTATACCGGTAATAATAACAGCGCTTCCTCTTTCCGTTAATGCAGCATGATAAGCCGCTTTAACCGTAGCTCCATTTTTAAGCTTTTCGTTCATGGTAGAAAGTATATATATGCCATAGTCCACACCAATACCAACCCCTAAAGCAATAACAGGTAGTGTAGATACTGTTAAACCTATATCTAATGCGGTCATTAACCATTGCGCTAATATAGAAACGATATATAAAGGCACCACAACAGATATTGTTGCTTTGATGCTTCTAAAGCTAAGTAAACATAAAATAATAACGGCGCCATACACATACAACATCATAGGTAACTGAGCTTCTTTAACCGCCTCATTTGTTGCTGCCATTACACCAACAGGACCCGAAGCTAAATTAAAGGTTAACTCTTCGTTATTAAGTTCACTTGCATTAAGTTTTACGGCATCGACTACTCGATTAATAGTTTCGGCTTTATGGTCGTCTAAAAATAAGATAACCGGCATAGCACTACAGTTATTATTAAGTAAACCACTTGAAGAAGGAACACGTGCAATTGATTGAACAAGTGTTTGTTGATTTTTAGAAAGCACACGCCATTTAGCATTACCTTCGTTATAACCCGCATTCACGATTTTTGCGACCGATGCTAAACTAATTGCCGATTGTACTCCTGGAACATTCTCCATACGCCATTGAAACTGATCAATAACATTCATTATTTTATATTGTGTACACGCATCAGGTGTTGTTTCAACAATAACAGACATGTAATCAACACTAATAGCATAACGGTTAGTGATTAAGAAAGTGTCTTGGTTATAACGAGATGTTTCATGTAAAGCTGGAGCCCCCGCATGCAACTCCCCTATTTTCATATTTTGAGAATTAATATAACCAAAAATAAACAAAAAGGAGGTAAATATTAAGATAAAAGAAGCGGGCCCTTTTGTTGCAAAATTTGCGATAAAGTCCCAAATTGTTTTTTTGCTAGTGTCTTGAACACCATAGTTTTTGGGTGAGCTTTTTACTTTTTTCTCTACCGTTGGAGAAATACGAATAAGTGATACTAGTAAAGGTAACAAAACTAAATTCGTTAAAATAATCATAGCTACGCCTAACGAAGCAGCAATAGCTAGCTCTCTAATAATACCAATATCGATGGAAAGCAAAGTTAAAAAGCCGACGGTATCAGACAACAATGCAATACCACCAGGAATAAGCAATGCAGCAAAACTTATTTGCGCTGCTTCAAGGCTTGTTTTCCCTTTTGATACAAGTTTCTTAACTGAGTTAATCATTTGAACGCCATGACTAACACCAATAGCAAAGATCAGAAACGGGATCAAAATAGACATAGGATCTAGGCCGTAACCTAATGTAGATAACATACCCATTTGCCAAACAACGGCAACAAATGAACAGGCAATAGGCAGTATGGTTAATTTTACTGAACGACAAAAGAAATAAACCATAATCGCCGTAATAGCTATTGCTATACCAAAAAAGGTTACAACGCTTTTAGCTCCGTTGGCTACGTCTCCTACCATTTTAGCAAAACCTATAATATGAATACTTATATTATTTTTTTCGAATTTTGCTCGTATTTGAGTTTCTAATTGTTCTGCGATACTAATAGAATCAAGCTTTTCACCAGTTTCTGGATTCACTTCCATTAAAGAAGCATTTACCATGGCGCAACTGTAATCGTCTGAAACTATTCGACCGACAATACCTGCTTTTTCAATATTTCCTTTTACAATATTTAAGCCCGCTTTATTAGCCGTAAAATTAGCAGGAATAACTGGCCCGCCAGCAAAGCCGTCTTCAACAATTTCAACAAATCGAGTACTTGGTGAAAATAACGATTTAACTTGAGTTCTATCTATACCTGGAATAAAAAATAATTGGTCGTGAACCCCTTTTAAGGTATTAAAAAAAGATTCATTAAAAATATCGCCTTCTGAATCACATACTGAAATTAAAATATTATTAGCACCACCAAAATTTTCTTGATGCTTTAAATACGTTTTCATGTAGGAATGTTGTAGGGGAATGTTTTTAGTAAATGATGCGTCTAATTTTATTTGGCTTGCTTGGTATAATAAAAACGCCGTAATAACAGCAAACAAAAAAAGTACGAATGAACGCATTTTAAATAAAACGTTTTGTGTACTTTTAGATGAATGATTATTTGATGAAGAGTTAATAGCCATAATTAATAATTAAACCCTGAAGAATTCATAAAAATGTTTTTAATTCCAACATCTGAAACCGCAACAATTCTATTATTAAACCAAACGCCCGCAATTAATGACTTACCATCAGGCTGCATTTTCAATACAAAAGAATGCCCATCGTCATGACTTTCTAGAATAACGCCGTTGTTACCTAGAATAAAAATACGTCCTTCATCTGACAGCACAATTGAGTTAAGCAAAGAAGTGGTATCTGTTTTACTTTCTTGCCAAGGCGTACCATTTTTTAAACTTCTAAACACATGACCACGTAAACCAGCTACGACTAAATTACCTTCATGGGTTCTTGATAAATCAAAAAATGAACCGCGGTATATTTCATCAAACTTGGTCCATGTCAGTCCTAAGTCATTACTTTTGGCAATTAAACCAATTTCACCTACTAAGTATGTTGTTCTACCGTCAGATATTATTCGATTAAAGTGAGGTAATATACTTTCTCTTTCATCAAAGTACGCCTCTTCATCATCTACTTTTAATTCATCTAAAAAAGCTTTGTCTTCTTCTAATAAAAATTCTTCATGAAATTCTGATAGCCATGTTTTACCCCCATCTATGGTTCGAAGAAATTGGCCGTAAGCACCAACAGCAACACCATGAAAAGGGTCTTTAAAAACAATGTCTAATAGTGGTTTTTGGAGTGAGGGATTGGAATATTGAAGGTGCCAATTATTACCGCCATTGGTTGTTTTTAAAATAGTAGAATTATGTCCTACAGCCCACCCAACAAGGTTATTGATAAAAAATACACTTGTTAACGTTTCTTGAGTAGGAACACTGACTTGCTGCCAGTTATTACCATCTACAGAAAGTAGCACGTGACCCCTTTCACCAACCGCCACTAATTTTTTTTGCTGTATACTTGTTATATCAAGTAATAAGGATTTTTCAGCTAAAGGGGCGAGCATTGAAGATGTTATAGCATCATTTGCATTAACAGCCCCCCCTAAAAAACACCCCAAACAAACGATCAAAATACGTAACATAAAAAATTAAAACTCCAAATTATTTAATTCAATATTTTATCCAAACAAAAACGGCTGACATGAGTCAGCCGTTTCATCACTAAATTAAGATTAACGACGTCCTTCTCTTCTTAATGCTGAAGGAGTAAATGATGAATCACTCAATTCAGTTGAAAAGTCATACATTTTAGCTTCGTTATCTAATCCCATAGCGATATAACGACGAGATTGTAAATCATGAAACACTTCCAGCGTAGACCATTGTGTAGGAACTTCATAGTAATTTAATCCGTGAGCAACACCTACTCTATACAGCTCATCACGATTATCATAAATATCAGTTACGGCTACTTGCCAGCTATCTTCATCAATGTAAAACACACGTTTTTTATAAGTATGTCGGGTATCTGATTTCAGTTTTGCTTCAACGACCCAAACACGATGTTTTTCATAACGTACATATTGTGGATTAATATGACCCGGTTGTAAAATTTGTTCGTACTTTAAATCATTGCTATGTAAGCGATAATCGTTGTATGGAATATATAATTCTTGTTTTCCTTTTAGCTCCCATGTATATCGATCAGGTGCGCCATTGTACATATCAAAATCATCGGTGGTTCTTAAACCATCTGATGCGGTACCTGGTGTATCGTAAGCCACATTAGGCGCACGACGAACACGACGTTGCCCGGTGTTATATGTCCACGCCTGACGCGGTGTTTTTATTTGGTCCATAGTTTCATGTACAAGCAATGCGGTACCCGCTAAACGTGCTGGCTCGGTAACTTTTTGTTTAAACTTAAATAAAATGTTAGTTTCTTGTAATGTTTCTGGCTTAGCACCTTGTACGTTATATGGAAGTATTAAACTTTCTTCAAAACCTAAATAAGTATAGTCGCCACTTGCTGTAGGCGCTGCTTGCCCGCCTTCTCGAGTAACCTGCTCACCACGATAGCGTAATATATGATTCCATATAACTTCTAAACCGGTTTTTGGTAAAGGAAAAGGAATGCCTACAGAAGCTTGAACAATACCATTACCTTCTTCTACGAGTTCAGAACGAGTCGCATTGCTTTTAATCGCATCGTATACATGTGATGGGAACGATGCTGAGCGTCTAGTTTGATATACGTTCATTTTGTATGTGTCAGGATATGTCTCAAATAATTTAACTTGCCCTGGCGTAAGATTATTCTTGTAGTCACTTAAATTACTTGATGTGATAGTGAATAATGTTTTGTCATCTGCGAAAGGGTCAATATGATGCTGACCAACAACATATCCTTTAGGCGCTTGTGTGATCCCACCTTCCCATTCAGGGATTGAACCATCAGCATTTGCTTTTTGTTCAGCTCCCATAGGGGTTAGTTCTTTACCTAATTTATTCGCTTCTTCAGGTGTCACTTTTGCAGCTACATAACCACTTGTTAGCAGTAAAGAAATAGTAATTGATAGTAATTTTGATGTTTTTGTAATTTTTTTCATGAAACAGCTCCTAAATTGAATACTTAACGCTGAAAGAAACGTAATCGCGGTCTGATAGTTGGTTCGTTGTACCTACACCATCAAAAAAGCTGTTATAGCTAATATCTGCAGACCAACGGCTTTGATAATCAAAACCAACACCTACAGCTAATGACTTTCTATCTTCAACAAATAAAAATAAAGGATCTGGCGTTATTCCTTCTACATCATGAGAAAATACAACTTTAGGTGAAACGTTGATACCAGCAAAAACATTGCTATAGTCAAGTTTGCCAACTAAGCGATATCCCCATGCAAAATCATCAGGAAATGGGTTGGCTTCCACACCATCTTGTAAAGCTATTTCTAAACCTTCTTTACCCTCTATACCACCGTTTCTTGCTGTACCAGGACCATTTAAACGTAAAACATCTTGGTCTGGCATATCACGAATATCAATTCCACCGACTTCAAGTAAAGTAGTAAACTGATTGGCTCCAAGTGACGGCCCCCATAAATGCGTTAGTGTTACTTGTGCTTGTAGTGTGTCTGATAATACAAAGCCATCAACTCTGTCACCTAACCCCACTGTTGGAATTTGTGAGATACCATCGAAACCTGCTCCAACAGAAATACCTGCATTAAAAAGCTGTTGTGGCATAGCTAAAAGAAGTAATTCAACATCATCAATTTGTAAAGGTTCATCTTGTCTGTAAGTGACTTCACCCGCAACAGACGTTTCACCTAATGTAGTATTAAAACTAAAAGCATATAATTGAATATCTTCAATATAATCAAGTTCAACACGTGAGAATGAACCTAAATCAGTGTAATTGTCATAGGTAATATCACCTGATGCTATTTTTTGAACATCTGTAGTTATTTGAGAAAAATCAGCCGTTATACCTGAAAAAACAGGACGTCTGCTATGGTAATTCATATAGTACAAACTAACTTCGGTTTCATTAAAGCTAGGTAAATACCAAGATAAACGTAAACCGTATTGACCACCATTTTCAGGTTCATTTTCGGCACCTGATTCTCTTAAGGTTAATTTAGTAGGGAATCCACTTAAGTAGGCCATTCCTGCTTGTTCTGCTGTGAGTCCGCCACCGCGAATAGCATCACCTAAAACATTTAAATTCGTAATTAATGAATCTAAGTCCATATCGGGATTGCTAGCAAAATTTAATTGAACATTATTAAAATGACCACCGTCTCCAGCAAAATCATTAGTTGAGAAGTAACTTCCCGGTGCAGGAAGTATCGTTTTTTCCCAGCTATATTGATAAAACATTTCAATATTAAAGTTATCGGTAACGCCTAATGACGCCCAAACAGCACCAAAAGGAATAAAAGCTTCTTTCAGTTCAGCACCAGGTGCTTTTAAGCGAGCAACATCTACGGGGTTTAATTCGCTAATACCATGAGAAATGAGTGTACTTTCCCCCCAGCTAATCACTTGTTGACCTACTCGCACTGATAATGGCATTTCACCAATATCGAAGTCACCATAAACAAAAGCATCTAATAATCGAATATCACGACAAACTTGGTCTCTGGCTTCATCATCTCGACATGGGTTATGTACTTTATTTGAAGAAGGATTAGTCCAATCTCGATCATTGTCCATCATTTCAAAGTCGTAGTAATACATGCCTCGAGCAAACAAGCCAATATTGTCATATCGGATATCTAGGTCATGTGAACCTTTGATAATTTTAGAAAAACTTTCGCCAGCATCATAGTTTAAATTACCATTATCGCTGTTTGTTGAATAGGTACCTGCTCCATTCCAGACAGTTCCAGCATCAGGGCTAGTATTTAAAGCGGGGTGATAATGACTAAAATCAAATCCATTGTTAAGGTTATTTGATTTACCTACATTACCATTCCAATCACGATTCTCTACACGCCAGCTAGAGCCCACTGAAAAGGTTGAATCGAAACTAATATCAAAATCGCCTAGTTGAAAGTTTTTTGCTTGAGTCGTTGAAGCTGATATCGACAATAAGGCAACACTTATACTTACAGCTATTGGTTTTAATTTACCGTAGCTGCGAGAATTATTTTTCATTTCTTTTCTCCCCAGATCCAAAATAGAGTATTTTTTTCTTATAATAATGCGTTGATTGTTTGTCCCCTTAAACGGGATAAAACAATAATTGCATCATTTAAAAAAACTATCAAGCGTAAATATAATTTATTACATCCCTTATTTTAAAGGGGCCATAGGGAAGAGCAGACCACTTAAAAACTACTGTTTAAAACACTCATTTAAAACAATAAGACTTTAAGAGCTACAACGTTGTATTTCAGTGCCTTCGTTGCAAGTATTAAAAATAATATTCATATCAAAATGGTCAGACCACTGTTTAAAGCAGAAGCTCTAATTATTGAATTTTCTCTAATGATATAAATTTATTATTTTCAGTATGCATACAAAAAAAACCATTTATACCATGCGGCATTAAAAATTTTTTTATATGCATTGCTGGAAACTTAATGCGCTGCCCTTCTGTACTCATAACCATGACCGTACTAATTCTCCCTTGATAATAAGGGAGAAAATCATCGTACGTCATGTTCACACTAAAGTAATATTTCATTATAGTAGATATTTATTTAAGTGCCGCATCGAGCTTTTCTTTTAGATCTTTAGATAAATTAGGTAAACGATTTAATTTATCTAATTCTGCCCTCATTAATTTTTGTCTAGCTTTATCAAAGCCTTTAAATTGAATAAGAGGAGTAATTAATCTTGAAGCTACTTGTGGGTTAATTTCATTTAATTGAATAAGTTGATCAGTTAAAAACGCATAACCTTTACCACTCAAACAATGAAAATATTTAGGGTTTTTAGCAGAGAATGCGCCTATTAAAGAACGCGCTCTATTGGGGTTAGTTAGACTAAATAATGGATGTTTTAACAATTTTGTTAATCGTTCAAAAATATCATCACTTTTTAAAGAAGCAGCAAGAACAAACCATTTGTCCATAACCAAGACGGTATCGCTCCACTGGGTTTCAAATGCTTTCATTTGAGTATCAAATTCTGGCATATTATTGTCCGCACTACATGAAAGCGCAGCAAGTGAATCTGTCATGTTATCAGAGGTTGAAAATTGTTCATTAATAAGGTCAGTTTCACTTGGAATTAACGCTAAGTAAGATAAACAAACATTTTTCAATGAGCGATTAGCAACACTCACTCCATCAATTGCAAACACATCACGACTTAACTCTGTGTACAGCGCCTTAAATGTATCGACTAACCCATGAGCTAGCTGATGTTTAATATTATCTATCGCATCAACTAAAGCTGAAGCATCAACTTCCTCAATAGAATCGGCTACTTCGTCAAATGTAGGTAAAGTTAATTGTTCAGCTTTTAATGCCGGATCAATTGAACTATTCAAAATATGTTTGAAAGAATTGAGTAAGTTTACAGGTAAAATCTCTGATGGATTATTGAATAACTTCTTAATATAAATTTTTAATAATTGTTGCCCTGCGTCCCAACGGCAAAACTCGTCTTGAGCATTTACCATGATATTTTCTAAATCATGGTCAGCTTGTTCAAAGTTAACTTTCACTGGTGCACTGAAATTACCTAAAAAGGCAAGCACAGGTTTTTCATCAAAACCTTCAAAGCTAAAGCTCTGTTCTAGTTGTGTTAACTCAACTAAGTGACTTTGGGTATTAGCTATTGCATTTGCTTGAGTTGAAATTAACTCAACATTCACCGGCACATGTAAAGCATGCGTAGCATGATCTGAGCGACTATTTTTTTGTGTTATATGAATAGTATAAGTTTTGTCTTCAGGGTTATATTCTTCTGTTACAGTAAGAATTGGCGTACCTGTTTGAACATACCATAATTTAAACTGCTCTAAAGATATGCCTGATGCATCTGACATAGCATTAACAAAATCATCACAAGTTACAGCCATACCATCAAAACGTTTAAAGTAAAGATCCATTCCTTTTCTAAAGTTTTCTTTACCTAATATGGTATGAAGCATTCGAATAACCTCAGCCCCTTTCTCATATACAGTTAACGTATAAAAGTTATTCATCTCCATGACTTTTTCAGGTCGAATAGGGTGTGCCATAGGACCAGCATCTTCAGCAAATTGAAGTGATCTTAAAACTCTTACGTTTTGAATACGAGTGACACTTGCAGAGGTCATATCAGCACTAAACTGTTGATCTCTAAAAACAGTTAAACCTTCTTTAAGACTTAATTGGAACCAGTCTCGACAAGTTACGCGGTTTCCAGTCCAGTTATGGAAATACTCATGTGCAATAACGGCTTCAATATTAAAATAATCAACATCTGTTGCCGACTTTTCATCAGCCAAAACAAACTTACTATTAAAAACATTTAGTCCTTTGTTTTCCATAGCTCCCATATTAAAAAAGTCGACCGCAACTATCATGTAAATATCAAGGTCGTATTCTAATCCAAACGTATCTTCATCCCATTTCATTGAATGCTTTAAAGAAGCCATAGCATGATGTGCTTTAGATAAGTTACCTTGGTCAACGAAGATTTCTAAAGCCACCTCTCGACCAGAACATGTAACGAAGGTATCGCTTAATAAATCAAAATTACCTGCAACAAGTGCAAATAAGTAACATGGTTTTGGAAATGGGTCTTGCCATTTAGCAAAGTGATAGCCATTTGCTAAATCACCAGCTTCCACTTTATTACCATTTGATAATAAAAATGGATATAAGTTTTTATCTGCAACAATTTTTGTAGAAAAGACAGCCATTACATCAGGGCGATCTAGATAGTAAGTCATACGTCTAAAGCCTTCTGCTTCACATTGCGTGCAAAACGCGCCGCCTGACTTAAACAAGCCTTCCAAAGAGGTATTTTTTACAGGGTTTATTTGAGTAACAATGGTTAATTCGAATTCATCATCAGGAACATTTATTTCTAATTGGGTGGCCGTTTCAATATAAGAGTCACTCGATAACAACTCCCCATTAATTGAAATAGAAATAAGCTTTAACTCTTCACCTTGTAATATAAGTGACTCTTTAATATTGCTATCCGCTTTAGCAACGGTCATCACATTAGTCACAAGCGTTTTTGTATCTTCCAATTCGAAAGTTAAATCGACTGTAGAAATTGTAAAAGCTGTTTTTTTATAATCGGATAAATAACGCGCGGTAAATTCTGTCATGGGTTTTCCTACAAGGTGATAAAAATGAAATACATTGATTTATTATATTTAAATGGATACCTCTTTACTCTTGATTTTATATAGATAGACATAAAAAGGGATCAAATAATAATATAATAAAAGCTTAATAGGTAATAACGAAAAAGCCTGTAAAATCAGGCTTTGATGTACAATAAATATTTTTATAATTGTTGTTTAATTTGTAACTAATTTTTTAATTTTATAACCTGTAAAACCATAAGCAATTGCTAATATAGGATTAATAAAGTTAAAAAAGCAGTAAAAAATGTATTCATAATTGGTTAATGCTAAAACACCAAACATGAAAGCACCACATGTATTCCAAGGAATAAGTGGTGAAGATAAAGTACCTGAATCTTCAAGTGTTCGGCTGAGTACAAGAGGATCTAAGTTTCGTCTTTTATATTCTTCTTTATACATGCGACCAGGCATTACAATCGATATATACTGATCTGCTGTGACTAAGTTAGCGCCTATACATGTTGCAACTGTACTTGCAATTAGTCCGCCTACTGACTTTACAGAACCTAAAATAGCTTGCACAAATTTTTTCAACATACCAAAGTATTCTAAAACAGCACCAAACATTAATGCACACATAATTAGCCATACGATGTTCAGCATGCTTTTCATGCCTCCGCCGCTTAGTAAGCTATCTAAATCAGCATCACCTGAATTGATAACGACACCATCAAACAACGCCGCCCATACAACCGTAATGTTCGCAGTTACAGTATCTAAACCATTAGCAGCTAAAGTGTTTATAAGTTCTGGTTGAAAAATAATGGCCCAAATTGCGCCAAATAAGGCGCCTATTGCTACAGCAGGAAATGCAGGCACTTTTTTCATTGCCATAGCGAGTAGTAATGCAACAGGAACAAGATTAAGAGGAGTTATATTGAAGTTGGCTTCTAATTGCTGATTAATACCTTCTACCGCTTCAAGGGTAACAGTGGTTTCAACTGATAAACCCAAGAAAGTAAATATAATCAAACTAATAACGATTGACGGTATTGTTGTCCACATCATATATCTAATATGAGCAAACAATTCTGAACCGGCAACAACGGGAGCTAAGTTAGTTGTTTCAGAAAGGGGAGAAATTTTATCACCACAATAAGCCCCTGAAATAATAGCACCGGCGGTTATTGCTGGATTTAATCCTAAACCGGATGAAATTCCCATAAGTGCAACACCTATAGTAGCGGCTGTAGTCCAAGAACTTCCTATACTTAACGCAACAATACAACAAATAATACAAGTAGCCGGATAAAACCAGCTAGGATCTAATATTTTCAATCCATAATAAATCATACTTGGTACAGTACCTGATAGCATCCAAGTACCAATTAATGAACCTACCGCTAATAAAATAAAAATAGCCCCCATAGAAATAGAAATGCCATTAACCATAGCTTTTTCTATATCTGCCCACTTATAATTATTTTTGAGGCCAATAACCACTGCAATACCTGTAGCAATTAATAAAGCAATTTGATTAGGACCACCGGTAGAATTATCACCAAAGTAAAAAACAGCCCCCGAGAGCATGAAGATAAGTGCTATTAACGGTATTAATGCATCCAACATACTAGGAGCTTTATGTTCTGACATATCTGTCATATAAAATTAGCCTTTATTGTCATTATATTTTTTTATTCCGGTAACATGCCTTCTATTAAAAAATAGTGCAAGTTATTTTTCCAACCCATCAGCTTCTAACGCTTTAAAAACAAGACTTTACAAAATAACTATTCACTTATTTTGATTAAATATTTATTTTTAAATAAGCATAAAAAAACCGCTGTATTAGCGGTTTTTTTATGAGTTAATAAAATCTATTTTTTAGCCATACGACCAAGCGATACTAAATCAAATGTAATTTTAGCAGCCTCATCTAAAAACGGATCTAACTCATCTAATTCATCAGGCAAGTCGTCATCTAAACTTTTAACTTTTTCTTTACCTAATCTCACCAATCTCTCATTAACTCTGATCAATTGTTTAGCTTTATTTTTTTCGCGTTTTTCTTTACGAATAGCCAAGTTCAAAGAAACCGTTTTATCGTCCTTTTCTGCTTTATATGTTTTGATATCATCAAGCAAATAATTAAACTCGGTATTTTCCATAATACGTTGATCATGTAAAGATTGTAGATAAGCAAAGTCACTGCTTAATTCATTTAACTTAGTATATTCAGCTTTTGGTATTTTATCCCACGGAAGCGCATTTTCTTCTTTGCTTTCTCCCCAATCTTCAGGATCTATTGCTGAAGGGAAAGAAATATCAGGTAAAACGCCTCTATGTTGAGTACTGCCACCATTGATACGGTAAAACTTAGCAATAGTAAACTGGATGCTGCCAAAAGGTTTTTCGTATAAATCGTAAACTCGACCTAAACCTCTGTGTTGCTGAACAGTACCTTTACCAAAAGTATGTTCACCAATAATGACACCGCGTCCATAATCTTGAATAGCTGCAGAAAATATTTCAGATGCTGAAGCACTATAACGATCAACCATAACCGTTAATGGACCTTTATAATAACTAATACCGTCCCTATCACTATTAACTTCAATGCGATTAGCGCCATTACGTACTTGAACAACAGGACCTTTATCGATAAATAAGCCGGTTAATAGTGTTGCTTCTGTTAATGAACCACCGCCATTACCACGTAAGTCAACAATAACACCTTCAACGTTTTCATCGTTAAGCTTTTTCAGCTCAACTTTTACATCACGAGACAAATTATTATAAAAACTTGGTATATTAATAACACCTAATTTTTTACTGGTTTTATCACCCGGAATTTCATAATAAACTTCAGACTTAGCCGCTCTATCTTCAAGTTTAATCGTGTCTCGTATAATCGATACGGTTTTTATATTGGCTTCATCATCAGATTCACCACTTAAAATCTGTAAGCGAACTTGAGTACCTTTCGGGCCTTTTATTAATTCAACTACGTCGTCTAAACGCCAGCCAATTACGTCAACAAACTCTTCTTTCGCTTGAGCAACGCCAACTATTCTATCTTTTGGTTTAAGTTCTTTAGATTTATCCGCAGGACCACCAGAAACAACACTTTGAATAACGGTATAGTCTTCTTCAGCACGCAAAACAGCACCAATCCCTTCTAGAGAAAGATTCATTTCCATTTGGAAACGTTCTGCGTTTCTTGGTGATAAATAAGAAGTGTGAGGCTCAACAACGCGAGCAAAGCTGTTCATTACTATTTGAAAAACATCTTCGCTTTCACTTTGTTTTAAACGTTTAATTGCATATCGATATCTTTTACCTAAAACTTCAGCAACTTTTTTCCACTCTTTACCAGCAAGAGTTAAATTAAGTGCGTCATATTTAACTTTTAAACGCCATAATTCATCTAACTCAGCTTTGTCTTTAGGCCAAGCAGCATCTTCACGGTCAAAGTTGTAAGATTCATCTAAAGTAAAATCGAAAGGTTTTTCTAATAAACTTAATGCATATTCATAACGTTCTAAACGGCGCTTGAGGTTTACATTATAAATTTCATAGGCTTCATCAAGTTTTCCACGAGAAATAACCGTATCAAAATCCAATCTATATTTAGTAAACTTATCAATATCCGCTTGTATAAAAACATTACGAGCATAGTCCAATTGTTTAATGTATCTATCAAAAATTTGTTTTGATAGAGAATCATCCATTTTTACTTGCTTATAATGTGCACGCGTAAATTGCGCCGTGATTCGCTTACTTGATGTTGCATGTTGCTCTTCAGGAGCCAAAATAGGTATAGGTATATCTTCTACTTTTTTTTCACTTGCATTAACAAGTACACTTGATACTGCAATAGATACGGCAATCGCGAGACGACAAAATTTTTGCATGAATAAACTCCGATTATTCAGTAAATATGTTTTTAACTTGAGTCTTAACAACCATTCCAGAATCTAATTGAACAGTGATATCTTTACCTGAAACTTCGGTAATTGTTGCGTTCATTGGAGAGTTACTTAACTGTACTTTAACTTTTTTACCCACAATTATTGCATCAGCTGTAACAGGTTGAAGTTTAACTTCCGTCTTAACATTTGATCGTTTAGTAGACTTTACAGCCTTAAACTTAGCTTTTTGATCAGGTTTTTCACCTTGATCTTTAGCTGCCTTATGATCTTTATACTGCTTTTTCGGTTTATTATCTTTCTGTTTATTGTTACCAAATTTTTCTTGGCTTTCTTTTAACGTTTTACTGGCGTAATCAGCTTGTACTTGATCGATTTCAGCAGCATCGTTACCGTCGATATCAACTCGAACGCTACCAACTTTTACCGACTTTAAGTAACGCCAACTGCTAGTGTAATGTCTAAGCGCTTGTCTTAAACGTGTTTTACTAACAGTTTCATCATCCGTTAATCTTTCGGCTAAGTCTTGAAAGATGCCTATTTTTAATGGTTTAGCTGGTCCTTCAAGAGAAAAACAAGCGGGAAATTTTTCAGCTAAATAAGCAATAATTTCTTTAGTACTAGTACGTTTAGTTTCCATAAATCAACTTTTCACAAATAATCTTAATTTTCGAGATACTGCTCACGGTTTTCCAACAAGTGTCGGCACCAGTCATAAATATCTTCACTTTCTAATTCAGGCAAACTATCTTGCCCTATCCAAGTATCCCACACCAGAGCTAAAAGTTTTTCTAACTCTTCTGTCGCAATGTCTTCTTCGGCTAAATCGTAAATCAAATGATAAATTTCATTGATACGCTCAGCCACTATTTCTTCATCACCATCCCAGTCGCCAACAACAGCTTCTGAAACTAGGTAATCATGAATAACAACAAATTCTTTCACTAGTTTATCACGCCATGCTTAATGATGATATTTTCAAATAGATTTATTATGTTTTCTAAACCTGTTTGATCATCTTCATCAAAACGTTCGTATATTGGACTATCAATATCTAAAACAGCAACTACCTTATCATTAATAATTAAAGGAACAACTATTTCAGAGTTACTATTAGCATCGCATGCTATATGACCAGAAAAATCGTGAACATTAGCAACACGTATCGTTTTAGCTTTGCCAGCAGCACTACCACATACACCTTTATTTAAAGGAATACGAATACAAGCGACTTTACCTTGAAAAGGCCCTAAAACCAGTTCATCAGACAATACGCGATAAAATCCGACCCAATTTACATCACTTAAGCTTTCGAATAATAAGGCACTAATATTAGCCATGTTGGCAATAACATCAGACTCTTCACTAGCAATAGCTTCAACTTGTTTGAGAATAAGTTCGTATTCTGCAAGTTTGTTCATCATAAACATTCTAGTCAGTAAAAAACGCATAACATACAGGTATAGCGCTTCAATTTAAAGGAATATCGACTCAAATAAGCTAATTTTATTGATAAAATTAAAAAGCCGACATAACGCCGGCTTTGAAATAACACATTAATACCATTAAAACTTAGATACAACTTTTACGCCGTCAATATTAGCTCCATCGCTAACATAGCCAATCATATTAGGATTACTACTTACTCTTGCTATAATTTCAGCATCGCTAGCTAGAGATTCAGGCGCTTGGCCTTTACCAGTAAAGAGCAACTTAGACCAATAAGCTTTCATTTGGCTTTCTGATTTTCCTAATATTTCTTTGATAAACTCTTTGCTTGTATCACCTGAATCTAAATTTAAAGGTGTTGCATCGCTTCCATCTGGAAATTTTTTTGATTTCCCTAAAAATATTTTTGAAATACTCTTATTGTCTAGATTCGCATTATTGGATGGATGAACTATAACGACTCCTCCTGCCAATACAGAACTACAAAATAGTAGAGAAGCTGTCAATGTAATAATTTTTTTCATTTTATTCTCCCCTTAGAATACTAAATCTATACCGAACGATGCACCATTGTAATTATCACTAAAATCACCAAGTTTCGTTCTAAAAACATCTATTTTAAATGCTGCGCTAGAATGGAAGTCATATCGTAAACTTAATGTTTGTGTTTTAAATTTTTTATCAAATAAAGCATCAACTACATTTTTACCAATAGCTTGAGCTGCGGGGGTAAAGTCATTTAACGAAGAATAATCAATTGGTTGATCGAAACTTTCATACGTATATAAAATGGTATATTCATTAATACGTTTACCAGCCATTACATAATAAACTTCGCTGAACGAATTACCAGAATCTTTAATACCATAATCAGCATATTCTGCAGTAAATAACCAATCATTATAATCAACAGCTGCACCTAAATAGTAATACTCTCCATCGCCACTCAATCCAACGGTATCTCTTAATCTCGCTGTTTCATCAGCCGATACTCCAAATGAAGCTGCAGCATTATTAATTCCTGTAGGACCATCAAATAATACAGCATTATCGAGCTCGCTAAAATCAGCCTCAGTAATAAAACCACCTGCAAATAACGTTAACCAGTCATAATTAAATTCAGTACTTACACTTAATATTTTATCAAATTTAGTATTATAAAGTGAATCAAACGCTTCCCAATCACCTTCCCAAGAATAATAACCAAAAGATGAATTAATAGACCAATCACCTAATTCAGTTGAGTTATTTAATCTAACACCTTCTACCACAGAAAAATTAAAATCATCATAAACAGAACGCGGCAACCTATTACCTATAACGGTATAACCAATTTTTTCTGACTCAGATTTATAAAACATAGGTAATACCATACGACCAACATTAACACGCCATTCATCAGTTATATCGTAAGATAAATATGCCCAACGAGCTTCTAAATCAAAGTCATTTCTTCCTTCTGCGTATAACTGAGCAGTGACTGATAACCCTTCACCAAGATCTGAAGATACTTGAAGTGCAAACAGGCTTTCCGGTTTAAAGGATAAGTCCTTATCGTATAATCCATCGAGTATCACTTCTTCGGCATCAAAATTACCATTACTATTCCGATCTTTGGGATCGTCAAATGTTAATCCTCCTTTAATTGATGCGAAGCCATTAAATTTTACATCAGCTATAGAGGGAGCTGAGCAACAAACTCCCGCTATTAATAAAGCAACTTTACATTTTTTCAGCTGTTCCATGTTATACCTCTTTATTTTCATTAATTAGACTTTAAATCCATTGGTTAATATTTGAAGGTTATTAGCCAAATCAGCTAAATGACTACTGACCTCGGCGAGCTCTTCCGATGCTTGATGTGTAACTTTGGTTGTAATACTAATATGGTCAACATGCGAGACTATTTCGCTTGCGACTGTAGACTGTTCATTCGTTGCTTGTGCGATATCACTTGTCATGGCATTAATTTGCTCAACTGACGAAGTTATAGCCGCAAGTGATTCCCCAGCTAGACTTACTTCTGATACACCTTTTTCAGCTAAGCTTCTTCCATTACTCATTGCCTCTACAGCTGAACGTGCTGCAATTTGCAGCTGCTCAATCGTTTTTTGAATTTCAGTAGTAGAATCTTGTGTTCTTGACGCTAAAGTTCTCACTTCATCAGCAACAACAGCAAAACCACGACCTTGCTCACCAGCACGTGCTGCTTCAATTGCTGCATTTAACGCTAATAGATTGGTTTGATCTGCAATACCTTTAATAACATCTAAAACAGCACCAACCTGCTTACTATCATCATCTAGCTTATCAATCACAATGGATGAATTTTCTACTGTTTTAGCCAAAGAGTGTATTGTTTGTACTGTTTTCTCTACAACTATTGCCCCCTCTTTAGAAATACTTGAAGCCTTTGTTGAAGCTGATGAAGCTAAAGAAGCACTTTGAGCAACAGTTTTTACACTCATATTCATATTTTCTACAGCATCTTTTGTTTGTAAGGCTCCTTCTTGTTGCTCTAAAGTGATTTTATTGGTTTCTACGGCTGTAGTGCTCACTGAAATAGCCATTTCAGATAATGGGGAAGCTATATCGACCACTTGTTTGATTGTTGTCTGTAACTTATCCATAAATAAATTAAAACAATGTACGAGTTGACCAATTTCGTCTTCTGTTTTAGCCGTTAAACGTACGGTTAAATCGCCCTCGCCTTCAGCTATATCTTTTAAGGAACTTACAACTTCAGCAATGGATGATTTAATACCTGAAATGATAGGAATAGCTGTACCAAATAATAATATTATGGTGATCACTCCCATAATAAACCCTATTGTTACCATGGATTGAGCAGACTGGTTTGCTCGAAGAATTGTTTCTTCAAATTCGTGAACTTGTTCTGAATTAAAGTCATTAACTGTCGTTAGAATAAGCTCAAATGCCTGATTCATACTCTTTCCTAATGTTGGTAACCTCTCAAAATCAGCTGTTTCATTTACCATACTTAACGAAAGTGATTTCGCTTGAGTATAGTAGTCATCAAATTCTGTTCTCATTTTTGTTTGGATATTTAAAAAACGGTCATTTGTAGCGCCGATCTTTGTGATCAATTCTTTAATTTTGATAGCTATTTCATCAGCATTGTGAATACTGTCTTCATCTCCTGTTGTAACTGCTGAATTAAGGAGCTCTGATATTTTTACAATAGCTACCGAGACCTCCTTAGAATATTGAACAACAGGAAATTGAACATTTTTAGCATCTGAAAGAATATCTACATTTCCGTTCGCATTAAATGTTGAGAGCGTTAAGTAAATAACAAATGAAATCGTTCCTATTATAGGAATTAGATAAATTTTTGCTGATACTGATAACGTTTTAAATAAATTCATACTTAAACTTCCAAATAAACAATTAGTTTAAATGTAGTTCAATTTATCTAATTCACAACGAAATGAAGAAATATATTAGCGGTAAGTTGAAAAGTTAAAATAATTTTTTAAAATAAAAAAGAGGCTAAAAGCCTCTAAAACACTATGACTAATAAAGCTCATATAAAGGTTGTAAACAGTAACCATAACTGACTAAAAGCTATCGCCCGGTACTCTAACGTAACCTTCCATTAAAATACGAGCACTTCTGCTCATTATCGCTTTATTAACAATCCAACGGTTATCAACTAAACTCGCTTGGGCACCTACTTTTAATGTGCCCGATGGATGGCCGAAAGTTACTGATGAACAATGACCACCACCGGCGGCTATGTTCACTAACGTTCCGGGAATAGCGGCAGCTGCACCAATGGCGACAGCGGCAGTCCCCATCATTGCATGATGCAGTTTCCCCATTGATAATGCTCTCACATTTAAATCAATATCGGTTGTATTAATTTGCTTACCACTTGATGATTGATAGCTTTTAGCGGGTGAAACAATAGCAACTTTAGGAGTATGTTGTCGGGCTAGGGCTTCTGAAACATCCGTAATAAGCCCCATTTTTAAAGCGCCGTAAGCTCTAATTTTTTCAAAACGGGCTAATGTTTTTTCATCATTATTTATATCATCTTGTAGCTCCGTTCCTGTAAAACCAAGATCTTCAGCATTTAAAAAAATAGTTGGAATACCAGCGCTGATCATAGTCACTTTAAAAGTACCTATCTCTGGGACTTCAAGTTCATCAACAACATTTCCAGTAGGAAACATAGCCTCACTAGGATCAACAGGTTCGATAAACTCTACGGGAACTTCCGCTGCTGGAAACGTTACCCCATCTAATTCAAAATCGCCGGTTTCTTGTACTTCACCATTTGTAATAGGTACTTGGGCTATAATGGTTTTCTTTATATTAGCTTGCCATATACGCACAGTACAAACACCATTTTCAGGTATTCTACCAGCATCAATTAATCCAGAATAAATAGCAAAAGAACCTACTGCTGCTGTTAAATTACCGCAGTTACCGCTCCAGTCGACAAAGGCTTTGTCGATAGCGACTTGGCCAAATAAATAATCGACATCGTGATCAGCAAGCTCACTTTTAGCTACAATAACGGTTTTACTCGTACTTGAAGTTGCACCACCCATACCATCTGTTTGTTTACCGTATGGATCCGGACTACCTATAACACGTAAAAGCATATTATCTCGTGCTTCACCCGCGACCTGACAACGTTCAGGTAAATCAGTTAAATTAAAAAAAACACCTTTCGATGTGCCGCCACGAATATAGGTAGCAGGAATTTTTACTTGAGGAACATTGGACATATTTATCTCCATACTTATTTTCCGCTTGCTAAAATGTGTTTTAACTTCGTTGAATAACGTCACATAGAAATCTATGCTCCTTTTATTCGCCTTGTTAACTACATATTTAACCTTCGCGGTTTTCTATGATCTAATAAATCATTGCTAAACTAAAAAGCAGCAATTAGTTTTACCCATTTGCTGCTTTAATATAAATAACATCAAGTTTGATGTATAAGAGAGTTACATTAAGTTTGTTCTAGGCGGAAGCGCGGAGTTGACGAACGTCAATGAGCACTTCCAACAACGAACAAAGGTTAATTAACCTCTTAGCCGTTAGACTTTAAGAAATCGGTAGCAAACTTTTGCAATACCCCGCCGCCATTGTAAACGGAGACTTCTTCAGCTGTATCTAAACGACATTTAACTGGAATTTCAATGACTTCACCATTAGCTCTAGTCATGACAACAGTCATAGCTCCACTTGGTGCTGTCGTACCTTCAACATCATAAGTTTCAGTACCGTCAATGCTATAAGTATTACGTGTATCACCATTAATAAATTCAAGCGGTAAAACCCCCATACCAATTAAATTAGTACGGTGAATACGTTCAAAACCTTCTGATACAATCACTTCAACACCTGCTAAACGAACACCTTTAGCTGCCCAATCACGTGATGAGCCTTGACCGTAATCAGCGCCAGCAATAATAATTAAAGGCTGTTTTCGTTCCATATAGGTTTCTATTGCTTCCCACATACGAGATTCAACACCTTCAGGCTCTATACGTGCTAATGAACCTTGTTTAACTTTGCCGCTTTCGTCTCGACACATTTCGTTGAACAGTTTAGGGTTAGCAAACGTTGCGCGTTGCGTTGTTTCATGATCACCACGGTGTGTTGCGTACGAGTTAAAATCTTCTACCGGTAATCCCATTTTATGAAGATAAGCCCCTGAAGCACTATTTAACTGAATAGCATTTGACGGTGATAAATGGTCTGTTGTGATATTGTCACCTAGCACAGCTAAAGGACGCATACCTTTCATAGTACGTTCGCCCGCTAATGCACCTTCCCAATAAGGAGGTCGACGAATATAAGTACTTTTAAGATCCCAATCGTATAGCGGACTTTCAGCAGGCTCAAAAGCACCTAAGTCAAACATTGGGGTATAAATTTTCTTGAATTGTTCAGGTTTTACAGCAGATTTAACAATGGCATCTATTTCTTCATCTGATGGCCAAATGTCTTTTAAGGTAATGTCATTACCCTTTTGGTCTTGACCTAATACATCTTTTTCAATATCAAAACGTATCGTTCCAGCTAATGCATAAGCAACAACTAATGGTGGCGATGCTAAAAAAGCTTGTTTAGCGTGGGGATGAATACGCCCATCAAAATTACGATTACCTGATAATACCGCAGTTGAGTATAGGTCGCGGTCAATAATCTCTTGTTGAATTTTAGGATCTAATGCTCCCGACATGCCGTTACACGTAGTACAAGCGTAACCTACAATACCAAAGCCTAGTTTTTCCATTTCTGATAATAAACCAGCTTCTTCTAAGTAAAGTTTTGCTACTTTTGAACCGGGTGCAAATGAAGACTTAACCCAAGGTTTACGAACCAAACCTAATTCGTTAGCACGCTTTGCAATTAAACCAGCAGCCACAACATTACGTGGATTAGAGGTATTTGTACAAGACGTTATAGCCGCAATAATTACCGCGCCGTCTGGCATTTCGCCATTGGCTTCTTGCGCTTTACAGGCATCTAAGTTTTTAGCAATATCTTTAGATACAAGATCTGCCGTTGCTAAACGACGATGTGGATTAGATGGGCCCGCTAAATTACGACATACGGTAGATAAATCAAATTCAATAACACGTGGATATTGAGCTTCAACTAAATCGTCGGCCCATAGTCCTGTATGTTTTGCGTATGTTTCAACTAATTCGACTTGTTCAGGCTCACGACCTGTTAACTTTAAGTAATCAATAGTTTGTTGATCTATGTAGAACATACCTGCTGATGCACCATATTCAGGTGTCATGTTTGAGATAGTTGCACGGTCACCAATGGTTAAATCTGTTGTCCCTTCTCCAAAAAATTCTAAATAACTAGAAACCACTTTTTGATTACGTAAAAACTCAGTGATAGCAAGTACCATATCTGTTGCCGTAATGCCTGGCGCACGTTTACCTACTAGTTTTACACCAATAATATCAGGTAATCGCATCATAGATGGACGACCCAGCATAACGGTTTCAGCTTCTAAACCACCAACACCGATAGCAATAACACCTAAAGCATCAACATGTGGCGTATGTGAATCAGTACCCACACAAGTATCAGGAAAAGCAACACCGTCACGCAATTGAATAACAGGCGACATTTTTTCTAAATTAATTTGATGCATAATGCCGTTACCCGCAGGAATAACATCAACATTTTTGAAAGCGGTTTTGCTCCACTCAATAAATTTAAAGCGGTCTTTGTTACGGCGATCTTCTATATCACGGTTTTTTTGAAAGGCATCAGAGTCAAAACCCGGAGCTTCCACGGCAAGTGAATGATCTACAATGAGCTGAGTGGGTACAACAGGATTAACCTTAGACGGATCACCACCTTGTTCAGCAATCGCATCACGTAAACCCGCAAGATCAACCAATGCTGTTTGACCTAAAATATCATGACAAACAACTCGTGCAGGATACCAAGGAAAATCAAGTTCTTGTTTGCTTTCTATAAGCTGTTTTAACGAATCAGTTAGTGTTGCTGGGTCACATCTACGTACTAACTGCTCAGCTAATACACGAGAGGTGTAAGGTAGCTTGGCGTAGCTACCTGGAGTAATTGCTTCAACCGCTTCACGCGTATCAAAAAAATCAATGTTAACGCCGTTTACTTTATAGCCAGGCAACGGCTTGCGATAATCGTAATTCATAGTTTATTCCACTTTTTATAAGGGAAAAGAAGTGAGGTAAACTATCACTTAATACACTCCCCCTATTAATATATTCGAGTTATTGACTATTAGTTCAAGGCAGAATGTTCGACGCATAGTTTTTCCTATGCGAGAACATTCTAACGAAAACCTTATGAAAAATAACCAGTCAAATTACCTTTCAGATATAGCAACAACCTTACGTGGCTCTGCTCCTGTATAATCAGCACTCGGACGAATAATACGGTTATTAACACGTTGCTCCATTACATGAGCTGCCCAGCCAGTTAAGCGCGAACATACAAAAATTGGCGTAAATAACTTAGTTGGAATGCCCATATAGTTATAAGTTGACGCATGGAAAAAATCAGCATTACAAAATAGCTTTTTGGTGTCCCACATAAACTCTTCACACGCTACAGAAATATCGTATAAAGAAGTATCACCATTTTCAGCGGCTAGCTTTTCAGACCATGCCTTGATCACTACATTACGAGGATCAGAAGTACGGTAGATAGCGTGACCAAAGCCCATTATTTTTTCTTTACGCTCTAACATGCCAGCCATTTGTTCTTTAGCATCGGCTGGAGATTTGAACTTAAGGATCATATCCATAGCAGCTTCGTTAGCCCCACCGTGAAGTGGGCCACGTAAAGTACCAATAGCACCTGTGATACATGAAAACATGTCTGATAATGTTGAGGCACATACGCGTGCGGTAAAAGTAGAAGCGTTAAATTCGTGTTCTGCATATAAAATTAATGAGACATCCATTACACGTTTATGCTGCTCTGAAGGTTCTTTTTGGTTTAATAAACGTAAGAAATGACCACCTAATGAATCTTCATCAGTCATACAATCAATTTCTACACCATCGTGGGAGTATTTATACCAGTAACACATAATCGCAGGGAAAGCCGCAAGTAAACGATTTGCAGCACGACGTGCTTCAGAAAAGTCACTTTCTGGTTCAATATTACCTAAAATAGAACAACCCGTACGCATAACATCCATAGGATGAGTTTCTTTAGGAATAAGTTTTAATACTGATTTTACCGCTTCAGGTAAATCACGCATGGTTTTTAATTCAGCTTTATAAGCATCTAATTGTGCTTGATTAGGTAATTCGCCGTTAAAAAGTAAATAGGCTACTTCTTCAAACGTTGAGTTTTCAGCAAGATCAGCAACATCATAACCACAATACGTTAAACCACTTCCTGATTTACCCACTGTACATAATTTTGTTTCGCCAGCACTCTGACCACGTAAACCTGCACCACTTAATTTCTTATCTACCATAATATGTTCCTTAACTAACTTGTTGTATCAGTAATTTTTAATCGTTATTTTCAAATTGTAATTTGAATTATTTATTGTTTTTATTTGTTTTTGCCTTCAGCAAATAGGCTATCTAGCTTTTGTTCGTAATCGTGATAGCCAAGGTAATCGTATAAATCCATACGTGTTTGCATATTGTCGATTTCAGCTTTTTGGTCGCCATCAGCTAATAATGTTTTATAAACCGATTCTGCAGCTTTATTCATTGCTCTAAAAGCAGATAAAGGATAAAGCACCATGGCACAGCCCCACTCACCTAGTTGTTCTTTATTCCAAAGCTCTGTTTGCCCAAACTCTGTAATATTAGCAAGTAGTGGAACATCTAATGCTTCTGAAAAGGCACGATAATGCTCTTCTGTTTTTATTGCTTCAGCAAAAATACCATCAGCACCTGCGGCTACATAAGCTTTAGCTCTTTCTATTGCTGATTCTAAGCCTTCTTGTGCGAATGCATCTGTACGCGCCATAATAAAAAAATCTGGGTCAGTTCGTGCATCAACAGCCGCTTTGATACGGTCTACCATTTCTTCAATTGAAACAATTTCTTTATTTGGACGATGGCCACAACGCTTTTGAGCTACTTGATCTTCAAGATGAACCGCCGCCGCTCCCGCTTTTTCCATATCACGAACAGTTTTAGCAATATTAAAAGCGCCACCCCAGCCTGTATCAATATCAACAAGTAAAGGTAAGCTTGATGCCGACGTTATACGTTGTACATCTGCAATAACATCATTTAACGATGTCATGCCTAAATCGGGTAACCCGTAAGAAGCATTAGCAACACCACCACCAGAAAGGTAAATAGCTTGATGCCCTAACTTTTCTGCCATCATGGCACAATAAGCATTGATGGTTCCCACCACTTGTAGTGGTTTATTGTTTTGTAATGCTTGTCTAAATTTTTTACCTGGTGATTGTATTAAAGTCATATTTATCCCCATTTTAATAAATGAATAGTTAATTAAATCTGTTCGGCTATTTTTCTTTCGATATTTTTACGAGAAGCTGCAATGTGGCGACGCATTAAAAATTCGGCTAGTTCACCGTCCCTGTCTGCGATTGCTTGAATAATTTGAGAGTGCTCTTGAAAAGCACGTGTTGCTCTTGAGCTTTTCATACCAAATTGAATACGGTACATACGAACCAGATGGTATAACTGGCCGCAAAGAATATTAATAAGCTGTTGGTTGTGACTACCTAGAATTATTTTGTAATGGAAATCCACATCTCCTTCTTCTTGGTAATAAGAAATACCATCTTTTAGATCTTGTTGCTTACCATGCTCTTCTAACATTTCTCGCATGCTAACAATTTCGTCATCAGTCATGTTCATTGCAGCTTGTCTACACGCCATGCCTTCTAGCGCTTCACGTGTAATATAGAGCTCTAACAATCCTTCAATTGAACAATCTACAACACGTGAACCTACATTGGCTTTGCGTTCAATTAAGTGACATTTTTCTAATCGATTCAATGCTTCGCGCAAAGTAGAACGACTAATTTCAAACTTCTTAGCGAGTTCAGGCTCACTTATTTTACTGCCTGCTCGTATCTTCCCACTTACAATTTGATGGAGAAGCTGCTCGTAAACTTTATCAGCAGTAGTTACTGGAGCTAAGTGTGTTGGATTTTTTAAAGGTACAAAATCTAAAGACATAAAATTGTCGACATATTTTATTGAATGGTAGGATTATAGGCGATAAATAAAATAGATCAACCATAAGCAACAAATATTGTCGACAATTACACAAAGATAATAAAAATAAAGTTCTATAAGCCATATTGGCTACCAAAAGAAAGGATAATAAATAAGAAGATAAAACATTAAAATAAAGAAGATAAATTAGCCAAAAAAACAATAACAAACACTTATGGCGGCAATAATACCCGCTGCATCAGCAATTAAACCACAGCTTACGGCATGCCTACTGTACTTAATACCGACAGAGCCAAAATACACAGCAAGTACATAAAAAGTGGTTTCTGTTGAACCTTGAATGATAGAAGCTAACCTACCTGCGAAAGAATCTGCACCATGAGTATTCATGGTTTCAATCATCATAGCTCTTGCGCCTGAACCACTTAAAGGTTTCATCATAGCGGTAGGTAACGCATCAATAAAACGTGTATCCATGCCTAAAAATATTGCAAGACTTCTAAATATGTCGACAATTACATCTAAAGCACCACTAGCTCGAAATACGCCAATAGCGCATAACATGGCCAGTAAATAAGGAATAAGCTTAATGCTTGTTTCAAATCCTTCCTTAGCGCCTTCAATAAAACTGTTATATACATCAATTTTTTTACGAACCGCTGCGGCTATAAAAAGAATGAGCGTGCTAAATATTAATATATTACCAAATAAGGATGACTGTGTTGATAATGCTTGAGACGTTAACGCAGCAAAATAGACCGTAACACCACCAATAAGGGCGATAGCAGCAGATAAGTAAAGCAACACCACTGGGTGATACAATTTTATTTTTTGAACAGTTGCTACAGCCAGTAATCCTGCAAATGTGGAAGCAAACGTAGCTAAAATAATAGGAATAAAAACATCGGTGGGATTTACAGCGCCCTGCTGTGCCCTATAAACAAAAACAGCAACAGGAAACAGAGTAACAGAAGAAGTATTTAACACTAAAAATAAAATTTGAGCATTAGTAGCTGTATCTTTTTTGGGATTTAACGTTTGTAAATCTTGCATCGCCTTTAACCCTAATGGCGTTGCTGCGTTATCTATGCCTAAAAAATTAGCTGACAAATTCATTGTCATTGAGCCAATAGCAGGATGCCCTTTGGGTACTTCAGGCATTAATTTAGAAAACAATGGCGAAATAGCAATTGCGAGCTTATTAATGAGGCCTGCATTCTCTGCTATTTTCATCATACCTAGCCAAAAAGCTAATATACCGATTAATCCAATAGCAATGTCTACAGTAACTGAAGACATATCAAAAATAGACTTAATTATTTTTTCAAAGATAAGAGCATCACCCATGACTCCCCATTGATACAAGGCTGAAATAAAGGCAATAAAAAAGAAGCTGATCCAGAGACGATTTAACACAAAAGACTTTTATACAAAAAATATTGAAAAGATAATGACATATTTAATCATACAATAATAGTTCAGCCATATAGGCGTTACATCCAAAATATCGTTTTTAAAAACTAAAATATGAATTTGATTTAGGAGCTGTTAATTTTTTATAAAAATAATGCAAAAGTCACAGGTTCAAATATTCAATCTATCGTAAATATTATATTACAAAGGCTAAATAAATTTAAATGCTATCACAAAACACCAATAGATAAATAAAGCATGCTTTTTATATATAAATATCAATAAGTAATAAATATTAAAAATAAATTAGCATTAATAAGATATTACACTACACTTAGTTATTACTAAGTTAATTAACTTAACGAAAAATAATTGCTCGCTGCATTATTATTTTTTACGGATAGGCTTTTTAGCATGGGTTCTTTATTTGAACCTCCCCCTCAACCCTAAACTAGTGATAGTTTGGGGTTATTTTTATCTACTAAACCTTACCTGTTAAATAAAGTATTGAAATTTTGCGTAGAAATTTTTGCTATGTGCTCCACAGATTGGCCACGGATACTCGCAAGATGTTTTGCAACCTCAACCACGTAAGCTGGCTGGTTTTGTTTACCTCGATGAGGAACCGGCGCTAAATAAGGGGAGTCGGTTTCAATCAATATTCTATCGTCTGGTATTTTTTGAGCCACCTCTCTTAATTCTGTTGCATTTTTAAAGGTAACAATACCAGAAAAAGAAATATAAAAGCCTAAATCAATGGCTTGTTCAGCCATTTCCCAGCTTTCAGTAAAGCAATGTAAAATTCCACCTACGTTTTGTGCATTTTCATCACGCAATACTTTCAGGGTATCTTCCTGGGCATCACGAGTATGAATAATAAGAGGTTTATTCACTTTATTAGCCACTCTTACATGCTTAATAAAAGAATCTAATTGCACTTCTTTAGTTTCAGGCGCATAGAAATAATCAAGCCCGGTTTCACCCACCGCAATAACACGTTCATTTTGAGATAATGTCAACAATTCACCTTCATCGACTTCATCTTCTTGATTTAAAGGATGCATTCCACATGATAGAGATACATTTTCATATTTCTTTGTGATGTCTGCCATAGCAGGAAAATCTTTTAAAGTAACACTTACACAAAGGATATGTTCAACATTGACCTGTGCGGCTGACTCAAGAACCTTATCTAAATTATTGTCAAATTCTTCAAGTTTTAAACGGTCTAAATGACAATGTGAATCGATAAACAAACTACTCTCCAATAATAGTGAATTAACAAAGGATAAAGAAAGGTATTAGGTTATTAATATAACAACCTAATAATAATTACATGGTTAAAGTAGGATCTGATGAATTTAAAAAGCGAGCTATATATTTTTCAATTTGATTTCTTATATTGTCAGGATCATCAGTAAAACTAACGCCAACTCCTGCTGGAGTTCCACTTTGTGAGCCTATAGGTGTTAACCAACACACCTCCCCCTTAACTTCTGAATTCTCCAAAGCATCGGGTAAAGAAACTTCAAGTATAACTTCAGTACCTAATTCAAGTTTTGCATTCGTTTTATAAAAAAGGCCCCCGTTTTTTAAAAATGGCATGTAAGATTGATATAATTCTCGTTCTGAAATAAATTCTACGTATATATTTTTCAATGCTTACTCCCGATGTTTGCATTAGATAAACTATTATCAATATCTATAATCAGTTTTTCAATCATAAATTGATTATTTGCCTGACTTAGCTCTTTACTCTGGCTTATTGTAGCGACTATTTGATTGTAAATATGCCATAAAATATTATTATTTAGTAAAGTAGATTGATTTTCGACCTGTATACTACTTTCCCAACCACAAAGCCCCCTCATTGCATTTGTAACAACCTTTTCTAACCAACGTAAACCATGAGGTGAATTTGCAACCATTTTAATCACTGCTGTCACTCCCTCTTTATGTGTGAGGAAATTTAAAAAAGTCTGTTCAAAAAGTAAATATTCGTTGGCTAATTCATCACTGCTTAATTCGGGTAAGTGACTTAAATTAATAAAAGCACTCTGATTTTTATTATTAACATTTATATGCTGAGCTAATAATTCACCTGAAGGCGGTCTTATTTCAAATAAACGGCACCGACTAATAATGGTTGGCAATAAAGTATCATGTTCATCTGATAATAAAACGATAATACTATTATTTGTTGGCTCTTCTAAAGTTTTTAGTAAAGCATTAGCGGCAGCAACTGTCATTTTATCTGCTTCAGGAATGAGTACCGTTTTAATATTACCTATTTGCGCTGTTTTTTCAAAAAAAGTACTGACTTTTCGAACGCTGTCGATTCCCAATAAATTTTTTTCAGGTATTACCGTAGAGTGATCCGGATAATTGTTTTTAAGTAATAAATTACAATGTTTACATTGACGACAAGGCTGTAAAATAGCACCTTGAATAACGTTTTTACATTGAATGACTTGAATTAACCAATTTGCTAAGTCTTCTTTACCACTTCCTTTTACTCCACTTATTAATATGGCATGAGGTAAGTTTCCTGCCGTAATATGCTGTGAAAATAAGGTTTGTTCTTTAGCTAACCAGCTTTTCATGTAAGTAACCTATTGATACTCTAAGTTTTGCTATAAGTTGATGCTTGAGTTATGCATCAGGCTCGGTTATTAAATATAAACGCTGACTAAAACGTGAAATGTATCAAGTTTAGTAATAAATATTCACTATCAAAATTAAGAAGTAGATTGATTTTCAATAAGTTTATTGATGGCTATTATCACTTCTTCAGCCACTTCAGCTTGGGTTTGTGATGCATCTATTACTGTAAATTTACTTGGATTCTGTTTTGCTTGAGTTAAATAACCATTTCTTGCTCGCTCCAAAAACTCCATTTTTTCATCTTCCATTCGGTCTAAGCCTTCACCACGTTGCATTACACGCTCAAGTCCAACTTTAGGGTCCAGATCCAAAATAATATTCATGTCAGGAGAAAAACCGTTTAAAGCCATATCATTAATTTTGCATATGGTATCTAAATCAATGCCTCGAGCATAATGTTGAAAGCTGAATGTTGCAGCATCAAAACGATCTGAAATAACCACTTTTCCTGCCGCTAATGCTGGCAGTATCTTTTCATTAATATGCTGTGCTCTACCTGCCCCAAATAACATGAGCTCGGTTAAATTACACATTTCAGGAGTTGTTGGATCGAGAATAATTTCTCTGATTTTCTCGCCTATAGGTGTACCACCTGGCTCTCTCGTAACAATAACGTCTAAGCCTTTGTTTTTTAGGTACTGCTCAATTGTTTTTATTACTGTTGTTTTACCTGCGCCATTACTTCCATCGCAAACAAGCATAAAGCCTTTTTTCATTAAATTATCTCGCAGTACATTATCTATCTATTATTAAAATTTACTTTTAAAATCAGGTATATCATAACTAAGGCGACGCTGAATCTCTAGCTCTTTACTTTTAGTCGCAGACAAGTACTCAGCAACCGCTTTGTTATGTTCTTTCAATGTTTTTGAAAATACATGTTTTCCATAACCATCACTAACAAAATATAAATAATCGGTTGTATCAGGATGCATTGCTGCTTTTAGTGCTAGCTTTCCAGGCATAGCAATAGGTGTAGGTGGCAGACCATGAATACGATAGGTGTTATACGCTGTTTTTTCTCGCAGATGGATTCGTTTAATATCTCCTTTATACCGGTCACCTAAGCCATAAATAACTGTAGGGTCAGTTTGCAGACGCATATTTTTATTTAACCGATTAATAAAAACAGAGCTAATAACAGGATGCTCACTTTGTAAGGCGCTTTCTTTTTCAATAATGGAAGCCATAATTAACGCTTCATACGCGTTTTCATAAGGTAAATGAGGATCCCTCTCATTCCATAAAGACTCTAATTCTTTAGTCATTCTCTTATTCGCTCTACGAAGTATTTCTAATGTCGAAGTCCCTGAAGTAAAAAAGTAGGTATCAGGGAAAAATAAACCTTCTGCATTTTGATGCTCTAAACCTAAATATTTGGCCACATTATTCACAGAAAGCTCGGTTGCTTTCTGTGTTAAGTTTTTATCGTTTGCCAAAGCTATTAGCCAGTCTTTTAATGTACTGCCTTCAATGAAGGTTATAGCGAATTGATGTTCTTTGCCTTTAACGAGAAGTGTGATTAGATCAACGTAGTTAATGTCTGTTGGAATAAGGAATGAGCCTTGCTTTAAAGCACTTAATTCAGGGGTTAACTTAATGTAAGCTTTAAGCCAAAAGTTAGTCTCTATCCAACCTTTCTTTACAAGTTCTCTAGAAAAAGAGCTAATCGTTGTGCCTTTATTAATAGTAATAAGTTCAGGCTCAAGCAGAGGTATTTTCTTATGTACTTCTTTGTTAATGTAACCATATAAAGCTACAGGAAGTAATATGAAAATTAAAATGACAGAAAAAACTAACTTTTTTAGCATTAATTAATGTTCGCTATAAGTGCTTTAAATTGATGAACTTGGTCAATATTAAGTTTATTACCTGCATAATTTATTATCGGGACTATTTCCATAATAGAATTGGTAATAAACATTGATTGTGCTCTTAGAATGTCGGAAGCTTTTGCTTTAATGATTTTAGTACTAGGATGTTTTCTTAAAACTTCAGCTCGTTGTATACCCGCTACCCCGCTGTCTTTGATTTCTGGTGTAAAAATATCACCATTTTCAAACCAAAAAACATTTGCGCATGTTGTTTCTATAACTTCACCATATATATTAAATACGAGTAAATCATCGTAACTCGTTTGATCTAACTCATCTCTGATCAAAACTTGCTCTAACCTATTTAAATGCTTAACCCCAGAAAACAAAGGATTAATACCTAACTTAATTGAGGCATCAGCTAATGTAATACCTGATTGTGACCAGTGGAGGTATTTAGTCGGAAACTCTGATACTTTGATAATAATATTTGGAGGACTAACACCGAGCCGAGAGTAACCTCTCCCACCTTCGCCTGACGTTATAACGACTTTAAGCACAGCCAAATCATAGGTTTTACAACATTCAATGAGCTCATTCTCTAACGCAATAAAATCAACACCTAAGATTTTGAATAAACAACAACCTGTCTTTAAACGATTTATATGCTGGTGTATAAGTTCTATTTGACCATTATTCACTTTAGCCGTAGTAAATATACCATCACCATAAGCTAAACCTCTATCATTGATAGATATATGGTTAACTTGTTGTCCATTAACTGATTGGAAATACATAGTTATTTAAACACTTAGATTAGTCGTACAAACATAGAAGATGTAGTTTATTATTTATTAGAAGTGAATAACACAAAAAATAGAATTTGTGAGGATATGTTCATCAATTAAATAACATAAAATAAAAAACCTGAATAATTGTAAACAAGTATTCAGGTTTCATTACTGTGATTCAAGTGTTAAATAACACTTAATGCTGTACTGGCATCAACTTACATTTTTTTGAAAATTAATGAACCGTTTGTACCACCAAAACCAAACGAGTTACACAAAGCATATTCTAGAGATACATCTCTAGCAGTATTCGCAATATAATCTAGATCACAACCTTCATCAGGATTGTCTAAATTAATTGTTGGTGGAACAGCATTTTTAACTAATGCTTGAATACTGAATATTGCTTCAACCGCTCCAGCAGCACCTAATAAATGCCCTGTCATCGATTTAGTAGAACCCATCATGACTTTATCAGCATATTGTCCAAAAACCGACTTAACAGCATTGGTTTCCGCTATATCACCAGCAGGGGTCGATGTACCATGAGCGTTAATATACCCAATATTTGCTACATCAACTTTTGCATCGTTAATAGCGTTAGCCATTGCTAAAGCAGCGCCAGCACCATCAGCAGGAGGAGATGTCATGTGGTATGCATCACCACTCATACCAAAGCCTACAAGTTCGGCATAAATCTTAGCTCCACGAGCCTTAGCTTGTTCATATTCTTCAAGCATTAGAACACCAGCGCCATCACCTAAAACAAAACCGTCTCTATCTTTATCCCAAGGCCTTGAAGCGGCTTGAGGATCATCATTACGTGTTGATAAAGCTCTTGCTGCACCAAATCCCCCCATCCCCATTTTAGTTGAGGCTTTTTCAGCACCACCAGCAAGCATAGCATCAGCATCGCCGTAAGCGATCATTCTAGCTGCATGCCCAATATTATGAACACCACTTGTACAAGCAGTAACAATAGAAATATTAGGGCCTTTAAGGCCGTGCATAATAGACAGGTGACCCGCAATCATATTAATGATTGTAGAAGGAACAAAGAAAGGAGATAGCTTACGAGGGCTTGTTTTAAGCATTTTCTCGAAGTTTTCTTCAATAAGTCCTAAACCACCAATTCCAGCACCAACAGCAACACCAACACGCGTAGCATTCTCTTCAGTTATTTCTAAACCTGAGTCTTGAATTGCTTGCACACCAGCCGCTACACCATATTGGATAAATAGATCCATTTTTTTGGCTTCTTTACGAGCCATATAGTCTTCAGCATTAAAATCTTTGATTAAACCTGCAAATTTTGTAGGGTACTCAGTTGTATCAAAATGCTGAATATCGCTAATACCACTTTTACCAAGTAGTAAGTTTTGCCAAGTTGTTTCAGGATTGTTGCCCAA
The DNA here is from genome assembly GCF_002000085.1 of Pseudocolwellia agarivorans. Lineage (GTDB taxonomy): Bacteria > Pseudomonadota > Gammaproteobacteria > Enterobacterales > Alteromonadaceae > Pseudocolwellia > Pseudocolwellia agarivorans. The sequence continues at coordinate 68,672 of NZ_MUZU01000015.1, forward strand.
AGGGCTTAACATACCTAGACCGGTAACTACAACACGCCGCATAGGATGAGTTGCCTCCGATAGAAAAGAATATTAGAAAGGATTATATTCGTGAAATAAATATTATATATTGCTACGAATAGTATTTTTAAAATATTTAAGGCGGTGTAAAAACCGCCTTAAATATATAACAATTATTGGTTAGCGTTTACGTAATCAATAGCTGCTTGAACTGTAGTGATTTTTTCAGCTTCTTCGTCAGGAATTTCAGTATCAAATTCTTCTTCTAACGCCATAACTAATTCTACTGTATCTAATGAATCAGCACCTAAATCATCAACAAATGAAGATTCAGTTTTAACTTCTGCTTCACTTACACCTAATTGCTCAATAGTAATTTTTTTTACGCGTTCTTCGATAGTACTCATTTTTTTTCCTTTACTAGAAAATGCTATTTTTCAAATTGCATGTAGTGTATTCGCCAAAAGCTTAGCTTGCAAGTAACTAATTTTATTTTTATTACTGGTCCAACCTGATGGCATTTAAAATATATAATAGATTTTATAAACAATAAAATCAACTATAACATGTACATACCGCCATTAACGTGCAATGTTTCGCCCGTAATATAAGCTGCTGTGTCTGAAGCTAAAAAAGCAACTGCGTTAGCAATTTCTTCTGGCTTACCTAAACGATTCGCTGGTACTTGCGAAAATATACCTTCTTTTTGCTCATCTGTTAATGTTTGAGTCATGTCAGTATCAATAAAACCTGGTGCAACGGTATTAACAGTAATGCCACGAGAAGCAACTTCTCTTGCAAGAGATTTAGTAAAACCTAATAATCCCGCTTTAGCTGTTGCATAGTTAACTTGACCTGCATTTCCCATGCTACCCACAACAGAACCTATATTAATGATCCTACCGTTACGTTTTTTCATCATAGGTCTAATTGCAGCTTTACTTAATTTAAATACAGAAGAAAGGTTTGTATCAATAATATCTTGCCATTCATCATCTTTCATTCGCATAAATAAATTATCTTTAGTAATTCCTGCATTATTAACAAGAATATCTATAGCACCGTATTTATCTTTAATATTATCGAATAAAGCAGCAATAGAATCATTGTCTGTTACATTCAATACTAGGCCGTTACCTTCTCCTAAATACTCACTAATTTTATCAGCTCCGCCTTCGGAAGTTGCCGTACCGATAACCGTTGCGCCCAAATTTTTCAATTGACTAGCAATAGCTTTACCAATACCACGACTGGCACCTGTAACTAAAGCGACTTTACCTTCTAATGAAAACATATTTAAACCTATTTAATTAATTCTAATGCTTTAGTTAATGATGCATTATCATTAACTGATTCACATGAAACTGATTTATCAATTCTTTTTAATAAACCTTGTAAAACTTTTCCAGGTCCTATCTCTAAAACCTGCGTACAGCCATTTTTTGCTAATAATTCAATTGTTTCAGTCCAGCGTACTGGTGAATATAACTGCCTTACCAGTGCACTTTTAATTTTTTCTGCTGAACTCTCAACGGTAACATCAACATTATTAATAACAGGAATACTTGGAGCATTAAAAGTAATGTGATCTAATTCTTTCGCTAATTCATCTGCTGCGCTCTTCATTAAAGCACAATGAGAAGGAACACTCACAGGAAGAGGTAATACGCGTTTAGCTCCAGCTTCTTTGCATAATAAACCAGCGCGCTCTACTGCTGATTTATGACCTGCAATAACCACTTGACCAGGCGAATTGAAGTTAACAGCTGAAACAATTTCTTGTTCTTGAGCTTGTTCACATGCAGCAATAATTTCTGCATCACCTAAACCGATAACAGCAGCCATAGCGCCTACCCCTTCAGGTACAGATGCTTGCATTAATTCACCACGTTTTCGAACAAGTTTAACGGCTGCACCAAGATCAATAATATCAGCGCAAACCAATGCAGAGTATTCCCCTAAACTATGGCCTGCTAATGTAGCAGGTTTAATATCAGATTTAGCAGACCATAAACGCCATAAAGCAACACTTGCTGTTAATAACGCAGGTTGTGTATAGTTTGTTTGATTGAGTTTCTCTGCAGGCCCTTCAGAAATAAGTTGCCATACATCATAACCTAGAGCTTCAGAAGCCTCTTTGAAGGTATTTTGGATAACTGTTTCATCAGCAAAATCAGCAAGCATAGAAACAGCTTGAGATCCTTGTCCTGGGAAAACAAACGCCAAATTATTTTGCATTTTTAGTACCTAATTATATTCTAATTGAATGTTCTAATTGAATGTTATTGTTTTATATAACATGATAAAAAATTAATCAGCTAAGCTTTGTTCCAGTTTTTTTCTTATTTTATCTGGAACTTGTCTTTCCACCTCTTTAGCTGCTTCCATAATTGCAGCAAGAAATGCCAATGAACTTGCATTTCCGTGGCTCTTCACCACAATGCCACGCAATCCTATCAAACTTGCACCATTGTACTGGTCGGGGTTCAACGATTTAAAAAGCTTTTTAATTGTTGAGGCAAAAAACTTACCGAGTAAACGCGTAAACATATGTTGAGATAATACTGATTTAAATTTACTATAAACCATTAATGCTACACCTTCACAGGTTTTCAGAGCAACATTCCCCACAAAACCATCACAAACGATAACATCAGCTTTATTAGAGAGAATATCATTCCCTTCAACAAAACCAATATAATTAATATAAGGATTAGCCTCTAACTGAGCGGCCGTAAACTTGATGTGATCACTTCCCTTAATATTTTCAGTTCCCATATTCAATAAGGCAACCCTAGGACTTTCTATACTATCAACTTCTTCAGCTAAAACAGATCCCATAATAGCAAATTGATAGAGTACATTAGAGTCGCAGAAAACATTTGCCCCTAAATCTAGCATAAAAACATGTTTATTATCGTCATGGGTAGGTAAAGCTGAAATGAGAGCGGGACGCTCTACACCAGGTAACATCTTCAATACATAATGAGCCATAGAAAACAAAGCTCCTGTATTTCCTGCGCTAACACAAGCTTGAGCTTTATTGTTTCGAACTAAATCAATAGACTTACGCATTGATGAATCTTTTTTGTTTCTGAGCGCACTAGCAGGTAATTCGTCCATTTCAACAGTTTCAGTTGTATGACAAATAGAAAGTTGGGGGGAACCTTTAAGGTTATTTTTAGCAAGTTCTTGTGAGATAAGGGACTCATCGCCACAAAGAATAAGATGCAAATCAGGCAACTTTTGAATAGCCATAATTGCAGCAGGTATAGTTATTAGGGGGCCTTTATCGCCCCCCATAATATCTAACGAAATAGTTAGATTACAATCACTATTCATAAAGTTGTTATTTTGTTTAAAATAAACATTACAGTACTCATTACTTTTTATATGGAAAAGTTAGAAACACTAGAACATTCAAAATATCAGCTAGAAAATAGTGATTTTTGATAACAATATAGTTTTAAACTATTTGTTAATTACTTTAACGCCTTTGTAAAAGCCATCAGCTGTTACATGGTGACGACGATGCGTTTCACCTGAAACTGGATCTACTGATAAGTTTTCAGTGGTTAAAGCATCATGTGAACGGCGCATGCCACGTCTTGAACGAGACTTCTTGCTCTTTTGAACTGCCATTACCTACTCCTAAATTCGGTTATTGAGTTAAATAAATTCAACTATTTAAGTTGTTTTAATACATCAAATGGATTTGGTTTCTCTAACTCTTCAGGTAGTTCACCCCAAACGCTGTCAGCCGGAGCCGAACAATCTTTAGGTTCATGCCTGGGAATTAATGGGATAGAAATTAAAAATTCTTCTTCCAGTAATTCAAGTAAATTAACTTCACCATTTTCATCTAATTCTATTGCGTCATAATATGACGGCAATTCAGCAATTGCATCTTGATTTTTAACAGGACTAAAAACGAAATCCGCTTTTAATTCATATTCAAACGCTTCAGTACAACGCTGACAAGTAAGTTTAACTAATGCCGAACCAGCACCTGAAAGTACATTCAGTCCGCGTTCATCCACATCAAAATTAAACTTAGCTTTAACTTGCTCGCTGCTTGACTCACACACAGCAAGCAATCTATTCATTCCAGATAATTTAAACACACCTTCGCACTCCAACCTTCGCTGGGCACTTTTAAATGGATCTATCGTTATCGGGAGTTTAAGATTCTTCATAAGCCGCGCATATTAATGCCCTGAGCCTGATGTGTCAAAAGAAAATTACATTAATTGCTTTAAAAAGTTAATATTGTCTCTATATTAACACTAACATTATTTTTATTGAGACAAGTTAATGGCCTCTAGAACAATTGTATTGGGTTCTACCTCCCCTTTTCGTAAAGCATTATTACAGAAGTTAAATATTCCCTTTGAATGTGCAAAACCTGATATAGATGAAACGGCTCATAAAGGTGAAACCCCTATAGAACTTGTTGAACGACTTGCTATAGAAAAAGCCCAAGCAATTTCTAATTTTCCTAATGCCCTTATTATAGGTTCTGACCAAGTAGCTTTATGCGATGACGAAATTTTAGGAAAACCCCATAACTTTGATAATGCCGTAAAACAGCTGACTAAGTTTAGCGGTAAAGCAGTAACGTTTTATACAGGCCTTTGTGTTTTAGACAGCTCAACAAATAAAGTACATTCATTGGTTGAACCTTTTACTGTACGCTTTAATGAACTATCTCAAACAGAAATTGAAAACTACATAAAAGCAGAAGAACCATACAACTGTGCAGGGAGCTTTAAAAGTGAGGGATTAGGTATCTGCCTATTTAATAAACTAGAAGGTGAAGACCCTAATGCTCTAATAGGTTTACCTCTTATTAAATTAGTCAGCTTATTTAAACAACATAACTTTGATGTATTAAGTGAGCAATAAATCATTATTATTATTCTATAAATTAAAAAAGCTATCCCTTTATAAATAAAAGAATAGCTTTAAATTTTTATTATTTATAACGTGTTTAAATTGTGCTGTTTTTATGTATTAAAAGCTTTTCTAACTCATCTAATGAATGAACAATTGCTTTAGGTTCGAACTGATTAAGTACATCAATAGCATGTGCACCGAAGCTAACACCAATTCGATCAACATTCGCGTGTTTTGCCATTTCCATATCAAAACTAGTATCTCCTATCATTACTGCATCACATGCATCTATATTGAGCTCAGTTAATAATGACGTGATCATTTCAGGATCAGGTTTTGAACGGCAATCGCTCGCTGAGCGTGTTGCATCAAATAAATGTTCTGTTTCTGTCATATTTAAAACGCGTTCTAATCCAGGTCTTGCTTTTCCAGTAGCGACGGCAAGTAAAACATTACTTTCTTTTAAGCTTGTTAGTAATTTTAATGCATTATCAAATAAAGGGGTTGGCGTATTATTTACTTCTAAATATTGATACTTGTACTCTTTTTCTATCTTGTCTTGTAACTCAGTAGAAGATTGAGGAAATAATTGTTCAATACCTTTACTCAAACTTAAACCAATAATACTTTTACCTTGTTCAAAAGTAGCTGGAGTTAAATTTAATACTTTAGCTGCGGCTTGCATAGATAAAACAATCTTTCCAACCGAATCCATAAGGGTGCCATCCCAATCAAAAATAACTAATTTGTAATTTGACATGACTCTTTTTACCCTCGCGCTTTCACTAATTTATTTAAGGATTTTTGCAAATCAGCATCCAATGGCGCTTCAATTTTCATTCGTTCATTACTTAAAGGATGAGTAAACTCAATGCTTGCAGCATGTAAAAACAAGCGTTTAAGGCCAATTGATTTCATTTCTGCATCAAAGGCTTCATTACCATATTTTTCATCACATGCTATTGCATGACCTTTAACTTGACAGTGAACACGAATTTGATGTGTTCTACCTGTTACAGGAAATGCTCTAACTAAAGTGGCATTTTGATATTGCTGTAAAATCTTAAAGCGTGTTTCTGACTCTTTACCATTAATGTTATCTACAATAACAACGCGCTCACCAGATTTTAAATCGTTCTTTCTTAAACCTTCAGTAACTTTTGTTACTTTTGCAGACCATTGACCTTTAACTAAAGCATGATAAAACTTTTGTACAGTTTTATTTCGTAGTTGTTCATGAAGGTTTCTTAATGCCGAACGTTTTTTTGCGATAACTAAACATCCGGAAGTATCTCTATCTAAACGATGCACGAGTTCTAGCATTCTTGCATCAGGTCTAAGCGCTCTCATGGCTTCAATTAAACCAAAATTTAAACCACTACCACCATGAACAGCCATACCCGAAGGTTTATTAATAACAATTAAACGTTCATCTTCAAACAATATTTGTTTTTCTAAATTAGCAACTATGTTGAGCTGTGTTGAAACAGTATCCGTTTTTTCAGCTAACCTGATGGGAGCTACGCGTAAAACATCTTTATCAACTAATTTATATTCAGGTTTAATACGTTTTTTATTCGCACGAATTTCACCCTTACGCAATAATCTATAAATATGACTTTTAGGAACACCTTTAAGGGTTTTAACTAAAAAATTGTCTACTCGTTGACCAGCGTCTTCACTGTCAATCGTAATAAACCTAACTTTAGGTCTATCATTTTCATCCGTATTATTTTCTTTCAAGCGATTCATTACTATTATTTTCTTCAATTAACCAAGTTTATCACAATTCATGTGATAATTAAGCGAATTAAATTAGGTATTTCATTGCTAAACACAACAATATAGTGGGATAATAGGAAGGTTAGTATTTTGAATAAGTACTAAACTAATAAATGGAAGTTCTGAGCGAAACGTAAGAGATATAATGCGGCTACTTTACTATGCGTTATTCGAGATGAATAAAACGACATCTTAATTGAATGGCCTTTTGTAACATTTAACACATCTGACAAATGTAAACAGTTAAAGAGACTACATAAACATTTTATCCGGCGCATAAGAACCATTGTAACAATATTTAGTAAATGAATAATTTCAGATGTAGAGAAAGACAAAAACGATAAAAACTATCGTGTCAACTACCCCATCGCTAACAACCTTTTACTAAAATTTACACAGCACCCATGCTGACTAACATAAAGAAATATATTCACTATGATAAAATATCATAGTTAGATTAATACAATCAGATTTTATAACAGCTTACTACGTAATATGGCGTATTAAGATTGACAATCGAGAGGTTGACGAATTGCTGTTCTACTTTACCAAGATTGCTTTGTGTACATAGCAAATTGTGTGCTGTGACTAAAAAAGAGTCACACAACTATGAAACGTATGTTAATCAATGCTACCCAATCAGAAGAATTGCGTGTAGCCCTCGTTGACGGACAGCAACTATATGATTTAGATATAGAAAGCCCTGGCCATGAACAAAAAAAATCGAATATTTACAAAGCCAAAATCACTCGTATCGAACCATCTTTAGAAGCTGCCTTCGTTGACTACGGTGCTGATCGTCACGGCTTCCTACCAATGAAAGAGATTGCTAGAGAATACTTCCCTAAAGGATATTCTTTTCAAGGCAGACCAAGCATTAAAGAAGTACTCCACGAAGGGCAAGAAGTTATTGTTCAAATTGATAAAGAAGAACGTGGCCAAAAAGGCGCAGCACTAACTACCTTTATCAGTTTAGCGGGAAGTTATTTGGTCTTAATGCCTAACAACCCTAGAGCAGGTGGTATATCTCGTAGAATTGAGGGCGACGAAAGAACTGATCTTAAAAATTCTTTAAGTAAACTTAATTTACCGAAAGGCATGGGACTTATTGTTCGTACTGCTGGTGTGGGTAAAGCCTATGATGAATTAGAATGGGATTTAAGTGTTCTTTTACATCATTGGAAAGCTATTGAAAACGCCTCAGAAAATCGCCCTGCTCCATTCTTAATTCATCAAGAAACTGATGTTATAAAAAGAGCAATCCGTGATTATTTAAGACGTGATATTGGCGAAATTTTAATAGATCGCCCTAAAACATTTGAAGAAGTTAAAAAGCATATTGAAGTTGTTCGCCCAGACTTTATTAGCAAAGTTAAGCTTTACACAAATGACGTGCCTTTATTTACTCATTATCAAATTGAATCTCAAATTGAATCAGCCTTTCAACGTGAAGTTCGTTTACCTTCAGGTGGTTCAATTGTAATTGATCCTACCGAAGCAATGACTTCTATCGATATTAACTCAGCTAGAGCAACAAAAGGCGGAGATATTGAAGAAACAGCATTTAATACAAACCTAGAGGCGGCTGAAGAAATAGCCCGTCAATTAAGACTTCGTGACTTAGGTGGTTTAGTTGTTATCGATTTTATTGATATGACGCCAGTACGCCATCAACGTGAAGTTGAAAACAGAATGCGCGATGCTGTAAGACCAGACCGAGCACGTATCCAATTAGGCCGTATTTCTCGTTTCGGTTTACTTGAAATGTCTCGCCAACGTTTACGTCCATCAATTGGTGAAACTAGCCAAGGTGTATGTCCTCGCTGTAATGGTACAGGTCATGTACGTGGTGTTGAATCTTTAGCCCTATCTATACTTCGTTTAATGGAAGAGGAAGCGATTAAAGAGAACACCTTACATGTTCAAGCACATGTTCCAGTTCCTGTTGCTACTTACCTGTTAAATGAAAAACGTCGTTCTGTAATGCATGTTGAAAAACATCACGGTGTTCATGTGTTAATTATCCCTAACCCTCATATGGACACACCTCAATATGAAGTAGTGAGAATAAAAGAAGATGAAACGATTACAGAAGCAAGCTACAACTTACCTATCAAACAAGCGGTAGTTGAAGAAGCTATAATGCCTAAGTTTGCTGAAGCTATTAAGAAAGACGAACCAGCCCTACAAGGCATGTCTTCTCCTAAACAAAATGCTCCAGCACAACAACCAGTACAAGCATCTGCAGTTAAAACAGAAGTAAATACTAAAACAAGTGGCGGCCTTTTAAATTGGTTAAAGAACTTGTTTGTTACTGAAAAAGTTGAAGAGCCCGTAAAAGCACCAGCTCCTAAAACAGACAGTAAACGTAGACCTCAGCAAGGCCGACAAAATAATAAACGTAACCCTCGAAACGACAAACGTAACGAGAAACGTACTCCTCATCCAAAACCTGATGTTGATACTAAAGACGTTAAATCTAATAAACCAGCACGTAAACCTGTTCATAATAAAGAGACTAAGCCTAAAGAAGAAAAAGTTGCTGAACGTAGGCAACGTCGTAATAATCGTAAAAAAGTAAGAGTAAATGATCAACGCTCAGCTCCTAAAGCGACAGAAGCAAACAAAGCGAACGATGTGGTGCCAGCTAAAGCCACGCCTACTCCTGAAAAGGTAACTTTAGATACTGTTGCAACAGCTACAACAACTGCTGGCGAAACACCAGTTGTTGTAACTGAAAAGAGTAATACTGAGGAACGTACCAGAAACAGACGCACTCCTAGGCATTTACGTACCAACGGTCAACGAAGACGTCGTCAAAACAATGATACAGAAGTAAATAGCGTTGAAGTTACATCAGAAAACAAAGCTGACCCTATTGACTCTCGTTACCCTGAATCAACAGAAATTCAAGTAACAGTAGCAGTCGAAGGTTCTACTGGTGAAGTTCAACAGAACTTACCTCTTGATGATACTAATGTGGAAAGCTCTTCAGTAGACAATACTCCTGAAGTTCAAAAAGCTAAACCAGCTTCAGCTAAAGAAAAAGTATCACACGAAGTGGTAGCTAAACAGCCTACGCCAACAACAGATGAAGAAACTAAAGTTGAAGCAGTGAATGCTACTATGGTTACTAAAGTAGCAACAACTTCTGAATTGTCTACTGAGGCTCCTGTTATCGAAAATACGATTCCTGAGAAACCGGCTGTAGAACAAGTTACTCAAGAAACGGATAAGCTAGAAACGACACCTGTTGAAACTAATGTTGATGAAGCAGTTGAAGTTTCAGAACAAACTAATACTACCGTTGAAGTAGTTGTTGAAAGTGAAGTAATTAACAAAACAGAAACAACTCCTATAGAACAAGGTAATACAATAGAAAACGCTTCTGCTGTTACAGATACAGATACTAAAATTGAAACTGTAACAGAAGAAACAAAACCTGTTAAACCTAAAACGGTAAGAAAAGCTAAAATGCCAAAAGGTACAAAGGCAGCCGCAAATGTTAAACAAGGTAAAGCATCCTCACCGATGACTAAACCAGTTGCAACCGCCATTGTAGGAGATATCCCAACAGCTTCATTAAGTCTTGAAGAAAGGCCTAAACACACGATATCGGGCCGTGCTGCTATGGTATCTAGTGTTATAAATAAAAGCTCAGCAGGCCCAACAAAGCCTCAATAACATCATGATGTAAACACATTCTACTGTTAAATAAAAAACCAGCTTAATCGCTGGTTTTTTTATATATATGGTGAAAATTTATATTTAAAATTTTAAAATTTTAAATAACAGACTTTTCCATTGTTGAATTCATACTTTTATTTATAGCGTTTAACCACTCTGCAGCTTTAAAATCTAACCTAGCTGTTTTAAAGTCGTTATCTAAATTATTACTCTTATACTTTTTCTGACAATAAAGACTAGTATTTTCTAGTATATTTTTTGCTATAAATTTTTTGTCGTCTCTAAAGGCAAGAGGGGGTGGGTTAATGGCATTGAGTAAACGGAGTTCTGATAAATTATTACCTTGAACTAAGTCAGCTTGGTTGTAAGATCCAACTTGCTCTATTTCCTTTAATGATAAAAGCTGCGCTTGAGGTAACTTAAACTGCTTCCTTAAATTATCTTCGTCTGTTTGAGATGTAGCTACTTCTGATTTAGGAAGTGAGAACTGTGCGTGAGCTTGAACATCATCAGTAAGCATCGCCAGTAATAAAGAAAATTGAGACCGCTCTTTTTTATGAACACATTGGTTAAGCTGCTCGCCTAACTGCAATTCATTTATTAATATCTCATTTTTTATATTATCTACAAGCAATTAAGCACACCCACAAGCCATCTTAATATTTATATCGGCATGTAATAAAAAATAATTAGCAGATTTTATTATTATTTTCGCTGTAAAATACGTAACTCAATAGCCGATAGTACTGAAGAACAACTAAAAATGTTTGAAATAAATAAAGCGACGAAACAAGATAAAAAAGATATTAAACGCTTTTATAAAGACAACAACTACTCAGCGAGTTTTATGGGCTACGATCATACTTATATAATAAGGAGAGATAGCATCATCATTGGCAGTGTAATAATTTCTTATATCACTAATAATAGTCAATATGGATTACTACACGCATTACTAATTACTGAACTTCATAGGAGAAAGGGTTATGCACAATTATTAATTAAAGCACTACAAAACGAGCATAGCCATATTATTTGTTTTGCGGATAAAAAATTACAACGGTTATATATCGATATGGGGTTTAAAAAAAACGTAAACAGTGAATTTCCTATCCCTAACTATCTTCTAAAAAAATTTAATAACTATTTAAGAAATAAAAAAGATTTAAAGATCTTTATAAACATAAACTCTCTAACAAATACTCCTCTATTTAACTTTAGCTAGAGATAACAAATTTTATAATATTTTTATTTTTAGTAGATACTTTATCTTTAATATTTAATATTTAAAGGTATTATCAATACTAAGCTCAGAGATAAATTTAAGAGGTTCTATTTGCTCAGCAATATTATGCATCAGAGCAATTAAATATTTGAATAAGCCTAATTGTTGACTCGACAAACAGAAACATTAATCACATATAACCTAAATAAAAAGTCTATAGCGCCACATGCCCCAATCGTTCACGCGAAGGTCCTACTCATGATGATTAACCTAGCAGTTCACTATATAGAAGTAAAAAATGACAATAATATAGTTAGAATGATTTAACTAGACTTTAGTTTTATGAAGAGATCGTTGAAACCTATAGGCTGGCTGAAAGAGAGCAAACCGCTATATGAAACATTATAATTTTAACGAACATCTCAGTCTAACTTGATCATGATATCAATTGGTATGAGATTTCCCTTCGCTCACAAAAAAAGGCTATCCGTTAGGATAGCCTTTTCTTTGAATGAGAAGCCTAGCAATGTCCTACTCTCACATGGGAACTCCCACACTACCATCGGCGCTACTGCGTT
>NZ_MUZU01000016.1 GCF_002000085.1 Pseudocolwellia agarivorans
CTGCTTGAAGTGCTTTAACTGCATCTTCGAAATTGAATTGATTTGTCATGTGTCATTCCTGTTTTTACTAGTTTACTGAAATGACACAGATTTTTGAACACTACCTTCTAATCTCCTCTCTACATAGTGCAGGCATATCAATCGCGTCAATATTCATTGTTTTCAATAGGCCTAAATATTCTTCTATTTCTGGATCATCACTTGTCGCAAATTTACCAACTAAGTATAATGCAGTGAACCTTGATAGCCCTAAAGCCATTAAACTTAAAGCTTCTGGTTTAAATGAACCAAACTCTAAATATACATGATATGGCTCTATAGAAATATCATCAGGATCTTTACCTTTTTCAAGTAAAACTAATTTTAAAACATCTATGTATGCTGAAAAATACTTTACCAATTGAAAGCGCACTTGCTCTTCGAGAACTCCTAAAGTATCTCGAATAATACTTGATGTACTTTTATTCGGGTCTCGCTCTTGGATAAACTCCACTCGGTTAACTAAAACACTACCTAGCTTTTTACCCCATATCCATTCTTGAGCTAAATAAATTATCCAATTTTTATATTGTTCTGAAATTCTTAAATCAAAGCAATAAATGATTAACTGAAATGCATTTCCCATTTTATCTTTAGCTTCAGAATAAAATGGGGCAATTAACATATAGTCTTCCAAGGACTCTAATTCAGTTAAAACATCGTATAAATTTTGTAAGTGATCCGGCCTTATTGCTTTGTGCCTTTCCAGAATATTTTTATCTACTGTAATTTCTAAGTTTGTTAACTGTTCGATAGTTTGATCCAAAGCCTCTTTATTTTCTTCACTTTGATACTTATCAACTGTAGATAAATCAGAAAAATGTATATCGTGGTACAATTTACCTAAAGCAATTTCAGCTTCACCTTGTCTTTTATCATTTTCTAAATTGTCATTTAATAAATCTTGAATTAGCAGCCCTCCATCTTTCATTACAGTATCAAGCGCTGCTGTTACCTCCTGAAGCTTTTCACCTTGATAAGATGGTTCTGTCCATGTATCAGGTCTCAAACACCATATATTGCCATGGAACTCATGAAGTAAACGACCTGCTCTTCCAGACAAGTTCTGAAAATCAGAACGTGACATAGGCACACCTACTCCAGATTGAGGGTTTTCAATTATTATATGTTTTGCAGGTAAATTTACACCTTGAAGTAAAGTGCTCGTTGAACAAATAAAAGAGATTTTTTGTGTTTTAAATAAATGTTCTATACCAGTACGAACAATAGAAGGCATTTTTCCATAATGAAAACCAACACCTCCTCGCAAACACTTTATTAAGGCATAATCAGGATGAATATCTTTTATTAAAAAATCGATGAACAGCTGAACTTCATGGGTAACAATAAAATCATTATTAATTTCCGATAATTTATTTGCAACATTTTCAGCATCTGTAGGGCCATTAGCAAAAATAATGACAGATTCATTCTTTTTAACAATTGCCTTAGCTAATGATGCTTTTTGTAAAGGCTTAGCATCTCTAAATCTAAAACCTAAATTTAAATCGCCAATATTAACAGTACATTTACTAGCCAATAGTTGTATATTAATAAGACTTGGTTTTTTTGCGATTTCAGATAATAAAAGAATATTTTGTGATACTGGAGAAATCGTTTCAGTAAAAAATTTTCCTGTTTCTACTTTATCGAACAGACTCAAAAAATAGCCAGGGTTTTTAATTAATGGACTAGCAAATAATACGTCACAGTTAGGGAACTTCCTTATAACTAGTTCAACAGTATTTTGAAGCAATATGCCTCTTTTTCCCTTTTGAACCTCATGAGCTTCATCAACAATAAGAGCTGAAATAAAAGGGGATTCTGCCTCATCAGCATTTAAATAGCTCATCAATCGTTCTTGAGTTAAAACATAAATAACTCCAGTTCTTATATGCTTTTTTGAAACAGGAAAAGGAGCTGTACGAACAATTACTTCCTCTAACTCATTTTCTTTCAAAGACTTCCTGACTCTTAAAGATACTTCTGAAATTAAAGCTCTGGTAGGTACAACATAAACGATACTATTATCTTTACCTGACTTAAACTTTCTAACTAAATCTAAGCCTAATACAAAAGATTTTCCAGCAGAGGTTGGGGCTGAAATACTTAAATTTTTCTCTTTCTTAAGTGATTCATAAAATTCATATTGGAAGTCTGTTAACTGAATAACATTATCTTCATGTTCATTTATAAAAATAGTGTTTTCAATTTCTCGTGTTATACATTCCATTTTCAAGAAAACAGGTAAATCTTCTTCGCTAGAGTTATGTCTATTCCTTAAAAGTTTACGACTTGGAAAGTTACCCAATCTTGAAAGTACAACTTCAGCAGCATTGGTGACTTTATGATCTTTTCCATCGGTTATTTCTAATAATCTAGAAACTATTTCATATGCCAGTGACTTTTCTTCAGGTTCAGTCGAAAGTGAAAGTATAGAAGCCCCTCCCAACAAACTACGAATGTCTTTCTCATTAAGAATAGATATATTATCAGCATGAATATTGGATAATTGATGCTGGATACTAACTATTTCTAATTTTTCTATTAACGGCTCCATATTCTCCATTTTTAGTCTAATGCCTCATTAAAAGCATTTCGAAATTCAACGACTGATGGAAAAGGGATCATAAACACATCAAATGCCAGATGTTTTTTATCAAATTTATCAAATTTTTTCTGAAGGAGAGAAGTTATTCTACTACTGTCACTTATAAATATATCTCTAAAATCCTTCTCAATCTCAATATGGTTTTTTCCCGAACAAGTTTTATATCCATTAAAATCATACCCAATTAAACAAGAGTGATTAACTCGAACCCCGCTACCCGCTTCACCATGAATAAACAAGTTTGATATTTGTTCTTTAACACTGTCATCAGCATACTTAAAATGTTTAGTGACCATTGAAAACTCATGCTCATACATCTTAATATCATGAAAGTCAGAAATACTTTTTAAAGCCGAATCAATAGCTGATGATGCCTGCTTGTATAGCTTTGCTTCACCAAAATAAAAATCAACGATATTAAGCTCATCGTTCCATTTAGCATGAATTCCGTCAGAGCCCTTAACTTCATCTTTGTGATTTGTTTTAAGTTCCATTTTCGCAACAATTTGAGGTGCACCTAAAACAGCTTCCATCAAAAAGTAGAGTAAGGTTTCCCCTGCCTCTCCTGTTTTATCAGGGGATTCGTCAGTAATTTCAGGGTGTCTAAATAGCTTTCTAGCCTCTTTAGTTAATATAGTGGCCTGTCTATTTGATAGTTTATCATCTCTATTTTTAGCAGATAAACAGTAGTCAATGATGTAAGAATATAGCGTATTAGCCAGTGCTTTTATCATGGGTTGTTTATTTGCGTTAAACTTAAAGTGATGAAACCTTAAGGTCGTATCAATTCCTGATATTTGGTGGGAATGTTCAATTACATCTAAGCAAGTTGAAAAGTCGCTTTTTTCTACGCTATTAAATTCATTAATGTTTTCTAACAAAATAAGGTAAGTCCATTTTAATATTCCACATTATCTAGTTAACTATTAGATATTTTTCATTAAATAATTGGAAAAACATAAGTACTTGTAATCTATCTTAATCAAAAGAAGATTCCAAATTTTGATTGCGTAATATACGCATGATATCAATACAATTTTCGCCAATACGATAATATATAGCGTGGCTTCTATAAACACTACGTCGATAGCCCTCTCGAATATCATCTACGGCTTGATACTGTAGAGGGTATTCGGCAAGTTGTTGTAAGCGAACCGTCATGCCTTCAATGTAATTTGAAGCAGCATTTAAACCGAAGGTATCAATGCCAAATTCAAATATTTGCGCAATATCTTCAGCTGCTACCTCACTAAGTTTATAGTTCGCCATTAGCTTGCTTTCGTTTAATTACGTCTTGCATGATATTTTGAGGCGTTTTATCTGTGAAACCTCGCCCTTCAGCTTTAATAAGCTCATTACGAATATTCTCTATTTGAGTATTGCGCTGCTGCTCTTTACGAATAAGATCACGAAATATTTCACTATCGCTAGCATAATGCCCCGTCGCTATTTGCGCTTGTATCCATTGTTCTTGTTGGTCTGTTACTGTAATGCTTTTTTTAATCATCGGCATAATGATTTACTCCTATTTATTAGACTCAATCGAATAAGATAAGATTAAGTCATACTTAATCCTACCATAAATTATAATGTGATAAGAATAAAAAACATACATTTTTCCTTATAAACAAATACACTGGTAAATTTAGATACGTAAAACTACGCATGTATCAACATTCTATTTTTGTGTAAACTACGCGCTACGCGCATCTCCCTTAAATCATTAGTGAAAAGATAGATAAATTGCAGTCTAATCAAAAAATATTACCCACACGCAGAACTTACAATAAGCTTGTTGCTAACGAGATGATGGAAGATTTTGCCTTGCGCTTTACCGCTAAACGCGCACGTCATCATTCGTTCAGTAAAATAGCAATAACAGCCTTAGGCATTGTTTCTTTTTTAGTATTAGAAGCTATAGGTGGCGCGATAACCTTAAATTATGGTTTTGTTAATTCGGCATGGGCAATATTAGCCGTTGTATTCGTTATATTTTTTAATGGTTTACCGATAAGTTATTACTCAGCAAAATATGGCGTAGATATAGACTTACTCAGCCGTGGTGCGGGTTTTGGTTATATTGGTTCAACTATCGCCTCGTTGGTTTATGCTTCGTTTACTTTTATATTTTTTGCGCTTGAAGCGGCTGTTATGTCGATGGCGCTTTATCTGTTGTTTGATCTCCCCTTATATATTGGCTATGTGATTAGCGCTGTTGCGGTTATTCCTTTAGTTACCCACGGTATTGCTTATATCAGTAAGTTTCAGGTATGGACTCAGCCTATTTGGGCTGTATTACAAGTGCTACCTTTGTTTTTTGTGTTTAGTCATGCTGATACTGACTTTCAAGCATGGTTTAATTATACCGGTAATGCAGGTGAAACGGGTGCGTCGTTCAATCTATTATTATTTGGTTCGGCCTCTGCTGTATTGTTAGCGCTGGTTGCTCAAATTGGTGAACAAGTCGATTTTTTACGATTTTTACCTGAAAAACCTAAAAAAAGCCCATGGAAATGGTGGTTAGCCTTAGTATCTGCAGGCCCCGGGTGGATAATATTTGGTGGCTTAAAACTACTATTAGGATCGTTTTTAGCTTACTTTGCTTTACAACAAGGAGTTTCATTTGCGTTGGCTGGCGATCCGGCGCATATGTACAATTTAGCTTTTAGCTATGTGTTCGACAATGCCAACATCAGCCTGATTGTTGCCTGTAGTTTTGTGATAATTTCGCAATTAAAAATTAACGTGGCTAACGCTTATGCAGGCTCTTTGGCTTGGTCTAATTTTTTCTCACGCGCCACGCATAATCACCCTGGTCGTGTTGTGTGGATGCTGTTTAATTTAGCCATTGCGCTGCTATTAATGGAACTAGGCATTTATCAAACCATTGAAAAAATGCTAACGGTTTATTCAGTAGTTGTACTGGCTTGGCTTAGTTCGGTTGTGGCTGATTTAATTATTAACAAACCTTTAGGTATTAGCCCAAAAGGTATTGAATTTAAACGTTCGCGCTTACACGATATAAACCCTGTTGGTGTGGGCTCAATGATTATTGCAACCTTTGTGGGTTTTACTGCGCATTTTGGTTGGTACGGCGAAACCGTTAAAGCATTAGCGTCGTTTATTGCTTTTGGTTTACCTTTTATTACGGTGCCATTAATTGGCATGTTAACTAAGGGTAAGTTCTATCTGGTTAACAATAATATGCCCGAAATTAAGCAATCAACCAAATGTCATATTTGCGAAAACGAGTTTGAACAAGAAGACATGACCTACTGCCCTGCTTACAATAATGCCATATGTTCACTTTGCTGTAGTCTTGATGTGAGATGTGGCGATCAATGTAGGCCAGAAGCGACTATAGCGAAACAATCACATCATTTTTTCAATCGTTTTTTAACCACGTCAATACTAAGAAAACTCACTACTCCACTGATGCAATTTGTAGCAGTAACACTAAGTTTAAGTTTTGTTGGTGCTGGCATATTATTTCTTATTTATTTACAAGTTCCATTAGATGATCAAGGCATTAAAACGGTTTTTGCGAACACCTTGATTAAAATATTCTTCTTGTTGCTGATTATTATTGGCATAGTCAGTTGGCTATTTATTCTAGCGCGAAGTGGCAACCGTGCTGCTTTAAAAGAGCTAAGATCACAAACTAATGCCTTAGCTAAAGAAATTGACGCCCATAAAAAAACCTCTCTTGAATTACAAAATTCAAAAGAGGTAGCCGAGTCTGCCAACGAAGCTAAAAGCCGATATTTAGCCGGATTAAGCCATGAATTACGTACCCCACTTAATGTATTACTGGGTTATGCTCAGCTATTGAGTCAAGACAGTGAAATACCAACAAGACAACGAGAAACCTTATCCATAGTAAAAAGAAACGGTGAACACCTTGCTGATTTAATTGAGGGTTTACTAGAGATATCTAAAATAGAAGCAGGAAGAATCACCCTGCAAAAAGACGATTTCAATCTGTATTCAATACTAATGCAATTAGTTGAAATGTTTCAAATGCAAGCCAGCCAAAAAGGTATTAAATTTACTTATAACATTAGTAAAAACTTGCCCGTTTACGTGGCTACAGACAAACAGCGCTTTCGACAAATTTTAATTAACTTAATATCAAACGCGATTAAATACACTGAAAAAGGCTCGGTAAATGTTGATGTCTCGTACCGAAATAATGTAGCCCAGTTCAGTATTACCGATACCGGTGTTGGCATATCAAAAGCTAACCAAGAATTAGTTTTTAAACCTTTTGAACAAATAAGAAACGCTCATACACAAGCCATTGGTGGTACAGGTTTAGGGCTGACTATATCGCGTTCTTTAGCTGAACTAATGGGCGGAGAAATCACCTTAACTAGCGTTATTGGGCAAGGTTCTACCTTTAAATTACGTTTATTGTTATCGCAAACGAAGGAAAACCAAAAACAGCCTGAATACGCTATTACTAAAGCGGTTTCTTATGCTGGAGCAGAAAAAACGATATTGGTGGTAGACGATGATTCGAACCAACATCGATTAATGAGAGACTTGCTGCAACCGTTAGGTTTTAATGTGTTACTAGCACCTAATGCGACTACAGGTTTCGCCGTACTAGAAAGTAACACTGTTGATTTAATGTTGCTAGATGTAAGAATGCCAGAAACAAACGGTTGGCAAATGGCCAAGCAAATTAGGCAGTTAAAATATACGTTACCTATTATCATGGTTTCAGCTAATGCGAGAGATATAGAAGCTAACCAACAAGCTGAAGCTTTTCATAATGGCTACATAGCTAAACCCATTAACATCGATTCGTTATTAGGGAAAATAGCGCAGTGTTTATCTATAGAGTGGCAATACGAAAACATTCAAAATGACGCTGAAAACACCGATAATGACCCAGCGATAGAAGTTAGCTCCGCAGTAAATGCTGAGCATTACCAATCTTTAATCGCCATTGCTGAAATAGGTTATTTATCAGGATTTAAAGAACAAATGACAAAAATAGACAATGAGTTTGTTTTACCTAATAACGTAAAATCACAGTTGAATGAATATGTTGCACAGTGTAACTTTCCTAAAATAATTCAATATCTTAACGAGCTCATTAATCAAACTAATGATAAGAAGTAAGTAATGAACAATAAAATGAGTGATGTAGTATTAGTGGTTGACGACTCACCTGAGTCTTTAGGCATGTTAAACGTTGCCCTGAATACTCAAGGCTATACCGCGTTAGTCGCACTTAATGGTTTACAGGCGCTTTCCATTGTTGAAAAAGTACAGCCAGACGTTATTTTGCTTGATGCTGTAATGCCTGAAATGGACGGTTTTGAAACCTGTAAAAAATTAAAAGAACTACTCCCTAACACCCCTATTATTTTTATGACAGGCTTAACCGATGTTGAAGATGTGGTAAAAGGCTTTAACGCAGGCGGTGTTGATTATGTGACTAAACCCATATCACCCGATGAAGTTATTGCGCGTATTAAAACACATGTAAATACCGCGAAATTAGCCCTAAGTGCACAAGATGCATTAGATCATGCAGGTAAAAACGTGTTTTGCGTAAGTAACGAAGGTCGTTTAGCTTGGGCAACACCACAAGTACACGAAATAATAGACGAGCTTGCACAAGACAATATGACACCTTGGAGTACACTCGCAGAAAGCATTAAAACTTGGCTAAACACCACCGTTGCTACAAACATTACCGATAGTTCAACCGACACTACAGACACAAACAACCACCTGCTGATTAACTGCTTTACTTCACCTTTTAATATTTCGTATGAACGCAAGCAAGACAACTTACATTTATTGAGAATTGTTCAAACCAGCGTACAAAAATCACCTGAAGATTTAAAAGCTAAACTGCCTATTACCAAGCGCGAGTCAGAAGTGCTTTATTGGGTGTCGTATGGTAAAACCAGCTGGGAAATATCGCAAATATTAGCAATGAGTCCACGTACAGTTAACAAACATTTAGAACAAATATTTAAAAAGCTAGGCGTTGATAACCGAACCTCAGCCGCAGCTATTTCAATAAGGATATTAGAGGGTTAAAGCTGACAAATCACAGTATGTTGAATTATTCTAAACATACATATCACTATATCCTCTGCTTGCTACAATAAAGTAAGATTATCTCCGTCTTTCATGTAGCTGTTAGCATAGTAAAAAAGTTGTATTATTGATATTTCGATTAAAGTGACTTAATCTAAATTTGTAAATATTTAGTATTAAACAGATTCTTGCAAATCAACTGTTATGCTCTACACCACAGAAATAGGGAGTATTTATGTATAGGAAATTGAGTTCAGTATCGCTATTTGTACTTTTCACTGCGTTAGCAATATTTGCCGTTACAACTTATGCGGGTGAAGTAGAATATTTTGGTGAGTTTTCTGGTGAACCTAGTTTTAAAGTAAAGACTAATGACGAGGGAAGACCCACTTTCATACTGTTAGATAACTTTTCTTTTACTGATCCCAACGGTTTTAAATGGGAAGTACCTAAAAACTGGGAGGTCGATGGAGCTTCAATCCCCAAGTTAGCCTGGTCATTTGTTGGTGGACCTATGAGCGGTAAATATATCCACGCTTCGATAATCCATGACAAATATTGTGATACTAAAAAACGTACATCTCATGATACTCACCGTAATTTTTACTATGGAATGAAGGCTAATGGTGTATCCGAGGCAAAAGCTAGCGTAATGTATTGGGCCGTTAGAACCTTTGGCCCTAGCTGGAAAGTAGTAAAAGTAGCTACTAGCCACAAATTTATGGGTCCAAGTACGTATAGGCTTAAAACAGTAGCGGTATCACCTCCAGATATTTCAGAAGAAAAAATGAAAGATTTATTAAAACTGGTCAGAAAGGGAATGCCTGTAACACAGTTGGAATCTCTTTCAGACAAGGTTCGCAATAAGTACGGAGCTGAAAAATTACAGCGAGTGGTTCCGACGCTTAGCGTAGAGGAGATAGGTACCACACCAAAAATAAAGCTGCCAAAATTTTAATTGAGATATACAGTAGTAAGACTTAAGTTACTCAAACGAATGTTAAAAAGTTGACTAACACTCTTTTCTTGTACATTTCACTCAACTATTTTTTTGCGCCGCTTAGTGATGCGCCGCCAAGGAATTATGAGTATCAGTTAAAAAATTACTCGCATTGTATTTCCTTCGATAATTATTTTTGCTCTCGTGTATTACTTTTCTCCTTTAGGGTTCTTAAACAAAGAATTGTCCTTTATCAGGCAATATATTTTAGTGTTGGGACCATAACAATACTGGGATATGGAGATATTCATTTTTTGAAGTAATAACGTCTGTAGAAGTTCGAGAAGTTAAGGTTTCAGAATTAAATAAAAATATTGAAGAAAAAATTTAATTAGTATGTTCGATATATTATTGTTTTTAAATTCATAGCTTTATATGCTGCTTAAATATAGGTAAAAACTCATCTTCTCTATGGCTGACTAATAACATAGTGCTATGTTTTTGCTTGTCTAAGTGCTCTAAAAAGTTGAGTAATCTATGTCGGTTTAATTCATCTAGACCTTGGGTTGGTTCATCTAAAATAATTAAGTAAGGTGATTTAACCAAAGCGCGAGCAATTAATGCTAAGCGTTGTTCACCATAACTTAAGCTGTTAAACACACTGTGTTGATGGGCTAACAAACCTATTTTTTTTAACCACTGGCGAGCAATAATCACTTGTGACGGGCTTGGCTGTTCGTACAAACCAATAGAGTCGTAAAAGCCTGAAAGTACCACAGTTAATAAATCGCAGTTAACGCGGTATTGTCGATGCATTTCTGAGCTTACAATACCCATTTGTTTTTTAAGTTCCCAAATACTTTCGCCAGAGCCTCGTTGATAACCAAGTACCTGTATATCGTTGCTATAACATTGCGGACAATCTCCGGTAATAAGCTGCATTAAGGTTGATTTACCACTACCGTTTTTACCCGTAATTAAAGTGTGTTGTAAAGGCTTAATGGCAACATCTAAATTTTCAAAAACATTTACGCCACTATAACGAACTCTACCTTGGTTTAATTTAACTAAGTAAGAATGCTGGTAATCTGACAACTGTTTAGTGTTTTCAGGCCAAGTTGTTTCATCAGGAATGGGCGCTAATAAAGCGTCTAGTTGATTTTTAGTTTCAGTGTTTTCTAGCTTACCAATAACATCAAACTGCCCTCGCTCAATAAAGGCTATGTTATTACACCAGCTTGGAATATCTTGTCGGTTACTTAACATCAATACTATGCTAATACCGTTTGAAGATAAACGCTCTAAGGCTTTCGATAAAGCATCACACGACTCTACATCTAAACTATCAAATGGGTTGTCGCACACTAAAAGCTCAATACCATTAAAAATGGCTTGTAGTATTAAGAGTTTTCTCCCCTCACCTGTACTTAATTGGCGATAGCCAGTTTCAAGACGATGACTTAAACCAAACTCAGCTATTAAGGGATCGTTCCATTTGCTTTCAGGTAAAAAGTCTTTCGCTTGAGTACCAATGTCATTCGCGTTAATAAAGTCGCTAGCGTCTATTTTCAGCTCATGCTCGTAAACCTCTTGCTGAGTTTCAAACGAGATCATACCGACTTTATTTTTATCGGGTAAGGTGAGCTGCTCTGCAGAATAAGGCGATAAATCACCTGTTAAGAGTTGATCTATGTATTGTTTTCCTGAGCCATTTCGCCCTAATACACACCAACTTTCATTTTTATTGAGTTGCCAATTTTTGATGGTTAACTTGTTATGTTCAAAATTTACAATGTTTATCATGATACGGTTCAATATAGTTTAATCATTAAGTAGAAGGGCTACTTATACCAACTCTTTGGATCTGAACTAAAGTCAGAGGCAACTAGCCGGTTTAAATAGGTAAAGTCAGATTTATCTTTTACTTCGTTATACACTTCTTTAAACGAAGGTTTTGCTAGCAGCAGCTTTATTCCCATAGACCAAGAGGCCCATGTATGCTTTGAAACACGGCCTTTCGCTCTTAAATAAACTTGCTCGTTTGATAAATCAAGATAGTTAAAAATAAGCTCTCTGACTTTATTTCTTTCACTTTCTTCAATGGGTTCGCCTATCAGCACGTTAACGGGTAGCTCCATTGACAAAGTACGATATTGTTGATCTAAACTGTCTTCAAATGCTGCCTGTGCTTGCTCTTTACCTACTCTGATTTGCCATGCACCAAACCCTACACCTAATGCAGTAACTAAAGAACCAACCGCTGTAGCAGCAGAACTCACTACCCCCCAATCAATAACCACGATTTTTATTCCTTAGGTTGAAACAAATAAAATTGGTAAATGTATAGAAATAATAACCTAATATAATATTTATATTTGAAATCATGTAGATATTTACAATAATATTTTTATAGACTTACTCTCAATTGCTTTTCTAATATATCAAGCCAATCCTCAAAGCATTTTTTATTTACATTTCCACCGAAAGACATTCTCTCACTTTGACTTACAAGAAAACGAATTAAACGAACCATCAATATAATAAAATCGAAAAGTTCTTTAAAAGTAAAAATATATAAATCAGGCTGCTGATGAATAAATGTATTTCTAATTTTCTGAATATTTTTTATCTGATTTAATTCATTTTTAGGGATTATTTTACTACCTGTATAAGGAAGAAATTCAGGCTTTTGAAGTTTTTGGTATAACCATTCAATATTATCTAAATCACCTGCATCCTCTTGATAAAAGCTTTTATTTCGGACGAGAAAAGATGACGTTGTAATTAATGATAAACACATAGTACTTTGTAAAGCAGTATGACCGAATATAAATGCCCACTTCAAATAACTCTCTCTACCATTTTTTATTTTTTTTAATGATGAAGAAAGACTTTCTAATGCCATTAGCAAATCAGTTTCTAATTCAAAACTTATTATTTTTTCAGGCATATAAACTCCAATAAATAACGTTACTACATACACTCAAATAATTT
This sequence comes from Pseudocolwellia agarivorans, assembly GCF_002000085.1. Taxonomy (GTDB): domain Bacteria; phylum Pseudomonadota; class Gammaproteobacteria; order Enterobacterales; family Alteromonadaceae; genus Pseudocolwellia; species Pseudocolwellia agarivorans. Next base: position 12,648 of record NZ_MUZU01000016.1, read on the forward strand.
TTTAAACTACTAACCAAATATATACATGTCTTATAAATATGCTAAGAATAGACCAATTGTATTTATTTATTTTTAAACGGCATAATTAATAATCCCCAAAGCGAGGCGTTTTGTTTAGCTTGAGGGTATTGGCTTAATCCGATATCAAGATCACCATCACTTTTAATGGCTGAATCTTTATAACTGCCAAATAATTTATCCCACCAAATAACACTAAAACCGTAGTTTGAATTGGTTTCTTTAACCACTTGGCTGTGGTGAATTCTATGCAAAATTTGCGTCATTAATACGAGGCGTAATGGTTTTTCAATCGCTTGAGGTAAGCGAATGTTAGCATGGTTAAATAACGCTAAACCATTGAGAGTAATTTCAAATATAAGTACGGCAATGGCAGGTATACCTAACGCGGTAACAACAAGTAGTTTGATAACAATACTTAATACGATTTCGATAGGATGAAAACGTAGGCCTGTACTAGTATCTACATGCGCATCAGCATGATGAACACGGTGTAAACGCCATAGCATAGGAACGACATGGAATAACCTATGTTGCCAATAAATAATAATATCTAATATGAATAGGCCTAGTACAACTGTTAGCCAAAAAGGTAAGTTTACATTGATATAAAATGCTTGGTTAAACAAGCCGATAGCATTTTCAGTGTTATAAAGCGCAACAGCAGTTAAACCAATAGGTATAATTAACCGAGCGAAAATCGACGAAACAAACACCAAACCAAAATTGGCAGTCCAACGTTTAGTTTTAGTAATAGGAGACTGTCGCGCAGGTTTGCAGCCTTCAAGCAACATCATAACCACTAAAATACTAAAAAAACAGCCAAGTCGCCACCATACTTCGTTAGTCATTTTTCGCCTCTGTATTTATTTCAGAGACTTGCCCTGCTTCGTTTATTAAGACTTTACTTTTCATATCCGCTTCTTGTTGTTTTAGGGTGTGATAGCCACCGTGTATACGAGTAAAAATAGTGATCATACAAGCAAGTGAAAATAACAAAGCTAACCATGGAAACGATTGTGGCCAAATACAAAAAGCAATAAATAAAGCTATAGTTTCCGTACCTTCGGTTAAACCATTAAGATAATAAAAGCTCTTATATTTGAATTGTGGTTTATCAATTTTAAATTTTTCAGCGGCAATCGCAAAAGCTAAAAAGCTTGAACCTGTACCAATAAATGTTGCTAGTAAAATTGAACCAGCGATGCCATTAAGTTCGGGATCAGAAAAAATAAAGCCTAACGGAATAGCCGCGTAAAACAAAAAGTCTAAGGTGATATCTAAAAAGCCCCCCGCACTTGAGCTTTGCTTAGCATAACGAGCAAGTGCTCCATCTAACCCATCTAAAATACGGTTTGCTATAATCGCAGCCAGTGCCCAATACCAAAGCTGAAAAGCTAATAATGGCACCGCTAACATACCCACTAAAAAGCCATAAAATGTTATTTGATCGGCAGTAATTTTGCGTTTGTGTAGCAACATGACAACAGGCGTTAACAAAGGTTTTATAACCGGCGTGATATATTTATCTAACATACAACTTACTCTGTTTTATTTAAGGTGATAACTTTACCACCAGCTGCTTTAGCGTCGCTATGATCATGTGTAACCATAAGTGCCGGTAGTTGATGATAACGAATTTGTTCGAAAACTAGCGCTCTGGTATCTTCACGCAATTGTGAATCAAGTTTACTAAAAGGCTCATCAAGTAAAATAGCTTTAGGCTCGCTCAGTAAAACACGCAATAACGCGACACGAGCTTGTTGGCCACCTGAAAGGTTATCGGTGTGGCGGTCAGCTAAACCTTTTAAGCCTAATTGCTCGAGTGCGTCTTCAATTTTTTCAAGCCGCTGTTTTTTATTACCAGCAGGCATAGCAAAAGCAATATTGCCGGCTACAGATAAATGAGAAAACAATAAAGCGTCTTGATATAACACGCCTACATGGCGTAAATGTGCCGGCACTTGAGTAATGTTGTTATTGTTTAACCATACCTCACCTTCCGCAGTAAATCCTGTAGGAAGTGCACCTGTTAACCAGTTAAGTAAGCTTGATTTACCACTGCCAGATGGCCCCATAAGTGTGAGAATTTCACCACCATTAACTTGTTCATTTAAACGCAGCAATAACTCGTTTTGACGAAACAGTTGTAAATTTTTTATCTGTAAAGATGTTTGCATTTAAGACCCTTTAACGACGTGCGGCTTTGTAAATAAACTTAGGTAAAACCCACGCTAATATAAAACCAATAAGCGGTAATAACATTTGCATAAGTGCATATACAGCGCTGGTGCGTCGGCTTGCGCCATTAGCAAGTGCAATAGCTTCGGTTGTAATGGTGCTAATACGTCCCCCTCCCGCCAATAATGTTGGTAAGTATTGGCCAAAACTAATCGCTAAACCTAATGCTGATGCGATTAAAATAGGCACAAATAATTGTGGTAGTTTTACTTTAAAAAACACTTTACTAGGCTTTGTACCTAAGCTTGCGGCAACAATAGCAAAACGAGGATCTAATTGCCTGTAGCTGCTCGCTAGCGATAAAAATACATAAGGTAATACAAACAATAGGTGCGCGATAATCACGTTAATATAACTAATAAAACTTACCTGCACTGTGATTAACTGCTGTATCCACACAAGTCCAAATAAAAAAGCGATACTGGGCACAAGTAAAGGAATATAAATAATTAAGCTGGTAAAACGCGAAAGTAACTTACCTTTTATTTGTTCATATTCTAAACAAAGCAGTGTTAACGCAATAGCCAGTAACGTCGTTATAATACCAATCAATAACGAGTTGAATAAAGGTTCGCCTATTTGCATCACGGCACTTTGCCAATGAATTAACGTGAACGAGTCTGGCAATGTGGCAGGAAAGCGCCAAAAGCCAGCAACTGACCATAAAACTAATCCCACTAGCGCTAGTGCAATAAATACAATAACTAAGGTGGTCACAATTGCAGTAATGATTTGCCAATAAGTGCCGCCGTATTCACGTTTACCATTGGTTAACGATTCACAAAATAAGTACTTAACCGTTTTTTCACCTAGTAACCAAAGTACTAATAATCCGCCTGTTAATGCTAATTGTAATAACGCGCCAGCAGAAGCTTTTATACGAAGATTTAAATCAACATCGTTGAACCACTGCATAATAGCAACGGCAAGTGTTGGTGGTGTATTAGGGCCTAAAATTAACGGCATTTCTACACTTGAGCTGGCATAAGCTAATACCGCTAAAAGAGGTAAACGTAACAACGGATATAAACTCGGTAATACCACTTTAAAAAACGCTGTTATTGGACAATAACCTAAATTAAGTGCCACTTTATGTTGTTGGCGTAATTTTTTCCCTAACTCAGGTTGAGCCAATGCACCTAAGGCCATAAGCAACAAAAACGGTAACTCTTTTAACGTTAAACCTAACATAATACTAATGCCATAAGGGTCGTGAGGGAAAATACCATGAGGTGCTAACTCCCAACCAATTAGCCACGGAGAAAACAAACGAGAAACCATACCCGATGGCGCAATTAAAAAGCCTACCGCAATCGCTGCTGCCGCATGAGGAATAACTAAAATAGGACTCAATATTTGTTGAATACGGTCAAGCCAAACACTGTTAAAAAATGCCGCTAAGATCATCAGAGTAATAACAAAAGCGAGTACGGTGCTTATTAATCCGGTAGCAATACTTAAGCTTATCATTTGAGTAAGACCTAACGTTTGCCAAAGCGCGTTGAACCCTTGTAGCCCTACGCTGTACTGATTAAGTGCAGGCGCCCAGCCAAATGCTGGTAATAACACGCCAATTAAACCACCAAATACAGGAACAATTAAAAGCAGCAATAAAAACTTAGGGCTAAAGGTAGCCACACGCGTAAACCAATCGGTAGAATGATTGACACCCTGCGTTTGGTTAACTTGCACCTTGTTAGTTACTGTCATGGAGTGACTCCATAACGTGTTTGCCAACCTTGAGTTATTGCTTCAACCCAACTTGGATGGGGTTCGCTTAAGGTACTTTTTATGCTGTTAAAAGGTAGCGCACTTGGGTGAGGTTTTTGTGTTTTAAACAAGGCTTGTTGTTCGCTATTTAATGTTGATGAAATAAGTACGCTGCGATCGCCCCAAATATCCGCTTGTTGTTTATACGCTTGAGCTTTTGGGCTTAATAAAAAGTTAGCGACAAGTTGTGCACCTTGCTGATGGCTAGCGTTATAAGGTATTGCGACAAAATGCGTATTACTTAAACTGCCATCGTCCATTGCATAACTACGAATGCTATAAGGTAAATCGTAACGCTTTACGGCTGCAGGAACTTCTGGCGCAGAAAAGGTAAACGCTAAACTCAACTCAGTATCATCCACTAAACGACGCATTTCTACACCACTTTGTATAAAGTGCTTACCTTTACGCCATAAATTAGGGTGAAGTTCATCTAAAAACGCCCACAAAGGCTTTAATGTTTGTTCTGTATTTTGAGCTGTCGCTTGTGAATAAAGTTGATTTTGAGCTAATAAGCTGTTTTGTTGATGTAACACCACCAACGCATATTTTAGAAAGCTCATGCCTAAAAAATCAGGGGGTTTAGGATAGCTAAATCGTCCGGGATTTTTCTTACTCCAACGAAGTAATTCATACAAGCTGCGAGGCGGATTATTTGACGCCAACTGGTCGTAATAAAAAGTAAGTGATGCTTGTCCCCAGGGTGATTCCATACCTTGCGTTGGTACACCAAAGTCTAGTGTTACTGCAGGATTATGTTCAGAATCGGTGTAAATAAAGTTAGGCTGTTTATCTGCCCAACCTTTTAATAATAATGAGTGCTGAGCCATGGTGGCAAAATTAGCACCGTTGATCCACACCAAATCAACATTGCCTTGATTATGATTATTTGCCGATTTTTCAGCTAAAACTCGGCTAACCGCTTCACTGGTATCGCTTAACTTAACATGGTGTAAAGTGATCTGGTATTGCGCTTTAACCTGTTGTGCAACCCACTGTATGTAGGCATTTATTTGTGGATCTCCGCCCCACGCATGAAAGTATACGTTTTGGTTTCTTCCTTTTTTTTCAATTTGTTGCCAGTGTTCTTTTAGGTTTATTTCACTTATTTGGCTTATATCGTTTTGTGGTTCAACTGAATAAGCAAAGGCGGTGTTAAATAACACAGTAGAAAACAAGTTAATACAAACGCAAAACGCGACACTACAAAAGCAGTATCGCGTTAAAGCTTGCCAACACTTAATGTTGTGCATTTAGATCCCAGTTATATTTTAAAAACTGTATTTTCATATCACCCTCTTTAAGGGCTTTTTGTTGAACAGGCGTTAAATTAAGAGCTTCAGGATACTGCAACATAAACTCCTCTAACGAATGCGTGTTGTTATAACCTTTTTCAAAATCCTCGCCGTACCATTTAAAAATTGACGATAAACTTAATGAAAAACTCTGCGCAAAATTACGTGTGGTATCCGACAAAAAACGTACAGTTTGTTGCTCAAGCTGCTGTAATAATTTATCAGCGGTGTAAGCTTCTTCACGCAATGCAGGACAACCAATACTCGCACAGTTTACCGCAAAATGAATACGAGGGTCGTTATACTTTGGCTTACCTTTTTCGTCAACCGCGCCACGAATTAAGTCGTGTTCTATATTGTCTAAACTACGTGTTTCCCCTAATAACGGAATAAACTTTTTACTCCATGGCGAACTAAAAAATCCGCCTAAATCTTTTATTGATTTAAGGTCTGAACCGTCTTTAGATAGATTTGTTACAATCAGCTCCACAGTCCACGCATTGTAAGCATTAATTAAAAACGCCAGTTGTTTTGTTTTCCCCCAGTCGTCAAATTCATTTTGGCTTACTGCCGACAACATCTTTAAATACGTGGTTAATTCGCTATGTTGCGCTTGCATAGCCGCATAATTAACAACGGTACTATGGCCATTATTAATAGCCACTACGTTTTGATTTACCAACTGATCCCATACCTTGTGCATGTTTTCAGCATAACTAACAAACGATGCAGCAAGTAAAGTAGAACCTAATAATAGTGTTTTAAAAGAACCTTTAAACATATTAACCTCTGCGCCATGTGTGATATTTTTCAAGCCAATTTAATACAGTTTCAGGCGCATGAGCTCTTTTCCATTCGCCAGCGGCATACTTATTACCTTCAGCCCAAGTTGGGTAACTATGAATAGTGCCTAATATTTTGTTTAAACCTAAACCATGTTTCATGGCTAAAACAAACTCAGCAATTAAATCACCCGCATGTTCAGACACTACCGTTACACCTAATATTTTGTCTTTGCCTTTAGGCGTAATCACTTTGATGAAACCTTTGGTTGCGCTGTCTGTTATGGCGCGATCAAGCTCTTCAAATTCAAAACGTGTAATTTCATAATCAATACCTTTATCAATAGCATCTTGTTCGTTAAGTCCAACACGTGCTACTTCAGGGTCGATAAATGTTGTCCATGGAATTACACGGTAATCCACTTTGAACTTTTTAAGATGACCAAATAAACCGTTAACTGCTGCGTACCAACCTTGATGCGCTGCAACATGGGTAAACTGGTAAGGACCCACAATGTCGCCTGCTGCAAAAATATTAGGGTATAAGGTTTCTAAGTATTCGTTGGTAACAACGGTACGGTTAGTTTCAATACCTAATTCTTCAAGTCCGTAACCTTTAAGACGTGCGCTACGCCCTACGGCACATAATAACTCGTCGTATTCAATTTCTACTTCTTTATCCTTTCCTTCGTTATTTGACAGGCATTTAACAATAATGAATTTCTTACCATCTCGAGCTTCACAACGTAATGCTTGATGCGAAGTTAAAATGTTAACGCCACTTTCAGTTAATGCTTCGTGAGCGAATGTAGAAACCTCAAGATCTTCTTTGATCATGATGCGCTCTGCCATTTCGATTTGTGTAACGTTCGAACCTAAACGAGCAAAACTTTGTGCTAATTCGCTACCAATTGGCCCACCGCCTAAAACAACAAGCTTTTTAGGTGCTTCGTCCATTTCAGCAAACTTGCTCCATAATGTATCACTGGTTACATAACCTGTTTCTTCAATACCTGGTAAAGGCGGAACAAATGGCCGTGCGCCTGTCGCAATAACAATAGTACGAGCCGTTAATGTTTGTGTGCCACCATCATTCAATTTAATTTCAACCGTCCACGGGTCAATTAACTTACCGTAGCCTTTAACCACTTCTACACCTAAATTTGTGTAACGTTCAACACTGTCGTGTGGTGCAACGTCTGCAATCACTTTATGAACACGCGCCATCACTTTTTTAAATGAGAACTGTGGAGTCGCATTTTCTAAACCGTAATGCTCACCATGACGAATTTGTTCTGCTACTTTTGCACTTTTGATAATCGCTTTACTTGGAACACAACCGTAATTTAAACAGTCGCCCCCCATTTCTCCAGCTTCAATAAGGGTAACTTTGGCTTTTACTGCAGCAGCAATATAACTTGTTACTAAGCCACCAGCACCAGCACCAATCACAATCATGTTACGGTCGAATTTTTTAGGTTTTGAATAATTTTTGTATACGCGACGTTTTTTAAACACGTTAATGATTCCTTTTGCAATGAGAGGAAAAATACCTAATAAAGCAAATGATAAAATTAAGTTGAAAGATAAAATACCCGACAAACTTTCAATTTGTGCAAGCTGAGTGCCTGCATTAACAAATACAAAAGTACCTGCCAACATACCCACTTGGCTTACCCAATAATAAGTCCATGACTTGATAGACGTAACGCCCATTAATAGGTTTATTAAAAAGAATGGAAAAACGGGTACTAAGCGTAAAGTAAATAAATAAAATGCACCTTCTTTCTCTACACCTTTGTCAATCGCGGCTAAACGCTCAGGAAATTTTTGCTTGATAGAGTCACGAAGTAAGTAACGCGATACTAAAAAGGCTAATGTAGCACCTATGGTTGAAGCAAAAGAAGCAAGTAATAACCCCTCAACTAAACCAAATAAAGCCCCTGCTGCTAACGTTAAAATAGTAGCACCAGGTAAAGACAGTGCAGTAACTAGTACATACAATAAAAAGAAACCACCAATAACCAATACCGGTGATTGCTCACGCCATTGGCTAAACTGAGCCATTGAATCTTTCAAGCCTTCCAGTGTCAGCAATTGATGTAAATTGAAATGAAAAAACAAACCAACAGCAACAGCTGCGATCACTAATAACAATAATTTTTTAATCATATTTGTCTCTTTTAAATACTTTATGAAAGCGCTTAAAATTAAACGCTTTATCTTTAAAGTGTGTTTTTAAAACTTGTTGTTATATACCCGTACTTTTAGAAAGAATGAGTAAGGGTTAACTTGGCGTTAATGGGTAATTCAGGAAAGACTAAGGTTGCGCCAAAGTAACCGCCTTCAAATACTGGACGCCAATTCTTTTGATTAGTCACGTTATTTACGTCAAAACGTAATTTTGTACTTGGCGTAAAGGTATAGCTGGTATTAACGTTTAGCGTATATTGATCTCTAATATTAACCGTTGCTAAAAAGTCTAATGGATAACTCTTGGTATATAGACCAGAGAAACCTGCTTGCCATTGCGCACTAATTGAATATTGGCCATTAACACTAAAAGATTGCTCAGGAATACCTTGTACTTGGCTATTCGACGGAGCAAAAGAAGTAAAGCTTGGTGCACCAACACTTGTACCTACAATAATGTCTGGACGTGAATTATCAAACGCATCGGCTATTTGAGCAGAGTCTTGGCTGCTTGCTGAATTGTCGTAACTTGCATCAATATAGCTGTAACCTGCGCTTATCCAATAAGGATAAGCATCGTAAAACACTTGGCTTTCAAACCCTTGCGTACGAATACCAGTATTGCTTCCATCCCTATTACGTAAACTACGGCGTTGACTAAATAACGCGCCATCGGCATACCAATCGCTGTCAGTGGGTGCGTATTTCAAACCAACTTCAACTAACGTATTTTCAGTAGCAAAATTTTGCTCACTAATAATGTTACCGCCACCTAATGCCGTACCACCAGCCATACTGTTTGATGTCGCTTCGTTATAACTTGCAGTTCCATAAACCGTAAAGTCACTATCAATTGAGTAATTGAAGCTTGCATGAGCTGAGTGTAATACTTCATTAATGCTGTCGCTTGCTGCAACTTGACCTTCTGGTGCTATAGGATCACTTGCTTTAACATCATAAAAGTCTGCGCGGTAGCCAACAGTAGTATGTAAATTAGTAGTCCAGTCTGAATCGTGTTGAATGGCTAAACCTGTTTGTATAGAGCGTGAATCGGTAGTATCTGACAAGTTAAAGTCGCCCGTACCATCGTTATTCGTATCGTATTGCGCACCTGGTGAAACAAAAATACCGGGGCGAAGCTCAACTAAACGCGCTTGTTGTTCTGCGGTTAAAGGAATACGACGATTTGAAATGGGGCCCGTTAAATCAATAGGTGAATCAGCTTCAGTTGTAAATTGACTGTAACCTAATACTTTGTTGTAGCGCACATCTAAAGCAAGAATAGTTTGCTGATCGCTATTCCATAAATAACTAAGTTCTGTTCTATTTTGTGCAGTATCTGCGCCATCGATAATTTCAACAAAACTGTTTTGTGAAATTTCTTCACGTTGTAAGTGTTGAAAATACGTTGTGTTTTTAAGTAACAAGCTTGGAGTCAGTTCACGTTTATAAACACTGTGTAATAAATAGGTAGTGGCTTCGTTTTGATTGTCTGGATCTGTTAATACCGTGCTTCTATCTAATTTAACTTGCCCTGTTGGAGAAACAATTGAACCTGCTGCTGGTACAGTACTGCCATTACTTTGAACGCCTTGACCTGTAATGTACAAACCATCATCAATCAATGCTTGTGTCGGGCGATTAATGCCCGCGTTGTCGGTAAATTCAACTTGGAATAATTCAAAGTTTATATCCCAGCTGCTTTTATCGTCAGGTAAAATACGTAATGCAGCATATAAACTGTCACTTTCCATTCCCGCGTAATCATAAAAACTACCGTTATCTATATGTTCAGCACTTATTCTAAAGCCCACTTTATCTTTAATAATAGCGCCCGTGTAATCAACTTGCGCTCGGTATTGATCCCAACGTGCTGCCGATAAATTAACTTTGCCTTTGCTTTCATCTGTTGAAGCGGTTTTAGAATGTAAATTAACAAAACCACCATTACGTTGGCTTGAGCCGAATAACACCGGTGGAGCACCTTTCACTACATCGATTTGTTCTACCGAGTTAAATGATAATGGTACACCAAAACCATTGTTACCTGCTTGACGTCGAGTTCCGTCTTGAAACAGTTCACCTAACTGACCACGAATAGTCGGTAAACTTGGCGCACCAAAGCCACTAGCCGAGTATGTGTTTGGGCTAACCGCTAAAACATCTTGTAATGTCGTAATGTTAAGTTGCTCAATTAACTCACTGGAAATAGGCGTAACAGAGCGCGCGATATCTTTCAACGCTAAGTTGTCACCAAATGGGCCATCAATAGCAGCATCTTTAACTGATAAGCCTTGCGAATTATTGGCTTGCCCAAAAACTTTAATCACCTCGATAGCGTCCTCTTTCGACTCTTGTGCGGCAAAACTAACAAAAGGGATATTTAATACGGTGGCTATTGATAGAGCCAAATATGCGTGCTTCAAACTTTTACTCACTATTATTTTATATCTACGCCTTCTCAAAATATGAATTCTAACTAAAATCTTCATATTCAATGGCAACGGATTATTATGTTATTGATGGGCATTAAGACCCTGAGCCACCTAAATAAATTTCAATCATTTTTATTGTTTTTATCTTTTAAAATAATTAGCTTTTTATTTGAAAGAAAAAAAATAAAACCACGGTCTTACTACTTCTAATGTATATAAATTTTTAGTTTAGGAAATTTTAGTTTTATGAGTAATTCAATAAGTTCTGATGTGCAAAATCGTTTGCAATGGTCTTTATTTTCTTTACGTCTTGGCGTATTTATCGTGATGATTATGTGGACATTAGATAAATTTATAAATCCAGGACATAGTACACGCATATTTGAAAAGTTTTATGGTATTAGTGGTTCAAGCGATACTATTGCTTACATACTCGGTGCATTACAGTTATTACTTGTACTTGCTTTTTTAGCTGGCATTAAAAAACGTATAACTTACGGCATAATTTTTATCATGCACGGTATGTCTACGTTGTCATCTTACAATCAATATATTGATGGTTTTAATAACCTATTATTTTTTACAGCATGGCCAATGTGGGCGGCATGTTTTGCGCTATATTTATTACGCGAGCAAGACGTTAAATTTACGGTTAAATAGTGGTTAAGTCTTACAACAACTCTCTTTAATCAGACATAAAATGTAAAGATAAAATATTAGAGACTGATTGAATATTCAATCAGTCTCTTTTTTATGATGATTTAACAATAAGAATGAGTAATTAAGTAAAAGAAACTATTTTAAAATGAGGATTTGCAATACACACTTCTAATACTGAAAGCTCGTCTAAAACCACTAAAATTTCAACACCTTCAACTTCAATTTTTATACATTCTTCACGATTATTATTACGTTTGGTATCAAGTGCTACACCACTAACAACCACACCTGTTTTTAAGGTGAGTTTAATCGGATATTTATACATGCATACTATTTCAATGGTGTCGTATTCATTACAACCTATCATAGCTTTACCTTTCTCATTATTTTGCTATTCGCTTAACGACAAAACTTAAACTTGAATTTACGCCAAAGAAAACTTAAAAAACAGAGTTATTTGTTATGTTTTCAGAAGTAACAAGTCGGCTAATCACGCGAATTAAAAGAACAACAACCACAGAGGTCACCGAGGGACTTCGTTCTACACAGAGAAGTGCTTTACTGTTTTAAAAAATTCGTGAAATTAGCGTAATTCGTTTATTGATTAAAAAAAGTAAGCACATAAATTTATCTTCCTCTGTGGCTCTACTCTGTCATTAAAATGTTTTTTATACTTATTACATAACTAATGCTTACCTTTTTCAAAGCCTAAAAATCATAAAAACACAAAAGCATGTCAGTTATATCTATTCATTTTGATTGATTTGCTCCGTAGAATGTCAATAATTCACATAATAACTTCATTAATAAAAACAACTTCAGAGATAATAATGAATAAACTATTAACGCTTACTTCAACAGCTCTTATGTTTGTAGCTACAAGTTCAGTTAGTGCAGCTGAATCACCTAAATTTAAAGCTAACTGGGATTCTTTAGCTCAGTATCAACAAGCACCCGAGTGGTTTCAAGACGCCAAATTCGGTATTTACGCACATTGGGGACCTTATTCTGCAACAAAAGCGGCTTTTGGATCTGATTGGTATAGCCGTAATATGTATGTTGAGGGCCATCCTTTAAACGCTTATCACAAAAAAACCTACGGCGATTTAAAAAACTTTGGCTACAAAGATTTTATTCCGATGTTTAAAGCTGAAAAATTTGATGCGACCGAATGGGCAAAATTATATAAAGCAGCAGGAGCTAAATTTGCAGGTCCTGTAGCTGAACATGCCGACGGTTTTGCTATGTGGGATACCCAACTAACACCTTGGAATGCCGCTGATATGGGTCCGAAAAGAGATGTCGTTGCTGAACTTGAAAAAGCGATACGTGGTGAAGGCTTAAAGTTTATGACGTCTTTCCATCATCATTGGAAATGGGGTTGGTATCCAACATCAGACAAAAACACTGACGCAAGCAACCCAAAAAATGAAGCCCTATATGGTCCAACATCTGACAAAACCGCTTGGGGAACAGCTAAAGCTAATGGTGTAATAACGCCTTTGCATCCTGAAACGTTGCCACCACAGAAATTTGCAGATGAATGGTTAGCCAAAGTTAATGAAGTGGTCGACCGCTACAAACCCGATTTATTATGGTTTGATAACCGCATGAATATTCTACCTGAACAAACACGTATGGATATGGCCGCTAATTATTACAACAGCGCAGAAAAATGGAAGAAAGACGTTGTATTAACTTACAAAACTCCTGATTTACTCGTAGGTTCAGCAACCATTGATTTAGAACGTAACAGAATGAGCAGTATTTACCCTCAACCTTGGTTAACTGATACTTCGGTAGGTGTTAACTCGTGGGGTTACGCTGAACCTATGAAATACTATAGCGCGCAACGTTTAGTGCAAGACTTGGTAGATATTGTGAGTAAAAATGGCTCTGTATTACTTAATATTGCACCTAAAGCAGATGGAACTATTCCACAAGAACAAAAAGATTTATTACTTGCTATAGGCGGATGGTTAAAAGTTAATGGTGAGGCAATTTATGCTACACGTCCTTGGTATACTTACGGCGAAGGCCCTACTATTACGCCTGAAGGCCATTTAGCTGATTTACATTTTAAAGGCTTTAGCCCACAAGATATTCGCTATACTCGTTCAAAAGACAACAAAACCCTATACGCAATTAAATTTGGACAATCAACAAACGACACTATACTTAAAGCGCTTTCGCGTTTGCAGTATGGTCATAATATAAAAGTTAAATCTGTCGAATTAATAGGTAAACCAAACAAAATTGAGTGGCAACAATCAAAAGAAGGTTTAACAATAAAGCATCAAAAAATCAGCTTTAATAATGATTTACCTTTTGTGTATAAAATACAGTTAGAAAATTAACTTTCTCACGTCGCACGTTTAAATAAAAGCCAAAGCACTTCAAAATGCTTTGGCTTTTTTATATGAGTAAATTAAACATCACGTGCATAAGCTTTATAGAACTGCGTTGGTGACATACCTGTACTTTGTTTAAATGTTCGTGAAAAATGATATAAGTCACAAAACCCGCATTGCTCCGATACTTCCCCTACAGAAAGTTTATCTAATAAAAGCTGCTTAGCTAGCTCAATACGCTTAGATAAAATATATCGCTTAGGTGAAATGTTAAATGCTAACTTAAACTTACGAGAAAAATGCTCTGGCGATAAGTTACTGATCTCAGCTAATGTTTGTATTTCGAGTGGTTTAGTTAAATTAACTCGGATCATATCTAATGCAGGGATTAAATCTTGATGTTTAAAATGAGTCGGCAAATTAGGTTGTTCTGAAAATTTTTCAATAAAAGGTTCAAGCAAACGCAATAAATGCAACATACGCGATAATACAATCGTAGGATGAGTTTTATCTATGGATTGAATAAGAGCTTCAAAGTCCTGTGGAATATGCGGTAATGCTTTACAATTTATACCTTGTGGGTTGCCATAAATCATAAATAAATCAAGATTTGCATCAAGTGATGCCTGAAAATGAGTCCAATAAAAAGTAAAATCACCTTTACTGTAATGAGATATTAATTGATAAGCGGGGATCAAATATAGATATCCAGGCTTCATCAAAATTTCACTGTCTTTAAACTTTAAAACTGCTTCACCCGACTCTACATAATACAGTCTATTATAGTGATTAATAAAATCACTTCCTGCCCACGATGTATCTGTTTGCATTTTATGTGCGGTATAAACATGTAGCTTAATTTGACTTATAAGCTCGTCAGGTAATATGTTTTTCCAAACAAAGCCGTTAGAGCCAGTTTCTATTTTTTCTGGTTGCATATTATTTTATACCAATTATGTTGGTTATTATCTCCAGCTAAGATCTAAGGCATATACTCCCTTATTATCTCGAACACATCAACTTTCTTCACATCTAAATTATCAATTTTACACAAATAAATATCAATAATACCAATGTCACTCATCAACTAATTTAAGTAATATCATCAATATTACATATAAAAAATAAAATTTACTGATGGATATAATTCAATTTTTTGGTCGTTTTCACGTATTAGTTTTACATTTACCTATAGGTATCTTGTTAATGTCAGCATTAATGGAGATTTTTTATGCGGTAAAAAACAAACCTAGAAACTCACTATTAACCTGGGTTTGGTTTTGGGGGGCACTTTCAGCAATAGGTGCGTGTACTTTAGGTTATATGTTATCGCTAGGCGGTGGATACAGCGATGATGCGGTATTTATACATAAAGCGTTTGGTATTTCGGTAGCTGTTTGTTCCATTATATGTTGGATATACTTTGGCGTATTCCTGTCTAAAAAAATACCGAACAAAAAAGCTAACACAAAAACAAACAAAGTTGTAATAAGTGCACTGGCTTCATTGCAGCTTTTTTTATTGTTTAGCACAGGACATTACGGCGCAAATATGACCCACGGTGAAACCTATTTGGTTGAACATGCACCTAACGTTGTGCGTGTACTCGCAGGTTTTGAACCGCATAAAGAACCTCGTCCACCTATTACGTCTATTGCTCAAGCTGAAACCTATGCTGATTTAATTGAACCTATATTTAAGCAACGCTGTGTAAGTTGCCATAACGACGGTAAACAAAAAGGTCAATTAAATTTAGCGAGTATTAAAGGCATAGAAAAAGGTGGGCGTTCAGGTAAAACCTTTGGTAATAGCATTGATAAAAGCGAGTTATACAAACGTATAACGATGGACAGCCATGATAAAAAGTACATGCCTGCAGAAGGGAAAACACCTCTTTCAGACGAGCAAGTGCAAACAATAGCGTGGTGGATAAACGCCGGTTCACCTACATCGGGCATGGTAACCGACCACACGTTATCAAGCGACTCTAAACTCGCAGTAATGCGCGCACTAGGACTAACACCTAAAGCAGGTAGTTGGCCGCTAGCTAAAGTAGAGCCGCTATCAGTAGAAACCGTGCGTGATTTACAAAGCCATGGTTTTGTAGTGAAAACAATTGCTAAGAACGTTAATTATATTGATGTTGATTTGTCTTCAGCTAGTGAAGGATTAACCCCTGAAGCGCTTGCCAGTTTACTAAAAGCAAAATCTCATATTGCTTACCTTAATTTAGTTAACTCAAATGTTACTGATGAACAACTAAATCAATTAGCACAATTAACTTATTTAATAAAAATGAGATTAGAAAAAAATAGTGTAACCAGTAAAGGTATCAATGCACTGTCGCCCTTAATCAACCTTGAATACTTAAATTTGTATAAAACGGCTGTAGATGATGAGGCTTTATCGGCATTAGAAACCCTCCCTAAATTAAAAGCGGTTTATGTAGGGCAAACAAAAATAACTCCAACAAGCGCATCGTCATTTAACGATAAAGCAAAACAAAACATTATTTTAGGCTTATCAATTCCTAGTAATACAAACAAAAAAGCATAAAAAACTGGATTCTTTGAAGGTAGATATTATGAATAATAAAAACACGATACATAAAAATAACAATACTAAAAAAGCTATTGATTCTATTAAACCCGATTTGAAGAAGCGCCAGTTTCTTAAACAATCTTCTATGTTAGGCGCAGGTTTAACTACTGGCGCTATTCTAACTGGTGCATCAACCTCAGCTATCGCACATGAACCACCTAAAAAACCATTGCCTAAAGCTGGCAGAAGTCCTCATGGAAAAATTGTGGGACACGGCGACTTTAAATACAAAGTTAACTACTTATGGGGCGATTTAGATCCTCATAAAGTGCCTGTAGAAAACTGTCATGGATTAGATTTTGATTCAAAAGGTCGGATCATCATGGTGACAGACAGTGACGTAAATAACTTTGTGATATACAACAAAGATGGAAAATTTATAGACGCTTGGGGTACACAATACCCCGGCGCCCATTCTGTTAAAATATCACGAGAAAATGGCGAAGACTTCATCTACATCGTTGATGGTGGTTGGGTGTTAGATAGAAACCGACCTGATAATCAATGGAAGAACAAATGGTATAAACAAAGTGGTTTTATTTCAAAATTAACCATTGAAGGTAAATTGGTTTATACCCTTGGTCATCCATTAACCATTGGTATTTACGAGCCCGGCATGCCCTTTCAACCTACCGACATTACCATAGCGCCCAACGGTGATTTATATGTAACTGACGGCTACGGCTCTGACTACGTTATTCATTACGACAGCAATGGTCGTTACATAAGACATTGGGGAGGTAACAAGAATTCCGATAAAAACCTTAATCTTAAAAATACTCATGGTATTGGTGTTGATACACGAGATCCCAACAATCATCATTTACTGATCAGTTCTCGTGCTGAACGCGCTCTTAAAAAATACACATTGGACGGTAAATACATAGGCGACATTTCATTACCGGGAGCTTATGTAGGCGGACCCACTTTTAAAGGTGAAAACTTTTATGCGCCCGTTTGTTGGTCGCATATTGATGGCAAGATGGCACCAAATTCAGGATTTATCACTATTTTAGATAAAGATAATAAAGTCGTTTCAAACCCTGGCGGTACAAGACCTCATTACGAAAATGGCGAATTAACAACCATGCAAACCACTTACGACGTGTTTAACCATTGCCATGCAGTATGTGTAGATGACGACGAAAACCTTTACGTGGGTCAATGGAATTCAAACCAAATTTACCCGATTAAATTAGAACGCGTTTAAGCATTAATAATAAGAGCTAAAATGAAAAATTATTTAAAACCACATAAGTTAACCTTACTCGCCGCAACCAGTATTTTACTGCTAGGTTGTAATGATAAAGAACCTGAAATTGAATTTAGTGAACCGCTTCCTGAAGTGGTTGATTTTAATTTTGATGTTAGGCCTATTCTGTCTGACACCTGTTTTTTATGTCATGGACCTGATTTACCTAATGCTAAAAACGGTTTAAGCTTTGCTTCGTTTAACTTAGCAACGTCTCATGTAACCGATAATGGTATACAAGCGCTAATACCTGGTAATGCTGAAGGTAGTGAAGCCTTTATGCGTATTATGTCTACCGACGAAAGTTACATAATGCCGCCATTATCTTCTAATTTAGTATTAACACCTCGACAAAAAGCCATTATTAAAAAGTGGATTGACCAAGGTGCTGAATATAAAAAACATTGGGCTTACATTACGCCAGCGAAAGCAAAAACACCAACGACAAAGCATGACGAATGGGCCAGTAACCCTATTGATAACTTTATTGCTAAAAAAATAGCAGATAAAGGTTTATCACCCAATAAAAAAGCAGAAAAAGAAACCTTGATAAGGCGCGTCACTTTCGATCTAACAGGCTTACCACCTACATTAGAAGAAATAGATGATTTTTTACAAGATACTAACGAAAACGCCTACGAGAAACTAATTGCTCGCTTAATGGCTTCACCAAGTTTTGGTGAACGTTTATCCGTTGAATGGCTTGATGTTGCTCGCTATGCCGATACCCATGGTTACAGTACCGATTATTACCGTGATATGTCACCTTACCGTGACTGGGTAATAAAAAGCTTTAACGAAAACCGCCCTTTTGATGAGTTTGTTACTTGGCAAATTGCAGGGGATTTAATGCCTAACGCAAGCCAAGAACAAATATTAGCAACCGCTTTTAACCGCGTACATGCTCAAAATGGTGAAGGTGGTATTGTAAACGAAGAATTTAGAGTCGAATACGTAAAAGATCGTGTTCAAGCTGTAGGTACCGGCTTACTAGGTTTAACTATGCATTGTGCACAATGCCATGATCATAAATACGACCCTATTTCTGCAAAAGATTATTATTCAACCTTTGCTTTTTTCAACAATATTGATGAATCAGGACAAATTTCTTACGACCCTACAGACATTCCTGTGCCTACCTTGTTAATGCCAACAAACCAACAAGCGCAAAACTTAGCTAATGTAACTAACGAGATTTCAGATTTATCTAATCAATTAGAAACTGAATACAACGCACAAAACCAGCGATTTAATGCGTGGTTAACAGCGAATACTCAAGTAATTAAACAAGCTAAAGGTAAAGATGCACTGATTGCCCATTTCCCGTTAACTAAACGCGACAGCAACAAAGCAATTGCAAATAAGGTTTCGCCTAAAGCCATAGGTAAAGTGATTTTTGGTTCAAATCCCAAGAAAAAAGAAGGCCCTGCTATGGTTCACGTTTCAGAAAACGGACGTGAAGCCATTAAACTCAATGGTGACGATCCGCTTTATTTCCCGTCAGTTAACGACTTTGATAGAGCGCGTCCTTTTAGCGTAAGTATTGATGTAAAACTGCCTAATGAACTTGAAGAAGGTGTATTAGTACATTACAACAAAGCTGGCATTTTATATAACTTTAAAGGCTTTGATATTGGTATTCAAAACAACCGCTGGTTAGTACGTTTAGCCCACACCTACCCTTTTAACGCCATTGCTTTAACCTCTCCAGAAAACGCACAACGTGACCAATGGTTAAACGTAACCATGACCTACGATGGTTCATCAAAAGCAGAAGGTGTTAATTTTTATATTAACGGTGAAGCTATCTCAATGAATGTTGATAAAGACAACCTATTTAAAGACATAAAACATACCCATAAAGGTGTTTTAAAAGAAATAGGCATTAAAGTAGGTGCTCGCTGGCGTAGCCGTGGCACAAAAGACGCTTTAGTTGACGATCTAAAAATATATAACAGAGACTTAACCCGTATAGAGATTGCTAACATAAACAATGTAAACAGCCCGTCTGTTATTAATAACAAAGATGAACTGCTTGCTTTATTTAACAAAAGTTTTAATCCTGACTATAAAAAAACAGCATCTAAGTTAATCTCGCTACGCCAAAAACAAAACAGTATGGCCGAGCAAGTTCAAGAAATAATGGTAATGAAAGAAATGCCAGAACCTAGACAAGCTTACATACTAGAACGAGGCAGCTACGCATCACATGGTGAAGCAGTAAGCCCAGGCGTACCAGAAACCATTTTACCTTACGATGAATCTCTCCCTAAAAATCGATTAGGTTTGGCTGCATGGTTAACAGATCCTAAACATCCATTAGTATCGCGCGTTGTGATAAACCGATACTGGCAAATGCTATTTGGCACAGGCATTGTTCGTACACCTGAAGATTTTGGTAACCAAGGTCAATTACCTACACATCCGCAGTTATTAGACTGGTTAGCAAGAGAATTTGTTGATTCAGGTTGGGACATTAAACACATGTTAACACTCATGGTAACGTCATCAGCCTATCAACAATCATCTATAGCTAGCCAAGAGTTAATGGAAGCAGACCCTGAAAATAAGCTTTATGCGCGTGGCCCAACGAACCGTTTAACAGCAGAAATGATCCGCGACAACGCCTTAGCAGCCAGTGGTTTATTAGTTGACTCTATCGGTGGAGAAAGCGTATATCCTTATCAACCAGACGGTATTTGGAAAATGAACAGCAGAACCCCTTACAAGCACGGTTCAGGCGACGATTTATATCGTAAATCAATGTACACCATATACAAACGTAGTGTACCACCACCAAATATGACCGCGTTCGATGCACCAATGCGTAGTTACACCGTGGGCGAAAGGCAACAAACCAGTACCCCATTACAAGCATTATCTTTACTAAATGATCCGCAAATTATTGAAGCATCGCGTGTACTTGCAAGCAAAGCAATGAGTCATTCATCATCACTTGATGAACAACTAAAGTGGGTATATCGCAAGCTAACCAGTAATCAAGCAACGGCTCAAGAATTAGACATTATTATAAGTATGTATAATGACATTAACCAAACCTTTGCAGCGAACCCTGCACAAGCTGATGAGTTTTTAGCCGTAGGCGATAAACCATTAAAAGCGTCTGACAATAAGATACAACTTGCGTCGCTTGGCTCTATAACAAACATGTTAATGAATCACGATGCTGTAGTTATTAAGCGTTAATCACAATAAAAGAATTGAAAAGAGAAATATTATGATAAACAGACGTCAATTTTTAAAAGGTGCTTCACTTGGCTTAGGTGCTAGTGCTTTAGCAGGCTACCCTCACCTTGCTGCAGCTACGGCTGCTGCAGAACAAGGACCAAACCTTGATGGTATTTTAGGTTCGCCACACGTCCCCGCAAAAGCGAAACGTGTTATTTATTTATTTCAAAGTGGTGGTCCGTCGCAGCTAGAAACTTTTGATTACAAGCCCATGTTAGACAAACGACATGGGCAAGAGCTTCCTGCTGAAGTACGAGGCGAACAAGTATTAACAGGCATGAGTGCTCAACAAACTTCATTACCTCTAGCGCGTTCAGTATTCGATTTTAAACAGCATGGTGAGTCTGGTGCTTGGGTAAGTGAATTATTACCACATACCGCAAAAATTGTTGATGACTTATGTATCGTAAAATCTATGCATACAGATGCCATTAATCATGATCCGGCTATTACCTTTTTACAAACAGGCTTTCCTATTGCTGGCCGCCCAAGTATGGGAGCATGGCTCAGCTATGGTTTAGGTACTGACAATCCAAACTTACCACCTTTTATTGTTATGGTGTCAAGTAACGCTGGTGGACAGCCGCTTTATTCACGCCTATGGGGTAATGGCTTTTTACCGTCTATACATCAAGGTGTTCAATTTAGAGGTGGTCAAGACCCGGTTTTATATCTTAATAATCCTCCAGGGTTAAGTACCGGCGATCGTCGTTCAATGATGGACAAATTCAGAAAGCTACAAGATCTGCAATATCAAAAATGGAAAGACGAAGAAATTAAATCGCGTATCGCTCAATATGATATGGCCGAACGTATGCAAAAATCAGTTCCTGATGCTACTGATTTTAGCGATGAGCCAGACTGGGTATTTGATATGTACGGGCCGGATTCAAGAATACCGGGCACCTATGCAGCTAACTGTTTACTTGCTAGACGACTTGCAGAGCGCAACGTTAAATTTACTCAGTTATATCATCAAGGTTGGGATCAACACGACAACTTACCCGGTGGTATAAAAGCTAACTGTGAAAAAACAGACCAAGCATCAGCGGCATTAGTCACCGACTTAAAACAACGCGGTTTATTAGACGATACGCTTGTTGTTTGGGGGGGAGAGTTTGGTAGAACAAATTATTCACAAGGTAAGCTAACAGAAACAGGTTATGGTCGAGATCATCACCCCGGTTGTTTCACTATGTGGATGGCTGGCGGTGGTGTAAAACCCGGCGTATACGGTGAAACCGATGAGTTTGGCTACAATATAGTTAAAGATCCTGTTCACGTGCACGACTTTCAAGCGACATTAATGCATTTGATGGGAGTTGATCACGAAAAGCTCACCTTTAAATACCAAGGGCGCCGCTTCAGACTAACAGATGTTCACGGTAAAATAGTTAAAGCGATATTGGCTTAGGCTTCTAAAAAAGTTAGATTTAAAATAAGGTAAGAAAACTGTCTTACCTTATTTTAAATCTACTAATATAAAGTTTATGAAAGTATAATTCGGCTATATTCGGCTAGAAATTCAGAAGTATCACTTAAATAGTTAGGGTAAGCTTTTTCAATAGATTTAAGGTCACTTCCTGCAACAAGTAATACGTTATTATCAATGTTTTTTTCTTTTTCAGCATAATGTTCAAGGGCTAATTCTTTTTTATTTTCACTATACAAAAAAGCATTACCTTTACGCTCTTTAGTGTTATAAACCAATAAAGTGTACCCGCTATCTTTAGATTTCTTTTTTATTTCATCTAATTTAAATGCGCTGTTAAAAGTATCTAATTTATGAGATATAGACAATTCAGAGTTTAAAGAAACTAACTCATGTTTATATTTAGCTGAAACATCATCAGACATTTGCCAAGAACCATCTTTAACAGCTAAAAACTCTCCTATTATCTTAAAAAGTCGTTTCCAACTTTTACTTGCATTCGCTGGATTGGTTTTTAATGATTCTTTTTCAATAATATCGACTATTTCTACTGTAGTGGCCCACAAATGCTGTAATCGAATTCTTAGCTGTACTTCAATTTGAAAGCCTTTCCATTGATGATCTGCGGAATTTGCATAACTCTTATAAACCCTGTGTATTCCTCTATATCCACTAGGCTTAGGTAAAGATATATAATCATATATCTTTACTCCATGAACAGTTCGACTTGAGTCTAAACTTTTATTTAATTGTTTTAAATCGTCTAATGATTCTAAAATTACTCTACACCCACCAATATCATGCATTCTTTTTAAGCTGATCGCATTATCAGTTTTTTCGTCTAAAGATTTTCTTTGTAGTTTATCAATTATCGTAGGCAACCGTTTTAATCGCCTAACGACTGTAGCTGTTTCTAATAAATGTAATTTTTTTACATGCTTCCAAACTAAATTTTTAATTATTTGTAATGGATATAAATGAGCCGCACGAAAATTTTGAATCACCTTGACTGCCGATTCAAAGTCACCTTCGTTTTTTCTAATCGTACGCCCAGCTTTCTCTACTTGATTTTTAGAAAAAGCTAATAGCTGTTTAGATTTTTCGTAGCTATCATTTACCATTTTTTTAAATCATTAATCTAGTGATATTACACGGTATAATACGATAGTTAACATTCATAGTGTAGTTATTGAATAGCTGGTATAACAAGTTAATACAACCTTTTAGAAAGCAAATAAGCCACATTACAAAATCCTCAATACTTATAAGAAACTACATAACAAAAAAGGCGAATACCTAAGTATTCGCCTTCATCTTTTCGTTTTAGCCTTTGCGAAATAACTTATACTTTATATTTGTTATGCGCTCTGTAACCAAAAATACAAATAACAATAAAACAAATTAGAGGTAAAACAAACGAAGTTTGAACCGATGGAATGCCTTCAATAATAGGAGCAGCATCAATCATGCTTGCTTGTAATGGTGGCATAAGTGCACCACCTACAATCGCCATAACTAAACCCGCAGATGCTAAACTTGCATCATCGCCCATGCCTTTAAGGGCAATACCATAAATGGTTGGGAACATTAACGACATACAAATTGAAATACCAATTAAACAATATAAACCAGTATAACCACCTAAGAAAATGGTACCTAACGACAAGGCAAAACCACCTGCTGCAAGCAACATTAATAATTGGCCCGGACGAACAAAACTCAATAAGAAAATACAAATAAATCGGCTTGCTAAAAATACCCCCATAGCAATCATATTATATTGTTGCGACTCTGCTGCGGTTAAGCCGACTGATGTCATGCCGTAATGAATAATAAACGTCCAACACATAATCTGTGCGCCAACATAAAAGGCTTGTGCTAACACCCCTTCTAAATAACATTTATTAGCAATTAAACGACCAAAGGTTTCTTTTAATTCTTTAAGGGTTAATGGGTGATCGTTAGAAATGGTTTTAGGTAATTTATTAAATAAAAATACTAGAAACAAAATGCCAACAACAACAGCTATCGCAATATAAGGACCACGAACAGTTACTAGATCAGCCGCTTGCATCGCTTGATGTGCAGCAGGTTCTGCTACAGAAAAGTCTTGAATAGCTTGTGTTAGCTTACCGTCAACAACTGACGGTAACATGTTTGCATATTCAGGGTTTGCTGCTTTTTCGGCTAATCTAAACTCTTCAACTTTTAACTCACCCAAAATGTAATTAGAGGCAACAAACATACCGGTAAGTGATCCAATAGGATTAAATGCTTGCGCTAAATTTAAACGCTGTGTTGATGTATCAGGATGTCCCATAGATAACACATAAGGATTAGCAGTAGTTTCTAATAGCGCTAAACCACAAGTTAAAATCCAAAGTGCGGCTAAAAAGTAATTAAACTCCATAGTAATAGAAGCCGGAAGAAATAATAACGCACCTGTAGCATACAGCCCTAAACCAAGTAATATGCCTGATTTATAAGAAAATCGACGAATAAAAATAGCGGCAGGTATCGCCATAACGCCATACCCAAGATAAAAGGCAAATTGCACCAAACTACTTTGAGCATTTGAAATAAGAAAAATATCTTTAAATGCCTTCACCAATGGATTGGTTATGTCATTTGCAAAACCCCATAACGGGAACAAAGATGCGACTAATATAAAAGGGACTATATATTGTGCTTCTAAAATTTTAGGTTTTGAAGATTGATCTTCATTGTTAGCCGTTGACGGTTCGCCAATGGTTTCGTTTGCGCTTGTACTCATTTACTTCCCCTATTTATAAACAACCCAAATGGTTTATATATAAAATTATATTGTTTTGATAACTACTGTTTTAATTATGGCTTGCCTTTGTTACACAGCACATTTTTTTAACATTCAACACTGTGTATATTTATTATGCAAAAGATAATTTTTCTAAATAATAAATAGTAAATTTCATATTTGATAATATTACGGCTAGACCATTAAGTAAAGATTAACATTTTTATATATAAATGATATGATTTACTCACGATCATATTTAAGAATTTTATTAACGTGAAAAACTCTGAAAATAATTTACTTCGCCAAGTAATCAAAGTACATAATGATGACAATGTTGCCGTTGCCATTTCCACTCTTGCTCAAGGCACTATTTTGCCTGAAGAATATGCAAGCGTAATTCTCAGCCAAGAGATACCTAAAGGGCATAAACTCGCGCTACAAAATTTAAAGCAAGGCGACGATATTGTTAAGTATGGTTTTGTTATTGGTCAAGCCACAGCTGATATAGCCGTGGGGTCTCATATCCATAGTCATAATTTATCCACCAAGTTAAACGGTAGTGAAACCTATCATTATGATCAAGAACCCACACCATTAGTTGATAAAACAAACATGCCTACTTTTAAAGGTTATGTACGTAAAAATGGTAAGGTTGGTATCCGAAACGATTTATGGATCATTAATACCGTAGGTTGTGTAAATCAATCAGCTAAACGTATTACTGATTTATGTAAAAGGCAATTTGAAGGTCGCGCTGATGAATTTGTGGCACTAACACACCCATTTGGTTGCTCTCAATTAGGTGATGATTTATCAAATACACGTAACCTGTTAAGTAGCTTAATGCAAAACCCGAATGCTGGTGGTGTATTAGTTATCGGCTTAGGTTGTGAAAATAATCAATTATCTACATTAATGTCTGAAACTAAAGATATTGATAGCAATAAAGTACGTTATTTTAACTCTCAAGAAGTAGATAATGAAATTGAAGTGGGTCTGAAATACGTTGAAGAATTACTGAATGAAATGGACAAAGACGTTCGTACCGAAGTACCTGTATCCCAACTGACTTTAGGTATGAAATGTGGTGGCTCAGACGGTTTTAGTGGTTTAACAGCAAACCCTGTTGTAGGCCGAATTACGGATATGCTGACTCAATACGGTGGTCGCGTTATTTTAACTGAAACCCCTGAAATGTTTGGTGCTGAACAAGTACTTATGGACAGAGCCAGTAATAAAGAAATTTACACTGAAATTGTTGACCTTGTGCAAGAGTTTAAAGATTACTTTATTAGAAACAATCAACCTATTTACGAAAACCCATCACCAGGTAATAAGGCTGGCGGTTTAACCACATTAGAAGAAAAATCCCTTGGCGCCATTCAAAAAGGGGGTAAAGCCATTATTAATGAAGTGATTGGTTATGGTAAAAAAGCATCAACAGGCAAAGGATTAACCTTATTACAAGCACCAGGAAATGATGCGGTATCTTCAACTGCCCTTTCTGCTGCTGGAGCTAACATTATTCTCTTTACTACAGGTAGAGGAACCCCGTTAGGTTTTCCTGTTCCTACGGTAAAAATATCGTCGAATACAGATTTAGCGACACGTAAAAAACATTGGATTGATTTCGATTCAGGCCAAATATTAACGTCTGATATGAGTATTGATGAATGTGCTGAACAATTATTTAGTTACTTACTAAAAGTTGCATCAGGTGAAAAAACAAATAACGAAATTAACGATAATCGTGAAATTTCTATTTGGAAAAACGGCGTAACTTTATAAGCCGCTTTTTAAAAGTGATATAAAGAGGAGAGATGAGCTAATCATAACTCCTTTTTTTTATTCTCATTTATTTACGCCATATTCAGCATCAAGGTTATCCATAAACCTAATACCATAAAAACCGCTAGCCAAAAAACAATAATACGATGTAGTAAATGATTATAGGTAATGTGAATATAAGCATGCATTGCGCGTAATAACACAAAAGCCCACGCAAAGTATAAACCAACAACACTGGAAACATTTAAAGCAACATAGAACAAACATCCCACATAAAATAACACAGGCACTTCAAATTGATTATTAAAACAACGCGTGGTTTTAATTACACTCTCAGGGAAGCTTTCCGCATCCATTAATTTATACGCTTTGGGGTTAACTTTGCGTGCTTTTACACTATTTACACGTGTAAAAAAGGCAATAATTCCGACAACTAATGTGAGTAAAACCATAGAAAACACAGGGTAAATCAATGAAGACTCCTTATCAGGTATAATAATTTAAATGAAAATAATTATACCTATCTCACATAAAATTATAGATTTAAATCAATTCCCCTCCATCTTTTATTGGTTCATCACTAATAAAAACGTATAATGCGCGCTTATTTATTTTCATGACAAAGGCATATAAATGACAACATATTGGTACAAAGAGCCATGGGCTTGGCTCGTATTCGCATTACCGTTTTCAGCCGTTGTAGCAGGTATAGCTACTTATATTATTGCCAACCATGAACCTGATCCACTTGTAGTCGGTAACTATTATAAAAAAGGAAAAGCAATTAATTTAGAGCTAAGTAAAATAAAATTAGCTCAAAAATTAGGCATGAAATTTTCTCTTACATTAAAAGACGATGAACTTTTAATAAAACCTACAGGTATAGAAAAAGAGTTTTCATTGCTTACTGTTAATTTTTACCACCCTACGCAAGAAGAAAAAGATTTTGTTTTAACGTTAACTCCAGATGGCGATGGTAATTTCAGACATCACTTAGATCATGACGTTAAAGGTAAATGGCAAATCACATTATCTACTTTTGATGATAAATGGAAAATTCAAAATACGATATATTTACCTCAAGCTTCAGCCATTAGTATTGAGCCTGCACCTAAAAACAGTTAAAGCGATTTTACACATACTTACATTAGTATAATAAAACGCATAATACTGAGCTAACATTACAGAACTAAAACAATCTATGTCATCTTTGTGCTTCCATTGTGGTGAATCTATTCCTAAAGGTATAGATTTGTCGGTTAAAATTGATAACGTTATTCAACCTATGTGCTGCATAGGTTGCGAAGCCGTTGCTAAGGTAATTGTTGAAAATAATTTAACGGAATATTACCGATACCGCACAGAGCCAGCTAAAAAGGGTGAGCAATTAGTTCCGCAGCAATTACAACGTAATCAACTCTTAGATGATGAAAGCTTACAAGACGAATTTACGTTCAAAACAAACGAATACAAAGAAGCTATCTTAACGATTGACGGCATTAGCTGTGCAGCTTGCGCATGGTTAATAGAAATGCAGCTATCAAAAACCACCGGCATAATTTCTATTACCGTAAATGCAACAACACAACGAGCAACCGTTAAATGGCAAGATAAACAGCTAAAGTTAAGTGAAATATTAAAACGCATAGACAGCATCGGTTATAAAGCACTTCCCTTTAAAGCCAGTCAAATCGAAGAACTAAACAGAGCTCAAAGTAAATCATTTATCAAACGTTTAGGCGTTTCAGGCATTTTAATGATGCAGGTATTAATGATTGCCGTAGGATTATATTTTGGCGCATTTTCAGATATGTCTGAATACAATCTTGTTTATTTAAGATGGGCTAGCTTAATTTTAACTTTACCTATAGTTACCTATGGCGCTTTTCCTTTTTATAAAGGTGCGATAAATACATTAAAAATAAAACGCCTTTCAATGGATGTTCCAGTTTCTATTGCTATAACGCTTGCTTTTTCTGCCAGCGCTTGGGCAACCGTTAGTCAGCAAGGAGAAGTGTATTTTGAATCAGTAGCCATGTTTACTTTCCTATTACTTATTGGCAAGTTTTTAGAGTTTAGAGCGCGAATGCGAGCCTCTCATGTTTCGGCTAACTTACTCAAGCTAATGCCGATGACAGCAACCAAGCTTGTTTCTATCACTGACGATAAAGGCACAACTCAGCAAGAAAAATTAATAGCCGCTAAACATTTAAAGAAGTTTGATCTTGTACTGATCAAGCCTGGTGAAACAGTACCTGCCGATGGCATGGTTATTTCAGGTACTAGCCAAATTAATGAATCGATGTTATCTGGTGAGCAAACACCTGTTAACAAAAATATTGGCGATAATGTTTTAGCGGGTACCATTAACGGCGATGGTAATATTACGGTTGAAGTCAAAAAAGAAAATCAATACTCATTCTTAAATCAGATGATACGCTTAAGTGAATCATCTCAAGCCCATAAACCCAAATTAGCCAAACTTTCAGATAAAATAGCGCAATATTTTGTCGCAACCATTTTACTTACCTCAATAGCAACGGCTATATATTGGCAAATGCACTTACCTGAAGAAGCCTTTTGGATAACGCTTTCGGTATTAGTGGCAACCTGCCCTTGCGCTTTATCTTTAGCAACACCAACCGCATTAACTTGTGCAACGGTTACGCTTAATAATAAAGGGATATTAATAAAGTCAGCCCACGTAATGGAAACCTTACCTAACGTTAATTGTTTTGCTTTTGATAAAACAGGCACGTTAACCACGGGAGAATTTACCATCTCCAAGGTGGAATTATTTGATCGTGCGTTTAGCGAAAAACAAGTATTAGCTATTGCTGCTGGATTAGAATCTCATTCAGAACACCCTATCGCAAAAGCATTTATTAAACATAGAGACTTTTCTCTTAATGTCACCCAAATAGAAGTAACACCCAGTTCAGGCGTTTCAGGTAATTATCAAAACGAAACCTACCAAATAGGTAAACCCAGTTGGTTATTACCCACCCTACGTTTAGCCGATTCAGAAGCTAATGTGAATAATGCTCAATGCGTATTAGTAACAGGCGAACAACTTATCGCTGCCTTTTACCTAGAAGACAGTGTAAGGGATAACGCCGCTAGCTTAATTAAAAACTTGCATGAACAATCAATATCAACCTTAATGCTTTCAGGCGACAATAAAGCCGGTTGCGATAAAACACAGTCTGCTTTGCATTTATCTCAAGCTCACAGTAATTTAAGTGCTAAAAATAAAGTTGAACTATTAAAAGCCAAACAAGTTGACCATATTGTTGCCATGGTGGGTGATGGTGTAAACGACACACCTGTATTTAGCGCAGCTCATATAGCCATAGCCATGGGAAGTGGTACAGACATAGCAAAAAATGGTGCCGACATCATTTTATTAAACAGTGACTTAACGAATATTACCGCGTTAAAACTCATTGCTCAAAAAACTAAAAAAATTATTTGGCAAAACTACTTATGGGCATTTGGTTATAATGCCTTAGTGTTACCGTTAGCAATGGCTGGCTATATTACGCCTTACCTCGCAGTTATTGGTATGTCGGCCAGTTCAATATTGGTTGTGACTAACTCACTGCGCTTACTTAATATCAAAAAAGATACAAAAGGCTAATATATTCAATGAGCATAATTTACGTATTAATTCCTATCGCGGTACTATTAACGGCTATTGGTCTTTACCTTTTTTTCTGGGCAGTTAAAACAGAACAATTTGATGATCTTGAAAAACAAGGTTTAAGTATTTTGTTTGACGAAAATGACGATCAAGCAGCTGATAAAAATAAATCAACATCAGAATTAATATCAGAAAAGAATAAAAACACCAACGCATCAAATCAACCAAAAGATAGTTAATGAACATTGATTATTTTTCAGCCTTTATTATAGGCATTTTGGGATCTGGCCATTGCTTAGGAATGTGTGGTGGCATAACCTCAATGCTAACCTCTGCTCTACCTAAACATTCGTCGTACTCAAAAACACTTTTAGTTTTCAGTTATAATTTTGGTCGCATATTATCTTATACCCTTATTGGAGCCATAGTCGGTTTTACAGGTTCTGTCGCGGCTAAAAACCTTGGCGTACCTTTAGCTGGTTTACGCGTAATATCCGCTCTATTTCTTATATTTTTAGGACTTTATATTGGCCAATGGCTTATGTGGTTAAATAGAGTTGAACGCTTAGGTAAATTTATTTGGCAATATTTATCACCTTACTCAAAACGTTTAATACCTGTAGACTCACCACAAAAAGCCATAGGTTTAGGTGCGCTATGGGGCTGGTTGCCCTGTGGTTTAATTTATTCAATGTTAACATGGTCATTAGCGAGTGGCAGCGTAACTGCGGGCGCGTTAATTATGACTAGCTTTGGTTTAGGAACACTACCAGCATTGCTTATTATGTCGTATAGCTTCATCAAAGCAAAAACGCTACTTAACCACCCCCTCTTTAGAAAAACAATGGCAATAAGCCTTATTGGTTATGGTATTTACACCTTGTATTTACTCGTTTAATCGATTGCATATAGGTTAAGGTTAGAATATGATCCAAATCAATTAACCTTTGATTAAGTATGGACATTATGGAAAACAACAATTGCTCAGGAAAACAACACATCCATTGTCAAAACTGTAGTATTAGTGAATTATGCCTTCCATTTTCGTTAAACGAGCAAGAACTTAATACGCTTGATAATATTATTGACCGTAAAAAGCCTATCCATAAAGGTGAACAGATTTTTCAAGACGGCGACGAAATGAAATCTCTTTATGCCATTCGTTCAGGTACATTTAAAACCTTTACCGTTAATGAACAAGGCGAAGAACAAATTACAGGGTTTCATCTAGCAGGCGATTTATTAGGTTTTGACGCCATCGCCAATTCAGAACACCCTAGTTTTGCTAAAGCACTGGAAACATCAATGGTATGTGAAATTCCATACGACACGTTAGACTCTATCTCTAACACTATGCCAAAGCTTAAAAAACAAATATTAAAAATGATGAGTTCTGAAATTCGTTCAGATCATGAAATGCTTATGCTACTTAACCATAAAAATGCAGAGCAACGATTAGCAACATTTATTAGTACGTTAAGTAAAAGATATCATGAACGAGGATTTTCTGCGTCTGAGTTTAGATTAACCATGACACGCAGCGATATAGGTAATTTTATTGGTTTAACGGTTGAAACGATTAGTCGCTTACTGAATAGGTTTCATAAAAATGGTTTAATCGATGTGAGTGGCAAACTCATTACCATTAAAAATATTGAAAAGCTTAATGAAGTGGCTTCACTGTAATTCGATATATACCCGTTACCAATCAAGAGGCTATTTCAGAGTGCTTGAGCGATATCAATTCAAGGCAACGCTTTGTGATAATGGTTACTCCCTTATGAAAAGCGTTGTTGATGAAGTGATTTTGCTCAAGCGCTTCTTCGATGGGTCTAAACAACAGTAGTAAAAGTTACATTATTACTGTTGTTAATTCCGTAAAGCTCTATTTTAAATTTCATATTCCCCTCTTCATCAAGATATTATTAATTAAGAATATCTTGATGTAAAACAATTAAAAAACACTCGTTCATACACTATACTGATACTCATGGTATTATAAATACGAGCTAAATAATTGGGGACAGTATTATGAAAAAGTATCAAAATATACTAACGGTTATTGATCCTACGACAGACGACCAAAAAGCGTTAAAACGTAGCATTGAACTAGCACAACATACTAAAGCCACTATCACGGCCTTCTTATCTATTTTTGACTTTTCTTACGAAATGACCACCATGTTATCAAGCGATGAACGTGAATCTATGCGACAAACTGTTATAGATGATAGACACCAATGGCTTAATAATATTATTGAACAACTCGATACAGAATCGCTGACTATCAACACCAAAGTTGTATGGCACAATAGACCTTTTGAAGCCGTGATAAACGAAGTACTTGAGCACAATCACGACATTGTTATTAAAGGCACTCACGAACACGACAAATTAAAATCCGTTATATTTACACCTACCGACTGGCATATTTTGCGTAAATGTCCTTGCCCTGTATTATTAGTTAAAGACCACTTATGGCCTGAAAACGGCAACATACTTGCAGCAATAAATGTCGGTAGTGATGAAGAAGAGCACCTTTCACTAAATCATAAAATAACCTCACAAGCGAGCGACCTAGCAAAAACAATAAATGCCAACGTGCACATTGTAAATTCTTACCCTGGTACACCCGTTAACATCACCATAGAAATACCCGAATTTAACGCCGTTGAATATAACAACACCATGTTAAAACATCATCAAGATGCTATGAAAGAACATTGTGAAAGGTATCAAATAGCCAAAGAAAATACCTATGTTAAAGAAGGCTTACCTGAAGATGTTATCGAAGAAGTTGCCAATCAAATCGATGCAGAATTAGTGATTTTAGGTACAATAGGTAGAACAGGATTATCAGCCACATTAATTGGCAATACCGCTGAACACGTAATAGATCGACTGAACTGTGATGTACTCGCATTAAAACCTAACGGCTATAAATCACCTTTTGTTCAATAATCAAAATTAAGTTACAACTTTCAATCACAAAATAAAGCAGTATAATTTTTCATTTAATACTGCTTTCATCTAGTTTATTAAGCACAAGGCTTTAGGTATAATGCGCTCGCTATTAACCTGAGACCATTTATGAACGCTTTACCTACAACACCTGAAGTATCAGTTAAAAAACTAACATCCGAGCAAGCCTTACAACTATCTAAGCTAGAAAAACGCTTACGACGCAATGTGGGTCAAGCTATCGCTGAATACAATATGATTGAAGATGGCGATAAAGTTATGGTGTGTTTATCGGGAGGTAAAGACTCTTTTTCAATGCTGGATATTCTGCTTAAATTACAAAAAGCAGCCCCTATTCAATTCGAAATCGTGGCGGTTAATTTAGATCAAAAGCAACCGGGCTTCCCTGAACATATTCTTCCTGAATATCTTGAATCGTTAAATATTCCTTATTACATAGTTGATAAAGATACTTATTCTGTTGTTAAAGAAAAAATTTCTGAAGGAAAAACCACTTGTGGTTTATGCTCACGCTTACGCAGAGGAACTTTATATTCATTTGCTGAAAAAATAGGAGCCACTAAAATAGCACTTGGCCATCATATGGACGATATCGTTGAAACCATGTTTCTTAATATGTTTTATGGTGCAAAACTAAAGTCTATGCCGCCAAAACTTCGCTCTGACGATGGCAGAAATATTGTGATTAGGCCTTTAGCTCACTGTAGAGAGCAAGATATTTTAGATTATTCTAACTTTCAACACTATCCTATCATTCCTTGTAACTTGTGCGGTTCGCAAGAAAACCTTCAAAGACAAAATATTAAAGCCATGCTTAACGCGTGGGATAAGCAAACACCAGGACGTGTTCAAAATATATTTAAATCACTCAAAAATGTAAGTTTAAGTCAATTAGCAGATACTGATTTATTCGACTTTTCAAACCTTGCCATAGATAGAACTGAAAAAAGAAAAGCATATGAGTTTTCTGATGAAGTTGTATCATCCACCAACATAGATGAAAGCCAATTTATTAATATTACCAATATCTCGTAATATAATATTAATGACAAAATAACTTCACTAAATGGCATCATCACCCTCAACTTATATGATAAGCATCATATTACTCAGGCAAGTTTTCATTTAACAACTTGCCTTAGCTCATTTTATAAAACAATAAATTATATCTCCTAGCCTTTAATGAACACTTAAATAAAACACTAGAAAAATTCAAATAACACATTGATTTAAAATACAAATAAACAAAAAAAATCACAATCCTCTCTTATTTAAATAATAAAAATATGGTTTTTAGCATTTAAATAAATTGTAAATAATTTAGGTGTTAATTATTTACAACATAAAACACTTGTAAGACAACATACTATGAGATATCTTTAATTTGAAAGATATACAATAAATATCTTTAGTATGAATAACTAATTATGACTATCGGGGGAGATAATTAAAAATGATGAACTCAATTCAATTTAAAAAGAAAAAAACAGCAATAGCAGTTTTAGCAATACTTTCACCATTAATGACTAACTTAGCTTACGCAGAAGAAAAAGCTAAACAAGAAACAGAAGTTATTGTAGTAACAGGTATCAAGGGCTCATTGGTACAGTCACTAAATAATAAAAGATTTAGTGAATCAGTTTATGACGGCATTTCAGCGGAAGATATTGGTAAATTTCCTGATCAAAACGTTGCAGAGTCTCTACAACGTATTACTGGTGTATCAATAGATAGAAGTTCAGGTGAAGGGACTACGGTATCCATCCGTGGCTTTGGTCCTGAATTTAACACTGTTACTTTAAATAATCGTACAGTACCTACAGATAATGGTGGTCGAGGCTTCTCTTTTGATTTGCTCGCATCAGAACTTATTAGTGGTGCCGATGTTTATAAAACCTCTCAAGCTTCAAGAGTCGAAGGTAGCATTGGTGGTTTGGTAAACGTTAAAACAGCTCGACCTTTTGATTTAGACGGATTTAAAGCTGTTGGTTCTATAAAAGGCGTACACGATACACTTGTAAGCGATACTAGCCCTTCTGCATCACTTTTTATTGGGCAAAACTTTGATGATAAGTTTGGTTTACTTGCATCTTTTAGTTACCTGCAACGTGATGCTCGTGCTGATAGTATAAGTGTTGGAGGATGGCGCGAAGACACAGTAATAACATCGAATGATCCTGCTGACTCTGCAAATAAAATACAGGCTTACAGACCACAATCAGCCGAGCAAGTATTAGAAACACAAGATCGTGAACGAATAGGAGCAACCTTAACGGCACAATGGTCTCCAGTAGATGACGTATTAGTTACGGGTGATTTTTTATATTCAGCATTAGAAGTCGAAGATCGTAATTCGAGCTTATCTCGTTGGTTTTCTAACCCTATTTTCAACGCTAATGTAGACGAAAATGGTACCGTTAATTCTCTAAGTCGAGTACCTAAACCACTTGTATCTCAAGGTGTATTCCAATTATGGGAAAATGGAAACAGACTTGGGACCGGTCAATGGAATAGTTCCAGTCAAAACTCTGATAGCCGTGATGTTGAAACGACTACATTAGGTATCAATGTTGAATGGAATGTAGATGATAACCTTGTCATAGAGCTCGACGCGCATAAGTCATCAACGTCAGGTCGTTCAGGTAATAATGCACGCGTAGCACTATCAAACCCTACCCAAGACGTGACTAATTTTGCTTTAAGCGATGATGGCTTCCAATGGAATGGACCAGAAAAAGACTTTATTGGTAATCCTAGTGA
Source organism: Pseudocolwellia agarivorans (assembly GCF_002000085.1). Lineage (GTDB taxonomy): Bacteria > Pseudomonadota > Gammaproteobacteria > Enterobacterales > Alteromonadaceae > Pseudocolwellia > Pseudocolwellia agarivorans. Next base: position 48,876 of record NZ_MUZU01000016.1, read on the forward strand.
TTATTATCCAAATAATGTTCAGTTTACCTCTGATGACAGAGATGATGATATCACTGAAGTAAAATTAGATGCTCATTGGCAACTAGATGATATGGGTATTTTAGACTCAATCAAAACAGGTTTTTCTTATTCTGACCGAGAAAAAATTGCCAATAATGGTGAAACCTCATGGGGAACTGTAGTTACAGCTTTTAACGGCTTCAGATACAATCCTCCGGCAAGTGTTTTATCTTTAACATCACCTAAAGGTGGATTTTTATCGGATTATGGTGGATTAGTTAACAACTTTTATACTTACGATGTTCAAGATTTAGTTGATTTTTTATCAGATCCAAATGGTGGAGTTCGTGAACAAGCAGTTAATGTTGGCCATCAGATCATTAATAATTTCGAAAATGGTGATCCTACCTATTCAACGCTCGCAGAAGCGCAAACAGCGGCAGATGCTGCAACAGCTAATGCACTCGCTAAAATAGATGCCGCACAAGCATTTATGCCTGAAGGCCAGTCAGGTAACTCTCTTGGTATTTTTTCTCCGTTACATAGAGTCGATAAATCTTGGCGTGTAGGCGAAGAGACTATTGCGTATTATCTTGAAGCAAATTTAGTAGGCGAAGCTTGGTCGGGTAATGTTGGCGTTCGATACGTAGAAACAGAAACCACTTCATTCGGTAACGGTACTGAAATAGTAAATATTACATACAATAGTGCTATTGGTGATGGTCCTTTAAATACTGCATCAGGTAAAGATATCTCAGCTAACGCAAAATACGATAAATTTTTACCTAGCTTGAATTTTCGATGGAATGTAAGTGAAGATATTGTAGCTCGAATGGGTTGGTCACAAACTCTAACACGTCCACAGTTATCGCAACTAACACCTAACCAAGACTACAAAGGAAAAGAAACAGCGAACTCACAAGGCATACCAGAGTTTGACGGTACAATTACGGGGTCAAATGTTGAATTAAAACCTTATCTAGCCACTAACTTTGATTTATCACTTGAATATTATTATGCAGATGACAGCACTATTGCATTAGCATATTTTAACAAGTCGATTAAAGATTGGATTGCCCAAGGTAACTCTCAAAGAACCTTATCTTTACCTTATATAGTTGATGGTGTTTCTCAAGGTAATAAAGATTTTGTTTTTGATGCGTCACTCCCTATTAATGTTGAAGATTCTGATGCTACAGGTATTGAACTTTCAGTGTTACACGCATTTGATAATGGTTTTGGTGTTCAAGCTAACTATACATATATGGATAGTGACTCTGAAGCAGTTCCTGGTGAAGAAGTTCAAGGGGCTTTAACAGGGTTGTCTAAAAATGCTTATAACGTTATTGCCTTTTATGAAGAAGGTGATATTCAAGCACGTATAGCTTACAACTGGCGTAGTGAATACCTGTCTTGTACATCTTGTTTACGTGGAGAGCCTATAACTGTTGAAGATTATGGCCAACTTGATATGTCAGCAAGTTATACCATCAATGAAAACTTTGAAGTATTTGTTGAAGGCGTCAATGTAACTGACGAAGATAGAAGAGAATATAGTCGTTTTTCATCTAGATTCGTATCATTACAAGATACTGGTGCTCGATTCTCTGTGGGTCTAAGAGGACAGTTCTAGTATAACTTTAGTATTCAAGGTAACTAGTATTTTACTAGTTACCTTGTATTTATCGTTTCCCTCCCCCCTATTCAATACCGTAAAAATAAGTTTCAGGATAGGCATAAAATAATAGGGCTTTTTATGAACTCCCCTTCTATAAAATTAAGCAATAATCAATTCGTATATTTAAATAAGCAGTCACATGGCAATATTCGATTTACTCCCCAAATAAATATCGATGTACTAAAAAAAGAACAAATAGTTCCTTTAGTTATTAATGAATTTATTCCAGTTGCGACACAAAACCCGATTGTGTTTGTTAAAGACAATCAAACAGGACAATTTCGTGCCGTTGCTCTTTATGGATTAAAGTCAGAGCAAAATTTGATGATAAAAAATGACACGTGGCAATCTATTTATTTACCTAAAGCTGTTCGTAATAAATACTTCAAATTAATTGAAAATACAGAATCCGCAGGTGAATACCTATTAACTTGTAGAATAGACGACCCCGCTTTTAATCAAAAAGATGGTGAGCCTTTATTTGAACAAAATGGTAAAGAAAGCCCTTTTCTTAAAAAAATTCAAGAAGACCTACTCAGCTATTTACATCAGCAAGAAATAACTCAGCACTTTTTTACCCTTTTATTAGAACTTGAGTTACTCACTCCTCAAAGCTTATCTGTTGAAACACCACAAAAAACTTACAACATTGATGGTGTCTATTTAATTGATGAAAACCGTTTAAATACATTAGCTGATAAAGACACCATAAAGCTAAAGCAGGCAAATATGTTACCTGCTATTTATGCGCATATAGTATCAAAAGCGCATATATTAACCTTAGCTTCACGCGCAAATGAATTATAGGTTATTCCCTAATGACAGATACATCAATGCCCTTAACTAATACGGTAAAACGTATCATTATAGTAGGAGGAGGTACTGCTGGGTGGCTTACAGCATGTCATTTAGGACATAAACTTCAACAGGATGGAAACCTAAACCAAGAAATAATACTTATTGAGTCTCCAAATATTCCTACAATAGGTGTAGGTGAAGGAACAGTGCCCAGTATCGTAGCAAGTCTCAATAAATTAGGAATAAAAGAAGCCGATTTAATTCAGTGTGCCGATGCCACCTTTAAACAAAGTGTAAAGTTTGTTGATTGGAAAAAAAAGGAGAGTAATGAATCTCATTATTATCATCATGTTTTTGACCATCCAAATAGCGACAAAGAAGCTTTAATCCGTCAATGGGTGAGTAATAAAAATATAAACAACTCATTTGTCGATATGATAAGCAATCAAGGGCAAGTTTGCGATCAACATTTAGCTCCAAAATTAATTACAACGCCTGAATTTAAAGGGGCTATGGGCTATGCCTATCATTTCGATGCAATAAAGCTCGCAGGATTATTAACTAAACATGCAACCAGTAAATTCAATGTTAAGCATATAAAATCTGAACTAGTTGATACGAAATTCTCTGATAATGGCTATATACGCTCAATTACATTGAAAAATAAACAAGCATTAGATGCTGATTTATTTATAGATTGTACCGGATTTTCATCTCTATTATTGGGAGAAAAATTACAAGTAGAATTTATTGATAAGCAATCTATCTTGTTTACTGATCGTGCTATAACGACGCAAATCCCCACGAATAGCCTATTAAATAGTATCCCAAGTTGCACGCTTGCTACGGCTAAAAGTGCTGGCTGGATATGGGATATAGGACTTTCAAATCGTAGGGGCATAGGCTATGTTTATTCAAGCTCACATACAAGCAAGCAACAGGCTCAAGATGATTTTTTATCTTATCTTCGCCCTTCATTATCCCAGAAAATAGAAGATGTTGAGTTTAGAGAAATTGAATTTAAAGTAGGTTATCGTAAATTTGCCTGGAGTAAAAATTGTGTCGCTATTGGATTATCACAAGGCTTTGTAGAACCGTTAGAAGCGACGGGAATTTTAATGATAGACGATGCGGCTAAAGCTTTATGTGAACTATTACCCACACATGTTAACCAGTATGAAATAGCAGCTAAAAAATACAACAAAATTATACGTTATCAATGGGACCGAATAATTGACTTTATAAAACTCCATTATTATTTATCAGATAGAGATGACAATGACTTTTGGCGACAAAACAAACAACACGACACAATGCCTGAAAGCTTATTAGAAATGTTAACTTTATGGGATACAAGAATACCCAGTGAGTATGATTTTAGTAGTCGTCATGAAGTTTTTTACCGTATAAATTACCTTTATATTTTATATGGAATGGGTAAACGCCCTAAAAATTTAGTTTTTAACGATAAACAAAGCGCTGAAATAGAAAGGAAAATTATAGAAATTGAAAAGAATTTACTTTTGCAGCGAGAATATTTATTTAACCAGCTAGAATCAAATAACTTACTTATCAGCAAGATCAAAAAATACGGTTTACAGCGTATATAACCCGAATTAGGGTTATATACCCTTTATCATTCAAGATACGAGGTTCAGTGTGAACTAAAAATACCATTTAACTTGATACCCTAGCAGTATTCCCATATTTAATTTAAAAAAAAATCCTTTTATTTATCATCGTAATAAAAGTGAATATATACTTAAAAATAAATGAGATGGCTAATCAATCAAGCCATCTCAAAGATTATATTATAGTCATCAATCTAAAATATAATAAATTATTTATATATATTTAATCTAAAAGGCACCGCTGGAAACCCTTCTACATTATATAAATTAGCATTAGAATTATCAGCCCATGCATAACGAACAAAAACAGGTTTGCTAATTGATGATGCCGTTAATTCTATAGTGGAGCCGTTAATCACTGCCTTAGCATTAACAAACTTTGCATCGCTTCCTGCTAACTCAAAACCTAAAATTTCACCTTCAGCATAAAGACCAGCACCTATGTCTTTAAAAGAAACAAACATTTTATTTTTATTGGCTTTAACTTTAGTTGCAACAGGCCCTGAATATACCGAAAGATCATTGTAAACAACTCCTTTTACTGCCGAGTAAAAGCGCTTAGCCGCTGTTTGTTTATCTCTAGGGTGAATATCAAATTCTTCACCTGCATCAATCAGGGTAACCATAGCCGTTAACGGAAGCGAAAGGGCTTGAAATTGAGCTTCTCTTAATAAAGCCCAATCACTCTCTGTTGGTTGATCATGCTTTTCGTTCATCCCAGCTAACTGAGCAAAAACAAAAGGTAATTCAGGCTGCTTCCAACGTGCTCTCCACGACTCGATCAATGTTTTAAAAAGTACGTCATAATACTGATTAGCACCTACATTACTTTCACCTTGATACCATAAAACACTAGTTAAAGGATAATTAATAAGGGGATGGATCATTGCGTTATATAAAACCCCTTCATTTCTTTGTAAGCTTATTGGTTGTGGCATGCTACCTTCAAGAGTTGAATTAACACGCCAAGCACCATCAAGTAATATTTTTTCTCCGTTATATTCAAAATACATTTCGTTAGCTTTGCCAATACGTACTTTATTAGCCCAAGTACTTAATAGTCTAACGGCAACGGTATTCTTCCCTTTTTTAAATAAAGAGGCATCAATTTTTAATGGCAAGTACTGATCTGTCGACTTTTTTTGTCCTGCTAATGTATCGTTTACATAAACTTGAACAACCTGCGGAAAGTTTCCTAACGAAAATAAAACCTTGTCTGATGAAGTTCCTGATTTCGGTAAGTTAATTTGTTTTCTGGCCCACACGGTGTCGTTATAGATCAAACTGTTAGGCAGTGTAACTTCTGTCCACATTGAATCATTATATGTTTCAGAAGCTACCTTAAGCTTTTCTACTGAATTAACAGAGCTAACAAATGCAGACTTTGCTTTAACTAAACGACTTTGTTTTTCAACTATATTTTCCCAATCTCTACTTTTATCCTGTACTCGAAGTGCGCCATCACGATACGCAGAAAGCGATAATAAAGCATCTGCAGGTGTCCAAGCTTCAGCAGGAGTACCTCCCCAAGTAGCATCAATAATACCAATAGGGATATTTTTATCTAAATGTAACTCTCGCGCCATTAACCACGCTATAGCAGAAAACTTATGTGCTACTTCTGGAGAAGCAACCATCCATTGCGTTTGTTCTATTTTAGACAATGGCTCAAAACTATATTTATTAGGAACATCATAATAACGAATTAAAGGATAGTGACTATTTTCAACCTCTTCTTCCCAATTATTAATCTTAAACATTAGCTTCCACTCCATATTAGATTGCCCTGAAGCTAGAAAGACATCGCCAAAATAAATATCTTTTACATCAATATTATTATTTCCCATTACATTCAGAATAAAAGGTCCGCCCGCTTTTTGGGCCGGTATTTCGGCTTTAAACCCACCAAAGCCGTCATAATTTACTGTAAGGTTTTTATGGTTGAATTGAATTTTTATTTGTTCACTTTTGTCAATCCACCCTCTTACTTCTATAACTTTCCCCCTTTGCATCACCATGTGATCTTTAAACAAAGGGGCTAATTCAACCGCAAAAACTTGCCAAGAAGAACAAAATAATAATGCGATCATTAAACGCTTAATTCCACCTTGATACTTATTCATATCCATTAAAATCCTATTAGATGAGCCTGAACTATTCAGGCCTGCTTTTAATATTCGTTGTACTAATAGTTCATCTCGGCTTTATTAATTTCAATCTAAAAACTGACAATACCCCAATATATCAAACTCAATAAAAAGAATGATTAAGTCATAATGGTTAATATTGATAAATAAGAATAGAAATGAATAGATTGATTTAAAAAGCGATAAATTATTAGAGATAGTATATAGAAGATATGACACAAGAATCCGTTCCTGAATATCATATGAAATGCATGTTAACTAGAATAATAAGGCAGCTAGACCAACATTCGATTTAGTTGCCTTTTGCCCTTGATAGACAATTTAAACTCGTCGTTATATTTCTGACTTACTCTCCGTCGAAAACCGCGAAGTTATCTAATAAAATTGAGTCACCTGGGTTTAATCCATCAAAATACAATTCTAATAGAATCGCTTTTTGAAGATCCCAACCGGTTGATGGTACAGTAAATGTACTTGTATCCGTTGCATCATTAGAGTCCCAATTTGTATTAACAAATTCTACATATTGCCACTCTGTTGAGCTACCATCTATTTTACCAGTCCATTCAGGGCCTTCATTTCTAAGTGAATAATCGTCATCTCTGCGATTAATTAAAGTATGACGTATAGTGAAGTCTTGATTATCAGCATTACTCACCACTTTAACCCAAATTGAAGCTTTGAATTTTCTACCTACACTAGCACCAGTATTAGGATTATATAGTCGTCCAGCGGCACCCCAAGCACTCCATTGTTTATGGGTAAGACCTTCAGCATAAGTACTTTCAGATGCTGTATCTTTCAATGTAACTTTGTAAGCACTACCTGATAAACCCGCACCATCTTCCAATGCTAAAGTTACACCGTTAGTAGTTGTCCATCTAGTGTTAGCGCCTGCACCTTCGCCATTAAGCGTATCAAAGTTGCCATCAATATCATACGCAGTACTACACATATGGTTAGCAACAAAAGCAACTTCCATACTATCGTTCTTAGGTGCTGGAGCTCCTAACAATTCAGTACTAATATTGAAGCCACCTAGACTGTCATTATCAGGGCTTGTTATCATTGCTGTTGTTTTTTCAGTATCAATAAATTCAACAACTGTTTGTTCAGAAATTCCTCCCGTAAAAACCCAGTCATAAACAAAGTCACCCGAAAGCGTTTCATTTTCTTCTGCTATAGCTTGAGCTGTTAAAGGTAAAACTGAACATGCAGGAAATTCAAGTGCTTGTGGTTGTAATCCGTTAGCAGTTGTCAACTCAATCTCTTTCGTACCTACAGGAGGGTTTACCACGTCAACATCAATCGTAAAGCTTAATTGGCTATTATCTTTTGAAGTAACGACAAGTGTTGTGCTACCAAGTACTAACCCTGATACCAAGCCCTCTGCATCTACTGTAGCAATACTAGTATCAGCTATTTCCCAGCTAAAATTTTGATAACTTTTACTAAAGCTTGCTTCTGGTAAAGCCCAAGCAACAGCCTGCGCTGAGTTATTCAGTGGTACTGATAATTTATTACCCGAAATACCCTCTACTTCATCAGGAATACCATTAACGGTAACTTCAAGATATCTTACCGTTGTTGTAACTTCAGACCCTTCTGGATAATCATAACCGTTGTCTACAACATAGCTCATTTTATAGGTATGAGTAGTCAAATCACCATTAGCATGTAAATGATCGTCAAGCATATCCGTATCAATCAACAGCGATGTACCTGAAACTCTGAAAAGAGATTGATCTTTTGCATCAGCCACTTGTTGTTCAGTTAGATTTTTTTCATCCCAAATACCTGTTACTTCTAAAGCCTTCCAACTATCTTCGTCCATTTGAAAAAGACGAACTTGAGCTGTATCACTCACTTCACTTAGCACTTTTCCGTCAGAAGTTGCCCCTTCAAATAAATCTATTGCAACAATACCTTGAGACTCGTCAAAAGATTTTGTTAGTTTTTCATTTTCAAACTGTACAGGTTTTTGGGTATTAAAAGGCGATTCAAATCCTTCGTTACCACTACCACAAGCACTTAATAATGTAACACCTAATGTACAGGCGAATGTTTTTGAAAATAAGTTACTTTTCATTTTTTTTCTCCAAATCAATTCTTTAAATACAGACCATCTAATGACAATTAGAACTTCATGCGTAAACCAATACGGTATAATCGGCCGGTTTTATATTCTGATACTGTTCTGCTGGTGGTAGCATCTCCATCCAGTGCGTTACCTTCATCCCAGTTAATTGACTCACCATTAACATCGGTACCAATATGATTATCAGTACTTGTAAAATAGGTTCTATTATTATCGTCAGTTAAATTAGTAGCTTGGAAGGTCAAAAACACATTGTCATTAACTTTATAGCTAGAGCTAAAATCAAGTCTGCTAGATGCGTCTTTCCAGATAGCACCATTAACGCCACCACGATCAACCATTTGATCAGAGTTATAACGATGCGCCAAGCGCAGCATCAACCCATCTTCTTCCCAGTAAATAGTGGTATTGCTCGAATGTTTAGGTGTATGTGGTTGAGGTAAAGATTTCAAAAACTTATTAGTTGTTGAAACTAATTCAGGTTCTGATTCAGATTCTGAGTAAGTGTAATTAAAGCTAAGACCAAGACCTGATAAAACCCCCGGTAAAAAGTCATAGTTTTGATTATAAGACACTTCAACACCGCGAGAGTATGCACCTTTACCATTGCGTTCCTCAGTGATAACAAGTTCATGACAAACAGGAATGTAATCATCAAGAATACCTTGGTCATTAACATAACGGTCTACCATACATTCAGAATTCATCGGTGTTAAATTAGAGTCTGGTGCTAATAACGTTTCAGGTTTACTTATTTCAGCTACATCATAATCGGTACGAATATCTTTCCAATAATAAGGTGTTTTCACCTTTTCTTGGAAGTTTTTCATATCTTTATTAAAGAAAGCAATTGAAGCCAAACCAGATTTATTGAAATACCATTCAAGTGATAAATCAACGTTTTTAGACTCTAAAGGTCTTAGTTGTGTACTTCCTAAAGAACCTGAACCTGTAGGGCTCCAAATAGATTCATTTATTCTCAGGCCAGGATTTAACCCATCAAAAGTAGGACGAGCTATTGTTTTAGACGCTGCAAAACGACCAATAATATCTTCACTAATAGCATAATTTAAATTAATTGCAGGCAATAATAAGCTATAGCTATTGGTATCTGTAACAGAAGTAAAACGTTTAGAAGCATCTGAAGCGGGAACACCAGCAGCATTAAAAGCATTAGTTGAACGGTCTAACCAACCACGCATAGCCCAGTTACCACGTGCTCTACCTGTATTTAAAGCATAAGTATTAGTACCATCGCGAGAAGTAATAATAGATGGATATCCAACACTTCTAACTAATGTTGGATTGTTTGGATCAGCGTAGTTATATAACATAATTACACTTTCATCTTCTTGCGCTTTGGCTATATTAGCAGCCCAAGCTGCTGGACTGCCATCAAACACATCTGGCGACCAACCTTCTAAATACTCATGTTCACCATAAGTCGTAAACAATGGGATCGTATCAGCTTTATTACTTACCGTGCCGTGAGTTAATTGAAAATCGAAACACTTGGCGTTATTTTCATGTTTTTCTGAACCAGCAAGATAATAATTTCCTGGTAAAAATTGACGTGAGCTATTTTCCCACTCAGAAAAATCAGGAGCATCACACTTAGGTAAACTAAAATTGGCTACCTGACGATTAAAAATCAAATCGTGTGGGTCTTGTATACCATTACTCGATGTATATTCAACACTTGAATAACCTGTTGCTGTATTTTTATCGTTTACATATCTAAGACCAAAATTACCCGTTAAACGACCATCAAAAAATTCAAAGTTTATTTTACCGTAAAGCGCTTGGCTCTCGGTTTCTATATTACGTGTGCCTGTAGGAACATCAATTAACCCTAATACACTAGGATCTTTACCAAAAATTTCGCCGAGGGCTTTATCTGCATCTAAAACATACCATCCTTCACGATAAGCACTATCACTCATAGGTAGAATAGAATCCATAAAGTTGTCAACAGGAAAACTATCTGATGAAACAATATCAGCTAACTTTATTGTTTCTAAGCCGCCAGCTTGTAAATCAACAAAACCATCACCTTCATCTGATGCTCTTACACCAATTCCGTTTTCAATTTTTTGAGTATTTGTCGATACGTCTTTAACTCGGTTGGCAAATTTACCACCAAATTCAATTTTAGTAATACCAGCAAAATCAACGTCCCAATCAAAATTTAGAAAAATTGATTTATTAGTATCCGTATTTTCATTTTGAGTTAACTGGATATTACCTACGTGATTTCCATATAAATCAAATGGATTAAATCGACTTGTAAGGTAAGTTGATGTTTGACTAACAGGATCATATTGAGTGTCTTGTGTACCTGTAGTTATCTGACAAGCACCTAGTGTACAGTCGTAACCAACCTTATCTAAATCTTCAATTGGAGTTTGTTGCAGTATACTTTCACTTGCTGTTTTCCAAGTTGCCGTACTAATACCTCGACGAGATGGCGTATTATCTTTTGTTTTCGAATAACCTGCGATAAATTCAAAAGATAAATCATCCGTTAAGTAATGCTCAAGTGTAAATGTAGCAATGTTATTTTCAACTTTTTGATCGCCATATGATCTAGATAAATTTCCAGATGGCACTCGCCCAGTTTCTTTAACAAAAGTGCGGTTATCTACATCTAGTGTTCGCCACTCATGATTTGGATCGAATAAGTTAAGTGGTCTGTCAGCGCGAGTCGCTACAATTATACTATGCTGATCTCTAAAGTCTTCACGAGTAGAATGATTAAGATCCAATTGTATATCTGTATTTTCACCTGGGCTATATTGTAAACCAGCAGAAATAGTTACACGCTTTGTATCTTTAGTTATTAAGTCATATGAAGCTCTGTTTCGACTTAATGTCCAATACTCGTCACCAAGAATTCTGTCAGTGTCTGCATTATAGTTTGGTAAATCTTCAGCTAGAGTACCTTCAGGCAAAATACGAAGAATTTTCCCATCAGTATCACTCGCTGTTCTGTCTAGAAGTTCTCTGGTTCTATCATCCCATGTAGTTCTTGCTCTATCGGTTCTAGAGTTTTGTGTTTCATCTGCGGCTGTTATGATAAAACCAAGCTTCTCATCAAAATATTTGTCTGCAAAACTGAAAGATAATTTACGATCACCTTGTTCAGAATAATCATTATATCGACCCTGAACTTCTATTTGTCTGCGTGGTTCTTTAATACTTAAAGGCTTAGCCGTTTTAAGTATTACATTTGCTCCTAGCGAGCCTTCGTCCAAATCTACAGAGTAGGTTTTATGTACCGAAATTGAAGACAATACATCCGAAGAAAAGTTACTTAAATCAACACTTTGATCGGCTCCAGCAGACTCAGGATCACCACTTAAACCACTTGTTAAAGCAACACCATTAATAGATATTTGATTTAAGCTAGCACCAGCGCCACGTACAGAGATTCGAGTTCCTTCACCGCCATCTTCTTGAACCGTTACGCCAGTTACTCGAGATAATGCATCGGCTATGTTTTGATCGGTAGATTTACCAATATCTTCTGCGTGAATAGAATCCGTTACACCTTCAGAAAATCGTTTATCGTTAAGTGCTTTTCTTAAGCTACCTTTAAAGCCAGTAACTTCAATTACTTCAATAACTTCTTCATCTATTTTTTTTGATGGTTCTTTTACTTTTTCTGCGGCAAACCCTGCTGTTGTAAATAATGCAGCACTGATTGCTAAAGATATTTTTGTTTTTTTACTACTGTATGTCATGCGATACTCCCCCTAACTCTTATTTATAATTTATAATTCACCTGCAGCAAGCGCATAAAGACATCTTATACGTTATCATATAACCATGATAAAAATGACGCATCGGTATAGGAATTCAACTAAATAGTAACCAATAAATTAAATAATATCACCCTATAATTTAAAAATATTACATTAACTGTAATATTTCACATATAAAATTTGAACAAACAAAACAAAACCCATTGTTTTTATTGAACTTTAATTTAAAAACACAACAAGTAGTGTTATCATACAACACCATAAACAACCTTATCAGACAAGAAAAACATGAAATAAATAGACTTTACTCTCTAATTGTAGAGGGTTTAACATATAGCGTTACTACTATTTAAAGGGGGAATACCTAAAATAAGTCCCTTCCCCTTTTACCTTTATTTAATTAACGAGTTTATACATTTCACTTCCCGTTAACAAAAAAGCACCTATTGCAAATATTTGCGTATCGTCTTCAGTTACGCTCTCTGGCTTGTACCCTATTTGCTGTACCCAACCAAGTTTTCCATTGGGCTGAACTGAACTGACCAGTGCTTTCCAAGCTTTTTCTACAACAGGTGTAAATTTTTCTTTGTTTAATAGACCGTTATTAATACCAAAAGCATAGCCATAGGCCATTAATGCTGTACCACTTGTTTCGCGGTACGGTTGCGATTCAGGAGCTAATACTGATGGTCTCCAGAGGCCATCGCTTTGTTGTGCACCTGCTAAACGAGTCATCAATTTTACAAAAATGTCTTCATATTTAGCGCGTTTGATATGATCTTTTGGTAAATGCTCTAATATTCTCGCTAGACCAGCAGCAACCCACCCAACACCACGTGCCCAAATAACTTTCTCGCCATTTTTTTCTCGCTTCTCAAAAAAGCGACTGTCTCTATAAAACAGGTGATCTTCTTCATCCCAAAGTAAATTAACGGTTTCCCAAAACTCTTTATCTGCAAAGTCTAAATATTTGTCATCTCCGGTTATCTTTGCTAAATGAATCCATACTGGTGGGCCCATAAATATTGCATCAGCCCAGCTCCATCTATTTTTAGCGGGAACAAGTGCGCTAGTAAGTCCGTTGTACGAGTCTTGAATTTTTTGGCCTGATATTTTTGAAACCTGATCGACAACTTCGATTTCTAAACCAACCGTTGAAGGTGATTGTATAATCGTATCGAAAATAACTTTCAAAGGAACAAGCATTTCAGGTTCTTTATATTTTTCATATAAATCTAGATATAACTGACCAACAGCATAATCGTCAGCGTTATAAATTCTTGGTCCTAACAGGTAGTTATAATGCTTAGCATACTCATATTGAAGCTTTAAATATTTACTATCACCTTTTGAGTCTGCTAATTTTGCCCAGCGATCCATACCAATATGAAATGACGCGTAAACCCAACCTAAAGGGTCACTATCTCCTTCATCTAAGGCAATATATGACTTTTTGTCGTCACCTTCAAATTCGTATTTCTCTTTATTGTAATGAAGTAATTGCCAATCGATAACTTGTTTCATTGATGAGTAAATAGATTGTTTATCTAAAGTAGAAGACGCTTTAGTCTCAGCTGAGCAACTTGTATTTGTTGCCAATGTAAAAATTAAAAATAATGGAGTTATAAACCGTTTCATAAGCTATTAGTCTCTATTTTGTCACTGTTATAAAGGTGACAGTTAATAATTAAAAGTTTATATAAGGCTTAATCAATATGTATAAAATCTGCAGTAATACATGATTAAGCGATAAAGATAGGTATAAGTAACTTAATTAGATATCAAGTTACTTTATTTTTTTGATAATAAAACCTCCGCGGTTAGTCCGTCTTTACATTCAAATTCAATAATGGTTTGTGATGAATCTGACTTTATAATTTTTGCTTTTTTTTGATGAGCTGTTTCAATTTCTTTCAATTGTTGTGCTATTTCCCACTCACCTTGAAGGGTTATACGTACTTTTGTTGCACGACTTGGCCAAAAATACCATTCACGTTCGTATATGGAGAGCTCAACACGCTTACCATTAGGTAGCCTGTCGTCTTGCCCGTCGTATATATTTAAATCAGGATCTGCAACAGCTAATTTAAGTACTTCTCCGGCCTTACCCTGTTCAAGAATAAACGATGCGGGTCGACTCACCTTACGCACTAGTCCTTTATCAAATAAAATGTTTGCATCAAACACTATGTATGAAGTGCTATTAGCTATTGCTGAGGTAACAATATGCGCTTTATCGTCTTGTTGAAGTATTTCATAAGGCTTACGATCAGAACGCATCGCATTAATAAACCTAGCCATTTTTTCTTTATTTGCGTCAGCAATCACAGCATATTCATAACCAGCATGCTGAGGCTTGATACCATGGTTAAATAACACGGTTGAAAATTCCCCGCTTACTTGCTTTTTATTGTGAGGGCCTGGGTTAGTTTGACGCTGTCTTTTTATTTCTAGGCTGGCATTTTTAGGTACACGGGGAATGTAATAACCTGTATTACGCGAGTCTAATAACCATAATGGATCCGTACTTTGCTTAATGTCATTAAAAGGTAAGGCGGTAATTATCCCACTACTGGTTGTAAGACCTTCTTCTTTAACTACTTTATTTTGTAATAAAGTAGTTTCAACTGCGTAGTTATCTATATCGCTTTCGATACCAGAACCTAAACTTACAACAATATCATTAAAGAAGAAGTAGCTTTTTCTGCCAACAAATGATTCTAATCCCCATTTATCGTGTCCGCGAAAAGGAAAAGCAAAAGTTGCATTTCCCGAAAGCGTTTCAACTCCACCAACAAATGCCTGATCAGAAAATAAATATTCACCACCTTCATCACGTACTTGGTTAGGTGCTGTTAATAGCTGTTGATAAGGTAAACGCACCGCAGTAATACCAGGGAAACGACGCCAGTCATAACCATCTTGCCAAGAACTTTTAGCTTTTGGGGTGATGGTTTCATAAGTACTGTCGACGCTATTTTGATATGAAATATCTAAATAGCCATGTGCTAAATATGCAGGAAAAGCAAAATAATCAGGCCCCCAACCTTCATAGGGATACACGTATTTGCTATGAGCCCGTACCGTTGCCATCCATTTATTTGCGTTTCGAGTGGTCGCTACAGATGAATAAGGTAACACTCTCGCTTTATCATATATGTAATCAGTAAACTCGCCTTTATCATTGAGTTTACTCAACCACATTTTATCTTTTTCACTTATTTTAGGCTGTTTTTCTATAATATTTTTATATAATCCAGCCATCGATTGATCAAAGGTGTCTGCACTTAATGCAATCATTGCTGGCATTGCATAAACAGTACTAGGCAAAACATATTTGCCCACATTACGTAAACTTTCAACGGCACGTGGTGCAATATATTTTTCAGTAGCTAATGTATGAAAGTATGTTTCAGCACAATGCTTTATACGATGATGCGCTTCAGGAGTTACTTTAAATGGTGAATGACTTAGCAAGTACATAGTTGTTGCCATACCATTTATACCTCTACCACCATAACCGAGCGTATGGCCTGCATGACGAAATACCGTACCATCGGGTTTTAGCATTTCATCTAAACCATATGCGTAAGCTGAAGCCACATGAGAAAAATGAGACGAAAAGTGTTGCAAATCTCTCACTTTCTCAGGTGCGTTTTTCATCATTAAAGCAGAGTAAAGCCTAATTTGAATTAGCCCTTGTGCGTCGTCTGCATCTTGACCTAAGCGTATTCCGTTTTCTGAGCCGTAACGGAAATCTTCACGATATACTTGATTAAAACCTAAAAAGTACTTAAGAACATTAACCGCTTTATCTAACTTTCCTGACTGCTCGAATACGTCTCGCATTAAATACAATGCAGGTCCCCATTCACGAACTATATAAGCATAATGATGCAACCAACTTAAGGCTGCGCCTTCATCCATACCTTGATCAACACCATAATCAAACAGGTTAATAAACATATTGCCTAATTCAGATTTAACTTTCGGGTTATTTGACGAGCGGTAGTGTTTAGCTATATCTAACATCATCTGACCATAATCTCTGCGCCAATTCATATACTCACTAGGTTTAGGTAATTCTTCTCCCATTTCTGCGAAATACTGATTATATATTGTGGCTTTAATTAAAGGCTGACCGTAAATATTGCTACCTTCACGCTGAATTTTATATTCTTGATAACGTTTTCTTATATCTGACAAGCTTTTTTTTGACAAAATCTTACGCTCAGATAATGGTAAAATATACTCATCAACCTTTTTATTAAAAGCATTTAATTCATCATTCATAACATCAGTTAAAGGTAATAAAGGCAATGACGGTTTAAATGAAGCGTATTGATGTAAAAATTGTACATATTGCGTAGCACGACGAGGGTGTAATTGAATATGCGGTAGTTGCTTGTTTGGCATATTCGTTCTTGCGTCCATAGGTAAAGATAAGCCTAGGCTATCAATATAATAAGAGCCGCTACCTGTGGCAGGTGCTAATATGGTCATACGATCCATATCAGGATGAGGAACACCACGCATATCGCCCGTATCATAATTAATCATAACGGTGCGCCAACCGGTAAAATTCAATTCAAAATCAAAGTTAGAATCCACTTTTTCGCCACGACCAAATTGAAAACGTAAGCGCTGTAAGCTTGCTTTTTCATTGTAGATCCACATAAAAAAACCACGACTGGGTTCAAGAATAGGTGCCGTACTTACATCAAAATTATAATGCCCGGTAAATAGGTATTTATCTCTTCCTTCTTTGGTTAGCGTTTTTATATCTCTACGTTTGTGATAACCAATAGGTGTGTTAAATATTAATTTATCATTGCCAACCCAGTCCCAACGTAATGAGTGCGAGTTATGTTTAACACGCTTAGTATCAATACTGAGTTTTCCTCCGATGGCTTTCATACCATTTGGAATACCTTGCTCAAAGCTTTCCATAACTTTGGCTGACTCATTACTTTTTGCGACACTTATTGCACTAATAAAAAGTAAACCAATCAATACGATATACTTATTTAAAACCATTAAACTCCCCTTAAAAGCTAATTTTTGTCCTTATTATTATTTCAATGAAAATATTCAGGGTATGCATACTCCCCTACACCTATTTATTCATAGTTATGTCATCTAGCTTTACAGTAAATAGGCATAGAAAATTTAAAACCTATTATTTAATAATGGAAGCATGATAAATCAAAGAAATAGTTGTCTGATATGTTATATCAGAACTTTTTAATGTAAAGACATTGTTGGCGTATAAAACAAAATATAGCTACAATTAAAAGTTAAATAAATTCAAGATATTGATAATTAGAGAATAAAATTAAACGCCAACAAAATAAAAATCTAATATAGATACATGTTAAATTAAAAACAATACGTTACAACGTTAATGTAGAAAGAATATATCTATTAAAATAGTGTTAACTCACTGAGACATTTAAGATACCAATAGTGTTAATCACCATCATTAAAAAAACTATAATTGATGATTTAACACTATATAATTAATAGCTTGAAGATACTGCTAGCTACTTAGTGAGCAGCTATCAGGTTTAACCATTGCCAAGTTTTGATACGATAAGAACTAGCAAGTAATGGCCATCGGTCAGTATGACCCCCCTTTGCAATAGGGTGTGGGAATTTTCCAAAAATTTCTTTTGTATTTACAGATATATAAGTGAAATTGTCTGAATGTGATAGATGTGTTTCTACAAATGTTTTTGTACGTTTACTATGTGCATCAACGCTGGTAACTAAATACGGGCGTCCATTTACACGCTTTAAACGTGTAGCAGATTCCTCGATGTATTGACTTAGTGGAGAGCCCCAACTTTTGCCTTTCCATTCTTGTTCACCATCAAAATGATCATGAACAATAAAAGCAGTCCAAAGTTTAGCAACTTGTTCATCATGTAGTCCTAAATGATTAACCGCAATAGCACCACGAGAAAAGCCACATAAAATAACAGTACGTGGATCACCACCAAAAGCTTTTACAATACGTGGAACATTAAGCTTCGCATAATCAACCGTTGCTTCTTTATCGCCCCACCACGTAAGTTGATTCTCCGTTTGATTTTTGCTGATATAAGGTAGGCTAACCCATATATACTGACCTGCACTCAAACCGTAACCAAACGATGCATCTTTTACTTCCCCTGTAGAGCCTGATTTGGGGTATTTATTGCCTGTATATTCGAAAATAATGGGCCAAGTTTTACCTTGTTCCACTTGCTCTGTCGACCAATCTTTAGGCAGATATAAGGTATGATAAACGTGAGTGCCTTTATATTCAGGCGCTGTTATAGCTACTTTTTTACCTGCGCTAGGCTTTCCTACAGAAAGCTCTGGTAATGCAAGCTCCCCATAATAATTAATAGGAATAATTACCGATTCGTTATCTACATGTTTTAAAGGTACGTAAGCAGCACTAGAACGGAGGACAAAATAATACCCCGCGTATAACAATATAAAAAAAACAGCAAAAAAATAGATATATTTAAAAATTTTCATTGCGTTATTTTACACCTGTTATTATTGAAACGAATAAAGTTGTGCTTCAAGTTGGCAAAACAATTTTTAACACAACTTTTAAACGTTAATCTATGGGTTTTCTTACTTTTCTAAATGAATACGCTGCAGTCGTTTCCATTGCTCTAAAGACTTTATGAGCCACAAAGGAGTATTGCCACTACGATATAATAATTGCGATTCGTATAATGAATCTAATGCTACATTTTTACCAAAGCTAGCAACATGTTCCATATGTTCATCGACATACCCTGTTGCACTACCTTCATAACCAACAAGGGTAGGATTAACCGCTGTAAAGAAGGTATAAGGTTGACTTTTAGGTTTGTCGATATCCCAGAAATTAAACACACCATCATTCCACTCCCCTACGCTATCACCCGTTTGAACAAAGTTCCAAAACAATAAACCTTCTAAATGGTTTGGTAAATTTTTATAATTCCCTCCCCATCCACCAAAACCAAATGTTGTAACGTTATCGTAAAGCGTAAATCTTGGAAACAGACCGTGCGAGTCAATCCCCCGCGATTTAGGGCTAATAAAACGCCAAATCACATTACCTACAGAAAGATGAGATGCACCTGGACCATGCCATTGACCATGATTCGTTTTATCAATATTTAATGCCGTAAGGTTACGCGTACCGAACGTAATATTAAAACAAGAATGGCCTCTATTACCTTCAATCACATTTAACATCATGGTATTGGCAACACCACCAGACACGGTTGCAGCTACCGATACATTTTCAAAAACTATGTTTTGTACCCAAGAATGTGTTGTTTTATTTAACTGAACAGCTGTATAACCAGAGTCATGTGTTGCATTTTTATGATGGCTGAATTTTTCCTGAAAATTTCCACTAAAACGTAAATTTTCTATCCCTACATTATTAATGGTATGAATAGATCTAATTTTCCAACCATAATCAGCATTAATACGTGTAATCAAAGCTTGCTTAAAATAAACTTTATTACCCTTGATCATATCAACTTCTAGTGTTTCTGATGCTCTAACACCTTTATCAATAACTTCTTGCCATATATCTCTAGGTTGCTTGCCTTGCATAAAGTCGTCATTAGCGGCTGTATTTTGCATATCTAACGTAACAACATCACCAGCTTTAAATTGAGATGCGTGTTGAACAACAACAAACATATCATTTTGTTTAGCATCTTTAATGATCACTGATTGAGCAATAGCTTTACCCGATTTAGCTGATGATGGCGCTAAAGTACCTTGAGGTTGAAATAGTATCATGGGAGGTACAGTCCACATTTTTTTAGGATCCTTTGGAGCAAGAGGATATTTCATAAATAACTCGGTCCCCTCTTTATCATTACCACTCCCTCTTAAAATAACACGAGAACTACTAATTAAAATGCCGGCACGTCGATCCGCTTTTTCATTTATTAAAAAACGTCCTGCTGGAAAATAAACAACGCCACCGCCTGCTTTTTCAGCTGCTTTTATTGTATTTTGAATCGCTTCTTTATCTTCTATTTTATCATTGGCTATTGCGCCGAAATCAGTAACAGAAAAAATAGGTAAATCTAAATCAGGAATACCTGAATTAGAATAGTTAACTCCCACACTCGAGTAATCGATTAACGTTGAAGAGGCGTTAACAGGTAAATACGACTGCCAAGGGGTTGAGTTTTTTATATTTTGGATCTGAGTTATTGAATCATTGTTACTTTCCACCAGTGTATGAGTACAGGAAGAAACTGTAAAAAGAATTATTAAGGGTAATAAGCGTTTCATTATTTTACCTTGTAAGCGACGTAAAAAAATTGGCTTAAGTATCACTACTTAAGCCAAACTAAAAAATTAAAAACTAACGACCTTTAATTAATAAAATAGGATTAACATAAGGCTCGGGATCTTTATCAAATTCTTGTTGTAACACATTAAGTAACTCTGCCAATTTGGCGGGCTCATTTGCTGCCAAGTTACGTGTTTCACCAGCATCTACAGCTACGTTATAAAGCTCTGGTGTCATATTCTGAGCATAAGGCGTTTTTTCATGTATTACTAACTTCCATTCACCAAGACGCAACGCCATATGTTTAGCTGTACGCCAATAAAATTTAGGCTCACCTGTATATATACCAGTAGTAAAGGTTTCACTCATATCTCGCCCGTCTCCATCTTCAACTATAGGTAAACCTGAAAGATTAACGAGTGTTGCTAATGAGCGATATAAATCTTGAATAATAATGGGGGTTTTTAATTGCCTTTTAGCTATTTTATTAGGCCAATATATAAATGCAGGAGTTCTCATACTGCCATCATAAGGATGAGCTTTCCAGCCACGATAACCTCCAGTTGCACCATAAACCCCATCGTTTCCATAAAAATTAATAGTGTGAAATTCAGGTTCTATATACCATTTTTTACCTGGCGCAGATGGACCGTTATCACTAAAAAACACAATAAGAGTATTATTTAACTCACCGCTTTTTTCTAATTTATTAATAATTTGCCTAACAGAGTCATCAAGTTGAGTCATCATACCTGCGTAGCCTTGGCGTACTTTATTACTAATGATTTTTTCATAAGGTTTAGTCCATTTTGCATCAACCTGAATAGGTACATGAGGTGCGTTATAACTTAGCGTCAGAAAGAATGGTTTATCCTTATTAACATCATCTAAATATCTAATAGCGTCTTGAGTAATTAAGTCTGTAGCATGCACTTTTGGTAATTTAATTTGTTTATTATTTCGATACCAATCGTGGCCATGTTCAGGGTTGTGATGGGTATAATAATCAATCCAACCACCACGTATTCCATAATGATAATCAAACCCCTTATCTAAAGGAGTAAAACTTTCTGCCTCACCTAAGTGCCACTTACCAATTAGCGCGGTTTGATAACCATTTTCTTTAAATATTGCAGGTAATATTTTACGTTTTTTAGGTAAACCTATCTTATCTTCTTTTAAAATAGGGTATAAAAGGCCAAATTTACTTGGTGCCTGCCCTGTAAAAAATGCGGCACGTGAAGGTGTACAAGTAGCATAAGTATAAAATTGATCTAAACGAACTGCATTATTTGCTAAGTCATCTAAGGTCGGCGTATTGATCTCTGAACCGTTATAACCAACATCACCAAACCCTGCATCATCAGCAATAATAACGATTACATTAGGTTTATTTAACAATACTTCCGCTGTGCTATTTTTAGCGAATAAACCACTAAGCAAAGCCGAAGTAAGAAGAAATATTCTAACTATTATTTCCATACATTTATCCATGATTAATTAACTATAAATGTTAAATAAAAACACAATAGTTATAAGATATCTTACACCAATATTAGTTGGAAATAATATTATGTCAATCAAATCATTACCCCCAAAAAACAAGATTATTTTTATTACTTATTTCAATAAAGTAAAAATGGAACTCAGAACACAAATTTGTTATTGTTTATGGTATTTAAAGTAATAAGTTATCAGATATGACGCTTTTCACACTCAACCAAGTACCTAAGTCTTTAAGTCTAACCAACGAATTAGTTAAGTCTTTAAGGACTGAAATTCAAAAAGGCTCATTTAAACCTGGCGACAAGCTACCTTCATCTAAAGTTATTGAAAATCAAGCTGGAGTTAGTCGCAGTGTGGTGCGAGAAGCCATAGCTCAATTAAAAGCAGAAGGATTAGTAGACAGCCGTCAAGGCGTTGGAGTTTTTGTTACGGCTATACAACCGACTAAAGCCTTTAAAATAGACCGGGCTGAATTTGAATCTATACATAATGCCATTCAAATATTAGAACTACGTATGTCTGTAGAATCTGAAATGAGTGGTATGGCTGCCAAAAACCGTTCTGATGAACAAATGCAAAATATTATCGACTGTATGCATGCGATGGAAAATAAAATTGCATTAGGTGAAAAAGCAACAACCGAAGACTTTGCATTTCATAAAGCCATCGCAGAAGCATCAGGTAACCCCTACTTTCTTCGATTTATTGATTATATTGGTTCTGGTGTTATTCCTGCCAGAGAGATAATAACCAAGTACGAAAAAGATTCAGGCAGTGAAAAACTGTTAACGGTTATTCAAGAAGAACATCAGCAAATTACACGAGCTATCCAGGCTCAAGACAGTGAACTTGCTAAAGCTTCAGCTAAAGCTCATTTAAGTAATAGCATTAAGCGCCATACTCAAATAGAAGAATCACTTGTTTCTGAACTCCCCCAAAAAAGCTAAAGTCTACTTGAGTGCTGCTATTTTTACTATCAGCACTCACTTAATAAGGTTTACGTTCTCCCTTCTCTAACCCCTTACTCTATAATAACTATTGGTCTATTTAAAAATAACTGCTAAACTCTTAAAGCACTCGATGTATTATAAGGATACAAATATGGAAATACATAATTTTAAATTAAATCAAATGAAGAAATCGGGTAATTTAACCAATGACCTTGCAGCATCATTACGAAATAAAATTATTACAGGTAATCTTCAAGTCGGTGCCAAGCTCCCATCATCTAAAATCGTTGAAGAACTCGCAGGAGTCAGCAGAAGCGTAGTAAGAGAAGCTATAGCACAATTAAGAGCTGAGGGATTAGTAGAAAGTCGACAAGGTGTTGGCGTGTTCATATCAAAAATCCCCGAAAAAAATGCATTTAAAATTACACAAAAAGAAATGGAATCAATAACCGACGCGATACAAATACTCGAGTTAAGAATGGCTGTTGAAGTAGAAATGTCAGGGATGGCTGCAAAATTTCGTACTGAAGAGCAAATGACCACTATTAATAACTGCTTACTGAGAATGAGTAAAAAAATGTCTATTGGGAAAGATGGGATAGATGAAGATTTTAATTTTCATAAGGCTATAGCGGTTGCTTCAGGTAACATCTATTTTTTACGTTTTATAGATTACATTGGATCTAGAGTTATTATCCCCGCTAGAGAAATAGTTACATCTAACAAAGAAATTATAAAAACCGACGATTTTCTTGACATATTAAATGCCGAACATAAGCAAATAGCAAAAGCGATTGAATATAAAGACCCTGAACTAGCAAGAGCCGCAACAAAGGCTCATTTAACTAACAGTATAGCAAGGCATCAAAAAGCTAGATTAATATCATAACAATAGACAACACATGTAGTATGAGCTGACCTCTCTAATAAAGTTAACTCATTTATTCATTTCAAACACAAAAAAAAGCTGAGATAAACTCAGCTTTTTATTCAACATAAATTTACTTATTAAAGCACATTATACGTCGTAAGTTGTAGAAGACGTGTTACCACCTCGACCTGTCCAGTTTGTATGGAAGAATTCACCACGCGGTTTGTCTTTACGTTCATATGTATGAGCGCCA
>NZ_MUZU01000017.1 GCF_002000085.1 Pseudocolwellia agarivorans
AATTGGAGCCTTTGTTTATCTCAGTTAGCGATTTATTTTGAGGGACGTTTAGACAGCGTGCTCGATATTTAAGAATTTAAGCTGACACAGAATTTTGAACGCCCCCTCTTGGTTATTTTATCTATGGGAAAAAACAAAAAGCTATTGTTCCATTTTGTATTGGTTTATCTCTGTTTGTTTTTCCTTATTTTATGTCGAGTGTAGCCATGCTTATTATTGTCGGTATTATTTTGGTAGCCATTCCATATTTCATTAAAATTTAGCTGTATTTCATCATTAGTTACACTGAAATACTTGGCAGTTTAATTAACAAATATTACAATACATTTAGACTTCATTCATAACCGTTTTTTTGCAATAAATTTTCAGCATTAACAACATACCATTTATAAATGGGTATCAATCATAAAATTATTATCAGTTTTTGATTCTTACCATTCACATTCTAACTTAACAATAAATTTTCTCACTAAACCACACTGATATTTTATCGTGATTAATTAATTTGGAGTAATTTTTATATGATCGATCTTCTCGCTGTATTTATTACCTTTTTTGCTGTTGTAGATCCCATTGGTACTGTACCCGTATTTATTGCGGTAACAGATAAATATGATCAAAAAACAAAACGCCGTATTGCTTTCTTATCAACGGTTGTATCTATGTGTGTATTATTATTTTTTATGGCGGTAGGAGAAATAGTATTACAGGCTTTATCTATTCCTCTTCCTGCGTTTCAAATATCAGGAGGGATAATATTATTTTTATTCGCGCTTAGTATGATATTTGGCGATAGTAAACCAGAGCAAGAAATTAAACTACTAGGACGATCTCATCATGAAACCGCTATTTTCCCTTTAGCTGTTCCTTCAATTGCAAGCCCCGGGGCAATGCTAGCAGCCGTTCTGTTAACAAAAAATTCGGTTTATAGTATTTGGGAACAAGTGCAAACAGCATTAGTAATGATGTCGGTTTTAGTTTTGGTATACGTATTGATGTTACTTGCTGGTTTTATTAATCGTTTTATTGGTGATAGCGGTGCAAGTGTTATTAGCAGAGTTATGGGATTAATTCTTTCATCGGTTGCAACCACTAATGTACTTGCAGGATTAAGCGAATACTATAAGCATTTATAAAACATAGATAACAAAGTTACCCTAGCTGAACTATTGTTAGGGTAACTTGTAGCTATTACACTCTCAAAAATTATAGCTTGCTAAGCTACCTCTTAAATTTCCTTCGACAATTCATTTAAACATACTGAAGCGATAAAACCAGAACGTGTTTTATGCTGAGGTGATTTACTTACCCGATCATCTATTTTCTTAATAAGTAATTCAGGAAGGGTAACATTAATTTTCTGACTTTTTCCTAAGTACGGAACAATATCGATTTCTATAATTGCCCAAATTACATTTTCATTTTGTTTTAAATGGTGATCAATTAACTTGGCATTGGGTATTGCTTCACCGTACTCAGCTAAAATTTCAAGATGATCACCTACTACTTTTTTTAACTTCGTTAAGCCTTCATCAATCGTTTCTGCTTTAACTTTACATCCTGGTAAATCAACCACTGATAAAGAGTAGTTCGGCATATTTTCTTTAGTAATTGAAACAGGGTATTTCATGTTATTTCCTTAAAACTTTCAATACAAAAAGTATAACTCTGACAACCCTAAAATAACACACCGCGATAACCCTGGCAACCCTTAATAATAATATCATTACAACTCCAGCAACCCTAATCACCATTAAAAATAAGACTCTAATAACTCCTTACGTGGTAAAGTGAACATTCACTTAGCACTTGAATCAATAAAAATAGAGTAAACACCTTTTAATTAAAGGGTTGTCGGGGTTGTTGTTCTCATGTGAGAAAAATAATATTTATGTTAATAACATTGAATAGAGAGGTAAATGAAGGCGGTATATTTGAATAAAACAAGGCTAGCTGAAACACTAGCCTTTACAGGTGGATATATAAAAACTGACTTTAAATAACTCCTCTTTCTACTTGATCACGTTCAATAGATTCAAACAATGCTTTAAAATTACCTTCGCCAAAACCGTCATCTTGCTTGCGTTGTATAAACTCGAAAAATACAGGGCCAACCACGGTCTCAGAAAATATTTGTAAAAGTAGTTTAGGTCCATCAGTTGTTGTACCGTCTAATAAAATACCACGGGTTTGTAATTCACTAACATTTTCACCATGACCGGGTAAACGTTCTTCTAGCATATCGTAATAAGTTTGTGGTGGAGCTTTCATTAAAGGAACTCCACGTTCTTTTAATCGATCTAAACACGCCGGTAAATCGTCACAAGAAAAGGCTATATGTTGAATACCTTCACCGTTATATTTCATTAAAAATTCTTCAATTTGCCCAATACCTTGGCTCGCTTCTTCATTTAACGGAATACGAATTAAACCATCTGGAGCTGTTAAGGCTTTTGAAAATAATCCTGTATATTCTCCTTTTATATCGAAATAACGTATTTCTCTAAAGTTAAATAATCGTTCATAAAAGTCAGCCCAAAAGTTCATACGACCACGATAAACATTATGAGTTAAATGATCGATTACGTTAAAGCCACATCCCTTAGGGTGTTTATCAACACCTTCTTCGTAAATGAAATCTATATCGTATATTGATGAGCCATCTTCATATCTATCAATTAAATACAGTGGTGCACCACCAATACCTTTAATTGCAGGTAAACGCAATTCCATTGGTCCGGTTGGAATTTCTACGGGTTGAGCACCTAAAGCTAAAGCTCTTTCATACGCTTTTTGTGCATTTTTAACTCGAAATGCCATACCGCAAGCACTAGGACCGTGTTCAGAAGCAAAATAACCACCCACACTTTTAGGTTCTTTATTCAGAATTAAATTAATACCGCCTTGACGATATAGATCTACATTTTTTGAACGATGCGTAGCTATTTTACTAAAACCTAACATATCAAAAACAGGTTCTAAAATACCTGGAGTAGGTGATGCAAACTCAATAAATTCAAAACCATCTAACCCCATAGGGTTTTCAAATAAATCGGCCATGTGTACCTCTATTTTTATTAATGTTTAATATCTGGTTATGTTTTAAACAACATAACTCAATGCATGTAAATACGTTATAGATCGAAATTATATAAGTTACCGATGCATGTCAATTTATACAGATAGTTAACTTTATTTATGATTTTATCGTTATAAAACAAATAATTATTAATGTTTGGCAAGGTTTTGAATTGAAGTGTAAATGTATAAGAACAAAGGCTGTAAATGATTAATAAGCAATATAAGAAAATGACATTTTTTGATAAGTTATTATTCAATATTTTATTGTTTAATAACCTAACACTTGATTATTTAATCATTAATAATCAAGTGCTTATAGAGTATTGTGTGAGATGATAGAATATTATTATGTGTAAACATATCTACACACCGAACCTTATGACTTTTAAAATGATAAAACTTAACTATCTTATGTAAGTCTTTATTTTTATTATGTAATAAAAATATTTAGATAGGATGTAATCTAGAATGCTGTTTTTAAATATTTCATTTAAACTAAAAAATAGTTAATTAACTTTGCGTTTTTTACCACTTTCAGCTCGTAATTTGTTCTCACTTTGAACATATACAGTATCTGTTGTTGCCATACTGGCATGACCAAGATCTTCAGAAACATCTTTAAGAGGGCGACCACGTTCTATTTCCATGCTTGCGCCGGTATGTCTGAGCCAATGTGTTGAAGCTTCTTTTAATTTTAAGGCTTTATCTTCACCTACGTGTTGTTTCATAGTTAAGTAAGCACGATCAAAAACCGTTTGTACTAAGCGTCTTAAGTGTCTTGATGTCATTCCACCTTGACCTCTTATTTTTTCAACTAACACGGTGTTTTCACTGCTCGTAGGTAAACTTGATAAACCTCTTGATGCGCGATAGCGTTTTAAAAAAGGGAGAAAATCTACGGGTACTGTTGTATCTCGTAATTTACGGCCTTTACCAAATACTTTTAACCACCAGTTATCATCTTCATCTTGCCAGAAATGCCCCATAATGGGCGACCAAGCAGGGCGCTCCGATAATTCTGATATACGTAAAAACAAGGTTTTCAATGAGGCGATTACGAATAAGCTACGTTCAAAGGTTTCATCTTCGTTAGCCATATCAATTGCTGTATCTAATACATATTGCCATTGTACTGAGCTTAATCGTTTAACTTCTTTTACCTGTGCGTCGGTAATAAAATGTCTACAATCTTTTTTTGCTATTTGTGCAGGATTCCCCAAACAATATTCTTCAGCCATTAAGTAGTTATAAAACACAATAATTGCAGTAAATGATGAGGTTAAGGTTTGCTGAGATGGACGATATTTTTTCTTATCGATAACTGTTTGGTTTTTCTGGCTTTTAGGGATTTGAATTTTATAAGGCGCCCAAAGTTCATTCGCTGAAGAGTAGCCGTTCGATAACTTAAAGCGTTCTTGGTTCGATGTACCGATCCATGTAACTGGCGGCTGCCAACAAAAATCAGCATATTCTAAAATATCTGTTTTACGTAACTGATCAATAGGCATTTTTTTAATAATAAACGACCATAATAAAAAACGTTCTACTTCATTTCTAAAACGATCATAGGTATGAATAGATTTATTTCTCCCAGTGTATTCTAAAAAAGACTGCCCCCATTTAAAATGCTCTAACCACCAATCAGGTTCTGATGAAAATATTGTATCGAGTTCAGGATAATCTTCAAAATCGAATTCAAGTAAATCGATATACGATGGATATAATGGTATAGGCTTTGTTAATGGCATTTTAAATTTTAGCGAGTTTATCTGAGCATAAGCTAGTTTAATTTGTTAAAAACACTATGTCCAATACTAGTTTTTAAATTGATGAGTAAAGGCGGCAGGGGTCTTTAATATTTATTAAAACCAGTCGTCATTCTCTTCAAATACGTGAATGAGTTGTTGTTTTAACTTATTAATATTAATGTCTTTTTGAGCATAACAAATAAGATAAACCGGATATGAAAATTGTGGTGAATTAGGTGTTAACTCAATAAGTCCTTGCTCTAAATATCGATTAATGACACGTGTTCTAAAATAACCACTTCCGCCAGACTTTAACATAACCTGTAAAGCGACAGGCCCTAAACTGATTGATATATTACTACGAGCTAATTCTGGTAGAGCATTATCATGTAGTCTTCGGTATTCGTCTCCCCAATCTATATACATGTAGGGTTCGCTATTATTTTTGGCTTGAACGCGTATTAATTTTTCATCTAATAAATGTTCTACAATAATATGCGAACTATATTCTGGTTGATGAACTAATGCGGCATCTAATCCGCCTGATCTTACTTTTTCACATAACTGTTTACTGTCACCAACTTCAAGGTTTAATGCAAGTTCAGGATTGTTTTTATTAATTTGAACAAGCCATTTGGCGGCTATAGGGTTCCAGAGTGTTAAATCAACACCTATAGCAAGGCTGTCTTTAGATACAAGTGGTAATGGTAAATCTCTTTTTGCTGCATGCCATGTTTGAACAATTTGTGTTGCGTATGATTTAAAGTGCTCGCCATCTTTTGTTAATTTAGCTCCGCTTTTATTTCTGATAAATAAAGCGCAGTTAAGTTCGTTTTCTAATGATTTTATACGTGCAGTAACTGTTGTTTGAGTTACATTAAGTTCAATAGCGGATGCACCAAAAGTACCCGTATTACAAATTGAAAGAAACGTTTTAGCCGCAATATAATCCATAAAACTTCCGTTAATATCGATATAACCAATAATAAACCTAAATATTATTCATTATACACATATATTTTTCTTAGATACTATCTTTGCTCCAAAATCGTGCCACTCCATGATCGATGGTGGTGCGTTTTTTAAGTCAATTAAATAGGGCTATATTAATGTTCAATCCGTCTATACCTACTCTGTTACGTTTTGCTAATGTAATGATTGCTTTAACTCTTATAATTACGCTAAGTGCTATAGCACTGGTTTATGGTATGGACGAAAAACTCACAATAGTGGAACAAATAGCAGGGCACATAACAATAATGATTATGCCCGCTTTATTTAAACTCTCTTATGTTCTTCGGTTATTCACGCTGAAAGAGTTGGGTTTAAAAGAATGAGAAATAACTCTATTGTTAAGGAATGTAGGTTATATCTAGGGTTACCAACAACAAAAACACCATTCAAAGATATTATTTTAGGCTCGTTAACCTCATTAATCGCAATAATATCTGTGATTTATTTTTCTCAATTATGTTTAAATTATATCAATGTAACAGAACAGGTTTCTTATAATACTTATGTATTAATATCGATTGCGGCAACATCTGTACTTGTTTTTGCTATACCACATGGTGCGCTTTCTCAGCCATGGCAAGTGCTTGCAGGGAATGTGGTTAGTGCTTTACTAGGAGTTTTATCTTGGAAATATTTGGGTAGTAATGTAATCGTAGCCGCGGCTTTTGCTGTTGCTTTAGCTATTTTAGCAATGTCATATTTAAGATGTATTCATCCACCTGGTGGCGCAACGGCATTAGGCGCAGTTTTAGGTGGAGATGCTATTCACGAATTAGGCTTTAATTATATATTAGTTCCTACATTACTTAACTCAGTGATTATTATTTTAGCGGGCATTATTCTTAATTATCCATTTCGTTGGAGACGTTATCCATCCCATAGTTATTTTAAAACTCACTCAGAAGGAAAAATTTCTCCTGGTGATCGAGAAAACGAAATTACCATTGAAGACTTTATGAAGTCGATCAGCGAGCACGGTTCTTATATTGATATAACAGATGAAGCTTGGGTTGAGATTTTTGAAAATGCTAAGCGTCATGCAGAATTAGACATCGAACATCCAACGGAAATTGCAGCAGGCTTTGCATACAGTAATGGTAAAATTGGTAACAAATGGGAGATCAGACAAATATCAGCTATTAATAAACAAAGCGTTAAGTTTACCGTGTTAGCTGGAATTAATTCAGGATCATTTGGACAATGTACCGTTAACGAATTTGTCAGTTGGGCTAAGTTCGAAGTTGACCAAAATACATTTGGTGTTTGGGCTCGAACCTCTGAATATACTTAGAGGCTTTTAATCATTGATTGTTTGAATTTTAACCCCATTTCAATAAGAGACTAATTCAAGTCTCAATTAATGAGAGCAACATGATGCCAAAAAATAAACTTTGGGGCGATCAAACTAAGTTATCACTACAGTTTTTTAAAATAGGCCATCACCAATTTTCTACAGAATTTATTAATAAATTTTTTAGCATTCAAGATCCTATTGGAATAGGCATAATTGCAGGGCTTGTTTTAGGTAAATTTATCGATATTTCAGGCGGTTGTTGGCTTGCCTTAAAATCATGTTAAGCGACCTGTTTAAAAGAAATTACAAAGATAAAGTATAAATAACTTGGCATGCATCTTCAGGATCTTTTTTGGTTGTCATGCCAAGAGAATTAGCTAATTTTTGCATTCTATTATTACTGTTTAGATCAATAGAGAACAGGCGTTTTACTTTGTTCTTTCGAGCGTGATCTGACAAGGTATTAATTAAAAGAGTCGCAACAGACTCATACGGGACATCATCAGCTATTGTTAATGCCATTTCGCGTTCATCTAGATTGGCACCAGTATTATAGCGACATACCCCAATTTCCTTTTCTTTACCCTTATATTGAACCGTGGCGATGTATGCCATTGTATTAACGTAGTCGATATTACATAAGGTTTTTAACATATTGGGTGACAACTCTTTTATCCCTTCAAAAAAACGCTCATGTTTAGTTTCTAATGATAGCTGCCGTACAAATTCAGCTTCAATTTCTTCGTCATCTGCAGTTATTGGGCGGACGCTAATCGCCAATTCTTCGAGTGTCACATGTATGTGATCACTGGTGATATTTTTTGTCATAACGTATCCCTTTTATAGTAGCTTTTATGTAACAGTAGTAGGGATACCTTATTAGATTTTAGTTTGCAGACATTGACCTAGATCAATCAGGTTAGTAGTAGCGAGTTACTTTAATAGTATATCTAACTGCTAAGTCGTACAGTGTAATTATATACCCGTTACCAATCGATATACGTATTTCATAATGCATTTTGAATGATAACGAGAAAAAGTATGAAATAACGTATTAGGTGAAAAATGTTTGAAGTATTTACGGATTTAGCCACATGGTTAGTTGTGGATGTAACGATTGAAATTTACGGAGCCAAAATTAGTTGACCACTACAATAGATACTAAAAATATCATCATATTCTAAAAGAGAATTTTTCTTCCTTAATTAAAAGTTACTTTTTTAGATTAAAGCTTAAATCAAAACGTTCAGCATCATTCATAAATCATTCAAAGATTTGATCTGGCTTATTCATTTCTTACAATTATAATGAATTCTATTATCAGTTGGGCTAAGTTAAAAGTTGATCAAAATACATTTGGTGCTTAGGAGTTTAGACACGCACAGCTGAATATACTTTAAATAACTATTGATGATCGATCATAAAAAATATTTAGCTTTAGCTGTTATTAATATTCATTTGTAATTTATAAGCATGTGCATAATAACAATAAGCTGGCCAGGTACTTTAAAAGTTATATTCATTAATTGAATATAACTAAACTTTACATAATGCGGGTAAATTGAGGCTAAGCACTTATTAAAAGCGCCAAACACACTAAGTCCGATACTGAACAGTATCGGACTTAGTGGTGTATGTGAAATACATAACACTTCTATTGGTACTTTTATCTGTTTAAACTAATTCAAATATCCCATACTTTTATGTTATTTAGGTTTTATCCAGTGGATTGCATCTATCATATTGTCGAAGTATTTAACTTCTCCTGACATAAACCAAGATCCAACTTTAGCTGTTATTTGCTGCCAGTTTTTATTTCCATAAATCGCTATTTTATTAAATTCATTATTATGTTTAAGTCCAAGTTTTAAATCATCCCATGCAGCTCTTAATTCCCATCCTTCTAATTCTGTTCCATCAATTAACACATCTACCTTTGGTTCCTTAACTTCTGCTAAAGCTGAATCAATTATAGGTGTTATAATTTCATAATCAGCATGCGTAAGTTTGCCAACTGCTTTTAATGAGAGAAAAAACTCATTATCAACTCTTTCTATTCCTATAGATAAACCGTGTTTTACTGTTTTCATTTTACGCTCCATATTTTCTACTTACTTATTTGTTAACAGATAATCCGTTGTTTTTAATAGCCATAATATTGATAATCTGTATGTCTATATGGTATTAACTCATGATGTGATTCTAAAAATGTCACTAAATTTACTAATTCAGTTACCGTCATTACATCATTAAAATTCGTCATTTTTGATTTACCATTAATAGTCACCTCATCACGTGGATAACCTCTCGCTATTTTATGTGATGGATTAATAATGCTTGTTACCAACTCAGCATACGTTTTTACTTTTGTTGATTTTCCTCCTAAAACAACGTTTAAATCAGGGTTATTTATTCCTTCTTCAGGGGAAATGCCTTTAATTTGATGACAAGCTAAACACTGATATTTAACCAATACAGCCTTACCTTTGTTAATATCTCCCTTAGGGAAACTAAAGCCTCTAGGTGATTCAGGACCTAAATCGCAACTTATAAGGCTAATACTGATTAAAGATATACTTAAAAAGAGTAATAAATATTTCATATCGATACCTATATAGTTAATTAAAGTAAAAAGATATTTACTCGTTAAAATCATTGATTGAATACGTTAACGTGTTATTAACTTTAATTGATTTATAAGTTTAATAGTTATTTTTGTGAACAAAAAATGAGCTAGATCAATTTATTATTGAATATTTTAGAAAGGCTTTTGATGAGGTTAAATATATTGTGGTGGGAGTTTGAACTTTTGTTTAATTTAAAATAAAACGTATAAAAGTAAAGTTTATACGTTTGTATATTCACATTCTTAAATTTCTTCAGTTAATGATAATAAGCCGTTTTCATCTACAACAGCTAAATAAGATTTACCAAAATCGCCCTTACATAGATCAATATTGTTATTTGCAATTTTTAATTCTGTACACTTTTCAACACTAAAAAAATCAGAGACTTCTCCTTTTTTAGTAACACGAGTATTTGTTGTATTTCCATTTACATAGATGGGATATTGGCCATCACTAAATACTCTAACACGATATAATCCCTCCATATTTGAAGTTTCTTTTTCAAAAATAGACAGTTCATAATCATTATTATCTAACCAGGCAACAGTCCAATAATTACGTTTATCTCTTAACGTTTTCTTAATACTTGTATAATGACTACGTGTATTTGTATCTTCTACGGCTATTTGGCTTTGTTTAAAACCAAACCAAGTGTGTTTAATTTCACCGCTTGCAGTCTCTTTTAGTAAGCTTATAACTCTATGTTTATTATTATAAACGTCTCCTGAAGCACCATTTTCTTTAATAAAAAATGTTGCTTGCTCATCTAACGCATTTATATAGCTGATTTTTGAGTCGTTATAGGTAATAGCTTCATCGTTACAGCCACTGATAATTGAGGACGTCGCTAATATTGATGCTAAAACTAGATTTTTTTTCAACTTGTCCATTTGATGATCTCTTAATGTATTAAAACAGTATGTTCACACACTGATGAGTGATAATTATTTAAAAGAGTATCCAAAATAGTTACTTATTTGTCTGTTTATAAATTGTAGTCAACTGTAAGTTTTTGTAGGTATTTATAACTAAACTTACAGTATGCGATCTAAAGTTGTTATTTGGGTAATTCCAAAACATAAGCAGGATCTAAACGTACACCAAACCAGTTAATGCGCCAGTCGAGATGTGGCCCCGTAGCTCTACCGCTTGAACCTACACTGGCGATAACTTGACCTTGTTTAACTACATCTCCGGTTTTTACTTTGGATGCACTTAAATGTAAAAATGTTGAAGTAACGCCATGGCCATGGTCGATGATCATCGTTCCACCAGAATAAAACATATCTGGCTCAAATAATAAAATTTCACCATCAGCCGGTGCTTTTACAGGATCACCTGTTTTACCTGCATAATCTAAACCGAAGTGCGGACGTTTTTTCTCACCATTAAATACGCGTTGGCTGCCATATACACCGGTAATTTTTCCATCGATAGGCGCAATAAAACCATGAGCAAAAGCTGTGCGATCACTTAAAGTTGTTCTAGCCTTGGCAATTTGTGCATTGTCTTTTTGTGAACGAGAAACAGCAACAGGGTTGGGTTTCATTATGCTTTGCTTAATGCCGTTAATGCGTTGAATATTATATTCACGCTTTTGCGGCGTTAAGGTTTGCTTTTCTATAACACCTGACTTATTGGTAACGCTAATGGTATGCGGCTTAACTTCGTCACGGCCAAAACCAAAAGCAAAGTCACCATTTTTAGAAACAGTTAAAACTTTATCATTTAATTTAACGATATTATCTGGGTCTGTTTTTCCAACAATCAAAGCGCCCTGCTTTAAATTGCTTGATAAGCTAAATGATTGCGCTGCATTTGCGACTTGTGTTGTAAGCAAGGTAAATGATGCAAACAAACAGGTGCTAACAATGCCTTGTGTAAATATATTTGAATTAGTCATAAGCTATCGCTCCTTTCGCTACACCTTCGTAAGCAATAACTTTTATTGAATCATTAGGATATGACTTTTTAAGTTGTCTGCAAATAAAGTCTGCAAGTAACTCAACAGTAGAATCGCAATCAACCACATCTAATACATTAGTTGGTACCGCAATATCAAAACGACCTTGAGGTGCAATATAAGAAAAATACTGATGCTCATCTGTTAACGTTGAATGTGCTGATTTTGATAATTGAATGTCTGACTTTTCAATACGATCAGCTTCAGAGGCTATATAAATATCTGCCCAGCGATCACACCATTGTTTTTCAAGCGTAAAATCGCGCTGTTCATTTTTAAACAATTGAATTTTAGAACGATGACCATGAGCAATGCGCTGACAATTACCATCATGCAATTTTAAACCGTGGGTATAATGGTAATAATCAGTATCTATATTTTCTTCACGTAAAACTAAGCTTAGGCCTTTTACGTTTTCGGGAAGTTCTGCTTTAATGATTTTTGTTAAATAATCAGTTACTGAAGATATGTTTATTGTTTCAGCGGCTATTTTAGCAAACGCTTGTGCAGGCGATTGTAAAAAATACGAACCGCGTTTACTTATAACATCCACATACTCGCTGTCTGGCTGAGTTGTAGAGTTCTCTACAGAAACCATGCTGTTATTAATAGGTAATAGTAATTTATGATCAACGGCGTTATCTATAATCGACTTTATTTGTTTTTTTACTACGCTAAAGTCGAGCACCATGCTCATTTCGTTGAGTTCACCTTCAAGTAACACATCAACTATCCAACTCTCACCGACAATTCCGCGTTGTTCACAACAATAAGAAAAATCGATAACCGTAAGATCATTAACAAATAATTGCATTAAAAGCTCCCTATTCGCTTACTTGCCAGTTTATAACTTCACTTGCTCTAACAGGAACAACAACATCATCACCAAATGCCATAGTAGCTGGAACATCCCATTCTTTTTTGGTTAATGTAATTTTGTCTTCATTGGCAGGTAAATTATAAAATGCAGGGCCATTTAAACTTGCGAATAACTCAAGTTTATCTAATGCGTTTTCTTGTTCAAACACTTCAGCGTATAACTCAATAGCAGCATGCGCTGTATAAGAGCCAGCACAACCACACGCAGATTCTTTAGCATGTTGTGGATGTGGCGCAGAATCCGTACCTAAAAAGAATTTAGCACTACCACTTGTTGCGGCTTTTATTAACGCATTTTGATGAATATTGCGTTTTAAAATAGGTAAGCAGAAAAAGTGGGGTCTTATACCGCCTACTAGCATGTGGTTACGGTTATATAATAAATGGTGTGCGGTAATAGTAGCCGCAACATTTGGTCCTGCTTGTTCAACAAAATCTACGGCTTGTTTTGTTGTTATGTGTTCTAACACTACGTTTAAGTTTGGATATTTAGCTACAAGTGGTTTTAATATGGTGTCGATAAATACCGCTTCGCGATCAAAAATATCAATATCCGCAGTGGTAACTTCACCATGTATAAGTAAAGGCATTTCGTGTTTTTGCATGGCTTCAATAACTGATGCGATATTGTCTACACTGGTAACACCTGAAGACGAGTTAGTGGTTGCCCCTGCAGGATATAATTTTGCCGCAACAACAATCCCTGAGTTTTTCGCGTCTTCAATATCTTGTGCTGTAGTTTGATCGGTAAGGTATAAAACCATTAACGGTTTGAAGTTTGCTGAAGGATTAACGGCCATAATACGTTGATAATAATCGTCAGCTAATTTTGCATTAGTTACCGGAGGAACTAAATTTGGCATAACCACTGCGCGGCCAAAATAACGACTAATATCGGTAACGGTATTTTTTAATGCTGCGCCATCTCTAAGGTGAACATGCCAATCGTCTGGGCGAGTTATTGTTAATGTATTCATAATAATCCTAAAATATTGTATTCATAACGAGAGTTATTGTAAGTCTCGTTGTTTAATTCGTATTTGTTAACGCGAGTTTTTTGCTTTAGCCACCCATCAATATAAATAATATATATTAGTTACTTAGCGATTACGCGTTACTTCAATTATTCATTTTCATCGTTGAAAGGGTTATTACTCTTAGCTTCGTTTTCTAATAAAGCGAGTAATTGTGCTTTCAAATTTGGTGGTACTTTATAAATGGTTAAACTGTCGTTTCCTGCGTTGTAAACAACATCTTGTCCTAAGTGACCGCGTTCAAAACTTACGCTAATACCACTACCGTAACCTGAATATTTAGTTACTTTATTTACTATTGCTTGGTCATGAGGGAAGTTTTCTTCAATCGGGTAAGCTTGTTCTTGGCAAAAAGAATAAAAGTCTTGTCCTGATTCTTCATGCTTTAATACTTTACCTATTTCTTTAATCGATACATCTTGGTCAGTTGCTTTTTGTTCTTTACAGTAACTGAGTAATTCTTTGCGTGCGTCTTGTTTTTCTTGTGGGTCGAGTTGATTAACCGAAACATAATCTTCAACCGCTTGTACTAAGGTTTGAGTTTGTTCTTTTGAATTTATACCTTCTTCACAACCTAAAAAGTCTAAAAAGAAGTCTGATACTTTACGCCCAGCTCTACCTTTTATAAAAGAGATATAGCGATGACCTTCAGCGTTTTGCTGATAATCAAACAAATCGATACGTGCAGCTAGTTGTAATTTATTAGTATCAAGATGTTTATCTGCGGAAATATTCTGTTCACCGTCTACAGAATAATGTTCAGACATAGGAATAATAGCAGCAAGTAAATAACGTCCGCCCATGTATTCGTAATGACAAACAATTAAATAGCCTGTTTCAGCAAGATCGTATTTTTCAATTTCATTTTTTAATAAGTTGGCTGCTTGTGTACTAAAGTCGTAAAAAGACTGAACGTCACCTAAGTAGCTTTCCATTATATCAACGAAACGAGCAGTATCGCCTTCGGCAGGCATTGACGAAAAATTACCGTAAGCTTTACTGCCTTTATTGTTGTAAATTTTATGAAGTGAATCTACAAAACTTTCTATTTTGTGATCTGCTTCGCTGTTTTCTGGTCCAAAACGAAGTGTTACTTCACCTGTTTCTTCAATTTTTGATAAAAAATGCAGTGCAATATTAGAAATTATTAAACTCATAGGTAATGGTCAGTTTTATATTGTTTGGGCATTTGATAAACTAGCCGCAGTTAATCATTTGCAAAATTAAGTATTAAAGATGCCTATTGTATCCAAGTATTCAAACGAACGTGTAGAAAAAATCATTCAAAATCTATTTGATGTCCTAATTAATGAAGAAGCAACTCCTGATTTAGCACTTATGTGTTTAGGAAATACCCTTACTGAAATTATCAATAAACAAGTGCCTGAAAGTAAACGTGAAGCTGTTGTTGCTAACTTTACACAAGCGCTAAAGCAAACCGTTGAACAACAAAATAAACAATCAAATTAATTTTAACAACAAAATCAGAGAATAAATATAACCAATGGTTTCATTTGAGTCTAAATCATACAGTAAACGTCTTTTACATTTAATTAGTTGGAGCCATTGGTTTACTTTTTTTAACGTTTTTCTCGCAATATTATTATCGTCATTTTATGTATTTGGTGAAAAAACACCGGATACGGTGATCGGACACTTATACCTATATACCACATGGGCAAGCCATATGGGTTTTTTAACCTTTATGGGGTTTGTGTTAATTATATTCCCGATCATATTAATTTATCCCAAAACGCAGTTTATTAGAGTAACCGCGTCACTCATTTTCACAGGAGCATTATTTCTCTTATTATTAGATGCTTTTGTTTTTATACGTTTGGGTTATCACTTAAATGCCTCTTCAAGTGATCAAATTATTCTACTTATCAGCAATATGATTGCTCATAACAGCTTGAAATTTTGGGTTATATCAGGCTCTGTTGCTTTGCTACTTTTAAGCATAGAACTTACTTTAAGTAATTACGCCTGGAAACACTTAAAAGAGTTACAACGTGTACCTTATGCAAAGTATGTAGTGCATGTTTTAGTTGCATCGTTTTTTATTAGCCATTTTACGCATATTTGGGCTGATGCTAAATGGAATTATGATGTGTTGAAACAAGATACCGTTTTACCGCTTTCGTATCCGTCTACCGCTAAAACATTGTTAACCAAATACGAATTATTTGATGCTGAAAACTACGTTGAAAATAAAGAAAGTGCTTTATCGTTAAAGCACAAAGTAAGCGAATATCCAAGATTAACGCAACAATGTATTGTTAATGAAAAACCTAAGCAATCAGTCTTTATGGTATTAACTCAGTCTATGTTAACGGATAATCAAATAGCGGGGTTTTCTTTAAAATCTATAAGTTCAAATGTTAACTTAACAAGGCATATAGATAACGCGTTACCTGTAAACTCTTGGTTTAACTTATTTTATAGCTTACCCACTATTTATAAAAATGATATTTTATCTCAAGATATAAAACCGTTATTATTTCAAGAAATAGAGCGTAGAGGCTTATCGTCAGATCTTACCGTTGTATCTAATAGCCAATCAACTATTGATACATTATGGTTTAAAGAGTGGTTTGATAATACTTATGAGTTAACAGGTGTATCGTCACTTATATTTAGCTCTAATGAAAAAAGTTTTACAGAAAAACTTAATCAATTAAATGCTGGTTTACATGTGTTTTATTTTGACGATAAAAGTACGGCTCAAGCTGAATTATTTATAGATGCCCTACTATTGTCTCAACGTCAAAAAAACACGAAAGACATTGTTTTTGTCAGTTCAATTGGTAATAAAAATATTCAAGACAGTTTATCTATTAAGCCCTCTTTATTAGTAATACCTGAAAGAAATAGTGATAAATTAAAGCGCTTAACCAGCCATATGGATATTCAGCCAACTTTATTAAGTGAGTGGTTAACCTGTAAAGCTAGCGCTCAAAAAGTTGTTAATGGACAAAACATACTTACGGTGAAGTCGAACCGTGTTATCGCTAATACGATAGAGTCAGGCATTATTGTTTTTAATAAAGACAAATCAGTATTTATTGATAAAAATGGCGAAT
This sequence comes from Pseudocolwellia agarivorans, assembly GCF_002000085.1. Classification (GTDB taxonomy): domain Bacteria; phylum Pseudomonadota; class Gammaproteobacteria; order Enterobacterales; family Alteromonadaceae; genus Pseudocolwellia; species Pseudocolwellia agarivorans. The sequence goes on from NZ_MUZU01000017.1 coordinate 16,724, forward strand.
TTCAAAGTTATTCAAGACAACTTCAAACACCTATATCTGTAAATGCAGATTTTCCGTTAATGATTGATGGTGTTAATTTTATTAAGCGCTTTAATAAACCTTTAGCCGAAACGGATTAATTCATAAGCAATAATTCGATATAATTTATGGGTTAGCATATTATTTAGCCAGTTGAAACTATATGTCTTTAATTTACATTGCATTCGTTTTATAAATCATTAATATGTACGCAGCAAACAGTTAGCCCTCATATGTTTGCTTATTCGGGGTGTAGCGCAGCTTGGTAGCGCGTGCGTCTGGGGGACGTGAGGTCACAAGTTCGAATCTTGTCACTCCGACCATACAAAAATAAAGCCGCTTAAAATATAATTTTAAGCGGCTTTATTGTTTCTAGTACAACTCATCTTATTAAGATGGGTTTGCTATCAAACCTTGGTAAGTTCTTGCTGCGCAAACTCCATACTTGGATCGTCTTCAGACAGTTGTTCTTCTTTGTCTTGCTGTAGTATGCGTAATATTCTTGCTAAATACTCTTGAGTTGTAATACTACGAGCAGCAACTTCAGCGGCATCGGGCTTATAGTTTTCAACTTCAGCACGCGTTAAAATACCCTTTTCTTCCAGTAAACATTCAAGTGTTGCGATACGCTCTTTAGCAACTGAAAGCTCCATTGCTACTGCCATAGTAATCGACATAACTTGTTCTGTTTGTTTGTCGTTTAAAAAGTAAGGGCGATTGCCTTTAGCTTTTGTTCCGGCTAAATCTATTTTGTTAATATCAGTCATCATAGTTCCTAATCTTTCAATCTTTTAGCGATTATTTCCACAGCCCAAAAGCGTTCCACACAGGGGCTCTACCATAATCTTCACCAGAATCGCCTGCTTCTCTTTTACCGAATATTTTCTCATCGATTAATGAAACAACCCCTACTTCAAACATGCTTTCCCCGTTAAACCCACTTTCGTTTAAAACCTTTTTAAGATCTAACTCATGCATAGGTCCCCAATAGGGTTCGTTATTAAAGTAAGTATCCCAATCTCGAATAAACTGTTCGTATAACCCCATATTAGTGTACTGAGGTTGCTCAAGGTTTATCGTTAAGCCACCTTTTTTAAGTAAACGATTAATGGTTTTAAATATTTTAGGCATCGATTCATGGGATGTTTCATGCCAAAACATTGAAGTAGTTATAAAATCAAACGACTCATCTTCATATTGGCTTAAATCTTCTGCATTAGCTTGAACAAAAGTAATGTTATTAACGCCTAAAGATTTGGCTCTAGCATGCGCGTAGCGTAAGCTTGGTCTTGCTACATCTATTGCTATAACTTCAGCATCAGGAAATGCTTGCGCTAAAGGAACGGCGTTATGACCAACAGTACAACCAATATCTAAAATACGTTTTGGTTTAAAATCAGGGTGATCTTTCGATAACCAATGAGTAATTGCTTTACCACCACCATCACTTAATGCCCCCAATAAACCGGCTGTTGTAACAAATAAACCTAAATCGTAACTGGCTGCAACGGTTACATCGTTTTCAAAATATTCTTCGTAGTAACAACCAGGTTGGCAATGAATATCAACCATGCCTACGTTTGGTGGTATGGTTATCGCGTCGTTAAGCTGTAAAGTAGAAGCATCTTTATTATATGCTTCTACTCTTTCTACAAGGTTTTCTATTTGTCTAAGTACTTGTGAACGCCCTGCTTGTTGACGCATTTCCATTGTATTTCTACGTAAACCACTCCACATTTGAAAATAAGGGTTATCTAACATCGCCTTTCTTATTTCATGGCGAGTAGTAGGCTCTTTTCCTGTTTCTTTAATATAAGCAGGCAATACCGTTTTTTCGTAAGCCGTTTTTACACCAGGTAATATATTCGCACTTAAATGAACATTTAGATGTGTTAAAAAATTCAAGCGAGATATTTCTTCGTTATTAGCCTCAGGAAAAACACCGTGCTTTGATAAAACATCCCAAGTGGGTAATGATTTAGCCGTAGACATTTATAATCCTCCCTCAACAATTTGATAATCAACAAGCTCGTAATGAGTTTGCATATACCCATCAACGCCTGCTTTTAAAAACAAGTAATCTTCGTCAGCTGTACACCATAAATTATAAGGGGGATGCTCTTCAGGTAAATTACCTGCAGTGTCTACTAATTGGAAATGTCGAGCTAAAAAGGTACCAGCTTTTACTGTTATGTTTTCTTCACCTACATATCGAATACCAAAACCTGTTTTAAAAAGTAAAGGCCCTGTAGCTCCACGATGATCAGGTGACGTTAAAAAAATATCTGAGAAGAATGTTTTACCTGGACCTTGCGATAAGTCGTATATTTTCATTAATAAAGCATCACCAACGATCGGGTGTGCTTGTAGCCATTTAATAGGTGCGTCTATATCCACTTTTTGAGTAATACGGCCATCACGTTGATTATGGGATTCACATTCCACATAGTTTTTAGCAAAGCGCATCCAACCTGAACCTTCGTATTTATCACCCACCGTTAACCTAACACTACAGTCAATAGGGCTTGCATCAGGGTTTAGAGAAAGTACAACGTCTCTAATCACATTAGGCTCATCGTCAATTTCGCAATGTGCATTTAATACTCGTATACCGTCTGCCTGTTGAGTTATTGAAAAATACTCTCTACCACGTTCTTGATCTAAACGTTCAGGCTTTTTACTCGTATATTGAATTGTGCCGCGTATTGTTCTGTGTTTCATATAATGCACCTTGTAACTGCTATGTATAATTTAAGTTGATGTGTTAATACTGAACTTAAAAAACTTTCTGTCGTTGACGGATGTCAATTAATCCTATTGATATATCCAACAAATAACTCAATAAATATTTTATTTTACGCACCAAAAAGTGCTCAATATGAGCAAGGTAAATTAAAAGCTAACTGTTTAAAAATAGTCTTGAATTTGATAAAAAAATAGTAAAGAATGAATTTGCTTAGTAAACATCCTGCCCTACACTTTAATGAGTTCTCATCAAAACTGACTAGTACCTGCATTGTTATTAATTGTTAAAACAATGCCTATGATATAAATCAAAATTGAGAAGGTAATTATGGAAACAACGAATAAAACGGCAAAAGAGATTTACTTTGATATTAAAAACAACCCAGCAAGAAAACGTTTTGGCTTTGGTGAAAAAGCGATCCTTGTTAATGTTGATCCTCAAAAAGCCTATACTGAAGTAGGCACATATAAAACAGCCTACGAAACAGATCCACGCCAGATGGAATACGTAAATACTTTGGCCAAAAAATTTAGAGCACTAGGTTGGCCGGTTGTATGGACACACGTAGCTTATATGGATTCTGCTGAAGACGCTGGCATTTGGGGCACACGTACTGATACACCAGACTCTCTTCAAAATATTAAATTTGACTCTCACCGTAGTGAATTTGACGACCGGCTAGAAATAGATCGCGTTAAAGATGTTATTTATTTGAAAAAAATGCCTTCTGCGTTTTTTGAAACGCAGCTCCAATCATTAATGGTTTGGCATAAAGTCGATACGGTAATACTAACAGGTGGTTCTACTTCTGGCTGTATTAGAACAACAGCTGTAGATTCGCTATCTAGAGGTTATAGAACAATTGTTCCAGAAGAATGTGTAGCTGATAAACATGAAAGTTACCATTACGCCAACTTAACTGACTTATCGTTAAAATATGCTGATGTTGTAGAAGTAAACGAAGTCTTTGATTGGCTAGATAAACAAAAATAATTTTTTTCAGACATAAAAAGTAATAGTGGCTGACAAATGTCAACAGCCCTATTCACCAAGCATTATAAGATGTTTTACCTTATATCAAGCAACTCATTACGTGTAGAGAGTTATTATGAAACGTGATCCTGAATTTTACGACTATTGGCCTTATCACAATAGGCCTAAAATCCAATGGCCAAATGGTAAGAAAATGGCTTTTTGGGTGGCTCCTAATATAGAGTTTTACGAATTAAATCCCCCTAATAATCCTCATAGAAAGTCGTGGCCTCAGCCTTATCCTGCCACACAAGGATACAGTATTAGAGATTACGGCAATCGTGTTGGACATATGCGACAAATGGAATTGTTAGAAAAATACGGAATTCGCGGCTCAATTTCACTATCAACCGCGTTATGTGATCATCACCCTGAAATTATTCAAATGTGTAAAGATCGCAATTGGGAATTTTTTAGCCATGGCATTTATAACACACGTTATACCTATGGTATGTCTGAGCAACAAGAACGAGACATGATTAAAGATTCAATGGAAACCATTTTTAAACATACCGATCAAATGTGTGCGGGTTATTTAGCTCCAGCACTTTCTCATTCTGAAAGAACTCTCGATTTATTTGCTGAAGTTGGTACCGAACTTTTTGGTAAAAAAGGCGGCATATATACCTGTGATTTATTTCATGACGACCAACCTACACCGATAAAACTACGTAGCGGTAAACAATTTGTATCCGTACCTTATTCATTAGAAATGAACGACACCATTGCCTTTGTTGTTAACAAAATGGAACCTCGTCGATACGGTCAAATATTAAAAGACAACTTCGACAGGCTTTATCAAGAAGCTGACGAGTCAGGTACTATTATGTGTATTCCTACCCATAACTACCAAGTATCGTGCCCTCATCGCATGAAAGCTTACGAAGAAGCTCTCGATTACATTACAAGTCATGACGATGTATGGGTGACTACAGGTCGTGAAATTGCAGAATATTACATTGAGCATTATTACGATAGCACCTTAGCCGATATACAGAATAAACAAGCAAAATGGGGAGGTGCGTAATGGCTTTAGATAAAAACTACCTAGAATATCCACACCGCAGCCATGGTATGGATCACAACCGTTACGATTGGCAAATGTTAGCTCAACAAAAACCGGTTGTTTGGCCTAACAATAAAAAGCTCGCGTTATGGATTAATGTACCTTTACAGTTTTTCCCGTTAGATCAAAAAGGAGACCCATTTAAAGTACCTGGTGGCATGACAATGCCCTATCCTGATTTACGCCATTACAGCTTGCGAGACTACGGCAATAGAGTAGGAATATACCGATTATTAAAAGCCTTTGATAAATATAAGGTTACTCCTACGTTTGCCATGAATACCGAATTAGCCGTTAGAACCCCCTACTTACTTGATGTAATAAAAGAGCGCGGTAACGAAATTATGTGCCACGGCCTACATATGGATGCTCTTCATTACGGAGGTCAAAACATAGATGAAGAATCAGACATTATTAGTCGTGCACTCGATACGCTACGAGAATTATCGCAACAAGACGTTACTGGTTGGTTAAGCCCTGCACGTAATGAAAGTGAAAATACACCTGAGTTACTAGCACAACATGGTATTAAGTATTTTTGTGATTGGGTAAACGACGACATGCCTTATTCGTTTAAAACAGATAAAGGTAACTTATGGGCAATGCCATTATCTAACGAATTAGAAGACAAATTCATTATTATGGATAACCTACATAGCGAAGCTTCTTACGTGGAACAAATTTGTGACGCCTGTGACTTTTTACTCAAAGAAGCTGACACGCAAGGTGGAAGAATACTCGCGTTAAATATTCACCCATGGATGTTAGGCCAACCGCATCGCATTGCTAAACTTGAAAAGGTTCTAGAATACGTAACCTCTAAAGGTGTTTGGTGCGCATCAGCTACTGAAATACTGACTGAGTTTACCGCACAACAAAAATAGCTCATTTAAAAATCCCTTAAAAAATAAAATCACCTCGCGAGATTTATTCGCTGGGTGATTTAGATAGCTATCTATTTCAATTGTAAAACCACGTTAATTGAAACTTTTAAAGAAATATACGGTGATACTTTTATTTTTGAAGGAAATCGGGCAATTATTTTTACAACAACTCAAAAACTACCACTAAAAGAACTATCACACCGTATATCTATGGCTTTACGTTATAAAAAACTAAAGCATTTAAATTTGCTGGGCGCATAACATTCATTATATTTTAAAACAAAAAAGGCCACTAAATAGTGGCCATAAACGTGCTAACATTTTAAAAACTACTGATTAATGAGCACTTCCATTAAAGCGTTCGCCTTTCACATCATCTTTATAAGTTGACCAGCTTGTTTCATTTTTACGAGTATCGTTTACTGGCGGAGCCATTTTATATTCCGGTACATTTTTATTAATGTAGTCTTTCATTATTGAGCTAAGCTCTTCAAATGTTGCTATTTTTTCACCTGCTGCGTGAATGTAAATAGTCCCTTCTCGCCCAGACATCATCATCCATGGTAGCCAATCAGCAATACGCACCCAGTCAACATGCGTATTAGCAAAGTCACCCGATACTAAACTTTCAGTATCACCAACAAAATCAAACATTTCCGTGGCATGATAAACACCCCCTATTTGTTTTTGGTAATCTCCAGCTAAATCATTGTGATAAAACAGAGGTACATCAAATTTCATCCACCAAATTTTGTCTCTCACTTCGCCACCAAATTTAGCTTTCCATGGGAGTACTTTACCGTTTTCGTCATTAGGAAAACTAGGCCCTTGGTTTACAGGATCATTAGTTACATGAATAACATCAACCGTTTTTCCTGTAAAAGGGTTATCCCATTTATCAAGAGGTTTACCTGTTTTAGGATCGGTATAAAGCAAAACTTCACGTGTAACCAATTTATAGGTTTTACCTTTTTTACCACCGTCGACGGTTCCACATTGTCTGGCACTCATACCTTCAACATTAAACAATCTCAAGTCTTTTTCACCCATTCGGCGTGAATAAGCAGTACCTTTCCATTGGTAGTAAGAAACTTTATTGTCTTCAACGGCACATAATATTTTACGCATTGCTGCGGTGTTACCTTCAGGTGTATTTAAATCAATTTTTGTACTAGCTAAAGTTGTGCTAGCTACACCACTAAGTAACAATGCGGCGAGTATTTTAGTTATTGTCATTATTCTTTCTCTCCTAACGATTCTTACAATAATATTGAGCTAAGTAATTCTGAATTACTTTGCGTTTTGTCAATTAGGCCAATTTCATTAATGATGATTTATTATCTTCCATATTCCAGTGGCGCTCATAATGTCACGCTCTTCAGTTTTAATAATTCCTTCTGCAAAAATAACACTGCGAGTTTTACGTATTATTTTACCCGTACCTAATAACGTGTTGCCTATTTTTGCAGCCGCTAAAAAATTACTATTAAGGTTAATAGTAGCGAATTGAATATTGTGGCTTATTTCATCTCCAATAGATCTATAAATAACGTAATCCATAAATGAGAGAATAACCCCACCGTTTACTACACCTTCAGGATTAAGGTGGCGCTTATCAATAGGTAATGCTCTTACTATTTCACTTTGTTGAATTTGTTCGTAAAACGGTCCTATATGCTCACAAAAGCCATCACTTTGGCTGCATTTTACAAAACCTTTTTGAAGTAAAGTGTCTGTCATTATTTAAAATCCGCTTTGCGTTTTTGTAAAAAGGCATCGGCCCCTTCTTTAAAATCTTGATGATTAAAAGCATCATTAAACACTTGGCGTACACTTTCTTCGTCAACGGTAGATGACGAATGAATATAAGCTAATGTTGATTTAATGCCTGCAATTGAATTACGACTTACAGATAAAAGACTTGTGACCAATAGTTCAACAGAAGCATCAAGTTGATCTTCATCAACCACGTCAGTTAACAAGCCCCACTGTTCAGCGGTTTGAGCTGAAATAGTTTTACCTAAATATAAAAGCTCTTTAGAGCGGCTTAAACCAACAATGTCAACTAATCGCTTGGTGTCTTCTATACTGTATAGCAAACCTAACTTAGCGGGGGTTATAGCAAATTTTGCGTGATTAACACTTATTCTAAAATCACAACACATCGCAAGCCCTAATCCCCCTCCTACACATACACCATTAATAGCGGCAACAGTAGGAATAGTTAACTGTTCAAGCTTTTGTTGAGCCAGTTGCACTATTTTATTGTTTGCCATTAGCTGAGTTTTATCTGTTAAAAATTGGGTGAGTTCTTCTATATCAGCCCCAGCACAAAAGGCTTTATTTCCCGCAGCTTTTACAACTAACACCTTAACGCTAACTTGTCGTGTTAATTCATCGCAAAAGTCTGCGATTTGTTGCCACATACTTTGTGATAGTGCATTTCGTTTTTCTGCTCGGTTAATGGTTAAGTAAGCAACATTGTTGATAATTTGAAGTGTTACGGTTGACATAAATCAAAAAAATCCTTTGCGGTGTTTAGCGCTTGTTGTATTCCGATAACTCATAGATCAACATAAGAGTTATCGGAATACAAAAACGACTTACATTTTAAATGTTCTTTATTGATAGCACTTTACCTAGCTAAACAACAGATTTTATTAGGCTAAATTTGCGATATAGCAAATGCGCAATTCATAAACGACACATAAATACTCATTAATAAATAAGAAGGTAAAAACATGAATACTCGTCAGTTAGGTCCTATTGTTGGTGCCACATTGTTACACCACGATATTGAGTACGTAGTATCAAGTTATCAAACTAATTTAGGCTACACCATAGTTGACGAAAATACTGTTTCTAGAGAAATGGCTTTATTATGGAATACACCTGAACTCTTTGGAAATAAGTTGGTTGTGTTGTCGGCCGCTAATGGTGAAGCTTGGCTAAGAGTTGTTGAAGACCCAAAAGCTAAAGCGGCAACACCGTTAAAATCATACGGTTGGATGGCGTTAGAAACTAATGTTAAATGTGTCGATACAATCAATAACAAACTATGTGACGAAAGCTTCACTGTTATTGGTGAGCCTGCTTATTTACAAGTCAGCGACGCTATAAAAGCGATGCAAGTTGTAGGCCCCGCGGGCGAAGTAAGTTATTTAACTCAAATAAATAAAGATGTTCCTCCGTTTGAACTTCCTATGACAAACCATGAAACAGCAGGACTTTTTATACCTGTATTGTGCACACCCAACAGAGAAAAAAGCTTAGCTTTTTATCAGCAACTTAATGCTGCTGACAATGGACTTAGCTTCGATACTAAAGTGACTGTATTAAATAAGGCTTGGGGGCATGATATTGACCACCAATACCCTGTTGCTACGTTACAACTAGACGGCAAGTGTTTATTCGAAATTGATCAAGTAGATAACGCTGCACCTTTAACCACAAACATAGATTCTTTACCGTCAGGTATTGCGATGATCAGTTGTCACGTAAAAAACATTGAACAAGTAGCTAAAAAATTCAATGCTACTATGTATAAACTTGAAGACAGTTATTATAAAGGTCGTTCTGCTATTTTACTAAAAGGCCCTTTTGGGGAATTAATTGAATTAATGGGATAAAACTTATCATTTGCCTTTAAATTGAAAGTATATGCCAAGCTTAAAGGTCTAATGGTTATTCCTATCGTTTAATTCTGGCCCCTAATGAAAAAGCCTTTTATTGTAATTGTTGCCGCACTTATTTTATTACCAAGTTTATACGCGGCTATTTCTCCAATTTTATATACCTCAGAAGTAAAATGGTACAGCTATAAAGAAGCGAGAGCGATGAACTCAAATAAGCCCATTTTTGTATTTGCCAAAATGCGCTTTTGCAACACTTGCGCAGCGATGGAAAAAGCTGAATTTACAAACCCCGTATTAGCCAAAAACTTAAATGAACACTTTATTCCCGTAAAAGAAACCATCAACTTCGCTCTTTCAAGCTTTGTGTTTGATGATTTAAAGGATGAAAATGGGGAACAACTTGCATTTAAAGGCTTTCCGTCGGTGATGATAGTTCAAGGTGATAAATATGCCATTAGCAACGGATACAAAAATGTTGAACAGATACAATCTCTTTTAAATCAAACTCTCAATGCTCAACTTTAAAAAGGTTCAGGTAACCACTCTTTCTTACCTATGCTTTGTAAACGTTCAGGTAAAATAGGTTCATAATCGGGGTCAAAAGTAAACGGATACAATTCTTGCGACCAATGATTAACATGTTCTCCACCAACAAAACGAATAAGCAATACCGCACCAGTTCTTGAACCATATGGGCCGTGTGGTATTTCAGGTGGTCGCCAAAAATAGGCCCCCGTTCGCATAACGCCGTGCTCTCCCGCTAACGATCCTGTAACACAAAAAGACTCTTCTACGGTTGGATGATGTTCTCTAGGGCCTTTCCATTGTTGCGGATAGGTTTGTGGCGACACCATATAAAGAAACGTTTTTGCTTTAGTTGTTGGATCTATTCTTAATATTTTACGGCCAAAATCTAAATGTAATAGTTTTTCATCTTGTACGCCTTTATCCCATTGCATATCAAAGGTATTTATTCCTTCAATAGCTTCTTTTTTCATAACCGGTAAAGGGTCGCCATATTGATAGTAAATGGGCTGAGGTGACTGATCAATAAAACGTATTAATACAGTATATTTATTGGCTTTAACGGTTTTTCGTAAGTAGTTAGCCGGTAAATATCCATAATATCCTTCGGTATAACGGATCTTATTAATTTCAATTTCGCCCTTAAGAACAAAAAACTCCTCTTCAGATGCTAACCAATAGGCCTCTTCTTCAAGCCAGTTTTTTTTATATTTAAAAACACCTGTGGTTGCTTGAGTTTTTTGATCAACACTCAGTTCTTTATATTGAACATCATATTGAAAAGGACATGACTGCCATGGTAATACTTGCGATTGAATAAATTCTATATGTTCTCTAGACACGTTAATTTCCAGCACATTATAAAGAAGTAAAGTCATAGTAGGTTATTGAACTAATATGTTTTTTGATACGTATCAAGATCTGATACGTTTGAAGAAAGTTTTTATATTGCTCATTATCTTTATTACATAAAAAAAGAGACTGATTAAGTCTCTTTTGTATTAGCTATAGTTATATTTTTACATTGACCTTAGCTAAGCACTTAGAATTTTATATTGGTTTTACGGCCCCAAAGAAAGCTACCGTTAATATGCCAATCCAATACAAGTAGGCTAATCTACGACCAAATATAATCGATTTTTCAAGCTTTGCTTCAATTTCGGGGCTATCTCCTTCAGTGTCTAGTATTCTAAACATGGTTGTCCATTCGCGCATGATGTAACGTAATAACAAACCAATAACCAATAACAAAGAAAATATTAATAACTTAATTGAAAACCATTTTTGACCATATTCAGCATTAAATGGCCCATAACCTAGTAACGAAGCCAATGCTGCAATAAATACAGTCGGTATAACAACGTAACGGATAGCTTCATCAAACTTAGTTAATTTTATACCTAAATCTGTTTCGCGATGGTAATACGCCGCCCAACATAAAGCTAACCAACCAGCATAAAAAGCCCACATGCCAGCTAAAAAGCCACCGCCATAAGGTTGAATATTCCATAAGTGCCCCATGTGCATACCAAGGGGTAATAATATAATAATGCCCGTTCGAGCTAATATATCAATTCGATAGGCTGTTTCCATATGTCTTCTGCGCTCAGCCATAGCCAGTTTTCTGTTAATAACGTGAAAAGACGTTTGAAACACTCCCCATTCACCACCTAACCAATAAACCATGGCTACAATGTGTATCCAACGAATAATGGGTAGTTCATACATTTCAAAGAAAGACATAATAAAACCTTCTAGTTATCATTTTGTTTTACATACATTTAAATTAAGAAAGTTATTAACATTGAGTATTGGTAAACATTAAATACTCGAAAAACCTTCCATAAGCGATAAAGTTAAAAACGACTTTACGTTACAGTATTCATGCTAATGAACCAGAAGACTATGCTGAATGACTAATATCAAATTGAAGACTTGTTATGCTAAAGGGGTAACACTAATTGACAAATGTCGTGCATAAAAAAAAGCCCATGAGCGGGCTTTTACTTTATTAATAACTCTTTTTTTGGCGTTATTAGGTGTTTAAAAATCATTTAAGTTATTAAATGTTCGTCACATAGGGTACGTTTAAAACATTGACCATTCTTAAACCAATGCCAAGTTCTTGCCCTGTGCTTTTTGTCTGCTCCCATTACAATACTTTCGTAAAACCATGCTCCGGGTTCATCTTTTCGCTCTAACTCAAGTAAGAAAATATTTGGACTTGCTACCCAACCATATCCTTTAAAAGTTTCAGTATCCCAATAAATACGGTTATCTTTAATTATACCGTCAAAGGCTACGTTGAATATTCTACCGTCATCCCACTCGAATTGATTACGCTGAATATAAACAACCTCTCCTTCTTCAGGAAAAATACATTCAACACGGCTTTTATGTACATCTAACGTATTTCCTTCAATATCAATATGGCGATAAGTTCCTTGCCAAATACCTCTATGCTCTAATACGTCTGGCATTAATTTATGTAAAGGTGATGTCATTATTATTTCTCACTTAAAAATTTTAATATTTCAATGGAAGCCTCTTCCGGAAAAGCATCTAAGAAACCAGCTCCCCATTGAAGGTAGTCTTTACGTTCTCCGTTGTTGATTAATGTATCAACACGTTGGCTATGTTCATTTAAATCATCATTTAAATTCATAACCAATAAAGGCTGAGTTAATGTTTTGATGTTTTCTATATACTGCTGAGCATGATTAAATGCTGCAGCATGGCCCCACTCGTAAGCTTCGCCACCTCTTAGATTTTCAGCCATAGAATCAGCACACATTTCAAGGGTCATCCCTGGTCCTCGATAATATAAAATACGTTCCCACATAGTTTTAAATCGACTACCTGACTCATCTAATGCAATTGGAGTGTAATACTGATGAAATGCTTCAACTTCTTTTTGGGTAAAAATAGGCGCACTAATATTAACGATTTTATTTACTTGATTACCCCGTAAATGAGCTGCATCAAGAGCGACCATACATCCTGTGTGATATCCCACTAGATCAACTTGATCTATAGATAAATGATCTAGTACTTGCCAAATGGCTTTTGTGTAATTTTCGATCGTTGCTTGAGCTTGCTCTATAGGTTTATCTGATTCACCATATCCGGGGTAATCTATCGCAATAACTAAGCGGTCTTTAGCTAAATATGGTAATAAATTATGATATAACCGACTAGATTTAGGTACCATGTGCAAACACACAACAGCCGGTAAAGTTGAGGCTTTACCGGCTGTTCTATAGTGTAATTGCCCATAATCACCATCAGTAAAATGACGTGTAACCTTTATGGACTTCATTACTTTATCCTTTAAAAGCGGTATTCGAAATCAGCACCGAATGTTAAAGGGTCTGATGCATATTGCCCAAACGATTGTGCTACACCTACGCGAGCATATTCATGATCCGCTAAGTTTTGTCCCCAAACGGATACTCTCCATTTTTCATGATCCGGTTCATATGAGATACGCGCATTGACAATAGTTCCAACACTTGTTAATGAATGTTCAGGAGCATTAGCGACTAAACTATAAGAGTCATCTTCTGCAGAAAAGTCGATATGACTGACTAACATACCCTCACCAATTTCAGTGCTGTGAGTAAAACCAAGGCTTACTTTATATTCTGGAGCATTTTTAAGCTCTAAATCTGAAGCACATTCTATACTGACTACACCATTACATCCTGGTGAAGTACCATTGTTAGTTAATCCACCAGCTTGATCTAAAGTTAAATCGGTATATTCAGCATCAATAGTACCTAAAGTAAGGTTAACTATTAGGCTATCAGTTGCCTCATAAGTTAATTCTACTTCAACACCGCTTATGTCTACTCCATCTACATTAAAACGCGTAAATCCTAGGCCAGGAACGGCAGATGCAATTTGTAAACCTTCATAGTTGTTCATAAAGTAAGTCGCGTTAACTCTTAAGCGGTTATCAAACCAATCACTACGAAGACCAAACTCAACAGCATCTAACTCTTCTTCATCAACAGGTAAAAAACACCCCGTAGCACCAAAGCAATCGGGTGACCAACCGCCACTTTTAAAACCTGTTGAATACGAAACGTAACCCATTACATCTTCAGTAAATTGGTTATTAAGTGCAACGTTAAAAGTTGTATTTGAGAAATCTCTAGACTCTTCGCGAGTTAAACCACTTAATACAGCAAGCGCTTCAATCTCTTTAGTTTCTTGGGTATAACGAATACCTGATGTAAGTGTTAATGTGTCAGTAAATTCATAATCGCCTTGAAAAAATATCGCTTTTGCCTCTGTATCAACGCCTAACTCAAATGGAAATACAAAAACAGAGTCAGCTTGAGCATCTTCTGTGAAATAGTAAACCCCCGTTACAAAGTTAAAAGCTCCTTTATAATTTGAAGATAAGGTGATTTCTTGGCTTAACTGATCTTGATCTGTTTTTTGTGTATATGGAAAGCCAATATGACCAGATAGATCATCTTCCATTGTACGTAACCCTGTTAAAAAGGTTAGATCATAGTCACCAATTTGCCCCTGAATATTTAATGACAAGCCTTTTGTTATTACTTCACTATGGTAGTCAGTAAAACAGCCTAAAGCTAAAAAGTTAGCTGGAGTTCCGGCACTACAAACTGCACCACTTACAGGTTCAACAGTAAAAAGATCATTATCAGCATCGTCGCCTGCTCTCGCACTAGCGGGAATAGGATCTGAACTATCTTTGGTATAATCTACCGCTAAATTCATTTTCCAGTCGCTGTTAAATTCGTGATATAAGCCAATACGAAATGCTTTCATATCTTTGTCGCCAACCTCTGTGCCTGCTATATCAGCAAAATCACCATTAGGATTTAATGTATGAAACCCATCACGTGTTTTTGTAACAAAGGTTGTTCTGATAGCGGTGCTGTCTGTTAAACCTAAGTTACCTGTAAGTCTGGCATCAAAACGACCATTATTACCTACTGTAAATTTAACTATGCCGTAGTCTTCATCAAGTTCAGCTTTTTTACTAACTAACTTAATAGCACCACCATTTGAATTTCGGCCGTACAAGGTGCCTTGTGGGCCACGCAATACTTCTAATCGCTCTAAATCATCTAAATCAAATAAAGCGCCAACCTGGCGTCCAACATAAACTCCATCAACATAAATACCTACAGCTGGATCAGCAGAAATTCTAGATTCATCTTCACCAACACCACGTAAAAATATTCTTGCGCCGTTAGCTGTACCCGTATTTGTTGCTAGACTTATATTAGGTATTTGGTACTGTAAATCAGACACATTACGTATTTGTTTTACTTCTAAATCATCTTCTCCAATAGCCGTAACGGATACTGGGATTTCTTGTGTGGTGGTAATTCGACGTAAAGCGGTAACTGTAATTTTTTCAAGCCCTTTATCTTCAGCTGACTCCGCTGCTGGTGCAGCTTCTTGAGCCATAAGACTAGTAGAAGTTGAAAGTAACAATGAAATAACGGCACTAATATAGCTGGGTTTAAATGATGTTTTCATGTTGTTCCCTTATTGAGGTTACGTTGTTGGTTAAGTTGCTTTGTTGTTTTGTTGTTTTTATTATATTTTTATACTTTATGACAAAAGTCTATTGTCATACTTTTATATCCTTACCTATTGTTATATTATTATATCTTTAGTCATTGTCAAGCGTATATGAACAATATTTAACCTTTTAAATAAGGGTTACTTAAAGCGTAGAAGATGAATGTGCATTGTCAAATATACAAATAAATAATAAATACATAGACTTATTTATAAAAATACGAGGAAAAAAATATGAGTATTTATGAGATCACACTGTTAATTCATGTGTTGCTGTTTTGTTATTGGATTGGTGCAGACGTTGGGGTTTTTTATTCCAGTAAGTTTGTTGTTGACTCAACACTTAGCCAAGAAACTCGCTTAACTGCCGCTAAAATTATGCTGGGTTGTGATTTATTACCGCGTATATGCATGAGTTTAATGCTAACAGTAGGTGGAGTTTTAAGTCATTATTTAGGTATAGAGCATCCTATGTGGCAAATGATAGGTATTATATTATTAGGGCCTGTTTGGCTAACCTTAGTATTGGTTTTACACTTTAAGCATAACGCAAGTTTTATCCCTAAACTTACCGCCATTGATTTTTACTTCAGATGGATAATGATTATTGGCATTATTGCTTCCTGTATATACGCCTATACCACAGGTCGACTTGATGCAGCCCCTTGGCTAATCATTAAGCTATTAGGTTTTGCTTTTTTAATATTTTGTGGATTAATGATCCGAGTTAATCTAAAAGGATTTGTTAGTACCTATATAAAATTGTTTAGTAATAGCCAAACAGATGAAGATAATAAACTTATGGTTATTAGCTTAAATAAGGTTAAGCCTTGGGTGATCACTATTTGGGTAGTGTTGATTTTTGAAGCGGCAATAGGTATTGCTAAACCTATGTTTTAATCATCTTATTTAATACCAATTCCATTAAGTTTGTTCTCAACTCAGAGCTACATTAGCGAGCTTAAAACAAGCAAAATTATTTAAACATAGTTATTCTATATTTCACTAATTTTGTGCCGTTATAAGTTTGCTAATGAGCTCCCAAGGGCGAGTTTAAAAGGCTTATATGCGGCGTTATTGATTTTGACAAGGGAATAACCATTCTCTTCAATCAATGCCTTGCCTCTAAGCCTTTTAACTCTCGCTGAGTGGGAAAAAACTTAATGGACTTGGTATAATCTAAATAAACTTTGGTTAATTTAAAATAAAGGGGGATTATCATTTGATAATCCCCCTTTTATATTTTTGTTTTATTAACTTAAGCTGTGGTTATTTAACTTTAATAATAACTTTACCCATATTACTACCGTCCATTAAATTACAAAATGCTTGTGGAGCACTAGCTAAGCCTTCGTAAACATCTTCTTTAACTTTTAATCGTCCGTCTTTAATGTAAGGTAAACATTCTTCAATAAATTGTGCTCGTTGTGGTTCAAAGTCATAAACAACTAAGCCGTACACTATGGCTCTTGCACGTATCCAAAAACCAGGAGGTGGGCCAAAAGAACGATCTTTATTGTTATATTCAGCCATTAATCCGCATAAAATAACACGAGCGCCTACGGCAAGTTTTTCTGAAACGGTAGTTAACATTTCACCACCAATTAAATCAAAATAAATATCAACGCCATCTGGGCATAATTCAGCTAACTTGTCTGCTAAGTTTTCTGTTTTACGATTAATACATTCATCATAACCCAGTTCATTTATCGCATAAGCACACTTGTCGTCATTACCCGCTATACCAATAACTTTACAGCCATAAATTTTAGCAAGCTGCCCTACCACAGAACCTACAGCCCCTGTTGCCGCAGGAATAACAACAACATCCCCTTTTTTGGGTTTAGCTTGTAAAACTAAACCGGCGTAAGCAGTTAAACCGGGCATCCCTAATGCAGACAAAGCATACGATGCGGGATTAATTTCAGGGCTGATTAATGAAAGCTCTTCCGCTTTATGCACTGAATAATTTTGCCAGCCACCAAAACACCTAACAATGTCCCCTGCTTTAAAGGCTTCACTTTTAGATTCAACGACTTTACTTATCGTTTCTCCACGCAATACATCTCCCGGTTTAATGGTTCCCGAAATATGACGACCTGCAATTTGAGAGCGCATATAAGGATCTAAAGATAAGTATTGAGTTTCGCAAAGTACAGAACCTTCTTCTATTGCCGATACCGGGTTTTCAATAAGGGTAAAGTGTTCAGGTGTTGCTTCCCCTGAAGGGGTACTTTTTAAAGTAACTTGGTTATTTATTTGCATAATTTTTCCTACTTCGTGGGGTTCATAAATTGGTTAAACGCAACTTCCATTGCATTGAGTGTAGTTACTACATGGGAGTTTTGATCAACCATTTTTAACCACAAACTTAAATTTTGTAACGTTTCACATGGTTTTTCTTGCGTGTATTGAGGTAATATTTTTTGTACGTACCAAATGGTAGGCCGTAATGTCATATCACCTAAATTTATCTCTCGTTCAAAAGAGTCATTAATGGCTAACCATCGGTCCATTTTCTCTAATGTTTGTATCACTAACTGAACTTGTTGTTCTTGATCAAACGAAAAGTTGGGTATTAACATTGCCTTAAAAAAAGGTAGCAGTGCTGGCCCTAAATGCGTATCGGTATAAGACATTACCACACGCATATTGGCTTTCTCTATGGCTGATGATGGCTGACAAGAAGGTTCAGGATAAAGTTCTTCTAAATATTGCATAATCGCTAAAGATTCCGGCAAATAGTCACCATTATCTAATTCAAGTAAAGGCACTTTACCCAAAGGAAAAGCTTTAAGAAATTCAGGCGTTTTCAGCTTTACAGGTGGAGCTATCATCTCAATAGGTAGCCCTTTTTGTAATATTTGAATTTTTACGCGGGCCGCATAAGGTGAATGATCTAAATTAATTAAACGCATAACAATTCTCTATTTTGATAAAGTTAAGTTTTCAGTCGCTTTTTTAGGTGTCGCTTCAATATCAGTTTTAAAAGTGCTATTCCAGCGATTTAAAAAACCAAATAAAGAAATAATCCCTACTAATTCAACAATCTGTTCGTCGGTATAATGAGTTTTTAGTTGCTCAAATAATTCATCGGTGACACCGTTAGGTACTAAAGCCGCGCTTCGTGCTACGTCTAAAGCTACACGTTCAGCCTCAGTAAATAATGGATGAGTAGGATATTCCCAAATCAATTCAATTTTTTGTTTATCTACGCCATGTTTTAACGCGCCATAAGTGGTATGTGCTTCACAATATTGGCAACCGCTTGAGCTACTGGTCATCAAGGCTGCAAGTTTTTTAATTTCTGTTGGTAATGCGCTGGGTTGATAAAGGGTTTGTACAAGACCTAAAATACCATTTAGCATTTCAGGTTTTCTGGCCATAATGAGCCCATCGTTGGGTGAAAACCCCATTATCTCTTCACCAGCGAGCATAGTATGTTGAAGATCGGGCGAAAGTTCTGACATTAACAGTGGTTTTAAACGTGACATATTTTCACCTTACTTATTTAGCATACTGGAAGTTTTTAGGTAAACCTGACAATGGCGTAAATCCATATAACGCTTCGTTCGGTAATAATTTAGCGAGTAACGCTCTTGCTTCAAATAATTTGTCGAAGTTAACACCGGTTTTTAATCCCATAGACTCAAGCATAAAAACAAGATCTTCAGTCACTATATTACCACTAGCCCCTGGAGCGGCAGGACATCCACCTATTCCACCCATAGAAGAATCTATAGTCGTAATTCCTGTATCGATGGCCGCTAACGCATTCGCTAAGCCTTGACCACGCGTATTGTGTAAATGAACACCCGTTAGGTTTTCTTTACCTATGGCTTCCCATACGCGTTTAATTAATCGTTTAACTTGCGCTGGATTGCCAGAGCCTGTGGTATCAGAAAGCCCCACTTCATCACAACCAGCTTCCATTAAAGCCACAGCTAAAGACACCACTTTATCTTCACTTACGTGGCCTTCAAGCGAACAACCAAAAGCTGTAGCTAAACCGCCCTCAAACTTAGGTCGCGACTCTTTAGGCAGTGTTTTTACAAGTGCTGCAATGTTTCGAACTTCTTCCAACATTTGCTGATGATCTCGCTTAACATTACGTAAACTGTGGGTTTCGCTACAAGAAAAAGGAATACTCATTTTAGTGGGTTTTAAAGCCACCGCATTTTGTGCACCGCGTAAATTAGGTACCAGCACAGCAATAGCTAAACCTTTAATCTGTTGAGCATGTTCAACCAATTGTGCGGTATCAGCAAGTTGAGGAAGTACTTTAGCCGGAACAAAGGAGCCAACTTCTACCTCAGGAATTCCAGCGGCTGCAAGTGCATTAATCCACGCTATTTTATCTGCCGTAGGCATAATAGTACTAATACTTTGTAAGCCATCTCTTGGTCCAACTTCACTAATTTCTATATCAAAATGAGACATTTCTCTCTTCCCAATGTAAATAAAATTTTCTGTAAACTTGCTATTACGCTAACACAGCACAATGATTACCCTATTGATATATGCCAAATAGCGCTTTCCAAACCTGCTAATTGACAAAAGGCAAATGTTAACCTGTTCAATAAAACTCTATTGTTATACTATTATGTCATAACTTCAAGAGCAAGACTAAATCTTGATTATCAAATTTAAATACATAGGGAACACAACTTATGACCAAACCTTCTGAACTTCCATTAAAAGGAATTAAAGTTGTCGAATTTACCCACATGGTAATGGGACCAACAACAGGCGTTATATTGGCTGACCTTGGGGCAGACGTTATTAAGATAGAGCCGATAACAGGCGACAATACGCGTAGATTAAAAGGTTCGGGATCTGGTTATTTTTCTATGTACAACCGTAATAAAAAAAGCCTGTGTTTAGATATAAAATCAGAAGAAGGCAATAAAGTTGCACTGTCTTTAATAAAAGAAGCCGATGTATTAATAGAAAACTTTAGACCCGGTGCTATGGATAAACTAGGCTTTGGTTTTGACGACTTAATAAAAATAAACCCTAGACTTGTGTATTGCTCGTTAAAAGGTTTTTTAAGTGGGCCTTACGCTCATAGAACGGCCTTAGATGAAGTTACCCAAATGATGGGCGGTTTAGCTTACATGACAGGGCTAGAAGGTAAACCCATGCGTGCAGGATCCTCCGTTATCGACATTACTGGCGGCATGTTTGGTGTTATTGGTATTTTAGCAGCCATAGAAGAAAGACATAGAACAGGTGAAGGTAAGCAAGTTACTAGTTCGTTGTACGAAACTACCGCTTTTATGGTGGGCCAACACATGGCGCAACAAGCGGTTACCGGAGAAGCTCCACCACCTATGTCGGTACGTCGGTCAGCTTGGGCCGTTTATGACATTTTTCAATGTGCTAACAATGAACAAGTATTTGTAGGTGTAGTCAGTGATACACAATGGCGTATTTTTTGTGATGCGTTTGGTTTAGATGAACTCGGCAAAGATGAATCGCTAGCGGCCAACAATGGCCGTGTAAGCCAAAGAGAACGTATTCTACCTGTAATTAACGCGGCATTTGCTAAGTTAAGTAAAACTGAGCTCATGGATACCTTAGAAAAATCGGGCTTACCCTTTGCGCCAATTAATAAACCGTCAGACTTATTTGATGATCCTCATTTAAACGCTGGCGGCTTAATTGATGTAACATTACCGAATGGTGATAAAACTAAACTTCCTGCTATTCCTTTAGAAATGAATAACCAACGTTTTGCACTACGTAGAGATATTCCTACAGACAATGGTAATTCAATTAATACACTACAAGATGCAGGTTTTAGTCAAGAAGAAATAAATAAGCTGATTGATCTAGGTGTGATCAGAGATTAAATACCTTTTTCATTAAGCATGATAAATCATACCTAATATATGGGGACGCTTTACTAACTGGCATCCCCATCCTACTTCTACGTAATACGTCATATAACCTTCAAGGTCGTTAATAGCATGAAATCTATAGGTCAACTGGCTAAAGAATTAAAAATGAATGTTGAAACAATAAGGTTCTATGAAAAACAAGGTCTTATAACTCAGCCTATTAAGCCTGACGTGGGGTACCGCATGTATGATGAAGCTATAGCTAATAAACTTATATTTATAGCTAAAGCGAAAACATTGGGTTTTAGTTTAAAAGAAATAGCATCATTATTGTTAATGGATAATAACTGCACTCAACTAGAAGATCTTCATTTAGAAAAGCTCACCATTATTCGTGAAAAAATCACTCATTTACAGCTGTTAGAAAAAGCAATTAATGATATGGATCATGTATGTAAATCAAACAACCAGAGTAATTCCTACCTTATTAACGCATTGAAATAACATGTTATATACCCGTAACCATTCAAGATGCAGGTTTCAGTGGGAACTAAAAATAATTTAGGCACAGATTTCATGTTCCAGACGAAATCTAAGGTCTATATCCATGTATGCAAGGCATTAAGTTTACGTCATGGTTATTCTCGGTAACTGCTTCTGCGTTAATGCTTTTTATAAGGGAACGATCATTATTACAAAGCACTGCCTGAATTGATATCACTCAAGCATTCTGAAATAGCCTCTTGAGTGGTAACGGGTACAAGACACTTATTAATGTCGATTTTTAATGCTTTTATACTGATACCGCTATAATTTAGAAACAGCAGAATATTTGATAGTTATTAAAAAGGTACATAAGAATAGAATAATAACTTGATTAATCTCATTCGGTTAACGAATTTTATCAGGTGGGTAATATATTATTGGGATGGTAGATATTTACTCTCTTTTATAAACAAAGTTATAGATTATAAATCCTATCATCCCAAGTTCAGGTTCAATATAAAAACTAATTTAACCAAGGATATGTTAATTGGTAGTTTTGTTGAAAATGTTTAATTTTATCAGTTAACTTTAAAGTTACGTCAATCACGTCAAGCCCTTCAATCAACATGGTTTTTCTTTCTGGTTCTATGTCAAAAGTAAATCGCTCACCTGAAGGTGCTTCAATCCACGTTTCTTGTAGGTTAACGGCTAATTGATTTTCTTGTGGTTGTGCCTGAACTTGCTCGGCTAAACCCACAATAGTTTCATACGATAATTGCACAGGTAATATACCGTTACGAATGCAATTATTATAAAAAATAGTCCCAAAACCAGAGGCTATAACCACTTTAACGCCATATTCTTTTAACGCCCATACGGCATGCTCTCTTGATGAGCCACAACCAAAGTTGTCTCCAGCGAGTAATATTGTGGTATTTGCATATTCCGCTTTATTAAGAATAAAATCAGTGGTTAATTCTCGACCACCAGGTAATGTATATCGCCAACCAGCAAATAGCCCCTCACCTAATCCGTCTTTAGACACTCGCTTCATTTCTCGTGATGGAATTATTGCATCGGTATCTATATTTGATTGCAACATAGGAGCCGCAACACCTTGATGCTGTATAAACTTATCCATTAAATATACTCCCTAGGATCAGCTATTCGCCCTGCTATGGCTGAAGCTGCTACAGTAACAGGGCTAGCAAGGTGTGAGCGGGTTTGAGGCCCTTGCCTGCTTTCAAAATTTCGGTTGGTGGTGGTAACAACACGGTGCTGAAAACCAAAACTTTCGCCCCCAGCGTTAAAACACATTGAACAACCCGATTCGCGCCATTCAAAACCTGCGGCTATAAATATTTTGTCTAAACCTTCTTCTTCCGCTTGTTTTTTAACAGAAGTAGAACCGGGAACACAAATAGCTTTTACACCGCTGGCAACTTTTTTACCTTTGAGTAATTGAGCCGCTAGTCGTAAATCTGAAATTCGACTATTAGTACATGAACCAATAAAAGCTCCATCTATACTGAGTTCAGTTAGTTTAGTTCCTACTGAAACATCCATATATTGCATGGCTTTATTGAGTGTTTTCAGCTGGTTTTCGTCACAATTGTCATCAGGCGTTGGGACAACAGAATTTATTGCACAAGTATGCTGAGGACTATTACCCCAAGTAATAGTAGGATAAATTTTTTGGCAATCAATACGTATCACTTTATCAAAAACAGCATCCGTGTCGGTGAATAAAGACTGCCAATATTTCACAGCTTTATTCCAGTTTTCTCCTTTAGGTGCATATTTGCGACCCGCTAGGTACTCTATGGCTTTTTGATCTGGCGCGATAATACCAGAAAAAGCAGAAAACTCGACCGCCATATTACATAAGGTTAATCGGGCTTCAATTTCTAAGTTTTCAACAGCTTCACCACAAAATTCAACCATATAACCAGCACCACCTGCTGCACTATATTCACCAATTAAGTGTAAAATCATATCTTTTGCAGTAACGCCAAAAGATAACTTGCCGTAAAACTCTACTTTCATATTTTTAGGTTTGGTAACACGTAACGTTTTAGTGGCTAAAGCATGTTCTGCTTCACTTGAACCAATACCCCAAGCTAATGCACCTAAAGCCCCTTGCGAACAAGTATGACTGTCAGGACAAACTAAGGTTGCACCCGGCTGTACTATGCCTAATTCAGGTGAAATTACGTGCACAATACCTTGTAATGGATCATTCACATCAAACAAGTTAATGCCAGCATTATGGCTGGCTTCTCTTGTAGCAATAATAAAATCTTCACCACTGGGCATTGTAGTTTTATCGGTTCTACCGGGAAAAGTATCTACAATATGATCCATAGTGCAAAAAACTTGTTCAGGACTCACCACTTTGCGGTTATCTGCTTCTAAACTTTTAAGTGCGATAGAGCCTGTACGCTCATGTAAAAACACCCTGTCAATATAAATAAGGCCTGCGCCATCGTCTAAGTTTTCTATGACATGACTTTGCCAAATTTTTTCAAATAATGTGTTAGCCATAATTATTTCCCTGAAAGATTACTCAACGTTTTTACTGAAGATTGTAATGTGGCAAAACGGTTTTCAATGCCCGCGTCTGCATGTTTCATTTCAATATTTGCAGGTAAGTCTGCCTTATCAAGTCGATCAACGTAAGGTTTAAGCATTGAAGATTCCCACCGAATTAAGTGAGTGGCTATAGTTACTTTAGCCAACTGCTCTGGGCGTTCATTCATAAATGCAGCTTCGTAAGCTAAATGGTAATTTTTACCTGCTGTAAAATATTCCATCAATGTTTGATGTTTGAGTTCCGCAGGTATTTCAGCATGACTAACACGCGCTTTTTCTGATGTATCAAACCACGGAAAGTAATGGTAAAGCTGATTCGCAATTTTCCACACTAAAGTTAAGTGAGAACCATCTTCTTTTGGTTCTATATTTGGAAAATACTGTTTAAGTATTTCTTCGCGTTCTTCATCGTAAAACCACGCAGCATTTTCTAATACAATACCGTTAATGCTGTTGGGGTAAGCTTTTGCATATTCAATCGCAATTTGCGCCCCCGTTGCTGAGCCATAAATAACCGCGTCTTCAAGATTTAATGCATCAATAAATAACTTTAAAGCGTCAACATAAGGTGCTAATCCACCGCTATTTTCAGGTAACGGATCTGATTGTCCGTAGCCTGGAGCATCCCATGCAAACACCTGATTATTTTCAGCCAGTAAATTCATCATAGGTAACATAAAATTTGATGATAAAGGCGATGGATGCAACAAAATAACCGGCTTACCTTGCCCTTGGCTACGATAATGTATTTGCCAAGGAGATCCATTGTTTAAAGTAACATAATGCTTTAGCGCTTTACTGTTATTCATATCAACTCCCAAACCTTACTTTAAGCCTAAAGACTCTGGGTTAATACGCCCTTCAGGGTCAACAATAGCTTTAATGGCTTCAATAAGTTTGTAGGTATCTGGCTCTATACCCTCTTTAAATCGGTACGTTTTACCTATTTGTAAATGTACAGCACCTAAGTCTTTATATAGCTCAACTAAATCAGTTCGAATTTGTTGCACAAGATCACGAGCTTCTAGGTTTTCATCAAACTTAGTGAGCTTAGCTAAATGGTCTTTTTCAACACTGTGCTCATGTATTTCGGTATAAGCATCTGGCCAAAAGAATACTGGTTCAAGTACAAAACAATTGGTTGAAACAACAGCAAATAAATGACCTGCGCCAATACCGTATTTGTCCATACCTTCTTTATGACTTTCAAAAACATTTTCAATTGCTTTAAAAGCACTTTTTAATTTTGAATGAGGAAATAACCCATGGCTAGGAACCCAACGCTCACCTTCAGGGCCTAACATACCGTTAACCGGACCAAATGGATTTGCTCTTACTATTTTAGGAATACTGTTTTCAATTTCTTTACCGTTAAACTTAGCAACTATTTCTCTGATCTCTTTCATTCTAGCGTTTACCGCTATTTCTATACGATCTTCAACAATAATTTGTACCGAGTAGTCAACATCTTTCATGTATCCTCGGCCAGCTAATGCAACCTTGGCACCTTCTTTAAGAGCACCGAATAATGAACCTGAAGATTTCATGACACCCGCTAAAGCTTTAACGTCTGAACTTAAACTTTCTCTTTTTAAACGTTGAGTTTGTAAAAAGGGATCAAAACCAAAACATTCCATTGCTAGGCCTTTTCTACCAATTTCACTCATGGCGTCTAACGACTCATCAGCGGTTTTAAAATCAAAGGCTAGATAACCTTTCGCTGGTAGTTCAGGCATTAAACGTAACGTAGCTTCAGCTTTAAAGCCAAGAGCTCCCGTATCTGCTGTAAATAAACCGGTAAGATCAGGTCCATAATGACGGAAAAACGGCGTACTATTTATTTGCGCACCAGATCCCGTTTTAATAATAGTTCCGTCTGCTATAACAACTTCTAATCCAATCACTGAATCTACTGCTGTGCCGTATTGCCCTGTGCCCCAAAAAACTGAGTTTTGAGATAAACCACCACCAATGCTAGCTTTGCTGCCTGATAACGTACCCCAATAAGGTGTACGTAAACCGGTGCCTTTTAATGCTTCATGTAGCGCTTTCCATGTACAGCCACATTCAACAGTGACATACATATCTTGTTCATTTATTTCTAACACACGACTCATGCCAGACATATCAATCATTAAGGTATTTTCTTTACTTGGAACATAACCTTTGGTGTAAGACATTCCGCCACCGCGAGGAACAACCGTTATGCTATATTCTTTGGAGATTTTAAGTATTTCTGACAATTGACTTTTATTTGCAGGACGTGCAACAGCTAACGCTAACAGATCTTTTGTGTATACGTCTTGCGCATACAGATTTCTAGAGTATTCATCTGTTAATAAATTTTCGCTACCTAGTACATTAATTAATGCATTTATGGCATCTTGATAAGAAGATGTTTCTATTGTCATTGTGATCTCCAACTTATTATTATATTGAACTGAAAGAATTTACTGAGATACACAACCCAATAAACCTATTGACCTAACATTAGTACTTTATAGCATTGAAATAAATAAATTACGAAGTTTTTTACGTTTTTCATTTGACCTTTAGCAAAAGGCCTACAAACTAAACGTTATGATTACTTGTAACATTGTTATATCATTTACCCATAATAATGCACACGGAGCGCTAATAATGTCATTTGATACGCAATTTGACTCATTAAAACAATATCCCCTGAAAGAAGATTCTCCCACGCCCTTGTATTTTCAACTGTATAGTTTGTTAAAACAAAATATATTGAATGGGAGTTTAGAAGATGGATCAAAACTTCCTACTGAATTAGGTTTATCGAAAGCATTTAGTATTTCAAGAATAACGGCAAAACGCGCATTAGATGAATTATCAGCCGAAGGTTTAGTTGAACGACGAAGAGCTAAAGGCACCCATGTTACTCATAAATATGAACCTAAACCGGTAAAAGCACCATTAATTGGTATGTTGCAAGAATTAGAGTTTATGGGGCAACATTCAGACGCTAAAGTTATTGAAATAGTTCATACCCGTCCTCCTGCCGAGATAGCAAAAGAATTTGGCTTAGCTAATGGCGAACAGTTATTAAAAATGACACGTGTACGTATTAGAGACAATGAAGCGTTTGGTTTTTACAGTAGCTGGAGTAAAGGCTTAGATAAGTTTAACGATAAAGCAACGCTTGAATCGACGACACGTTTAGAAGTTTTTAGAAAAAACGGTATTGTAATCGCTCATGTTAAACAAGCATTAAGCGCAAAAGCCGCAAACCTTAAAGAAGCGACGGAATTAGGCGTTGATACGGGGTTTCCTTTATTAACATTAACACGTCGGTCTTTTGATAAAGACGAAAACTTAGTGGATTATCTTCATGCGAGCTATCATCCAGATAGATTTCAGTACCATATGGATTTAACGCCTGAGTCGATAAAGTAAGTAAAATAGTTACATTGGCTTCATCTAAAATTTTAGAAAAAACACTTAATGCTGAATACTTAAATTATTCAGCATTTTTATATTACCTCCCCTATAACTTACAACAACCTCAGTACAATGTAATTAAAATCAAAAACTTAAGATGTTTACCTTAAATATTTCACATGCTATAAAACTTCAAAAAATCAAAATTCAAGCCATATATTTTTTATAAACACATCGTTTTAAGACATATTGACCAATGTCAATTTAGTATTAAATATTCCCTTAAAGATTTGTTGGCAAGTATGCTCAATTACTATAGTCTAAATATGTCCGGACAAATTCAACTAAGTGTCATTCTGTTAATTGGAAACAAAAAATGACTAAAACAAAATCAACATCGTCTAAAACCAAAACAGCAAAATATGTTGAAATTGGTGAAAAGCTAATCAAACAAATACTTTCTGAGCAATATGCATTACATAGCTTATTGCCAACTGAAAAGCAGCTGTGTGAGCAATTTAAAATAAGTCGCCATACCGCTCGTGAAGCACTTAGGCATGTAGAAAAAACAGGTTTAGTTGAACGTAAGCAAGGCTCTGGCACCATGGTTATACGTAACTCAATGCCCGAAAAGATTAACCAGTTTATTAATAGCGTTAACGATTTATTGAAGTTTGGGCAAAGTACTCGTTTTAATATAAAAGTAAGCGATATTATTCAGTTAGATCAACAAATGGCTTTACTGCTTGATACCACTAAAGGTGAACATTGCATACATGTGGGAGGAATAAGGCTAGAACCTCATGATCAAAAACCTATTTGTTATTCAAATATTTACCGCCTACCTCATATGGATGCCGTAGATGAGCAACTCAAAGATAAAAAAACCGCAATATACGCGGTAATGAAAGCATTAAACGATAAGAATATAGGCAAAATAGAACAACAAATATCAGCTTGTTTAATACCTGAAGAATTAGCTTATCAACTAAATACGGAAGCCAATTCAGCAGCAATGAAAATTACCCGTCGTTATTTTAATAAAAAAAATGATGATTTAATTTTAGTTGCTGAAAGTATCTACCCGGCTAAACGTTTTAGTTTTTCTACTATACTTTTCCCTAATGAATAAGTTGTTATACAAGTTAATTAGTTAGGGTTAAATAATAAAAATAAATTTATAAAACATACTTGTAAATAAAAAAGCAAGACTCGCAAACACAATTATTAGGAGCGAATATGAACACTGGATCAGCACAAGAAAATACGATCAGTCCCAATTCTGGTCACTTTATGCATTGGGTGATCGTTTTTATAGCGATGATGTGCTTATTGGTTTCAAACGGAATGATCATAACCGGTATCACCGCTTTTGATAGCGCAATGTTAGCTGAGTTCCCTGATTGGTCTAGAGGCGACCTAAAATTAAGAGGCCTAATAACTTTAGCGCTTACCGGCATACTTGCACCATTTGTTGGAATTTTAATTGATAAAATTGGCGTTAAACTGCTGATGATTGTTGGCGCATTAGTACTTAGTGCCAGCTACTATGCTTACGGGAATATCACAAATATAAGTCAGCTTTATATGATACATGCCGCTTTTTCTGTAGTTTTATTAGCCTGTGGATTAAATGTAGCAGTAATTTTAGTATCAAACTGGTTTGTAAAATTAAGGGGGACTGCAATAGGGATTGCCGTAGTAGGTACTTCTTTAGGTGGTGCATTACTGGCTCCATTATTTAGTTCTTGGTTAGCATCCGGTATGAACTGGCGCGAAGCTTACCAACTCGCTGCTGTTATCCCATCTGTATTATTTTTATTAGCTTTATTTTTAGTTAAAAACCGCCCTACTGATTGTAATCGTAAACCATTCGGCTTTAGTAATGATGTTAATGCTGATGCGGAATCACAAGAAGCTGATTTATCTCAACACGGTTTAGAATACATAGACGCAATAAAAACACGTTCATTTTGGGCTATCGCATTTATTGCTATGTTTACTTTTTATACCATAATGGGCTTTCAAGCGAATTTGATATTGCATTTAATGGACTTAGGTTTTGATGCGCAAACAGCAGCAACAGGTTTAAGCGCGTTATTTGTTCCAGCATTAATTGGTAAATTTTTATTCGGCTTAATTGCAGATAAAATACAAGGTAGACGCGTATTGTATTTCAATCTAACAGCCATGTTATTATCGCTAATTGCTATGTTATTTGCAGATAAAGACAACGTAATGTTTGCCATTATGGGCATTGGTTTTATGTGGGGTGGCTTCTATACCTTACTGCAACTGAATGCGGTAAATAACTTTGGACTTAAAGCTTCAGGTAAATTATTAGGAACTATTACCGTACTTGATGCTATTGGTGGCGGTTTAGGTATTTGGTCAACAGGCGCTATATATGACGCTTACGGAAGTTACGACAACTCATTCATTATATTTTCAGTGTTAGTTGCTATATCTGTTGTGTTAATTAGCCAAATTAAGAAACACGTATAAATATAAAATGGTGATCGTGCATATATACACGTTACTCACTGCATTTCCCTTCTCTCTTATATAAAATCATTAACTGTTTATATAAGAGAGCTTTACGTTTTAAATATTTACTCTTCTATAATCGGCGACAATAAATAAAGCCAAACTTATTTAAACATCTTAAGATTTGTGGCCATTGCCTCAGCGGTTTGTTGAAAATTTTCTAATGCTTGCGAACTAATATCTTTTTGCATTTGTTTATGCACATTAGCTTGTGTTTTTAAAATAAAAGCAACCAACCGTTTACCCTCTTCGGTTAAAGATAAAAACTGACTTCTTTTGTCTTCAATATTTATCGTTTTTGTTAACCATTGTTTATCAATCATTTCTTTAATCAAACGTGCTATTTGTGCTTTGTCTCGGGCAAAATAACTCACAATGTCATTAGCCGTGCACACCTCGTTACTATTAATAAAGGTTAAACATCTTACGTGCATATAATTTAATCCTAAGTCACTAGCATTAAGTGCGCTACGCATTGCGATTCTATAAGAATGAATAATATCGAAAACGACATCTGAAATGTATTCGTTACTCATTAAGTTACCTTGGATAGTAATATGAGCTGTAACTTTAGCGCAACCTAGTAGACTTTATCAACCTATATACATCAAAATTAAAGATAAACTCAATTTAACAAAACTTACACCTAATCACTTATTTTTAATCTTCAAATATTGAGGTATTAAGTACAACACTATTTCCTAACCAATAAGCATAAAGGGTATGATCTTTTAAATTATTGCCAGACAAAGGATGTATAAAAATAGTTAAACTTTCTCTATTAGCATCAAGCCAAGGAATAAACGCATCAAAATGTTTTTTACCAAACGATATTTGACAGCTCCACTTAGGATGAGGACCAACAGCTTGTTGATGAATACGTCCAATCTTTAAATTAAAGTGTTCGCCTGCTTTTTCACATAAACGGGTGGCAAAAGATAATGTTTCTTGTTCAAAATAAATATGCGCGTGGTAAGCATTATGTGAATTTACGGGGCGTTGAGTTGAATTCATTGAATCTCTCTTTGCTAACATTTCCTTACCAGCATATATGAAAGGAAAAACAGGCTGTTAAATAAAAACAGCCTATTTAATTCGTGTGGTATAAGTTAGGCTATTCAGGTTTTATAAGTACATGATGACGATCAGCAGGCTTAACTCTCCCCCCGTCAATTGCAGCAATCATATGATGTATAACGGGGCTAATAGTTCCATTTTTATTCCTTAAAAAATAAGTGTGTCCTTTTTTATCTCCCCAACTGTTATTGAAATTATCGCAATCAACCTCGTAAACGTTACGCGCTAAACGCCCTTCCAACATCGATTCTGGCCCTGTCATTCCTAACCGGCGTGATACAGTCATATTCTTTAAATTTGCTAGTTTACTAGCGGGCATAGCCAAATCATCATTGGCATAATAGACCACTACATTTCTTGCAGAATCAGGAATATAACGACCTTTTTCTTTGTATTCTAAAGTATGATTAACAACATCTGCAGCAACCATAAAAACATTACGGAATAACTGTGGCATATTACCGGCCATGTCATAAGTAACCCAATTACTTATTGCATTTCTTAAAACACGATTCCCCATTGAGTGTGCTAATACGTTCATCCTACGAGTACAAGGGTCCACCTTTTTAGCTTCTTCTTTACGCCAATTGTCAAACATACCAAACATACGTGAAAAGGCATCGCCACTTGCCCTTGAAGCACGTTGGTCGTCCCAATAGTCATCCATAAATGCAACAACAGAGTCATCATCACACGGCCAAATAAGCGGAACTATATGAATAAGCCCAGGCTTTAATTCATCAAACATACTTTGTAAAACTTCAGCATTTGGAAATATATCTGACTCTCCAATATTGTTAAAACCATGAATATAAAATAAAACTTGGGTGTTATTACTTAAATCTTTTAACTCCTGGAAAAATGCTTTACTTCCTATTTCAGTGTAATCATCAACACCGTTTCTGCGACAAAAATACATATCTTGTTGAACACTGGTGTTTTGCATTGAAAAACTAATTTTTCGTCCCTTTTTAGTCTTGTCTGATTGCTTCGGGGTACGGTTTGTTGCAAATAACATAAACTTCTCCTTTCATTAATTCATTGACAAAATCACTTAACATTATTTTACGAAAACATTGTTACAAGGGTAATATTAGCGTTTACCAAACAGGTTTCTCATTGGGTGTTCTTCCCATGTTTGATCGATGATAAATTGGTTCATGACAATATCCTTCATTTCTGCGCGTCCTTCTGCGTAGATTTTCCCTGTATTTTTAGACGCTTCTAAATATTTTTTACCCAAAGCAAAGGCTGCAGGTTTATCTTTCATTAGCGTAATATTCATTTCATGAGAGGTTCTTTTTAAACAACGTTTTACAGAGCACTACTTAGACGTGATTTATTATTATCTGCTTGAGCAAGTAATAAACTACCTGTTAACAAATACTAAACACCTTGATATAAGTACACGTAATACCATTATAAAAATTTACCATTTTTTAATTTTGTTCATTAAATAACCATATCATAAATTTATTTCAGGTGAATAAAACAAATAAACATAAACACAGATGTTTATAGATTATTTAAATTGAGCTAGAAGTAATGCGAGTACAAAACAAAGTAAACTAACGCTTACCATGCATTAATTGATTTCTATAAAATTTTTAATGAGGGAAATATTTTATTATTAGTAATTTAACTATATTGGATGAAAATAAAGCAAGGTTTTATCAACGATAATTTACAATAGGTGGGATATAAGCATTTGATCAGATTATCTTTAGTCACGCTACAAACAAGCTAAATTTATTTAGTATTATTATTTTTATTTTGTATTTTCTCATATACCGCAATAACGTCTTTATTTTTTGACTTTAAAGCCTGAATATAAGCCGTTCTCTCATTTGCATCTCTATATTCAGCATTTGCTCCATGAAATAATAATCGTTCTGTGACTGCTGGAGTGTTTTTTTCTGCGGCTAAAAGTAAAGGTGACTTCTTAAGACGCCCTAAAACAATATTAACCTCCGCCCCCTGCTTCACCAGCTCATCTATTATTTGGGGATTTGTATTTTGATACGAAGCAGCACTTAATGCCGTACCATGAAAGTCTATATCCCGTTCGTTTACATCTGCCCCTCGACTTATAAGAGCTGAAATTATTTTGGGATCGTTTGTGACAGACGCCGCCCACATTATCACAGGGCCATTCTTATTATTAACGTGGAGTGCAGCTGCTGGTATCTCATATACGTCAGCTATTGTTGCAGATTTCCAAAATGCTTCCGTACTATATTGTTGATATGGATTACTTAATTTTAAATACACAAATAACCCCATTGCTGCAACAAGGCTAATAATTAACGTTGGATTTACCGAGTTCATATCTAGATTCTCTTTATCATGTATTGAAAGTGCTTCCTACGATAATATAAACGTAATACTTAATATTTTTTAGTGAAATGCATCATTAATTGAAATCCAGTAGTATTTATCTCTGCTATTTTAGTCCAAATATTGATGTAAATTTGATGCTCACTATACGTTTTTAATCGCTTGAACAGCTGACCACGTTGAAACACCGTACGGCACAAGGTATGTAAGAATTATTTTTATAAAATCTTCGCCAGACAAAGTCATCGTGAGTATTTTTTCACTGTGGTTAATGAGTGCCAAAAGTGTACCTACTAATAAAGCAACTTTTATAGCTCTAAACATGACTTGTTTAGAAAAGGCTAACGAGATAAAACTATTCTGATTCATTAATAAATAACACACCTTTTTTAAATTAAAACCCAACCCAAGGGTTATGCACTAAAACTAGACCAACAATATGACTACTCTAACAAAATTAATTAATTCAGCCTTACAGCATAAAGATCAAATAATCCGAGAAACGAATTTTTAGCTATGTTTGTACTGAGTAGGACAGTATCTTCTGGATATGTCTGAATTTATACCCTTTTTACTTCCACCAAAATTAAACACCATCAAATTAGGCCTGTTTATTACTACTCTACCTGTAACAGTAAATTCACCACTGTTATTATACTTCTCATTAACATGGTATATTTTCAGGCATGAAGTAATCAACAATTCCATTATTCATCTTATAGCCATATTACCGTTTCCTCCTTCAGTTAAAAACCAAACAAAAGCATATTAATCGTTGGATAATGATGGAAATATATCTAACGATCTTACTTTAAAACTAGAGAATCATTCTGACTCAATTGCCTTGTATGGATAATAACACCCACATCCATGTTCTTTTTCCAAACCAGTTTAGGTAAAGTGAGGCCCAAGCTTTGGCTGCAACCAAAGCCTTTTTATACGATAGTTCGATTGATTGATGGCTCCTCTGTCGAGAGACCGATAACAAGTAAGAACATCGTATAAAACTCCAAGCACTAAACTCGAATAGTCAACGGGGCCTCGAGCCCGAATTAGCAAGGCGGAGTCAGCTTATTATGAATTGCAAAAATAATCAAAATGAAATTAATGTCGGAGTCGATACAGGTAAAACTCAACTCGACATTTACATACGCCCTTTCGATATTTATTTCACCGTAACTAACGATGAAAAAGGTATCAATAAAGCCATAAAAGAAATTAGAAAACACAAGCCAACACGCATTGTGATTGAAGCAACAGGACGACTTGAGCAAGCCTTTATTATCGCTTGTGCAAACGAAAAATTACCGTTTGTTGTTGCCAACCCTGTCCGCATTAAAAAATTTGCAGGCTCTGTGGGGCAATTAGCGAAAACAGACAAGCTGGATGCTAAGTTGATTGCCTATTATAGCGAAGCGATAAAGCCCAAGCTATCTACGCTTAAGCCAGAAACTTTAAGAAAGATGAGTGACTTATTATCCAGACGTTGCCAGTTAATGGAAATACGTACCATGGAGAAAAATCGTCTTCAAATACTACCAAAATCACTAGAAAGTACGATAAATCCCATGCTCACTGTTATTAATAATCAACTCACAAAAATAGACAATAAAATGGTTAAACTCATTGAGCAATGTGAAGAATATCAAATAAAAAATGACATTATTCAGAGTGTTCCTGGCGTAGGAAATGTCGTTGCATTTAGCCTGCTAAGTAACATGCCTGAGCTTGGCTATATCACCAATAAAGAAGCCGCGGCCCTCGTTGGAGTAGCGCCAATTAACCGAGAAAGTGGCATATATAAAGGGAAACGAATGATACGTGGCGGACGTCATCAAATACGGACTGCGATGTTTATGTCCATGATGTCAGCGATGCAATGTAATCCCGTTTTTAAGGCAACATACCAGCGGCTTGTTGCTGCCGGAAAACCAAAGAAAATTGCGATTATTGCCTGTGTTAGAAAGATGATTGTGATCTTAAATTCGATGGTCAGAGATGGTGTATATTGGGATCCAAAAATGAATCAATAATTAAGATTTGACACCATAGTCACTTGTTAGCTGTATAAAGATAAACGCTTGCGGTTTACCGCTATAACTTACCAATAAGGCAATTATTTATTAGTAATACACTTTACTTAAAAGTTAACGCAAAGAAAACAACGATAAACTATTAACATTAAGTAAATTTTAATTAGAGATAGGTAGATAGAAACGTAAAACCTTTTTACTAAAAACCAATCCCTGATTTATACAAACTGAATAAGACTGCTAACGCCTCATTCAGAGGCTAAAAATTGTTGGCCAAAATAGCGAGGCACGAGCAACGGCCAACTGTTTTTAGTCCTGCTGCAATGCCTTGTTATATGCCTGATAAACTTTAACTTAATGACTAAAGTCAGAAGTAAAAGACGGTAGTAATAAATGCACTATAAATTGAGCTACCCATAAATGCCAGGACGAAATAATAGCTTTACCACAAAAGTGTCTTTAACAAGGTAAAGCTTATTAGTGACTATTGAAAAACTATAATAGCGAAACCCGTAGCAGCACTTATAGATGTATAAGTTAGTAGCTAAATGATCAACTAACCCAACCATACTACATGAATTGCATATAACGCCTTGCTAAGAGGCAAAAAATTGTTTGCTAAAATGTTGAGCGGAGCGAAAACAGCAAACTGTTTTTTGTCCTTTTAAGCAACTTGTTATGTGTTTACTGTACTCAATTCTAAACGCAAAAGGTACAAGTAAACACCGTTATTTTTAACAAAACGCTAATTTGAGCGCACCACTACATTAAGTACGAACTAATGGATTTGCCACCTTTGAAAAAGGTATAAAAGGCAAAGCCTATTAGTGACCACCACAAAACTAAACTAGCGAAAACTCGTAAGCAGCGATTACAAAGCTATGGAGCTTAATAAAACTATTTCAGCTCGTGCCAACAACTAAATGCAGAAGACACATAACGCTTTGCTAAGCGGCAATAAAATTGTTGGCTAAAATAAGCGAGGTACGAGCAAAAAGCCAACTGTTTTTTGTCCGTTTAAGCAACTTGTTAGGCAAAATTTTCTAAGCCTATCTCGCTACTATTTTTATAAACATCTTTAAAGTCTGCAATTTCAGAAAAGTAACGCATCCCTGGTTGAAGTTCACGTTCCTCACAAAAAACAATTCTTTCATAAGGCTCACCTTGATCATGTTCAAAATGGCAATAGATATGTGGCTGGCCGTAATATCCATCTCCTGACCAGTTTATTGACTCAATAGACTCAAATGGTATTTCACCAACCATCCAAACTTTTAGATCGCCATCTTCACCATTAACGTAATCTCTAAATCTATACCCATTTTCAACTTCAACCAGAGAACCAATTCTTAAGGCTACTCTTATACCACGGTGATATGTTTCAAGTAGGCCTAAACGAAACCAAGAAGAAATACCCTCGTCATCAGATGTTTCAGGGTAAAGATCTACACGATCAACATCTCTTAAAATAATATCGGATGTTAATTTATTAGCCTTAATTTCAAGAAGCTTATCTTCAAAAATCACGCGTAACTCTTCGCGTTTAGTTACCTTTTCTGAATTGGTTAAACGTACCACTTTATTCGGTTTAAATTTATCCCAAAAAAACCAAATAGCAGTAATTCCACCTAATATGGTAGCGAAACCTAAAATTAACTCCATACGTGAAATTGATCCTTTTGCCTAACGCCCAATTAATGGGCTTTTATTGCTGGCTATAATTTGCGAGGGACGAGCACAGCCAGCTGTAAAAGTCCCGTTCAATTGCTTGTTATATGTAAATTACATATACGTTTTAACCAATTCCATTAACTGAGTAACTAACATTATTGAACCTAATACGATAAAAACATTAGGCGAAGCAAAATTAGATTTAGCAGGAGGAATACTTTTAAGCTTTTTCCCGTGAGCTATTAACCCTAAACCAACACAAATTAGAACAAGGCTGATAATTAAGTCAGCTAAAACATTTGGTGACACTATACTTCCTTTTTTACATATAACGCCCAATTAATGGGCTTTTATTGCTGGCTATAATTGCGAGGAACGAGCACAGCCAGCTGTAAAAGTCCCGTTGAATTGCTTGTTATATGCCTGATAAATCTAAACTTAAATACAAAAGTTCAAAGTAAAAGACGGTAGTAATAAACGCACTATAAATTGAGCTACCCACAAATGCCAGAACGAAATAATAGCTTTACCAACAAAGTCTTTTAAATAGATAAAGCTTATTAGTGGCTATTCGAAAACTAGAATAGCGATACTCGTAATAGCGTTTACAAAAGTAAAAGTTAATAACCAAATTTTTAGCTAAACCACCCTACTTCATGAATTGCATATAACGCTTACATAGGCGGAAATTTGCAGTTGGCTAAAATTTGAAGCGAAGCGGAAAAGCCTACTGTAAATTTTCCGTTTAATGTTATTGTTAGCTTACTTTTTATGCTTTTTAGCTGAAGCCTTTCCATAATACTTGTATTTACGACCATCTTGATCTGTATATTCGCCACCAGCTTCAAAGTTAAGATCATAGTCATTGATCAAAACCCAAATTAATGTTCCAACTCCTAGTGCAACTAACGCTACTGTTAAAGCCCCTGAAGATATAGCTGTAATCCCGGCAACGCTCCAGCCAACAGGATTCCAAAAGTTAGTTGCTGCTATTGCTGTACCAGCGACAGCAGCAGCTAATGCTCCCTTAGTGGCACCTTTAACAATCTTTATGTTTTTTACTAAATCATTATTGGTGATCAATATTTCTTCATCTTTTCTTTTTAATGCCTGTTTTAATTCAGCTTTAGTGTTGACTATTGTTGGTTGATTCACAGATTCTCCTAAATGCTACGAGTAAGCTAACGCTTGGCTTTGCGGCGTGACGGAGCGCAGCGTAGTTACGTTGATCTTCCCCCGATAAAATGGACACCTCGGGATTCACGCTGCCATTTGTTCATAATTAATTGGTGACATATACCCAATACCTGAGTGTAACCTCACCGTGTTATAAAATTTATTTATATACCTGATAAGCTCAGATCGCAACTCTTCTATTCCTTTAAAATAGGTTTGCCGGATTAACTCACCTTTTAAAGAATGGTAAAACGATTCCATGAACGCATTGTCTGTACAATGTACTGGTCGATTGACACTGTGATGCATACCATATTTTACCAATTCAGATTGAAAGACCGAGCCCGTAAATTCAACACCTCTATCGGTGTGAAAAATAACATTTTTTGGGTTTCGTCCTTTTTTAATGACATACCTTAAAGCGGTTGTCGTTAACTCCGTTGTTCTAGAATAGGATAATGACCAACCCAATATCCGGCGCGAGTATTGATCCATGATCGTTGCTAAATACGTCCACTTTCCTTGTAATTTAATATAGGTTACATCGGCGACCCAAACTTGATCCGGTGCCGTTGCAGCGTCGCGCGCCAATAATCGATTTTCACCTTTCGCTATGAAGCGTTTAAGCCCTGGCATTCGCCGCGTTACTTTGGTGACCCTGGCTTTGAGCCCTGCTTCACGCATTAGCCGCTCGACACGCTTCTTAGCGATGCGGTAACCGCTCTGACACAGGGATTCATAGACTCTAGGACTGCCATATCGTCCGTGACTGTCGTCAAATATCTTCGTGACCTGTTTTAACAATTGCTGATCGGACAATGCCCGATCCGTTGTCCCTCGCTGACGCCATGCATAGTAGCCGCTGGGCGATACCTGCATCCAACGACAAAGGTTACGTATCCCTAGTTCTTTTCCGTATCTGTGGATGAATCCAAATCGTTCTGATGTTGATCCGCCAGATACTGTTGCCACTTTTTTAGAAGGTCATTTTCCTTCTTCAACCTATCGATTTCTTTTTTTAACTGAGCGTTCTCAGTTATTTGCTTC
Source organism: Pseudocolwellia agarivorans (assembly GCF_002000085.1). Lineage (GTDB taxonomy): Bacteria > Pseudomonadota > Gammaproteobacteria > Enterobacterales > Alteromonadaceae > Pseudocolwellia > Pseudocolwellia agarivorans. The sequence goes on from NZ_MUZU01000017.1 coordinate 56,406, forward strand.
GCCGATTTCACTTTGCGTTTCTTTGACAAACCTACTCGCCTTTTTCCATCACCTTGAAGATGGCCTTCTCGATACTCTTTGCGCCAACGGGACAACATAAATGGATGAATACCCAAGCCTTCCGCAACCTGAGAACTTTTAATATCAGGTTGATAGCTCATTTTAACAGCTCGAACTTTAAACTCCGTTGAATACTGCCACGTTTTACGTGGATTATTATACTTTGGCAAAATTACCTCCAGATGCGTTATCTAGAGGTGTCCACTAAAACGGGGGAAGTTCACGTCCGACAAAAGTCACTTGTTAGGCCAACTGGGCATCCAGTCTCTCAGCGTAATGATGTAAAACCAGAAGCACTAAATGTAACCTGAATGATGAATCTGCCGATTCAGAAAGCCCAGGATGTGAACCTTGCGGATGCAAACGCTTCCAAAAACCTTCTACGAATCCAGTGCCATTATTCAGAAATTCATTGTACTGCGATGCAAAAAAACCAGTTCGTGCTAGGTCTTCTTTTCGTTGCTGTGTGGTTGTTCCGGAACCTGCACTCAATAACGCATGGCACTGATTAAAAAACTCTTCAACAAATGATCGCATCTGCGCATTTGCAGCAGCCCAATCACCACGGCCATGAGCCGCTATGGCCTGCTCATAATGACCTATTGCAACGGTAAGCCCTCTTCTATTCAATATTTCTACAAGTTTGTTTTCAGACTCAAGTAGAGGTATAGCTGATGGTAGCGATTTACGGACAGATGATTCCGTTAGCTCGTACCCATCTTTTGCCAGTGCATTCTCAAGTGCTTTAGTATTAGCGCAGTTTGACCGATCCCGTAATAGATATTCCACGACATCAACTACGAACGGAGCTCCTGATTGCGTTTTGGCATTTCCGTTCTCGACCAAATATTTCGTAATCGAAGTTTCTTTTTCCTTTATCCACTGACCGGATATAACGCTTTCCAACTCGAATTCTATTGAAAACCTTTCCACTTCATCATGAGTACGGAAGTTAAGTGCGTTTACCAACGCTAATATGCTTCTTCTTGAAAACATTGAGAACTCTCTATATGGGCCTAACGCCCCAATAAGAGGCTAAAATTTGTTTGCTAAAATAGGCGACGCAGGAGCAAAAAGCAAACTGTTTTTAGTCCTGCTTGATTGGCTTGTTATATTTTTGTTTGTCGCTAAACATGCAAAGATTACAAACATTTATGACAAATACATAATAAAAAATTAAGAAAGGTGTATATACAGTTTTAAACGGTGCTTTGTTAACTGCCCCTAATAATTGATGGCCTGAAACTAACCAAGGAAGAGCGAAAGCTAAAATAATAGAGCAAAGGGTAATATACCAAAAATTTAATTTTTTAAACTTATTTAGAAAATACAAAACAGGTAAACCAATAATTAGGTTTAATTGAAAAGCCACTACTATTCCACCAATGCTCACAGGTAAAAAAAAGTACCATATGTCTCCAAATCTTGGCAGCGATTTATAAATAAACACATCAAGAAACATAAAAAGAAACAATGTTGCTGGAAATACAACTAAAGGAGATAAAAATCAGGGCTTTTCCATACATCGGCGTAATCCATGCTACTTAAAAAATATAACGCCTTACTAATGGGCGTAAAATGCTTGGCTAAAATTAGCGACGAAGGAGCGCAAGCCAAGCGTTTTACGTCCTTTTGAGTAACTTGTTAGCATGCAAATTACTCTTCTTTTAGTTGTGGTAGCCCAAACTTTGACTCTAAACCTGAGAACTGCTCCTTTGTGTAAGGACCGAAAACAAACTCATTATGTTCAGCGAACTTATGATCGTTGACTTTATCTATATAAAAATATGAGCACGAGTTTTCTGGGCAGGCATACACAGAGATATATTTAGCATTAGATGAAATGTATTTAGGCTCATCTATACGTCCGATATAAGCGCCTTCACCTAATGAGTACCCTAAAGTTTTAGTGCCGTCGATATAATAAACTTCATAAGGAAGTTCTTTCCAAGTTGGAGAACAACCGATTAAGAATAATGACACTAAAATTAAGATTACTCTCAAAACTTTCCCTGCATGCTAACGCCTCAATAAGAGGCTAAAAATAGTGGGCTAAAATGGAGCGGAGCGAACAGCCCGCTTTTTTTAGTCCTTTTAATTGCCTTGTTAGGTAACCTGTACCCATAAGCTATGTTTGTGCATGCTTTTTAAATAGTAAAAACCCAATTATTAAACAATAAACAATTGGAATAACAAAGATTAACCCAAACCAAGCCATAATTCCAAGTGACCAACCATCGACGATTTTAGCGCCGATGATTAGACCATGAATGTAGTCAAAAGCTTGTATGAATAAACTAGAAGTTAAAAACGTGATCAAATAAATTACAGCAAAGTAGATACTGCATTTTTTCATATAACCATTTATTCGAGAGCTATCCATGCTTTGGGTTACCTAACGCCCAATTAACGGGCTAAAAATTGTGGGCTAAAATGGAAGCGAAGCGGACAGCCCACTGTTTTTAGTCCTGTTGAATTGCTTGTTATGTGCAATTACCTGACAGACCATAATCTTTTAACCATAGCTACGCCCATTGGATCATACTTGGCTAATTCAATCTTTTCATATGGGTAATAATCACCACCAACAAAATACATTGCGGATAGCTCAGCAAAATACTCTAGATTATTTTTAATTGCATATGCATTAGGTTTAATACGGTTTTTATAGTCTTTAACATTTTTATATAAGCCTTTTGACTTAGCATTTTTCCAGGGGTTTAGTATTTGTGCATACTTATCTGGCCAGTGCATTATATGCCATGCATGTGCAAGTTCATGAGTTAAAGCTTTTTTAGCCCACATATCCGTTAAATACATTAAATTTTTAGCACTATAAATAACTATCGAATGCTCCCATTTATTATCATAATGAAGTCTCTTATTTGTTTCTCCTCTCCTAACAAACCTCATTCCACTTTTTTTTCCTCCATGTGGGGAGTTTTCACCAAACATTAAGAATATTTTTAATGTTTTTAGTTTTCGTAATGAATTGCGGGGTAATTTTTTTTCAATACTCTTTAATGTACTTTTTAACTTGAGCAAAGATTCTTTAGCTAGTTGAGGATTTGACCTTTTCAGACTAGCTTCATAGAAAATATTCCAATCACCTTTTACATTAATATAATCACGAGACGGGACTCTAAAATTTACTTCAGCTTGAACCAACATTGAAGAAAAAGATAAAATGAATAATACGACAAACTTCAAGACACACTCCTTTGCACATAACGCCCAAATAATGGGCTTTTATTGCTGGCTTATAATGTTGAGGAACGAAACAGCCAGCTGTAAAAGTCCCGTTGATTTGCTTGTTATATGCTCGATAAACCTAAACACAACTACACAAGCAACTAGTAAAAACCGATAGTGATAAACGCACTATAAATTGAGCTACCCACAAATGCCAGAACGAAATAATAGCTTTGTTACATTACGAAGTAATAAAAACAACAAAGCTTATTAGTGACTATTGGAAAACTAAAATAGCGAAACCCTCAGCAGCGTTTACAAAAGTAAAAGTTAGCAACTAAATTATTAGCTAAAGCACCTTACTACATGAGTTGCATATAACGCCCCACTAAGAGGCAAATAACAGTTGGTTAAAATAAGCGAGGCACGAGCAAAAACCAACTGTTATTTGTCCTGCTTGAGTGGCTTGTTAAGTTACTACACTCTAATTTTATAAATAAGTAAAGCTCCGAGAGGGGTCAACAAAGCAGCGATTGTAAGCCAAATAGAAAAGCTAAACTGTTTATACTTAATGTACGCGATTTTTGAATTTGCCACAATTTGGTTTGAAAGTTGATTGTCAATGTCACTATACTGATTAGTGCCTCCCCCATTTATTTTGTAAAAACACTCTAGATATCCTTTGGGTGTGAGAGAGCAAATATGTCCGAAAAATAATATGTTAACTTTTTCAGGTTTTTGCGGGAAAGAAACCCAAATAGGTGGTTCTAATCGAGGCACAAACGATAGTAGAGCTACTAGAATAGATGAAGCTAAAAGAACAACAGCGAAAACAATATAAATAAGTAAAGAATTACTAATAATATCTATAGATATTGCTAGTCTTGATATACCGAATAAAATAGCACTATTAACAGCTAATACGGCACCATTTTTAGCCTCCGCAAACTTTAACCAGTCTATTATTTTGTCAAATATATAATCAAGTTTTAGATCTTCGCTTTTCAATTTAAATATCCTTAACTTCCGGAAAAAATGCATCACCGCCATATACGTCACCATAGTAATCTCTAACAGATACATCTTTTTTAGAAAAAAGATTTTTATCAATATATGGGGACTGAGGGCAATCACGTTTCAAACCATCAAATACAGCTTTCGTGATTAAAATAGGACTATATGATTTACTATGTGAAATTGTAGTTTTAAAAAAAGTATAGAAGTGCCCATCTTTATGCTTAAGCATCCTTGATGATGTAGATTCTAAATCATCAATAAACTGTTCATATGGCTTACTTTGCCAATGCCAATCTTTAATATATGGATAATAATTTCCTTGATGAATCGCAGGTGTCTGGCTAAATTCAGTTTTATTTGCCAGATCGGTTAACCTAGAAGCTATATTTGCAGGTTTACCTAGCCAAACTAAACTACGATAAAATTCCTTTTCAGCACCTTGCCTTATAGCACCACCTTTAGTTATAAGCATTTTTCCATAATCAATTCCAATTCCACATTTGAAATCAGTACTCTTAATTCGTTTATTAAGAATGTACTTACAAACACTATTCATTAAAGTAGCTGTATCGATTGATTTTTTAAAGCAATCATCTTGATCAAAAACTACCATCACTCTGTCACCAATAATATTTCTTACATGCCCCCCATAATATCGGGCACACGCAATCATTGTGCGTACAAATGATGAATATACCTTTGCTAGTGTCTTTGGCTGTTTTTCAGCGCTCAACTTTACTGAATTTCTAATGTCGACGTACAGTACACAGCTCTCTAGTCTTTTGCATTTTTTCTTTTTTGTATCTAAATTATCAAAAGTGATACTAGGGTCATCAAAGTTTGGTACAAACTTAGTATCAATAATTTCAATCTCAAAACTACTATCTAAAACAGTTGATACTTCGTTATCTAGATCTTTGAAAAAGTCCTTTAGTGCCACCAGTATCTCCCTAGTAACTTAACGCTTTGCTAAGCGGCTAAAAATGGCTGGCTATAATAGCGAGGTACGAGCACAGCCAGCTGTTTGTGTCCGTTTAAGCAACTTGTTAAGTTACTTTTTACCTATAGGAAAAGCTATCGGAACATTAAACTGTAATCTACTGCTATTATTAAGCTCATCTGATTTTTCACCTTCTTTACCTAGCGATATCCCTAAAGCCTTTACACCAATACCTTCCTTACCATTATCTTTGGTAGTGCTAGACACAGCTATATCAAATTTAAGCAAATGAACCGGCCTTGTGGTTTTATCACTTTGCGAGTTTATATGCATGTGGCCATATATATCATCTCGCTTGTCTAAACTCACACTTGAGGGGTTAGAAATAACACCTAATTCAGATAGCTCATTATTAGATTCATTAATTGCTTCAGATATATCTTTAATAGCTTCTTTTATAAAGTCTTTGAGTTCCACACTAAACCTCGATAAGTAACTTAACGCCCAATTAACGGGCTAAAAATTGTGGGCTAAAATGGAAGCGAAGCGGACAGCCCACTGTTTTTAGTCCTGTTGAATTGCTTGTTATGTGTATGGTACAACAA
>NZ_MUZU01000018.1 GCF_002000085.1 Pseudocolwellia agarivorans
TACAACGTTGATAGGTCAGGTGTGTAAGGGTTGTGAGGCCTTGAGCTAACTGATACTAATTGCCCGTGAGGCTTAACCATACAACACCTAAATAGTTTTGAACTATGGAGTTATTGTGTGAAGACTGACAAAATGAATAAATCATCACGTACATATCGTGTTGAATAAGAGATTAAATGTATTTACGTCGCCTCCGCCATCCAGGGCTCTGGTCGACATTAGTGCATCCATGCACGTCAGCTTTCTAAGATTTTAAACGTAGAGATTGTACATCGTTCCTTGCCATCCATGGCATCACGATATTAGTACATCCTGTACGTTACTTTTTTGTCTAGCGACAATAGCGATGTAGACCCACCTGATCCCATTCCGAACTCAGAAGTGAAATGCATTAGCGCCGATGGTAGTGTGGGAGTTCCCATGTGAGAGTAGGACATTGCTAGGCTTCTAATACTGAAAGCCCGTTACTGATGTGACGGGCTTTTAAACTCTAGAATTTAAAGAATTTACTAAGTTTTTTAAATTCTAAAGTTTTGTTTAGCGACAATAGCGATGTAGACCCACCTGATCCCATTCCGAACTCAGAAGTGAAATGCATTAGCGCCGATGGTAGTGTGGGAGTTCCCATGTGAGAGTAGGACATTGCTAAACGTCTATTTCAACCTAGTAATAGGTTACCCCGTGGAGGGGTTCCCGAGTGGCCAAAGGGATCAGACTGTAAATCTGACGGCTCAGCCTTCGGTGGTTCGAATCCACCTCCCTCCACCATCTTTTCTTTTATGTTCATTATGCCTACTACTGAATTCTTATTTATTCCGCCTTACTCATACTGTAATAAATTCTGAGAAATTTAGTGGTTAATTATATACTCACTAAATTTTAAATAGTAATTTCATTACGTTTAACCTATCCCTAATATGTTCTCTTATCGAAACTACTTGTTCATTTAATTATTCTCTTCAATAACATCATCATATCTTTTTTTTAATTTTTGATATCTAAAATACGATTCAGAATTGACAGATAATTGATTAAATTCTCTTGTTAGGAGTTTTGCTTTGATTACATCTTTATCTCTAATTGTAGAGTGCTCCATCGATACAATAATGGCTTGATAGAGATTTAACTTTATTCCTATATGATAAGGAAATAACGTTAATGCCTGACTTAACTTATCAATTGCTAATTTATATTGGCCTGTTCTATATAAGTTTGTACCAATTTCTAATGCACTTTGTGCTTCTATTTTATTTTTATCTGTTATCGGTTGTTCAATAATCTTAGATATCTCAAGCATTAATTCTGTATCGTCGGGGGTTGACTCAGCTAAAGTGTGAATGAGGTTTTTTCCCATTTCTTTTTTATTAAGTGATATGAGATGTTTTGCTATCGACAATGTTCCTTTTGCAGAGTAATCACGGTCTTCTTTCTTCAGTAATCTTTCAGCCTCATTTAGCGCAGTTAAGGATAATGAAAAATCTTTTACTTTATTATGCAAGCGAGATGTTAATAGCAAAGACATAACTTTAATCTCTGGTTGCTTAAAATCGCGAGTCATTTTTTTTAATGCGTCAAACGCTTTATTGTTTAGCTGCTTGATTTGATATGTAGAAAGTTGATCTGAATATTCTAAAAGCGCTTCAGCAAAGTTTATTGTGTTTTCTGGTTTTCGATGAATAGAGTGATAGGCTAAATCATGTGTATTTTTATAAGCATTAGTTGCTTTTTCAAAATTTTGGTTTGATAAACATTGATCGGCGTATCTCTTTAAGCGAGGAACTGATCGTGGGGAAATACTGATCGCTTTCTCTAATGTTTCTTCTGCTTTAATTGGTTCTTCAAGTAATTGGTAGGTTTTTGCCAACCAGTCATAAGAAGAAAGGTAATGAGGATAATCTTCAATTAAAGCTTTTAGATAATTTTTTGCCGTTAAATAATCTTTGTTAATGATAGCTATTTTACTTAATCCGATAACAGCCCACTGGCAATTTTCTTGATTTTTATAATCTAAATATATCTCTTTAGCTAAATCGTATTGTTCTAGCTCGTAATACTGTCTTGAAATAATACCTAAACATTCGCTTCTATACTGAGGATTCATCTCTGCCATTGAAGTCGATAAGCTAATCACATCATTGTAGTTTTGATTGTCCATAGCATTATAGATTGGTGCCATAGCCTGTTTTTTTAGTAGGCATTTTTCTAGGCGTGAAGAGATCTCACCTAAAGTATACGGTTTTGTAAGGTAATCATCAGGTTTGTGTTCTAAAGCAGCTAACACCATAGATTGTGTAATTTCTGCAGTGATCATTATAATTGTACATTGGCGTGAAATTAGGTTTTTAACTCGGAGTTCTTCTAATATTTGTTGTCCGTTTTTACGGTTTTCACCTAAGTCATAACCTAATAAAATGACTTCGTAATCAATATTTTCACATTTAGAAATAATGTCAGGGGCGTGATGACTTGTATCAATACGTAAGGCATTAATACTTTGAGCAAATTGCTTTAATATTTCTCGAGATTGACGAATGCCATCAATAATTAAAATGTTTTTTTCATAACATACAGCATCAAGCATGAAATACCTTTAATATCATTAAGATAATGACGTGTAACAAATCCATTAGCTTAACTTTACCAGTTATTTGCTCGTAATATAAGTAACAGATTAACGTATATTGCAATATAGAATTAAATCCTTATCGTAGTAAGTAAATTGCCTTAACCACTACTATAATGTAAGCTTCAGCGCCGCAATTGGCGGTATCTAGTGAATTGAGTATATTATGAGTTTTACATCTTTAGGCCTTTCGACAGAAATTCTTACCGCTTTATCTGAAAAAGGTTATGAAAAACCTTCCCCTATTCAAGAACAAGCTATTCCTGCCGTATTGTCTAGAAAAGACGTTATGGCTGCTGCTCAAACTGGTACAGGTAAAACGGCAGGTTTTACCTTACCTATATTAGAGATCTTATCAAAAGGGAATAAAGCTAAGCCTAATCAAGCGCGTAGTTTAATCTTAACACCTACACGTGAGTTAGCTGCTCAAATTGCTGTCAATGTAGATACTTATAGTAAGTACTTATCACTCAGTTCTACAGTAGTATTCGGTGGTGTTAAAATTAATCCTCAAATGATGAGATTACGCCAAGGTGCGGATATAGTGATTGCTACGCCTGGTAGGTTGTTGGATTTATTTAATCAAAAAGCCATCCGGTTTGATCAGCTTGAAGTATTGGTATTAGATGAAGCTGATAGAATGCTTGATATGGGGTTTCTGCGAGATATAAAGAAAATATTGTCATTTTTACCTAAGCAGAGACAAAATCTACTTTTTTCAGCAACATTTTCAGACGATATTCGTGATCTTGCCCGTGGTTTAGTTAATAATCCTGTTGAAATTTCTGTTACGCCTAAAAATTCAGCGGCTGAATCAGTTTCACAATTGGTTTATCCGGTAGACAAAAAGAAAAAACCAGAGCTATTAACGCAGTTAATAAAAGATAATGATTGGCAGCAAGTGCTGGTATTTATGAAAACAAAACATGGTGCTAATAAGTTAACTAAAGTTTTAGAAGGTGCTGGCATTAAGGCTGCGGCAATTCATGGCAATAAAAGCCAAGGGGCACGTACAAAAGCTTTAGCTAACTTTAAAGAAGGTACTATTAGCGTGTTAGTTGCAACAGATATAGCAGCCCGCGGAATTGATATTGACCAACTACCACAAGTGGTTAATTTTGAATTACCTAATGTACCCGAAGATTATGTTCATCGTATAGGTAGAACAGGTCGAGCAGGTGCTAGTGGTCATGCTGTTTCATTAGTATGTGCAGATGAAATAGATTTACTTAACGACATACAACACGTTATGCAGAAATTTATTCCTCGTGAAATTTACGATGGTTTTGCCCCCTTTAACGAATTGCCAGAATCAAGAACGTTAAGACCATTAAAACAACAAAGATCTAAAAAGCCTAAGGCAAGCTTTGAGCATAAAGATGGTCAAAGATCAGCAGATAATGCGCGCGGGCATAAGCCTAAGAGTAAAAACCAAAATCATAAAGTAGGGAATAACCCACAAAGCCGTTCGGCTCGTAAAGCTAATCCACAAAAAGGTGCTTCAAAAGATCCCTATTCAGCATCAAGGTAAATCTATTCTTTGTGATTTGTAGCAAGCCATTTGTCTAAGTTGTTGGCAAAGGCTTGTCGATCATTTTGGCTAATTGGTGGTACTCCACCTGTTTGAATTCCGCTAGATCTTAAGGTATCCATAAAATCTCTCATATTAAGTTTTTGCTTAATATTGTGAGTTGTATACAGCTCACCCCTAGGATTTAAAGCAATACAGCCTTTTTCAACAACTTCTGCTGCTAGTGGTATATCGGCGGTTATCACTAAGTCTTTTAATTCCGCTCTTTTTACTATTTCATCATCAGCTACATCAAAACCAGAATTGACTTGAACAAAATTAATATACTTAGAAGGTGGTGTTTTTAAAAAGTGATTAGCAACAAGTGTTACTTCAATTTTTGCTCGGTCGGCAGCTCTAAAAAGAATATCTTTTATTACAGTAGGACATGCATCAGCATCTACCCAAATCTTCATTTATAATTCCTGTTATTATCATGCGATGCCTCTTTATGGTGCAATAGAAACACATTGATTTTTAATCGTTCAATTTTGTCTGTTTTAAAGCCATTATTAAAGCATTAAATAGGATAATCGCTATTTTGAGGTTATATTAAAGTGGAACGAAAACTGCTTAGTTAAATATATACTATTTATTAGCTATTCATTACAAAGAGAAATAAAGATGAACAAACCACAAAGAGATATCACCTTAAGATTTTTAGCTGAACCACAAGATGTAAATTTTGGTGGTAAAGTTCATGGTGGCGCCGTAATGAAATGGATCGATTTAGCCGCTTACGCATGTGCAGCAGGTTGGAGTGGTCGTTATTGCGTAACAGCTTATGCAGGTGGTATTAAGTTTGTTGCACCTATTCATGTGGGTAGTTTGGTTGAAGTCTCAGCTAAAGTTATTTATACCGGCACATCTTCAATGCACATAGCTATTGAAGTAAATGCTTGTGACCCTAAATCACTTATTCGTCGTAAAACTACGCATTGTATCGTTATTATGGTTGCGGTAGATGAACATGGCCAAAAAATGGGTATACCTGAATATATTCCAGAAACAGAAGAAGATATCGCTCAACACCAAACAGCAATTAAGCTTATGGAAATGAGAAAAAAAATAGGCGATGAAATGGAAATCTTTGCTATTTAACGTTTAAGACATTTTAAAAGGTTAGGAATATGGCTAACGAAGATAATTTACATAAAATAGTAAACCTTAATGACGAAAATAGAGTAACCTACTTTTTAAAAGAAGTACGTGAGAATCAAACTATTTGGATACTAACCGATGAACATGGTTGTGTCATGCTAAATACAGAAGATGAAGATTGCGTGCCTGTTTGGCCTTCAAAAGAAACCGCTGAATTATGGATTAATGGCGAATGGAATACATGTAAAGCGGAAACGATAGGCCTAAATAAATGGTATAGCCGTTGGACTCAAGGTTTGTTAGACGATGAACTTGCTATTGTTGTATTTCCTAACACTAACGAACAAGGTGTTGTGTTATACCCTGATGAGTTAGAAGATGAGTTAAGAAAAAAATAATGAAACCAAATGTTACTTTTTAGTCTGTAGTAACAAAATAAATAAGTTTACTCCCTAGCGTATATTAATTTAAGCTAGGGTAAGGTTCGTTTAATGAGGGATTTAATCAAAATGAAAAAAATATTAACAAGTATCGTTGTTGCATCTTCATTTGTTGTTGCTGCTTCAGCAATGGCAAACACGGCGAAGTCATTAAAACAGGCTGAAAAAGCGGCTCATACACGCCAAGCTGTATTTGGTTTACTAGGTACTAATATGGGGCCACTAGGCGCTATGGCAAAAGGTAAAATGCCATTTGATGCTAAAGCGGTAGAAAAACATGCTTTACGCATTAATCAATTATCATTAATGATTGCCGATTATATGAGTACTAATACATCAGGTTTTAAAGTTAAAACAGAAGCTTCAAATGATGTTTGGACCAAACCTGAATTATTTGAAAAGCGTACAGAAGCATTAGTATCAGCTTCAGCTGACTTATTAAAAGTTGCAAAGTTAGGTAATGAATCTGCTACTAAAAAAGCTATCGGTGAAGTAGGAAAATCTTGTGGCGGCTGTCATGATGATTTTAAAGTCGACTAAATAGTTTTTAAAAATGATAAAAAAGCGCTGCTATTAGAAATAATATCAGCGCTTTTTAGTATCTAAGTTTAAGTTGTCTATTTGATCCGTGAGTTAATAATATTCTTCTATTACGGGAGCATTTATAATAACTAACCAATATACAAAAGCCGCAACAGCTATAGCTGTGATAATCGCAATAATAATTTTTGAATGCTTTATTGCATCTTTTTCAGATACTTCTTCAGAGCTTTTCTTTCCTGTGATCATTGAAGTAACTAATGCTTTCTTTTTAACAATCTTATAAAAAATAATGGCCAGTATATGCAAGGCTATTGCTGCTAAAATTACATTAAAACTATTACGATGGAAAAAGGTAATAACTTTTTCAAGACTGCCAGTAACCTCTCCGTAATATGGGCCAGACGTAAATATGTCGTCATTCATAAATAAACCACTTATCGCTTGTAATAAAATTATTACCAACATAAATACAACCATTAAACTACCTAATGGATTATGTCCTGGATAAGTCACTGATTGTTGTTCGTTTTTATTTTTTATATAGTTTATTAGTTTGTTTGGTGTAGGAATAAAATGTTTAAATTTAGCATGGGTCGTACCTATAAACCCCCACAATATTCTAAACAGCATCAACCCCAGTGCGACATAACCAAAAATAAGATGATAATCGATTAAGTCGTTGTCTTGATCTGAGGTATACCAAGCACCTAATATTGTTAGCACTAATACCCAATGAAAAAGCCTAAGAGGTAAATCCCAAATTAAATATTTTTTTGCCATAATCATTCAACCTTTTTACAGAGGTTACATTATAAAAGGTTCAGTATAAATGGCTATTTATACTGAACTTTAATTGTAAAAATTCGCTACATTACTCAATGTTGAAACTTCTCTGATACAATAGCGACATTAAAAATTTATTGTTGTGAAATTGTATGAGCTTTACCTCTTTAGCGTTAAATCCTGCTTTATTAAAAGCAATTGAAGAGTCTGGTTATGAAAAGCCTACTCCCATTCAACTTGCCGCTATTCCTGTTATTTTAAAACACAATGATGTTATGGCTGGAGCACAAACTGGTACAGGTAAAACCGCGGCTTTTACACTTCCTATTTTGCATCATTTATTATCTCAAAAAACAACGCGTACTGTTAAAGCTCTTGTTTTAACACCTACGCGTGAGTTAGCCCAACAAGTATTTAAAAATATAGAGACCTACGCTAAATATACCGATATTAAATCAGTGCTTGTTTATGGTGGTGTAAGTATTAAACCGCAAACTGATGCTATAAATGCAGGTGCCGACATTATTGTTGCTACACCGGGTCGATTATTAGACCACTTAATTAATGGTTCGCTGACTTTATCTGATTTACAGTACTTAGTGTTTGATGAAGCCGATAGAATGTTAGATATGGGCTTTAAAGATGAAATAACTAATATTTTAAAAAGGGTACCTGCTAAGCGTCAAACTTTACTATTTTCAGCAACCTTTGACGACAGTATTTTTAAGCTAAGTAAAACCTTATTAAATGATCCTCAATTAATCGAAGTGGGTGAACGCAATACAGCAGCAAAAGATATTGAGCAAATTGTATATACCGTAGATGCAGACAGAAAACGCGAGTTAACTTCTTTTTTAATAGGTTCTAAAAATTGGCGACAAGTCCTTATTTTTACACGTACTAAACAAGGTGCAGATGAGCTTGCAAAAGAAATGTGTAAAGATGGGATTAAAACACAATCTATTCATGGCGATAAATCGCAGGGCGCACGAGATAAAGCCCTTGCTGAATTTAAAGAAGGTAAAACAAGAGCCCTTGTTGCGACAGATGTTGCAGCGCGCGGTATTGATATTATCGATTTACAATACGTTATTAATTACGAATTACCTTATGTAGCTGAAGATTATATTCATCGTATTGGTAGAACGGGTAGAGCAGGTAAAGCCGGTTTAGCTTTATCATTAATGAGCCCCGATGAAGACTGGCTGTTAAAGGCTGTGGAAGAAGTTCTTGATACACAATTGTTACCACAGTGGTTGCCGGGCTATGAGCCTGACCTGACTAAGCCCCCAAAAAGTGGCAGAAAAAAACAAAGTTCTCCGTCTAAAAAGAATGCTAGAAAGAAAGCGCTAGGTGTTCAGTCAAATCGTAGGAAACGATAATGTATACAATTATTATGTATTTAACTTTAGTACGCCAATTAAATTAGGGCTGTAGTGATTCATCTTTTAAGTAAAATAGGAATAGTCACATTCCTTTGCTATTTAACACTAAGTTGCGGTGGTGGGGGAAGTGAAGCTACAACTCCTGCAGCACCTACTCCGCCTATTATTGATAAACCCGTTGAGCTTCCCGTAGATCCATTTCAAAACATTCCTCTACAAAGCACTATTAAAAAAGTACAACCCATGACGGGGATTGTACTGTGGGATAATCATGAAGTATGGAGTTCATCAGAAAAAGAAGCAATGAGCAAGGCTATTTCATTAGAGTTTAGCTATATATCTATTAATCAAATAGTTACGGATAAAGGCGTATATAACTGGACCTATCTTGATAATAAACTCGCAAAAATTGCAGCGCGGAATCATCAGGCAATATTTAGGTTGTACTATGCTTATCCAGGACGAGAAACTACCGTACCTAACTATATTAAAAACTTACCTAGTTACAATGAAACTGTAGGAGAGTCAGAAGGATTAACCACATCTTTTCCTGATTGGAGTCATACTGAATTACAAAGGTTTACTCAAGAATTTCATACCAAATTTTCTGAACGTTATGATAATGATAACCGCATAGCGTTCTTACAAGTCGGCTTTGGTTTGTGGGGAGAATATCATATATATGATGGACCTAATATTTTAGGGCAAACCTTTCCTAGTAAAACCTATCAAAAAGTATTTTTAGCGCATCTACAAAAGACTTACGCGAGTTTACCTTGGTCTATATCAATAGATGCCTCAAATATTCAAAATACACCCTTCAATGATGCTAATGTTACGAATATACCTTTTGGTTTATTTGATGATTCATTTATGCACCAAGCGCATTCAGATTATAATGAAAGTGCATGGAGCTTCTTCAATTATAACGAACGATATAAGTCAGTACCTTTTGGTGGTGAATTTAGCTACGTTGAAACCACTGACCAGCGCAATGTACTTAAGCCTAATAGTGGAGCTTATGGTATATCGTACGAAGAGTTTGCCGAAAAATTTCATATTTCATACATGATAGGTAACGACACATATACTAATGGTTCAAATCAAGAACAACCTATAACTCGAATCAAAGAAGCCTCAATGGCTAGTGGATATCAATTTACCATAACGGGTTTTGCTGCTAACACAACACACACTAAAGTAACGATTGAAAACACCGGTATAGCGCCTATTTATTACGATGCTTTTTTGGTTATTAACGGTGTAAGGGCTGAAAAATCATTGAAAGGGTTGTTGCCAAACACTTCAGAAACCTTATCACTTGAAACAAAAGTTGAATTGCCGACGGTGACTATTGTAAGCGAACACCTTTTGCCAAATCAGACGATAGAATTTAACGCGGATTTATAATGAATAACGGTTTAAATTTATTCGTGTTTCTCACCTTCTATTCTCTATTGAAAAAATAACAGGAAAAGAAATACGCAATAGCTATCAAACGTCTATACAGCACCATAATAAAGAAGGTGATTACAACAACATCTACTCAGCATTTTCAGGACGTGGTCTTTTTATAGAAGCCAAACGTTATGCGCGTTGTATGCCATCAAATCAACAAATAGTAACGTTTATTTTAGTGGGGATTCTGGTTATTTCGATGGCTTTAAAGAAATAGGTAAAAATTTGATCTTACTTTGATTGAAACGGGGGCTTATGATAATAATTGGTCCAGATACATATGATTCCAGAACAAAGCATGCAAGCTCATATTGATCTACAAGGTAGTGTTATTATACCTATACATAATGGGGCAAATTTTACCCATTAACTCCATCATAAAAACTCACCAATGGTGCTTGACTAGTTGCACTCATTGTAATTAATCGTTCTCATTACTAACTTATACGTTGCGCTAAGCGATTAAACTTATCCACACAATTGGCGCAAATACAGCTTTTATTTTTTTTATTTGCAGGTACTTGTGCAATTAATGCTGCAGGGATTTTTTTTGTTGTACACCAACAGGGTTCCACTGCGTTAATAGCACAGTAGTTACTTTGTTGGCATAACGGGCATATAAATTCGTTTTTTGTCATTGGTAACTTTTCTTATCATTATACTTGCGGTTAGCGATGTACCGTATTGTATAACACATCATTTATTTATAGCTTTATATAAGTATTATTTTTAACAGAAAGCTTTTTTAGTCAAAAAAAATATACGTAACCATAAATATCTATTTATGGTTACGAAGAAAAAACAATCAATTCAAATCATATTAACACTATAAAATGTAACAACTTATTTAAATCTCCTTATATGTTTTAGGTAACTTAATTCTTTGCTTATTGTGTATTGTTAACAAAAAAAGATTGACAAGTGTGTTGGGGCGGCACTAGAGTGGTATTAGTAGTTAATCTCAAATGATCATGATGGGATTGCCGAACATTTACAAAAACTAGAAGAATTATAAACAGAATATCTACGGGAGATACGATAGTGAAAGCAAGTAAAAAGTTTAAACTTAATGCTGTTTGCTTAGCTGTTTTTTCAGTTTTAGGGGCTAGTGCTAACGCACAAAATGCTGTTGAAGACGAAAAAAAAATAGCTGAAGCAAATGCTGAACAAGAACAGATAGAGGTTATTGAAGTTACTGGTTTACGCGGTAGTTTAATTAAATCAATAAACGATAAAAGGTTTTCATCTAACGTAGTTGATACCATTAATGCTGAAGACATAGGTAAAAGTACCGACCAAAATATTGCTGATGCATTAGGTCGTATTACCGGTGTTTCAATTGTACAAAATCAAGGCGAAGGCTCTCAAATTACCATTCGTGGTGCAACTTCACAACAAAACAATATCACTTTAAATGGCCAACAACTAGCGACAACTGATTTTAGCCAAGCGGTTGATTTAAGTTCTTTTTCTGCGGATGCTCTTTCAAGGCTTGAAGTGGTTAAAACACCGAGTGCAGACCATGATGAAGGTTCATTAGGTGGCAGTGTAAACCTAGTCACTATTAAACCTTTAAATCGTGCTGATAAAGACCCAATTCGTGCACTTGAGGTGCAAGGTCGATACAACGAATTTGCTGATAAAACAGACAGTAAAGTTCAGTTTACGGTTACTGAAACATTTTTAGATGACAGTTTGGGTTTAGCTCTTTCTGCTTATAAAGATTCAAACAGTACACGACGTGATCAATATAGAGTGGGTGACTTTATTGAATCAAGTGCTTATCCAAGTGCTACAGATCAAAATGGCGACGTAATAAGTGACGTTATTGCGATTAAACACGGTAATACCTCTTACTCACTTCATCAAGACGAATCTGAGCGAGCTGGCTTAACTTTAGGGCTGCAATGGATACCAACAGATCAAACCGAAATAACCTACGATCTTACGTATAGTGAACAAGACCGCCATAGAACATTTGATGAAATAAAAACACGTAATAATATCAGCCCTGGTTTAATAGAAGGCGAGCGTAATGTTGCTAACTATGCGACAGAAGAATATGAATCACAATTTACTGACCCATTTGCCAATTGGTTTACTGTTGATACAACGACTAATACTGTAATAAAAGATATCAGTCGTTTTGGTGCTGGTGATATTAGCCGTTCGAACACGGATACTGAAGAAAGTAATTTAAGTACGACCTTAAAGATTGAACACTATATTACTGATGATTTACAAGTGAGTTTATCGTTAGGACACTCTCGTAGTGAAAGTCAAAGTGGTCCAGACAACGCATATACCAATATGCAAAATTTTCACCAAGTTCCAGGTCCATTATTATTCAACGCTGGGCGAGATGTTATTCCTACAGGGTACGATTGTACTACCGGGCAGTGTGAAATTATTACCGGGGACACTTTTGTTGATTTAGGAGAAAACATCTTTGCATATACAGATGAAGAAGGTATTGCTAGATCACAATGGTACGATAATACGAATGTGTTAACGGGCTTTAATCCTGCAGATTTAGACACCTTTCACTTAGGTTTTATTTCGCAAACAGATGTTGCCGTAAAAGATACAATCAACAATGCACAACTTGATTTTGACTGGTCAGTTGAGCTTGGGCCTATTACTAAATTTGAATTTGGTGCTAAGGTCAGTCAACGTGAAAAATTTGTTGATAATCAAAACTATCAATTTACCTCAACTAGCCAAACCATTGTATTAGAAGATTCAGAAACAGGCCAATTAACTGTTATTGATAACGGTGATATTTCTGGTATCCGTGGTAGTTTAATCGCGAGATCTGAAGGTTTAGGTGTTGACGATTTTATGGAAAGTTTAGGTTATGATCAGAATCATATTACAGCTGGCTTAAGTCCTATAGATGTCAGAAAAGCGCTTAGCTTAATTCATGGTAATGATAATGTTGTTAGAGATGTAAACGATACAGAAACTCGCTCAACAGACTTAGATACTAAAGCCGTATATTTTAAAGCTAATTTCGAATTTTTAGATGGCGCTTTAACCGGTGATGTTGGTATGCGCTATGTTGAAACTGAAGTTGAAGCTAAAGGTGCTGCTGGTGCTCAGTGGTGGAGCCATACAGGAACAAACCTTGCTCGCGAATTTAGTTATACCAAACTTGAAGAACTACGCGATAAAAGCTTATCAGCTTGTCCAATTCCAGATCCAAGCGATAACGGTTATGCCAAAAAATTCGGTCGTGTTGATGGTTTAGGTTGGGATACATCTGCAGGACCAGATCCTTCAGGTTGGACTCGTATACCTGATGCAGGGCCATGTCATGATCCTGATTATGCTGATTGGTTCGAAATCGTATCAGCTGATCCAAACGCTGATGCATTCCCAGCAGGTCATGCACGTGAAGGTGAGGAGTTTAATGCTCCAACATGGACAAGTATGTGGCGCTATGCTGATATTAGTGGAACACATTATGATGAGTTTGGAGATCCTAGCTCAACCACAGCACCAGTCACTTGGGATGGTTCAACTCCTACAGCAAATAGTACTGTTGGCTTTATTGCTGATTCAGTTCGTAGTAATCGTGTTTCTTCGTTTGCAGCTTCAGGTACAAATAAATATACCAACTTTTTACCGAGCTTAAATTTAAATTATGCCATTACGGATGATCTTGTAGGGCGCTTTGCCATTTCAAAAACAATGACAAGACCTGAAATTGACCAATTAAGACCGGGTTTTTCTTTAAACCAAGGTGCTTACTGGTCAGGTGAAGATTCAAACGTTGGAAGCAGTATTACGCAGTTTAATACTAAGTTAAAACCTTTAGAATCTAGAAACTTAGATTTATCTTTAGAGTGGTACTTTAATCCTACGTCTATGTTAAGTGTTGCGTTTTATCAAAAAGATATGAGTAACTTTGCGGATACGGAATCTTTCAGAAGTTACGTGCGTGACTTTAGAGAAGATGAAACAGTTGATGCAGATACCATTTATCTTGACGCTGCGGATACAGGCTCGTGTTTATCATTAAATGGTACAGCTGATTTCCCGTTTAACAAAACCTTAGCACCTACATTATCAAGTGATCCAAATTTACTATGTGATGAATACAACGTAGCTAAATACATTAATGGTGATGGCGCTAAAATCAATGGTATTGAGATAGGTTATTCTCAAACTTATGATTTCTTACCTGGCTTTTTAAGTGGTTTAGGTGTTTCGGCTAACTATACCTACCAAGACAGTAAATACGATGCTCAACTATCAGAAGTGACTGGGCTAGCACTACCAGAATACCCTGTTGCAGATACTCCAAAACATTCTTATAACTTTACAACCTTTTGGGAGCAAGATGGCCATCAAATACGTTTAAGTTATCGAGGTACTTCAGACTCTCTTGTTGGTAGAGACTGGAATACCAGCCAAAATGGACGTACATGGAATCAAGGAAGTATTTGGAATGAAGGACGTGATTCATTAGATTTATCAGCGTCTTATAAAGTTAATGATAATGTGACTATAAGTTTGCAGGCTGTGAATTTAACAGATGCAGCATTTAGAACTTATTTCACAAGTAGAACCTTAAGAGTTGATCGTGTAGCAGCAGATAATGCCGCAGGTTATACATACGAACCATACGATGAAGGTAATCCTCTTAATGGTGAAGCAACTAAATCACGAACATACACTAAGTTCAAAGTAGGTACTACTTATCGTTTAGGTGTTCGCGTTAACTTTTAATTCAATTAAATAAGGTATGTAACGGACGTAAGTTATATACCTTTTTAAAAAAATGGTAATTGACTATGAAAATTATACAAAAAACTTTATTAGTAGGTGCTATCACAACAGCACTTGCTGGTTGTGGTGATAAATCGTTCAAACCAGAAGTAAAAACATCAAATGCAGCTCCGGTTGTAGTAGGAAATATTGAAGTTACAGTTAACGAAAAAGACGCTGTTAGTTTTGTTTCTTTGTTAGGTACCGCTTCGGGAGAAAAAACAGGTGCGGGTGTAGTCACTGATGCTGACGGTGATTTTTTATCTATTAAAAATCTAACATCTAATATGGAAAGTACTGTGGGTTTTGAGCTAGAAGGTAACGCGATGTTATTGCGACCTTCTGCATTAGCTGACTCTATAGATACAGGAGAAACTTATTCTATTGTCTTTACTTATGATGTGTCAGACGGTCAAGCGAGCACTCCTCGTACTGCAACGTTTAATGTCGTTGGCGAAGATTTTGCGCCAGAAATTACAGGTGATTTAGTCGGTAATTACACTAAAGATGCAGGTACAGGTACGTTAGATTTATTAGTGAATGTTGTTGATGCTGATGACGAACCCTTAAGGGCATCTAACTTGGTTGCCAGTGCAGATAATCCTTTTGTTTTACCATCATCAATTAATGAAAATAACGAATTAATACTCGATATTGCCAGTATTGCTAGCCAAGTCGCTGATGGTGAAAAAGTGACACTTAATTATACCTATCAAGTGAGTGACCATAGGTTTGATCAAAGCAGAAATTTAACTATTAATATTTTAGGTGTTAAAGATGTTCCTGGTGCACCACTAATTGCTAGTTACTTTTTAAACGATGAGTTAGACGAAACGGCCACAGCAAAAGTTTATGATTTAGTTGCTGATGTCGTTGATCGCGAAGGCGACGCCATGGCGGTTAAAAACGTTAAATTAAATGGTGTTGAAGCGTTAATGTACGGTGCTAAATTAGAAGGTAATAATTTAACCTTCACGCCTACGGCGTTTTTAACCGATATTGCAGCTGGCACCAATATGTCGTTTGAATTTACTTACCAGATTGAAGATGCAAACGGTAATACAGCGGATGGTGAACGTTCATTGGCTATTCTTGTGAATGGCGTAGAGTCTAATATTTTAGTTAATAATGGAGCATCGCAAGATTTTGAAGGACTTCCAGCTGGCGATATGCCGAGCAATATAGGTTGGAGAAAAGTCGCCTATGATGGGCAACTAACAAATCCTGTAATTTCGACTGATGAATCTCATTCAGGCGACAATAGTGTTTTTGTTGAAAAGGGCCTTGGTCTTGAAGTTGATTGGCCTGCTACAGCAGATCGTATTTACTATTATGCTGGTTGGTCAAAAACCGCTATAGCAAGAGACAAAGACTTTATGCATTTTAATGCTTATGGTGGAGAAAGAGCTTGGTGGAAAGATGGCTTAAGACAATGGGTAGCTGACTCAACTAAGTGGACTGAAACGACCAAAGTATTTACAACTTTTGACTGGGATTTAGGCACTATTGTTCCTAATGCTTTATTTCAATCGTTAAACGGTCCAGACTGCTGTACTAATGGTGATGCTTACGTAGATGACTTACGTATTGTGGATATAACGGATATTGATGGCTACGCAAATAACATGCTAACTATGGAAGCGTCGTCATTTGAAGATGGCGTTGTACCTACTAACAATGGTGTTGGCATTATTGGTGTAACTGATACCGTAACAGAAGTTACTAATGGCACGTATGCGTTAACTGTAGATACAACAGGCAATGAATCAGCATCAGAAGTTGTTTTACCTGTTCAAGCTGGCGCTGTTAAATCAGGTGGCCGCTATATGTTGCAATTAGACATACACCCAACGAACGCACCTGCTGATGCGGCTACAGGTTTCGAAGTTAAACTAGAAACAGCATCGGGTGAAATTTATAACTTTTATCCAAGTACATGGAGTAATACAGCCAATAGTGCGGTACGTGTAATGCTTAATACAGATAGTGCAACAGGTACACCTGATTGGGAAAACGAAGATGTATCTGTGCGTCTTCGATTCCAAGTAGCTGGTATTGTCTATCATATCGATAACCTAGCATTGTTTGCTATTCCATAATAAATACAATTGCTATTTATATTAAAAAAGACCTATCAATTATGATGGGTCTTTAACTTTATAGTTATTATACTTATCGAAACAAAGTTGTTGGAGCGTTATTCATGAGTAATATTGTTCAATCAATCGTTATTGTTGGCGGTGGTACTGCGGGTTGGATAACTGCAGGTATCCTCGCTTCAAGGTTTCCAGCGCGTATTGCCAACAAAGAGCTTACTATTACTTTATGCGAATCACCTAATATTCCTACTATTGGTGTGGGCGAAGGTACATGGCCAACAATGGCTTCAACTTTAAAAAGTATGGGCGTATCAGAAAGTGAATTCTTTAAAGAATGTCATGCTTCTTTTAAACAAGGTTCACAATTTATAGGCTGGGATAATAACCAAGGTGAAGGCTATTATTATCATCCTTTTGACGATTTACAGCATTCTGTAGATGGAGTTTTTGCCGAGTATTGGTTGAAAGAATCAATACCTGAAGCTTTTTCTAAACATTTCTCTGTTCAACACGAAATTTGTCAACATCACTTAGCCCCTAAAAGCATTACCGATGCAGAATATAAATCATCTACTAACTACGGCTATCATTTAGACGCGGGTTTATTCTCTAAGTTTTTACAAAAACATTGTGTTGAAAAGTTAGGTGTTAAACACGTTTTAGCTGAGGTTGATAAGGTCAATCAAAGCGAAGATGAAAGTATTACTTCTGTAGCACTTGATAATGGCAAACACCTTGAGGGTGATTTGTTTATAGACTGTACAGGATTTAAATCACTTTTACTGGGGCAAACGCTAGGCGTAAAATTTAAATCAGTAAACGACATTTTGTTTGCCGATACAGCACTTGCCACACAAGTTATGTATAACGATGAAAATAGCCCTATTGCTTCTTGTACTAAATCTACGGCTCAAGACGCAGGTTGGATTTGGGACATAGGTTTACCTACGCGTAGAGGTGTTGGCTATGTATTTTCAAGTAAACATACTTCTACCGAAATCGCTAAAGCCGATTTATTCGCTTACATAGAATCGACCGGCGGAAAAACAGATAACTTAACGGTTAGAGAAATTAATTTTACTTCAGGCCACCGAGAAAAATTTTGGCACAAAAACTGTGTAGCCGTAGGACTTTCCGCTGGATTTTTAGAACCTTTAGAAGCTTCTGCATTAGTATTGGTAGAGTTATCAGCAATGATGATCGCTGAACAATTACCCGTTACAAAAAATGTAATGGAAATTTCAGCACAAAGGTTTAACGACAAATTTAATTATAGATGGGGTAGAGCAATTGATTTTTTAAAGCTTCACTATACGTTAAGTCATCGCACAAGCCCTTTTTGGCAAGACAATAAAAACGAGTCGTCTATTCCTGCGCGTTTACAAGAACTGATGAAATTATGGGAATACAAAATACCTAACGGACACGACTTTGAAGCAACCGGAGAGTTGTTTCAAGCAACAAGTTATCAGTTTGTTTTATATGGTAGTCAATTCCGTACAAAACCGCCGTTTGCATTAGAACCTTTTATTAAAAACTACGTAGCTGATCAGGTAAATTATAATAAGCATAAAGAACATCAGCTGTTGTCTACTTTACCAACGAATCGTGACCTACTAAATAAAATTTATAAATATGGTCTTTCAAAAATTTAACTGCGAGATAGATATGACAAAGAACACCATTGAATTATTAGATTCTGTAAAACATCGTAATGTAAAAGTTGATACATCATTAGTTGATGTTCCTCACAACAAAATGAATACAGCAACTGTTATGGTCGTAGAACTTGTAACGCTTGTGCACGAATATCCTATCTTTATCACTAAAAACCCTAACACTGGACAGTTCTTATTTAGTGCTTTATTAGGCATAGAATCAGGTGAAAACCTTTATATAAAAGATAATGTTTGGCAGGCAAGATACTTACCTTTAGATGTCTTAAGACGCCCATTTCAAGCAATGCTGGCGCAAGAAGATGACTTTTCTGGTGGTCGTATCGCAATTGATATGGCAAATCCTCAGGTTATTAGTAGCGAAGGAGAACGTTTATTTGATCAACAAGGCGAACCTACCGATTACTTAAAAAGAATACAAACAACTTTTGCGCAACTGATGGGCAGTACGGAACAAAATAAAGCGGTTTTAGAGGGCTTATATAAATACAATCTACTCGAATCTATTAACCTCGAGCTTGATTTAGGTGGTCTAAAACCTACAAACATGAATGGTTTATACACCATCAATAAAGACAGCTTAGCTAAACTAAGTGGTGAAGCACTTGAGGATTGTCATCAAAAAGGCCTATTGCAAGTGTGTCATTTAATAATGAGTTCAGGCACTCATGTTGAAAAACTAATCCGTTGGTCAAAAGAGAAACATTTATAGATAGATTCTTACTTAAAATAAAAAAGGCTTCGTAACGCTAATTACGAAGCCTAACATTGTATATTTCAACAATCTAAAATGTTATTCGTTTACGAAATTTTACGCTCAGGCGACGTTCTAACATGCGTTAAATAAAGGGGTAAACCTACTAACAACAAGCCACCCGCTAAATTACCTAAAACTGTAGGAATTTCATTCCACAGTAAGTAATCGTAAACGGTAAAGTCACCACCCATGATCATAGAAAACGGGAATAAAAACATATTTACAATAGAATGCTCAAAACCCATGAAGAAGAACAACATAACCGGCATCCACATAGCCGCCATTTTAGCCCCAGCAGAAGTTGAAATCATCGCACCCACCACGCCCATAGACACCATCCAGTTACACAACATACCGCGAATAAAAATAGTTAACCAACCACCAATACCGTGCTCTTGATAGCCTAAGGTTCTCGACTCACCAATTGAAGCGACTTTAGCGGCAATAGCACCACCATCAGCCGAATAACCATAGGTTAAAATAAACGACATAAAGAAAGCGGTGGTCATTGCGCCGGCAAAGTTACCGACAAAGACTAAGCCCCAATTACGCATAACACCACCAACGGTAACGCCTGGTCGTTTATCAAGTAGCGCTAAAGGCACTAACGTAAATACCCCGGTGAGTAAATCAAACTTCATTAGGTACAACATAATAAAGCCAACAGGGAATAAACAAGCGCCTAAAATAGGGCTGCCAGTTTTAGTTGCTACGGTAATCGCAAAAATAGCGGCTAAGCCAAGAATAGCGCCAGCCATAAAGGCACGAATAATAGTATCTTTAGTCGACATGTAAACTTTTTGTTCACCGGCATCGACCATTTTGGTTACGAATTCACTGGGTTCAATATAAGCCATGATTATTTCTCACTTAATTTAGTTTTATTATTAATGGTTAGTAAGTTTTGTAAGGTAAAAACTTCCCGCTTAAGAGAATTTGAACCCTATCGCCGTTCTCGTTAGGTTCACGCTTTAAGTCCATATTAAAATCGATGGCACTCATGATGCCGTCGCCAAATTCTTCATGAATAAGTTCTTTAAATGTAGTGCCGTATACGCTAATTAATTCGTAAAAACGGTAAATAAGTGGGTCTGTGGGTACTGCTGTTGGTAATGAACCTTTATAAGGAACTACTTGCAGTTGAATGATGGCGTCTTCAGGTAGGTCGAGCACGGCGCCTATTTTTTCAGCTTGCTCCGCTGTTAATGTCATCTGGCCTAGCAAAGCGGCTGTTGTCCATTCTTTACTTAAACCAATTACTTCTGCTAATTCTCCCCACGAAACTTTTTTATAAAGTTTTTGAGTCACAATTAATTCGGTTACTTCGTTGCGTGTCATCGTCATGGTATTTCCTCGCTAAGTTTAAAATATGGGGTGTTTGAATGTTTACCTAGGTGCTTTATTGATGCGTTGCACTTATTTAGAGCAAAAGCTTTTAAATGTTCTTACCTTGGCTGATTTTTTCAAACATAAAACAAACCGTAACCTGATATAGCGATAACTGTGCCATAGCTTTAATTTTTATATTTATTTGATTGTTAAGGGAAAAATTAAAATTCATTAATTCTAAAGTCAACGATATTTCGTTGTTAACGATTTTTCGTGGTTCATGTAACGATAATTCGTTGTTTGGCCTAACAATTGTATGAAGCAATATGAGGCAACATTTTAGGATAAGAAAATGCAGAATAATTTGTTTAACAACGCACCCACAGCCATGTTGTTAATAGACCCAACTAATAACCAAATTTTGCAAGCCAATAGCAAAGCAAAAAAGTTATTTGCGTTAAAGGAGGCTGATTTAGCAAACTACAAAGTCACGCAATTTTTTCATGAATGTTTAGAGCAACTGATACATTTTACTCAGCAGGTACTTATTCAAAAAGATGCATGGTCGAGCGATTTAAGCATTAAAGTGAATAGTGAGATTATCCATTTAGAAATCAACGCAACGCAGGTTGAAGAACATATATTAATGAGTTGCCAAAAAAGTGTAGAAAGCTTTGCTCGTTATCATCAAGCTATTGTTGAATCTAATTACCAATCAGGTTTAGCGCATTGGCGTAAAAACGAAACCGCTTTTGAAGAAATAGAACGACAAAATCAACTCTTATTAACCGCGGTAGGCGATGGTATTTACGGTGTTGACGATCAAGGTAATACAACCTTTGTAAACCTAGCGGCAGAAAAAATAACGGGATGGAAAAGAGAAGATATTATTGGTAAAAAAATGCATGAAGTGATGCACCATACTTATCCCGACGGAAGCCATTACCATGCGCACGATTGTCCTATTTACGCGGCATTTAACGATGGTGAAATACATAGCGTTGATAACGAAGTGTTTTGGTCAAAAGAAGGGAAGCCTATTCCTGTAGAATACACCAGCACGCCAGTAACCGAGCACGGCATATTAATTGGTGCGGTGGTAATTTTTAGAGATATTACCGAGCGTAAACGTATTCAACAAAAACTACTTAATGCTATGGAAGAAGTTGACTCATTAAAGCGTCGACTAGAAATGGAAAATGCCTATTTATTAGAAGAGCTAAATGCCGATTTTAATCATCACCAAATTATTGGGCAAAGTGCTCAAGTGCAGCACATGGTACAACAAATTGAATTAGTTGCACCAACCAATGCGAATGTACTTATTATAGGCGAGTCGGGGACAGGTAAAGAACTTATTGCTAGAGCAATACATGAAGTAAGCGAACGAAAAGCACGGCCACTTATTCGTGTTAACTGCGCGGCTATTCCCGCTGAATTATTTGAAAGTGAATTTTTTGGCCATGTAAAAGGAGCCTTTTCAGGCGCAATATCTGATCGAATAGGACGTTTTGAACTAGCAGACGGAGCCACGATATTTTTAGATGAAGTGGGCGAAATACCGATCCAGTTACAAGGTAAATTACTGCGAGTATTGCAAGAACAACAATACGAAAGAGTTGGCGACTCTCGTACAAGAAATGTTGATGTTCGGGTTATTTCTGCCACCAATCAAGACTTAAGAGCCCTGATAAAAGAAAACAAATTTAGAGAAGATTTATACTATCGGCTGAATGTATTTCCTATTCAATCCCCAGCGTTGCGTGATCGTATCGACGACTTACCGCTACTCGTTAAACATTTTATTAATAAGGTGTGCCGACGTATTAATAAACCACAACCTAAAGTCTCATTAGCGCAAATGCAGTTGTTAGAACAATACACTTGGCCGGGCAATATACGCGAGTTAGAAAATATAATTGAACGACAAATAATTTTAGCTAAAGGCGATAAAATTACCTTCGATATTTTAGCTAAGCAAACTAACAATATTCAGGTGCCATCAAAAACAGTAGCGCCATCAGAACTCATGAGCGCAACACAACATAAAGCATTAGAAAAAAGTAATATTGAAAAAGCGTTACAGCACTGCAAAGGCAAAATTTATGGTAATGACGGCGCGGCAGAATTACTTGGTTTAAAACCAACAACGCTCGCTTCTAAAATTAAGAAGTATGAGATCAGTCGACATAGATTTATGTAAATATTACAAAAAACAATAAATAAAGGTGGTAGAATTTTTATATTATCATTACTTATCAGTGGTTTATCGTGTGGTCTGGTATTTGCAGCTTATTGAATATCGATTCTTAATAAAGGAACATATTCATGGCTATTCATTTTTATTATATTGCCTTAACGCTAATTTTTGCTGTATTGGGTTACTACAGCGCATTTTTCATCTCGTTTATTTTTTATTGGGCAAGTGCTTCGTTTTTTCTTATCTCAACCGCTTATTTAATAAAGCAGCCTAAAATTTTTAGAAAAAACAACGATGGAAGAATTCCTCTCTATATCAATATTCTATTATGGCCTTTTATTTCAGGGGTTTATGTTTATAACGCGGTTGCAAGACGCTTAGATAAAACCGATAAAATGCACAAAATAGATAAAGGTTTATACGTTGCTACTCGGTTAAACACGCAAGACTTTACCTCAGCTAATATCACCAATATTCATGCGATTGTAGACATGACCGCCGAGTTTAGTGCTTTAGATTGGGGGGCTTCAGCATTAGCGCTAGACTACTTAAATGTGCCAACGCTTGATCATCAAACACCTGATCTTGAATCGTTAAGAGAAAGTGTTACATGGATCAATAACCATATTAAGCAAGGGCATAACGTTGTTGTACATTGTGCTTTAGGAAGAGGGCGGTCGGTATTTGTTGCAGCTGCTTATTTGTTAGTTAAATATCCTAAGCTAACGGTAAGAGAAGTGTTAGAAAAAATAACCCAAGTACGCACACAAGCAGGACTAAACCCCTCACAGCTCAAGCAGTTAGTAAAGTACCGTGAAAATGATGAAATAGAAATCTACCCTAACGCATGGTTAATTGTGAACCCTGCTGCAGGCGGCGGAAAATGGAAGAAAAACCAAGATAAGGTTATCAATCAGCTTTATAAACATTTCTTATTAACCATTAAAGAAACCACGTTAGAGCTGTCGGCTAAACAATTAACCCAACAAGCACTATCAAACAACATTAAAACGGTTATTGCGGCCGGTGGCGACGGCACATTAAGAGAAGTTGCGGAGCAAGTAGTGAATAAACCTATTAATTTTGGCTTTTTGCCGATGGGAACAGCCAATGCGTTAGCTCATAATTTATATGGTCATCTTTCTAAAATTAACCCTGTAGAGCTAGCGTTATCGCATTTATGTAGTAAGCAAACCATTAAAATAGATACCGCAATCTGTAATGAAAAAACCGTATTGCTATTAGCTGGCATTGGTTTAGAACACGACATGATCAATTATGCAGACAGAGGTGTAAAAGACGACTTAGGGCAATTTGCTTATTTAAGTGGTTTTTGGAAAGCCTATACACAAGGAAAAACGCATAAGCTTAGCGTTGCATTTGATAATAACTCTTTTGAGGATATTGATACCACGAGCTTTATTGTGGCGAATGCTGCCCCTTTTACGAGTTTGCTTGCTCAAGGTAATGGCACGCCTAACTGCCAAGACGGTTTTCTTGATGTTACTTGGATTAACACAATAGAAAACGGTAGCAATAAACTGATGGGGTTGGGCGAACTTATTTCAGCAGGCTTAAATATAAATAGCTCCAGTAACGCTAATCGTGAATTAACGTCTGTAGATCAAAACATACAAACTCAACGAGTTAAGAAAGTTACCATTAAAAGCGACGAGTTGATTAACTACGTGATTGACGGTGAATTATTTAATAGCGAAGAACTGGTTATTAACATTAATCCTAATGCCTTAACCACGTTTTTAAAACAGTAATAGTATGAACTTATCATAATGAATAACTAACAATTTATTTTGTAAAATTTACTCTATAGGGATATAAAGATAGTTTGAAATAAAATAAATTACTTATACATCAATAGTCTATGTTTAGGCGTAAATGTTGCAACATCCATAATATTATTTTGATCGTAGAGGTAACTATGGATTTATTAAATATGGAGCTATTGAATGTCGATAAATATTGGGAGCTTATTGGAAGCAAACTCAGCCGCTGGTTAGAAACAGGCGTACAACACATACCTAACTTAATTGTTGCGCTTGTTTTTATTATCTTCTTTTCTTTCTTTGTACGTATAGCGGGCAAGGTTATACGTAATGTTTTAAGGCGTACATTCGATTCTCGACAAATAGCTGATTTATTATCCGCTATTATAAAAAGCTGTTTAATCATGCTGGGTATCTTTATTTGCTTAGACTTTATCGGCTTAAAAGGTACCGTAACCTCGTTACTTGCTGGTGCCGGTATTATTGGTCTTGCTATCGGTTTTGCCTTTCAAGATATGACCGAAAACCTTATTGCTGGCATTGTAATGGGTATCAGAAAACCCTTTAAAATGGGCGATGTTATTGAAGCCAATGGTGTATTTGGTAGCGTTCAAACCATTAATTTAAGAAACACACTGGTTGAAACTTTTTCGGGTCAAATCGAAGTTATCCCTAACAAAATACTATTTCGTAATATTTTAACTAACTTTACTATTTTGGGTATACGTAAGGTAGAAGTACCCGTATCTATATCTTATGCCGATGACCCTGATGAAGCGGCTAATGTTATTGTTAGCGCATTAAATAAATGTGATTTTGTTATTAGAAAAAATGAAACCGCTGTTTTCGCTGAAAGCTTTGGCGACAGCGCGATTAATCTGTTAGTTTGGTTCTGGATAGATTACCCCGGCGAACCAGGCTATATGGCGGCTAGGCACGGTGCTATCTCTAGTATTAAAAAATCATTAGAAACAGCTGATATCTTAATTCCATTTCCTATTCGAACACTCGATTTTGGTGCTAAAGGCGGTAAAGAGCTAAGCACAGTATTAACCGAACAGTTTCACACAAAAAATCAAAAAAGCGAATCTTAATCATAATTTCTACATAACTAAGGGGGCAACATGTTAAAAGCTCACAAGAATAATGTTTGTGGTGATGTTTACGTAAAACTTATATACGTAGGTATGTTGTTTTGTTTTTTACTGTTAACCGCATGCTCATCAACCGAATCGATAAAACATAAAAAAAACGTAGCTGTAACTCATAGTGTTCAAACGGCTGAAGTGCAAAAAGGGCCGTACGAAACTGAGGTGATGAATCAACCCAGCGTTGTCAGTTACACAGCTCCTGAAGATCCGTTAAGGTTTATTAACGAACCTATTTTTTCGTTTAACAACGCGGCGTACGAATATGTGCTCAGCCCGATAGCTGCGGGTTATGAAAAAATAATGCCTGAAGTGATTGATCAAGCCATTACTAATTTTTTCTACAATCTGCGCGAACCTCTTTACGCCTTAAATCACTTATTGCAGGGTAACTTTGCAGAAAGTTGGGAAAGCATAAAGCGTATCGTTATTAATAGCACGGTAGGTCTTGCAGGGCTATTTGATGCAGCCGACGACTTAATGGACATAGAAAGAAACAAAACAACCTTTGGTAATACGTTGCAATCTTACGGTGTGGGTTATGGTGCTTATATTGTTTTACCTTTACTTGGGCCGTCAGACTTTAGAGACACAGGTTCATTAACATTCAATTATTTTACTCATCCATTAAATTTTATTAATGATGAAAGTGCCGCTCAGCAATTATTAATAGTTGATGGTGTGCACGAGCAAGTTCCGGTGTTGTCAAATTATCCGAAGGTACTTGAAAACGTTGATAACCGCTATGAATTTGTTCGCAATTTATATATGCAAAACGTGCAACGTGATGGACAAGAAATACGTAAAGAAGCCTTTAGCGTAAACAATAAAGGTGGCAAGTAATGTTTAAATTTTCTTTAAAAACTTCTGCGTATTTTATATGTATCGCTTTTGCCGTAATTACAGTGGCATTAGCTTGGCAAGCGAAAAATTTTGAAATTAACGCCTCGGCAGATACGTTACTCGTTGACGATAATAAACACTTTATTGCGACGCAACTTGCCGACCAGCGTTATGGTTCAGAAGAGTTTATTCTTATTGCTTATCAGCCTAAAATTGAAAGTGTTGTTGACGAAAAAACGTTACAAGCGGTTTCCGAAATAGGTAAAAAAATAGCGAATATAACACGTGTTAAAAAAGTAAATAGCATTGTAAATGTGCCTATTTTTACTGCGGCTAAATCGTTTACTGCTGAGGTAAACACCTTAACGTGGGAAGAGCAAAAATTTCCTAAAAATACGCTTTTACTCAACTTAAAAAATCATCCCCTTTACGAAGATTTATTAATTAATAAAGAGCAAACGGCATTATCGTTACAAGTTGTTTTTAAAGCCGATCTTGAACTCACACGCATTAATAACGACATTATTGATATTAAAAAGCACGTATTAACACGAGAGCTTTCTGAAAAAGAGCGAACTCAGCTTAATCAATTAAAAGATAAAAGCGCTCAACTCAATAAAAAATTAGAAACAAAACGTATTAGCGAAATTGAAGAAATACGTTCAATATTAAAGCCTTACCAAAACACAGGCGACTTTTATTTAGGTGGTAATAACTTACTTACGTACGAACTGATCAAAATAATACAAAACGATTTAGTGCTGTTTGGCTCAGCTATTTTTTGTTTAATTGTAATTATTCTTGCGTATTTATTTCGTCAAGTCAGTTGGGTGTTACTGCCTATCATTGGCTGTGCAACCAGTGTGGTTATTACGGTAGGTTTATTAACGGCGCTGGCGTTTAAAGTTACCGTTATATCGGCCAATGTATTTGCACTCCAAATCATTTTGTCGCTCGCCATGATCATTCACTTAATTGTGCATTACCAAGAGCTCGTAAAAAAGCATCAAGACTGGTCGCATCAAGCACTAGTGATAGCGACAATAAAACAAAAAATTAAACCGTGTTTTTTTGCTGGCTTAACCACCACTATTGGTTTTGGTTCACTTATTTTTAGTGGTGTACAGCCTGTTATTAGTTTTGGTTGGATGATGGTTGTTGCCATGCTGGTTAGTTTTATTGTGAGCTTGGTGTTTTTCCCTGCGTTACTCATCGCCCTTTTTAATAAACAAACCTATGTAGCCGAACACAAAGTGGTTGAAAAAAGCATGCAATGGTTTGCTCGTACGGTTATTCATAAACCTAAGCGTATTGTGGTGAGTTCGGTATTGCTAACGGTTATTGGTTTAGGTGGTTGCTTATTATTAACGGCAGAAAATAGCTTTTTAAATTACTTTGACGAGTCTACCGATGTACGCAAAGAATTAACTTTTATCGACCAGCAATTTGGAGGCTCTACGCCATTCGACCTTTTGTACAATATTCCTGACAACGAAACAAAAACCGACTTAGTTATTTCAGCCGATGCCGTAAAAACCATTACTAACATTCAAAACATGCTGGTAAAAAACGAAGCGATTGGCGCGATAACATCGGTTGCTGACTTTACTAAAATAGCCCAAGTAGTTAATGGTAAACCGTTAACCGAGTACGAGTTAACAGCATTGTATAACAGCTTGTCGCCTGACTTACAAAAAGACCTTTTTGGTGCGTATTTCTCTGAAAGCGATAATCAAGCACGTATTTCAATGCGAGTGCAAGACAGCACCGAAGGATTAAACAGGGCAGACCTACTGGCAAATATTCATAAAGAATTAAACACCTTAGGCGTACAAAAAGATCAATACACACTAACTAGCTTATTTATATTGTACGAAGACATACTATCGCGCTTAGTTAATTCGCAAATTGTTACGTTAGCCATTGTGTACGGTGCAATGGCAATAACGTTAATGATTATATTTTCATCTTTTAAAGTGGCGATTATTGCCTTGATCCCCAACTTTATAACAACAGCCGCAATTATGGGGGTAATGGGGATTTTTGCGATACCACTCGATTTAATGACCATTACTATTGCAGCCGTCGCGATGGGGATCTCGATGGACGATACAATACATTATGTGCATCGTTATTTGGCCGAATTAAACAGCAGTAACAACGACACTATCGACATCGATAACAAACCGAACATTGTACTAAAAACCAATAGCTCGGTAGGTTATGCACTTATCTATACCACCACGGTGATTGTTGTTGGCTTTGGCTCACTGGTATTCTCAAACTTTGTTCCGAGCATGTTGTTTGGCTTACTTACCAGTATCGCCATGATAGTCGCGTTAGTGACCGACATTACTATTTTACCTGTGCTTTTAAAAAAATATGTTAATACGCAATCAGGTAAATAGCGCTTGAAGATGTAAGTACAGCTTAGTTCGGCTCAAGTTATTCATTAAACGCCATTGTTGTAGCAACAATGGCGTTTTTATTTATCTAGTAAATACGAATGTAACTTTTACATTATGGCTTGTAAAAAACGCTATAAATAATAACCTAATACATCACTTAAAATTAAATACACTTTAAAAATCAATATATTACGGTTTGGCATGATAGTCGCAATAGTTAAAGTGAATTAATTTAAAGGAGAATATTATGAAAAACTCAATTCGTTCTATTGTTACAGTAACGTTATTAACTCTTGGTTCAACTGCAGCTTATGCAGACAACACATGGGAAGATAGATCTAAAGATGCATGGTTAGACGGTAAAGCCGAAAGCACTTTACTATTTAACGGTAACTTAAATTCCTTTGATATAAACACAGACGTTCAAAGTGGCGTTGTTATTCTTACTGGTAAGGTTGATAGCGAAGTAGATAAAGCCTTAGCTGGCGAGTTAGTAGAAAGCTTAGAAGGCGTAAAATCAGTAGAAAACAAGCTTACCGTACTAGAGAAAGACAACGGTGAAGACGCGCAAATTTTAGTGTCGTTAACCGATTCGAAAGTTGAAGCGGTTGTTAAAACCAAATTGTTACTAGAGTCGGAAGTAAGCGGTACTAACATCGAAGTAGAAGTTGAAAACGGTGTAGTAACATTAATGGGAGAAGTTGATTCAGACAGTGCCAAAGAATTAGCTGTAGCCATTGCTACTAATACAAAAGACGTTAAGTCGGTTATTAATAAATTAGAAGTTGCACTTAGTTAATTTTTAAACGTTTAGCAAAAGCACACCTCGGTGTGCTTTCTTTTATTTTAGGTTACAACTTAGTACAACTATTCGCGATTAAGCTGATATAATGAGCAAGCGAACATTTTTACATTAAGGAGAATATAAAATGAAACGCCAAGCTCATTTACAAGAGGATTTTTATCAATTGCCATCTACTCAACAAAAACTGCATTTAGTATCAAGCACTGAAACTAAAACAAAGTTAACGCTATTGTTAGTGCACGAGTTTGAGCAGCAGTTAGACCAGTGGGTTGATATTTTTGATAACGATTACACCGTAAAAACAGCGATAGATGCCATAGGTGCCTTAAGAATCGTGCTAGATGAGAAAGTTGACTTAATTATTTCATCTGCACAATTACCCGACATGTCAGGATTAGACGTGTGTAAATTTGTAAAACAACATGTTACCACTCAGCATATTCAAGTTATTTTTGTGAGTGAACATTACAGCGAATTTGAAGAAGAAAAAGCCTTATCTTTAGGCGCTATTGACTACATATCAAGCGACACAAGTTCTAATATTTTATTTAAACGTGTAAAAAATCACATGAAATTAGTAAAACGTAGTAAAGAACTTGAACAGGTTTCTAAAACCGACGCGCTAACGGGTCTAGCCAATAGAATGTCGTTCGACACACAATTAAAAGAAGAATGGCAAGCCGCTATACGAGGCGAAAGTTCAGTGGCGCTTATTATGATTGATATAGACAACTTTAAGTTTTATAACGACGAATTTGGCCACGTAAAAGGTGATGAATGCTTAGCACAAGTGGCACAATGTTTAGCCCGCACTAAACACCGTTCTAAAGACTTTGTGGCTAGATTTGGCGGCGAAGAATTTGTTATGTTATTGCCTTTTACCGACTTAGAAGGCGCGAAAAAAATCGCTAAAAATATTGTTGAGTCAGTGAACAACTTAAATATTCCTCATTCACCGAAAGCGCAGCACCGCAATGTAACCATTAGCGCTGGCGTTACAGCATATTCCCCAACCTATAAAAACAAAACAGGGTTAAGCCTGTCTGACTTTATTAAAAATGCAGATACAAAACTGTATCAAGCCAAAAAATATGGCCGCAATAAATACTGTTTTTAAAGTAACCCATAAAAAATAGTAAACAATAATTAATAGAACACATCTAGAAACCCCCTTTAGCAGATCACCTCATTACATTTAGCATTACCCATTAATTACATGGGTAATGCTGAAACCAATATTATGCCCTCGTAATTATCAGGTAAGTTATTAAGCTTGTTAATTTATCAGAATGAATTTATTGTGATTTCTTGTAGGTTTAACACTAAATACAGCCTCAATGAAAAATTACATTATGTTGTTAGGAGTATAGTCTGTTGGTATTTATGAAAAATATGAAAATACTTGATAATCAAAAATTTAATACACAACCTATTTCTTCTGAGCAAAGCGCTATATTTTTAGGTAATACGAACACAGGTAAAAATATTGATGGTTGTTACTTGGAGCTTTGTATTAAAACAGGTTATAACTATCTTATCTTTATGACGGATGACATTCCTAATGAGGATATGCTTCATATTCACTTCTTGAATGAAAGTTTAGATATTCTTGATTCAGCCACTATTGGAAGCATGTATTCAACGGGGACTTTTCGAGATTACAATATTCAAGGCGAGAATACGGTAACTTTCTATTTTATTGGTGAAACTCAATGGAAAGTTGAAATATTAGAGAATAAGGAATTTACACTTCCACTTATTTCCCAGTCCAAAGGAGTTTCTAGGAAAAATATTTTTTCTCAATATTTTAAAATATATGGCAATCCAAAGTCTGGGGTTTAGCCATCAACTAAGCTTGGTAATTTATCAGATTGAATTTACTGTAATTTCTGGTAGGTTGTTAGATCTTGAAGTGGGCGCTGCATAGGGGTGTTTACATAATAAGCTGTTAGATAATAAAGGAAAGTAACACGTATGGATGATTTGTCCGAAAGAATAAGTAGTATGATTCGTAGTTTCGATGAAGAAACTAACTATTTGTTTATACAGACGATATTTCATGCTTTTAATACTCCTCTTCATGATCCTTGTTGGTGTCAAAGCGGAAAGAAATATATAAAATGTCACAAAAAGAGACATGAATTACGTAAGATAAGCGAAGGAGAAATGAGAAAAGAACTATTAAATATATTTGATAGTAAAAAATATTGTTCAGCTTCATTTGATAATAAAAACTGTAAAATGCCAATAAAAGGTGCGCATACAATCCAGCGAGGAAGAGTATTATCTAGTATAGCTAAGGATGGGCATGTTGGTAGTTTTTATCGAAATAATAGTGGCTTTGAAAACGTGAGGGATATTAAGTTAGGTGTAAAAAAAGAAGCATCTATTTTTTATGGCTTTTGTGATTTTCATGACACTGAGTTATTTAAAGAAATAGAGTTAAATGAATTCATTGCCTCTCCAGAAAATTGTTGGGCAAGTTCCTATCGTGCTATATGTCATGAATATTATCAAAAAAAAGCAGCTAAAAAAGCTGTTACTTGGCAAATTGATAATTTGGATAAAGGGTATAAGTTAAGTGAACAATTGATATTACAAGAACAATTAATGCTATTAAAAAGAGATGTATTTAAGGGATTTGATGATATTTTATCAATTAAAGAAAAATATGAACAGGTAAGGATAAGTTCTAATTATCATATGATTTCATCTTATGTGATTGTAATTAATGAGCCTTTGAGTCTAGCTGTTTGTGGAACAATGTCGCCTTATTACGATATTAATGGAGTGAAGATTCAGAACTTGGGGATATCTAATTACTTGTTTCAACACTTTGCTATATCGACTGTAACAGTGAACGGTAAAGGTGCTTATGTAATATCTTACTTAAAAGAACATAGTGTTATTAAAAACTATTTATCTGATGTTTTTGCTAAAAGTAACGATTTTATTAAGTCTTGGTTGACCAAATCAATTTTTGCATATTCAGAGAATTGTTTTTTTAATTTAGATTGGTGGGAGGAACTTAGTTCGGATAAAAAATTATCTATTTATAATCTTGCAATGTCTGAAAATTATACAAAAAAAATTGATATAGATGATGTAGTGAGTAGTGAAGTGAAAGGAGAGATATCATCTATTGATCTTATTTAACAAATAATTTACTAGTATCAACTTAGAAGTATGACATTAATTCTTTTTAATAGAATAACACTCCTCCAAAAGCTAACGATCAATAATACTTAACGTTAGCTATAAAGCCCCTCCCAATCTCTTCAGCAATGCTCGGGTTAATCACTGCTGTGTAAATCTTTCACGTAGGGTGTGTACATCTTACGTCTGCAATTTCTTATTTTTCCCTATATTTAAAATAATCTCTATATTTTCAAGTGTTTATGTTTTTGTTTTAGTTGGTACAGATATTGAACCTTATTAAGTGAACATTAAACGTTTAGGCGTAACGAGCGGTAACAAGGTATGGCATTTAATACTGACGTGGTTCGTTATTATTCTGAAATATGTACATTTTGTTGTTACCTAAACGTGAGAGATATTAGCTGAGTACATACAGCCTTATGACTTTAAACAAACGACTTGTAGGAGACCACATGAAGATATTTGAAGCATTACGTAATGATCACGATAAACAAAGAGCACTTATAAAATTGTTGCTAGGCACTCATGGTGATTCAGACGTTAGAGCCGAATATTATCAACAACTTAAAGCTGAATTAGAAACCCATGCCGTAGCAGAAGAAAGACATTTTTACGCGCCATTGATGCAATTAGACAATACGGTTGATCTGTCTCGACACGGTGTTGCCGAGCATCATCAAATTGATAAATTTATTGCCGAGTTAGATACGTTAGATATGAGTTCGCCACAATGGTTATTAACGTTTAAGAAGTTGGCTCACAAAGTAGATCACCATTTAGAGGAAGAAGAGCAAGAGTTCTTTCAGCAGGCAGGTAGAGCATTGTCTGATGGTGAAAAGGAAAAACTAGCGGATCATTATCTTACGGAAATGGCGTCTTAATACGTTATTGAACGAGCTTAAAAATACTTAATTTAATCTTAATTACATTCAACAGAAAAGGATAATTAACATGGCACAGTCAAAACAAGAAACTAAACCTGTAATCAAAAAAAACGTAGCACAAGAGCATCCAGTAGCGGATAAGTTACAAGGTACTTTGCATGAGTCGGTAGACACTTTAGCCGAGAAAGTAGGCTCAGCAGAAGACACTTTGCGTGCAACCGCTCAAAGAAGCTCAGCAACGCTGGCGCAAAAGCAAAGTGAATTAAAAGAGAAATGGGATAAATCGGGCGTTAAGCAATATGCTATCGAAAATCCTGTTGCTACCGCGGGGATAGCGTTTACCGTAGGTATGCTGGTGTCGTCACTTTTAAAAAGAAGATAAGCGAGGCGTAAATTAGCATGAGCATTCCAAAACAAGAGCATACCGTTAAAGAACATCACGAAGAACGCATGGAGCAAAGTGCTTCCTTCAAGAAAACCTACGACAGTATTGAAGCTTTATTTGGAAGTAAAATTGCTAGACTAATTGCCTCTAAAAACCTCGTAGTTGCTGAGGCTAAGCTTAGCCTTAGCGCTATTTTGTTATCGTTTGCTATCAGCTTAACGCTTGTTGTTATAGGGGCGGTAATATGGATATTGTTAAATATTGGCTTAGGTTTAGTGGTTTATAAGTTTATTGATTCTATAAGCCTGTCTATCATTTTGTTACTCGTTGTTAATACGTCTTTAGGTTTATGGTTATTTAAGCAGTTAAAAAGCATATGGAAACTCGTTGGTTTTCATTCAACGGTTGCGCAAATTGTAGAAGGTAACTAGCATGAAATTTATTATTAAAGATGAAATAAAAGAGGTAGAAAACGCGAAGCAAATTTACACCGCAGCTTGTGCGTTTGACCAACATACCAGCTTAGTCGCCAAATCAAATATTAATACGTTATTAGCGTCTGAAGAAGGAATAGCCGCGGCTTTTGGTGCAGGTGTTGTTAAAGGAATGGTAAGCGATACAGGTACGTCTTCTCATTCTTCTTTATCTGGTTTAATGCAGTTATTAATGAAGCTGTAGCGTTTTAGTTACCACGAATTTTTAACTCAGCACCATTTTTTATAGTGCTTGCGATATCAATAATTAATAACCCAAAAAGCACCAGTAGGTGCTTTTTGGGTTTTTACATTTAATCAATAAGGTTGAATGAACTGGCGTTGATTTGGTGCTTTAGGCGGCGTTTTTACTTATCAGTAAATTGAGCCAATTATATGTCTGTTAGGCTTTCATCTTCACGAAGGGTTAGTACTTCATAGCCCGTTTGGGTAACTAAAATTGTGTGTTCCCATTGAGCTGAAAGCTTTTTATCATGTGTAACAACTGTCCAACCATCTTTTTTAGTTTTTATTTTTTTTGAACCTTGGTTGATCATGGGTTCAATAGTGAATGTCATGCCTGCTTCTAATACCAAACCTGAATGCGGTTTTCCATAGTGCAGCACTTGAGGATCTTCGTGCATTTCTTTACCAATACCATGACCGCAATATTCTCGAACGACGCTATAGCCAGCCGACTCTGCATGTTTTTGAATTGCATAACCAATATCGCCGAGTGTTGCTTTAGGTTTTACTGCTTTAATACCTTTCCACATAGCCTCGTAAGTCGTTTTAACTAAACGTTTAGCTTCTGGGCTTGCTGCACTTAAAATATACATTTTACTTGAGTCACTGATAAAACCATTTTTTTCTAAGGTGATATCAACATTTAAAATATCTTTTGTTTTCAAAGGGAATTTATCATTGGGAACACCATGGCATACCACATCATTTACAGAGGTATTAAGTGAATACTGATAGCCATATTGCCCTTTACTGGCGGGGCGTGCATTTAATTCATTAACAATGTAACTTTCTACTTTAGTGTCAATTTCTAGTGTTGTTATACCTTCACAAATAAAGTCATCAAGCATTTTAAATACTTGAGCTAAAAGTCTGCCAGACTCTCTCATGAAATTAATTTCTGCATCAGTTTTTATCATGGTTTTATTCATGTAATAACTCTGCAATAGTCAGGTTCTCTTTTAGTAATTGATTTTTAATTATTTCATGAAAGGTGAGTGTTGGGTTTAACTCGGCAAGCATTCCCATTTTGATCCAAAATTCAGCTTGTGAATTAATAGATCTAGACATTACATTACTCGATTTTCTGATTTCATCATGTAATTCGTCAGATATTTTAACTATTCCCATTATGCGTTCCATATATGATTGATATACGAATCATATAATCCATAATAGAAGATGTCAATTCTGACTCCTTGAATATAAAAAAGGGTATAAATAGTTATTAACCTATTTATACCCTTTGTTCTTATGATTTAGCTGTTTTGTGTAGCTATTTTTTAACCACATTTTTGGTTGTTGTTTCTATTTGAGCAACAACACGACGATTTGCTTTATGGTCGGCTGCTGTGTTGCCTTGAGAAAGCAGTTGAGTTTCCCCAAAGCCTACTGCACTTAATCGGTTAGCACTAATGTTGAAGTTATTAATTAATGCATTTTTTACTGAATAAGCACGTTTTTCTGATAAGGCTAAGTTGTAGTCTGCTTCGCCTGTTGCAGAGGTATGGCCTTCAATAACAACATCGGTATTTTTGTATTCTTTCATGAAGTCGGCTAAGCGTTGAATTTCTATCATTGAAGCAGGGCTTAATGCTGCGCTTTCCATAGGAAAATTAACGTTTAATTTAATAGATACACTTTCTTCTGCATATAACGTACAGCCTCTAGAATCTACTTTTACGTTTGTTGGTGTGTCTTTACATAGGTCATTTTTGTCAAACACACCATCTTTATCGCCGTCTAGTTCTTTTTTCACGACAGGTTGAACATTAGCCGTTTTAACGGGCTTGTCTACTTTTGCTGGCGTGCTTTTTTTGGTGTCGCCAAAGGCATATTTATAACCCAATTTGAAACCTTGGTCTGTATAGCCATAATCAACATCGCGATATACAACGGCTTCAGTATAAAATGAAGAACGATCACTTAATTTGAAGTTATAACCAACACCAACATTAAGGGCGTTGTAGCTTTCAGCATTGTTGAAGCGTTTTACACCAGTAAATAGGTACATGTCAGAGTCTTCAGGTGTATAAATAGCGTCAACACCGTAACGATTACCATAAGCTTTATCTGTACCGTTAAAAACATCGTAGCGAGTACGAGCAAGTTCTATTCTTACTTTCCAAAAGTCATTAACGGCTTTTTGTAAGTCAATACCTATTGATTTACCTGCTTCCATTTGTTGCCAGTCTATTGAGCTTTCTTTCGCGGTACTTGATTTAATATAGTCGCCAAAAACACCTAGCTCCCATGTTTTATCAATGGTTTCATCTGCCATTGCCGAAGTACTTATTATTGCTGTTAAAAGAGATATTTTAAAAAATTTCATATGATTTCCTTGTATAAAAAAATTGCAGTTGTTTAGTTAAACAAACGACAAGTTATTAAATGCCCATGTTTTTTGTTTGATAATTTGAGTGCTTCGGTATTACTTAAAACGTGTATTGCACCGATACACTTGCGTAATCTATTTCGCTATCGAGACTGTCTATATTCGACAGAATGCCGATTTCATCTTCGTCAAAATTGAAATCAAAGCGGGTGTAATTGACTTTTAAATCCCATCCTTGAGAAATAGCAAATGATGCTCCAGCTCCGTAGAAAAATTCGTTACCATCTGTTGCGCCATTTCCGGCAGCGCTATTAATATCAGCGTCCCACCATAAGTATCCTCCATTAACAAATAGGGTGATGTAATCGTTAATAGGTAAACCTAAATTTAAGCCTAAGGTGTAACCGTCGAGTTCAGTATTTAAGTTGCTGCCGCCATATTTACCGAAATCAATATAGCCGGCTTCTAGTGATACAACTTCGTTAAGTTGAGAGCCAATGTAAACGTTGTAAGCGTTGTCATCTTCATCAAAATCGTCTTCACCATCTACATTGAGTAATCCATAACCCGCACCAGCGTAAAAACCATGATTATCGATAGGGGAGTCGTCGGCAGCATAAGCCGGAATGAAAAATAGAGATGATAAAACTAAAGAGATAATTGATTTATTCTTCATAAAATTTTCCTTGTACTGATGAATGTTTCATATTGTACAAAGCAAATCATAGGCCAA
Source organism: Pseudocolwellia agarivorans (assembly GCF_002000085.1). Taxonomy (GTDB): domain Bacteria; phylum Pseudomonadota; class Gammaproteobacteria; order Enterobacterales; family Alteromonadaceae; genus Pseudocolwellia; species Pseudocolwellia agarivorans. The sequence goes on from NZ_MUZU01000018.1 coordinate 37,938, forward strand.
CTAATAAATGCTTAATATTCAGTTGTTTATTGGTTTTAATGTGTTTTGTTTTATAAAGGAAATTGTAAAAAAAACAGGGTATAAGTAAATTTTACACTATGGGTCTGAATATAAGTGTTGTTGAAAGTTGCCTTTGTTGTCTTATGAATAGGCTATTCACCCGGCTTTGGTACATTACTACTGTTTGCATTTTCTGCTGCGGTTATATTGTTTGTTCTTTCTATATCGCTATGTTGGGCGGTTATTCCCGTTTGTTTTTTATGTGGGCTGTATGACAGTGTTGTGAGTAATGGAAAGTGGTCAGATCCTATAGCGGGGAGGCGTTTGATTTTTGATAAAGTGAAGTGTTGGCTATGAAATAAATGATCTAAAGGCCAGCGTGCAAATAGGTATGATGTATGGAAAGTATTAAACATACCTCTGCCAATGCGGGGGTCTAATAAGCCACTTATTTTTCTAAAAAGTCGTGTGGTAGATGACCAAGCAACATCATTTAGGTCTCCTGAAACAACAACAGGCTGTTTGGTTTTAGCAATACTCTCTGCCACCATAATTAACTCAGCATCTCGTTGTGACGAACGTTCATTTTCTGTTGGGCTGGGTGGCGCAGGATGGAGAAAATGAGCGCGTATTTTTACGCCATTTCTCAATGTTATTGATGTATGTATAGATGGTATTTTATTTTCAACAAGGTACTTAATTTCTTGATCAGCTAGCGGCAGTTTAGAAAAAACATGCATGCCATATAAATTATCTAAAGGGCAATTAACGGTGTAAGGCATTTCTTGGGTTAATGTACTAAGGGCTTTTTCCCACCATTTATCTGACTCTAAGGTAACAAGCACATCAGGATTATGAAACTTAACCAATTCAATTAAAGCTCCAGCGTTTCTATTCATCATCAGCACATTGTAGTTAAGGATGGTTAATTGATTTTTGGGGTCGTGTTCTTTTGATGTTTGTACTTCTTTTCGCCAAAAGCGTGTGTAAGGTAACACCCACCATAATTGCCAAATTATTGAGAGCATTGTCAGAGTGAAGTATGTAAAAAATAAGGGAGATGTATTTGGCATAAATAAGACTTGGCTTATTAATAAAATACAGCCACCAATAATAAATTGTAATCGGGGGAAATCAAATATTCTTATAAGCCAATGAGAACAGCGTAATAAAGGGATAATTGTTGCTGCAATAAATAAAAACGTTAGGGCGGTCAGAAGGCTAGGCATTTTATATCCTTGTTCATTTTATTTGGCTGGTTATCTGCTTAATTTATGTTTTTAATAGATAAAATTGGTTAAAAAAAACTATTTACACCCCACATAGCTAGAATGATAACCGTTAAAGCAATCATTGTTTTGGTTTTATGCTTACGGATGAGTTTTTCTGCTTTATCACCCGCGTAATAAACGATTATGGCTAACCCGAAATAACGAATAGATCGGGCAATTGTTGCGGCAATTAAAAAAAGTGTCAGTGAATATTTAGTAGCACCGGCAGCAAGCATAGCGATTTGAAATGGAACAGGAACAATGCCTAAAGTTATTACAAACCAGAAGCCTTGGTTTTCCATTTTTTGCTTAACGCCTTCAAACTGTTCTGGCGTTGAAAAAGTATTAATAATCCAATCACCCACGGCATCAAATAGATAATAACCTAAGGCATAACCAAATAAGGCGCCAATAATACAACCCAGTGTTGCCATAAGTGCAATAAGCCATAGTTTTTCACGGCGTGCTTGCATTAAAGGCACTAAAATAGCTTCTAGCGGAATGGGGACTATAGTTGATTCTAAAAAAGATGCTACGGTAAGGCTACTGAGCATATGTTTAGATTTAATGAATTTTTTGGTCTTTTTTTTAAGCTTTTTTTGAATAGACATAGCCCTTCCTTCATATACCTGTTATCAATAAATAGGCTGAAAACTTTAAAGTTAAGTGTTTTAATTAGGCTTGCGGGTTAGGTGTAAAAAGAGCCCTAATGCAGTTAACAAAAGCGCCGTGGAAGTTATTATGGCTACTGGGTAGTATAGGTTACCTGCGAGATCTAGCTGGCTATATTTTATTACCATAATTAGCCCTTCAAGCGATAAAGCAACACAGACCATACCTATAAATCTAGGCATTGTTCTTCTTAACACTGTGATCGCGTCATCTTCTTTTTTATCTGGCGTATTATTTACATATTCTTTATTAATCACGAGAGCGAGTTCAAATACCGCTAATCCAATGACTCCAGTATTTATACTGTTTAAAAACATTTCCATAATATCGGAGCCGTTCAATATCGCTGTAGATATATTGACAACTAAAGAAATTAAAATGGCTGCAGCTAACCCTAAAAATATAAAGGTGAATAGGGTGGCAAAAGTGTTTTTAATAAGTAGGCTGGCTGAATCGTTCATGAGTTATATTCCTGTTACTGATCAGGTGTTTGGTATGAACAGTGTGTTTTTAATAAAAAACACACTATGACCCAAAGGCGATAGTGTGTGTTTAGGGGAAGCTAAAATTAACAGTCTTGATCTTTAGCTTTTAAGCCTTCTTTTACATCTTCACAAGCATCTTCTACTGCGTTACCAGCATCTGTTGCTGCGTCTTTAATTGAGTCGCCTGCATCTTCTACGGCATTACCTGCGTCAGACATTACTTTGTCAATTTTTTCGCCGGCGTTTTCAGCTTTGTTATCTGTACAAGCGGTTAAGCCCAAAGCTGCAATAATTGTTAATAATAGTAATGATTTGTTTTTGTTAATAGTCATAGTCATTCTCCGTTAAAAAATAAAATGGGTATATACAGTTAATACGTTATTTAAGCTTTGGGTGCTTTACCTCGTATAGCATTGGAAATTAATGAGATAACCAACAATACGACAAAAATAAAAAATATAATTTTTGCTACACCAGCTGCTGCTCCCGCGATTCCACCAAAACCAAAGATAGCCGCAATAATTGCTATAACAAAAAAGGTTAATGCCCAACCTAACATATGTTTCTCCTTTTAGATTTGTTAATGAGTGTCTTCAGGTATAGTAATGCGATACTTGTGCCAATGGTTAAGTTGTTGTTTTGTAGTTGTTTTTATTTTATTGTTGAGGTGATGTGAATATATAGCAGTAAACTTTACAAAGTGAAAATGTATAATTTTCACAATTGAGGTTGATTGGTGAATGAAGGGGGAGTTTTAAGTTATTTGTTTAAGCATAGTTAAGTTAATGGGTTTGAGCAGTGCTTGATCAATCGAGAATTCGGTTAGTACGTCTTGACTGATTGCGTTGCCACTAATAATGGTTATTTTACTGTTAGGTGAGAGTATTCGTAGTTGTTTAGACAAGACTAAACCATTAGCGTCGGGGAGGTTGATGTCTAATAATATTTGGTCGTATTGGTGGTTAGATAGCCCTTCGTTTTGTGTTAAAAGTGTTGTTGCTTCTGCTGCGCTGTGGGCAATACTTGCTTCAATATTTAAATTATTGAGGAGTAAGGCGGTAACTTGAGCGGCGTCTTTATCGTCTTCAATAATTAAAAAGTGTTTTGAGGGCGATGCGGCGTTTTCTGTTGTATTAAATGTATTTTTTGCCGGCTGATTAAGCGGATTTTTTTGCACTCTGGTATTTTTATTACGCGCTAAGCTTTGTGTTAACGATTGATATAGGGCGTGTTTATCTACCGGTTTTGCAACTACGTCGTTAAAACCTAAGCTTTTTAGTTCTTGATGTACACCTTTCATTGTTGCTGCGGTAACGGCAATTATTTGTGTAGTTATGCCCATTTCACGTAGTTTTAAAATAGTACGTTTACCATCTAAAACAGGCATGTGAATATCCATAAGTATGCTGTTAAAGGGGTTGCCTTGTTCTTGAGCTTCTAAAATTTTAGTGATGGCATGTTCGCCATTAACGGCAAAGGATGTTTTTAAACCAAACGATCGGCAAATAAAACCAATAAGATTTCGAATATCTTTTAAGTCGTCAACTATTAATACGTGTCCGGTAATTTGGGGGAAGTTTTCTGTTGTTGCTTGTGAGCGTATTCGGTTAAAAGATAAAGGCGCAACGGTGGTATGAGATATATCGCCTAACTCAAGGGTAATAATAAATTTGCTGCCAACATTTTCTGTTGATTCTACCTCTATTGTTCCGCCCATTTGTTTTAATAGTTCACAACAAATGGCTAAACCTAAGCCGGCTCCTTCTTCGTTACGTGAAACAATATCCTCCACTTGTTCAAAAGGTTTAAATATTGTGGCAAGTAAATGTGTAGGAATGCCAATACCTGTATCGGTAATCGTAAAGTGTAAGGTGTTTTTACTGTTTTTACTGTTGTTACTGTTGTTACGGTCTAACCATATATCGACGGTAACTGAACCTTTGTCGGTAAACTTTATAGCGTTATGGATAAGGTTAATAAACACTTGTCTTAATCGTATTGCATCAGCATTAATGTGTAGCGGTAGTGGTGTTTTAGCATTTATTTTTAGTACGATACCTTTATCTTGAGCGGTTACAGACATTAAGGCGTACAAGTCAATAATAAAGTTGTCTAATGCGATATGGGTGTAGTTGAGTTCAAGCTTATCGGCGGCAATTTTTGAAAGGTCGAGTACGTTATTTAATAAACCTAGTAAATGTTTACCATTGTCTAAAATAGTGCTTAATTCAGCATGAATATGGCTGTTTTCTTTATTGAATAATAAGAGCTCGGTATAGCCCAAAATAGAAGTAAGTGGTGTACGTAGTTCATGGCTAAGGTGAGCAACAAATTTGTCTTTCGATCGACTACGGGTTTCAGCTTTAATACGCTCTAAGCGTTCGTTTTCAATTTCCTTTCGAGACAGCGCATAGCGAATAGCACGATGAAAACGTGTGGTGTTAAGCTCTGATTTTACAACGTAATCAACAGCCCCAGCATCTAGGGCGTCGTTATCAAGTTGATTGTCAGATTGGCCGGTTAACATAATGATAGGTATGGTACAGCCGGCATTAATCGCTTGTTTAAGTACGGCTAAGCCATTAATTGAGCCTAATTGATAATCAAGTAGGCAGATGTCGTGCTTATTTTGTTTAAGTAACTCTAGCGCTTCAACGGAGCTGTCGGTCCATTGAATATCAAACTGGTAAGTTGATACTTGTTGAAGATAATCACTGGTTAATAGGTAATCGTCTTCGTCGTCTTCTACTAGCAATACGCTTTTTATTGGGTTAGTCATAACTGATCATTATCGCCAAGTGGTTACTTAAATTTTTAATTTATTACTTGTCTTCCGACACGGGAAACTCTACAAATTCAATCCAATATTTACCTAATGTTTTCATGAGATCAACTAGGCCTTCAAAATTAACGGGCTTGGTAATGTAGGAAGCCGCACCTAAGTTGTAACCTTTTACTTTATCTTCTTCTTGCTTTGATGTGGTTAATATAACAACAGGAATACCTTTTAGTTCTGGATTACTTTTAATCTCTTTTAAAGCTTCTCGCCCGTCTTTACGCGGCATATTTAAATCAAGCAATATCAAATCTGGCCTAGGTGATAAGGCTTTATCTTGATATTTGCCTTCTCGGTTTAGGTATTCAAGTAGTTCTACACCGTCTTCAACGCTGTAAAGTGTATTAAGTACTCTGCTTTCTATTAAAGCGTCTTGGGTTAATAGCCTGTCGTCTTCATCGTCGTCTGCTATTAAAATAGTTATTGCTTTAGTATTCATATTCATGCTCTTAACTGGTTGTGGTAAACGTGAAATTATGTGGAATTTTTATAGTGAATTCAGTACCTGAATTTATTTCACTTTTTACGGATATATCGCCGCCGTGGCGTTCAACAATTCGTCTACATATTGCTAGACCTATGCCTGTTCCTTTGTATTGGCTACGTGTGTGTAGTCGTTGAAAAGGGATAAAAATTTTGTCTTCAAACTCTTGTGAAAAACCAATGCCATTATCTTTTATGGTGATTTCGTACCATAGGCTGTCTGTTTTTAATATGGGATCAAACGCGTAGCTTTCATTGTAACTAATATGAATAACAGGGGGGATATCGTCTTGTTTAAACTTAATGGCATTGCTTAATAAGTTTAAAAATAATTGATTAAGCTGTGTTATATCGCCATTAATCTCCGGTAAAGGAGTTGTTTGAATGGTGGCTGAACTTTCATCAATGGCAACTTCTAAATCGTCTATTACATCGATTAGCACTTGATCAAGCGATACAACAACAAAGGCTTTGCCTCGCGTATTTATGCGAGAGTATTCTAACAAGTCGCTGATTAAGTTAGACATACGTTCGGCAGCGTTGTACATGCGTTTTAAATAGTCTTGTCCTTTAGGATCTATGCTTGACGAGTAACTTGTCATTAACCGGTCACCAAAAGCTCTGATTTTGCGTAATGGTTCTTGTAGATCGTGCGAGGCGACAAATGCGAAGTCTTCTAGTTCACGGTTACTACGTGCCAGCTCTTCTGCGTATAAGGTAAGTTCTTTGGTGCGTGCTTTTACTTCGTCTGCTAGTTTTATGTTTTGTTGTTCTAAAGAGTTTTTATATTGTTGTTCTGTTTTGTTGTTTACTCTAACTAATACCCACAAACCCAGTAATAGTAAAAAACTGGTAATGGCTGAGATGCTGAAGGTAAATTTAGCTTCTTGTTCAATGAGTTCTAGTTTTTTGTATAGATGGTTGCGGTGTGTAACTTCCGCATCTTGTAGTTCGTCGAAGTGTTTTTTTATTTCATTATAAAAGTTTTTTCCTCGACCTGTCATCACTGCTTTAAGCGCGCTTTTTTCTTTATCATTTAATGCTAAATCAACCGTAAAGCTGAGTTCTATTAACTTTTGTTCAACTAAGCTTAGTAATTCAATTTGTTTGCTTTCTAGGCCAACCATATCTAAGCGAAGTTTTTTAACTTCTTTAATTTGGTTCATTACCTGAGAAATAGCTTCTTGGTAGGGGGCTAAATAGTCTTTATTTTCTGTTAATAAGTAACCACGTTGGCCGGTTTCTGCCGATAGAACTAGAATGTGTAATTTGTCTAAAGACAAAATAACTTCGCCCGTATTGGTTAAGCCTTTTTGGGTTTTTGAAAGTTGGTCGATAGTTTTAATGGCGAGGGTTACATTAATGCTAATAACCCCAATAACGATAATAAAAACTAACGCCCATGAAACTTTTTTATTATCTAATAATTGTTTAATGGTTAACATGTAAAAACCTATTTAATGAGTATTACTTGTTGGATATTTGCTCTAAAAATTGGCTACATTCTTGGCATGAGTCAATAATTTTATTAGCAGCTTCTAGGGCTTTTTCTGGCGGCATTTCGTTTTCAATTACCAATTTAATTAGCTCAGCCTGCATTGATATTCTATTTAGCGGAGCTCGGGCATCGTGAATGAGCTCGTTAATGTTTTTTGATGGTGCTTCGTTGTTTTGATTGGTCATTTCCATACCTTTAATATTAGTCTTTAAAGTCGCCATAAGCATGTAAGCGGTTGTAGAGGGTTTTAGTGCTAATGCCTAACATTTCTGCGGCGAGCGATTTGTTGCCGTTAACATCGGCTAGGGTAACTTTAATTAATTCTTTTTCAACGTCTTCAATAGTTTGCCCAGCAGTTAAGCTATGTTTTTGTTCCGATATTGAAGAGAAGGGAGAACGGAAATCTTTGGGTAATTCAACTGATGCTGATTGCGGATCAGACATAATAAAAGCACGATGAATGGTATGACGTAGTTCGCGTACGTTACCTGGCCAGTCGTAATCAACAAGTCGTTGTAATTGCGTTGCATCCCATTGATGATTTCGATCATATTCGTTATTTAATTCGTTTAGAAAGGTGTTGGCTAATAAGGGGATATCTTCTTTGCGTTCACGCAATGCAGGAATTGAAATAGGAAAAACCGCAAGTCGAAAATAGATATCTTCTCTCAGGCATTTTTTTTCAGCGATTTCAGCAACCGACCGATTAGATGCCGATATTACGCGACAATTCACGTCGATTTCTTTAGCTCCACCTACCGGTGTTACTTTTTTATTTTCGAGTACACGCAATAAGTTAGGTTGCATGTCTATTGGCATTTCGGTGACTTCATCTAAAAATAAAGTGCCATTTCCGGCTCGTTGAAAAACACCTTCTTTTTTCGCTATAGCACCGGTAAATGCGCCTTTTTCATGACCAAATAGTTCGCTAGTGATCAGATCTTTTGAAATAGCACCACAGTTGCTTGCGACTAATTCATATTCACTATTATTCGCTTTGTTGGTCGCGTAATGTATCGCTTGTGCTACCACTTCTTTACCAACACCACTTTCCCCCATAAGCATGACATTAGCTTGAGTTCGTGCGACACGTTCTATCATAGTGTAAAGCTCTTGCATTGCTTTTGATTCGCCAATTAAACAATCAAAATGTTTAGTAGGCATAGATGAGTCATTTTTTTTGCTAGGTTTTTTTTGGGTTTTATGGGATAAGGCTTGCTCTAAATCTTCACGTTGTAATGGTTTAGCTAAATAACCTATTTTGGGGCCGCATAGGCTACTGAGCATACCTTTAACAAGGGGATGCCCTGTGATCAGTGTAATATAAGGTGATTTGTTTGATTTATTGATGTGATCAATTAAATGTAAGCCACTTCCATCAGGTAACATAAAATCTAAAAATATATGGTCAAAATCGTTAAATTCTAATATCTGATATGCCTCTTCTAATGAACTTGCTGTAGAAGTGTCATGACCTAGAAATTCAATAATGTGACAAGCGACGTTGGTAAATTCCTCATCGTCGTCAACCAGTAATATATTTAACACGAGCATCCTTTTTTAGCTTTTAACTTAATGCATTGATTCACTCTATTTGTAGGGTGTTCAATGGCTTTAATACAATAAATATATAATACAGTGTTTAGGAAAAAAACGATCACTTATTCTTTTTGAAAGGTAAAAGTTTATGTCTTTTGCAATAATTTTAGGAGATGGGGTGTTGCATTGGAGGGTAATCGCGGCGTTTTTTTGAAACCACCGCGATTAGCTTAGTTATTTTTACAAGGTTATATCTTCAGGTGCTGATATGTAACCTTGGTAGCCATCAGCTCTTAAAGTAACAAAGTGAGCGAGTTGTTCTTGGTCTTCAATTCCGGTGATGATCACCTCAATTTTTAAGCCTTTAGCAACACTCATTAAAGCACGACATAGTTCGTTGTTTTGATTTAACTTTTCATAAAAGGCAAAAGACTGATCTAGTTTAATATAGTCAGGCTGTAGCTTACGCAAATAATCAAGAGAACCAATTTGACGGCCGCATTGATCTATTCCTATTTTTGCGCCTGCTGCTTTTATAATTTGGGCGATGTAATTACATTGGTCAAAGTTGTTGAGTAGAGCAGACTCAGGTATTTCAAATAAAATACGATCAACATGAGACGATTGTTTAAGAAACTCTCCCAGCCACTGTGCAAAACTCGCATCTAAAAGGCTATCGTGGGTTAAGTTTATTGCTACAGGTTGTTGGGCTAATTTTAAAATATTTTGTTTTTCAATGGTTTCTAGCAAGCACTTGTCGAGTTGACTACCCAGTGATAACAATTCAATAAAGGGCATAAACTCGGCAGCGCTAACGGTTTGATCGTCTATGTTTAGGCGACAATAAATTTCGCGTTGAATAATATCTTTCGCGGGCATGTTGCATATTTTTTGCCACTGGAATACGAAGTGGTTGTTGTTAATGGCATCTTCTAATTTATGACGCCATTGTTCGCGACTATATTTTTGTGTTTGTTGTGTATCGATCCAGTGACTAATTTTATTCTCGCGGTGCGCTTGTTGTAGTGCGTTATCTGTTTGCGACATTAAGTCTGAAGGTTGCATGTTTTCTATACGTTCGCTAATACCTATGTAAAAGTCGGTATTTGGCAAACAGCCAGCTTTGGTAATTTCTTGGTTGATCAGTCGAATAAGCGTTTGCAGGTATTTTTCAATTTGGTGATGCTCGGCTTTGGTGATCAAAAATGCAAATTCGGTATTGGCAATACGGGTAATTATGCTGTCTGCAATTTCAGGTAATTCAGCTTTCATTCTATTAGATAAAGTTCTAATAATTTCATCGCGACCTTGATAACCGTATTTACTGTAAACCTCTTCTAGCCAATCAAATTTAGCTAAAATAAGTCCGCCGTAGCCAGGTTCGTTAAGCCAATTATTCATTTGAGCAGATAGGTATTGGCGATTAGGCAGTTGAGATACTTGATCAATGAGCTTGTCTTCTTTTAGCTCGCTGACTTCTTGATCGAGTGTTGAAAATACTTGCTGTAGCTGAGATGACATTGAGTTAATCGCAATAACAAGTTCTTGTAATTCGGCTGTTTTAGGTAGTTTTATGTCTTGGCCAAATTTTCGTTGTGCTATTTCTCTTGCTTGAACCGCAACGCCATTTAAGGGTTTTAAGATACGGTTTAGTCTGAGTCTTAGTGCAAAAATAGAGACGATAAAAAGAAAAGATAATACCATGATGGTGTCATTCATTATGCGCCATAATTCTTGGTAACCATGGGCGGGATGTGCTTCTATTTCAAGCTTGGCCAGTTGCATCCAACCTGAGGTTATAACACTTTCCTTTTTTTGCACTTTAAACAGGTTTAAGTCAACAAACCATTGGGGCACACCTTCAATAACTATGGGGTTTTCCCATACTTGTTCTTTACCATCAACTAACCATGTTAGGGTCACTTTACGATAAAACCCGCCTTCAAAAATAACATTAACTAGCGTTTCCGCAGATACCATATCGCCTGTTTCTATATGGGGTTGCAGCATTAAACCTAATGAGGTCATGGTGTTATTGAGATCTGAGGCCATTTGCTGGCTCATAAAGTCTTTGGTTTGATTAAACTGGAAGTAAACCAAGCTGGTCATTACTAAGAGAAATAATCCAAACAATAATGAGTTTATTTGTCTAAATAGGGTCATTGCTTTAAAACTCCAGCTTTAGCTTAGGTTGTTTAAGGGTTGAAGTATTTATACGTTGACGTAGATCGCGCCATCTTTTAAGCCGTGATGATGTGCCACTTAGTACACCACGGCCTTTTTCTTTATTAAGCCATAATTGGCTACCATTAAAACTGTATATAGGTACTAGGTCGTTACGTTGCGTTGCTGGCTTTATTCGTCCGTCAATATTATCTAAAATTAATGGAACAGAGCTAGGGGTATCGTAATAGGCTAAAACCATATGATATTGATTAAGGTTTACGGCTTTAACCATGGTGATTTTCATTTTATCGTCAGGAATGCCCAGCTCCAGTAGTGTAAAATATTTCGCAATAGAATAGTCTTCACAATCGCCACCATTTACACCAATAAATTCGACAGGAGTTGCCCAATAATTTTTAACACCCCAGAGTTTTATATCATCAATAAAATGAAATAGATTAAAGAAACTATTAACCTTTTGTAGTCGTTCTATTTCAGATTGATCTGGTGTTGGTGTCATTAGCTTTATCCATGCTTTACCGCGCTTTCCTGCTCGAATTCCGTAACTTTTTTCTAAAGATTGTACTATTTTTTCACCATCTAAGGGTGCTAGAGGAGCCGCATAGAGCATAGATAGCAATAGCATACTAAAGAGTAATACTTGAATTAACTTTGATAACATTGCTGTTAAAAAGCAGCTTATCTTCATATTACTCTCAAAGGGTTACAACGCTTGATTAACGGTATAAATTGTCCATTTCATATCGTCGATACCTTTAACCGCGTTTACTTTTGCCATAATACGACGGTTAATTGCATGTGCTTCAGGCGTGTCTCCCTCTGCTTCTAATCTATCAAAACCATAACCAAAAGAGCTCACGCGGCTTTTATCAATATTAAATTCATTCACTAGTACTTGTACAATGGCGTTTGCTCGGTTTTCTGATAGTGTTTGATTAAGGTCTTTCATACCCACTTTGCTGGTATGTCCTTCGATAATCACGTTAACGTCTTTGTGTTCATTTAAGAAGTCAGCTAATGCTTTAATTTTACTATAAGCCGAGCGAGGCACCTCGTAGGAGTTATTGGCAAATTTGATATCAATATTTAGTGGTTCATTAAGTTGTTTTTTTGTGCCACATCCGTAATTATCAATAGTGGCTCCCAATACGGTATTTGCACATTTATCACGTGCTTTTATTACCCCGTCACTGTCATAATCATCTAAATTTTCTAATTGTTTAACAGGCTCTTCAATAACGACTATTGGTTGAGTAGCACAAGAGGTTATTAACATTAAGGCAAACGATGTAACAAGCAGTTTGAGTGTTCTGTTTAGTGTGATTAGCTTATTCATAATCGTGCTCTCCTTGCCATGCTGTTGAGCGTGTTACTCGTAGTGAATCAAGTAATTGGCCGGTAACATTGAGTAATCTATATTGCGCATTTAATTCATTAAAGTCAGCGTCTAGGTAGTCTTTTCTTGCTTCAAATAACTCATTTTCTGTATCAAGTAAGTCTAATAAATTTCTTTGGCCTAAACTAAATTGATCTTTGTACGCTAACTGCGTTTCTTTGGAGGTAATTATATGTTGTTTAATATATTTTTTTTGTAATGAGAGCATTTCAAATGCGTTCCATGCAAGCTCATAACTTTCAGTTACTTGGCGGTGTGCGCTGTAGTTTATTTCTCTTGCTTCGTTTATTTTATAAGCGGCACTGCGTTCTTGCGCAACATCTTTACCGCCTGAAAAAAAGTTGTACTTTAAGCGTAACATAGCGCTAACTTCATTGCGGTGTCCACCAACATTAGGGCCAAAACGATTTAACCCACTTTCGCCATCAATGTCGTTATATGAATTAGCGCCAAGTTCTAAAGCTAATTCAGGGTAGTAACTGGCTTTAACTGACTTTTTAAACGATTGTGCTGCGTTTATGTCTTGTTGTGCAGATTTAATAACGGGGTGATTTTCAATAGCAAAGTCTAATCCTGTGCTTTTATCTTTAGGTAGCATGTCTGCATCAGGCACTGGAAGCACTAAGTCTTTTGGCAGAGCATTAGTTAATCGAATAAATTGAGCTCTTGCATCTAATTGATTGTTGCGTGCTGCAATTAGGTTTGATTGAGCACGGGCTACTCTTCCTGTAACTTGTGATAAATCAGCTATGCTGCCTAAACCTGAGTCGGTACGCTCTTTTATACGTTCATATATTTCTTGATGAGAGGCTACATTTTTTTCTGCCAAAGCGATCATTTCTTCCGCTTTTAAGTAATTTAAATAGGCTTTTGTTACTTCTAAAGCTAAGTCTTCAGCTGAAGCAATTAATGCCCATTTTTCTGCATTGGCTTCGTGTTTGGTGCGATCTACTTCACTGCTGGTAAACATACCATCAAAGATCACTTGTCTTAAGCTGACACCTAATTCACCTCGTTTTAATTCGGTTTTTCCGTCATCAAAATTAAGGGAGCTTCTACGATTTCCAGGGCTGTCGGTGTATTCATAGCCGTATCCAGCAGTTAAGTCTATTGTAGGTAAATATCCTGCCGATGCGCGATTAACATCTTCTTCTTTCGATTTAAAACGGGCAAAAGATTGGCGAATATCAGGGTGAGAATCTAAAGCATGCGCAACGGCTGATTCTAAACTTTGTGAATTGACTGGGAGAGAACATAATGTAGATAAGCTAATTAAACTTATAATGCCTACTTTGCTCATACTAAACTTGTTTATTTTCATAAATATTCCGTGTTATTAATGATTACCTAGCGTTCACGTAATGCTGATTGTTTTGCTCGTAATATAGGGTTCAATATATAGTCTAATATTGTACGTTTTCCTGTGATCACATCAACATCAGTCATCATTCCTGGAATGATAGGCATGTCTTCGTTATTGCTATTTTTTATACTTGAGGCATCAGTTTTTACTCTGATCAAATAAAAACTGTTACCTTCTTCATCTTGTGTTGTGTCGGCGCTAATATGTACGACTTCTCCAGTTAAACCGCCATATCTTGCAAAATCATAAGCGGTTATTTTAACTACAGCGGGTAACCCAGGATAAATAAAAGCGATATCTCGAGGTTTTATTTTTGCTTCAACCATTAACATGTCTTCGGTTGGTACTATTTCCGCAATAGTTTCCCCTGATTTTACAACACCCCCTAGCGTATTAATATGTATAGTTTTAATGGTACCTACAACGGGGGATACGATTAATGCTTTTGTGACTTTGTCTTGAGCGCCAACTTGCGATTCATTAATTCTAGAAAGTTTATTTTGTAGTTCATTAAGTTGAGCTCTTGCATCAGCACGATATTTTAATGCTGTTTCACGACGGTTTAAGATAGATTCTTGTAAAGAGGATTTTAATTTAGGAGAAAGTAAGCGAATGGCGCTTAATTCACCTTTTAACTCGTTTACACTGCGTTCTAATTTATATAATTCTATTTTAGACACTATGTTTCTTTCTGCTAATGGTCGAGTGAGATCAAGTTCTTTGGTGGCTAAATTATAGCTAATTTCCATGGTTTCTATTTTAGAGTCTAATTCGGCTATTTCTTGTTCTCTTTGTTGTATCTGTTGGCTTTGTATAGCGAGTTGATTGATTAGGTTGTCAAGTCTTCCTGTATATTCATCTTGTTGTCGTTGAACCATAAATTCGGCGTTAAGATTAAGATCTTCCGGATATTGTGGCACTTGTTTTTTTAAGTCTATTTGCAATCGCCAGTCGTCGTTTGTGCCAATAATAATGCTTGAAAGTTCGGCTCTTAAACGAATAATGTTGGCTCTTAAGCTATCAACTTCTTGTTTTTGTTCGGCAAAATCAGAACGGAATCGAGTGTCGTCAATTCTGGCGATAGGCTGACCTTTTGTCACTTGCATTCCTTCTTGTACAAATAGCTTTTGTAATACACCGCCATCTAAACTTTGAATAATTTGTAGTTGAGACGAAGGTATTACTTTTCCTGAACCTGAGGTAACTTGTTCTAATGCCGCAAAATTTGCCCAAACAATAAAGCTAAAGAGTAGCCCCGCCATTGCCCAAATAGTTAATCGATGCAAACTAGGTACTTCAGTTAATAGTGCGCCGTATACATCGTCTGCCATATCTAAATCTTGTTGGCTTACTTTCTTCAAAGTGAAACCTCCTGATTTATTTTTCCGCCGTTAAGTTGTTGCAACACTGTATCTTTAGGCCCATCAATGACTAATTTACCTTTTTCTAAAATAATAATACGGTCAACTAAATGTAGCAGTTCCATTTTATGGGTAATGAGTAGTAATGTTTTGTCTTTCGCGGTTGCTGCTATAGATTGAATAAATTGTTTTTCTGCTCGAGCATCAAGGCTTGCGGTGGGTTCGTCTAACAATAATATTTGTGGTGCATTTAAAATAGCTCTGGCTAAGGCTATTGATTGGCGTTGCCCACGAGATAAAGCAATACCGTTTTCGCCTACTTGACGATCAAGCCCTTGAGATTCATTGTCAGTAAAGCTACTGACTCCTGAAAGTTGTACTGCTCTGATCAGCTGATATTCGGTCACTTGTCGTGTACCAAATAATATATTGTCGCGAACGGTGCCATGAAAAAGAGTGATGTCTTGAGGTAAATAACCAAAATTTCTACGTAAGTCACTTGGATGAATTTGCTGATGGTTTAAACCATCGAAACGTATACTTCCCGATGTAGCTTGGTAAAGGCCTAATAATAATTTAGCTAAAGTGGTTTTACCTGAGCCATTGCGACCCACTATGGCAATTTTTTCACCTTGTTTAATGTTAATCGATAATTGTTGTAATGCTTGATGATCAGTATCAGGGTATTTGAATGCTATATTTTCTGCTGATATATTTCCTGACAGTTTTGTACGGCTAGGTAGATGAGCTTTATCTTCAAATTCACCTTCTTGATCCATTAAGGTGGTGAGCTGCCTTAGTGCGCTGATGGTTTGATTAGAACGTGTCATTAAGCCTGCGAGTTTTGCTATAGGGGAGATTGCTCTACCTGTTAACATTACTGCGGCAATAATTCCCCCCATAGATATCAGGTTATCTGAAACACGATATACACCTAAAACAACGACTGCTACAACAGATATTTGTAAAATAAAGCTGGCAAAATTAACAACTGAATTTGTGATGATTTTTGATTTAAGTAACCAGGTTGATGTATGCCCGATCATTTGTTGCCATGCGTTTTGTACTACACCTTCTGCGCCATTGGCTTTAATGGATTCTAAAGCGCTAAGACATTCAACTAAATGACCGTGGCGTAATCCCGAAAACTTATTACTTTCTTCAATGGCTGCTCGTAATTTAGGTTGTTTTATAATGGTATAACCAATAATTAATATGGTGGCAATAATAGGGAAGAGCACAAGGTCTCCAGCAACTAACCATATACAAAACATAAATAAAAAGGCGAAAGGTAAGTCAACCAAAGCGGTGATAGTGGCGGATGATAAAAATTCTCTGACATTGTCAAATTCACTGAGTTGTTTAGCCATTCCTCCTACACTTGGCGAGCGTTTTTCGAGGGGGATACCAATGACTTTTGCAAAAAGTTTAGATGAGACTTCAATATCAATTTTTTTACCAGCTACATCAATAAGGTAGCCACGTAATTGTTTTAATATAAAGTCAAATATATAGGCTATTCCTGCACCAATGGCGAGTACCCAAAGTGATTCAAAAGCTAAGTTTGGTACAACTTTGTCGTAAATATTCATTACAAAAAGTGGTGAAACTAAAGCAAATATATTCACCATAATAGAGGCTATGATCACATCGCGATATATTGGAGCTGCACCTTTTATATGCTGTAATAACCAATGCTCTGTAGAGTCGTTGATATGAACATCGAAATTTCGGTCGCCACGATATTGTTGTTTAATCAAAAACAAATAACCAACAAAATTGGACTCTAATTCTTCAATGGTAAGTCGTTCTTCTCCGCCTGTTTCAGGTAAGGTAACAATCGCTTTATTTTCTTCAATATTGAGTTCTTGTAAAACGCAGGATTTTTTATCCTTTAGCATTAAAATACAAGGTAACAACATAGAGGGTAATTCGTTTAAACCTTTGCGTACTAATTTTGCACTGAGTCCTGCTCTTGATGCTGCTTGCGGAAGTAGCTCTGGTGTCATGTTGTTACTGGAAAGGGGAAGCCCTGCAACAAGTGCTTCAGCAGAGCATGGGTTGCCAAAGTGCTCGGTGAGTAGTACTAAGCTGTCAAGCAGTGGATCAGAATTCAACCGTTGAGAAGCATTGATAGTCCATTGCGATGAAGATTTAGCAGAGGATTGCACTGAATTTATATTCCTTAAAACATAACAACCAGCAATAGAGTAAATACATTACTGTATTGCTGGTTTTGATGGTAATTACATAACGCGAGTAGCTGTAATTTAACTATAAAATATCACTCGAATCTAGATCTGCAAGTGGAATCGTTGTGGGTACAGAATTATCACTGATGATAACAGCACCGTCAGCCAATAAGTCATTGGTTATACTTTGCTGTTCGGATTTTTCTAATACAATTTGTTCTATTGATTCAATCTGTTCGTCTACTAAATTGGGCTCTGTTGGTATTTCATCATCTTCATGGCCAAATTGTAAAAATTGCTCGATGCTGTTTGAATTTTCATCGCTGACTAAGTCACTTAAATCAAGTGCATTTATATGCATTGTTGTCTCTTCTGGTGAATCAAGTGTGTCGATAGCACTTACTTTTTGTAAGTTGGAAGTATCAATAGTCGTAGACTTATTAAAAGAAACTCCTGAAAAATCATTGGCATCATTAATAAATAAAGGGCTAGGTGCTGGCGTAGGTACAGGATCTGGCACATCGATATGAATGGTTAGTGTAGTTGTATCTGAGTCAGGTTTAACCGTATCGCCATCTTGAATGGTATAAGTAATAACATCAGTAACATCATTTAAAGGAAGCAACATACCACTTTTACTGGTATAGATGTAAGCACCATTATCTTTAACGGTGAAAGTGCCGTACTCAGCAACAATATCATAAGATGTATTAAGAGAATCAAATACATAATCTTGGCCGTTATAGCTTACGTGAGTTAAGGTTATTACCCCATCAGCTGATGTGTCGCTAACATCACCTGAACTTCCTAGTATAATTAAGTTTCCTTTGATTCTGCTTACAGTGGCAGTTCCATTATTACTTTCCGTCAATGTAATGAAATTACTATCGGCGTTTGCAGTAGGTGCTGTATGAGAAACTTCAATGCTCACAGTTGCTGTGTCGGTGTCAGTACCATCACTGAGTGTATAATCAAAACTTGGATGTATTACTGAACCACCCGTAAATCCACTATTTTGGTAGGTAAAGTTACCTTGTGCGTTAATACGTAAAATTCCATCCTGAATGGCTATGGTTGCATAGCCATCTACGGGATCAAATATTAAATTATTTCCATTAACTTGTGTTATTGATAATGCCGCTCCATCACCACCGTCTGAATCAACTTTGCCATCGCCATCATTGTGTGTGATCACATTGCCAGAAACCATTTGGCCTTCATCAACAGAAAAGCTATCGTCTGTTGCAATAGGTGGAATATTTTCAGGTGTCACCTCAATATTGAGTGTAGATGTATCGGTATTCACGCCATCAGAAATCGTATAAAGCACTTCAGGTACAGGGCCGTTGTAGTCAGCTGTCGGTACAAACGTGAAGGTTCCATCAGGGTTAATGGTTAATTCACCTTCCGCTAATGTTGCGGTTGTGCCCAGTGGATCGACAGTGAACGTATTACCGCCTACCGTAAATTCAGTAATAACGGGCGTGCCGTCAGTACTTGCAGCATTGGTGAGCAAGTTACCTGAAAGCGTGCTATCTTCTGGCACAGATAGGGTTTCATTATCATCCGTTAAATCCGATTCAGGTGTCACCTCGATATTCAAGGTAGACGTATCGGTATTCACACCATCGGAAATGGTATAAACCACTTCAGGAACTGGACCGTTGTAGTCAGCCGTTGGCACAAAGGTAAAGGTTCCATTAGGGTTAATGGTTAGCTCACCTTCAGCAAGGGTAGCGGTTGTGCCCAATGGATCGACGGTAAAAGTATTGCCGCCCACGGTAAATTCCGTAATAACGGGCGTGCCGTCGGTGCTTGCGGCATTCGTTAATAGATTGCCTGAAAGCGAACCATCTT
>NZ_MUZU01000019.1 GCF_002000085.1 Pseudocolwellia agarivorans
CCTGCTTGAAGTGCTTTAACTGCATCTTCGAAATTGAATTGATTTGTCATGTGTCATTCCTGTTTTTACTAGTTTACTGAAATGACACAGATTTTTGAACACTACCATGATTAATGCTTTTTTTAATCTACTGTTTATTCATAATTTATCGCCTTGATATTTGACTATATTCATTACAAATCTATACTCAAATAAGAATCTCCCCCACATAAGTTTGAAATTTATAGTTATGATGACAATAGAACCTCTTTTTGCCTTTTTAGCTGTAACAATACTTTCTGTTAGCTTAATTATGTTTTTTGCCTCTGGTTTACTGTATGCCTTAAATAGCCAAATGGGATATTTTTATCAGAAGTACTGGGCAATGGCTTGGTTTTTGATGGCTGGTTATACATTTTTTGGTGGTTTGACTATGATTTTAAGGATCCAAGGAATTAATGAACACTGGTCCTTATTAGTCTGCACAGGTTTCTCACAATTTTTTGGTTATAGCGGGCCCATTTTACTACTTGCTGGTTGCTTAACGATGAAGTCTGAGCACAAGATCAACTTTCATTGGTGGTTCGTTTTTACAATTATTATTATTTTTTCTGTGGGGGTTACATTTTCATTTAACTCACCGGAACAATGGCAAGAAAGATATATTTTACGAGTAGGGTTAAGAAGTGTTTTTTGCCTTATTATCTCTTCTTGGGTGGCAATAAAAACCATTCAATTCTTTAAAGATGATTCAAAATCTGGGCCTAAAATATTTTCGTATGCCATGCTTACCTACGGTCTTTCATGGAGCGTATACATCATTGCCAGTATAGACTTACTTTTTGGAGGATTATTTTATCGATATTTAGCAATATTCGGCATTATTGAATTTGCTTGCCAAGTTGTACTTATTTATGGCTTTACTATTTGGGCTATTCAAAATGAAAAAGAGAAAGTAGATAACGCCCAACAAAAGCTTGAAGAAATGGCTTGGTTAGATAGTTTAACCGGCTTATATAATAGAAGGTGGTTAGATTGTCATGCTGAACAGTGGTTGCAAAACAATAATATATCGGTAAATAGTGTTGCTGTCATGTTTATAGATCTTGATGGGTTTAAACAAATAAACGATCGATTTGGTCATAAGGTGGGAGATGAATTATTGCAAAAAGTCACCTATGTACTAAAAGAAGAAGCAAGTAACACCGATATTCTTTGTCGATTAGGGGGAGATGAATTTATTTATGTATACACGTCTAGCAGTTCATATGACGATATAAAAAACAAAGCCAATAAATTACGTTCAAATATTCGTTCAATTAAAGATATAGCGAATAACCCCATAAAATTATCTTGTTCAATTGGTATATCTTGCCCGGATAATGTTTTTAATATTGAAGCACTTACCATCGCGAGTGATAAAGCTATGTATGTTGCTAAAAATAAAGGTAAAAATACAATAGAGTTTGCAACATATGAAACCAATTATAATAGGTGAGATTTAATAAAGAGTAATACTGACGTTATTTTTTAGTCAACTCACTTTTGTTACCTGTATAAAAGTGAGTTGATCACAACTGAGTTAGCATTTGTTTAAGATCTGTTAACCATTACTACTGACATCTATTTTTAATTTTTGCCCTGGTTGCAAATACTCTTTTCTGGTTAGGTTATTCCATTTCTCAATACTTTTAATTGATACTTTAAATTTATTTGCTATACGTGCAAAAGAATCGCCACGTCTTACTTTGTAAGTAATGCTTTTAGATTTTGGTGTTATTGATGCGTTCCAAACAACAAGTTTTTGACCTAACTTTAAGGTCGATTGAGTTGAAATATTATTCCATTTAGCTATCTCTTTAGTACTAACTTTATAAGCTTTACTTATATCCCATAAAGTATCACCAGCACTCACTACATGGATTTGTTTTGTTTCAGTTGGTTGACTATCAGTCAATTGTACTTGTTCAGTTAAAGTATATTGTTGACTACTTGAACTGTCTTTTGCAGCAACCGGAATTAATAAATGTTTGCCTGCTCGTATATTATTACCTGATAATTTGTTGATGGTTCTGATTGAATTAATATCTAAATGAAATTTATGGGCTATTTTTCCTAAGCTATCACCTTGTTTTATTTGATAACGTTGCCAAACCATGTGATCTTTTTTGGGCAGTTTAGCTAACTTGTCATTAAAACTAGCAATATTTTCATTCGGTAATAGGAAGCTTGTTGAATGATTAGGATCTGTTGCCCATTGATTGAAACCGGGGTTTAATTCTTTAAATTTGTCTAAAGGTAAACCCGCTAAATGGGCTGCAACAGATAAATCAATTTGTGATTCTACTTTAACCGTATTTACCACTTGTTTATTTTCAATAGGGTAAAGGTCAATTTTATATTCTTGAGCGTGTTGAATAATATCAATAATGGCTAAAAGTTTAGGAACATAATCTCGAGTTTCTTTAGGTAATTCTAATTCCCAGTAATGCGTAGGTCTGTTTTTACGGATGTTTTTTTTCATTGCGCGTTGTACACGACCTTCACCCGAGTTATACGCGGCTAGGGCAAGCATCCAGTCACCATCAAAAAACTTATGTAAGTATTTTAAATATTCAACTGCGCCGTCTGTTGAAGCAATAACATCGCGTCTGCCGTCGTACCACCAATTTTGTTTTAAGCCAAATTGTTTACCTGTTGCAGGAACAAATTGCCATAAACCTGAAGCATCTACACTAGAACGTGCATAAGGACTGAATGCGCTTTCTACTAAAGGTAAAAGAGCTATTTCAAGTGGTATGTTATTTTCTTCTAATTTTTCAATAATATAGTAAAGAAAGGGTTCTGAGCGCTTTAATAAGTTATTTAAAGCGGTAGGGTGCTTTAAATAAGTATTTCTATGACTGATCACATTTTCATGAATAGGGATATCTAATACGAGGTTGTTTTTTATACGTTCCCATACATTACTATATTCTACGGGTGTGCCTTTAGCTATTTTGGGTAAAGGAGCAATACTTTCTTCTTGTATACCGAGTACAAGTAATCGATGAATATCAGACGGTTTAGCGGTGTTTTCAGGTGTTAACTTGGGATTATTTGTCTGTTTTGCTTGTTGAGAAAATGGCGTGCTTTGACAACCAACAAGTACTATTGATAATGCTAATGAGAGAGAAATATACTTCATGAAAAGTTCTATTCGTTAAATGTGGCGTAAGTGTCACTTATTTGAAATACTAATTCAAGAAAGACTATTAAGTTAAAATTCATTTTTCCAATTTCTTAATTGAGTAAAAATGTCTAATTCACTTGTTAATGTAGCATTGCAATATGCTTCAACACTTTGCTTTATGTTGTTGTCAAAACATCGTAAAAATGGATTTATTTTTTTCTCGGTGCAAATAGATGTAGGAATACTGCTTTGATTTTTATCGCGTATTTTTTTTACATAATTATAGTAATTCACTAGTTCTTCATTACTGGGATCTACAGTAAGCGCAAAAGCTAAGTTAGATAGGGTGTATTCGTGTGCACAATAGACTTGTGTTTTTTCAGATAAAGCAGATAAGGTTTGTAATGAGTTAAAAAGTTGTTCGCTTGTTCCATCAAATACTCGTCCACAACCCGCAGAAAATAGAGTATCACCACAAAATAAATTATCTTCAATTAAATAAGCGATGTGCCCTAATGTATGGCCTGGAATATCAAGCACTCGACAGTCTATCGCTAAAGCTTCTAAGTAAATGTTATCTGCATTTTTAACTTGAATGTTACTGTATTGTATTGCTTCTTTGGTGGGGCCGTATACGGTAATTGGCCAGTTGTTATCGTTACAGTACTTAACAAGTTTTTCAACACCACCAACGTGATCACTATGACGGTGAGTAATAAGAATGTTGCTTAGTTGAAGTTTGTTGTCTTGTATATATTTAATACATACGTCAGCATCTCCTGGATCAACTAAAGCAATATAATTCGCAGTGTTTGAATGAATGCACCAAATATAGTTATCGCTAAAAGCCTTAATTGCTTTTACCAATAGAGGCGAGGTAGGTTGTGTTGAATTCATTTTAGACTTATTTTTAATATATAATTTCTGTAATACGGTTATTATACTCATACTACTTCAAGATGCGAGTTTCAGTACCTTGAGATATTATGTTCATATAAACGTTTTAAAATACGGTATCAGTTTTTAAAACTTTATTATTCACGCAGTTAATTAAGGGAATTAGGTATATGAAACCTGCTTTAGCTTTTAGAAAGCAACGCTACCCAAAAGGTTGGGAGCAATTACCTAATGGCAAAGTTATTCTTGATGAAATTAATCAGGTTTTAGCTCGATGGACACCGAAGTTTTTTGGATATCATTTACTTAAAATAGGCGCTTTAAGTGGAGAGGTGGATTGTAGTCAATCGACGATTAAACATCAGGTTACCATTGATGAAAGATCGCCCGATGCTGCTGTAATTTCTGATATTGATGATTTGCCTTTTTTAGAACATAGCGTGGATGTTTGCTTGTTAAGCCATGTTCTAGAATTTACAGGCGATCCGCATCATGTTGTACGTGAAGCAAATCGAGTCTTAATTCCCAACGGCTATTTAGTTATTACAGGATACAATCCTTTTAGTTTAGCGGGACTAAACAGCTTTATACCATATAGGCGACAGAAGTCTCCTTGGAATGAGCGATTTTTTTCTTCTATGCGAGTAAAAGACTGGTTACATTTAATGGGCTATGAAATTTTAGCTGACGAACATTTAATACATTCATCACTTGCTGGTACTATAGGAAAGGGGAAGTTGTTTTCTTATTGGCAGCGTTTTGCTAATAACTTTTTGCCTCAATTAGGTTCTGTTTACATTATAGTAGCTAAAAAGCGCGTGTTGCCATTAACGCCTATTAAGCCAAAGTGGAAGTTACGTCCAAAGTTTTCACCTGTTAAAGTTACAGGCATGAGCTCTAGCCATAAAACACCTAATAAAACTTAGGTTTTCTTCATTCAATAATATTCAAAATAAGACTATGACATATAAAACAATTGCCTGTACAACATTAGAAAAATACTTATTAGACTTACTTAAACCGGAAAAAATTAGAGATTTTTGTCCTAATGGATTACAAGTACAGGGCTCTGAAAAAATCACTAAAATAGTGACGGGAGTTACTGCTACACAAGCATTAATAGATGAAGCTATTAGCATAAATGCCGATGCGATTTTAGTACATCATGGCTATTTTTGGAAAAATGAGTCTTATGTTATTCGAGGTATGAAGCATAAGCGTATTAAGTCACTTCTAATGAATGATATTAATTTATTCGCTTATCATTTGCCCTTAGACATTCACCCCGTTTTAGGTAATAACGCACAACTTGCTAAACTTTTTGGCTTAACCGTTACGGGCCCTTTAGAAATTGGAAATGATTACAGCGTTGCTATTCAAGGAAAATTTACTGAAGAAAAAACAGGAGAAGCACTTCAGACATTGATTTCCAACACGTTAAGACGCGAATGTTTACACATTCAGCCACCTTCTAATAAGCCTATTAAAACGGTTGCTTGGTGCTCAGGCGGTGGTCAAAACTATATTGAATTAGCCGCAGAACAGGGTATTGATGCGTTTATTTCTGGTGAAGTATCAGAGCAAACGACTCATGTAGCGCACGAAATGGATATTCACTTTTTTGCGGCAGGCCATCATGCAACAGAGCGCTACGGCGCAAAAGCTTTAGGCGAGCATTTACAAACTGAGCTAGGCGTAGAAGTTGTATTTATTGATATCGATAATCCGGTTTAATCTTTTTTATTGATAAATAATTAACGTTTAAGCCACTGCACAAATTGCCCAAGTTTTTCATACCAAGCAACAGATGTTTGATTTAATGCAGTAGATCGGGGGAGTTCTTCAAGAAAATTATCATTGCTGCCTTTATAAAAATATCCTGTTGGGGCAGGAATAGGGGCAGTGTTTTGGTTGATAAAATACTGCGCAGCTCTTGGCATATGATTAGCATTTGTCACCAACGCGAATTTTTTATTAATTAATAGTGGAGCAATTAGTATGGCCTCTTCTTCTGTATCTTTAGGAGAAGGTTGAGTTATTATTTTAGCTTCAGGTATTCCTAACGATATAGCAGCATCTTTAACTTTTACAGCATTCGATTCTACATCACCCCCACCATAACCCGAGGTTATGATTGTTGCTTCTGGATGTAATTGAAAAATCCTAAACGCTTCTATTAGTCGTTGTAATGAGCATGTTTGTAGTTGAGTTAAAGCAGGTAATTCATTATTGGTTGTATGACCACATCCTAAAATAACTATATAGTCTAATGTCGTATCTTGTTTACTAAAGGTTTTATATTGGCTTTCTATCGGTTTGATAAAGTTATCTGAAATATAAGGTGTAGAGGCTATGAATAACACCATAAAACCTAATATGAGAAAACCTCGACTAAGTTTTTGATGGTATTTAAATAATAAAATAGCAATGAACAATAAGACAAGAACGATATTAATAGGCATTAATAAAATACCTAAAAGCTTTTTAATAAAGAATAAATCCATGAATATTTAACTAACTCAGTATGTTTTGTTAAGTATAACGATTAGTAAAATAATATTCTTTCGATTTTTTCAAATAGCCATCTAAAAGGCTATTGCATTGCTTTTGTATTTAGTGTCTAATACGCATCGTTAAATGCTACTAATTCTTTATTAGTATTTTTTAATACCAGAAGAGGTGCGATAGCCAGGTAAATAATATGAGGAAGCCAATATTCCGATGATTATTATTGAGGGGGACTACCGCCGAGAATATTACTGTTAATGGCACATAATATTCGGTCGCTAGGGTTGAATCCTTAGGGCTGTCACCATGTTGGTGGAGAGCTTCTGGCTGAATGTTTAGTTATAAGTTCATCTGCACACTAATCCAATCAGTCATGCTCTTCCTTATTTTTTAAACGTTTACTAACGTATTTAGGGAGACTTTAATGTTAAATATCTCACAAACAAATTCTATTCAATTATCTCATTCAATAAGAGCGAGTTTATAATGTCTACTGTAAAAAACTTAACTGTATCGAAATTTGGTGGAACCAGTGTTGCCGATTATGAGGCGATGCTTAGATGCGCGAATATAATTAAAAGTGACTCAGCTAATAAAGTTGTGGTTGTTTCTGCAAGCTCAGGCGTAACTAATTATTTGGTGCGTTTAAGTCAGCCTCAAATTTCACAAGATGAACAACTAGACATTGTTAATAAAATAAAAGCAATTCAATTCAATATTACTCAACATTTAAGTAAAGAGCTTGAGTTAAATGAAAGAGTAGAGCAGTTACTGGCTGAACTTACTCAGCATGCAAAAGAACAATCATTAAATCATAGTTTACGTATTGCCGACGCTATTCTTTCTTACGGTGAGCAACTGAGCTCAATTATATTTGCAGAAGTATTACAAACCATAGGTGTAAACGGTAAAGCGTTTGATGTTCGCCAAATAATGAGAACAAATAGTTTATTTGGTAAAGCGGTGGTTGATCTTGACGCATTAAAAACAAATACTACGCAAGTGCTACTTCCTGAACTTGAAAACAATGTGATTGTGACTCAAGGCTTTATTGGCCAAAATGAAGCGGGGCAAACAACAACGCTAGGTAGAGGCGGTTCCGATTACAGCGCTGCGCTTTTAGCTGAAGCATTAAACGCTAACGATTTAGCTATTTGGACCGATGTTGTAGGTATTTTTACAACGGACCCCCGTATTACTGATCAAGCGCGAGCGATTAAAGAAATCAGTTTTGGTGAAGCAGCAGAAATGGCAACCTTTGGCGCTAAAATTCTGCATCCTGCCACGTTAATTCCAGCCATGAGACAAAACATCCCTGTTTTTGTGGGTAGCAGTAAAGCGCCTGAACAAGGTGGTACACGCATTCAAAAAGTGGTTGATTCTGCACCTACATATCGTTCAATTGCTTTAAGACGAGAGCAAACACTGGTAACTGTTAAAAGCCCTGAAATGCTTCATGCAAGCGGGTTTTTAGCTAAAGTATTCACTATTCTAGCTAAGCATGAACTGAGTGTAGACCTCATCACTACAAGTGAAATTAGTATTGCGTTAACCTTTGATAATCCAGCAGGTTCAACACAAGCGGTTATTACCAAAGCGGTTGTTGAAGATTTAGAACAACTTTGTGAAGTAAAAGTTGAGCACGGTTTATCATTAGTAGCGGTTATTGGTAATAATATTCATACTACAAGCGGTATAGGTAATGTTATTTTTGATGCTGTTGAAGGTGTAAATATTCGCATGATTTGCCAAGGTGCTAGCGCACATAATTTGTGTTTCTTAGTACCAGAAAATGATGCTAATAAAGTGGTTGAAACCTTACATCACAGACTCTTTCCTTTATCATAAATAGGATGGTCATACTAAATAGATGCGTTTATTTGGTATGACTCGCTTAAATTGTATATTTTAGAATGCCTAATTATTATTATTTTAGGATTATGGCTATAAATGAAGTTTTTGTTAATAAAGTATTAAATTATTGTTTTAAAAATGCTGAACAATGATTATAGTATATGTTATCTCGTCTAAATCATTAGGCGGTCCTTTAACTTCATTATAGGTGAAACATGCTAGAAAACAGCGATTTAAAAAATATTAACTCAGTACTTTTTGTGTGTATGGGCAATATTTGTCGCTCACCTAGTGCCGAAGCTGTTTTCAGACATAAAGCTAATCAAGCGGGTTTATCTATTATAATTGATTCAGCTGGAACTATAGGTTCTCATGCTAGAGAAAAGCCAGATCATCGTGCTCAAAAAGCAGGTATGGCTCGAGGTTATTCTTTCGATAAAATTAAAGCTCGTAAAGTTGTAGAAAAAGACTTTGACGCTTTTGATCTTATACTTGCTATGGATAGTGACAACGTTAAAAATCTTAAAAAAATAGCACCGGAACACCTACATTATAAAATTCAACTTTTTCTAGACTACGCTAGTAATCATGAAGAATCTGAAGTACCAGATCCTTACTATGGTGGTGCAAAGGGATTTCAATTCGTTTTAGATCTAGTGGAAGATGCTAGTGATGGTTTGTTAGCTAAACTAAAGTAAGCCTTTATACTCGCTAATACCCATAAAGGTGCATAATTTAATTATTAGCACCTTTTTTTAATAGCGTTACCCTGAAATATTTCTATTTTCGTCACATACCACCATTCTTTTATTTATATTCTTAATTTCTTTCAGATTTAGTTTTATACTTTTCATAACGATTTACAATATAAGACTTATTGACTTTTATGTGTATACAATTTGTTATTAATTAACTTAATATAAACGTACTCATTAGTACATAGGTCATAGAGAAAGCATATGAATAACCCGTTGGTTTCTACACATTGGTTAAAAACAAATATTGATAAAAAAGATTTATTTATATTAGATGTCAGTGTAACGACTGTAATAGGCAAAGAACCTATTATTTATGATGAATTAATCACTATTCCTAACAGCTACAAAGTAAGTATTGAAGCATTATCGAATTTACGATCACAAGCTATACATGCTTTTCCTTTAAAAGAAGATATTCAACAACTTGCCGCTAAAATAGGTTTTACAAAGCAAAGTACTTTAGTGCTTTACGATAATCAGGGAATATATTCTTCCCCAAGGGCTTGGTGGGTTTTTAAGTCGTTTGGTTTTGATCATGTTTTCATTTTAAATGGCGGTTTACCTAAGTGGATACAAGATGGATACTTAACTGAAGATCGTCATATCGAAGCTTTAAAAACTACAGGTGAAATAATTGAACCTGTTTATAAACCTCAGTTACTGGTTAATAGTAATGATGTACTAAGTAACATAACTTCAGAAACAGCTTTAGTTGTTGATGTTCGTTCAAAAGGGCGGTTTATGGGTACAGAACCAGAGCCTCGTTCTGGTGTTAGGTCAGGACATATTCCTAAATCAGTTAATTTACCTTATGGAATGGTACTGAATTCAATTGAATATAAAACCACTGAAGAATTAAAAGCGTTATTTGATGGTATTTGTGATAATAAAACGTCATTGATTTTTTCGTGTGGTACTGGCGTTACTGCAAGTATTGTTCTTGTTGCTGCTTATATTGTTGGTTTTGAAGATGTACGTTTATATGCAGGTTCTTGGGCTGAATGGGGCGCTGACCATTCACTTCCTATTTCAATAGAGTAATGCTAATCCATTAATGAAATGGATGTCATTTAAATAAATTTACAACGTTGTTTGCTTATTAGAACAAGGACATTGTTTTGAATATTGCTTTAAAAGCCGTTTTACTTTCGGCGCTTGTATATCCAGGTGTTGGCCACTACATTTTAAATAAGCGTATAGCGTGTGCTGTGCTTGCATGCGCTTTTACTTTACCTTTACTCTTCTTATTTAGCGATATTTTTCAGGTGGCTCACAGTTTAGCTGACCAAATTTCAGCCGGACAAATACCTCTCGATATTATTGAAATTAGGCATCAGATAGACACTGAACTTGCAAGTATGACTGAAGGCAGTTTTAGCTATTATCTTTACGGATTAGGTATTATTTGGTTGATAGGAATTATAGACTCTTATCGATTGGGTAAAGCTGAGAGCCATTTAAAATAAAGGGTATTTTATTATTCAGTTTTAAGGGGTATATTTTAAAACTGAATAATAAATAATTTAGTGTTATTTAGCGCGTGCAACTTTTACTGCGTTGGCAAGCACATTAATAATTTCTTCACTTTCGGTTAAGTTTACACAAGCATCGGTAATACTTTGTCCGTAAGTTAACGAATCAATAGATTCAACTTTTTGATTACCTTCAACTAAAAAGCTTTCTACCATTAAACCAAATATAGATGTTTCACCGTTTTTAATTTGATCAGCAATTGAGTTTGCAACATCTATCTGTTTTTTATGGTCTTTGTAGCTATTTCCGTGACTGCAATCCACCATTATTTTGGTATGAATACTCGATTTTTCTAATGATTCACGTGTTTGCTTTATATCATTTTCATGGTAGTTCGGTGTTTTTCCACCACGTAAAATTACATGAGCGTGCGGGTTACCATGTGTTTGATAGATACACATTTGACCACTTTTATCGGGTGAATATAAAACATGAGGTACACTTGAAGCTTTAATGGCATCTAAAGCAATTTGAATATTACCGTCAGTTCCATTTTTAAAACCTACTGGACATGAAAGAGCAGAAGCTAATTCACGATGAACTTGGCTTTCTGTAGTTCGTGCGCCAATAGCTCCCCAACTAATTAAATCAGAAATATATTGCCCAGTTACCATATCCAAAAATTCAGTACCGGCAGATAAACCTAATCTATTAATATCCATTAACAAATTACGCGCAAGGTTTAACCCTTTTGCTACATTAAATGACTTATCTAAATTAGGATCACTTATTAAACCTTTCCATCCGACGGTTGTTCTAGGTTTTTCAAAATAAACACGCATTACAATTAATAGCTCATCTTTATGTTTAT
Source organism: Pseudocolwellia agarivorans (assembly GCF_002000085.1). Lineage (GTDB taxonomy): Bacteria > Pseudomonadota > Gammaproteobacteria > Enterobacterales > Alteromonadaceae > Pseudocolwellia > Pseudocolwellia agarivorans. The sequence continues at coordinate 11,513 of NZ_MUZU01000019.1, forward strand.
CACTTAATACCTTAAGTTTTTTAGCGTAATCAATAGCTGCTTCAGTGTCATGAATAGAACAAGGACCAATAACAAGGAGTAACCTGTCATCTTCACCTGTAATGATGTTTTCAATGTTTTTTCTACTTTCGATAATAAAATCAGCGGTTTCTTGATCAAGGGGAATTTGATTAGCTAATTCTTCAGGAGAAACTAAGTTATCAATAAGCGTTGTACGTAATTCATCAGTTTTAATTGTCATGGGCTTTTCTAAAAGAGTTGTACTCAAAGTTGAACAGTAAAATTATGAATAAATTGTACAGGTAAAGTCGGGCTTAGTTAATGGTTAATCTTATTATTATATTCTCATTTTTTTTCAAAACTTATCAGGAGTACATTTTTATATACATATGTTGTAAAAAGGGAGCAACATGTTTAATCATTTGATTGTTATATGTCCAATATTTTTACAGTTATAAGTCAATTTTATCTATGTTGAATTATAATTCATTGTATTTAAATGTAATTAATAGATTGGCATTTATTATGCTGGCTTTAGTTATAGTTATATAAAATAAAATGAGAGGGATACCAATATGTATATTGCATTTATAAAATTAATTAAATATATACTATGTTCAACTTGTATATTTGCTGCTACGGCTAGTGCCGCAATTATACAGTGGGCCGACTGGCAATCAGGCACAGCAAACGAAGTAATTGGTGAGTTTGTAACCACGACTTCAACGGTTAATATCACTTATACTAATCCACAAGGTTATGCGTTTCTTCAAACAGGTACAGGATTTGATTATTTTCATGGGTTTGAAGATGTAACTCGATCTCCTTATACGAGTGCATTTGTAGAAAATATACCTACGGCAGCTGAAATGATTGCACTGCGTTACGCAGGTTCTCAAACACTTACCTTTTCTGAAACTGTTGCAAATCCTGTATTCTCATACGTGAGTTTAAATGGTAATGGTTACGCTTTTGATCAAGACTTCGAAATTTTAAGCTTTGGTGATGGTGTGGATAACCTTCGAGGACATTGGGGAGCTGGCACTTCATATAAAGATGTAGTTGATATTGGTGGAGGGGTTATGGAATACCGTTTATTAGGTACTGGTGAACCTCATGGTACAATCCGATTTACAGGTGCATTTGATAGTGTAACTTGGCAAAGCTCAAGTAATGAAAACTGGAACGGTTTCACTGTTGGTATTCAGGGGACAGCGAAAGAAGTGTTTGATGTTCCAGAGCCATCTACTCTTGCTATTTTTTCTTTGGCGGTAATGGGGTTAGTGACTCGTAGAGTTAAAAATAAATAATAATTTACTATACCATTATCCAAAAGCACCTAAACTTTAGGTGCTTTTTTTTATTGAGCAGTTAGTGAACTTTAAAGTAAGTTAATTCTTATCTATTAAAATATAAAAAAGTGTCAATGAATTAGGTTTTCAATAATCAATTCTTAATTACGTCATGATATACTAACGGCATGTTAAACCTTGCTGAAATATAATAATTACATGTTACCTAGGATTGATCACCTCGAAGTCGTAGCTCCGCTATATCAAGAATTTGCCCGTTTATTACAAACTAAGCCCTACCAAGGCGATATTAGTTGTCAATATAGTGCTCGTTTATCTGTTGCAACAGATAACAGTGTATATCAACAACTGCCACAGTTGGTGTTAAATCCACGTAATAAATTCGATGTTCAAATAATTACTCAACTTGCGAACGAAGAAAAATTTAATAACATTAAATTTAGCGCAAGAGGGGGTGGTACAGGTACTAACGGCCAAAGTTTAACACCGGGTATAGTGGTTGACTTGTCTAAATACATGAATCGTATTTTAGAAATCAACGTAAAAGAAAACTGGGTTAGAGTTGAAGCGGGTGTTGTTAAAGACCAACTCAATGATTATTTACGACCTTTTGGTTTCTTTTTTGCTCCAGATTTATCAACCAGTAACCGTGCAACCATTGGTGGCATGATCAACACCGATGCTTCAGGCCAAGGCTCCTTGTATTACGGTAAAACATCTGATCATGTTCTAGAATTAGAGTCTATTTTAGCTAATGGTGACTTTTTACATACAGCTCCCATGAGTATGGAAAAAGCCGTTGAACTTTCACAAGAAGATTCAAGTTTAGGTAAAATTCTTCAACAAGTACTTGCTACATGTAAAGATAATCGAGAACAAATCCTTGAAAAATTCCCTCGTTTAAACCGTTTTTTAACGGGCTACGATTTAGAGCACGTGTTTAATGATGATCTAACACAAGTTGATTTAAGTCGTATTATTACTGGTTCTGAGGGATCTTTAGCTTTTGTATGTGAAGCTAAATTAGATTTAAACCAAATTTTAAAAGCTAAAACCGTTATTAATATTAAATACGACAGCTTTGATTCAGCATTAAGACATTCTCCCGCTTTAGTTGAAGCTAAAGCAACGTCTGTTGAAACAATTGACAGTAAAGTTCTTAATCTCGCTAAACAAGATATTGTATGGCATTCAGTGAGTGATTTAATTACTGATGTTGAAGGTAAAGTGATGGATGGTATTAACGTTGTTGAATACAACGGCACCAGTGTTGAAGATTTAGCGGATCAAGTTGCTGAATTAACCGCTCGCTTAGACAAAGATATTGAAAGTAGCATTGGCGGTATTATTGGTTATCAAGTAACAAGCGATCTCGCGAGCATTAACAAGCTTTACGCTATGCGTAAAAAAGCGGTGGGTTTACTCGGTAATACTAAAGGTAGTCAAAAGCCATTAGCGTTTGCCGAAGACACAGCGGTACCTCCAGAAAACTTAGCGGATTATATTGTTGAATTTAGAGCATTATTAGACAGCTACAATTTACAATACGGTATGTTTGGTCATGTAGATGCTGGGGTTTTACATGTGCGCCCAGCACTTGATATGTGTGATCCAGAACAAGAAGTTTTATTACGAGAAATATCAGATAAAGTTGTTGCTTTAACCGCTAAATATGGCGGTTTAATGTGGGGCGAACATGGTCGTGGTTATCGTAGTGAATACGGTCCAGAATTTTTTGGCGAAGCATTATTTTTAGAACTGCGTAAAGTTAAGAGTGCTTTTGATCCATTTAATAAAATGAATCCAGGTAAAATTTGTACACCGATAGAGTCTACTGAAAAGTTAGTTTCGGTTGATGCAATTAAACGTGGGTTTTATGATCGTCAAATACCTATTGAAGTAAAAGACTCGTTTAAATCAGCGCTAGACTGTAATGGTAACGGGTTATGTTTTAACTACGATGCCAATAGCCCTATGTGTCCTTCAAGTAAAGTAACGCGTGACCGAAGGCAGTCGCCAAAGGGCAGGGCTGGCTTGATGCGTGAGTGGTTACGCTTATTAGAGCAAAAAGGTGTAGATGTTCTTAAACTCGAACAAAATGTTAATGGTTGGTCTGTTAAACAACTACTTGAACAAACATTATTTAAGATGAAAAGTCGTTTCTCTAGTGAATATAAAAATGACTTTTCTCATGAAGTGATGGAAGCTATGTCTGGCTGTTTAGCTTGTAAAGCGTGTGCAAGCCAATGTCCAATTAAAGTTGACGTTCCTGACTTTAAAGCGCGTTTTGTGAATTTGTATCACACGCGTTATTTCCGTCCTTTGAAAGACCACTTAGTCGCAAATGTAGAAGTTATTACGCCGTTGTTAGCTAAAGCACCCAAGTTAGTTAATAGTGTATTAAGTACTAAAATTTATGATGCGTTTTCAAGCGCGACAATCGGTTATGTAAATACACCTTTATTATCTGTGCCTACACTTGAAGAAAGTGTAAATAATCATGTAAGCAAAGGTTTGTTTGAAGCGTTTGATTTAGAAAAGTTAGAAGCATTAACACAAGAAGAAAAACAGCAATATATATTAATAGTACAAGACCCTTTTACATCGTTTTATGATGCTAAAACGGTTGAGTCTATGATGTTGTTAGCGCATAAATGCGGATTTAAACCTGTGTTATTACCGTTTAAACCTAATGGTAAAGCACAGCACGTAAAAGGCTTTTTAGCGCGCTTTGCTAAAACGGCTAAAAATACAGCTGAGTTCTTAAATAAATTACACAACTTAGATTTACCTATGATCGGTTTAGATGGTTCTTTAGTGCTTTGCTACAGAGACGAATATAAACAAGTGTTAGGCGAAAACCGCGGTGACTTTAACGTGATGTTAGCTCATGAGTGGTTATTACCTAAGCTAGATATCATTCAAGAAAAGCTGCAATTAACTTCTCAAATAGAATATAAATTATTCTCACACTGTACAGAGAAAACTGCATTGCCTAATAGTGAAACTCAGTGGGTTACTATATTTAATGCGTTAGGCTTGTCTTTACAAAAAGAGAGTGTAGGTTGTTGTGGTATGGCAGGTACATATGGCCATGAAAAAGTGAATGTAGAAAAGTCTAAAACATTATTTGAATCAAGCTGGGAGCCTAAATTAGAGCGTTTAAACGCGCAACAAATTGTGGCGACTGGCTTTTCATGTAGAAGTCAAACAAAACGCTTTGCTGATTTAAAAGCACGACATCCAGCGCAAGTATTAGCCGAGTTGTTATAAGTTGATTGATGTTTAGCTTTTAATGAGCAAATTATAAGAGAATGAAACTAAAAAGGTCAGATAAATATTTATCTGACCTTTTTTATTTAAGATGGAATTTATAATTAAAAAATTATTTGTTTAGCTTCGTCTTTCTCCAGCCTAATAAACCAATAATACTAAACATAAACCAACCCATAGAGCCACCTGAATCGCTATTTGAGCTACTTTGATTTTGATTATTCGTAACGGTGGTTGTGGCACTAACGGTTATGTTATTACTTACCGTTTGTGTTTTTTCATCTGCATCTGTTATCGTTAAACTCACCGTATAAGCACCAGCAGTAGCATAAGTGTGGCTAGGTGTTGCCGAGGTATCTGTTTGGGAATCACCGAAATCCCATAAATAACTATAGGGTTTACTTCCTCCTGCTACATTACTGGTAAAGCTTGCGATTAAATTATTTGTTGAAGATGTAAACGAAGAAATTAAGGGGTTGTCTATCGTAATGCTTTTAGTGAAAACAAACGATTCACCGGTTTCATCTGTTACGGTTAACGACACAGTAAATGCACCAGCGTTCTTGTAGGTATAAGCACCAGAAACCAAGCTTGAAACACCTTCGTTATCACCAAAGTCCCACCGGTAGGTAAAGTTGCCTTGGCCGCCCGTTAGTGTGGCGCTATAATTTAATTGCGTATTATCTGCTGATAAATTGATATTACCCTGTATGGGAGATCCAACAGTAATTGATTTTGATAATTCTTTCTCACCACTATCAGTTGTATAAGACACTTCAACATTATAAGAGCCAGCACTTTGATAAGTATGATTAACAGAGCTGCCCGTTAACTGTGTACCATCACCCATTTTCCAAGTAAAAATACTCGTATCGGTTATTTCATCGTCTTCAATTGAAAGGCTAACACTTAACCCATTTTGCGTTTTTACTAAACTGCTTACTTCATTTTTTGTTAATAAAACAGTCGCTGTTGAACTATCAGAAGCTTGTGTAATAATTTCCATATTTAAACCTAAAGTCGGTAGTTTAATACCCGACTCTGGTTGAAGTGGTGAAGAGTAATCATCTCTATCATTAAAAATAGCGTTATTCGTTAATGATGTATCAAAGGTCGAAGTCGTTTGATCATACAAACTAAAAGCAGCATCTCGTAATTGCTTTTCGGTTGTTCTTATAGCGTTATTACGTTTAATAAGTGTTTGGTCTGCATCAACTACACCAATAAAAACTTCCCCCGCATGTTGACTCACATTGTTGTTTTCAACCCCTTCGTTTCTATACCAAAGCAAAACACCAGGATCGTGGTCTATCGTTTTTAATGCTGAATCAGTTACGCTGTGGTTACGTAGTTGAACATAGTAATAATGTTCAGCTCCGTCTACTGTTTCACTTATCCGGCTAAAACCATCTAATATAAGAGGGAACAATGTTTCAGCACCATTACTGAATATAGTACCGTTACTTGATGTTATTTTAATATCATCAGCCACAAAGCCATAACCATATTCAGCAGTGTCAGTAACATACTCAATTTCAATATTGACATTTTGATTAGTAAAATTTGATAAATTAAAAGTTAAATCAACCCAACCTAATGGTAATGATGCACCGGAGAGATTAGTTGATTCACCACTAATAAAGTTTTTGACTTGAGAGTAAAATTCATTTGTCGCTTTGGTATAATTACCAGCAACTACTTGGTTATTTACTTTAACAACAAGGTAGTCGTAATCTTGTTCTATATCCCATCGGGCTTTCATGCTTAATATCGGGTTACTACCAGAAATTGAGGCATTAAAGCTGAGGCTGTTGTTTAATTCATCACCTTTACCCGAATAATATTGATGCGTGCCTGAAAAAGGTTGTCCAAAATCTTCAGGAACATTAGGTAAGTTGATTTTTATCTGATTAACGCCACCGCTGTGGTTAGTCGCGCGATTTACTGTGAGGGTTTCGTTTAAAGACTCTGTTAACGTGACACTTTGTTGGTTGACCCAATTTCCTTCATAGCGTGTTTGAAAATATTCTCTAGCATAAGGACTAAAAGATACTGGTTGTGATCCTCTTGGGCTTCCTAACCAACTACCGCTTCCCATAACCGACCATGCCTGCACAGGAGCGCCAATATCATCATTACCTGTATCATATTCGTCAGGTACGCCTAAGTCATGGCCAAACTCATGAACCACTACTCCAGTAGACGAATCTATTGGTGTTATAGTATAACCAAATATTTTCGTGGTCGAGCCTACAATATCCATAGGTTGGTTGTTATCGTCAAACACGAAAAATCGATGCGACCAAATAGCGTCTGTTCCTAAATTCCCACCGCCAGACTCTTCACCAATACTTGAATGAAATATCATTATATGATCAACAATGCCGTCAGGTTCGTTAATATTGCCATCGTTATCTCTATCAAAATAATCGGTTTTGTCATAATCACTTAAATCAATTTGGTTTTGAGCGACGGCTTTGGTTACTGCTTCAATAACAAGTTCGCCTACGTTGCTATCATTTTCATCATTATTATTAGCACCATAATACTTTGCATCGTTATCTGCCGTTATCCAACCATAAGTGTTACCCGTAAACGAAAGACTTTCGCCTGATTCATGTTGATAATATTGGTAAGCTGATTCTATATTTTGATTCGAAGGGCCGTTATAGCCAGTAGCTGAAAATAATAAATCTTCATAATGAGATTTAGGATATTCATTGTAAAACATGTCTGTATCGCCATCACTTAAACCATGGTTGTCATGCTTTAAGTCTTGAAAATCAATCATAATAGCGAGTACTTTTACTGTGTTTTTGACATCGGCAGGGGCAAAGTTAGGGCGACTGATTTTTGATAATTGATTGTTTGATTTTGATGCTGAGTTGTTAGACATCGCTTTCAACGTTGCTTGGTGTTGGCCTAATACTTTTTTATTGAAGGTGTTAAATGCACTATTAGCTGATACTCTTTTAGAAAGGTAGACATTCACAGCGTCTTGTTTTTCTTTTTCTGTAGCATTTGAAAATAATATGCCTCTTTTTTCTAACCAGTAAGCAATCCTTTCTTTATTAACCACACCCAGATCTGTTGGAGTAACAATGTTAGTAAGAGATTCGGCATAAGATAAGTGACTTGATATAAGAATACTTGTTAAAAGAGTGGTTTTAAAAAATTTATGCATAATGAATTTTCTCTAATAGGGGAGTGATAACTGTTAACTTTTGTGATTTGCATGATTTATTTTTCTTTTTGATAAAGTCATTAACATACTGAGTTATTTCTTCTTCAGTCATTGTTTTATTTAACTTACCTTCTTTGAACAACATATCTTTGATTTTACTTTTATCTTTAACCAGTGGAGATGAATAATTCTTACAAGGAATAGGAAGAGAAGACTGAGCTGAAACTTTACCTGTAGTTTGGTTATTATCATCCACACTTATAGTTTGTTGATTTTGACAACCTAAAGCACTGATTGAAAATGCGACAAATACTACTGAACTTAAAATTCGTCTATCCATATTATTCCTTACTGCAAAAAAGGGGGTAACTAAACTGTAGAACGTATACTGTAATTGTAAACATAATTCAGTGTTTTTGATTGAGTATTTTACAATAAGACCTGAAATGTATGCTTTTTATTCATTCTTTTGGTGTTTTTTACACAAGATAAATAAAATTACACTTTTGCTTTAAAAAATACTTTACAAACATACTAAGTGTCTTTAATATTCGCCTCGCTTTAACGCTACAGCGTTATTTGCATTCAGGTGAGATGGCTGAGTGGTCGAAAGCACCGGTCTTGAAAACCGGCAAGGGTTTGTAGCCCTTCTAGAGTTCAAATCTCTATCTCACCGCCACATTCTAAGAAACCGCTAATTATTTAGCGGTTTTTTTTCGTCTAGAGTTTATAGAATATATCTTTAGGTTTGTAGCGCTAAACCTATTATAGAGTTCAAATCTCTATCTCACCGCCACATTCTAAGAAATCGCTAATTATTTAGCGGTTTTTTTTCGTCTAGAGTTTATGGAATATATCTTTAGGTTTGTAGCGCTAAACCTCTTATAGAGTTCAAATATCTACCTAAACCCTATAACTTTATCTTTAAAGAAAACAGGCATATTGTAAAACGTTATTGAATATCAACTATAAAAGAAGTAATCATCTATTTTTTTGTTAATATGTAGGAGGGCGTAGTTATTTATATAAAATATTTACAATATCGAGTATTACATTTTTCATATAAGTCATTTTATTATTCTTAACCAGATGGCATAATTTTTTATTTTGAGAGCGCTATGATCAATCAGTTGCAACAAAAATATCAACTTTCTATATTGTTCTTACTTGGGATTGTTGCTGTTGTTGGCGTTTTCCCATTTGTTTGTATTCGATTTTATGAAGGTAATAATCTCGCAGCATTTATTGATTTGATGTTAGTGATAGGTATTGTTTCTTTGGTTGCCTACGCAAGTTACTCAAAAAAAATTCGGTCAGTAAGTATTGTTATTGCTCTATTTATTAATGGTGGTGCTGTTACTATTATTGTTGCTAATGGCATTAATAGCTTTTTATGGATTTACCCTGTATTAGCCAGCACTTTTATTTTCATTAAGCCTCTTGAAGCTTTTTGTATTAATCTCCTATCATCAATGTCGTTAATCTTTTTCTCCGATGTATTTACGATTATTTCTCTAGATTCCTATATTGTAGCAACGTCAATGTTATCTATGAGTATCTTTGTTTCAGCCAAACACAGTGAAAAACAATTTAGTTCGTTAGAAATGCTAAATTCTGTTGATACGCTAACAGGGGCTTTTAATCGCCGAGCGATGAATTTTGATTTGGAATCTGCTTTGTCTTTTTCGAATAGAAATGGAGCAAAACAATTATTAGTTATGTTAGACCTAGATTATTTCAAGAAAATTAATGATAAATATGGGCATGCTGTAGGTGATCAGGTACTTAAAGAGTTTGTTTCGATTGTACAATCAAATATACGTAAGTCTGATCGACTTTATCGTTTTGGGGGCGAGGAGTTTGTATTGCTTATTCCAGAGCTGAATGATAACCAAGATATTTTTATTAATAACTTAAGAGAAGCGATTAAAGCACAATTAAAAACGCCTGACGGTAAAGAAATTACAGTATCTTTTGGTGCCGCTTTTTGGGTACCTAATACAACAGAAGATACATGGTTACAGCGTGCCGACGAAGCACTTTATCAGGCTAAATCAAATGGTCGTAATTGTGTTGTATTTAATCACGAATAATTAATTTAACTGTTATCTAAAAATTTTTATCAAGTTCAACTAACGTCATACCTTGTTATAGTTTATCATCTTTAGCAAACGTTATTTAAGGATGCTATATTATGAAAAACGCAACATTTTCATCTCTTTTCACCACTTTATTTATCCCATCGTTATTAACTATCGGATTCTTATCAGGTTGCTCTGATAATGTTGGCAAGGTGAGTTTAGGTTTGTTTACAACAAAAGATGTTGTGATAGAAGCTAAACAAGATCCTATTATTACCGGTGTTACTTGCCATATAAGTCATGTTGAAGCGGATTTAGACTTTAGCGATCCGTCTGATATGTCTATTGCTTGTCGTCAAACAGGTGAAATTACCGAAGCACAGTTAAATAAGATAGATCGCTCTAAAAACGGCGAAATTGTTTTTAAGCAGTCAAAAAGTATTTTATTTAAAAGCCTTAAGGTACGCAGAATTTATGATGCTGAACACAAAACCTTAATTTACCTGTCTTATTCTACAAAGGAGTCTAGCGGTAGCCATCACCATTCACTTTCAACCGTTGCGCTATTTAATACTCAAGGTTGGGATTGGGCTTTACAACAGGCGAAATCAGCTAACTAAACTTCCTCGTTTTTACGATAATAAGATACAAATATGATTTTAGATTTATTTAAAACAAAACCCGTTATTGAAGACAGTGTACACAACTGGATTGCAGATACTTATGCGTGGGCAATAACTCATCTTAATGGTGATTTTTTAAAAAATGATAGTCAGCTTATTTTACCTAGCAATAAATTTTATCCGGGCAGAGTGTCTAGCGTTCATGAAATGGCGCAACAAGTCTTTAGCCAAACGGTTAAATACGCAGGTATGGAAAACTGGCCTTTGGTGTTAGTAGAGCCTCATAAAGCGTCTACTAATGAGATACCTAAATTGTCAACAAGTCGCTTATTACGTGGAGCTTCAGCTAACATTACGATTGCCAATGAAAACACTTATGATAGTGGAAATTTAGCTGAGGTTAGTTATGGCGGCGAAAGTATTACTCGTGGAAATATCGCTAATAAGAATTTAATCGAAATTAGTTATAACCCAGCACAAGTTAATCAACCACAAGACTTAGTGTCTTCATTTGCGCAAATATTAGCCTCACTCCTTGTGTATCATTCGCCACAATTGCCACCAGGCGGCAAAGACTACATTCCACAAACCATAGATTTAGTCGCTTGTTTTATGGGATTTGGAGTTATATTTTCTAATACCGCCTTTCAGTTTAAAGGTGGGTGTGGATCTTGTAATAATCGGCAGGCCAATAGGCAATCAACATTAACTGAATTAGAAACGGTTTATTGTTTAGCTATGTTTTGCCAGTTAAAAGATATTAACAAAAGTGATGTTTTACCGCATTTAAAAGGGCACTTGAAAAGCCTTTTTAAAGGAGCTGTTAAGCAATTAAATCAACAAAATAGTGAATTAGAAGCTTCAGCTTTACTGTCGTTGATAAAATAATGAATAAAATTGAGTATTTTTACACGTTAAGGTCTACAGTTATAGAATATCCCCGTAACCATTCAAGATGCATGTTTCAGTGGGAAGAGGGATATAACCAATAAAAACAACAAAGGGCAAGTGGTATGGAATCATTACAAGTTCAACATTATATGAATCATTATCCTGTAACTTTTTCACCTGACATGGTTGTGCAAGAAGCTTCGTTAAGATTTTTAAAAACGAAACAAATTGGTGGTCCTGTTATTGATACTAATAATCAGTTAGTCGGTTTTTTATCTGAAAATGATGTGCTGTCTAAAATGTTAGATAGTATTTATCACAATAAACATTTTGCTTATGTGTCTGAGATGATGCGAAAAGACGTATTAACAGTTAAACCTTACGACAGCATTATAGAGTTAGGCCAAACCATGTTGTTAAACAAGCCTAAGGTTTATCCCGTTGTAGACGACGATGGTAATTTACTTGGTACTATTTGCCGTAACGATGTTTTACGGGCTATTGATAAACATATACGTTCAGGTGAAATTGCTGATAAATTAAGCCATAAATCAACTGCTTAATTATAAGTAAGACTTAAACAAATAAAATGAACTTACTGCCATTTTGGGTAGAAACTGATATTATAGTTGCAATGTAACTATGTATTAGAGCCTGTTGTGTCGTTAGAAGTAAGTTCAAATCCTATTCCTGAAATTCAATCACTTTTTAATTTATTACCTAAAACAAAAGGGGCCGACAGAGCACGCCTAAAAAATAGGTTAATTAATGCTAAAAAACTGAGTGAAGGCGACAAAAAGAATAACGCTTTATTACAAGTAGCCAAATTAATTGAAAAATCTTTACTCAATAAACAGGCTAAAATAAGCAAGCTTCCTAAAGTAACCTATAACGAATCTTTACCGGTATCTCAAAACGTAGAGCATATTGCAGAAACCATTAAAAATAACCAAGTCACTATCATTGCGGGTGAAACAGGTTCAGGTAAAACCACACAAATTCCCAAAATATGTTTAGCACTGGGTCGCGGTATCGACGGTATTATTGGTCATACACAGCCAAGACGTATTGCTGCACGAACAGTCGCAACACGTATTGCAGAAGAGCTAAATACAAAATTAGGTACATGTGTCGGTTATAAAGTTCGTTTTAACGACATGGTCGACGAACACAGTCATGTAAAGTTAATGACAGACGGTATTTTATTAGCTGAAATGCAAACAGATCGTTTACTGCGCCAATACGATACTTTAATTATTGATGAAGCCCATGAGCGTAGTTTAAACATAGATTTTATTTTAGGTTATGTTAAACAAATATTACCTAAACGCCCTGATTTAAAAGTTATTATTACCTCGGCAACCATTGATCCTCAACGTTTTTCAAAACACTTTAACGACGCACCTATTATAGAAGTATCGGGCAGAACCTTTCCTGTTGATATATTGTATCGCCCTTTAAATGAGCCAGGTGGAAACGATGATGAAGGCAATACGCAACGAGACGATCTAGATGTTATATCAGGCATTTTAAATGCGGTAGATGAATTAAGTGATATAAGTAACGGCGACATTCTTATATTTTTAAACGGCGAACGTGAAATTAGAGACACAGCAAGTGCGTTAGAAAAAGCAAACTTACGCTTTACCAATATATTACCTTTGTATTCACGTTTAACAGTACAAGAACAAAACAAAATATTTCAACCTCATAGCGGTCGAAATATTGTTTTAGCGACAAACGTTGCTGAAACCAGCTTAACGGTTCCGGGGATTAAATATGTAATAGATCCAGGAACTGCACGGATTTCTCGTTATAGTTATCGCACAAAAGTACAGCGTTTACCGATTGAAGCTATTTCACAAGCCAGTGCTAATCAACGTTCTGGTCGTTGTGGCCGCGTATCTGCGGGTGTTTGTATTCGTTTATATTCAGAAGAAGATTTTTTAGGTAGACCTGAATTTACTGATCCTGAAATTGTTAGAACAAACTTAGCTACGGTTATTTTACAAATGCTCGCGCTAGATTTAGGCAGTATTTCTGACTTTCCATTTGTACAACCGCCTGATGGTCGAAATATTAATGATGGCGTTAAATTACTAGAAGAACTTGCTGCTATATCTTATCAAAGCAATGGCGGTAACAAGCAACAGCCTCAATCTAAAGTTGTTTTAACTAAAATAGGGCGCTTGCTTTCAAAGTTTTCTATTGATCCCCGATTATCAAAAATGATTTTAACGTCAATCGACTTAGGTTGTGTTGAACAAATATTGATCATAGTAAGCGCGCTAAGTATTCAAGACCCACGTGAACGCCCACACGAAAAACAACAAGCTGCTGATGAAAAACATAACCGTTTTAAAGATCCACAATCTGACTTTATTAGCTTACTTAATTTATGGAATTATATAACCGATCAGCAAAAAGAATTAAGCAGTAATCAGTTCAGACGCATGTGCCAAAAAGACTTTATTGCATATATGCGTGTTAGAGAATGGCAAGATATTTTCTCACAATTAAAATCGACTTTTAGAGACCTAAAAATTCAGGTAACGCGTATCGATTTTGAAGAAGAGAAAAATCAAGAAACCATCCATCAAGCCATACTATCTGGGCTATTGAGCCATATTGGGCAATTAGATGAAAACCGAGAATATAAAGGAGCTCGTGGTAGTAAATTCTATATATTTCCGGGGTCTGGTGTTGCTAAAAAATCACCTAAATGGATCATGGGCGCAGAGCTTGTAGAAACCAGCCGCCTGTTTGCTCGCATGGTAGGTAAAATTGATGCGCAGTGGATTGAACCTCTAGCTGAACACTTAGTTAAAAAGAGTTATAGCGAACCTCATTGGGAGAAAAAACAAGGTGCTGTTATGGCATCTGAACAAGTATCACTTTACGGTTTAATTTTAGTCGCAAATCGTAAAGTTAATTTTAATAAAATTGAACCTGATACTTGTAGAGAAATTTTTATTAGAGAAGCATTAGTTAATGGCGAATGTACTATTCAAGAAAGTTTCTTTAAAGACAACAAAGCCCTTATTAATGAGATTGAAACGTTAGAGAAAAAAGCTCGACGTAAAGATTTTTTAATTGATGAGCAACAGCTCGTTGATTTTTACTCATCAAAAATTCCCGAACATGTTAACTGCCAACGTAGTTTCTTATCATGGTGGAAAAAAGAAAAACATAAAAATGGCAAGTTACTACATTTTACTAAAGCCTTTTTATTAAATGAAAGCTCTGAAGAGTTATCAAAAACTGAATATCCAGACACTTGGCAACAAGGCAACCTAACTTTACCGCTACAATACCATTTTACACCGGGCGATATTGACGATGGCATTAGCGTGATTATTCCTATCGGTATTCTTAATCAAGTTCATGAAGAAGGTTTTGACTGGTTAATACCCGCACTTCGTTTTGACTTAGTTGTAGCGTTAATAAAGGGTTTACCTAAATCATTACGTAGAAACTTTGTACCAGCACCTAATTACGCTGAAGCTTGTGTAACGGCCATGACAGATACCGACAAACCTTTAGTTGAAGTGCTTGAAAAACAGTTACTCAGAATGACGGGCGTTAGATTACCTGAAAACTCGTGGGACAGTATCGAGCTACCTGTTCACTTAACCATGAATTTTAAAGTGTTGAACGAAAAAGGAAAACTAGTTAAACAAGGCCGCGATCTCGATTTATTAAAAGCTGAACTACAAGGCAAAGTTAAAGCTTCTATCAAGCAAGTTGCAGATAAAGGAATTGAAAGAACTGATATTGAAACCTGGGACTTTAAAGATTTACCTACAGGTTACGAGAAAAAAGTCGCTAATATCACCATAAAAGCCTTTCCTGCTTTAGTCGATAAAAACAAAAGTGTCGCGATTGAATTGTTTGAACAAGAAGAAATTGCTGAACAAGCCATGTTAAAAGGCGCTAGCCGATTAATTTTATTAAACATACCGTCACCTATTAAATATCTGCAAGAAAAGCTACCGAACAAAGCGAAGCTGGGTTTGTATTTTAATCCGTTTGGTTCAATTACTGATTTATTGCAAGACTGTATTGTTGCCGCGTGCCAGCATTTATTGCTGACTCATGGCCCTTTACCACGCAGCGAAAAAGAGTTTACCAAAGCGAAAGATTACATACGTGCAGAAATTGCTGATTGTGTATTAGATAGCGCCATAAAAGTAGAAAAAGCGTTAAGCACAGCACACGACATACGTAAAAAGCTAAAAGGTAATGTGAGTTTAAACATTATTCAATCGCATGGTGATATCAAACAGCACCTAGAATCGCTTGTGTTTAAAGGATTTGTCACTGAATCTGGTCACGACAAGCTAGATGATATAAACCGATACTTACAAGCAATTATCAGGCGTTTAGAAAAACTACCTATAGATCCAAACCAAGATCGTTTAAAAATGATTGAAATTGAAAAAGCCAACTCAGCTTATCAAGCCGTATTAGGTAAACAGAAGAAAGGCCAGCCATTATCAAAAGAATTGTCAGACGTTACTTGGATGCTAGAAGAGTTAAAAGTGTCGTTATACGCACAAAATCTTAAAACACCGTATCCTATATCAAGCAAACGCGTGTTGAATCATTTAAAAGAGTTTTAGGGCGCGTGTATTAGCATTCGTATTTATATTATTTAAAATAAGTTAAGGAAAATGTTGTGAGAAAAATTATTTATGTCAGTTTATTTGGTTTTATTCTATTCGGAGCTAGTGGTTGTTCAAGCCTTGCTAAAATGAAAACTGTAAACAAAGTTGATAATGTTCAAAGTAATCAATCTATGGTGAGCATTGTTCGTCCTCGTATTTTTCTTGGCGATGGTGTTGATTTTGAAGTATGGGACGGTAATAAATTTATTGGAACATTAAAGGCAGGATCAATGATCCAGTATTTAACTTTACCAGGAGAACACGATTTTATGATTGATCCAACTCAAGGTGGTAAGTGGGCATATACAAATTTAAACCTTGAAGCAGGTAAAACGTATTACATTAAACCAAATACAGTGCCTTTTGTAGGGCTGAATTTAGGAGTTGCTTTGCCAGACGATGCTAGAATTAGTAAGTGGAATGAGGGATTAACACCACTAGCTATTGATGAAGTAAAATCTAAACCCGTACCTAAGAAAAATATAGATGAAGCACAAGCATATTTGAAAAAGTATAAAATGCAAAACGCTCATTAAAATGATCAACATAAATATTAAGCTATGTTATTCATAGCTTAATATTAATTATCTACATCCCTCAATACTTCTTCAATATACGCTACAAACAAAGCTGTAAAAACCCTCTCTAAAATTGTAATTTATATAAACGAATAAATTCTCTTCTGTATTACCTGTAAACGAAACTGGTGGTTTCATCTTAAAATATTATTAATGTAAACCAGCTATATTTAGCTGGATTTTTTATAGTTTTTTTTGCTTTTTATCGTCTAGTTCTTTCAATTTAATGCCTTTATAAATTAAAACCTCCTCTAATACATACATATAAATTTATTGTCTATTTGGTTAGCACGTGAAAATTATTCATGTGACATATATATTACACGGCGTTATAAAGTAGACTGATTAGTCAGGTTTTTACATTGTGTAATATATTAATAACACTAATGTAACAATTCAACGTCATTATTATGCTCAATAAGGTGTTTGTATTAATGCCTATATTCTCTTTTAATTTAGTTATCATCTGGAGTGTTCAATGTTCAAGAAAAAGACGGTTAAAGTCGATTCATTAGTACCAAGATCAGCCCAATTTACGTATACAAAAAGTCAACTGGCTTTGTGTATATCCTCAGCTTTACTAATAAGTACCTCTGCTTATGCTGAAGACTTATGGAGTGAAAACTTCAATGATCCTCAACTAAATAATAAAGGCGCTGTTAATTCAACAATTGATATGGCAAATGTAGACCGTTGGTCTATTGATGTTAGCAATGCTTCGTTAACAGCTTCTTCAGATTGGTTTAAAGTCACAAATGCCGTAATGGAAGCCAGAGATGTTGATGGTGTTGTGCAATGGATGTCAGAATCTATAGATATTTCAAATAAATCGGATATCAAATTATCTCTTTTAGCTGCAGAACAAGGTACACATGAGGCTGATGATTATTTTGATTTATTCTACTCTGTTGATGGTGGTGCATTTGTTCAAGTGCCAAATTGGCAAGGTTTAGGCAGTACTGAACACACTTTAATTGATGATTTTACATCAACCACAATTGAAGCAGACATTGCTGAAGGTTCAACTTTAGTGATTAAAGTTGCTATGCAAAACGGTGCTGGATCTGAATATTTAAGACTTGATGACGTACTTGTTACTGCTGGAGCTGCTACAGGTGATAATGGAGGCGACAATGGAGAAGGTGGAGAAACACCGGAAACAGATACGATTACAGATGCTTGTTTTAATTGTCCTGACTTAACTAAAATTGCGAATGCTGCCAACTTTAATGACAACGATTATTATGCTCAAGTATTTGATGCCGTAAATTCTGCTCAAAGCCAATCAATAATTAAAGAAAGCATTAGCAATACTATTTCTGAAAATCATAAGCAATTAACGTATTCTGAAGTTTGGACTGCTTTAACACAAACCGATGAAGATCCATTAAATAACAACAATGTTATTTTATTTTACCGAGGCCTTTCATTAGCTAAGTCTTCAAATGGTAGCGGTGCTCAATCTAGTAATCAGGATAACTGGAATCGTGAACATGTTTGGGCTAAAAGTCATGGTTTTCCTAGCAGCAGTGCGCATGCTTATACCGATATTCATCATTTACGTCCCACCGATATTTCGGTTAACTCATCTCGTGGAAATTTAGATTTTGATTATAGCGATAGTCCATTAGCTGAATCGCCAGCCAATAGAGTAGACAGTGATTCGTTTGAACCACGTGATGCAGTAAAAGGTGATGTTGCTCGTATCATTTTTTATATGGACACACGCTACGCAGGTAATGATTCTTCAACACCCGATTTAGAAGTTGTAAACCGTTTAACCAGCACTGGTGAAGCAAAATTAGGTAAATTATGTGCACTGTTAAGCTGGAATGAAAACGATCCTGTTGATGAGTTTGAACAAAAACGTAATAACAGAATTTATGAATTTCAAGGTAACCGTAACCCCTTTATAGATCACCCTGAATGGATTTCATTAATTTATACACAAAGCTGTACGGGCCAACAACCGACAGATCCAACACCAACAGATCCCGAACCTACTGATCCTGAGCCTACCGATCCAGAACCAACAGATCCTACGCCAGCACCTGGCGGAGCAGATTTGTTTATTTCTGAATATGTAGAAGGCAGTAGTTTTAATAAAGCGGTTGAAATATATAACCCAACATTGGGGACTATCGATTTAACGGGTTATGAATTTAAGCTTTATTCAAACGGCAGCTTATCGCCAACAAGTACTTTAAGTTTATCAGGTCAATTATTGTCAAATAATGTATTGGTGCTAGGTAATAGCCAAGCTAGTGGGGATATTGTTAGTAAAATTGATGTGTTTACTGGCGCTGCTAATTTTAATGGTGATGATTATATCGAATTAACCAATGGCAATACGATTATTGATTCAGTAGGTTTTTACGGTGTTAAGCAAAGCTGGGGGAGTAACAAAACCCTAATAAGAAAAGCTTCAATTACTCAAGGCGATTCAAACAGAACTGATGCCTTTGATGTTGCAGCCGAATGGGATGCAGAACCAAGCAATACTTTCAGCTTCTTAGGCTCTCATAATGCAAATGCAGGTACACCAACGGATCCAGGTACGCCAACCGAGCCTACATTACCTATTGGTTCATGTAACGATAGCGCTGATTATATTCATACTATTCAAGGTTCAGGAACTGAATCTTTAGTGATAGGTGAAACAAAAACTATTGAAGGTGTTGTTACTTCAACAGTAGCATCTATTAACGGTTACTTTGTACAAGAAGAACTTACAGACCAAGATTTATCTGATGAGACTTCTGAAGGTTTATTTGTTTTTGATGAAAACCTAGCAACTACAGGTATGCCAGCTATTGGCCATAAAGTACGAGTACAAGGTGTTGTTAAAGAGGCATTTAATAGAACACAGTTAACGGCTTCTACTGCTTATGTCGATTGCGGAGTAGGTGAAATTATTGCTCCTCAAGACATTAGTTTACCTGTAGACAATATCTCTGATTGGGAAAGTGTTGAAGGTATGTTGATCAATGTAACGCATAACCTGCAAGTGTCTGATTCTTATAATTTAACACGTTTTGGTGAGTTGTCTTTATCTAACGGCCGTTTACTTAAAGCAACAAACGTTTATGCGCCAAATAGCCCTCAAGCTATTGCATTAACAGAACGAAATAGCCGAAATACTATTTTGTTAGATGATAAAAATAGCCAGCAAAACCCTGAAGTGGTTTCATTTCCAGCGCCTAGTTTAAGTTATATCAATACGGTTCGTTTAGGCGATTCAATTAGTAACTTAACGGGTATTGTAGATTTCAGCTTTGGTAACTATCGTGTGTTACCAACTAATGAACCTCAGTTTATATCAACAAACAGCCGTACCAATGAGCCACAGTTTTCTAACGAAGGTTCATTAAAAATCGCTAGCTTTAACGTATTAAATTACTTTAATGGAGATGGTTTAGGCGGTGGTTTTCCTACTGCACGAGGCGCACATACCGCGGAAGAGTTTTCTCGCCAAAGTGACAAAATCGTTTCAGCATTGGTTGCCATAAACGCTGATATCGTTGGCCTGATGGAAATTGAAAACGATGGTTACAACACGACTAGTGCTATTAGTGATTTAGTGAATAAACTAAACGTACAAATGGGCGCTGATACTTATCGCTTTGTTAATCCTAATAGCTCGACTTTAGGTTCAGATGCGATAACTGTAGGTTTAATTTATAAGCCAGCAAGTGTTGCGCTAGAAGGTAATGCAGTAACAACTACTCAAACTCCATTCGATTTTGGTAATCGCCAACCTTTAGTACAAACTTTTAAAGAAATAGCCACTAATGAAGGTATTACAGTAGCGGTTAATCATTTTAAATCTAAAGGTAGCTGTGGCAGTGCTTCAGGTAACAATGCGGATATAAATGACGGACAAGGTTGTTGGAATGGTTTACGTACACAAGCCGCTAACTCGTTAACAGCATGGTTAGACACATTACCTACAGGTACAACAGATACAGATGTATTAATTATGGGTGATTTAAACGCTTACGCTAAAGAAGACCCTATTACGGCAATTGAAGCTAATGGTTATCAAAACTTAGTTGAAAAATCGTTAGGTCATAACGGTTATTCTTATAGCTTTGGTGGTGAATTAGGTTATTTAGATCATGCACTTGCATCAAGCTCATTAACTAGCCAAGTGGTTGAAACTACGGTTTGGCACATTAATGCTGATGAACCAAGATCGTTTGATTACAACACCGAGTTTAAATCAGCTAATCAATTAAATACTTATTATGGAAGTGACGCTTATAGAGCATCTGACCATGATCCTGTTGTTATTTCACTTAATTTAGCATCTGCCTCAAGCTTGCTAGGTGATTTTGATAGTGATGGGGATGTTGACCGCAACGACCTTACCGCGTTTACACTGCTATTAAGAAGAGGTGAAACACTTGATATTAAAAATGACTTTAATAACGACGGTGCTGTAAATACACGTGATGTCAGATCATTAATGTCACTCTGTACACGCAGTCGTTGTGCTGCTGAACAATAATATGAACCAATAATGTCTCCCCATTACAGGGGAGACATTACATACATTAAAATAAGTTTAGGAAAATAAAATGAAAAAATTAATCGCATTATGCGCATCATTGCTCATCACATTAAGCTCACAAGCTACATTATTAACAGTAGAGTTAGATAACACAAATTATCAAATGGGCGATGTTATGCAGGCCAATATTGTTATTTCTGATATTGAGCAAAATTTAGGATTTACATCATTAGTAGCGACATTCGATTTTAATTTATTATTTGATAATTCATTACTTGCGTACAAAACAACAACCTTTGGTAGCTTATTAGACGTTGACCCTTTTTTACCAAGTGATCGAGTAGCAATAGATTCAGGGCTAGGTTCGTTAAAACTCTCTGAATTGAGTTTAGCTTTTGGCGATGATTTATTTGCAGCACAAGATGGTTTAGTAAGTTTTGTATTAGCCACGGTAAATTTTGATGTAAAAGCTAACGGAATGAATACATTCAAGTTTAGCAATATCGCGTTAGGTGATGACTTAGGTGATTCATTTAAGTCAGTATCATTTACACCAACAGAAATTGTAATTGGTAATGTAGCATCAGTGCCAGAAATGCCATCTCTAGCTATTTTTGCTTTAGGATTGTTTGCTCTTATTGTACGTAAACGTAAAACTTATACGTAAAACTTAAACGTTAATATGTAATTGAAGCACTTAACTACTTTTAGCTAGGTGCTTTTGATCAATTTTTATCTTCCTCCCAATTTAAACCGTCCACATTAGCGCATCATTGCATCATTTAGGTACATTCATTTTATTTACCTATCTATATAATATTATAACCTACTGATAAATAATCTAATTTAACTTTCTCTCGTGTTGGTCTAATACTTGGATAATGCTGTTTATATATTATTTTTATAGCTATCGAGAAAGATATGAATTCTATAAAAAAGTTGTCACAACAAAGTGATACAAAACAGAAATACAACATCTTATTAATTGAACACGAACTGTGTAAACGTAATAACTTAGTAAAAGTTTTATCGGGTACTCATTACGAAATTTGTTCCGTATTAAATAGTAGTAGTTTACTCAGCGATGGCCCTGATAACGTATCGTTAATCAAAGAAGTTGAAAAACATAATCCTGATATTCTTGTGATTGATGTTGAATTTCCTAAAAAGCGTATGCTTGAAAGTTTAAATTACATTTCTAAGTACTCACCTAAACCTATTGTTATGTTTTCAGAGCAAGAGGGCACCGACCTTATAAACTTACTGATTAAGTCTGGCGTAACTGCTTATGTAGCAGGAGAAACCGATTTTAGACGTATTAAGTCAATATTGGATACTGCCATTGCTCGTTTTGTCGAACACGAAACCTTAAAACAAGAACTTGCTTTAACTAAAAATAAGCTATCAAACCAACGTACCGTTGAACAAGCCAAGTTATTGTTGATGCAAAATAAAGACTATTCTGAACGTGAGGCGTATCACAGCATGAGAAAAATGGCGATGGATAATGGACAGAAAGTGGAAGACGTTGCTAAGAACATTTTGTCATTGGCCGCGATTTTATAGCCATTGGTCGTGCACCAAATGTATAAAAATACGATCAAGATAGGTGCGAAGTTTTTGAATAATTACTCTAAGCATTTATTAAATAAACATAACCTTATGTAAAATAAGTAAAAGTAACTATTGGCATAATGATTGTATTGATAAATATCAAAAGATAACGGTTTAATATTGCAATAACGTAATGTTAAACGCTAAGCGCTACTGTATAGATAAGTTCTAGAGTAGCGCTTAAACACATTAAACTAATGTTACTGCAACGGCGTGGTTATTTATTAGTTTGGCATTGTAGCCCATAGCGATTGAAATTTATTTTCAATGTCGTTGTGGGCTTTTTTATTTGGAGAAAAGTATGTTTGCTAAACCCTTAAAAAACTTTAATAAAACCATTTGTAGCGCAATTGTTGCGAGTACCTGTTTATTAACAAGTGTTATTACCACCTTGTCTGTTCAAGCCGAAGAATTAGGTTTTCCTGAAAAAGAAGAACTTAAATTTGGTTTTATTAAATTAACGGATATGGCGCTAATTGCTATCGCTTACGAAAAAGGCTTTTTTGAAGACGAAGGTTTATATGTCACGATTGAAGCACAAGCAAATTGGAAAGTTTTATTAGACGGTGTTATTGATGGGCGTTTAGATGGTGCTCATATGTTAGCAGGGCAACCTATCGCAGCAACCATAGGTTACGGTACGAAAGCCGAGATTGTTACACCATTTTCAATGGACTTAAATGGTAATGCTATCACTGTATCAAATGCTATTTGGGAGCAAATGAAGCCACACATTCCTAAAATGGCAGATGGGCGTCCGGTGCATCCAATCAAAGCGGATGCATTAAAACCTGTTGTACAAAGTTACATTGATAAAGGTAAGCCATTTAAAATGGGGATGGTGTTTCCTGTATCTACTCATAACTATGAACTGCGTTATTGGTTAGCGGCGGGTGGAATTCACCCTGGTTTTTACGCTCCACATAAAGGTGATACTTCAGGTAATATTGACGCACAAGCGCTTCTTTCTGTGACACCTCCACCGCAAATGCCAGCCACCATGGAAGCAGGTACTATTTATGGTTACTGCGTAGGTGAACCTTGGAACCAACAAGCGGTATTTAAAGGTATTGGTGTTCCCGTTGTTACCGATTACGAAATTTGGAAAGACAACCCAGAAAAAGTATTTGGCTTATCTAAATCTTTCACTGAAAAATATCCAATTACTACTCTACGTTTAACACGTGCATTGATCAGAGCTGCTAAGTGGTTAGACGATAACAATAATGCTAACCGTCCAGAAGCCGTTAAAATTTTATCGCAATCAAACTATGTAGGAGCTGACTACAACGTTATTGCTAACTCAATGACAGGAACCTTTGAATACGAGAAAGGTGATAAGCGCGCTGTGCCAGACTTCAATGTGTTTTTCCGCCATAACGCTACTTACCCTTATTACTCTGACGCTATTTGGTATTTAACACAAATGCGTCGTTGGGGGCAAATTAGCGAGCACAAGCCTGACAGCTGGTATAAAGATGTAGCGAAAAAAGTTTATCGTCCTGATATTTATATCGCTGCAGCTAAATCGTTAATTGCTGACAAGTTAATTAAAGCAAGTGAGTTCCCTAATTTTGAAACTGAAACAGGCTTCCGTAATCCTCAAACACACTTTATTGATAATTTAGTTTACGACGGTACTCAACCTAATGCTTATATCAACCAATTTAAAATTGGTTTGAAAGCTGACGACAAACTTTAACATTCACCGTTAAGTTTAGTTCTAACCGTACGTTTAATTTAATCATGTGTTGCGTAGACCATGTAAGTGGTCTACGCAAAGGGGAGAAAAAATGACAACCTTAATAAGTAAATTGGTAGCGGGAACATCGAGTTTCAGCCAATTTAAAACGAATTTCAGAATTTTTAACTATTATGCAAAACCTGTATTGTTACCTGTGATTGGTATGCTGATTTTTATGTTTTTATGGACAATAGCTGCCAGCAGTATTAATACATCACTAGGTAAATTTCCAGGTCCATCTGAGGTTGGTACTCAAATGGTGAACCTTTATCAAGAACATGTAGCTGAGCGTGATAAAGCCGATGCCTTCTATCAAAGACAAGAAGAGCGAAATGCTAAAAGGGTGGCTAAAGATCCTACTTACGAACCTAAAATACGTGCATATACAGGCAAAGAAACCTTTTTAGACCAAATTATTACCAGCTTAATAACGGTAATGAGTGGTTTTATACTGGCCGCTTTTTTCGCTATACCACTAGGGATCGCCATTGGATTAAGTAAAAACTTAAATACAGCCATTAACCCTATAATTCAAATTTTTAAACCCGTTTCACCTTTAGCTTGGTTACCTCTCGTAACTATGGCAGTGAGTGCCTTGTATGTATCAGATGACCCATACTTTGCAAAATCATTCGTTAACTCATTAATTACTGTAACGCTTTGTTGTATTTGGCCAATGGTTATTAATACCTCTGTGGGTGTGATCAGCATAAACCAAGACTGGGATAACGTAAGTAAAGTATTACGTTTACCTAAATTAAAGCATATTCAAAAAATTGTAATTCCTGCCGCTATTCCTTCAATTTTTACCGGCATGAGAATGTCGTTAGGTGTGGCATGGATGGTATTAATTGCCGCTGAAATGTTAGCTCAAAACCCGGGTTTGGGTAAGTTTGTATGGGACGAATTTCAAAACGGTAGTTCAGACTCGTTAAGCCGCATTATGACCGCTGTAGTGGTAATAGGTTTTATTGGATTTTTATTAGACCGCACTATGCAAAAAATTCAATACCACGTGTCTTGGAACAAAGACAGCGCAAAACTGTAGCCCATAATTTATCAGCTTATATCCATAATATTTATCCGATTGTATTTACACATTCGAATTAGGAAAAAATATGACAACGTTATTAAACATTAGCAAAATCGATATGGTTTTCCCAACCCCAAAAGGGGATTTCACTGCGCTACAAAATGTAGATTTACAAATTAAAAAGGGCGAGTTTATTTCATTAATTGGTCACTCAGGTTGTGGAAAATCAACAGTGCTTAACGTGGTTGCTGGTTTATACCAAGCCACTAAAGGCGGCGTTTTACTTAATAATAAAGAAGTAAGAGAGCCAGGGCCAGAGCGTGCTGTTGTTTTTCAAAACCATTCTTTATTACCTTGGTTAACTTGTTACCAAAATGTTGAACTTGCCGTTAAAGAAGTCTTTAGAAATAAAATGTCGGCCAGCGAGATGAAAGATTGGATCAATCATAATATTCATTTAGTGCATATGGACCACGCTGCACATAAGTTACCTGATGAAATATCGGGTGGTATGAAACAACGTATTGGTATTGCAAGAGCACTTGCCATGCAACCCGAAGTGTTATTAATGGATGAACCTTTTGGTGCGCTAGACGCATTAACCCGTGCGCATATGCAAGATTCATTAATGGAAATTCAAGATGAGTTAAACAACACCGTCATTATGATCACTCACGATGTTGATGAAGCCGTTTTACTCTCCGACCGTATAGTCATGATGACCAATGGCCCAGCAGCAACGGTAGGCGAAATTTTGGATGTAAACCTACCTAGACCGCGTGATCGTTTAGCTTTGGCTAAAGATCCTAATTACAATAATTTACGTTCATCTGTCCTCACTTTTTTATATGAAAAACAACGAAAAGTGGAAACGATTACAACGTCAAAAAAAACGTCATCTAAAAAAGAAGAAGTCGCTTAAAAATTGATACCAATCAACAACTTTTAAAATAATAACTTTAATATAAACCTAATTATTATATATAGGATCTTAAACATGAAACTAAGCAAAATTGCTGTACTTATCACCGCAACATTAGCATCAACCTCATTAACGGCTTTTGCTGCGAATGAGTCAAAAACTGCGCTAGATTTTAATTTGCGTTATGAATCGGTTGATCAAGATAATGCGCTTAAAGATGCAAATGCATTAACACTTCGTACACGCCTAACTCACACAACAGCAAGCTATAACGGCTTTACAGGTGTAGTAGAGTTTGAAGACTCACGTGTTATAGCGGGTGTAGACGATTACAATAATACAAACGGGTTAAATGCAGGTATTTATTCTGTGGTAGCAGACCCTGAAACAACCGAATTAGACCAAGCATTTATTCAATACAAAAAAGATAAATTTACCGCTAAAGTTGGTCGTCAGGTGATTACATTAGACGGTCATCGTTTTGTTGGTCATGTTGGTTGGAGACAAGACAGACAAACATTTGATGCAGCAACATTTATGTATCAAGCTTCTGATAAATTATCAGGTAGCTATTCATATATTAGTAAAAGAAACCGTATTTTTGCACAAGCGAAAGATTTTGATTCAAAAGATCATTTACTCAATGTGGCATATCAAACATCTATCGGTAAATTAGTGGGGTATGCTTATTTATTAGAAGTTGATGACAACACAGATAACGGTTTAGACACCTATGGCGTAAGCTTTACAGGTAAAAAAGACAACTTCTCGTATGCTGCGGAACTTGCAACACAAACTGACGATGCTACTGATGCCGATACAACTTATATCATGTTAGAAGGTGGTTATAACTTTGGTAAAGTTACCGCCAAGCTAGGTTATGAATCTTTAGGCAGTGATAAAGGTGTTGGCTTTTCTACTCCTTTAGCTACAGCACATAAGTTTAATGGCTGGGCCGATCAATTTTTAAATACACCACCGGTAGGGCTAGAAGATGTTTACGTTACGCTAGCGGCTAAAATATTAGGCGGTGGTTTAACCGTTACTTATCATGACTTTTCAGCAGAGGAAGGGAGTGCTGATTTAGGATCTGAAATTGATGCGGTTTACGCAAAAGGCTTTGCTAAGCACTATAAGGCAGGTGTTAAGATAGCTTCTTACTCTGCAGGTGATGCAGGTACAGGTAAGGTTGATACAGATAAAATTTGGTTATTTGTGAGTGCGACATTCTAATAACGCCTTTAGGTAAAAAGTACTAAAAGGTTAAATTCATATCAAACGCACTTCGGTGCGTTTTTTCATTTTTAATCATTCTTTTTATATTGTTTTTAACCTCTCTTATACCGTATATTAGAAATACGAAAGGTTGTCTCTCTCGTGAAATATGAATGCAATAAGATGAGAAATCGACTTTTGTTATGATTGAAAGGCGGGCACTTACCGAAAGTTATGTATAATCCTTTGTTGATTTTCCTAAAAACGATACGGAAAAAATAATACCTTTGCTTAGCGCATAGTCAATAGGTCGTTTCTTTATGGATATGTTATTTTTATTAATTTAAAGGGAGTTTTATGATTAACAAACTCATTAGTTTTTTACTTTTTGGTATATGGTTTAAATTATATAATGTTTTTTTCTATTCTTATTTTGATATTCCCGTAGAGTTTGTTATAGGGGCGGGAATGAACTGGTTTAAAGTGTATTGGCTTGGATTTTTTGTAGTTATTACGGTGTTAGCTTATAAAGGAATGCGATTTTTTTACAAGCTAAGTAGTCGTAGAATAGATCAAACAGAAAACTAACAATGCCTCAACTATTATAGGCTTGCTGAAATGTTTTTACAGAAAAACCATTTAAGAATTGATCACCCACTTTCAAAACCGGTACACCTCTATATCCTGTTTTAGAAAACTCTTTTTTACCCGCAGGTGTTTTAACATTACATACACGATACGTAACTTTGTTTTTGTCTAAATATTGTTTAGCTGTATTGCAATGAGGGCAATTAGCCATGGTGTATAACACAACGCGTTTCATCGTAAACCTAAACTGAATGTCATTTTTTAATGAGTTATTATACTCATTCCATCACTAAATTGTTATTACTTGTCATTAACCTTATGGGTTTTATCATGTTCATTGTTTTCGGTACGAATCAATTTCAAACGTTATCTCTTAGGGGCTTAAGCAAAATAGATAAAAATACATATAAAAATTTATGCGTAAAATAAAACGGAACGAATCACAGCATAAAAAGTAAAACATTAAACGAGTAAAAACTTGTTTAAAAACAGTAAATAGTGCTAAATTGAATATACAGTTAATGGCTATTCATTCATCTTTTGTTTTTTATTTATATTTTTATGTTCGGAAATTAATGGTTTCAAGTTCACATGAGTCATTGCTATTTTTGATTCAACTAATAAAGATATTTTGAGTTTATTGCGTATACTCAATGATGAATTAATAACAAGTATAATGTTTGATATATTAGTGGCTTGTACTATATTTAGCCTTGTACCTTTCCTTATATTTATAAAATCAATACACGCTCGGTGAATATATTATGGCTCTACTTAGAAGTAATATTGGATTAAAATTATTACGTTATGTTTTTGGAGGGTACTTTGCTGTAGCTATAATACTTACATCTGGACAATTAATATCTGAATACATTCATGTAAAAGATACTATTTTTGAAGAGTTATCAAATTTAGGGGAAACAATTGAAGAAAGCTTATCAAAATCGATATGGAATTTTGATATTGATCAACTTGACTCAACAATTAAGGGGATCAATAAAGTCGGATTGGTTTCTGGTATTAAAGTGGTAGCCTCAGACAAAAGCTTACTTTCAAAAACAGGCAATATAGGTGAAGGGCAGCAAGTTGAACTATCAGAGTATGTAGGAGAATACGGTAAAGGTACAATTGAAAAAATAATGTACGATAAAAATGAAACAGAACACTCCTTATTTCAATATAAATTTCCTATCTATTTCACAAATAAATTTGATTCACAAAAAGATTTAATCGGATACTGCTATATATATGCTAATCATGCTTCTATTATAGACCGTGTTAAATATGGTTTTACTCTTATCATTATTAACTCAGTGATCAAAACTTTAGCCCTTTGGTTAGTGTTCCTATTCTTTATCAAACGTATCATTGTAGATCCTTTAAATGTACTAACCAAAGTAACTCAAGACTTAGACTTGGATAAAACCGATTCAAAGCATAATTTTGACGACCTAAAAAAAATTGTTTACGCCAAAGAAAATAACGAACTTAATATATTAGCCAGTAGCTTTCTAAAAATGTGTAATACCATCATCGACAAGGTTAAGGTGATTGAAAGCCATGCCGTTGAATTAACTCAGTCTAAAGAAAAAGCTGAAAATGCTAGTCAGATAAAATCAGATTTTCTTTCTATGATGAGTCATGAATTAAGAACTCCAATGAACGGTGTTATTGGCTCTTTAGATCTATTAGCAACAACAAAACAAACAGATGATTCAAAAGATCTCATTGATACAGCAAAAACTTCAGCTGAAAACCTAGTCTTTATTCTTAATGACATTTTAGATATTAATAAAATTGAAGCCGGTAAATTAGAACTAGATGAACGTGTGTTCTCTATTTCGGAAGTTATAGATAATGTGATTAAAGTTTTTATCCCTATAGCAAATAAGCGTAATATTATTTTAAGTGTATATGAAGACCCTAATACGCCAATGTTTGTAAAAGGTGATGCCATGAGAGTACGACAAATACTCTTTAACTTGATTGGTAATGCACTTAAGTTCACATCTACAACACAAAAAAAACAAGGTCATGTAACCATTAAAACAAGTGTTATTCGAAGTCATGAAACGATGAGTAACATTAGTTTACAGGTTATAGATAACGGCATAGGGATTAGTAAAGAAAATCAACAACACCTCTTTATGCCTTTTACTCAAGCTGAAAAATCTACAACAAGAAAATACGGTGGAACCGGTTTAGGCCTTGCTATTTGTGGCAAACTTACCGAAATGATGGGAGGGAGAATCAAACTAACAAGTGAAGAAGGCCATGGCTCTTGTTTTAATGTAGAAATACCTTTCTGGAAATCACAAGAAACGCGCGCTATGCATATTGAAACGTTGTCTAATATACAAGTGACCTTGTTGAGTTGTGATGATTCTTTAGATGAAAAACTTGATGTTTTTAGCCATTATTTAAGAAATGAAGGCGCAGAAGTCATATCTTATCAACTGTCTGATTTTACGGTAGATCAACCTGAATATGGTGTACTCTTTCTTTTATATAAGGATAGCGATGAAAACCGCAAATTAACACTATCTATATTGAAGGAAAATCCAAATAAGAGTCGAATAATTATTGCCGTTAAAAATGATATTCTTGATGAAACAAGAAAGTTATTTAAAAAGGCCCGCGTATGTTGTTCTGAACCTATAACCAGAATACAGCTTATTCAAGCAATTGAAGATGCATGGCAAAAGCGATTTGAGTTTAATCTTGATGAACTTGATTTGAGTGAACTAGAATCTGACGATAGCGGTCTAGTTCTTGACGATTTAGATTTTGACTTAGATGAGGAAAATCCCAAAGATAAAGCGGTTAATAAACCACATGCCGACATCTTATTGGTTGAAGACAATCCTTTAAATCAAAAACTTATAGTAAGACAGCTTAATCAATTAGGTTATCATTGTGATGTAGCAGATGATGGACTGCAAGGAAAAATGATGTGGGAAGAAGGGGAATACCAACTTATTTTAACTGATTGCCATATGCCTAATGTTGATGGTTATGAAATGACGCGACAAATACGCGACAAAGAAAATATTAACCAAACTAAACGTATACCTATTATAGCGGTTACTGGCGCAGCAATGAGTGGCGATGCAGAATACTGTTATGAGGCTGGTATGGACGATTTCGTCAGTAAGCCGATTCAGCTGGCTGACTTTAGAGCAACATTAAAAAAATGGTATGTGCATAAATAACGGTATTAAGTTAAAAGGCCATTAATAATAAAAAACGCCAATTAAGGCGTTTTTGTACGTTTGTTATTATGCAAAGTTTGTCTATGCTCTATTTCTAAGTGCTTTAATACGATCATCAAGTGGAGGGTGGCTGGCAAATAAACTGATAAATTTAGATTTGTTGTTTATACCAAAGGCCATCATTGAACCTTCAAGCTGACTGTCTTGACTACGTTTTAGTTTTTCTAGCGCACCAATCATAGCTGTTGTACCAGCAAGGTTAGCGCCACCTATGTCGGCTCTAAATTCACGCTTTCTTGAAAACCAAGCAACAACAATACTAGCTAAAACACCTAATACCATTTCTAAAATAAATACTACCGCATAATAAGCGATACCGCCTAAGCCACCACCTTGGTTATTATTACTACGCGTTGCATTATCAATTACGCCTGCAATTAATCGCGCTAAAAATATAACAAAAGTATTTATTACGCCTTGTACTAAGGTTAGTGTAACCATATCACCATTAGCTACGTGGCTAATTTCATGACCGATCACCGCTTCAGCTTCTGCTTGGCTCATGTTTTCTAATAAGCCTGTACTTACAGCAACTAATGCATTGTTTTTGTTAGCGCCTGTTGCAAAAGCATTCATATCAGGCGATTGATAAAGAGCCACTTCTGGCATGCCAATTCCAGCTCTGTCTGAATATTTTTTAACGGTTTCTAATAACCATCTTTCAGTGTTATTTTGTGGTTGTTCAATAACATAAGCGCCAACTGAACGCTTAGCCATCCACTTAGACATCAATAAAGATATAAATGCACCACCAAAACCAAAAACAAAGGCTAGCATTAATAGACCACCTAAGCCTTGTCGATCAATACCAAAAACTGACATTAAAATACTTAACGTTACGCTAAGTACTAGCATAATGGCTAAGTTAGTTAGTAAAAATAATACAATACGTTGCATTTTTTAACTCCAAAATAAGATAACTAAAGACATAATATGTCGTTTTTTCAAAAAAACAAGATACTGTTAAAAATATAATTTTTTAAAAGTATAACGTATAAAATTCAGACATAAAAAAACGCCAATTAAGGCGTTTTTGTTTTCGATAATTATTGATTAGATAATAAAATAACCGTTAGTTATCAATTAAAATGCTGCGTTATTTGGTGTTCTTGGAAATGGAATAACGTCACGTACGTTTTGCATACCTGTTGCATAAACTACTAAACGCTCAAAACCTAAACCGAAACCAGAATGAGGCACTGTTCCGTAACGACGCAAATCGCGGTACCAACCATAATCTGCAACGTCTAAGTTCATTTCTGCAAGTCTTGCATCTAAAACGTCTAAACGTTCTTCACGTTGACTACCACCAATAATTTCACCAATACCTGGGGCTAAAATATCCATTGCGGCAACAGTTTTGCCATCGTCGTTCAAACGCATGTAAAAAGATTTAATGTCTTTAGGGTAGTTTTGTAAAACAACTGGACCACCAACATGTTCTTCTGCTAAGTAACGTTCGTGCTCAGAGTTTAGATCAACACCCCAAGTAACTTGGTTCTCAAACTTCTTACCACATTCTTGTAAGATCTTAATTGCGTCAGTGTAATCCATACGAACAAATTCGCTGTTCACTACTGAATTCAAACGATCAATAACCGTTTTATCTACACGTTGTTGGAAGAATGCCATATCGTCGGCACGTTCTTCTAATACTGCTTTAAATACGTAACGTAGCATTTCTTCTGCTAAGTCTGCTGCGTCTGATAAATCAGCAAAAGCGATTTCTGGTTCAATCATCCAAAACTCAGCTAAATGGCGAGTTGTGTTTGAATTTTCAGCACGGAACGTAGGACCAAACGTATACACTTTAGATAAAGCACATGCGTAGGTTTCAACGTTCAATTGGCCTGAAACCGTTAAGAAAGTTTCTTTACCGAAAAAGTCTTGTTTGTAATCAACTTCGCCTTTGTCGTTACGTGGTAAGTTTTCCATGTCTAATGTACTAACACGGAACATTTCACCCGCGCCTTCACAGTCACTGCCAGTAATAAGTGGTGTGCTTATCCAGAAGTAACCTTTACTGTGTAAAAAGCGATGAACTGCTTGTGCTAATGTATTACGCACACGAGTTACCGCGCCACCAATATTGGTACGAGCACGTAAATGTGCTTGTTCACGTAAAAATTCGATGCTATGACGTTTAGCGGCCATAGGGTAAGTATCAGGGTCTTCAACAAAACCGTATACTTCAATCGCTGTAGCTTGAATTTCAAATGCTTGGCCTTGGCCAGGAGATTCAACTAAAACACCGGTAACTTTAACGGCGCAACCTGTTGTTAATTTTAAAACGTCAGATTGGTAATTTTCTATGTCACTTGAAACAATAGCTTGAATAGCATCAAAACATGAACCGTCATGTATGGCTAAAAATGAAATACCTGCTTTTGAATCACGACGTGTACGGATCCAACCATGTACTGAAACTGTTTCGTTAACAGGCGACTTTCCTGCTAAAACATCAGTAATTGATATGAGTGACATTAATCGACCTCTTTGTCTGTCAAAATTGCTCTAAAGTTAAGGTGTGATATGTTACCGTGCAGAATATGATAAACAAGTAAAAATTGTTAATACCTGATATAAAATTCAATTTATCGTGTATGAGAAGAGTTAAATAAGAATAATTATGGAAAATAAGCCTGTAAATAGACGAAAGTCGCCTGACAAGTGGGTTTTTATTGTCAGAATTTTAACCCTGTTAAGCTGGTTATTATTTATTATTGCATTATGCGTGTCTTACTATGCCGCGCCAGAAAAAGATTACGGTTTGTTACGCTATCATGAAATTGAAGTAAGAACTTATTGGCTTGTTGAATTAACAGGTTATTTATACAAGGTACTTTGGTTAAGCGCCTTGGTGAGTTTTTTAAGTTTGATTGTTCACAAGTTTAGATCAAGAAGACAATCAGACAGTAAAAATTTCAACTTGTTATTATTAATGGCAGTTTCAATTGCTTGGGCAATATACATATTAATAAATTTAAACCAATAACAAACATTATGTTATTGGTTTTTAATTTAATTCATTATGACGAAAAACAATCGTCTTCATTCAATACAGTTTTTATCGCATCAATAATTGTTTGTAAATTTTCATGAGTAGAGATTAACGGCGGCATAATATAAATAAGTTTACCAAAAGGGCGTATCCATACACCTAATTCAACAAAGCGCTTTTGAATTACCGCCATATTTACCGAAGACTTTGTTTCTACAACGCCTATTCCTCCTAACACACGCGTATCTTGTACACGGTTATTAGTATTTAAAGGGACAAGATGTTGTTTAAGGTAACTTTCTATACGTGTAATACTTGCTTTCCAATCACTACTTTCTAATAAACCAATACTTGCATTAGCGACTGCACATGCCAGAGGATTTCCCATAAAAGTAGGGCCGTGCATAAAACAACCCGCCTCGCTATTGCTAATACCTTCAGCAATTTCGTTAGTACAAAGCGTTGCTGCTAGCGTGATATAACCACCCGTTAAGGTTTTACCTAAGCACATAATGTCAGGGGTAATATTTGCCCACTCACAAGCAAACAGTTTACCTGTTCGGCCTAAACCAGTTGCTATTTCGTCAGCAATCAAAAGTACATTGTATTGATCACATAACTTTCTACAGGCTTTAAGGTATTCAGGATGATAAAAGCGCATACCACCAGTACCTTGCACTATAGGCTCTATTATAAAGGCCGCAATATCATCGTGATGTTTTTTGAATAGCTCTGTTAATTCAGCGACATCTTTTTCGTTCCATTGCTCATCAATCATAATAGTTGGGGCAGGGGCAAAGTATTGTTTAGCTAATGCCTCGCTGTATATATGATGCATACCTGTTGTAGGGTCTGATACAGACATGGTGGCAAAGGTATCTCCGTGATAACCATTTTTTACCGTAAGCATTTTATTTTTAGTGGGTTTACCTTTTGAGCCCCAATATTGAATTGCCATTTTCATAGCAACCTCTACTGAAACAGATCCACTGTCAGACAAAAATACTTTATTTAATCCTTTAGGGGTAATACGCACAAGCTTTTTACATAACTCAACAGCAGGTTTATGGGTTAAACCGCCAAACATAACATGCGACATGTTTTTACTTTGTTCAATCAAAGCTTCATTAAGAACAGGGTGATTGTACCCATGTAGCACCGACCACCACGAAGACATACCATCAACCAACTGCTCACCTGAAGCTAAATTAATGTGTACACCATTAGCCGATTCAACCATAAAGCTTGGGAGTGGGTTAGTCATTGACGTATAGGGATGCCAAATATGTTCGCGATCAAACGCCAAATCATCTGTATATAAATTAGACATATGTTAACTTAATTCTCGTTGCTATGTTTACAAGTAAATTTTGATGGTAGA
This sequence comes from Pseudocolwellia agarivorans, assembly GCF_002000085.1. Classification (GTDB taxonomy): domain Bacteria; phylum Pseudomonadota; class Gammaproteobacteria; order Enterobacterales; family Alteromonadaceae; genus Pseudocolwellia; species Pseudocolwellia agarivorans. The sequence continues at coordinate 47,406 of NZ_MUZU01000019.1, forward strand.
CTACGCGTAAATAAATGTAGATGCAATATGCTCTATCGCGTCTATGTCACCTCATTATCACTGTTTATTATTAACAAGAAAAAGGTAGCTTATGTCTGTACAGCTTAATTCGTTGAATATGTTAAAAGAGTCTGACCAGGTGGTTCGTCACGATTGGACCAAAGAAGAAGTACAGGCTTTATTTGATATGCCTTTTAATGACTTAATGTTTGAAGCGCAAACGGTTCATCGTAAAAACTTCAACGCAAACGAAGTGCAAGTAAGTACGTTATTATCAATTAAAACAGGTGCTTGCCCAGAAGATTGTAAATACTGTTCGCAAAGTGCTCGTTACAAAACAGATATTGATAAAGAAAGATTAATGGCTGTTGAAAAAGTATTAGAAGCTGCTGAAAAAGCTAAACAACAAGGTTCAACCCGTTTTTGCATGGGTGCGGCATGGAGAAATCCAAAAGAGCGTGATATGCCATTAGTTGTTGAAATGGTTAAAGGCGTTAAAGCGATGGGTTTAGAAACCTGTATGACGTTAGGTATGTTATCTGAAGATCAAGCAGACGAGTTACAAACTGCTGGCCTAGATTACTACAATCATAACTTAGATACCTCGCCAGAGCATTACAACCAAATTATAACTACCCGTACTTACCAAGATCGTTTAGATACTTTAGGCAATGTGCGTAAAGCCGGTATGAAAGTATGTAGTGGCGGAATAGTTGGCCTTGGTGAAGATGCGAAAGACCGTATTTCATTACTTATTCAATTAGCTAACCTTTCTCCACAACCTGAAAGTGTGCCAATTAATATGTTAGTTAAAGTTGAAGGTACACCATTGGCAGACGTTGATGATTTAGACCATTTCGACTTTATTCGTTGTATAGCTGTTGCGCGTATTATTATGCCGAAAAGCCATGTGCGTTTATCTGCTGGTCGTTCAGAAATGAATGAACAAATGCAAGCCATGTGCTTCTTAGCCGGTGCAAACTCAATTTTTTACGGTTGTAAACTCTTAACGGCAGATAACCCAGAAACTAATGCTGATGTTGCCTTGTTCAAAAAACTAGGTATAAACACCGAAACGATCGATAGCATTACTGAAGAAGAACAAGTGTTGAAAGTGAAAACTGCAGTTGTTAATCAACAAAACAGCGACAAATTTTACAACGCTGCTAATTAACTGAGTTGTATTTATTTTGTCCTTTGATTTTATTCAGCAAAAATTAACGCAACAACGTGAACACGCTTTGTACCGAACAACAAAGTGTGTTGAGTCACAGACTGCGCGAGAAGTTAAAATAGAGGGTAAAACCTATCTAAATTTTTCATCTAACGATTATTTAGGATTGAATAACCACGCTGAAATTAACAAAGCGATGCAAGAGGGTGCTGATAAATTTGGTACCTGTGCAAGTGCTTCTAGCTTAATTACTGGGTATCACTATGCGCATCAATCTCTTGAAAACGATATATGCACATGGTTAAACAAACCAAAATGTTTATTATTTTCAAGTGGATTTGCCGCAAACCAAGGTGTTTTAGATGCCTTAGGTGAGAAAAACACCAACTATTGGTTAGACAAATTAAGTCATGCATCGTTAATTGACGGAGCATTAGCTTCTAAAGCACGCACTAAACGTTTTTTGCATAACGATATGCTACAACTTGATACATTGCTAAGCTCGTCATCTGATAAAGATAATATTATCGTTTCAGAAGGCGTATTTAGTATGGACGGCGATCAAGCTAATTTACGTTCTATTAGCGAACTCGCTAATAAGCACAAAGCGTTAACCTATATAGATGACGCACATAGTATAGGTGTAAAAGGGCTTTTAGGTGAAGGGAGTTTAAGCCAAGCACCTTTAGATATGGTAATGGCAACCTTTGGAAAAGCACTGGCTACCAGCGGAGCTTTTGTTGTTTGCAATAACGATATTTACGAATATTTAGTTAATTTTTCTAGGCACTACATATATTCAACAGCAATATCGCCCGCAGTTGCTTGGGCAACAAAATCTAGTATAAAACTGGCTCAAAAAGAGCATTGGCGACGAGAAAAAATAACAGAACTTAGTCATTTATTGTCTACAGAATTAAATGATGATATTGAATTAATAAAAACTGAATCCTCTATACATGCCATTGTTTTAGGTTCAGCAGATAAAACATTAAGCACGAGTGAAAAACTGAAAGAAAATGGAATTTGGGTTACTGCAATTCGTCCACCAACGGTTGCGAATAATAGCTCTAGGTTACGTGTTACTATAACAGCATCTCATAATGCAAATGATGTCAAACACTTAGCAAGTAGTATAAACAAGGCGTATTTTTAATGGTTAATACCCACATTAGGGTCAACATTGCTCGTTCATTTAGTTCAGCAACCCATTCTTACGACATATCTGCACGCTTACAGCGTTATACAGGTAAGCATTTAATGTCTAAATTACCTAATAGAACCGATTTGAACATTGTTGATTTAGGGTGCGGAACCGGTTTTTTCACCAATATACTTGCCAGTAAATATCAACAAGTTATTGGTGTAGACCTCTCTAAAAAAATGCTCAATTTTGCAGAAGCAAGGTCAACTCATGACATTCAATGGATTGAAGCTGATGCATACAAACTTCCTTTTGAGAATAATAGTATTGACGTTATCTATTCTAATTTGATGATCCAATGGTGTAACCCGTTAAGTGACCTATTAGTTGAAATTACACGTGTATTAAAACCCGGTGGATTATTTATTTTTAGCACTTTGGTTGATGGTACTTTACATGAACTTAAATCATCTTGGAAACAAGTAGACGACGATAAACATGTTATTGATTTTAAAAAAGAAGAAACATTAATACAAACGTTTGAAGATTCACCTTTTAAATTATTAGAAAACGACGTTAAAGATATCGTTTTAGAATATGAGAATGTGCTTCACCTAGCTCGTGAGTTAAAAGGTCTTGGCGCTAACCATGTTCCTAATAAAACTAAAAAAGGGTTAGCAGGAAAAGACAAGTGGAAAAAAATGACTAAACGCTATCAAGACTTTCAAGAGCCTAGTGGCGTTTATCCTGCCACTTATTGTGCATTTTCAGGCATTGCGGTTAAATTGAATGTCTAATCTTTTTATTACGGCTACAGACACAGATGCCGGTAAAACATTTGTTGCCACCGCTTTAGTTAAAGCGTTAACCAATATAGGTAAAACAGTCGCTGTTTATAAACCTATTTCAGCAGGCTGCGATATTATTGAAGGTAAATTAGTAAACGAAGACGCCTTTTTACTACAGCAAGTTGCTAATAGTGATCAATCAATTACGGTTATTAATCCTATCGCTTTTAAAGAGCCAATTGCTCCTCATATTGCGGCACAAAAATCAGGTACAGGTATTACAGTCAGTAATGTAATAGAACATTATAAAAATGTAACCTCACTAAAAGCAGATATAACAATTACTGAAGGAGCGGGTGGTTGGCGATTACCTTTAGGTGATGGGCAGTTTTTATCTGATTTTGTTAAGCAATCAAATCAACAAGTTATTTTAGTGGTTAATATGAAGCTAGGTTGCCTAAACCATGCGGTATTAACGTATGAATCTATTTTAGCTGATGGCCTTGAATGTGTCGGCTGGGTTGCTAACGCATTTGAAGGGATGAATTATTTAGAAGAAAACATAACGGAACTTTCTTCTTTATTAAAGGTTCCTATGCTTGCTCATTTAGGTAACGAAAAAACTGTTGAAGATGCTGCTGATAAATTTAACTTATCGGTATTACCACTTTAGTTTTAAATTTGATCTGTAAATAATCTGCAACTTTATTTTATTGAAATAATAGCTAGTTTACCTTTCGTACACTGTAAATAATTAAACCACTTTTCATTACTTTGTCATCTACTATCAGAACATTATTTTTTATACAAACAAAAAATAATGTTTATACCGCTACACTAACACTGTATTTATATACAGATCTGTGTATTTCTCGCTTTCTACAACAAAGCAGGTTTTTTTCCTCCTTTCACGCAGCTGCTAGCATAGGTAAAAAAGTTATATTGTTGATATTTCGATTAAAGTGACTTAATCTAGATTTTTAAAGTTGTTTGTAAATGTTTTGTGGAAAGCAGGGTTTTTGCAAACTAATAAGCTGTTAGGCAAAAAAGGATCTACGTAATATGAGTAAATATAGTGAATTAGCAGATTTGGCAGTTAAAAATATCGAGCTTTCTTATAGTTATGAAGAAAGCTCGCTTAAGTTAGCTCATGTTTTTTCTGGAGAGCTAAGAGAGTACTTAGGGGCTCCAAATGATACTGTTTATTTAGTCCAGTTGAATGAAAATTTAAACGGTGTGGTGAATACTGTAAAGAGACCGAATGTAATTGCTAAGGTAGACGGTAAATGTTACATCGGCTTGAAAATGCACTTCAAAAGTTCAGAATCTCGTTATTTTGGAGGCATGGTATTAGAAGTAGGTATTCAATATGGTAGTCCAATTTCTACTTTTCATGTTCTTGGAAAAACATTTAATATTGATGAGAATAGTGAAAACCCTTATTTAGCGCTGTGTGAATATGTCTATGCAGGAATTGAAAAAGAATATAGTACAGAAGTTAATGCTCCTAAAAATGGAATTGGTTTTATTCGATAATTTTGCCTAACAAGTTGCTTAAACGGAATAAAAACAGTTGGCCATCGCTTCGCGATTATAGCCAACCATTTTTATCCGCTTAGCAAGGCGTTATATGCACTCAAATAGTATGGTTGGTTTAGCTAAAAATGTTTTTATCAAAGGTGCTTTTGTAAACGCTGCTACGAGTTTCGCTATTATCGTTATTCAATAGTCACTAATAAGCTTTGTTGTTTTTATTACTACGTAATGTAACAAAGCTATTATTTCGTTCTGGTATTTGTGGGTAGCTCAATTTATAGTGCGTTTATTACTACCGTCTTTTACTTCTAACTTTTGTATTTAAGTTCAGTTTTATCAGGCATATAACAAGCAATTCAACGGGACTTTTACAGCTGGCTGTGCTCGTTCCTCGCAATTTTAGCCAGCAATAAAAGCCCATTAATTGGGCGTTATATTTTCAGGGAGGAATGGGGTTGAGGATAGTTTTGTTACTTTATTTTGTATCCTTTTTCAGTAGCGCTATGTCATGTCATATCACTGATAAGCAATTTG
>NZ_MUZU01000002.1 GCF_002000085.1 Pseudocolwellia agarivorans
CTGCTTGAAGTGCTTTAACTGCATCTTCGAAATTGAATTGATTTGTCATGTGTCATTCCTGTTTTTACTAGTTTACTGAAATGACACAGATTTTTGAACACTACCGTTAACCATTGCCCTATTATCAAAAAAACATGTATCTAATGTATACTATGGACGCCACTGATTTCAATTCTATTACGACCCTTTTCTTTTGCTACATACATAGCTTGGTCTGCATCATAAATTAATTGTTCAAAGCTTTTGTGTTTATCCGTTAGCATAGAAACGCCCATACTCAATGTAACTTTTAATACTTTATTATCTACAATTAAATTATTTTCGCTTAAAGAGTGTTGAATACGTTTTGCTATTTCTATACTGCCTTTTAAATCACAATCAGGCAAAATAATAATGAATTCCTCCCCTCCATAGCGTCCTAAAAAATCAACACTTCGTATCTCTTTAATGCAAACGTTACAAATATGTTTGAGTAATTCGTCACCCACTTGATGACCATACTTATCGTTAACATTTTTAAAATAATCACAGTCTATTAGAATTAAACTCAAATTGTTGTGGTATCTGTTTTCACGAGATAACTCCATATTTCCTCTTTCAAAAAGAGCTCGTCGGTTTGCAACTTTAGTGAGAGGATCCGTATTAGAAAGCTCTTCTAAAACACGAGTTTTATCTTCTATAACCTTCTTCATTACCTCTAAAGATACGGTAGTTTCACTTAATTTTTTGTTCATTCCATTAAAGGCGTTAACGATACTTGCAAATTCATCAGAGTGATTTGAAAGCGTTATTTTTTGAAAACTTCCACTATGATTTTTTTCAAAGGCTGTTTTAATTTCTTTTAACGATGTTCTAAAAACCCTAGTGAGCCTAAAAGAACCATACAATAAAGTGCAAAGGCTAACACCAAGTGCTATTAAAATGAACAATACTTGCCGTTTGATCACATTATAAATATCTTGCTGAACAATGCCTGATAACTGCATAGAGTCTGCACTAATAACTTCTAATTGTGTCATTAGCCTTGATTTTAAAAGTTTCTTTATCGACTCATCAGCATTTTTTAATTTATTTTCAGTAATTTTAGTAAATAGACGTTTAACATTCTTACTTTGGCTAGCAATACTGTTTTGAATAATTTGTTGTTGCGCGGTTAAGCTTGGAGAAGATTGAAGTAAATGTAGTAATTTACTTTGTGACTCTAACCATTCTCCTGCGTCATAATCGTTATCATAGATGTCATCACTAACAATAAGTTGTTTTAAGGTATTAGCGTAGTTCGCAACCTTTTGCGTATAGTGCTCACGACTAAGTTCAAGTTTTACTTTTTCTGATGACCACAATACGCTACCTACAAGAAGAACAAATAAGAAACAACAATAAATGTTAAAAAAATAAATGCTATCCGACAAACATACTTTCATATTATTATCCTCGCTTATAGCGGTATATTCACGGCTTCAGGCTCAACCTGTAACATGGCTCTTTTATCCAGGTAAGCATCTACATTTGGCATAACCTTATATTTGCTCATTTGTGTTTCTATTGCCCATGCAGCTTGAGATTTAATATTTAAGATTAGTGATTGATTCAACCCAAGTTTAAAAATATAGTCAGCCCAAACCCAATCAATAAATGATGGTGTTAAATTAAGTTTTTCTCTTACTATTGTTTTTGACTGTTCCGGATGCAATGCAATATATGCAATTGCAGTGTTTAATCCTTGAATAACACACGCCGCTTTTTTTACCAGTAAGTCATCTGCTTTTTTAGAAATTAAATTAAAGTTTATGGTATTGAAGTTTTTTGTATCATGAACGCTTATTTGATCATTAAACCTCTCTACAACATTAAAAGCAAAAGGTTCCCAAGGAACAATAGCTTCAACTTCATTCATAGCAAAGCCATTAACAAGTTCTTCTGGTTTATAATCGTAAAGTTCAACATCTTCAATAGATAAGCCATCAATAGCAAGTAAAGTACTTAAAAAGTATTCACTGGCGGTTCCTTTAGTTACACCTATGTTTTTTCCTTTAAGAGCTATTACCGTGCTAATTTTATCTGCTTTACGAGTTAAAAGTTTGAGATCATTATCTGATTGCACGAACGTGACATGTGTAACAAATGACTTTTTAGTTAGGCTTTGAAACGCGATAACTGAATCAGAACTAGTGCCAAAATCTACATCGCTACTCATCACCTTATCAAATGCTAGTTGCCCTCCAATAACATCATCGTATTCAACACTTACACAAGTGTTTTCAAACGCATTAATTGCTTTGGCAATATAAAAAGGAGTCGATAAGGGAGATTTAGACACTGCAATTAAAACAGGGTACTTTGGGGGCTGCCATAAATACTGAAAGCTAGGATAAAATATAATTATGCTAACAGTAAGTACGGTGATAAATAATAATAAATATTTTTTTTTACTCAAGGTCTACAACTTAACAATGAATGCTTTTATGAGTATAGACACAATTATACTAATTAAAATAATAGATGAACGATTTAAGGAGAAAAATAGATTTTATCTATAAAAATTTAACCTCTATTAGATATCCTCAAGCCCTATCTAAATGCAAAATCAAACTCGAATTAGAACGTCTTTATCTTCCAAAAAAAACCTAAGTACAGACATCCGTGCAGGAACTTTGTCGAAATAAATTACGCTGCATAAAACCTACATAAACTAGCTCTTTGGGACGAGATAAACACTAAAAACAAAAAAGTCGACTATAAGCCGACTTTTTTAGAATGTTTACGCCTGTAAACTAAAACGGCATTTTCATCCCTGGAGGTAATTGCATCCCACCAGTAAGTGCGCCCATTTTTTCTTTGTTTTGCTCTTCTACACGACGTACTGCGTCGTTAAATGAAGCGGCAATTAAATCTTCAAGCATTTCTTTGTCGTCGTCCATTAAACTGTCATCGATTTCAACACGACGTATGTTGTGGCTACCTGTCATGGTTACTTTGACCATGCCAGCGCCAGACTCACCGGTAACTTCCATTTGAGCTAATTCTTCTTGAGCTTTAGCCATTTTTGCTTGCATTTGTTGGGCTTGCTTCATCAAGTTGCCCATTCCGCCTTTCATCATTTATAGTCTCCAAAAGTATTTGTCGCCAACAATAATTGTTAACCACATAAAATTCAAGTATTACGCTACCTACATTACAATTTTTGTTATAGCGCCTGGATTGTGTTTTCGTCTAATTGTGCTTGAAAATCTTGCTGTAAAGCTTGAATAATTTCATCTTCTTTGAGTAAATTAACCGCGTACTGGTATCGCTTATCGTTAATATCTACTTGTATTTTATATGGGTCAGCTTTAGTTTCTTCAACTACCTTTATCTCAACATTAATTGGTTTTGATAAAAAAGTTGAAATGCTCTGTTGAAGTTGCTGCACTGCCGTGTCTGTTTTTAAATGTTTAGTTGATTGGTCAAGCAATAAAATTAAATGTTCGTCAGTAGATGATTCTGAAATGGTTGCATGAATCGCTATTTGTCGAATACGTGCACTCAACGCCATAGAATCAATCATGTTTGCCCATTTATCAACTTGATTCGCTGACTTAATAATCGCGGGATCAATAAGCTCTTCACGATAAGGTTCATCAATCACCATTTCAATAGGTGCTGGAGCTTCAGGTGTTACGGCATCATTCTTTGTTGTATTTTCGTCAGCGCTTGGTGTTTGACGCCCTGCGACGTCATTCGACTTTTTTGCTTTTTGCTCCATTTCCTTTTTTCGACTACGTAAAATATTTCGTGTTGCTAAGGCTGACTCTATTGGGCTTGAATACGTAACCGTTTCAACAGACTGTTCTGCTATTTGTTCTTGCTGAAAATCTAATGGATTAGCAATAGGCTCAACACTCGGCTCCATAATAGGAGCTTGTTCTACAGGTTGAGGCTCTGTATAAATAGGTGCTTCAGATTGAGCTAAAGGTTGCACTTGTTCTGCAGCAAGTTGTTCAATGCTTTCCATTTCGGCTGACAATTGCGATTGAATATGCTGTTCTTCTGTCGAACTTTCCAAAGCATGAATATTATCTATCGCATTTTGAGCTATTGGCGCTACAACACTTTCTAGCTGATCTTCAACGTGCTGCTCATTTACCTGCAGTGTCTTTGATTGATAATCACTCAATGGAGATTCGTTATGTTTTCGCTCAACAGTAGGTTCTTTTTCCATTGAATCAGCTGGAAGTGTATTTTCAAAATTAACGCTTGTTGATGCTACGTTAGCTGAAGAATTAACAGAAGTTGGAATTTCATTAGCATTCGTTACGGGTTTAAATGCTAATAACCGCAATAACACCATATCGAAAGCAGCTTGTTCATCGGAAGCATAAGGCAAGTCTTTACGACCATTTAATACAATTTGATAATATAATTGTACGTCTTCAGCTGACATAGCTTGAGCAAATTTTTTCAGTAACACTTCATGCTCGGGTGGCAAATCAAAATGACGATCAACAATTTGCACCATAGCTACTTGATGCAAGAGTTGAATTAGCTCAGCAAGCAATCGGCTATAGCTTGGAGAATAACTGGCGATATTTAACGACAGCTCCATCAATTGTTTTGAGTCTTGCTTAATTAAGGCAATAAGTATTTTATATACCCAGTTTTGATCTACGCCCCCCAGCATTTTTTGTACGTTTGAAAGGGTTATTTCGCCAGCACCTTGCGCAATCGATTGATCCGTCAAACTTAATGAATCACGCATACTGCCACGAGCAGCTTTTGCTAATAAGGTTATTGAACCTTTTTCAGCTTGTACATTTTCGGCCTGCAAAATAATATTAAGTTGCTGCTCAATTTGGCTAACGGTTAATGCTTTTAAATGAAACTGTAAGCAGCGTGATAATACCGTTACGGGTAATTTTTGAGGATCTGTTGTAGCAAGAATAAACTTTACGTGTTCAGGAGGTTCTTCAAGGGTTTTAAGTAACGCATTAAAACTACTACGCGATAACATGTGTACTTCATCAATCAAATATACTTTATAACGCCCGCTCGTTGGCGCGTACTGAACGTTATCAAGAATTTCACGCGTGTCATCAACTTTGGTTTTTGATGCTGCATCAATTTCAATAAGATCAACAAATCGACCTAAATCAATATCTAAACAAGTATCACACTTACCACAAGGCTCTGAAGTAATACCCACTTGGCAATTTAGACTTTTAGCAAAGATTCGAGCTATGGTGGTTTTACCGACACCGCGCGTACCTGTAAATAAATAGGCATGATGTAAGCGTTGTTGCTCGAGCGCATTTACAAGAACCGTTACGACATGTTCTTGCCCCATTAGCTCTTTAAAGTTTTTTGGACGCCATTTTCTTGCTAAAACTTGATAACTCATTAAAAGCCTATTTACCTTCGTATTGGATCAATGAATAAACATTGAGGTTTAAACCAGCTAGCTTTTCTTCTCCGCCTAGTTCAGGTAAAGAAATAACAAACCCGGCGTGAGAAGCATCAGCTCCTATTTTTCGAATAAGCTTGGTGGTTGCTTCAATGGTGCCGCCAGTGGCTAATAAATCATCAATAATAAGCACTTTATCTTCTGGCTTAAGTGCATCTTGGTGTATTTCTAGCGTGTCTTGTCCATACTCTAGTTGATAGCTTTGGGCAAAAGTTGCACGTGGTAATTTACCCGGCTTGCGCACGGGTACAAACCCCACACCAAGCGCTAAGGCTAAAGGTGCACCAAATAAAAAACCTCTTGCTTCAGTACCAACAACTTTAGTGAATCCTTGACCTTGATATTTTTCAACTAATAACTCAATAGTTAAAGCAAATGCCTTTGCGTCGTCTAATACGCCTGTGACATCTCTAAATAAAATACCTTCAATTGGGTAGTCAGGAACAGTATGAATAGCTTGCTTAATTGTTTCTATTTGTTGTTGGGTCATCTGATAAAAATAGCTAATAAAATTATCCCTAAAGAATAAATCAATTTGACTTGTTTTTATAGTGATATGAGGGCGGTAATGTGAATAAAAAAGAAAACAGGTAAGTTAAAGAAGAACAATAATTATAAAAGATGAGATATGACTATTTATTAAGCTAATTAAAATCCATAAATCCAGCCGATAAAATTAAGCCTATTAATTAAGTCGATATAATAGGCTTAAAATCATTAAGATAGCATTGCATACCAGCCCATTAACATAGGTAATAATGGCATAGCTAACGCAACAAGTGTTGCTATCAGCAAATGACCAAAATGAGATGATTCTTTAAAATTAGTATCTTCAGACATACTAGCACTCTCTTAAATAAATTAGGGCGCATATGTTAACCTAACTCGTTATTTTAATGTAGTATAAATTGATCTAGATCAATAACTTTTTAATATAAAGATCGCTTATTCAAGCTCACGTTACCAAAAGCGTCAACTGAACAATACTCAAGATAAACAGATAAAGAATAGCTTCTCTTTTCAGTTCATCTTTTAGTTTAACTTACTTTAGGATTTTTAGGATAAAAGCGATCAGGCACGCAATTAATATGTTCAAAAAAACGCGTGTCTTTGTAAGGTAATTTCATAAAACCTGAAATACCTAAACCTGTTATGGTAGGTAATAATTCAATAATGTCTTTGAAACATTGTTCAAATTCTTCTTTTTTCTCGTGATTAAGTAGCATTAAATAACTGTGTATTTTTAAATGTTTAGGTAACACTTCAAAAATAAGACAACCTGTATGATGGATCGAATTAAGACGATTGATCACTGTCATTATTTCATCAGGCAAATAAAGATATTCGTCGGGATCTTTACCGTCTTCAAAATATGAATGCACTTTAGTTGCATCATCTATTTCAGGTATATCGCTCACATCAAAGGGAATAACTTGGTTATTCTGTGCAATAAAAGGTTGTAATTCGTCATCACGTTCTACGTGTATTGTATTTTTAGCGTTAAACAAACAACTTTTAAAAACACCAATTCGAAATATTCCTTGGGCTAAACTCACCATATTATTTACGGCGCTTTCAAAAGAGAATCGTAAGCTTTCATCAAACATAGTTAAATTAGAGTCAATATATACGCCCTTTTTTTCCCAACGAATAGCTAACCCACCGACTACGGGAAAGTTACCTAAACGGCTGACTGCGGCAATAAAGGCTTTTTCGGTATCTCCCATACCCATTAAGTAGTTTTTATAATATTTTTCTAATTGAACGTCATCAATATCATCTAAGCTATCTTTATAGCTCAATTCTCTAAGAAAAGATTTTCTTGAACCGTATACCACCGTATCAATATCGGTATTACCATTTTTTATCCATACGGGGATTTGTGGTTTAGCATGATGAATAGTAGGCGTATTTGATAATACGATACTTTTTAAATACTTAAATTGACTAAATAAATGGTCACCTGCTTTTTGTCTAACTACGGGATCATCACTCAACATGCCTTCAATAATTTTAGCGAGTAAAATAGGTAAACCTAAAGATGTAGGCGTAATAACATGATTACCATAACGACATGATTGGCCTGAAGCTAATGCGTATAAGGTAGCGGCTAAACCTTGCTCATCAAAGCGAGGCGATGATAACCCACCATTTATTTGTTCAGGGCCAATAAAATAAACATCTCCTAGTCTTGCATTAGTTTGCTGAAGATCGCTACTCATTAAATCCATAACATTATTCGACGTGCTATTGCCGTTTTCATCCACTTGAGCGATTACAGAAGACCCCCAATCAATTAAATAGACCTTGTTAGTTTCTTCATCATAAACAATGTTAGAAGGTTTAATATCGCCATGTACATAAGGTTTACCTGTTTTATGCAATGAGCTAGTACGTAAGTGAATCAAAATTTCAGTTAACTGAATTGCTATATTTACAATAAGCTCTGGAGGTAGAGGTCCTCTTTTAAATGATACTTTTTCAAGATCTATACCTGGAGCTCTTTGCATATGCAGAATAGATTGTCGCTTGATTTTATAATATTCGATAACTTGTGGGATTTGTGGGTGTGCTAATTGAGCTTGAATTTCAGATTCTTCTTCTAATCTGTCTTGTACATTTTGAGGGAGGTTTAATCGAGAAAATTTAAAAACAAATTGCTCTTTTTTTTCATTTTCGGCATTGAATACAAAACCGTAAGCGCCCTTACCTAATAAATAAGTATTGGTGTAACCAAGAGAATTTAATTGTTGCTGACAAAGCTTAAACCATTCTTTAAGTTTGGTGGCGTCTTTGTGGCTCATTAAATAAATGGATTGTTCTTCTGCAATATAAAAATGCTGAAGTTTTTTTTCAGACAAGGGTTAACACCTTTATTGAATTTTTGTCATTGACGAACTTTTAACACTATTTTTATCTTATAACAGTTTCTGTCATTAATTTGCAATAAAACCACCTTATTATTGGAACCACTTAATTAAGCGTTGCTCGCTGTATTAGGTACATCCCCCCTATTTAGGACTAGTTTGTTACAAACTATCTAGCCCCACACTGAAGTTTTAGTGTGGGGCATTTTTTTACGCTATTACGCCATATTCATCATCATTAACGCTGGATTTTCTAAATACGATTTCCATAAATTACAGAATCTCGCAATAGTCCCACCATCAATAGTACGATGATCGCCCGACCAACTTACCTGCATAATTGAACGTGCGGTAACATTCCCCATATCATCAAATCGAGGCAGTTTTTGTAACTTACCTAATGCAACAATAGCTGATTCAGGCTTGTTAATAATAGGAGTAGCAATCGTTCCTCCAATTGCACCGATATTAGAGATTGAAATAGTACCGCCTTTTAAATCATTTGCTGCAACACGACCTGAACGTGCGTCGTTTGTTAAGCGTGTAATTTCTTGTGCTAAATCAATAATAGATTGAGTTTGTACTGACTTAACATTAGGTACTAACAAACCTATTTTAGAATCTACTGCCATACCAATATTGTGATCATCAAAATAAGTAATTTCGGTGCAATCTGCATTTACTTGGGTATTAACAATAGGAAATTCAGTTAACGCTAACGACATAGCTTTCATAAAGAAAGGCATTAAGGTTAATTTAATATCTTGCTTAGCATAATGTTCTTTTAACTCACTTCTTATTGCAATTAAATCGGTTAAATCAATTTCATCACAATAAGTAAAGTGAGGAATAGTAGAAACTGAATCCACCATGGCTTTTGCCATTACCGCTTTAATACCTTTGATCGCTTCTGTACGTGTACCACCTGATTTAACAAGCGTTGTAGTGCTCATATCACTTGCTTTAGGTGCTTCAACAAAAGCGTGAATATCTTTTTTATATACTCGGCCTTTTTTACCAGAACCCACAACTTCATTAATGTTTATATTAAGTTCTTTTGCAATTCTACGTACGGCTGGACTTGCTATCGCTTTTTTATTAATAACATTAGTCGCACAAGTTTCAGTCTTAACTGCTATTGGTTTACTTACTGGTTGACTAGCTACCTTCTCTGGCTCTACCGTAGTTGCAGCTGAAACCACTGAATTAGATAAATATTCAACAGCAAATAAAGGTGAATGAACTTTAGCTATATCACCTTTTTGATAATACAATTTAGTCACTTTTCCCTTGTGCATAGCGGGAATTTGAACAAGTGCTTTGTCTGTCATTACATCAGCGATAGGTTGATCTTCTTCGATTAAATCACCTTCTTTTACTAACCATTCAACAAGTTCACATTCGACAATACCTTCACCAATATCAGGCAAAATAAAGTCTTCTATTTTCATTGAATTCGACCTTGTTACTTGCTCAGTAGCTGCATTGGATACCGTACTTTCTTGCTGAGTTGCCACTTCAACAACTTCTTCACTTTCATTATCACCTTCAACCGTCATTGAAAATAACGGCGAATGAACCTTCGCAATTTCACCTTGCTGATAATAGAGTTTTCTAACAACACCATTATGCATAGCCGGAATTTGTACTAATGCTTTATCAGTCATTACATCAGCAATAGGCTGATCTTCTGTTATGTGTTCGCCTTCTGATACAAGCCATTCTACAAGCTCGCATTCAACAATACCTTCACCAATATCTGGTAATATAAAATCGATGGTCATTTCAAATCCCCTAAAAATTAACACTACGTTTGATGGCTTCAAACACCTTAAGGTGATCTGCTACGTATTCTTTTTCTAATGCCAATGGATATGGTGTATCCATGCCACACACACGCTCAATAGGAGATTCTAAATGCAAGAAACACTCGTCTTGTATTGTTGCTGCTATTTCACTGGCAAACCCATTGGTTAAAGGAGCTTCTTGGTTGATCAATAGACGTCCTGTTTTGATTACAGAAGCAGAAACAGTGTCAACATCCCATGGCAAAATAGAGCGTAAATCAATAACTTCACATGAAATTCCAGACTTTTCCGCTAAATCGGCAGCTTTCTCTATAATTTCCATTTGAGCGCCCCATGCAAGTAAAGTAATGTCTTTACCTTCTTTAACAACTTCGGCTTTACCAAGTGGTAATTGGTAATCTTCTTCAGGTACTTCGCCTACTGATGCTCTGTATAAGCGTTTAGGTTCAAAAAATATAACGGGATTTTTATCTCGAATAGCAGCTAACAATAAGCCTTTGGCTTGATAAGGGTTACGTGGTACCACAACTTTTAATCCAGGAGTGTGTGCAAAATACGCTTCTGGTGATTGGCTATGGTATAAGCCCCCAGCAATCCCACCACCGTAAGGGGTACGAATAGTTAAATTACCTACATTAAATTGGTTACCACTACGGTATCGGAACTTTGCTGTTTCATTCACAATTTGATCAAAAGCAGGAAAAATATAATCAGCAAATTGTATTTCAGCAATAGGAACACTGCCTTGTGCAGCTAAACCGTTGGCAAAGCCAATGATACCTTGCTCTACAAGTGGCGTATTAAAACAACGCGCTTTACCGTGTTTTTCCTGCAAGCCACTTGTTGCTCTAAAAACACCACCAAAATGACCAACATCTTCACCAAAGCACAAGGTTCTATCATTTTCAGACATGGCAATATCTAGTGCGTTATTAATCGCTTGTAATAAATTCATTTGTGCCATTATTTAATTCTCCCTGCAGTAAACGGATAAGCGTAAGGGTATTTTTTAATGTGTTCTTTTAATTCATTTAACTGACGTGTTAATTGAGGTGTTGGTATGTCGTATACATCGGTAATAAGATCTTCAACAGGTGGCTTATCGATTTTTTCAGCCACTTTGACTGCCGCTAAAATTTTCTCTTTGTACTGCTCTTTCAACTCATTTTCTTGACTGTCATCCCACCAGTTATTAGCTTCCATCCATTTTTTCATGCGTAAAACAGGATCATTTTTTTGCCATTTATCTTCTTCTTCACGTGTTCTGTAACCCGTTGGATCATCAGAGGTAGAATGTGCGCCTAAACGGTAAGTCATACCTTCAATTAATACTGGTTTGTGTTCTTTAACCGCATAATCACGAGCTACTTGAGTTGCTTTTAAAACAGCTAAAACATCATTACCATCTACACGAATGGTTTTAATCCCGTACCCTACACCACGTGATGCAATACCATTACCTCTAAACTGTTCATCTGATGGAGTAGAAATAGCATAACCATTGTTTCTACAGAAAAAGATCACTGGGGCATTATGTACAGCAGCCATATTTAAACCCGCATGAAAATCACCTTCAGACGCAGCACCTTCACCGAAATAACATAAAGTTACAGCGTCTAAACCTTGTAACTTTTGTCCGTAGGCATAACCTGAAGCTTGAGGAATTTGGGTAGCTAAAGGCGAAGATACCGTCATGTAATTCAAATCATTTGAACCATAATGAATAGGCATTTGTCTGCCTTTTCCTAAATCTTTCTCATTACTGAACATTTGATTCATAAAATTTTCAAGGCTAAAACCTCTAAAAATTAAAGCGCCTTGTTCGCGGTATTGCGCCATGATCATATCTTGTGGCTTAAGGCCCGCAGTACCACCAATAGTAGTGGCTTCTTCACCTAATGCTGTCAAATAAAAACTTAATCGTCCCTGACGCTGTGATGCCACCATACGTTCATCTAATACTCGATGAAAGACGAATGATTGATAAATTTTAACAGCAAGCTCTTGATTAATTTCAGGTAATTCTGCTCCTGGAAACACGGTTCCATCGTGGTTAAGAATTTTAAGAACTGGAATTTCGACTGAATGACCATCAATAAAGACAGGAGTATGTACATCCAATCCTTGTTTATATTCGTCACGGTTCATAGCGATCTCTTTTTAGTACGGTTACAAAAAATACTTATTATTTTTCATGCTTTTGATAAGTATAGATTCAAAAATCAACTTGTTTGTATTGATTTCATATTCACGACTTAAACTTTACGTTCACGTAAACTTAATTACAAAAAAATGCATAATACGACGCCTTTAAAAAACAGATGCTTTTGTATGATATAGTTTACACTAAGCCTTTAAAGCCTTTTAAAGTAAGCTGTGTAAAATAAACGTTACGAGGTAACTAAGACTTTTTTTGCCTAAAACATGAGGAATATAAATCGAAAAAAACAGAAGGGACAGACAATTAATAGTAATTGAATTTGTAAATTCAATTACTATTAATTAACAAAAATTAAGTGAGCCCTCAAAACTTAATTTGAAAGGAACAAATAGGTTATAAAATAATGGTAGGAGTAACCGTTAATAAAGCTCTTTGTCCGATAGCAACATCAGCATTAGGGAAGATAATCGCTTCACCATCTTGTTTTACTTTAACTTCTTTATCACCATCAAAAGCTAAAACATAATTGAGCGGAAAAGAGGTGAAATTATCAACATCGTCGGCAAAGTTTAATCGAAAATTTTCTGCTTCACGGTTTATTGTTTGGTAAATTTCAAACACATCAAAATCATCAGGATTGTAATCTCCTAATTCAATATCAGCACCCGTAATAAGTGCTAAGAGTGTATTGGTCACCTCGGTAAAATTATTCATGTCGTTTTCACCAAAGGGTTTAACTTTACCTAGTTCAACGGTAAAAGCATCGGCACCAAACTCATTGGCTGAAAAGTAACTGAAGGTAGTGGTTGGCGAATGAGAAAGCAACACAGTAGTAATTCCACATTGCTTTAAAAAAAGTAGTTGTTCTTTCTTCCATGGTTTTTCATGCTGAAAAGGATACACGGCAAATTTGTCATTTTTTGACCCTCTTATCGCAGTGTGTAAATCATAATGACAACGACTGCGATTTGAAGCGACTTGATCACCTTGTTGATAAAACCTTCGTATCGTGTTTTCAAGTAATTTAGCTCGTGTTCTCTCTTTATTGATAACTAAAGAACCATCAGCAGCAGGTTTTGAATGAGCGCCTGAAAAAAGACGGTTCATGTTTTCTTCAACAAACCGTTTACCTATATTAATAGATGCGGGGTTACCAAACAAAAACAACACTCTTTGTGTAGCGGCTATTTCACCGAGTATTAATTGTTTAATTAATGTATTACAAATTTCGATAGGTGCGGTTTCATTACCATGAATAGCACTTGATAAAACAATATCTTGAGTCGTATTACAGTCGGGTTCAAAGGATATAATACCTGTATCTAGCACGGTGACTTTTGTAGATATATTGGCTGAAGTATTATTAGAGTTTACAATAAATGAAAAAGGTTCAGCTAAAGACCATTCATTTTCACAACTTAATTTAAGAAAGTCACCGCTGGTTTGTAATTCTTTTTGATGTTCACTTAATGTACTCATAAAACCTCTATTTACATAGCTAAAAGACTATTCTACGTTAAATTTCAGGCAAATAAAAAGGTGCTATAAAGCACCTTTTTTTTAAAGTTTTGTATAATTATTCATTCACTTACTTTCTATTTCCCTGAGCTTTATGAAGAGAGTTACTCATAACAAACCTTTAAGAATAGCTACATTGCTTTAAATAAAAAATATGCGAATATTTATGCGAATAAAACAATTTTATTTATTTAAAAATAATACCAAACGCATTAATGAATTGACCTATTTTATACGAAGAGTAAATGGTCAAATACAAGGCATTTATTTTAATAACTAGTTGCTCTAATTATTAAATAAATAACGATGTAATTGGCCATTTAAGCGAGTATAAATGATCAATTGGTTATTGCGATTGGTATATACCCGTAACCATTCAAGATGCAGGTTTCAGTGGGAACTAAAAACAATTTAGGCGAGGCATTAAGTTTACGTCATGGTTATTCCCTTACTAAAGTTAATAACGCAGCATAAATTGTTTTTAGACCCATCGAAGAAGCACTTGAGCAAAATCACTTCTTCGTTAATGCTTTTTATAAGGGAACGACCATTATTACAAAACATTGCCTTGAATTGATATCGCTCAAGTGCTCTGAAATACGCATCTTGATTGGTAACGGGTATAAATACTTATACTACGCCAGCATCAGTAAATGCAGCGCTAACAATCACTTTAGCTTCAGAGAATATAAGCTGTAAATGTTCATCACTAATAAAACTCTCCGCATAAATTTTATAAACATCTTCAGTTCCTGACGGACGAGCAGCAAACCAGCCATTCTTAGTCGTAACTTTAATACCACCAATCGCAGCATTGTTACCTGAAGCATGAGAAAGTATTTGCGTAATTTCTTCACCAGCTAAAGTGGTTGTTTTAATCGCATCAGCCGTTAACGCTGTTAAAACCGCTTTTTGTTGCAAGCTTGCTACGGCATCTACCCTTCCGTAAAAAGGCTTACCCAATTTAGCTGCAATAGCTTCAAAACGTTGATGGGGATCTTGGCCTGTAACAGCTAACATTTCAGCCGCTAATAAAGCCATGATAAAACCATCTTTATCGGTCGTCCAACATGAACCATCTCTTGCTAAGAATGATGCGCCAGCACTTTCTTCACCACCAAAGGCATAACTGCTGTCGTGTAAACCGTCTACAAACCATTTAAAACCAACAGGCACTTCTGATAAAGGACGTTCAATCATATCAGCAACACGGTCAATTAATGAACTTGACACTAAAGTTTTACCTATTTTACAGCTTGACGGCCAATCACGATGCGTCATTAAATATTCAATAGAAACAGCAAGATAATGATTAGGGTTCATTAAACCGCCAGACTTAGTAACGATACCATGGCGATCAAAATCAGGATCATTACCTACAGCAACATCAAACTTGTCTTTCATGGCAATTAAGCCAGCCATAGCATATGGAGATGAACAATCCATACGGATTTTCCCATCTTTATCTAATGGCATAAATGCAAAGCTAGCGTCTACTACGGGGTTAACTATTTCGATGTTAATACCGTATTTTTCAGCAATAACAGGCCAGTAATGAATACCTGAACCGCCTAAAGGATCAACACCAATAGTAACACCTGATTTAGCAATAGCGTCCATATCGATAACTTGATCAAGCTGGTTAACATAATGCTCAATAAAGTTTTGTTTAGTTAACAAAGGAGAACTTAGTGCCTGAGTGAAAGCTGTTTTCTTAACATCTTTTAACTGGGCTAAAATAATATCGTTAGCACGCTGCTCAATAAGTTTAGTTACTTCACCTTCTGCAGGACCACCATGAGGAGGGTTATATTTAATACCGCCATCTGTTGGTGGATTATGCGATGGTGTAATAATTAATCCATCAGCTTGATCAGAATTAACTTTATTATGGCTTATAATTAAACGGGAAATAACAGGTGTTGGTGTGAAGCCATCATCATGCTGAATAACAACAGGTATATTATTACCAATTAATACTTCTATCGCACTCGCAAATGCTGGCTCCGATAAAGCATGGGTATCTTTACCTAAAAATAACGGCCCTTTATAACCTTGCTCAGTTCTATATTCTGCAACAGCTTGGCAAATGGCAATGATATGACATTCGTTAAAACTTAATAAACTTGCATTTCCACGGTGACCAGACGTACCAAAAGTCACTTTCTGTTCAACAATATTTACGTCGGGTGTTTGTAAAAAATAATCACTCACTAATCGACCAATATTAATACGATCTTCTGGTCGCGCTAGTTTTCCTGCATGAGGGTGAACTGACATGTAATATCCTCTAATGTTTAATTAAATTGTTGAACCATTTATCTATAATAATTCTCGAATATCTTCTGCTTCGCTTTCACTGTAACCCAAAGCTAAAGCGACTTTTGTTAAAATCATTTTTTTACGTGTAGTATTTGAATTTGTAACAACCCAGTAAGGGCTTTCTGGAATTTGGAAAGGTTTGGTACTGCTTCCACTTTCCGTTAATTCATTCAAGTTCGCAGAAAAATACAAACGATCTCTACCTCTAATATCTGAAACAACCGAAAAGTTATTCGCATGAACACGATATAAAGCACCAAGAATTAATAAAAATCGTCCTACTGCACCTCGCTGCATGGCCAACTCTTCTTTGTTTAAATAATTAAAAACAGACTCATTTGTTTCTATTTCTTGGGTTACTGACTGATTATCGACAGTTGTCTGTTCAACAACATTTTCAAATTCTGGCTCTTCTATAATTTTTATAGGCTCAATACTGTCGGCTATTTTATCGGTAGTGATGCTATTGGTATGCTGTTCATTTTCAAACAAAAGTCTACGTAATATAGACGATGCACTTTCGCCAATAAATTGTGTTTGTGATGCGATATATTGATAAAGGTCTTCTTCTATTTCGATATTTTTCATTAATTACCTTGATACCTTGGAGATTAAAATACTACGAACGCATTGTGATTATACTTATCTTCACTATAAGTCTCTACAATCTTTTAAGTTTCAACACGACTTTATAAAAAGGTACCCAAAAATAATTTCATTAAAATTGCAAGACTTAGAAAAAAAAACGACAATAGCACTATTGTATTACATCTAATGAAAAAGCGATTTTAATGCCGTTACTTAATTACACTCAACAAGGCTTCGGCCCACATATTATTCTTATACACGGGTTATTTGGCAGTTTAGAAAACTTAAATATGGTGGCCAAAGGTTTACGTGAAAATTATACCGTTACCAGTATCGATGTAAGGAACCACGGCAGTTCGTTTCATCAAAACTCGATGAGCTACCAAGAGCTAGCTCAAGATGTTGTAGATGTTATGGCACATTTATCGATTGATAAAGCGCACGTTTTAGGCCATTCAATGGGAGGTAAAATAGCCATGCATTGCGCGTTAGCCTTTCCTGAGAAAGTAAATAAGTTGATTATTGCCGATATTGCTCCAGTAGAGTATCCACCACACCATAATCAAATAATAGAAGGTTTAAAGTCGATTGACTTGTCAGTAATAAAAAACAGAAAAGATGCAGATACCCAACTATCACATTATGTTGAAGAGACTAGCGTACGTCAATTTCTCCTCCGCAACCTAACAACAATTGATAACCAGTTAACTTTTAAATGTAATATAAACTTTATCAGCAATTGTTATAAGCAGATCATGGTAGGCTTAGATACATCTCACACTTTTAATGGTGAAACGCTATTTATAAAAGGTGGCCAATCAAACTACATTCTAGCAGAGCATCGCCCCAAAATACTGGCACTTTTCCCTGCAAGTAAAGCTAAAATAATTCAAGATGCCGGACATTGGTTACACGCAGAAAAAACCTCAATATTTAATAAAATTGTCGCCAGTTTTTTAGCATAATTAAAATATACCCGTTATCATTCAAGATGCAGGTTTCAGTGGGAACTAAAAACAATTTAGGCAAGGCATTAAGTTTACGTCATGGTTATTCCCTTACTAAAATTAATAACGCAGCATAAATTGTTTTTAGACCAATCGAAGAAGCGTTTGAGCAAAATCACTTCGTCGTTAATGTTTTTTATAAGGGAACGACCATTATTACAAAGCATTGCCTTGAATTGATATCGCTCAAGCGCTCTGAAATACGCATATTGAGTGGTAACGGGTATAGATCAATTGTTCGTATTTTAAGGCTAAAATATTTGGGCTTAGATGAAGGGCTATGCTACTATACGGCCTGAATTTTTTAGGGTGAATTATGTTAGCAGAGCATTTAGAATTAATTGAAACAATAGCACTTAATCTTGCTTTCTTAGCCATATTTGGTTTTATTGGAATAACGATTCATGATGTTATGAAAAGTAACAATGTTCCCAAAAACGGGCAATACGTTGTTTATTTAGTTTTATTTTTAGGATGTGCAGGTTTTATCGCAAAAGGCGTTATCCAATTTATTTGGGAAAGCCAAGGCGTAGGTTAAAATGAAATAGTATGGCTAAAGAAGTAACAGACTTAACAACAATTGATTTATTTCAAGACGAAAAACGTCCGGGGCGCCCTAAAACGAATCCCCACTCTCGCAGTGTGCAAATAAAGATCAACAAAAGAAACCAAGTTAAACGTGATAAAAATAACGGATTAAAACGTGTTGAATTTAAAATTCACCAGTCGTTATTTCAGCAACTTGAAAAATTGGCAGAAGAAAAAGGTGTTAACCGTAGCCAATTAATTGAATCATTATTGACACAATCGTTAAAAAACATTTAGACATTAATAGTATTAGCCTTTAACAATAGGCTAGATTACAGATAAAAAGGTTATAAGTTCATGGCAATTGTAGGTTTATTTTTCGGAAGTGACACTGGTAATACCGAAGCCGTTAGTAAGATGATCCAAAAAAAATTGGGTAAAAAGCTAATTGAAGTTAAAGATATTGCAAAAAGCACTAAAGAAGAAATAGCAGAGTTTGATTTACTTATTCTTGGTATACCCACTTGGTATTACGGTGAAAATCAGTGTGATTGGGATGACTTTTTACCTGAATTAGAAGAGATTGATTTTACCGATAAACTGGTTGCTATATTCGGCTTAGGTGATCAAGAAGACTACTCTGAATACTTTTGTGATGCTATGGGTCCACTACGTGATATTGTAGAATCTAAAGGCGCTATTTTAGTGGGTCATTGGCCAACTGAAGGTTACGAGTTTGAAGCATCAAAAGGATTAATAGACGATAATACATTCATCGGTTTATGTATTGATGAAGACAGACAAGCAGAGCTAACAGACGAGCGTGTAACTAAATGGGTTAACCAGCTTAATGATGAAATGTGCTTAGCTGAGTTTGCTGAATAAGTCTTTATTATTCACCTATCATTAAAAAAAAGCTTTAATATTTATAATATTAAAGCTTTTTTACTTTATCTTAAATGCTTTTTCTTACGTATATAAAGTGTTTTATTTACCCTAGCAACTAACTCACCTTTCTCATCTTTTATTTCTATTTTAAAGTTCGGTAAATGTTTTTCACCACTTTCTGCGTTAAGCTTAATTTCGTTAATAATGTCGTCTGAAAGTGTAAAATCTGCATAAATTTTTCCTTTACCTGGTTTAATAAAGTCTATATCTGAGTACTTATCCCATACATGATATTCACGCCTTAAAAAATGCATAAGCATTAACATATAAAACGGATCTGTCATTGCAAAAATTGAACCTCCAAAATGAGAACCAACCGCATTACTATTCCAAGCACTTAGCGATAAACGTACGCGTGCTTTTTTAAAATCTGGAGAAATATGCACTAATTTAATTCGAGAAAAAAACAAGGGAGGCCAAATATTTAATAATAATTTCATTACCCATGCTTTTTTAAATATCCATTCCATTACACTTCAACCTACCTAATTCATATCAATAACACCAGAAACACATCGTACCAGTTATTTTATCGCAATATAACATGAATAATACTCAATTAAACAGTTTAACTTTAAACAAAGCCTTTCAACCTGACGAATAAACCCCTATAATTTTGACCTAATTATTAATAAAAAATAATAGAATATTTATGCCTGATCAAAATGAAGAACTAAAACGCGCTGGTTTAAAAATCACCCTTCCAAGAGTAAAAATACTTTCTATCTTGCAGGATCCAGCCAATCAACATATCAGTGCTGAAGATGTATATAAGATCTTATTAGAGCAACATGAAGAAATCGGTTTAGCGACGGTATATCGCGTACTTAACCAATTTGATGATGCTGGCATTGTTTCTCGCCATCACTTTGAAGGTGGAAAATCAGTATTTGAACTTTCTCATAAAAAGCATCACGATCATTTAGTATGTTTAAAATGCGGTAAAGTGGTTGAGTTTGAAGATGATATGATTGAACAAAGACAGCTTGATATCTCAAAAGAGCACAACATAAAACTGACTAACCATAGTTTATATCTTTATGGTGAATGTAATGATGTTGATGAATGTGAAGCTTACCGTAAGAGCAATTATTAAATTTAGTATTATCAATTTAATAATACAAACATAAAAAACCGACTTTCGTCGGTTTTTTTATGTTTGTATATGTCTACCCATTGCTATTCAAGATACGTATTTCAGCACCTTGAAAGCTATAGGCTTAACTAACATGAACTAGTTAGTCACCCATTTTAGCCCAAGTATCTCTTAAGCCAACGGTTCTGTTAAAGACTAACTTATCACCTTTAATTGATTCTTCAGAGTTGTCTAAACAAAAGTAGCCTTGGCGTTCAAATTGAAACGCTTGCTCAGGCTTTGCGTTAACTAAATACGGCTCTACTTTAGCTTTCGTATTAATAATAAGTGAATCAGGGTTAATTACAGAATTAAAATCTTCAGCTGCGCTCGGATTTGCAACCGTAAATAAGCGATCATAAAGTCTAATTTCAGCATCAAGACTTTGTTCTGCAGATACCCAATGAATAACACCTTTAGGTTTAGTACCATCTGTTGGGTTTTTGCCTAATGTTTCAGGATCATATTTACAATAAACCGTTGTAACATTACCTTCTGCATCCTTATCACAACGAACAGCCGTCACCACATAAGCACCACGTAAACGCACTGCTTTATCTAAAACTAAACGCTTGTACTTTTTATTAGCTTCTTCTCTAAAGTCTTCAGCTTCAATGTATAACTCTTTGCTAAAAGGAACAATACGTGTACCTTGTGCGTCATCACTAGGATGATTTTTAACGGTTAGCTCTTCAACTTTGGCATCATCGTAATTTTCAATGACTAATTTAATTGGGTCAAGCACAGCCATAGCGCGTGGAGCATTATCATTTAAATCTTCACGAATACAGGCTTCTAGTACGCCCATTTCAACCGTGTTATCCATTTTGGTAACACCAATACGCTTAGTAAATTCTCTAATAGAAGCAGCGGTATAACCACGACGCCTAAAACCAGCAATAGTTGGCATACGAGGATCATCCCAACCAGTTACAAGACCTTCATCAACTAAAGTATGTAATTTACGCTTACTCATTACCGTATATTCAAGGTTTAAGCGTGAAAATTCGTATTGATGAGGTGTAATATCAATAGATACATTACTCAGTACCCAGTCATATAATCGACGGTTATCTTGAAACTCTAACGTACATAAAGAATGAGTCACACCTTCAATCGCATCCGATAAGCAGTGTGTAAAATCGTACATTGGATAGATACACCACTTATCACCGGTTTGATGATGATCAGCAAACTTAATACGATAAATAATAGGATCACGCAAACACATAAAGCTTGAAGACATGTCTATTTTAGCTCTTAAAGAACACTCCCCCTCTTTAAAGCCGCCTTCTCTCATTTTTTGAAATAAAGCTAAATTTTCTTCTGGTGTGGTATCTCTATACGGACTATTTTTGCCTGGTGCTTTTAGCGTGCCGCGATATTCACGGGTTTCTTCACCATTTAAAAAACACACGTAAGCTAAGCCTTTTTCAATCAACTCTACGGCAAAGTCATGTAAACGGTCGAAGTAATCTGACGAATAACGAATATCACCAGCCCATTCAAAACCTAGCCATTTAACATCGGCTTGAATTGAGTTTACAAAATCAATATCTTCTTTTTCAGGGTTAGTGTCATCAAAGCGTAAATTACATTGCCCTTTATAATCTTGAGCAATACCAAAATTTAAACAAATAGACTTAGCATGACCTATATGTAAATAACCATTAGGCTCAGGAGGAAAACGAGTTTGTACCGAATTATGCTTACCACTTTCTAGGTCTGCATCAATAATTTGGCGAATAAAATTTGTTGGACGGTTTTCAGCTTCCGACATCCAAGGAACCTCTAATAAAGTAGTGATAAAACATTAATTAATTTCATTATATCAACTGTTATAACTATCTAATACTATAAATTTACTTATGTTTATTAAGTAAAGCTTTTACTTTTCATATTTGTTTACGCATCATCATATTTATTCACCAACTTATTCACCTCAAACAAGTCAAACTCAGCAACAAGATAAACTTAAAAAGGAAGTATAAAATGAAAAAAATAACAAAAGGAAAATTAAGGCCGTTTATAAAAGAATACACAGGCTTATTCTCATTTATCATATTAATGGTATTTTTTCGTAAAATAGATTAATAAAACGAGTCATTGGCTTACCGGGTGATAAAGTTTCTATGGCTAACGAAATACTCACCATTAACGGCAATCGACTAAGCTACACATGAAATGTGACAGAAAACCATAAAAAAAACAGACAGTTGAAAACTTACTAGGATTAAAACACATAGTAAAACACGACCCGACTAAAAGCTCCAACGTAGCTTCATTTAACACAGTTACCGTACCAGCAGAGCATTATTTAGTATTAGGTGATAACCGTAGAAATAGTGCAGATTCAAGAGTGTATGGTTTTGTACCAAGAAAGGAACTAAAAGGTAAAGCTAATTATGTAGCCTTTTCATTAAACTACGATAATTATTACCTTCCTAAAACCCACAGATTTTTAAAAAATTTATATGCCTTATGATATATTTAATTCAAATTTAGGTTATTAATCGCTTTTAATTTAAAGGTGATGATTAAGTTTTAGCTACAACGTATTGTTCATCACGTTTAATTACAGCGTAAGCTTGATTATATTTACTGTAGATGCAAATTGGCCTTCTATGTAATGAACAATACACATTACCATCAGGCTTTAATTCATCACGACTAATATCAGCTCCTTGATGTGGGCACGACGCAGAAATAGCTCTTAAATCTTCAAGGCCGTTATCTAAATCTACTTTATAAATCACAATTTTTTGCACTGATTCGCTCAATGGTAAAATAGCCTGCCCTACTAAAACATCATCTCGATTTGTAGACCTAACATCAGAAATACTAATGTCTTCATTCACTACGCCGCCAGCAGGGAAAAACTGCTTAAGATCTTGTTGATTCATACTTTCCTTTAAACTAAAAATAATAACGCTATGTCATATAAAAAAGTATTTTTACACTATTTGATTATTAAGTCATGCTGAAATATATAAAAATAAAAATTGATTAAAGCCTTAAGAAAAAACACTTAAAGCTATTAATCAATTAATAATAAGAAAGAGGGATCTATGAATGATATTCTTATTTTAATCTTGTAGTAAATAACTCAATACAAAAAGATTAGTAATTGTATATCCCATATTCATCAGAGGCTGGAGATTCTTTCTTTAAACGTTGTTGCTGTTTCATCATTTTAGTATCACGACGTTTTCGTTTTTTTTCACTGCTCTTAATTTCAAATTCTGAAAAGTCAGTGAACTCTTCGTCATCGTAATTCACATTATCCCATTGTGTAGTTGCCATAATAAATCCTCATAAAAGTTTATTTAAATTTAATCGGTTAATATGATTTTTTTATGACAAAAAAATGAAACTTATAACGAATTGATAATGTCATTAAAATACACCTATAAAAATAGAATTAGCTGAATATTACGGCTCAAATAAAAGACTAAAAGCATCAAACTAAAATTTAGACAAAAAAAATACGACCGAAGTCGTATTTTTATTTAAAGCTAGCCAATCCTTGCTAATACTTCATCCTGAAGTTTTATTATCCATAGCATCCTAGCAATATCCATATTAATTAAGTCATCCCGACTTATCCTTATACCTTCCTTAGATAAAAGCTCCTGCTCTTTCTTAAATCCTATGTCTTCCTGACAGTGTTAATATTAAAGAATTTATATTTTTTACCTAGATGCTAAAAAACAAATAATAAATATAATTTTATCCTAATATAAAAAATACATTTAATTACAGTAAGTTAAAAAATAAAAAACGATTAACTACGTCATAAAACTATTATTCACTTACGTATTTATGGGTAATGTCTTACAAAGTAATATGCTAATACGCCTATTTTGCCTACTAAATGAGAGAAGGCTTATTTACCAAACTTAACGTACTCTTTTATATATTTAAAAAAATAAAAATACAGTGTCATAATATTGTAATATTAATGTGTTAGCTAAAAAGCAACTCCCTTGCTACTATTATCTAGTATTAAGAAATAGGAGAAAAAAATGTATAAACGTATGTTAACCATGGTTGCTGTTTTAAGTTTTAGCCAAGTTGCTGTAGCAGACAAAGCAGAAATATTTAAATGCATTGACTCTAAATCGCTTACTGTTCAAGAAGAGTGTGTTGCTAATACTTTCGCACAAGATAGTTTTAATGATAATTTTTATTCTCAAATAGCAGAAAAAGCCTACGAGCCAAGTAACGACGCTTTTGCTTCAATCACTTACTATCCAAAACTGAACTTAATTGAAGTTAAGTCTATGGAACCTAAAAGTAAAACAACCTTAATCGCTAGCCGATAATTATTTTTTGGGGAATACGACTAAATCTATTCCCCAAATTAGTTATTTTACTCTCCTCATAAATTGTTATAAATTTATCATATCCCTTTGTAAATAAAGTGCTTTGTACTTTGAATAACAACTCAGAAAATAACAATCATATCAATCAACTTCTGCGTAGCATTAAGTCATGTACCTTATGTGAGAATGATTTACCTCTCAACCCCTTACCTATTTTACAAGCAAGTAGTAACAGTAAAATACTCATCGCTGGCCAAGCCCCAGGAATAGTCACTCACGAAAAAGGTATTCCTTTTAATGACAAAAGCGGTGAAAGATTACGTAAATGGCTAGGAGTCACTGAAGAACAATTTTACAATCCCGAACTATTTGCCATTATTCCTATGGGGTTTTGTTATCCTGGAACAGGGAAATCAGGCGACTTACCTCCATTGCCACTCTGCGCTAAAACATGGCGACCAACGTTAATGGAAAGACTCGAGCATGTTGAACTCACTATCATTCTAGGAAAACACGCAACTAAGTGGCATTTAAACACTAATGTGCCTATCACAGAATTAACATCACAATGGCAAAGCTTACTCAAAGAAAAACAATTAGTGCTGCCTCACCCTAGCCCACGTAATAATATTTGGTTGAAAAGAAATGAATGGTTTGAAACTGATGTGCTCCCAAAGTTGCAATTGATGGTACAAAAAATACTTACTTAATGAAGGTTACTTAATAAAAACTATCTATACGCTTGCAGGAAATTTATAATAGCTAATTATATAAATACACTCTTTAATAATGTTACCAAAAGGCCACGCATGACAACTGAAAACCCATACCACAATAACCCTCTTCACGGCCTAAAACTAGAAACCTTATTAAATGAGATTGTTGACCAATATGGGTTTGACTTACTTGACGCCTACTTAAATATCAACTGTTTTAGAAAAAACCCAAGTATTGCCTCAAGCATTAAGTTTTTGAAGAAAACAGATTGGGCACGTGAAAAAGTAGAAGCTTTTTATTTGTATCAATACAAAGGGCTACCAAAGGCTGACGACGAACAATTTCAACTTCCGCCACGTGCACGCATTGTTCCTGCCGATCAAAAAACCAAAGAACCTGCTGATTTAAGCTTTGAAGACGCCGAACGCTTACGCGCTAAAAAAGCAATCAAAACACGTGAAAGAGCTGCAAGTAAAGGTAACCCTTGGGCGAATGTAAAATAACCTACCCAAACCCCATAACACTAATGCTTTACTAGTAAAGGGTACGTAAACAAACTTAAATGAATAAAGTTTAAAATAAAATGCCCTAAAATAGCGTAAGTTATTTTACCAGTAACGTGATAAATAAAACCATATAGCACACCCGCTAATGTAGCGATTAATACATAAGCTAAACCTCCAGCGAAGTGTGCAACACCAAATAAAAGACTCGCAATAAACAACCCCGCTATAGGGTTAAAAAATATTGCGAGTTTTTGCTGAATATATCCCCTAAAAAACACCTCTTCAATCACACAGGTCAGCAATAAATTATTTAAAGCAAAGAGCCACCACCAGTTAGGTATGTTAGGTTCAAATTGTATCAACGGTATAATGCTAGCTAGCGTGAAAATAACAATAAAGCCTACAGTAACAAGTAAAAACAACTGAAGACTGCCTATCCTTTCGCAATAACGAGGCTTATCATTAGACAGTAAAACAGTAGGCATCATCAACAACAACGCAAATAAAATCAGCGGTTTGTCTAAATTTAAATACAAAGTAAAATCAGAGCTATTAATACTCTTATTCACCTTATCTAACACCAATAAATTATTAAAACCCGGTAATAAATGGGCAGCTAACCCAATACATAATAGAATCACTAGGCTGGTAAGTATTGCTTTAACCCAACGGTGGCTATTTTTATTCGCTATAAACGCCAAGCTAAACAAAACAGCGAGCACACCAATCCCCACTAAACTTATAGAATCTAATATAAAAGCCGATATTAAAGTAATAGCTATACTAAACCATGCCACTTTAGGTTTAATAAAAACACTGACAATACTAATAAATAGTAAAGCCCAAGGTATAACTTGTGGAAAAAATAACGTTGAAAATTGAGACGACACTTCAGAAGATAAAAGTTCCGCGTGTAAAAGATCGGTGTTAAACATAATTACAGATAGCTAATAAACTAAACATATAAATTATCATAACTTAGTAACGAGTAATAAGTGTAAATACCTATTATATTTACTGCTTTTTATAAGCTTAAACAGGAAAATAGAATAATGATTAAACAAATTTTAAACAAATAGTCATTTATTTAAACTTAAATGAGATTTGCCCTAATTAATTTACTTTTATTATGCTTAAATAAAGAATGTGTCGTATTAAATAACAAACAGCAAAATATCTAATGGAGATAATTAATGTCGGATAATAAAAAATACCGTTTAGTAACCCGTAGTGATTTCGATGGATTAGTTTGTGCCATACTACTCAAGCATATTAACTTGGTTGACGATATTCTCTTTGTTCATCCTAAAGATATGCAAGATGGTAAAATTGAAGTTGGAGCAAACGATATTTCAACCAATTTACCTTATGTTGACGGCGTACATATCGCTTTTGATCATCACCACAGTGAAACCATTCGTAACGGTAAAAAAGACAACCATATAATAGATCCAAATGCTCCTTCAGCCGCACGCGTAGTTTACGATTACTACGGCGGATTAGAAGCTTTCCCTGCAAGCTGGAAAGACATGATGGAGGCAGTTGATAAAGGTGACTCTGCACAATTTAACATGGAAGAAGTATTACATGCTAAACGTTGGGAATTACTTAACTTCATCATGGACTCACGCACAGGCTTAGGTCGTTTCAGAGATTTTCGTATTTCAAACTACGAACTTATGATGAACTTAATCGACTATGGTAAAGATCACAACATTGACGAATTACTCGCACTGCCAGATGTTAAAGAACGTACCGACTTATACTTTGAGCACGAAGAGAAATTTAAAGAACAAATTAAGCGTTGTGCCACCGTGCACGGTAACTTAGTTGTTTTAGATTTAAGAGAAGAAGAAGTTATTTATTCAGGTAACCGTTTTGTTATTTACGCCCTATTTCCGCAATGTAATATTTCAATCCATGTTATGTGGGGCCTTAAAAAACAAAATACGGTATTTGCTACCGGTAAATCTATTTTTGATCGTAGTTCAAAAACCAATGTTGGCGAGCTAATGCTTAAATACAATGGTGGTGGGCATAATGCCGCAGGTACTTGTCAGGTTCCACATGCTGAAAACGAAGCATGCCTTGCTGATTTAATTAAAAAAATTAACGCTGATGGCTAATTATTAGCTACATTTCATAGCATTGTACTTTGAATAAAACTAGATAGGTTGAATGTGAACTACAGTGGATCAATGAACTAAGAATACTTGCTTTTGATGCAAGTATTCTTAAACATATAATATGCTATATCAACTACGCTTTTTTACGAAGTCTAGCCAATACTAAAAATGATAAAGCCATAATACCTAGAGTTGCAGGTTCAGACACAGAAGTACTTGTTTCACGTTGCAGTTTATTAATAACAGCAGTTTCAAAATCACCAAAGGTATTTGCAACATTAACAAAAGCACCTGGGCCACCAATTACATTATTAGTATAGTAATTTGATATACTTGAACTACCAATAGCTAAACCATTAATAGTTATACCGTTACTTACCGCATTATCTCTAGCAGCTTGATCTAAAGATGCAAAACTAGTTCCGTCACCTGATACATCAATTAAAGAACGTGTTGCTGTAAATCCGTTATTAATCATTAAGTCTACCGCCCTATTTACACCAGTGTAGATAGAAGTACCGCCACCACCAGGTCTCACAAAAACATCTAGAACATCCGCAAATGCATTAGCGTCAGCTATAGTGTTTAATACTACAAAAGTATCTAAAGATGTACTAAAGAAATTTGAAGAGAAAAACACAGCATTTACTGCAATACCATTTACGCTATTAGCAATATTATTTTGTACTGTCGCATTACGGAATGCAGCTGCGTAACCATCCATTTGTAAATTATATTCTGTAGTATTTACACTACCAGAAACATCAATAGCTAATGATAACTCTACATCAATTATAGTTGCATTAGCATTTGGTAAGACAAATGCTAATGCCATTAAAGAGCTACATATTATTTTTTTTAATTGGGAGCCTATGTTCATAATGAATCCATCCTATTGTACGTGTTGAGTTTTTTAAAGTGTTTGATTTTTTTTCGTTACATTACCGTTAAATAATTGTAACAATAATTTAAAAGCAAAAACCAAACCATAAAAATAACCTTATAAAAATCAATAATTAAAAGAATATACATATAAATCTTTATAATAAGTGTAAAATTATCTGACAATTGCATTGCAGATTATGTATTTATATTTAAGAAATAAAACGTTATATACAGGCAATCAATTTGCTATTTTCCAATAGTAAATATATTTTTGACCACTGTTTAAAAATATAAGTATGTTATGACATAACACAATTAAAAAATCATAAAGGTAAATAAGGTCATTTATGGCAAAATCTCAATGCTCGTCTTGCAATCATATTGTTAAAGCAACAATCCGCCATTGCCCTATGTGTAATGGCAGTATGAAAGCGATTCAAAAGTCGGCACTAAAAACATGCCCTCGCTGTACCACAAAGTTAGATGAATATATTTACCGAGACCACGAGCTCGATAAATGTAATACCTGCGAAGGAATATGGCTACAGCCAGATGAATTCTCAGTACTCACCTCTGAGTTTGATGTTTATAGAGACGACAGCAGTAGTCCTTTATACATGCGGCCCGGTTTACCCGCATCAGAAAACTACCTACCCTGTGCTAACTGTAAAAAAATAATGTCGCGTCGTAACTTTAAATCTATATCTGGTGTGCTGATAGACTCGTGCATTAACTGCGGCATTTGGTTAGATAAAGGGGAGTTAGAATTTATTAGAAGCTTTATCGCCAGTGGGGGGCTAGATAAATCACAAGACAATAAATTAGTGAAACATGAGCTAAAAATAGAAGCACTCGATGATCGTGTTTCAGATGTTGAACTGATGGAAAAAATGCTGAATAAATTCAATTTGAAAAGAATATTGTTTAGAGGGTTTTGATCTCTCATTTAGTCAAAACGTTTCATTACACCTTAGATATTTAGATTTATCTTATAGTTTGAAGTCGCTAGTAGTAACACAGCACTATAATCAATAATAAATCATCAACAAAGCTATCGGTATTTTAATTTTGTTATTTCAAATATCGATAGCTTTATAGAATATAAGTTGTATTAATTACTACGGATTAACGGTAGAAAATAGCTTCAACTTGCTGCTTAAGGTGCAAAGCATTTTTCTTTGAATTAAAGCTGCCACCTAAATCAATAGCTTTTCCTATATCAGTGATCAGCCTTAAACTAAATTTCTCACTAGTTTGCTTACCGTTGGTATGGGTAGTTGACGAGCTAAATGGCTCGATACTCTGTACTTCATTATGAGTTAATATCAGTTGATTGAATGACCAAGAGAAAAAATAAAAATCTAACTGTAAGTTATTAGGACTCACTTTTATTTTACAATTTCGCCCATATCCCCATATACCCAAACCTAAGAAAATACAGCTCATACCAGCAAAAACGACACCAAAAAATGAATCACCAATGGTATAAATTAACGTACCAATAATAAAAAAAAGAGCACCAATACCAGCAATAGGTAAGCTATCTTTAGATTTTGGAGTATGTAGAGCCATTACATCTTGTTCCTTACTAACGTCCATATTTAAACGGTCATTTAACAACCGTTCTTCATGGCGAGTTAGTGGATGTTGCTCTAATTCTTCTACCTCTGTAGTGCTCTGCTCAGTAACAAATACTGGCACTTCATAATTACGGTCAAAGTTTATACCTGATAAATCACCTTTAACTGCTATTTCCCATTTATGATAGCTACTACTAGGCGCACTAGATTCAGGTTTACCTGCCGGTACAGAAAAATCAAAATCAACTTTTCTTCCTGCGGCGCTTGGTCTGGCAAATAGCTTTTGAATATCAGAATAAATAATGCTTTGATGTAATTCTGTTTTATTGCCACTACGTGTGGTCCAATACTTAGTACAGCTTAACGTTGCACTATATTTACCCATTCCCGAATGATTCCCCGGAATAGTTAAACCACCTTTAACTTTACCACCAACCATACCAGGATACAGGCTAAGGGTTAACGGTACTTTATTAAAGTAACGCCACTCTTTCTGTATGCGTTTGGCACGTAATATTAACCATAAAGGTGGAATTAATAATAGTATTGAAAATACCGTTGCTATAGGGTGTTGTCCAAAAATGGCAAGAGCAAACATACCAAAAAACATACTAGCGAGTACGGCAAAATACCAAGCATGCTTTACACTCTTTTGTGCATCTGAATAAATAATGGGTGACGCCCATTGCGTACGTGAAGACCATGGCTTTGTTGGGTCAACATTCTCGAGTATTGCTTCTTTCTCTGGGCGGCTATAACTAATAATCCCCCAACCTACCATCATAAAAACACCACTAAAAAGTGTCATAAGCATAAGAAAACGAAAATCTAAAGAGCGATCATATATAGAGTCTCGATTATCACTTGGATTAACCCAAATAGTAATACCGTTATTTACGTTATTTTCATTATGTATTTTGGTTAGTAAGTCATAAGAATCATCGCTATCACTACTCGCGTTATCATTCATTATTTTAGCGCGCTTACCTGTGTAATTATTACCACCAATACTATATTGATACTGCATAAGCACTTTATACATTGTGGTGTAGCCGCCATCATCATTACGACTTTGGTAGTTATGTACTTTTGCACTAATAAGTTGGCCTTTAGTCGCTTGCCAAAACTGCATTTTAGTAGCATCAATGACAGGTGATAACACCATAAAATAAAAAATAGCTAAACCTGCTAGGAAAAAAACGCCACCGAATAAAAAACCACCTTTTTTCATAAATATCCTTATTTTATATTAACTTGTACACCACTGTTTAGGAAACTTAACAGTTTTACTTTTCTATTCCAATAATTAATTATTATAGAATGATGACACTGTGGATTACTTGGTAAGAAATTGGCAACTACACAAAAGATAAACGCTATCAATATACATAGGTTCTCTAATCTACCCTGAAGAATAGATACATGTTCAATTATTTGATAATTAGAGGAACTTAAAAAATTTCTAAACTCAAGTGTTTGTATTCATTCTTAACCTATTGTCGCGGTGGCGACAGCACCCAAGGGGCGGCGTACCGCCGAGCCTCCCCTTGGAACCCCTCCGACGCCCTGCTCAGTGTAAACATGAATAGCCCTTTTTAGTTTACAGTCAATACCTGCGCCCTTTATTAAGGTAAGTCGTCCATGAAAAGCTGCAGACTTCACCATCGACGTGCATGGATGCACTAATGCCGTTAAGGCATGGATGCCTAGGAACGGCCATGGCTAAGCTTGACTGACACTTTAAAAATTGCAATTCATTCACTGAGACGGGAATTGGTGATCGCTTATGCTCTACGCAATCCCAAACCTAATTTTTAATAACGGTAGTTAAGCGATCACCAAGTCTGCGTTGAAAAATGTCTAAGTGAGAGATAAATATCAGCTATTACTGGTAGGACGCCAGTAAAGTTAAGTGACATTAATTATATTAAGGGATAAACGGTAACGTGCGATGCCATGGCAACCCAAAG
Organism: Pseudocolwellia agarivorans; assembly: GCF_002000085.1. Classification (GTDB taxonomy): domain Bacteria; phylum Pseudomonadota; class Gammaproteobacteria; order Enterobacterales; family Alteromonadaceae; genus Pseudocolwellia; species Pseudocolwellia agarivorans. The sequence goes on from NZ_MUZU01000002.1 coordinate 32,432, forward strand.
GGGCGACGGCGATAGCGTCCCTTTGGGGTCGTCACCACCGCGACAAAATAAAAAGAACACAAAGTATAATAAAGGTTTTAACCTATTAAATATAAAAATCAAAGATTAACAAACTTAATTGATTTCAGTTAATTAATTAGTTAACTTTAAATATAAAGTTTAATATAAAGGAAAATTAATGGAATATCCTTTTTGTGTACTAAAACCTGAAATTATAATAGGGATATCTAGCATATTTATAGCTTCGATGGCTTTAATTGCTACAATATGGCAAGCATCTTCTTCCCATAAACATAATAAGTTATCTGTTCGACCATATATTTGTCAGAACCCACATTTTATTGATCGAGATGTGTGTAAGCTAACAATATCGATAACAAATAAAGGACTAGGGACAGCTGTTATTAAAGGTTTTACAATACACTTTAATGACACTGTCATCACAAATAATAATTTAAGAAATACAATTGGAAAAATCATTACAAAAGATTTTAATGTGATTCAAGGCTCGTTGTCTCAAGAAAACGCTTTATCTAAAGATGAAACATTAATTTTATTAGAAATTGAAAAAGAATCCGCCTCAACAATAGAAAATAGTATTTTTAACGAAATTGTTGAACAATTACGTGGAAAAGTTCATTACTCAATACTATATGAAAGCATTTATGGTGTACAACAATGCATGACTTGTAAATTTGAATAAAAACTAGTATTTTCTCCTAAAAAATACGCTTTATATTAGATAAAACAGTTTGCAATCAAAAGCTGATTACCAATCTGTTTTCTCTTTAAGTGTTTACCTATATCTGCTAAAGAACGAACAGTTTCAAGGCTTCTCTAGATTACTAGCGACATTCATAATTGTCGCTATTTAAATATGATTAGCTCTAAGGCAAAACCTTGCCGCACAACATCCCCCCCTACTCTCATAACCAAACAATTTGTACCTAAATTGCCTCATATCAACCACAAAAACCTCCCCAAACACCTAATTTAAAGGAGTTAGAATAAATACAAATATTGGCACATACTCTGCTAAATAATCATCATGCATGTAAAGGATTAAAAAATTCAAGGATACTCATTATGATGATAACTAATATAGATTATACCAGCATGGTGGAAAAGGCTCGTGCAAGTGGCGCTAGCAAGGTTGATTTCGGTTCAGTTGTACAACCAGTAGAAGCGATAAAAGGTCAGCAAGACACGGTGACTCTATCAAAACAAGCTTTAGCATTAATGAATGGCGATAATACTAATACTGAAGAAGCCGCCCCTACCTATATAAAACCTGAAACAGCACGCTCGCTATTAGCACAAAGTAAAGCTGAGTCAGGAGCTGCTGAAGTACAAGAAAGAAGTACGAACTTTTCTGATGTTATGCAAAAAATATTAGATCAACGTACAGGCGTTGATCGTAAAAAGCTTGATGAAATAAACGCTATGATAGAAGAAATAGCCAATAACGAAGATATGAGCCCTGAAGAAAAAGAAAAGGCGATTGAAATGCTAGAAAAAATGAAAGAAGAAATCATTGAAGAAAGTATTGAGCTACAAAAAGTAGCAAAGCAAACAGATAAACCTGAGGACGAAGTTTAATACCAATCCCAATAATTAATTGATCAGTTCTAGCCTATTTTTTAAAGGTGTATAGCCTGAAGCTTTAACAAAAAACCCGCTTTATCTATTAGATAAAGCGGGTTTTTACATACAGGGTGTATTAATGTCGCTCTAGCAGTAATACCAAAGAACGACAAAATTACACATTAGCAGCCTTAGCTTACCAACCTGTTTTCTCTTTAAGTGCTGAACCGATTTCTGCTAAAGAACGAACAGTTTTAACACCAGCCGCTTCCAATGCTGCAAATTTTTCATCAGCTGTACCTTTACCACCAGCGATAATCGCGCCAGCGTGACCCATACGCTTACCTTCTGGTGCAGTAACACCAGCAATGTAAGATACAACAGGCTTAGTAACGTTAGCTTTGATGTATTCTGCAGCTTCTTCTTCTGCTGTTCCACCAATTTCACCAATCATTACGATTGCTTCAGTTTGAGGATCGTTTTGGAACATTTCTAAAACGTCGATGAAGTTAGTACCTGGAATTGGATCACCACCGATACCTACACAAGTAGATTGGCCGAAACCAGCATCAGTTGTTTGCTTAACTGCTTCATAAGTTAATGTACCTGAACGAGATACAATACCTACTTTACCTGGCTTATGGATATGACCAGGCATGATACCAATTTTAGTTTCGCCTGGAGTGATAACACCTGGACAGTTAGGTCCAATCATACGAACGCCAGACTGATCAAGCTTAGCTTTAACGTCAACCATATCTAAAGTTGGAATACCTTCAGTGATAGTAACGATAAGCTCGATGCCTGCATCAATAGCTTCTAAAATTGCATCTTTACAGAAAGGAGCAGGAACATAGATAACTGTAGCTGTTGCGCCAGTTGCTTCTACTGCATCACGTACTGTGTTAAATACTGGAAGGCCTAAATGCGTTTGACCGCCTTTACCAGGGCTTACACCACCAACCATTTGTGTACCGTACTCAAGTGCTTGTTCTGAGTGGAATGTACCTTGACCACCAGTGAAACCTTGACAGATTACTTTAGTATCTTTGTTAATTAAGACAGACATTATTTGCCCTCCGCAGCTGCTACAACTTTAGTCGCTGCATCAGTTAATGACTCAGCAGCAATGATATCTAAGCCAGAATTTTTAAGAACTTCACGACCTAATTCAGCATTAGTACCTTCTAAACGTACAACTACTGGTACTTTAACGCCTACTTCTTTAACCGCGCCAATAATACCTTCAGCGATCATGTCACAACGAACAATACCACCAAAGATGTTAACTAAAACAGCTTTAACGTTATCGTCAGAAAGGATGATTTTGAATGCTTCAGAAACACGTTCTTTAGTCGCCCCGCCACCAACATCGAGGAAGTTAGCTGGCTTGCCACCGTGTAAATTAACGATATCCATTGTACCCATTGCTAGGCCGGCACCGTTAACCATACAACCTACGTTACCATCTAATGCTACGTAATTTAATTCAAATTTAGCTGCATGTGCTTCACGCTCATCTTCTTGAGATGGATCGTGGAAGTCGCGCATTTTAGGTTGACGGTATAAAGCGTTACCATCAATACCAATTTTACCATCTAAACAGTGAAGGTTACCTTCGTCAGTAATAACTAACGGGTTGATTTCTAATAATGCGAAATCAAAATCTTCAAACATTTTAGCAAGACCTAAGAAGATCTTAACAAATTGCTTCATTTGTGTAGGGTTTAAACCTAATTTAAAACCTAATTCACGTGCTTGGTACGGTTGAGCACCTACAAGTGGATCAATTTCAGCTTGGTGAATTAACTCAGGTGTTTCTTCAGCAATCTTTTCAATGTCAACACCACCTTCGGTAGAAGCCATGAATACAACTTTACGACTTGCACGGTCAACAACAGCACCTAGGTATAATTCGTTAGCAATATCAGTACAGCTTTCTACTAAAATTTTTGCTACCGGTTGGCCTTTCTCATCTGTTTGGTATGTAACTAAGTTTTTACCTAACCAGTTTTGAGCAAAGTCTTTAATTTCTTGCTTGGTTTTAACTAGCTTTACACCGCCAGCTTTACCACGTCCACCAGCGTGAACCTGAGTTTTAACAACCCACATATCGCCGCCAATTTTATCAGCAGCTTCGGCAGCTTCTTGAGCGGTATCGCAAGCGAAACCTTCAGAAACTGGTAAACCATATTCAGCGAACAATTGTTTCGCTTGATACTCATGCAAATTCATGGTGTTTTTTCCATTTATCTGTAAATGATGACAACCGTTCCATATCTTCTCTCATAAAAAACATGCACCGCTGCCAGTGAAAAATCGGTCTGATTATAGTACAAAAGCTCTAAAGACGGTAGTCTAAAGAGCTATTTGTAAGAGTTATAATCGATATAAATACTAGTTATAAATCTTTATTATAAACGTACATTTATATACAAAACTTTGTATTAAACATCTAGAAGAAGTCTAGCTGGATCTTCTAGTAATTCTTTAATTGTTACTAAGAATCCAACGGATTCTTTACCATCAATTAAACGATGATCGTACGATAATGCTAAGTACATCATTGGTAGTATTTCAACTTTACCATCAACAGCCATTGGGCGGTCTTGGATTTTGTGCATTCCTAAAATCGCCGCTTGCGGTAAGTTTAAAATAGGTGTTGAAATAAGTGAACCAAATACGCCACCGTTAGTGATGGTAAAGTTACCACCTTGCATTTCTGCCATGGTTAATTTGCCATCACGACCTTTAATAGCCAAGTCACGAATAGCATTTTCGATACCTGCCATGCTTAATTGATCTGCATCGCGTAATACCGGTGTTACTAAACCACGCGGAGTCGATACAGCAATACTAATATCAAAATAGTTGTGATAAACGATGTCATCGCCGTCAATTGATGCATTAACTGCAGGGTAACGTTTTAATGCTTCATTTACTGCTTTTACGTAGAAAGACATAAAGCCTAAACGCGTGTCATGAGCTTTTTCAAATAAGTCTTTATATTGCTTACGTAAATCCATAATTGGCTTCATGTTAACTTCGTTAAACGTTGTTAACATTGCCGTTGAATTTTTAGCTTCAAGTAAACGAGTTGCAATAGTTTTACGCAGACGTGTCATAGGTACACGTTTTTGAGTACGTTCACCTAAGTCTTGTGCTACCGGAGCTGCGGTTTTAGGGGCTACTGGGGCTGCGGCAGGCTTGTTAGCGGCTGCTTCAACGTCTTCTTTAGAAATACGTCCACCTTTACCAGAACCAACAACGTCTGCTGCTGTAAGACCTTTTTCAGTCATTAAACGACGTACTGATGGGCTAGCTAATTCATCATTACTGATAGCTTCTTCTGATGATGCTGCAGGAGCGGCACTTGCAGAAGCTCCGGCATTTAGTTCACCAATTTTTTGGTTACCTAATACCGTATCACCTTCAGCATGAATAATTTTACCAATTACACCATTGTCTTGTGCTACAACTTCTAATACAACTTTATCAGTTTCGATATCAACTAAGTTTTGGTCAACAGTAACAGCATCGCCTTCGGCTACATGCCAACCAGCTACAGTTGCGTCTGCTACCGACTCAGGTAATACAGGTACGACAATATCAATCACATTTACGGTATCGCCTGTTGAAGCAGAAGATGCAGCTGGTGCACTTTCTGCTGGAGCTGAAGCACTTTCAGATGCTTCACCTTCAGACAAAATACCAATAACTTGTGAGCCTAATACTGTTGAGCCTTCAGCTTCTGATATTGATGTAATTACACCGTCAGATAATGCTTGTACTTCAAGTACAACTTTATCTGTTTCTATATCTACTAATACTTGATCACGTGAAACTTTATCACCTACTTGTACATGCCAAGTAGCTACTGTTGCATCTGCAACTGATTCAGGTAAAACGGGAACCTTAATTTCGGTTGTCATTTATTTTATTCCTTAACAAAAACTAGTCTATTCAACATTTAGCGCGTCATGGACTAGCGCTTGTTGCTCTTTAACATGAACTGACATATAACCTACAGCTGGTGCTGCAGAAGCCTTACGGCCGGCATATATCAAATTAGTACCTTCAGGTATTACCGCTCTAAAGTGATGCTGAGAACAATACCAAGCACCTTGGTTTTGTGGCTCTTCTTGACACCAAACAAAGTCTTTAGCATTTTCATATTTTGCAATTTCAGCTTTAAGGTCTTTCTCAGGGAAAGGATAAAGCTGCTCTACACGCACAATAGCCACATTAGTTTGTTCGTTTTTACGACGTAGCTCTAATAATTCGTAATAAACTTTACCACTACAAAATACGACTCTTTTAACATCTTTCGGTTCTATTTCATCAACTTCACCTATTACGTTATGGAATACACCGGTAGAAAGTTCTTCTAATGAAGAAACAGCTAATGGATGACGTAATAATGATTTGGGTGACATAACAACAAGTGGACGACGCATAGGGCGAACAACTTGACGACGAAGCATGTTAAATACTTGAGCAGGTGTAGATGGTACACAAACTTGCATATTATGATCAGCACACAACTGTAAGAAACGTTCTAAACGTGCTGATGAATGTTCAGGTCCTTGACCTTCATAACCATGAGGTAACAACATTGTTAGACCGCATAAGCGCCCCCACTTTTGTTCACCTGAACTAATAAATTGGTCAAATACTACTTGTGCACAGTTAGCAAAATCACCAAATTGTGCTTCCCAAATAGTTAAACCAGCAGGTTCAGCTGTTGTATAGCCATATTCGAAAGCTAATACTGAAACTTCAGATAATACCGAATCGTGAACATCAAAAGGACCTTGTCCTTCTCTAATGTTCTGTAATGGTAAGTATTGGCTTTGATCTTCTTGATTATGTAATACCGCATGACGATGGAAGAACGTACCACGACCTGAATCTTGTCCTGTCAAACGAACTCGCTGACCAGAATCAACAATAGATGCATAAGCTAAATTTTCAGCCATCCCCCAATCAAGTAATTTTTCACCTGAAGCCATTTTAACGCGGTCATCATATATTTTTTGAACACGACCGTGTACTTTATGCTCAGCTGGGAATGTTGAAATTTTTCCGGCAAGTTCTTTTAACTTATCAATGGATATTTCTTTTTCGTAATCGTCATCCCATTCGTGACCTAAATATGGAGTCCAATCTACAGAATGCTCTGTCATTGGGCGCCATTGTTCTACAGTACACTGACCTTCATCTAATAGTCTACGGTAGTAGGCTGTCATTTCATCAGACTTTGCTTTTGAAACAGTAGCTTCAGCGGCAAGTTTATCTGCATATAATTGACGTGGCGTAGGATGTTTTTTAACTTTTTTGTACATTAACGGTTGAGTTGCACTAGGCTCATCAGCTTCATTGTGCCCATGACGACGGTAACAAACTAAGTCAATCACTACGTCACGTTTAAATTCGTTACGATAATCTAATGCAATTTGTGTTGCTAGGATTACTGCTTCAGGATCGTCACCGTTAACATGAAGAATAGGTGCTGAAACCATTTTAGCTATTTCAGTACAGTATTCACCACTACGTGTATCTTGAGGGTTTGATGTTGTAAAACCTACTTGGTTGTTCACAACAATACGAATAGTACCACCCACTTTAAATGCACGCGCTTGCGACATATTAAAGGTTTCTTGTACAACACCCTGACCAGCAATAGCTGAGTCACCATGAATTGTAATCGGTAAGACTAAATCACCTTGGCTACAGTTACGGCGATCTAAACGTGCACGTACGCTGCCAATAACTACAGGATTTACAATTTCAAGGTGTGAAGGGTTAAATGCTAATGCTAAATGAACATTACCTGAAGGGGTAACAAAGTCAGATGAATAACCTTGGTGATATTTAACGTCACCAGAAGATAAAATTTCATCATGCTTGCCGCCAAACTCATCAAATAATTTAGAGGGGTTTTTACCCATCACATTGACAAGAACGTTTAAGCGCCCTCTGTGTGCCATACCTATAACAACTTCTTTAGCACCTGCAGTACCTGCACGCGTAATAAGTTCTTTAAGCATAGGAACTAAGGAATCGCCACCTTCTAATGAGAAGCGTTTAGCTCCTGGGAATTTAGCACCTAAGTACTTTTCTAGGCCATCTGCTGCAATCAAACCTTTAAGAATTTCTTCTTTTTCGGCAACCGATAATACAGGTTTAGACTGAACCGACTCTAAACGATTTTGTAACCAACGTTTTTCGTCTGTTGACGTGATATGCATATACTCAGCACCAATAGAACCACAATAAGTCGTTTTAAGGGCTTTATATAAATCGCCTAGCTTCATTGAATCTTGACCGATTGCAAATGATCCAACATTGTAATCTTTGTCAAAGTCGTTTTCTGATAGGTCGTGGTGAGATAATTGTAAATCTCGCACTTTATCACGCTGCCATAAACCTAATGGATCGAGGTTTGCATTTTGATGACCACGAAAACGGAACGCATTGATAAGCTGTAAAACTTTAACTTGTTTGGCGTCACCACCACTTGAAACAACGACCGTTTTACTGGGTTGTTTAGCTAAAGCTTTAAACTCATCGCGAATTTCAGAATGTCTGTATTCAACATCTGAACCTTCAACTTTCGGAAGTTGTTGGAAAACTTCTCGCCATTCTGCTGAGACAGACTGAGAGTTATCCAGATAAGATTCGTATAATTCTTCTATATAAGCAGCGTTAGCGCCACTTAAATGGGAAGACTCTATCCAAGCCTTCATTGCACCTTCGGGCATTGCCTGTTCCTTTACTGGGATAAAAGCAATAAAACACATCGTAACTTTTTAACTTTAACTACGCTTATCAACGCGATGGGATAAATAAAATAAGTTAATTTTACTTATCCCTTTGTGCTTTTAAACGAAATAACAAATGTTAAGCCGTTACACCAATCGTAAACTTTTCATTTACAATAGCAGAATATTACAATAATACCCTGCCATTTAGGAAATGAATTAAATTTATAAATAAATTAAATTTATAAATGGATTAAACCGCTCTCGAAAGAAGCATAGATTTGATATGCCCTATCGCTTTAGTTGGGTTTAACCCTTTTGGACATACATCAACACAGTTCATGATCCCATGACAACGGAATACACTGTATGCATCTTGTAAACCATCTAAACGTTCTTCAGTAGCAGTATCACGGCTATCAATTAAAAATCGATAAGCATGCAATAAGCCTGCTGGTCCGATGAACTTATCTGGATTCCACCAAAATGATGGACAAGAAGTTGAACAACACGCACATAAAATACATTCGTATAGCCCATCTAAATGTTCACGTTCTTCAATAGTTTGTAGATGTTCTCTTGATGGAGCATTTTTTCCATCATTAATTAGGTATGGCTTAACTTTTTCATATTGATTATAAAATTGAGTCATATCGATAATTAAATCACGTACTACTGGTAGACCGGGTAATGGTCTTAAAACAATTTTAGCAGCAGGTATATCAGATAAAGGTGTTATACACGCTAAACCATTTTTACCATTCATGTTTAAACCATCACTACCACATACACCTTCACGACATGAACGACGGAAAGATAACGTTGGATCTTTCTCTTTAAGCATAATTAATGCGTCAAGTACCATCATGTCTGAACCGTCAGGGATTTCTAGTTCATAATCCTTCATGTATGGAGCGTTGTCTACATCGGGGTTATAACGGTAAATCGAAAATATTTGTTTCATCAAATTATTCCTTAGTAAACACGAGCTTTAGGTGGGAAAGCTTCGCGGTGAACTGGTTTCATGTTTACATCACGTTTTGACATGTCTTCTGTGTCAGGAGTGTAAATTGAATGGCATAACCAGTTTTCATCATCACGTTCAGTGAAATCTTGACGAGCATGAGCACCACGAGATTCTGTTCTAAAGTTAGCCGCTTTTGCTGTACAGAATGCTGTTTCCATTAAGTTATCTAATTCTAAACATTCAATACGTTGAGTATTAAAGTCAGAAGACTTATCACTTAAATGAGCTGTTTTTAAACGTTCACGAATTTCTGTTAATTCTTTCATACCTTCAGCCATAGCTTCACCTTCACGGAATACCGAGAAGTTAAGTTGCATACATTGCTGTAAGTCTTTACGAATTTGAACAGGATCTTCACCGCTAGTAGATGATTCCCAACGGTTGGTACGTGCTAATGACGCTTCTAAATCAGATTCTGATGCTTCTTTAGCTGATTGTGTACCGTTTAAGTAAGTACCTAAGAAGTTACCTGCAGCACGGCCAAATACAACTAAATCAAGTAATGAATTACCACCTAAGCGGTTAGCTCCATGTACTGATACGTTTGCAATTTCACCTACTGCAAATAAACCTTCAACAATAGTTTCTTTACCTGTAGCAGGATCAAAATGAATAGCTTGCCCATTTAGGTTACATGGAACACCACCCATTTGATAATGACATGTAGGTATTACAGGAATAGGCTCTTCTGCTGGATCAACATGAGCAAATGTCTTAGATAAATCACAAACACCTGGTAAGCGTTTTTCTAACGTTTCGCGACCTAAGTGATCAAGCTTCAACTTAATGTGTAAACCATATGTAGGATGGTCACAACCACGACCTTCACGGATTTCTGTCATCATTGAACGAGCAACAACATCACGACCTGCTAAATCTTTAGCATTTGGTGCATAACGTTCCATGAAGCGTTCACCATCTTTGTTTAGAAGATAACCACCTTCTCCACGACAACCTTCAGTTACCAATGTACCTGCGCCTGCAATACCTGTTGGGTGGAATTGCCACATTTCCATGTCTTGCATTTGAATGCCAGCACGAAGTGACATACCAACACCATCACCCGTATTGATGTGAGCGTTAGTTGTAGAAGCGTATATACGACCTGCACCACCTGTTGCTAAAACAGTAGCACGCGCTTTAAAATAAACAACTTCGCCTGTTTCGATACAAATAGCTGTTGTACCAACAACCGCACCATCAGCATTTTTAACAAGATCTAATGCATACCATTCTGAGTATACGTTAGTTTTGTTTTTAACATTTTGTTGGTATAAACAATGAAGTAACGCGTGACCTGTACGGTCTGCTGCAGCGGCTGTACGAGCTGCTTGTTCACCACCAAAGTTTTTAGATTGACCACCGAAAGGACGTTGATAAATTTTGCCCTCTTCAGTACGAGAAAATGGTAAGCCCATGTTCTCTAATTCAATAATGGATTCTGGTCCTGTTTTACACATATATTCGATAGCGTCTTGGTCACCGATATAATCAGAACCTTTAACCGTATCGTACATATGTTGTTCCCAGTGATCTTCATGCGCATTACCTAACGCAACAGTGATACCACCTTGCGCTGAAACCGTATGAGAACGTGTAGGAAAAACTTTAGAGATTAGAGCACAAGATTTACCCGACTCTGAAATTGCTAATGCAGCGCGCATACCCGCACCGCCTGCGCCAATTACTATGGCGTCAAATTCACGAACTGGAACGCTCATTTATACACCCCATACTATGATGAAACCCGCAGCAAGATAAACAAGCAACGTGATTGAAAAAATAAATTGTAGTGATCCACGAAGAAAAGCGGGTTTAACGTAGTCAGATAATACCTGCCATACGCCAATCCAAGCGTGAACAACTAATGCAAGAATTGCTAATAACGTAAATATTTTCACGCTTATACATGAAAATAAATCATGCCAAACGTTATACGTTACTTCAGGGGTAATAAGAAAGAAACCAGCTAAAAAGAATGTATATAAAGCAAGAACAATTGCGCTCGCTCTTAATAATATAAAATCGTGTACGCCGCTACGGCCTACTGTTGCTGCATTATTTACCATAACCAAACTCCTACTACAACTGTTAATACAAGCCATAAAACCATAATTAATTTAGCAGTCATATTACCTGATGCTAATTCTTCAAAATGGCCTAAGTCCATTAACAAATGACGAATACCACCTAAAAGGTGATAAATCAAAGCAGATAGAATACCTAAAAGAATAAACTTGAAGATAAAACCATCAAGTAGAGCTTGAAGTTGAGAAAAATCTTCCGCAGAAGATAATGATAGAGAAAGTGTCCACAATAATATGCCAATAGCAAAAACCATAATGACACCCGATATACGGTGTAATATAGAAGCATTCGCAGCAGGATGCATTTTAATTGTAGTCAGATCTAGGTTTACAGGACGTTGTTTTTTCACGATTGTTGCCTAAGGAGCTCTTAGAGCTTTCAACTTGTTTTCTTTGCCACGCTAATAATTGTAATAACATGACCCCCCGTCGATCTTAGTCAATGTTTTATAATTTAGCTAAAAAGCCTGTAATTACCGAACACTAATTAAGAGCTGTTTGATTATATAGACGATAATAATTAATTACAATTTTCTTCATTTAGCATTTCCTTGCTATTTTAAAGGCTTGTGACTAAATTTTAAACAGAATGATTGTTTTGAACATTATATGAGCAACTTCAATTTTACCTACTCACAATTGAATTGACTTAGTAGGGGTGTTATGAAGTAGAATACGGTCAGTTTTATATTCACCAAAACTGACTAAATCTTAGTTTTTTCAGATAACGAATTTAATAGGGGATGAACATATGGCTGAATCAAAGGCCTCTCTAAGTATTAACGGCAAAGAAGTTGCTGAATTACCGATTCTTAAAGGTAGTGCAGGAAACGACGTAATAGACATCCGAACTTTGGGCGCTAGTGGTTATTTTACCTACGATCCTGGCTTTTTAGCCACCGCCTCTTGTGAATCATCAATTACTTTTATCGATGGCGGTAAAGGCGTATTACAACACCGCGGTTATCCTATTGCTAATCTTGCTAAAGATGCTGATTACCTTGAAGTTTGTTATATATTGTTAAACGGTGTAGCACCTTCTAAAAGCGAATATGATGATTTCGTCAATGTGATCACTAACCACACATTAGTACACGAAAAATTAGTACAATTCTTCCATGGCTTTTTACCTGATGCTCACCCAATGGCTATGCTTTGTGGAGTTGTAGGCGCCCTTTCATCTTTCTATCATGATGATTTGGATATTACTGATCCTGAACAACGTATGCGTTGTGCACACCGTTTAATTGCTAAAATGCCAACGATTGCGGCAATGGCATATAAATACAATATGGGTCAACCTTTTGTATATCCACGTAACGAATTATCGTATGCAGAAAACTTCTTACACATGATGTTTTCAGTACCTGCGGAAGAATACAATGTTAATCCTGTTGCGGCTAAAGCGATGGATCGTATATTTACACTTCATGCTGACCATGAACAAAATGCTTCTACGTCAACAGTACGTTTAGCAGGCTCTTCAGGCGCTAACCCTTATGCATGTATTGCTGCTGGTGTTGCTTCTTTATGGGGTCCTGCACATGGTGGTGCAAACGAAGCATGTTTAACTATGCTTGAAAAAATCGGCGATGTATCACGCGTAGATGAGTTTGTTGCTAAAGCTAAAGATAAAGCTGATCCATTCCGCTTAATGGGCTTTGGACATCGTGTTTACAAAAACTTTGACCCTCGTGCTACTGTAATGCGTGAAACATGTCATGAAGTATTACAAGAATTAGGTATTCAAGATCCACTTTTAGATGTTGCTATGGCATTAGAAAAAGTGGCTTTAGAAGACCCTTATTTTATTGAGAAAAAACTTTACCCAAATGTTGATTTTTACTCAGGTATTATATTGAAAGCATTAGGAATTCCTTCAAGTATGTTCACTGTAATTTTTGCAATGTCTCGTACTGTTGGTTGGATTGCTCACTGGGAAGAAATGTTATCTCAACCGGGTCAAAAAATAGGTCGTCCTCGTCAATTATACACAGGCGAAATCGATAGAGAATTTGTCCCATTAAAAGGTAAATAATTTTATTTTTTAATTTAAAAGGCAGCATAAGCTGCCTTTTTTATGTCCTAAATTTAAGAATATCTATTCAAATTTATAATTTTGATAAATAAATTTTAGAGTTTTAACTCTTTTTTATATTTATAGGTTTAATGTTTACTATTCACAAAGTAAATACATTTTCTTAAAAAAAATAGCAAAATTACGATTATCTTCCTCTAAATTAAACTGATAAATTTTATTTTTTAAATTAATTTATAAATCGATTAAAAATAAGCACCTTAAGCTACTGTATTCATTAACTCCCTATAGAAAAAACAACTATATCTTTTATTTATATCTTTAACTTTTTATATAATTAAAAAAAATAACAGTTATCATTTAAAATACGTTTTAAAATGCATAATTTTAAAATTATCTGCTTTTTCTTCACATCACTGCTTTTATTATTTGTAGGCTGGTATAATTATTCTCTTTTCATTTTAGTTATCAATGTATGTCTGATTATCAACTTAGATTTGGTGGAATTAACCGCCTATATGGCAAGAACGGCTCTCAAATTATTCAAGGTTCACATTTCTGTGTTATTGGTATTGGTGGAGTAGGATCTTGGGCTGCTGAAGCATTAGCACGTAACGGCGTAGGGGAAATAACACTTATTGATTTAGATGATATTTGTGTAACTAATGTAAACCGCCAAATACATGCTTTAACCCATACTGTTGGTTTAAGTAAAGTAGAAGTAATGAGCGATAGAATTAAAGCAATCAACCCTGATTGCAAAATACATTTAATAGAAGACTTTGTTACACCTGATAATTTATTTGATCTATTACTACCTGCTTTTGATTACGTTATTGATGCAATAGATTCTGTAAACGTTAAAACTAAACTTATAGCTCATTGTAAACGTAATAAGTTACCTATTATTACTATTGGTGGTGCTGGTGGTCAGATAGACCCAACTCAAATACAAATTTGTGATTTAAGCCAAACCTATCAAGACCCTCTATTAGCTAAAGTAAGAAATCAGTTACGCAGAGAGCATAATTTTTCAAGAAATGTGAAACGAAAATTTTCAATAGATGCGGTATTTTCTACCGAACAGCTAGTATACCCAGATAACGAAGGGAACGTCTGTCATCAAAAGCCCGAAGCCAACGGAGCAATGAAATTAGATTGTAGTGGTGGATTTGGTTCCACAACTCACGTTACCGCAACATTTGCATTTTTTGCGGTAAGTAGAGCTATCCAAAAATTAATCCGTAAAAAATCATCTAAAAAGTAAAGCTAACTACTGACAGTACTTTTTATTTTATCAACAATCGCAATAAGTCCATTCGCTCTCGATGGACTTAGATGTTGAATTAACCCTAGTCCATCAAAGTATTTATCAACATCAAATGCCAAAATATTTTCTGCTGTTTGATTATTGTAAGCAGCTAAAATGATAGTTAACAAACCGCGTATGATTTTCGCATCACTATCCGCGTAAAATTGATATACGCCCTGCTCTACGGTATAAGTTAACCAAGCCTTGCTTTCACAGCCTTGAACTAAATGTGCATCGGTTAATTGTTCTTTAGGTAAACGTTGATGTACTTTACCTAGTAACATGATTTCACGATGCCTGCTATCCCACCCTTTTAGCCTTGAAAACTTATTGATAATTGTCTGGCTATCCATAACACTAGTTATGTCATTACCGTAAATGACATAACTATTATCAACGCCTGCTATTTTTTCTTGCTCTGAAGCATTGATCAACTTTTTAAGGGTATTAATAAACTGATCAACCTCCTCAAAAGTATTATACGCAGTAAGAGCTACACGAATACACCCCTCATATTGTAAGTATTCCATCAAAGGCATAGCACAATGATGACCCGATCTAACCGCTATATTATTAGCATCTAAAAAGCTGGCTACATCATGATTATGGTGATTAGCTACCGTAAATGAAAAAAGTGGAATACTTGGGGCCTCATCCGTTATAAATGATACTGAATTGATTGCCTGTAGTTTTCTGTAACAGTAATTGAGTAAACTATTTTCATATTCAATGATAGCCTTCATATCGGTTGTTAATATGAAATTAATCGCTGTTGCAAACGCAACAACCCCGGCGATATTAGGTGTACCCGCTTCAAACTTGAAAGGTAGTATGTTGTAAGTGGTTTTAGAGAAGCTAACGCTTGATATCATTTCTCCGCCACCTTGATATGGAGGCATTTGTTCGAAAAGTGCTCGTTTCCCATACAACACCCCAACGCCTGTTGGTCCGTACATTTTATGGGCTGAAAATACATAAAAGTCACAATCTAAAGCTTGTACATCAACCACCTCGTGAGCAATAGCTTGTGCGCCATCAACAATAGAAATGATGTCATTCTTTTTACAAAGGTCGAGAATGTCGTATATGGGATTTATTTTGCCTATTACATTAGAAATATGAGCAAAACTGACTACTTTGGTTTTAGGTGAAATGAGTGATTTAAGTGCTTTTGTATCAATAACTCCGGTTTTAGTTAAAGGTACAACCTTTATGATAGCTGATTTTTTTTCAGCTATCATTTGCCACGGTACTATATTTGCGTGATGTTCACTTTGAGAAAGAATAATTTCGTCACCGGGATTAATAACTAACTCCCCTAAGCTATTCGCTAATAGGTTAATGCTTTCTGTCGTGCCTTTCGTCCATATGATTTCTTCAAGATAACGAGCATTTATAAATTGCTGAACAGACGCTCTTGCACTTTCAAAAGCAGATGTTGATACAGCACTAAGTTGATGAGATGCACGATGAACATTCGCATTATATTGCCGATAATACTCTTGGTATTTATCAATAACACACTGAGGTTTTTGTGTGGTTGCAGCATTATCAAAGTAAATAAGTTCTGAATGATTTAACTTATTTTTTAATAAAGGAAACTGTGTACGAAATTTTTCAACGTTAAAAGACTGCATTAAATAAAATAACTTATTTACATAATAATATTGAAATAATTATAACTGATAATTGCCTCAGATTTATACTCATTATCATTCAAGATGCAGGTTTCAGCATATTAATTGGTAAAGGGGATATACAGTATATTTAAAACAATCACGACTAATAGGCAATGTTATGAAACTGTATTCTTGGTATGACAAAAGCTCTCAATATTTTCAAGATGATGACGATATTCAATCTCATCCTGAAGCAAAGCAAACAGATAACACTGTAGTTAAAACTCAAGTTACACAAAAAACAAATACACGTCACTCAAAAGCAACTTTTTCAGCATTTCAACAAAGCTATTCTTAACACAACACTTATTCAAAGGAGAGTATTCGTTGAACTAATACTCTCCTAATTTAATTTTATTGTATCGCGTTACTTTATTTTTATTTTCAATACGGTCTGTTGTACTTATTTCTCGCCTTAAAGCTTTATTTAACCACTCTAAACCTAACGCCTCTTTATTCATTTTAAATAATGATTTAGCCACATTATAGTGGTAACTAGGCATTGAGTATTTATCAGCATTGTTATTTAATAAATGTAAGTACAATTCAATAAAAGGCTCTTCATAATAACGTAAACTGTTTTTAATTCGAGTCGGTTTGAACGCTTGTGTACTATTATTTTGGCAAGTTTCAGCTTCAAATAAACCTATTTCTTGCGAATGATTAAATAGATAACTTTTTGGCGTACCAATTTTCCATTTATTGCCGACTCGTTGCATTAATGGGGTTGTTTTATCAATCAAATCAAACCATGGAATTTGCTTTGCTAGTAAGGTTAAAACCTCTTCCCTACTTCCTTCATAATAAGGTTTAAGTATAGAAATATTGTGTGAAAAAATACTTATTTGCGGTTTTTGGCAAATTTTATGATGACTAGACAATGGGTACTCATCAACAAATCCTAATAGATGAGAAAGCTCATGAATAAATACGTTTTCATCGTCAAGTGCATCTAAATACAAAATGCCATTGTTAACATTCGCTCCACCTTTATTGAGCATAAGCCCTAAGTAACGAGTATTCACTTCTGGATGTAATTGGCTCCATGCCGTTTCCCTACATTGAATAGCCTTGTCTGTATCGTAGCTACAATTAAGCTGCTCAATTGATATATAACGAGGACGATTAAAACAAAAGTAACGACTTATAGGATGCTGCTGTACAGTGTTAATAAGCGCATCTAACTTATGTAAGTTAGCTAAGTTAGTGGCAAATAGTTGAATACTATTACGGCATTGATATGTAGTGTCAGCTTGATGATTAATTAAATTTAAACGGTTGCTTTTAGATATTTGATATTGTCGAATATCGTTAATCAATGTGTTTTGCTGTGGTGACTCTATTAGAGGGAGTAGTTCATCTAAAAGTTTTAGATCACCTAAAGTAATAGTTACATCAATCAATTTATCTAAAGCATCACTATTATTCTTCTGTGTTAGTAATAGTGCCTTGGCTTTAAGTAAATCCCCTTCATCTATATAAAGGTCGATCAACTCTACTAACGCTTTTTCATGTTTGAGAAAAATGGCCTGTTCGTACCAATATATTGCTTGGGTTACATCATTTTCAAGATGATAAATAATTGCCAAATCAAGCGCTATATTTTTATCTTCTTGAGCTAAAATTTTAGCTAAATAAAACCATTCATTCGATTGTTCTTCTACCATCAAAAAGCGATATTGAACTGCGTTTCTTATTCCTTTTTTAATACCATAAGACACCTCAGCTTCGCTAATATCGTTTAACGCTATTCTACTTGTTATATATTGAGGCAAAAAAAATGAGCCTGACGGTATACTTACCATCAGGCTCACTATTAATATTTTTAGAGTAATTGAAAAAGATTTCACTTTATTTAAAATTTATTCAGGCTCAGTAGTGGTATCAATCTCTAATTGTTCACTACGCATAAGATCTAATTCTAACTTAGCGTAGCGATGTTCAACAAACTCAAACACGTTAGTGCTTAACGCTAATTTAAAAAAGTTAGAAGCCACATCTTCTTTACCTAACAATTGATTATACTTACCTAGATAAAAATAAGCTTCACAAAGTCTATCACTTAGCTCTTTATTGGTATTTATATTCAGTGTTAAATTTTGAATAAACTCAGATTGTGTTTCTTCGCCTAAATAAAGATTAATAATATTTTTTGCCCAAATGTTATCTGCAACTTGTGTTGAACGTTCAGCAAGATCAGCTTTGGCTTGTGAAGCGTTTATTTGATATTCAGCTAAGTATAACCATAATAAACGATATGGATCATCAGCACGGCCATGATGAAATACTTGAAAATCGCTGCGTGCTAAATTAGGTCTACCACCGTAATAAAGGGCAATCCCTCTATTTAAGTATGCATATTCATGTTCAGGGTTTAAATCTAAGGCAGAATCAAACGCATCATAAGCTTGGTTAAATTCTTGTAGCTGAGTAAATTGAATACCAATAAAGTTATAGGCATCAACTAAATTAGGTTTTAGCTTCAGTGCACGATTAAAGTCTAATCGAGCAAGAGAGCGAAGCCCTACACTATCGTAAATAACACCACGGTCATAAAATAACTGGGCACGCTGTTCATCAGTAATTTCTGCTCTAAGTATAATGTCACTCAAGCGTAAAATTGCAATTTCACTTTTGTAATTAACAGCAACAGGCTCAGCAATCACTAATTGACCTATTCCATTACTTTCACTTTTATTGCTATTGATTGCTGCACAACCTTGCACACACAACACTATACTAATAACTAACAATTTACTTTTTAATAGCACAACATTCTTCCTATAAAACAATTGCTCACAGTATATAAAAAAGGGAGCCAATAGGCTCCCTTTTTTCTTATTTGCTCATTAATTCTTACAAATAATTATTCTGCTTCGGCTGGTGCTTCAGTTGCAGCTGGTTTTTCAGCTGCTTCTTTCATACTTAAACGAACACGGCCTTGACGGTCAACCTCAAGTACTTTAACAGTAACTTCTTGGCCTTCTTTCAATACGTCACTTACCGCATTAACACGTTCTTCAGAAATTTGTGAAATGTGAACTAAACCATCTTTACCTGGTAATACATTTACAAATGCACCGAAATCAACAATACGTACAACCTTACCTTGGTAAATAGTACCTACTTCGATTTCAGCCGTTAATGCTTTAATACGGTTAATTGCATCTTCAGCTTGCTCGCTTGAAGTTGCAGCAATTTTAACTGTACCATCATCTTCAATCTCGATAGTTGTACCCGTTTCTTCAGTAAGTTGACGAATAGTTGCGCCACCTTTACCAATAACATCACGGATTTTATCAGTATTGATTTTTAATTTATGAATACGTGGAGCAAATTGTGAAATTTCTTCACGAGCACCATTAATTGCATCGTCCATTACACTTAAGATATGAATACGTGCGCCCTTCGCTTGATTAAGCGCAGTTTGCATAATATCTTGAGTAATACCTTCAATTTTAATGTCCATTTGAAGCGCTGTGATACCGTTTTTAGTACCCGCTACTTTAAAGTCCATGTCGCCTAAATGATCTTCATCACCTAAGATATCAGAAAGAACAACGTGGCTGTCACCTTCTTTAACTAGACCCATAGCAATACCCGCTACAGAATCTTTAATTGGTACGCCAGCATCCATAAGTGCTAATGAAGTACCACAAACAGAAGCCATTGAAGATGAACCATTCGATTCAGTAATTTCAGAAACAACACGTACTGCATACGGGAATTCTTCCATTGTAGGCATTACAGCTAACATACCGCGCTTAGCTAAACGGCCATGACCAATTTCACGACGCTTTGGAGAACCAACAAAACCCGTTTCACCTACTGAGTAAGGAGGGAAGTTGTAATGCAACATGAAGTTGTCAGTTTTCTCACCTAAAATAGTTTCAACACGTTGTGCGTCACGTGCAGTACCTAAAGTAGCTGTTACTAATGCTTGAGTTTCACCACGTGTAAATACAGCAGAACCATGCGTTCTTGGTAATACACCTGTCATAACATCTAGAGCACGGATCATTTCAGGATCACGACCATCAATACGAGGATGACCTTGAGTGATACGACCACGAACAACTGTTTTTTCTAAGTCGTGGAATAAATCTTTAGCTTCTTGAACGTTAAGCTCTGCATCTTCAGCTTCTAACTGTGCAATTACAGCATTTCTGATTTCAGCAACTTTTTCATAACGCACAGCTTTTTCAGTAATTTGGTAAGCTTCATCAACTTGTGCTGTAGCAAGCTCAGCAATTTTAGCTGTTAATGCTTCGTTTTTAACTGGAGCAACCCAGTTCCAAGAAGGCGTATTTACTTCAGCAGCAAATTCTTTAATAGCATTAATAGCCGTTTGTGATTGCTCATGGCCGTACATTACAGCGCCAAGCATTACATCTTCAGATAAAACGTCAGCTTCTGATTCAACCATAAGTACAGCAGCTTCAGTACCAGCAACAACTAAGTCTAATTGACTTGTTTCTAATTCAGACTGTAATGGGTTAAGAATATATTTACCGTCAGTATAACCAACGCGAGCCGCACCAACTGGACCATTAAAAGGAGTACCTGAAATAGCTAACGCTGCAGAAGTACCTAATAATGAGATAATGTCTGGTGCAATTTCAGGGTTAGCTGAAACAACAGTAATAATAACTTGAACTTCGTTAGTAAACCCTTCTGGGAATAAAGGACGAATTGGACGGTCAATTAGACGACAAATTAATGTTTCTTCTTCTGAAGGACGACCTTCACGTTTGAAGAAACCACCAGGGATTTTACCTGCTGCGTATGTTTTTTCTTGGTAGTTAACTGTTAAAGGGAAAAAATCTTGCCCTTCTTTAGCATCTTTTTTAGCAACAACAGACACTAATACACAAGTATCGTCCATGCTTGCCATTACAGCAGCTGTTGCTTGACGAGCGATTGCGCCCGTTTCTAGAGTTACGGTATGTTGACCGTATTGAAATGTTTTTGTAACAGTATTGAACATATGTTCATTCCTTATTTTTTCGGATTATTTCCAATCTGTACAATTATTTATTCACTTACAAAGAAAGCGAACTTTCTTTTTAAATTAAGTTGAACAAAAAATTATACAGTTTGGATAATATAATAATTTTTCAGGAAAATTTGCTGAACCACAAAAATTCGCACGCACATTATACTAACTAACCACACGATTTCCACAAAGAAAGTGTATTACTTACGGTATATTTTTTTATAGTAATTTTTTTGCATTATTCTTTCTTCACTTCAGTTGATATAATTTAATTCTTTTTCAGTAAAAAGTTTAATTATATGACAACAGCTTCATTAGAAAGAATTACGGTCGAACCTAAAGTTAACGCACAATCTTGTGTTATTTGGTTACATGGTTTAGGCGACTCAGGTGCAGGTTTTGCCCCTATTGTTCCAACGCTAAATTTACCTTCAGATCATACTATTCGTTTTATTTTCCCTCATGCTCCAGATAGAGCTGTGACCATTAACCAAGGCTATGTAATGAAAGCTTGGTATGACATTAAATCAATGGATTTACATAACAGAGCAGATATGGAAGGTGTTTTAGAGTCTGAAGCTTCACTTCATGCGCTTATTGATGAACAAATAAATTCAGGTATTCCATCTGAAAAAATTATACTTGCTGGTTTTAGCCAAGGCGGTGTTGTAAGTTTATTTACTGGTTTGCGCTATCATAAGAAATTAGCCGGAATTATGGCACTTTCGTGCTACTTACCTAATGCCGATAAATTGCCTGACGGTCTTCATGAAGCCAATAGTAAAACGAACATACTGCAAAATCATGGCGAACAAGATGAAGTGGTTTTAATGTCTGCAGGTAAGATGGCGAATAAATTATTACTTGAACAAAACTACAATGTGGAGTGGAAATCGTACAATATGCCCCACAGTGTGTTGCCAGAGCAAATACAAGACATAGCTCAATGGATTAAAAAACAATTAAATTAATACTTAATTTAATTTCTATAACACCAGCCATAAACCGCTGGTGTTACTCAAGTATACTCTTTAACCCCTTACCCTTTAACAACGTCGATATAATAGCCTTCAACACCGTTAACGGTTTCTTTAACTAAGCCGTGAACATCGGTTTCAAAGCCCGGTAATTCACTGTTAAAATCTCGAGCAAATTTTAAGTAGCTAATAATAGTTTTGTTAAAACGTTCGCCTGGCACCATTAAAGGAATTCCCGGAGGATAAGGTGTTACTAACATAGCGGTAATACGACCTTCAATGTCATCAATTGAAATACGTTCTATTTCACGATGTGCCATTTTGGCCCAAGCATCTGCCGGTGTCATGGCCGTTTCAATGTTTGATAAATACATATTATTCGTAATTTTAGCTACGTCGTATTTTTTATACATTGCGTGAATTTTATTACATAAATCTTTTAACCCAATACGTTCGTATCTCGGATGTTTTTTCACAAATTCAGGCAATACTCGCCATAACGGTAAGTTTTGATCGTAATCATCTTTAAATTGTTGTAATTCAGTCACCATAGAGTTCCAGCGACCTTTAGTAATTCCGATCGTAAACATAATAAAGAAAGAGTACAGGCCAGTTTTTTCAATAATAATACCGTGCTCTGATAAGTATTTACTTACAATAGCGGCTGGAATGCCGCACTCATCAAAGTCACCTTTTACGTTTAAGCCGGGAGTGATAATGGTGGCTTTAATCGGATCAAGCATATTAAAGCCGCTTTCTATTTCACCAAAATCATGCCAGCTGTCGCCTTCATGGATCATCCAATCATCTTGTTCGCCAATACCTTCATCAGCAATAGTGTCTGGTCCCCAAACTTTAAACCACCAATCGTCATCACCATAATCTTTATCGACTTTACGCATTGCGCGTCTAAAATCCATGGCTTCAAGTAACGATTCTTCCACTAAAGCATGTCCGCCCGGTGCTTCCATCATGGCCGCTGCAACATCACACGAAGCAATAATGGAGTACTGCGGGCTTGTTGAAGAATGCATTAGGTAAGATTCATTAAATCGATGAGTATCAAGCTTACGGTTATTGGCGTTTTGTACCAAAATTTGTGACGCTTGCGATAATCCCGCTAGCAACTTATGGGTGGATTGTGTAGAAAAAACTAATGTATCCTCTGAACGTGGGCGATCTGTGCCTATGGCATGCATATTCTTATAAAAGTCATGGAATGTCGCGTGTGGTAACCATGCTTCATCAAAGTGTAATGTGTCGATTGTTGAACCTAAAATGTCTTTAATTTGCTCTACGTTATAAACAATACCGTCGTAAGTACTTTGCGTGATCGTTAAAATACGCGGCTTTTTATTTTTTGCATTACGTGCAAAAGGATTAGCAGCAATTTTTTTCTGGATAGACTCAGGGCTAAATTCAGATTTAGGAATAGGTCCAATAATGCCGTAATGATTACGCGTAGGCATTAAAAAGATAGGAATAGCCCCTGTCATAATAATTGAATGTAAAATCGATTTATGGCAGTTACGATCAACCACCACAATATCACCCGGCGCAACGGTTGAATGCCAAACAATTTTATTTGATGTTGATGTGCCATTCGTCACAAAAAACAAATGGTCTGAATTAAAAATGCGTGCAGCGTTTTGCTCACTGGCGGCAACAGGCCCTGTGTGATCTAATAATTGGCCTAATTCATCAACCGAATTACATACATCCGCGCGCAGCATGTTTTCACCAAAAAATTGATGAAACATTTGCCCAACCGGACTTTTTAAGAAAGCTACGCCCCCCGAATGCCCTGGGCAATGCCATGAATAAGAACTGTCGCTCGCATAATCCATTAGCGCGCTAAAAAATGGCGGCGCTAAAGAATCTAAATATTTTTTAGCTTCACGAATAATATGACGCGCCACAAATTCAGGCGTATCTTCAAACATATGTATAAAACCGTGTAATTCACGCAATACATCGTTTGGTATGTGTTGAGATGTTCTCGTTTCACCATACAAGAAAATAGGAATATCAGCATTTCGTTTACGCACCGCAGTTATAAATGCACGAATTGAAGCTATTGCCTCATCTACAGCAGCTTCAGAACCATCACCAAATTCTTCGTCATCAATTGACAAAATAAAACTTGATGCACGACTCGCTTGTTGAGCAAAAGCGGTTAAGTCAACATAACTTGTAAAACCAACAACTTCCATTCCTTCGTTGGTTATTGATTCAGCTAAATCACGAATACTTGAACCTGATATATTTTCAGCTCTGAAGTCTTCATCAATAACAACAATGGGAAAACGAAATTTCATGCATAAATTCCTTAAAATAATATGTAATCTACATTTAAGTTTTGTAGATATAAATTTAGACTACTTTTGTGACAAGTAACTTAGTAATTTTAAGGTTATCCATATCAATAACCTCAAAACGATGTTCAGCATAAATCACATGATCCGTTAATGCTGGCAACCTACGTAATTTATACATAATAAAACCGGCTAAGGTTTCGTAATTTTCAGGTTCAGGAAAACCTTCAATATCAAGTGCTTTAGCAACATCAATAATAGAAGTAGCGCCGTCAATTAACCAAGAGCTACTATCGCGTGAAAGTATCTGCTGCTCATCTTGTGAACCTGAAAAACCATCTACAACCACAGATGTTAATTCTTTTAAGGTAACTATTCCGACGACAAGCGAGTATTCATTTAACACGACTGCAAATGACTCAGCATGATATTTAAAGGCTTCTAATGCTTCTGATAAGCTAAGAGAGTCAGGTAAATACATCACTTTTTTAATGATCATATCTGGTAATATTTCAGCTTCATTTCCCGCTAATACTTGTTTAAGTAAAGCTTTAGATTCAATTAAGCCTACAATAGAATCAAGCCCGTTATCACATACCAAGTAAAAATTATGTGGGTGCTCAACAACTTTTGAACTGAGCGAGGCGGTGGATTCATTAACATCAAAAAACACAATATCGTCTCGTAAAGACATCACAGACATTAAACTTCTGTTTTCAAGTTCAAAAACATTACCGATCATTTGATATTCTTGTGAAGCAATTGAACCACTAGCAGCCCCAGCGTCAACAATAGCAACAATATCTTGTGCTGTTATGTTTTCTACGCGATCGATAGGAATACGACATAAACGCATAATAGAGTCTGAAATTGTGTTGAAAAAAAGTACAAAAGGCTTTAGTAACACCACAAAAAACATCATAGGTTTTACTACGCGCAAAGCCACAGCCTCAGGTAGTGACATACCTATGCGTTTTGGTATTAAGTCAGCAAATAAAATAAATAAACTGGTGACCAATAAAAATGAGCAAGTAAAGCTAATTTGTGGAAGATATTTACCTTGATAAAAGTATGAAATAGACTCTTGAATTAATGGGGTAAAGGCAGCTTCACCAATAATACCGCCTAATATTGCAATAGCATTTAATGCAATTTGAATAACAGCAAAAAAGGCGCCTGATTTGGCTTGTAGTTGAAGGACTAGTTTAGCGTTTTCGTTACCTTCTTCAACCAGTACATTTAGCTTAAGTTGACGAGCTGCTGCTAATGCAATTTCAGCAATAGCAAAAAAAGCACTGGCAACAATAAGAACAAAGATCCAAAAAAAATCATTATTCACTTTATATCTTCCACAAAAAATAAAGAACGATTTAGCTAACACCATAAAACGGTTAGCTAAAAGCAATGTTAAAAATCATTCAAAACTAACGTATAAATAACATGAGCTTTGAAATTTCGCGGATTTAATCACCAATTTTTAATAAACGCAATCTATATTATTTAATATTTGCAACGAGCTTTAATAATTTTAGAAAAGCGTCTACAGACTCCTGCGAGGCTGACTCTTCCATGGTGTGATAACCCGTTGTAGGTATTTGTATTGTTGTACCGTCAACTAAGCCATTAGAGGCCGCAATAATCCGTCCTAGCTCAGTGCTACCTAACGAATGTGGTGTTTCTCCAGCCTTTACTAAAAGCTTATTTTGATTTTCAACATATCTATTTTTATAAGTAAAACTCAAATTATTTTGCACACATAAGTCTTCTATATATTTTGTACTTTCACTATTAAAATTAGCGTTCGCGTCTCTTTCTCTTAATACTAATAGTTGCTGATCAGCTGTCGCAACGGTTGGAAACGGACTAGTATCAACAACAAATAATTTGTTGGTTGAACCTCCAAAGCGCCTGAACCATTCAAGTAGGTAACGCCAACTTTTGCCGGCTTCTTCTTGTGCAGTAAAAAATGCTGTACCTTTAAAGCCATGACTAAATAAATCAACTAAAGCGGCATTGGTAATCACATTATCGAGCTGGCCTGAGTATCTACCGTCTTTAAGAATCAACTTATCTCTAAATGCTATCGGCGTTCCTGCTACAACGCCTTCAAGCCCATCAACTTCAAAAATTAAATTATTACGGTATTCACAAATATACGATTTAGTAATAATACCTTTACCACGATAAACACCTGACCATGGTTCGTATGCATAAACTTCAACGGCATTAAAGCGCTCGGTTATTTTGGTCATTAACTCTTCAGAAACCGAGTTATTTAATAAATCAGTTCTATTACCCGAAACAAATGCTGCATACTGAAATTCATTAGGTCCAGTACAAATAAGGCCATGACGATCACTATGAGCAGAAAACATAGCGCTAAATGGATCACTCCCTTGCGCAACTAATAAACCTTCATACCATGTAACTTTAGCGCCACGCTCTTCAAGTTCACGTTGGAGTATACGAAAAAATGAATGCTCTGCACTCACTACGCTAGGTTTCCTTATTAAGGTTTTTAATAAATCTAGAAAATCATCATCAAACATTTTTATCTACTCAAGTTGTTATAACTGTATCAATATTATTAAAAGACAATCGCTCTTATTCTTGTAAAAACTGTTTATCATTAACAAATTGTAAAGGTAAACAATCGCTGTTTTTATTAATCACTCGCGAGCGATCAACTCTTACACCGCTACCAGAATAAACGCCTGCCACCATAAAAGTTGATACTTGTGTGTAACTACCTTCAACATGAGGTAACGGAAAATATTGCTGATAGATTTTTTCTTGTTCACTAAAGTGCCCGTCTGTTGACTCTACAAACTCTTCATTTTTACTGAATAAAGAAATATTGGCACCACAACGTCCTACAATAGGCTTAGCAACATAGCCCAGCGCTTTTAACTCATCAGATAATTCAAAAGATGAATTAAGTAATAATGGATGATTAGGAAATAAACTCCACAGCACGGGTAAAATAGCTTTATTACTAGGAATAAGTGACCATAAAGGCTCAAATACCATAACATTCTTACGAAATAGTACGTCTGATAACCCTATAGATTTCCCTTTTTGTTGGTCTGGTTCATAAACGTTTTGCTGTTTATCAAGGTTTTCACACTCTTGTCTTATTTGATCTAATGCGGTTTCCCAAGCCCATGTTTTCCATACCCATGAAACTTGCTCGCCATCTTCATCAATAATGTTGTCGTTTTCATCCCATTCGAGACCATTCAAACCAATAATAACTTTACTATTTAAACCCGCAGCACGAATAGCGTCTTGCATAAATAAGGCGTGATATTCTTCTTCAGGGTCGTCATCTCTTAAAATATGAACAACACCTTTAACATGACTTTTTTTCCATGCTTTAACTAAGTCTTTAAATAAGTCTTTTCCGCCATTTTCGTCGTCGTTAAGTTTATGGTGATTAAACCATTTACCTTGCACTTTACCTGTTTCCATATAACAAGAAGCTGAATCACAGTTGTATTCGTATACCTTTAGCCCGTCTTCAGTTAAGGCAAAATCGAAACGACTTGTTATTACTTCATTTAGCCGGTTATCCCAAGACTGACGTATTTTAGGCAAAATCGCATTGGGTAAATTAAACTGGCTTAGCAATTCATCATTCGATAATACATACTCGGTTGCATGCATAAATAAACCATGTAATTCATTACTCGCATTCTCTAAAGCATGCTGCGTAGTTTTAGATAAAATAAGATATCTGTTTTGCTCTTCTACTACATCAGACAGGAAATGCCCCCCCATTGCTTTGACAAACGCCGCCTCATCATTATTAGCAATATTTAGCCAAGATCTTTTTTTAGATTCAGCAATATGAATACGCCTACTTTTTAGTGTGTTTAATTCAACATTTACATCTATTGTTGGTTCAGCAAAGGTTTCATCTTCAGTTTGTATCATCCATCCTAAAATTTCAGCATCGCCATATGAACAGGTTATCCAATATTCACCATCCTCGTTAATAACTGCTTTAAGTTCGCGGGCGTAATTATCTCCCTCAGACCAAAGAGCATGTCCTACATTTTGTTCAGCAATACGAATATATTCAGAAGTAACTTCTGTAACAATAGCGACGTGGCCAGTGTCTTCAAACTCACCACCCTCTTTCCAAATCAATAAACAACCAATACTTGGGTGTCTCTGACTACCGTTAGCAAAAGCATTTAACGGTAATTCAACATTAGCGGTTACGTCGCGAACACTACGTAGTTCAAAAATATCATAAGCCATGGCAACATCATTAAAGATCAAACCTTGATTAATATACATCCAGCGTCGTGCAAACTCGACACATTGCCACTTATACCCCATATAAACACCGTTATAATAACTACGGTAAGCACTGCGCTTGGGGTAATCAATATCTGATGCGGTTTTATAATCAGAAGAATAAACAGGCACATCGCCTAAGGCATGTCCTAATAAAGTACCAAACGCTTCAACCTTTTTATCAAAAAGCTTGTTGGAATATGTCATGAAAAGTAATCACTATGGTGTGTGTAATATAAATTTTTAAGTTGATAAACCTAAAAACAGTATTTCTATACTCATTTTATTAAAAGAATATTAATAAAGACTCTGTTTTATTGAGTATGTAGATTTAATAAGCGTTTTAATGCAGTTTGATAAAAAACACAATATTTATTTACATAAAACTGATAATAATTAAATAAGATATTTTTTGATGATTATTTAAAGAAAAAAACGCCTTTAAGTGAGGTGGCTTAAAGGCGCTTTATTATCTTACGAAAGGGTTAACACTATTGAAAAAGCTAGCCATGACTTGGATTATTTAATTTTCGTCTTTTAGAAACCGCCATAGGTGTAATCGTTTCTTCTAATGTTTTCTCCCATCCTAATAAAAAGTAAACCTCAGCCATTAAAAATAAAGGCGCGATAAGAAACTGACCTAAATCGTCAATAAATGCAGGTTTAGCTTTTTCATAATAATGCCCAACAAACTGAAATACCCAACCAATAAAAAACACCACTAAAGCTATATATAAGGCGTGTTCATGATCAGCCACAAAACTCACTAAATACAAGTTTATTGCACTATAAAACACCATAGCTATGGCCAATTTAACATGCAAAATAAAATAATAGATAAGTGAAACAGCGAAAAAAACATAAGCAGGCGTGTATGTAAAACTGATATCAGCAACGTTTAGCTGATAAACGTTTAAGCTCAACAATAAGGTTACTGCCCATATAATTAAAGGCACACCAATAAAATGGGTTTTAATATTCATTTTATTAAAATGTACGCTTTTGTACTGAGATAATTGCTCTTCAATATTTTTCATATAGTGTTCTTACTTAGCCGTTAATCCATTTTTATCATGGCAATAAATAAAGCTAAAGTAAATAAATCAGGTTCAGAGAAGTCGTTATCTAATAAAAGAGTTTTCTCGTTTAAATTAACTTGGTATAAAATTCAGGTATAAAAAAATGCCAATCAGTTAACCTGATTGGCATTAAATTTTATGTAACGCTTATTTAAATAGTGTTGTTAAACAATATTATAATTTATCAGCGTTATCAGATAAGTATGCAGCAACACCGTCTGGAGAAGCAGTCATACCTTTATCACCTTTGTTCCAACCTGCAGGACAAACTTCACCGTGGTCTTGGTGGAATTGTAATGCATCAACCATACGTAACATTTCGTCTACGTTACGGCCTAATGGTAAATCGTTAACTACTTGATGACGTACGTTACCTTCTTCATCAATTAAGAAAGAACCACGGAAAGCTACGCCTGCATCTGGATGCTCAACATCATATGCTTGACAGATAGTGTGCTTAGTATCAGCAACTAATGTGTATTGTACTGGACCAATACCACCTTCGTTTACTGGCGTGTTTCTCCATGCATTGTGAGAGAATTGTGAATCGATAGAAACACCAATAACTTCAACACCACGGCTTTTGAATTCTTCAATACGGTGATCAAAAGCTAACAATTCTGAAGGACAAACAAATGTGAAATCTAAAGGATAGAAAAATACTACAGCTTTTTTACCTTTAATTGCTTCAGATAAAGTAAAGCTATCTACAATTTCACCAGTACCTAATACTGCTGCTGCTGTAAAATCCGGTGCTGGACGACCAACTAATACACTCATTTTATTCTCCTAATATATAAGTTTAAAAAACCTTAAAGGCTAAATTATTTAATTAACACTAATCATTATTGTGACTAACATTTATATTTCAATACTCTTTGAAAAAGAAATTACGCTTCTTTTTCAGAATTATTTTTTGCTGCTGATGCTTTAACCAAAGTTTGTAATTCACCTTGTTGAAACATTTCAATAATAATGTCACATCCGCCCACAAGCTCACCATCAACCCATAATTGTGGAAATGTAGGCCAGTCAGCATACTTAGGTAATTCAGCTCTAATTTCTGGGTCTTGTAAAATATCTACATAAGCAAATTTTTCTTCACATGAAATAAGTGCTTGAGACGCTTGAGAAGAAAAGCCACAACTAGGAAGCTTAGGTGAACCTTTCATATAAAGTAAGATTGAATTCTCTGAAATTTGCTGTTTAATACGTTCGATCGTATCCATGGTAACCTCTATATTTAATTAACTGCATTATACTATATACCCAAAGCACCTAAGACGTGCTGAATCATGAATATTAAAAGTGACTTGGGTATAACATGGTGACAAAGTACATATATACAATGCCATTCGTTCTTACAAACAAAATAGTTATATATTAAAACTTACTAACCTTGATAAAATCGATGTTAATCCCTATATATTGGGTTAAACTAAGTAAGCTTTGTAAATACCCGAGTAGTTTACTAGGTTTATAATAAAAACAAACTAATTCTTTAATATATTCTATAAGAATATAAATTTTTAATTACTTTTCAGGAGATAAAAATGGCTATTGAATTACCAGCATTACCCTATGCTATGGATGCGTTAGCACCACACATTTCAAAAGAAACTTTAGAGTTTCATTACGGTAAGCATCACAACACTTACGTTGTTAAACTTAACGGTTTAATTGAAGGTACTGACTTTGAAGGCAAATCTCTTGAAGATATTGTTAAAACATCTTCAGCAGGCGTATTTAACAATGCAGCACAAATTTGGAACCACACTTTTTACTGGAACAGCTTAAGCCCTAACGGCGGCGGCGAACCTACTGGTGCTTTAGCTGATGCTATTACAGCTAGCTTTGGTTCTTTTGCTGAATTTAAAGCAAAATTCACAGACAGTGCAATTAACAACTTTGGTTCAAGCTGGACTTGGTTAGTTAAAAACGCTGATGGTTCTTTAGCAATCGTTAATACATCTAACGCTGCTACACCATTAACTGACGAAGGTGTTACACCTATCATCACTGTAGATTTATGGGAACATGCATACTACATTGATTACCGTAACTTACGTCCTAGCTACATGGATGCTTTTTGGGCATTAGCTAACTGGGAATTTGCTTCAGCTAACTTTGCTTAATCTCTAAGTTTCTGAAACAAAAAATAGAAAGGCCTTTGATTTAATCAAAGGCCTTTTTTTTATGGAGTCGCATCAACATTAATGCGTTTGGTATAAAACCTCTCGCAGTTAAGGGAAATAAGCCTTACTTGCTGGCTAATTCTAGTTCTATTTCCTCAATCGTTTTATTCTTAGTTTCAGGGATAACTTTATATGAAAATAGTAAACCAATAACGCAGCATATTAAATATAAACCAAACGTTGAAACAGCTCCCATGTTAGCTAACTGCCACGGGAAAAATAACGGCACAACAATCCCACCAAAAACACTCGCTACAAAGCCACATAATGGAATCGCTACTGCACGTACTTTAGTCGTAAATACTTCTGATAAAAGTATCCAAACAACAGGCCCTAACGAAAAATTATAAGCGCATTGAAAACTAATAATACCAATAAGTACCATCAAACCATTAATAGAAGTAGCCGCAGTCATTATACTACCTTCTAAATTTACAAAACTCTCACGACCAATCACGTTTTCTACAGCCTGCTTAAATTCAAAGTCAGACGCAAATTCAACATTTAATAGTGGCTGTAATAATGACATATCAACAGAATCTTTTAATGCTACAACTGATTCAGCCGTCAGCATATAAGTAGCATTAAAGAAGCCTAAAGTAACAAGACCTAAACTTAAAATAGCCCAAGTTAAACCGCCAAGTAAAATAGGTCTACGTCCTAGTTTGTCAATAAAAACTAAAGCTAGAACAGTAAACAATAAACCTATACCACCTACCATAACGGTTTGGCCAAAAGCTGAACTTTCGCTACCACCCAGTTGCGAGAATATGGTTGGCATATAAGCTAAAACTGCATTCATACCGGTCATAGGTTGAATAATAGTAACAACAATGCCAATGATTAATGCTGTACGCATTGTAGGAGTACAAAGCAACTTAAACTGTTGAACTAAAGACAATGCATGGTGATTGGTGTCATTCAAGCTATGCACAATCTCATGCATTTGTTTATCTAACGCTTCAGGCTCAGTAATTTTAGTTAACGCTTGTTTAGCTTTGTTTTCTTTACCATTTAATGCCAACCAACGAGGGCTTTCAGGTACTATAAATAACGCTAAAAACCATAACAGAGCAGGAACAATTTCAGCACCTAACATCCAGCGCCAAGCATTATCAGCATGTAACCCTATGTTTACGGCCCAATCGGCATTTTGTTCTGTTGCATTTATAATGTAGTAATTAAAAAGTTGCGCAACAAAAATACCAATAACAATATTAAGTTGATTTAAACCAACCAATTTACCACGTGATTTAGGTGGAGCTATTTCACCTATATACATAGAGGCTAAAGATAAAGAAGCAAAAGCTAAACCACCAAGAAATCGCGACCAAAATAAAAACTCAGCACTTGGTGCATAAGCCGAACCTATAGCAGATAAAGTGTAAAGTGCAGCTATTGCTAAAGCGGTATTTTTCCGACCAAATTTATCAGAAAAATAACTTGTGCAAATAAGCCCAACTAAAGCGCCCCAACCAGGACCTGAAACAATATACCCCACCTCTAGCGCACTTAAACCAAATTCTAATGTTATTGCCTTAATCGTTCCTGAAATCAAAATGATATCTAAACCAAAAACAAAACCACCAAAGGCTATGATTAACGAATATAAAAAAGCATTTTTTGTAGGTGTAAGCATGTAAACAACCTATTTTTGAATATTATTAAAATAAACCACCTAAGATTATTAACCTTAGGTGGTTTGCAAATGTTTAGCTGCCTGTGTTTTGGAATGTTCCGGCATCTAATATTTGTTTACGTGTTGTATATTTACAAATAAAGTTCCAGTTCCAACTATTATCGTATTTATGGCAAAGTCCCCAAGCGATACCTGGTTTTTCAAGCTCTTCAGTGCCACTACGATATAAACCAATAGCTTCAGGAGCGCCTTTAATGTGTGCTTTAATTTCAAAGTTAATACCGTCAGGGGCAAACTGCACCGTATTTTTCTCTGGTCCGTCGGTTGTTAATAATGAAGCAATACCTCCAAGGTAGTTCCATACAACAACTTCATGGCCGCTATTTGATATAGGATTATATTCCGACTTAATATATGGCCCTTCAATATTATCTGCGATAGCAACACCGTGCTTAATTTCTCTACCACCGAAGTTCATGCCCTCTCCCATAGTTTCACCTTTGTAATACAGATAAAACTTCTCATTAAAAAACAGTAAACAAGGATCATGCACTTTGTGGCTATCAAAACTGCCTTTAGATTTAACATTAAATCGGCTATCTTCATCACCATCCCATTCACCATCCATAGAGGGACTTAAAATCGGTT
This sequence comes from Pseudocolwellia agarivorans, assembly GCF_002000085.1. Lineage (GTDB taxonomy): Bacteria > Pseudomonadota > Gammaproteobacteria > Enterobacterales > Alteromonadaceae > Pseudocolwellia > Pseudocolwellia agarivorans. Next base: position 67,077 of record NZ_MUZU01000002.1, read on the forward strand.
GCGTAGACTTTTTCCAAGGACCAAACGGACTATCAGCAATTGCTAATGCAACCTGTTCTATCTGACGATTTACATAAGGAAACTGTACAGTTTGATACACTAAGTAAAACTTATTATCGTGCATTAATACTTCAGGCGTAAAAACAGCTCTATCATCAAAAGAACCAGCTTCGCCACGCTCAATAGCTACTCCTTCCTCTTTCCATGTTTCAGTATCTTTTGATGTTGCATGCCATACTTCAGTTAAATCCCATGGAAAAACTTTATCTTCTTTATTTGAAGAGCCAAAACCAACCGTTTCTCCTTGTCCTTTCGTATACCAACAATGATATAAATCGCCTACTTTAATGACCGAAGTAGGATCACGTCTAATAACGCCTTCTTCAAAAGCAAAATCACCTTTCAACGGTTTTACATCAAATTCAGTCATCCAATCAGAATTTTTCTGATCATAACCACGTTCGATTGCACGCTTACTTGCTAAGCTGAGTTTTTTTTCTTGCATACGATTAAGCCTTCAGTTTATTTTTCTTTGTTTTTTAAATGAATAATATTGTTTTAATTACAAAATTTTTTGTAGATACCTTAAAAAAGCTCATTACTTTTATCGTAACGATAAACATCACCAGCACAATAATTTAATGAAATCATCATAATGCTTAATAAGCACTATAATATTTATTTATAACTTTTATATTCCATTAGCTTTGGGTCTATTGATTATACTACCTCAAAAAACAAATATTGTTAACAATTTTCATTTTACAAATATATAGGTATACTCAGCTTAATGTAAAAAGATGACAATATAAGGCAAAAAAATGAAACGTAATATTCTTTATTCTGTTATTGCTGCGTCTTTGATTTCTGCAGTTGGTTGCCAACAAACAGAAAATCAATCAAACACAGCGGTAAAACAAGCACAAACTCCTCGTTCAGAATTAATGACTTTGCTCAACTTTAATAGCGACATAGACAATAAGTTTATAGAAACCTATAACACGCAAACTCAAGTTGTAGGCGATAATGAGCTTAAAGTTAATTTTGAATCAAAAGAAAACAGCTACGCTTCTGTAAGTTTTACACCATCAACTCCTTGGGATTGGAGTCATTTTAAAGATTTTAATCTTGCATTTGATATAGCCAACCCAGGTGATCATTCTGTACAAGTATACTTAGACATCACGGACATTGATGGCGCTAACTACACAAGAACCGTAAATGTTGCAAGAGGTAAAGCTAACACTTATTACGCAAAAATGGCGGGACATGATTTAGGCACACCAGAAGGTGATGAAGATGTAGAATTAAATTTTAATTCTGGCCTGAGATCAAACCCTGATACATGGGAATCAGACGAGTTTCAATTTGTTTCTATGTGGGGTAAAAAAAATCTTAACCTTTCAGGCATAAAAAAAATAAACTTCAGTGTACAAAGTGCTTTGTACGACAAAGTCATTACGATTAAAAACATTAGATTAAGAAAGAATCCTGAATTTAACGAACAATATTTAACACATATAGTTGATAAGTTTGGCCAAAATGCAAAACAACAATTTCCTTTTAAAATAACATCGGAAGCCGATCTAATTAAAGAAAGAGATACTGAAAGTAAGTTATTAAATGGCAAATTAATGGCTGGCTATTCAAAATTTGGTGGTTGGTTAAATGGCCCTAAATTAAAAGCCACAGGATTTTTTAGAACCGAAAAAGTTAATGGTAAATGGTCGTTAGTAGACCCTGAAGGTTATTTATATTTTGCTACCGGTATAGACATTATTCGTTTATCAAACTCTACAACGATGACAGGCTACGACTTTGATCAAAAGGTATTAGCTAAAAAAGATCCAAACGATGTAACTCCTGAAGATTCTCAAGGCTTAAATAGAGTAAGCGATAATGCAATACCAACAAGATTTGTTGCATCTGAAATAAGAAAAAACTTATTTGAATGGCTACCTAGCTACGATGAGCCTTTAGGCAAACACTACGGCTACAGAAAAAGTGCACACTCGGGCCCACTTAAGCATGGAGAAACTTATAGTTTTTACTCAGCCAATTTAGAGCGTAAATATGGTCAGAACAATGCTAACTATTTAGATAAATGGCAAGAAGTTACGGTTAACAGAATGAAAAGCTGGGGATTTACTTCATTAGGTAATTGGACAGATCCAAGTTACTACGACAATAACCAAGTGCCTTATTTTGCTAATGGTTGGATTATAGGTGATTTTAAAACAGTATCGAGTGGTAATGATTTTTGGGCTCCTTTACCCGATGTTTTCGATCCTGTATTTAAAGAGCGAGCATTAGTTACCGCTAAAACTATATCAGAGCAGATTAAAGCAAATCCTTGGTGCGTAGGTATATTTATTGATAATGAAAAAAGCTTTGGTCGTAGTGAATCTAAAGAATCTTTATACGGCATCGTTATTAACACCCTAACTCGCGATGGAGCAACCGTACCAACTAAAGCTGAATTTACACGACTAATGAAAAATAAGTACAAAAATATTCAGCAATTAAATAGCGCATGGAATAAAAACATCGCGTCTTGGGAGCAATTCAACAAAGGCATAGATTCAACCTTTAAAACAGAAAAACAAGTTGAAGATTACTCTCTACTATTGAGTGCTTATGCCGATAAATACTTTAGTGTAGTTGACTCAGCATTAGATACTTATGTGCCAAATCATATGTACTTAGGTGCTAGATTTCCTGATTGGGGTAAACCAATGGAAGTCGTAAAAGCATCAGCTAAGTACGTAGATGTAGTAAGTTACAACATCTATAAAGAAGGAATTCATCCTAAATCTTGGAAGTTTTTAGAAGAAATAGACATGCCAAGTATTATAGGTGAATTTCATATTGGCGCACGTGATACAGGTTTATATCATCCTGGGTTAATACAAGCTTCAAACCAAGAAGACAGAGCAAAAATGTATAAAGATTACATGAACTCTGTCATTAATAACCCTTACTTTATTGGCGCTCATTGGTTTCAGTACATTGACTCACCGATCACTGGTAGGGCTTATGATGGTGAAAACTATAATGTAGGTTTTATTTCAGTAACTGATTCACCTTATCCGCCTATGATTAAAGCGGCAAAAGAGCTTCATTCACAAATGTACCAACAACGATTTAGTAAATAACCATAACTCGGTTTAAGAGATGTTTAATAAATTGAAATATAACCAAAAATAGTTTCATTGAGCCTCTAGCTTGATAGTTTCTCTCAATTCAAGGCAAATTTCGCGTCAATAGCTGGTCTATTGCAAGTAAATTTAACGCAGAAATTAGGAAAATAACTGCTAGGGGATCATTTGTTAAGCCGAGTTCGGTTAAATAGTCCTCTATTAAATACAGATATTTTGTTAACAAAATATCTGTATTTTTTTAAAAATAAATTAAAATTTTCAACTTATTTCCTTAATCTACTGTTTTAAAAGAAAAACACCTGTTTTTTGTAAACAATAAAACATAAAGCAATTGTAAAAAAAATCATTTTTACATAAGATATCACCTATAAATAATCATTAGGGCAAAGATATGGTTGCGAAAAGACCAACAAAAATTTTATCCGTGAAAGATCAAATTGCAGAGCAGCTTCGCTCAGATATAATTTCAGGAGAACTAGCTCCTAATACTAAATTGAACGAAAAAGAATTAGCTGAACGTTTTGGTTTATCGCGAGGCCCTATTCGTGACGTTATATTGCAGTTAACCAAAGAAGGTTTACTTATATCTAAAAACAACTGCGGCGCTTCTGTTAACAGTTTATTAGATCCTAAATTACAAAAACTCATGATCAGTTTACGACGAAACATTGAGTTATTTGCTATTGACCAACTAAAAGATTCTCTTACCGAAGATGATTTTCAAGATCTTGAAAATATTTTAACTGAGTTACAAGCAGCCTTTGACAATGAAGACTATACCGAAGTAACAAAAGTAGATATTTCTTTTCATAACTACCTTATATACAAAGCAGGTGGCGACGAACTGGTTAATATTTGGTATCCCTATGTTATGAGAATGCGATTAAATTACAAACGTTTAACAACAAGCTCTGCATGTGTTGATGAACATAGACTTATTCTAGATGCATTAAAAAGTGGCGATATTAATAAAGCAGCTAAAGCCGTTAAAGCTAACATCAAATAACCTACCAATTAGACCATACGGTTGACATAAGTGAACCGCTTAACCTATTCAATTAAAAGCGTTTTAGCTACCACACATAAATAAAACGCTTTTAAATTATACTCATTAAAATCTGTTGATCTTTCATATTCAAATTTTATTCGAATTATATGCTTTTTGATCGCAATGTAAGGAGTCTTGCGTCATTATTCTATGTACCCCCTTGCAACAACCAGCAGACATCAACAGCCCTAATATACAACCTCTCTTGTTGCGCTCTGAATATTGTCAACAATTTAAATTAGACAATAACAAGTAACTTGATACAATAATGTCAGCTTCATGATTAAATGGGTAAACACATACTCCTTTTATCATAGATTAATTCAACTGCAAGGCTATATACGTGATAACTCATAATCAATCCGCTACCTTTCCAAAATCTTCGGTTAATCCTCACGGTCGTATTGTTGGACAAGGAGACTTTACTTACCGTGTAAATACACAATGGGCAAAGCTAGATACTTTAAAAAATCCCGTAGAAAATTGTCATGACTTAGCAATAGATTCACAGGGTCGCATTATTTTAGTTACGGACAATACCGCTAACAATTTTATTATATTCAATAAAGACGGTGAATTTATTGACGCATGGGGGACTGAATATCCTGGCGCTCACGCTATAAAAATAGTAAACGAAAACGGTGAAGACTTTATCTATGTTGTTGATAGTGGCTGGATTGTAAATAAGAATTGGGATGGAAAATCTACTGAGGCTTGGGAATCACCTTTTAATAAAGTGATTGCTCAATCAGGTTTTATTTCAAAATTAACGATCGACGGAAAACTTATTTTTACGCTAGGTCATCCACAAACACTTGATGTATACACTCCCGACATGCCCTTTAGACCAACAGATATAGCCATAGCACCTAATGGCGACTTATATGTTACTGACGGCTATGGTTCTGACTTTGTATTGCAATACGACTCTCAAGGGCGATTTATTCGTTGTTGGGGTGGGCATGAAAATAAAAACGACAACCTCAATTTAAAAAATACTCACGGCATTGCGATTGATTTACGTATACCAAACGACCCACACCTTATTATCAGCTCACGCGCAGAGCAATCTCTTAAGTTATTTGAAATGAACGGAGACTATCGTTCAACTATTGATGTAGCAGGCGCTTATATAGGAGGGCCTAAATTTAGCAAAGAGCACTTTTTTGCTCCGGTTTGTTGGTCGCATATAGATAATACTAATGCCCAAGACTCTGGTTTTATTTCCATATTCAATAAAGAAAATAAAGTTATAGCTAACTTAGGCGGCACACAGCCTAAATATATTGATGGTAAGCTGCAACCGATGCAAAGTTCGTGGGATGTATTTCAGCATTGTCATGGTATTTGTATAGACGATGAAGACAATTTATATGTTGGTCAATGGAACTCTCATCACGCCCTTCCCTATAAACTCGAACGTATTTAACTAATAAAAAAGCGTTGAATTATTATGTAAAATTAATTCAACGCTTATCCTATTGTCATCCTTTAAAAACAGAACAACAGCTCAGTTTACCGACCAAACTTTATAAGTTGATTAGAGCTAACTTGTTTTACTTCCTCACTTGTTCCGTCTCGCCAAACCACTTTTATTGAATCTATTAAGCTATCAGTCGCCAACCCAAAATGAGCAATATTCAATAAACTTTGTGAATGAGCTGCACTACCAGAACCAACACGTTTATATTGATTACTTTTAGCTGTTGAAACAAAAATTTCTGCACCTATCGCATCAACACCCGCTTTAGAATAGCCCACTTGCGTAAGTAAATAATGATTATGCTTACCTTGCGCTGTAGTATTTTTGTATAGATGCCATTGGCCGTTATCGTCATCTCCATTAAGTAAATCAATATTACCATCTAGGTTATAATCAAACGCTGCGCCCATGTCGCCATGTGCATCAATATCTAACGTATTTGCACCATGGCTTAATGATGATTCAAACCCTTTCCCTTGCTTATTAATAAATAAAGCATCAGCAACCCTTTGTTTTAATTCACCAAAGCGATAAACAAAAAAGTCGTTATAGGTGTCGTTATTAAAGTCGCCAGAGCTTACCCCCCAGTTATTATCTAAACTTTGCTTAGGTAATAACGCAGAAATATCACTAAACTTACCCCCTTCATTTCGTAATAAGACATCAGGAACACCTAAGTTTTGTGGTGTCCAATCAGGTTGAATACTCTCAACACCAATTACAGAAGCACGCATATCCCAAGCAAGGTTGCTCTTTAATAACCATTCCAGTCTCCAGCGATGGTTACCTTGCTCGTCATCACCTAAATATCCTAAATACCAACCACTTTCGTTAATAACGTCTGGAAAACCTTTCGCCATATCTGGTGTTATTATTGTTGATTTTACCGGAGTATCTAACCGCGTTTTAGCACCACCTAAATACAAAGGTAATACAACTTTTTTAGGTCCTCTGGGGAAATGATAAAACGATAGTAAATTCACTTCTTTTTTAGAAGTAAAGCTAATACCATCATGACTTTTATTACCTTCATCACGTAAATCTAAACGTTTTATCTCTTCATTAAAAGAAATCGCGTTATTAGCAATTTGATACCATAATTTTCCGCGAGAAATATATAAATCTAAATCACCGTCGTTATCAATATCAGCTTCAGCTACCGCAGTAACAAGGCCTAAATCAGTTAAACTTTTAGGTAACATCTTTGTAGTTACATCAGTAAAAGTAAGTTTGTCGTCACCTTGCCATAACGTCAACGGAGTATAAGAAGAAAAAGCGACTAAATCTGGAATTTTATCGTGATTAAAATCAGTCACAAATACTTTTTCAGCATCAATATGTTCAAAGGCTGCACTTGCTTGGTATGCAAATTGCCCTTTACCTATATTTTTAAAAATAATATTTCTTGGGCCTTTTTCACCATTCATTTGTTCAGCATTTACTTGAATTAAATCAAGATCGCCATCATTGTCTAAATCAACCCAACGAGCCGAACGGCCTCGCGCGCCCATATGAGAAATGCCAGCATCTTTTGTTCCATCAACAAAAATACCATTATCATTTCTTAACAGCATAGGTGGCTTAGGGTTAGTACCATTACCTCCCCCCAACGCAACCAATATATCGTTATCGCCATCTTGGTCGAAATCAGCCGTTGCAATACCATGGCTGTCAGCTCTATTAAAAAGATCAGGTTGTTCTGTATAGGTTTTATCTTTATTAGATAAATAAAGTTTTACCGGTGTAGTATCGTGGTTACCTAAAACAAAATCGTAAATACCATCATTATTAATATCAGCAACCGATGGTCCTCCATATTTCCAGGCTGGTTTATCACGTAAACCAACTTCTTTTGAAACATCGGTAAAAGTAATTTTTGAATCAATCAATGGGACTAATTTCTTACTAGGCTCAGTAGTACAACCTACAAGGGTAAATGTCATAGGTAAGCCAATTAACATAAGCTTATTAAGGGTCGTTTTTTTAAACATACAATTTATATTTCCAAGTTAAATTTAAAATAGAGGTTATAAAATTAATTATTTTTATTTTGTGTTAAATACTTACGTTTAAGCGTTATTAATTTTTGTACATGCCCTATTGATGCCATAAGTAAATAACAGGCTTGTAAATAGCCTTTTTGATGTAGATCGGTTAACACTTCCGGTGATGATTTTTTTAGTTTCTCTTCATTTATGGTGTAAATACCATCGAAACGTTTATCTTCATGATTAAAAGAAACGGTAAGTTGTACTGCCTCAATTAAATCGTATTCAGAAAGAGTTTTAATAAAAGCTTCTGTTTGGATCATGCCGTTAACCAAAGTGGCAAGCTGGTTATTGACCTCGTTCATATAAGGTGTTGTATTACCTTTATCATCAAAAATCAGTTCACCTTCTGCTTCCTGAACACGGGCATTATCCATGTTGATAGTAATAACCGTATTTTCTGGTGTAGGCTTAGCACCTGCAGGGCTATTAACTGCAACCATAAAAGGCTGACGACGTATATGAAGAGGAATATAGTTAGCTTCCCATTGGTCTTCGTTCAAAAATAAGTTCTCGCCTACCTCAAATCCCAATAAAGCACTTAAACCAAACTGACCTGTTTCATTGTCTTTAATCAAACACACGGGATATTCAAGCATCAACTTATTCAATTCAGCAGCAATAACGGGAACTAAATGAATATTTTCACCAAATTTAGCCCCTCTGCCTGTCATTACACGTGTATTTTTATGTGTTTTTGTATCTAAAACGGTAAAGTTTGTCATATGTTCATCCTATTTTTATACCCGTTGTAAGCCATATTGGTAAATTTTATTTAGCAATTCACGATTGGTTTTCAATGTACTTGTATGTTCTTTCTTTTGGGTAACTACCTGTTGAAAATGATCCGCTGCAACTTGCTGACTTTGCGCTGAAATACCGAGAGGATTCGGTTCAGTAATAAACCCCATACCGTATAAAATATATTGATAACTTGCTGCAGGGAAAATCTCTAACAACTGCTCAAAATCAGTATCGCTAGGTACTTGATATTGCCATAACAACAGCTGTTCTTTTAAATGATCAGAAATTGTATTTGGGTTCCTATGATCTACCCAAAACTGACTATCCGTTCTTTTGTTTAAACAATAATGCAGTTTTAAAAAATCGATAATACGTTCCCAGCGGTAACTAAAAGTGTTATTAAAACGCTTTGCCGCTATATCCATTGTGGTTCTATTGGTTGGAAATTTATCCGCAATCATTTGCGCTGATATTTCTACTAATAACAAAGCAGACGCTTCAAGCGGCTCTAAAAAACCAGCTGATAAACCAATAGCGACACAGTTTTTTTCCCAAAACTTTTCTCTATGCCCAGGATTAAACGCTATTTTTCTAAAAGATAAATTTTCAGCTTCTACGGAGGAGCGTTTGAGATAATTGAGCAATTCTTGATGTGCTTGATCGTCGCTAATATAACGACTTGAATAAACATGACCAACGCCACGACGAGTAGATAAACCAATATCCCATATCCAACCTGCAGACTGCGCAGTAGAGAGTGTATGTGAAACTATTGGGCTGTTTTCATTTTCATAAGGTACTTGCACAGCAAGAGCCCTATCAGCAAATAAAGTATCGCTACAAGAAACAAAAGGAACGTTAAAGTGTTCACCTAAAAGGAGAGATTTAAACCCCGTACAATCAATAAACAAATCGCCAAGTAACTCTGTATTTAAAGAGGTATTTAATGATGAAATATCACCATTGCTCGCTGAATTAACTTTAACGACATTCGCTGAAACGTAGTTAACACCTAATGTTTTAGTACAATGTTTTTTCAAAAACTCAGAAAAAACACCTGCATCTAAATGATAAGCATAATTAGCAACAGCAGCATATTCAGCCGTTATCATTTGTTTAGGTGCTAGCCCTAACTCACAAATAGCCTCTTGAAAACAAACCGCATTTGAAAATGACTGTCCCCCATTATGATTGACCCAATGCTTAGCTAAGTTTATAGAGTCGTAGCCTTGAGGCAAAACAAGCGGATGATAATAAAAATCATCTTTAGATCCCCTAACCCACTGAGAAAATTTAGCGCCTTGTTTGAATGAAACGTTACATTCTTTAATAAAATCAGTTTCTCGTATTCCCATATTTTTTAGGGTATTACGCATTGTTGGCCAAGTACCTTCACCTACTCCAACAATAGGAATATCAGGTGATTCAATTAAGGTGATAGAAAACCCTGAATCGACTTCTTTTTTAAGAGTTGAAGCTAAAATACCGGCCGTTACCCAACCTGCAGTGCCTCCTCCAACAATCACGATATTTTTTATATGTTTAGTCATATTAAATACCTCTATATTTTAAGGAATATTTGTAATGCAAAAAGGGAACACCAAAATATGGTGTTCCCCTGCTATAAAATATTAATTATTTAAAACTGAGCACGAACACCAATGTTGTAACGCGCGCCGTATTCTTCAAAATCAATGATTTGATTAGAAAAACGGCCATGTCGACGTGTTGATTCATCCGTTACGTTTATACCTTCAGCAAATACTGAAATAGTGTCGTTGATATCGTAGCTAGCTGATATATCGATTTGTGAATAAGCTTCTGTAAATTCAGGATTAGAGCCACTCTTACCAATAAAGTCATCTCTCCAGTTGTAAGCCACACGGAAAGAGAATCCATCTTTTTCAAAGAAGCCAACAAGGTTAGCTGAATCACTTAAACCTGTTAGTACTAACTTATTGTTAAGGTTATGAACATCATATTCACCATCGCTGTTTACAACAGTGTAGTTGGCAATAGCACCAAAACCAGAGTCACCAAACATGTGTTGAACATTAAATTCCCAACCATTAACAGCCACTTCACCTAAGTTAACAGGCATATTAACTTGCCAAATAATGGCAGGATCTCCGGCTTGAGATTGACAAGCAGTATTTCCTGCTGCTGGACAACCAGGTCTAGGGTTAACACTAGGATCTGTAATAGCTAAACCATCAGGGCCTTCTATTGTTCTATCTTCAGTACCACTAGAAATAAAATTATCTACATCTTTTCTAAAGTGCCCTAAAGAAACATAGCTACCTTCGCCGTAATACCATTCAAGCGATAAATCTAAATTTTTAGCTTCATAAGGAAGTAAATTAGGATTACCTTGCCCTGCAGTAAAAGGCCCACCAGCTAAATGAGTACTTAACGTTGTTTGAGGGAACATTGCGTCAATATTGCTACGAGAAATAGTATTACCATAAGAAAAACGCGCAACAAGGTCATCACTGATATCCATCTTAATATTTAAGCTAGGTAAGTAATGGCTATATTTCCCACCTAAAACATCAGACACTTCGTCATCAGCGAAAATTTTAGACATTTCTAAATCAGTGATCCATTTAAGACCAACAACAGGCTTACCTATAGAGTAGGCAGTTACCTCTGTAGTTTCATGTCTTACACCTAAATTAGCGTAAATGGCCATACCATTAAATTCTGATTCAAAATCAAAAGAGACATACAGAGCATCGGTATTTTCTTCTATACCATTTGTGCTTGCGTTAGGTGCAGCATATAAACCTTGCTCTTTTGTTAATTGAATAAATTGATCCGCGCTGTAACGTAAAACAGAATCATAGCCAACACCACCTTCCGTTCGTTCAATATCTAAATTCGTTAAGTCAAGTGAGCTTGTATCCCATACAGCACCAGCAAACCTTGTTGTATCTACTTTATAAACGGTATTGTTATAACCAAAATTAATCGCAACTAAATCACCATCGCCGGTATTTTCCCAACGACCACTTGCTGTAACCTGCTGAATATTATTTTCAATTTCATAACCACGTTCTTGTATTAAATCACCAACAATATTTGATTTATCCCATGCGCCACTGCCTGTATGTGCTATGAGTGCAGAATCATCATAAGAGATAGAAGGCATATCAGTTGAAAAGTCAGCAGCAATATCAACAAGACCAATAGGACGAGTATCTGGGTCAAGATCTGTATCGTAACGAGGGTTTTTTAAGTTAGCTAAACGTTCTGCAGGTAATCCACCAGGATTTGCATGCGAAGTTGAGTCATGAACATCTAACTTAAGGGTTAAAGCGTCGTTTACTTGCCAATCAAGATTTAAACCAAAAGAGTCATTTTCTGTTTTAAATGAATATTCCCAAGCCCAAAAGTTCAGCTCATCAGCTGCTCTCGTAGGATTAATAATCGTTCCATTTACATCGGCAGTGCCTGTATCAACGCCATCAAACCAAAAACTGCTGCGGTTCATTTTACTCTTATCATCTAAGCGAGACATTACATAATCTGCCGTAATAATAAGCTTGTCGTTTGGTGCATATTGAAAAACTAATTGAGCATTTTGACGTTCACGCTCAGTATCCTGTTTATCAAAATCAACAGTAGGCACCGTAAATACATGTTTATCTGCGTTGTTATTTGTATCAATAGCATCGGTATTATAGTTACCGGCGGGTCTTTCTGACCACTGACCAGAGCGACCAATGCGATCTGTGTGGCTATCACGTTCTGCATGAGATAAAGCTAATAACACGCCAAATGAATCATCAAAAAAAGTATTACTTACCATGCCTGATATTTCAGGAGTTACCGAACTTCCTGTATCTACACTGGTATCAACCACTCCTTTAATACTTGCTGCCGCTTTAAAACCATCATAATTAAAAGGTTTAGCTGTTTGGATATCAATTGTTGCGCCAATACCACCTGAATTAATATCTGCACGAGCAGTTTTATGAACGGCAACAGCAGAAACAGTTTCAGCGCCTATTTCTTTAAAGTTAAAGCTACGTGAAATACCTTCAGAATCCAGTGCTGATGAATTTGGCATTTGACGGCCATTTAATGTCACTAAGTTAAAGCTGGGGCCAAAACCACGAACAGTAACTTGATTACCTTCGTTATTTGAACGGTCAATTGAAACACCAGTAATACGCTGTAATGATTCAGCTAAGTTAGTATCAGGAAATTTACCAATATCTTCAGCTGAAATACCATCCACAACACCTGATGCATCACGCTTCATTGCTGTAGATTTACTTAACGAACTAAAAATACCAGTAACTTGAATAACTTCAACGCCACTAGTATCCGCGTTAGCTTCTTCAGCAAAAACTTGACCACTACTAGCAACTAACATTGCTGCAAAGATCGAATTTAATTTAAATTGACTTTGTTTCATTTGACTTCCCCATTGATGTTATTTTTGTTAACAATTAACTTTAATTGTTAACAATCTACCATTGAAGAAATAACGGGTCAACTAGTTAAAAAATATAAGTGCTACAAATAATCTCACAACTGTAAACACACAACACAAAAGAAAAATAACAAATTGAATTAAAAGGAATAAAATACTTATACTCGTTATTTATCAATAACAAAATGCTAGATGATTTAGTTATTAAAAGTAAAAATAATATTAAATTTTAGATAAAAAAAACCCTTAATAAACACTATTAAGGGTTAATTTTCACACAGGGGGGAGTTATGTAAAAATATAAAAATGTAATAACTTAACTATTTTTCTACCATATATACCGTTTTCTTTTCTAGATATTGCTCAAGACCAAACTTACCGTCTTCGCCACCAAAACCACTTTGTTTCCAACCATTGTGGAAACCTTGATGTTGTTCACCCATTCCACGGTTAACGTACACTTCACCCACTTCTAATTCATTAATTGCTTTGTTAATGTCGAAGAAATTTTTCGTATAAATGTAAGCACTTAAACCGTAAATACTGTCGTTACAAAACTCAATTGCTTGATCCATATCTTTTACTTTAATAATAGGTAAAACAGGACCAAAGGTTTCTTCATGAACAGCAATATTATCTTGAGCAACGTCAACTAAAAGCGTCGGTTCATACCAACAACCGCCTTCATAACCAGTAACCGTAGCCGTTTTACCACCCGTAGCGACAGTTGCGCCCTGCTTAATACTTTCTTGTACAATGTGATCAATGTTTTCAATTTCACGTTGGTTACACTTAGGACCCATTTGTGTTTCAGGGTTCATCGGATCACCAACTCTTAACGCTTTAACAGCCGGTAAGAATTTATCCATGAATTTTTCATAAACACTTTCTTGAACATATAAACGTTCAACACAGGTACATACTTGACCACAATTAGCAAAGCGTCCCCAAAGAGCCCCTTCAACCGCTGCGTCTAAATCAGCATCTTCCATTACAACCATAGGCGCTTTACCACCTAGCTCTAACATAACTGGAGTCATGTATTCAGCTGATGTTTTGTAAATTTGCTTACCTGCGGCTGTAGATCCTGTCATGGTGATCATTTTAGTAAGTGGGCTTTCACACAATGCTTGGCCAACAACTGAACCTGAACCATTAATCACGTTAAGTACGCCAGCAGGGATACCCGCTTCGTTAGCAATACGACCTAATTCAGTTGTTGCTAAAGGCGTTTCTTGAGTTGGTTTTAATACAATAGTATTACCTGTTATTAACGCAGGACCAATTTTACGACCAGCCAAGGCTAACGGGAAATTCCACGCAGTAATACCTACTACAACACCACGTGGTACTTTGTGAATGTAAATTTTTTCATCTTCGTTATCTGAAGGAAGAATATCACCTTCAATGGTTAACGCATGATCACAAGCGTAATCAATAAAAGTAGCAGTAACGTCTACTTCCATTTGCGCAACAGATAATAATTTACCTTGTTCAGCCACTAGCATAGGCGCAAGAATGTCTTTGTTTTCACGAATTTTATTCGCAAAGTTACGAAGAATACTTTGACGTGTGCGTGCTGTTAATTTAGCCCATTTTTTTTGAGCGGCATCAGCAACTTCTAGTGCATGTTGTGCATCTTCTGCGCAACCTTTTGGAATAACACCAATAACTTCCCCAGTAGACGGACTTAAAATATCAATTTTTCCATCTACTTTTGATGAAATATATTCACCATTAATAAAGTTTACATTGTTTTGAAATTTAAAATTTTGCGTAGCCATGGAATTATCTCCCCATCCAGCCGCCATCTACCAATAAGATAGCACCGTTAACATAACTAGCAGCTTCAGAAGCTAAAAATACTGCTGGTCCTTTAAAGTCTTCAGGGTTACCCCAACGACCTTGTGGAATACGGCCTAATATAGCCGCATTACGCTCTGCATCAGCACGAAGTGCTTCCGTGTTATCTGTATCGATATAACCCGGAGCAATAGCATTAACGTTTACACCTTTACCAGCCCACTCGTTAGACAAAGCCATAACTAATTGGCCAATTGCACCTTTACTTGCTGCATAACCAGGAACCGTAATACCGCCTTGAAATGTTAATAAAGAAGCCGTAAAGATGATTTTACCTGAGCCTCGATGAACCATTTCTTTACCGATCTCACGGCTAAGAATAAATTGAGAGTTCAAGTTAACGTCGATCACTTTATCCCATAAATCATCACCATGTTCAGCAGCAGGCGCGCGTAAAATAGTACCCGCATTGTTCACTAAAATATCAATTTTAGGAAAGTCAGTTTTTACTTCTTTGATAAAAGCATATAAAGAATCACGGTCAGAAAAGTCACATTGGTAACCTTTAAAGTTTTTACCCAGTGCTTTTACTTCTTTTTCAACGTCAGAACCTTCAAGCTCTAACGATGCTGAAACACCAATAATGTCAGCGCCAGCTTCAGCCAAACCTAATGCGATACCTTTACCAATACCACGTTTACAGCCAGTAACTAAGGCTACTTTGCCTTCTAAACTAAATTTTTCAAACATGTTATTCATTTTTAAAACCTTGTCTCTAATATCAAACTATTCTGCGTTACATTCAACAAGCGCTTTCATGCCTTCAGGATTGCCGTCCATGCTAGCGAATGCAGTACCAATTTCAGCTAACGGGCTTACTGAACTAATAAATGGCTTAAGATCAATTTGACCTGAAGCGATTAATTCAATTGCCCAATCAAAATCTTCTGCTTCGTATACACGAGCACCAAGTAACTCAAGCTCTTTCCAGAAAAATTGGAATAAATCAATTTCAGGTTTAGTGCTATGAATAGCAACCATAACAATACGTCCGCGACGTCCTGCTATTTGAGTCATAGCATCAATTGCGGGTTTAACACCTGATACTTCAAATACTACATCAGCACCTTTAGTTGCAGTCCACTCGTCAACATAAGCGGCTAGGTCTTGCTCGATAGGGTTAACTGATTTAACGCCTAACTCGTCAGCAAATGCACGACGACTTTCATTAGGTTCAGACACTAATACTTCTGCACCAACACTTTTCGCAACCGCAGCAACTAATTGACCAATGGGTCCGCCACCTAATACAACAACTTTTTCGCCAGCAACTAAACGTGAACGACGTACGTCATGACAAGCTACTGATAAAGGCTCAACTAACGCGCCTTGTTTTAGATCAACACCAGCAGGCAACTTATGTAATGTACGCGCTTTAACTGTCCAGCTTGATTGGAAAGCGCCTGGGGTATCTATACCCATAAATTTAAGATTTTGACAAATATGTGTGTGTCCGGCATTACAAGTAGGACAATCTCCACACCAATCAAGTGGACGAACAACAACTTTTTCACCTACGGTAAAACCAGTAACACCTGCACCAATTTCAGCAACAACACCTGAAATTTCGTGACCTATGGTTTGTGGAATAGAAACACGTTGATCCATTACACCGTGATAAATATGCATATCTGTACCACAGATACCTACATAACCTACGTTTAAACGTACTTCACCAGCTTGAGGCGCTTGTTCTTCGCCAGCCACTAAATCAAAACCTTTATTACCTATATAACGAGCAGCAACCATTTTTTTACCCTTAAGAATGTTTAATTAAATATTGACCAAGTAAGGCGTCGTCGAATACAACCCCTGTTCCTGCTACATCAGGAGCAATAGCTCTTCCATTTTCATCTAATTGCAGAGGATGCTTTGTGTATTGATCGATTGGAAATGAATGTACTTCTAAATAACCAGAATGAGCTTGAGAAGCTAACAAAGACACGTGTAATTCATGCATACCATGGCTACAAAGCGGTAAGTTATTTTCCTCAGCCATTTTGGCAACTCTCAAAAATCCGGTAATACCACCAATGTTTGAAGCATCTGGCTGTAAAAAACTCAACTTAGCTTGTGCTATGGCATAACCAAATTCATGGGTTGTGTGTAGGTTTTCACCCATAGCCAGTGGAATATTGATATTGTCTGCAATTTTTGCAAAACCTAAGTAATCGTCAGGTATTGTAGGTTCTTCAAACCAAGATATATCGTATTGTTCAATAGCTTTACCAAAAACAATCGCTTGCTCTACCGTTAACGAATAATTTGCATCCACCATAAATACAACATCAGAACCAATAAGCTCTCTAACAGCTGCAACACGCTCAACATCTTCAAGGTAATTTTCTTTACCTACTTTGATTTTCACGGCTTTGAAACCTTTGTTAAGGTAACCTTGAATGTTACTTAGTAGCTTGTCTTGTGAAAAATTCAAATCAATACCACCCGCATAACAAGCTGCGGTATTATTTGCGCCACCCGCAACTTGCCAAAGCGGTTTATCTAAACGCTTACAGTGCACATCCCATAACGCAATATCGACAGCAGACATAGCAAAACTCACTAAACCGCCACGCCCTACATAATGTAGGTGCCATTCCATTTCATCCCATATTTTTTCAATTTGAGAAGCGTCTTGATCCAACAACAAAGGTTTTAATTCATCCTTTAAAAGAGAATAAATAGCCCGACCACCTTTACCTCCCGTATAGGTGTAGCCAACGCCCTCTAACCCATCTTCACAAATAACTCTTAAAAGGATTAACTCGAAATGCGTATGATCACCATGTTTAGCGTCAGATAAAACTTCCGCTAAAGGTACTTGATAATATTCAACTTTTACGGAACTAATTTTATTCACATTTAAATCCATAGTTCTACCTAACACTACAAAAACAGTTTATTGTTAACAATTTACACCTTGGTAAGGGTTTTGTAAAGAAAATAAATTAAACCCTCTAGCCATGGTAACTTATATATAGAAATGAAACTTTATATATAAACCAACACAACATCAAACAAATATAAAAAATCAAATAAAAACAGTTGGTTAAATTAAACGTATTATGAATATATTGATATGGATAGAAGGGATTTATATAAAAATATAAATTTTATTAAAAACACGAGTTTCTTTTATAATTGTTTTTTTCTTTACACCCGTAACCAATTAAGTACTGACATTCAGTATCTTGATTGGTTACGGGTGTAGACAGATCAACAAAAATTAGAGCTTATTCTTTCCAATTAATAATAGCGTCGTCTTCAACTCTATTAAGGGGATAATAAATAGCTTCGTTTTCTTTAAAAGATTGATTACTTAACGCATTGTAAGCACAAATCATTGACCATCTTGGATCAGACGATTTATTTTGGTTCGACTTATGTAATAGATTTGCATGAAAAAATAATACATCGCCAGGCTCAAGTTCAACATCAATCAACTCATGATGCTTAAGTGCTTCTTCAACAAACTCAAGCTCGGCCCCTTTTTGATCACCCGTTTTAGTATGATTAAGACGGCCAATATGATGCGAGCCTTTTAACACTTGCAAGCAACCGTTCTCAATAGTTGCCTTATTAATGGCTATCATGCAGCTAATTTGTTTAGGGTATAAATAATAGTTATCGTTATGCCAATAACCAAAATCTTGATGCCATTCCCATGCACCGCCAACAAATGGTTCTTTCATCATTATTTTTGTACTGGTGTGATACGCCTCTTCATTCAAAATAGCTTCTACAGAATCAACTAAGCGTTTACCACGTGAAAACATACTATAAAGCCCGTCATCAAGCTCTTGCCAAATACAAACTTTACTTACGGTACCTGAACTATCTTTTTTATCCCATGCTCTTTCATATAAAGAATCGTCATTAAATGCTTTATTTTGAATAAGAGATATTTCGTCATTGCTGTAATAGTTTTTAGCAATGACATAACCATTTTCATGAAATTCGTTTATTTGATCTGTTGTTAATGCAATTGTAGACATAACCGGCCCCTTTATTTATATAAAAATAATAAATTCATATAGGAATAATAATAGCAAAATATAAATTGTCAACAAAATACATTATCAATACTTATATAAAAGCAAATAATTAAAACGATTAAATCATATTAAAATTTATATATTTTCAGTACTTAGTTAATATAAACTCGAGATAACATATATTTTTAGAATAAAAATAGCGTAATCAGAATGGCGTTTTATTGTATTATTTATAAAATTTAACTGTATATTTTATTGTCACTACTATAAGTTTTGCGTAAATAACACCTAAACAACAAAATACATTAAACATTTTAAGTGCAAGCTTATCTTGCAAAACCACCAAAAAACAAAGGTATTACCATGTATAAATTAACGTTTTCGTTAATAATATTAGCGCTCACTTCATGCACCGTTTCAAACACAGCCAACAGTAATAATGCCCATTCAGTACCCCATAAAATTAAACCATCAATTGAAATAATATCGCCAGAAGCTCGTCTTATTTTAGATAACGATGCCGCAATTAAAACCTTATCATCTGACTTTACATGGACTGAAGGCCCGATCTGGTTAGCCAAAGAAGGCTACTTAATTTTTTCAGATATCCCTAATAACAAAATCATGAAATATCACCCTGCCCAAGGTGTTAGTGTTTACTTAGAAAATTCTGGCGCAACAGGACTACACCAAGGTGACTACGTACAAGGTTCAAATGGGTTGTTGCTTGACCAACAAGGTAATTTAATATTATTACAACAAGGTGATAGACGAGTAGCAGTAATGAATACACCTACATCGTCACCTAGTAATAACTTTAAAACACTGGCGGGTTACTTTAATGGCAAACGCCTTAATAGCCCTAATGATGCCGTATTACATTCTGACGGCAGTTTGTTTTTTACCGATCCACCTTATGGCTTAAAAAACAAAATGGACGACAAACGAAAAGAGCTTACCTTTCAAGGGATATATCGTTTAGCACCTGACGGTAACTTGCAACTGCTTGACGACAAAATTAGCCTTCCTAATGGCATAGCTATATCAGTAGATGAAAAAACCTTATACGTAGCCGTTTCTGATGAATCATTTCCCCATTGGTTAGCTTACGACTTATCTTCAGACGGTAAAGTAAGTAACAAACGAGTATGGGTAGATGCGAGTGAATTTATAGGGGTTGCCGGAGAACAAGGAATGCCCGATGGTATGGCCGTTCATTCAAGCGGACTTATTTTTGCTACAGGCCCCGGTGGAGTATGGTTAATTACGCCTAAAGGGAAAATATTAGCCAAAATTAAAACAGGTAAACTTACGGCTAATTGCACCTTGTCTACTGACGAAAAAACACTTTATTTAACGGCTCATAACACCTTAATGAGTGTTGACCTTAAATAACTCTCTTTAAAACTTAACAACAAAAACAATACTAACTACATGGACGTAGCAAGCTTGATGTAATGCAAACGATGTAAAAACAAATATATTTCAACTTGCTACAAGCCATGATTTAATAGGCTTAATCAAGAGCTAACGTTAAGTTTATACCTTATCAAATAATTAATGATCAACCCATAGAGAAAACATGAGCGAAGAAAAAAGTAATAAATATGCCGTACCCGCACTTGATAAAGGTATGGATGTTTTGGAGTTTTTAGCATCAAAAGCGATGCCATTTTCACAAACAGAAATAGCTCACGGCATTAACCGTTCTGCCAATGAAATTTACCGTGTTTTAATTGGTTTAGAAAACCGAGGCTACTTAATTAGAGATGAAATATCAGGTAAATATAGCGTATCGCTAAAGCTATATAGCTTATCAAGAAAAATATCGCCTATTGATCAATTACGTGAAACCGCTATTCCTATTATGGAAGATTTTTCAGCCCATTCAGGCCATGCGGCTCATTTGAGTATTTTGTATCAGAGTAAAGTCATGGTTGTTATTCATTCTCGCAGTCATGCCCCTGTATCGCTTTCTATTGCCGAAGGTACGTTATTTAATACCGTTGATACCACCTCAGGTCGGGTATTATTAGCAAACAGCAATGAAGCCGTAAAAAGTTTAATTTATGAACGTGATAACACCTATCAAAAAATGAGTAGCCTTGAGAAAGAACAGCTTGAGCAAGAACTACAAAACATTTTAGTTAACGGGCATTGTTTCAGAAAAAGTTTACTTACTGACGGCGTAAGTGATTGCGCTGCGATTATTGGTCAGCCAGAAGGCGCAGTAATCGCTGTATTAGCCGTTTCTACCTTTACCTCATCTTTGGGTAACGATGAAAGCATTGAACAATTAATTCAAAACGTTAAAAAAACAGCAAATAAAATAAGCGCTCGCGTAGGATGCTAAATTAACTACGGCTTTTAACACCTATTCGATACTTATAAGGCGTGGTATTAAAGTGTTTTTTAAACTGAGCAATAAAATGAGACGGGCTTGAAAAATCAAGCTCGTAACTGATATCAGTTATCGACCTTTCTGTTTGGCTTAACAATCGAGCCGCACTATATAATTTGTGATTTAAACTGTATTCAGAATAATTACACCTAAATATTCGCTTAAACATACGTGAAAAATGCGAAGGCGATACAAAGCACATTTCAGCCGCTTCAGTTAAAGAAATATCAACATAAGGACTTTGTCTAAATAAGTCGATAACCGGAGACAATTTCTCGTAATTTTGGCTAGATGTTAGCGAAATAGTATTCGGCATTTTTATGGCTTGTGCTTTATCTGAAATCCATAAAATTAACAGCCTTAGTAATAACAAACTTTTACCATCTAGTGGGTTTTCTAAATAACATTGGTGTAACCATTTAACTTGCATTTGAACAATAGCAATATCTTCTTTTTTCAACCTAAGTTGTTGGCCTTGCTGTAATAAAAAACTCACTTTTTGCAGTTCAGGCTGGTTAAGCACTTCAGGAATAAACTGAATAATATACCAAGACTTTGGTCGCTCGCTTAATTCAAAGTTATGAGTTTCTAATGCGGGTGTATAAACAATGTCGTTATCAAGTAGTTTTGACTCACCTTGATTATAGTAATAGTCCCCTTCTATCTGTTCAAAAATAATAAACTCATGCACCTCATGAAAATGCATAAAACATGAATAAGAGTCGTTTTCACCATACTCAACTTTATGAATTTCAAACTGATACCCCTCTTTAATACAAAAAGGTTCGCAATATACTTTATTTTTATCCGGCATAATCAACAACAAATATTCTACACTTACGTAATAAATACCACGATAAAAACAAAATAAAAAGCATAATTATGATATTTATTGAAAGTTAATTAACAGTAATAACCATTAAACAATGGTCAAATTACACTAAGGTAATTATAAAATGTGATATTTAAAAAATGATAAAATCTAAAGCTGTTGTATCAAATGGGCAAGGTAGCTATCAAGTTACCACTGTAGACGTAGACCAACCTAAAGACGACGAAGTATTAGTTAAAATTGCGGCTGCTGGCATTTGTCATACAGATTGGGATTCAATTCAAACGTGGAATAAAAACTTTATTGTAGGCCACGAAGGTGCTGGTATTGTTCAAGCGGTTGGCGACAAAGTAACTAAAGTAAGCATTGGCGATAAAGTCATACTTAACTGGGCGATCCCTTGTGGCGAATGTTTTCAGTGTAACGAAGGTAACTTACATATTTGTGAAAAAAACTCGCCTGTTTGCGGTTGTGGTTTATCGGGCCATGCCCATATTGAAAGCACTACACACGAAAACACACCTATCGAACGCTCTTTTCATTTAGGCGCCATGAGCGAATATGCGGTAGTAAAACAAGCAGCCGTAGTAAAAATTAATCACGACATTTCATTGGCTACTGCATCAATTATTGGCTGTGGTGTTATGACAGGCTGGGGTTCGGTAGTTAATGCCGCTAAAGTAGACGCAGGTTCATCCGTTTGTGTTATTGGTTGTGGTGGTGTTGGCTTAAATGCAATTCAAGGGGCTAAAAATTCAGGTGCAGCTAAAATCATCGCTATAGACATAAGCCAAGAACGCATCGACCAAGCGAAAGAATTTGGAGCTACACACGGCATAATTGCTGAAAAAGATGATACTGATTTTATTAACGTAAAAGAAAAAGTAAAAGCCCTTACCGCAGGACGTGGCGCTGATTACGCTTTTGAATGTACTGCAATTCCCGCTTTAGGCTCTGCTCCTTTAGCCTTAATAAGAAATGCAGGCACCGCTGTACAAGTAAGTGGTATTGAACAACGCATAGATTTTGATTGCGAACTGTTTGAATGGGACAAAATTTACATCAACCCGCTATACGGCATGTGTAACCCAGAACGCGACTTCACTAAGGTGCTCGACCTTTATACAAAAGGTGACTTAAAGTTAGATGAATTAGTGACCAAAACCTATAAATTAGAAGACGTAGCACAAGGCTTTGACGATTTACTTAACGGCCGCATTGCTAAAGGCGTTATTGTTATGGACGATATTTAAAATAATACGATCAAAAACAATACCGTAAAGAACCAAGCCGTAAAAATACAGAGGTGTAAATGACCATTCTTCGATTAGAAGTCTCTAACCCTGATTACTCAAGAGAGAATACACAAACACTTACCGTGTATTCGTCTCACCTAAAACGCCGTGCAGACGTTAGCATTTACAACGCACAAAGCACGGGGGAAAACGTACCTGTAGTGATTTTATTACACGGCGTATATGGCAATAACTGGGTATGGATGGATTTAGGCGGCGTACATAAGGTATATGAACAACTCAGACAAGAAGGCTTATCTGAGTTTGTTTTAGTAATGCCGTCTGACGGTGGATTATGGGATGGCTCGGCATATTTACCTTTAGAAGATCATGGTAACTATGAACAATGGATAGTAGACGACGTAATAACCGCGGTAAAAAAAACGGTAAATGCAGTGTCTGAATCAAGCAATGTTTATATTACTGGCCTTTCAATGGGGGGTTATGGCGCATTAAGATTAGGCGCTAAATACCCAGAATTGTTTAGTGGTATTTCAGCTCACTCTGCCATTACCAAGTTAGATGATTTAAAGCACTTTACCGAAACACCACTTAACCAATATCAATGCAACAACAGCAACGAAAGCGACATTATTTATTGGCTCAACAATAACAAAAACAACTTACCCCCGTTACGCTTAGACTGTGGCGCAGAAGACACCTTATTTGAAAGTAACCTCAACTTTGTTGAACAGCTTAAAAGTAACAATATTGAGCACCACTTCGAATCGTTAAGCGGTTGTCACGAATGGCCTTATTGGCATAAAAACGTAGCAAAAACATTCCACTTTTTTGATTCACTAGAAAACAAAAAGGCATGACTGTACATGCACTTGTAGCCATACAAGCACTCAAAAGCAAAAAAACAGTTGGCTTTTACTCCTTTGTCGCTTATTTTAAAGAATGATTAACTATCATTTGTCTCTTAACGAGGCATTAACACTACTAGGATGTATGATGAAAACTTGGAAACTATTTGGATTATTATGTATAACTTTATCTGGAGCTAGTTTTGCTCAAGACAAGGACGAGATAGCTTTAAATAATTTAGGTAACTGCTTAGCTAAAATATCAACAAATGAATTGAAAAGTAATAAATCTAACCCCGTACTTGCAACAGCTTTATTAACAAGTGTGTATAAAAATATAGGATTTGAAACTGGCACTATTCAAATTGTTGAAGACAAATACATCAAGCTATATAAAAAAGCTAATGATCATTGTTCTAAAGATATAGTTGCATTTAAAAAACTCATTAATGAGAAGAGCTAACAAGCTGAGCTAAAAGCAATTGGCTTTTGTTCATAGCTAACACATTTTAGCCAATAATTTTTACTTCTAACGTAGCGTTATATTCCACTTTTTTGATTCACTAGAAAACAAAAAGTAAAAAGTAAAAAGTAAAAATATTTTGCATACACAAGGGCTGTATATACACAGTTCTTGTGTAACTCCTGTCTTCTCCTCCCCCTATTCCACGCAATAGTCAGTATACGTTAACAAGGTTATATTATTGATATTTCAATTAAAGTAACTTAGTCTAGGTTTTTAAGATTGTTTGTAAATGTTTTGTGAATAAAGGCCGAAGTTTTGCAAACGGATAAGATGTTAGACTTCTAATCAATCTCTTCAGGTTTGAGTGTATGGACAATAAAATTTATCGAAAAATATTTAAGAAAAATTACATATCTGAATATTTTACCTAATTACAGAGCTCGTTCAGTTTGTTTTTTCTCAAAAAGGGAAGAAGAAATAGATACTGTACAATTCCTCCTCACTGTAGTATCAGCCATTGAATGTTGCTTGAATGATCACGTCATCGAATTTTATAACGGTCAATTTGATTAAATTGAGAAATGGATTAGTACACAATAAAAGTGATTATGAACTACATGAAACTCAGATTATCGATGATAATGATGGTAAACGACATCTTGTGCCTTATGATAGTAAAAGACCTAATGAATAACTCAAAAGCTGATGATTCATTAAGGATTAATAGAGATATCGAAGAATACCATGATGCACTAGAAGAGCTTAATGAACCATTCTTAGACTCCTATAAAAACAATGATTTTATAGGTAACCAGTTGATCATTAAGTTGAACAAAAGCAAAGTTGATACCATTAGTGTCACAAACAAAGCCTAAAAATATAATCAACAAGGATGCGTAACAGTTGCTACGTTTCGCTACACAATTTAACCAACCATTACTTAGCCCGTTAACTGGGTCTATGTGCTAGGAGCCCATTTGAAAAAGTTACTTTATCTATTTGCCTATTTTTCCCTGGTTGTAGGCTGTGCTAAATCGCCAGAATCAAGTTTTGTTTACTATCAAAGCTTAGTCCCTACATCATGCAACTTAGTCATTGGTTTGTCGCAAGAAGACAGTCAAATCAAATACAAAATTACAACAAATACTCGTACTGCTACGGGTAATTTTGTAAAAAGTGGTCAACAAATTATATTTTCAGAGCTATACGCTTCAAAATCAGTCGGAAATTCAAAAATAGAAGTGAGTGCTTTAATACAAGGAGATACTTTAGTCATCCAAAACTTTGGTAATCGTATGAATCCATTTACACTCTTTTCAGAATGCGATGCTAAATATTTATCACTGGTTAAAGTGCGTACATAACAAATCAACGAGACTTTTACTGCTGGCTATACTCGTCACTCGCAAGGTTTAAATTATTACTTAACGAACTTACCAACATAATTAAAAAAGACGAGGTAGCATAATGCAAA
This sequence comes from Pseudocolwellia agarivorans, assembly GCF_002000085.1. Lineage (GTDB taxonomy): Bacteria > Pseudomonadota > Gammaproteobacteria > Enterobacterales > Alteromonadaceae > Pseudocolwellia > Pseudocolwellia agarivorans. Next base: position 93,137 of record NZ_MUZU01000002.1, read on the forward strand.
TACAAGACGATTGGTTAGCAACCATCTTATGCGCACTAAATGATTCAATAAAATACAATGATACCTTGAGAAATAGCGAAACAGTTTCAGACGTAGAAGATATTGAAGAATGGTTAATGCAAATTTTTGAGTGCAAAGAATATTTACAGGAAGAAATTGTAAAAAATCCAGAACTACTCAGTAAATTGGAAAAGCATTTTAAAATTTAATGCTAACAAGGACAAAATCAGTATTTTTTTGTCCTTGTTTAATAATATCGATAGGAATAAGTACTGCATGGAGAGCCAAGTAGCCAGAACAAAACGCTGCGATAGATGTAAATTATATTCTTGTAAGGATTTTTGATTGACTTTAATTGCTGTATCTCAAGACATTCCATTAGCCCATTATAATTTATTGCTCTATTTTGCTTCTGCATTTTCAATTATTGCGTTTGTCGCTTTTATTTTTCATACAAAATATACACTTAAAAAAAGTGTGGTATATACGGCAATATTCTTTAGCTTTTTTTATTATTTAGCTTATTCAAAGGCTAACAAGTTTTATGCGTTAGAAAAAGATGGTGATTATTTAGCGCTAAGTTATGTGAAGCCAGCTAATAACAAACAAGTTCTCGTTAGTGATATACAGTCTGTTTTATTTGGTTCAGCTAACCGAGGTGGTAATAGTTGTTTTATTTCGCTCAAAACTTTTCAAGGGAAAGTGTATAAAAGTACCGCCATATCTCAAAAGATAGAGTACTGTAAAAATAAAAGAAAAGAGTTGTTAACTATTATCAATACAAAAAGCTAAGGGGTATCAAGAAATATTAGCTGTGTTTTAGTTTCACATAGCTTTAAATTTCTAACTTTTACTTACGTTAATTACTCCTCTATTTATCTAATAAAGCTATTATATATTGATATAACACATTTATGTTTTAGCTACTTATCTGTTAATCATATTTATCAAACAAAAAACGGACTGCTTTTCAACAGTCCGTTTTTATCATTTTAGGGGCATTTAATTGAGTACTTAGTTAAATTCCTATATGTAAAACGCCGTCAATATCTTTAATTGGAAAAGTCGCTACGGGTGTTGTTGCTGGGCGGTTTATAGCTTTACCTGTTTTAATACAAAACTTAGAGTTATGTTTAGGGCAAAGTACTTTACCGTCTTCCACTAAGCCGTCGGCTAGATAGGCATGTTCATGGCTACAAATACCGTCAGTTGCGTAATACTCGCCGGCTTTCAATTGATAAACAGCGTAATGGCTACCTTCAATACAAACGCTTACCGCATCGTTTTCGCCTAGCTCTTTTGCTTCAACCGCTTTGTGCCATGCCACATCAGGTTTGTCTGTAACAATAACGTCTGAATCGTTTGTGTTGTATTTTTTAGGTGAAGCCGCTTGTGGGATCATGGCTTCTTCAGGATCTAAGGCTTTAATACGTTTTACTTTTCTTACTTCTGGTTTTGTAGGTACTTTACGGTCTACAAAGTAAGTTGGATCGTCTACTTGTTTAATTAACGCAGGTATCATTTCTTTATACACTTCAATCATGCCTTTGTAAGGTACTGGCATTTGATCCGCTACTCTGCGTGAAAATTTAGGCAGCTGATGAAACGGCATAAGTGGATTCATATGATGCTCAATGTGGTATTGCATGTTCATATATAAGAAACCTAAAAATGGATTTACTTGTATGGTTCTAGAGTTTTTACGGTGATCCCATGTGTCGTCGTCTAAGCCTGCATGTTGTGCTAATACAAATGCTCTTTGTATTAAGTTACCGTATAACTTAGGTAAACCAAAATACAGTACAGGTAACCACGTTTGAAAATATACCGCTAAGGCAATCGGTAATAAGTTAACAAGTAAGCTGGCACGAGCCCACCAAAACATTTTGGTGTATTCTTCTTCAGGTACAAATTTTTTCGCATCTTTGGATACAATACCAAAAGCATGTTGAAACAAAATAGGTACGTAATATTTGGTTTCGCCTAAGCTCCAAAAATTTAAGAAATGCTCCCAAAATGTAGGAGGTCGCGTTACGGTAATTTCTGGATCGATATCGTTAATTACCGTGTATGAATGATGACGTACATGCGACCAGTTAGTAAAAATAATATCGCGTTGTTGCATTGCTGTAGCAATAAAACACAGGGCGGTGTTTAGCCAAGGTGTTTTAAATACCGTACCGTGCGAGCTTTCATGCCAGCGAGCATCGGCAGCACAATAAAATACCCCATACAGAAAAAAGGCAGGAATAGCCCAAGCCGTACCTAAACTTAAAAAAGCTAAATAACCGGTTAGCCCTAAACAGGTAAACCATATAAGCGTATCAATAATGCCTCTATAGTTGTTTTTTTGCATAAAGGATCTAAATTCTTGCCTTGGTAGTTCAGCTTTAAACCACTCTTCTTCAACAATATAATTTTTTGGTTCTATCATGTGTGTACTCAATATAATTCTAAATTTACAGGAACTTTTTATTTATTTAATACTTTGTATTAATTCATATTTATAACTAATTTTTTACTTTTGGGATAAGCTACACAAGGTAAAAAGCCCCCTTCTGCTAGCTCTTCATCTGTTAATGCTTCATCTGTTAACATACCTACTTCTCCTGATGAACATTTGCCATAACAAGAAGTACACGTACCTTCTCGACATGAAAACGGAATATCAATATTGGCTTCTACTGCAGCTTGTAAAACACTTTTACCTGCAGGAATTTCAAACTCATGCGTGGTATTGTTAATGTCTATAACGGCAGTACAAGGTGTTGGCGTAAAGTTAGGTTCAGGCCTAACTTCTACAGAAGGAACAAAGTTTTCTTTTTTAACCTGTGCTTTAGGTAAACCTAGCGAATATAAAGCGTCTTCCGCTATGTTCATAAACCCGGCTGGCCCACAAATATAAGCATTAACGTTGGCATTTATTTGTAAGGTATTAAAAATATCGTTAATTTTATCAGCGGTTATAAAACCAGGGATTTCTATCGATTCTTTACCACCAAATAAGCCAGATAAACCTTTCTTTTTCACTTGTTTGGTGCTTTTATTTTCTTCGTCTAAATAATGAATTAAGGTAAAACGATCAGCAAAATCGGCTTCAAGTTGTTTTAACTCGTTGGCAAACATAATGTCGGTTTTGGTTTTATTAACAAACAACATAGAAATTTTAGTATCGCTACATTGCGCTAATGCCGTTTTTAAAATCGACATCATAGGCGTAACACCACTACCGCCAGCAATAAGTAAAATATGAGAGGGATTCTCAACACTCGGATCAAACGAAAACTTACCTGCTGGCCCTTGCACTTCAATTTTACTGCCTGCCTTTATATAGGTATTTAAGTAATTTGAAACAATACCACCGGGTACTCTTTTAACACCTACAGCAAGCCCGCCACCTGCTGGGGTAAATATAGAATACGAACGTCTATACTCTTTGTCATTTTGCTGAGTGATTAAAGTTAAAAACTGCCCAGCTAGTGCAGGATCAATTGTTGAGTCGTCTTCAAAGTAGAAAGCTTTACTGTCTTTTGTGAGCTCTTCAACTTTAGAAACCGTTAAAATTTTATTCGCCATAACAACACTCATACATCGTCTATTAATACATAAGTTAATTTATATCAAAAAATGTATAAAAAAAGTGTCAAGGCCCTGCTTAAAATATCATTAATATGTTCATATAGCATAATACGTGAAAAATAAGCGCCAAATGTATCGTAATTTTGTTATTTTTATAAAATTCTGTATCAAAAAAGAAATTAATTGAGGGAGAAAGTTTTGTTGCCCCTAAATACAAATGATATAAGGGCAACTATCACTGATTTTATGAAAGCCAATACATTATTAGTTTTCGTATCTTTGCTGATACATGCTTGAAGTAACTTCTTTTACTGCTTTGATCATTTCTGGGTATGGAATATCGGTTACTGTTACAAAACCTATATTAGCGTTTTCACCATCAAATGCTCTACCTGATATTGGTTCATCAATATATTGGAACCAATGCGCACCTACCATATACGGTTTATTTAACACGCTTTCCATATAGTTTTTGTACATTTGAGCTCTGTTTTCTTGGTTAGCTGCGTGTACAATACCGGGGTTATACATGCCAGAATCAGTTGCCGTTCCTATATGAAATTCGCCCACAACTACGGGTAAATCAACCTCTTCAAGAAACTTCCAGAAATGGTCTTGCATACCTTCTTCATAAATATTAAAACTAAGTACGTCTGAGTACTTTAAAGATGCTTTAATAATTTCGTCAGGCATTCCCCAGTTAGCCATACGTGCGCCCATGTATAAATGGTTAGGTAATGCTTTTTCAAGCGTGTTGTGTACAACAATAAAGTATTGTTCGCCTAACATTTCTAGCATTTTTGATAGGTCGCTAACATGCTGCTTTGAATAAGAAACGCGTTCAAAAAAGTCTGCGCCTTTATCGAAGCTATTCCAGTTAGCGATTTCTGTATTCCATGCACTATTTAATGTATCAATATTTTTATATTTTTCTTTTAAGTGAGCTGAATAAGCTTTTTTAGCTGGGCTTTCTTCAACACTTTTAGATAAAGCATCTAAAATAACACCGTAACGCGCATGTACTGAACCTTCACGCTCGCCCCAGCTTTTTTCATTATCAATAAATATACCTGCACACCATGGTGAGCTTTGTATATTTTTGGCAATGGCATCTATGGTAATTTTAGCGCGCTCAGCAAAAACAGGATCGTATGGGTCAGGCATTAAACCCCAATGGTTTTTCTTGCCCGATAAGGTTTTAAAGTCACCAATAATCCAACCATTTGCAAAATAAGGTACTTGCTCTGATTGATAAAAAGCAGGATCTACCCAATTACCAAAAGAGGTAAAGCCCCAATCGTGCATACGATCAGCGGTGACTTGATGCCATTTTTTAACATAAGATTCTGGCGTTGTTTCGCCGTATCGGCGTTCTAAATTGGCGCGGTAAAAACTAAACGTTTCACCATAAGGCACAGGCCCTTTATGAGTTGAACGACGATAACTATAATGCTCGGCTAAAGGGTCGTCGTAACTAGGTAACCACTCGAACATGTTGTTGCGTAGCTCAGATATTACATAATTATCTTTGCGTATGCTGTTAGGTATTTTGATAATCCCCATTGAATCTTCAGGTGTTATTTCATCACTTGATTTTTCTCGGATAGAACTGTCGTTATAGTCGATACCTGTGATAGTGGTCATGTTCGCCATGCGCACGTTAGCAGGCCCATGAGAGAAGAAGATATTACCCTCTGGGTCTACCATCCACCATTTACCATTGACTTTTTCAGTTCTAAAGAATCCAGTAGCTTCAAGTTTAGGGCCTTTGGTATAACCACCAAATTTAGAGCGGTCAGGCATGCCTTTTGATTTGGCCAGCTCAGCGAGCTCTTCGTCTGCAATGGCTTTTAATTGTTCATCAGATTTAATATCTAAAGCTGTACTACGTTTGGCATTTTGGCCATATTTATCTATAACGCCCACCATCCAATTAGGATCGCTTTTAGGATTTTCGCGTATTCTTATATCGTCTATAACTACCGATTTATTTTTAAGTATTCCAATGGTAAAAAAGGTGAGCGATTTAATAACACTGAAGTCGTCTGAAGCACTTTTCCATGAACGCCATACCATTAAACTATTGTTAGTTTGCCATGGTCTTGCGTCTCCCCACATTCCGGTATCTGTTTGACCTTCTTTACCTTCAAGTGGAAAATATACGGTACCGCTATATTGAGTTGGTAAACTGATTGAACGGGTTTGATACTGCCCTTGTGGCGTTTGAATTTTTAAATAAAGATGTAATGATTCGTCACCTGTATTTTTAACATCGAAGGCTAAATTATAGTTTTTTACCCCTGATAAATCCCATGGGGCTTTAGGTTCTATAACCAGCTCTGAAATGTTTTCTGTATTTAAAAACTCTATTGCTAATTTATTATCAGTATTGTTTGAAATATAAGTAAATTGTGTTTTATTGCTGTTTACCCAAGATCTTTTATCTTCACTATTAAAGTTAATTAAAGAGGTGAGCACTTTTTCATTGGCAAACACATCAACAGCTGAAGCTGTTTGGCTAGCGTCAGAACTTGAAACTGATTCAGCATTTTGAGCAGAATCAGTACTGCATCCAATAATACTTGTACTTAAGACTACACTGATCAATGTTGCTAAACAGTTATATTTAATTTTTTGGGGTTCAATAACACTTAACGCTTTATTGATTGTCATAAAGGCTCCTTTAATTATATTTATTTAATAAATTGGCTAAAAATAAGTAATGCATACAACAAGTAATATTTTGTTTTACCAAACATAAAGCTTGCTGTTCATTAATCATTAATTTGTATGATGTTTATTTGGTTTTTAAATCATGGAAACGCCTAGAATAAATATGACTATTTACTTCTTTAGCTGCATCAACCAAGGGCTGATAAGGAATGTCGGCTACGCTAACAAAACCTACGTTGTAGTTTTCTCCATCGTATGCGCGCCCTGTTAATGGTGAGTCGATGTACTGAAACCAATGAGCGCCCACTAAATATGGATTGTCGATAACACCGTACATATATTCTTGATATTTTTTACCGCGGTCAGCTTGTGAAGATGCATGAATTAACCCAGGGTTTAATAACCCAGAATCAACAGCGCCATTATGAAACTCGCCAATAATACTAGGCTTGTCTATTTCAGCTAAAAAGCTCCAATGATTATTGCTGATACCTTCTTTATAATAGTTATAACTCACTACATCGGCATATTTGGCAGCAGCGGCTCTAACTTCGCTGGTCATTCCCCAATCGGCAAAACGTGCGCCCATATATAAATGATTAGGTAAATACTGCTTAACCGCACCTTTAACCACTTTAAAGTATTGCTCAGAGTAAACCGATAATAATGTAGATAAATCAACTATTAATGCCTCATTAAATTCAGTTACCTCAATACCTTTAGCAAATTCATCCCACGAATTTACAGCAACGTTCCAGTTTGAATTAAGTTTTTCAATGGTTTGATACTTATTACGTAATACCTTTACAAACTCAGATTTAGTTGGGCTATTAGTAGCATTTAGGGATAAAGTATTAATGGGAATACCATAAGTACTTTCTGTTGAACCTTCATTGCCCCAGCTTTTTTCATTATCAATAAATACACCAACACACCAAGGGTTGTTTTGTACTTCTATGCCTATTTGCTTTGCTGTAGCTAATGCTCTTTCTTTAAAAACAGGATCGAATACATCAGGTAAGGCGCTCCATAAGTCGTTGCCGCTGCTCAGTGTTTTAAAGTCACCAATAATCCAGCCATTAGCAAAATATGGAATACGGTTTAATTGATAAAATGATGGGTCAACCCAGTTACCAAATGAGGTAAATCCCCAACTTAGCATTCTGTCTACCGTGGTATCACGCCACTTATCCATAAATACATTGGTATCGTTACTACCGTACTTACGGGCTAAGTTTGCTTGATAAAAACTATACGTTTCACCCTTTTCTATAGCCCCCATAAATACTTCACGTCGGTAACCAAAATGCACACCTAGCTCGTCTTCATAATTAGGTAGCCAAGAAAACATGTTCGCTCTAAGTTCTGAGCTAATGGCTCTGGATGGCCATGCTGCTTTAGGTGCTTGATTTAATCCTAAAGAATCTTCAGGTGTTTTATCATTAGGATCACGTTGTACAATATGTTTTTTATCAAAGTCATATCCGGTAATGGTTGAGGTGTTTGCCATGCGTACATTGGCAATACCATTGGAAAAGAATAAATAGCCTTCAGGGTCAACTAAAGACCACTTTCCTTTTACTTTTTCGGTTCTAAAATATCCTGTACCTTTAAGCTTAGGACCATCAGCCCAGCCATTAAACTTTGATCTACCTACAGGTGGTTTAGTACTAAGCTGGCTTTGCTCTTTAGCTGAAGCTTGCCTAAGTTCTTCTACGCTATTTACTTTACCGACAAAATCCACCTTGGCATTTTGTCCAAATTCATCAACTAAACCGACAAGGTAGTTTTCATCTATTTTTTCAGGTTTAATTAAACGTACATTGTCTATAACCACTTGTTTATCTTCTAAAACACCGAGTATTTTAAATTCAATACTTTTAATGTTTTTAAGATTGATTTTTTTTACCCCCCAACGCCAAATAATAGGTGTGTAATCAGAGATCCAACTTTTAGGGTTAGAGCGTATACCCGTTTCAATGTCTAAATAGGGGCCGGCTAATTCAAGGTAATAAGTATCACGACTGTTTTCGGGGATAGAAAGACTACGGTTATGGGTTTTGCCACTTACATCTGTTGCGGTTACATAAAAGTGTATAGATGAATTAAGGGGATTTTCAATATCTAGTGCGAAAGCAAATTGGCCTTTTTGACTCCAATCCCAAGGGGTTTCAGGCTGAAATACAAAGCTTGATTTATAGTTGTTGGTAGAATTAAGTTTAACTGATAATTTTTTATTATTGCCTTCTGTTATAATTGATGCATCAGCGCCATACAGCTGTATTTCACGACTTAGTTTACCGCTTTCAAAGTCCCATAAGGTACTTTCTTCGCTTAGTTTTATATTATTTGTCGTGTTATTACACCCCATTAACACAGCAAGACTAAGTCCACTCACTATAAAGCCTATGTTTTTAAAGCTATATTTCATTCTTTTACCCTATTCGATTTACATTTAAATACATGCGCGAACCAAAAATGAGCGCATGCCTAAAGTATTTTCTCTGGTGGCTACTTCATTGTAATTACAATAAAAACAGAAAAACCAACGACCAATAAACCATCAACTTAGTTAATTTCATTGATATACAATCTCCCAATACTGGCGCATTGTCAACAATAAACAATTAATATTTAAGTATAAGATTATCTATATAAGTTTTAAACATTAGCTCTATGTTAGTTTTTTAAAGCGCTATGCAAGAAAGGAAAGAGAACAGTTATCAAAATAAAAAATCAGACTTTTAATTTATCAAAATTTTTTAGGCCTAAATTTTAGCTATTTTAATAGTTGCCATATTTTCGCCCTATTTCAGCGCTATATTGCCTTTTTGTTGTCGGATAAACGCCTAAGTTGCTTGTTTTAATACACTTACATTCCATATATTTAGAAGACAACAACATGTTTAAACAAACCTTACTGTCAAAAGCACGTAGAAACAGAGTATTAATTGATTACGCACCAGACTACGATAGAAGATACCGCAGACGAAAATCTTCAACTTTTTTATCTGTTATTAAATGGGTATCGATTTTGGGTTTACTCGCTGTGTCGGCTTTTTATGCACTGCCCTTATATGCGACAACTCATAACAACTATTCAACTTTAGATGAAGTCGGTAGCGGACAGTTATTATTTGAATCGTCTGAAACAGTAAAAACTAACCACAAAGAAAAGCGTCTGTACCAATCAGCCATATTACTTAACTCTGCTGCCTCATTTGATATTAATGGCATACTCGCTACAGTTACCGTTACACAGTCATTTCTCAATGCAGGAGACAACATAGCTAATGGTTTATATACCTTTCCTTTACCTGAAAATTCAGCGGTAAATTATTTAAAGATCCAAATAGGTAACAGAGAAATAGAAGGGAAGATTTTAGAAAAAAATAAAGCAAAAAAAATTTTTAATCACGCCAAAGCGACAGGACGAAAAGCGAGTTTAATTGAACAGCATCGCCCTAACCTATTTACCAATAAAATAGCGAATATAGCACCTAACGAGCAAATAACCGTTACCTTAAAATATGTGCAACATGTTGACTACAACAATGGAGAATTTAGCTTACGGTTTCCAATGAGTATTACACCTAGATATACACCTACAAACCCAGAATATAATGCCAATATAGATGAAAATAGAGTGACATCAGCACTCTCCCAATTTGAAAGCTTAAATAAAAACAACATTAATTTACGTGTAAATTTAAACGCTGGCGTTACGTTAAATGAAATAACAAGCCCTTCTCATTCGCTAAAATTAAGCAATAATCATTTAAATGGTGAACCTGTAAAAATTAATGTGGGTAATGTACAAGTACCTATGGATAAAGACTTTATACTGCAATGGCGTCCTACTCCTTCTAGCACTCCACAATTAAGTTTATTTAATCAAACCCTTGATGGTGAAGAATACACGCTAGCTATGTTGCTTCCTCCTTCAATTAACGCTATTACCAATGAAGTATCTAACACGACAGTCAGCCCTAAAACGCTCTCTTCATTTGCTCGCGACATCACTTTTATTATTGATACTTCAGGCTCTATGCAAGGTGAGTCAATTAAACAAGCTAAACAAAGTTTACGCTTTGCTATTAACACGTTAAGTCCTCAAGACAGTTTTAACATTATTGCTTTTGAATCAAACTCACATAACCTATTTAATCAAACTCAAATGGCAACACCTGAAAACATAGTAAAAGCACTTAAATTTATTGCACAGCTTGATGCTAACGGGGGAACAGAGATGTACAAACCCTTAGCCAGTGCCTTAACTATGCCGCAAACTGAGTTGCAACACTCAGAAGCCATTAAACAAATATTGTTTATTACTGATGGTGCAGTAAGTAACGAATTGTCACTTATTAAGTTAATTAAAAATACACATAACTTACCTAGGCTTTTTACCGTAGGGATAGGCAGCGCACCTAATGGATTTTTTATGCGCAAAGCTGCACAGTTTGGCCAAGGCAGTTATACCTTTATTGGTAATGTGAACGACGTAGAAAAAAACATGTCGGTTTTACTCGATAAAATTAGCCGCCCTGCCTTAACAAATATTAACGTGCAATTTCATCCGCTACACGTAGGTAACATAGAGCAATATCCAAAAAACATTCCTGACTTATACCATAACGAGCCTTTGATTATTGCTTTTAAAACCGCTCAAAAACCTACCAGCATTCAATTATTTGGCGATTTAGTTAATGATGAATGGCAACAAGAAATCGATTTTTCTAACGCAAATATTAAAAATAAAAACAGCGGTATTAGTTCGGTCTGGGCTAGATCAAAAATAGAAGATTTGTTAGATGGATTAGTGATAGGAAAACAACCAGAGATAGTAAAAAAAGAAGTGATTAAAACATCACTAAAACACCAAATTATGTCGCCTTACACAAGTTTTATCGCGGTAGAAAAAGAAGTGTTAAGTGCTCACGAACTCGAAGAGCGTAAACAGGCGGCGTTAAAAGCATTAAAGCGATCAGATAAAAAAGCGTCTCAACATAAAATGGCGAACAAGCAACTCGCACAAAGCAGTACCTTGCATGCTTCGGTATTTCCTAAAACCGCTGTAGGTTGGCAAGCACAACTGTTATTAGGTTTGTTATTACTGATTTTATCTCTTATTTGGCTTGTTATCTCTAATAAAAAAACGACTCATGTTTCAGTTTAATAAATATTCATCAATACAAAAAGGCTCGCTAGTGCTTGGTGTAATCGCTATTTTGGTTATCGCACATAGCATGTACCTTCCCGCTAAAGCATGGTTGTCGCAACAGTTAATAGCGAATAGCTGGGAAGCGAGCCAAATAACTAAAAAGCCATCGCCTCCTTGGCCTTGGGCCGACACAACCGCTATTGCAAAAATGAGTATACCTAGATTAAACAAGTCGTTGGTTTTACTACAAGGAACAGACCCTACAACACTCGCTTTTTCTGCTGGGGTAATGCACCAATATTCACGCTTAAAAAGTAACAATCCATTTGTTGTTGCTGGCCATAGAGATACGCATTTTAGCTTTTTACAGGACATAAAAATGAAAGACGTTATCGCCATTAATGATATTCATGGAAATACACAATTATACGAAGTAGAAAATATTAATATTATAGATAGTGATGAAACCCCTTTATTGTTAGATGTTGAGGATCCTAATTTACTGTTAATTACCTGTTACCCTTTTAACGCACTTCGTGCAGGAGGAAGCCTTCGATATGTAGTACGAGCTAAAAGACTTAGCGATGAAGTAATACCAAGTCCATTAAGTTTGTTATAAGTTAGATACCCCAAATTCGAGTAATAAGATCAAAAAAGGCAAAATGCGAAAAACACACTTTGCCTTTACTTATACCCCTTTTTATATCGCGGGGGAACTGCAAACATCATTAAAATAAATTAAGTGATATTTAATTTTCTATCTAACGAGAATCGTTGAGCACCCATTAATATTAACATGACGATTAAACTGCCCCATAACACATGCTCATTAAATGCTGCAGGTGCAATTTCAACAAGGCTAATAACAGCAACGGCGTTTACAATAAATAAACCGACCGCTGAAAGTCGTGTAAATAAGCCTAATACCAGTAAAACAGGCAGTATTAATTCACCAGCTGTTGCAAGCCAAGCTGCAACCTCAAACGACAATACAGGCACTTCGTATTCATATTCAAATAACATTAATGTTGATTCCCAATCACGCAACTTAGTTAAGCCTGATTTAAAGAAAACATTCGCAATATAAAGTCGTGTAAATAAAAATGCAGGTGCAACTAATATCTGCGTAAAATCTAAAATTTGATTGTGAAAATCCCTAACTTTTTGAAAAGTCATATTAAGGTTCCTTGTGTTTGAATAAATATGGGTGTTGTTATAATTATTAACTTGTTAATGAATTTATATAAATACCATTAATAAGTTGTTCTTTTATCGCTTTAGGTAACCATTCAATTAATGAAAATTCTGTATCTTGCATTTCATCAAGTGCTTGTCCTATAGAAGCTTTTTGTTTTCTACTTTTATCCAACAGAATATGAATCCATTGGTATTCTTCCGTCGTAATACGGGTATATTGCGCTTGAAAATCGGGTCGCCAAATAACAAAACAGTAGGGTGTGCTATTTTGAGTACTGCCGTTTTTATACCTTGTTGAAAACTCAGTAAGTTGCTGAGTAACATCATCAAGTCCATTAATTTTTTGCTCTTGCGTTAGTTGAGTAATGGTATTATTAACTTCGTCCAACGGTATGGATGACTGCATCAACGTTATACCGGCACAAAAGGTTATATACAATTCGTACGCATCACGTTCGCTAAGCAGATTAAGCGTACTTAAATCAACTTCAACATTTTGACTTCGCTCTGATTGATGACAAGTAAAATCAAGCTTAGCAATTTGAGAAAGTAAATAGCTATTATTCACGCTCTGCGTTTGAATAAATTGAGGAAATGTATAACCAAACTCGCCCCAATCGTACTCTTGTTTTAACTCTGTTTTTAAATACGCTTCAACTATTGCATCAAATGTTTTTTTACCCAGGTATGAATGAACCGTTGCAAAGGTTATTGATAAAGCGCGTGCGGCATTAGCAATTAAACTGCGTTGATATATTTCAAGACCTTTGTTTTCACTAGGCATATTAGGGAGATTTTCACCCGAAAATATGGCCTTTAATAATACTGATTGCTGTTGACTAAGCATGTTGAAAACTCTCACATTCAATATCATTTTCTTGATTAACTATATTGTCAAAATCAAGTGTTTCATCATCACCAAAAACAAGCTTAGCGATATCTTTGGCTTTGTTCGCTTCCGCTATTAATATTTCCCATGACGGAAGGTTTTCATCCCATTCAACTAATGTAGGTATAGCGCCAAATCGTGTAAGAGCAAAGTGATAAATTGACCATGTGTCAATAGATACCGGTTTACTGTGATCATCTATCATCAAGTTATTATCCGATACAGGCGTGCAACCCGCCAAATGAAATTCTCCCACAATATGCGTTGGAATATCAGCTAGCCACTGTTTAGCATATTCAACAACGTTAATTTTTTCGTGAGACTCATTTAACAAAGTATAATTTGTTGCGTTAACTACTAAGTTGTTTAAATCTATAAGTAATTTACACTCTGTAAGCTCGCACAGTTTAGTTAAAAATTCACTTTCAGTATAAGTAGAACCCGGTAATTCCATATAAGCTGATAAATTTTCCACCAGTATGGTTCGACCTAAAATACGTTGTACACGTAAAACATTGGCCGCCATCACATTGAGGCTTTCATCATTAAAGGGTACAGGTAATAAATCGCCACCATGTACATTATGATTATTAATATCAGCCCAACTAAAACACGCATGATCTGATACTAAAATAGGCTTACAACGTTTTATTAAGGTATTTAGCTGCTCTATTTGCTTAAGTGGACTTTGCACTGTTGAACCAAGACCTAACGAAGTTGCATGCAAACTTATTGCATAGTGTTGCTTAATATCGTTTAGTAGTTGATAACTGGCACCACCTTTTGCAAAAAAGTTTTCCGCATGGATCTCAATAAAGTCGATGTTTGCTGGAGCGTTTAAGGCATCATCGTAATGCTCATACCTTAAACCAACACCAATTAAAGGGAGTTTATTTAATGTTGTTAGATTCTCAGAAATCATAAATTTTACTCCAGAAACATCGAAAAAAGTTAAGACTGTTGCTTGATTTTTGCACGAGCTTCTTTACTCGTTAAGCCGCCTTTAATTTTACATTGACCTTTAGTTACCAAACGCCACTCCCCTGGGTCGTTGTCTACTGTTGATTGACCAGCACAAGAATGTGTACCTGCAATATTGCTACAATCATTTTGTCCGGCTAACGATACTCCGTAACATTTTTCTTTTTTAACTCTTTCTTCGCCAGCTACTGTATCTGTAACAACACCTAAAGTAAGAGCTGCTGCTAATGCGCTTGATAATGCTAATTTATGACTCATAGTTATTTCCTTTTTAAAATTAAACTTACTGTTTAGAATCTATAAGAACGAACAAATAGATTCTAAATTTCATTTAATTGGTAATTAATTAAAGTTTTTTTGCTTCAACACTTTTAATTTCAGGCCAGTTTTCGTTTGCTGTATTTAAATATCCTGATACATCTGTTAACCATTTCTTTTGAACACTCTTGTTCAAGTTAAGGTATAGCTTGTTATCAACTATTTTCCAAGCTAATGGGTCTGTATCAAATTTTTTCTCCATTGATACACCAAATGCACAATACCCACCGTACTGAGGTGCATACTTGTCTGGACTGCTTTTAAACGTGTCACGATTTTCTTCTGAACTAAAACGGTATATACCACCTTTGTATGTTGCAGTATAGTTTGCGTTACCAATTGTAGGTTGAGAATTAGTAAAATAACTTACTGGATCGTAACCTTGAATTGCTAAGTCATTAGCATCAGCATTCATGTCTACGTCGGCAGCAAAAGTTAAGCTGCTTACCGCTAAAATAGAACCAGCTAAAAGTGTTTTTAAAGTCGTTTTATACATAATGATTTCCTCATTCGTTAATAATAAATAATTAGTGTTTAGTACGAATGAAATAATAGTTTTTATCGGAACTGCTGTGGGATACAATCGTCCACACTTTGAATCATATCGTCCAATACTGCTATGGATCACCTTTCTCAGATAATAGATCGCTTTACATTACAAGCTGGAGTGTTTTACACAGGTAAGCTTTGTGGCTTATCAAACTTTAACGATAATGATGCGTTAGAGGGACATATACATTTACTACGTAGCGGAACTTTATCAATAGTAGGCTTAAACAAACAAAAAATAGTGCTAGATAGACCTTCACTCATTTTTCTTCCTAGACCGCTTAAGCACGGCCTGCAAGCAAGAGAAGTAGATAATGCTGAGCTTATTTGTGCAACTTTAAGTTATGGTAGTAGCACTTCTAGTTTATTGGCTGACACATTACCTGACTTATTAATTCTTCCTTTAGAGCAATCCCCTTTTTTACAAACAAATATTGATTGGATTATTCAAGAAGCGGGAGAAGAAGAGCAACAAGGTAGACAAGCCGTGATGAATCGCCTTATGGAAATATTTATTATTAACATGATCCGTTCTTTATTAAACAAAGGCGAACTAGCACAAGGTATGTTGTCTGGACTGATGCATCCGCAATTAAAAAAGGTATTACAGAAGTTACATAATGCCCCTGAAAAAAGTTGGACTCTAGAAATAATGGCTGAGAATGCTGCGATGTCTCGTTCTAAATTTGCAGAAGAATTTAAGAAAGTGATTGGGCAAACACCCAATGAGTATTTAGTCAACTGGCGAGTGGGGGTTGCACAAACCTTATTAAAACAAGGAAAAAGTGTCAGTATTGTTGCCAACAGCGTAGGCTACGAAACAGCTTCAGCCCTTGCTAGAGTATTTAGAAAAACCTGTGGTTTATCACCAAAAGAATGGTTAGATAGTTTACAACCCCCTGCTTAAATCTTACTTCTTATATTTTTGTCCAGCTAAATTCCATTTGTTTAGCTGTAGCTACTGCGTGTTCTTCTGAAGCTAACTTACTTACAAGGTATAAGCTCATATCCATACCCGCTGAAATGCCACCAGATGTGATGATATTTCCTTGTTCGACCCAACGCACATTGCGCTTAACGTTTAGCTTTGGGTATTGCGTTTGGAGATCGTCAATATCTTCCCAATGAGTGGTTACTTCATGATTATGAATAACCCCTGCTTTAGCTAATAAGAATGCTCCTGTGCACACTGAAGCAACTAACTTAGCTTTTTCACTCTGCGCTTTAATCCAGTTGATTACCTGTTTTTTGTTCACTTCGTTTGTATGATCGCCACCAACGACTATTAATAAATCAATTTCTGGATGATTATTAATTTGATAATCGGGTACAAGTTTATAATTTGCTCTAGCATTAACGATTGGATTAGCCTGATTAATTAAAAATGTATTAAATAATGGTTGTTGAGAAATTCTTTCTGCCGTTGTAAACACTTCAAACGGTCCTGAAAAATCTAAAACTTCAGCATTGTCGTAAATGTAAATTCCAATATTTGTCATTAACTTTCCTTATTAATATTAGTTCTGTTGATCTATCATGTTTAATAGGCGAATAAGCTACTGTAAAAAATAAGAAAAGTTTAACAGCCCCTAATTCAGTTAAGCGTATTCATATACAAAGTAAAAGCGATAAACCACATAATACACCCTACTGCAAAATCAATACCTCTTAACACGCTAGGTTTTGATAAAAGAGGTCCCATTTTAGCTGCACCAGTGGCTAAACCATAAAACCACATGATTGATGCCATAATAGTCCCCAATGCAAACGCGAGTTGGGCATCACCCTCAAACTGACCACCAACACTACCTAAAATCATAACAGTATCTAAATAAACATGAGGGTTTAGCAGAGTTACAGCGAGAGTTGTAGCAATAACAACTTTTTTACTTTTGAAGCTAGCTTTATTATGAGATTGTTCATAAGTATTTTTGAAAAAAGCTTTAAAAGATATAAGCCCATAAAAAGATAAAAACAAAACTCCACCCCATGTAATTATTTGCATCAGTAATTCGCTACTACTAATTAATACACTAGCACCAAATATCCCTGCCAGAATTAATGTAATGTCACAAATAAGGCATAAGGTTGCAGCCAATAAGTGATGATTACGATTAATACCTTGCCCTATAATATAGGCATTTTGGGCACCTATTGGAATGATCATTCCCGCACCAAGAATTAGTCCCTGTAACAATGCTGACAATATCATGGGTATTTAACCTCTCTATTTATTAAATAAACGTTGTGTGTATAGAATTAAAAGAAGATTACCCTTTAACTAACCATAAATATAATTAATACTATTTATAAGCCATTAATTTTATTAATACACTCTTTATGAAAAATATTGACTATAAACTATTACATGCTTTTAGTGCGGTAATTAAATTACAAAGTTTTGAGAAAGCCGCAGAGTTTTTATTTTTGACTCAACCAGCGGTATCACTACGCATAAAGCAGTTAGAGCAATTAATTTCTCAACCTATTCTTATTCGTTCAACTCCTATAGTAGCAACAGAGGTAGGTAAGAAATTACTAAATCATTACTACCAAGTTCAACAATTAGAAGCTGATTTATTACCTCAAATATTTCCTGAAGATCCTATATCGCCTATTAGAATTTCCTTAGCGACAAATGCCGATAGCTTAGCTACGTGGTTAGTGCCTGTATTAACACCTTTAATTAACAAGCACCCTATCGAGCTAAATTTGGAGGTTGCGAATGAAACTAATACTATTTACAAGTTAAAAGACGGTGAGGTTTTTGGTGCTATTAGTACACAAGAAACGCCATTATCCGGCTGTGTTGTGGATAAATTAGGAGTTATGAATTATACCCTTGTTGCCTCACCGAGTTTTAAAAACAAGTTTTTCAAGCAAGGAATTAATAAAAATACTTTAATAAAAGCGCCAGGATTGTTATTTGATCATAAAGATAAAATGCATGCTGAATTTATTGAGTCTGAATTTGGTCTATCCTTTGGAAGTTACCCTTACCATATTGTTCACTCCTCCGAAGCCTTTGTCACTTTTGCAAAACAAGGCTTAGCTTATTGTTTAATTGCTGAGTTACAAATAGAAAATGAATTAAAATCTGGCGAGTTAGTTAACCTATTGCCTAATAAACAACTCATCAGAACACTTTATTGGCATAGATGGTCGCTAGTAAAAGGGGTATTTAAAAAGGTGTCTGATACAATAATAAAAGAAGGTAATAAAGTTTTAAGGTAAGTTACCTTTTTAATTAATTCAGCAGCCAATAGCTTAAAAAGTCGTAAAAAATGAATAAAATTAGCGATAATTTATCAATGGATTTATTTGAAGGATCAGATCAATCATTAAAAAACTGGCTACATCGAGATGGCACAGTTAACTATTATGGTGTGGTATTTTCTCCTCGAACTGCAAATGCTTGTTATCAGCAACTTTTAAATAATACCCTATGGCGCAATGACGAATCTGCTATGTATGGAAAGCACATCATTACCAAACGAAAAGTCGCTTGGTATGGTTCTCAACCGTTTCGTTATACTTATTCAAATGCCAGTAAAATAGCTCTGCCTTGGACACCCTTACTATGTAAATTAAAAGAAAAAGTTGAGTTGGTTACAGGCGAAAGCTATAACTCGTGTTTACTAAATTTATATCATGATGGTACCGAAGGCGTTGGCTGGCATAGCGACAATGAAAAAGACTTAAAACCTCATGGCGCTATTGCTTCTTTAACCTTTGGTGCTGAACGTAAATTTTCTTTTAAACATAAAGAGTCACAAGAAACGATCAACTTACTGTTACAGCATGGAAGTATTTTAGTGATGAAAGATGAAATACAGCATTATTGGTTACATAAACTACCAGCAACAACTCAAATTCATTCACCTAGAATAAATTTAACTTTTAGAACAATTATACAAACGAAATAATTTGGCAGGTTAATTAAAGTCTAAGTATTTCCCTCCCCTAGATATTAAAAAAGGAAACACTGAGGTTTCCTTTTTTAATATAGTGTTAACCTGTTAATTCACACTTATCTCATCAATACAGTTAAAAGTTATAAAAGCCCCCCGAAATAATTGAAAGAAAATTCCTATTTAAAGAGGCACTAGGTATAATCGCGTCAAAGTTTGCCCAAGTTTAACTAAGAGTTGCAACGTGAAGTCTACCGACAGAGTTACCCAAACGAGTAAGTTATTATTCGATTACCCTAAATACTGGGCTGAATGCTACGGCACAGCACCATTTTTACCTATGTCTCGTGCAGAAATGGACGTTTTAGGATGGGATAGTTGCGACATTATTATTGTTACCGGCGATGCTTATGTAGATCACCCTAGCTTTGGTATGGCCATTATTGGTCGTATGTTAGAAGCCCAAGGTTTTCGTGTTGGCATTATTGCTCAACCAGATTGGAGCTCGAAAGACGCTTTCATGCAGTTAGGTCAACCCAATTTATTTTTTGGTGTAACTTCTGGCAACATGGATTCAATGATCAACCGCTATACCGCTGAACGTAGAATACGCCATGATGATGCTTACACACCGAATGATGAAG
Organism: Pseudocolwellia agarivorans; assembly: GCF_002000085.1. GTDB lineage: Bacteria > Pseudomonadota > Gammaproteobacteria > Enterobacterales > Alteromonadaceae > Pseudocolwellia > Pseudocolwellia agarivorans. The sequence continues at coordinate 113,042 of NZ_MUZU01000002.1, forward strand.
GCGGAAAACGTCCAGATCGCGCAGTCAATGTTTATACTCAACGCTGTAAAGAAGCTTATAAAGGCGTACCAGTAATTATTGGCGGTATTGAAGCAAGTTTACGTCGCGTAGCTCATTACGACTATTGGTCAGACAAAGTTCGTCGCTCTGTATTATTTGACTCTAAAGCCGACTTATTAATATATGGCAACGCTGAACGCCCTCTTATCGAAATTGCTCATAGAATAGCAAATGGCGAAGAAGCCAAAAGTATCACTGATGTTAGAGGTAGTGCATTTTTAGCTAAGCACGCTCTACCCGGCTGGAAAGGCATAGACTCTAGAAACATAGACAAGCCAGGTAAAATCGATCCTATCTATAGCCCTTATCAAGACATGACTGAAAGCAGCTGTGAAACTAACAGTGCTGAAGCAGCTGAAAATGATAAAAACTCGGCGTTAGCAACAGACGTCACTAAATCACCACAAGTGATTGAGATAAAAGATTATCAAAACAAAAGTTGGAAAGATAAATTAAAGCCTTGGGAAACCACTTATATTAATTTACCCACATACGAACAAGTACGCGATAACAAAATGTTATACGCCCATGCTTCTCGTATTTTCCATCAAGAAGTTAACCCAACATCAGCTAAGCCATTAGTGCAAAGTCATGGCGATAGAATTATTTGGTTAAACCCACCAGCTCAGCCGTTATCTGAAGCTGAAATGGACAGTGTTTTTGATTTAAATTATCAACGCGTGCCACACCCAAGTTACGGTAAAGCAAAAATCCCCGCTTACGACATGATCAAAACATCAATCAACATTATGCGTGGTTGTTTTGGTGGTTGTACATTCTGTTCCATTACAGAGCATGAAGGTCGTATTATTCAAAGTCGTTCAGAAGAATCTATTTTGAATGAAATTGAAGATATCAAACTTAAAGTTCCTGGTTTTACTGGCGTAATATCCGATTTGGGTGGCCCAACAGCCAACATGTATAAACTACGTTGTAAAAGTGAAAAAGCAGAAGCTACCTGTCGTAAACCCTCTTGTGTATGGCCAACCATTTGTGGTCATTTAGATACCGACCAAACACCTACCGTAGAGCTATACCGTAAAGCTCGTAAAATACCAGGCATTAAAAAAGTATTAATTGCCTCAGGTGTTCGTTACGACTTAGCGATTGAGTCGCCAGAATACGTAAAAGAACTGGCTACACATCATGTTGGCGGTTACTTAAAAATAGCACCAGAACATACTGAAGAAGGCCCATTAAATAAAATGATGAAGCCAGGTATGGGCAGCTACGACAAGTTTAAAGAAATGTTTGATCATTACTCAAAACTTGCCGGTAAAAAACAATACTTGATCCCTTACTTCATTTCGGCGCATCCCGGTACAACCAATAAAGACATGGTGAACCTTGCGCTATGGTTAAAAGAAAATGACTTTAAGTTAGACCAAGTACAAAATTTTTATCCGTCTCCATTAGCGAATGCGACGACTTTATACCATACAGAAATTGACTCACTGAAAAATGTAAGAAAAAACAGTGAGAAAGTGAACGTCCCTAAAGGCACCATTCAACGTCGTTTGCATAAAGCGATATTGCGTTATCATGATCCAGCTAACTGGCCGATGATCAGAGAAGAACTAACAAAAATGGGGCTAAGAAAGCTTATTGGTTCTGGTCCTTCGTGCTTAGTACCTGCAGAAACCCGTGGTGAATTAAATAAACAACACTACAAGAATAATGGTAAAGGCAAGAATAACTCAACGGGTAAGAAAACCTCTCCAGGGCAAACTAGAGCTTACGGTAAAAAGCCAAAACCAGCAAGTAAAGGTAAACAAGGGTTAACGCGCTTTAGTGAAAATCAGTTTAACGACCGTAAACCTAAAAATAAAAAACCTTAGAAACTATTAACAAATAAATCACCCATTTAGTAACCATACGTTTTATTTAATTATAAATAATGAGATAAAACGTATGTAAAATTTTTAATTGAAGGAAGAATAAAACGTGTTAGCTGCAAATAATATTACTCAACAGTTTGGTGCAAAACCTCTTTTCGAAAACATCTCACAAAAATTCGGTGGTGGTAATCGCTACGGTTTAATTGGTGCCAATGGTTGTGGTAAATCTACCTTTATGAAAATACTGGGTGGTGATTTAGAGCAAACATCAGGAAATGTGAGTTTAGATCCCAATGAACGCATTGGTAAATTACGCCAAGACCAGTTTGGCTTTGAAGAATATTCTGTAGTTGATACCGTTATTATGGGCCATACCGAGTTATGGGCTGTTAAAGAAGAACGTGACCGTATTTATGCTTTACCAGAAATGAGTGAAGAAGAAGGTATGCGTGTTGGCGACTTAGAGTCTGAATATGCTGAGATGGACGGTTACAGCGCAGAAAGTCGTGCCGGTGAGCTATTAATGGGGGTTGGTATTCCAGTAGATCAACATTACGGCTTAATGAGTGAAGTAGCTCCCGGATGGAAACTTCGTGTTCTATTGGCTCAAGCATTATTCTCTGATCCAGATATTTTATTACTCGACGAACCAACCAACAACTTGGATATTCACACCATTCAATGGTTAGAAGAAACCTTAAACGAACGTGATTCAACCATGATCATCATTTCGCATGATAGACATTTCTTAAACTCTGTATGTACTCACATGGCTGATTTAGATTACGGTGAATTAAACGTATTCCCTGGTAACTACGATGAATATATGTTGGCTTCTACACAAGCAAGAGCACAATTAATTGCCGATAACGCCAAGAAAAAAGCGCAAATTGGTGAGCTTCAAGCTTTCGTTGCTCGTTTCTCGGCAAACGCTTCAAAAGCTAAACAAGCGACTTCTCGTGCTAAACAAATCGATAAAATTCAATTGGCTGACGTTAAAGCCTCAAGCCGTGTAAATCCATTTATTCGTTTTGAGCAAGAAAAGAAATTATTCAGAAACGCTTTGGTACTTGAAAACGTATCAAAAAGTTTTGACGACAACCACGTACTAAAAGACTTATCTATGATGATAGAAGTTGGTGAACGTGTTGCTGTTATTGGTGAAAACGGCGTGGGTAAAACAACCTTTTTACGTATGCTAATGAATGATGCTGGCTATGCAAATGACACAGGTGAGTTAACTTGGTCAGAAAACGTGAACATTGGTTACTACGCACAAGACCATGCTCACGAATTTGAAACTGACATGACATTATTCGAATGGATGAGCCAATGGCGTCAACCAACAGATGATGAGCAAGCAGTACGTGGTTATTTAGGTCGTTTATTGTTTTCTGCTGACGATATTAAAAAGTCAGTTAAAGTGTTATCAGGTGGTGAACAAGGCCGTATGTTATTTGGTAAAATAATGATGCAAAAACCTAATATTCTTGTGATGGATGAACCAACTAACCACATGGATATGGAATCGATTGAATCATTAAACATGGCGATGGAGCAATTTGAAGGGACTATTATTTTTGTGAGTCATGACCGTGAGTTCGTTTCAAGTATCGCGACACGTGTTATTGAACTTAAAGAAAATAGCTACAGCGACTTTGCTGGTACTTACAATGAGTATTTAGCTTCTCAAGTTTAACCTATTTGCCTTAAGTAAGTTATCCATTTAAAAAAGCCTTTAACTCGTAAGAATTAAAGGCTTTTTAGTATTCTAAATTTATACTTTCAATCTAGGTTTAGTCTTTCTTAAACAAATGTACATCTTGTTGTGGGAACGGAATAGAACAACCAGCAGCTTCTAAAGCAAGTTTACCTTGTTCATGAATATCAAAATAATATCCCCAGTAATCATCTGTTTTAACAAATGCGCGGTAAAGAATATCAACCGAACTATCGTTTAAGTTAGTAACAGCAACAACATTACCTTCTTCTTTTAAAATTCTTTCATCACTATTCATTAAATTGGTTAATGCATCACGAGCAACTTTCATATCATCGGTATAACTAATACAAAAAGTAACTTCTACTGCACGAACAGGGCTTTTTGTGAAGTTAGTTAAGTTACCATTAGATAAAGGACCATTAGGAATAACAATAATACGCTTATCAAATGTTTCTAATAAAGTAACGAAAATACCCATTTCGATCACAACACCAGACTCACCTTGCGCTTCAATATAATCGCCGACACGAATTGGACGGAATATAAGTAGCATTACGCCACCAGCAAAGTTAGATAAACTACCTTGTAAAGCAATACCAATTGCTAAACCTGCAGCACCAAGTACAGCAATAAACGACGTAGTTTCAATACCAACCATTGAGGCAACACTGATAATTAATAACACTTTTAATAGGATATTAACGCCACCAGTTAAAAACGAGATTAAGGTTTCGTCTTTTAAGCTTTTAGAAAAACCAACGTTTACTGCTTTGCTAATACGCTTAATTATCCATAAACCAATAATTAATACCGCTAACGCCATTAATGCTTGTCCGCCGTACTCAACTGCGTAACCAAATATTTGATCTGAGTACTGTTCAATTGTTTCCATAATCATTCCTAATTAAATTTATATTAAAATTCTGCCTATAAGGTTAGCGCATAATTAAACAAAGTCCACTAATATTTACATTTTATTAACATATGTAAAAATTTATTTTACTCAGAAACATTTTTTTTCCGTATAATAGCGCCCTTAAAATTATCTCACTATAAAGAAGGTTTTCACCTTGTTAAGTTACCGTCACGCCTTCCACGCCGGAAATTTTGCAGATGTGTTAAAACATGCTGTTTTAACAAATGTACTTGAATATATGACAAGAAAAGATAAAGGTTACACTTATATCGACAGTCACTCAGGTGCTGGTATGTATCAACTCACCGAAGAGTACGCACAAAAAACGGGTGAATATAAACAAGGTATTGCGAAACTCATTAATAATGATGATATTCCTGAAGCGTTAGAAGAATATATCGCTCTTATTCAATCTTTTAACCAAGCTGAAGAACTTAAGCTTTATCCTGGCTCGCCTGCAGTAGCGAAAGAATTTTCTCGAAGACAAGACAGCGCTCATTTATTTGAACTTCATTCAACCGACATTAACCACTTAACCGAGTTTTGTGAACGTTGGAGTAAATCTCACGTTAAACAATCTGATGGTTATCAAGGTATTTTATCTTTATTACCACCACCAAGCCGTCGTGGCGTAGTATTAATTGATCCACCATACGAGCTAAAAGAAGATTACACTAAAGCCGTTAAAACCATAATTAGTGCATATAAGAAATTTGCTACAGGTACTTATATATTATGGTATCCCGTGGTTACACGAGAACTTATTGATAAGATGAGAGAGCAATTTATCGCAAGTGATGTGAAAAATGTATTACAGGTAGAGTTTTGCATGCAAAAAGATACAGACGCATACGGGATGACAGGAACAGGTTTATTTGTGGTTAATCCACCTTGGCAATTGGCTCAACAACTAGAAATTATTTTACCGTATTTGAAAAATAAGCTGGGGAGTAGCGAAAGTAGTTTTAGTTTAGAGCAGATTATTGAAGAGTAATTAGTTTTATTTCGCTGTTATTTATTCAGACCGATAGGTTTTGTGTTTAGCTAAATCATCGTTTATCTCAACCCAGCTTGCTTTTGATTCAGTAAATATATGTGCATCAGGCTTTATGCCTTCAATATTATCTACATGATCAAAAGCAGCTAACGATACCTCAATCGTTTTATCGTTTCGATTATATTCAGATTCAAAAAATAAACTAGCACCACAAACGTTACAGAAGCTTCGTACAGTTTTGTTCTCAGATGTATAAGAAGAAAGGAGTTCTTTGCCTGATAGCCAATGAAATTGATGGAGTTTAACTTCAACGAACGTTGAAAATGCGGCACCATGAAACTTTTGACACATGGTGCAGTGGCAATGCCCTACAAGTGGTTCAAACTTATTAACCTTAAATCTGATCCCTTTACATAAACAACTGCCTGTATTCATACTACTTTTATTCCTAATTTAACTAATCTTGCTCATTTTCATCTCGTTCTTGCAAAGCGCTTTGCTTACGCATAATAGGTCTATGCCCTGCTTCTTCACTAACAAATTGCTTTTTAACCATTTTACGTGCTTTGGGTTTGTTTTCTGTTCGCGCTTTATCTTGTGTTTTCGCTTTAACAACCGCTTTAGGCTTCTTAGGTTTTATACCTTTAAACTTACCTTTTAACCCTTCTACTGAATCAAAAGTCACTTTTTGTTGTAGAAAGCCTTCCACGTTTTTCAAACTTACCCAATCTTTAGGGCCAACTAAAGAAATAGAATCACCTGTACTACCAGCTCTACCTGTACGACCTATACGGTGTACAAATTCTTCAGTATGTTTAGGCATATCAAAGTTAATAACGTGAGATACATTAACAAGATCTAAACCACGCGAAGCCAGATCTGTTGTTACCAGCACTTTATGTTGGCCTTTACTAAAGCTTTCCATAATTTGGTTACGTTGGCCTTGGTTTAGCTCTCCACTCAATGCAATAGAATCGTGGCCTTGTTCATTTAGCACTTGTGATAGTCGTTCGGTATCACTTCTTGTTGCGGTAAAAATAATAAGCTGTTGAATAGTTTCAGTGTTTAGAAAATGCTCTAGTAAGGCTTGTTTATGATCTAAGTTGTCACATAAATAAAAGCGTTTCGTAATGTCTTCATGCTCTGTATGACCTGCATTAATCGCAATACGCTTTGGTTTTTTTAATAACGCAGATGCAAAGTCGTTCACTTGTGCATGATCTAAGGTTGCTGAAAACATAAGAGTTTGGCGTTTACGGTGATCTGCAGCTTCATTAATTAAGGTCAGTTCTTTAGAAAAACCCAGATCTAACATACGATCTGCTTCATCTAAAATTAGTAACTCTAAACCATTTAGGTAGAAGTGACCTTGTTTTAAGTGATCGGCTAAACGCCCAGGTGTTGCAACAATAAAATGAGGGTCTTTTTCTATGGTTTTAACTTGGTCGTTAAAGTTTTCGCCACCTAAAATTAATACAGCTTTAAATTGCGAAGATGAAGTAAACATTCGTAATTGACTAAACACTTGTTTAGCTAATTCTCGTGTTGGCGTTAAAATAAGTACACGTGGGTCTCTTTTACTCAACGCCCGGTTTCTAGTTAATCGCTGCATGGCAGGAATAATAAAGGCTAACGTTTTGCCCGAACCTGTTTTAGATGAGGCAATTAAGTCATGACCTTTCATTGCAGCTGGTATTGCTTGCTGCTGTATTTCTGTTGGTGCAGTAAAACCTAAATGTTCAACTGTCGACATTAAACCGCTATCTAATCCAAAATCACTAAACTGCAAACGAAACTCCAAGGTAAAAATAATAAAAACAACTCATCTATTATAACCTTTATATTGATAAGTAATGACAAGTATTTATGTTTGTAGCGCAAAAAATACGAGAGAACCAAAATATTGAATAGTTAATTTTTGATCCTTATTGTAAATTTAATCGTAAGGACACTATTATAGCCCTCTCTCCACTTACAATGACTTCAACTAAAGAGATTTTATGTTTTTAAAAAGTAATCACGCTATCGTTATAGGATGTTTATTGATTTGCGCCACTAACGTTAATGCTGAAGAGCAAAATAAAATTAAAAATATATCTGTTGAGCGGAACTTAAACGGATTTGAAAACCTTAATGAAACACTTTCTCTTTGGGAAGTTGGTGTAGGTGGTGGAGCAATTGAAGTTCCTAATTACCCAGCATCATCACAAAGAAACACAATAACAGCTGCAGCCCCCTATGTTGTTTATCGAGGAGATATATTCAGAGTCGGTGATGGAAATGGTGTTAGAGCCGTTGTGGTTGATAAAAATAATTTAGAAGCCGGCTTATCTTTTGGTGGTGCTTTTTCTGCTGACAGTGAAAACGGTACGGTTAGAGAAGGTATGCCGGAGCTTGATTTTTTATTAGAAATAGGCCCGCAAGCTATTTATAAACTTAAAGATTATAAATTTGAAAATGGTGGTAATGCCCGTTTAAACGCGAGGTTACAAGTGAGAGCAGCATTTTCAACTGACTTTTCAACCATCGACGACCGAGGATTTGTACTTAATCCGGTTATAACTTACCAACAACGAGGTCGATTATTTGAAGGGACTGCTCTAAGTACTTCTATTGGTATGGTATTCGCGACTGAACGCTTTCAAGATTACTTTTATGAGGTGTCTGATGAATTTGCTACTGACACTCGCCCAGCTTATAACGCAAAAAGCGGTTACTTAGGTACAAGACTAAGACTTAGTGTATCGTTTCCAATAAGCGATAGTATTCGAGGTTTTGCAGGTATAGGCGCACAAATACACTCAGGCGCAGCCAATGAAAATAGTCCTTTATATGAAAAAGATATTACCTACAGTGCTTCTTTAGGTTTTGTTTGGCGATTATACAAAAGCGATAGTAAAGCCCATTGGTAAAATATTAAGCAATAAAAAAGGCTAGCTTAAACGCTAGCCTTTAAAAAAGTTAAAAAGTTATTAACCAGCGCTATTCGCGATTCTTTCTTCTACAACTTGTAATGCAAAATCAATACGTGAAAGTACTTTGTTTTTATCTAATAAAGCTAAAGTTATATCTAAAGAAGGTGAATTTCCACCACCTGTAGCAGCAACGCGTAAAGGCATTCCCACTTTCCCCATACCTACTTCTAATTCTGTTGCTGTGTCGTTAATAGCAGCGTGTATTAGCTCAGGAGTCCATTCAGCCAATGCAGCTAGTTTAGCTTTAACTAAAATTAGCGGCTCTTTAACCACTGGGCGTAAATGCTTTTTAACTGAAGTAGCATCTAATTCAGAAAAGTCTTCATAAAAGTAACGGCTGATTTGTGCCATTTCTTTTAATGTTTTAACACGGTCTGCTTGAATTTTTACGATTTCAGCAAGTGCTGGACCGTTTTCAGTGCTTATACCCTGTTCGTCCATATGCCATTTTAAATGAGTAGCTACGTACTCAGGATCCATTGTTTTCATGTAATGTTGGTTAACCCAGATAAGTTTGTCTGTGTTAAAACCTGACGGTGCACGATTACAATCTTTTAGATCAAATAATTCAATCATTTCTTCACGAGAGAAAATTTCTTTATCACCATGCGACCAACCTAAACGAACTAAATAGTTCAATAGCGCTTCAGGTAAATAACCATCATCGCGATATTGCATAACACCAACAGCACCATGACGTTTAGATAAACGTTTACCGTCATCACCTAAAATCATTGGAATATGAGCATATTCAGGTAATGTAGCGCCTAATGCTTTAAGAATATTAATTTGCTTAGGCGTATTACTAATATGATCATCACCACGAACAACATGCGTTACTTTCATATCCCAGTCATCTACAACAACCGTTAAGTTATATGTGGGTGTACCGTCTGAACGAGCAATAATTAAATCGTCAAGCTGGTCGTTACTAATGGTTATATCACCTTTAACCATATCTTTAATAACAACATCACCGCCAATGGGGTTTTTAAAGCGAATAACAAAAGGTTTGTCTTCTGGGTAATCAGTACGTTCGCGCCATAAACCATTGTACTTTTCAATTTCTCCTTTCGCTTTTGCTTCTTCACGCATTGCTTCAACTTCTTCAGCAGTAGAATAACAACGGTAAGCGTTTCCTGAAGCAAGTAGCTGTTCAATCACTTCTTTATAACGATCAAAACGTTTAGTTTGAAAATAAGGGCCGTGTGTCCACTCAAGATTCAACCAATTCATACCATCCATAATAGCGTCAACAGATTCTTGAGTTGAGCGTTCTATATCAGTATCTTCAATACGAAGAATAAAATCTCCGCCATTTTTTTGAGCGTATAACCAGCTATATAAAGCTGTGCGAGCACCACCTACGTGTAAATAACCTGTAGGGCTTGGAGCGAAACGTGTTGTTAAAGTCATATGAGTCTCACGAAAGAAGCTAACGTAATTGATAATTTCAATGGATTAGCAGAAGTTGTTCAAAAATAATTGGCAATATTTTAACAGGCTAACGAAACTAATACACCTTTTGTATAGCCTTGTGCCCAATTGTTTTCCAACAAAAGAATACAAATTAATCAGGATGTTGAAAATACGAGCACTTAATCAATAATATTAAAAAAAGTTAAAAAAAAGGCTTTGTTTTTGTTGACAGCTTTTTGGATCTCCCTATAATACGCCCCCACAGAGACGGACGATTAGCTCAGTTGGGAGAGCACCGCCCTTACAAGGCGGGGGTCACTGGTTCAAGCCCAGTATCGTCCACCATTCTGCTTTTATGATGGACACTCTGTATTTTAAATGATTGGACGATTAGCTCAGTTGGGAGAGCACCGCCCTTACAAGGCGGGGGTCACTGGTTCAAGCCCAGTATCGTCCACCAATCATTTAACCCTACATTCATATCATACCTAGTATATATGGACGATTAGCTCAGTTGGGAGAGCACCGCCCTTACAAGGCGGGGGTCACTGGTTCAAGCCCAGTATCGTCCACCATTATTTAAAACCTCATGTCTAATTAAAATTTTTATAAATATAATTAAATAGTTACTATTCTATTTGCGATGCTAGCACCTTCTACTCTTTACAACCCACGCCAGTCAATGGTTCAAGCCCAGTATCGTCCACCATTATTTAAAACCTCATATCTAATTAAAATTTTTATAAATATAATTAAATAGTTACTATTCTATTTGCGATGCTAGCACCTTCTACTCTTTACAACCCGCACCAGTCACTGGTTCAAGCCCAGTATCGTCCACCAATATTTTAAATTATCCAAAACAACATACAAAACACTATAAAGTTAAAACACCTTCTACTCTTTACAACCCGCACCAGTCAATGGTTCAAGCCCAGTATCGTCCAACATTATTTTAAATTATCCAAAACAACATACAAAACACTATAAAGTTAAAACACCTTCTACTCTTTACAACTCGCGCTACTCACTAAATGGATTTGAAGCCTGTACTTAGATTTTTTCGTGGTCACGAATACTTGTATATTGAATATTAGACAATAAAAAACCCACATGAATGTGGGTTTTTAGATACAAAAATTATCAATCTATTTTGAACGACGTGCTGTTACTGCATCGTTAAGTTGCGCTAGCATGGTTTCAGTATCATCCCAACCAATACAGGCATCAGTAATACTTTGCCCGTAGGTTACAGCTTTACCATCAACTAAGTCTTGACGACCTTCAACAAGGTGACTTTCAACCATAACACCAAAAATGTTTTGATTGCCGTCTGCAATTTGTTGGCTAACATCTGTAGACACTAGCATTTGATTTTCAAATTTCTTACTACTATTGGCATGGCTAAAGTCAATCATGATACGAGTATTCAACTTAGATTTTTCTAATAGTTGAGTAACTTCGCTTACGCTATCGCGATCGAAGTTTGTGGTTTTACCGCCACGTAAAATAATGTGGCAATCTTTGTTACCCGTTGTTTCTACAATGGCTGAATGACCAAATTTAGTTACTGACAAAAAGTGATGTGATGCAGCAGCTGAGCCAATAGCATCTACAGCTACTTTGATGGTTCCATCTGTGCCGTTTTTAAAACCTACAGGACATGATAAACCAGATGCTAATTCGCGATGTACTTGGCTTTCTGTAGTACGTGCTCCAATAGCACCCCAACACATAAAATCAGCCATGTACTGAGGTGTGATCATATCTAAAAATTCGCCCGCAGTAGGTAAACCCATTTCATTTAAATCAAGTAATAGTTTACGACCAATACGTAAACCATCATTTAATTTAAAGCTCTCGTCCATATAAGGGTCGTTGATTAGTCCTTTCCAACCAACTGTTGTACGTGGCTTTTCAAAATACACACGCATTACAACTTCTAAGTTGCTTTTGTATTTTTCGCGTAATTTAACTAAGCGTTGACCATATTCTATTGCAGCTTCAGGATCATGAATTGAACAAGGACCGATCACAACTAATAAGCGATCGTCTTTCCCTTCCAGAATATTGTGAATCGCATCTCTACCTGCAATAACCGATTTTGATGCATTATCAGACGATGGAAATCGTTCAAGTAATGCTACAGGTGGTAATAAATCTTTAATATTATTGATACGTACATCATCGGTTTGGTTAAACATAATAAGTTCTCTTCACTGCAAATTTCATAAAATTTAGTAACGTTTAATTATCTGCCTATTTCATATCGGACATATAGATAACTAGCGAAAAATTAGCCGGACAATGTACCAATCTTCTACAAATATTACTAGGGATAACGCTATAATAAATGAATTAAACCGTTACAAAATGGGTTAAACTTAATAATTATAATCTAAGAACTAAAGGAGACTCTATTTAAATGATAAATCCAAACCTACCTCTTATCGATTTACACCGCCACTTAGACGGAAATATAAGAGCACAAACCATCTGGGAATTAGCTCAACAAAATAATATTGCTTTACCTGTTAAGCACTTCGAAGACTTTATACCGCATGTTCAAATTATAGAAAGCGAACCTGATTTACTTGCTTTTCTCAAAAAACTTGATTGGGGCGTTAATGTATTAGCGAGTTTAGATGATTGCAAACGTATAGCTTTTGAAAATGTTGAAGATGTATTTAACGCAGGAATTCATTACGCTGAATTAAGGTTTTCTCCTTATTACATGTCTATGGCTTATAATCTGCCTATTGAAGATGTGGTTGCTGCAGTCATTGATGGTGTTAATGAAGGCATGAAAAAATATCCGGTTAAAATTAAGTTAATTGGTATTTTAAGTCGTACTTTTGGCGTAGAACAATGCCAAAAGGAGTTAAGCGCATTATTAGCACATAAAGATAAATTAATTGCTATCGACTTAGCTGGCGACGAATATAACTATCCTGGAGAGTTATTTACTAATCACTTTAAACAAGTAGCTAATGCTGATTTACACGTAACGATTCACGCGGGTGAAGCGGCAGGTCCTGCAAGTGTATGGCAAGCCATTAACGATTTAAAAGCAGAGCGTATTGGTCATGGGGTTAAAAGTTACCAAGACGAAAGTCTACTTGAGTATATGCAACAACATAACATTGCTATTGAGTCATGTTTAACCTCTAACTTTCAAACAGGTACAGTAACCGACTTAAGCAAACATCCTATTAAAACATTTTTAAAATACGGTATTCCTGTTTGTTTAAATACAGATGATCCAGCTGTTGAAGGTATTGAATTAAAAGGTGAATTTAAACTAGCGCAAACAGTATTAGGTTTTACTGATACTGAAATAAGCCAACTACAACAAAACGCTGTTGCCGTTGCTTTTATGTCTGATAGTGAACGAAAAGCACTTATTGAAGCGGTAGCAAAAAAATAACAAGTTATACAAATGATATTACTTAGCATGAAGCTGGATTTACCCAGTAAGTTACAGTAAAATTTAATCGATTAAAAAATTAAACACCCATCAGTAAAAAATCCTTGATAGCAGATTTTTCTATAAACTGGCTAGAAACTTACTGAGATTTTAACAACTAAAAAGGTTATTTCTCATGGCAACACCTCATATAGAAGCAGCTCCAAATGATTTCGCTAAAACAGTACTTATGCCTGGCGACCCATTGCGAGCAAAGTTTATCGCAGAAAACTTTCTAGACGATGCTAAATGCGTAACACGTGTACGTAACATATTAGGTTACACTGGCACTTACAAAGGCCAACCTATTTCAGTAATGGGTTCAGGCATGGGCATTCCGTCAATATCTATCTACGCAACCGAATTATATAAAGATTACGGCGTTGAAAACATTATACGCATAGGTTCTTGTGGCGCTGTTCGCGACGAAATTAATGTAGGTGACGTAATTGTTGGTATGGCAGCAAGTACTGATTCTAACGTAAACAGAATGCGTTTGAATCAATGTGACTTTGCAGCAACAGCAGACTTTGGCTTATTACAAAAAGTTGCTAATACCGCAGCAAAAATCAATAAAAAAATAAATGTAGGTAATGTTTTTACCGCTGATTTGTTTTACACACCTCAACCAGAAATGTTTGCATTAATGGAAAAATATGGAATTTTAGCGGTAGAAATGGAAGCCGCTGGATTATATGGTGTTGCTGCTGAATACGGTAAAAAAGCATTAGCGGTATTTACCGTAAGCGATCACATTAAAACCGGTGAAAGCATGTCTGCTGATGAGCGTGAAACATCGTTTAAAGACATGATGGAATTAACATTAGAAAGTATTTTATAGATAAAAACACTTCTCAATAACAATCAAAAAAGGCTAGCGATGCTAGCCTTTTTTTTACTCATTTTATTAATAGTTATTAATAAAAGTTCGCTTTAAACTCTACGCCAAAGAACCGAGGTTCATTAACAAAACCTGTTAAATTGTTAAAGTCGATAGCACCTGTTAACTTTTCTTCATCAGTGATATTACGTCCGAATAAAGCTACTTCGTATTCACTATCATCGCCACTCCACTCATATCCTACACGGAAGCCGCCTTCTAATAATGCATCGCCTGTAAATTCAGTTGATTCATATAAAAAGAAATTAACTTCACTGCGGTAAGACCAATCGGTATAAACGTAGATTTCACCATCACCTAACTCTTGAGACCAACGAGCAGAAAGGTTACTGATCCACTCTGGCGATTGTGGTAAAGAATTACCATCGATCAACGCAAAACCTCTAGAATCAATCGTGTCTGTTACTGTACAACCACCACCACACGGTTGAACTCCAAGCCCACGTTCTTGTATTTCAGTATTGTTGTAGCTTACACTTCCTGCTACAACTAAATCAGCTGTAATAAAGTATTCACCGTCTAATTCAAAACCGTAACCAACCGCTTTATCTGCATTTATCAAACTCGTTAAATTACCGCTACCACCTACAGCTGTTAACTGCTGATCGTTAACTTGATAATAAAAAACAGAACCGTCTAATCGGCCCATATTATCAGCAGTAGTAGATTTAAAGCCCATCTCTATTGAATTCACTGTTTCAGAATCAGCTGTTGATGAAGGCACTCCAAATAATGTATTACGTCCTTGAACACTTGGCGCTCTATAACCTCTAGCTAAACGAGCATACAAATTGGTTTGTTCAGTCCACTTATAATTAACACTCAAGTCACCACTAACTTGAGAATCATCAACATTAGATTCATCACTAAATGTAGATCCTATTAATTCCCCACGCCATTTACGTTCGTCATCAGAGTAACGTAAACCACCATTAATACTTACACTGTCAGAAATGTCATAATCTAATGAAGCAAATACAGCCCAAGCTGTTGTTTCCATTTCTTGTATCGCAACACCGTTTGGAACTCCATTTGCTAAAGTATCAAAACTCAGGTTATTAATCGTTAAATCTTCATCAAAATAGAAGAACCCCACCTGGTAATCAAACTTCCCTAGTTCATTACTAGAAAGTCGGATTTCTTGCGTTAATTGTTTATGATCAGGCATTTTAGCGCCAGATTCTGATGGAAATGGAATAAACCCAGGCCCCATATCACTTGGATCACATCCAGGAATTTGGGTTATACCACAACCGTAACCTCCATCAATATCCCCTACAGAAAACATTTCAGCCGACTCGTAACCTGAGATAGACGTTAAGGTATAATCGCCTAAATTGTATTCAAGTTTTAAACTTGTTCCTTGCATATCTATCGTTTGATTATTTCGAACAGCTGCATCATGGTAAATGGTTTCACGATCAAAGTTATCAACTAAATCATTTGTACCCGGTTTAATAATGTTTGCACGAAATATACGAGCATCAGCTTCTGCGTCTCTAAAGTGGTAATTAAATAATGCTGAAAAATCATCATTTGGTTCCCACAACAATTGCACTCTACCAGCTGTTTCGCTATAACCACCCAGTTGATCTTTTTGTTCGAAACCCGGTGCTTCGTTATCAATCCAATCTTCACGGTCTTGTTGTAATAAAGAAACACGTGCTGATAAAGTATCCGTTAAACCACCACCAACAGCTACACGAAAGTCGGTAGAATTAAACGAACCATAAGAGCCTGACACGGTTGCATCAAAGTCTTGAGTTGGCTTTTTAGATTGAACTTTTACAATACCTGCAGGTGTATTACGACCAAATAAAGTACCTTGAGGACCACGAAGTACTTCAACACGCTCAATATCAAACATTGGCATGCCTTTCGTTAATGCATTTTCAAGTACCACATCATCGTAAATAAGTGATACGGGTTGAGAAGCTAGTAAATCAAAATCTGTATTACCCAAACCACGAATATAAAAACGAGGGAAAGTACGACCAAATGAAGACTCAATTAATAAACTAGGTACTTTAGCTGATAATGCTCTAACATCCATTCCTGAAGAACCCAATACTTCAAGTTTTTTAGGCGTTAATGCCGAAACTGAAATAGGTACATCTTTAATGTTTTCTACCCTTTTACGAGCTGTTACTTCAATCACCTCAATACCTACAACTTCTTGTTCTGAGGTTTCTTCAGCGTAAACTGATTGTGCTGCAAAAAAACTACCTGCAGCAAATACAGTTTGAATACAAAGAGCTAAAGGACTTGGTTTAAATTTACGCATTAACTTATCTCCACTTTATATGATGGTATTTCATGTATTTAAATTTAATTATTTTTAATATTTGTTTTTAATTTGAGTTGCTTATAAAAACTTGTGCCATACTCCATCGCTTCTAAATTAAAAAGCTCTGCTATCGTTTGCCCTAAATCAGCGAACGAAGACCTTTCTCCAAGGTCTATTGATTCAATATTATTGTGGTAGGCAAGTATAGGTACGTATTCACGTGTATGATCATTACCTGGCCATGTAGGATCACAACCATGATCTGCAATAAAAAACACAATATCATCGTCATTTAATTGATTAAAAATATCAGGTAATCTTTTATCTAAGTACTCTAACGCTTCTGCATAACCTACGGGATCGCGTCGATGACCAAAGTCTTGGTCAAAATTAACAAGGTTGGTAAAAATAATACTGTTGTCGCTCACCGTATTAATATGTTCAATAGTTGAATCAATTAGTGCTGGAATACCCGTGGCTTTTGTATTTGATGTAATCCCTTGATGTGCAAAAATATCGGCAATTTTTCCTATACTAAACACTTCACCGCCGTTATCACTATGTTTGTCTAGTACCGTTTTTGAAGGGGGTAAAACTGAATAATCTCTGCGATTTCCTGTTCGTGTAAAACTAGCAGAATCTTCACCAATAAATGGTCGAGCAATAACACGCCCAATATTATGGTCATCTAAAATAGTTCTAACCTTTTCGCAATAAGCATATAAATTATCAAGTCCAAAATGCTCTTCATGAGCGGCCACCTGAAATACACTATCGGCCGAGGTATAACAAATAGGTAAATGAGTTTTTATATGTTCTTCACCTAAAGCCGCAATTATAGTAGTACCTGATGCATGACAATTCCCCAGCATACCAGCATAACCCGTTTCTGTATTAATGGTATCAATTAACGATTGAGGGAAACTATTCTCGCGTTCTGAAAAATAAGTCCAATCAAATAACACAGGTACTCCCATCATTTCCCAATGACCACTAGGTGTATCTTTACCCGTACTTATTTCTGCAGCATGAGCAAAAGCACCTTTAATGGGAGTTCCGCCTATATAAGGAAAGCTTCTACCTGATGCTTCTTCACACGCTTTAACTAGACCTAATGACGATAGGTTAGGAATATTAATTTTTTTATTGGTTTTATCAAAATATGCTTGAGATAAATTAGCAAAAGTATTTGCATTTACATCACCAAACTTTTCAGCATCTGGCGCATAGCCAATACCAAAACTATCAATTACAAATATTATTGCTCTTGCCATTTTATTTCTCAGTAACTCTCATGTTTTTTCATTATAGACGTTTTTAACGCTTAACTTATTAACCGCAAGCAATAACTATAGGCGATAAAATAAATTAATGATGTATCAATACCTGTAACCATGTTGCTTAGTAACGATAACGTCTATTAATTAAAATTGTCTTTTTTCTAAGCACCTTAATTTACAGAAAAAATATATAACTCTCAATCAAAAGCTGACACTAATGTCAAATAAATTTATATTGGTAAATAATCTAAGTGTTTTTAATGGCAATTAATAGCAAAATTTAAGTTTTCTATAGATAAATAGATTGATCGACAAGTTTAAACATGACCAACCGGTCAAGATGTGATAATTTAGTTAAAATAAGTAACGATTAATAACACGACATGGTAAATTTACGTATATATTAAATGTAAATTAGCATTCATTTTTTCAAACGAGTATTACACTTTATAAGTAAAATTCGTCATGTTATTAGTAACATAAAAAATCACAATGAATACGTAAACTTAAAGGCACCGTTTTGATACAAAACAAACCTACAATTATCGCTATCGCTGGAGCTTCAGCTTCAGGAAAAACATTATTTGCACAAACGATTTATGATGAATTATTACCTGAACTAGGTCGTAAAGGTATTTCAATTATTAAAGAAGATTCTTATTACAAAGATCAAACACACCTTAAAATTGAAGAAAGAGAATTAACTAATTACGATCACCCCAATGCATTTGAACATTCATTAATGAGTGAGCATCTTCATCAGTTAGTGCAAAACAATAGTATCGAATGTCCTATTTATTGTTATAAAACACATACAAGAACAGCAGAAACTGTCACGATGACTCCAACACCTATTATTCTTGTTGAAGGGATCTTACTATTATCAAACCCTGAATTACGTGAAAGATTTAATATTAAAGTGTATATGGATACCCCACTAGATATATGTTTAATAAGAAGAATAAAAAGAGACACCGTTGAGCGAGAACGTAGTATTGAATCAATCACTAACCAATATTTAGACACAGTTCGCCCGATGTATTATCAGTTTATTGAGCCTTCAAAGCTTTGGGCTGATATTGTTATTACTCGTGGCGGTAAAAATAGAATGGCAATTGAAGTACTTAAAGCAAAAATACGTCAATTAATAAGCCATAAATAAAAACAATAAAAAGTAGAGGATTTTTATGGAACTTGGTGCATTTAAAGGTGTTTTTGGGGTCATATTCCTCTTAGCCGTTGCGGTATTTTTATCTCATAACAGATCAAAAATTAATTGGAGAACAGTAGGTTTTGCTTTTGGTTTACAAATCGTTTTAGGTGCATTTGTACTCTACATTCCTTTTGGTAAAGAAGCCTTAATATCCATTACTAATGGCGTTCAACAAGTTATAGATAGTGCCAAAGCAGGTATCAATTTTCTATTTGGCGGCTTAGGCACCGACGCTATGTTTTCTAATGGTGTGGGGTTTGTTTTTGCTATACGCGTATTACCCGTTATTATTTTCTTCTCTTCGTTAATTGCTGTTTTATATCATTTAGGTGTTATGCAGTGGGTTATTCGAATTATTGGCGGTGGCTTACAAAAGCTATTAAAAACATCTAAACCTGAATCTCTTTCTGCTACGGCTAATATATTTGTTGGCCAAACTGAAGCCCCTTTAATAGTCCGCCCTTATATCGCTAAAATGAGTCAATCTGAGTTATTCGCTATTATGGTGGGGGGGTTAGCCTCTGTCGCAGGTAGTATAATGGCTGGTTATGCAGGTTTAGGTATCGATCTTAAATACCTAATTGCGGCTTCGTTTATGGCTGCTCCTGGCGGCTTATTAATGGCAAAAATCATTATTCCTGAAACAGAAAAAATGAACATTAATCAAGATGAAGTTGAAGAAGTAGAAGAAGACGAAAAACCGGTAAACGTAATAGATGCAGCCGCAACAGGCGCAACCTCAGGATTAAAATTAGCTGTAAACGTTGGTGCTATGCTACTTGCCTTTATTGCCCTAATCGCTTTATTAAACATGATAATTGGTGGCATTGGTTCTTTATTTGGTTACGACCATATTACAATTGAATGGATGCTCGGCTACATATTTGCACCTATTGCTTACGTTATTGGCGTTCCTGCAAGCGAGATGCTACAAGCCGGTAGTTTTATCGGTCAAAAAATTGTAGTTAATGAATTTTTTGCCTATGTTAATTTTGTAGAAATTAAAGACTCGTTAAGTGTTGGCACACAAGCAATAGTTACCTTTGCATTATGTGGTTTTGCTAACTTATCGTCTATTGCAATTTTGTTAGGCGGTATTGGTTCAATGGCACCAAGTCGCAGACCAGACATAGCTCGCCTAGGCTTAAAAGCCATGATTGCAGCAACACTTGCCAACTTAATGAGTGCCGCTATTGCGGGTATTTTCATTACATTGTAATGACACTATGTAACCATAGTTAACATGAATAAATTTATTATTAAGAAGCTTTAACATGACAAATAAACAAGACATCGCCGCCCTATCGTTATCGTTAATCGACCTAACCACTTTAACGAATACTGAAACAGATAACGACATTATTACATTATGCCAACAGGCGAAGTCGTCTGTTGGTGAAACAGCAGCTATTTGTATTTATCCTAAATATATCCCTGTAGCTAAAGCTCAATTAGCCAAACAAAATACACCAAATATCAAAATAGCCACAGTTACTAACTTCCCTCACGGCAATGATGATGTTGATTTAGCTGTAAGCGAAACTCTTGAAGCAGTTAAACTAGGTGCTGACGAAGTGGATGTAGTATTCCCTTACAAAGCACTAATTGCCGGTAATACAGATATTGGTTTTGAGCTTGTTAAAGCGTGTAAAGCCGCGTGTGGTGCACATGTTTTACTTAAAGTAATTATTGAATCTGGCGAGCTTGCAACACCAGAGCTCATTAAACAAGCGAGTGAAATATCGATTAACGCTGGAGCTGATTTTATTAAAACCTCTACAGGTAAAGTGGCTATTAATGCTACACCTGAAGCAGCTAAAATCATGTTAAATGTAATAAACGACTTGAATCCTAATGTAGGCTTTAAAGCCGCAGGTGGCGTTAAAAATGTCGAAGATGCAGAGGTTTACTTAAACTTAGTGTTTGATATTTTAGGCGCATCTTGGCTTAACAAAACACATTTCCGATTTGGTGCAAGTAGCCTACTAGGTAACCTTTTAATTACCTTAAACCAAAATGTCGATAAACCGAGTGCTTCAGCATATTAATTTTGAAATGACCTTAGGTACATAAGTCTCATGGCTCAGCTTTATTTTTATTATTCAACAATGAATGCAGGTAAATCGACTCACCTGCTTCAATCTGCTTACAATTACTCTGAACGTAACCTAAGATCATTACTATATACTGCAAAACTAGACGACCGATTCGAGCAAGGAAAAATAGCCTCTCGAATTGGGTTGCATGCAGACGCATCCTTGTTCGACGCAAATACCCAGTTATTTGATGAAATAAAACGTGAAAACAACACAAATAAAATAGATTGTGTACTGATAGACGAAGCACAGTTTTTATCAAAAGCTCAAGTGAAACAACTTACAGATATTGTTGACGGTTTAGATATTCCTGTACTTGCCTACGGCATTAGAACCGACTTTTTAGGCGAAACCTTTTCAGGTAGTGCCGCGTTGCTTGCATGGGCTGATAAATTAGTGGAACTTAAAACTATATGTCACTGTGGTCGTAAAGCTAACTTTGTTATACGACGTGATGAAAACGGCAACCCTGTTAAAAACGGTGAACAAGTCGAAGTTGGCGGTAATGAACGATACGAACCTTTATGCCGAGCCCACTTTAAAACGTTGGTTTGGACCTAACCTTAATTTATCAAGGATAAAAGATACTTATGGCTATTTTCGAAAGCAAACATCCGCTTGTAAAACATAAAATCAGTTTACTCAGAAAAGATGCTATTTCAGTCAAGTCTTTTCGCGAGCTAACCAGAGAATTAGCCACCATGCTGACCATGGAAGCGACCACTGAACTTGCACTAGCTAATCAAAATATTGCTTGTTGGTCTGGCGATATTTCTACCCCCCTGTTAGCCGATAAACAACCGACATTAATTCCTATATTAAGAGCAGGATTAGGTATGTTAGATGGCGCCCTTACCATACTCCCTTGTGCAAAAATTAGTGTAGTAGGCTTACAAAGAAATGAACTAACGCTGCAACCAGAAAGCTATTATGAAAATGTAGTTGCTGATGTCAATGTGCGTACAGCCATTATTATTGACCCTATGTTAGCCACAGGCGGAACCGCCTTAGCAACTATAGAGCTATTAAAAAAATCAGGCTGTAAAAACATTAAAGCTATATTTTTAGTTGCCGCGCCTGAAGGTATTGAGCTACTTCAACAAAACCATGCTGATGTTGATTTATTTATTGGTGCTATAGACGACAAACTTAATGAAAATGGTTATATATTACCGGGGTTAGGTGATGCTGGTGATAAAATTTTTGGTACGTTGTAAGTCGAATTAACAGCAATAAAAACTAAATAACCGCTCTTGAGTTGAAGCTTGGTCAAGAGCGGTTTCATCATAAAAATTTAGTTATCTATGCGTTCAATATTCGCCTTACATTTAAATACTTTTAAAGCATTATTTAGGTAAATCAAACGTTCTTATATTTGCATTGGTTTCAGTAGGAAAATCAGTTGGAACAGGTGTTGTCACTTTTCCTGTAGCCACCCACTCAGCTCCTCGTAAAAAAGTCGTAATAAATCCAACACCTTCAAACGCTCTTTGATCATGTCCTAACGTGGTATGAAAGATACGTCCTTTATGATAATTAAGCGTCATTAACACCGGTTCGTTACGTGCATCCTCTTTTTTACGATAATGCGGATAAGCCGTAGCAAGAATAGTCATGTTTTGTGCAGGGCCGCGTAAGTGTTCATACATTTCATCGGGAGCATGTAACCAGCGTTCAGGTAAACCTTGTGTAATGGGATGAGAAGAATCTCGAATATCGATATGAAATTTTTGTACTTTTCCATGACGACCGGCGCCTCCAGCTTGAAAATCGCGCGTTAACTTACCTGCGTCGTTATAATAAACATAAGGCCCATGTTGCTTGTTCCGGTTTCCCCATCCGCCTAAGCCAATCATTTCATTGTAGGCTTTCCATTCAGGAAAAGCGTTATCAGCAGCATGCACTACAACAAGGCCGCCTCCACGCCTCATATATTTTTCAAAAGCATTTTTAGTTTCAACTGGCCAAGGTGCTGTTTTCCAACCCAAGTTTGAAACAACCACATCATAAGCTTCAAAATTAGGGCTAAAATCAACATCAGCTTTAGGTTCTTTATATTCTTGATAGTTTTTTCCGTCGTTTAACGGATATTGCTCAATAATATTATTATACCCAGTTGAGCGCCATAGGTTTGAAGTACGATAAATATCAACATTAAACAAGCCCGATTGCTCTAAGTATTGTTTCATCATTAATGTAGATTTTGGCCAAACAGCGTGATTATTTTGACCATCAAGAATAACAACATTTAGCTTTTTAGCTGCTGTATCTTCATTTTTTATAACACTACAACCAGTAAAACTAAGGGAAACAAAAATCCCTAGCAGAAATATTTTTTTGATCATTGATTTTCCCCGTATTAGTTTATAACTCCATACCACCTCAATAGATGGCATGAATATTTTTTTTACTAGTAAATTTTAATTTTTACTGAATAAAAACAATTGTAAACAAATAAAATCTAAATACAACGTCTTAAACTTGAAAGGAGTCGATAAGCATTATAGAAAAGAAAAAGAACAGAGTTGTCACACATTAATTAATAATATTAACGTGTAACAACTTAAAGACGATAAAGCTTTAAGAAACTAATCTATGATTTTATAAATAACAGGGAGTTCTTCAGCTTTAGTTTCGCTAATAGATAAAGCCGTTAAATATTCTTGGCTAGCTTTCGTTGCCTGCTCTTCATTTGCAGCATGAATTCGAGCAACGGCATCCCCTTTATTAACAACAGTACCTACAGGTAAAATTCTATCAAAGCCAACACTGTGATCAATCAACTGACCATTAGCTGTTCTTCCACCTTTCATACCTACAATAGACAAACCTATATCGCGTGTTTGCATACCTGAGATATAACCTGAACGAGTAGCAATCACGTCTTTAATTACGTTTGCTTTAGTCATTGATTCCCACGGCGCTTCTAAAAGATTATTAGGTCCACCTAGAGCTGCAATCATTTTAGAAAATACTTCAGCCGCTTCACCATTAGCTAGTACAGCATTAATTTTAGTTTTAGCTTCCGCTTCTGTATTTGCAATTTTTGAACTGATTAGCATAGACGTTGCTAAAGCAACAACTACTGCGTGTAGTCTAGGTTCACGTTGCTTACCTGTTAAATATTTAACGGTTTCATACATTTCAACCGCATTACCTGCCGATGTACCTAATACCTGATTCATATCAGTAATAATGGCTTGAGTTGGCACACCTGCACCATTAGCAACACTTACAATGCTTTGTGCAAGTTGAATCGCTTGAGTCATATCTGACATCATGGCGCCATTACCCATTTTCACATCCATTACCAGTGTATCTAATCCTGCTGATAATTTTTTAGATAAAATGGAAGCCGTTATTAAAGGGATAGACTCAACAGTCCCCGTAACATCTCTAATACTATAAAGACGCTTATCTGCGGGGGCTAAGTTGTCTGTTTGAGAAATAATAGCAACGCCAATATCTTTAACGATACGTTTAAATTCAGAAATAGTGGGTTGAACATTAAAGCCAGCAATGCTTTCTAACTTATCAGACGTTCCACCCGTATGACCCAAACCACGGCCTGAAATCATAGGTACATAAGCACCACAAGCCGCAACAATTGCAGCAAGCATAAAGCTAACCTTGTCACCTACTCCACCTGTTGAATGCTTATCAACTACAGGTCCATCAAGTTCAGGCCACGACAATACATCGCCCGAGTTCATCATAGCTTTGGTAAAAGCAACAATTTCTTCAATTTCCATTCCTTGCTGAAATATTGCCATTGCCATTGAGCCCACTTGTGCATCATTAAAGCTTCCATTGACTAATCCATCAACAAAACCTTGAATTTTATCAGCAGACAAAATTAATCCATCACGTTTTGTTCTAATAATTTCTTGTGGTAACAACATAGGTGTTCCTTAAATTTCTTATAATTATTGAATTAAATGTCTAATAAACTTTTTGGTGTAAAAGCATCTGGTAACAACTCAGATACCGTCCAAATTTTTGTATCTCCTAAATGGTTAGCAGAAATCACCTTTGCATCTTCGGCTAAAAACTCTGCTATCACCTGCCTACATGCGCCGCAAGGAGGTGTAAGTTTGTCTTGTTCTGTGTATACAACAATTGACTGAATACGCGTTTCGCCATTTATAACCGCTTGTGCAATACAGTTACGCTCAGCACATACCGTTAAACCATAAGAAGCATTTTCAACATTACAACCGCTAACAATATGACCTAACTCAGTTAACGCTGCCGCACCCACTCTAAAGTTGCTATACGGTGCATAAGCTTTTAAGTAAGCTTCTTTCGCTTTGGTAATTTGATCTTGATAGTTTGATTGAGTATTCATTGATATCTCCCACAATAAAAACTGACCATATAGTCAAGTAAGTTAAATATTAATCTAGCTTGATTGATATTACTAGTACTAAAGTTAATTTTAGGGCGATTAGTTTTTAAAAAAAAACCGCACATAAAGTGCGGCTTTGATTAGATATCAAACATTAAAATTAGAAAGTGTATTTAACACCAATTTTAACATTCCATGTAGATGCTCTATCCTCAAAAACAGTAGGTGCATCATCTGCTTCTGCGTTTTTAGAACTGTATACATATTGTCCTTGGTCATTAATATCATAACCAAACAAATCTGACGTACTGTTGCCAAATTCATTTCTATAAACACGAGCCGAGTCTTTATCAATAATTGCCCAAGCATTATCAATATCTATATACAACAAGCCTTTATGCCCATCAAAAATACCAGGAAGCTCTTGTTCAATTCTTAAATCAAGACTTGAAACCCAAGGAGCACGCTGATTATTTTTAGCTAAAGCTCCGCCTTCAGTAGATAATCCAAGAACTTCAAGTTGTGAAACAATTTCTGAATAACTCAGACCATTTGCAAAATCAACGGCTGCATCATCAGATCCTGTTGGAATGTAAGGTAAATATGCCGGATGAAGATCTAAATCACCATCTAAACCAGTTTCATTAAAGTTTTTACCTAAGACCCAGCTGTATGGGCGACCAGATTTACGTTCAAAAAATGCATGGAATGTTGTTGCATAACCGCCGATGAACTCAGTGCTGTAACGTAAATTTAATGTAATTCTGTGCTTAGTTTCATAAGATGAGGTGCCTAGAGCAACATTTTGTGGATCGTATACCGGATGGAACTCATATGACGTATTAGATGAAGTTCCTGATGCTGCAAAGCGATCTTCCACATCAGTATTAGTATACGAGAAATTCATATTCAAACCACTTTCAAAGGTTTTACTTAAACTAAACGTTTTAATTAATGTTTCACCACCACTAATATTTGTCATTAAAATATCACGACGACCTCGTCCTTGATCACCTGCTTGATAAGCTTCACTATCTGTATTAAATGCAAAACCATAGATTGGGCGACCATCTACAGTATAGCCGTTAAGACCACGAGAAGTGTCAACTTGACGACTCAAATCTTCCCAAATAACTCCATCTTTAACTTTCTTGTATAAAACTTCACCGCTGATGTTCCAGTTTTCGCCTAACCCTATAGCACTAAAGTCAGCAACATAATCTGCTGCAACACTATATTGCCATGTGCTTGGAATTTCGAAATCAGGGTCAATAGCATCAATATTAGAATTAGCACCGTCTAGCGATGAACCAGAGATTGTATCTAAAGCTCGTTGTGGAATACTGCTAGGATCTGGGTTGTTTAGGTATGCATCAACCAAAGATTGGTCAGCATCACTTTCATTTCGGCTACTATAGGCAGCAATACGACTACCATCGTTAGTAAATGAATTTGATACCCATACGTTAGGACTACCACCACTAAATAAACCAAAACCACCACGAAGCGTTAAGCCTTCAATTTCTTCATCTAGATCCCATTTGAAGCCTACGCGAGGTAAAAGGATATCTGCGCCATCTAAATTTTCATTATTTTTAAAACCATTACGTTTTTCAAATAATGCGTTTTCTGTAGGCTTGTCACTGTTAGAAATACGTTCATAACGTAAACCATAAGTTAAATTGAAAGTATCATTAACATCCCAGCTATCTTCAACATAAAAAGCATGGTTACTTAAACTAAAGCTTGCAGCAGCATCATCTCTATTTAAACTTGGGTTATTTTGATATTCAAACCAATCAGCGTTCCCTGATTCAAAGTCTTCAATAGAATCAAAATACCATGATCCTAAATAATGTTGCATAAAGATGTTAAATACATCAACTTTTTCATATTCCCAACCAAATGAAATTGCATGATCATCAAGTAAATATTCACCACTGAATCGTAATTGCAATGTTTCATTACTCAATTGATTAGCATGGCGGCTATCATCAGAACCTAAATTAATTTTCCCACCACCATGGTCAATCTTAACTTCACCAAATTCCAAACCACCAACAGAAGCTTGGCTGTTTGTACTTTCTTTGTATGATGCTTTCATTTCAGTTGAAAAGTTTTCTGTCCAATACGAGAATAACTGACCAACATACGTCTCATACTCATTTGTTCTATTGTACCAATGCGAAGATAAATACAATTCGTTTGAACGGCCAGTTGTATTACCAGCACTATTACTAAAGCCATAACCATAAGTTAATGAGGCGCGATGATCGTCGTTAATATTCCAGTCTAGTTTTAAAGAATATTTTTCATCTTCTAAAGGAATTGATGCATCCCAAGAACCCGCATCATAACCATACTTAGATTGTGCTGTACTCACTACACGTTCAAGATCATTTAATGAGACATTACTGATTTCATTTGCTACACCAGAACCAGCGGGGCCTGTATTAACAGTACTAGGTGCTTCAAATGTTTCATATGAAGCAAAGAAGAAAAGCTTATCTTTAATAATTGGACCACCTAAAGTAGCTCCATAACTTTCTTCTTTAAATTTTAATTTAATGTCTTCGCCTGTTTCAGGATGCTCTGGATCGCCAGCCCAAGAATCTTGTGCTTTTTCAAAAAATACACTTCCGTGAAAATCATTCGTACCTGATTTTGTAACAACACTAAGTTGTCCACCAGAAAAACCACCTTCTTTTGCGGAGAAAGGTGCAATTGCTACACTTAATTGCTCAATAGAATCAAAAGCAATAGGCGAGCGCTCAGTTGGGTAACCGTTACCAGCTAAACCAAAATCATCATTCAGTTTTACACCATCAACTTTCAAACTATTATAACGAGGGTTACTCCCTGCTAAATATAATGAAGAACCATCATTACCTACAACAGCCATAGGGTTTTGACGAGCAATATCTTTAATATCTCGGTTAAAAGAAGCCGCTTTACTGATTTGATCACCGTAAAAAGTACTTTCAGAACCACTTATTTGCTCATATAAACTAGACGTTCCAGTTACTTCAATGCGCTCTACATTTAAATCTTCTAGAGATTCAGAAACACGAAACACTTCACTTAATGAAATATAAACATTTGATAATTTTTTATCTTGAAATTTATCAGAGTCAATTTCTATTGTGTAAGGTCCACCAACACGTAACCCTTGAGCGAAAAAAGCTCCTGAGTCATTAGTTGTTAATGTTTTACGTGTGCCTGAAGGCTCATGCGTAACAATAATAGTGGTGTTAGCAGCTGCATTACCTGCAGGTCCAACAATAGTACCCCTAATACCTGAAGAGGTATCAGCAGCCATGGCTGATGTTGACAAACCAAGTGCTAAAACAACAGCACCAGTAAGTTTTGAGAGTCGATGAGTTTTCATCATATATTCCTTAGTATAAGTTTAAAAATTGTGTTCTTATGTTTAAGTAAAATGTTGTGCAATTAGTTAGTATTTATTTTTTATATTTATTATAGTTAATTCTGATTAAAGCAAAGTTTCTTTACATTTTCATTACATGATTTCATCTCACGTTAAAAAGCAAATTAAAACAACTTATCTCACAATATTAAAAAACAAACAAAAATAAAGATTTAACATTATTTTACAATAACTTAATAAAAATTATATTTAATAAGAATTATTTCATAAATTCTTTTAGATATTAAAAATGTTATTTTTAAAACAAAATATTATACTTACAAAAAACAATTAAATTTTACAAACCAAACGGTCAACTTATATTTAAGCCCAAGCACACACCTATAAAATCAAAAGGCTAAGAAAAATATAAAACAAACCTAATAAACAACAAAAAATTTAAAAATGATATTAACCAGCTAATAACCTACAATAACTTCTGTTTTTTACTCGCTTTATACTTTTCAAGCTATAAAGAAGCTAAATTAACGAGATATACATATAAAATAATTTAATATTTCTGTCATTAAATTGTTTTAAAATGACAGAAATGATAAAAATAAATTTCAGTAGTTAAACCATATAGTCAGCTATATAGTTTAATTATTAACTTCGTATAAGCTCAGTATATGAATACAAGCTGCGTTTTTTGATTACAGGAGTGTTCAATTATATGAAAGAAAATAATAAACTAACTAAACAAAGTAACATTCAACAAAAAGAGCAGACTATCAAAACAACAAAACAAGGCAGTATTAGAGAAAAAAGCCAAGATAAAATATTAGCTGCCGCTCAAGAAGAATTTATCTTACAGGGTTATAAAGGTGCTACGGTACAAGCAATTGCTGACCGAGCAGAGTTACCTAAAGCTAATGTACTTTATTACTTTAAAAATAAAGAGAACATATACCATGCTGTTTTAGAGCGTACATTAGCTATGTGGGATGATGCTATTGGTGATATAGATCCTGACCACGGACCTATAGTAGCTATTGAAAAATTTATCGCGTCTAAAGTTCAGTTATCATTTAAAGAACCTGCGGCCTCTAAAATTTACGCTATGGAAATTATTCAAGGTGCGCAACACCTAAAAGATTTTACGCGTACCTATTTACGCAAGTGGGTAAGAGAAAAGGCGCTTTTATTTCAGCAATGGATAGACAATGGTGAAATGGTTAATGTTGATCCTGTACATTTAATTTTTCTTATTTGGTCTTCAACCCAACATTATGCTGACTTTGATAATCAAATATTAACGGTAATGAATCAGGCAGATTTTGAAGATGAAGATTGCGAAAAAGTTACGGCATTTTTAACCGACTTTATTCTGCGTGGTTGTGGTTTAAAGAAAGATTAATCTCCTATTGCTAAATAAGGAACAACATTGAAAAAAATTATCTTACTGCTAGCGATTTTACCTTTACTCATTACAGGCTTAAGTATGGCTAATGAAACTAAAACACCTCAAAAACTTCGTATAGCAACATTCAATGTAAGTATGGAAGCTTTGAATTATCTTCCTTATGTTAAAGGCCAAGTTCCATCAGTAAAAGGTAATGAGCTCAGCACGCAATTAAAAAACAATCATCAACAAATAAGAAATATTGCTGAAATTATTCAGCGTGTTAACCCTGATATTATTTTATTAAATGAATTTGATCGTGAAGATGACTCTCATCAAGCCATTAAACGCTTTTTATCTAAGTACTTAAATAAAAGCCAACAGGGCCAAACAGCCATTAATTTTCCTTACTTTTACCAAGGCCCTGTAAATACAGGTGTACCTACGCCGTTTGATTTAAATAACGATAAAGTTAAAGGTGATTCACCTAACGATAATTACGGCTTTGGTTACTTCCCCGGCCATTTTGGTATGGTGTTATTATCAAAATACCCTATTAATGAAAAAGACATTAGAACTTTCCAACACTTTAAATGGAAAGATATGCCAAATGCTTTAAAGCCAATAGATCCAAAAACGAATAAACCTTGGTACAACGACGAAGCATGGAATAATTTTAGATTATCGTCTAAATCCCATTGGGACATCCCTGTCACTATTGGCAATAAAACACTTCACGTATTAGCCAGCCACCCTACTCCGCCTGTTTTTGATGGTCCTGAAGATAGAAACGGCAAGCGTAATCACGACGAAATACGATTATGGAATGATTATATAACACCGAATAAAAACGATTATTTATACGACGACAACGGTATAAAAGGCGGCATAGCCCCAAATAGCGCTTTTGTTATTATGGGAGACCAAAATGCTTCAAGTGTTGACGGCGATGCCATTAAAGAAGGTATAACCGATTTACTTGCTCACCCTAATATTCAAGACAGTAAACCCGGCAGTAAAGGCGGAAAAGCTCACAACCCAAATAACCCATACAGTAAAAACCATACTGCACATTGGGGTATGCGAGCTGATTATGTTTTACCTTCCAAAAACCTTATTACCATTATAAATTCTGGTGTGTTTTGGCCATTACCAACAGATGATGAATTTAGGCTTGTTAAAGACAGAGCTGCTTCTTCAGATCACCGTTTAGTTTGGGTTGATATCAGCCTATAACCTTTAAAAAATCTATAGGACATCCTATTATGAATAAAATACTTGCAGCATTAACCATTGCTGGTTTGACTATGTCGTGCGGTAACGAATCAAAAACAACAGTTACCCCAGCAGAGTCAGCGCCAGTTATTTCAGCACCTAAAAATATTATTATGGTTGTAGGTGACGGTATGGGCCCCACTTATACAACAGCCTATCGCTACTTTAAAGATGATCCAACAACACCTAAAGTAGAAAATACCGTTTTCGACAGACATTTAGTTGGTATGAGCAGTACCTACCCCGACACTCATCATTCATATGTAACTGATTCAGCAGCTAGTGCTACTGCGCTTTCAACAGCAAATAAAACCTATAATGGCGCTATTGGTGTTGATATGGATAAGAATCCACTTGAAACTGTACTAGAGCGAGCTAAATCACTCGGTAAAAAAACAGGTATAGTGGTGACTTCACAAATCAATCACGCGACACCTGCCTCTTATTTAGCTCACAATGAAAGCAGACAAAACTACAACGAAATTGCTGATAGCTACATAGATGATGGTATAAAAGCCGACGTATACCTTGGCGGAGGTTGGAAATACTTTATTAGAGACGACCGTAATCTCGTTAACGAATTTAAAGATAATGGGTTTACCTACGTAGATAGTTATCAGGCACTAGAAACAACGACAACCGATAAACCTTTATTCGGTTTATTTGATAAAAAAGGTTTACCTTGGGCATTAGACGATACCAACATGCATCGTCTTTCAAGCATGGCCAAAGCAGCAACAAAACATTTAGAAAACCAAAAAGGTTATTTTCTATTAATTGAAGCCAGTCAAATTGATTGGGGCGGACACGCAAACGATATAGCAGCAGCTATGGGCGAAATGGACGATTTAGCAAAAACACTTGAATACTTAGAAACTTACGTTAAATCACACCCTGATACCTTAGTAGTTGTAACAGCCGATCACAGCACAGGTGGTGTTACTTTAGGCGCACACGGCGTTTACGAATGGAAACCTGAAGTTTTAAGAACCATGCTTCAATCTCCTGCATCTATAGCTAAAGCACTTGAAACTAATGATATAACTAAAACTAAAACTAACGAACTATTTAACTTTGAATTAACTGAAGATGAATTATCAACACTTATTACTGTCAAAAGTGATACGTTAAAAAACATTCAAATTACAGCGATTACAGATGAGGCTAAGTCTAAAAAAATTAGTCTTGAAAAAGCACTATACACTGCAGTTAAAAAGGTAATAGATGGTCGTACAAATACAGGTTGGACATCTTCAGGCCACACAGCTGCCGATGTTCCTGTTTTTGCTTTAGGTAGCAATAAAGACATGTTTAATGGGTATCAAGACAATACAGATATTGCTAAAAAGATATTTACCTTATTAGATAAATAATTTGTTCTTAATATATTTAATCTATGACCCGTCCTAGTATGGGTTGAAAGTAATTTAATTAAAACGCCTGATATACTTCATCGGGCGTTTTGTATTTTAAGGCCGTATGCGGCCTTCTTTGATTATAGAGCATGACTGCTTCTGCAACCATTCTCTTAGCTTCACATAACTATCTAGGTTTTACCAACAAGTATTCATTTTTGAGTATACCGTTTATACGCTCCGCCAAAGCATTTTGATACAATCATAGCCATCTGTCATTGAACATTTTACATCATATTTTCTGTGAAGATGTTGATATTCATTTGAGCAATATTGCCCCCCTCTTTCCACTTGCTTTACAACACCTTATTTAAAAGCGATTGAATAATCTTTTTGGGTACGTTTAGTTGTTGATTCCATAACACTCTCCATTTTATTGTCGAAAAAGTGTCAACCTTATTTAGGACGGGTCACTAAAAACTAAAAAGCTGAATATTTATTCAGCTTTTTTATTTTAACAACTTTAAAAACGTCTACGTCGTCTACGCTTTCTTTTTAAATCACTGTCTTCAAACGATTCATCACCAACGTCTGAATCAATATAAACTAACTCTTCTTCTGGTTCTTTTTCTAGCTGTTTTAGTTGTTCAGATAACTTCATTGCGGGTTCTTCAACTTTAGGTTTAAAAACAGATTTAAACTTATTTTTAACACCGCTAAAGGCTTTATTTTCTCCAGCTGTTTTTTCTACTGATGATTCTTGCGCTGAAGATTTTATTGATGGTTCTTTCTCGGCCGTTGTATTTTCTTTTAAGGGAACAACTTTTTCAGATTCCGACTTTTCAATAGCAACGCTTTTGTTAACGGTTTTATTTTCTTCTGTTTTTACCGCTTCAGGGGGATTAACTTTTACAGAAGGCTTCTGTACTCTCACTTGATCAACGTTATCTTCAGCTTTTAGCTCTGGTAATTCTTTAAGTGCTAATAACGCTTCTGTATTTTCATTCGACTTGCTTAAAACTAAATCGCCAAACTCTTGTACAACATCTATGATTTCATGTTTAGCTATTTCTGAAGCTTTAGCTAATTCTCTTAGTTGTTTAGTCACGAACTGATGTTTTTTTTCTAAAGGTAAAATATTATCTTTTACATCTGAAGACAAACTTTCAGTTAATTGTTTATATTTATTTATCTCTTTTTCAAAAGTTTCAATATGTACTTGAGTCTTTTTAATACTTTCATCAATCAAAGTGACTTTTTTATTTAAATCACGCTTTTTAGTAACAAATTTATCTATTAGCTCTTTCGATACCTGAACCGTAGGTTTGCTTTCAGAAATAAATTCACTTAATTCTGAAATATGTGTAACCGGTAACCATTGGCTTAAAGAAGAATTCCACCCATACAGTTCATTATTTTTAGCAAGTAATGCACTTGCATCATTTAGACTATATGGCCCTGTAACTTTGCCATCATCTGAAAAATACCATTTTTTCATAATTATTATCTTATTGTTTTTATAAACTAGATGTTAAAACCCATATTGAAAACTTGCCTATAATTAAAAAACAAGCTCATCCTTTTTAAACTCATCAATACTTTTTTGCAGAGCTGCATACTGTTTACGTACATTGTTAAGTGTTATCTCAACTTCAGTATTTAGCTTTTCTGTAAAGTTTTTATAAGTATCAATATCATTATCAAGTTCAGACAATGCTGCTCGAGTATTCCCGAGTGTATTGTCTATTCGAGTTAATGTTTTAAATAATCCTTGCTCTTGGTTTTTATATTCCTCTATGAGCTCTTTTGGTAAAGCTACAGGTGGAACAGGGATCGATATCTCAACATCAAAGTCATCAATACTACTAAGTGGCATCCAATGTGTAAAAGATGGATGCCAAACATATAAATCTAAATTTGAGTTTTCTGAGATATATTCTTGCGCTTCGGCAAAAGTGAAGGGATTGGTGATCTCACCATTATTTGAAAAAAGCCATTTCTTCATTTTAATTTCTTCTTTGTTTTATTTTTAACAGAAATTACATACAAACGAGGTATGTGTCCTTAATTTTCAATTCAAACTTATCAAGTTATAGTGAATTGTGCACCTATTATTTATTATTATTAATGATTTTTAAAGGTGCCCATACTTTGATAATTAAATATCAAAGTATGGGAGAAAAAATTATTTAGCTATTTTTACTAAAGTGCCTTTTAATGCAACACCTGCCATAACGGCACCTGAGCCACATTCAAATTCAGTAGGAGATGAAAAAGGTTGGTTTTTATAATTAGATGTTATGTTAATTACGTCTGTCATACCTTCTCTTACAGCACGTTCTTGTAACGCTTTTAATGCTGACAACATTGCCCATTCACATGCTTCCTGATCACTTTTCATAAAGGCATTGGTTTTTTTATTAGTTGATACTTCGCCATATTTAGATTCAAATTTTGTAGGGCTATTTTCAGCAAAATGCAATGGAACATCTAATAATGCCTTTTTAGCTTTTTCGCTTTCCAATAAAGATTGAATGTCATATCTATTACGATCATCACGAGCTTGTGCAGAAGATGTTAAAATAAGAGCCGCTACAGAAGCTATTACTAATTTACTTATATTCATTTTTATTCCCTTTAGTTATCTAAAAATATATATGAAACAGCAATCCCAGCTAATAAGTTATGATTTTTTTTAACAAGAGGACTGTGTTCAAACGCTGTGTTACCAATATTACTATATCGAGTAAAAATACCTATCCAGTAATTATTTTTACGCCAAGTGCCACCAATTGCAAGTCTAAAACCAGCATACCCTGAACTGGCTCTATATTGCTGTCTTTCAGTAGTTTCATACTCAGTAAGTACATTGTAGTAATAACCTGAATATTGTGATGCATTATACAATGCAGAAACCGATGAGTCGATAACCACATCACCGCCCTTTATTTTTTGTTGTACTACATATTTTTGAGTCAAACTGAGTTGTGAAACCCAGCCAATATTATCGATATGTTTAAAGTCTGTTGCTATCGCTTTTCTGACAGACCAATCAATATATAACTTATTTTTGCTTTGGGCATCACCTTGAATGTAATACTCAATAGAAGGCCCTATTTCTCCCACCCAATCTAAATCAGGCATTCCAGCTCTGACTTTATTATCGTCGCTATTAACAGGTAAATTACCTGCAGCATCAAATGCTAAATGCCATTTTTTGTTGGTAAATATATTTCCTTCAAAAACATTCCTATCAATCTTTAAGTGTTCATTTTTAAAATAAACAAAAGGGAATGGAAACACGTAAGCACTAGACTCATCAGAACCAATATAATCATTTAAATAAGTAATACCGCCTCCCATTCCAAATGAATATTCGGCATTTTCTAAAAAGTCAGGCGCTTTTGCATACACGCTATTTATAAATAACAAAATGAAAGCAGATACAAACAGTTTTAAACAAGCACCTGTTTTATAAATAGATTGCATGGCTTTATGATATTCCGCCGTTTACAGAGATTACTTGACGTGTAACGTAACCAGCATCATCCGAAATAAGAAAGCCTACAGCACTGGCAACTTCTTCAGGTTTCCCCATTCTTCTTAATGGGATCATGTTTTTAATATCACCAATTGGTAAGTCATCTGTCATTTCAGTTTCAATTAAACCAGGAGCTACACAATTAACGGTAATTTTACGTTTAGCTAATTCAAGCGCTAAGGCTTTTGTTGCGCCGATAACACCTGCCTTTGATGCACTGTAATTCACTTGCCCACGGTTACCAATTTCTCCAGATAGTGAGGAAATAGTAATAATTCGACCACCTTTGCGTGCACTTACCATTGGCATAACAAGTGGGTGTAATACATTATAAAAACCATCTAAATTCGTATGAATAACACTGTCCCACTCTTGTTCTGTCATTGCTGGAAATGCCGTGTCAGCTGAAATACCAGCGTTACATACAACGCCATAAAAGCTTCCAAACTCTTCAATTTGAGCTTCAAGCACTTGCTTTGCTAACGGTCTATCAGAAACATCAAACTGAACAATATTTGCTTTTACACCTTTTTCTTCAACTAATGTAGCAACCGCTTTAGCGCTGTTTATATCTGAACGACAATGTAAACAAATATCGAATCCCATATCAGCAAGCTTCAATGCTATAGCTTTACCAATCCCTTTACCTGATCCTGTAACTAAAACTCTACGATTCATTATTTATTTGCTCCACGCTAATAGTTTTTCTCGTAAAAGAGTTTCATGCTCAGCACACACTCTTAAACTTGCAGATACTTCTTCTAATGTAATATTTTTACGTTTTTTACAAAACAGTACGGCTTTCATCGCAAACTCTCGCCATAAGTCACCTACTTCAGTGGTAAATTGAGATATTTCATGCAACTTATCGTCTTTCAGTAATTGTGAAGCTTCATCTAAAAAGCTTGCATACATAAACCTGAAGCCTGCACCGCCGGTGCCTATTTCTTCTTGCATTCTAACGATATTACTTAAAAACATCCCCACTTCTTGTTCTGGCGCGTTTTTAAGTTTATCTATTTTTTTAGCTAAGTGATAAATACCTTTGATACCAAAAAAAGGTAGTATAAGACCATTCATCATTTTGGCTGTTTTTTTGATGCTTTTTCTAATTTGTATAGCTAAATCACTTGTTACATCAGGTTTATCCATAACATACATTAATCCTTTTGCTGCCAGCATACCTTTAGCAAAACGCGCTTGTTTTAAGCTTTCTGCAGGACAAGTAACAACGTCTTCAAACACGGGATCACTGATCAGATAATCACCTGCTTCATTTTTTCCATATACCATTAAGTTATGTGCGTTAAATTGGAACCTCATATCTTCAGGAAAATAGGGTAACCAATAAACTGAAGTTTGTAGGCCCACTAACTTTCCATTAGCTAAAGCTTCATCTAATGCTTTCATTCCTTCGTCTTCATTTGAAAATTTTTGCGAGGTTAACTTCACATTCAGCTTTTTACATACTGAAGAAATAATTGATTTAGGTGGCATACGATAAGCAATAAGCGGTAATCCGCCGACTTTAACCATAGGTAAATACACAAACATTAATGCTGACGCTAAACCAAATACCATAGGTTCTGATAACTCATACCCTTGACTATTGAGCATGTTAGCCACTACGCCTGATTCACAATGAGAAGATTGACGATGAACAATATGATTTAAAGGCGCATTCATGATTTTATTACCGGTTTTTTAAGTTCTTCTAATGAAATATTAAACACAGCACAGTATTTCATTAATTTTTTGTCTGATAATTTATTGAATACTTTTACTGTGATATGACGCTTAATTTGCCATTGAAAAAAGCCAGTAGCATGAGCTAAAGACATTAAGTCGAAACGAAATAGTGGAATGTAATAACCTAAAGGTGATACTTTTCCTTGTTGGTAATCGATTGTTGCTTGGGCTAATTGTTCATCTAAAGCTTTTACGGCCATTTCGGTTGCAAAGCCTTCTACTTCCCAGCCAGAAGATTTTACGCCTTCGTAATGACCTTCGTCACCTACTGCATATATCAGCTTTTTATGGCCACTGTATGATTTACATGAGTCTTGAGGAACTTCTTCTTTTTTCATATTACACCACGGTTAATTGCATAAAAGCGCTTGAAAATCGCCCACTTTCAGGAATATAACACAATATTTTTTGTCCTGGTTTAAGCGCTTTCGTTTTAAATAGTTCTTCTAACATAATAAAAATAGAGGCTGAGCCTGTATTCCCCTTTTCAGTCAGGTTGGTAAACCATTTTTCGTACGGTATAGAAAAATCAATATTCACTAAACCTTCAAACAATCTTTCTCTGAAGTAATGGGAAGAATAATGAGGAAGGAAGTAATCGTAATCTTGCGCGACTATGCCTCTTTTACTGATAATTTGAGACAAAGCTTTTTCAACGGTCGTTCTTACAATATTTTCGTTTAATAATTTTACGTCTTGCTTCACCGACATTATTGAGAGTTGTTCTCGTTCTTTAGCGTTGTAGTTCATCCAACCAACGAGTTGTCCATCTTTTTTGTCAGCCCCTGAATACATGCAAGCTTCCATTTCGTTAGCAAAGGAAGTCACATCAATCCAATCAATTTCTAACGAGATTCCTTTGGCGTTAGGTTCATTTGACACTAAAACAGAACCAGCACCGTCACTTAGCATCCAACGTAAAAAGTCTTTTTCAAAGGCAATTTCAGGGCTTGCATTAAGCTGTGAAAGTTTATGCTCACACTCAGCTTCAAAATTTTCAGATTTCATAATGCCTGACGCAAGTTCACTTGCCACCACAACACTTTTATTGCTTTCGCCTGCCTTAATATTTAAAAAGGCGTATTTCAATGCGGTTATACCGCATAAGCAAATACCTGACGTTGAAACAGCTTCACAAGGAGGATTTTTTAATTCGCCATGCACCATAACTGCATGATTTGGCATAACTTGATCTGCCATAGAAGTACTAGCAATTAAGCTATCAATAGCATTTAGTTCAGCTTCAGAATTAAAAAGTTTACGTACGGCAGCAGCGGCTAAAGACGCATTAGTATAATTAAAGTCACCTGTTTGAGGATCAATACCATAGTAGCGAGATTTAATGCCGTTACTTCTTAAAATTACAGGTTTAGCTCGAGATTTTTTACCTGCTATTTTACCAATAACGGCTTCCATATCTGAGTTTGAAACTTTCTCATTAGGCAGTACTGCAGAAATGTTATTAATAAATACACGTTTTACCATAGCTCGTTACTCTCCTGAAGGTTGAGCATAATACTGTTTTTGTTTAGATATTTTTTCTTTAAAAATTGAAGAAAGTAATTTAATAATTAATGCGGTAATAGGTACAACAGTAATAATTAAAGCCAATAAGAAAGTGGTATAAAAACATAATCCTAATTTTCGACGTATCGTATTTTGAGGACCTAAAAGCATTAATAACTTACCCCAAACTTTGAAACTGCGATGCCCTATTTTTTCACTAAAAATAAATTTTTCATTTACTTTTACTGCTTGTAATCCTTTCATTATCGGTTCAGACAAGTCTTTTTTATTTAGTTCTACATCTTCAAACCGTTTAATCATCGCATCACCAAAACGTTTTGCATCAGTGATATCTTCATCTGAAACTCCCGCTTTTGGCACCCAAGACCAAGGCTTTTTCTTACCGGTAAACATCCATAAAGGCGTAGCTAAAAAACTAAACCCTGCACCACATTCATCAGCAAGAACAATATTGTCAATTAACTTTGCGTCTAAATTATTCAATAAACCTTTCATTTTCTCTTGTGCTGTTAGCCACATACCTCGACAACCAAGAACGGTAATAGTTGGCGTATTTTTAAAAAGTATTTTGGCGTCTTCTGTTTGTAAAAAGCTTGATATAGGTAAAGAAGGCGATAAAAACCACACTTGATAAGACACAATAATTAAATCGTATTTTTTTTGAATAGGTGCACGTGATGATAATTCGATCGGCTTCATATAAACCGATTCAGGCATTATTTGAAAAAAATCGAAAAAAGACCAGGGGAAAGAGTATGCTGTTTTAGGAACCACTTGATGGTAATCAATATTGATATTTTCAGCCGTTTTTAAAGGCCCCATAATAGCGTCTGTTATTTGGGTTAATTGCCCTGTTTGCGAATAACCAATAACTAATACATTTCGCACTAAATAGTCCTTTCATTGCCCGATAAAATTAAGTGGCGTATCATAGCAAAACCTTTTGTAAATAAAAATGATCTACTCGTGAACTTCAACCCTCTCATACACTTATTTATATTTACATGCTGTTTTTTTTGTTTTATTTCACCCACTACAGCACAAGATAAAACATTTAAGTTAGTCATTGCCATCAAGAAATTAAAAACATTTGATGCACCAATAACATTTGAATTATTTAAAATCGCTGATGAAAAATCAGCACATTGGGCCTTACTCACACCACTAAAAAGAAAAACTATTACCTTAAATAGCAATGAGCTTATCGTTTATTTTGAAGGATTAAATCAGGGGGAGTATGCAGTAAGAGCATTTCAAGATATAAACAAAAATAATATATTAGATACGTCTATATCGTCTATCCCAAAAGAACCGGTAGCTTTTTCACAAAACCCGAGTTTATTTGGTGGTGAGCCTACAATTGAAGATACAAGGTTTTTAGTTACGTCTGATACGTCAATATCCCTTAATTTCAAACATCCTAAAAAGAAGAAAAAAAGAAAACACAAGTGATATAAGTCACACTAAAGCTCTCATAAAATCGACAATTAAACGAAAGCGTTAGTTTTACAAAATAAGACTAAAATTAGGCTTTATATTTTTGAATAATAGCGTTGAAGTCTACTGTGCCTTTAACATACGAGTTTTCAACTTTGGGTAAGTCGTTATAGGCGTCTCTAGCATAACTTCTTATTTTAGATGCATTTGATTTTTCTGATACCATTTCCATTACTTGAGTATAACGCCCATTATTAAGTTGGCCTAATGCACGACAAATCCATGCTAACGTATCAATTTGATATTCAGTTGCATTTAAATATTCATTTAAAATAAATTCACTTAAAGCATCTGCAATTTGACCATCCGTTTCACCTTTATCAACAACACCTTGTGCTATATATTTAATTGACCTTAAATCACCTTTTGCAATAACAAATAACATACGCTCTGTTTTACTCAGAGAAGCCTTAGGAAGAATAGGTTTTGCTTTTGAGAGTCGCGTACTTTCTTTAGCTTGTAAATCTGATAGTTCAATACTACCTCTTTTATATTCATCTTGGCTTTTAGGCAGTTTTTTAAAAGAACTTTTAGCGTATTTTCTTAATTTCTTATGAGTTTTACTATTCGCTATATTTATGAGTAAATTTCTATAACGCCCGTCATTTGTCGCGGCCAACGCTTTACATGCCCAAGATAAAGTATCTACTTCAATAGATAGCGCATTTTCATATTTAGATAATAATATTTCAGCTAATATATCAGCATTTTCTTTAGTGTTTTCTCTACCTGCAGCCATCGTTTGAGAAGCTAGCTTTATTTGCGATAAATGGCCTGAAGTTAATTGTTGATATACATTAGCTTTAACAAAAAAACTAAACGGAAGAATAAATAATACTAAAATTGATGTTAATAACTGTTTCACTGGTAGTCCTTTAAAATATAATATAAAAGCATAAAAATAAGCTTAAAAATTTATTTTACTTCTTTTCTTCAATTAAATCTAAATCAACACTTTCAATTTTTTCAAAACGATTTGATATTTTATCTGCTGACGTGTGAATTTGTTTCACATCACTCGCCGCTTGATCAATATGTTTAGCTAAGTTATTAAATCGACTTCTAAATCGACCAAAATCATCCGACAAACCCGATAAATGAGCTTGTATTACATGAATTTGTTTACGCGTTTCTTCGTCTTTCAGTACAGATCTAGAGGTCGTTAATATCGCCATTAACGTTGTTGGCGACGCTAACCAAACGCGTTTTTTATTAGCGTAATCAACCAAGTCACTTTGGTGGGCATGTATCTCAGCAAAAATAGCTTCTGCTGGAATAAACATAATAGCGCCGTCTGAGGTTTCTTTATCTATTAAATATTTGTCGCTAATATCATTTATGTGTTTTTTAATATCCACTTTAAATTGGCGTTCTGCAGTTTTCCGGTCGTAATCACCTAATTGATTATCTGCCATTTTTTTATAACTTTCTAAAGGAAACTTTGAATCGATAACTACATTACCCGTAGGTTTTGGAAGTATTAATAAACAGTCTGCTATTTTCCCATTTGATAAGGTATGCTGTAGCGAGAAATGCTGTTCTGGTAATACATTTCTAATTAATGCTGTTAACTGTACTTCACCAAAAGCCCCTCTTGAGCGCTTATCAGCTAGTACCTCCTGCAAGCTAACTACGTTAGTTGAAAGCTCAGTTATTTTCTTTTGAGCATCATCAATCAGCGCTAATCTTTGTAAAATATCGTTAAAGGTTTTAGTTGTTTTTTCAAATCCTTCCGCCAGGCGTTTTTCAACCTGATTGTTAATTTCTTTTAATCGATTGTCGGTTGATACTGTTAACTCATCGATACGCTTTGCCATATTATCGCTAGATAATTGCATTGATTTTGTTAGTTCATCTCGATTGCTTTGTGCCGTTTTATTTAGGTGTTCGGTTAACTGATCAATCGATTTTAATTGATTTTTATTAAATATATTTTGGTGTTCATGCAAAATAGTACTCAGTTGATGGCGACTTTCAAACAAAGTTTGAGATTGCTTTTCGCCTTGCTCTGAATGCTGACGTAGCAATTTTAATTTAAAGTCTGAAATTTGCTGTTCAAAATACGTTTTTAATTCTGATTGTTGAGACGCAGCTTGCTGATGGTTAGAACTAATATATTGTATTAATTGTTGATGATTTTTATCTGTTGTATGGCTTAATAGCCGGAGTTGTTCTTCAAATTCGGAGCTACTTTGCTTTTTAAATAGAATAATAAGCAATAATACTAAGACGATAAATACGCCAGCTAATATTAAATGAGAATATAAATCTGTAGGGAAACCTTGAAGAAACG
Source organism: Pseudocolwellia agarivorans (assembly GCF_002000085.1). Taxonomy (GTDB): domain Bacteria; phylum Pseudomonadota; class Gammaproteobacteria; order Enterobacterales; family Alteromonadaceae; genus Pseudocolwellia; species Pseudocolwellia agarivorans. Next base: position 156,567 of record NZ_MUZU01000002.1, read on the forward strand.
CAGCCATAAAACACCAACACTGTAAAAATGAACAGTTATTAAATCATAATTATCAATTAACGGCTAGAAATACTCTTATTTTTTATAGCAAAGAGTACAGATAAACATATTAAATTCTGTAGGTTACGTTTGTCCTATAAAAATTATAGGCCTTTATAAAAACAAAAAACGCCATAACTTTTACCTTATGACGTTTTATTAAAGCGAGATAAACTAATTAAAGATATTAGCCTTTAGCTTTCTTGTCTGCTTCTTCAATGTTTAATTTCCAAATTTGAGGACCAGTAACGTGCGCAGATTCACCAGTAGAGTCAACAGCTACCGTTACAGGCATATCTTCAACTTCAAATTCGTAAATAGCTTCCATTCCCATATCTTCAAAGGCAACCACTTTTGCTTTCTTGATTGCTTTAGAAACTAGGTAAGCAGCACCACCAACAGCCATTAAGTAAACCGACTTATGATTTTTAATACTTTCGCACGTTGCTGCACCACGTTCTGCTTTACCAATTGTGCCTAATAAACCAGTTTCAGCTAGCATCATCTCAGTAAATTTATCCATACGCGTTGCTGTTGTAGGGCCTGCTGGACCAACAGCTTCGTCACCAATAGCATCTACTGGACCAACGTAATATATAAACTTGTCTGTGAAGTCTACTGGCAATTTCTCGCCTGCAGCTAACATTTCTTGAATACGTTTATGAGCAGCATCACGACCAGTTAAAATAGTGCCTGACAATAATACTGTTTCACCTGTTTTCCATTCACTAATATCAGCTTTCTTAAGTTCATCCACATTAACACGGCGTACGTTTTCACCTACTTCCCATGTAATTTCAGGCCAATCTTCTAATTTAGGTGGTTGAAGATCCGCTGGGCCTGAACCGTCTAAATGAAAATGTACATGGCGAGTAGCCGCACAGTTAGGGATCATAACTACAGGTTTAGATGCAGCATGAGTTGGCACTGAGTTAATTTTAATATCAACAACCGTTGTTAAACCACCAAGACCTTGTGCACCAATACCTAATTTATTTACACGCTCAAAAATCTCTAAACGTAGTTCTTCTTCTGCATTCTGAGGGCCACGATCAATAAGTTCTTGAATGTTTACAGGGTCCATTAAGCTTTCTTTAGCTAATACACCTGCTTTTTCAGCCGTACCACCAATACCTATACCTAACATTCCTGGAGGACACCAGCCTGCGCCCATAGTTGGTAACGTTTTAACAACCCAATCAGCAATTGAATCGCTTGGGTTTAACATCACCATTTTAGATTTGTTTTCTGATCCGCCGCCTTTCGCTGCGATCATAATTTCAATACCGCCGCCAGCGACCATATCAATATGAACAACCGCTGGTGTATTATCTTTCGTATTAATACGTTTACCCGCGGGGTCTGCAACAATAGAAGCACGTAAAGGATTATCAGGATTCATATAAGCACGACGTGTCCCCTCATCAACCATTTGCTGAACGGTTAAATCAGTTTTATCCCACTGAACATCCATACCTACTTTCACAAAACAGGTAACAATACCGGTATCTTGACAGATAGGACGTTTACCATGCGCAGACATACGAGAATTAATAAGAATTTGTGCAATCGCATCTTTAGCTGCCTGGCTTTTTTCTTTGTTATATGCTTTTTCTAATGCTTGAATAAAATCAAGTGGATGATAATAAGAAATATACTGAAGTGCATCTTCAATGCTGTCGATGAGGTCTTGCTGTTTGATAATAGCCATAATTTACCTTTGTCACATTTACCTTGAATTTAGATAAACCCTATGAATAAAGAATTCATGAGAGGAATTAGTTGAAACTTATAATTTTGCCGATATGATACCTTGCTTGCTAAGGTGCTGCTACTAACTTATAGAAGTATCTTAATTCAGTTTAGTAATATTAATTATTCACCTTATAATTAAACATTCATCTTATAGAAAGTATGCAGCCTTTGTTAAAACAACACACTCATTCATCTAATCCTGTAAATTCAGCCATTGAATTAACTTCTCACGTCATTAATTTTAATGACAAAGTGCTTGCTGTTGACATTTTTTCCTATTTATCTCATTTGCCTTGGGCAATTTGGTTAGACTCTTGTGATAATAGTCATGTTGATAGTCAGTTTGATATTTTAGTGTGGGATCCAGCAGTTACTTTATCAACCAAAAACAAAATAACTAAAATAGAGAACGTGGCTAATAACTCAATAATGACAAGTGCTAAAGATCCACTTTCCTTGGTTAACCAAGCTATTGAAGAAACCTTTTCAAATATTAACGTTTCAGCATCAATAAAATTTCCATTTAAAGGAGGCGCTGTCGGTTATTTTGCTTACGATTTAGGAAGAGAGTTTGAAATATTACCTGAGTTATGTGAACAAGATATTCACATCCCTGAAATGTCGGTAGGTATATATAACAAAGCGATAATTTTTGACAATAAAACACAAAATTTTCATTTACTTTGTTTAGAAAATGAAAGATCAGATATTGAAACAACTCTTTTTTCTCTGTTTAAAACAGCCAATCAAAACAAAAAATTAGAATTTACATTAGATTCTGATTGGTTATCAAATATGACCCAAACAGAGTACGCGCAAAAGTTTACTCAGGTACATGAATACTTATTAGCGGGGGATTGTTACCAAATAAATTTAGCACAACGTTTTTCAGCCAATTATTCTGGCGACGAATTTCAAGCATATAAAACACTGCGTGAAGAAAACAACGCTCCTTTTTCAGCTTTCATAAGACTTGAAGATGCGGCTATTTTAAGTATATCTCCTGAACGATTTTTACAACTTAACGACCAACAAGTTCAAAGTAAGCCAATAAAAGGTACACGACCAAGACATCACTTAGCTGAGCTTGATCAACAAGCCGCAGAAGAACTAAAAACTTCAGCAAAAGACAAAGCTGAAAACTTAATGATTGTTGACCTACTCCGTAACGATATCAGTAAAGTATGCGAAGCAGGATCCGTTGTTGTACCTAAGTTATTTGATATAGAAAGCTTTCCCGCTGTACACCATTTAGTTAGCACAGTTGAAGGAAAACTCTCTGCGCAATTTAACGCAACCGATTTATTACGAGGGGCTTTTCCTGGAGGATCAATTACTGGAGCACCGAAAATTAGAGCAATGGAAATTATTGAAGAATTAGAACCCCATAGACGAAGCATATATTGCGGTTCTATCGGTTATATTTCGGCATGCGGCAATATGGATACCAGCATAACGATTAGAACCTTAATCTGTGAAAGCAACAAAATACATTGCTGGGCAGGTGGCGGGTTAGTTGCAGATTCGGTTCTCGCTGATGAATACCAAGAAACCTTCGATAAAGTAAATAAAATCATACCTGTACTTAAAGGTAAATTTTTACATTCAAAGACTTAATAATTAACATACTACTTTTGAATTAGATTGTTATCCAAACTTAAGTTAAGCTAAAAGTATTTATAAATAACACCTTTTTAATTGAGCCTTTAATGACAAAAGACGAATTTTTACTGAAATATTCATTAAATAAACGCTCTGATTCTTTACATAAATACCAGCATCATAAGCCGCTGAAAGAAGCTGCTGTACTTATTCCTCTTGTTGACGATGGTGATCAGTTAAACGTCGTGCTAACTAAACGCTCACTAAATTTAAGGCATCATGCAGGTCAAATTAGCTTTCCCGGTGGCAAAGTTGAAAAAACAGATACTAACTTAATAGATACCGCGTCACGAGAAACCTTCGAAGAAATAGGCGTTCCTCCTGAGTTCATTAATATTGTAGGAAGCTTACATTCTTATCAGGTAATTTCAGGTTTTATTGTAACGCCATATATTGCTTTTATTCCTAACGGTTATGAATTCATTAAAGATACCAATGAGGTCAGTGAGATATTTCAAGTACCGCTAAAGTATTTTTTAGATACATCAAACCATATAGCCATTAATGTGCAGCGTAAAGGCTTTTCACATCATGTACATTTTATGCCTTACAAACAGCACAACATATGGGGGGCAACCGCTTCAATGCTAAAAGATTTAGCGATTCATCTTAGTTAATCCCTTCATTTACTACCTTTATTCAACTCCTTTCTAAAGTTAAAAACATCTATTCATATAAAATTTACAAATGATCATATTTTTGTTGTTATAAATAATCGTTTTCATATACCATTACAAAATAATATTTCACCAAAACAAAAACAAACAAACTTAAATTCGGTATTTTATCATGATTAGTGTATTTGATATGTTTTCGATCGGCATTGGCCCTTCTAGCTCTCATACTGTTGGACCTATGAAAGCGGCCCATTTATTTGTTCAGCATTTAAATAAAAATGAACAAATTAATAAAGTAAGCCGAGTAAAATGTGAGCTATTCGGCTCATTAGGACAAACAGGCATAGGTCATGGAACAGGTAAAGCCGTTATTTTAGGTTTATGTGGCGAACAGCCTGATACTATTCCTGTTGACTCTATAGAAGAGATCCTTCATAGCGTTGTTGAAACTCAAACGCTTTTGTTAAATAAAACACATACGGTTTCTTTCCCTAAAGATAATGCAATTATCTATCACCGTAGAAAAACCTTAAGTGCTCATTCAAACGGGATGACTTTATTTGCATACGATGAAAATAATACCCTGATATTAGAAGAAACCTATTTTTCTATTGGTGGTGGTTTCATTGTGCAAGACTGCGATTTTGAAAAGGAAAAAGATAAGGCACTTTCATTACATAGTAATATTAAGCGCCCTCATTTATTTTCTAACGCGACTGAATTATTCAAAGAAGCAGCGGATAAACATCTAAACATAAGCACCATTATGATGAATAACGAAAAATGCTTAAATGATGAAAAAATTGTAAGAAGTAAATTATTAGAAATATGGCAAGCAATGCAAGATTGTGTTGCTAGAGGCATAAAAACAGAAGGCATATTACCCGGTGGCTTAAAAGTTACTCGAAGAGCTCCTGCTTTGTATAGAACACTCTCAGTAGAAAAAAATAATGATCCGTTAGTTACTATGGATTGGGTGAATTTATTTGCCTTAGCTGTAAATGAAGAAAATGCTGCAGGTAGTCGCGTTGTAACAGCACCAACCAATGGCGCAGCAGGAATTATTCCTGCCGTTTTATGTTACTACAATAAATTTGTAAATCCTGTAAGCGACGATGACTGCATAAAATATTTACTAACTGCAGCAGCTATCGGTATTTTATATAAAACCAACGCTTCAATCTCGGGGGCTGAGGTAGGTTGCCAAGGTGAAGTCGGTGTGGCTTGCTCCATGGCTGCAGGTGCTTTAACTGAAATTATGGGAGGAACACCGAGCCAAGTCGAAAATGCTGCAGAAATAGGCATGGAGCATAACCTAGGACTCACCTGCGATCCTGTAGGCGGCTTAGTTCAAGTACCTTGTATTGAACGCAATGCAATGGGTGCAATAAAAGCCATTAATGCATCTAGATTAGCATTACGAGGTTCAGGTACTCAAAAAGTTACTTTAGACAAGGTAATAAAAACCATGTGGGAAACAGGTAACGACATGAAAACCAAATACAAAGAAACCTCTCGTGGTGGTTTAGCTGTTAATATTACTGAATGTTAGAAAACAAAAAGGAAGATAGTGCTTCCTTTTCAATATACTAAAGAACAGTTAACCGTACTAACGCGTAGGTAATTCAATATTAGAAAACAACTCATCTATATCATTATTATTTTTTAATAATACTGCACGAGTGACTAAGTCACGATTTAAGTGAGGGGCAAAACGTTCAATAAAATCAAACATATAACCTCTTAAAAAGGTTCCTCTTCTAAAACCTATTTTAGTTGTACTGGCTTTAAATAAGTGGCTTGCATCAATTGCCACTAGATCACCATCGACTTTAGGATCTAAAGCCATAGAAGCAATAACACCGATACCAACCCCCATGCGTACATAAGTTTTAATGACGTCTGCATCAGTCGCAGTAAAGGCTATTTTAGGTTCACACCCTGCATTTGAAAAAGCCTTATCGAGCTCTGAACGCCCAGTAAAACCGAAAACATAAGTAACCAAAGAGTATTTAGCAATATCTTGAATAGTGATATCACGTTTTTTAGCTAATGGGTGATCAGCTTTAACAATAATACTTCGATTCCAGTGGTAACAAGGCAGCATAATTAAATCGTTATATAAATGTAACGACTCGGTCGCAATAGCAAAATCAGTATCCCCTTTTGAAGCCGACTCACTAATTTGTGCAGGAGTTCCTTGATACATATGTAATGAGACTTTATCGTAACGCTTCATAAAGCCTTTAATGACTTCAGGTAATGCATAACGCGCTTGTGTATGTGTTGTTGCTATGCGTAACTTACCTTCGTCTGGTTGAGTATGCTCACGAGCAACCGCTTTAATAGCTTCAACTTTAGATAATATTTCTGTCGCAATATTGATTACTTCATTACCTGCAGGAGTTACATGCGTTAAATGTTTGCCACTACGACCAAAAATTTGAATGCCTAATTCATCTTCAAGCATTCTAACTTGTTTACTAATACCTGGTTGAGAGGTGAACAAACTTTCCGCCGTAGCAGAAACATTAAGATTATTGTTGAGTACTTCAACGATGTAGCGGAGTTGTTGTAATTTCATAAAAAGCAGCTATATATTTTTCTTATTCCAAAAATATATACTTAATTTAAGATTTATTCCATATTAAATTTTAAATTAGCCATTTTTTATTCAAAAAGTACATAATTTATACCAAATATTAAAAAGTAAACGTAAGTTATGACTTAATTGTTAATTTTGTTAATTTAATTTGCATACTCATTAACGTACTCACAACAAAAAAAACACCTTTAAACACGCTTAAAATAAGTTAAAAAAATTTAACACTATGAAGAGCTACACATTTTTTGTAGACTCATTAAGAATCTTTTCAAATAACCTCTAATCAAATAACATTGAGTAAAAAATATGATTATTATTATCATCGGATTGATAGTTTTATTGGTGATTGGCGTAGTTGTCGTAAATGCTATGCAGCAACATAAGGCAAAACAAGAACAAGAAAGACGTGCGCAATCAGCTAAATATAAAGCTATTATTGATGAGTCAGAAGAACTTATTGTTAATTTAAATAACTTACCACCGAGCCCAGTACTGATTGAAATTCTGAACCGAAGAAGTTTAAACGCTGCAAAAGCCATGCGACAACTTACTCCTGCTTCAAAACATGTAAAACAAAAAGTACAAGAATTAGAAGCCGCTTTAGAATCTTCAAAAAATGCATCATCAAATCAATCAGCTGATGAAACATTTATTTTGCCCGATAATGAACAACAACTCGTGAGTATATTACAAACCATTAAAAAATTGAGAGCTATGCTCAAATCTGAACAATCTAAAGGCGCATTAGATGCTCAATCATATGGTCAACAAGATCTACGTCTTGATGCTATGCAACTAAAAATTGGTGTTGAAAGTATCATAAGTAGAGGACAAAAAGCTTACTCAAAAGAAATGTTAGGTTCTGCTCGCCAGTATTTTGAAAAGGCGTTACAAACGTTAATGAGCCATCCTCATCAGTCTGAATATACTAGAGTAAAACGTAGTGAAATTGAATCGCAACTTGAAGATATTACAGACGCACTTAAAACAACCAATGCTAAAGATGCAGCGAAAAAAGCAAAAGATGAAGAAAACGATTTAGACATGCTATTTCAACCTAAGAAGAAATGGTAATCTATTGATCAATAATCAATAAAAGCCAGCACTACGCTGGCTTTTTTCATCAAAATATACAGATAATTTACTGTGCCAAAACAATTTAAAATAACCCTATCTTCCTTTTTAAGAAGAGTAATCAAAGCCTATGCTTTAAAAGCTGAAATGAGAGCTATAGGCTGTACTTTACAACGTAAAGGTAGATCTAGACATTGGATATTATCAGCAACCTTTGAACAGCTAGAACAAGTTGTTAACTATATACGTACTACCGAAGAGCCGAGCTGGCAATGGGTAGCCAAACATATAACTGAGCAGAAAAACAACTTAACTCACCAAGAACTATTAAACATAGCAAGAAAGCAACCTGGTATTTCAATAAACCAGTTAATGGCAAAAACAGACTGTACAATTGCCGAAGCCCGTACTGTAATTGATGAATTAGAAGAGTTTTAGTTAAAGCTTGGCTTAAACAGATAAAACTATACGCCTAAAGCATTAGCCCTATACATGAATACTATTTATGTTAAATTATAGTCTCTATTCTACCTTAGGCTAAACAATGGCACTTAAAATCCCCCCTCTTCATTTACTCACTATTTTTGAAGCTGCGGCTCGTTTAGAGAGCTTTAAATTAGCCAGTGAAGAGTTATTTATTACCCCATCAGCTGTTAGCCATCAAATTAAGTCGCTTGAAGAACATTTCGGTTTTGAACTATTTCAACGAAAAAGTCGTGGAGTTACAGTAAATAGCGCCGGAAAAATGTATTTACATTATATTCAACAAGGTTTGACAGCATTTGAACAAGGCACAAAAAAAGTCAAGCATCGTTACTCTTCACCAAGTTTGAAAATATCTTGTTTTAGTACTTTAGCAAGTAATATTATTATTCCACAGATGGGAGCTTTCCAAGAAGCACACCCTGACATTGATATTCGTATTGAAACAGGTAATCACGTAGCTGATTTAAGGTACGATGATATTGATTTGGCGATTAGAATAGGTGCTGGCAAATGGCCTAATGTTATATCCACTAAAATAACGGATATTGAAATTGCTGCCGTTGCATCTAAAACCTTTGTTAAAAAATACAAGTTAAGCCAATTAGAAGATGTCAGCAACGCACCGTTAATAGATATAACCATGATGGAAGATATATGGAAAGCTTGGTCAAATACAGTCCAACTGCACGACATCCCCCTTAAACGCTCTATTACTTTCAGTGATTACGACTCGTCTATTAGCGCCGCAATACAAGGCTTAGGTTTAGCGCTTGCTATGTTTCCTATGGAGAAAATAAACGAAGATAATGGTTTGCTCGTACGTCCTTTTAACGAAAACATTACCTATCCAGAATCGGTTTATGCCGTTTATCGAGACGAAGATGAAAACCGCCATGATATTCAATGCTTCTTAAACTGGCTAAGAAAATCCCCTACTCTCAATAACAGACCATTTAGATGAATGACATTCATCTAAATGGTGAATATTATCCTTTTGTTTTAACTGGCCAGCCTCTTTACACTCAACAACATAGAAACTTAACAATCTTTCAAAACTTTAAAATATTACCCGTGATTATTTTAATCTCAATCTTAGGTTTTGGATAAACTATGGAGTTACCATGCTAAAAATTATTTTCATCATTTTATATCGTATCTTAGTGTGTTTGGTTATTGCCTTACCTATTATTATTAATTATTTAGTTGATGACAGTATTGTTACGTCGTTTATTTATATTCCACTGTTGTGCTTATTTTTAGCCTTTATTGCCATTTATCTCGATGAAAAAATACTTAACGCTTTAAATGCTATCAAGTTAACGTCTGCTACCAACAAAAAGAATACGGATTTAAACAATAAAACAGAGGAAGATACTCGATCTGTGTCTCCTTTGTACTAGGGACTTTTGTTTGATTTAAAAATAAAAAAACACTGTTATTACCTAAAAAATCAATACATAAAACGCAATTATTAGCGAATTTAAAAACATAAAAAAACCGTATTTTTACAGCATAAAAATACGGTTTTCCATTTTATTTATAATATACATTATTACTGAAATTTAGCGCGGTATACATCCTCTAATTCATCGTAATAAGAACCTTTCGGCTTAGGTAAATAACTTGGCCATTCAAGTGGCGGATATATTTTATCGCCTGGTTTATTATAGGTTCGAGGATGTTTTTTACGGTAGTTGTTGCATGCTTGGCTAACGCAAGACTTACCCCATAAATCTAAAGTTTCTTTAATGGCTGTTTCACTTTCAGGATATTGACCTTTATCATCTGTTTGTTTGATCCAATTCATTAAAATTTCACGATGCTTAATTAGCTCTTTGCTATAAGCTTTATTAGACGCTAAGTTATTTATTTGATGTGGATCTTTTTTCAGGTCGTAAAGCTCTTCAGCGGGTTTTGTAGGAGCATAATAACGTCTTTGTACTTCGTTAAGTTTACCTTGTTCAAACAGTGCTCTACCTTCAATACTAAAGTCTATTTTATCTCTGTACTGAGGTTGAGAACGTGGTATTTCAGGGTGAAAGTTTTTAATGTAGCGATAGTTTTCAGTACGTACAGTTCGGCCACGGTCAAAGGTAAAATCCATTCTATCTTTTGCTGAAATAACGAAATCCCTTCCTTTAAAACTATCAGCAAAAAGGTTTTTCCCATCGTAATAATCAGGTATTTCTATTCCAGCCAACGCCAAACTTGTTGCTGGAATATCTAAACCACTGATCAACTCGTTACGAACAGCACCTTTTTGGCGAAGTAACTTATTACCTGCAGGCCAATTTACAATAAAAGGAACTTTTACGCTGTCTTCATAAAGCGCTTGCTTATGTCGTAATAGCTCCATACCGTGATCTGAAAACCAAAAGATAATGGTATTGTCTAAAATACCGTTGGCTTCTAAATTAACAAGAATATCTTTTAGTTCGATATCCGACATTACTTGAGTTTGATAATGCTTCGCCCATGATTTTCTGTAACCTGGAGTATCAGGATAGTAAGGCGGTAAAGTTATATCGATTGATTTTACTGGAGGGATATCAGCATTAAACTTATGGTGCTTTCCCCCTTTCAACTGAATTTGTCCGAAAAACGGTTGGTTGCTTAAATCATGTGCCCAGTTAAATTTTTCACCATCATGAGCGCCTTGAAACCCTACTTTACCTTTATGAGCGTTGTAAATTTTGCTTCTATCGTACTTAAAGTTATAGTCATCTTTGCCGATATTAAAGGTCTTGTACCCCGCATCAATAAATAGCTCAGGAACAGTTTTATATCCTTTAGGTAGGAAAATACCGTTATACGAACTACGGTTTGAGCGATGCTCGTGTACACCTAAGGTGGTTTGATATTTACCGGTAACAAGTGCAGAACGTGTTGCCGAACAAACGGGAGCAGGTTGCATTGTATTATTAAAACGAACACCTGTATCGGCAAAGTTTTTAATTGTAGGCGTATCTACAGTAAAATCACCATAGGCATTGTTCCAATTATTTTGATCTTCAATGTAAATCCATAAAATATTAGGGCGCTTCTTTAATTGTGTATTTTCTTTATCACTTTGTTCAATAGCTCCCGCAGTTAAAACACTTAAAGACATAATCAATGTGGTAATAACATTGAATACTTTTAACCTTTTACACATAAATACTCCATCAATGCGCCTATATTATAAATAAAATCATAGGCACATGGTTTATCGTTAAATTTTAAAGCTGAAACTATTTCGCTATTACTGAAATAGGTGCAGAAGCTAAATTAGCAGATTTAGCCGATATTTTTATGTTACCCGCCTGGCCTTTTTTACTTTTTACAATAAGCATAGCTTTGCCATAAAATGCGTGGCGTTTATTGCCAATAAAAGACTCTACTGTTGCTGAATCACCGTTACCTACAGCAACAATTTCACCAGCACCTTCTACAGTAAACTCAATTAAGTTATTAGCGTTAGGTACTAAGTTACCCTTTTTATCTTTAATAAGTGCACTTACGTAAACTAAGTCTGTACCGTCAGCATTTATTTCAACTCGGTCTGGTGTTAGTTCAACATTTGTAGCTTTTCCTGCGGTAAAGATTTGTTTTTCAGCAACAACTTTACCTTGATTATAAGCCACCACTTTAATGTCGCCTGGGGTATATTTAACATCCCAACTTAAGCGGTAAGGAGTTTCAAAAGTAGTTAAGCTTTTGTCTAGCTTAAGTTTAACGGGTAAAGATACTTTGTCTTTACCTTTTACTTTTTTACCATATGATTTACCGTTTACAAAAAGCTCTGCTTCTTCTGCATTGGTATAAACAAATACAGGTAACGTTTCACCTAACTTATTATCCCAATTCCAATGAGGTAACACATGCACCATAGGTTTTTTAGTCCATTGGCTTTGGTATAAATAAAATCTGTCTTTAGGGAAACCCACTAAATCAACCGCACCAAAAGATGAACTACGTGCCGGCCAGTCTTGATTCCAATAGGCTTTGTTACTATGGTCGCGACCTCCATAAGGAGTTGGTTCACCAAGGTAATCGAATCCCGTCCAAATATACTCGCCCATAACACGCGGGTTATCTTTTAAATGTGCAAATTCAATATCAGGAATATACGCCCAAGGAGGGGTAATAATGTCGTAGCTGGTTACATACTTTGACGGGTGCTTGCGATATTTTTCTAATGGAAAATGATAAACACCTCGTGTACTTACAACTGAAGAGGTTTCAGTACCAAGCAATAACCAATCAGGATGAGCACCTAAAATTTCTTTATATTTTGGTGCTTTATAATTTAAACCTACAATATCAATCTCGTCAGCAAGCTTATTATCTAAAAAGTCAGGATACATACTCAATCCATTAGTGACTAAGCGAGATGGATCTTCATCATGAGCTATTTCAGTTAGTTTTCGTGTTAACTTCCAACCGTCTTTTTCTTTTTGTTCGTGAACTTCGTTTCCCGTACTCCACATGATCACAGACGGATTGTTTCTATTTTGTTTGATCATGTCGCGTAAATCACGCTCATGCCATTCATCAAAGTTAAGGTGGTATCCATTATCAATGGTAGGTTTTTGTATTTGCCACATATCAAATGACTCAATTTGTAGCAATATCCCCATTTTATCCGCTAGTTCGACTAACTCTGGCGATGGAGGGTTATGCGTAGTTCTTACTGAATTAGCCCCCATTTGCTGCATAATCTCAAACTTACGCTCAATAGCACGAGTGTAAACGGCTGCACCTAATGGGCCATTATCATGATGCAGTGAAACACCTTGTATTTGTACTCGTCTACCATTTAACCAAAAACCATCTTCCGGTTTAAACTCAATGGTTCTAACACCTAATGGAGTTTTATATGTATCAACAACTCGACTATTTTGTATAACAATTGTTTCTATTTCGTAGCGATAAGGGTTATCTATATCCCATAAAATAGGGTTTGAAAGTGTAATTTCTTGTTTAACTTTTTCTACAGACTCTGCTGCTACATTAACTTTACTAACAGATGATGAAACCACTTTACCTTCGGCATTTTTAATTTTTGTATTAACCGTAATATTTGCAGCTTTAGCATGATTTTTTATATCGGTTTCAAGTAATACCGTTGCTTTTTTCTTGGTTATTTTAGGGGTTGTTACATAAGTCCCCCACTTTTCAACATGCACAGGGTTATTAATTTCTAACCACGTATTTCGATAAATACCAGCACCAGCATACCAACGTGCAGAGTAATTTTTAGGAGCTAACTTAACCGAAATAACATTCTCGCTACCTGCTTTGTTCAAAAAAGGCGTTATATCTAATTCAAAAGCAATGTAACCAAAAGGTCTGCCCCCAGCATATTTTCCGTTAACATAAACTTCTGAGTTATCCATAGCACCATCAAAAGTTACCGAAACAATTTTACCTTTACTCGACGGAGGTAGCGTAAAATGCTTACGATACCAAGCAGTACCAAAAACAGGCAAACCGCCGTTTCTTGCATTATATTTTTTATCAAAAGGCCCTTCAATAGACCAATCGTGGGGTAATTTAAGCTTTCGCCATGCCGTATCATTAAAGGTAATTGATTGTGCATTTTTTAAATCACCTTTACTGAATAGCCAACCTTCATTAAAGCTCGTTTTTGTACCTACATCGTTACTTTGTGTTGCATTTACTTGATGTGTAAACCCAAACAAAAATAAGTATGCAGAGAAAAGTGTTACTAAATTAATTTTTTTCAATTGCCCAATCTCTAAACGTGTAATGTTAATAAGTTATTTATGATACCACCCAAATAGGGATAACGTTATCCCTATTTGGGTGTAAAATACAAACCTATAGGCAAAGTGTCAAGTTAGATTACGATAATTATGAAGGAATAAAGGAATTGCTATTATTGATTAATGACTCATTTAGAATCGAAAAATTAAGCAATTAATCAACAGGAGTAATAGCTATATTGAATTCAGGTTACCGAGATATTTTTAATACTGAATCACGTTTTACTAAAGTAGGCATAAACAAATGAGTATCTTTAATTTCAGTAGGGTTACGCGCGGTATGCTGTAAAGAAAGTTTAGTCGCGTACTCTGCCATTTCTACTATGGGATATCTAATAGTCGTTAACTGAGGTCTACAATTTTCAGCTACATTTAAATCATCAAAGCCCATAACTGAAATATCTTCCGGCACTCTTTTACCACAATCTAATAAGGCATTAATAAGTCCTAATGCTATTTCATCATTATAAGCAATAATAGCCGTAACTTTTTCGCCATTATTTAATAAATGATGAATAGCATCTTTACAAAAAAGCGCTTGCCCTTTTCCGGGAGTTTTCTCAGTTGAAAAAATAATATTGGCTGGAGCAATAGAAACACCTTTTTCTTTAAAAAACTGCTTAGCCCCCTCTATTCTATCGGCTTGGTCTTTATTGCCTGTGTCAAAACTTACTACCGCAATATCTCGATGTCCTTGTTCGTACAAATACTCAGCCGAAATTCTACTTCCTGCTATGTTATCTAACCACACACATCGATTAGCTAACGCTTTAATATAACGATTAATAAATATTAAACCGGGAATTTCTTTTGCTAATTGAATAAAGGTTTCCTCATCACCAAACTTACTGCTAACAATAATATTTTCGCAGCCATGCTCTCTAAACGAATTAATAGCATCAAGTTCTATCAGCGCATCGTTTTGAGAGTTTCTCATCATTACTTGAAATTTATAAGTACGCGCAGCCTTCTCGGCGCCATGAGCAATACTACCAAAAAACGGTCGGTATAAATCGGGCGTTACAATTCCCACTAATTCAGACTTTCTACTCACTAACGCCCTAGCATTTGAATTAGGACGATAGCCCATTTCATCAAGTATTTTCTGAACTTCAGCACGACATTTTTTTCCTACTTTACCATCGCCTCGCACAACACGAGAAACAGTAGAAGGAGAGACGCCAGCAACTCGAGCAACGTCTTTAATAGTAATCATGGTTTTCCTTATTATTTGCTACTACAACTAAATATTATTAATGATATATTTATGTTTTTTATATCATTAATAATATGAATTCTATCTATTTTAATCGTTAATTCTATTAAAGGCTTGTTATTTTTTTAAGGTGATTTTTCTAAAATTTGTACTTGCCCCTATTCAAGGCGTTTAAAAAATCCATAAAGGAACTGCCCCCCACATCTTTAATGCTTACGGGGATAGCTATTAATTATTCTGCGAGACGAGTGACTACAGCCACTTTACTGTGCAGTGTTTTATGCACTGGACATTTATCAGCAATCTCTAAAAATCGTGCAGTTTCTTGCTCATTTAAGCTTCCAACAAAACTAATATTACGCACAATAGCTTCTATTCCACTTTGTTGTTCGCAATTTTCACAGTCTTCCTGATAATTACGGGTATGTGTTAACTCAACTTTAATATGATCTACGGGGAGATTTTTACGCTGAGCATACATTCTTAATGTCATTGATGTACACGCACCTAAACCAGCGAGTAAATGATCGTAAGGATCTGGGCCTGAATTTTTACCTCCAACTTTAACGGGCTCATCTGCCAACCAATAATGGCTTGCGGTACTCACATGTTGAGCAAACTTGTGATCTTTTTCTTCAACTAACACATGCCCTTGAGCAACAGTGCTTTGATACGTTTTAGTATCGCTTGGTACATATCTACTTGCCCAAGCGGCAATAACTTCTGCGGCGTATTCAGAATCCTTCTTATTACTTAGTAGATGATCGGCATTATCTAAACTAACAAAGCTTTTAGGATGAAGTGCCGCTTGGTAAATTTTTTCAGCTTCTGAAATATTAACCGTGCTATCAACAGGTGAATGCATAACGAGTAGTGCTTTTTTTAGCTTACTAATATGGCTATTTCCGTAACTGTTAATATCGTCTAAAAACTGTTTTTGTATTTTAAAATTACGACCTGCAAGGCTAACTTCAGCTTCTCCATTTGCTTCAATATCATCAATATGAGCAGCAAAATTATGTGCGACATGCGCCGCATCTGACGGAGAACCAATAGTGACTACAGCAACAGACTCTTTCACTTTTTCAGCGACACCTAATACTGCAGCACCACCTAAACTATGACCAATAAGTAATTTTGGTGCGCTATATTCCTTTCGTAAAAAATCAGCAGCAGCCACTAAATCTTGAATATTTGAAGAAAAATTAGTGTTGGCGAAGTCGCCGTCACTATTACCTAAGCCAGTAAAGTCAAAACGTAACACGGCAATGCCTTTAGCGGTTAATGCTCTACTGATACGAGATGCAGCGGCAACGTCTTTACCGCATGTAAAACAATGAGCAAACAATGCATAAAATTTAATATTCGTTTCAGGTGTTTCTAGTAGCCCACTAAGCTTGTGATCTCCACTGGTAAACTCTACTTTTTGGCGCATTAGTTATTCCTATTATTGGTAGTTTTTATTATCTAATCTGAACTCGATTTCGATATTTTTAACTTATGATCTAAGTTAATAGCTTTTCTTATTTCAATGAAAATTTCGGGTCAATAGCTAAAGAAACATTTATTAAACCGAGAGCTGGTTATCTAAACAGGTAAATAAAGCAAAATCTAGTTTTTACAGTATTAACATCAATAGAAGAGAGGTTATAGATAAAAAACATTTCATTATTCTTTATGAGAAACCTTTAACCATTAGGTATAAATTCTGTTAGCTAATAAAAAACATAAATAAAAATGAAAGGCGTGATTATTTAAGAAAGTGTAGAGGTTTATTTAAACTCCACAAAAAGATTAGCGGTTAATCTGCCTGTTGCAGGATCGCCATTAATATCAGTAACCGTATTCACTAAGGTTGAATGCAGTAATTGCCCCGGAAAAATAATTAAGCGATTTGGTTTGTAGGCTATTTTTTTATAACAAGTAAATTCACTGTGCTGTTCACCGCAGTAGTGAAAAGTATTTGTATTTAATGAATTAAAATAGTCGTCGGCACATCGATAAAAGTAATCTTTCGTACTGGCATCTATACGTTCTAAGCCACTTTTATTATTTTTGAAAAATCCAGTTCCACCGTGGTCGCCTTTGTTTAAATAATGAATAACAGCAATAAGGTTAGGATTAGGTGTATCAAAATGCGGCCACGATTGCATGGCCGAAATTTCATGAGGTTGCTTTGTTATAAGTGAAAAGTAATTGTCTTTGGGGGTGGGCTGTAAATGATTTGAAAGTTTATATACACGATATAATACTTCCATTAATGGCTTTAAATAGCCCACTACAAGCGCTTTGGGAATTACCGAACGAATGCCTGGATAATTGGTTATTTCATCAGGTTTAAATTGCCCGTTTCCAACAACACTGTCTGCTAATTCATCAAGGTTTTCCGCATAATTATCAATAATGATAACAGGCGTTTTATCTTGTCCTATGTATTCAACATTAAGCGTTGCATGGCGATTGATCTTAATCACAATAATTACATGACACTTGATTGGCAGTAGTTTTTAATAAATTCGTTATGATCCGGAAAACTGTTTACACGACGTTCAATTGTCATTTTTATATTGTCTAAAAAACCTTTTAATTCAGCATCTGACATCATGTCGACGATTTGATGATAATACTTAGGCATTAGGCCTTGCCCTATCATCACTTGGATCCAAGAAGTTTCACCAAACAATTCACGTTCTGTTCTATAAGCATTACCGTTTTCTATAAAAAAGTTAATACGCTGCTGTAAGCTTTCAGGTATTTCCATATTTTTGCAGTAACGCCAAAATGCACTATCCGTACGTTGTGTTACATGATAATGCAACACAATAAAATCTCTAATGTTATCTATTTCAAAACGCATTTTGTTATTAAAATCGTCAATATTTGCTTGCTCCATATTTTTTGAAGGCAAGTTTTGCATTAAGCGAATAATACTCTGTTGAATTAAGTGAATACTGGTTGATTCTAGTGGCTCAATAAACCCACTGGAAAGCCCTACAGCAACACAGTTTTTATTCCAATGTTTACGACGGGTTCCTGTTTTAAATTTGATAACACGCGGTTCATTAAGTAACTCGCCTTCTATATTATTAAGCAATAATTCTTTAGCGTCTTCGTCTGATAAATGCTTACTACAAAACACAACACCATTACCCATTCTATTTTGTAGCGGTATTTGCCATTGCCAACCTGCTTTATGAGCAATAGAACGAGTGTATGGTACAGTTTTATTATGTATTTTTGTTTGTACTGCAATAGCACTATCGCACGGTAACCAATGGCTCCAATCTTCGTAACCGGTATGTAAGGCTTGTTCAATCAACAATCCTTTAAAGCCAGTACAATCGATAAATAAATCGCCTTCAATTACCTTACTGTTATCTAATGCTATTGATTGAATAAAGCCGTTTGCTTCATTAACGTTAACTTGATTAATTTTACCTTCAACACGTTTAACGCCATACTCTTCAGCCATACCTCTTAAAAACTTAGCGTATAAGCCTGCATCAAGATGATAAGCATAATTACGATCTTGGTTAGGTATAACAGCAAATTTACCGCGTCTGCTTGCTACATGCTCAGGGCAATAATCACCAATTTCGCTAACGATGCCTTGCTGCTTTCCTTTAACCCAAAAATGTTGAAAACCTGCAGCCCAACAGCCCTGACCTAAATACCCAAAGGAATGAATGTAGTCTTGATTTACATCGCGCCAATTTTCAAAAGAAATACCTAATTTAAAAGTAGCGTTAGTCGCTTTCATTACATCGGATTCTTTGATTTTTAAGAGATCATGAAAAATATGCAATGACGGAATAGTCGCTTCACCTACACCAACCGTAGGAATAAGATCTGACTCAACTAAAGTAATGTTTAAATTTTTGCCTAGTAACTTTCCTAATGCTGCAGCTGCCATCCAACCTGCCGTACCACCGCCGGCAATAACCACATTTTTAATTGCTGATGAATTCATGATGTAATTCCTACTATGTTAATAGTGCTAAAAGTAAGAGCCTCTAAAAAGTGGCACTAACGTCTTAATTTGTTTTGTAAATTTGCCCTTAAGGCTCTAGCTTGTAATTCGTCTAACGGGCTATTAAGAATGCTCTTTGCACTGTTTGTAATATGATTAAAATTGTCTTTTTCATACTCAAAAACATAATGATCAAATAAATGTTTCCATGCATTACGCTGTGCTGTAGGCAAATCTCTAATACTTAATATTGCGTGATGAAGTGCATCGGTAGGGTTTCCCATATAATTGGGGCTTGTTCTCCACCAGTGGTTAAGTAATACGTTAAGATCGCCCAAACCTTCTACATAATGAAACCACATACTCGGTAGTACAATAGCATCGCCGGCTTCAAGCTCTGCAACCATAGCGTTATCGATAGCGTCTTTAAACTTAGGAAATTGCTCAAAGTCTGGTTGCTCAAAATCAACCAAACTAATAGGTTGACCACCCGGTGCTTTATCTAATGGCCCACAATAAAGATTTTTAATTTGCTCAGGAGGAAATAAGGTAAAACGCCTTTTACCCACCACACAACAAGCTAAGTTTTGTAAAAAGTCGAAATGTGCTGCAACCTTACTTTTATTACCTAACCATATGTTATAAATGGCGTTAGACAACAATGGCGATGCTAATGTTTCTTCAACAAGACTTGGTAATATTTGTTTAATACTGGTTGAACCAATATAAATCGTTTTAGGTTGTCTACTGGCAGCTTGTTCGAGTATTTCTGTTAATACGTCACTTAATATTTGCGGTTTAGTTTTAAAATTAAAGCCGCTCATATCATCATTATAAAAAATACGCCCTTGTTCTTTAGGTGCTAAATAGCAGGTATTTACAGCAACACCTCTTTCCATTTTTTTTAGGTATTCAACTGCTTGCTCGTTAGACTGCTGTGCTGCTTTAACAATAGGCCAACTACTCCCAAAACCTTTAAGAATTAAAGGTTCATCAGACGTTAATATCGCTTCGCTAATATTATTAGGGGTTACGTCAAAAAGCGTTTTTACTGTATTTTTTATAAATAACATAAGTCATTACTTAGATGTTATTTGGGCATTTTTTCGCGCGACTAAGTCATGAATATGCACTTGTGATGCTATCACCATATATATTGCTTGAAGAAATCCTGCATTGTGTAATCTTATTAACTTGTCTTGTGGGAGATTATTTAAATTATCTTCATTAATGGTATAAAAGCCCATTAACTGGTTTTTACTACCGTCATTTAATTCAATATCTAAAGTCACTGATTCCAATAACTCACAGGTAACCATCGCTTCGATGAAGTCATTATTTTCTTGTAAACCAAGGTGTAATGTTTCTAAAACATTCGCTATATGTTCTAAATAATCGCTGTTACCGCCATACTCCAAAAATAAATCGATACCTTGTTCTGTATTTACTTTAGGGGAATCTAAATCAATGGTAATAACTCGTTCTTCCTCAGTTACACCGTCTTTTACTACGTTTTGTTGCCCTATATAAAAAGGTAACCTTTGCATGGATAACGGTATATAGGTTGCATCCCACTTGCCTTCTTTCAAAAATAAGTTATCGTCATTTTGAAAACCAAACAAGGTTACTGGCATAAACTGCCCAGTGTTACTGTCTTTTTGAAACAAGATAGGATAATGGGCTTGAGCACTTCTAAACTCCATAGGGAACGTTTGTGCATACCACACGTTGTCGCCCATAACTGCTGAACGTTCAGCATTAATTTTTAAATTTTTATGTTCAATGTTATTTAGTAGTACATGGTTTGCCATGAGATTCCCCGTTATCGTGTTGTAATGCTTATTTTTAAGTTATTTATTATTTACGTATAAAACACCAAGTTAAATGCTTGTTAAACCATACTGTTTTATTTTATTAATAAGGTCTCTGTTAGACCCCATTGCTTTAACTAATTGCTGTCGTTTATTTTGTACATCAGCTAACAGTTGATGCATTAGTTGTGTGTTTTGATTATTTGGCCTTAATTGTTCTGTAGTAAAATTCATACCATACAAAATATACTGATAACTTGCCGCAGGAAACAAGGGGTTATTATGTGGAATATCGTATGAAGATGGTGGTTGAAACTTCCATAATTCCAACATGTCTTGTAAAGATTGAGGGATCGTTAACGGATCTTTATTATCAAGCCAATAACTAGAATCCGTTCGTTTAGATAACACATAATGCAACTTTAAAAACTCAATAATTTGCTGCCAATGCTGAGTAAATTTTTCATTAAAGCGTTTAGCTATTATTTCCATGGTGAGTTTAGTTGTTGGTAACTGTTCGCTGATCATTTGTGCCGCTTGTTCAACCATAGCTAACGCCGAAGCTTCTAATGGCTCAATAAAACCAGCCGACATACCTACTGCAACACAATTACGATGCCAAAACTTTTTATAATACCCCGGTTCAAAAGAGAGTTTTCTTATAGAAAGATCATCAAGATTTACACTGGTACCTGACTGTTTTATATAGTTCAGTAATTCTTGCTCAGCACTTTCATCGCTAATATGACGACTAGAAAACACATGTCCTACACCACGACGAGATTGTAAACCTATGTCCCAAATCCAACCGGCTGTTTGTGCGGTTGAAAGTGTACTTGAAGCAATTGTTGCTTCTGGAGTTTCATAGGGTATTTGAACCGCAAGCGCAGAGTCATTAAACAATACCGATTTTTTTGAACAAAACTCAATATTATAATGTTTACCTAACAAGAGTGATTGCGCCCCTGAACAATCAACAAATAAGTCCCCTTCAATAGCGCCTGCGGTGTCGGTACTTAAAGAAGAAATATCATCACATAGATCATTATTTATTTGGGTAATATGTGCTGAAATATACTGAACACCGAGTTTATTTAAACAGTGTTTTTTTAGTAGTTCAGCGAACTTACAGGCATTTAAATGATAACCATAATTAGCCACATAATCGTAAGCTTTATGAGTAATTTGTTTTGGCGCTAAATTTTGTTCACATAATATAGACTGAAAACAGACTTGCTGTGCAAAAGTTTGAGACGATGAAATTAACGAAGACTGTTCACCAATATAAGTACCTAAATTTAATTTATTGATACCACTAGGAAGAGAAAAAGGGTGAAAATATGATTGCTTACTAAGGTCTGTATCTGCTTTAGCACACGGGGCATTTTTCCAGTGGATAAACTTAGAGGCTTGCTTAAAACTCGCATCACAACAAGTAAATAAATCAGCTTCATTAATACCTATTGTTTTTAACGTTTCTCGCATTGAAGGCCAAGTACCTTCGCCTACCCCAATAGTAGGAACATTCGGAGACTCAATAACAGTAACCGATATAGAATTGTCTGATGAAGTAGAATTTGCCGATAAATGTTTAGCTGCGATCAGCCCAGCAGTAATCCACCCTGCCGTACCGCCACCAACAATAACTATTTTTTTTATTTCTGACTGCATATCTACCACTTAAACGATTCAAAAATGTAAAAACAAATTCTATGTATTATTACCTGAGTTACTTTTTACTTCTTTTAACTTTTCTGAAATCAGCGAATAAATAGGCTTAATATGAATTTAAAAGAAACAAAACACCTTAATGTTCATTTGACTATAACAAGTTAATTTTCCAATTACTAGTAACATTATGGAATACTTTTACTAATTTAACCGAAAAAAAAGCCACTATAAAAGTGGCTTTTGATTATGTTCAGCTTCAGTTAGAAGCTTAACTTACGAGCTTAGATTACATACTTCATTTACATATTGTAAATATTAGAAGTTATATCTAGCACCTAACGCGTAACGCGCACCCGTTTGTGTTAATTGATAAGTCAATTGACTTACACGGCCTACATTTTTAGTGTATTCGTCAGTAATGTTAATACCTTCAAAAAATACAGTTAACCCTTCAACAGATGGGATCTCGTAACTAATGTTGAAATCAAGTTGAGAATAAGCCTCTGTATAAATTGGAGCTGTTAAATCAGCATTTATACGACGCTCTGTTAAGTAGTTATCTCGCCAGTTATAAGCAATACGTGCTTGTAAGCCGTCACGGTCATAAAATGCAACAACGTTAGCAGTATCACTTAAACCAACTAAAGCTTCAGTATCGCTTAGAGAGTTATTATCGTAGGCAAGGTCTGTATCAACCATAGTGTAATTCAATATACCACCAAAACCTGACTCACCAAATAAGTGTTGAACATTAAACTCTAGACCGTCAATTGTGTATTCGTTATCACCATTAACAGGCACATTAAGCCCAAATGTTACCGTGTTATCGGTAAGAGGATCACCAACAATAGTACCACCATCTAACTCACCAAACTCATCAAATTTAGGCTGTACGTTTGGATCATCTGCATAGTTTTCGAATATATAAGTACGAATTTGTTGATTCGTTGATCCAGCGGGTAATGCTGCAACAGCAGCGTAAAATTTCTCACCATCTAAAGGATTAGGTAAGTTGTAAATTTGTGAATCTACGTTTGTAGTTGTTATCCAGTTAGTTACATCTTTTCTGAAGTAACCTAATGATACATAACTACCTTCTTCGTAATACCATTCAGCTGAAATATCAAAGTTAACTGACTCTAACGGTTTGAGTTCAGGGTTACCTGTACTTCCTGAATAACCACTTAAACTACCGCCCGTGTTAACTGATGTTCCACCTTGTAAGCTATTATAGCTTGCGCGAGAAATTGTTTTACTTAATGCTGTTCTTAGCGTGATATCGTCTGTTAAGTCTAAATTAATATTTAAAGTAGGTAAGACATAACTGTAATCAGCACTTTTAACTTGCGTTTCTATGCCTGTTACACCAGTAACGGCTGTTGAAGTTGCTTCACTCCAAATAACACTACTATAACCAGGGGCTGTTGCTCTAGAGTCTACTTTAGTTTTTTCATGACGAAGACCTAAGTAAGCACTAAATGGCATGTCGCCTAGTTCGCTTTCGTAATTAACTTGGAAGAAGAATGATGTTGTTTTTTCTTCAGTAAAGCGGTTGGTATCTGCATCAAAGTTAGATGATGGACAGAAATGACCTTCACCATTTGGTCCTGCTGAAGCACCTGCTGGAGCTAAACAATCGCCCCATAATGTATCAACGTTAGCTATCGGATCTGCAAATTCAGCAGCACGAACGATTTCATCAAAATCAGCAAAGAAAATACGATCGAATAAGTCATATTCTGACTGTGTCGCTGTACCATCAAAGTTGCCTGGTTTTTCTTGAAACTTATCTAAGATAGTATCTTCGCGCCAATCAATATCAGCGAAATCACCTTCAACACCTACCCCGCCCCAATCAGCACGTTGTACTTGGGTATGACGGTAGTGGTTATTTACGGTATTGACACCAGCACCAAAATCGATACTTAAATTGTCGTTAATAAAGTATTCACCGCTTAATTGTGTTTGGTTAACTTCAGAAGAATATTTATCGTTTGCAAACCAACTACCTGATAAACGCATAGTTTCAGGATTAAATGACTCAATATCACCTGTTGCTATACCGGGTAAACCGCCGGTTAAATCAACACCGGTACGAGTACGAGTGTATGAAGGTAATTGAATGTTGTTACCAGTACCGTGGCGTGGATCCGTAGCTCCCATTGAAGCTTCAGAGTCGTGATGATCTAATTCAAGTGTCAGCGCATCATTAACTTGCCACTCAATATTTAAACCAATTGAATCAGTTTTTTGCTCATTACCCCAAGAACCAACAGTTAATGAAGTATCTTTAAGATCAGCATCACTGTTAATAGTATAAATTTCAGAGTAAACAAGTGGATATGCATTAGGTTCACCAGCCCAAATTGATTCACTTCTATCACCAGCGTAGTTAAACCATACAGAAGCATCTGTATGCTGTGTTTCAACCGTGTTACGAATTAAAGTATAATCTAAAGTAGCCGTAACATTTTCTACAGGTCTGTATTGTAAAACTAATTGACCGTTAACACGTTCGCGTTGACGTTCTTCAAAAACATAACGAGGTTGTTGTGGGTTTGAATAAATACCACTTGTTGGTCTATTTTTACCACCAGCTTCACCAGCAGGTACACCGCCCCAACCTGTGTTTGTGTACTCGCTTCCTCTATAACCTTGAGAATCGGTAAATTGTTGCATACCGCTTTCACGTTCTTGATAGCTACCAGAAATAGAAACACCAAATGTATCATCAGCAAACGTAGTAGAGTAAATACCGCTTAACTCGGGTGTAGTACTACCTTCATCTGTTGATGAATCATTAACTAATTTAACGCCAATTGATGCTTTTGTTTCTTTATAATTTAGAGGTTTATGCGTTTGTAGATCAATTGTTGCACCTATACCACCAGAGGTAACCGCAGCATTTGAGGTCTTATAAACCGTTACTGCTGAAACACTTTCAGATGCTATATTAGCAAAATCAAATGTTCTGTTACCGGTCGTTGTTGGTAACTGACGACCGTTTAACGTAATTAAATTGTTTGCCGCGCCAAAACCACGCACAGTAACTTGGCTACCTTCACCGTTGTCACGGCTGATAGAAACCCCCGTAATACGCTGTAAAGATTCAGCTAAGTTAGTATCTGGAAATTTCCCCATATCTTCAGCAGAAATAGCATCAACAATACCTTCAGAACCACGTTTCAAATCCATAGCTCTGATTAAACCGCCACGTATACCTGAAACCGTAATAACTTCTACTTCTTTCGCTTCGCCTTCTTCTGCATAACCCATAGTTGGTAAGGTCATTGAGCCTAGCGCAGCTAAGATTGAGGTAGTTAATATCTTTTTATTAAACATTTGAGTCCCCTGATTTTTATATTTATTTTATTATTGTCAAAATGACAATTACATTTTTAACACATTATATTCAATATGACAATAAGCTATTTTAACGAAAAATTATTTTTATACTTATGTTGTAAATTTGTAAAAACTAAAACCTAAAATTTCTTTAACAATAAAACTACCGAACTAAAAACATTAAATTCAATACGTTATAAATAAAGTGTTACTTGGCTTTATTTAGTTTAGTACACATTTAATAATGTCAAATTGACCATATCTTAATTCGGTAAAATTTTTAATCTTGCTCGTAAGCATCAACCGTCTCAATCTTTCCATTTTCATCATGGATTAATTCAGTCATTTTTACGCAACGCAAATGAGTTTGACCGCCAGACAAGCTACTATCGTGATAAAATAAATACCATTTCCCTTCATAGCAAGTAATAGAATGATGGTTAGTCCAACCTAATACAGGGTTTAAAATAACTCCTTGATAAGTAAACGGACCATAAGGTGAAGAGCTAGTTGCATAAGCTATTTTATGGGTATCACCTGTAGAGTAAGAAAAATAATATACGCCATTATATTTATGCACCCAAGGGCCTTCAAAAAAGCGTCGGTTATTATCACCTACCGTTATTGAATCACCATTTTCATCGATAATAACAATATCTTTAGGCTCTTCTGCTAATTCAAGCATGTTCGCAGAAAGCTTTGCCATTTTAGCAGGTATAGCGGCTTCATTATCTGCAGGGTATTTATCTTCTTCATTAAACTTACCATCATACCAATTTTGTAATTGCCCACCCCATAAACCACCAAAGTAAAGGTAATAACTACCGTCATCATCTTCATACACAGCAGGATCTATACTAAAAGTTCCTTGAATGTAGTCAGGTTCAGCTTTAAAAGGCCCTGTCGGAGATGAACTACTAGCTACACCAATACGAAAAATTCCGTCTTTATCTCGTGCAGGAAAATAAAAGTAATAAGTCCCCTCTTTATGTGCCGCATCAGGAGCCCACATTTGCTTACTTGCCCATGGAACATCGTCTACATGAAGTGCTACGCCATGGTCTGTCGCGCTAAAGTCATCTTTATCAAGCGACAAAACATGGTAGTCATTCATTGCAAAATGGTCACCGTCGTCATTAATGCTATTTTCTGATTCAACATCATGAGATGGGTAAACATAAATTTTACCATCAAACACATGTGCTGAAGGATCCGCTGTGTATATATGCTTAACAAGTGGATCACTTTTATTTTTTAATAAATTAGCGCGCTCTAAGTCTTTTTGTTGAATTTGCTCAGCATGACTCAACGCTTCTGATGTCTGTTGTTTTTCTTGTGCAAGACTTGTCATGAAATCTCCTATATACGATTTAACTTTTATAATAATAACCAAATAATTTAGCGCACCTATGCAACAAAGCTTGAGCGCTAAATATAAGGATTAAGGTGTGTTCAAAATATTTGTTTAAAGATACGGTATACCCCGTATTATTTTGTAATTGACGCTTGAATACTTTCAACTTCAAGCTCTGTTAGTTTGTATTTTTTAATCAGTACTAAACTTATCACCATACAAATAACGGGTATGCCTGCAAATGCCAGTAAAATACCACTAAGCGTATCCGCCGACTGAACTTGATTAGGTACGTAGTTGTAACTAGCCAGTATCCAACCAGCTAAAGCCCCGCCAATGGCAAAACCAAATTTAATTGCAAGTAAATGTCCTGAAAAGGTAATAGCGGTAAGACGTTTTCCTATTTTAAGCACACCGTAATCAACCGTGTCTGCCACCATAGAAAACATAATGGGAGTCAGCATCATATGAGCAAAGTTAGCAATAAAATAAAGAATAAAAATAGCGGCTATTTGGCTTGAATCAACAACATAAAAAAGACTATGTGAGATAATCACAACTACAATAGCTACTTGAAATAACACTTTTTTCTCAAAGTATTTAGTTAAAAAGTTAGTGGATACTGCACCTAAAACTGAACCTATTGCAGCAACAGTTAAAAATGTAGAAATTAACGACTCTTCGCCCACATAGTATTTAATATAATGTGGGGCAACAGCAGCACGAATACCAATAAGTGTTAATGTAGCTAAGCTAATAGCCGCAATAATAACCCACTGGTCATTTTTGAATAACGAGAAGAATTCGGTAAAAACATTTTTACGACTTCCTTCAACAGGCGGCAGCTTAGCTTCTTTAGTCATTTTGAAACAAAAAACAAAACAAATAGCAGCTAAAGTTCCCATAAAGGCCATGGCTAATGGATAACCTACTCGATCATTTCCTTCACCAAAAAACTCAACAAGTTTTGGCAGCGCCCACACAATAATAACTAATGCAGCCATTGCCATAGCAAATCGGTATGACTGTAATGAAGCACGTTCTTTAGGTGAGTCAACCATTACACCACCCAAAGCACCATAAGGAATATTAATAGCGGTATAACAGGTCATTAATAATCCGTAGGTAATGTAGGCATATACCAATTTACCCGTTGCATCAAAATCAGGAGTAATAAAAGCTAAACAAGCAAACACGCCGTAAGGTACCGCTAAAAATAATAAATAAGGACGATAAGCTCCCCACTTGGTACGGGTTCTGTCAGCAATACTCCCCATAATAGGATCAGTAAATCCGTCAAATAATCTTACAGTAAGCAGTAATGTTCCTGCCGCCGCTGCAGATAAGCCATAAACGTCGGTGTAAAATATCAGCATGAAATTGGCAACCATCTGGAAAACAATATTGCTTGCCGTGTCACCTAACCCATACCCAAATTTTTCTTTAACAGTTAACTTGTTTTTTTCGTTTTGCATGGATACCCCAGATACAATTTTATAATGGTTTAACTATCGATATAGTCCAAAATACTATATCTAAATTATTCGGATGTAAACAGGTATATGGTTAAGAGAGAAATTAAAACAAAAAAAGACAACGAATGTTGTCTTTTCAGGGGAAGTAATACATGAACTAAAACTCGAATGTAAATCCAAATTCTTTTAGTTTTTCATATACATTAACGTCAAATCGATACAAAGTTGCTGCTCGATGAGCCACTTTTTTCTGTTTTTCTTCACAGTTAATCAATAAATTCATTTTTTGAATTTTACGGCGAAAATTAGGTTTATCTAACGTTTTATTTAAAATAGCTTCGTAAATTTCTTGTAACTCAAGCAAGGTAAATTTTTCAGGTAATAAATTAAAACCGATAGGTTCATGACGTACTTTATATTTTAAATAATTCAAACCCGCTGCTAATATATCAGCGTGATCAAACATTAAAGGAGGTAAATCGTAAACATCAAACCATTCACATTCAAACGCGTTTTCTCCGCTAATTAAATTGGTTTCTTCATGCCTTACTAACGAATAAAAAACAATAGTTATAATGCGGCTTGTTGGATATCTATCTACCGCACCAAATGCACCTAATTGATCAAGATAAAGATTATCTACATTCGTTGTTTTCTTAACTACACGTAAAGCTGCATCTTCTAAATTTTCATTTGTTCTAACCCAATGCCCTATTAGCCCCCACTTATTAGCCGCTAATCCACGGTTGTACTTTACTAAAAGTACTTTTAACTTACTTTCATGCAGAGTAAAAATAAGGTTATCTACAGTAAGACTACGAATACAGTCTTCAGGAATAGCTTCTTCAGCGAGCGAAACGCTTGATAGGTTAGATGAATTGTGATGCATATTGTTGCTCTTGATTATTATTACAATAAATTAAATATTATATAATGATAACGGGTATAGTAATTAAGACTATTAGAATGCCTCGTAGAATACATTTTACCTCACCATAAAGCAATATTTCGTTAAAGCGGCTTGTTAAAAAACAGTCCTCATTACCACCTTACTTTGTTAACAATCACTTAAATAGATTGTGTGCACTACTTTACCATTTTAACTTAATTACCCACTTTAAAAATACGATCTAAATAAAATAACAAACTTAAAAAAAGCATTTAATCAATTGTTGTATATAGATTAATAAATCTAATACAAAAAAAATAATAATATTTATTGAATAATGTAAGCTTTACGGATTATAGTAATAGTCATAAATACAATTAGATTAAAATATTATGAAACATAACTCGTTAAAAACACTATTAACTTTTATTCCAGCGATAACACTTACGCTATCAGCTTGCGGTAATATACAAGAAACGCCAACAGAGCAAAGTAAAAGTACTGCATCCACTGTTGTGCAAAAAAATGAAGATACTCCATCACTAAAAGAGCTATTCGCCAACAAATATAAAATAGGTACTGCATTAAGTAGAGAACAAATAATTGGTAACTCAACCAATGTATTACCTTTTGTTAATCAACAATTTAATGCAATTACGCCTGAAAACTCAATGAAATGGGAACGCATTCATCCTGAAGACGGCGTATACGATTTTGAAGCAGCTGATGCGCTGGTTGAATTCTCTAACAAAAATAACCACTTTTTCACAGGTCATACACTCGTATGGCATTCACAAGTACCTGATTGGGTATTCGAGCATAAAGACGGCACACCATTAAATAGAGCTGAATTACTTAAACGTATGGAAGATCATATTAATGCAGTTGCCGGTCGTTATGCAGGAAAAATAGATGCATGGGACGTGGTTAATGAAGCATTAAATGAAGATGGTACCTTACGTGAGTCTAAGTGGTTAAACATTATTGGCGACGACTTTATCGAACAAGCGTTTATTATGGCAGCGAAAGCAGCTCCAAAAGCTAAGCTTTATTACAACGACTATAACTTATACAAACCAGAAAAACGTAATGGTGTATTAAATTTAGTTAAACGTCTACAAAGTAAAGGCATACGTATAGATGGTGTTGGTATGCAAGCTCACTACTCGTTAACATCGCCAAGCTTAACAGAAGTTGAAGATTCAATTAAAGCTTACAGCGCTTTAAATATAGACGTATTAATTACTGAATTAGATGTGTCTGTAATACCGTTTCCTGATGAGAAAAACATGGGTGCTGATGTTTCTCTAAACATGGAATTACAAGATGAGTTTAACCCGTATCCAAACGGCTTACCTACTGAAGTAGAAAACCAATTAGGTGATCGTTACAGAGCTTTATTCAACATATTTAACAGGCATCAAAATGTAATTAAACGCGTTACTTTTTGGGGCGTAAGCGACGCTAATACATGGAGAAATGATTGGCCTATGCCAGGTCGTACCGATTACCCATTAGTGTTCGATCGCCAATTAAAAGCAAAACCTTTTGTTACTAGCCTTAGCAAGCAATAACCAAAATGAGCCAGCTTTAATAAATCAGAATAACAATAATTTAAAAGCACAACCTCTTCCCCCAGTAACCATAGGCTTTTACAGTTATGGTTACTTTTTTTTAGGGCTAGAACTGCCAACCTACATTAACGATAGAGTAAATAATGAAAACAATAACAAACCCCATCTTAAAAGGTTTTAACCCCGACCCTAGCATTATAAGAGTGGGCGACGATTATTACATTGCTACTTCAACATTTGAGTGGTTTCCAGGTGTACAAATTCATCATTCAAAAGACTTAGTTAACTGGAAATTAATTACACGCCCCCTCAACAGAACCTCGCAACTTGATATGAAAGGCGTGCCCGACTCTTGCGGTGTATGGGCGCCCTGTTTAAGTTATGTTGATGGTGTTTTTTATTTGGTATACACCAATGTAAAAAACTTTAATGGCGATTGGAAAGACACACCTAACTATGTTGTTACCGCAACAGATATTAAAGGGCCTTGGTCAAAGCCTGACTTTATTAACTCGAGTGGCTTTGATCCGTCTTTATTTCACGATGATGACGGTAAATCTTATTGCTTAAACATGATTGTAGACCACAGAAACAGTAAGTTTTTTGGTGGTATTATCATTCAAGAATTTGATCGTAATTTAAAAAAGACCATAGGTAAAATTCATCATATATTTACCGGTAGCGAACACGGTTTAACGGAAGGCCCCCATATTTACAAAAAAAATGGCTATTACTATTTACTTACCGCAGAAGGAGGTACAAGTTATAACCATTGTGTATCGTTAGCACGATCAACGTCTATTTTAGGGCCCTACGAAATACATCCCAATAACCCTGTTATTACAGCTAAAAATGCACCGAGTAATTACCTACAAAAAACAGGACATGCCGATTTAGTAGAAACACAAAATGGCGAATGGTACATGGTGTTTCTTACAGGTCGTCCGTTAACCGAACAAGGACGATGCATTACAGGTAGAGAAACCGCAATAGAAAAGGTTGTGTGGAAAGAAGACAACTGGCTTTATTTAGACCACGACTCACAAGAGGCACGCCAACATGTTCCTGCGCCAAATTTACCTGAGCATACATTTCCCCCCGAAACACAGCGTATTACCTTTGACTCACCCACTTTAGATATTAACTTTCAAAGTTTACGTGTGCCCATGACCAATGCATGGATAAGCCAAACAGATAAACAAAAGCACCTACGCTTATATGGACGAGAGTCTCTTAGTTCTTGTTTTGAGCAAAGCTTACTCGCCAGAAGAGTACAAGCTCACCATACTATAGCCTCTACCTGTATTGAGTTTTCACCTGAAAACTTTCAACAAATGGCAGGTTTAGTTTGTTACTACAATACAACGCATTATCATTATGTATATATTTCAGGTGACGATATAGACGCTTATTCTGGGAAAAAATTTATTAACGTTTTAACTTGCGACGACAATAAAACATCACACCCTATCAGCCAACCTATCGAAGTATCACAGGTTAAAAAAGTCTATCTTAAAGCTGAATTTAATGGAGCTGTTATACAGTTTTTCTTTGCGACAGAAATTGAAGGTATCCAGCCTAAATGGCAAACAATAGGACCAGAATTAGACGGTAGTATTTTATCTGACGATTATGTAGTGCATACCGAAAAAGGTTATTCCCCTTGTTTTACGGGTGCATTTTATGGGCTAGCTTGCCAAGATCTTTCAGGACAGAAAATTCACGCCGACTTTGAGTATTTTGAATACCAAGAAAAATAATTTCAAAAACTCACCACTTATAGGCTTACATTATTTAATCTCAACTTAATGTAAGCCTAATTTTAAAAGTGTATAAAAATTAAATGCTTTCACCATCGTTTAAAGTAAAACCTAAATCAATATACGTTTCTATGTTTTGCAAACCATTAATTCGAGCAAGTAATTGTTCAGCGGCTACTTGGCCAATACGAAACCTTGGAGTGATAACACTAGCCAAAGCAGGAGAATAAAGCTGCCCCATATCGTGTCCATGCATCCCCGTAATCCCTAATTCATCAGGTACTTTTATGCCCTTTCTTTTACAACTTAATAGCATGCCCATAGCAACATCGTCGTTCGTACAAATTACACCATCGACTTTAGGTTCAATAGACAAAATATCATCTAAAATTTCTGAACCTAAACGGATAGAAGAAAACTCAGGAGAGCGAAAAATTAAAGGCGTTAGCTGATAAGACAAAACAGCCTCTTCGTAACCTTGCTGTCGTAATAAATCACGTATATCACCTTTAGCCCCAATATAAGCAATATTTTTATATCCTTTTTCTAGCATGTTTAATGTCATCTGCTTAGCTGCATCAAGGTTATCAAAACCCACAGCTTGTTGAATTGGCTTAGTACAGGTATCCATAATCTCTGTAACAGGAACCCCAGAAGAATCAATCATACGTAAAGTATTACCCGTATGAACACTTTCAGACAGTATAAGTCCATCAACATGATACCCCAGCAACGAGCTAATTCTTTTTTCCTCAAGCTCAGGAGAATACGCATAATGAGCAATCATAATTTGATAGCCAGCAGGTTCAGTAATCGACTCTATACCACGTAATACTTCATCAAAAACATGATTGGATATTGAGGGAAATAACACACCAATAGCATGACTACGGCCTTTTGAAAGAATATTAGGCGCTTTATTCGGTATGTATCCCAACTTATCAATGGCCGTTTGAATATCTTTACGAGAAGACTCCGCCACCAAATTTGGATCTTTTAAAAAACGGCTAACCGTCATTTTAGTCATACCCACAACGTCAGCAATGTCTTGTAAAGTTGTTCTTCTCGATTTACTCATAATTCATTGTGTTAACAACACATCCCCTAAAAAATTGGCTTAACTATTATATAAATAAAGACACTTAAAGTCTCTGTAACAATAAAAAGATTGCTCTATAAAAATGTTACTGGTAACGTACTACACTCAAAACATTATAGTCAAAAAGACTAGAATAAATTTAAATAATCTAATAAAGAGACTTAACATGACTAAACAACTATTAACGTTAACCTTACTCATTACCACGTTATTTTCTTGGAACAGCTACAGCGCTGAAGCAAAATTTAATAAAGAGAATGACTTACTATTATTAAATTTTGATCTTAAAACAGACGTTGACGATGCACACACTATCGCAGCGTTAGACTTAATACTGCAATCAAACGAATTTAAAAACATTAACTATTACGCCATTAGCGGCACATACGGAATACAAGCCGGCTTATACGTACCTGCCGATGAATTATTCAATATAGTTTTCAAACAAAAATGGACTGACGCACATCAATACAGACAAACGTCTATAAACAAAACCGTTAAAAAAATTAATCAAACCTTAACGGCAGGCGGAAGAATTTGGATTGCAGAAGCGGGCCAAAGCGACTTCACACAAGAACTCATTGAAGCCCTTACAGAGTATGGAATTAAATACACTAAAGACCAAATTCTTGTTGTACAACACGCTACATGGAACGAAAAAGAAACCAGTGTTGACGGCTTAGCTTTTGTTAAAGCACACACAACTTACATAAAAATTGAAGACGGAAATAAAGAAAACAACGGCACACCGGGTTTTAACAACAAAGATTACTCAGTAAAAGATCTTGAAAACAAAAACCTTATTTCATCTCAAGCCTGGACTGAAGCCAACAGAGTTAGTACAAAATACAACGGTGTAAATGGTCGATACAACAACCAAGCGATTGCAGATGGCGGCGCTGATTTTTCAGATCTTGTTGAAATAACGTATATTTTAGGTATAACAGATGTAGAAACCGTTGCGAAATTCTTTACTAAATTTAATAAAACTCGCTCAACTAACTAAGAGATAAGTATGAAAAAAACCATCATATTAAAAGCCCTTGTAGCCTTAACCGCTGCCACTTTACTTATATGTAATGTAGCCAAAGCTGAAACTTGGGAAACAATAGAAACCTCTAACGCCTTTTCTGCGCGTCACGAAGCAGGCTTTATTAAATTTGAAAACAAAGGATATTTGATTGGTGGTAGAGGGATCAAAAACGTTGATGAATTTAACCCTGATAGCCTAAGTTGGCAGCCTTTACAAAAGTCTCCCCTTGAATTGCATCACTTTCAGCCCGCTGTTTGGCAAAATAGCATAGTTGTAGCTGGAGCCATGACAGGTCGCTACCCTGCTGAAAAACCAGTAAAAAATATTTATTTCTTTTACCCAAAAGAAAATAAATGGCAACAAGGTCCTGCTATACCAAAAGATCGTTTAAGAGGTGGTGCCGTTACAGTCGTTAAAAATAATGCACTCTATCTTATTGGTGGCATAACCAACGGACACCTTGATGGCAACGTTAACTGGGTTGACCGCTACGACTTCATCACTAAAACATGGACCGTATTACCCGATGCACCACATGCACGCGACCATGCGCAAGGTACACTTATCAACAATAGCATTTACGTTGCAGGCGGACGCCGTACTTTAGGACAAAATAAACAAGTATTTGAATTGGTTGAACCTAAAGTCGATGTTTACAATATTGAAACAAACACATGGCAAGTAATGGAAGCTGATTTACCAACACCACGAGCAGGTAATTCGGTATTTTCTTATAACAATAATTTAATCGTAGTGGGTGGAGAAAGTGCAGACCCAACTAAAGCCCATGAAGAAGTACATTTATTTAATACCACTACCAAAAAATGGCAAACAAAACCCTCTTTAAAACGAGGCAGACACGGCAGTGGCGTTATCGAAATGAATGGCTACTTATGGATAGCTTCAGGTTCTGGTATGCAAGGCGGTTCGCCAGAATTGAAGTCAGTTGAACGTATAAAAGTAGAAAAGGTTTTTGACTAAGTACTTGAGACGTTAAAAAGCAAGGGCTCGCCCTTGCTTAAATATGCGTTAGGAAATAAAAAATACGGTTTAAGGCTTGTGATCCAAGAGAGTATTGTTAAGTTTGTTCCGGCAGTTCTTCATAGTTAGGAACATTATCTAAATTCTTAGTCCAATTTGCACAACTACTAACAAAGATTTTAGCTGTTGGTGAAATAGGAACAGGGCTATCTAAACTACCTGCAGGAACTATTATACTATTATCAGTCTTAGTAGCTGTAGGAAGTGTTGAACCACATTTTTGACAAAAGCTTTTTGTATGCAATGAATTTTGATGCTGATAAGTTGTAACCTCTGCCTCACCTTTCAACCAAGTTAATATGCTTGCTTTAGCAAATAGATTAGCAGCATGTGCAGAACCTGTGTCTTTTTGGCAGCGACTACAGTGGCACAAAAAGAAAGACTGAAAATCACCTGAAAGCTCATACTTCACACTACCACATAGACATGAACCTTGATGTTTATTTGGCATAATATTTCCTATTTTTATTAGACACACAACTCAGTAAGTTACTATAAAATATTGCTCAAAATAAGAAAACGTGAAGCTCCTCCCTCCTCTATGTGATGTAAGGTATCTACTAACACAAGAGAAACTTCAGTCCACCTCAGAGTCTCCATTCGTGGGTTAATTTAAAAAATCAGAGCCATAGTTATCTTTTTAATGAACTAAAGCTGAGGCTAGTATGAATAACAATAACATAATTTTTATCGGATTAATTCTCATAAAACATTTACACAACTCGCTGTTTTAAAAGACGAACGTGGCGCTAAACCCGACTCGTTAGGTAAAATAAACCCAACAAAGCAGCCTTTATTAAATTGGCAAGACAGGCAGTATGAAAACCTAAAAAGTGACGATAACAACCTGTATTAGAAAGGTGATTATGATATTCAATTCGATGCGTAGATGAGGTGTAATGTGGGAAGCGCCGATGGTTAAATATTAACTATTGACGCCATAGTCTCTTGTTAGCATGCTAAGCTATATTGTTAACTAGTTTAGAAAACTTGTTGTTTTTCAACTGCCATCTTGCCATTTCTCCAAGTTTCCCTGGACTTTCTAGAAACAAGTGTGCACTTCGAGAGCTAATTACGGGATTTAATTCAGATATTGGTTTGTTAAATTTGATAATCTCTGAACGAAAATTAAATCCCCAATTAGAAATTGCTGATAACCATAATCCTATGTTTGTTTCTTTAACTTTGTTGAAAATTAATTTTTGCTTATCTATCGATGTTCGTTCACCAAATGTAACCGACTTAATACATTCAAGCGGAATATCCATAACATAGATAGGATATTTAAGTTTAGGTTTAGGTTTAGGTTTAGCATGACAATTGTTTAACCCACGTACAATTCGAACTTCTTGCTCATATTCCCAATCCTTAGATTTAATACATAATTCAGATATTCGAACAGCCTCCTCTGACTGAACATAAAAAGAAAAATCCTTTATAGGTCGATGATCCCTATAATCAATTTCAATTTCACCTTCGAAAAAATCATGTTTCGAATCAAATTCAATCATTGCCCCTGAGTATTCTTCTGCATAATGAGACCACATAAGAACAGATTTAGGATTTTGAGTTAAGCATAAAATACCTATTGATTCGTCTAAATCCTTACGTATATTTCGAGCTGTTTCATCATTGCAAGTTGCAGATTCAAAATCGTGAGGCAATTCATATGGCATAGGTATTCTTGCGGGAGCCATTACATCAAATTTAATATTGAGTTTCTGATTAGGCATCCCATCAGGTAAATTTATTTCTGGTAGTAACTCAAATGGATCATTAAACGCACTAGGTTGAGTAAATCGTATCTCGCCATCAAGAATCCTAACTAAATTATCGATAGATACATATTTATATAAACTCATAAATTCGCCTATTTGAATATACACCTCATCCTTTAGTTAGATTTTGGTGTCCGTTTTAACGGGGGAAGATCAAAGTCCTTTGCAATGACTTGTTAGGTTAATTGATAGTTAAACTTTCCAGACGGCATTTGGTTTTATAAGTTGAAGTACACTGTAATGTATTACCGCCATCTACAAAAAACGGACGAACAATTAGTTTATTACTTTTGGCTGAGATTACGGCTGAAACTAATTGAGTATTATTAGCTGGTATTGCTATCCAACCACCTAGACAAGACTCACTTCCTTTCCCTTGAAATTTTACACAAGAAGTATAATTTGTTGAGCCATATGTAGAATCTTTCCCTGCATTAATAACGACTTTTTCAACTAACGCAGACTCTATTACATACTCATCAGAAAAGACCGAA
The DNA here is from genome assembly GCF_002000085.1 of Pseudocolwellia agarivorans. Classification (GTDB taxonomy): domain Bacteria; phylum Pseudomonadota; class Gammaproteobacteria; order Enterobacterales; family Alteromonadaceae; genus Pseudocolwellia; species Pseudocolwellia agarivorans. The sequence continues at coordinate 195,083 of NZ_MUZU01000002.1, forward strand.
GTTGCAAAAAAACATGTCAACATAATTACAATAAAAGTTTTCATATATACCCTTTGTTATTGTGATATTAACCTAGACACAATGATTCCTCACTAGACTCCATATTGCAGGTTAATTTAAAAAGTCAAAGCTATAATTAGTTTCTAAAAAAACTAAAGCAGTGGCTATTAAGAATAACAATAGCATAATTTTTATACGAGTAACTATGGTGATAATAAGAGCATTAGTATTTAAATGGGAAAAATATTATTTCGGTGTTGGAAAACAAGAACAACATACGATGAAACAACTTATCTTTAGGCGTTAAAAAGCAAGGGATGCCCTTGCTTAAATATGCGTTAGAAATACGGTTTAAGGCTTGTTGTTCGCATTAAGGAATGTTGTTAGCACTCAACTACCTAATTGCTTTAAGTTATATGTTTTATCATCACCTGAACCATCCGAATACTTTTCTGAAATACTTAAACTCTGCTTATTTACTGAAAAAGTAATTTTCGAATCATATTGCCCTGTGCGCCAACGACCAGTGTCAGTAGCCCAAATAACGGTAGAACCTTCCAACTTACATCGTAATGCCCAACTCGTTCCATCATTTGGACGAATATACGATAAGTGTGTAACGTTCCCTGATACTTTATCAACTTTAATAATTGAAGGTTTTTTCCCATTTACCATAGCGACTACAGCTTTACATATTTGCTGATCTGAAAACTCTCCTTTTCCAGAGCCATCACAATGGGCTTTCATTGCTAGCTTAAAATGTTGAGGAACTAAACAGCTAACTGTAAAAGTGATCTTCCCTCGTAAAATTGCTTGTTAGCCGAATATTTTTTGCCTGATTAAACGGTTCGTTTTGCAAGAATCATAGTATGCGGCTAGTTGATAAGACTTATCTGTAGGTGCAGGTGCAAAGAAACTGATCGGTTCTTTAATAGATATAATGAAACACAAGAACTCTACTGCACCAACAGTTTTGTAAAAGTTCATTGGTACACCATAATCAGCGTCCTTGAATGAGCCATGCAATATCCCATGCCTATTAGTTTTATCGTCAAAAGTGTACTTGGTTGAGTTAATGTAAAAATTGTTCTTTAAGTAATGCTCAAATGCTTCTAAGGCAGGAACTATTTCACTTACCATCCCAAGATCATTATCTATGACATACTTTCTGCATTTTTCAGCTAAATCGGAAAACAAAGTCATTGTACCTTTGTTGTTGCCATTGCTAAATTTCCGATCTACTCCCCATTCGTCGACTAACTTATTACCAACACCCTCAACCACTGGCATTAAGGTTGTCACTGCTGCGTAATTCAAACCCAAAAAATGTGCTTCAATAGATTCAAAAATAATATCCTTATACTCGCAGATATAAGGTACCACGGGGTAGCGTTCAGTAACCATAGCGGCTTGATTGAGACTGGAGTATAGCTCTTTAAGAAATGGTTCAATATTTGGATCTTCAGAGTCTTTAATTTCGTTTGCGATAGTGTTGATATAGCCCATTGTAGAATGGGAGGGTATAAACCACCCAACACTTGTAAACAAATCTCTATAAAATTCCACTGAACTCTCCATATTCGGCTACAAGCTTAATATAAGGATATAACCCGCCTTTCTACTAAGACGATCAATCCCTTTAATTTATAATTAATATCGACATTACGTGATTGTTATCTGTAGATCAATAACTTAAAAATCTTCCTATAACTGGTTGATGAGTGAAAGAAGGAATTATTTCTGCATTTTTGTAGAAAGAAGGATTTTACCGTTCTTGTATATAACAACGTATAAATTTAGTTTTTATACCTTTAAAACTTCTAAGCTTACGCTTGAATACTTGTGATTAAATCATTTCTCTGAATATTAACGTGTCACTTGACTTTATAAATTGGTTTGATGTATTTTATAAAAATTGGTAATACAAAAACAAATTAAATTATTACCAATACTTTCTATAAAACCAAATTGTGTATTATAAAAAAGTAAACTTAACAAAAAAGTTAAAGTAAATCATATACATTTAAAAACAATTATAACTCGCATATAAACCATCGATTAACTAAAGAGAGAATGATGAGATTCAACAAAATAAAACAGGTGTTCAGTCATTTAATTGTATTACCAATTTCAATATCATTAATTACTGCTTGTGCTCAATCTGACGTTACTGCACCTGATGTTCCTCAGTCTAAAACGCAATTAGTGCCTGCTGATCAGTTTGATTTATCTCATTGGAAAATGAACGTACCGGTTGATTTAAATAACGATAAGAAAATTGACGAGATCAGCGTTGAAGAAATGCAAACGTATTTTCACCCTGATTTTTTCTATCTTGATGCTAACGGCAACATGGTGTTTGCCGCGCCTAATAAAGCGATAACAACAGCTAATTCAACCAATACACGTAGTGAGTTACGTCAAATGTTACGTGGGTCAAATAGCAAAATTAAAACTAAAGCGCCTGCTAACAATTTTGTTATAGCGGCTCACCCTCTTTCAGAAAAGTTTGCTGCTATTGGCGGTAAAATGGAAGCAACCTTAAAAGTTGATCATGTAGCTTTAAGAGCAAAAAATCCCTTAACACCCGCAGCATTTTCAGTTGTTGTAGGCCAAATACATGCAGGTAAAGACAAAGAGTTAATGAAGCAAAATTCTGGTTTTGGTTGGGGTAACGAACCGATCAAAATCTATTATAAAAAATGGCCCGGACACGAAAAAGGTTCAGTATTTTGGAACTACGAACGTAACCTCCCAAAAACTGATAAAAACAGAACTGACATTTCTTACCCTATTTGGGGGAATTTATGGACAAACACTGAAGATCCTAAAGACACCGGCATAGCACTGGGGGAAGCGTTTAGTTATACCATTAATGTATTCGAAAACACGATGCACTTAACCTTTACAGCTGAAAACAAACCTACGGTTAATTTCACCATAAATTTAGCTAATAACCTTGATGCTGTTGGCAAGGTGGATAGTAAAGATCACCCATTAGGCTACACCGAAGATTGGCTTTACTTTAAAGCAGGAGCATACAACCAATGTAGCACTAAAGATGCACCAGGCATGTGGTATGCAGGTTGTTTAGGAACGGGTGATTGGAAAACCGATAAAAACAACGGTGATTACACGCAAGTAACCTTTAGTAAATTAGTATTGAGTGAAGCCGATAAGCTTTAACACGCTATAAATTAATTTTCTCTCATTGTGCTTTCACATAGCGCTCTAAAAACACAACCGATAATTACTCGATATATTTATTAAGTGATTATCGGTTTTTAGTTTTTAAATCATAATACGCAATCACCTAAACTCAGTATATTTAAAATATCGATGTTACTAAGTAACATTGCTTATCATGCTTAAAATCATTAAAACCACTCTCTAATATAAATATTTATTGTCTTTTTAACCATAAGGAAAGATATATAAAAATTCCTTTATTTACAATGAATAAAGTTAGAAAACACCTTGTTAAAATATCTTAAAAACCTTTAAAAAACGTATTTTCGTACTTGGTGTCGCTTGCAATGTTACCGGGAACATTTTAAGATAAAAACTCAAAAACAAGCTAAAAATAATTAGCCGCAAAAGTTTGTCGCCTATGCTTTATTTTAATTGTTAGCTTTTACCAACCTGAGACGTAATGATGGAAATGATCAACAATCCAATTTTAAAAGGCTTTAATCCAGATCCTGTTATCTGTAATAAAGGCGAAGATTATTATATCGCTACCTCTACATTTGAGTGGTTTCCAGGTGTTCGTATTTATCATAGCCAAGACTTTATCAACTGGGATTTAGTAGCCACACCATTAGATCGTGTTAGCCAATTAGACATGAACGGCATACCTGACTCTGGCGGTGTTTGGGCGCCCTGCTTAACTTATAGCGATGGTTTGTTTTGGTTGGTGTACTCAAATGTAAAAAGCGTTGATAGTCCTTGGAAATCTGGCGACAACTTTCTCGTTACCGCAGAAAATATTGAAGGCCCATGGAGCGAACCTATCAAATTAAAATTTGGCGGTTTTGATCCTTCCCTTTTTCATGATGATTCAAGCCGTAAGTTCATAACCTATCGTCAATGGGGTGCTAGGCATCACAGTAATCCACATAACAATATAATTGTTCAAGAATATTTTCATGACGAGCAACGCTTATCAACCGACCGAAAAATAATTTTTGGTGGTACGCACAGAAAGCTCACCGAAGCGCCACATATATATAAAGTTGATGACTTCTACTATTTACTCGTTGCTGAAGGCGGCACAGTTTACGACCATGCTGTTACGGTATTACGCAGCAAAAGTGTTTTTGGGCCATTTGAATTACACCCTGATGAAACTATTTTGACCACCAACGATAAACCTGAAGCTGCTTTACAAAAAGCAGGTCATGGTTCAATGATTAAAACCCATTCAAACGAATGGTACATGGTGTTTCTGGTGGGTCGCCCTTTACCCGACACCATAAAAATTACCGACAACAAAATTTCAGGTTACTGCCCTTTAGGCAGAGAAACGGCTATCGACAAAATAGAATGGCGCAATGGTTGGCCTTATGTGGTTGACGGAGCACACACTAAGCTACAAGTTGAAGCACCAACTTTTGCTGCACTTTCTTCTACAAGTACAACAGCAACATCTCATGTCTCGTCAGACGATTTTATCGATAATTTTGATAGCAATACGCTACATCCACAATGGCAAACGTTACGTGTTCCTTTTTGTGAAAAAATGGGAACGTTAACAGAAAATAAATCAGGGTTAAGGTTGTACGGACAAGAGCCGCTTATTTCTCAATTCCCTCAATCAACCCTTGGGTATAGATGGCAGCATTTTGACTTTGACGCAACAACCTCGCTGTCTTTCACCCCAACTAACGAACAACAAAACGCCGGTATTGCATGTTATTACAATACTAAAAACTGGGTTTACTGTTTTGTTGATTTTGATGAAAGTCTTGGCATACGTGCGCTTAAAGTCATTCAAGTGGATCGAGGCGAAGCTTCTTATTATCTCTATGAACACCCCATACATATACCTGATTCTGTCACTAACATATCACTGAAAGTTTGTGTACGCGGTACACGTTTAACATTTGAATACTCATTCGATGACTCAACGTGGCAGCCATTAAATATGGTTTTCGATGCTTGGAAACTCTCAGACGATTACGTAAAAGGTAAAGGCTTTTTTACCGGTGCTTTTATCTGTTTACATTGTTCAGACTTAAGTGGTGAAGGCGCTTTTTCAGATTTTCATCAATTTAAATATATCCCTAATCTTTAAACATTAGCTAATAAAGACAAACAAATGAAATTAAATAAACAACATCGTTTTCGTTCACAAGATTGGTTTGATAATAAAGAGCATATTGATTTAGCGGCTTTATATTTAGAGCGTTTTATGAATTACGGCATTACACCTGAAGAGCTACGTTCGGGTAAACCTATTATTGGTATTGCGCAATCAGGCAGCGACTTAGCGCCATGTAATCGCATTCATCTTGAACTAACTAAACGCGTTAAAGATGGCGTAAGAGCAGCAGGCGGTATACCGATTGAATTTCCAGCGCATCCTATTTTTGAAAATTGTAGACGCCCTACTGCTGCACTTGACCGTAACTTAGCTTACCTAGGTTTAGTAGAAATTTTATTTGGCTACCCAATTGATGCCGTTGTATTAACCACAGGTTGCGACAAAACGACACCGTCAAGCTTAATGGCGGCTTCTACTGTTGATATTCCAGCTATTGTTTTATCAGGTGGTCCAATGCTTGATGGCTGGCACGATGGTGAATTAGTAGGTTCTGGTACCGTTATTTGGCGCTCAAGAAAGCGTTTAGCAGCCGGAGAAATTGATGAAACTGAATTTCTTAATTTAGCCATGGACTCTGCCCCTTCTGCCGGACACTGCAATACGATGGGCACCGCATTAACCATGAACTCAGTTGCTGAAGCTTTAGGTATGTCGTTAACGGGTTGTGGCGCCATACCTGCTCCGTACAAAGAACGTGGTCAAATGGCTTATCGAACTGGTGTTCGTATTGTAGAAATGGCTTATGAAGATTTAACGCCGTCAAAAATACTAACACGCGACGCTTTTGTTAATGCCATGAAAGTTATTTCAGCCTTAGGTGGATCAACCAATGCACAACCGCATCTTATGGCAATGGCTCGACACGCAGGTGTTGAAATAACCGCTGAAGATTGGAATGAACTTGCACGACCTATTCCGTTACTGGCCAATGTTCAACCCGCAGGTAAATACCTAGGCGAACGTTTTCATAGAGCTGGTGGTGTACCTGCCATTATGTGGGAATTATTAAACGCCAATAAACTTAATGGCGATGTATTAACCGTTACGGGCAAGCCATTAGCAGAAAACTTACAAAACCTACCTAAAATCGACAGAGAAGTGATTAAGTCGTTTGATGAACCTATGTTGAAAGATGCCGGCTTTGCTGTGTTTTCTGGTAACTTTTTTGATTTCGCCATTATGAAAACCAGTGTTATTTCGCCTGAGTTTACGCAACGTTTTCTTTCTGAAAAAGGTAACGAAGGCGTGTTTGATGCGCGTGCAATAATTTTTGAAGACTCAGAAGATTATCATCAACGCATTAACGATCCGGCATTGAACATTGATGCTCACTGTATTTTAGTTATTCGTGGCGCAGGCCCAATTGGCTGGCCGGGTTCGGCTGAAGTTGTAAACATGCAGCCACCTGATTACTTAATTAAACAAGGCATCACCAGCTTACCTACGTTGGGAGATGGTCGCCAATCGGGCACGTCAGACAGCCCTTCTATCTTACATGTTTCTCCTGAGAGTTCTGTTGGTGGCGGCTTAGCCTACCTACAAACAGGCGATATGTTACGTATCAACATGAACAAAGGCACCTGCGACGTATTACTGCCAGAAGGTGAATTTGAAAGCCGTAAATCAGTAACACAGGTTACACCACCAAAATCACAAACACCGTGGCAAGAAATTTACCGCGATACGGTTGGCGATTTATCACAAGGTGCGGTTATCGAGCTTGCCACTAAGTATCAAGGTATTTCTAAAAAATTACCTAGGCACAATCATTAGTTGTTACTCACAAAAAAGCGTTTACATCATTTAACTTAGAACAAACAGAAGATAATTATTATGCAATTAGAGCAACATTTACCATCAGATCAATACGCTGGCACCTTAATTGGTAGAGCTTGGATACCGGCTAATTTAACAAAAAGCACAGCCAATTGTGGTGGCCCGTCGCCAATCTGGTTGAACGATTCAAACGTTTACGACTTATCTTCATTAGCGCCAACTTGTTCTGAAATTCTGAATAAAGGTATTACCAAGCAAGCATTATTAGCCGGTAACTTTCCTGTTATTGGTAGTGTTGAAACCCTTATAGCTAACTCCATTAATTATCCATGTAATACCGACTATTTACACCTTTTAGCGCCTTTTGATTTACAAGCAATAAAAGCGTGTGGCGTAACCTTTGTTTGTTCGATGATCGAAAGAGTTATAGAAGAAAAAGCTAACGGCAACCCAGAAATTGCCAAAGGTATATGTTCTAAAATTGATGAAACCATAGGATCAAGTATTGAAAATTTAGTGCCCGGTTCTCCTGAAGCATTAGAGCTAAAAGAAGTATTGATCAAAGAAAACATGTGGTCGCAATACTTAGAAGTAGGCATTGGCCCTTATGCTGAGGTGTTTACTAAATCGCAATCTATGTCGTCTGTTGGTTTGGGTGCACAAGTCGGTATTCACCCTATATCAAGCTGGAACAACCCTGAACCTGAAGTGGTACTTGCCGTTAACAACCAAGGAACCATTGTTGGGGCAACGTTAGGAAACGACGTTAACTTACGTGATGTTGAAGGCCGAAGCGCTCTACTTTTAGGTAAAGCAAAAGACAACAATGCGTCATGCTCTATTGGGCCATTCATTCGTTTATTTGATGAAACCTTTACCCTTAACGATGTTAAATCAACTCAAGTAACATTGAAGGTAAAAGGCGACGATGGTTACGAGCTTGAAGCCACCAATGATATGACGCAAATCAGCCGAGATATTGAAGATCTTGTCGCACAAACGATTTCAACATCGCATCAATACCCTGATGGTTTTGCACTATTTACCGGAACTTTATTTACACCAACACAAGATAGAGACGAAGCGGGTAAAGGCTTTACACATAAACCTGACGATCTTGTTGTTATATCCGCAAGCAAGCTTGGCGCTTTACAAAACAAAGTGCACTTTTCAGACCAAATTCCACCTTGGGAGTTTGGTATTAGCGCACTAATCAAGAACCTAGCACAACGTAACTTACTTTAATCGGGTTTATTTGAATATAAATTCACTCTGTTTACTGAACCAAATTTAGGAATATTCAACTTATGTACAAGCTAACACAACAATCATATATCGCCGGATCATGGGTTACTCCACAAGGTGAAGCGTTTAATGCTCAAAACCCAGCTACTCAAGAATTATTAGCTGATCACAATAATTGCCTTGAAGTTGACGTAAATAACGCTATGCAAGCCGCGCAAGATGCGTATCCGGTTTTTAGCCAGCTCTCGCCAGAAAAACATGCTGAATTTTTAATAACTATCGCTGAAGAAATTGAAGCATTAGGCGATCAATTACTTACCGTATGCGACAAAGAATCTGGATTAGGTTTACCAAGATTAACTGGTGAACGTGGTCGCACAACAGGCCAAATTAAAGCCTTTGCTGAAATAGTTAAAAACGCGAGTTGGACACAAGCCAGTATTGATACCGCGATACCTGATCGAGCTCCTTTACCTAAGCCAGATCTACGTAAAATGTTAAAGCCTATTGGGCCTGTTGCCGTATTTGGCGCGTCTAACTTTCCGTTTGCTTTTGGCACGTTAGGTGGAGATACCATTTCAGCACTTGCGGCGGGTAATCCAGTTGTTGTTAAAGGTCATCCTTCTCATCCTGCGACTAACGAACTCATGGCTTATGCGATTAGTAACGCTATTGCCCGTTGTGAACTTCCAAAAGGTGTTTTCTCATTACTGCAAGGCAACGCTATTCCATTATCCGTACAACTGGTTTGTCATCCATTCACTGAAGCGGTTGGTTTTACAGGTTCTTTAGGCGGCGGTAGAGCAATAATGGACGCCGCAGCTAAAAGAGCTAAACCTATTCCTGTGTATGCAGAAATGGGCAGTGTTAACCCAATGTTTTTCACTAAAAACACACTAGATAAATCGGGCGAAGCCCTTGCTCAAGCGCTTGCTGGTTCTGTATGTATGGGAACAGGCCAATTTTGTACATCGCCAGGCGTTATTGTTATTCAAAAGAACGACGCTTTTGTTAGTACCTTAGCTGAAACAATGAATGCTAATGCGAAAGGGTTAATGCTAAATGCAGGTATCGGACAAGCGTTTTTAAAAGGTGTTGGACAGTTTATTACAAGTGGTGACGTTGAATGGGTTAATAAAAATGAAACCAGCTTAGCCTCGTCAATCGACAATGCTTTACTACCACCAAACGTTGTATTAAAAACAGCGGCAAGTGCTTTCTTACAAAATCCACAATTACAAAATGAAGTATTTGGTCCTGCAACTTTAGTGGTTGAATGTGACGATGAAATTGAATTTTTAGCAATAGCTAAAGTATTAGAAGGTAACTTAACTGCCAGCATACACGCCGTTGATGAAGACAACGCTTTAGTTAAAGAACTACTTGTTTTACTGGAACAAAAAACTGGACGTATTATCTTTAATGGTTTCCCTACTGGTGTTGAAGTTTGTGGTTCGCAGCATCATGGTGGCCCTTACCCTGCTTCGTCAAATGGTGCTACAACCAGTGTAGGTATTGACGCAATTCATAGATTCACCCGTTTTGTTGCTTACCAAAATACACCCCAACAACTATTACCAACAGAGCTACAAGATACAAATCCTTATAACATTGTTCGTCGCGTAAATGGCGAATTTACTGCAAAAGCTATTTAAGCTGCCCTGCAATACTTTATTGTAAAACGTTTAAAACCTTCTCTAAAAAGAAGGTTTTAAAAAATCAAAGTTAAGGATGTATATGTCACAGCCAATCACTAACGAGAACGCCAAATTAGTACACAAAAGCCATTGTCGAATAGGCGAAGGTGTTATTTGGTCAGTTGCCGAACAAGCCCTTTATTGGACCGATATTTTAGGCAATATCGTTTATCGCAATAAAAATAACGTGACTGAATCTTGGCCACTACAACAAAGTTTAACCAGTATAGGTTTTACCACTGACAACACCTTAGTCGGAACATTTTACGATGGTTTTTACGCTTTAGATCTGGTCAACGGTGTACACAAAAAAATAGCGGCGCCTGACTTAGATTATTCAACCATTCGCTTTAATGATGGCGCTGTTGATACTCATGGGCAATTTTGGGCTGGCACTATGCACACTGACGACCCAATGAACAATGCCCTAGGTTCGCTATACCGCTTTGATGAAACCGGACAACCAAGCCTGCAAGACGATAACTACTATTGCACGAATGGCCCATGCTTTACCGCTGACGGAAGCGTTATGTATCACACCGACACCTTAGTTAATCAAAAAATATATCGTTGCGAGCTTGATGCAAAAGGCAATTTTGTTAGTCGTTCAACTTTCTTACATTTTGATAAAGAAGGCACCTATCCCGACGGCATGTGCTTAGACAAAAACGGTAATTTATGGGTTGCACTTTGGGGTGGTTGGGGTGTTAACCAATACTCACCTGACGGCACTTTACTGCAACATATTGAGTTACCAGTTGCACAAGTAACTAAGTGTATTTTTGGTGGTGAAAATTTAGATACTTTATTTATAACAACAGCGTCTGAATATTTGTCTGATGAAGATAAAGCTAAACAACCTTTGGCTGGTTGTTTGTTTTCAGTGAAAACCAATACGCAAGGCAGAGCAGAAAATTTATACCAACACACATTATCACAAGAAAAAGGCACTGAATCATGAACAATAAAACATATTTAAAAGCTATTGGCTTAACACTTTCATTTACATTAGCGAGTGCGTGTTCTTCTATCGCTACCAATAAAACAAACAATACAGAAAAAGCTACAGAACAAAAAGCAACAATTCAATCAAGCATTGTAAGTTTTGAAAACGCTCATAAAACTCCATACGACCACAGTGTGTTCCATACCTATTTTATGGGCGATACCACAACAACAAAAGAAGCCATTGTTGGAATAGCCATAATTGAACCAGGCCATGAAATTCATCCCGCTCATAAACACGAAGACGAAGAATATTTATTAATTATAGAAGGCTCGGGTGTTTGGACATTAAACGGGGTTGAAACACCAGCTAAAGCTGGCGATGTACTGTTCGCATCACCTTGGGACATGCACGGTATATTCAATACAGGCGATGTTCCAATGAAATTTTTTGTTACCAGAGCAAAAGGTAAAAACGTGACCATTAAACAATAAAAACACGTACTCATAAAATAACAATAATAATCAAAAGCTAGGAACAACCAACATGGCAACTACACCCCCTTTAACAACAAAGTTAACAACCAAAGAAAAACTCGCCTATGGTTTAGGTGACACGGGCAGCAACATAGTTTTCCAAGTTGTTATCGCCTTTATGATGTTTTATTACACTGACGTATTCGGAATTACCGCAGCAGAAGCCGGTACGTTAATGTTAGTTGTACGTGCGTTTGACGCAATAACAGATCCGTTAATGGGTGCATTAGCTGATAGAACAAAGTCTCGTTGGGGCCGTTATCGTCCATATTTATTATGGATGGCGATACCTTTTTCATTACTCACCATTATTGCTTTTATAACGCCTGATACCTCTCATGCAAATAAACTTATATACGCTTACATTACCTATTCTTTAATGATGCTAGCGTACACGGCCATTAATATTCCTTACTCCGCATTAGGTGGAATACTCACAACAGACATACAAGAAAGAGCCTCAGTGCAAGCTTGGCGTTTCGCTATGGCTAAAGCGGGCGGACTTATTGTTGCCCTACTGACTCTGCCCCTTGTTGCTTATTTTGGCCAAGGCGATGAACAACTTGGTTTTAGTTTAGCGATGACAGTGTTGTCGTTAGTTGCTATGGCTTGTTTTATCGCATGTTTTCTTTTTACGAAAGAACGTGCGCAAGAAGTTACCGAAAATGCTCCAATTAAAACGGATATATTTGCTGTATTAAAAAATGATCAATGGCGCGTATTAGCCGCAGTCACTTTTGTTGTATTGATCACCGTAGCTATGCGTGGCGGTGTTATGGCGTATTACGTGACTTACTACCTAAAACATGAGGAACTTGTAAGCTTGTTTATTACCGCCAGCATGTTTGGTGGCATATTAGGTGCTTTGATGTCGAATTGGGCAATAAAGTTTATATGTAAAGTTAAGTTAATGAAAATTGCTTGTTTAGGTATAACAACAACAAGCGCCATACTTTATTTTGTACCTGCAGACAAAGTATACCTAGCTCTTTCTGTTACGCTAATAACACAGTTTTTTCATATGATATTTATTCCTTTATTGTTCTCTGCAGTACCTGACACTGTAGATTATAGTTTGAAGAAGTCTGGCAATGGACCAATGGCAATGAGTGTTTCAGGACACTTACTTAGCTTAAAATTTGGTATTGCTATTGGTGGAGCACTAACTGGTTGGATGCTTGCAGGATATGGTTATCAAGCCAATGTAGAACAAACTCAGTCTTCACTTGATGGCATTATTATTATCTTTGCTGCTAGCCCAGCTATTGGTGCTTTAATTGCGTACGTATTATTGAATTTTTATAAACTTGACTACACATGGTCAAAAACAATGAACACAACCACCGAATAAGGCAGTACAACAATGAAACTTTTAATGTGGATAGACGCTAAGTTTATGGACACGGCTGCCAACATAAAACTACATGAATATGCCGGAAACAGAGACGTTCTAATAACTACAGATATTAACCTTGTTTTAGAAAACGCTTCTGACATCGACATAGTTTTAGGCGATTTTCCAAGAGAGCATTTAGCTTTACTCCCAAAGCTAATTTGGTTCCAACAATTTGGAACAGGAGTTGAGTGGCTAATTAGTCACCCTTATTTAATTAAGGCTCCCTTTTTATTAACTAACTGCTCGGACGATCATCACGATGTTGTTGCTGATCACCTGATGGCATTAGTACTTAGTATTACCCGCGGTATTCCACAATTTGTTAATAGTCAAAGTAAAAAACAGTGGCAGCAAACCAGCCTGACCAACTGCGACAACTTGTTTCAACTTCGTGGTAAAACCGTTTTAGTGGTTGGGCTTGGTTCTGTAGGTTTAGCGATTATTAATCGTTTACTTCCTTTTGGTGTAAACATTATTGGTGTTCGTAAAAATATCAACAAAAGCGTTAAAAACGTAAGTAAACTTTATAGTATTGATGAGCTAGGCATTGCAGCTCAGCAAGCTAATATCGTTATTACCTGCTTACCGCGCACCGACGAAACAACGCATTTATTTAATGATGCGTTTTTTGAAGCCATGCCAAAGCCAGGCTTTTTCTTTAATATTGGTCGTGGAAATGCAGTTAACGAAACGGCCTTGGTTAATGCTTTAGCAACAGGAAAACTGAATGGTGCAGCAATCGATGTAACCATAGAAGAGCCATTAAATAAAGAATCACCTCTATGGACAGCGCCTAATTTACTCATTACGCCACATGTTGGCGGCACCTATAACGATGTAATGAAAACATGGCGAGATGTAGCGTTAGACAACTTAGCCCTGTATCAACAAGGTAATGAACTTAGAAATGTAGTTGATAAAGCTTCAGGGTATTAACTTTAAACTTTGTATACATAGCGGCTCTAAAGTTAAAGCTATTCAATAGTAAGTGATTGAGTGTAAGTAATAAATTAGCTATATTGCTTCCTAGCTAATGAAGGTGTTACAGCGGAAGTCATCACAAACGAACCTTCCCTTGATATTTCTATCAACAATAAATAGCTAATACTAGAGCCCAATATAACGAACTAAATCAGTTCTTATTAACGGCTCTCATTAAATTAAAAACCATCATAAAATAAAAGGAAAATATTTATGAACACTAAATTACTCTCATCTATCGCCTTAGTCGCTGTATTCTTAACTGGCTGTAAAACCGTATCTTCATCTTCGGCTCCCTACGTAGAAACTAATATGCGCGTTACAGGGCCTATCTATATGACCACAGCTACAATTCCTGAAAGTGTCGGTTATACGGTTATCGGCAACGTTAAAGCCAATGCCCGCCAAGGCTATGATAAAGTTGAAACCTTATATCCTTTAATTGCAGATGAAGCGAAAAAAGTAGGCGCTAATGCCGTTATTAATGTTAAAGGTGGGAGAACTGTTTCTGCATTTTCTTGGGCTGCTCCATTCGTAAGTGGTACAGCAATTAAAATTGATGATGTAAGTAAGCTAGAAAGCTTTAAAGGTAAAGTTAACTAATCACAGCACAAAGTCATTCCAAAAGGAGTAAGCATGAGTGAAGAAATACTAGAAAATGAACCGTCAAGTAAAAATACCGCTAAAATCATTTACATACTTTATTTGATTGGGCTTTTCTTTGGCATCACCGGAGTAATTGGTGTAGTTATGGCTTATGTGAATAAAGATGACGCTTCACAATGGTTAAAAACACATTACCAATTTCAGATCCGAACCTTTTGGATTGGCGCTCTTTATATGTTTTTAGGCTCATTACTTTCGTTAGTATTAATTGGTTGGTTTATTCTTTTATTTTGGGTTGTATGGTTAATTATACGTTCAGTAAAAGGACTTAAAGCACTTGACTCTAACAGAGCCATTGAAAACCCAACAAGCTGGTTTTTTTAATATGATAGCTGGCCAACATTTATAAATAACTGCAATGGCCAGCTTTAACAAGCCTTTTCAATAATGATAATTGAAACTTTTAAGCCTATTAATTAGCGTTTGATAAAAGAGTTACAGCTCTCCAACGGCCTCTTGCCCAAGCATAACCTCCGTCTTCTGGTATTTCTCCGTTAGAGGCAGCTATCGCTTCTACGGTGAGTTCGTCGCCTGCTGTTAATGTTACTGTTTGGCCCGTTCTAAAATACACTTCATGGAAGTCTAGCTCTGTTCGTGGATTGGTAAAGTCGCCAACTAATTCGCCATTTAACATGAGCTTGTAGTTGCTTTCGCCGTCGAATTCAGACAATGCAACAAAACCTAACTCAAAGCTGCCTGCTTCGGCTTCAGTTATTGTGTAGCTAGCTTTTGCGTATTTAGTACGAAAAGCTAAATTAGCGGCATCTATACTTAGCGAGTCAGTTTTTGGATCATCGTAAAAAGTCGCATGCTCTGCACTTTCTTCATGTAATGTAAAATCGGCATTAGCAATAATAGCTCTTTCAACATTAGGTAAATTGATGATGTCGCTTTTATCGGTTAAGGCTTTATCATTCATTGTAAAAAGCTTGGATTGCGTTTGATTTGCTAAGCTATTTACCGAAGTATTATTCACTGAGCTTGTAGCAACGTTTTCAGCTGCAGTATTGTCTTGTGAACAACCAAAGCTAGTTACTGCAATTGATGTGATTAAAAGTAAGTTTTTCATAATTTGTCCTAGTTTTCTCGTGAGTAACTTGCGTTAGGTTATTTATCTAACTCACCCAAATAAGCATCAACCGTTTCAATTGTGCCGTCTTCGTTATGTATTAACTCTACCATTTTTATGCTGCGTAAATGGGTTTTTCCGCCACTTAACGAACTGTCGTGGAAAAACAAATACCACTTACCATTAAACTCTGCAATTGAGTGATGGTTTGTCCAACCTAAAACCGGTTCTAGTACTTTGCCTTTCCAAATAAACGGTCCGTACGGGCTTTTTGATGTGCCATATTGAATAAAACGAGAATGGCCTGTTGAATAGCTAAAGTAGTAGGTGTCTTTAATTTTGTGTACCCAAGCGGCTTCAAAAAACTTGCGGTCGAAGTCGCCTTGTAGAATAGGTTTTCCGTTTTCGTCTTGTAATATTACGTCTTGTAATGGTTGCGCTAAGCTTTTCATATCAGCATTGAGTTTAGCTATTTTGGGCATGTAAACGGGTTCGTTATCAGCCGGATATTTATCTTCTTCTATGTAGCTTCCGGTTTGCCATCTTTGTAATTGTCCACCCATTATACCGCCAACATACAGATAATATGATCCGTCGTCGTCTTGAAATACTGATGGGTCAATACTGTAAGTCCCTTTAATAGGTTCAGCTTCAGGTACAAATGGTCCTGTTGGTGTGTTTGCACTGGCAACACCTATTCTGAAAATATCGTCTTTGTCTTTTGCAGGAAAATATAAGTAATACTTACCGTCTTTTTCTGCTACATCCGGTGCCCACATTTGTTTAGTTGCCCATGGTACTTGGCTAACATGTAAAGCTTGGCCATGGTCAACAACTTTTGTATTTTCAGTAACTTCGTCTATTGAAAACACGTGATAATCGCGCATATCAAAATGCCCGCCTGACGAGTTTCTCACTACGCCACTTTCTATATCATGAGACGGATAAATATATAACTTGCCATTAAATACATGGGCAGATGGATCAGCCGTATACATATGGGTAATTAATGGGTTTTGTGGGAAACGTTCAGGGTTTTCAACTTGAGAGTTAACCTCAGTTTTAACTTGTGGCTGTTCTGGTTCAGCTTCAGGTTTGCCGCTTGCTGCATTAACATTCATGCTCATAGCAAGGGTTAAGCTGGTGAGTAATACACTTTTAGATATCGCTTGTTTATAAGAATTTTGTTTTGATTGTTTCATAAGATTATCCGTTGGGTATTCAGGTAGAGTTAACGCGATATAAAATGATTTATTTTATATCGCGTTAACTGGATTAATGACCTGATGTAAATGTTTATTTTATTAAGGTGTAATCTTCGGGTTTAAAATAAGTATTACAGACCGTCCATCTGCTCTAACTCTTTACCTTTAGTTTCGCTTACAAATTTAAGAACAAATATGATTGAAAGCCCTGCACATAAGGCATAAAAGCTATACGTTGCAGCTAAGCCAATGGAAGCCAGCATAATAGGAAACATCATGGTGATAGCGAAGTTTGCTGTCCATTGTGTAAAACCACTTACCGCCAAACCTAAACCACGAACTTGGTTAGGGAACATTTCACCTAATAACACCCACATTACAGGGCCCCAAGACAAATTAAAGAAGAATACGTAAGCATTAGCTGAAATTAACGCAACAACACCCATTGAACCTAAAATTAAATCGCCAGACTCATCAATATCCGCCGACATAAATGAAATAACGAGAATTGATAAGGTGATGGTCATTCCGATTGAACCCAGCATTAATAAAGGTTTTCTGCCTACTTTATCAATATAATACATAACCAATAAACAGGCAGCTATACTTACACCACCACTTAAAATATTAATTAATAACGCGTCTGACTCTGAAAAACCAACCGCTTGCCAAAGCACCGCTCCGTAATAAAAAACAATATTAATACCCACTAATTGCTGCAATGTAGCTAAACCTAGCCCCACCCACACAACTTTACGCACTCCACCGGTTTTTTTATTTAATAAGTCGGTAAATTTAGGTTCGTGTTTGTCTTGCGCAAAAGAGTTTTCAATTTCAGTTAATTTACCTTGTGCGTAATCGTCGCCGTATAAACGCTTTAACACGTTTAAGGCTGACTCATTACGTTGTTTTAATACTAAAAACCGAGGGCTTTCTGGTATAAAAAATAAGGCTAATAAAAAAACGAAGGCTGGAATTAATTCAATCCAAAACATCCAGCGCCATGCTTCAAAATCCATCCACAAAATAGCGGTTGAAACACCGGCAATATCAGCTAAATAATAGTTACTTACAAAGGCTGAAAACAAGCCTGAAATAATAGCCACTTGTTGAATAGATGAAAGCGTACCACGATATTTAGCAGGTGCTATTTCACTGATATAAGCCGGAGCTAAAACGGAAGCTGCACCTACCGCGAAACCACCAATAATACGGTAAATAACAAATTCGAATGAGGTAACAGAAATACCTGAACCGTAGGCACTTACAATAAATAATACCGCAGTAATAATAAGGATAGTTTTACGACCTAATTTATCAGCTAAGCTACCCGCCATAAAGGCACCAATTGCACAACCTAACAACATACTTGCTACGTTAAAACCAGTCGCAACGCTGTCTGAATTAAACGCGGCTTTTAATCCGTCAACGGTGCCATTGATAACACCACTGTCGAAACCGAATAAGAAACCTCCTATGGTAGCCACAACACATATTAAAAATATAAAACCTTTGTTCTCTTTCATTGATGGCTCTAGTTGAGCAGCTCCATCAACTGGGACGGTATTATCATTATTATTTTTCATCTAAATTCCCCGATCTTTTATTGATATTTTGCTTATATAGCCAGTTTTTTGTATTTGCTTTTAACTCGCGCTAATTGCTCTTGTAGTTCTTGGCTTACCGCATGTGGCATTTGTTCGTGTTCTAGCTTTTTAGCTAACACAGCTTCGCCAGCAGCTTGGGCTTCGTAGTTCAAACCTTGGCTTGTACGATTGTCTTGAAAGCTATCTACTAAATTGTCTGAATGATAAAGCTCACAACTGCTAGCCCTCCAAAAATCTGGAATAACAATGGAGCCTTGTTCACCAATAATGACTGCCCAGTTATGAAGTTTGCATTGAAATGAGGTGCCTAGTGTTAAATGAACATCACCAGATTCAGCTAAAATGATCAGATCGTCTTCAACACCATTTGGAGCAAATTGAGGTTTTACATAAACGTTTTCAATGGTTTTTTCGGTAAAGAATGTTGAAATAGCTAGCGGGTAAATACCCATGTCTAACAAACAACCACCGGCTAGATCTTCACGGTATACGCGCGACTCTAGTTGATAAGGCATTGGGTAACCGAAATCAGCTTTTATCTGTTTAATTTTACCAATACGCCCTTCTTCTACCCATTGCTTAGCTTGTATTATCGCCGGTAAAAAGAAAGTCCACATGGCTTCCATTAAAAACAGCTTTTTCTCTTTAGCTAGTTCAAATAATTGCTTACTTTCTTCAGGGCTGACTGTAATAGGCTTTTCACACACTACATGTTTTCCAGCCATTAACGCATCGCGAACATTCTCAAAATGAAAATTATGAGGCGTTGCTACGTAAACAATATCAACATTAGGATCATCATAAACTGACTGATAACCTTCATAAGCATTAGTGATATTGTATTTATCAGCAAAACTACGTGCGTTTTCTATATTTCTTGCGCCTACAGCAACTAACTCACCGTTATTAACAAACGACATATCTGCACAAAACTGCCCAGCAATTGTCCCTGTGCTAATAATTCCCCAACGTATTTTATTGTTTTGCATTACTTTAATTCCTCTAAACCTAATACGAAAAAAGCCAATAACTCATCATTTATAAGCAATTGCCTTAAAAATCTTTTATTGTTTTCAGTATGACTTATCGACATTGTCATGCTATCTTTATGTTATTGTCAAATTAACTATAACATTTATTGCGAAATAAAAAAGACATGGAGATAAAAACAATGCCATCGAATTTTGTAAAAACTCAATTTAAAACAATACTGTTTATCTGCTTTAGCTTTTGCTCGTGCATAACATTTGCTAAACAATTTAACGTGCTGTTATTTACTAAAACAGCAGGTTGGCACCATAAATCGATACCTGCAGGTGTGGCTAACATTAAGGCGTTAGCCGAGGAACATGATTTTAATATGGTATGGCATGAAGACGCCTCGCACTTTAACGATAAGTTTTTAGCCGATATTGATGTTGTTATTTTTATGATGACAACCGGAGATATTATGAACGAAGAACAACAAGCCGCGTTTAAGCGTTACATACAAGCTGGTAAAGGTTTTGTTGGTATTCATAGCGCGTCAGACACTGAAGCTGATTGGCCGTGGTTTCAAAAATTGGTAGGCAGAAGTTTTGTCATTCATCCTGTTGTTCAAACAGCGAGAATGCAAGTGGTAAACACTTCGTTTCCTGGTATGAACCGTATCCCTAACAACATTTTATGGACCGACGAATGGTATGACTTTGGCCCTGAAAAAAGTAAAAATCTAAACTACTTATTAAAGGTTGACGAAAGCACCTACGACACACATTCAGACTGGGGCAATAACCAAACAGGCGATGGTATGGGAGCATTTCATCCTATTGCTTGGTATCAAAACTTTGATGGTGGCCGCTCGTTTTATACGTCGTTAGGACATTTAGACGCTGTACACAGTAACCGCGATTTTAAGCACCATGTATACGGCGGAATATATTGGGCAGCAACAGGGAAAGGGATTTTGAAGTAAGCTAAGTAAATAAGGGCAAGTAAATACAAACTTGCCCTTACCTACACCTCAATAAAAGATAAGCAATTGCTAGCTAAAATTAACGACGAACAATGTCCCTGCTTATTATTTATAACACTCTTTTTGATATAACATTAACCGTTCATTCTAGTAATCCACTACCAAACATAAGTAACGCGCCAACAAATATCAATAACTGATTTAGAATAAATAATCTTTGTATTTTTTGGGGGATTTTATTCCTTATTTCGAATCTATTACAACGTTTAGCTTGCCAATCAAATAGGAATATAAGCGAGTAACGTGTGATACCTAAAGCAGCAGAAAATAAATTTGAAGAAAAGGAATAAGCGTTGTCATCAATTATATCTTCAACAAAAGAGAGACACTTAGCTTTAATATAAAAAACAAAAAAGATGCTAAGAAACGCAAAACTCAGGCCTGTCATAAAAAGAAGCATAGAAATTTGTTGCATCAAATTTAATTCCGTCATACCGATTACTTAACTCCATTAAGCTTATATATTTCGGTGCCTCATGTTCACGTTTATCACCAACAACTATTATGTACAAAAATAGTGATGTACGTACAACTATCAGCTGTTTAAGTCCTTATAATGACTTAAATTTCAATTACGCCATAAAAATAGCTACGTACCATCCACTCAAAATGAACTATTTGTAATATTTTACACAAACCAGGAGTTCCATGCCTCCAATAAATAGTAAAATCCCCCAAATTAACACCAGAATATGGAACTTCAATTATACCTTTTGGATTTTCAGGGTAATAAAAAGATATAGAAGGTTCTTCTTTAAGCTATCTTGAATTAGGCTAATATAACTTAAATGTCCGGTCGCATGGTCAGGAATCAAGCCGCTACAACTTTGTGTAAATAGTTTTTCAATCAACTCCAAGATCTCTGAACTATCAAGTTTTTCGCCATTAGTGAGTACAGACTCTAAAATCTCGGAAGCAAAACATACTAAACCATAATCTCCCTCAAGCATAAAAACCGACTATATAAACGCCACAATAACAACGTCCACTTCCATAGTAACCAACTAACCCGAAAGCACAGTAAATTCAATCTGTTAAATAAGCTAATGGCTAGAAAACTATAAATATTGCCGAAAACAGGTAATTATCACTAAACGGTTAGATGTAGATCAAAAATATAATGAGTTTTTTGAGTTTTACCTTTCTAAAGTTTTGACTATATGAAATATTAAGGTAATTGTGTTTTGTTATTAAAATGAACCATTAATAAACTATTTAAGGATGTATCTATGTATAAAACAATTATTTGCGCCATTGAAGCAAGTAAAGAAGGTGAAGCGGTACTTGCTAAAGCTCAAGAATTTGCACTTTTATGTAATGCTAAGTTATTTGTAACTCATGTAATTCCATACGCTTTACTACCTAAAGATTACCAAAAACAATTAAAAGAAGAAACGTTACCTAAAATGGAATCTATTACTGGCGCCTTAGGTATAGCTAAAAAAAATGTATCAGTTAAGTTTGGTAAACCTTATGAGCAAATTTGTGAATTAGCAGAAAAAAAAGAAGCCGATTTAATTATATTAGGGACTCATTCAAAAAAAGGTATTCAAGCTTTAATTGGCTCTACAGCAAACGGTGTCGCTAACTATGCTAAGTGTGATGTTTCGCTTGTGAAAATTTAGTAAATTCATGTAATTGGTTACATTTTTATTTTCGCTGTAAGTAATAAGGAACTATTGTGAGATAGTTCCTTATCATTTTAACCTCCCTACAGCCACCTCCTTACATTAGCTGTATATATTTTATATTCGTTTACAAAGAGTTTAGTTAAGTGTTTTTCTTCCGACAAAATTTGTCGATATAACATTAACAAGCCAATGGTCAAACAGACTAAAGTAAATAAGGAAGGTAAAGCTAAAAAGAATCCTATTTGAGAAATAGCGACACATAAAAATATAGGATTACGAGAATACTTAAAAAATCCGTTGGTAATAAGCTGTTTAGGCCCTTCAGAATCAATACCTGAACGCCATTTATCTCCCATACTTAGGTGTACAATAATGGTCATCATAAACCCAAAGATCATTAAGCTAATACCGGTAAAAATAATGGGTAATGTTTGTAAAGAGGTAAACATAATTAGGTAATTATCTATCTCTTCAAAAAACACTCTAAACAAACACACCATCCAAATACTTAGCCTAAAGAAACGAAATGTCATGTGATTCCACCACGTTGAGCAAAAACGCTCTCCAGGCAAAACCAAATCGACAGGCTGTTTTATCTGCGCGACAATAATTTTTACAGTATAAAAAGCGGCTACACAAGTGTAAAAAACAGCTAAAAATATACGCGTAAATTCAATTATTCCAGAAGAAGCATTAATGGTGCTCATGGTTTATCCTTAACATTAATTTGAAATACAGTGCTAACGTAGCATTGCGTCTAGTTGGTCAACTATTTCAGCCCAATCTGCGTCATCATCTTTAGATTGTTGTAAAAACGAGGCTTGTGATGCAGTCCAAATATTGGCTTGGTGTAATACTACATCACTTTCTATTGGCTTATGTTGTTTAACAAAGGTTTCAATGTCTTTATCGGTACTTGCTAAACCTAATTGCGCAAATAAATTATTTAAAGAATGATTATGTTTTTCCATGATAACGGTCCTTATTATTAAGTGAGTTACACTTTATTTGATAAAAAAGATGACTAGCAAAAACTGTTTACTTATTTTAACAACTAATAGGATAACTTGTGTTTTCTATAAGTTGCCTACCAATATTTCACACCTACATTAATATTTAAAGTTTAAATTCCTTTTTTGAGTTAACTCTACCTTAACTGATCAATGCCCTTTTTTATTTGAAATTATTTATATTGTTAATTCATATCAAATAGTCTGTTTTATCATAAGATTATAGTTAAATTGACTTATTTGAGTATTACTCCCCCCTTTTTGATTAATCATAAACCTAGTTTGCCCTATTAAATTACACACTATTTAATGGCTTATTCGTTAACAGCCCACGAACATTTGTTAGTAGACAACAAAAAACAAGTTAAAGCTTCATTATTTAAAACGCCACTTCCTTAAATTAGAACTTATAAGCTGAATATGAAAAGCACTTAGAAGTGATAAACCCATAAAATGTTAACGCTAACAAATAAAATAATATAAATAACATTTCCTTTATCGGGGTTGTAATAAAATAAAGAAAAAAAATAATAAAATATCTAACTTTTATTGTAAATTATCCCACCAAAATAATTCACAACAAAACAGCAACTTAAACAGTTAAAATAGAAAACCAATCAATATCGATTATAAATAGCACAATTAATTACTAATAAAACCGTTGCCAAATGATTTTCTCGATGATAATGTTAGCGCTAACAAATAAGCAAACGAATTTATTAGAGAGTATTTATGTACTTGGGAATTGATTTAGGCACATCAGGTGTGAAAGTTATCCTACTTGATGATAACGATAAAATTATTGAACAAGCGTCAGCTTCGTTAACGGTTAGCCGCCCAGCTCCGTTGTGGTCTGAACAAGATCCTAGTGATTGGTGGCAAGCAACTAACGACGCAATTGCAACGTTAAAAGTTAAAAACAGCGAAGCATTATCTTCTGTTGTTGCTGTGGGTTTATCTGGCCAAATGCACGGTGCTACTTTACTTGATAATAACAACAACATTATCCGCCCTGCTATTTTATGGAATGACGGACGATGCGAACAACAATGCAAAACCATTGAAGCGCGTGAACCCAATACACGTGCTATTACTGGCAATATTGCTATGCCAGGATTTACAGCGCCTAAATTGGTTTGGTTAAAAGAAAACGAACCTGAAAACTTCAACAAAGTGGCTAAAGTTTTATTACCTAAAGACTACTTACGCTTTTTAATGACGGGCGATTTTGCTTCAGACATGTCTGACAGTGCAGGTACGTTATGGCTTGATGTTGAAAAAAGACAATGGTCTGAAAAAATGCTAACAGCAACCGATTTAACAATTGAGCAAATGCCAGCCTTGTTTGAAGGTACTGAAATTACCGGTTACCTCACTAAAGATATTGCTGAGCAATGGGGTGTTAACCAAGTTCCTGTAATTGCTGGTGGTGGCGACAATGCTGCGGGTGCCGCAGGTATTGGCGTTATTAATCCGAATGAAGCCTTTTTATCTTTAGGTACTTCGGGCGTATATTTTGTAGCAAACGAAACTTACAACCCAAATCCAGACAGTGCTGTTCATACTTTCTGTCATTGTATTCCAAATACTTGGCATCAAATGTCAGTCATTTTAAGTGCTGCAAGTTGTTTAACTTGGGTGACTCAATTAACGGGCTTTAAAGACGAAAAAAGCTTATTAGACGAAGTAGAAAAACTTGATTTTTCAGTGCCCTCTTCAGTGATATTTTTGCCTTATTTATCTGGCGAACGTACACCACACAACAACCCTAATGCCCAAGGTGTTTTCTTTGGTTTAGGCCATAACACTGATGCAGCTGAGTTAGGCCGTGCCGTTTTAGAAGGCATAGCTTTCGCCTTTAACGATGGTCAAGAAGCGTTAATGGCAGCAGGCACACAAATCGATACTGTTTCAGTTATCGGTGGCGGCTCTCGCAGCAAATTATGGGGAAAAATTTTAGCTAGCGTATTAAACAAACCGTTAACTTACCGCAACGGTGGCGAA
Source organism: Pseudocolwellia agarivorans (assembly GCF_002000085.1). Lineage (GTDB taxonomy): Bacteria > Pseudomonadota > Gammaproteobacteria > Enterobacterales > Alteromonadaceae > Pseudocolwellia > Pseudocolwellia agarivorans. Next base: position 220,192 of record NZ_MUZU01000002.1, read on the forward strand.
GTAGGCCCAGCACATGGTGCTGCACGTTTAGCTAAAGTTGGCGCAAATAAAGTAGATGCAAGCACTGTTTGTGTAGCGGGAGATATTGTACATGTTATTGAACCCGACCAAACAATGGCTAATTACTACGAAACACAAAAACGTAAGTATCAAAAACTATACCTTAGTTTAAAAGAACACTTTTAAGCTGACTTAAATATTTTTTAAACCAAATAAATTTCGACATAAAAAATTTAATTAGGAGAAAACCATGAGTGAACAATTTTTTAACAACGTAAAAAAAATTCAATTTGAAGGTGCTAACAGCACTAACCCACTAGCTTTCCGTCACTACGATGAAAACAAAATCGTACTTGGCAAAACAATGAAAGAGCATTTACGTTTTGCTGCTTGTTACTGGCACAACTTTTGTTCAACAGGTTTTGATATTTTTGGTGAAGGTACATTTGATCGTCCTTGGATCCAACCTACAGGCAACCAATTACAACTTGCTGAACAAAAAGCTAAAGTTGCTTTCGAATTTTTCGAAAAACTAGGTGCTCCTTACTTTTGTTTCCATGATGCTGATATTGCACCTGAAGGAAATTCATTAAAAGAATTCCACTCAAACGTTAACCACATTGCTGACATTTTTGAAAAAGAAATGGAACGTACTGGCGTTAAGCTACTTTGGGGAACAGCTAACTTATTCTCAAATGCACGTTTTTGTGCAGGTGGTTCAACTAACCCTAATCCAGATCTTTACGCCTATGCTGCTGCTCAAGTTAAGCATGCTATGGATGTTACGCATCGTTTAGGTGGTGAAAACTACGTACTTTGGGGTGGTCGTGAAGGTTACGATACTTTATTAAACACTAACCTTAAGCAAGAAGGCGAGCAATACGCACGTTTCCTTAAAATGGTTATTGAACATAAAAACAAAATTGGCTTTAAAGGTAAGTTATTAATTGAGCCTAAGCCTCAAGAACCTACTAAGCATCAATACGATTACGATACGGCGACTGTTGCTGGCTTCTTACACAAGCACGGTATTGCGGGTGAAGTTCACGTAAACATTGAAGCTAACCATGCAACACTTGCTGGTCATAGTTTCCATCACGAAATTGCAGTTGCTTGTGCTGAAGGCATTATGGGTAGTGTTGATGCTAACCGTGGCGACATGCAAAACGGTTGGGATACAGACCAATTCCCTAACGATGTAGCTGAATGTACATTAGTAATGTACGAAATCCTTAAAGCGGGTGGTTTAGACACGGGTGGATTCAACTTCGATACTAAACTTCGTCGTCAATCATGTGAACGTGATGATTTATTTATTGGTCACATCGGTGGTATGGATACTATGGCTCAAGCTTTAGTTAATGCGGCTAAATTAATTGAAGATGCACCATTAACTCAATTTGTTGACGAGCGTTACGCAGGTTGGAAAGGTAAGTTAGGTCAAAGCATCATGTCTGGTGAGCAAAGCCTTGAAAGTTTATCTAAGTTAGTACTTGAAGAAAACATTAACCCTAAACCAGTTTCTGGTCGTCAAGAACTACTTGAAAACATTGTTAATCGTTACGTTTAAATCTTATTCAAAAATATAAGTAACCATAACAATTTACCAACCGATTGCTTATCAGTCGGTTGGTAACAATTGATCAGCAAACATACATTAAATATAAGGTTGTCAGTAACTTTAATGTTTTCTGACAAAAAATAAAAATGAACTTACTTGAACAACTAAAACAAGTCACAAAAGTGGTAGCTGATAGCGGCGATGTTGACTCTATCAAAGCATTAAACCCAGTAGATGCCACCACTAACCCATCGCTTATTTTACAAGCGGCAAAACTTCCACAATACAAACACTTAATTGATGATGCTATTTCAAAATCTACCGTCAACGGCAAAGCCGATATTGACGATGTTTGTGATCAATTAATTGTGAATTTTGGTTGTGAAATTTTAAAACATGTACCAGGTCGTATTTCTTCAGAAGTTGATGCTAAGTTATCGTTTGATACTCAAGCGAGTATTGAAAAAGGCCGTAAGTTAATTGCTCTTTATGAAAAAGCCGGCATTAATAAAGAAAGAGTTTTAATTAAATTAGCTTCAACATGGCAAGGTATTAAAGCCGCAGAACAGCTAGAAAAAGAAGGTATCGCTTGTAACCTAACGTTATTGTTTAGTATGGCTCAAGCTGTTGCCTGTGCTGAAGCAAACGTAACGCTTATTTCCCCTTTTGTTGGTCGTATTTTAGATTGGTACAAAGCTAAAGATTCTCAAGATACCGACTTTAGTGGTGCAAACGATCCGGGTGTTCAATCAGTCACTAAAATCTATCAATACTACAAAACCTATGATTACAGCACAGTTGTAATGGGCGCAAGTTTCAGAAATACGTCTGAAATTATTGAATTAGCAGGTTGTGATTTACTGACTATTTCACCTACGTTATTAACTGATCTACAAAATAGTGAAGGCACACTCGAAACAAAATTAGATGCAACAAAAGTTCAAGTAAAATCGCGTGATGAAATAACACCTTTAACAGAATCTAGCTTCGCATGGCAACACAATGAAGATGCTATGGCGACTGAAAAACTTTCTGAAGGTATTCGTAACTTTGCTAAAGATCAAAATACATTAGAACAAATGGTTTCAGCACTTTTATAAATACTATACCCGTAACCATTCAAAGAATATAACCCAATGACTTATACCTTGGGTTATTTCACTATTAAAAAACTATTTTAAGGAATTCATCATGACGTCTTCAAGACAGCATTTAGCAAATGCTATCCGCGCTTTATCAATGGATGCAGTACAACAAGCAAAATCAGGTCACCCTGGCGCACCTATGGGCATGGCAGACATTGCTGAAGTATTGTGGAATGATCATCTAAAACATAATCCCACCAATCCTAATTGGGCGGATCGTGATCGCTTTATCCTAAGTAATGGTCATGGCTCAATGTTAATTTATTCGCTACTGCATTTAAGTGGTTATGACTTACCGATTGATGAATTAAAACAGTTTAGACAGTTACATTCAAAAACGCCGGGGCACCCTGAATATGGTTACACGGTAGGTGTTGAAACAACAACGGGCCCATTAGGTGCTGGTATATCTAATGCTGTAGGGATGGCTATAGCTGAAAAAACCTTAGCGGCACATTTCAATCGTCCTAACTTTGATATTGTAGATCATTACACTTACTGCTTTTTAGGTGACGGCTGTTTAATGGAAGGTATTTCTCATGAAGTATGTTCTTTAGCTGGCACATTAGGTTTAGGTAAGTTAATTGCCTTTTGGGATGACAACGGTATTTCAATTGATGGACATGTTGAAGGCTGGTTTACTGACAACACCCCTGCCCGTTTCGAAGCTTACAATTGGCATGTGATCAGTGATGTAGACGGTCACAATCCTGTAGCCATTAACAAAGCGATTGAAGAAGCTAAAAGCGTTACCGACAAACCAACAATGATCTGTTGTAAAACAACAATTGGTTTTGGTTCTCCTAATAAATCAGGCTCGCACGACTGTCACGGTGCGCCATTAGGTGATGAAGAAATTGCAGCAACACGCAAGTTTCTAAATTGGCCACACGCTCCTTTTGAAATCCCTACTGATGTTTATTCAGCTTGGGATGCTAAAACAAAAGGCACTGAAAAAGAAACACAATGGAACGAACGACTTAACGCATACAAAGCTGAGCATCCAGCACTAGCCGCTGAATTTACTCGTCGTCTCCTTGATAAAGCCTTACCTGAAAACTTTGTTAAAGCCGCTGACGCCTTTATTGCACAAACGCAAGCAGAAGGTCAAAACATAGCCAGCCGTAAAGCCTCACAAAATACCATTGAAGCCTTTGGTAAATTATTACCTGAATTATTAGGTGGTTCTGCCGATTTAGCGGGTTCTAACTTAACATTATGGTCTGGTTCTAAAGGCATATCAGCAGACGATGCTGATGGTAATTACTTATTTTACGGGGTACGTGAATTTGGTATGAGCGGTATTATGAATGGTATTTCATTACATGACGGTTTCATTAATTACGGCGCAACGTTCCTTATGTTTATGGAATATGCACGTAACGCTGTACGTATGTCGTCGTTAATGGGCATTCAAAATATTTTTGTTTATACCCATGACTCTATTGGTCAAGGTGAAGATGGCCCAACTCATCAACCTATCGAACAAATAGCTAATTTACGCATGACACCAAATCTTCAAACATGGCGCCCTTGTGACGCGGTAGAGTCTGCTGTTGCATGGAAATCAGCCGTAGTAAGACAAGATGGTCCGTCAGCTTTAATCTTTAGCCGTCAAGGTTTACCACATCAAGCACGTGATACAGCACAAATCGCTTCAATTGAAAAAGGCGGTTATGTATTAAAAGCTTGTGCTGGCACACCTGATCTTATTTTAATTGCAACAGGCTCTGAAGTGGGTATTGCAATGCAAGCGGCTGAAGAACTAGCAGCCAAAGGCGTTGCTGTTCAAGTGGTTTCAATGCCATGTACAAATTTATTTGATGCTCAAGACGATGCATATAAAGCGTCTGTATTACCTGATGCAGTTCAATCGATCATAGCAATAGAAACGGCACACGTGGACTACTGGCACAAATATGTTGGTAAAAACGGAAAAATTATTGGCATGAGTTCATTTGGTGAATCTGCACCCGGTAATGTATTACTCGAACACTTTGGTTTTACTGTTGAAAATATCATTAAAACAGCCCTTACGTTTGATAACGTAAACGTATAGGTGGAGAAATAAAATGACATCAAGAACCTCACTGCCAAGTTGGCAAAAACTAACTGCTCACGCTGAGGAAATGAAGCAACAGCATATGGTTGATTTATTTGCTAAGGATAGTGAACGTTTTTCTAAATATTCGATTGATACCTCACAGTTTTTATTCGATTATTCCAAAAACGTAATGTCTGACGAGACTCATGCTTTATTGCTAAATTTGGCAAAAGAATGTGACGTTGAAGCATGGCGTGAAAAGATGTTTACGGGTGAACGTATCAATAAAACAGAAAATCGTTCTGTATTGCATACGGCTCTTCGTAATCATTCAAGCACACCAACCATAGTTGACGGAAAAAACATTAGCGAAGGTGTCCAAAAAGCACTTAATCACGTTAAAGCTTTTAGCGATAAAGTACGCAATGGTGAATGGTTAGGTTACTCAGGCAAAAGAATAACTGACGTAGTGAGTATTGGTGTAGGCGGCTCGAACCTTGGGCCACAAATGGTAACAGAAGCCTTAAACGAATATGCTAACGATGAAATTCAAGTACATTACGTATCAAACGTTGACGGCACACAAGTAGCAAATGTTTTACGTGAATTAACACCTGAAACAACGTTATTTATTGTATCGAGTAAAACATTCACAACCTCTGAAACGATGACAAATGCCACAACAGCCATGCAATGGTTAGTGGCATCTTCATTTAACAAAAGTGCGATTGCTAAACATTTTGTAGCGGTATCTTCGAACAAAGAAAAAGCCACCGCATTTGGTATTGAAGAAGAAAACATATTTGATATGTGGGATTGGGTTGGCGGGCGTTTTTCTCTATGGTCAACCATAGGTCTACCTATTGCGATTTATTTAGGATTTGACTATTTTGTTGAGCTTTTAGAAGGCGCTAGCGAGATGGATTATCACTTTTGTAATACGCCTTTAGAGAGTAATGCCCCTGTAATTATGGCCTTATTAAGTGTATGGAACACTACCTTTTTAGGCTCTCAATCACAGGTTATTTTACCGTACGATCAATCTTTACATATGTTACCGGCTTATTTACAACAAGCTGAAATGGAAAGTAACGGTAAATCTACCTCTTGGGATGGCAAGCAAATTAGCTATACCACAGTACCTGCATTATGGGGTGAAATAGGTATTAACGGACAACACGCTTTTTATCAATATCTTCATCAAGGCAATACCATAGTACCTGCCGACTTTATTGGTTCAGTTGAAAGTTTAATTCCTGTAGATAATCACCACGACATTTTAATGTCTAACTTTTTTGCTCAAACACAAGCGCTCATGCAAGGTGTTACTGAAGCACAAGTACGTGAAGAACTTACCGCTAAAGGTATGCCAACTGAAGAGATAGACAAAGTGGCGCCGCACAAAGTACATAAAGGTAACCGCCCTTCTAATACAATTCTTATGCAAAAACTAACACCAAAAGCACTAGGTAGTTTAGTTGCCTTATACGAGCATAAAATATTTGTTCAAGGTATTTTGTTGCAAATATGCTCGTTTGACCAATGGGGAGTAGAGCTGGGTAAAGGCTTAGCGAATAATATTCACGCTGAACTTACCGATAATAAAATTAGCGAGCATCACGACAGCTCAACTAAAGGCTTAATGACCTTCTATAAAAAGAATCAAATAAGCTAACTAATCATCGTGATACATTATTAGAGAAATATAAAATAACGAATAAAAGGACTTATTCGTTGTTCAGCTAGCCAATCATTAGTCTGTAACTAAATTCTTTAACCACACTTTTTGTCTCATTCTTATTGTAAACATAACCGCTTTACACACTTCTTCAGAATAAGCCGTAACAACCACCCAGAACAAAGGTAAATTAAAATAAAAAGCCGCTAAAAAAGTTAAAGGCAAACTGATGATCCACATACCGGTAAAATCTATCAGCAAGCAAAAAGTATTGTCGCCTCCTGCTCTTAAAATACCTACCGATATTGTCATGTTATAAACTTTGATACAGGTAGCAAAAATCATTAACAAGAAAATTTCAGACGCTAAATCTAACGTTGTTACAGCCATAGATTGAAACGACAAAAACACAACATCTTCAAATATATAAAGCAGAAAAGCTAAAACAAAAGTCACTATCGGCCCAAAAGTTGAAAAAACCAAGCTTATTTTCCAAGCTTCAGCAAAGTTACTTCTTCCTAAATTTTGGCCAATAAGTATCGAGCAAGCTGAAGAAAACCCTAAAAAGAATGAAATTAATACGCCTTCAACAGGCGTTAACATGCTCATTACTGCCAGTTCTTGTGTACCTATTTGTCCGTAAATTAATTGATAAACAAAGGTACCTAACGACCAAACACCAAAGCTCAACATCATAGGCAGAATTAAACGAATAAACTTATTCCACATTATCCTATTACGGATCTCAGTGAAGCTGTTTCTTGTGGGAAATACAGGGTGTTTAATTTTATATAAGCAATAAACAATCATGCACAAATGAAATAAGCGAGAAATTGTTGTCGCCCAAGCTGCGCCCGTAACACCCATAGCGTCTAGGCCTAAGCCACCATTTATTAACCAGTAATTTAATACAACATTAAGGCCTATTGCTAATGTACTAAAAACCATAGGTAATTTTACTTGCCCCGTTGCTCTTAAAGCATGTTCAAGAATAAAAATAACCGCAAGAAAAAACAGGCTAGGAAAGGTGATCCATAAATAAGTTTCGCCAGTGGCAATTAATGCTTCATTATCGCTAGCAAGGTGTAATAGATCAGCCGCGTAAAAAAAGTTTAGGGTAACAACAGGTAATAAAAAAAGTGCTGAAAATAAAATAGCCATAACGACAGCATTTTTAATTTTATGGACTTGCGCTGCGCCAAAATACTGAGCAGATAAAACACTAACACCCGAAGCAACACCAATAAGTATAACTAACACCACAAAAGTAATACGGTTACTTATACCCACAGCCGCTACTGCACTGTCACCTAAGTGAGAAACCATCGCAATATCTATCATACCCAAAACGGTCACTAAAATGTTCTGTAGCGATATAGGCCAAGCTAGCTTGAAGGTTTTTTTAAAAAAATCTAAGTTCAATTCAAATACCTAATAATGTATGAAACATGAAAATACGCGATCAAACCTCATTATAATGAGAACTAGAAATAAGATGTTAATTCTAGTTCACTTTCAAAATTTACTTCTCTAGAGGAATAGCGTTAAAACTCTGGGAGTTTAACCAAATAGGGTCGTTTATTTCTTTGATATAGGCTTCACGGACAACGCTATTTTTCTCTAATCTAGCGTCTTTCCAATTATGCCATGAAAAGCCCAACTTATTAGACCAAAAATACCAATCCCAGTTAATATAACTAATCGCTTTTATTTGAGGATATTTTTTAACCATTTCAAAAAAGGGTTGATACCAAGCACGCCAGCTTTCAATACCATCTTCAACACCAACGTAACGAGGTGTTGTTTCACCAATCATTACAGGTTTTCCATGAGCTTGTGCACTTTTATAAAAATCATCAAGCCACGGGTTTGTTATTTCTTGAGGTGAAAAAATATCCACTCCCCACCAATCAACAACGTCATCACCTGGGTAAAACGCCATTAAGTCTTTTTTAGAGATAAAACCTGCAGACCCACCAGCGCTACACCAAACCGTGGCTATATTTTTTATTCCACTTAACTTGATTTTTTCACTGATCAATCGAAAAGCTGATACATAACCTTCTGGCGTATAGTTATTCCATTTACCTTCAAATTCATAACCAATTCGTAAGTATGTTGGTGTTTTAACGTCTTTTAGTGCATTAATAAAAAGACTTAACTGTTCGTTATATTTACCTTGAGACAAACTTAGCGCTTCGCCCGAACCATCATCTTTACCTGTAGTAAGGTTTAATCCTATTTGTAAAACAACATTTTTGTTGCCCATAGAAGCGAGCTCAGTTTTAATTTTTTTATGCCATGCTATAACTTCATCAGTTGACTGAGTGATTGAAATATAAGTCATATACATTAAAGGCTTACTACCTTCAGGCATTAGATTTTTATACTTTATATAACTGTCTATGTCTTGTCCTGCACCGTGAATAATGCCAGTTTTAGGCTCCATTTTCGCATCAAAATTTAAACGCGGTTTATAAACACCTTGAGAAATTGCAACATCCGAATCATTAGCGCTTAACGTACTAACAGATATATTTTCAGATTTTAAAGCACTAGAACAACCCACAGTTACTGCTAATAATAGAATGAAATACCAGTTTTTCATTTACTTACCCTTTTAGTAATACAGTTTATTATTGTCACATAGACTATAACAATATTATATAAATAAAAGTCTTCTTTAGCATTATATTTATTGGATGAAAAAGTGACTGCTTAGGTCATTGTTTTTGCTGATTAACACTTTATGAATATTAATCAGTAACGTATGAAGTGTTATGGGGTGATAGAAAATGGAACCGGTGTAATACCAAAACAACTATAAAACAGGGATACCTAATAAACAGTCAATAAAGTAACCCCAACCACTATTGTATACCCGTAGCCAATCAAGAGGCTATTTCAGAGCACTTGAATGGTTACGGGTATAAATATCTTAGGCTCTATGACTCTTTCAAATGATAAACAGAGTTTCTTTCAATAAGCTCTGGCATAAATAAATGCGTTTTATTCTCTACATTTTCTTTATCTTTTGTTAAATCAATAGATAGCTGAGCTGCATATTTTGCCATTTGTACTACAGGGTAATTAATTGTAGTTAATTGAGGACGAACGATCATTGAAACATAAACGTTATCAAAACCAATAATAGATACATCTTCTGGTACTCTTATACCGTTATCAAGTAATAGGTTCATTGCACCAACTGCCATATGATCGTTATAAGCAATAATCGCAGTAAATTTCTGACCACTTTCGAGTAAACGTTTAGCCGTAGATTCACCTTCAAGGTTACCTCCATTTTGCCCCTGTTTAATTACTTGTTTAAGGTCAGAAACAAAAATAAGCTCATCTTTAACGGTATGTCCGGCCATCTCCATTGCCATTTTAAACCCTCGAATACGATCATGAGGATCTTGGTTGTTATAATAACTGGTTAACACGGCAATATCTTTATGATTATTATTCAGCAGATATTCGGTTGAAATTCGTCCACCAACAGTATTATCTAACCATACACAACGTCCGGCTATGCTTGGAATAAAACGGTTAATGAGTACTAACCCAGGTAATTCCTCACATAATTTGATTAAGGTTTCGTTACTAGAGTATTTGCTATGAATAATGATGTTTTCACAGCCATTTTCTCTAAGAGAAGCTATTGCTTCAATTTCACCTTCTTCATCATGTAGTGAATTCCCCATCATAACTTTGTACTGCATTTGACGAGCAACTTCTTCTATACCTTGCGCAATACCACCAAAAAAAGGGTCTGACAAATTTGGAGTTACAATACCCATAGTATCTGAACGCTTACTCACTAACGCTCGAGCATTAGTATTAGGCCGATAACCAAGTTGCTTAATTATCTTTTGTACTTTAGCTCGACACTTATCACCTACTTGCCCTTTATCTCGAACAACACGTGATACCGTTGCAGTTGATACGTTTGCAGCACGTGCAACATCTTTTATAGTAACCACTTATTTAACACCTTTATATATTGTACTTTAAATAAACCAAGCAACTTATCTTATGACTTTAATATTTATACTAATATTATAAATAGAGTTAGTTGTTATAAAAAAACAACCTTTCTTACCCAAACAATGCAATATAACACCTAAAACAAGATACCTAACAATCTTGTTCATATAAATAACTGTTTGAATAGCTTAGCAATATAAGAAAAAAATAATAATTACGTTATTGTAACACGTTTACCTGATCTAACTAAAATCGTTTGTAATAATGACCTTCAAAACCTATATGCTTTATTAATACGGTAAAGAAAAACACTAGTAAATTATCGAAGGAAAAGACAAGAAAACATTCAACAAAAAAACTACTTAGCGATTAAATGATTATAGAAAAAAGGAAGGAACTTATACGGAATTGGAAACGGTCTTGAATCGTTTTATGATTGAATTCGAAGACCGTTTTAAAGATATTTTAAACGAGGTAATTACACAAAATACATTACAGGGTAATCAAAACTTACCTTTCCCTGAAATTTAATACTCTAGTTAAAAACCAGTGAATTGATTATTATCTTCAATAATTACATTATCGCTGTATTGAACATTAAAGAATTCTTTGTCTATTTTTCGTTCTGGATATTCTGATGTTTTATTAATTTTATTGTTTTTAAACGTTAACCCATCCACAGAAAAAAGATTTAAAATTAAGCCTTTGTCATAAACATTAAACGTGTTGTTTTCAATCAAAATATTTTTGTTGTAACGCACCTTATCTCTATATTCTTCGGTGATCCCTGCAGCCACATCAATTACAGCTTTGCCCCACACACCAAAATTTGAATTATCGAAGGTATTATTTCTAATAATGGCATTACTTACACCACCTTGTTCAAACCAAAAAACTGCATCGCCTTCAAATAAAATAGCAGCACCTGGCGAACGGAAATAATTATCTTCAACAATCGTTTTTCCTCTACAGTTAAGCAGCATTCCTCTCGCACGATTACGTCGAATAGTATTTCCTTTGATCAACACCTCAGGATAATCTCTAACTTCAGCAACTGAGTCTCCAACCTTGAAACGTTCATCAATAACATTTTCAAAAGTCACTCGCGTAATTTCTTTACTTAAACGCTCAAAGCTTGCTACTTTATTTAGTCCATATGTCATCATACTTTCTCCATGAACTAATTCTAACGTACCACCTGCTTTGATAAATTCATAACCAAATTGATGTGGGTGTTGAAGCCTTATATCCACTGTTTTGTTATCCACAATATAATCTGCCATAGCATAAATACCGTGAATATTAGTCGCGTCATCTTTTTGGTTTTCAAATAGGTTATTAATTAACGATATTTTTCCCGTACAATTAACAAAATGAGTCGCATCAGCTGTTGTACTTATATATCGATCTTTTGAAGGAGTTACGGCACTATTTTGTACAGTAACATTATGACAATTTTCAGCTAAAATCCCCATAGCGCCTGAATGATGAATAGTTACATTATCAAATATAACGTCTTGACTTGAAGTAAGAATAAAACCCGCATAATCACGACGATCGGGTGCAAACGTCATAATATTTCCTACTTTACCTTGTAATTTAGGGTGTGTAATTCGAACATTTCCTTTACCTTTTATATGTTCAGCTGGTAATGCATTCCCAACCCATATATCAGGTGCCATATACTCAGTTTCACGACGCTCGGCGTTATATTCTAACAAGCTTTGATAACCGTATTTTTTTTCAACATCTTTACGACGCTCTAAGCGCTCAAATACAGGGTAGCCAGGAGGTAATTCACGTATTCCAATAAAGCTTAAAATACCCGCTGGTGTAATTTCATATGGAAATTGCTCACTAAAATGTAAATCCATATAACCTTTACCAACCGCTAATATTTTACCTTCTTGATGAAAAGGTCGTTCATAATCAATAGAGAAGTTTTTAAAGGAAACATTTTTTGAGTTTTGAACAACAAAGGGATTCATAAATCCATGAAAAATAAATTCTGAACCTTGACCATCAATTTCAAGCCCTTTTAATTCATTTAATGGAAAAGCGACGCGTTTTAATCCTTCATCATTATTACTAACAAACAAGTATTGCTCTTTAGCTCTTGTAGGGTAGAAATCATATCGTCCTTTCGGAAATACAATTTTAACTGCACCTGTTTTTTTTGCTTGTTCAATAAGCCTAATTATTTTTAATGTACTATCTGATTTATCATCTTTAGTAATACCGTACTCTTCGACATTAATAACTTTGTCGCCCAAAGAAGAGAGTGCAAAAGCATTTAAACTACACAAGATTGCGGAAAAAAACACGCAATTAGCAAGCTTAACAGGAATAATTTTTTTTAATTTTTTAACCAATTTCATAAAACATCTATCCAAAGAAATTTTTTAATATTCTTTAATATAAAAAGCTAGTTATTTAGCTAGCTTTTTATATACCTAATTGTAATGACAAGATAAAACTAAGGTGCCGAAACTTCGTATATAGCTAAGTTATCTATCAACACTTCTGATGTTGTTGATATTGCTGGAAATCCCCACTGTAACCAAATAACTTCGGTTGAATCCCATGGTTTATCTTGAATAGGATCAAATTCAATATATTGCCATTCACTACTTACAGCTACATCACCCAACAAATTTACAACATCAGAGTGCCATGAGCCAATCCAGCCTCTAGAAAATAAATTAATTTGTGTCGGATCGGTCCCTAAATTTTTCACCCAGAAGGAGACTTTGTAAAATTTCCCAGCGCCTTTACCTATTTCAGGTATCATAGGATTACTGCCAGCCCAATCTATAGCCTTAGTAATACCAACACTTCCGGCTTGAGACTTCATATATAAAGCATTTGAATTCCCAATCCCTTCAGCTGAATCCATCTTAGTTATTTTGTTACCACCATCCCATGGCCAAACTTTAACGCCAGCAAAATCAAAATTACTATTACCACCTAAATTACATGCAATATTTTTAACAACAGTAATACTAACTTGATCACTTAACCCTTGATCATTAGTCGCTGTTATCAATACCGAATCTGACGATTCTGCATCGACAAAACTAGTAAGAACACCGTCATTAGTAACTGAAACCTTTGTTTCATCAGAACTAGTCCAAGTAATAGGGTTAGTGAACCCGTTTACTAGTGGTAATTGATTAGCAGTTAATGGAAAACTTACACATGCAGGCAAGTCCATTGATGCACCAATGTCATTCCCTTTGATATCAACCAGAACCATACCTATTGGATCAGGGATATCAAATGTTACATTCACAGGAACAGTTATAGACACATCTGGATTATCAACTGATGTCGCTGTTAAATCAGTTACCCCTTCTACAAGTCCTGTTACGTTCCCATTTGCATCAACTGTTGCGTAGGTCGTGTTACTAATATTCCAATTTACCGATTTATCTGTGGCATAAACAGGAGCCAAATTAGCCGAAACAGGTAATTCAAACCCAGGAGGAACTCTAACTTCATTATGACTTAACGTTATCGATTCTACAGGGTCTTTAATACCATTAATGGTAATTGAAATATCACGAGAAATTTCATTACCTTCAGCATCTACAATTGCTCCACCGCCATTTTCAATAATATAACTATATTCAAAAGATAAAGATTCGCCAAAAGCGACTTCTCTTGCGAAAACATCTGTATCAATAGTTAACTCTGTTCCCTTAAATAGAACTGCATTTTCAGGAGGTTCTGCAGAGTCAATTTTACGATACACATTTCTCAAAATTATAGTTTCATCTGCACCAACCACAGCGCCAGATAGCAAGTCTTGTACAACCATCCCTGATTCTTCATTTACAGAAACAACAATAGGACCTTCATACTTTATTGGCTCTGAACCATTTAAACCTGTTGAAATTCCTTTGTCTGGGCCACCACAAGCCGTTAAAGTTAAACCTAAAACTAATGTAATTGGTAATTTTTTTAGTAAGTCAATATTCATCTTACTTCTCCAAATTTAATGAAACGGCTGATTAAAAATCAACCATTTAATATTAATCAAAATTAATGTAGTTATTAAAACTTAATACGTGCGCTTATACGGTAATTACGACCAGTTTTGTATTGAGAGAAAATTTTACTTTTATCAACACTACTGTCTTTCATCGGGTTCCCTTCATCTAATAAAAGAACCTCACCGTTTTGGCCTATATCTAAGCTTTTAGAGGTTACAAAACTCTTAGAAACTTCATCAGTCAAATTCAGAGCATGAAAACTAAAACTTACGTTTTTACTGTAATCGTAAGTACCACTAAAATCGAGACGACTAGAAGAATCCTGCCATCTATTCAAGGTTTTATCTTCAGAAATAAATTGAACACCGTTATATCTATGAGCTAAACGTAATTCAACTGAATCAAACTCCCAAAAAACAGTAGTATTAGCACTATGTCTAGGTGTATATGCTTGTGGTACTGGGGTAAAAAATGCTCCTGAGTTCTCTAAAACTTCAGCTTCATTTTCAGAGTCAGCAAAAGTATAATTTACATTTACACCTAAACCAGAGAAAACTCCTGGTAACGAGGTAAATACATCTGTATAGCCAATTTCAAAACCTTCAGTCGTCGTTTTTTTACCGTTACGCCAAATACCGACATTTAACTCATGGCAACCAAAATCAAATGCTTGTCGTGTTTGACTTTGTGTAAGTCTAACGGGCATACAGCCATCTGCTGGTGTTTGTCCATCAGGAGTAATTAGTAATTCATCTACTGTAATAGCTTTTAAATCATAATCTTCTCTTATATCTTTCCAATAAAAAACATCATTAATTCTTTGTAAAAAATTACTCATGTCTTTTTTAAAGTAAGTAAAAGATAACATCCCAGCTTTATCAAAATACCATTCTATCGCTAAATCTAAATTTTTAGATTCAAGAGGTTTCAAACTAGCACTACCTGCTGAGCCAAAACCACGATCTCCCCAAATACTTTCATTTATTGAGGCGCCTGGAGTTAAAGCGTTAAAGTTAGGTCGAGCCATAGTTTTAGACATAGCAAAACGTGCAATAACTTCGTCATTAACTGCGTAATTTAAATTGAAACTTGGTAGAAAAACATCATTCGTTGAAGAGCCTGAAGTAGCAAAATTACGTTGCCAGTTTTGAGATACAGTAGCTCCCGTATGTTTATTAGAACCAGGAACATCGACTTTATTCGTTGTGTTATCTGCCCAACGTCTTAAACGCCAAGGTGCACGAGGCGAACTATAATCTTCAAAATCTGGATGTAATTGTAAAGCGTCATTACGTGCAATGCCTGATACGTTACCATTCGCATCGTACATAACTTGAAGCATATGCTCTGAACTCCCCGGATTAGTTAAAATACCGTTAGCGTCCCAAACCGGTTGCCAATGTACGGGATCAGTTGCAGTGAAATTATCATCCCATAAGTGAGTTAATCTCTCTTCGTAACATCCACCATTTTTAATAACATCGCTAGATAATTCTTCTCCTGCTACCAAACCAAAATCACAATCAGGAAGTGATGTGTTGGCTAGTCCTTTACGATAAATAAGATCATAAGGAGTAAGATTATTATTACTGTCGTTAAACTTAACAGAAGTATAAGAGCTTGCTTCAATATCTGTTTCAACATAACGCACACCAATATTACCCGTTAGGCGTGAATCCATTAGCTCAAAATTCACTTTCGCATAAGCTGATTGATTATCTTGCTTGATGTTTTTAGTACCTGCTGGATTTGGTATTAATGCAACATTTTTATTACCTTTAAAAGAAACTTCTAATGCTTTTTCAGGGTCAATTAATCCCCAACCGCTACCTAAAGGAAAATCGCCAGAAACAACACCATCCATAAAGTTATTTACAGGAAATGCATCACTACTTAAAAATTCAGTGATACGAATATCTTTAGGATCTGTACCACTTAATATTTCTCGTCCATTTTCATCAAATACAGGAATACTTGTTCCTGATAATTCTTGTTTATCAATGAGTACATCTTTCTCTCTAGATGAATACTTAAAGCCAAACTCCAATTTAGTAATAGGCCCAAACTCTACATCCCAATCAAAATCTAAAAATAAAGATTTATTGGTATCTTCGTTGGTATTGTTGTACATATTTAAAGAACCTAAATGATGCACAGGTAAATCAAATGGGTTAAATGTAGTATTGGTTAGATAGTTTGATCGCTCTTCATTTGTGCCTGGAGGTAATGAAGCGATTGATGAACCAAAAACAAAATTACACTTATCAGTGCCCGCAGTACAGTCATAACCAACTGGTTCAACATTAGCACCATCAATAGTATCAAGGTTACCTGCTAGCGTATTCCATGTCGCTGTAGTTGCATCAATATTTCGAATACTCTCATCAGTCGTTTTTGAAAAACCAGCAGTAAAATCAATAACAAAATTATCAGTTACTTGTTGATTAATTTTTAAAGTTACAACATTAGTAGTAACTTCCTTACCACCTGTAGCGCGTTTCATTGATCCCTTCGTTGAGCGAGAAGTATTTTTAAGTAACACGTTATTACTACTATCAACGGTATACCAATCGTATTCAGGATCAGTTAATAAATTTTCAGTACCACTACTAGAAATATTAGTATTGAAACTTATGCTATGTTTATCTTCAGTAATTTCTTGTTTTGCGTGACTTAGATCTAATTGAATATCCGTTGAATCAAAAGGTAAAAACTGGATACCTAATGTAGCTGTTGTTCGATCGCGTTTGTTAAGGTTTAAGCTATAACTGTTGAACGTTTTATGAAAAAACTTTGTATCTTCAGCAAGTAATTCGCCTGTAGCAACGTCAAACGCTCGACCTGCTTTTATATTAGCGGCATTGTTACTATTCCAAGTAGACCATGCTGAATCATTTCGCACGTTTTGTGTTTCTTGAGCTGCCGTAAAAATGAATCCTAAATTGTCATCTAAAAAGTTATTGGAAAATGAAACACTTGCTTTACCATCGCCTTTTTCAGAATAATCGTTATACCTTCCTTGAAGTGTAACGGATCTAATTGGTTCTTTTATTGTTAAAGGTTTTACAGTACGTAATATTACATTAGCACCTAACGACCCTTCATCATGATCTGCAGATGGTGTTTTAATTACGTCAATTGACGATAATATATCTGAAGAAAAAGAGCTTAAATCTACACTTTGATCAAAACCTGCTTCGCCATTACTGCCACTTAACCCACTCGTTAATGCAACACCGTTCAACGATATTTGGTTTAAATGTGAAGCTGCACCACGCACAGAAATACGAGTACCTTCACCATCTTGTTCTTGAACAGTAACACCTGTTATGCGCGATAGCGCATCACCAATATTTTGATCGGTAGATTTACCAATATCTTCAGCATGGATTGTATCCATAACGTTTTCTGAAAATCGTTTTTGATTGATAGATTTTCTTAAACTACCGATAAAGCCTGTTACTTCGATAACTTCAATGCTATCTGTTTTTTCAATTTTTTGTTCAATCTCTTTTTTTTCTTCTTGGGCGTACGCCCCCATTGATACTGATGTTAATACTGCAAGTGCTATAGCACTTTTTTTAAAACTTATGGTCATAATATCTCCCCACGTTTTAGTTGTGTGACAACATAGATGTGAAAATTAATTCTTATTATTGTAATCGTTTACCAAAACATCAACTTCAACAAAGTCGAGTAGAGTGGTTTTAAATCACTTTTATATAAGCTATTTTTTTGTATGGTAAATATATAAAAGCCAAACATAAGGTACACGTTTACCTAAATAAAATAAAGTTTTTTAACACAAGAAGAGTGAAAATATTTTTAAATACTTATTTAACAAAAACATATAAAAAAATAAAACAAAGAAAACGATTAACCAAAAGAACTAAGAACAAGGATCAACTGCGTATTTATTGTATGTATACCCGTTACCAATCAAGAGGCTATTTCAGAGCATCTTGAATGATTACGGGTATATAAATTACGAAACACTTAGTAAGTCATCTGAACTCTGGTCAAACTATTTTTCAGTAATGTTATTTAAGCCTCTATCGCGTTATCTGAATGGATGCCGACAGTTGGTTTTATTGGGAATAAAACTATGTTTTCACTTACCTCAAATTCAGGTTAAATAGTTACTACTGTATGAGTAAAAGAGTAAATTGATATTGGTAATTACCCACAGGTATACGGTATTGCGGCAACGGTTCAGCCCGTTGGCTCCATGAATCAGATCCCCCGACTCCTGCTTGTACAAGATCTATATTTACGGTAAGTTCCTCAGCTTCAATTAAATCACTTGTATATTTGCTGCTTTCAAGTGCCTTAGCGCTCCATGGCCAAACAGATAAGCTTAGTGGCTTATCTCCAATAATTTTCAATCCAGAATGATTATCAGCAAGTAAACTAAGCCAATAAACATTGGTATGATTTCCGTTTTCCTGCGGTTTTACATACTGATGGATAAAGTCATTAACTACACCGGAATAAACATCTACTTCAGCACTGTTGTTTCGATCACTGTAGTTTTCATAAGGGCCTTTACCGTAAAATGACATTTTCTGAAGGTTTTTATTTACTTTAGCTTGCAAACCAATGCGTAATAATTCGGGTAATGACTGTGCTGCACGAAAGTCCATATTAACTTGAATAGAACCATTGCCTGATATTTTATACTGTAAAGCTATTGTTAGCTTATTTTGGTAGTAATAATTAGCGGTAAGCATCACAACATTGGACGATAATTGCTTAATATTAAAAGACTTAAAGGTTAGATTTTCGGGCATATTTTTCCATATACCTAATTTTTTATCCGTCCCCCAACCGCCTTTATCATTGTCTGTTGCTGGTCGCCAAAAATTAGGTAATAACGAGGTCAATAACTCTTCGTTTTTAGCATTTTTTAATGACAATATATGACCTGATTTTTTTTCAAAAACCGTTGAAAAAATATCATTTTTAATAGTTACGCTGGTTAACTCATCAAGTATAGACAAATCGGCTAATTGGTTACTTTGTTCTTGCTCTTCTTGATAAAAAGGTAGCTGAAATTGCTGTTTTGCTAATTCATGCCCAGCTTTTGACCATAAGTTATCTTCTTGTGTTTGTAGACTTAAACGTAGCCAATAGCGAGCACCCGGTTTTATAGTAGGTTTAGTAAACGGCACGGTTAACGCTACGGAATCATTTGGCATAACCGATGGTGTTTTTAGGATCCCTGACTCAATTACCCTACCATCTTCTGATAATTCCCAGCTTAATTTATACTTGGCTAAATCAGTAAAAAAGTAACGATTTTGTAGCGATATTTGTCCTTTTGCTAAATTAACACTAATAAATTTAGCGGGTTGAAAAATATATTTAGCTTCATGTAGTGCTGGTTTAGGCTTGCCGTATGAGTCAACGACACCATTAATACAAAAGTTACTGTCGTTAGGGGTATCACCAAAATAACCGCCATACACTAAAAACGGCTTTCCATTTTCATCTTTTTGCTCTATTCCTTGGTCAACCCAATCCCAAATAAAGCCTCCAATTAGATTGTCGCGTTGCCAAATTAAATCCCAATACTCAGTAACATTACCAAATGAATTTCCCATGGCATGGGCATATTCGCACATTAAAATAGGTCTTTTAATATAAGGACTATCTGATAGGTCACGTAATTCGTCAATTGATGGATACATACGGCTTAACATATCAACCCACGGGCGATCTGTAGGGTTAGCGGCTTGTGCCATTTTTAGTTCTGGGTTTTCAACATGTTCCCATCGATTAATTACAGGTAAATACTGTGGATGTTCTGGATCCCCCTGTGCACCTTCATAATGAATTAACCGAGTTGGATCAAAGTCTTTTACCCAACCAGACATTGAAGCAAAATTAGGCCCTGTTCCCGCTTCATTACCAAACGACCATGAAACAATTGATGGGTGATTTTTATCACGTTCAACCATACGAATAACACGGTCTGTCATCGAGTAGTGCCACTGCGATAATTTAGCCTGTAAACCACCTACAGTATGAGTTTCAATGTTAGCTTCATCCATTACAAACAAGCCATATTCGTCACATAGATCATAAAAATACGGGTCGTTAGGATAATGTGATGTACGCACGGCATTAATGTTAAATTGTTTCATTAATACGACATCACGACGCATGTCTTCTCGAGAAACAACTTTACCTTCTAGCGCATCATGATCATGTCTATTTACCCCAATAAATTTAATGCTTTGACCATTAACTAAGACCTGCCCTTTGTTATTAGTTTTAATATCTCGAAAGCCAACGCGCGTGCTCCGACTTTCAATCAGCTTATTGTTATCATCAATTAACGATAACGTCAGTGTATATAAATAAGGGGACTCTGGTGACCAAAGCTTTGGGGAATCTATATTTGCTTCAATTAACTGAAAAGGAAAAGCATCACGTTGTGGTTGAATAAAACGACTTAATAGCCTGCCACTAACCGTTGCAGGTTTGTTAAGTAGCGCTTCACCTTGTGCGTTATATAATTGTGCGGCCACTGACCAATTTTTAATGTCTGTTCTATTTATATTAGAAAGTATAGGGTTTATCTGTAATTTGGCTGATTGGTAATTGTCGGTTAAACGTGTTCTTACCGCAAAGTCATTAATCGCGACTTTAGGTTGTGCAAGTAATAATACTTCACGATGAATACCGCTCATACGCCAGTTATCTTGATCTTCTAAATAACTGCCATCACTCCATCTAAATACTTGAACCGCTAGGGTATTTTTACCTGCTTGTAAATGCTGAGTAATATCAAACTCTGATGGCAAACGAGAGCCTTGGCTGTAGGCAATATTTTTTCCATTGATCCATAAATAAAAAGCAGAGCTAACACCACCAAAATGCAAAATAATTTGTTGATTGTCCCAATCACTCGGTACTTCAAAACTCTTAATGTAACTGCCTACAGGGTTAACCCGCGTAATATTAGGCATATCCTTGTCTATATTGGTTAGGTCATCTAAAAAAGGGTAAGTTTTATTGCTATAAATGGGCGTTCCGTAACCTTTCATTTCCCAATTAGATGGTACTTCTATATTGCCCCATGACTCGCTATTAAAATGAGTTTGATAAAAGTTGGTAGGTCTACTTTTTGAATCTTCACTGAACTTAAATTTCCATTGGCCATTTAAACTCACAACTTTTGCTTGATCACGATTATACGTTTTAGCTTTTTCTTCGGTATCGAAAGAATATGATGTAGCGCGAGCGGGTAGTTTATTAATGGCAATTACTGCAGGGTTTTCCCAATCATTTAACCGCCATTCATTCGTAAGGATTTCAGTTTGGGTGTTCTTATTTTCTTGACACCCCAAAAGACAAAGTAAACAAATCAACCAAGTAATGGTTAAATTAGAAGGGTTACTAACAAACATATTTGAACCTTATATATTCAAATTTAATTTCACGAAGATTTAGATAAAAAGTGAGAGCGTTCAAATGGGGGATATAAACGCTCTCACAGGACTTTCGTCCGAAAAATAAAGATTACACTTAAAGGTTATTGAAAAGATTAACCTTTATGGAATGTAAGCTTTCTATACCTACTACAGTACCTATTTACTTAGTAATTTTAATGTTTGAGGCAATATTCCTTCACCTGAAATTTCTACCTTTATATCTCCAGCAACATCAGTTGCTTGTACTAAAACCATCAATTTACCATTAAATGCTTTTTTATCGTTTGCACGACTATTTGTAAGATCTAAAATATCACCACTGTCTGTGCCTATTATTTTTGCTGGACCTAACACTTTAATAGTTAAACGATTATCAGCTCTTGGCACAAAGTTGCCATTAACATCCACTACATCAACAGTAATATGTGCAACATCAGTTTGATTTGCAGACAGAGTGGTTTTATCTGCGGATAAAAGAACAGTTTTTGGTTTACCTGCTGTTTTAATTGTTTGTGTTTTAACAATATTCCCTTTACGAGCAACAACTTTTAATTCACCTGCTTTATAAGGTACTAGCCAAACAATTTGCATATCGTTGGTCATTTTTTTACGACCTAATGATTTGCCATCTAAGTAAAGTTCAGCTTCATCTAAATTGGTATACACAACGACAGGGATCTCTACACCCTCTTTGCCAGGATGCGTCCAATGAGGCAGCATATGTACCATAGGTTTATCTGACCATTGGCTTTGATATAAGTAATATGCATCTTTTTCAAAACCTGCTAAATCAATAACACCAAAGTTACCCGCACGTGTTGGCCAACCAGATAACGCCTCACCTAAATAATCAAATGCTGTCCAGCGGAATGTTCCTAAAAGGTAAGGTAATCTATTCGCCATTTTAATTTCGTCACGAATACTCATACGAACAATTTCATTATCGTATGAAGAAGAATAGCGAGGACTTTCGTTCTTAAAAACTTCTTCTTGTGTTAAATCTGGCACCATATTTACTTGGTCTTTAATACGATTCCAAATTCCCTCAGGGTCATGCATTTCCCAAGGAGCTGGGTTATCTTTCGCACGATAAGAGCTCTTTGTTCGATAAATACCGCGTGTTTGCATTGTGTGTGTAATTTCAGTGCCTACAAGTGTTTTTGTTGGATGTTTTTTATGGTAGTCCTCAAGATAACCTTTATATTCGCCATGACCGTTAAATCCAGATATATCATCATGACCAAGCATATAGCCACGACCTTGTGTAACAGGTCGGGTGTTGTCTAGAGACTTAACTAAATCGACTAACTTCTTTTGAGTTTCAGGCGTTTTTTCCTCAACTTCATTACCTATACTCCAAATAACAACACTTGGGTGGTTTCTATCTCGTTTAATAATGGAAGTTAAATCAGTTTCCCACCACTGTTCAAAATGTAATCCATAATCAAATAATGCTTTTTCATCTTCCCAACCGTCAAAAGCTTCATTCATAATGACAAACCCCATTTCATCAGCTAAGTGATAAAATATAGGAGAAAATGGAGTGTGTGCAGGTCGTAATGCATTCATTCCCATTTCTTTTAATTGTACTAATCGACGTCGCCACATATCATCAGGCACAGCAGAGCCAACAGGCCCACCATCATGATGAAATGACATACCTTTTAACTCTATTTCTTTATTATTTAATAAGAAACCTTGGGTAACATTGTAATCAATGGTTCTAATACCCACATTGGTCAGAACAGTATCAACAGTTTTACCATTTTTAATAATTTCAGTTTTTAATGTATATAAGTAAGGATCATCTGTAGACCATAATTTAGCATTATTAATCTCAAACTTGCTTTTTGTAACTTTTTTATCACTCGAAACATTATGGCTTATTTTAGCCACTGTCTTTTTATTTTTATCAACTAATGAGTGAACTAAGCTAACTTTTTCATTCGATTTTTTACTTACATTAAGACCAGTAACTTCAGTGTCGACTAAAACAACAGCATTATTATTACGAAAGTTTACACTGTCTGTTCGAACAAAAATCCCATCGGTAGGAACATGCGTTTGATCAACAACATCCAACCAAACATGGCGATAAATACCTGATCCCGTATACCAACGCCCTGTTGGTGCCATAGAATGATCAACACGAACAGCAATAACCGTATCTTTAATTAATCTACCTTTACGATGTACTTCATTTGTAATGTCGTATTCAAAACTTACATAACCATTGGGTCTATGACCAACATGTTGACCATTTACCCATACATCAGAATTTAAATAAACACCATCAAACTTCAAGATTACACGTTTACCTTTCCACTCAGGTTTTAATGACAAATCTTTACGATACCAACCAATACCCGTAGGTAAATATGCACCATGCCAACCAGAAGGTGCATGTTCATCATATTTACCTTCGATACTAAAATCATGCGGGAGATTTAATGTTCGCCACCCATCATCGTTAAAACCAGGAGAGATAGCTTTAGTTTCATCCCCTAAAAAAAATTTCCAATTAAAATCGATATTTAAGTTACGTTCCGTAGCAAAAACAACTTTTTGACACAATATAAATGAAAAAACAATCATTAAAAAATCAATCATAACCTTAGTAATTAAGGGCCTATTTTTTATAAACATACTACAACCTTATAATAAAAACCAAACTTCATATTGGCAAAATTAACATAACCAAAGCATTAGAGCAAACGTTTGCTTAAATAATACATTTAATATATATTTTATGGCCTGTAGTTTATAAATATAATAGGTTAAGACTAAAGTAAAAAAAGCTATACATTTGACTATCACCTAACAACTAAAAAGATTAAAACATGACGATAAAAAGGCAAAAACAACACATGAAATGGATACTAAATATAAATACTATTTATATAGCAATATTAATATTGCTATCCCCTATCGCTATTGGCAATGAAGTTAATACCGCAACATTAATCAAACAATTACAGGTACAACTATCGATTGCTAAAAGTAAAAACATAGATACAACCAGAGAAGAAATGACCCTACATACCGCTAACTTATTTTTATCATGGGCAAAATGGGATGAAGTAAACGTAGAACAAAATAAAAAATATTATTTAAAACATAAACTTTATAAGAATAAAGCCGCTTTATTAGCTAAATCACTGCCTGAATACGAACGACAATCAGTTGCTGAACTATTAAAGAGTTCGATAAAAGAATTAACACTAGTTAACCAAGGGAAAATAACGAGAAAACCAATTCCTACTTTAGATTATGCCAAAATCAACATTAGTAACGGTCAATTTAAAGTAGATGATGATCCTGTATTTATAGCTGACTACACATGGAAGCATGATGATGAAATATTAAATAAATATTTTGGTGAAACAAATAGCGCCTATATCGCACCATCGCATGTTATAAACGAAAGTGGCGATATTGATAAGAATAACCTAAATAAAATAATTGAAAGCAAATCTAAAAATATTGGTCAAACTTTTATTTCTCATAATAATATTCCTACATGGATAACGGATAAACATCACGATTTTACTGACGGTAGACGTCATTACGGGGTGTATGATATTGATCACCCTGCGGCAAAAACTTTATACAGTGACTTGTTTAAAGCCTTTGTTCCTATATTAAAAAACACTAGAGCAACCGACTTGGGTTATATGCTATTTAATGAACCAAGTTTTTTCACTGAAAAAGGTGTATGGAATTCAGGAATTGTTTCACGTTATACCCATGAAAAGTTTAGACAGTGGCTGCCTTCTCAACATAAAAATATTAATTCGTTAAATAAATTATGGAATACTCGTTTTTCTGACTTTTCCGATATTACTATTGATATTCCGATGGAAGGAAAACTAAGAGGATCAGCAATATGGTATGACTGGATGCGTTTTAATCAAGTACGAATATCTGAATGGTTTCAATTTCTAAAAAATGAAATTACTAAATATGATGCATCAGCAAAAACCCATATAAAATTAATGCCTTGGTTATGGAATGAAAACAAGAGAGATCACGGCATGGATTTCGAAGCGTTATTAGAACAAGGTGATATTATAGGTTTTGACGCAAAGTCTCAATATAACAGCTTACGAAATAAAAAAATGGACTGGCCTTTAAAACGTAGCTTCGACTGGCAAGGTACAGCAATGAGTTTTGATTTTTTTACTTCGGTGCAACCTAACCAAGTGTTGTGGGACAGTGAAAACCATTTTTTTACCAATGTTGACTTTATGGAGAAAGACATCAATGTAGATTATGTTGGGGCTATATATTGGTTAGCAGCATCTCACGGTTTATCTGGAAGTAAAACATGGGTTTGGGGGCGTGAAAAAGACGGTAGCGTACTCTCTCGTGACATAGACGCTTCGTATATTGTTGATGTAACTCATCAACCTAAAGGGCTTCATAAAATAACCAGAACCTTTATGGAACTAAACGCACATGCTCATGATGTAGTTGCCTTACAAAAACAAACAAAACCTATTCGAATATTTTATTCTGAAACCTCAGCAATTAACCTACCTAATTATTTAACTAAAGTACGAGAGTCATATGAGTCTCTTTATTTTGAAGGTATTCCACTTGGTTTTTCTACAAAAAACATTATTAACAAACAAGTTAATTCGTGGCCAATAACTGTAATAAAAGGCACATCGCATGTTAAAGCAGACGAAATAGAGGCATTACAACGTTACATTAATCAAGGTGGAATAGTACTTATTGATGAACACAGTCTTAAATTCAATCAATACGGTGAGCCTCAAAAATCACGATTAACAGGAACAGCAACTAACCTAATAACTTTTTCTACAAAAGAAGAATTAACAAATAAAGTATTATCTATTGCAAAAGAAAAGCATCTTTCACCAAACATTCAAGTTATTGAAAATAAAAAACAGTCATATAAAAATGTTGCGTGGCGTATTGCTAAAATATCAAATAATAGTTACACACTGTTATTAACAAATACAGGTAAAACACCTGCAGAAATTGAAATTGTTGGCGATAAAAAGTTAAATATTATTGATAATTTCACCAGCAATAAACTATCACCTAAAATAACATTACCTGTATATGGCAGTAAATTTTTAACGATTAACACAAAACATTAATGATAATCTCCTAGAACATACTATACCCGTTACCAATCAAGAGGCTATTTCAGAGCACTTGTGAATGGTTACGGGTATATACGTATTAATTGAAAGCCAGCTACCTTTGTAGTTGGCTTTTTTATACCTAGTTGATTTGTTCTCATAACTTATTTTACTGCTAGTTTACGGGATAACGTCAAACTAATAGTTACGTTTATTTTGTGGGTACGAAAGCTCAAAAAGGTCTAAATATCCAATATAAAATTGAATATCACTTTGTTTGGGTAACGGGTAGTGTTATAGGTATGAACAGACGATATATACCCGTTACCACTCAAGATGCGTATTTCAGAGTATCTTGAGTGGTAACGGGTATAGATTTAAAAGATAGGAGGTTTCAAAATAATTAACTAAAGAAGCAAGCAAAGAGTATTTGAAATATCACTTTGAACACCACTTTATTAGAGCTATTCTTCCAATCAAAGGGCTATAAACCACCGCCTAAAGGCGGTAGTTGTATATTGGTACAAGACTTCATTTAAAGAAGTTCGTAGCAACCTCACTGATAAAAAAGCTATAAACTAAAAAAACACCATATTTTTATTTTATTTTCCATGCAGGATCATTAACATGTGCGGCTGTAAACAATAATTCAAACTCTTTAACTAATTCAGGGTGTTGAGATGAAACATCAATATTTTCTTCTGCATCTGTAGTTAAATCGTATAATTCAATATTTCCCGTAAACATAGGTTGTCTTACTGCTTTCCAATTATCTTTACGAATAGCCTGCCTTGAGCCGTGCTCATAAAATTCCCAATATAAATGGTCATGCTGTTTTTGTTCTTTATTCTCTTTTACTATACTAGGTAAAAAGCTAACACTATCAGTATTTTCAGGTACTGCAACTCCAGCAAATTCAGCAGCTGTTGCCATGAAATCACCAAAATAAGAAATATGTTCTGTCACCTTATTCTCAGCAATAAGTCCTGGCCCCCATACAATCATAGGTACTCTTATACCACCATCATATAAATCTCTTTTAATCCCTCTGTATTTACCATTAGAATCAAAATATTCAGGAATATTACCGGCTTCTGCATGTGGGCCGTTATCTGAAGTAAAAATAACAATAGTATTATCATCAATATTTAACTCACGAAGCTTAGATAAAATGGTGCCTACACTTTTATCTAAATGATCAACCATTGCAGCATAACCTTTTTGTGCTTCAGGCCAAGAGGTGTCTGCATATTTATCATAATTAGGCACCTCCATACCATGTGCCCAATCAACCATATCAGCTTCATTATTAGCATGAGGAGTAGTAACAGCAAGATAGAGGAAAAATGGGTTACTAGCTTTAGATTGTTTTTCAATATATTCAATAGATTCGTTTAAAAACAAATCACCAGCATAATCTTTTCTATTTTCAGGCTTTGCAACTCCACCAATAAAGTTAGTATATGAACGTTTTATTGGCTCAACAATATTGTTTAGTTTGACTTTTTCACCATTTCTCCATAGCCACTCAGGATAATGGTTATGTGCATGTACTTGATTTAAAAAACCAAAGTAATGATCAAAACCTTGCTTGTCTGGAGTACCTGTACTACCTATATCACCTAAGCCCCACTTACCTATTAAAGCAGTTGAATAACCTGCATTTTTCAACATTTCAGCAACAGTAAAATCGTGTGGTAAAAGCATTTGAGATTCATTTTTTCCATTTCCACGAATACGATTATGCCCTAAATGCTTTCCGGTCATTAAAACAGCACGAGAAGGCGCACATACCGTAGACCCTGAATAAAAGTCAGTAAACATTGTGCCCTGCTTGGCCATTTGATCTAAATGATGTGTAGTGATTTTTTCTTGACCGTAAACACCTATATCGGCATAACCTAAATCATCAGCCAAAATAAAAATAATATTAGGTTTTACTACATTTTTATTTTCTATATTTTCCGACACTGTCCCTGAATTATAACAACCTGAAGTCCCTATAATAAAAAATACTGAGAGTGAAAGAACACTCATTTTAAATTTACTAATTATCATGAATAAAACCTTAGTGAGTTATTCTCATTAAACAAAAAAGGTAATCGTATAAGTTATATAATACCCATTAAAAACTAAGTAAATCTATCAAAATAAACACTCAACATCAATTAAAATGTAAACGTTTGCCTAAATAAAAAAAGTAACGTAATATCGATAAATATTATTAAAGTCATTATAACGTTTACGATAAAATTAAAATTAAAATTAGGAAGGTATCTCGTGTTAAAAAATAAAATAGCTTTAGGTATTATTTCATCTTTATTACTCATAAATACTAGCCATGCCAGTATTCAAGAAAAAATTGATGAATTAAATGTTTTAATTACACAAGTTGAAAACAAAGGGATTGATGCCACACGAGAAAAAATGGCAATAAGTACAGCCGAATTATTTATTACTTTTGCCCAGTGGGACGAAAACAACATAGCAAAAAATAAAACACTCTATGATATATCTCCTTTCAAAAATGATGCTACAGAACTATCACAAAATTTAGCAAAATTCGAGAGAGACTCTATCGAAGAAGTACTTGACCATGCTATCGAACAAATAACTTTAGTTAACACAGATGTCATTGTTCGAAAGCCCGTTCCTGATATTGACTATACCAAAGTAGACCTTATTGACGGTAAGCTTATGATGGATAATGCCCCCGTATTTATTAACACCTATACTTGGAAACCTTCTTATAATCAAAGTGCTGACAAATACTTTGGAAACCTTAAAGGAGCCTACCTGTCTCCTTCTCATTTAAATGAAAATGATTTTTCAGGAAAGTCATGGAAAATAAATGATCTCACTAATCAAAATTCACAAGAGATTGGTGATACTTTTATCGATCACAATAATATCCCTAGCTGGGCTTACAACAAATATAATGACTTTGCTGTAGGTAAAAGGCATTACGGTTCATTTGATATTGATAACCCTGGTGCAAAAGAACTTTACGGAAAAATGTTCGAAGTATTTGTGCCGCTAATTAAAGATAAACGCTCAACTGAATTAGGTTATATGTTGTTTAACGAACCTAGTTATCCAACTAAAGAAGGTGGTTGGAATTCTGATGTAGTGTCTGATCATACTAAATCCAAATTTAGAAGCTGGTTAGCTACTCAGCACGCATCAATAAATTCTCTTAATACTCTTTGGAGTACGAATTTTAGTAACTTCGATGCAATAACAATTACCATACCAATGAACGGTAATTTACAAGGTACACCTATATGGTATGACTGGATGCGCTTCAATCAGATACGCGTAAAACAATGGTTTGAATTTTTATCAACAGAAATTAAAAAACACGATACTGACGCTAAAACACATATTAAATTAATGCCTTGGCTATGGTCTGAAAATGGACGAGATCATGGTATGAACTTTGAAGAACTACTCGAAATTACCGATATTATAGGTTTTGATGCACAATCAAAATATAGCCTTATACGTGGAACAGCCCCATGGATGGACGACTATAGTTTCGATTGGCAAAGCCCAATAATGAGTTTTGATTTTTTTAGCTCTATTCAACCCGATCAATTATTATGGGATAGTGAAAATCATTTTATTTCTTCAGTTGCTTTTGCAGAAAAAGATCTTGATACAAAGTACTTGCGATCTATTTATTGGTTAGCAGCAATTCATGGATTATCGGGTTCATCTACTTGGGTATGGTCAAGAGATGAAGATGGAGGCATCTCTCGAAATGCTGATAGTAGCTCATATATTTACGATGTAACGCATCAACCTAAAGCCCTACATTCCATCGCAAATACTTTTCTAGAATTGAACGCACATGGAGCTGATGTAGTAAAACTGCAAGAAGTTGATAAAAAAATTCGCCTTTTTTATTCAGAAACAAGCGCAATTAATCAATCATCATACATGGCTTCTATTAAAGACGAATATAATGCACTGTACTTTGATGGTATTCCATTAGGTTTTGCCACTCAAAACATTATTAATAATCAAGAAAATGATTGGTCAATGATTGTGGTAAAAGATGCTCAACGCGTCAAACTTTCTGAAATTACAGCACTACAAAACTATATTGATAATGGCGGCTATGTATTAATAGATAACGTTAGCTTAAAGTTTGATGAATATGGTCGTTCTCATTCCGTTTCACTAGTCAATAAAGAAAGTAGGCTTATTAGTTATTCATCTGAAACAGACATGCAAAGTAAAGTTTCTTTATTATCTAAACAACAAGGGATTTTAAACCAATTAAACATTATTGAAACAGGAAACAATAGCAATAAAAAAATTGCATGGAGATCAGTAAAAAGAACCGAAAAAGTACATGTTTTATCTTTAGTAAATACAGGTAAAGAAACAGTTTCATTTGAAATTCAAGCCCTTGATGATGATAAATCAACAACCGCTATCGATTTAATGACAGGAAAGTTAATGGAAGGTCCTCTATCTTTATCTCCAAGAGAAACATACTTTTTAGAAGTAACATTAGCTGCGGATACTAGTCCTACGACACCGGCTCCAACAACGCCAACAACGCCAACAACGCCAGAGAGTAATTCAGGTAGTGGTGGAAGTATAGGTTTATGGGGCTTATTTTCATTAATTTATTTACAATTAATGCGACGCCAAAGAACTTAGAGTATCTATATAAATATCTCGGTCACAACTACCGAGATATTTATAAGCCCCCATCTAATCCACTTGTGGTTTAAATGTTAAGTCACCTATTTTTAAGGTTTTCCATGTTGGCTGAATCACTTCAATTTGATTATTTAAAATTAAGTCTTCAATAAACTTATTATTATTCGGATTATCAACTTGCATGTAGTTTTGTGTCCAAGTATTACCTTTTAATAACCATATCTGCGCAGAGGTCGAATAGTTGTTCTCTTCAATAACAACGTAATTTAATTCACCGTCGTCATTGAGGTCTTTAGCAATAAAATAATAAGCCTTTCCATTATATGTAGACCAGTCATACTGAGTTGTATTCTTATATACCGAATTAATTAAATCATCAGGAAAGTCACTTTCACTTGGCCAAAAATGAATAAGTTGACGAAATTTATCAATGCTTTTTTCTTCTTTTTCAAGACCTTTTCGGTTTACATACATTCTGTCGATAATCGCTATCTTATCTGGAGCGATATCTTTTAATTCTTCCTTCAATGTTTGTAGTGTTAAATAGCCTTGTCGCCCTAAAGAATAATCAAAGTAAGCGTAATCAAATGCTTGATATGACACCTTTCCGTCATGTAAACGCGCTAACTGGCTTGATGCAGATATAGCTTGAAAATTTAACAATGGGGAGTTAACCAGTAACATAAAGACAAGAACAACAACTCCCATTGAAATATTAACTTTACTTAATGTTTCTAACCACGAATCTCGTTTTTTCACAATACCTAATAAATAGCCAAAAGAAAAACACGACAATAAAAAACACACTAATATAGCCCAACAACGATCAACGGTTAATCCATATTGGTCAATTCTAAGCCACAATCCGTAAGCTGATATAACACTGTAAATAGGTAATAGCGCTACACCAATGAATATGAGCCTATGTAAAATGTGATGATAAGGACGTTCATGTGAAGCATCTTGATATACCGCATTTACAAAAAACAAGGTTAACGCCTGTAACCACATAACCAACAAGCTACCGGTGCCTGTTTTCCATAAAGTATCTAAGCCGGTAAAAGGTAATGTAGCTAAAAAGCCTAAAGATACTACGGTTAACGCGGGTAAAAGAAACTTAATTAAGGTTTGCAGTATGGTAGAAATATTATCGACAGTATAAATTATATTTCTGAAAACAATGATAGCAAAACCAAAAGCCAAATTTAAAACGGGAATAATAAACCATTCTTTATCAAGTAATTCTTTAAAAAATTCAATTTCTAAAACAGAAAATAAGCCAGCACCTAAATGTAATATTCCCCAAAAAATTAAAACAAATAACCAGCACTCTCCAAATATAATAAAGTTTCGCCACGACAATTTAAAAAGAGAACTATAGCTAATCTTTTGATCACTCAAATATTGTTGAACATACATTAACACCTTAAAAGCAGCGACAAGGCTAGTGAAACAAAATATAACAACAACACTACTGTTATTAATTAATGCTGCAGGCTCTTGTTGATAACCCACATAAGCCCCTAAAATCGATAACAAAAAAGTAAAAGGTAATAAATATTTTATTGTTTCAAAACCATTTTCTTTAGTAACCGAAAGTAAAATTAAAAGAGGAAAACTAATCGTAAAAGCAGCTAAAGACACCAACCATAAGGGCTCAGTTCCTGGCCATACTTTATGTTCAACACTTTGATATAGTAGTGTAAGTAAAATCCCTTGAATAAGAGAAATAGAAATAATTAAAGGTTTAGGTAATTGATGGTCCATATCGTTCTTCAGTGTGTATTTTTTACAGTGTGCTTTAATGTATTTAAAAATTCAAACACAAACAAATAAACATTAATTAAGTTTATTGAATCCTTAACAACTAAGCAGCTCTTTTGTATGTGAACACTAAAAGGTACAAATACGTTATCGCTTGAATAAAGTCTGTCATAAGCGAGAATAATATTAACAACCAAAGAGTTACAACAAAAATGAGCGAACAACCTACCATTTTGTGACACGATTAATTGCAAAACAACTCAACACATTGTTTTAATAGCTTAAAATAAAATATTTATTTGATGCATGTTTTGATGGACAATAAAAAAAGTGAGCGGCGCTTTTAGCAATGCTCAGCTGAGTTCAAAAGGGAAAAATAGTGCAAAACTGCCGTATATTTTGCTAATTGACTAATCTGATCCATAACTATTGAATGAACATCCCTATAGCGACAGTGGAATCTTTCAAACCCCATAACAATTGATTTTTAACTCTAAGGCGCTAACGCCCCCTTTCCGCCTTAGAGAGCCAAGTCGCCAAAGCCCCGATACCTAATACTAACAAGCCAGTAATTTTAATCTTTAAAAATTTCAAGCAACATTGAATATTTCAAATTACAGCTATATTAGCGGCTATGCCTTGCTGTAGAACACTATGTTACTTTTATTTTCACCTTAAAATAATAATAATTTATAAAAACTTCTTGACATAATTTTATATAAATGACTAAATGACTATCGATAGACAATTATACTAACAAAATAACATTATTGATCTTAGAAAATATTATTTTTTTACCTCAAAATGTCCATCGTTAGACATTAAGAATGTAGCTATAATATCTAATATAAATAAGTTATAACGTAGAAATAAATCAGGGGAAATCATGAATAAAACCTTACATTATTTAGCTGCAGTGTCTTTATTAGCAGGTTCTAGTGCTGTTTACGCACAAGACCAAGTAAATAAAAACATTGATAAAGCAGCAGAAGAAAGAAGTGAAACTGAAGTTATCATCGTTACAGGTGTTGCTAAAGACACAAGAAAAATTGACGCCACTTTCTCTATCAACACTATTACACCTGCAGATATTCAAAAGCTAGCTCCACATGGTGCTGCTGAATTATTAGGTAATATTCCAGGCTTCTTCCCTGAAGGCGGAACTGCTGGTGAATCTCACAATAACGTACTGGTTCGTGGTTTACCGCAAGCAGGTGGTTATCGTTATGTTCCAAACCTTATTGATGGTTTACCTGTATATGAAGAGCCTGAAGCTCCTTTCATGAACAACGATGTATTCATTAAACCAGATTTAATGACTGTTGCTGTTGAAGCCGTTAAAGGTGGTCCTGGTGCAATTATCTACTCAAACGCTTTAGGTGCAGCAGTAAACTACATTACACGTACAGGTACACAAGATTTTGAAGGTGCTTACAAGTTTGAAGTGGGTGATTGGGGTCATGTAAGAAATGATTTTTATGTTGCTGGTCCAATCAACAAAAACTTAACTTTTGCTTTAGGTGGTTTTTATCGTGTAGCTGATGGTATAAGAGATCCAGGTTACACAGGTAATAGCGGTGGTCAAATTCGTGGTAACTTAATGTACATAAGTGACGACGGTACTACCCAATTAAAAGTACAAGCTCATAGCATTAATGATAAAACTAACTTTTATCAAAACATTCCTTACTCAATTGATAACACAAGAGCTCCAGGTACAGAAGACAATCCGTTTACTGTTTCTCCAGGTGAAGTAAACAGTTTAGGTGTAGATTTTGGTGACGGTACGGTTATGTCTTACCAAACAAGTAACTACAACTTATTTAATAAAGACGGTACTGCGCTTAATTTAGATATTACTGACGGTATTGCACCAAAGTTCAATATTTACACAGCTGAATTTATCAAGGATTTTGCTAACGAATGGAGCTTTAAAGCGTCATTACGTTCAACTTCTGGTACAAATGGTTTCAACGCGCTATTTAACGATCCGGCAAGAGAAACATCAGCATTAACTGCAGAACAATTTGCCCGAATTCAAGGCCTTAACGACAGCTTAGATGGCGCATACGATAATGCTACAGGTGTTAAAGCTTACTTTACAGATACTGTAACAGGTACTGATTTATCAACAGCTGTTGAAGCACCAAGCATTTTAGCTCACAACATTCCTGTTTACGGTAAAGTTGATGCAACAAGCAGCACAGGTGATTTCCAATTAAGTAAAGAATTTGAATTAGCTGATACTTTCCATCAAGTTACATTTGGTCTTTACACAAGTCACTATACATATGACGTATCATCTGTATTTGCGAGTGCATGGAGTGATATCAGTGAAAGTTCAAGACTAGTTGACCTTTATGCTGTTGATGCAAATGAACAACAAGTTGGTCCTTCAATTACATTAGGTGGTGTTGATCAACCTGCACTATTTGGTTTAGGTGCAGACTCAACAATGCGTACAAATGCAATTTACGTACTTGACCATGTTTCATTACTTGATGATACATTACAGCTTGATTTTGGTTTCAGATGGCAAGAGCTTTCAGTTGACCGTGTAACAACCAACTCATTTGACCCAGGTAACACTTCAAACGACTTTACTCCTAGTGATGTAGTTGTTGGTTCAACCAGTGACACATTATCTGATAACTTCGTAAACGTTCCTGACGGCACACCACAATTTGCTTCTGAAGAATACGACGATATTGGTTGGTCAATAGGTGCAAACTACAAAGTTAATGACAACTACTCAGTTTATTTAACAGTTTCTGATTCTTTCCGTTTACCAGGCTTTGAAGATTACATCTTCGGTGGTCCAGCAACAAACCCTTCAACAGGTGAAATTGCTCGTGGTGACTTAGTTGAAAGTATTAGCCAAATTGAAGGTGGATTTAGATTTTCAGACAAAGAACTTACGCTTGGTCTTAGTGCTTTCTTCATCGACTTTGCTGCTAAAGAAAACTTATCACCAGTACTTGATGACCTAAGCGCAACGGGTACAGGCGGTATTAGCTGTTCAACATTCCCTGAACCAGCTAACTGTCCTAAAATTAGAGATAACTTTAGAACAACGCTAGAAACTGTTGGTATTGAGTTAGAAGCTTCTTATTCACCTGATGCTATCGAAGGTTTAACTATTCAAGGTAGTGTTGTTTGGCAAGATCCTGAACAAAGTCAAAGTAACGAAATCAGAGGTGGTATTTCAGAAATTGATACCAACAATGACAATATCAATGACACACGTGTTTATGATGTTTCTACAGGTGACAAACGTCGTCCAAGAAGACAATCACAATGGTTAGTTAACATTCGTCCTTCATATAGCTTTGGCGAAGTTCCATTAACGCTATACGGACAAGTAATGTACTACAGTGATCGTTTCGCTTCAGACGCTAATACTAACGTAACTATTTACCCTGCTTACACACAAATTAACGCAGGTGCTCTTTACTCGTTTACTGACGATTTAGAGTTTCAATTCCACGTTAGTAACTTAAATGATGCAGATAGTTTCACAGAAGGTTCTTCAGTTGAGAGTGGTTTATCATTCTCAGATGGAAGTTACTCTGGTGTAGCTAGACCATTATTAGGTAGAACAATGAAAGCTTCATTAACATATAGTTTCTAATTTTTAATTAGATTAAAGCTTCACCCTTTTGGGCCGCTATTACTAGCGGCCTTTTTTTTGAGATTTTTAATAGTTTTAACCTAAAATCACATTACCCTTTAGCTATTGAACATTAGCTATCAACCAAATAAAGAATAAATATTTATGAAAAACGCCTACTGCTTATTCGTTATTTTAACAACTCTTGTTAACACAAATTTAGCCCATGCAAAGTCATTACTCCATTTAACTTATAATGAAAAAAATGGCAGCGTTACTACACAAAATAAAATAGATAACACACCTTTTACAGTACAACACACAAACAACCCGCCTGAACGCGTTCCTGGTGTATCAGGTAACGCTTTTCGAACCGATGGCTATTCAACATGGATAACAGGAGCCTTTAACTCACCTAACCTCAATGCCATAACTTTAGAAACTTGGGTTGCATTAGAAAGTTATCCATCAACGGAAGAGTTAAACCTTAAAGAGTCTTCTTTATTACATCAAAGCTCAGATAATGAAGGCTTTAATTTAGCTATAAATACCTACGGCCAATGGTGGTTAGATATCAATATTAACCAGCAAAACTTTCGAGTTAACGCACCAGAGAACTTTCCTCTTTATCACTGGAGTCATGTTGCATTTACTGTAAATAATGGATTAGTACGCTTGTTTCTTAATGGTGAAATTATCGCCGAAAAAATGACAGTTAATGGCAATATTCAACTAGCACAAAATACTAAACTTGTAATTGGCCGAGCGTTAACACCTCAAATTTCATTTAATGTATTTGAAGTAAACGCTATTAATGCTGCTTACGACGAAACTAAAATAAACGATAAAGCTAAAAGTACGTATGAGTTGTTAGGCGAATATAACAAAGGTAAAAATACACCATGGCAAGTCTCACTTGCAGTGCCTACTAGTCGTTTTGAAGACGACCATTTACGCCCTCGTTATCATGCGATGCCACCAGCTAACTGGACAAACGAGCCTCATGGTTTGGTCGCCTATCAAGGTAAATACCATATGTTTTATCAAAGAACGCCTAACGGTCCTTATAAGTGGATGATGCATTGGGGCAATATGGCCAGTGAAGATTTTGTCAATTGGACCCACCTAAAAGATGCATTTTATCCACGTGTTAATACTGATAAAACACTAGGCTTAGGTTCAAAAGGAATTTGGTCTGGTGATGTTGTGATTGATAAAAAAGGTAAAGCTCATGCATTTTATACCAGCGTAAATTTTGATGGTGTTTATGATCCCGGTATTGCATGGGCAAGTAGTTCAGATCCTTTACTTGAAGAATGGACTCAACACGGTGGAATAATAGATAAAAACACTCCTAATACAGGTAATATTACTGACTTTAGAGATCCCTATATTTGGCAAGAAGGCAAAACATGGCACATGATTATTGGCAGTGCTGAAGGCAACAATGGTGGCGTAGAGTATTACACCTCAACAGATATAAATTCAGGTAAATGGCAACGCGCTG
Organism: Pseudocolwellia agarivorans; assembly: GCF_002000085.1. Classification (GTDB taxonomy): domain Bacteria; phylum Pseudomonadota; class Gammaproteobacteria; order Enterobacterales; family Alteromonadaceae; genus Pseudocolwellia; species Pseudocolwellia agarivorans. The sequence goes on from NZ_MUZU01000002.1 coordinate 258,716, forward strand.
AAAATAGCTTTTCTTCAGTGGCATTTTCAACAATGGATATTGGTTCAGCTATTTGGGAAATGCCTGTATTTGAATATTTAGGAATGCACAAAGGTGAAAAGAAATATGCTTTAATTGTTAGTCCTATAGGTGGTGAGATGAAAAAAAATCAAGCTCCATATGTTCGTAGTGTTTACTGGACGGGAACATGGAAATCTAACGGCAAAGGTAGACCAGGACAATTTACACCTGATTACACCACACCTAAACACCTAGATATTATTCATGGTCATATATCACCTTCTGTCGTTAGAAATAGCAATAATGAATTAGTTGCTATTGGAATAGTTGATGAACGCAGTAATGCACAATTTCAAAACGACCTCGGTTGGGCACATACCTTTAGCTTACCGCGTATTTTACGTTTACTTGAAGACGGGCAAACTATAGGCCAAGTACCTGCTCCTCAACTTAACTCATTACGAAAAAACACCCAAGCTTACAGCGAAAGTAATCTAAAAGTGAATGGTGAACACAAGCTTGCTGAAAGTGGTAACCAACTAGAAATGACCCTAACACTTGATGCAAATACACAAGCCAGTGAATATGGATTTTTAATAGCCACCTCCCCTAATAAAGAAGAGTTTACAAAGGTTTATTACGATGGAAAAAATATCGTTATTGATAAACTAAAATCGACATTAACCCAAGGACTCGAAGAAAGCGCTATTTATAAAGGTGACTACGATGAGGAAGTATTTGGGAAACCTGAAAAGTTCCAAGTGTTTATTGATCACTCTATCATTTCAGTGTTTATAAATGACAAAGCTGTTTTTGCTAACCGAATATATCCAAGCAGAACCGACAGCACCGGCTTATATTTATATTCAAAAGGTGCAGAAACTCATTTCAAAAACGTTGAAATACATCAGTTAAAATCAGCCAATTAAATATCATATTACAGTAATAACTGAGAATAATTTAACTGGAAAGATGAAATAAAAAAGTCGCCCTATAAGGCGACTTTGTAGTATTTAACGTATGTAAGCTTAAGTCATTTGGCACAAGTAACTTACAACCTAAAACTCAACTTAAAGTTCAATGCAATCGTCTGTTTAAAAGCGCTTAACTTGTTGCTTTATTTATTAACGTAAAGCACTCAAGTTGGCTTGTACGAGTCGTTGTAAATTCACTATATGGCACTTTAGGGAAAATGTTTGACGTTAACGTTGTTAAACCTTTTTCAGTAAATACTTCTACTGACGATTGGTCGATAATAATTGAACATTCAATTGTGTTTTCATCTGTCATTTTTAAAGGTGCTGTAGCCACACGCCCGAAGTCTTTCTCATTCCAACCCGACTGTGTTCTATCAAGTTGAATTTCATTGTTTTCGGCAACATAACTTATAACTAATTTTTCATCTTCTGAATTGAAAAACGTTATGCTGTTATCACCTAACGACTTATCAAATTTCCATACTACTTCATAAGCGCATGACTCAGGCAGCGTATTAGCGTCAGTTAAAGAAAATGCAGCTTTTAACGAAGTAATATCATCGCTCGGTAAGTTTGCTAACATTATGCCCTTGCTTGAATTAACTAGAGTTAATTCTCTCGGTAAGGTCATGCCACCACGCCATGGGTTTGTCGGTAAATCGTTAGCGTATACCCAGTTAGACATCCACGCGATAAAAATGCGTTTATTGCTTGTTGGTTGTAATCCATCCCAAGTAACGCCAGCATAATTGTCTGGTCCGTAATCTAACCAGCGAGTTTCTGTATGATCAGAAATAAACTGTTTACCGTCAAACTCACCAATAAAATATTGAGTTCCAGTTCCACCATTAGGCCCCGCGGGATCTAAACTAACAATTAACACCCATTTAGTTATTCCGCATGGTGTTGTTAATGGGAATAAATCTGGACATTCCCAAACACGCCCGTGCGTTCCGTGACCTTCTCCAAACTTACTGGCAAAGGTCCAATCAATTAAATTTGATGAAACATAAAAATAAATAAAATGTTCAACGGCTAATGCCATAACCCATTGGCTATTTTCTTCATCCCAAATAACTTTAGGATCACGAAAGTCTTTTAAACCCGGGTTAGCTATAACAGGGTTATTAGCATATTCAACCCAAGTGTCTCCACCATCTTGACTATAAGCAAGGCTTTGTACTTGCACTTCATCTTTTGAGTGATGAGTAAAAGTAGCAACTAACGGCGGTACAGTTCCATCACCTAAGCCACTGGTATTGTTAACATCAACAACAGCGCCACCAGAAAATACATAACCTAGGCCGTCAGGATCAGCATAAATTGCGATATCTTTTTCTTGCCAATTAACTAAGTCTGTCGATTGAGCATGCCCCCAATGCATATTGCCATGCTTATCGCCGGTTGGGTTATATTGAAAAAACAGATGGTACATATCATTAAAATACACCATACCATTGGGATCATTTAGCCAATTTTTTTCTGGTGTAAAGTGAATAAATGGACGCCACTGTTTCGTCATCATTGTTTCTGTATTTTTCATAACTCTCCAGAGAGGTAATTTACGTATGATGTAATTTACCTTAAAAAAATAATTTTGTCTAACGTTAGACATTATAAATTATAATTGCTAATCTAATCCAATAGAAATTTGTTTAAACGGTTTAAATAAATAATCGCTGAAAGATAATTTTAGCTTGATATACTTGCAGAAACTTCACCTTAATATGAAGAAACATATGAATTCAATCAAAGATGTAGCAGCACTTGCAGGTGTTTCAGTTAAAACCGTATCGCGAATTTTAAACGGCTATGAAGGCGTTAGCCCTAAAACAGCTGAGAAAGTAGATAAAGCCATGAAGGAATTAGAATACTACCCTTCAGCGGCGGCTCAAGCTTTAAAAGGTGTGGGCGCAGGTATTGTGAGTTTAATTACTGATAGCTTAACAACAACGCCTTATTCATACGGCATTGTTGCTGGTATACAAGACATTTGTGAAAAGAACGGCCTACTACTAATGATAGGTGAAACCGGCGGTAACATGGCTAACTTTTCTAAACTTGTTGATGACTTTAGAAGACAGAGAGCACAAGCAATTATTCTTGCGACGGTTTACCACAGAGAAGTAGAAATAACGCAAGCGTTCAAACAATGCCCACTTATTTTAGTGAACTGTTTCGAAAAAAATACCACGCATCCTACTATTTTGCCGGATGATGAAAAAGGTGCTTTTGATGCAACGTCACATCTCATAAGTAAAGGCCATACAAGAATTGCATCGTTAACACTTTTTGAAGAAATGGTAGCAACTAATTTACGTTTACAAGGTTATAAAACAGCTCATAAAGAACATAACATTGAGATTGATAATGACTTAATTCGCCGTGGTGTTTTTAGAGATGACAACGACGAATTTGTAGATTTAGAAGATGTTTTAAGAGAGTTAATGGCATTACCAAACCCACCTACTGCAATTATGTGTGGTAACGACAAAATGGCAATGCGTGTATTTATGCTAGTTAGAGGAGTAATGGGCTACAAAATACCAGAGCAAATATCTATTGTTGGATACGATAACTATAAAATGATCGCCGAAAACTTAGTGCCAAAACTAAGTACTGTAACACTACCTTATTTTAGCATGGGTCAGTTAGCAGCAAAATTAGCAATATCAGAAGATCAAACGGCAGAAACACATAAGGTTAGCGGCGAATTTGTTGAGCGGCTATCCATTTTAAACAAGCATAATTAATGTAAAACAGGGGAAAAATGAACACTTCAAATAACACTAAATACTGGCTGCTGAGTTGCGCCCTCTTTTCATTTTTCCTCACATGGTCTTTTGGCTTTTCATTATTTCCTATTTGGTTAAACCAAACCATAGGATTAACCGGCGAACAAACCGGCATTATTTTTAGTATTAGCGCACTCGCTGCATTAGCCGTTATGCCTTGCTACGGCTATATACAAGACAAACTGGGCTTAGGTAAAGGCTTATTATTTACAGTAGGTGCATTACTCTTTTTATCAGGCCCCTTCTTTATTTTTATTTACGGCCCGTTACTTATTAGCAACTTCTACTTGGGTGCTATTTTAGGTGCAATATTTTTTAGTGCCGCCTTTTCTGCAGGTGTGGGTGCTGTTGAAACCTATGTTGAACGCGTTAGCCGAGCAGCCGACTTTGAATACGGTAGAGCAAGAATGTGGGGGTCATTAGGTTGGGCCACAGCGACTTTCTTTGCTGGTTACTTGTTTAATTTAGATCCCTCATACAACTTTATTTTAGCCAGCATATCCGCTTGTATATTTTTAGTGTCTATCGCGCTGTTAAATAGTGATGAACTTAAAAATGATAAGTTAGATGTTGATACAACAGTAACTAAAGATAGTGAAGTGAATTTTAAAGATGCTGTAAAAATTCTTACCCTAAAAGAGTTTTGGGGATTCGCCACTTTTATTATGGGCGTGTCGTGTGTGTACGGCGTTTACGACCAACAATTTCCTATCTACTTCTCGTCTTTATTTCCTACTCAAGACGAAGGTAACGCTATGTATGGTTATTTAAATTCCTTCCAAGTATTTCTTGAAGCTGGAGGGATGTTTTTAGCGCCGTTTATTGTTAACAAAATTGGCGCTAAGAATGGCTTATTATTAAGTGGTGTTATTATGGCAATGCGTATTGTAGGTTCAGGCTATGCTGACGACACAGTAACCATCTCAATTATGAAATTACTCCATGCTGCAGAATTACCTATTATGTTAGTAGCCATCTTTAAGTATATTTCTATTACATTTGACAATAAGTATTCTGCAACCATTTACATTGTAGGCTTTCAGTTTATGTCACAAGTTATCGCCAGCGGCTTATCAGTTGTTGTAGGTGCTATGTACGATAGCATTGGCTTTCCGGAGACTTATAAGATTTTAGGTGCCATAGTCAGTACTTTTGTAGTGATTTCATATTTTTCACTAGGAAAAAGTAATCATGCTAAGAAATCATCACCCCAAGTCCAGACGTAGTTGATATTTGTGCCGTGTTAACACTGTAGCCATCATTGTGGTAATGACCTCATCCCACTCGTTCTCTTTTTTGTTGATAACTACCAATTCCTTTTATCGGGATATCAATTAAATGAGAATGTTTGATTTGACCTCTAGCTTTCGCCCAATTAGCTACAGCTTTAAATCGTTTTAAAACACTACCAGCATTAGCCGAACTGGACTCCTTTTTAACTCAATCAAAGTAAGCGCTCCAATCTATATCCTTCAATATCCTTCAATATCAATGTTTTGATAAGGTGTGACATATTTATAAAAAGTAGATTTATATAATGTTTGTGTTTTAGGCCGCAATTCTGTCGATATTTATTAACTTTTTTTCTGGCATCAATTAGTTTCAACCTTGGATACCTACCAAGTTTAATTCTTTGTTGCTTACCTTTCCATCTAAAGCGATAATTGAAAGTTATTAGTGTTTTAGGACTGACTCTTACGGATAAACCATCTCTATCGGCTAGTTCAGCTTCTTCATTATATGGTGCTTTTATTTTTCGTAATTTGGTATCGGAGAATGCCATTATTATATTTGGTCACAAAGTAAATTAATTTGATGCACTAAAAATATTATCACAGTGAAACAACAAAATCGGTGTAACCCACAAGAATAAAGAGATAAACATGCAAGACAGAACATCTCAGAACAACACAGCACAGGCGACGATTCTCTGGCACGATTATGAAACGTGGGGAATTTCTCCCAAGTTAGATAAACCTTCTCAATTTGCGGGTATTCGCACTGATTACGATTTAAATATTGTTGGCGAGCCAGAGATGTTTTATTGCCAACCTCCTCAAGATTACTTGCCTCATCCTGAAGCCTGTTTAGTTACAGGTATTACGCCGCAAAAAGCGTTACAAGAAGGGTTAACTGAAGCTGAATTTGCTGATCGTATTCATACCTTATTTACGCAACCTAATACTTGTGTTGCTGGCTATAACAATATTCGTTTTGATGATGAAGTGACTCGTTATTTACTTTACCGTAATTTTTACGACCCATACGCGCGGGAGTGGCAGAATGGTAATAGCCGTTGGGATATTATTGATATGGTTAGAGCTTGCTACGCGCTAAGACCTGAAGGTATTGAATGGCCAGTTAACGACGATGGCGTAGTTAGCTTTAGGTTAGAACTATTAACCAAAGCCAATGGTATTAGCCACGAAGCAGCCCATGATGCTATGAGCGATGTGTATGCAACCATTGCGATGGCTAAACTCATTAAAGAAAAACAACCTAAGCTTTACGATTTTATTTTTAATTTAAAAAATAAAAAACAAGTGTTAGAACTGATTGATGTATACAACATGACACCTATTGTTCATACATCAAGTAAGGTTTCTTCAGCTCATGGTTGCACAAGTTGGTTCGCCCCCATCAGTTATCACCCCACTAATAAAAATGCAGTTATCGCGATAGATCTAGCCAGAGATCCACAGCCTTTATTCGATCTAACTAGCGAACAAATTAAAGAGCGTTTATATACTAGACATGATGAACTAGAGGAAGGCGAGTTACCTATTCCTGTTAAGCTTATTCATGTAAACAAATGTCCTATTGTCGCTCCGGCTAAAACACTATTACCTGAAAATGCAGCAAGGTTAGATATTCCACGTGAGACATGTTTAGCGAATTTAGCAAAACTTAAGAAAAATACTGAGATTAGAGACAAACTTACCGATGTCTTTGCACAAAGTTATGATAACGATACTGTTGTAGACGCTGAGCAATCATTATACGGGGGAAGTTTCTTTTCTCATGGCGATAAAGCGCAAATGGAAATTCTTCATCAAATTAGCCCAGAACAATTAGCTAGCCACCCTTTTGAGTTTCAAGACACCCGATTACCGACTTTATTATTTAGATATAGAGCAAGAAACTACCCATATACCTTATCAAGCGATGAGCAATATAAATGGAAGAATTATTGCGAGAATAAACTACAATATGGTGAAGCAGGTTTATTAAGTGTTGATGAATTTATCATGAAAATTGAAAATTTAGCCCTTGAACATGAAAACAATCCTGAAAAAATGAAAGTGTTAAAAGCACTGTATCAATACGTTCAAGCGGGTTAGTTATTTTATAATTCGCATGGGGAAGTTAAAGGAAGTCAAACAATGCATACTCGAATTTATCAATTTACTGCCGACAATTACCGCGGTGAAAAAGTTGAGTTGTCACAATACGTCGGAAAAGTCGTATTAATCGTTAATACCGCCAGCGAGTGTGGTTTTACCGATCAATATAAAGGTTTACAAGCGTTATACGAACAATATAACGAGCAAGGATTAGAGATATTAGCTTTTCCTTGTAATCAGTTTAAACAGCAAGAAAAAGGCAGCAACGCCGACATAAAAGCGTTTTGCGATTTACAGTTTAATATTAAATTTGATTTATTCAGTAAAATTGACGTGAACGGACTAAACGCCCATCCCCTTTACAAGTTTTTAAAAACACAAGCACCTGGAATTCTAGGCACTGAAAGTATTAAATGGAATTTCACAAAGTTTTTAATTAATAAAGAAGGTGAAGTCGTTAAACGCTTTGCAACTATAACTAAACCTTATCAACTAGAATCAGCTATCAAAAGCTTGTTGTGAGTCATATTTTTTGTATGTCTTTTATGCAAAACAAAAAATATTACAATATTCTTTTCCACTCACTCTTTTATTTATCTCTTTTTAATGAAGTACTTAAAGTTTTATAGATTTAATTACTTCATATAACCGCTGTTTATACTAAATTTATATAATATTTTTCCACCTAGCTTCTACACTTAACATGAATCAATAATGTAGACGAGGTATATAGTATGAGCGGCATTTGGATAAATCATTCCGGTGATTTTTTAAATTTAATAAACGAACAAAAATACCTCCAACAACTTTTATCATTCCCTTTAGATATTCAAGATAAAATTATTGAAGATATTAGTAATGCTCCTCTATGCACAAAAGAGGAAATCGCAAACATTTTAACTTACTACGCTATGCTAGAGCGCAATAGAATTCACTAAAATAAAGCTATATAAATAACATATGCCTTGTTAGCCTCAATTAAAATTAAGTGGATAATTGTTGAGTACGCAATGAAGCAATTTCATCTCTAGCTTTAGCAGCAAGTTCAAACTCTAGGTTTTGAGCATGTTTGATCATTTCAGCTTCAAGTTGTTTAATTTTGTCATCTATCTCTTTAGTCGACATTATTTTATAAGATGCATGTTCCTCAGCGACTTTTCGCAACTCGACTCGACTCGTGCCATTTCCTAGGCCCATTACATCAGGTATTTTACGTTTTACGCCAGTAGGTGTAATACCATGGTCAACATTATATTGGTGCTGAATAGCGCGTCTTCTTTCGGTTTCATCAATGGCTTTTTTCATTGAACCTGTAATGCGTGCTGCATATAAAATAGCTCTACCATTAATGTTTCGCGCTGCGCGACCTATGGTTTGAATAAGTGAGCGTTCAGAGCGTAAAAAGCCTTCTTTGTCAGCATCTAAAATTGCCACTAGAGATACTTCAGGCATGTCTAAACCTTCACGTAATAAGTTGATACCTACAAGTACATCAAATTTACCTAATCTAAAATCTCTTATAATTTCAACACGCTCAACAGTATCTACATCGGAATGTAGGTAACGTGTTTTTATACCGTGTTCATCTAAATAGTCGGTTAAGTCTTCGGCCATACGTTTGGTTAATGTGGTAGCAAGTACCCGTTCTTCAATAATTACTCGTTTACGAATTTCAGATAATAAATCGTCAACTTGTGTTTCAACCGGTCTTACCTCGATAACAGGATCGAGTAATCCTGTAGGCCTTACCACTTGTTGAGCAATATCATCACCTGATTTTTCTACTTCATAATTGCTCGGTGTTGCTGAAACATAAATGGTTTGAGGTGCTAAGGCTTCAAACTCTTCAAATTTCATTGGTCGGTTATCTAAAGCTGATGGCAGCCTAAATCCGTATTCAACAAGGTTTTCTTTTCTTGATCTATCGCCTTTATACATAGCACCAATTTGCGGCACAGTAACATGAGATTCATCAATAATAAGTAGGCCGTCATTCGGTAAGTAATCGAATAACGTAGGTGGCGCTTCACCTGTCCCTCTGCCGGAGAGGTAACGTGAGTAGTTTTCGATACCTGAGCAATAACCTAATTCTGTCATCATTTCGATGTCGAATTGTGTACGTTGAACGATACGTTGCTCTTCAACTAATTTATTGTTTTCTTTTAGTTGTGTGGCTCTGTCTTTTAACTCAATTTTAATATTTTCAACAGCGGCTAATATTTTTTCACGTGGTGTGGCGTAGTGAGTTTTAGGGTAAATAGTTACTCGCGCTAGTGTTCGTTCTATTTGTCCTGTAAGTGGATCAAACTGTCTTATTTGCTCTATTTCTTCATCAAACAATTCAATACGTATGGCAAGCCTGTCAGATTCAGCAGGAAATACATCAATAACATCGCCTCGCACACGATAGGTAGCTCGCTGAAAGGCTACGTCGTTACGTGTGTATTGTAATTCGGCTAAACGTCTTAATATATCTCGTTGATTTATAATGTCGCCTTGGCTAATGTGCAACATCATTTTTAAGTAAGAGTCAGGATCACCCAAACCATAAATAGCAGAAACCGAAGCAACAATAATAACGTCTCTACGCTCAAGCAAAGCTTTTGTTGCTGATAAACGCATTTGTTCAATATGTTCGTTTACCGAGGCGTCTTTTTCAATAAACGTATCCGTGGTTGGTACATAAGCTTCAGGTTGATAGTAATCGTAATAAGAAACAAAGTACTCAACGGCATTATTCGGAAAAAACTCTTTCATCTCCCCGTATAACTGCGCGGCAAGTGTTTTGTTAGGTGCAAGCATCATGGTAGGACGATTAAGCTTAGCGATAACATTAGCAATGGTATACGTTTTACCTGAACCGGTAACACCTAATAAAGTTTGATGTGCTAAGCCTGATTCAATACCATCAAGCAACTTTGCAATCGCCATAGGTTGATCACCACTGGGTGTATAATTAGATACCAGCTCCATATCTTTCATCATTAGATTGATGCCTCTTTTGTTTCAATATTAAAAGCTTCGGTTTTAAATTGTTTACTGAACAAGCCATAAGAAATAAATGCCATCAATAAATTACCAATTACTCCGCCAATAAAGAAACCTTCTAATCCATATAAATAACTCCCAAAGTAAGCGATAGGTACATAACACACAAATAAGCGAATAATGCTTAGCGCTAAAGCTACCATGGGTTTGTGTAAAGCATTAAACGATGAGTTAGTTAAAATAATCACACCTTGAAAACCATAACCTAGAGGTAGAATCCAAATAAATAACTCAATAAGTTCAGCAACTTTTTCTTCTTTGGCAAAGGTATGACTGATAAATGGAGCAATAAGTATAAGTACAAGATAAATAAGTACCTGCCACGCCAATACAAACTTAATTGTAGATTTATAGCTTTCTTTCACCCTACTCATGTTTGATGCACCAAAATTTTGGCTAATAAATGGAGGGAGTGTCATTGATAAAGCCAGCACCACTAAGCAAGCAATTGACTCAATTCTTGAACCTACGCCAAATGCAGCAACAGCAGAGTCTCCAAAGGTTGCCGCTATTGCAGTTAAAACAGCCGTTGCAATTGGCGTTAGCATATTAGCACCCGCCGCAGGTAAACCAATGTTTAGAATTTCTTTACATGAGACTATAAATTCCTTTAAGGGAATGAATGTCGCATGTATGAGGTTTTTCTTACGAATAAGAATATAAAGCACTAACCCCGTGCTAAACATCCAAGAAATAAAGGTTGCAATAGCAGCACCTTCTAGGCCTAACGCAGGAACAGGTCCAAAACCAAAAATAAGAATAGGATCTAGTACGGCGTTAATTAAGCCAGCACTTCCCATGATAATACTCGGTGTTTTAGTATCACCGGCAGAGCGTAGTACCGCATTACCAATCATAGGGCCAATTAAACAAACACTACCTAAAAACCATACGTCCATATATTCATGAATTAGCGGTAGCAAGTCATTATTGGCACCTAATAATAAAAAGATTTCATCAATAAAAATATAACCAACATATGACAAAAGCCCAACAATAACGGCTGTCATATACATAGCCGATGTTGCCAAATTTTTTGCCAAGGCATGATTACCTCTACCTAAAGCTTTACCAATAACGGCAGAGGTTCCTATACCTAAACCAATAGTTAAACTAATAACCGTAAATGTAATAGGAAAGGTAAAGCTTATTGCCGCTAGAGGCAGCGTTCCTAATAAACCAACAAAAAAAGTATCAACAAGGTTAAAAGTCATTAAAAGGATCATTCCGTATATCATAGGAACAGTCATTCTTTTTAATGCTTGGGGCACGGGATCTTTTAAGAGATCAATTTGATTTTTTTTTACTGATGTAGTCATTAACAACGAATACCCGTGGTATAAAAAGCGGAAGAGCTTATATTGTAAAAGATAGCCCCCCGAGTCGCTATGCTTAAATTTTATTTAACGTCATTAATTTGAAAATAAATGTGAATTAATTGACTTAATAAAAATAAAAAAACATTTGCAATATAAAAATTATCTACAACCCAATAGGTAATAGTATAAAACTATCACTTTGAACAAAAAACGAACCGAGACGTTCACTTTAGCGACAATAACAACACAAACCATTGTTATAAAAGAATTAAATAAAAATACACAAAAACATATTGACTTGACTCTACCCCTTATTCCTTTGTTTTAACCGCCCCTTTCTACACTTTCATACACACAGTTATCCACAGCATTAGTGGATAACTGTAATCAAATAACGTAATTAATTAACATGGCTAAATTTACAACAAAAATAGCTGTTAAAGTTCCCAGTTTGCCTGCAAAATAAGCAAACAAACAAATATTTAATTTTTTTAGAATTTTATATTGACAGTTCATCGCGCGGCCTTTAATATTCCGCCCCGTTAACGAAGTTGGTTAGCAAACAATTCCTCAATAGCTCAGTTGGTAGAGCAACGGACTGTTAATCCGTTTGTCCCTGGTTCAAGTCCAGGTTGAGGAGCCAAATTTTAGTAATGGCTTTTTAAGCGGTTACGTGAGTAGTAAAAAGAACAATTCCTCAATAGCTCAGTTGGTAGAGCAACGGACTGTACTATTTATTAGAACAGCGTTTGCCTCCTGATTCTAGAACAAGTTGAGGAGCCAAATTTTAGTAATGGCTTTTTAAGCGGTTACGTAAGTAGTAAAAAGAACAATTCCTCAATAGCTCAGTTGGTAGAGCAACGGACTGTTAATCCGTTTGTCCCTGGTTCAAGTCCAGGTTGAGGAGCCACATTTAAGTAAGTGCTTTAAGCGGTTACATTAGTAGTAGAAAAAAACAATTCCTCAATAGCTCAGTTGGTAGAGCAACGGACTGTTAATCCGTTTGTCCCTGGTTCAAGTCCAGGTTGAGGAGCCACATTAAAAAACCTGCTTTTAGCAGGTTTTTTTTCGTCTTTAATTTTTATTTTGCTATAAATTAAAGACGAAAAAAAACCAATGAAGATCATTGGTTTAATCTGTTTATCATTAAATATTAATTAATGATGATGACCACCTACTCCGTGAGCATGGCCATGTTTAACTTCATCTTCAGTCGCTTCTCTTACATCAACTACGTCTAAATCAAACGTTAATACTTTACCCGCTAATGGTGGATTAATATCAACTGTCACCATAAATTTACCTACTTTAACAACAGTCACTTGACGTTGACCTTGTTCTGTTTGAACAACGGCTGTCATACCTGCTTTCCACTTAGCTGCACCTTGTAAATGTTTTACAGGGATACGTTGGATCATATCTTCTTGACGCTCACCGTAGGCTTCTTCAGGTTGTAATGTTACTGAGAACTTATCACCAGCTTCTTTACCTGCTAAAGCATTTTCAAGACCCACTAATGTGTTATTAGCACCATGTAGATAAGCCATAGGATCATTACCATGCGACGATTCAATTTCAGTACCGTCTTCTTCTTTTAACACATAGTGAAACTGAACAACTGTTTTTTCTGCTATTTTCATTTTTTACCTATTTATTTTGATTAACGCTAATTTTAATGGCGCTATATTACAATATTTTATGCCCATAACAGTAAAATAAATACACTTAATAAAATTAAAAACATTCCTAAGTATTCCATTTTGCTAATTGACTCTTTAAATATTCGATAGGTAATAAAGAGAGTGATAAAAAATTCAATTTGTCCCAACGCTTTAACATAAGCAGTATTTTGATAACTAGACGCCGTATACCAACCAATAGAGCCGATAACACTTGTTAAACCAACAAAGGTACATACTCGCCAATGTTTAAGCATTAAAGGAAGCTGTGAACGATTTTGTAAAGCAACATAACTTAATGACATGACCGATTGCACTGTTACCATAAATACTAAAGTAACAGCCGCACTTACCATTAGGTCAGTATTTAATGCTAAGCTAGATTCTCGCACCAACAACATCGTAATAGCTAACCCCAAACCAGAAGCTAAGCCAAAGCCTGCTCCGGGGTTTTTAAATAAGTCGTCGTAGTTAAATTTAACCTTTGATACGATTATTACCCCTAAAACGCCAATAATAACAGACACCCAGCCCCAACTACTTAACGAAGAAGAGAAGACAGTAGCACCTATTATTGCAATTTGAACCGCCTCAGTTTTAGCTAAACTGGTTGCTACTGAAAAATTTCGATACCTAAAAGCAGTAATTAAACAAGCTGTCCCAATAATTTGAGCCACACTGCCTAATAAAGCGTATTGAATAAATGAAGCGTTAAGATCTGGAATTTCGACAGATCTATAGTCGAGTAACCACCACAAATATCCCCAAGCAAAAGGTAAAGCATAAACATATCTAACAGAGGTGGTTGCCATAGAATTTAAATGGCCTGATAATTTTTTTTGACCAGCGGTTCTCACTGCCTGCATAAATGCGGCAAGCAAGGTGAAATAGATCCAGATTTCCAAGATGTTTCCAAATATAATTGTTTTACGCCATATGAAATAGCATAAGTAAACGGGCAACAATTATAAGTAAAATGCCGCAATAAAACTACGCTAGTACTTATTGAAAATAGCCTCTATTACAAAATAATCGTTTGATTAATCACAAAAATAAAAATAACTTTTCTTTAAATTAAGGATATTTTTCACATAAAATAAAAAAAACGTTACACTTAACGTATTGAAATAGATAAAGTAGTTTATGACTAAAAAACGTTCGTACAAACATACAAACAACGCCTTAATACTTACAGGTGGTGGAGCTAGAGCTGCCTATCAAGTTGGCGTGTTGTCTGCTATTGCTCAATTTATCCCCCGTAATCACGGTTGTCCTTTTCCTATAATTAGTGGGACATCCGCAGGGGCAATAAATACAACAGCATTAGCGTGTTATGCTTCTTGTTTTCAATTAGGAGTAAAAAAACTCGAGTGGGTGTGGAAAAACTTAAATACCAGTCGTATCTATCATGGCGATCCCTATAGAGTATATAGTCATATAGCTAAAGGAATATTTGGCAGCTTTCAAGCAGATTACGCTAGCCGACCAGCAAGAAGCCTCCTTAATAATGATCCTTTACGCCAGCTACTCAACGAAGTTATCGACTTTAAACGAATAGATAACAATATTTTAAAAGGTTATTTATCTGCCGTTTCGGTTACTGCTTCAAGTTACAATACTGGTGACTCGATAAGTTTTTATCAATCTGAAGAACACATTTCACCTTGGTTTAGAGCAAACCGAAGAGGCGAACCTACTCAAATTAATAGCGAACATTTGATGGCATCTGCTGCTATCCCTATGGTTTTCCCTTCAATTAATATTAAACGACAACATTTTGGTGATGGTTCTATTCATCAGTTATCGCCTCTAAGTCCAGCGATTCATTTAGGTGCTGAACGTATATTTATTGTGGGGGTAGAACAACCAACAGAACCTGTATATGCTAATGAAAACAACCCTCACCCACCAACCGCATCAAGTGTAGCCGGGCATTTACTCGATTCTATATTTTCAGATACATTACAAAGTGATATAGAAAGAGCTAAGCGTATTAATGAAACCATCGCCTTAATCCCTGAAGATGTACGTAAAGAGAAATCAGGATTAAAGAAAATAGATACGTTATTACTTAACCCTAGTCACGACTTTAATGCTATGGCAATTGAATATTTTGACGAACTCCCTCTTTCTATCAAAATATTACTGCGTTCAATTGGTATCACTAACGATTCAGAGTCGAGTATTATTAGTTACTTATTGTTTGAAAAAAACTACTGTAAACAACTTATTAAGCTAGGTTTTGAAGATGCTATGGAAAAAGAAACCTCAATTAGAGGCTTCCTTAGTTTATAACGCTTATTAATGAATGACCTGCTACAAGCCATAAAAGAACTCTAGTAGGTCAATTAGCTCTGTGAATTATCTCCCCTCTTGAATATAGCGCTCGGTTAATTCAACTCGGCGAGGTTTACCTCTTACTATTAGCGTGTCTTGATTTTGTAATACAATATTATCATCAGGTTCTTCTGTTTCGACTTCGCCACGTTTAAGCGCAACAATAATCATATGTGAATTACCTTTCTTTAATTCTGCGATAGAATGTCCTACAGCATATGAATCATTCGTTAACTGTATCGCATGAGCAAATTCAATACGCTCAATCGCTTCTGGACTCATATCAGTATGTTCCCCTTGATAGAAGCCATGTAAATGATTGTAGTGATTATTACGCTCTTTTTGTACGCGTTTGAAAATTCGTGAAAATGGTACGCCTGTTAACGATAATACTTGAGAAACTAACATTAAGCTTCCCTCTAAAATTTCTGGTACAACTTCATTTGCCCCGGCATCTTTCAATATTTGTAATTGATCGTCATTTCGAGTTCTTACTAAAATCGGAACATCTTTTGATAATCGCCTTACTTTTTCAATAACGTCTAATGATTGCTTATCTTCACCGAAAGCGATAACAACTAATTTGGCTTCCGATAAATTAGCCGCATGTAACAACTCTGTTTGCCTTGAAGACCCAAATAAAACGTTCTCTCCAGCATCTCTTGATTTAGTAACACGTAAGGGATCAATATCTATTGCAACAAAATCAATACCTTCAGGTTTTAAAAAACGACTTACCGTTTGCCCTACTCGACCAAAACCACAAATAATAACGTGATCTTTTAACTGACTATTATCGGGTAATGTTTCTAATTCAGTTGTATCTACCCCTTTATCTCGCGTTAACATTAACGACCATTTACGCGCGTTATTAATCATAAAAGGCGTTATCGCCATACTAAGAACACCAACACCTAATAAGATAGAAGCTACATCCATAGGTAATATTTCAACTTGTGTGGCGAGAGCAATTAACACAAAACCAAATTCGCCCATTTGCGCCAACATAAAACCTGAAGCCCAACTGTCTTTGGGTAACTCCCCTGCTTTTACGGCTAAAAACCTTATAACGCATACTTTAACTGCCATAAAACTCAACATAACACCTAGAACAACTAAAGGAGAATCAATCAACACATTAATATTTAGCTTCATACCGACAGTTACAAAAAACAGGCCTAATAAAATATCCCTATAAGGCCTAATGTCTGCTTCTAACTGATGCTTATATTGGCTTTCGCCTAACATCATACCCGCTAAAAATGCTCCCAAAGCCATAGATAAACCAAACCATAGCGTTAAAGCTGATGCTAATAAGGTGACTAGTAACGTGGTTAATACAAATAACTCATCTGTTCTAACTTGAGCAATAACATTAAACAAACGTGGTAATAACCATTTACCTGTAAACAATAATACACCGACTACAAACACACCTTTTACTAACGCAATAAGTAAGGCTAATCCCATAGAAGTATCTGAATCCATGGCAAACATAGGGATAACAATAAGGAGAGGAACTACCGCCACATCTTGAAAAAGTAAAACCGACACTGAAATTTGACCCGATTTACGTTTCGTTGCCCCTGCTTCACTTAATTGTCGGATAACAATAGCAGTAGAAGAAAGCGCCAAAACACCGCCTATCACCAGCGCACTAGGAAAAGATTGTCCTAAAGCTAAAGCAATTAAAATAAAAATAACGAGGGATATACCAACTTGTAAGCTCCCCACAGCCAATACCAACTTCCGCATAGCAAGCAGTTTAGGTAATGAAAACTCCAAGCCTAAAGTAAAGAGTAGAAATACAATGCCCAATTCTGCAAAGTGTTCGTAATCAACATGATGATGTGCCCATGCAAAACCATGTTCGCCCACCAACATTCCTGTAACTAAATAGGCTAAAATAGCAGGTAGATTTAGATATCTAAATAACCAAACAATAAAAACTGCACTGGTTAAAATAGCAAGAATTTCAAAATAGCCTTCCACGAAAACTCCTTAAATAATGATGAGCATGCTAAACAACAGAATATAAAAGCATAGTGTCTCATTTTACAGACATCAAAATGATTTAAAATCTATTTATAAAAAACAGCAGAATAAAAGCGGCAAAACATTGCCGAATTTTACTTTGACAAAAAAATGACTGTGCAAACAACCAAAATTAAAAATTAAAAATCAAAGGGTTATACATAATAAAAAAACAAAATCACTTTAGGTACAGAATTTGCTAATTAATAACCATTAAAAAAGAAATAGGTGGTTACATGCAAACATTAAATTTACTCGAAAGCCAAACATATGAGTATAACGCCTTTAAAATATTTGATTTAAACAATAAAGATAACGCTCATCGTAAATTAGCTCTTATGGAGCAATTACAATGTACACTTGAACTTGACAAAATTTTGAATATTTTTGCGATAGAAGCTACAAAGTATGTTTCTTTTTCTGGGCTTTATTTTACCCAAGGTGATGTAAGAACAGCTATACGTGGTAGTAGACCTGGTAGATCTGAACGTCAATTTGAGTTAAAGATAAATAACGAATTTTTAGGTTTGTTAACGTACGCAATTAATAGCCCGATCAGCCTTACTAACTTTAACGTGTTAGAAGAACTACATCAGTACATTGTACATCCTATTAATAATGCTATTCAGTATAAAAATGCTATGTCGCTAGCCATGCAAGATGGTTTGACTGGTTTAGCTAACCGACGTTACTTTGACGAACAATTAAAGCGTGCTATGCATCATGCGAATCGTCAAAAGCATCAAGTAGGTTTAGTGGTTGCCGACTTAAACAAATTTAAAGTCATTAACGACACATTTGGCCACCATGTAGGTGATGAAATCTTAAAAGGTTTTGCAAAAGCTTTAGAATTAAGCGTACGTGACTCTGACAGCGTGTTTAGATTTGGTGGTGATGAGTTTGCTATTATTGTAGAAGAAGCAAGCCAAGAATCTTTATGTATGATTGAAGCTCGTATAAAAAAAGCTCTTGCTACAGACGCACTTCTCACTAAATATGATGTAGGATGCAGTTTAGGTTATACCTTTATGCATAGAGCTGACGACGAAAAAAGCTTTTTTGAAAGAGCCGATCAAGCGTTATACCAACAAAAATTTAGTCAACCTACCGCTTTAAGTTTAGTGTAATTGGCTTTTACTTAAGAGAATATATATACCGGTTATCATTCAAGATGCAGGTTTCAGTCGGAACTAAAATACGCATCTTGATTGGCAACGGGTATAACACACAACTAAATGGTTAATGAGCGCTAGCGAACTTAACTATTCCCCTTACTTTACCCTTTTCTTAATATCGCTTTTTTACCTCATTATTCTCGAATGATTATGCTGCTATTTAAATAAATAACTATCTGATAAAATGGCCGAAAATTTCAGCTAAAAAGGATTTATATGAAATATTCTTATGGGATAATCATTTCTCTATTCTTTACTCTTTTTCTTAATGTGAGCTTTGCTAAAGAAGCCAACACCGTATTAAGTAAAGAAAAAATACATTTTTTTAGCCAAAAACTTAACAGAATTAATAACGAAAACATGCAAGACTTTTACGCTGTTTTGTCAAAAGATTTTACTCTAGAATTTAATGTTGGTTCTAGCGTACATGGTTTTATTTTGTCATTTGATAATGAAAACTTAATTTACTTTCTTAAAAAAATTGCTAACTACCCTGAAGATGAGTCTGAAATAAAAGAGATATACGATATAAAGCTCACTAGCCCAACAGAAGGTGAGTTCAAAGTTATTCTTTATTCTGAAAAATATAGAAAAAAAATATGGACACATTATTTTGTTCGATTAGAAGGTAAGGAAATTAAAGTGATTAAAATATTAGAAAAGGTTTAAACACTTAAAGATTAATAGATATATCCGCTAACGCCGCTCTTTGCTCTTGTGGTGTAGCTCCTATGTATATTCGTGAATACCTAATCGCTTGAGAAAACTTAGCATCGCCGACTCTGGCTAATACTTGCTTAAAGAAATTAAGATTTAAATCAAATATTTTTACATAATGGTTAATTGCATCATCAATTGTAGGGTAACGCATCCCATCAAAGTAAAAGGTTTCTTTTTCATCTATGTACTCTAATGTAACGCCGTTAACAATAAGAGGCCAAGGTTTATAGCTAACTCGACCTTTTGCAACTTCGTACATAAACCACGCACTTCTTTGAAAACCATCAAAAGTACCGCCTTCAAATCCACTATTCTCTAACTCTTCTTTTGTCCAGTTTAAACCGATAGCAAGGTCTTTATGATAATGCTTCATTAATTGCTGTTTAACATGTACATGAACTTGCCAAATGCTATCGACTTTAGCTGAATAAGCGAATTGATAACATTCTTTACAGCTAGGGATCTGAATTGGGATATGAGGACAATTAAATACCAGCCAATTATTATGTGGAAAACCAAACAATAAATGCTTGGGCTCTCCACAAAACCAACAAAAATGACGATATTCAAAAGGTGTTTCTGTTAAACAATAATCAACATTCATAAGTTTAAGTAACACCCCTTAACATTGAATGATTTAAATAAGAAAACGTTAGCGTTTCTTCTGTATTTTTTTGCTGTATTTTTTAGTTACGGCTGGTTTTACTTTTTTCTTTTTAGCAATCGCTTGGTTTTTATCTTGAGTTGCTTGATAGCGGTTTTTCTTAACTGGCGCATCTAAGCTTTCTTTGTATTGCGCGGGTAATGGTCTATCTATTTCATAACCGGGAGCCACTATACGCTCAAATTTACGACCAATTAGCTCTTCAATATTTTCTAAAAAGCGCTCATCTTTTGGGCTAACTAAAGAAATAGCCGTACCAGATTTACCTGCCCTACCAGTTCTACCTATACGATGTACGTAATCTTCAGCTAAAAACGGTAAATGAAAATTAACAACGTAAGGTAAATCGACAATATCTAAACCTCGTGCAGCAACATCCGTTGCAACTAAAACTCTCACCTTACCTTCGGTAAACTCCTCTAACGCTCTATTTCGAGCGCCTTGCGTTTTATCACCATGGCAAAGTGCGGCTTTAATACCATCGAGTTTTAGCTCTTTAGCTAATAGATTTGCGCTTTCTTTTGTACCTGCAAACACAAGTACTTGTTTCCAGTTATTTACACCAATAATTTCAGATAAAAGTTCGCGTTTACGTGTTTCAGACACCCAATAAACTGATTGTTTTACTTTACCTGATGTAGAATTTTGGCGAGAAACTTCTAATGTTTTAGGGTTTCTTAACACTTGTTTGGCAAGTGTTTTAACCTTGTTTGAAAAGGTAGCTGAAAACATTAAGGTTTGATGTTTTTGTTTCATTGCTTCAATAAGCTTTTCAATATCAGTTAAAAAACCCATATCAAGCATACGGTCGGCTTCATCTAACACTAAATATTTAACATGCGAAAGATCAACACTACGCTCAGTTAAATGCTCAAGTAAACGACCAGGTGTTGCCACTAAAACATCGACCCCATTTTTCAACATTGTTTTTTGAGGTGGCATATTTACACCACCATAAATTACACCCGATTTAATGGGTAAAAATTGGCTGTACGTTTCAATATTTTTGGCAACTTGTGCTGCAAGTTCACGGGTTGGCGTTAAAATTAACGCTTTAATCGTTTGACCTGTAACTTGAGTGTCGTCTTTAATATTACGACTAATCGCATCTAAAATAGGCAAACTAAAAGCAGCGGTTTTACCTGTACCCGTTTGAGCACTAGCTAATAAATCTACGCCTGTACGAATAACAGGAATAGCTTGTTGCTGTACTGGCGTTAAATTTTTATAACCACACGCCTTTACTGCTTTTAATAAATTAGCCGATAAGCCAATTGCATCAACACTCATTTTTTCACCAAATATACACTAATAATTTTCGAACACATGTTCAATTTTCGCGGATTATAACAGTTTATCTAAGCAACAGGTTACTTATCTTTCTGCCAAATACCTCGAGTTAAATTAAGACTTTTATGCTCATTTTCAGACGGACAATAAGTCGGTATCTTACCTTGCATTTTTTGCTGATGATAATCTTTAGTTACCATTGCAATAGCCTTAGTCAGTAAGATCAATGAAATAACATTAAACACTGTCATTAATCCTGTAGAAAGATCCGCTAAAGCAATCACTTCAGGTAAGGTTGCAACAGAGCCAAACACTAACATGGCTAAAAAGCCTACTTTTAAAAATGAATGACCATATAAGTTATCTAAATTTAAGTATTTAAGATTATTCTCAGCGTAAGCAAAATTACCCACAATGGAAGTAAAACCAAATAACATAATTGCAAAGGTAATAAAATCACTTCCCCAACCGCCTACTTGAAACGCCATAGCTTGTTGCGTTAATTGAATACCTTGTGCCTGTGACCCCGTATCTTTAAAAAGTAAAATAAGAAACGCAGTACATGAGCATATAACAATGGTGTCAAAAAACACCGCCAACATTTGTATATACCCTTGAGCAACTGGATGAGGAGGATTAGGCGAAGCTGCAGCTGCTACATTGGGCGCACTACCCATACCTGCTTCGTTTGAATACAAACCTCGCTTAACACCTTGCACAATAGCAGCACCTACAAGCCCGCCACCGGCTTCTTTTAAACCTAAAGCAGAGGCAAAGATATCAGCAATAATATTAGGAATTAATGTAATATTTATTGCTATTACATACAAACACACAAGTAAGTATGCAACGCCCATAAAAGGAACAGTAAACTCAGCAAAACGCGCTATTTTCTTTAAACCACCAAATATAATAAAAGCCGCGCAAATGGTAATAACAATACCTGTAGTGAGTTTGTCCAAACCATACGAGCCATAAAAAGCATCAGTAATCGAATTAGCTTGAACCGAACTAAAAACAAAACCGTAACCAAAAAATAAACATAATGAAAATGTGATAGCGAGAGCTTTACTGTTCAAGCCTTTACGCATGTAATACGCGGGGCCACCTCTAAAATTTCCATGTTCGTCTTTCTCTTTATACAGCTGGCCTAATGTACTTTCTGCAAAAGCGGTTGCCATTCCCACTAACGCAATTAACCACATCCAAAATACAGCGCCAGCACCACCTAAAGTAATAGCAACAGCAACCCCCATTAAATTACCGGTTCCCACTCTAGCCGCTAACGATGTACACAAAGCTTGGAAAGAAGATATACCCTCTTTAGAACTTGAACGACTTAACTTTAACAAGGTAAACATGTGAAAAAAATGCGTAAATTGCAGCCCTTTCAAACGTAGCGTAAACCATATTCCACAACCACTTAAGAGGTATATAAGCACACTTCCCCATAAATAACCGTTAATCGTACCAACCCATTGTTCAATCAAATTTTTATACTCTATTCATACTTTGTCGGTATTATAACTAAAAAAACCTACATAATTGTCAGCTTTTTCATTATTTACAACAATTGCTTAACCACCTTATTAAAGTGATATAATAAAATGACAACTACCTCCCTAATTTATCAGGAACTGCGAATATAAATGCATAAGAAAATGATCTGCTATTCCAAATTGCCCGTAAGTAAGGTATAAAAGCGCCATGAAAATACCAAAACGCATACAGCCCCTTGTTGATGAGGGGATCGTTGATGAAGTACTTAGCCAACTCATGAGTGGCAAAGAAGCCACCGTATATACGGTGCGCTGTGGCGATCAAGTAAAATGCGCTAAAGTTTATAAAGAAGCAAACAAACGCAGCTTTAAAAAAGCCGTGCAATACCAAGAAGGTCGTAAAAGTAAAAATAGCCGTCGAGCAAGAGCCATACAAAAAGGTTCTAAATATGGTAAAGCCCAGCAAGAAGAAGCTTGGCAGAACTCAGAAGTTGATGCGCTTTATTTATTAGCTAGCTCTGGCGTCAGAGTGCCTGAACCTTACGGATGTTTTGACGGTGTGTTAATTATGGAGCTTATTACCGACGATGAGGGTAGTGTTGCTCCCAGATTAAACGACATAACCATGGATGCAGAGCAAGCCCGCGAAGATCACGCGGTTGTTATGGTTTATATTATGCGCATGTTGTGTGCAGGTATTGTGCATGGTGACTTATCAGAATTTAATGTGTTAGTTGATGAATACGGCCCTGTTATTATTGATTTACCGCAAGCCGTAGATGCCTCGTCAAATAATAACGCAAAAAGCATGTTAATACGTGATGTTGAAAACATGACAACCTATTACGCTCAATACGCACCTGACTTAGCACAAAGTAAATATGCTCAAGAAATGTGGGCATTATATGAAGATGGTGAGCTTACGCCTGATACAGAATTAACAGGCCTATTTACTGAAAGTACAGAATCTGCTGATGTAGATACCGTATTAGAAGAGATAAAAGCCGCATTTGAAGAAGAGCAAAATCGATTAGAGCGTATAAGAGAAGCGAACGAAGAGTAACTTAACTTTCAAATATAAGTCATTTAAAAACAACAAAGGTTGGCATGTTCATTACGCCAACCTTTTTTAGTTGTATAACTCAGTATTTATTTGCTTAATGCATCTTTTAACGCCGCTAAACATAACGCGACATTCTCACTACGCGCTGCATATCCCATCAAACCAATACGCCAAGCTTTACCGGCAAACTTACCTAAACCGGCACCGATTTCTAAGTTGTACTCTTCAAGTAAATAAGAGCGAACTTTCGCGTCATCAATGCCATCAGGAATATAAACAGAGTTCAACTGAGGTAAGCGTTCATCTTCAGGAACAATATAACTAATGCCTAAGTCAGCAAGGCCAGCGGCAAGTGCCTTATGTTGTTTAGCATGGCGAGCCCAGCTGTTTTCTAACCCTTCGTTTTTAAGCATAAGTAACGATTCATGCAAAGCATACAAAGAATTAACGGGTGCGGTATGATGATATGAACGCTTGCCTTCGCCCGACCAATAATCCATCACTAAAGACTGATCTAAAAACCAACTAGGTACAGGTGTTGTTCTTTCTTGCACAATTTTAGTGGCACGCTCACTAAAACTCACAGGAGAAATACCCGGCACACAAGACAAACATTTTTGGCTGCCTGAATAAATAGCGTCTATGCCCCACTCATCAACACGTAACTCAACACCACCTAACGAAGTAACTGCATCAACTATTGTTAAACAATCATGTTGCTGAGCTATTTGACATAAAGTTTTCGCGTCAGACAATGCACCCGTTGATGTTTCTGCGTGTACAAAAGCGACAAAATTAGCGTTTGGATTTTGTTTTAGCGCAGCTTCTAGCGCTTGTGGATCAACGGCTCTGCCCCATTCGCCTTCTACTACAACAAGTTTAGCGCCTAAGCGTTTAACATTTTCGGTCATTCGCATGCCAAAAACACCATTGACACATACAACAACCGTATCTTCAGGCGTTACTAAGTTAACAAAACATGCTTCCATACCTGCTGAACCAGGTGCTGATAAAGCGATAGTAAAAGGGTTGCTGGTTTGAAAAGCATATTGTAATAACGACTTAACTTCGTCCATCATTCCAACAAAAAGAGGATCTAAATGTCCAATAGTCGGACGAGATAAAGCCGACAAAACTTGCGGACTTACATCAGAAGGACCCGGTCCCATTAAAGTACGTGGTACAGGAATAAAAGATTTAATAGACATTACGCATCACCTAAAAGAGTTAAAATATATTTATATGAATATCACAAATAAACACGAGCAAAAACCTGACACAAGTGTCAACTAAGAACATAATAATACATCAACTGTAAACATATACCAGCGTCAATGCACAATAATTATGCTTATACTCAATATATCCAAATATACATTAAGATAATTTAGGTATAGTAATACCAATCGCAATAACCAATTGATCATTTATACTTGTTTAAATGGCCAATTACATCGTTATTTATTTAATAATTAGAACAACTAGTTATTAAAATAAATGCCTCGCCTACAGGACGTAGGTGCTTAGGTTCCGTCGGGAACGGTGAACCTGTGTATTTGACCATTTATTCTTCGTATAAAATAGGTCAATTCATTAATGCGTTTGGTATAAGACAAATACAGAGTATAATTACTCATTCAAAAAATGTGATGAACTAAACATGGCGTTAAAAGCAACAATTAACAAAGCAACAATTCATTTATCAGATATGGACCGTAACTATTACGACACCATTAACCTGACCATTGCTCAACATCCTTCCGAAACAGACTCTCGTATGATGGTTCGTTTAATCGCCTTTATATTAAATGCCAATGAAAACCTGCAATTTGGCAAAGGCGTAAGTGATGAAGACGAAGCCGCTATATGGCAAGTCAATTACTCTGAAGAAATAGAACTATGGATTGAACTAGGCCAGCTTGACGAGAAACGCATTAAAAAAGCCTGCAATAGATCACAACAAGTAAAACTGTATTGCTATGGCAGCAGTGTTGACACTTGGTGGAAACAATCAGAAAGCAAACTACGCCAGTTTGATAAATTATCGATTGAACAATTCAGCGAAGAAACAACAGAGGCTCTAGCGCAATTAATATCAAGAACAATGGAGTTTCAATGTAGTATTCAAGATGGTCAGCTATGGTTAACAGCGGGTGATGAAAGCTTACTGATTGAAACCACTAAACTACTTTAACAACTCCTCACTTTACACCAGGTAACAAGTCTATATATTGCCAGTAGTTGCAAAGTTATTATTTTTGCTCAATAGTAGCTCATCATTACTTTTCAAAACTGGCAAATTCACATGTTAAAAACCAATAAAATACGTAGCTTAACCTTAAGCATAACCTCATGTTTAGCTTTATTATCAGCACCTTTACTCGCTGACAATATTTCAAAAAAACAGATGACAGCAGACATCACTTACCTAGCCAGCGATGATCTAAAAGGTAGAGCAAGCTTTTCGCCTGAAATAGATATTGCCGCTAACTATATAGGCCAACGTTTTTCAGATATTGGTCTAAAACCCCTCAATGGTTTATCAACTTACAAACAAACCTTTACCATTACCAGTATTACACCCAGTGCATTTTCAGTCAGCTTAAATGGTAAAGAAATACCTAAAAATAACATTACCGTAGCTAGCACCATGAAAGATCTGACATGGACAACACCTAAAGCAATGAAAACTCATATTTTAGGTAAAAAAGACAACTTCAGAGATTTACTGCGCAAGGTGAATAATGCCGGCGGACAAAATCTCATCTTAGTGAATACCGCACATAACGATATTTTTCAAAAGTACCAACAATTTTTAAACCGTGGTTTAACTAAACTTGTGGTAGAAGATAATGAGGAAGATCATCAAGGCGCAATTGTACTTGTACTAACAAATGAAACAGATGTTGAACAAATTCAGGTTCAAGCTTCAACCACTATAAGTAAAAAATCATTAACGAATGTAGTGGGTATATTACCGGGTAATAGTAAAGCAGATGAAATTGTTATGTTTTCAGCGCACTACGACCACTTAGGCACAACGCCTGATGGTAAACAAATATACAATGGTGCCGACGATGACGCTTCAGGCACTACAGCCGTTATTAACTTAGCTGAACATTTTGCTAAACAAGGCAATAACGCCAGAACCTTAATGTTTGCCGCTTTTACTGCTGAAGAAATTGGTGGTTACGGTTCACGTTATTTATCTCAACAACTCAACCCAGATGATGTTGTTGCTATGATAAATATTGAAATGATAGGTAAACCATCAAAATTTGGTGCGGGTACTTTATGGATGACAGGAATGGAGCGATCTAACCTAGGCGAGTTATTAAATAAAAGTTTGGCACCGCACAATATGGAAATATTCACCGACCCATATCCTGAACAAGGTTTATTCTACCGTTCAGACAACGCAACATTAGCGCGTTTAGGTGTGCCTGCTCATAGTTTTAGTAGTACACAACTTGATAAAGACCAACATTATCATCAAACGTCAGACGACATTAACAGCTTAGATTTGAACTCTATGCACAAAGTTATTGAATCATTATCAATAGCCAGTAAAGATATCGTTAATGGTAAAATAACGCCAACTCGAGTTGACGTATCTAAAGTAGATGCTCACGGGAAAATATATTAACTCACTTTCTGTCCATGAAACCTAAAGATGCAGAGTTCAGCTAAAGTTACAAATATTTTGGTGCCTCTTAACAAAATACAAAAGTAAACATCTCTGCATCTATACACAAGTTCCAAGTCAGTCAATTATCTTGGAACGCGAAACTTACAGTTATTTTTTAATAGAATTATCATGATATAAAGCTCACGCAGCAATCACATTAATTTTGAATTGAATAAAATTTAGTTTTAAAAATCAATCAAAAAACACAGATATTTCAGCCGTGATACCATCCCAATCAGATCCTATTTGCCCAGCAGAGGCATTACCTTCAGACTGCTTAACATATTCAGCTTTAACTAACGTGCCCTTTGCTACCCACCAACCTAAACCGACTTGAAAGCGTGTTAAATCTTTATCGCCTGAAACACCATCGCTTGCGTTAGTAATAGAACTATAACGCGTCGCTAAATATAAACTTTCTGGCTTTATGTATTGTGTCGCTTCAATCGCATAGTAATGAATTTTACTTTCTATTTCTTGGTAGCCTATCGCTTTACTCGCTACAGTTTGTTTACCGTTACTGTCTACAAAGCTGTAATCGTCTTTCGCAATTCCTGCCCAAGCTCTTAATAAAGTACTAGCACTTGCTTGGTACTGAGCATTTATTTGTAAAATATTGGCATTTAAACCGGGTAGTAATCCAGCATGAGTATCACGTGAATTAGTGCCTGATGAAACAAAATTATAATTATCGCCATCACCTTGAATAAGCCCAGCGGTTTGAATATTGGCAAATTCTCGGCTAGCAACTTGGTCACCTAAATCACTCACAAACCAACCTAAACCTACATCTAAACCTAAATTGGTATTAATAGATGCTCTACCAAATACGTTATATCCCCTGTCGCTACCATAGTCTTCAAAAAAAGTCGGTACTGAAAGTCCAACATCAGCATTCAATTTAGTAATAGTAGAACCCATGATTTTTTTCGACCATAACGTTTGAATACCTGATTCAGCCGTTACAAAATCGATAGGTGAATTACCAATAAGAGGATTTTTTTGTACTGCAGCCCCATCAGAATAGCCACGATAATCAAATACAGTAGAAACAATGTTCCCAGCTCTAAATAACCATTGCGTATTTTCATCGGCTTTGTCGGCTAGGCCTAGAATGTCTAAATCGATATAAGCTAAATCTTGCGATATTTCAAACTGGTCGTCTGAACCAAAGTCGTTAGGTTCTTCGCCAAGATCTGCATAAGCAGTCACATAATCATTAATTTTAACAGCTAACTCTAAGTTAAAGCGTAAACGCTGAAAACCTGACGACATATTTGTGTTTATATTTTCAAATGCGCCAGCGTCAGCCTCTATTGATTGGTAGCCTTGCATAAGTAAAACTTTAGCATCAACTCTCCCATCAAAAAATTCTGCGGCGTTTGCTGAATGTGTTAGTCCAACCGCCAAAATACTGGTTGAAATTAAAGTACGGGTCGATTTCATTAGTTTTGTTTTAATCATCATTATTATCCTAATTTTTTAGTTTGGCAGTATGAATTCTTCTGTTGTTTATTTTCACAAACACCACTGAGCACAAGCTCTTTTTGCGGGCATATTCCCAGAACAAATTTATATCGTCAACCAATAATAATTAAAAAATAGATTCCTTATAAATTTTAAAAATATATTTCACTTTAAATTCAATAAATTAAGAATTTAATTTTTAGAGTAATAATTTTTTATACGTTAAATATCCTCTTAAATTTAAAAATTTGAGCCAAACCTCAGGTTAAAAATGTCAAAAAAGGTGCAAAAAAGTAAAATAAACGGATCTTTTTTCATAAATAAACCTGTAATGATCAAATATGAATATATTTTTAATAAACACTAAGCATATGAAATTAAATAACTTTACTTGCATTCACGGTTTTTTAACTTTTCTTTTGATTAAAAATCACACGATAAAAGATTGACATTGCACTTTCTTGGTGGGATTATGCCCAACATTAGAGCTTACGCCCAAATTGGTAGCAGATGCTTATTACAGATATTTAATTGCGTTAAAGTGGTTCGGTGTAAATGCACTGAAGTTTTATGCTAAGTTGCTTATACAAAAACTAGGTAAAAGGTAAAACATGAACGCGAACATTGAATTGATTATTTTTGACTGTGACGGTGTATTAATTGATAGCGAAATTATCAGCGCTACGGTACTTATTGAGCAATTATCTACCATAGGTATAGAGATTAATATCAACTACATCCAACAGCATTTTTTAGGATGTAGTTTTAGCTCCGTAAAAGAAAAAATACATAAAGCGTTTAATGTAAAGCTGCACAATAATTTTGAAAACGAATACCGTATTGCACTATTAACAGCGTTTGAGAGTAATTTACAAACCACCAAAGGTATTAAAACAGTTTTGTCTCAGCTTAGCGTACCGTTTTGTTTAGCAACAAGCAGTAGCCCGCAACGTACTGAAAAAGCATTAAGTCTTGTTGGCTTAACACCTTTTTTTAAAGAGACTGTTTTTACCGCTAGCGAAGTTAAAAATGGTAAGCCGGCACCTGATTTATTTTTGCATGCCGCTAAAACAATGAAAGTAGCACCAGAAAATTGTTTGGTTATTGAAGACAGCATGGCAGGAGTAACCGCCGCTTTATCTGCAGGTATGCAAGTTATTCACTATGAAGGTGGGTTACATATGTCTGATGCAACTCATGCGGTTTCAATACAGTTTCCAAACGTTACGGTAATGCAACATTGGGATACGTTTATAACATTGCAGCCAACACTTATGGCAAATAAATAGTTAGATAGGCATTACTAAGTGCCACACAAAAAAATAAAATAATAAATAAAAATAACTAAACAAAGGCATCCTTATGGATAACAAATCAAATTCAGAACTAAAACGCTTAGAAGATGCTGCGCGTGCTGCTTGGCTTTATTACGTAGCTAAAAACACACAAGACGAAATAGCTCAAAAGTTAGAAGTTTCTCGTCAGTCAGCACAACGTTTAGTTGCCCTTGCAGTAAATGAAGGGTTAATTAAAGTACGTTTAGAGCACCCTATTACCGAATGTATGGAATTAGCCCAACAGCTAAAAGATACATTTAACTTACTTGAATGCGAAATAGTGCCGAGCGATCCTAACGCCCCAAATTCTAGTTACGGTTTAGCCCAGTGTGGAGCCACTATATTAGAACGTTATTTAAAATCAGACACACCTAAAACCTTAGCTTTTGGTACAGGTAGAGCATTAAAAGCTTGTATCGACGAGCTACCTTCAATGCAATGTCAGCAGCACAAAATAGTTTCATTATTAGGTAATATGATGGCAGATGGTTCAGCCTCAGCTTTTGATATTGTGGTAACCATGGCCAATAAAGTTAATGCTAAACACTTCCCGATGCCGCTTCCTGTTATTGCATCAACCGTTGCAGAAAAACAAATATTGCACAGCCTTAAACCCGTAAAAAGTATTTTTAGCTTAATTGAGCAAGCTGACGCTACTTTTGTCGGCATAGGCCAAATTACCGAAAACTCCCCTTTATTATTAGACGGTTTTATTAACGACTTTGAGCTTGAAAGCGTAAAAAACGATGGTGCACAAGGCGAAATTATTAGTTGGTTATATGATAAAAATGGTCAGCTCCTTAACAATACCACCAACGAGCGAGTGGTAAGTTCTCCGTTAACCATTAATGCCAGTAAACCTGTTTATGGTATTGCTGCAGGTAGCGATAAAGTCAAAGCAATTCATGCAGCCCTTAAAGGTAAATTAATAAATTCATTGATTACAAATGAGTATACCGCCAAGGCCATACTTAGCATGTAATTAAAGTAAGTCCCAAAAAGTAGCTCCACAGTTAAAG
Organism: Pseudocolwellia agarivorans; assembly: GCF_002000085.1. Taxonomy (GTDB): domain Bacteria; phylum Pseudomonadota; class Gammaproteobacteria; order Enterobacterales; family Alteromonadaceae; genus Pseudocolwellia; species Pseudocolwellia agarivorans. The sequence goes on from NZ_MUZU01000002.1 coordinate 290,171, forward strand.
CCTTGGTTTATAACTGCGGACAACGCTACTTAAAATAAGATGAAACGGTTAAATATTATTCATAAAACGTTTCAATTTCAAAACACATATCATGCACTGTTTATTTAACAGCCATGATAGAAGGAAAGCAAAAAATGGCCAATATTCATAGAGATAACTCATTTAGTAATATAAATGAAGAACAAATGCCAGTTGCAAAAAACAAATTGCATGGGTGGAAACATTTTGCAGGTTTATATGCTGGGGAGCATGTAGCCGCAACTGAATTTGTAATAGGTGCAACCTTCGTCGCATTAGGCGCTGCAACTACTGATATTTTACTGGGTTTATTAATCGGTAATTTATTAGCCATGTGTTCTTGGTGGTTATTAACAGCACCTATCGCTGTTGAAACACGCTTAAGCTTATACAATTACCTCAATAAAATTGCGGGTAATTCTATGACCAAGCTCTATAACTGGGCAAATGTTGTGATATTCTCCGTAATATCTGCCGCCATGATCACCGTATCTTCCACCGCGGTTAGGTTTTTGTTCGACATTCCAGCTCAGCTCAATTGGTACCCCAACAGTTTTTGGTTTGTCGCTATTGTGCTCGCCGTAGGATCTATCGTGGTGTTTGTTGCTATGTATGGCTTTTCAACGGTAGCTGACTTTTCTAAAATTTGTGCCCCTTGGTTATTTGTTATTTTTATTGCCGGTTCGTTTACCCTATTCCCTGCTTTATCTAACCATGTATTAGGCACAACAACTCTTAGTGGTTGGAGCGACTTTATTACCATTGGCGACAGCTCCATTTGGACAGGCTTCACCAGCGATGGTGAAAAAGGTATCGGCTTATTTGAAGTTATCGGCTTTGCATGGGCAGCTAACTCTATTACTCACTTTGGTTTAATCGACATGGCAATATTTCGTTTTGCTAAACGTAAAAGTTACGGTTTATTCTCAGGTGTTGGTATGTTCTTTGGCCATTACTTAGCATGGATATCTGCAGGTATTATGGGCGCTGGTGCAGCCGTATTACTTAAAACAACCATCACTTCGTTAGATCCAGGTGATGTGGCTTACCACGCATTAGGTTTAACCGGTTTTGTGATAATTATTATTGCTGGCTGGACAACGGCTAACGCTAATTTATACCGCGCAGGTTTAGCTGCACAGTCTATTTTTGTTAATCAATCACGCGAAAAAACAACCGCTATTGTAGGTGTTGTTACTGTTATTATAGCCTGTTTCCCTTTTGTATTTTCGCAAATGTTACCGCTATTAACTTACGCAGGTTTATTAGTTGTTCCTGTAGGCGGCATCGTATTTGCTGAGCATGTGTTATTTCCAAAAATTGGTTTAACGCGTTACTGGGCTAAGTATCAAAATATATCTCGCAGCGTACCAGCCATAGCAACTTGGGCCTTAGCTTTAGTATTCGGTTTTGGCTTAAATATTTTAGATGTTATGTCGTTCTACTACTTATTCATTCCTACATGGATTTTCAGTATTGTTGTTTACACCGTATTAGCAAAAAAATACGGTGCAGATAAAGACTACACAAAAGAAGTTGCTGCTGAAAATTTTGAACAAAAACAAATTATTGTTTATCAAGCAGAACAAGCGCGAAACGACACCCCCTTTGTTGAAGATACCAGCACAATCAGCAAAATATTAAATGCGGTATCAACAGTTTCGTTACTTATTATTACCGCGTTTGCTACCCAAGTTATGTTTTTCAGCTCAACGATGGACATATACGACACAAACAAAGTGCAATTTGAATATTACTGTTTCATTTTTACTATCGTTTATTTTGCTAGTGCTTATGCATCTCTTAAGCGCCAAAAAGCACTCAACAACTAACAACAGTAATACAAACTAATAAACACGCGCACATTAACGTTTAGGTTAACTAACAACACGCTAATGTGCTGCGTTTAACATAAAAAATTGAGTAACTACAAAACAGTTACCCTAATTTATTTTTAGGTTTAATCCTATTAAGTAAGGCCAAACACATGACAAACACCACACTAAATGAAACACAAAACGGTTCATTAAACCAACTTACATTAGCTAACTTACCTAGCCATATTGATATTCCTACTTATGATCGTAGCCAGTTAACCGCAGGTATTGTTCATATTGGTGTCGGTGGTTTTCATCGTGCGCATCAAGCTATGTACATTAATGAGTTATTGAAAACACCGGGGTCAGAACAGTGGGCAATTTGTGGTGTAGGTTTATTAGAAAACAACCGTGGTTTGCGTGATATTTTAGTTAAACAAGACTACTTATATTCGTTAGTGGTACGCCACCCTAATGGCCAAATAGACAACAAAGTTATTGGTTCGATGATTGATTTCATCTTCGCGCCTGACAACAAACAAACCGTTATAGACAAATTAGCTCATAGCGAAACTAAAATAGTTTCGTTAACCATTACCGAAGGGGGTTACAACTTACACCCTACTACAGGCGAACTTGATTTATTAAACGAAGGCATCGCACACGATATTGCTAACCCTAACGACCCAAAAACAGCATTTGGTTATATTGCTGCAGCATTACAAATACGTAAAAACAAAGGTATGAAACCCTTTACGGTACAGTCTTGCGACAACATTCAACATAACGGCGCCGTAACACGAAAAATGTTACTTACGTTTACCCAGCAGCAAGATCCTGAGTTAAGCCAATGGATTAAAACACATGTTGAATTTCCAAATGCTATGGTTGACCGTATAACGCCAGTAACAACAAAAACAGATATTGACTACGTTACTAAAACTTATGGTTTAACCGACGAGTGGCCAATTACCTGTGAATCGTTTTCGCAATGGGTAATTGAAGACAATTTTAGCGACGGCCGACCTAACTGGAATTTAGCAGGCGCACAGTTTGTAACAGACGTAACTCCCTTTGAAAAAATGAAAATACGTTTATTAAACGCTGGCCATTCAGTACTCGGTTTATTAGGTTCTATTCATGGTTATGCCACGATAGACGAAACTGTATCCGACAAAGATTTTGCACAATACCTACGTGCATTTATGGACTTAGAAGTTACGCCGTTATTAGATAAATTAGACGGTATTGATTTAGAAGAATACAAAGACACATTAATAGAGCGTTTTTCAAATCCAAATATTAAAGACAGCCTCGCGCGTATTTGTTCTGAAAGTTCAGCCAAATTGCCTAAATTTTTAATTGCCTCTATTAACGAGAACTTAGCCGCAGGTCGCGATTGCTCTTTAGCCACTTTAGTGATTGCCACTTGGTGTTTATACAGCGACAAACAAGTAAACCAAGCGAATAATCCGTTAGATATTCAAGACGCAATGCGTGACGAACTAGCAGAGTATGCTCAACAAACTCGTACCGACCAACTCGCTTTTTTAAAGTTAACGAGCTTATTCGACAATTTAATTAATCAAGCTGATTTTAGTGAAAATTATACAACAGCAATTAACGCGTTATATTCGCCAACAAGTAACATTAAAACCATAATGAAAAACACGCTTGAGCAAAAATACCATACCCTTGCTAAAGGAAAATAACATGAACAGTTTATTTATTAATCATAAAGCCCCTAGCAATATCACTATTAATTGTTTTGGTGAAGTACTATGGGATTGTTTTAGTAGCGGTAAGCGTTTAGGTGGCGCACCTTTAAATGTATGTTTGCGCTTAAACTCTCTTGGCATTAAAGCCAATATGATCAGCGCCGTTGGCAAAGACACCTTAGGCAACGAACTACTTAACGTGATTACAGAACGCGAAATGAACACCCACTTTATCGCTGTCAATCCCGATAAAAAAACCAGTACAGTACAAGTTACGTTAGACAAAAGTGGCTCAGCATCGTACGAAATTGTTGCAGATACCGCTTGGGATAATATTGACTTAACCCCTGCCCTTATCGAACAAGTACAATCGTCAGATATTTTTGTATACGGCAGTTTAGTTGCTCGTCAAGAAACCTCGTTAAACACTTTAAAGCAGCTAATAAATGTCGCTCAATTTAAAGTGTTTGACGTAAACTTACGCAAACCCCATTACAACATTGAAACCTTAATAGAGTTAATGCAAGCCGCTAATTTTATTAAACTAAACGATGATGAGTTATACGAAATAGCTTACGCGATGGGTTCTAAATTTAACTCGCTAGAACAAAATTTAGAGTTTATTGCAGAAAAAACTAATACACCTTACATGTGTGTAACCAAAGGTAATCACGGTGCATTACTTAAAATTAATGATAAAAATTACTACAACTCAGGCTTTTTAATTAAAGTTGTAGATACGGTAGGAGCTGGCGATTCATTTTTAGGTTCATTAATTTATCAACTATGTAACACCACCAATGCACAATACGCAGTTAACTTTGCCTGTGCTGTTGGCGCTATGGTGGCACAAAGCCATGGTGCCACACCTGAACTGTCAATGGAGGAAATTGAACAGTTTATGAATCCAACCTCTTAAATAGGTAGTAAACAATTAAGCACGGTGAATCTATTGAGTTAAATAATAATATTTAACCTTAACTCGGGATAATGAATATTAGTTAACCAATTAAAACAATTACTTATCAACAGCTTAATTTGTATTATTGTTTTTCTAAGCTATATTAGTCTCTCAACATTGATATTTTTGCGTATAACAAGGCTAATTTTTCTACCTAATAGCTGGCTATTAGTCATAAATTCAACGAAGTTAGGCGTAAAAATAACTTGTTGAGTAACTTTGCTTATCCCGAGCTGAGGTTATTTAACCTTAACTCGGGATAATGAATGTTAGTTAACCAATTAAAACAATTATTTATCAACAGCTTAATGTGTATTATTGTTTTCCTAAGCTATATTAGTCTCTCAACATTGATATTTTTGCGTATAACAAGGCGAATTTTTCTACCTAATAGCTGGCTATTAGTAATAAATTCAACGAAGTTAGGCGTAAAAATAACTTGTTGAGTAACTTTGCTTATCCTGAGTTGAGGTTATTTAAGTTTACTCATCATCACCGCTATTTAGCCAAATATCAGCATTAATGGTGGGTTTCTTTTTACGCTTTTTCTTACCGCTTCCAGCCGGTGCAGCCATAGGTTTTGTTTGTTCGGCAAACTCAGCTAGCAAAGCATCAATGGTATTTTCGTCAACTTCAAAGCCTTCAACTTGCTCGCGTTCAAGCCAAATTTTGTTCTTTTTCTCAATCACTTTAAAGTGATGATAATCTTCATGATCAATCAGCGATAAAGCCAAGCCTACTTCGCCAGCACGACCACTTCGACCAATACGGTGCATGTAATCAGACGGGCTTCGGGGTAAATCAAAGTTAATAACCACAGGTAGTTTTTCAATATCTAAACCACGTGCAGCAATGTCGGTAGCAATTAATACTTCTATTTCACCACTCTTAAAGCCTTCAAGCACTCTACTACGAGCGCCCTGACCTTTGTCGCCATGAAACACTTCAGCCGTAATACCGCGTTTAGAAAGCTTTGCCGCTAAATGTTCACAACTGTTTTTAGCATTTACAAAAATAAGCGCTTGTCGCCACGAATGTTGAATAATTAAATGGGCTAACACCGCGGTTTTCTCGCCTTTGTTCACCTCAAACACACGTTGTACCAAGGTACTTGCGTCAGCACTTTGTACTTGTATTTCAATCGGGTTATTCAGTAATTCTTGCGTTAAGGCTTTTACTTGATCAGGAAAGGTTGCTGAAAACAATAAGGTTTGTTTTTTAGTGGGTAATAAAGCTAATAGCGCTGTTAGCTCTTCGGTAAAGCCTAAACTTAACATGCGGTCGGCTTCATCAAGCACTAAGGTTTTAACCTTATCGAGCTTAATCGCATTACTTGAAATTAAATCGAGTAATCGACCCGGTGTTGCCACTAAAACATCCGTACCACCACGTAACGCCAGCATTTGCGTATTAGCTGACACACCACCAAAAACAGCCACTGTTTTTATTTCGCCATTAAAATGTACCGCGTACGACTTAATGCTATCAGCCACTTGTTTAGCTAACTCGCGCGTAGGTACTAAAATTAATTGAGTAACAAAGTTACCTTTATTACCTACAGTTTTACCTGAAGCTTTTTCAGCGTCTTTACTTTTAGAAAGCTGCTGCAAAATAGGCAATGCAAAAGTAGCCGTTTTACCCGACCCTGTATTTGCTCCTGCAATTAAATCGCGCCCAGCTAACACACTAGGAATAGCTCGTGCTTGAATAGGCGTTGGCTGCTGGTATTCCAGCTCAGTTAATCGAGCTAATAATTGGGGAATCAGGCCAAGTTCTGTAAAGCTGGCAGGCGTTGTAGGTATGGTTGTAGCTGTGGTAGCAACATCAGTTGAATCAGTGTTTTTGGCAGAGGTCATTAATATAAAGGGCTTAAAGCTAAAATAATTGCGGCTATTTTAACTTATTTAAAGCGGGTAAGTTAGTGAAATTAGATATTCATAAATAAACCCATTGAATACTTACTGAAGTCACTTTGCAACAGGAATAATTCATTGTTCAACGTTTTGGTTTAATTCAAAATAAAGGAGTATTACGCATAATAGAGTTAAAGCTTACTTTTTATCTTCTGCTTTAAGGTATCTGCTTTCATTCTCTTGCGTGGGTAACATGCAGGTATCGTACTTGCCAAATAAAGCGTAACGATTAAGAGCAATTCGATCATACAGCCAGCTTCTTATCGGCTTTGGCAATATTTTGAATACGTACAACACACGCCACGGGTACCCTAACTTATTTATAATATGTAAGAATGCGTCGCTCTTATCAAAACACTGATTACCTTCTACATATAACATAGTGTCGAAATGTTCTGTTGGCATATTAAAGTGTTTTAATATGCTCTGCCCTTCTGGCGATTGAACACTGCATAATTTAAAAAGCTGTTGCGTGTCGTACTTAATAATAAACTGACTCCACGCGTTACAAAGCTTACAGACCCCGTCGAATAAAATAACGCAGTCGTTTTCAGTAATATGAGGTGGGTATTTTACAACGGGCATGAGCTTTCCTTGTTATATGCTAAAAGTATAATACAAAAATGGTTAACTCATGTGGCGTTGTTGTCGTTGTAACGACTTGTTCTTAACTACTTGTTCTACTTGCGGAACAGCATAAAGATTAAGGCTACTGAACAAGCTTTTCAATTTAGCGGCTTCATAATCTTGTTCTATTTTTTCAATCACTAACGCATGTTTTTCAGGATATAAAGCTTCAACCGATTGCGAAATCAACTCAAATAACTTCTTCAAATTAATTTTATGTATTTGTCCTGTTTTGTTAAAAATCCATTCGGTAATCGCCATAAAATCATCAAATGGTTCGTCCGATAATATATGTGGTAACGAATATTTAAAACGACCTGAATTACCTATCATATCCCAATAGCGAGCAAAGCGATTAATACGTTGCATCGTAGGAAAGCTAACTCTGTCGGTACTTAAAATATTAAACGGTGGTAACGGATTAAAACGTAAATCGAATGCTTCGGTATGCCTGATAATGGGGCTACCTTTTAAACGTTTTAAAATACCCATTTGAATTTCATGAGGTCGACAATGATAAAGCTGGTTGAAGCTGTCTTTAAAGGTATCAAAGGTTTCGCCAGGTAAACCAAAAATCAAATCGGCATGAATATGCGCTGAAGTATGATCTCTTAACCAAAGTAGATTCTCTTTCGACTTAGCATTGTTTTGCTTACGACTAATATTTTTTTGCACTTCCACGTTAAAGGTTTGAATACCAATTTCAAACTGTAAGCTACCTTCAGGAAACTGCGCTAACAATTCTTTGAGTTTTCTAGGAAGATGATCAGGCACCACTTCAAAATGCAGATAAAGATCGTCAGTCATTCTGTCTAAAAAGAACTGCATAATTTGCATGGTGGTTTTAATGTTTAAGTTGAAGGTTCTATCAATAAACTTAAAGTTACGCGCGCCACGTTCATACAATATTTCCATTTGCTCAAGAAACGTTGTTAACTCGAACGGCGTAGAGGCTTTGTCTAAAGACGACAAACAAAACTCACATTTAAACGGGCAACCACGCGACGCTTCAACATAAAGCAAGCGATGCGTTAAATCTTCATCGGTGTAATATTCATACGGCAAAGCAATATCTTCTAACCCTACAGGTTGCGACTTAAGCACTTTTTTGTCGGGTAACTTGTTATTGAGTATGTCTTTACAAAGTTCGTAAAAACTAATATCTGCCGGACCCGTTAAAACATAGTCAGAATACTTAACAATAAGCTGTTCTTCAGTTTCGTAACTGACTTCTGGCCCACCTAACACCACCTTAATTTCAGGCGCTATTACTTTTAATAAACTCACAACATCAGTGGTTTCAACAATATTCCAAATATAAACACCAAAGCCAACAATAGTAGGTTTAGACGCTAAAATTTGCTCAACAATATCGATAGCGCGCGTTTGAATAATAAATTCTTGAATCTCGCAAAGCGGCTGTAGCTCTTTTAAATTAGCGTACAAATAACGTAAACCAAAACTGGTATGAAAATATCGAGCGTTAAGCGTAGCAAGCACAATCTTAGGCGCACCATAATTTTCAGCACTACCACTTTCAACATAAGTAACTACATCAGTATTATTGTTGATATCTTCACTTGAAGAAGAAAGCTGTGGAGTAACTTCAATAAAGTTTGACGTGTTTAAATCTGGCGAAGTTGTGCTAGATGAATCTGTAGTATTCTCTTCAGTTAAATGAATCTGCGTAACCGCTATTTCGGGATGTTTATTTTGCTCAGTCATACTGAATTTGAATACCTTGATTGGGTCTGTTGATCTTTTAAAGCTGATTCAGGGATTATACGGGGAATGTGGAAGTTATTCAGTAATCTTATTTTAGTTATAAATATAACTAATCCTTTTTTGTAAATCTCAAAATGAATTCATCACAACTAAGACGAAAAAAGCGAATAATTAGTTACGTCTATATAGGCATGAGTAGACTAAGATGAAAATTTATTTTATTAAAAAAATAAAATACAAACCAAACAGCCAATAAGGATATTTGATTTGTTTTTTGAGTAAACATGATAACATTTAAATTAACTAAACTTTCTTTTAAGAGCTTCAATAATTGGAGGTTTTTTTATATTACGAGGAATTATCGGATCATCTTTTTTATCTAATACCATTATTTCAATATCATTTGGTCCTATCTCCCACGCATCGATAATTTTAATATCAAATTTTTTAATTATGCTTATCTTCTTTGATGATGGGGGTAAGATATTTCCATTTTTAATAACTGCATAACTAACTAAATAGTTTTTACAAGTGTTATAGTTCGCCAAAAAACGATCTAAATTCTCAGTTGTTGTGGGAGTCATAGTCATTTTTCGAGCATTCATTTGAACTCTTTTACTAGTATCAAAATTAAACCTTTCACTTATACAAATTCTATAATGAGAAGGTGATTTTTGATCAATATTACGAATAATAGATATTTTCATTCTATTTGAGTGATCTTCATGACCAACCTCACGAATAAGATCTTCAAAGATTAATTGAGCAGCCTTATCATCTTCGAATAATAACATTAACTCGGGCGTACCATCTTGATGAATAGAAAATCCAGTCCCGCCCCAAACGGTTCTATCCCAGAGCCGTGTTTTAATTAAATTTTGTATTTTCATATCATTATGTGATAAGTGCTCATTGTTTGTTAAGCTCTCAGGAGACTCATTATTATCAGAATAATAATGAGTCTCCTGATTATTGTCGTCTAGTTTCTTTGGAAATTGTTCATCCCAAGGCCTTGGCCGTTTCAAACAATATTCAGATAACTTGTCGTCCATAAGAAGTTCTTTAATCTCAATTACAGCATTATTTCCCATAACATTCTGGAGTCCAACAAAACATTTACCAAAAGAAATTGAACGCTCCAATGCTCTATCATTTCCTAACATTGATTCCAGAGTTACCTCTGTGTTTTGTGGCCTCATAACATGAGAAAAAACATCAATGACAAATCGGTTAAGCCATTTTTGGATATCATGTTGACCTGATAGATTGAGCATATCTGCTGTAAAAGAAGAACAAGTTACTTCCATTTTCAAAATTGAATTAGAACTATCTATTTCATGTGATATGGCTATTTCATCTTCATCATCTGCTATAATTTCGATATCTAGCCTAGATTCGAAAACTATTACATGATCGACAATACAAGTTGAAAAAAAGCCTTCGAGTACAGACAAGAGTGTTTCTGCTAGCTCAACTAAAGGAGTTCTGAAAGGAAACGATATTTTTATTTCACACCCCATGACAGAGCTTTTTAAATGAGTGTATTTCCCTTCGCAAACTAAAAGAATAGGCACTATAGCACCAAGTTCAACATCTCTAACTATTTGGAGATATTCAATATATTCTTGGTCAATCTTTAATTCATATTCACCTTCTACAATGTCTTCATAGCCTAATGCGTATAATAAAACTGATCTGCTAACGAATAATTGATTGCGATCTAACAAATCTGGTAACTTACTAAATGAGCTTAATTTATTATGTTCCGTGTTCAAGATACATTGAGAAAGAAATGCATCAAAACTGTGTAACTCTCTTTCGGACATGACTGACTCTTCTACATTGCTATCAACCATACACGCTAGCTTCCACCACGAAAGTGCATAGTTTAGCCTACCAATTAAAAGTTCAATTTTGGCTAATCTTGTATAAATATAGACTTGTGCAACAATGAGTTCGCCACTTCTCCAAAACTCATCAGTTATAATGGAAGCAGCTAGTAATAAGTTGGCACGTGCAGCCCAAAACAAACCAACTTTTTGATACGCTCTAGATAAAATATTTAAACCAGCATAAAGATCCTTTTTTGCTTCCTTTTTATAAAGCCCTGTTAGCGATTTACCAATAAGTTTAATCGCCTGATATGGTTCACCTGACTCCAGACGACGAGCCCCCCTTTTTAACAAGAGTAATGACCCTTTTCTCTGTCCTTCTCGACAAGATGCTTGTTCAGTAAAATAGTCCAACAGCAATTCATAACTAACTAAGTCACCAAAAACACTATCAAGATCATTCACCAAATTATAAAGCTCATTAAATGGAAAGCCTACAAGGCAATCCCCCTCTTTAACAATCAAAAGAAGTGATGAAAAGACTTCAGATGCTTCTTCAATGCTCTCTGTTGTAAGTAGATATATTAGCTCAATATAAGCACGACACATAAGAGAATTACTTGGCCTCTCACCTCTTAATGATAATTTTAATAACACCTCCTGGATGTCTTTCTGGATTGGAGCTATATCAGTTTCATATTTTCCTTGATCTTCTCTATAATAAGATGAGTACAAGCTGAGCAAAGACAATACATTTCCCCATTGAACTGATTGCTCAATGCCTTTTGCTAATTCGATACATTTTAGTAAATTTTCTTCAAATAGTGTCATGTCTTCAAACCACCAGTATGATGCCCATGCATATTGATAATGAGCTGTAAATAAATGGTGTTTTGTTCCATGCTTTTTGGATGCCCGAATAGCTCTATCAAAAAGGCCTTGCGTTTCTATTAGAGGATTTTCTAGTTCTTTCGAAAGTACCGCTTCTTCTAGCATCCAATTTAATTGGTGAGGAAGAATTTGGCTGACATTAACTTTTTCATTAATTTCTTTTTTTATTTCTTTTAAACGAAGTTTTTTAGAGTAGTCACTAGCACCAACCTCTACTTCTCTGCGCCAATCTATATCTATGGATAAGGTATCAATAGCTAATTGTTCATAACCATTATTAAAAATTTGGTCGAGTATCCATGATCTATCTAATATTCTTACATCAATGCCAGTTTCTTTAGATAAAGAATCTTCCAAATCGCTGCGTTGATTTGCTTTTGCATACATATTTGTTACAAAAAATGCTTTTTTGTAATTCCTATCAGTAGCTTTTATCTTCCTAACATCTTTTCTACACTTTGCTTTCCAGTCTTCTTGTGTACTTACAGCGAATGCCCACCTCTCATCATTTGAATTATCATTCACACCAACATACCATAAATCTTTTAATTGCTCTGACACAGGAAAGGTTTGTGAATCAACTTTCCCATCTCCTCCCGCTACAGGACCTGTTTGTTCTAGTAAATTTGGACATATGATTCGCTCACAAAGCTGCTTCGAAAAATCCTCAAATGCTAACTCCATACTTCTTCTGTTAAGGATAGATAATTGATATTCCAAAACTGAACGATCTAACCTTCCAACATCTTTTATGACAGAATCAGAAAACCTCTCTGGTCTTCTAGATTTAAGGAATGATTTAGGAGAAGGTTTTAGATTACGATTTTCATTCATTTGGTATCCTTTTCTACTTGTAATTGTCTAATGTAAAAAATTATTATGTTGTTTCATAAACCTCGTTTACATAATAGATGCTTCAACAACATTCCTACACTTTGGAAACGTACTACATCCCCAAAATTCATTACCTGCGTTCTTACCTTTACTGGCTTTTCTTAAAACCATTTCTGCTCCACATTTTGAGCAAGATTTAATATGAGACTTAGCTTCTATAATTTCTTTAACATGTTTAATGTGTTGGCGGTTTGTTTTAAAGCCACGTTCTAACCTACCACTTTCTATTTGCTCAATAATGCGTTGTGTTTCTTCGTTATTAAAAACAATATCAGTTTTACTTTTTATGTACTCGATACCACCGCGAGCGAACCTAACATTTTCAGGCATTTTAGTTTTAAAGCTACTGTCGCCAATAAAGATGATAACGGAGAATATAGCAGTGTTTTCGGTATCATTATGAGCAAGTAAGCAAGACTCTAAGGTTTTAACGTGTTTATAATTTTGATGAAGTGGGTTCTGAAACTTTGATTTGTGTTTATAAATTTGTTGCGTCCATTGCTTTTGATTTTCGCTACCAAAAATCCAACCTTTCATGTTTTTGGTTTCAACAACGAAGATGCCGTATTGAGATACGATAATGTGATCAATTTGTGTTGTGCCCTGCTGTATATCATCAACAAATGTTGGCAACGTTACGTTTTTAATCAAATGATAGTCATTTTTGTTTAAGAAGAATTTTATCAGCAAGTTTACTTGCCACTCTCCAAGCACGCCTTTAAACCATGCTGACTTTAAAACACTGATCAATATGACAAAGGGTATTAAGTACCAAACGGCACTGAATATAATATTAAGGTGAGGTGTTAAATCCATCTATTGCTTTGTCCTTGTGAAAACTACTTTTACTTTCTGACGAAAGTTAATTTCATAATAAAATCAGCAACAACTAATCTACTATATAAAGATATAAATAAACAACAAATTACAGACGAAAAAAAACCGCTATTTTATTAGCGGTTTTTAAAATATAGCGATATAAATATAATCGCTGATTTTATTCTATAAAATTTATCGCGATCATAAAATAGCTACTTGTATCTCTTTTAGGCTATGTATAAATGTATTTAAAACAAGCATGTTATTTGTTTTTATTGTCTGTTTTAACTACTTTTAAATGTGCCCTTCTACGCTCTTCGTCAGCTTTTTCCATAGACTCATTTTCAGCGTCAAGCTCTTCTTCTGATTGATAAAGAAAATCCCAAGAGCCACATAAAATATGTGTGTCTGGATCTAACTCAGGAACTTCTCTATTTTCATCAAAAAGAAAATCAGCAAACTCTTTAGCACGCTCATCAAGCCATATCGAAAGCTCTGGAGAGCCTTCGGGAGGACGCTCTTTTTTCTTGTTGTCGTATGCGAGTTTTAATTTTTTAGTCATTCTTTTTTATTGGCTTTTATCTTTATATGTAACTACTTAGTTAGCGTAAAACGCCATAAGGCCTTTAAAAGTGAGCTATTACGCCGACAAAAACACCTTTTAACTCAACATCTGCATACAAATTGTTTACGTTTTCAAATTCTATTTTCTCGGCTTGATAGCCTACGGTAAGATTAAAGTCCATTTCAGCTTGATCAAGTAGTCGATAACTTAAGCCAACTTGATAGTTATAAAGTGAATAGTCGTCTTTCAATGACACATTACCTTGTGCAAATACACTTAAATTAGCTAACGGTAAGCTAGCGTTAGTGGCAACATACAACATAGGCACAACTTTGCTTTTCTTTTTATTATCTGTTGTTACTGTATCTGTTGTTTCTGTAACAGAATGATCATGCCCTTCGTGCTCTTCTACATCCCAAATAAAATCAGACGTTGTAGTAACTGTATTTGTTGTTGTGGTTACTGTAGCTGTGACATCAAAATCTCTAGCGGCTATGCCTAAATCAAATGAAAACAACGAATTGTCAATTACTTGATAATATAAAGTGTAATCGATATAACTGATGTTAAAGCTTGCATTAAGATCAGAATTTACATGAAGATTAACATGAGAAGTTTCGTTGTCGAATTTAGATTCTTGCACTACATTCATTTTAGCTGTGGTATCAAACTTGGTATTCGAAATACGTACATTAGGGAGAAAAGGAAATGGGTGTTCGGCGGCAACAAAGTAGTTATTTTGTTGTGCTTTTTTTAAATCTGAGTTAATTGGGTTTTGTTTATCACCAAAAAATCCACTTGCTTCTCTTTGCCAAATTTGACCGCCAAGATATAAACCAACTGAATTTGCTTGCACGTTAGAGGTACAAAATACAGCAAGCGTTGCTGCAAAAAACGTTTTTTTCATGTGGTAACTGTCCTTGATTTACGAATGTAATATTCCATGTTTATACCCGTTATCTGAGCAATAAGGTTATATCAAAAATGTATTATACCGTGACTTTAATACTGCCATTATTAAAATAAATGATTAAATATAGGCTTCATATTAAAAAATTAGCGGTTAGTTAACCTGAGTTTTTTTACTACTTTTGCAATACATGTTTCTTTATCTACTACCCATAACCCGTAGCTAATAGGTAATACTTCAACACCCGCACGTTTAAATAATTTGTAGGTGTTTAATTCAAAAAAGTCTGCCCATGGGCCAGGAAAACCGATCAGGTCTATGGCTAAGTATTGCTCCTTATATCGACACAGAATATCTACGTCTGTTCCTGCAATTGTGTAACCTGCCCACGTTTCAATATTTAATGTCGCTAATTCAGATATTACACTTTGCTGAAATTCGTCAAGTTGAGATGATACTGAATGGCTAGCTTCAAATTCGCTAATAGAGCTTAAGTATCTACGTAGTAAGTTGTGTTCAGGCAATTGAGTTTCATCTATCGATAGAAATAATATTTGCTTTTGCCTTGCCCGTGTAATGGTAACGTTAAAAACATCTGCTTTGTTTAAATATACCGCTGCGCGTTTTGAATTGTTATCGACAGAAAAAGAGATAAGCATAATGTCTCTTTCTTCTCCTTGAAAACCATAAGGCGTTGCGGCACGAATTTTATGTTTAATAATTTCAGCTTGGCTAAAATTGACTTCAATTTCTTTAGCTATGTGTTCAGCTTGATGCCTAAATGGTGAGATAACACCTATGCTGTGATCAATTCCAACTTGTGTGTCTGCTTCTATTTGGTCTTTAATCGCCTTGATTACATACTCAGTTTCTAAATGATTAACACCGACTTTGTCTCTAACGCCATTGACTCTTTGTAAGTGAAGATGACCACTACTTGTGCAGGGGCGGTGTTGCATAACCTTTAACTTATTTTGATAAAAGTATTGATTACTAAAATGAATAAGCTCAGGTTTACTTCTAAAGTGTTCATCTAAAAAAGCTAGCTGCTGATGGCTGGAGAGTGCAGTTAAGGCTAAATCTAAAATTGAATTATCACGATAACTTACAACGCCTTCACTATTAGGTTTGAGATCGTTTTTAATCGTTATTTGGGCTTCTTTGCTTTTAGCCAAGAACGAGTAATGCCTTAGCTGTTTGGTATCTCCAACCACCATCGCCCTTTTTGCGCGATAAAGTGCAGGTAAACAACTGCTGATATTGCATTGTGTTGCTTCATCGATAATAACTAAATCGAACATTTCTGCTTTTAAAGGCAACACTCTGTAAAGTGTATTCAAACTAACAAGCCAAACCGGAAAGGCAGAAAGCAATGAGGAATATTCAATATCGTCAAAAAGCTCAAATTGCCTTTTAGATGTTCGACTACGGATTGCTTTATTAAAGGCTTGTAGCGATGATCTTTGTTTTTCGACTAAGGTTTTTAAATTTCTATTTTTTAAGGCATTTAAATAATCGGCGGCAAGCTTTTCTCGCTGAATGTGCTTTGTATTTATTTCATTTAAAGCTGACCACTCTTTAGTAAGTTTTTTAATGCCACTTTGCGCTAAAGCTAAATATAAACGCGTTAACCATTGTGCATCTCTTTGTTGTAGCCCTTTTAATCTTTGCCCTCTTACAATGGCTTTCTGACAAAATTTAACAAAGCGTTTTTCTAATACATTTAATGCGTTATTGATCGTTTTTAATTCTAATTCGCAAGTATCAGGTGCTTTGCTTAACTCTTCTGAAAAATACCCTGCTAAAAGATTTTCAATGTAAGTTTTTAACTTTTTAATAAACGCTTTTTGTCCTGCTCTAATTGATACGTCACTTAAACCAAAGTTATCGCCTAACTTATCAGCGATCACATCTAAAGCGGCATCGTTATTAGCAACGATAAGTACAGATTCACCGCGTGCCATATGCTCTGCGGCAATGGCGGCTATTGTATAGCTTTTGCCCGTACCTGGAGGCCCAGAAGCACAACCTAAGTTAGCGTTTGCGGCAATTGATATGATTTTTTTCTGTGGTGTTGACAGCAAACCTGGTAGGTAATCGTATTTTAGAGGTTTGATTGCTTGTGAGTTGTTGGTTGCCTTTTGTGAAGGCAATAACAGCTCTGATAACGGTGGAGATAGGTTGTCAGATTCAATGATCTCTTCCAATTCATGAAGAACTCCACGACTACTTGTCGATCTTTCAACAAAAACCAACATGGATGCAGGAAGCAAGGTGGGTGTTTTTCTTTTTAATGCTTTTTTAATTTCGTTTGAGTTAACAAGGTTAGGAAAATTAAGTAACTCAAGTAAGTTTAATTCTATGGGGCTATCTTTGAGCCACGAAACCCACGTAGATGTAGATTGAATGTTGGTGTTATCTTCTAAGTCAGGCCTGCCATCACTTTCAGGCATTAATAATTGCGTTAATAATTCATTTATTTCAGGCGTTTGATTGTTAACAGAAAAGTAGTAATTGTTCTCATCTTTTTCGATTACAGCTTCATTAAACAAAATGGGTGTAACCACCTCTTTTATTTCGCCTTTAATCTCCAACTTACCAACTAAAATAAAGCTCACGTAAAGTAATACACGCTCGCGTTGATATACTTCAACACGCTTCATCATTTGTTCTGCAAAGTTTTCAGGAATAGGCATTCGGGGAAGAAAACCAGAGCCTAAATCATCTTGCCCTTCTAAAATAAGACAGTCATCTTTTTTAAGTTTACTTAGGTTCCATAAATTCAGATCTGCACTGTCTTCTTTGTAGCAATCTCGGTAAAAGGAAAGGATATTTTGGATCGACACTGTTAGCTTTGTCCTGACTGAATAAATGGATTTAAGAATTGAAATAGATATAATTTAAACATTTAAAATCAATCTATTAATATATAAGTACCTGTTTAAGAAACTATATTATAGGTAAGTAAGAAAAGCCATTGATGTAAGAGCTAGAACGATAGTTAAAATAAATAATAAGAGGTTGCGCTAAAACAGTTATGTGCTCTTTATCAAATTTTAGACGAAAAAAAACCGCGAATAAATAAGCGGTTTTTTAGCATGTGGCGGAGCTAATTGAACAAGTGATTAAGCTGAATTAACTGTTTCAACTTACTGCTTTATTGCAAACAACACTTTTTGAATTTCTTACCACTGCCACAAGGACAAGGATCATTACGGCCCGCTGTAGCTAAAGAGCTAACAGGAACACTGTTTTTTAGAATGGTATTTTCGTCGTACAGGATATTATCTAATAAACCGCCTTTCTCCATTAACGAATCAAAGCCATCTAGTTCTTCATCTTCTGGTTCGTTAGCAATCCAAGTATTTAGGGTATCAACAACATTAAAGTTTGTTTGAATTATGCCAGATTCAATAAGCTTGTGTGAACTATCGCTATTCCATACCATTACTTCACTTGGTTTAAAGCGGTCTTCATCGAATAGGTCTTTGTCACACAATTCGTTAAATTGGCTTTTGAAACTATCGAGTTGATATTTAATACAATAGTCTGCTAATGCACTTATTAAAAAGCTATTGATTGAACTTGGTAAAGCCAAAAATCCTGCTAGCCATTGAGTTATATGATCTTCTAGTTCAATTTTATCAATAACACCTGCTTCGTATTGAGCAAATACCGCTTCAATAGCAGATGCTTTGCAATACATGGCTTGATGACTACCCGTAATATAATTACATAAGGCTTGTGTATTACCGTCGGCGACATTATAAAATAGCGTAGATGTTACCTCGGTGAGTGCGTCATCAAATATGGTATCAATGGGCGTTGCCAATGAATCGCTGCGAGCAAATAACTGTAAACACTTTTCTAACGCTGGTGAGTATTTTAATTCTGCTAATAGTAATGTTCCAAAAAATAAAATAGCTTCTTGTTCATTTGTTAACGATGTATCGTCTGCGCTAAATTGATCTATCAGCCGTTCTAATTCAGGATAAAATGCCGACCAATTTTCTTTCGCTGCTTCTATACCGGCAATAGTTAATTTGTTGTCGTTTGTATTACTTATTGCCAATAAAATTTGTTCTACGTTCATTTAAAGTTCCGCGTTAACTAATCAATTCTGAGTGCATATACTGAAGTTCGTATACTAACATTTATTATTCTGGTAACCACGCAAAGCATCAAATTACAGACGAAAAAAACGTTATCTTTCGATAACGGTTTCTTAGAATGTGGCGGTGAGGTAGAAGTTTGAACTCTATAACAGGTTTATCGCTACAAACCCTGAGGTTTATATCTCAATAAATTCTAGACGAAAAAAAACCGTTATCTTTCGATAACGGTTTCTTAGAATGTGGCGGTGAGATAGAGATTTGAACTCTATATCAGGTTTAGCGCTACAAACCCTCTATTCTAAACATCAAACTTCAGACGAAAAAAAACCTGTTATCTTTCGATAACAGGTTCTTAGAATGTGGCGATGAGATAGAGATTTGAACTCTACAGCAGGTTTAGCGCTACAAACCCTTTTGGTTTACTAAACACTAAATAGCAAAAAGCCGCTACAAGTAGCGGCTTTTTAGAATGTGGCGGTGAGATAGAGATTTGAACTCTAGAAGGGCTACAAACCCTTGCCGGTTTTCAAGACCGGTGCTTTCGACCACTCAGCCATCTCACCTGAATGTAATAAAGCAACTGCTTGCCTTAAGACGAGGCGAATATTAAAGTGTGAAAAATAACTTGTAAAGTATTTATTTACATTAAGTGTTTGTTTGCTGAGTAATTAGTCAGTTTGCTTTCTATTTATACGTTAAAAGATAAATTATGCCTGAAAATATGAAGTGTCGTTGTCCTTGGTTGGATGTTACCAAACCTGATTATGTAAAATATCATGATGAAGAATGGGGTGTTCCTGTGGTTGACGACCAAACCTTGTTTGAGTATTTAACTTTAGAATCAGCACAAGCAGGTTTAAGTTGGTACACCATTTTAGTTAGACGTGATGGTTATAAAGCGGCATTTAATCATTTTAATGTTGAAGACGTGGCGCTGTTTGATGAAAACAAAGTTAACGAGCTTTTGCTTAACGATAAAATTATTCGCCACAGGGGTAAAATAGAAGCTACGATAAATAACGCTAAATGTTTCATTTTAATTCAACAGGAGTTTGGTTCGTTTAGTGAATACTTATGGCGCTTTGTTAATAACCGCACTATTGTGAATAGCTGGCAAAATAAGAACGACTACCCTGCTACGACTCAAGAGTCTGACGCACTAAGTAAAGACTTAAAAAAACGAGGATTTAAGTTTTTAGGTTCAACCACTTGTTATGCTTTTATGCAGGCGTGTGGCATGGTGAATGATCACAGTGTTGGTTGTTACAAACGGACACAAATAATTAATGAATATCAACAAGGTTAGTCATAGCAATTTGAAAAAACCCGTGCCATAATATGTCACAATGGTTTGTCGAAGATAAGTAGTAAAAATACTTGAACTTCATTAGTATGACCATATCTAAGAAGTATAACTACGTTTTTAAAGGAAAACAGTATGCAATCAAATATTAGTTTAAATGCAACTAAAAGCTCTGCAATTGAAATTAATAAAGTATTAAAAAATACTTATATGTTGTTATCAATGACATTAGCATTTAGTGCAGTAACTGCTGGTATCTCTATGTCTATGGGCTTACCTCATGGAGCTGCTTTAATCATGACATTAGTTGCTTTTGGTTTGTTATTTGTTGTTAACAAAAAAGCTGACCAAGCAAGTGGTATTTATTGGATTTTTGCTTTCACTGGTTTAATGGGAGCTTCTTTAGGCCCAATGCTTAACCACTACGCAGCTCTACCAGGCGGACCTTCTTTAATTATGCAAGCGTTAGGCGGAACAGCATTAATATTTTTCGCTTTATCGGGTTATGCATTAACAAGTAAAAAAGACTTCTCATTTATGGGTGGTTTTTTGATGGTTGGTCTTATCGTTGCTCTTGTAGCGGGTATTGCTAACATCTTCTTTCAAATTCCTGCGCTTTCTTTAGCTGTAAGTGCTGCTGTTATTATGATTATGTCTGGCTTAATTTTATTTGATACAAGCCGTATTATTCATGGTGGCGAAACTAACTACATTAGAGCTACAGTGTCTTTATACTTAAATATTTATAATATTTTTGTTCACCTACTTAGCCTTTTAGGTGTTTTTGGTAGTGATGATTAATAATCATTAATTTAAAGTGATTATCGGTTTATAATAAAAGCCTCGCAATGCGAGGCTTTTTTTTACTTTGTTATTTACGTTTAGCTTTTTAAACTTTTGGAATTATTCGTGCAAACTCTATCAGTTGTTATTACCACCCCACCCTGTAGCTATTCAACGATTACAGCTATTGATTACATTAACCATGCAATTAAAGCCGGTGTTAATGTTGTGGGTGTGTTTTTTTATCAAGACGGTGTGTTAAACGCGAGTGCGAATATAGCGATTGCGAACGACGAATATCAAACGCATAAACATTGGCAAAAGTTAAATACAGAGCATGGTGTTAATTTACATGTGTGTATTACGGCTTGTGAAAAAAGAGGCTTAAGCGACGATATTGGCGATACGGTTAACACAGAGGTTACGCAAAGTAATATTAGTCAATACTTTACGGTTTCTGGCCTTGGTGAGTTGGTAGAATTAACGGCTAAGTCTGAAAAAATGGTGCAATTTTAATGTCTGAATCATGTAAAAAAATCGCTATTTTAAATGCGTCTTCAACCATTAATCAAGCCAGTAAAGAAGCGTTAGATGCCGCATTAATTTATGGTTCGTACGAGCAATCGACTTCGTTATTTTTTCAAGGTGAAGGTGTAAGGCAACTAATAAGCAATCAACAACTTGAAACGGTTCACGTTAAAGATTATTTAAAAACAATGGCGGCATTAGCGTTTTACGACATTGAAAATATATATGCGTGTAAAGCATCACTGGTTGAACGAGGTTTAGCTGAAGGTTTTCATCTTGATGATGTGCAGGTTTTAAGTAGTGATGCATTTTCAGATAAGTTGCATCAGCACAATGTTATTTTAAGGTTTTAGTATTTTTATATGACTATTTTACATTTACAAAGAACATCTGCTTTTGATAAAAACGATTTTGCGCAATGTGTGTTATCTATTAAACCTGACGATGCTTTGGTGCTTATTGATGATGGTTGTTATAACGCAAGCCATTCATTGTTTATCAACTTTAAAAAACAAAACCCTACGGTTGCGGTATTTCATATACAGGAACATGCGCAAGCAAGAGCCATTGAGATTAACCATGATCAATCAAGCCCAATAACTATGGCTAAATTGGTTGAATTGACTTTTCAATATAACTCGACAATAACGTGGCAGTAAGCCGTTTTATGTATAAATTAGTGATATAAAGATGACAACAGAATTAGAATACAACGGGCAAATTATTCCTACGGATAAGCACGGTTACTTAGTTGACTTTACACAGTGGACAGAAGAACTTGCACCTTTGTTAGCTCAATCAGACGATATAGAGTTAACCGAAGCGCATTGGGAAATAGTAAGATTTGTACGAGAATTTTATTTAACTTACAACACATCTCCTGCGATAAGAGCATTAACAAAAGCGTTGAAAACAAAATTTGGGGAAGATAAGGCAAGTAGCCGTTATTTGTTTAGATTATTTCCTGATGGGCCTGCGAAACAAGCAACAAAATATGCAGGATTACCGAAACCTGCTCGGTGTTTATAATATTTGTTATTGTAAGTTTTTAAGGTAAAAGCGATCAAACACTAATATTAACAATACTTCCTAACGCTTCAGTACTTGCACCAGCAGGTTGTACAGTAACATTAGCTGACTGAATTAATTTAAGCGCCATTTGAGCTTCAATTTCAGCTTGGCTTTTTGCTAGCCCTGCGGTTTTAATTCCTTGTGCTGTGTCTGTTTGAGTCATTGCCGGATGGCTTGTGTTCATGGTGATAGACATAAAATAAGTCCTCAGTGGTTAACAATAGTAATAAATTCAGCTCAGGTTATAACTATAGTCTGTATTGATAAAAGATGCTAAAAAAAGCAGCATATTTTACAATATACTGCTTTTATTTTAATTAACCGACATTTAAGCTAAAAAATGTTTGTTATACCAGTGGTAATGTGGGTATTTCAATACCGGCCATTTCAAGCATTACCCTTACCACCTGACAACTATAACCAAACTCGTTGTCGTACCATACGTATAATACAGCTCTGTCGCCATCAACAATTGTAGCTTGTGAGTCTACAACACCTGCATAGCGCGAACCCACTAAATCAGTTGATACAATTTCTGTGGATGCGGTGTAATCTACTTGGTTTTGTAAATCTGAATTTAATGAGATTTGTCTTAAATAGTCGTTTAAGTCTGACTTAGTTGTGCTTTCTTTTAAGTTTAAGTTCATTATCGCCATAGATACATTGGGTGTTGGTACTCGGATCGCATTACCGGTTAATAAACCCGCAAGTTCAGGTAAAGCCTTAGCTACCGCTTTTGCTGCACCGGTTGTACTAATAACCATATTCAATGGTGCACTACGACCACGGCGAGGTGCTGGATGATAGTTATCAATTAAGTTTTGATCATTGGTGTATGAATGTACGGTTTCAACATGGCCGTTTTTAATACCAAACTTGTCGTTAAGCGCTTTTAACACGGGCGTAATAGCATTGGTAGTACAGCTAGCCGCTGACACTATAGTGTCTTCAGGTTTGATCATTTTATGGTTAACACCATAAACCACGTTTTTAATATCGCCTTTAGCAGGAGCTGTTAATAATACTTTACTCACGCCTTTCGATTTAAGGTGTTGGCCTAAACCTTCTTCGTCGCTCCAGATACCTGTGTTATCTACAACTAACGCGTTATTAATACCATATTCAGTGTAGTCAATTTCTGACGGTGATTTAGCGTAAATAACTTGAATAAAAGCACCGTTAGCTTTAATTACGTTGTTTTCTTTATCAATAGTAATACTACCGTTAAAAGCACCATGTACAGAATCTCTACGCAATAAACTTGCACGTTTTTCAAGATCATCAGCTTTACCAGGACGAATAACAATAGCTTTTAAATTTAATGCGCTGCTTGGACCTGTTCTTTCAATTAAAAGTCTAGCTAATAAACGGCCAATACGACCGAAACCATAAAGTACAACATCTTGAGAACTAGACTCTTGCGCTTTATTAGCAATAGTATTTAGTTCTTTATTTAAAAAATCTTCTATAGTTAAACCATTAGCCTCACCTTTAAACAAATAACGATAAGCTAGTTTACCTACATCTATGCGTGCAGGCGCAAGAGGAAGCTTACTAAGAGCCTCGATAAATGGGTAACTTTCTCTGAGTCTTAATTTAGTTTCTTCGTGAAGAGCTACAGATTTATGAGCTTTAATAATATCAATAGCAGATGCATTAACTAACGGACGCCCATGAATAGCAATTTCAATACCTTTATTTCTAAAAAGCTGGCCAATTATGGGTTGCATGTTTTCAGCAAGAGTCTGTCGTTCTTGCCAGCTACTTTGATATTGTTCTTCAAGAATACTTGTCATTATTTAAACCTTTTCATTTCTGTTGATTTCGCAATAAGCTATGATTGATTACTATCTAATTGGTATAAGAAAACCGCTGCATATTGTAAGTTATTATAAAAACTTTCACCATAGGTTACACAAAAATACTTTGTAAATTTTAGGAACATTAGGCATACGCATTATGAATAGAAAAAATAATTTAACATTAGTACTGCTAACAGGTGCTTATGTATTAATGTCGGGTTGTAATAAAGCCCCTAGTTTTGCAGACTTATGTGACAACCACCCAAAAATATGTAACGAGTTTAAAGAAGATTCGTGGTGTAAAAAAGAACGTATTGACGTTGGGTTTGCCAATTTAGCACAGCAAACATTACCCGCAGATGAGAATAAGTATAATCAACTTATTGGATACGAAAACTACGCAAAATGCATGGAACACGCATCTAAAATAGAGCATATAAAGTTTAAAGAAAAACAAAGTATGCGTATAAACAACGTCGTAGATGCTAAAAAAAGAATTAAAGAAATATCTGATACCACTAAAGATTCAAAACACCCTAGCCTACTGTATTACCACTGGACAAGGCATTTAAATAAAGATGCATTACAATCATTTTTAGCCTTGGAAGATACGCATCAACTTGAAACACCTAAGTTGCAATTTAACTTAGCAACTTACTATGCAAAACGAGATCAAAACAAAACATTAGATTTGCTGTATCACGCTTTAGAACTAACAACGGTTGATGAATCAATAAATACTGAGATATTTAAATCTATTGCCACAATTTTTGCTGACAAAAACAAGTATAAGCAAGTATACATTTGGTCTAAAATTTTACAGACTCATTCACCTGAAGATGAGTCTATAAAGAGGGTTGACTTAAAAAGCTATGCTAAAACCTTTAACTTAAAAAGTGACTTTTTAGACAACGTAGCATCTAAAACATTAAGCACGATTTTGGATGGTAAGTTTAAAAAGCCATGATGTTGTAAAGAAACTACAAAAGTATTATTACAACATAAGTTACATGTTACTTTGAAACGCTAGGCTTAACGAGTTAACACAGTACCTTTTCCCTGTAGGTAAAGGCCCATCGTCAAATACATGCCCTAAATGAGAGTCGCAAGCTGTACATGTTATTTCAACTCGCGTCATGTTGATTGAGTTGTCTGGCTTGTAACTTACATTGCCTGTTATTGCTTGGTAAAAGCTTGGCCAACCGCAGCCTGCATTGAATTTATGTTCTGAAGAAAACAAAGGTTTATCGCAACAAGCACAGAGGTACTGACCTGCCTCCCAATGGTCATTGTATATTCCAGTAAAAGGTCGCTCGGTTGCGGCTAATCTACACACTTTGTAAGCGTCTTCAGATAACTTGTTTTTATATTCTTCGTCTTTCATCATTAGATCCTAAAATTGAGCTGTAGGCTAACTATATCAAAGTTAATAGTACTTTCCTGTTAACTTTTAAAATAGATAAAAAAACCATGATTTACACTTTATTTTTGTTATAAAACAGTTGAAGAATTTTCATAAATTTAATGGGTTTAAATGTTCTAAATCATCACATGTTTTTTTATCAAAAATGTAAGTTTTACTTGAATTTTTCTCAAAATGATGTAATTTTACTACATTATTGTTATTTAGGATTAGATTATGACTATTAGAGTAGGTATTAACGGTTTTGGCCGTATTGGCCGTTTCGTATTTAGAGCAGCAGCAGAAAGAAATGATATTGAAGTTGTTGGTATTAATGATTTGATTGATGTTGACTACATGGCTTATATGCTTAAATATGACTCAACTCATGGTCGTTTTAAAGGTACTGTTGAAGTAGAAGACGGTAACTTAGTAGTAAACGGTAATACTATTCGTGTTACTGCAGTACGTAACCCTGAAGAATTAAAGTGGAACGACATTGACGTTGACGTTGTTGTTGAATCTACGGGGTTATTCTTAACAGATGAAACTGCTCGTAAACATATTACTGCTGGTGCGAAAAAAGTAATTTTATCTGCTCCTTCTAAAGATGACACTCCTATGTTTGTATCGGGTGTTAACTTTGATAAATACGAAGGCCAAGACATTGTTTCTAACGCCTCTTGTACAACTAACTGTTTAGCACCTATCGCTAAAGTGTTAAACGACAATTGGGGCATTGCTGACGGTCTTATGACTACAGTACATGCAACAACTGCTACACAAAAAACAGTTGATAGCCCTTCAGCTAAAGATTGGCGCGGTGGTCGTGGTGCTGGTCAAAACATCATTCCATCATCTACTGGCGCAGCAAAAGCTGTTGGTAAAGTAATTCCTGAGCTTAACGGTAAATTAACAGGTATGGCTTTCCGTGTTCCTACTCCTGATGTTTCAGTTGTTGATTTAACGGTTAACTTAAAGAAAGCAGCAACTTATGAAGAAATCTGTTCAGCAATGAAAGAAGCTTCGGAAGGCGCGTTAAAAGGTGTTTTAGGTTACACAGAAGATCAAGTTGTTTCTAATGACTTCGTTGGTGAAATCTGTACTTCAGTATTTGATGCTAAAGCTGGTATCGCATTAACTGATACATTTGTTAAAGTTGTTTCATGGTACGACAATGAAATTGGTTACTCTAACAAAGTTCTTGATTTAGCAGCACACGTAATTAACTACAACAAGTAGTAATAACTTAACTGATATAACGTTAATGAGTTAAATCAGCTGTTAAACAACGAAAGCCAAGCATTGCTTGGCTTTTTTATTACCTAATTTTTATGTTTTTCTTCTTTAAAACCTTACCTACCTACTAGTAGATAAATCTTGACTTACTTAAGTCGCAGGGCATAATAGCGTCAAGTTCATTTGAGAAACATTATGCTAAAGTTAAACGATACCGCACATAAAATATTAGATGTTGCTGAATTTTATACTCAAACCAAAGGCTTTAATGCCTTTAGTTACAAAGATATTCAAAACGATGTTGGTATAAAAACATCGAGTATTCATTATTACTTTCCTACAAAGAAAGAATTAGCACTCTCAATGACTGCACGTTATGTTGATAATTTTCACGCTAAGCTATTAGAAATAAGAGATCTTTACCCATCAGGTATTGAGCAAATAGTACAAATGGCCGAAGTTTATATTGATGTAGTAAAGCAAAATAAGTTTTGTATGTGTGGCATGTTAGCAAGCGAGTTAACCTCTATATGCGATGCTTCTGTTGCTAAACTTATATACTTTTTTGAAACGGTTCAATCTTGGGTAGAAGAAGCAATTACTTTAGGGCAGCACCAAAAAGCAATTAAACAAAATGTTTCTGCTAAAGCTTTTGCTATTTCATTTGTGTCTGTAATAGAGGGCGCAATGTTGATTGCTAGAACTAAAGGTGAACCAAATCACCTTATCACGGTGATCAATAATACGATTAACGATTTAAAGATCTAGCCATACTGTAAAAGTGATATCGAAAGCTCTACAGACATTCGTTTGTATAACGTAATTTTGATTAAATTATTCCATACATAAATAATATTTTAATTAATATAACCTCAGCTCGGGATAAGCAAAGTTACTCAACAAGCTATTTTTATGCCTAACTTCGTTGAATTTATTACTAATAGCCAGCTATTAGATAGAAAAATTCGCCTTGTTATACACAAAAATATCAATGTTGAGAGACTAATATAACTTAGGAAAACAACGATACAGATTAAGATTTTGATAAATAAGATTTTTAATTCATTATCTAACATTCATTAACCCGAGTTAAGGTTAATATAGTTTTTTTATTTAAAAACATTATCTACCTATTAATAGATACTCCAAAGGTATTAACATGACTTTAAAAATAAATGAAGATTTTAACAAACGAGTTATCGTTTCATCTAACAAATTAGCTTGGGTCCCCTCTCCAATGCCTGGCGTAGATAGAAAAATGCTAGATCGCATAGGCGATGAAGTTGCTAGAGCTACCACGATAGTTCGTTACAAGCCGTACAGTGAGTTTTCAGCTCACTTACATTCTGGTGGTGAAGAGTTTTTTGTTTTAGAGGGGGTATTCTCTGACGAACATAATAACTATCCAAAAGGTAGCTACGTGCGCAATCCTATAGGAACTCAACACACACCAAAAATTGGTGCTGAAGGTGCAACTATTTTTGTAAAACTTCATCAGTTTAGTTCTAACGATACAGAACAAAAAATCATTAGGACAACAGAACAAGCATGGTTACCCGGATTAGTAGAAGGTTTATCTGTAATGCCTTTACACGAATTTGAACACGAACATGTTGCGCTCGTTAAATGGGAACCTAATACCTTATTTAACTCACACCGTCATTGGGGTGGTGAAGAAATATTGGTACTCGAAGGAACCTTTCATGATGAATACGGAAGCTACCCTAAAGGTACGTGGATCCGTAGTCCACATTTAAGTACACACACGCCTTTTACTAAAGATGATGGCGCTATTATTTACGTTAAAACGGGTCACTTACCCGCATAGGATAATGAAATGAAAAAAAACACATTCGCATTGTACAAAATGTCTCATTGCCCTTATTGCATAAAAACAATCAAGGCCATTAAAAACTTAAAGATTGATGTTGAGTATAAAGACGTCAATGAAAGTGAAAAACATAACAAAACATTGATTCAAGAAGGCGGAAAGCGACAAGTACCCTGCTTAAAAATACCAAATGAAAATGGTACGTTTACTTGGCTATATGAGTCAGACGATATTATTAATTTTTTAACAAAATTAAGTATTAACTAATATATAGCCGTTATCATTTAAGATTCAGGTTTCAGTAGAAACTAAAAACAATTTAGGCACAGATTTAAATTTCCAAAAAAAGCTAAGGTCTACATCCATGTATGCAAGGCATTAAGTTTACCTCATGGTTATTCTCGGTAACTGCTCCTGCGTTACCCTAATGTCCTACATCCTTGCAGGAGCCTAACTAAAGTTAATAAGCCCCATAAATGATTTTTAGACCCATCATAGAAGCGCTTGAGTGGTAACGGGTATAGAGGTTACATAATGAAAATTTACGACGTAGAATTTTTCCAAACCCAGTAAGAGTACGTATCGCTTATTAGGCTTTGTAACAGGTTAAATTTTATCAAAAAAGTGAAGAGTATTAAAAATTAAGCATAAAAAAACCAAGCAATGCTTGGTTTTTTATCACTCAAAATAAATATTATTTTACGTGAGCTAATGCTTTTAAAGCTAAATCAGTAATTGCTGACCAGTTTTTGTTAGCAACAATTTCATCTGATACTAACCAAGAACCACCACAACAAGCAACATTTGGTAATGCTAAGTAATCACGTACATTATTAATGTTAATGCCACCAGTAGGACAGAATTTAATATCAGGGAATGGACCGCCAATTGATTGCAATGCTTTAACACCACCAGAAGCTTCTGCTGGGAAAAATTTCAGGTGATCGTAACCATAGTCAATACCATCCATAAGTTCTGAAATAGATGAGATACCAGGAATTAAAGCGATATCACCTTCTTTACCTGCTTGTAATAAGTCTTTTGTTAAACCAGGGCTTATCGCAAACTTTGCTCCAGCATCTTGACACTGTTGTAACATAGCTCTGTTTGTTACTGTTCCAGCGCCAACAACCGCTTCTGGTAATTCTTTGGCGATAATACTAATAACATCTAATGCAGCAGGCGTTCTTAAAGTCACTTCTAACACTTTAACATTTGCAGCTAAAAGAGCTTCTGCAATAGGTAAAGCGTCTGCTACGTCTTTAATAACAAGTACAGGAACGATTGGTCCCATAGCAAAAAGATCTTTTGGCGATACTTGCCAATTGTTTGATAACGTCATAATTTCTCTTTATACATTTTTTAAGGTAAGTTTTTGGCAAATAAAAGCAGTTGCACCAAGTAGACCCGGTTGTGGCTCGGTGATAACAAATGTTGGTATAGCTTGATTAAATGCTTCAAACCTACCTTTTGCTTCAAAACGACTTCTAAAGTTACTATTTTTAATATATTCGATAAATCGAGGCACTATGCCTCCGGCTATGTAAACACCACCGAAACTAGCTAAGGTTAACGACAAGTTACCAGCAAAGCTTCCTAATATTTCACAAAATTTATCTAATGTTTCTTTACACACTTCACATTCATTGTTGATTGCTTTTTGTGTAATATCTTTCGCTTCTAATGCTTCAGGCTTAAGCCCTTTGATAGACATTAGTGCTTGATAAATTTGCTGAATCCCTAATCCTGAAAGTACTTGTTCGTAAGAAACATGCTTATACTTTTTAAGTAAAAAATTAAGAATTTCTATTTCTGTTTCATCAGTAGGAGCGAAGTCAACATGACCGCCTTCACCACCTAAACTCACCCATTGATCATTTACGTTAACAACGTTAGCAACACCTAAACCTGTGCCAGGACCGCAAATTGAAATAGGTTTGCCCTTTACAACGTCACCAGTACCAAGCTGAACTTTTTGTTCGTTATTTAATAACGGAACAGCATGAGCAATAGCCGTATAGTCATTAATAAAATACATTTGACTTAAATTTAACGTTTTTTGAAGCTCTTTTTGAGAAAACTTCCACGGTAAATTTGTCATTGACATAAGATCATTATCAACAGGACAAGCTATAGCGAAACAAGCATTAAGTTCAGCATTACTAGTATCAATTTGAGACAAGTAATCTTGAATGATTTCAGCTAAACCAGAAAATTGATTACATTGATATAATTTCAGGTTACTGATATTGCCTTTTATATCCGTGGTACCAATTCTTAAATTAGTACCACCAATATCAGCAACTAAATTAATCGCTGAATTCATTTTTAAACGTCCTGATCAAACAGTGAACAAGCCCCTGTATTAGCTGAACTTAATGATTTACGCATAAATCCAAAGAGTTCACGCCCTAAACCTTCATGATGCCCATTCACTTGAAATTGTGCATTTTCACGTTTAGCAAGCTCTTCTTCACTAACTAAAAGAGTTAATTCGCCCGTTTCACCATTAAGTAAAATCATATCGCCAGTTTGAACTTTAGCGATTAAACCACCATCTAAAGCCTCAGGACATAAATGAATAGCAGCTGGAACTTTACCTGAAGCGCCTGACATACGACCATCAGTTAATAACGCCACTTTAAAGCCTTTATCTTGTAACACACCTAAAGGCGGAGTTAGTTTATGCAGTTCAGGCATTCCTCGTGCTTTAGGGCCTTGGAAACGAACAACAGCAACAAAATCTTTATCTAGCGCACCTGATTGGAAAGCTGCATCGAGATCATTTTGATCTTCAAATACAACAGCAGGTGCTTTAACTATTTCACAACCCGGTCTTAAAGAAGATGTTTTGATAACAGAAGTACCTAAGTTACCTTTTAGTACTTTTAAGCCACCATCAGCTTTAAAGGGCTGAGCAACTGTAGCTATAACTTCTTTGTCGCTTGACTCAGTTGCACCATCAACCCAAATTAACTCACCATCTTTTAATATTGGTTTTTGTGTATAACGTGTTAAACCACGTCCACAAATCGTTTCAACATCTTCATGAACAAGGCCGCCTTCAATAAGCTCTTTAAATAAAAGTGCCATACCACCAGATTGTTCAAAGTGGTTAATGTCTGCGTGTCCATTAGGATAAATGCGAGTAATAAGCGGAACAGCATCCGAAATGTCATTAAAATCTTGGAAATCAATGATAATACCAGCAGCACGTGCAAAAGCGATAATGTGCATGGTCAAGTTAGTAGAACCACCTGTAGCCGTTAGTCCTACAATAGCGTTAACAATTGAACGTTCATCAATCATTTCACCAATAGGCATGTAATTGCCTGCTTGTTCAGTTAAACGAGTTACCTGACGAGCTGCCGCTTTTGTTAATTCTTCACGTAATTCTGTATTTGGAGCAACAAATGAAGCTCCCGGTAAATGTAACCCCATCACTTCAACAACAAGTTGGTTAGAGTTAGCCGTACCAAAAAAGGTACAAGTACCGGCACTATGGTATGAAGCTGATTCAGCTTCTAGTAATTCTTCTTTACCTACTTCGCCTTTCGCAAATTTTTGGCGAACACGTACTTTTTCTTTGTTAGGTATACCTGAAGGCATAGGGCCAGCAGGCACAAATACTGTAGGTAAATGACCAAAGGTCATACTAGCGATCATTAATCCCGGTACAATTTTATCGCAAATACCTAGCATTAATGCACCATCAAACATGTTGTGAGATAAACCAACAGCCGTAGCCATTGCAATAACATCACGACTCATTAAGCTTAAATCCATACCTGGTTGACCTTGTGTAACACCGTCACACATAGCAGGAACACCACCAGCGAATTGCGCAACGCCACCGGTTTCAGATACTGCCGCTTTAATAATATCAGGGTATGTTTGATAAGGTTGATGTGCTGAAAGCATATCGTTGTATGCTGAAATAATAGCAATGTCTGAGTGATTCAAACCACGCAACTTTTGCTTATCTTCTTTTCCACACGCAGCAAAACCATGGGCTAAATTACCACACGATAAACTTGCTCGATGAACCGTTTTTGACTTAGCGGCTCTGATCTTTTTTAAATAAGCACTTCTAGAGTTCTTACTTCGTTCTATTATGCGCTGGGTAATATCTACAATTTCTTTTTTCATGAACTATTCTGCCCAATATACTTGTGTAGTGACTTTTTGATCTTGTAAGAACGCTCTTATTGGCATTTCAAAAAAATCAGCTCCAGCATTAGCTTGAGCTAATACTGTTTTCTTACTTTCACCGCACACATGTAAAATAATATTTTTACTTTGTATAAGATGAGAGAAAGTAAATGTAATACGATCATTAGGTGCCGTTTTAGGCACAACTTTCATCAATGCATCGGTATTATCAAGAGATAAACCTTGCTTAATTTGATCGCTACATGGAAATAATGATGCTGTGTGACCATCTTCACCCATTCCGAGAATTAAAACATCTAGCGGTAATAAGCTTTCTTTAGCCGCTATATTTAATTCAGCCAATGTGCTGTCAGATAACAATTCGCCCTTCTTAATATGAAAAAAGGTGGCGGCTTTAGCGTTGTTTTGTAATAAATTTTCATGTACTAATCGCGTATTACTTGCATCGCTTTCAAAATCAACCCAACGCTCATCAGCTAAAGTAATAGTGACTTTATCCCAAGCTAAATCAATTTGTGATAAGGCTTTAAAAAAACCTTTAGGAGTAGAACCACCTGATACAGCTAAGCTAGCTTTACCCTTTTCAGTAATCGCTTTATTTAATTCGTTAGCAACTTTTGTTGCTAACGCTTCGTCTAATTCATTACGTGTATTAAAATCATTAACCTGTTGCATTATTCAACCCACTGTCTGTCGTCACGAGCAATTAAAGAAATTGAAGATACCGGTCCCCACGACCCTGCAGGATATGGCTTAGGTGGCTCGTTAGTTTCTTTCCATGCCTCGATAATACTATCAGCCCATGTCCAAGCAGCTTCAACTTCGTCACGACTAACAAATAACGATTGATTGCCATTAATCACCTCAAGCATCAAGCGTTCATAAGCATCAACAACTCTTTCATTTTCATAGGTGTCAGAAAAACTTAAATCAAGTTTGTTTTCTTGAATGTGCATTTGTGAAGCTATGCCCGGAATTTTGTTCATCATTTGCAATTCAACACCTTCATCTGGTTGCAGACGAATAGTGAGTTTATTGGCAGGTAATTCTGAGTAGCTTTCTTTGAAAATGTTATGTGGCTGTTCTTTAAAGTGAACTACAATTTCACTGTGTTTAGCTGGCATTCTTTTACCAGTTCTCAAATAAAATGGCACGCCAGCCCAACGCCAATTGTCAATTTCAGCTTTAATTGCAACAAATGTTTCAGTATTACTATTCGCTTTAGCGCCTTCTTCATTTAAGTAGCCTGGTACTGGATTTCCATTTAAGAAACCGTCAGCATATTGACCGCGAACTGTTTTATCTTTGATGTTCATACGATCAATTGGTAGAAGTGCTTTTATCGCTTTTAATTTTTCAAGACGAATACTATCTGCACTTAAATCAGCAGGAGGCTCCATAGCCAGTAGCGATAAAATTTGTAATAGGTGGTTTTGGATCATGTCACGCATTTGGCCTGCGTCATCATAAAAACCCCAACGCCCTTCTATGCCAACACTTTCAGCAACGGTAATTTGCACGTGATCAATACTGTTTCTATCCCAGTTCGTTGTAAATAACGAATTAGCAAAGCGTAGTACAAGTAAGTTAAGAACGGTTTCTTTACCTAAGTAATGATCGATACGGTAAATTTGATTTTCTTTAAAGAAGCGAGATACTTGGTCGTTAATCACTTTAGAAGATTCTAAACAATGACCAATAGGTTTTTCCATTACTACACGATCTTTATCAGTAATTAAATTAGCAGCATATAGACCATCAGAAATATCACCAAAAATAGCAGGAGCTGTTGAAAAATAATAAACTCTTGTGTCATTAGCACCTTTTAATGTTTTTGCTAACTTATTGAATGAGCTTGTTTCTTTAAAATCTAGTTTTTGATAAACCAAACGATTTAAGAAACGTTCTAATGCGTCTTTATCTAAACCTTCTTTAACAAACTGCGTTAAATTTTCATTTACTATGCTGATAAAAGCTTTTAAATCATGCTCTTGACGAGCAACACCAACAATACGGCTTTCTGGGTTTAATAAGCCGGCACAGTCTAATTGATACAATGCAGGTAATAATTTACGGCGAGATAAATCCCCTAAGGCACCAAAAATTACGATTTCACTTGGCGCTTGGCTATCAAAATTATTCATAATATTATTTCTCTAAATTCGTTTATTACTTACTAGACCCTATTATAATACTTAATTTAGCTTGTGCTAACCCATCAGTAAAGAACTTTTTGTAATTTTATTACATAATACACTTTTATTACAAACTTACATTATCCGCAACTTTCAGCATTATTTTTGCTAAAAAATGAGCGAAACCAATTAAATATTTGCCAATATTTCTCATTTTCTTTATATTAGTAATAATTATGAAATAAATTTTCACTTTTTCTGTTATCATTTAGAAAATAAATTACAGTTAGTTTATAATATAAAAGATCTAGGGTTAGTAATTAATGAATATATTAGAAAAAATCGCCAATGAACTAGACACCTTTAGTAAATCAGAACGTAAAGTCGCCGATGTAATTCTTTCATCGCCCGGAACTGTAATACATGCAAGTATTGCTGCTTTGGCAAAACAAGCAAATATCAGTGAACCTACCGTAAATAGATTTTGTCGTAGATTAGACACAAAAGGTTACCCAGATTTTAAATTACATTTAGCGCAAAGCCTTGCCAATGGTACGCCTTATGTAAATAGACATGTTGACGAAAATGATAGTGCTGAAGAATATACAACTAAAATTTTTGAATCAACAATGGCAAATCTTGAACTAGCACGTAAAAGTTTAGACACTTCCACCATTAATCGCTCTGTAGATATTCTGACTCAAGCCAATAAAATTTCATTTTTTGGTTTAGGTGCTTCAGCAGTTGTTGCTCATGATGCTTTAAACAAGTTTTTTAGATTTAATGTTCCTGTTGTATATTTTGATGACATATTAATGCAACGAATGAGTGCTATAAATAGCCGTCAAGGTGATGTTGTCGTTATTATTTCTCATACAGGGCGCACTAAATCATTAGTAGAAGTCGCAAGCTTAGCTAAAGAAAATGACGCAACTGTTATTGGTATAACCACTGAAGGTTCTCCTTTAGCAAAAGAATGTAATATGGTTTTATCGATCGATGTTGCTGAAGATACTGATTTATATATGCCTATGTCTTCACGTATTGCCCAACTTACATTAATTGATATATTAGCGACTGGCTTTACTTTACGACGCGGCACTAAATTTAGAGACAACCTTAAAAAAGTAAAAGATAGTTTAAGAAGTTCGAGATTTGAAAGAAAAGAATAAAGATTTACCCTTTACCAATTAATTTAATTTAAAAAATTAAGGATTAAAATGCCTAGAAGAACGAAAATAGTTGCCACATTGGGTCCAGCAACTGAAAGCAGAGAAGTATTAAAAAGCGTTATTGAAGCAGGTGTTAACGTTGTAAGACTTAACTTTTCACACGGAACTGCTCAAGACCATATTGATCGTGCAAACACTGTACGTGAAATTTCTAAAGAACTAGGTGTATATGTTGGTATTTTAGGCGATTTACAAGGCCCTAAAATTCGCGTATCTACATTCAAAGATGGCCCTATCAAGTTAGCTATTGGTGATAAGTTTGAGTTAGATGCTGAACTAGGTAAAGGTGAAGGTACTCAAGAAAAAGTAGGTATCGACTACAAAAAATTACCTCAAGACGTAAATGTTGATGACATTCTATTACTTGATGACGGTCGTGTTCAGCTTAAAGTATTAAGCAGCACAGACACAAAAGTATTTACTGAAGTTACTGTAGGCGGCCCTTTATCAAATAATAAAGGTATTAACCGTCAAGGTGGTGGATTAACTGCTCCTGCACTAACAGAAAAAGACAAAGCAGACATTTTAACTGCTGCTGAAATTGGTGTTGATTTCTTAGCTGTTTCTTTCCCTCGTGATGCTGCAGATATGCGTTTAGCTCGTTCTCTAGCTGAAGCAGCTGGTTGTGATGCACTTTTAGTATCTAAAATTGAACGTGCTGAAGCAGTAAACGATGACCAAGTATTAGATGATATTATTTTAGCATCTGATGTTGTAATGGTTGCTCGTGGTGATTTAGGTGTTGAAATTGGCGATGCTGCATTAGTAGGTAAACAAAAACATATTATTGCTAGAAGCCGTCAATTAAATAGAGCTGTAATTACTGCAACTCAAATGATGGAAACGATGATTGAACAACCTATGCCGACTCGTGCTGAAGTTATGGATGTTTCAAACGCGGTATTAGATGGTACTGATGCGGTAATGCTTTCTGCTGAAACAGCTGCGGGTAAATTCCCTGTAGAAACTGTTAAAGCTATGGCTGCTGTTTGTGTGGGCGCTGAAACTCATCGTTCTGTAAATAGTTCAAATCACCGTTTAGAACTGAAATTTACTGAAATTTCAGAAACACTAGCTTTATCTGCTATGTACGCAGCTAACCATTTAGATGGTGTTAAAGCAATTATTGCGCTTACAGAATCAGGTCAAACAAGTAAAATAATGTCTCGCATTACTTCTGGTTTACCGATTTATTCTGTTTCAAGACATCCTAAAACATTGACTAGATCTGCAATATATCGTGGTGTTTATCCTGTACAATTTGATTCTACTTCTTGTGGTAACGATACGTTGTCAACTGAAACTCTTAAAATGGTTATTGGTAAGTCAGAACTAAAAGTGGGTGATAAAATCATATTTACGCACGGTGATTCAATGGAAACTGTTGGTGCAACTAATACACTTAAAATATTAACTGTTGAAGATAAACACTTAAGTTAATTAATTGCTTTAAACATAAAAAGGTAGCCTAAAGGCTACCTTTTTTATTACCTGAACTAATAAATAACGACATAATAGATTGATTTTATACTTAGCATTCGTATAAATGTTCAATTAATGATTAGCAGTATTTAAAGACACTAAACATTCTGACTAATTTTGATCGTAAACTTTCAGTTTCATACACAAAACCATCTTATGAATGACATTTTAGTTACCCATTACGAATTTACAATACTCTTTACTTTATCTTTATAGCTTCTACTTACTTTCAACTCTTTGTCATTACTCATAACAAGGTAGTATTCACCATTAAGTTGGCTGCAAAATTTACTAATGTAATTTTTATTAACCATTGTTGAACGGTGACTACGAATAAAAATTCTAGGGTCTAAGCTTTCTTCTAATTGCTTCATTGTTTGTCGAAGAATATGTGTTTCTGTCGCAGTATGCACGCACATGTAATCACCAGCAGCATCTATCCACAAAATATTTTTAACGGGTACCCTGCTTACTTCCCCAGCATCTTTTATGGCAAGTACATCTGAATAGTGATTAAAATGAATAGGTTTATTATTTTCTACAGCCTCTAAAATATCCTGACTCTTATTACCCGTTACATCACTGACAAGTTGAGCTAATTTTAATTTTTGTTCGGCATTGTCTTTATTAGCAATACGTTCTCTAATTTTTTCTAATGCGTTTTCAATACGAGAATCATCAGCGGGTTTTAATAAATAATCTTGAGCATGTATTTCAAAAGCTTTTAATGCATATTCTTCAAATGCCGTAACAAAAACAACAATTGGCATAGATAAGTTTTGAGCAATAATTTCGTTAACCACTTCAAAACCATTCAAACCTGGCATTTTTATATCAATAAACATTAAGTCAGGCTTATGTTCTTTGATTACTGCAAGAGCTTCCCGGCCATTACTACAATCTTTAATTATATTGATATCTTTATGCTCTGCTAACCTAACCATTAAGCCTTTTCTGGCCAATGGTTCATCGTCTACAACAATAGTGGATAAAACTTGTGTCATATTTCAGCTTCAACTTGGAGAGGAATTCTTATATTTACTTTAACACCTTTTGGAAAATTATTGGACACAATAAGAGAATAATCATTACCAAACAATGCTTGTAAACGTTCTCGAGTATTAACAAGTCCAATACCATTTTCGCGATGTAAGTTGTTATTAACGATAACGGCACCAGGACCATTATCTGACAATTCCATGTGTAAATTATTTTCAACAGCTTTCGCAGCTACAAAAATAGTTCCCCCTTCTTCCTGAACTGATATAGCATGTTTAATAGCATTTTCAGCAATTGGTTGTAAGATCATGCTCGGAACTAGCGCGTTATGACAGTTGTCATCTATATCAAAAATAACTTGTAAACGCTCTTCAAACCTAACTTTTTCTATGTCTAAATAAAGTGTTAGCACTTGAATTTCACTTTCAAGGGTGACTTTTTTCATTGGATCTTTATCTAAAGTATAACGTAGAAAGTCACTTAATTTGGTGACCATAGCATTAGCAACAGTATTATCTTTCACTAATATTAACGTTGAAATAGCATTAAGTGTATTAAATAAAAAGTGGGGATTTAATTGATATCTCAACATTTTTAGTTGAGCTTGGTGAGCTTCTGTATTCGCTGTTAATACATTTTGTTTTTCATTTTGAAGCATTTGATAATATTTAAGACCAAAATATAAAACACTCCAGCTGATCACTATATAAAATGACCACAGACTAAATTTAGTATAATAAATCAAGTATTCAGGGCGATAACCATGTTGATATATTTCCCAATAATTTAAATTTTTAATGACTTGCCAAATGACACCCGTTATAAATGAAACAACAATAAGACTGAACGCAATTTGAATAGGTTTAAAGTTCCAAACATAACGATATATGTAACGAAGTGGGACGGTTAGCATCCAACCAGAATAGGCATTAAGGAAAATAATAACAATGAAGATATCCCGAAGATCATGCAATAAAGATCCCAAGTAATGCACTAAAGCAAATCCAAACCAACCTACGGTATGCATTAGCCAAAATAACTTATCTTTATCTTTGATTAGGTTTTTCCAATTCACGAAAAACATCTCTATTTTATTTATACTGCATTATGCGGCAGGTTTTATCGCCCTGCACGGTAATTAACCGTAACATTCTAGCACCTTATCTCATTATCTCATTTAAAGGAAAATCACTAGCCCAAATACTATCAAATAATTTAAATTGTTCGAATGCAGATTTTTTAAACTTAATTTTACTCAACTGAGTTAATTTTTTCTCTTCCTTTTTTTCAATATACCACAACCCATTAAGAAGATATGAATATAATAAGTAGGTATTTAATAAGTTACGATCTATAACCGTACGGTAATTTAAAGATTCATAGCGGCTTAGTGTATAGGCTTGCTCATCTTTATTTAGCAAATTAATTGCAAAAAACATCGCAAGTTCAAACTCTTTTTCTGCTAAACAAGTACACTCAAAATCGATTAACCACGCTTTACCATAAGAAGTAATAATATTAGAAAAATTAATATCACCATGACAAACCACATAATTATGACTAAATTCTGTTGGAAGTTTACAAAGCAATGTCTGTATATGATCTTTTTGAGTATCAGAAAAACAAGAACTTTGAAAAGTTTGACTGATAATACTTATAATATTTAACGGCGGTACAACTACTTTTAATTGATGACATTGAGACATCAAATTAACTGCAGTGCTTATTTTATCTGTGTTTAAACTACTTATTCTATCGAGTGTTTGCCCCTCAATAAACTCATTTACCAACCAATGCTTATCTGCATAAATAATTTTAGGTGACAACCCACTATGAGAAGCAGCTTTGGAAGTTTTCATTTCATTTTCA
This sequence comes from Pseudocolwellia agarivorans, assembly GCF_002000085.1. GTDB lineage: Bacteria > Pseudomonadota > Gammaproteobacteria > Enterobacterales > Alteromonadaceae > Pseudocolwellia > Pseudocolwellia agarivorans. Next base: position 330,825 of record NZ_MUZU01000002.1, read on the forward strand.
AAAAATGAAATATTATCGTTATATTTTACAAAGTAACTTTGATCATTATGTTTAACTTTAAAACATAAACTGCTTTGCCCAGCCTCTATTTGATTAATAACAAAGGGTGATTGACGATTAAGCGCAGTAAAGCAAGGTAGCACCTTTATCATTGAACATAATTGATGATGGTTATGAATATGTTTAACCATGAATAATTTAATTCAACACTTCAGAATGAGTCATATCATCATCTTTATATTCTTGTCGCCAAATATAGTAACCGTAAGCTGCAATTAATATAAACACACCAAATAAGAAAGCAGTAGGCGTTAAACCTTTTTCTACATATAAATAAATAGAAACCGCGTCAATAACAATCCAATAGAGCCAGTTTTCAATCACTTTTTGCGCCACTAAATACGTTGAGAATACGGAAAATACAGTAGTCGCGCTGTCTAAATAAGGAAAATCCGTTGGTGTATATTTATCCATAAACCAGCCAACACTTAACGAAATAATAGTTAGTATGACTATAGAAATTAAATGTGTAGTCGCCGTGTATGTTTTTAGTTGAATGCTGTTACTATGAAAGTCTTCTGTAGGTTTATTCCAGCAATACCAGCCGTAAAAAGCCATTCCCATGTAATACACTTGCAGAAAGCTATCCATCCACAAATAAAATTTATAAAATAAAAAAGTGTAAATAACTGTACTTATAAAAGCAGCTGGCCAACACCAGATATTTTTTTTAGCGGCAAGCACCACATATAATAATGAAGCAATAACAGCAATGACTTCAAGAAGTGGTAGTGTTAAATAGTGATGTATAATATTTTCCATGACATGTAACCTTTTATAAATTAAGTATTACAGTTCAGGTTCAACTTCTGATCTATTTCCGCCAATAAACTTACAAACAAATACGGCGGCATCAACACTATGGTGAACTTTTTTAATTTCAGACATAACATGATGTACGGCTAAATCGTAATCTCCAAACACTTGCGTGCTCATACCATTAGTAACAACGTTTAAACCATCAACCCCGCGAAGTTTTTTAATAAAGTCCCATATTTCTTTTTTAAAGTTTTCTTCAGCTAATGGGTACAAACTAATTTCAATTGAAATATCCATAAAGGTCCTAAAATAATGAGTTTATGTAAACAAACGCCTATATCATTACAAAATAGGCGTTTTAATATATTAACTAAAATTTATAATCTAAAGTAATTCCCACTTGTCTTGGTGCACCATAACGTTGGTATTTTTTATTTACCCAATCTAGATCAGGTTCATTACCAAAGAAGAAACCACGAGTCGCTACTTTTTCATCTGTTAAGTTTCTTGCCCACAAAGATACAGACCAATCTTTGGCTTCATAACCTATTTTAGCGTTCACTAAATTAGCGCCTTCAGATTGTTCACTGTGACTATCAGAAAAGTAGAAATTATCTTTACCTGTTACGTTAATATTTGCAAATAGTCCCGAATCCGCCTGATAGGTAACACCAAAACTGTAGGTATATTTAGGTGAATGAGCGAGTTCTCTACCAGAAATATCAATGCTTGTGCCATATTTATCAAAATAGGCATAGTTGTCGTATGTTGCGCGTAAATAACCTAAAGTCGAATCGATAGTTAAGCTTTCAGTAACAGTATAATTAAGCTCTAACTCTAAACCATAAGCTTTTGAGCTTGTTGCATTTGCCGTGTAAATGGTAAATTGCTCTGGCTTAGCTGGATTTTGCTGTGAAGCATTAACTTGCTGATTTTTTCTATCCATATGAAAAAGAGCAAGTCGTGTGATTAATGTATTATCTAAAAAGTTAGATTTAAGCCCAATTTCTCGGTTAATTAACGTTTCAGTATCAAACTCTTTATACTGTTTTAATTCAGTAGGTAGCCCCATATTAAAACCGCCAGCTTTATAACCTCGCGCTAATCTAATATAAGCAGAATGCTGATGAGTGATAACCTTACTTAACGCTATATGACCACCCCACATGGTTTCATCTGGGTTAAAATTATCGCCTTCGCTATCTGAATATTCAGTTGTTCGTTTTTCAATACGAAGCCCTACAGATAACTGATGTGCATGAGGTAACCAGCTATCTAATTGTGTAAATACAGCATAATTATTAGCGGTATATTGTGAATCGAGAATTTCACTTTCCCAACCATTGTAATATGACTCTAAATCATTAGCTTCAGAGAGTTTACTAACATAAGCCCCTACTAACCAATCGGTAGAATCATTAAAGATTTTAGATGAATCGTTAGAGGTTAGCCTAAATTCTTGAGACCATACATCACGGTCTGCTTTTTTGTCCCATAAAAAGTCGTAAACACATGCTTCTCCTTCACAGTCTTTATCCAACCAGTATGCTGGGTTAGCCCAATCACCATCGTATGCATGTTGGTGCTCTGTAGTTGTATAACTACTTATTGCTTCAAACAGCCCAAAAGATAATCCGTTATAAGCAAACTTTAATGAGCTACCGTAAGATTTTTGGTTATCTGCACCGGGCTCGTCTGTAAGGGTATTAAAACCGTTATTGTCTAGTGTCCAAACATCAAAGCCGTTATCGTTATCAGCAAAAATATAGGTAAAATCTATTGAGAGATCTTCATCTGGAGTAAAGTGTAATTTAAATTTACCTGAGAACTCATCAATAGCATTGGTATCATCACGATTTAAAAATAGATTATCTCTATAACCATTTTGTTGATGTTGCTCTAAAGAAATACGATAGCTAAGCTCTTCTGTAATAGCACCTGAGCTAAAACCAGCAACATTAATTAAATCATCATTACCTAAAGTTGCTTTGAAACCATGCTCGCGTACCTGAGTTGGATCGTTCGATTTTAAATACACTAAACCCGCTAAAGCATTAGCACCAAAACGAGTACCTTGTGGGCCTCTAAGTACTTCAACTTGTTTTATGTCGTACATCGATGCAGCCATACCAAGACCAGATAAATCAATGTCGTCCACGATAAAACCTACAGATGAATTAGGCGCACCACGGTATTCTGAACGTTCACCCACGCCACGTATCTGTAAATATTTAGGACGCGATGTACCTCCAGAAAAATTTAAATTAGCAACGTTACCAATTAACTCTTCAAAATGTTGAATAGCTCTATCTTCAATTTGTTGCTCGCTGATAACAGCAATACTTGTAGGCACTTCAGCAAGAGATTGTGTTCTATAGCTTGAGCTAACGGTAATATGTTCTGTTTCGTCAGATTCATAGGCTTGAACAAAACTTGTAAAAGAAGCTAAATACGTAGTTAATGCAATAGATATTGCTGATTTAGAAAGGTTCATGTAGATCTCAATTTAAATAAAATAGTGATCTGGCTGAAAAGTGGCATTGTAGTGAAAGTAAACACAACCATTCCTCCGCCAGAATTAACTGGGTCAGGTTCAAAGGGTTTGCATTGCATCTCAGCCAAAATAAAAAATCTATTAAGGCACCCCTTGGTTTGGCGTGAATTCTAACAATATTTAAACGAATGTACAGAGTAAAAGAAAAATGAAGGGAGATTATTCAGCATTTTATTATCAGTTAAATAATAAAATGCTGTTAAAAAACCCAATATGAGATTTAAGACTAATTATTAAATAGAGAGCATTTTACCTAATGGCTCGCCACCCACTAAATGCATATGAATATGATAAACCTCTTGGCCACCATGCTTATTACAGTTCATAATTAAGCGATATCCATCTTCATTAATCCCCTCTTCCTTTGCTAATTTTCTAGCGACACTGAACATTCTTCCTATAGTAAGTTCGTCATCTTCAGTGATATCGTTTACCGTAGGAATTAACTTATTAGGGATAATAAGTATGTGGCTTTTAGCCTGTGGCGAAATATCTCTAAACGCTGTAACAAGGTCGTCTTGGTATAACAAAGGTGTTGGTATTTCTTGTCTAATTATTTTAGAAAAGATCGTTTCTTCTGCCATTACAATTCCTATATATTTTCATTCAAACTACATTCAGTTTAAAAACAAGTAAAACAGACTAAGCTGCACTAGAACTAAATAAATTTTGTTTGGTTTTTATTACCCACTGCGTTATATATTCAACTAACAAGTAATTAACGGGTACTAAAATTAACGTAATAAAAGTGGCAAATATAATACCAAAACTTAATGACGTTGCCATAGGTATTAAGAATTGTGCTTGAGTTGCTTTTTCAAACAGTAACGGCATTAATCCAAAAAAGGTAGTTAATGAAGTTAACATTACCGGTCTAAAACGTGAACGCCCTGCGGTTAAAACCGCTTCCATCAACTCAACACCTTGCTCACGCTTTTTGTTAATAAAGTCGACTAATACCAAACTGTCGTTAACCACAACGCCAATTAACGCCATCATGCCTAAAAGGCTAAAGATAGTAAGATCCATTCTCATGATCCAATGCCCCATTATTGCCCCAATAATTCCAAATGGAATGATCGACATAACAATAATCGGCTGAATATAAGAACGAAATGGTATCGCCAGCAAACAATAAATAATAAAAAATACAAAAATAAGACCTAAGGTTAAACTGTTAAACGACTCTGATTGTTCTTTAGCTTCGCCTTCAATAGCCAAACTCACATTAGGGTGTGAAGCAACCAACTCATCAACAAAAGGTCGTAAATCGGCATTTAATACTGTCATATTTGTGGTTTTTTTATCTACATCAGCCGTTACGTTTACACTACGAAAACGATCAATACGCGTAATAGCTGCTGGGCTTTTTCCAGGAACTAAACTGGCAATGTGCGATAAAGGTACTTGCCCGCCTGCTGGGGTTTCAATCAACATATCACGCAGGCTACTAATCGATTCTCGTTCTTCACGGGGAAACATAATGCTTACTCGCACATCATCACGTCCGCGTTGTATACGTTGAATTTCAGTACCAAAAAATGCACCTCTAACTTGCCGAGTCACATTGGCGCTTGATAAGCCCATAGCATACCCTTGCGCATTCAACACAATTTGAAGTTCTTCTTTCCCTTTAGATAAACTATCGGTAATTTCAAAAACAGAAGGATACGTTGCGAGTTTTTCTTTAATTTGATTCGCTACATCTTTTAATTCGTCGAAGTCATGCCCCATCAATTGAAAATCGATAGGTGAACCAGAACGTCCTAATTCAGCTCTATAAGTTAAACTTTCAGCTCCGGGTAATTCTCCAATTAAATTACGCCATTCATTTACTAATTGTCGAGAACCAATCCCCGTTGTATTTTGATCGGCAGGTAAAATTTCAAAACGCACACGTCCTGACTCATTACTGGTTATCGCTAATGTATTTAAAATAACGCTATTACCGTCTTCGTCACGATATTTATCTTGCAGTATTTTAGCTGCATTCGACATTTTTTGTACGTAACCATCAACCACATCAAAACTGGTACCTGCAGGCATAGTTAAATCAGCTCTTGCTGTTTCACTCGGTATACTTGGGAAAAATACAAACTTAGTCCAACCACTTGAAATAAACGCTGCAATTAAAATAAAAACACCCGCAAATAACGACAGTGTCGTAAGCTTATTTGTAACAGCTTTTTTAAGTAGCGGCTGATAATATTTTAGAATGGCATTTTCAAATCCATCAGCAAATCGCTGTTGCCATGCAGAAAATTTTGATTGTTTTGATTTTTCACTACGAAGCTTTAAGTGTTTTAAATGAGAAGGTAAAACAAATTTTGATTCGATTAATGAAAACAGTAAAACAGGAATAACAATCGCAGGAATTTGAAAGAAGATAGCTCCACGTCGCCCCTCTATAAAAGCTAAAGGTAAAAAGGCTGCAACAGTGGTAAGCACACCAAAAGTAACCGGCCCAGCGACTTCTTTAGTACCATTTATTGCAGCTTCTAAGCCTGATTTAGCGGTATGGGTATGACTATAAATATTTTCGCCAGTAACAATCGCGTCATCGACCACTATACCTAATACAAGAATGAAACCAAATAAACTCATTATATTGATGGTAACACCAATAAATGGCATGAGAATAAACGCGCCCATAAAACTAATAGGTATACCAATAAATACCCAAAAAGCGATAGAAGGTCTTAAGAACAAAGTTAATAAAATAAGAATAAGAATGCCACCTTGAATAGCATTCGTTATTAACGTGTTTAAACGACTTTTTACAATTTCAGAGTCGTCATCCCAATAACTTAAGGTAAAACCTACGGGTAATGTAGCTTGTCTTTCATCAATATATTCTCTAACGGCCTCAGCAACATCAATAGCATTTTGATTACCAATTCGGTATATATCAATCAATGCCCCTTGCTGACCATTAAAGCGAGCTCTAAGAGGTCTTTCACCAAAACCATCGTCTACTTTTGCAATATCAATTAAGTGTAATAAAGAACCATCTGGATTTGTTTTAATAACAATATTTTCATACTGTTCGCGGCTATAGGCTTGCCCTTTGCTACGAATGAGAACATCTCCACCTTCTGTTCTTACATTACCACCAGATACATCTTGAGAACTGGCTCGAACCGCCGCTAATATGTCTGATATAGATAAATTATATTGTCTTAAAGTATCCTGCTTAACTTCAATGATAATTTCGTAATCGCGTACAGCATCTAAAGAAAGTTGGGTAACTTCGGGTAAATTAAGTAAATCATCTCTAACTTTTTCAGCAAACTCTCTTATTTCTCGCTCACTGTATTCTGATGAAATTGTAACAGAAATTACATCACGTATATTTTGTCTAACTGAAGTAATAGGGTTTTCTATATCAGCAGGAAAGGTATTGATTGCATCAACTCGATTTTTTACATCAGAAAGTAATTGCCTTACATCGTAACCTGATTCTGCTTCTATTCTAACCGTTGCAGAACCTTCGACTGAGGTGCTGATCATTTTATCTATACCTTCAAGATCTTGAACAGCTTCTTCAACTTTAATAGCTAAGCCAAGTTCTACATCTTCAGGCGTTGCTCCACGTAACCTTAGCTTAACTTCTACAATCTCTGAGGCGAATGAAGGAAAAACTTCAACAGGTATATTACTTTTTAAGGAGAAAACCCCCATTAATAGAATGGTGATCATCAATAAATTGGCAGCAACATGATTTTTAGCAAACCAAGCGATCATTGTTCTGCTCCATTTGTATTACTCTGACGCTTTTCTCTTTGGGCTTTACGAAGCTCTCTTTGTTCAGGCGTTAAATTTTTCCGTTCTTTCTCATGACCTTTTATACCTGGTTCATTAGACTTGAGTTTATTCGAATTAACAACAGGTTCACCATCAATAGACTTAATAGCTACTCGCATACCTGAAGACACCTGTCCTAATGGTGTTAAAACTAAAAAGTCATTTTCATTTAAACCTTTATCAATAACAGACGATTTTCTGTTTTGCCAAACAATATTAATATTTCTTCTTTTTAACAGATTATCTTCTACAACATATACATAACTTCCTTGGTATATTGTTTTATTTGGTATTGTTATCGCATTTTCAATTACTTTACCTGAAATTTTCGCTGTAACATATTGACCTATTTTTATAGGATTAACCGCACTATTTTCTTTTCCGTAGGGATCATTAATTTGTGCAACAACAAATAATTGTTGAGACTTAGCATCTAGAGCGCCTTCGGTTCTTACCACCTTTCCTTGCCAAGACTGCTCACCAATAAGATCAGAGTAAAAGTTCACTTTTGGCAGTTCAATATTAGCGACTGTTGTTGAAGAAAAACGATTAGGTTCAGGTAATACAACATAAGGTAAGTCTTTATTTTTTATTGGTAATCGTATTTCCACATAATCTACCGCGTAAATTTCAGCTAATTGAGTATTTGGTGAAACAACCTGACCAATATCAACTTCCTTTTTTAATATACGCCCGGTATAAGGTGCTTTAATATCACTACGTTCTAATGCTAATTTTGCTTGAGACAGCGATGCTTCACTTGAAAGAACTTTGGCTTGAGCTGCCATTAACTGCGGTTTTCTTAACACTAAATCAGGCGCTTTATCAGTATTACCGAGTCTAACCCAATCTTGCTCGGCTTGTTCTGAACGTGCTTGTTCTTCTTGTAATGCTTGCTGTGCATTAAATAATGCCGATTTAGTTATTTGAATATTCGTTAATAAGTCTCGCTTATCTAATTGAATAAGGGTCTCACCTTTTTCGAAAAAACCACCTTCTCTAAATTTAGGGTTTATTTCAATAATCTGCCCTGATACTTGAGAATATAAAATGCTTTGTGTTCTAGGTTTTACGGTACCGTAACTTTCCACATCTATTTTAAGGTTTTCGGCCTTAATTTTAGTTACTTCAATATTTAGTTTAGCAACCGCTTCTTGCCTAGACTTCTTGATAGTCGGTGGATTAGAAACAACAACGTACGCCGTTACAGCGAAAGCGATTAAAACAAGTATTGGGAGTAATTTTCTTATAAGTTTCACGTTATTGTTCCTGAACATTTGAACGATTATTTTGATTAGCTAATAGAGTAGATTGTAATCCACCACCTAAAGCTAAATAGCTGTCAGCTCTATTTTGAAGAAGTTGATTGGTAAGTTGAATAAGTGTTGTTTGAGCATCAAACGCCCTTCTTTCTGACTCGAGTACCGTGGTATAAGTAACTAAGCCGCGCATATATTGATTAAAAGATAATTTTTGGGCTTCTAAAGCATTAACTTGCGCTTGTTTTGAGTAATTTAAACGCTCTATCAAAGATTCACGATTACTCATTAAGTTTTCAACTTGTTCAAAAGCGCTAAAAACTTGTGAAAGGTATTGTTGTTCTTTTTTTACAACTTCTAGTCTTGCCTGCTCTTCTAACGAAGCTAAAGCACCTCCATTAAAAATAGGTGTTGTTAAATTACCAATTAACGACCAGGTTAAAGGGTTTCCATTGAACAAATCACCTAGCTTACTATCAGCGTCTCCGTAGGTTCCACTTAAGGATAATTTAGGAAATCGTTGTTTATGTGCAACAGCAAGCCCTGCGTCTAAAGCTAATAATTCAAACCAGCTTGAAGCAATGTCGTTTCTACGAGTTAATAATTCAGCAGGTTTCTCAATATGAAAATCAATATTCATTTTAGGGAAACTACTTTCTACATCAAAGATTCCTTTTGGATAATCGCCTAACAATAATTCTAACGATCGTGCCACTTCTTTTACTTTTTGTTTTTGCTCTACAACACGTTCTAATTCGCGGTTAACACTATTTTTAGTTAAATAAACGTCTAACGCCTCACCTAAACCGAGTCGATAAGATGATTTGATCATCTCTAAGTTTTTGTTTAAGTTCTTCGCTCTTTCTTGATATAAGCTTAATAATTTTTTAGCTTCTATCAAACTGTACCAACGTTTAATAACATTGGTAACTAACGTTAATTTTTGATGTTCGTATTGCGATTTAGCTGATGCATACGCTAATTGCTGTTGTTGCTGTTTGTCTGAAAGTTGTCCCCAAATATCCACTTCATAACTTAAGTTAAGCCTAAGATTCGCTGTAGTTTGATATGTTTCAGTATTTTGGGTTAATGTTTTTCGCCTTGTATTATTGGCTGAAAGCGATAACTCAGGAAAATCACTCGCATTAGACACTACTAATCGTTCTTTAGCGAGAGCAACAGTAATCGCTTGAGATTGAAGATCATTGTTGTTTTCAAGCGCAACCTTAATTGCAGATACCAACTTATTATCTTCAAATTCTGTTACCCATTGATCAAAATGAGGTGTTTTAGAGGATATATGTACATTCGATGTGTTAGTTTGCCACTGTTCAGGCAACGCTATATTTCTACTCTCTTCACTGATTGCAGATGTATTTGAACAAGATTGAGTAAAAAAAACAAAAGGAAGTATTGTTATAAATAAGGCATAAGAAGGCTTATTTTTAAACTGATTAAAACAAGCTATAGTCAAAGCAATACCTGAAGATATTAATTATTATAGGTATACAATATAAATGAATGAACCTATATAAAACAAGCACTTTTACATTAGCTTACATAATTTAATCGCCTAATTTTAATAAGAAATTAAAGAAAAAATTAATAAAAAAGCCAATCACTTTTCAGTCATTGGCTTTGTTTTTTTAAAGAAAATGGTTTGCACCATTCAATTAATAAATATTGATTACGCGTTATAACCGTTCGGGTTATTTGACTGCCAGCGCCATGAATCATTTACCATATCTTCTAAAGACTTTTCGGCTTTCCAGTTTAGAACTGAAGCTGCGTGCGCAGGGTTTGCATAACATTGCCCAATATCACCTGGGCGACGCTCAACAATTTGGTAAGGTACATCTTTACCGCAAGCTTTAGAAAAGGCCTTTACCATCTCCAATACTGAATAACCTTGGCCTGTACCTAAGTTAAAGGTATGACAGCCCGCATTACCATGCAATGTTTCAATAGCTCTTACATGACCTTTAGCTAAATCAACTACATGAATGTAATCACGTACGCCTGTACCATCTACAGTATCGTAATCATTACCAAAAACAGATAAAAATTCACGTTTGCCTACAGCAACCTGAGTAATAAATGGCATTAGGTTGTTTGGAATACCTTTTGGATCTTCACCAATTGTACCTGAAATATGAGCGCCAACAGGGTTGAAGTAACGTAGTAATACTACAGATAAGTTACTGTTTGCGTTAACCGTTTCACGACACATTTGTTCAACAACTAATTTGGTTTGCCCGTAAGGGTTTGTTGTACTTAGTGGGAAGTCTTCAGTAATTGGAACCGTAGCCGGATCACCATAAACCGTAGCAGAAGAACTAAACACTAATGTATTTACGTTATGCTTTTCCATTACCTGCATTAATACACGAGAACCATTTACATTATTATCATAATATTTAAGAGGAACTTGCGTTGATTCACCTACAGCTTTTAAGCCAGCAAAATGAATTACCGCATCAATAGTATGTTGAGAGAAAGCTGCATCTAATGCTGCTTCATCACGTATGTCAGCATTGATAAAGGCAACTTTTTTACCCGCTATTTTTTCAACACGGCGTAATGACTCTTCACTACTGTTACTTAAATTATCAACAATAACCACTTCATGATTCGCTGCTAATAATTCAATACATGTGTGAGAACCAATATAACCTGCCCCACCTGTTACTAATATTTTCATGACAAAATCTCCAGTATATTTTTAATATTTAGTCCATAAACACTTATTTAAAAATGTTTTTTATCAACAATTGCACCGTGGTGTTGAACAACAATAGAAGCGACGCGAGCAGCGCTTACTAAAGCGTCTTGTATACCTTCACCTTTTAGACGAGCAGCTAAATAGGTTCCTGCAAACGAATCACCAGCAGCTGTTGAATCAATCTGTTTTGCTGCAGGAGTAAAAGGTAGATGATACTCTTTATTTGCTTCATCGTATGCATACACACCATCTTTCCCACACTTTATAACCTGTTCATTTACATTAAATTTTTTCATGTAAGAAATAACAGACTCTCGATCATTTTGATCTAATAAATCGCTATGATCTTCTAAACCGGGTAATACAAGATCACTTCGGCTGTATATTTCTTCTAACCAATGGATTGCATGTTCTTTGCTGTTCCACATTCTAGGACGATAGTTAGGATCAAAAACTATTTTTGCTCCTTTACTTTTTAACAGATCGATTAACGACATCAACTTATGTTTATCTTCATCGCTAAAAATAGCTAATGTTATGCCACTCAGGTAAACAAAATCAAAAGAACTTTCTGTTAATTGTTTAACATCTACTAATTGCATTAATTGTGTTGCAGCAGAACCATCGCGCCAATAAGAAAAGCTGCGTTCGCCTTCATCATCTGTAGTTATTGAATAAATACCAATAGGTTTATCTTGCGATATTTTTACAAAATCAGAATCTATACCTTCTGATTTCCATACTTTAAGCATTTCTTCGCTAAAACCATCTTTACCTACAGATGATAAATATTGAATATTAGCTTCAGGAAAGTAACGTTTAGCATACACAGCTGTATTATAAGTATCTCCAGCAAAAGACTTAACTAAACAGTTATTATTATCGGTTCGTAGTTCGAGCATACACTCACCAATGATTAACATAGACGACACGGTAATTCTCCATATAAAATGCAATAAAAAAGGCTAGTTATCACTAGCCTTTAATTATATCTATTATTTTAGGTAGAGCGCTACCATCATATAGCATTATCTTATATTTAAATCTTATTAAACAAAGATAGCTTCAGTAGAATCACCTTCAGAAAGAAGAGGTAACATAAGTTTATATTTATTTTGCAGGCTTTTAATAAAATGCTGGTTTTGTGCTAATTCAGGTTTAAATACTTGTTCAATTGAACATAGTATTTGAATATCGTGCTCAATATCATTATTACACAATGAAACTTTTTTCAGTAAATTGTCTGATAAAGGATCCACTAGTTCTTCTTTTTCTATATATCGTTTACGCAAAAATAAAAACCAAGCAACAATAGCTCCGCTTAACGATGCTATGCTTCGTTTATCATTAAGGTTTTGCTCTATTATAGGAAGAATTCTCATCGGCAATTTTTGCGAACCATCCCAAGCAATTTGAGCTAACAAGTGCCTTATGGCTGGATTTCTAAAACGTTCTAAAATTTCATTACTGTAAGCTTTAGCATCAAGTTCTTTAGGTGAAATAAATGATGGAATAATCTCTTCGTCTACCATTTTTTCAATAAAAGCAACCAAGTTAGGCTTTTGCATTGCATCAAAAACCGTTTCACAACCAAGAAGTACACCAATGTAAGCTAATGTTGAATGCGGACAATTAAGTAAACGTAATTTGGCATTTTCAAAACCTTCAACATCTGAAGTTAACACTGCTCCAGCAGCTTCCCATGCAGGTCTATCTTCAGGTAAGCAATCTTCAATAATCCACTGTAAAAAAGACTCTCGTTTAATAGGCCAATTATCTTTAATTGAAAACTCTTCTTCTATTAATTCACGTAAACTGTCATCAGTAGCAGGAGTAATACTATCGACCATAGTACAAGGACAAATAAGGTATTTTGATAACCAATCAGCTAAGTCATTGTCAAATGCCTGCGCAAACTGAATAACTGCAGCACGTAATTTTTTACCGTTGTCTGTAATATTGTCGCAACTAACAATACAAAAAGGAGCTAGCCCCTTTGTTTTTCTAATAGCTAATGCATTCGTTAACATACCAACAGCTGTAATAGCTTGTGCGCTATTTGATTCTTTTGCTGTAGCTAAGTCTTGAATAATTTCGCTGTGAGTAAGATCTAAGTGCCCTTCGTTATTTAAGCAGTAACCTTTTTCAGTAATAGTTAACGTAACAAACTTAGTGTTAGGAGTTGATAAACGCTCAATAACCGCTTTGTATTGTTGAGTTGCAATCAATACTTCAGTTATAGAGCCAACAACTTGATATGAATTTTTACTATCTAATTGCGCTAAACTATATAAACCATTTTGTGGTGTTAAAGCATCGCTTACGCCAGTCGAACGCATTGAAACGGCACTGATACTCCAATCGCCACCTTGAGATTGTAATGCTTGATGAGTATACCAAGCCTGATGACCTCTAAAAAATGCTCCTGGGCCTATGTGCACGATACCTATTTCAGGTTTATGATGCTCACTGCGGTATGTGGGTACATCAACCCCTTTATTTGCTAACTCATGTAATGATTTATCGCACAACAACTTCATTATTTTTCCTTTCAAAAAAACCAATTTAATTCAAATGCAATATACATTATTTATATTTAAATTCAAATGTAATTAAAAAGTTTTGCATATCCTTATTTCACTAAATAATAAGGATACTTTGTAATAAAACCTGTTTATAAAAAGATTATCTTTCTTAATATAAATAAAAAAGCCATTAATAAATTAATGGCTTTTAGCTAAATTAATGACTCATACTAGAACAAGTCATAGTTCATTTAAATAATTATAGGAAGGATAATAACTCTTCGTCTAACTGCATTAATGTTTTTGGATCTGCCATCATAGTTACGGCTAACGACTTAGTTCTAGGTAACATTTTTTCGAAATAGAATTCTGCAGTTTTAATTTTAGCGCGATAGAAATCTCTATTCTCTACATCACCAGCTAACTTCTCATAGGCAGATTGAGCCATTTGCGCCCACATATAAGCCATAATAATATAACCTGAATACATTAGGTAATCGACAGAAGCTGAACCAACAAAGTCTCTATTCTTTTTAGCTTTCATTGCTAATCTAAAAGTATGTTGTTGCCAATTTGCTACGGCTTTACTCAATGGCCAAATAAACTTATTCATTTGACGTTTATGAGGATTACTTGAGATCATGCTTTTTTCTTTACAGAAAGATAAAATTTCAAAACTAAACTCTTTTAAAGAACTACCTCTTGTTAATAAAATTTTACGTCCTAGTAAATCTAACGCTTGTATACCCGTAGTACCTTCATAGAGAGTAGCAATACGTGTATCTCTAACTATTTGTTCCATCCCCCACTCTTTAATATAACCATGTCCTCCAAATATTTGTAAACCATGATTAGCACTCTCTAAACCGAGCTCAGTTAAAAAAGCTTTTAAAATAGGTGTAATAAAACCTAACTGGGTATCTGCAATTTTTCTCTCTTCATCTGTTTTAGCCATTTCAATTTTATCAACGAGTTTTGCTGCAAAATAGATCATGGCACGCCCACCTTCAGAAATTGCTTTTTGTGTCATCAGCATTTTACGAACATCAGGATGAACAATAATAGGATCAGCTACCTTTTCAGGCGCTTTTTTACCCGTTAAAGAACGCATTGAAAGTCGCTCTTTAGCGTAAATAAGAGAGTTTTGAAAAGCTAACTCTGCAGCACAAACACCTTGTAGTGCTGTACCTACTCGAGCTGTATTCATAAAGGTAAACATACATTCTAAACCTTTATTTTCAGGCCCAATTAAAAAGCCTTTAGCATTATCAAAATTCAGTACAGCTGTAGAGGAAGCTTTTATCCCCATTTTGTCTTCAATAGAACCACAAGTCACATTGTTAAACTCACCAATATTACCTGCAGAATCTACTTGCATTTTGGGAACAATAAATAAAGAAATACCACGAGTGCCTGCAGGTGCATTAGGTAAACGAGCCAATACAATATGAATAATATTATCTGTTAAGTCGTGTTCACCCGCGGAGATAAATATTTTAGTTCCACTGATATCAAACGAACCATCATCATTAGGCACTGCTTTTGTTTTTACTTGCCCTAAATCAGTACCACATTGAGGTTCAGTTAAGCACATTGTGCCTGTCCAAGTACCTTCAGTTAATTTAGTTAAATAAACTTCTTTCTGCTCATCAGTGCCGTGTTCATGAATGGTATTCATCGCACCATGGCTTAAACCAGGATACATTGCAAACGACCAGTTAGCTGTTCCCATCATTTCAGATTTAACCATGCCTAATGATGAAGGTAAGCCTTGCCCACCGTAACCTTCAGGATGAGAAAGTGATTGCCACCCACCGTCAACATACTGTTGATATGCTTCTTTAAAACCTTCTGGAGTAGTAACTTTACCTTGTTCAAATGTACAACCTTCTTTGTCTCCACTTTGATTTAATGGCAAAAGTTCACCTTCACAAAACTTGGCACATTCTTCCATAATGGCATCAACTAAGTCTGGAGTAGCTTCAGCAAACTCAGGTATTTTTTCATAATGTCCGTAATAATCGAAAACATCTTCAATTAAAAACTTTATATCCTTTATGGGCGCTTTGTAAGTTAGCATCAGGCGTACTCCTAAAATTTAAGTGGATCTAATGCTTTCAATTAAACATTAAGTTTTGTAACAAGTCAACTGGTCGTACCTCTTATTTTAAATTATAAAAATCTAGACCATATAATAGCTTTATAAAGGATAGTTCATTTTTTAAAAATTGAATTGTTGATAAGCTTTAGTAGATGAAATGATTAATAAGCTGAATTTCAATTTAGCAAACTAATAAGTAATTAATTGATTTAATATTTTTTTTTATTTTATTATTACAATATCGATAGAGATTCAAAGAATATTATTCAATAAAAATAGTTAAGTAAAACAGACGTAAATTGAGTATGCGAAAATATTTTATTGATGCGTTAGATCAATAAGAGAAAATACATTTTGATAAAAAGGTGAATTACATCAGAGTAACATTCTATGTTGAAATAATGACGTTTACTGAATACTTTAGGAAGAATTTATACTATGAAATGCTATTGAACTAGGAGATATTATTTTAAAAATTGGCGGAGTGGACGGGACTCGAACCCGCGACCCCCGGCGTGACAGGCCGGTATTCTAACCAACTGAACTACCACTCCGCTATTTTTAAAAAGTTATAAAATAAGAAGAAAAAACAAATAAAATTGGCGGAGTGGACGGGACTCGAACCCGCGACCCCCGGCGTGACAGGCCGGTATTCTAACCAACTGAACTACCACTCCGCAGAGATTTTATTTGAGATTTATAGGTCTCACCTATTTTATATAAAAACAATTGGCGGAGTGGACGGGACTCGAACCCGCGACCCCCGGCGTGACAGGCCGGTATTCTAACCAACTGAACTACCACTCCGCTATATCGTTTTTAGATTTTTTTCAGGATTCTTAACCTTAGATTAATTGGCGGAGTGGACGGGACTCGAACCCGCGACCCCCGGCGTGACAGGCCGGTATTCTAACCAACTGAACTACCACTCCGCTATAAATCACTACAAACAACATCTCGTTGAATGCGGCGGAGATAATACGGTTATGAAGAGTGTCAGTCAACCACTTTTTTAATATTATTAACTGTATGGGTGATTGATGAACAAAACGTTGGAAAACTCATCAAATTTTCAATGATTCTTCTTTGTATTTTGCTTTTTTCTACGTAATGATAAAAATACAAAAACACAAACACCTAAAAGAATAATGACACCATTAACTACTCCAATCATGATATACATTTGTTTTTGCTCTTCTTCTTTCTCTGCTTTAAGTCTTGCCTCTTCAATAGCTCGAGCTTCAGCCTCTAATGCTTCTTTCTCTGCTTGTATTTCAGCTGCTGTTTTTCTTGGTACCATAACCTCGTTGCCTTCCTCATCAAAAGAAGGAACTAATAGCCCGTTTTTATTTTCAGCATTAAAGGTAAATTCGTGTAATGTTAAAACAAATTCACGACCTGTTATTGTTTTTCCGAAAACATCAACACTAACACGATGAACACCAGCCTCTGTATATTCTATCTCCTTTGTTCTGGAATGACTTTCTTCTTCAAGTAACGAGAATGGAACTTCTTGCTTATCAGGATACACAACCTTTCCTTGTAATATAATGCTACTAGGATCAACATAGGTTTCATCTATATCGAATGTAAGAATATGCTTAACTCCCTCTTCATCACTTGCTTTAACAGATATCTTAACGGGTGATTTTTGAACAATAATAGGTTTCTGTCTTAATTCCCTATTCATTAAAGGCATTTTTACATAATAAATAGGTACCCATTCACCTGGGGCAAAGTTTAAAACAAACTCCCCAGTATAAATTCCATCTCCAGCTTTTTCATCAAAGCCATAACCATCATCTAAAAAAGATCCCAACTTAATGGGTTGAGCACCAAAATTATCGTATAATCGGTTATTAGAACTGAATAAATCAATGTCTAAATTAACAACCGCTCTAAAGAGTGGATCACTTAACCCTTTTTCACCATTCATTAAACGACCTGTTACTTTTAATGTTTCTCCCGCTAATAAAATTTCTGGTAGAGGCTCTACTTTAATCACTACGTCTGTTACCACAAGAATTTGACTACCAGGTAATATTTGTCCTATAGCTTGCCAAGGTCCGGCCATTGGTTTTTTTATTTTGATTAAATCGTAGGTACGATCATCAAACCATTCAACACTGCCATCTTCAGGTAAACTATTTATTTTAAGTTTACTCCCATTAGGCCTGACAAGAATTATAGGTTGAGACCCTCTTTTTCGATAAAAAATCAGTTTTAATTCTTCTATATTGGCATCAATACGAAAGCGGTTATCAAAATAAGGTATTTGATTGGTTATATTGTCTGAATCGTAATAATTAACTTGAGGTACATCTTCTGCAGCAAAAACAAGTTGGGGCAAAAAAAACAATAATGTGCTTATATAATAAAATATATGAAACAATTTATTATTTTTCCTCATTGGTATGTTTCCCATTTATTTTCCCCATAGTGGTGAACTTCCTTTCTTTTCAATAATAGCTAAGCGTTCTTGATGTGCAATCACTTCATCGGCCGTAGCGCCAATAATCTTTAATTTTGGTCTATTAGGATCAAGTCTGCGAATCTCATTTGAGTCGCCACTTTCATTGTCTCCAACAAGTAAATTAAATGCTGCCTGCTTACGCGTCATTTCAACATAAACAAAGGCAAGCAATTGAGCATCAATTAATGCGCCATGATAGGTTCGGTCGACTAGCTTATCTACTTTATAAAACTTGGCTAAATAATCTAATGTTTTAGGTGAACCAAACTCATCTTTAGACACTTTCAATGTATCAATCACGGTGCACATATCATACGTCATAGGTACTTTTTTCGTGAGCATTGAAAACTCATGATCCATAAAGCCCACATCGAATTTCGCGTTATGGATAACTAATTCAGCACCATCAATAAATTTAATAAAATCATCAGCAACTTGTGAAAAAATAGGCTTATCACTTAAAAATTCATTCGTTAAACCATGAATATCAATAACCTCTTGTTCCATTTGAATTAAAGGATTGATATAAACATGGTAATTTCGACCGGTTAATTGACGATTAACCATTTCAACACAACCTATTTCAACTATTCTATGACCTTCTCGAGGGTTTATACCTGTTGTTTCTGTATCTAGAATAATTAATCTTTCATCTTGCTTTTCAATATTACTCACGTATAAAACCTTCTAATTGAAATTACTTAACGATTTTTTCAGGAAACTCTTGAATATTTAATTTTATCTTATGGCTGCTATATAAAAACACAATCAATAATAACGTTACCAACAATTGTATTAACAACCAAGATAAGGATAGAAGCGACAAGTAAAAATAACCAACAATACTCACACTTAAATCAACGAGTAGTGCAAATAATAAAAACTTTCTAATATGCTTCCAACAAACTTTAACCCATGGGTAGGCTTCAGGTCTTCTTAAACTAATAATAAGTACAACAAATAACCCCACAGCTCCTGAAACTAAACTTAAATAAAACATTTTAGGATCAGGAAAAACCATTTTAATGGTATCTGTTTGGTTTTTCATATTAGAAATAGACAATATCCACACTATATAGCCCCTTGTTACAAAAGCTAATATTGCATAAATGCTTTTAGATAACTTTAGACAGTCGAATTGATTAAAATCTTTAAGAGAATACTGCGCATATTGATGTTTACGCATCAGGAAACCTTTCTGCTCGATCTTTTTCTAAAAGGTTTTGGGCTAACGTAATAGCCTTAACCGTTTTAGAATTAAACTCTCGATTATATAATGTATAAACAACACAAATAGTAGCAACAATAGATAATAACGGATGATAAAACCAACACATGACCGCAATAGAAAAATAATAAGCACGTAAACCGTAATTATATGAATGGGCAGCTTGATCATGCACTACAGCCATTTGCCTAGCATAAGCTCTAAGATTTTCATTTAAACCGGTTTCATCAACAGGTGCAGCCCCTATCATTACATTTAAAAAGCCATATTGCCTCATTGACCAAGTAAATTTAAAAAACGACATGACAAAAATAAAAGCCAATATACCGAGTTTAAATTGAAACATATGCGCACTTGACATCGCAGCGTAAGGTATGGAATACAACACCTCTTGAACCTGTTCTGTTTTTGCAAACAGAGTAAGAATACCCGCGATAACCAGTAAAGTTGTAGAAGCAAAAAATGCAATATTACGTTCAAGGTTGGAAATTAAAGAAGCCTCCCCTACCCTAATATCTTTTGTTATAGCCTCATACATCCAGTGAATACGGTGCTGATTTAAACACCTAGCAATGCAATTGGTTGACTTGGCTTTTTTTCTTGCAAAAAACGTATAGCCCACCCAGAACGTAATCAAACAAAATAAAGCTGTGTAATCTAATAAATATAAAGACATTTAATTAAGCGCATAAAGTTTTTCTTTATTATGCAGTAGAGCCAGTAAAGATTCGACCCTTAAGCAAGGAAAAATTAAATAATATTTTCTTCTAATAACATAACTAAAATACAAATAAATAATTGATAATAAAACAAAGTATAAGTTGTACTCATATAGTATTTTTGTAACAATTTAAGATATACACAATTTAATATTAATTGAATTAAAAACAAATAAATCAGTTCAATTTATATAAACATAAAAACAACAATAATAATCAAACTTGGAGCATAAATGCGAAAGCTAAGGAATAGCTGTTTATATTTTTCAGCTGGCTTATTCTTATTAATATCACTGTTATCAACGGCTCAAACACAAATAAAAAGTAACGAGTTAATAATTCCTAACACAAAGGATTCTGTCGTTATCGATGGTGTTCTTGATGATATAGTTTGGAAAGACGCGCTTAGTGTTTCATTAAATATTGTTAATAGTCCTTGGGATAATTTGCCCAGTCCAGTTAAAACTCAAGCGAAAATCATTGAAAACGGAACTTACATTTATATTTCATTTATTGCTTTTGACCCAAATCCAAATGAAATACATGGTTTTTTAGCTGACCGAGACACCACTTGGGGCGATGATCTTGTCGGAATAAAACTCGATACATTCAATAGCCGACAATTAAACTATAATTTTTTAGTCAACCCATTTGGTGTACAAAACGACTCTATCGCCAATGAAGTTACGGGTGAAGAAAATCGATTATGGGACGGAAACTGGCACTCATTCGGGAAAAAAACAGCAACAGGATATCAAGTAGAAATAGCTATACCCTATAACATTTTAAATTTCGATGAAAATAACAACGAACAAACATGGGCAATTGAATTTGTTCGATTTTATCCTCGAGATGAACGCCTTCGTATTTCACACATACAACTCGATAAAGATAACAATTGCTGGCTATGTCAAATTCCTGAGATCAAAGGTTTCCAACATTCAAATTTAAAAGAAAACCTTACAATAACACCTTTTATTGTGGCATCTAAAAATCAAAACAGAAATTTACCTGATCAAAATTGGTCTGAATTAAACGATGTAGATGCGGGTATGGATATTCGTTGGGGGCCTAATGCAAACACATTACTTAATGCCACTATAAACCCCGACTTTTCAACCGTTGAGTCTGATGCTGGCCAACTAAACATCAATAATACATCTTCATTATTTTTTGATGAAAAACGTAGTTTCTTTTTAGAAAACTCTGATTATTTCAGTAGTAATTTTAACCTTGTTTACACTCGAAATATTGCGGATCCTGATTACGGCGCTAAATTAACAAGTAGAACAGATAAATACAGTTACGGTCTTTTTATAACAAACGACCAACAAACTACTTTTATTGTACCTGGAAATATTAGTGATGATATTGCCACTCTTGATAGAGAAAGTCACTCAGCAGCCTTTAACTACCGATATAACTACAACGACCAATTAACACTTGGCTTAGTTTCTACATTAAGAACAGCTGATAATTACCATAATGCATTAGCTGGTATTGATGCTAAATACAGAATTAATGACTCCCATACATTAAACGCACAATTTTTATATTCAAATACAGAATACCCTAATGATCTTTTTAAAAGCTTTTGCTTTGATGACGCAGAAGACGGTTGCCAACAGCAAGTCAGCAACGACTGTAAGTTTGGAAATTGTGCCTTTAACGAACAAGTTAACAGAACCAAACAAGAAGAAAGCTTCAGTGATCAAGCCTATAAAATTGATTACGAATATAAAACAGAATATTGGGAAGTAAATGTCAATCATGAAAAAATTGATAACCAATTTAGGGCCGATTTAGGCTTTATGACCAAAGCTGATCATCAACAAAATAAAGTAGAAGTTATACGTTTATTTTATGGAGACAACGATGACTTTTGGTCAGAAACATACATTTATAGCTCTTGGTATAATACAAAAAACGAAAATGGCGAATTTATTGAACGTGCTTTTGATGGAACGATTGAATTACTCGGCCCTAAGCTATCTTATGTAAGCGTGAATATATCGCAAGCAACTAAAGTAGGATTAAGGCATGATGACTCATTACTTAATTTAATAAATAATACCACCCAGTTTGATGAACAAGTGGTTAAGTTATACGCTGAGTTTAAGCCTTATAGCCATTTATTTACGGCTATTGGGTACGACTTCGGTGATAAAATTGATTATAACAACAATCGTTTAGGTACATATAATGAAGTTTATGCCGAGTTAACCAGCCACGCTACTGATCATTTATATATTTCGCTAACTCATACCTATAGCAATCTAAAAGCAGAGCCAACGTTTTCAAGTGGCAAAGATGATGTTTATACCGCTAATTTAACCAATCTACGTATTTCTTATCAATTTGATGTACAAAGCTATTTAAAATTTAATGTAGAATATTTTGACGTAGAATATAACACAGCAAATAACCCCTTCATTGCGCCAGACAACATCAATAAAGACCTATCAACTCAACTCATATATTCATATAAATTGAACCCTCAAACAGTATTTTTCTTAGGCTACTCAGACAACAGTATTCAAAACGACAGTTTAAATAAAATATCGAAACGAGAAAAAACATTTTTTAGCAAGGTGAGTTACGCATGGTCGCTATAACAGTTTAAACATTAAATAGTTATAGATTCATTAATCTGATGCGATGTACTTCTACCATGATGATAGCTAAATACAATTAAACGGGGGGAAAACAACTTCTTTTTATTTATGACTTTCCTGATAACACTATTCCGTCGTATATCACTTTACAAATATCTTGAACAGTATTTCATCAAGATAAAGTCAGTTAGGTTAAGACTATAAACATAAATTTTAGCTCTAAATCAGATAAATCAGATAAATCAAGTCTTAGTTTATTTTCCGGAAGACAATAAACCACCAATTTAACCACTTAATTGAATATAAAACCTATCAGCTAAGATAGCTTGAATGCTATACCATCAAATATTTCACCAATATGATGTGTCAAGTCTTTCGAGTTATTCTTTGAAAGTATCGACGATTTATCACGCTGTGATAGCTTGATATACAAGTACAGTATTTTACCTGTATATAGATGTAAACTGTATCTGATTTTTGGCAACTAGTGGTTCCAAATTTATTTATCGCGCGGGGTATCAAGTTCGACTTATCCATCTCAAATGTGAATAGATTTTGAGGAATAGCTGTTACAGTGATATTGGGGTAGGATTATTCACATAATAAATAACCAAGGCCTCTTTAAGCTTAGCGTTTACGCGACTTCACAGTTACCTTGGTTAGCATTTATTCGGGTTACTTATCAGCACGCCCCATAAACTTACATTCAGCCGTGTTTACTTTAATTTTATCACCTGTAGAAATATGTTCAGGAACTTGTACTGTTAACCCCGTTGAAAGCACCGCAGGTTTAGTACGAGCCGTGGCTGAGCCACCTTTAATTGATGGGTCAGTTTCAGTGATCACTAACTCAACACTTGCTGGTAAATCGATACCTACGGGTGCGTCATCTATTGATATAAGTAATAAACCTTCTGTTTCTTCAGTAATAAAACGTACTTCATCAGCAATTGCGTCAGTATTTAGGTTATATGGCGTATAATCTTCATTGTCCATAAATACATATTGATCACCATCAATGTATGAAAACATAACTGGACGACGTGTTAATTCAGCTAATTTAAGCATGTCGCTATCTTTAAACGTTTCATCAACTTTATGCCCCGTTACCACATCATACATTCGCATACGGTATAAACTACCGCCTGCACGACCTTGTGGAACAGAACGCTCAATATCTTTAATAATGTAAACACCGCCGTTATGTTCTATTGCAGTATTCTTTTTAACTTCACTTGCCTTTGGCATGAAAAACTTCCTTAAAATAATGAATGTGAGAAAAATAACATGAACTGGGTTTTATGCAAGAATTTATCAAAAATACCTTGTTAAAAATCAACTTAATCATAACTTAAAATGATAATTGTTACATGACAAGAAATTAATATGTCACTTTAGTATAAATTTTAAGTGCGGCAGTGAAGTCATCGATATGAAAAGCGTGTTTTATTCTATCTTTCTAAGCTGCCTGTGCGGCAGTGAACTTTCACCCGGTAAACCACTAAGTATTGTGCCATTTCTAAGCTGCCTGTGCGGCAGTGAACTCATTATTTGATAAGCTTCTTGCGCTATTTCATTTCTAAGCTGCCTGTGCGGCAGTGAACAATATCATTCACAGTCAAACCCTTACCTATACTTTCTAAGCTGCCTGTGCGGCAGTGAACCCAACATAACTACGCTCGACTTTCAATTTAGATTTCTAAGCTGCCTGTGCGGCAGTGAAGTTTTGTGGTCTGTTATCGGTTCGCCGTTTGTTTTTCTAAGCTGCCTGTGCGGCAGTGAAGTAGTTGTTGCTTAAATCAAGCAGTATATTTACTTTCTAAGCTGCCTGTGCGGCAGTGAAGTAAGATTATCAAAAGAATTTGTAATCTCAGTAGTTTCTAAGCTGCCTGTGCGGCAGTGAAGGAATAGCAACTCCATCGCTAACGCTGCCGCCCTTTCTAAGCTGCCTGTGCGGCAGTGAAGAAAATGAATTTGGCTGTTTCTGGTTTTGCTGATTTCTAAGCTGCCTGTGCGGCAGTGAAGAGTGAAATAATATCAAAAAAATAAGCAACAACAAAGGCTAAGGTAATTTAAAGTGTTTTACCCTAAATTTTTAGTCTACTTGTAACTTATTAATATTTATACGAATTTTTAAAGAGCGATTTTTTTGGTTAATTAAAACACTTAATGTGATTTTTGTATTCTTTTCAATAAATGAGCTTGTACATTTTGTCGTCCATCAAATATTGCCGTAACAAATACGTTATTATTTTTTATTTCGTAAATAATACTAATTTTATTAACGATAGTTTCAAGCTGCTTGGCTGTATTTATTGTATGAAGTTCATGCAGCTTATACCCTCACGTTGGTTGTTGTGTATGCGAATAAATTGCATGTTCTATTTCTTTAAGCTTTTTATCAGCAAAAACGAGATTTATTTTAGAAGTAAAGTATTCAATAATTTGTAGTAGGTCTAATTGAGCTTGAGTTGTTAGCTCAACGTGATAGTTCACTTGCTAATCCCATTTTATTTCTTATTTGAGCAAATGTTTCTTTAGCGCTTAGTGTTTTACCCTCAGCTATTTCTTTTTCGTCAAGTGCTGTAAGTTGTAGCATGACGATGGTTTCTTTGGTTTGCTCATATTCAGCAATTGATTGTACTACCATGGACGCTTCACCATTTTGGGTAATTATATAGGCTTCGCCATCATCTTTTAACTCTGCAGCAATTTTGGCTGCATTAGCTTTTAAATAACTGATCGGTTATATATGGTCGCTTAATGACATGGTGTTAACTCTAAATACAAGGTAAGACTAAATTTAATCATTGCGTATTTTTATTTAATGCACCCAATCTTCAATCACAAGACCATTAACTCGTTTAAATTCTCGGATGTTATTTGTTACTAAGATACACTTTTGTGAAATAGCATGCCCTGCAATGGCAGTATCATTACCACCTATTGGCGTACCTAATTCACTTAACTCTTTTTTAATTTTGGCAGAACAGTCAACCGCATCAATATCCCAAGGCAATATATTATCAAGACAGGTTATAAACTGATCAACGAGTAAACTATGTTTAGGCGATGCTTTTTTACCAAAACAGCCGTAACGCATCTCAGCATAAGTAATGGCTGAAATAACAATGGAATGCTGAGTAGAAACTTGCTGTAATTTTTGTAGAACAGAAACAGGGTTTTCTCTCATTATGAAGCTACATATACAAGTATCAAGCATATAAACATTTTTTGTCGCCATCATTAAAATTCCATTCGCCCTTCATCATTAATCACTTCATCACGCTCTGTTAGAAAATCGTCATCTGCTTTTCTATTAGATAATAATGACAACCAACTCGCCTTTGTTGGGCGTAATATGATGGTATCGCCCTCTTTTATAATTTCTAATTCATTTATGCCATCAAATTCCATATCTTTGGGTAAGCGAATAGCTTGATTTTTACCATTTTTAAAAATAGATACTGTACGCATTTTATCTCCTAAGGCTTAAAACCTATGCTCGACATATGTTTATAAGTTAAGTGTAGATAACAAAGTGACATATGTAAAGCATAGGCTTAATACAGACATAGTTAGAACCAAGGAACTGTGGCTTGTTCTTTACTCAGTCCGTAACAAGTAAACTCCCCTACTGTAGCTTCACTTACCTTTTTTTGGTCGATGAACAATCTAAATTGCTCACTTTTAGAAAGGCTATTCACATTGATAAAAGGTAGTTTAGATTGCTCGTCGTTAAAGCTGGCATAATGTTGTAAAGCTTGCTCAAACGTTTCATCTTTGCGTTTAGCTCTGCGTCGCGCTAATCGAGATAAGTTTGTTTTACACTGTTTTCGCTTTACACAAACATATTCACTCACGTTTTCAGGTACTGCTTTTATTGATGTTATATGCGTGTGATCACTAAACCGCTTTAACCAGCTGTTAATCGCTAATTTATCAAGCAGCTCTTCTGACGGCGCAAATATCCTCAATTTATTACCTAACGGAAACGCTACGTTTTTATTTCCCTTTGGTGAACATTGAGGAAAAGCCAAAGCAATAGCTGAACTGTTTTCTGCTATTTTGTTTTCAGCCAGCGCAATATGCACTTGCTGATAAACCTTTTGCCAAATAAAGCCGATCGTAATTTCGGGATCGGGCAGTAAGGTTATGTCTTGATAGTATTTCATCGCTATTCCTATTCGCCGAATACGCCACCACGAATTAACATCGCCATAATATAGTGCTGTTGTTCAACCGTAGGCTCTTTGCCTTTGATCATCCAAGCATCAAGTAAATTATAGAAATCTGTTTTTTCTTTTGGTTGACGATACGCTGCACCGCGGTTTGTTACTGATCCGTATGGTTCAACAGCAATAGGACCAACTTCATCAACAGCAGAGTGCCAAGTATCTATAGTGCGTAATGCATTGCCGATTTTTTGAGAGTGCATTGCAGCTTGGCCATCAAGTTGATACAAAAATTTACTTTTATCGCCTTTACCACCGCCCATCACTAACTCTTGAGATGGGAACACAGCTTGGCCTTCACCTAATTGGCTATAAGCTTCTACTTTTATAAGAACATGATTCTCGGTTAAGCCCTGTTGAATAAATTGTGCAAGTTGAGTGATTTTTGCATCACTTGAAAATTCACGTAATGAATAGTCTTGGCAATTAAATTCAATAGTTTGATTTGCCACGGTTACAACCACTTTTACGTTTTCGGCACCTACTCGGTTGCGCCATAAAAAACGAGCACTAGCAATATTAAAAGCGTAACGTTTTGACAACTCTTCAAAACTCACATCAGTTTGATATTGCGTAATTTTTTTAGCCAACTCAGCTTGATAATCAGGATTGTTACAGGTTGATGGTGTTGCCAAGTCACTTAATACTCGCAAGGTAAAAACAACTTTTAAGGTATCTGTGTTATGCGCTAATGCGGCAATATCAACTGTTTGTAAATTCGCTTTAGATACTTCTGCATCTAATTTTGTTGGATCGTTTGCTGTTGCAGCTTTTAAGCGGTTTGAAATTGTGCCACGTACTGCTTTTTCGCCCACTTGTATCGGCAGCCATACTTGCTGCTCCCAGTTGCCTGCAAGCATGAGTGCGTCTGATGGTACTAATTTAGCTTCAAATGCTAATACTGATGGTGTTTTTAATTTAATTTCGGCCATTTTTATTACTCCATTGATAAAATATTTTTGTTAATTTTTTTACTAAACGTTTTAAAAGTTCATTGCTTCATCATGATCAAAACTATCAGGTTCAATAATTTCGTCTGCGAAAGGGGTTGTTTTAGCGACATACCAAGGATATTGATGTTCATAACGCCAAATGGTTATTTCAATATTTTTTATGTTATGTACGCTTTTCCATTCACCTACGCTATAAGCACTTTCTGCAAAAACAGTGGGAACTGTTGAATCTCTTACATTGCTTACTTCGCCAGCTTCATAAATTGGAGAGATTGCACAATACCCCGTATTAATTGGCACTAAATAGCCACTTTGGGGTTTTGCTACATAATGCCAATTGGCTTTTTGATTTACGCTTTCAAGAGCTTCGGTTTCTTGCTCATCTTCACTTGTTACTTTTTCAGCTTTAAATTTAAGCTGGGCAAAATCACACCATGTATCAAATAAACAAGTGTTATCATTTATCGCTTTTTGCTCTTGAAAATGCTCAGCTAAATGAGCACTGCGATCAATCAAAGCAAAACCCGGCATTAATTTTCGTAATGTTTTTTGTTCTTCATTTAACGGGGTTAACTCAATACTTTCTATATGAGTAATTTGACCACCTGCTAAACGTAACTCAGGTACTTTTTGTTTAACATGTTCAATTAATTGTTCTGTAGTTTCTGTATCGCCCGCAATCAATCCATTAACTTCAATCAACAAAGATACTTGCATATGCATGCGCCCTTCTTCGTTAATGGGTGCCGTATTTCCTTGATGTGTGAGCGGATTACGCGACAAAGCAAAAACATAGTCGCCCCAACCTTTAGGCTGCCTTGCGTGTACCATATTTTTATGACTTATGACTGCAACTCCTCCTAAATTAACGGCTAACGTTTCAGGTAATTTACGAGACAAAGCATGGGCAAAACCCAAAAAATTAGTGATGGCAGGAAAACCATAAGTTAAACCGGCAATGGCATTGGCATTTTGTACCGATACTTTTTTAAGTAATAAATATTGGCTCATAATTACGCCTCCGCTAATTTAGGTGTGTTGTGTTCAAAACGCTTTAACTGATGCAAACAAACTTTAGAAAAATAAGCATGTTCGATATCACCCAAGCGATATTTTTCATCATTTTTTAATTGCTTAATTAACCAACTAGCAAAATCAGCGGCTATCACAGCTTGCCAGTCGAGCTTTTCACGCTCACGTTGAAAACTCTCATCTGGGTTATAAACATCAAGCCATAAAGCATAGGCATGTTTTAGTTTGCAATTTGATTCACTTGCCCACCCAGCTGGTAATGTTTGAATATTGGCTGCATGGATCATTAGTTGATCGAGTATGGGCAAAATAAAGTGATAATCGCGCTTGTAACGTACTTTAAAGTTATTTTCTTCAGGCTTTAATTTGCTTAAAAAGGCTTTAAAGTCTCGTAAGTACCCTGATACTTTATATGTCAGTTGTCGGTTGAATAAGCTGGTATTATTTATAGGCGGCTTAACTTGTGCCTGAAAAGTAGGAGGTGCGGTATTTAATAAAAAATTCTGACCATAACGTTCACTATTTAATTGTGAAATATTTTGAGGTTTTGAACCGCCAAAAGATTGTACGGCTGTATTTGGAAAGCTTATATCCATTCGTTCATGGTACTTATTTGCTCTGCGGGCATCACGAATATCTTTGGAATCACCAAACCGCGTCTCTGTAACTTTTTTATATAATTTATGCGCTAGTGCCGATGAAAATAGCGGGCACAATAAATGATATTCAACGTCATTACTTTCTGACTTAATCGGAAAATAAACCTGCTTACTTAAATTATGTGAGCTTAACTTTTCATCGCCCAGCGCTAATTTAAAACCATCTAGCCAAGTTTGTAATAATTCGGCATTATCTGTAAAAGCACTTAACGCTTGTGCATGATTTTGTTGAAGCTGGGTAATTAAACTTTCACCATTAACTGATACCTTCAAAAAAGAAGCTACATCAAATGTTGCTGAGTTCCCTGCAAAATCTTTCAAAATAACATCTAAACTAGCTGTATTTACATAATTTGGATTAGTCTCAATATTTGTAATAAATACACTGCTTGCTTTTGAATCGCCGTGACTATACTTGGGGGCATGAGTTGCTAAACTAAGCTGCTTAGCTCGCTTTGCGGCATCACTGATCCAATTTATTAATTTAAATTTATCTTCAATAGGTGCCGATTTTTCTGCGTATTCGGTTTTAGCTGCCGCTATCTCTATTTCGTTTTCACTTTTTTCTAGCACCTTATTCAGTGCTTTTTGAAAAGGTTCCAACTTAGCTTGTTTACGCTGCTCGATATAATCAGCTAGCGCTTGAGTTAATGTTGCTTCCATCGTTTTTCCTTTTACTTAATATCAAAAACACCCAGCTGCTCGTGCCAGTGCCAATTTAATTCTTGCTCTTTACTCGGTTCTCTTAAACCAATAACACCAAAATTTTCACTTACCTGTTGTAAGCTTTCATCTAATTTATCTGCAAAAATTTGGTAAGTTTCTTCAACGCTTAAGTTAAACCACCAATTATTACCTTGAGCTAATTCAATCACTTTGTTTTCATCAATAAAGCGATTGCTTTGCGCCTTATACTCATGCGGATAACGAGTATCATCAATTTGACTCCACGTTAATGTTTCGCCTTCTTCTAACCGTAAAATAAACTCTTCTTGTGGTTGTGATTTTCTAAACTCGGTTTGATGAATAAATTCAGCACTCCAATCAATTGCAGAGCCTTTTTTCCACCAAAGTGATGCGGTTTTATCAGAGTTATAAAATAAATCTTTTTTCTTTCCCCCAATAACATCCAATGTGACCCTTAATGATCTGTGCTCTTGAATTGCAAACGACTTAATTGCATTAGCAGCTTCTTTTTTATGAGTTTCTATCGGAGCTTTAGCAAAATCTCCTAGGCTCATTTGAGGTTCAACGATTCTTGGTATTGCTGAAATATTGTCTAACTCTGTTGTTAATAATTCATTCAAATCTTTACTGTTAAGTGGAAGCTCAGGGGTTTCAAAACCTGGCTTAAAGTAAGCCACTTTTTCACCTTTTAATGCGCGTATATTTTGGTTAAGCACCACCAAATTTTCGGTGGTAGGAGGGACTTGCCTATGTCTTTGTATACGCCCTGCTAACTGTATAATTGAACGTAGTGAGCTAGGCTCTGCAATTGCCCAGTCGTAATCATGGTCGCGCCCAACTTCCACGACAGATGTGCCTAATACAATAAACACATGATTTTCTGCCGAAGTTTTATTTAGTCCGTCAGCCTTTAATGCGTTGGCTATTTCAGGTTGTTGCCAAAGCGCTTGTTCATCATAGCGAGTTAAGGTTTTATCTAAGCGAGTTTCTTTATAAGAGCGTAACGCTAATGGAAACTGTGAATGATAAATACAAAAATGGAATTGATAGTTAGCCCTTGGCGACATAGCTAATAATATTTTAGCGACAGCAATCATCGGATTAATATTAGCCATTCTAACCACACCGATTGATATTTTTTTGCCGCTGCTATGTGTTACATGGTGTTGGTTATGTAATTCATAAATTTGTTGGTGAATGGTTTCTGCCACATTTTGAAAAACCTGCTGATTTTGTTCTGTTGAGCCACTATTGTTAGTGTCGGGCAACTCAATATTAACTATTTTACCTTTGCGTAATACTTTACTATTAGCCGTTAATTTTTTTATTCGTGACTCAATAAATGTATTATTTTTTTGTTTGAAGTCCTCTTTGTTTTTTATAAATTCAACTTCACTTTTGTTTTCATCAAACCAAGCACAAACCACACCTTGATTGCTGTTATGTGGGAAATTAGCTTGGTTATAATGTTTACGACCTGCAACATAAGCGTCGTATAAAGCACTGATAAGCGCAGGAGGTAAGGTTGCAGATGATAATAAAACCCGAGAACCTAACATACCTGCCCAGTTAACTAATCGACATAGTGCAGGCAGGTCTTCTAAACCAAAATCATCGGGTTCATCTAAAATTAAGTCTGATGTTAATAACCGCAGCATGGGCGCGATTTGTTTACCCCCTCGTTTACTTTCTGTGGCTGGCATTAAATGATCAATGGTACTAACCAAAATAGGCGCACTGATTAACTGCTCTAATTTAGGATTGCCTTTTAACCAATGCTTTAAACGCCCGTCGTAAATTTGGCCTTCGTAACTGACATATAATTGCTCAAAAAAATCTTGTGCGGACTCACTGCCATGATCAGGTCTTGCGGATGTTTCATCATCTTTATTTAATTGATGTAATAACTTAACGGCATTAGAACCAATTAAAACCGCGAGTTCATCATCACCTAATTTAAGTAGATCTCGATAAGCATCACCCGTTTGTAAGGTTAAAGTACGCAAACCTAAAGCAACTGAGAATCGACAACCTTCACGTTCATCCGCTAAGGCATACATAATTCGTGCATTGGCCATGGTTTTACCACAGCCTGTTGATGCCATGTTAATACCAAAGAAACCTTGTTTTTCACTGGTTTTAGCAAATTCTTTTGACGCTTTAAACGCTTTGTCTTGCCATTGGTATTTACGGTCTTTAGCACTTTGCGAAAAAAGTCTATGCTGCGCTAGTGCTGGCAATGTGTATTTTAAAGCCGGTAGATTTTTAGCGAATAAAAAAGCGTTATGAGCAACACCGATATTATGTTCATCTAATTTTTGTTTTAACTGATTTGTTTTTCTATCCGTATTGGCGTTAGCTTGATAGCTATTATCCCGCCATTTCATTTTTGAATCTTTAAGCTCAAGAGATGAATAATAATGATCAGCTAACATAAGTGACAATCTTGATAAATGACTGACAAAACGTTGATTCAACCAATCTATTTTTTCAGACAATTTATGATAGCTCAGTGCGCGTTTAGCAATTTCACTTGCTTTGTTTTGCCAAGTTTTACTCAGTAATGGCGTGCCATGTGTGAATGTCCAATTGCCCTTTATAACTGACTGTTCTATATCAGCTAAATTTTCTGCATTTTTTGAATTCCAATGACAATCAAAACATTTTGTCAGCCAATGTTGAGCTTCATCTAATTTAACTGAGTTGACTTGTGGGTAAGGTAAACGATGATGCGAGACAATTAGCCACGCGACTAATTTACCAAACTGTATATTTTCGCCAAACGAATTAAATGGATTTTGATGTTTTCCGTTATCTTTAAATAATATTTTGTGTATTTCATTTTCAGCCTGAGTAGCATTTGATTGCTGACTAATTTCTACCAGTTTTGTTAGCCACTCTTGATCGGTTAAATCTTTAATAAAGGCTTCAAATAACCTTAACGATACCCACTCATGACGGTATGGTTCAGATTTTGACTGTGTAGTGCCGGCTAACTTTTGTTGAAATAAATCATTTGCTTTACCAAAATCATGAAATAAACCCGCGAGACTTGAGGCTAACATTATTGCTTCGTTTAATTCCCAGCCGTTTTCCCATTCTTTATGACTAAGATCTAACTTGGTGTAATTCACCGCCACAATGCCCTCGCTATTAAACTTACTTTTATTCCCCACCACCCACAAAAACTGACTTCTTGAGCGTGAACGGATCCAATGGCAACTAACCGCTGTACTTTTGCTTGCTGTTTGGCGCAGCATTTTTTTAACGGTTAACAGGCCGTCTTCTGTTATTACGGTTTGCCAAGTGTTGTCGCCAATGCGGTTGGCGAATGCGTCGAGCACTCGGCGTGTTTTCTTTAGCGCGTTTTTTTCGCATTGGCTTACAAAGGTCACCATCATAATTTGTTGTCTTCTATTTTCTTTGTATCGCTGTAGTTGTGTAGCGCTATGTTTTTTACTTGTTCGAACATGTAATCGAGCGCTTTGTGGTCGGTAAAGGCTTGTAGTATTTGTTGCCTAAATTCTTGCTCGGTAGCATTTTCCTTGGCGCAAATAAATGCCCAAGGCAGTACTAGTACGTCTTTAATGAGGTCGGCAATATCAAAAATTAATGCACCACGGCGTGTTTTTCCGTGCATTACGGCAAAACCATGTGGAATACCTAATACCCACAATGTGCATGCAGCTAGCCCATAAGCTAAATAGTTACCATGGTTTAAAAAGTCGTTCGCTAAATCGGTACTTTGGTGTTGTCGGGTAAAACCTTCGAGCTTGGTGTTATTGGCGGCAAACTTGTAAAGCGCTTTGGTGAGCTGTGCTTCTGTAAGTAGTAAGTCACTTTGTTTTTTCGCTTGTTCGGTTCGTGTGGTAAATGTTGTTAATGCGGTTTGAATAGCTGTGTCGTTGAAGTTAAAGCCGTTTTGTTTTAAGTCTCCATCTTTTTGCCATACACGGTTAAGGTATTGAATACGTGCTGTTTGTATTTGTTTACCTGCGGCAAGGCGCTTTGCGTCGTCAAACCAGAATTGCATCCAGCCTTGTAGGTATTCGGTTGGTCGGTATTCGCTTTGTGGGGTCATCCATTCAATAGCGTGCTCTACATTGTTTGCCATATAAAGCGGTGTACCACCGCCACCACTAAAGCCAACTAACACACCTGCTTGACTTAGCATACGCATAGCGGCTTGGGTGATAGATGTGCCGTTACCTAAGAGTAATACGGTGGTGTTTGCGATTGGGATATTGTAGTACTGATTTTCTTTGTTGGTTTCGGTTAAGTATAAAACTCGACCGTCTTTTTGCATTACGCGGCAGTATTCTAGGTAATAAATATTTGCGCGTTTAGAGTGAAGTATTGTTTTTAGATCAGAGGGAGAGAAGTCTTCCATTACTATTTTATACCATTGTAAATCCTTTATTTATTCTAAGTTGCTAGATTCAATATGGCTTGTCAATGAAATTAATTTTGTTTTTAAAGTTCATAAACAAAAAAAGCTCAATACATGTGTATTGAGCTTGTGTTTTTAATTTTGTGCTTACTAATTAAAAGTTGGTGCAGATGGAGAGACTCGAACTCTCACGACCTAAGTCACCACCCCCTCAAGGTGGCGCGTCTACCAATTCCGCCACATCTGCATTGTAACTTTTAACTATTTAACTTTACGCTTACTGTGGGATGTCGCTTTCTTTAGCTGCATCAACAGTACTTGCTGGTACGTCAGCATTTTCAACAGGAGCAATAGCATCTGTAGGAATGTCGCTATTGCCAGGTATAGTTTGCTCAATACCTGCATCAAGGTTGTTCCATTCGTCAACGGCTTTAACTTTATTAGCCGTTAAGTTACCTAACACTAAGCTAATGCCGAAAAATGCGATGGCTAACCATGTTGTTGCTTTTGTTAAGAAGTTACCTGAACCACTTGAACCAAAAATAGTTGCAGAAGAGCCAGCGCCAAAAGATGCGCCCATATCTGCACCTTTACCATGTTGAATAAGCACTAAGCCGATTAAACATAAAGCAACGATTAAATATATAATAATTAATACTTGATATAACATTTTATGATCCTTGAGCTGCCGAACAAATTGTTTTGAATTCGTCGACTTTTAAACTAGCACCACCAATAAGACCACCGTCTATATCAGTTTGTGCAAATAATTCTTTGCTGTTAGCAGCATTTACGCTACCACCATACAATAATGACACACCTTCGGCGATTTCAGCATTGTTTTTAGCTAAAAACTGTCGAATAAATTGATGAGTTTCTTGTGCCATTTCCGGTGAAGCTGTTTTTCCAGTACCTATTGCCCATACAGGCTCGTATGCAATAACAACGTCTTTAAATTTTTCTATGCCAATTTCATCTATAACAGGTTGTAGTTGTTGAGATAATACGGCTTCTGTTCTTTCTTCTACGCGTTCAGCTTCTGATTCACCAATACATAAAATAGGTGTTAAATTGTTAGCTAAAGCGAACTTAACTTTTTGTGCTATTTGTGTATCAGTTTCACCAAAAATACTACGTCTTTCTGAATGACCAATTATCACATAGTTAGCTGACATTTCGTTAAGCATATCGGCAGAAATTTCACCGGTAAACGCGCCACTTGCATGTTCACTGATGTTTTGTGCGCCTAGTTTAATGTTTTTGTTTGCTATTTTTGAAGATAACGCACCTAAATATACATAACTTGGACAAATAACAATGGTTACGTTTTCAGAAAAATTGATGTTATTTAATTCACTTGTCATTGTATTAACTAGTGCTAAATTCCCGTTCATTTTCCAATTAGCGGCTATTATTTTTTGTCTTTGCATATTTATTCCTACATTAAAGCGGCGAGATATTAACTAACAAGTGAATAAGATACAAGTATTATGCTTAATATCTTATTCAAGTGGCTATTATTTACGCGTAAAAACAATTTAAGAGTGTATTTGAGCGTTATAAAATAGGTTTCGATTTAAGAAGCTTGTTTTACTGCATCAGCAATTAAGTTAGCTAATGAGGTTACTTCATCTAAATCTGGTCCTTCGACCATAACACGGATCAATGGCTCGGTGCCTGATTTGCGTAATAAGACACGACCTCTTCCTGCCAGTATTTGGTTAACGTCTTTCACTGAAGCTAATACAGATTCCGCCTGTAGAGGATCGGTATTACCTTCAAATCTTACATTAACAAGTAGTTGAGGTAGCATGGTCATACCTTGGCGCAGTTCGTGTAATGTCTTATCACTTTTACAAACGGCGGTTAGTACATTAAGCGCAGCGATAATACCGTCACCCGTTGAGGTATGTTTAAGATTAATAACATGCCCTGAGTTTTCAGCACCTAACTGCCAGCCTTTTTCTTTGAGCATTTCCATTACGTAGCGGTCGCCTACGTTACTACGTGCAAATGGTACGTCCATATCAGCGAGGGCTATTTCTAAGCCCATGTTACTCATTAAGGTACCAACAACACCACCTTGCATTTTACCCGACTGAATATCGTTGCGAGCTATTACGTATACGCATTCATCACCGTCAAGTACGTATCCTGTGTGATCAACCATCATTAATCTGTCGCCATCACCATCTAATGCGATACCTAAATCGGCATTATGTTCAACTACAGCTTTACTGATAGCGTCCATTGACGTGGCACCACAGCCGTCGTTGATATTTGTACCGTTAGGTTGTGCACCAATTTCAATAACTTTTGCACCAAGTTCTCGAAATACGTTAGGCGCGATATGATAGGTAGCACCATGAGCACAATCAACAACAATAGTCAGGTGGCTTAGTGAATATCTGCTTGGGAAGTTACTTTTACAAAATTCAATGTATCGCCCTGCGGCATCTTCAATTCGGTTAGCTTTACCTAGTTTAGCTGATTCAACACACACCATTTCTTTGTCTAATTCGTCTTCAATAGCTAATTCAATATCGTCGGGAAGTTTTTGACCATCTTGTGAAAAGAATTTGATGCCATTGTCGTAATATGGATTATGCGAAGCACTAATAACAATACCGGCTTGAGCTCGAAATGTTTTAGTTAGGTAAGCAATACCTGGAGTTGGCATTGGCCCTAGTAATCCAATATCAACACCGGCAGCTGAAAAACCTGCTTCTAAAGCAGATTCAAGCATATATCCAGATATACGGGTGTCTTTACCTATTAAAACTTTTTTAGTTCCTTTAGCCGCTAACACTTTACCTGCCGCATAGCCAAGTTTCATTACAAAATCAGGAGTAATTGGGTATTTACCTACTAAGCCTCTGATGCCGTCGGTACCAAAATATTTTCTTTCTGACATGCTTTTAATCCTTGTTCGTTATCTTTTAAATTTGTTAACGGTTTCTAAAACTTTCAGTGCATCAACAGTTTCTTTTACATCATGCACTCTTATAATATTTGCACCTTGCTGAGCCGCTATTACCGCTGTTGTTATACTGCCAGCTAAGCGTTCATCTACGTCTCTATTTAATAAATTCCCTATCATAGATTTACGCGATAAACCCGCTAGTATAGGTAAGTTAAAATTTTTGAAAGTAGAAAGTTGGGCAAGTAACTCGTAGTTTTGTTCAAGTGTTTTACCAAAGCCAAAACCGGGGTCTAAAATAATTCTGTCGGTAGTAATACCATGGGCGTTACAGTGAGCTATGCGCTCTTTGAAAAAAGTATGAATGTCGTTAATAAGATCGTCATACTGAGGGGCTGCTTGCATAGTACGAGGTAAGCCTTGCATGTGCATTAAACAAATAGGTAAATTTGTTTGCGACATAACGGCTAAGCAACCTTCATTTTGTAAGGCTCTTACGTCGTTTATAATATCGGCTTGATGCTCAATAGATTCGGCCATAACGCTAGCTTTACTCGTATCTATTGATACTTTAATCGTAAAGCGTTGCTTTATCGCTTTTAATAAGGGAATAACGCGGGCTATTTCATCTTTAACGGAAACATCTACCGCACCAGGCCTTGTAGATTCACCGCCTATATCAATAATTGAAGCACCATCTTCTATCATGCTTTCAACTTGTGCTAACGCTGCATCTATTTGAGTATATTTACCACCATCAGAAAATGAATCAGGGGTAATATTTAATATGCCCATTACGTCGATTGGTTGGTTAATATTAGCTGTTGCTTCAGTCAATGTGTTCTTCTCAAAGTACAGATAAAACAAAGCCTCGATAGTTGGATTCTACATTAAAATAGAAGCAACATATTGAGGCTAGGGTAACACTAGATGTACCTACTACTTCGCAGGTGCATCCGTTGGTGTTGTTAAGTCAGGTTCAATATCTTTTTTAGTATCAGCTTTAGGTGGTTCGTTTTTGTCGTTTGAACGATCACCATGAAAATCTGTTGGAGGTCTAACGTCACGACGTGCCATTAAGTCATCCACTTGCAGTGCATCAATTGTTTCATATTCCATTAATGCGTCTTTCATTGCTTCTAAGATATCGCGATTGTCTTTAAGAATTTGCTCTGCTCTTTTATAGTTACGAGTAATAAATTCTTTAATTTCAGCATCAATTGCTTGTGCTGTATCGTCAGACATATTTAATGATTTTGATGAGGTTCTTCCTAAGAAAACTTCACCTTCTTCTTCAGCAAATAACATTGGACCCATTTTTTCAGATAAGCCCCACTGAGTAACCATTTTACGAGCAAGTTCTGTTGCACGTTCAATATCGTTTGAAGCACCTGTAGATACTTTATCAAAACCGTAAATAAGTTCTTCAGCAATACGTCCACCGTATAAAGAAGAAATGTTACTTTCTAAATGCTGTTTGCTATGACTAAATCTATCTTGCTCTGGTAGGTACATAGTTACACCTAATGCACGACCACGAGGCATAATACTTACTTTATAAACAGGATCATGATCTGGTACTAAACGACCAACAATTGCATGGCCGGCTTCATGATATGCTGTCATTTCTTTTTCAGCATCATCCATTACCATAGAGCGACGTTCTGCACCCATTAAGATTTTATCTTTAGCTCTTTCAAACTCTTCCATGGAAACTAAGCGACGTGAAGTACGAGCAGCAAATAAAGCCGCTTCGTTAACTAAGTTAGCTAAGTCAGCACCTGAGAAGCCGGGTGTACCACGAGCGATAACCGCTGGTTTAACATCGTCACCTAAAGGTACTTTTCTCATGTGAACTTTAAGAATTTGTTCACGACCACGAATATCAGGTAAACCTACCGTTACTTGACGGTCAAAACGACCAGGTCTTAATAGCGCAGGGTCTAATACGTCTGGACGGTTAGTTGCAGCAATAACGATTACACCTTCATTACCTTCAAAACCATCCATTTCAACTAGCATTTGGTTAAGTGTTTGTTCACGTTCATCGTGTCCACCACCCATACCAGCACCACGTTGGCGACCTACTGCATCAATTTCATCGATAAAGATAATACAAGGCGCTGATTTTTTCGCTTGTTCAAACATGTCTCTTACACGAGATGCACCAACACCAACAAACATTTCTACGAAGTCAGAACCTGAAATAGTAAAAAATGGTACTTTAGCTTCACCAGCAATAGCTTTAGCTAATAGTGTTTTACCTGTACCCGGTTGACCAACCATTAAAACGCCTGATGGAATACGACCACCTAGTTTTTGAAATCTTGATGGTTCTCTCAAGTAGTCTACTAATTCAGAAACTTCTTCTTTAGCTTCATCACAACCTGCAACATCTGCAAATGTAGTTTTAATTTGGTCTTCACTTAATAAGCGCGCTTTGCTTTTACCGAAAGACATAGCGCCTTTACCGCCACCGCCTTGCATTTGACGCATGAAGAAAATCCATACACCAATCAGTAAAATCATAGGGAACCAAGAAACAAAAATAGTAGTTAAAAAGCTAGTTTCTTCAGGTAATTGACCTGACGCTTTTACACCTTGTTTAACTAAATCGTTTATTAAGTCACGATCGTAACCCCCAGGGATCACAGCAACGAATTCTTCGCCTGTTCTTTTAACACCTTTAATAACACCGCTTCTATCAACGGTTGCTTCTCGAACTTGTCCTTGACGAACACTTTCGATGAAACGGGTGTAATCAACTTGTTGTCCATTGCTGCTGTCAGGTGTAAAACTTTGAAAAACTGACATCAAAACAACTGCAATAACCAACCATAAAATAAGATTTTTCGCCATATCGCTCAACTTAATGACCTCTTTGTAACTTGTACATAATGTTTAAAAAGTGCCTTAGTTAAAATAATTGACTTAACTAAGCGCATGATTGCTCTAATTTACTATAATTTGTTGCTTGCTGCTATTTAAATCCTGTCGCAACAAGATAAACTTCTCTTGATCTTGCCCTAGAAGAGTTTGGTTTACGCGTTTTTACTGTTTTAAAAACCTTTCTGGCTTCTTTAACAAAGTTATCAAAACCATCACCTTGGAAAACTTTAACAACAAATGAGCCATTAGTTTTTAACACTTGATGACACATTTCTAATGCTAATTCGACTAAATACATACTACGGGCAGAATCAGCGGTTTCATTACCAGTCATATTTGCGGCCATGTCAGACATAACCACATCAATATTTTTTCCACCAATACGCGTTAACAAAGCATCTAAAACAGCTTCTTCTCTAAAATCACCTTGAAGAAAGTCGACACCAACAATAGGATCCATTGATAAAATATCACATGCAACAACTTGCCCAGACTCACCTACTGCTTTTACAGCATACTCAGACCACCCACCTGGAGCAGCCCCTAAATCAACGACTTTCATTCCTTGTTTGATTAATTTGTCTTTATTGTTGATTTCTTCAATTTTAAAAACAGCTCGGGAACGTAGCCCTA
The DNA here is from genome assembly GCF_002000085.1 of Pseudocolwellia agarivorans. GTDB lineage: Bacteria > Pseudomonadota > Gammaproteobacteria > Enterobacterales > Alteromonadaceae > Pseudocolwellia > Pseudocolwellia agarivorans. Next base: position 372,042 of record NZ_MUZU01000002.1, read on the forward strand.
ACCTTTGTGCTTTTTTAACGTATTCGTCATCAAAATGTTCTTGCATCCAGCGTGCGCTGCTAACGGTTTGTTTTTTTTTACTCATGAACTCTGCTTAACTTATTATAAAAATTATAGACATGTTAATTATAAAACATAACGATGGGAGTATTATGTTAGCTAACTTATATGACTATTTATGTTTAATTATTAATAATTTTAATTTATTTAAACTACCAATAAGTAAACATTAATTAGTATTACAAAGAAGATGGAGTTAAAATAGTGATAATTCAAGCTAACTTGTAACGAAAATTGTTAATGAACTTAAATAAAAAGCAAATCCAGCATGTAAAAGGTTTAGCGCATTCGCTTAAACCAGTAGTTTTACTAGGAAATAATGGCTTAACTGAAGCTGTTGTAGCGGAAATAGATTTCGCATTAAACCATCACGAATTAATTAAAGTTAAAATTAATGTTGAAGATCGCGATACTAAAGGTCTTATAGTTGAAGCGATTTGTAGAGAAACTAACTCTACAAAAATTCAGGTTATTGGTAAAACTTTAGTTATTTACCGTCAATCACCAGAAAAGAAAATTCATATCCCTAAAGGATAATTTTTTTCAATTGTTGTAAAAGCAAAAAAGCGAATCACTTCACATGAAGTGATTCGCTTTTTTATTGTTTGCTGTTTAGTGGAAAGTTCCTTTAGCCTTTGATAAGTATTTTATCTAACCACGTAAAAGGCAATACTCGTTTAAAAAACGCCATGATATAAGTTGGCTGAGTAACGTAATAGCGTGTTTTAGCTTTTTTACTTGATAACGCATGGAGTACTTTTTTAGTAACCGCTGAAGCTGGCAAAGTAAATTTATTACTCGGCCCTTCTTTACTTAGGCGATCAATTTGAATTTTGTAATTGTCTTTATGTACTGAGTTTTTTACATCGATAAATTCAAGTGTTTTGGCTAACGCATTGGCTCTAAATTGAGTTTCTATTGGGCCTGGTTCAATTAAGCTTACTTGAATTCCACTGCCTGTTAGCTCTAATCGTAACGTATCGGTATAGCCTTCAATCGCAAATTTTGATGCGTTATAAGCTCCGCGATAAGGCATTGCAACTAAACCTAATACTGAACTATTTTGAATAATGCGGCCAAAGCCTTGTTTTCGCATAACAGGAATAACGAGTCGAGTAAGGTAATGCCAACCAAAAACGTTAATTTGAAACTGTTCTTTTAGTGCTTGTGAAGGTAAGTCTTCTAACGCGCCCGCTTGACCATAAGCGCCATTATTAAATAACGCGTAAAGTGAGCCACCCGTTTGTTTTAACACCCAGCTAAACGCGGCATCAATAGATGGTTCGTCTGCTAAATCGAGTAAGTGAGCATTTAACCCAAGTGCGATTAAGTTATCAACATCGGTTTGTTTACGAGCCGTTGCAAATACCTGATAGCCTAGTTCTGATAATGTAATGGCGGTACTTAAACCAATGCCTGTAGAACAACCTGTGATCAATACACTTAAGTTTTTTGCCATGTTTTACCTTGTTAAATTCAACGCTATTTAACAACCAATCATACGCTAAATTGTTTCCTTTAATGACCAAAATTTTAAGAAAAACATCTACCTGACTTTAATCAAGAATAGCTTTTAAGTTATTTAACCCCGTTTGTAGGTCGTCACCTATTACTTGCTCAAAATCTATAAATAACAACATAAGGTTCATTGGGTAATCCATGTGCCCGCTAAATCCCCAAACCACTTTGGTCGTATTATCGTCTACGGCCTCAGTTACCATAAAAGCAGGATCTGTTGATTTAAACGGTTTTAAAAATCGCAATTCAAAATCTATACGGTAACCTTCATCAATCGCAATAATTTCTTGCTCGCCAGCGCCGACATCTTCTTTTTCAGAACTCCATGCAGAAACAAACCCCACTTGACCATCAATACCTCGGTATGTTTTTAGCATGTTTGGGTCCATTTGTGCCCACTTACTATAAAAACTTTGATTTTTTAAGTATTTGATATAATTAAATACTTCTTCTTTAGGTTTATTAATAATTACCGAACGTTCAACTTCGTATGAGTTTTCTGTAAAAACTGCAACAATTAACGGGATAGCAATAATAGTTAGCACAATTAACACAAGTTTTTTTAGCATAATATAAATCCTATGTCGTTTTATATCAGTTTGGTTCATGTATATAAAACAATCAACTTTACACTCAGGATAATTAGCTAAAAACATTCATTCGTTCTCTCTATTCTTTTTATAATAGATCTTCTATAAATTTCTTTGCTCCTAACGATGTCACGCGTAAAATAGTTTCTACAGACAATTTAGGATAAATTTGCTGCATTCCTAAAAAGCTTGAGTAAGCCATAACAGCCATGTCTTCAGCCATTGCTTTTTCTATTCCTAAATCAATATAACATTGTGCTAAATACTCTTGCCTTTGCGTATCAATAACACCTAAATGTTTAGCGATAGAAACTTCTTTCAACGCCCAAGCTCTAAGATGTAATTCGGTCAATAAATTATGACCTGCAATTATAGTATCTAGCTTTTGTAGCCGCTCTATTGGAGAAGATTCAGTATTAGCCTGCTCAATAAAATCTAAGGTCATTTTCTTAAACCAAAAATCCATGAGTTGCTTGATAAACTCTGCTCTATTTTTAAAGTGATGATAAAACGATCCTTTCGATACGCCTTTTTCTTCACACAAAGAGATTATTTTTAAAGCATCAGGACCTTTTTTTACTAATATAGTTAAAGCGAAATTTAACCAATCTTCTTTCGAATGACTTGTCTTTTTATTATTCATATTCTTCCTGCTTTAATCGCATTACTTATAACAGTTCTGGCAATAACATAATGAAACGGAAGAATAGCGTTTACATAAATACGGCCTATTAATGTTTTTTGATTAACTAAAGTAGATACAATAATATCGTTTTCATTTAGCGCTACAGATAAGTAAAACATCATGTGTTTGTCTTCAGCAAACGAAATTATTTCATCGTTATATTTTTCAGTTATAGTAAGGAAACCCGCTTTATCACCTATCGATAATTCCTCAGTTTTAGGATTCACCCCCTCTTGAGCTACTTCAAATCCAAAAAACGCAACAAGGTAATTTCTTATACGCATTAAAACGTTAACCCAGCTAGGTAAATAAGCAAAAATTCTGTACTGTATTTGACTCGGTGTAAGTGCTTTATTATTTCGCTTAACGCCTAAAGCATCTCTAAAATGATGATTAACTACTTTTTGATCAAGGCGATCATTAAAAGGTTTATGTAACGCTTTTATGTTGGTAAAAATATTGGCAAAAAATTCCATGTATTTAACTCCTTTACCTTTGAAATAAACATACCATACAGTATGGTATGTTTATTTCAAAGATATTTATGAAAAACAGCTATAAAACTTGATGATAAAGAACAGAACGTTGAACGAACTTAGCTTAACACTAACCAAATACCGACTAATATCATTAGGCACCCTGCAATAATATTCATCCATTTAATATTATCACCACGGTTTAAAAACAAGCGTAGACTTTTACCACCTGTGGCATAAGCCATCATGCTGATAAATTCAGTACAAATGATCACGCTTAATAGTACTAATAATTGAGGAGCGAGGTCATAATTAGCGTTAATAAAAGGAGGTAATAAAGAAACCATAAAGCCCCAGCCTTTAGGGTTTGCTATGGCGGTTATAAAACCTTGATAGAATAAGGCGCTTCTTTTGATGTTGGTTTGTTGGCCTGTTGAGGCAGACATTTTACCTTTTGAGCGACACATATTAACCCCAATATAAACAAGGTAAGCGCCACCAATCCATTTAAATGCAAGAAACACATCCGGATAATTTAGCATTAAACTCGCTACACCAATAACGGCGGCAGTAGCAACAAGAGAAACGCCGATAAGTTCGCCTATCATCATCCACATTGTTCGGCGAATACCTACACTCATGCCTAATGTCATTGCCAAGGTCATACACATACCAGGGGTTATGGACACAAAAAAGAATGTAGGTATAAATACCAATAAAATAGATGAGTCAAACACGCTAACCCGCTTTATTTATTTTCACAGTAGGTATTTTGGTATTTTTTCAAATCTCTTTTAACTTGAGGTGCGAGTAAATAAAGACCAATAATATTCGCGATTGCCATTGAGAAAAATGCAGAATCTGAAATTGCAATAATAGCGCCTAAACTTGCTGAAGCTCCAATAATCGTTGCCGAACAAAAAATCAATTTATACAACATAGCTAACTTTTTAGATTCGCCAAATACAAAAGCCCACGCGATAGAGCCGTAATAAGCCCAAGAGATCATAGTTGAAATCGCAAATAACAAAACACACACACTAAGCACGTAAGGAAACCACCAAATAACACTGGCAAATGCGTTTGAAGTTAAAGTAACACCACTAATACCATCTACATTTTGATAACTTCCGGTAATAACAATAACCAGTGCAGTAATTGTACAAATAACTACGGTATCAATAAATGGTTCAATTAAGGCAACATAACCTTCTCGCACAGGCTCTTTAGTTGATGCTGTTGCATGAGCAATAGAAGCTGCCCCCATACCCGCTTCACTAGAGAATGCTGAACGTTTAAAGCCTTGTAACATAACACCAATCATACCACCTACCACACCTGTAGGATTAAATGCACCTTCAAAAATCAGAATAAATGCATGAGGAATTTCTGCGTAGTGGTAAGCCAAAATAAATAAAGCCGCCGATAAATATATACCTGCCATTAACGGCACAACTTTCTCAGTAACTTTAGCAATACTTTTAATACCGCCAATAATAACTACACCAATAATAACGGCTAAAATAGTGCCAAATACCCAACCATTACTTGCCCAAAAACCTTGTTCGCTACCTAATACACTTACAAACTGCTGATAAGCTTGGTTAGCTTGCAACATGTTACTACCGCATAACGAAGCAACAATACAACAAACAGCAAAAAAGTAAGCGAGTGCTTTACCTGATTTATGATGACCTAGTTGTGATAGACCTTCGCTTAAGTAATACATTGGACCACCACGTACTTCACCTGCGGCGTTTATGTGTCGGTATTTTACCCCTAATGTACACTCTAAAAACTTAGTCGACATTCCCAGAAAGCCAGCCAGCATCATCCAAAAGGTAGCACCTGGTCCACCAATAGAAACAGCAATAGCAACCCCTGCAATATTACCTAAACCTACCGTGCCAGAAATAGCGGTAGCTAATGCTTGAAAGTGCGTAGTTTCACCGGGATCGTTTGGATCAGAAAAGTCTCCTCGAATAACTCGGCAAGAGTGTTTAAAGCCTCTGATATTAATGAAACCAAAATAACCAGTAAACACAACGGCAGCAACAATAAGCCACATAACAATTAATGGAGCGTCGACTCCACCTAAGTTAACGGTGTAAAAAATAATACTGGTGAATACATCGGCGATGGGTTGAAGCATTTGATCAACTTGCTGATCTATAGATAAATTTTCGGCTCGAACATTAAAACTTAAAATCAATAAAACAATACTTGTGGCGAGTTGTTTCATCCAACATCCTATTTTTATTCTTCGTATTTAACTTATTATTACATAGTATTTTGCTACTAATTAGTTATATTTTCGACTAATATTGATATTTATTATAACAATATAAACACAGTTGGTGACACTATGAGTACTTTAGATAATATTGATCGACAATTAATAAGTTTACTTCGAACGGATGCTAGAACTCCTGTATCAACTTTAGCCCAAAAAATTAAAGTGTCGCGGGCTACCATTCAAAACAGAATGAGTAAGCTAGAAAAAAATGGCGTTATTACCGGATATACGGCACTTGTTTCTTCCTCAACCAATCAAAACATGTCGTTAATCAGAGCTCATATGAGTATCGAATTAAAAGGCATTACCACTAAAAAAATAAAACTAGCGCTGAAAACTGAACCAAGTATTTGTGCCATTCATACAACAAATGGCCACTGGGATATGATCATTGAATTACAAACAGATTCACTTGAAGAATTAGACAAAATTCTCGGGAGAATTAGAAGTATTCCTGAAATATCGTCTTCAGAAACCAGCATATTACTGACTTCTGAACGCATTAGATCGGCATAATAGAAACAATCAACTCTTTTTAGGTAGATGAATTCCTGCAATCATGCAACGAATAGAGCCTCCTGCTAATTCTACAGTCGAAACATCAATGGCAATAATATCAACAAACTCTTCTATCGTGGCTACTTGTTCTGGCTGTAAAGAGTTAACGCCTGTTTGAGACATAACTAAAAATTGGCCTTTTTCACTTTCTACTTCTATGGCATTACCGGCAAACTGTTCAATTTGCTCTTCAGATAAAGTAATAACAATTTTTCCGCTTGCTTCTATAGTGTTCACGATAGTTTTACGCTCAACTTTGTCTTTAATCATATCTAAAGCAATTAAAACAAAATCAGTTGCAACACACATAAACACATTCGTGTGGTAAACAGAAACGCCCTTTTTATCAAATGCATCAAAAGCAACGCCTTGATAACCAAAGTCTCTACAAAAATGACCTAACGCAGTAATATCCATCCGATTAGACTTCACTGCATAAGCAATTCTATTACTATGATCTAACACCATAGAACCTGTACCTTCTAAATACAGTTCCTTTAACTCAAAGTCTGAATAGTCAACAACTCGACTTACCTTATATGTACTTGAAAGAAAATCAATAATATCAGCTCGCCTTTCAGCTCTTCTGTTATGGCAATACATAGGGTATACCCCTATGTCACCATTATGGTGTGTTGAAAACCAATTATTAGGAAAAACAGAGTCAGGTGTTACTGTGGTTTCATCATCAAATAAATGAACAATTATTCCGTAGTTTTCTAAAGTTTTGGCTGCATTAGAAACCTCATCAAAAGCCCGCTTGGACAACTCTTTAGCATCAATAGCGCTATTATTTGTTTGAAAACTATTATCATTGGCGGTTTCAGGGTTTGGACGAAAATAATGTGGGCGTATCATTACAACGGATTTTGGCGCTTGTGCTAAATTATTTATCACTTCATTTCCTACTAATTATAATAAAACTTAATTAAGTAGAAATTTTATAGTGTATTAAAGCTAACATTTAGTAAAAAATTACAGTCAAATAGTTAAAAAAGCAAACATATTGCTAACAGTAAATCCCATATTTGACACAATAATAATATTTAATAGAAAAACAATAAATCCAAGCATGCTATAAGTTAATAAAATTAATCTATTAGATGATAAATTCCCGTTTGTGATAGGCACTAGCGATCGGTATTCTGACCTTGTTTTGAAATCTCCCCGATTTCTTTTAACGAAATGTTGTTTTGTTTGAATTTGTATAATTTTTGGGTATCTTCGGATACCCTTTTTTTTGCCTGCCACTTTATTTCATCACACACTTATTTTGCCATCAGAATAATTTATACGTTACCCAAGTTTAATCACTACAAAACAGCCCTATGTGTTTTATACAAAAAATATAAGTGAATATAATTAATCTATTAGATGATAAATTCCCGTTTGTGATAGGCACTAGCGATCGGTATTCTGACCTTGTTTTGAAATCTCCCCGATTTCTATTAACGAAATGTTGTTTTGTTTGAATTTGTACAATTTTGGGTATCTTATGATACCCTTTTTTTTGCCTGCTACTTTATTTCATCACACACTTATTTTGCCATCAGAATAATTTATACGTTACCCAAGTTTAATCACTACAAAACAGCCCTATCTGTTTTATATAAAAAGCATAAGTGAATATAATTAATCTATTAGATGATAAATTCCCGTTTGTGATAGGCACTAGCGATCGGTATTCTGACCTTGTTTTGAAATCTCCCCGATTTCTTTTAACGAAATGTTGTTTTGTTTGAATTTGTATAATTTTTGGGTATCTTCGGATACCCTTTTTTTTTGCCTGCCACTTTATTTCATCACACACTTATTTTGCCATCAGAATAATTTATACGTTACCCAAGTTTAATCACTACAAAACAGCCCTATCTGTTTTATACAAAAAATATAAGTGAATATAATTAATCTATTAGATGATAAATTCCCGTTTGTGATAGGCACTAGCGATCGGTATTCTGACCTTGTTTTGAAATCTCCCCGATTTCTTTTAACGAATGTTGTTTTGTTTGAATTTGTATAATTTTTGGGTATCTTCGGATACCCTTTTTTTTATCTGTAATTTAATACTTTCATAAACGTTTAACTAACCACTCCCAACTTTATTCCCATTACTCTTTTATTATTTAATTAAAAATTTCAGCTAAAAATAAAAACTGATAACACTATGTTTTATGACAGAACACATGTTCATCAATAAAGCTATTAGAAGTATATACCCGTTACCAATCAAGAGGCTATTTCAGAGCACCTTCAATGATTACGGGTATAAAAATCACCTAAAATATTAAAGATGAATTTTCTTCACTCATGGCATTTATTTTAATCGTTTGTCGCAGTCACTCAAATTAATTACATTTACTCCGTCATCACGGTGGTGGCATTAAACAAACGGAGAATACCCATGAAACTTAAACCTTTACTATTAACAACACTTATTAGCTCGACAATACTTGCGGCTCCATTAACAGCAGTAGCGAGTGAAACAAACCTGAAAGTTGCAGTAATAAAAGATGCTGCCGCTAGCGAGTCAATTCTTAACGGTGAATACAAAGAAGTGATTGCTAACCTTTCAAATAAAAGCCAAGATTTTGAAGAAAGCACAACCTTATGTGTAGCTTACTTAAAATCAGATAACGAAGAAATGTCTGAAACAGCATGTACCGCAGCCATAAGAAGTGCAAAAAAGTTAGATGCTAGCAGTAAAAAAATGCGTTACCTACAATCTATTAGTTACAACAACCGTGCGGTTGCTCGTTACTTAAAAGATGATATGAGTGGTGCAATGAGCGACTTAGCTTTAGCTAAATCTTTAGATAACAACCCGTTAGTTCAAGAGAACTTATCATTAATCAATAGCAAAGTTGAGCTAGCTGATGATACTAATTACTCAACCTACGCAGACTAAACATTAAGAGGAATATATGTTTAAAAATATAATAACAATAAATATTCTATCCATTCGACAGCAAAGGGTGTGAGTGATAGTTAGAAAATAAGGTGGTAAAACTTAAACTTGTTAGTTAAATACCGAGTGTAAGCTAACAGATTACCACCTTATAACTACTACCTCACAACTCCTTTAATAAATACTTTCCTTAAAATTCACACCTTGTCTGTAAAATCACTTAAAAAAACAAACCCAACCTAGACTCTGACTTTCGGTTATATATACCCGTTACCAATCAAGAGGCTATTTCAGAGCACTTGAGCGATATCAATTCAAGGCAATGCTTTGCAATAATGGTCGTTCCCTTATAAAAAGAATTAACGAAGAAGTAATTTTGCTCAAGCGCTTCTTCGATGGGTCTAAAAACAATTTATGCTTCGTTATTAACTTTAGTCAGGTTCCTACATGGATGTAGGATATTAGGGTAACGCAGGAGCAGTTACCGAGAATAACCATTACTGAAATTTAATGCCTTGCATACATGGATGTATGTACTTAGATTTCGTCTGGAACATGAAATCTGTGCCTAAATTGTTTTTAGTTCCCACTGAAACCTGCATCTTGAATGATAACGGGTATAACACAATAAATGTAAGTAACAGAGCTAAAAATTCTGTTGTTGGTGCTGCATCCCCCCATACAGAAAAAAACAAAGGTAATATAAAAATTAAGGGCAATGAAAAACAATAGGTTTTCATTAAACCTAAAACATCCGCTCACTTGGCATGAGTAATTACTTAAAAAAGCGATTTGTCATCTATCTAGATAAAGCTTTCTAAATAAAAAAGGAGCTCTATGAGCTCCTTTGAAGTTATTGGATCGTGAGTACACAACTAACACATAGTAAAACTTATTGTTGCTCAGCCTTTTGCCAAACACGTACGTATTCTATTTCGTAATCAACAACGCCATCATCTTTCTTACCTTCTGGGCTATTGATTTCCAGCTCTTCTTTACTTTTTGGGTAACCCACCCAAGGAAATACTTCTTGATCTAACCAAAGGTTAATAGGATTAGTTGCTACATAGCCATTGTAGTCTTCTGGAACGTCTCGGTTCTTTTTAGCCCAAGCAGTAACTTCTTCCGCAGTAACTTGGCTAAATAATTTACCATCCACAAAGTATTTAACACCGGTTTCATCCCATTCAATACCATAAATATGGAAAGCATCAGCTACCCTAAAGCCTAAATCTTTTTTCTCTGTATAAGTAGGTTTACCTCTAAGGTTTTTCCAATCACGAATAGACCACCAAATTTGACGATCTAAATGCTCTTTACCTGGTTCACTGTGGTAGCCAAGCAGTTCAAAAAAATCAAACTCTAAACCTTTGCCCATAGACCAAAATGCGCTTGTGATCTCTGCGTCAGCCGCTTTGCTTTTTATTTCAATATAACCGTACTTGAACTCTTTTCTTGAAATAATACAAGCGGTAGTAATGTTTGCATAAGCCATTGGCTCACCAAAAACTGGCTTATGAATTTCTTTAATGAAAGGAAAGTCAGGCTCCCAACGAGTTTCAAGAACTAACTTACCGTCTTCTAAACGATAATTCCTACCTGAGAATTGAGAAGGCGCACGTCCTGTCCAAACCTTTTTGTTAGGTTTGTCTGGGTGTTTATAAACAGGTTTACCGTCTTCAAACTTACCTACAATATACCAACGATCTTCGTCGAGCGTTTCAGCGTCAAACTCATCACTAACAACGCTGTTGTATATCCATTGGCCTTTATTTTCAGGATCTGAAAAAGGAAGTGCTGCGATACTGCCTACTTTTGATAGCTTTTTGTCGCCAGATGAATCCAGAGTAGAATTACATCCAGCTATAGATAATCCAGCAACTACAAGTACTGCAATACAAGTTGAATTTGACTTAAGTCGGTTTATTATTTTCATGTTATTTTCACTTTTATTATAATTAATGAACTAATAATAACCAATCAAACATAATATGAATATACATATCATACATACAAGTGTTACAAATCGTTTAAATAAACAAATGTATAGCCAACAGATAATACCAACCGTAATAAATACCTTCCCTAAAGGGAGTCCGTGCTTAGGTTCACTCTGGAACAATGACCGCTGTATTTGACCCTTTACTCTTACTATAAAATAGGTCAATTCATTAATACGTTTGGTATGAGATAGTTTTAGATATGTAAAAGAATATCAAACAAGAATTATTTTAATTGTAACTGCTGTAAGGAATATTGTGGGGTGAGTTCAAAGGCTTGCTCAGCGTTATCACGTTTACGTGTTGCTGTAATTTTGAAGGATTTTTCTTTTACATGTTTTCCAAACAAATCAACCTGAAAAGTTAAAGGTAAATATATATCTTTGAATGTAAATTTCCCTGTAAGAGATAACTGTAATGCCGGCTCTGTTTTACGGCCATGGCTATGACCTAAAATAGATTTAAGTAGCAGATCTTGTAGCGCTAAAGCACCTGTTGTATCCCTAAGTATAATGTGCTTTTTAATCGTATTTTCAATAAGTGACTGATGAAAATCAAATTCTTCTTGCGATATATTACCATCATGATCGTCATCTATATTCTTAAAAGCAGAAACAGGCACCGATAACATGATAAACACATCATTACCAATAATGTCTAATGTCCCCTGCTGCGCTTGCACTGTATGTGCTTGATTGGGCAGAACAATTAAAGCACTTAATGCAATACCAATCACCATAATTAAAGCGTACTTAGAGATGAATTTCATACTTATCCTTCTTAAATATATTAACTTTCCATAATTAACATCACTTCAGGTAAAGTTCTTTAACGTGGTTTACGTAATAAAATTTATAGATCACCCTACTATTATAGCGAGTATTGAATAATTTCCACCCCGCTTTTTACAAAAATCACATCAATGCCATAGTAATAATATCTACAATTCATTTATTTGGGTGGGCTTTAGTCACATTAAAAAGGTAAGGATAGAAAGAAATTGAATCAAGAGTAGGTCAGGTTTATGCTTTAAATACAAAAAATCACTAGAACGTGTTGACCTTTCGGTTGTTATTTTTTCAAATTAAGCACGATTTAATCTAGGCGTTGCGATTACGTCATAGTTATTCTCTATAAAAGCGCAACAACAATTAAATTTCGTTTAAATACACCTTAAAACACACTCGTTTAGCATCTGCTTCATCCTTTTTAAGTAGAACAACTACCTATCAAAAGCGAAGCCTTGCATAAATGCCAAACGAACTGTTTCAAAATATACCGCAAAGCTCAACACCCGCTAAAGTAACTATTTTACGTGAAATAAAAATTTACTTTTCGTGTTTAATTTTAAGGCCTGTTAAAAACGCTGATAAAACGTCATCAGAACATTCTTTATAATGTTTGTGATTTACGTTTCTAAAAAAGGAGCTTAACTCGTATTTACTTAATGTTATTTTACCTAATTCTAAAATGGCAATAACATCATCAGCTTTTAGCGTTAAAGCAATTTTAAGTTTATTAAATATTATATTGTTATTCAGGCTAACTTCTGCTGCACGTTCAGGACCGTCGCTTGGCCCACGTTGATCTACAATCAAACCATTTAAAAACCCGGCAAACTCAACATCAAGCAACTCTTTATACGTAGGGTCATTTTTTTCTACAAAAATTTGAGTTAATTGATCTGCTGATATTTCACAGTGACCAAGCCCAAATACAGAACATATTTTATCATTGCTAAAGTCGAAAATATTACACACACGTTTAAGAGTTACATTATTTATCATTAAATTGCCTAAAGGTAAAAATTGCTTTGAAAGGTTTTTCAAAATATTGCAGCATTATAGCCCATCTAGAGAGTATTACGCCTACACATTTTTAAAATATATGCGCAACAATAAGTTCTCTTTTCTTTATATCAACGAACTTAAGTTATTTATGTTTATTACATTGTATAAAATAAGACGATTTACATGATACTTGCCCTAAACGAACTACCTCTAATTAGAGGTAGTTTTAGACCCCTCCGCCCCCTCGATGAATAGATTGTTACAAACAAAGGTTGAACGATTATTCAAGTAATTCTATAGTGTTGTTAATTCGCGCTGATAAACATTGAATATCATCAGCAATCGGTCAACAACCGAGCCTGTATTTTGATACATCATCAAAGACAACTCACACTTAAAAATTCAACAAAATGCTAGGAGAATATGATGGAAAACCAATACACACCACCTAATATTTGGACTCACGATACTGAAAGTGGCGGCAAATGGGCAAGTATTAATCGTCCAGTTTCAGGCTCAACTCATGAAAAAATCCTACCTGTTGGTAAGCATGCCCTACAACTTTATTCTATGGGTACACCTAACGGCCAAAAAATAACAATTATGTTAGAAGAGTTATTAGCATTGGGCAAAGATGCTGAATACGATGCTCACATGATAAACATTGGAGAAGGTGATCAATTTTCGTCAGGTTTTGTGGCTGTTAATCCTAATTCAAAAATTCCTGCTTTAGTTGATCACTCAAATGAAGTGGCTGAACCTATATTCGAATCGGCTTCTATTTTGGTTTATCTAGCAGAAAAATTTAATGCTTTATTACCTGAGAAAGGAATTAAGCGAACACAAGTATTCAATTGGTTATTTTGGGTGCATGGTGCAGCTCCTTATTTAGGCGGTGGTTTTGGTCATTTTTATTCTTACGCACCAGAGAAATTTGAGTACCCCATCAACCGTTTTACTATGGAAGTTAAACGCCAATTAGATGTATTAGACAAACAATTAGCAAAAAATGAATTTATCGCAGGTGATGAACTAAGTATTGCAGATATTGCTACTTGGCCTTGGTATGGCAACTTAGTATTAGGTCATCTTTATGATGCTAAAGAATTTTTGCAAGTAGATGATTACACACATGTACAACGCTGGGCTAAAGCAATGGCTGAGCGTCCGAGTATACAACGTGGTCGTATTATCAACCGAACTTGGGGCGAACCATGGGAACAACTTGAAAACCGCCATAATGCTGAAGATGTTGATAAAGTACTCGCGTTAAAGCTTAAGTAATAAATTATAATACATATTTTATAGCTAGATAACGCTTCTATTTGAGCATGCGTTATATTTTGAGAACAGTTCTTTTGGTATTTATGCAATGCTTAATTTTTTATAGATAGCTATTCTACTTAAAAATATAACGCAGCAAAAATAGTAAACGGGCCTTGCCTAACAAATCCATTTAAACAAATAAGTGTGCCTATTAAATTACAATAGGCACACTACAAATTAGGCATTTAATACCCAATCGATTAAGGTAACGCACAAACCTCTTCTTCTTGTTTATTATAATAATCAGCAGACAATCCAATTAACTGTGGAACTGTTGCTGAAATAGTAATTGATGAAAAAGTACCAATCAAAATTCCCGTAAACAATGAAATAGCGAAGCCTGATAACGACTCCCCTGCAAATATCCATATCGCTAGAATAGTTGCCAGTGTTGTACCTGAAGTGATCAAAGTTCTTACAATAGTCGATTTAATTGCTAAGTTAACAATATTTTCAATACTGGCGCCTGAATTACGTTTCATTATTTCACGAATTTTATCGCCGACAATAATCGAGTCATTGAGTGAATAACCAATAATCGCCAGTAAACTAGCCACAATAGTTAAATCGAACTTAATACCAAGCCAAGCGAATAGCCCAAGAACCACAATAACGTCATGACACAAAGCTATAACAGAGCCCGCAGCTAAACGCCATTCAAATCTAAACGACAAGTAAAGCAATATAACGATTACAGCCGTTATCAAAGCGAGTCCTCCTTGATCAATCAGCTCATCTCCCACTTGGCTACCAATGTAGATAGAATCTTGCGGTGTAATGTTTAAGCCACTTTGTTGAGAAAAGTCAGTTAACCAACTTTTACCTTTTAAACTAATATCGTTATCGGCTTGCTGTACGCTCCAATGGGTACCATTTTCGGCTGAAGCTAAGCCAAATGTATCGGGTAAATAGTCGGTTAATAAGGTTTCCATGTCTGCTTTATTCACAGACTCTTGAGTGGTAAATTCTGTTAAATAACCACCGGTAAAGTCTAAACCTAAATTCAAACCTTTACTCAATACGCCTGTTAGAGAAAAAATAACTAACGCTGCGGCAAAATATAAGCTGATAACACGAAATTTACTTAAGGTTTCTGTTTGATTTAAAAGAAAGTTGTTCATAGTTTTACTCCAAGTAACTGAGACTTGTTTTCACGAATAGAAAAGTTAGTTAATGCTTTGGATACGAATACGCCAGTAAACATGCTGGTTAAAATGCCTAAACATAAAATAATGGCGAAACCTTTTACCGCTCCGTAACCAATGGCATATAAAATAATGCCTGTGATCATTGTGGTAATGTTTGCATCTAAAATCGTTGAAAAAGCATTATTATAGCCATATTCAATCGCTGAAAGTACTTTACGACCGCGTTTCAATTCCTCTTTTATCCTTTCAAAAATAAGTACGTTAGTATCAACCGCCATGCCGACCGTTAACACCAAACCAGCAATACCCGGAAGTGTTAGTACCGTGCCAGGTAATAAAGACATTAAACCAAGTAAACTCACCAAATTTAAAGCTAAAGCTACGTTAGCGATCAAACCTAAACTGCGATACCAAACAAACATAAACACTAAAGTAATACCTATGCCTATGCTTAACGCTTTAATACCGTTGTCTATATTGTCTGCGCCTAAAGTTGCTTCAATACTACGTTGCTCAACAATCGTTACAGGCGCTGTCAAAGAACCTGCACGCAGCAATAACGCTAACTCTTGCGCTTCTTGTGGGCTCGACATATTGGTAATACTGAATTGCGCCCCTAAATGTTGCTGAATCGTTGCAACGTTAATTACTTTGCTCTTCTTCACCATCACATCGTTAACATCACGATAAAACTCAGAAAAAACAGTCACCATTGGCTTGCCGATATTCTTCTTAGAGAAGTTAGACATTTGCTTTCCGCCAACATCATCTAAGGTCAAATTAACTAACGGCATACCCATTTTGCCAACGCCTGAACGTGCATTTTTAATATGGCTACCAGAAAAAACCACTTGGCTGTTCATGCGAAGTCGTTGACCATTCTTATCCGTCATTTGAATAATGCCCGCGGCTTTTGAATTTTCAGCCAGTTGGTAAAAGTCTAACGAAGCCGTTGCACCAATAATTCTTTTCGCTTCTTCAGGATCATGAACACCCGGTAATTCAATGCGAATTCTGTTTTTACCCTGCTTTTGAGTTACTGCTTCGGTAATACCTAACTCTTCAATTCTGCCACGCATAGTTTTAAGGGTTTGGGTCATAGTTTCTTGACGAAACAGTACTTGTTCTTTCTCTGAATAGGTTAAAACAACTTGGTTATCATCAAGTTTATTTTGGCTCAGTTCAGGGTACGTTTTCTTAATTTCAGACAACAACGTGCCTTCACTTAACTGCTTTGCAGAAGAAAAGTTAATGACAATTGAATGATTATCTGGCTGAGCTACTTTGCTTAAACGAATGCGGCTATCAATTGCTAACGTTTTAACATCCAAAGCGATACCCGTTAACTTATCGAATAATGCGCGTTCAGTATCTACATCAAGTACAAACAGCACACCACCACTTAAATCTAAACCCAGTTTAATGGGCTGACCATGTAACATTTTTAACCAAGTAGGCGCTGTATTTTCTGTCACGCTTTCAATAGAAAAACTATCGCTAAGTTCAGCGCTTAAAAGCTTTTCAATGGCTTTTTGATCCGCTTCGTTCGATAGCGTGATAGACGTTGTTGATGCTGATGTTCTTATCTCATCAATGGCGAGGTTGTTCTTAGCTAACAAAGTATTAATTTCTTGTGCAGATACTTGTTCAGCTTGGCTGTTATTGTTAACTAAATTAACCGTTAACTTGTCAGAATATAAGTTAGGTAACGCGCTAACTATCATAAATAACAATATGAAGATAATGACAATGTTCTGCCATTTTGTGTGTTTTACGTGCTTTTTATTACGTGAATTCATCATAAAATCTCTAACACCCATTCCATAAATTCTTAATAAGGCAATGAAACAGATATAAATCAAATAGCACCGTACTTTGCTCAAACAATTCAATTAAAACCCAGCTAAGAAGTTAGATTTATAGATCGCAAGTACAGTAAGTCACTGATGATAAACATCAGCATGGAAAATTAACTTGATTGATTTGCTGTTCAGAAAATACAGATATGTACTTTCATAAACGCATTTTATGAATTAACTGTGGTAAGTCGTTCGAGAAGAATACAAAGAGTTGCCGTCTTTCCAACCAGAAAGTCGAGATGAATTGCTGCTATGACTTAATTGTTCAAACCATGGTGTTATTACAGGAGGATTCGCTAAATGCTTGAATATACAGGCGTTAAGTTTAATTTTGAAAAACTCAACAATAAGCACATATTCAGGACTGTTTTGAACTTCAACAGAAAATAACGAAGCGTTAAGCCTACTAGAACTTGGCAAATTATATAAAACTTGAGGTGCTTCTGTATCTATACTTGAATCTTCTTCTAAGTCTAGATCAGAAACAGTTTGCTGTACTAACTGAGAAATATTCTCATGAAATAAATAAGCATTATGATTAATTTTAGAGATCGGCAAAGCACCAGCTGTTTTAGCCAGAACTAATAAAAACAATAAAATTGTTAATTTACGCCACATGAAAATAATCCCACCGCTTAGATAGTTTATTATATGGCTCTTTTTTTGAGTTTCAACGAGCTTATTCACTTAAATTAATATGTTTTATTTAAACAGCTAAATACGACTTAAAAATGAATATTGCGCTATTAACATTTGTACATTAAAACGTCACACAGGTTCGACCACTTACATTTTCAGATTAAAGCGCTGCTTTTATTTTTAATTTGGTTTTTTATCCTGAAATCTCTGTAAATACCAACATTAATCATTATTGATGTCATCTATCATATCTTTTTTTAACTTGTATCCATTTGAATAATAGATGAATCAACTGGGTATAAAATTATTGTGAGGTATGAATGAAAATTTTAGTCTTAGGCTCTGGTGTTATAGGAGTAACCAGTGCTTGGTATTTAGCTAAGTCTGGCCATGAGGTTACAGTGGTGGATAGACAATCAACGGTAGCTAACGAAACAAGTTTTGCGAATGCAGGTCAAATTTCTCCAGGCTATTCAGCTCCGTGGGCAGCACCGGGTATTCCAGCAAAAGCAATGAAGTGGCTTATGCAAGAACTTGCGCCTTTAAAAATTAACGTAAAAGATTTTGATCTAGAAACCATCGCGTGGATGACCAAAATGGTCGCTAATTGTAATGGCAAAGATTACCACATAAACAAATCAAGAATGATGCGAGTAGCGGAATACAGTCGTAACTGTTTAAGAGAACTTCGTAACGAAATTTCTATTAATTACGACCATAGAACGCAAGGCACATTGCAATTATTTCGTACGCAAAGCCAAGTAAAAAGCTCGCAAAAAGACATTCAAGTATTAAACGAAAGTGGCGTTGATCATCAAGTATTAACCCCCGACGAATGCTTAATGTACGAACCAGCCCTAAAACATACTATTCATAAAGTTGTTGGCGGTATTCGTTTACCCAATGACGAAACAGGTAACTGTCATATGTTTGTAACCCAATTAGCTCAAGAATGCGAAAAGTTAGGAGTGAAGTTTGTTATGAATACCGACATTCAAAAACTCAATAAACAAGGCGATGTATTAACTAGTGTATCAACAAATAAAGGGGAATTTATTGCCGATGCTTATTTAATGGCTTTAGGTTCATACTCTACACATATGCTGGCTGATATCGGAATAAAAATCCCTGTTTACCCGATAAAAGGCTACTCGCTTACAGTACCTATTGATGATTTTTCAGCTGCACCTGAATCAACCATTATGGATGAAACATACAAGGTTGCGATCACTCGATTAGGTGATCAAATACGAGTGGGCGGCACAGCAGAAATCACCTCTTATAACTTAGCATTATCAGAGAAACGTCGTAAAAATATCGAGTTTTCGATTGCTGATTTATTCCCTCATGCAGCTGATTTAAGTAAAGCTGAATTTTGGACAGGATTAAGACCTATGACACCAGACGGCACGCCTATTTTAGGTAAAACGGGTATCGACAATTTATTCCTAAATACAGGTCATGGCACTTTGGGCTGGACTATGGCAGTTGGCTCAGCGAAGTTTGTTAGCGATGTTATTAGTAATAAACCACCTGACATTGATGAAACGGGCTTATCAATAGCACGTTACAGACATTAGGAGGATATATGGCTAGGACAGCAACTGCAGTTATTAAATTAAATGCAATTAAACAAAATTATTTATACGCAAAATCACTCGCTAAACCCGCTAAAGCTATTGCAACCGTTAAAGCAAATGCCTACGGACACGGAGCTATTGAAGTCGCCACAGCATTAGCCGATGTTGCTGACGCCTTTGGTGTTGCATGCATTGAAGAAGCAAAAGAGTTACGTGATGCGGGTATTAAACAACCTATTTTATTGTTAGAAGGTTTTTTTACCGCCGACGAATTAACCTACATTAGTGAAAACAATCTATGGTGCGTAATACATACACAATATCAGCTTGACGCCATTAAAAAGGCTCAACTTACTAAGCCAATAAATGTTTGGTTAAAAATGGATTCAGGTATGCATCGTTTAGGTTTTTTACCTGATGAGTACGCGCATGCTTGGCAGCAATTAGATCAAATGAATCAAGTTGATCAAATTGTACACATGAGCCATTTTTCATCGGCAGATGATGTAAACTCTTCGGCAACTCAGCGTCAAACAGCACTATTTTTAAATACAATTAACCATTTACCTGGAGCCATTAGTTTAGCTAATTCATCAGCTATTTTAACAAACGCAGTTAACTCAGCTAATACGGTTCGTGATATTAAAAACAGCTGGATACGACCGGGAATTATGATGTATGGCGCTTCGCCTGTAGAAGATAATGACATAGCTAATACACTAAAACCCGCTATGTTATTTAATGCCAAAGTTATTGCTCAACGCACCGTTAATATAAACGATGGCGTTGGTTATAACGCATTATGGAAAGCTAAAAGCACGACACAAATAGGCACAGTTTCTATTGGATATGCAGATGGTTATCCTAGGCATGCAGCCAACGGCACTCCTGTTTATATTAATGGAAAAAAGAGCCGTATATTAGGTCGAGTCTCTATGGACATGTTGATGGTTGATTTATCTATGTTCGAAGGTCAAAACTGTGTAGGTTTTGATGTTGAGCTATGGGGAAATAATATTTTAGCGAACCAAGTTGCTAAGTACTCAGAAACAATTGCTTACGCTTTATTTTGTGGTTTAACACGCCGCGTTAATAAGCAATACATAAGCTAAACATAGGTCAGCTAAACGGTATTAGATAAATAATATTTAACCTCGTCATTGTTCGAGGTTAAATATTTTTATGAGGTCATCGTTTAAGTTAAAAATATAAAGTTCTTATAAAAACTCTGTTTTTGACTGTCTTGCATTGATCACATTGTTAACATCAAGTTTCTGGGTTTCTTTAGATGCTTTTACTTCAATCCCCTCATGATTTAATAACCATAGCTTACGTTCAATTCCGCCAGCATAACCCGTTAACGAACCATTAGAACCCACCACTCGATGACACGGTACAATGATGCTAATAGGGTTTCGACCATTTGCCCCTCCAACAGCTTGCGAACCTTTAGGTTTATTCACCATTTTTGCAATATCAAGGTACGATACCGTTTTACCAAAAGGTATTGTAGATAAACACTGCCATACACTTTTTTGAAATTCAGTTCCTTTAGGATCTAACGGTATATCAAATTGGCTTAGTTCACCTTTAAAATATTGCTCAAGTTGCTGTTTACATAACGCGGTATAGTGATTAGGCGATATATCCCCGCTTTCTTCACCACAAAAAATAACATGAGCAAGGCCGTTTTCTGTCGTTTTACATTCAATTAATCCTAAAGGCGAATTAAAATAATCGATGTATGTTTTAGTCGATGTATTGGTACGCGCTTGAGTATTCATTACAGCTGACTCCATAATTGAAAGGTTAAATAGCTACGCCATGGCGATACTTGCTCAGGCGAGAAATCGGCTTTAAATTGTGTTTTAAGTTGTTCCATTGCTTTTTTCACGCCTAAGTCTCCTGCTAAAAATATATCAGGATCACTTAAACCTCTAAGCTGTGCGTATTCTACAGTCCAAGGCCCTATGCCCTTTAATTTAAGCCACTGACTGGGGTCGTTAGGTGTATCGCTAGTTATAAAATGCTGAGCTAAGTTTCGTAGGGTTTGTTTACGTGAACCGGGCATTTTAAAAAAATCTAACTCGTTATTAGCAATAGCTTCAGGCGTTGGAAATAAATAACGAGTGACTTTATTGTTATCAAGTTTATTTCCTAAATTAACAACTAAGGTTTCAACTAAATTTTTTGCAGCATTAACTGATATTTGTTGCCCAAGTATGGCTCTTATGCCAGCTTCAAACATATCCCAAATACCGGGTAATCTAATACCTGTGTTGAGCTGAAAATCTGTAACAAAACTCTGCTGCAGATCGTGCTCTACTGCTTGCATATCTACATTTAAATCTAGAACACGTTTAATGTTGTTAACAATGCCTTTTAAGTGTTTTACATCGTCTAGCCCTATAGTTACGTCAAATCTATTTTTACCATTAACATGTGTTGCAGTAAAACTTCCTTGGGTATCTAACCACGTAAAATTTCGGCCATAGCTATTTTTTTCGCACCACTCAAGTCCTTTAATTGCTCTGGCTTTAAGTAAATTTTGCATATATGGCCAATTAAATGGAGGTCTGTAATACAATTTAAGTTGTAGTGTATTTTGCTTGTTGCCTCCCGATTTACGTAATGACGATGGTGTTAATTGAAGTTGCGATTGAAAACAGTCGTTAAATCGTCTAATGCTTGAAAAACCACTTGCCAACGCCACTTGCGTAATAGGTAATTGCGTTTGATGTAGTAGCTGCTTGGCAAATAAACACTGTTGATAAAGGGCGTATGCCTTAGGCGACATACCTAAATGCTTATCAAATAATTGTCGTAAATAACGATCACTAATGCCTAATCGTTCTGCGAGTTTAGGTAATGAGCTTTGTTGCAAAGCACCGCTATCAATTAAACAAATTGCTCTGTCGAGTGTTGCGTTTACGCCTTTCCATGCAGGTGAATTTGGCGCACTGTCTGGCCTACAACGTAAACAAGGACGAAAACCTGCATTTGCGCATTCAACCGCGCTTGAAAAATACAGAACGTTTTCTTCTTTAGGTGGATAAACAGGACAAATAGTTCGGCAATATATTTTAGTGGTTTTAACTGCCGTAAAAAATTTACCGTCGAAACGCGGGTCGCGAGATAATCGAGCTTTTTGGCAAATTTTAACGTTTAACATAACGACCTAAGATAAGTGTTTTTGATAACGACATCATAACGAATTTTTTAATAAAAACTGGTCATTATCGGAACTGAATGTTTATAAAACAAAAAAACGAGCCGAAGCCCGTTGTTTAAATTGACGAATATAAAAACCAATACATACTTACGTTTATTTTTTATCGCGCTTATACAAAGCCTCTATCGTACTCGTTTCAATCGTATTCGCATTAATCATATAACCTGCTAATGCACCAGAGGCATCTTCAGGTAGTTCAAGCTTTTCTACCGAAAGTGCATATACGGTAAATTGATAGCGATGAACACCATGGCCTTCTGGTGGACAAGCGCCTCCAAAGCCACGGCTACCAAAATCACTTTTAATTTGCATGCTACCTTCTGGCGCTTTATTCATTTTAGTATTACCTGCGTCAGTTGCTAATTCAGTAACCGCTACGGGTATATTAACTACTTGCCAATGCCACCAGCCGCTGCCTGTTGGTGCGTCAGGATCATATACTGTAATAGCAAAACTCTTAGTATCTTTAGGTGCATTACTCCATTTTAACTGAGGAGATAAATTACTTCCTGTACAGCCAAAACCATTAAACACCTGTGTTTTATTCATTAATTCGCCTGCTGTAATATCTTTACTCGTTAAAGTAAAAGAACCCGCAAAAATAGATGCTGATACTAACAGCGGAAAAATTGAAAAAACTTTAAGAGATATATTCATACTTATTCCTTCTTTATTCGTGATTTATTTGCTGTATAGCTTACAGCTTTTATTTAAAATAATTTATGCCCAAAGCGTCAACTTTTCGCCCTAATCAGTCATTCTTGTTTTTCTTAATTCAGAAGGAGTTAAACCAAAGCGATTTTTAAACCGTTCTGTAAACCGTGATTGAGATTGGTATCCACATTTTTCAGCAATTAAGGCTATTGAGTTAGATGTTGTTTGCAATAAATGTAGGCCTAATCCTAATCGGGTTTGATCTTTAATTTCTTGAATACTTGTTCCTTCAGCCTTTAATTTTCGGCGCAAAGTAGACTCACTCATAGCCAGTTGATCACAAATAACATCTAGAGTAATTTCTTGTTCAGGCTGAGCAGAAAATATATCGTGTAGTTTATAACTCACTTTAGGGTTGCTGAACATTGAGAGGATTTCTGTATGTCCCATAAAACAAAGTAATTCTAACAGCTCTTTTTTTCGTAACCCCCATAATGACTCTGGAGCCCACATAGCACTTTCAACAAATTGTTGTAAACACTGATACAACACAGGTGTTGTACTACCTAAACAATAAGGTTTTACATGAGAAGTATGGATATTAAACCCATTAATATCTTGGTAATCAAAATCGATCAGTAAAGCAAAGTATTCTTCATTTTTAGGTATATTACGCAAATTGATTGATGGACTGTCTGATAAAAAAACAAAGTCACCTGTTTGACATATTATTTCATTATCTACCCCTAAAATTTTGGTGCCGCTAAGCACAACAATCAACAAAGGTTTTACAATAGAAACGTTTAGAATACGCTGCTCTTTTACTGAAGAATAAACGGTAAAAGGCAATTTTTTATTCTCGTCCATTGTGTTTTTAATGGTATTAATCAAACTTTCCATAATAACTCTGTATATCTTCATGCTAGGTATATACCCGTTACCAATCAAGAGGCTATTTCAGAGCACTTGAGCGATATCAATTCAAGGCAGTGCTTTGTAATAATGGTCGTTCCCTTATAAAAAGCATTAACGAAGAAGTGATTTTGCTCAAGCGCTTCTCCGATGGGTCTAAAAACAATTTATGCTTCGTTATTAACTTTAGTCAGGTTCCTACATGGATGTAGGATATTAGGGTAACGCAGGAGCAGTTACCGAGAATAACCATGACGTAAACTTAATGCCTTGCCTAAATTGTTTTTAGTTCCCACTGAAACCTGCATCTTGAATGATAACGGGTATATATCAAATAAAAGCTTAAAACGCTTAGTTAATCATTGAACTAACAGGTTCTATGAATTAACTAAGTAAAGGGCTTTAATTTCATCTGCTATTATTTTTACCGCTTGTTCTACTACGCTTTCATCTTGAGCGTAAGATAAACGTATACATTCATATTTATGTTGCCAATTATCATCGATACCAATAAAGAAGTCTTCTCCCGGAATAATTAACACACCTTTAGCTTTTAAGCGTTGATATAGCTCTTTGGAAGTAATAGGCAAACCTTCTAACCACAACCATAAAAATATGGCACCTTCAGGTTTGTGTATTTTAAAAGGAATTCCCGCTAAGTTTTGTTTTAATAACTCAACGGTTTTTTCTGCTTTTTGTTGGTAAAACGGTGTTATTTTATCCGTTAATATTTGAATATCATTTTTACTAAATAAATCTTTACTCAGAGCAGGGCCTAAATTACCGCAAGCAAGGTTGGTGATAATATTGGCATTGGTAAAGTCTTTAATAAATTGCTCATTGGCAATGACTATTCCGGTTCTAATTCCAGGTAAGCCCAGTTTCGATAAACTTAATACTACAATCGTATTTTCGTTCCAGTGAGGTTTAGCATCAGTAAATAAAATATTAGGAAAAGGTAAACCATAAGCACCGTCAATAATTAATGGAATATTGGCTTGTTTAGCTATTTGGTCTAAATGAACAATTTCTTCATCGGTGATCACATTACCTGTTGGATTGGTTGGCCTAGACACAGATAAAGCAGCGATACTGTTATCTATATTTAACGTTGAAAAATCAACATGATATTTAAAGGTTTCATTGTCAATAATTTCAATACTTGGCTTGGTTGAAGAAAAAAATTCATCAGATAACCCAGCATCAGCATAACCTACATATTCAGGTGCTAGTGGAAAATGTATGGTTTTTTTATCGCCATTTTCCATCGTACCCGCCAACATATTATAAATAATAAAAAAAGCGGATTGACTCCCGTTTGACACTGCAATATTTTTATCACTAATGTTCCAATTAAACGCTTCAGCTAGATAGTTAGCTAATTGCTCACGAAAGCCCTTTTCTCCTTGAGGTGATTGATAAATACCTAATAAGTTATGACGAGCAATAGGGTCTTGAGCAATACTTATTAATTGCTTTTCAAAATAAGCCTCAACTTCAGGTACTCTGCCTGGGTTACCTCCGCCCATAAATAACATGTCGGGGTTTTCATTTAATGCACTACCAAGGTCGTCCATTAATTCCACAATGCCTGACTTGCCTGAGAATTTTTGACCAAAGTTAGAATAATTCATAGAGATCTCATTTTTATAATGTATTTAATGGCTTAACGCATCTGATTATTTTCTTCATCTTTTGAACAGAAAGGTGATTTTTTCTAATTTATCGCTCCAAAATAGTGCACCATAAAAAGACTAAAAGACTATAAAACTTATAAATCAGCAACTTAACAATGGCTCATGTTTTGCTTTATTAGTATTAACCAAAATAAGGAGTGTTTGCTTTTGAACCTATTGTTCTCACCTATCAATTTTTTAATAAAAATAGTGGGCTTTACTCAGGTAACTATTTTTACTTTGTTATGCACATTAGCGCTTTATTTTGCCTGTTTAACAATAGAAGGTATGTCTTTGTCTATTGTTTTTGCCTGTTATTTTTATTTACTGCTTGGTATCGCGATTATAACAAGAAATCAAATCAATCATTTAACTCGTGTGCTAAAAAATATTAATGTACACGATTTTGATCACCGAGATGTGCATTTTAATAGTATTTTCAACACTGAATTGTTAGAGCAATTATTACGTACTTACCGCGAATTAGGTCGGCTTAACAACTATAACGAAGAGCGTAATAAAGAAGTAGAGTTTTCTGCTATTCAAGTAATAGAAACCTCATCGAAAGTTAAAGACAATGTCCACAAACAATCAGATGCAACTACATCAACCGCGGCAGCTATTGAAGAATTAAGTCAGTCGTTAATTGAAGTGAATAATGAAATATTAAGTACACACGAATCTTCTTGTTTAGCCTCAGATATTGCTGAGCAAGGAAAAAGCGCCTTACAATCTTTAAGTTTAGCAGTAACCGATGTGAGTAATCGTGCGCAATCAACCCAGCAACGTATGATATTACTCAATGATTTAGTTAAAGACGTTGGAAAAATCACCCAATCTATTCAGCAAATATCACAACAAACCAATTTATTAGCCTTAAATGCCTCTATAGAAGCAGCTCGAGCAGGAGAAATGGGACGAGGTTTTGCAGTAGTTGCTGAAGAAGTACGTGAACTTGCGACAAAAACCAATAATGCGACCGACGCGATTGTTACCAACATAAATTCAGTACTTGTAGAAACTTCCGAAATAGTAAAAACCATGACCGAAGTGGTAGAAAAAACAGAGCAAAGCTTAGAAAAAACCGCACAAGTAGATGAAGCATTTAGCAATATTTATAATGCGACTGACCAAGTTAAATTACGCATGGAGGTGGTAAGTGCAGCTTCACAACAACAAACAGCCGCAACCCATGAAATAGCAGAGCATATTTCACTTGTTGTTATTGGCGCGAAAGAAAATGCTGAAATAGCAAACCAATCGGAATCTGTTGCCAATCATTTACGAAAACTCACTCAAACGAGTGTTTAGGAGCGTGTATGGGATACTTTTTTATTAGTGCAATTTGTTTGTTAATTGTATGTATTTTAATGATTAAACGATTTAACAAAAATAAAATTAAACAAACTCAATTATTAGGTATTAGTTATATTACACAATTAAAGCCTCTTATTTCTCTTGTACAGCAACATCGTGGCTTATCGTCAGCATGGTTAAACGGTGATCTAACAGTTAAACCTAAAATAACCAGTTTACAAAAACAAATTGAAAACATTATCAGCAAGCTTAAAAAAACCGAGTTACACACCAATGAACGCTGGGGAAGTTTTTATGACCATTGGCAACGTTTACTAAACCTTAAAACTAAACCTTCTGTAGCTAATAGCTTTGAACAACATTGCTTACTGATTAAAAATTTATCTTATTTGTTAGAAGACACCTCAGAAACATACTTATTAACAGCAGAATATTGTAATGAATTTCCTAATATTGGTTACACTTGGAGAGAGTTAATTATTGCCACTGAAAATATTGGCCAAGCCAGAGCCATAGGAACCAGTGTTTGCGTACAAAAAGTTTGCTCAAGTGTTGATAAAATCAGATTAAATTTTTTAACTGAGAATATGCAAAAAATAACCGCAAACACATTACATAAACTCCATTATTTATCGGATGATGTAGATCAACACGACGACTATATCAACATCGCCACCTTAAAAATGGAAGAGTTTACTCTCGTCATTTCCAAAGAACTGGTCAATAACTCAGTAATAACCATAGAGCAGCAACACTATTTTGCACTGGCAACCTCAACAATAGCCGCTTTTGATGATATTTTTTATCATCAGGTAGAACAACTTAAAAAACTTATTTAGTGGTTGGCATTAAGTAACAAAATAGAAATGAGCAACATAATTTAATTTGATAAAACAATATCGAAACCTTGCTTCGCTTTAGTTTTCATGAAGTCGCAAATTTTCCAACTTTGTGGATTCCAGCCCAATAAAAATCGATAAAAATCAGCCCACGCGACAGGATAAAGATAAGTTGTTTCAGCAGCTAACGCATCAAAGTCTAACGCGATATTGTATTCGGTTAACGCTTGCTTTAATTGCTTTAGGTATTCGTTAAGTATTAACGGTTCAAACTCAATGAGCTTGTCTTCACTTAAACAACTCCCCACTAAATAAGCGAGATCTTTTACACCAGAACCACGGCCAATATATTGAAAGTCTACCGCAGCTACCTCTTCATTATTAACGTGAAAACATAAGTTTTCAAACTTAGCATCACCATGTACTAGGGTTTGAAATTGTGTATTATTTAACGTGTTATCAATCGCCTGAGCGTGTGTTTTATAGCCACTTTCAATCATAGCTCGCCACTCATCTTGTCGAGTTGCTAAGTGCCAATAGGTTCCTATTTCCCATAAACCTTCAGCTGAACTACCCATAAACTTTGCATGAAAATATGCTAGCCAACGTATCGCTAATCGTAAACTGCTCCAATCAGCCGAAGCTTTACGAATAGAGTAGCCTGCACTATCTAAATCTTCCATCACCAGTAATGTATGGCTGTCGTTTGTACTACTAGCCATTAAATGAGGGACTTTACAAAAAGGGCTATGCTTAGGTGTATTGGCAAGATGCGAATAATGTTGATAAAAGCTCGCTTCAACTTGATACGATTGTATTTTTCGTTGATGGCTAGCCGATGTATTCCAACCTCTTGGATGCTCACTGGCGTTTTCAGGAGCGATAACTTTTACAATATAACTTTGCCCACTTTTATTACTTTTACAGCGAATAATTTGGCCATAGCCACTCCATAGCGATTGCACCTCCTCTTCAAGTACAATGCTGGTATCATTTAACAGTGATTTTATTTGAGTGAGTACATCCATAAAAATTATCGTTTCCACAAAACATTAATCAACGCGCCACCCACCACTAATCCACCACCAATTAAAGTAGTAACAAGCGGTACTTCGCTAAAACATAACCAACCAATAAATACCGAAAACACCACTTGTACATAAGCGTAAGCCATTGCTTTGTTGGCATCTTCACAATGCAGCGCTTTGGTTAATCCCACTTGCCCTACTTGAGTAAAAATCCCTACCAAAAGTAACAGTCCAAAAGCCGGTAATGAAGGCATAACAAAATCGCTACCTAATAAAGCAATGGCGATAGGAAGCGAAACAAAAGGAAAGTAAAAAACAATCACTGAGCTGTCTTCAGTTTTTGTTAGTTTTTTTACAATAACGTAGGCAACCGCACTACCAAAAGCCCCCAAAATAGCAGCACCGATACTTATCCATGAATATTGCATTGTGGATATTGCAGAAGAAGAAAATTGAATATTAGGCGAAACCATGACACTTAAGCCCAAAATACTTATAACAATACAAAGTAAAGTAGAACGCTGTACTTTTTCTTTTAAAAATATAACCGCTAACACCGCCGTAAAAACCGGATGTAAATATTGTAAAATAGTTGCTTCAGCTAAAGGTAGTGTGGTTACAGCATAATAAACAAAAATAAGGGCTAATGCCCCTACAACCCCTCGTGCAACTAACCAAGGTTTATTGTTACCCCATAACGATATGCCTTTACGCTTAATATCAACATAACTAATAAAGCCAGAAACAATTGCCCTAGCTGCAACAATTTCTAATACTGGAATACCGTATGTACTTACCAATTTGACACAAGCCGCCATGAGTGAAAAACCCAAAGCAGAAAGAAGCATATACCACACACTAGCCGGCAAAGTATTTTTTAATAAAGCGATCATGAAAGGTAAATAAAATAGGAAGAATTGAAAGCGCTATTTTACGCTGTTCCTCTCAAAAATAGTAGCTCAGTTAACTGAGTTATTTCTCCTAACACCTGAATAAATATGCTGCGAATAACTTAATTGTCATTATTTATTAAACAATCCGTCACATGTATTCAATACACTTCTCCTCTTCATACTTTTCAACATAAAAATAGATACAACATGTATAAAAAACTTTCACTACTTTTAATCACCCTAAATTTATTTACAGCCAATGTATTTGCTGCAAATGATACCAAGCTTATTTTAGTTACAATCGACGGACTACGCTGGCAAGAAATGTTTTCTGGTGCAGATAAAAACTTACTCAATAACAAAGAATTTGTGCGTGAAGGCTTCAAAGTTAAAGAGAAGTTTTGGCATAACAATGAGGCACAACGTAGAGAAATGCTAATGCCTTTTATTTGGCAAACTGTTGCCAAAGAAGGTGTATTAATAGGTAACCGCAACATAGGATCTACTATGTCTGTTGCTAACAAATGGCACTTTTCTTATCCCGGTTACAGTGAAATATTTACAGGGGTTGTTGATCACTCTCTCGACAGCAATGCTAAAAAAGAAAACCCACAAGTGTCATTTTTAGAATGGTTAAACAACAAACCTTTTTATCAAAATAAACTTGCAGCTTTTGGTAGCTGGGATGTGATCCCGTACATATTAAATACACAGCGTAGCAATTTATATATAAACGCCGGTTTTATGGAAGCAAAAGGTTATCCATTATCTGAAGAAGCTCAATTACTTAACCAGTTACAAAAAGAAATTCCGAGTCCTTGGCATAATGTTCGTTTAGATAGCTTCACCTATAGATACGCAAAAGATTACTTATTAAATGTAAAACCTAAGGTGATGATGATTTCTTTTGGAGAAACCGATGATTTTGCACATGACGGACATTACGATAGTTATTTAACGTCTGCTCATCAAACAGATGCTTTTATTGCCGATTTGTGGAACACCATTCAAACTACCCCTAATTATAAAGATAATACCGTATTAATGATCACCACAGATCATGGCCGAGGAAGCACAGCTAAAGATTGGCAACATCATGCCTCGCCTCTTGCTATTCAAAACTACATGAAAAATTTAAAAGAGTTTCCAAACGGCATTGTTGGCTCAGAAAATATTTGGTTTGCTGCTATTGGCCCTAAAATAAAAGCTCAGGGCGAATTAAAAACAGCAGAAGAGGTAAAACAAAAACAGATTGCAGCTACCGCATTAATGCTTTTGAATGAAGATCCGCAAGCCTTTAATCCTAAAGCAGGTAAAGCAATTAAAGGGCTACTTAAATAAAAGTAACTTTTCAATAAGCAGATCAATTAATCGTATTATCATTATATTTTGATTAAACGATTAAATTGATCTGACTTTTTAAGTTTATAAAATCACACGGCACACACAACAAACATAATGAAACATGGCTAATAGCCTTAAATAGGTATGGGGTTTCATTGAAAAATTATAAAAATAAATTTTCTAATTATATCAAATACATTTCCCCCTATAATATTTCCAACTAAAACGTTAACTAAAGTTATATAATACTTCATATATAAAAAACAAAAATCAAATAAACCAAGTTAACAATTGACAATGATAATATTACATGTGATATTTTTATATTTTACAAACAATAAAGATAAACAACGTAATAATAATTTAGAAAATAGCTGCACATCGATTGCTTATATTCAGTAATTAGCACAAGAGCTACCTTCTAAGCTGTAAATTTAAGAAACCTTCGTTACAGCACTTAAGCAAATTAACTTTAATGCGCTCGATAATTTTAAAAAAATTTTCAATTAAAATGATAACGCTAACAGCTGGGATACAGAGTTATGAACAACCTAATCAAAAAAGGATTTAACATTATATGTTTATTTTCTTTTACTATTTATGCTTACGCCTACGATAGTGACTTAAATCAAAAATTAAAAAATATGGCAGACAAGCAAGAAATAACAGCTCAAGGTAAAGTATTATTTGAGCAAGTCTGCGCATCTTGCCATTCAAAAGACTTAAGTGGAGCTTCAGGTTTTAACCTAAAGGATGGTGAATGGATCCACGGCAGTCAGCCATCACAAATAATTGAAAACGTAAAACGCGGTTTTGCAGATGCCGGTATGCTCGCCTTCAATAATGTATTTTCAGAATTACAACTTCAATCCATTGTTGCTTATGTATTATCTAAAAGAGAAGGTTTTGAAGGTCTTACCTACAAAATATATCAAATGGAAGATGCTAACGATAAGGTTATATCTGCTGAAAAAATTATAAAAACAGGTGAGTTAGCTTCTAACCTTCCTGATTTTCAATTACCAGAAATAAAGCATTACGCCATTGAATTTGAAGGTGATTTTTATGCACCAAAAGATAAAGACACAAAAATTTGGGTTGAATGGGGCCGCCCTATCGATATTGATTTTTATACTGATGGTGAAAAAATTGAGCGAGAAGAGCCCATTTGGTATCCCACATGGAAACTGAAAAAAGGTAAACAACATTTAAAAATTATATACCGCGCTGGTGATAACAAACCAAATCAAAGAAATGTTTCACTCATTGTAACTAATCCTGATAGAACCATTAAATTGTTTCCTATATCTACACGCGCAAAAGATATTTTGTCTGACAATAAGCTCGAAGTTAAAGCAACAAACCAAACCATTATACTTCGTAAAACAATACATAAATTACCTAGTTATTCCATTTCTGTAGGTTTACCTAGCAAAGTGAATTATGCCTTTAATACGCGTTCATGCTCGGTTGTTGGTTTATGGAAAGGTGATTTACTCAACATTGGCCCTAACATTTCAGGTCGAGGTGAAAGCCCAAGCTTACCTCTTGGCGATTGGTTATTTCGTTCGCCAGAAACATTACACTTAAATAATACCGATTCTAAATCATGTACTTACAAAGGCTATAAATTAGTAAAACAAGAACCCGTTTTTACCTTTACCATTGAAAATAATACATTTACTGTAACCGCCTTAAGTAAAAAGTCAGACGAAATCACCTTTAACTATCGTGTAATAGACAACAAAAACAGCTCTAAGTTTACAGTTAAACTACCTAAAACAAATTCTCTTATTTGGAGAACACCCAACGGTAAGGTTACAAAAAATAGTGCCACAGTTATCCCTGATGCATCAGGAAATTTCTCCATTATAGCCACTTTTACTAAATAAGCAGGTTCACATGAAAAAACAAATACTTACCACATCAATTGCCTCGTTATTACTTAGTAGCTTTGCCTTTAACTGTTTTTCTCAAGGTGCCCCTAAAAACACTTACAAACCAGATGGTTATAAAATTATAACTATTGAAACCCCTAAAGATGTTCGCTTCCATGTTACAGGTATAGACACAGATAAAAGTGGAGGCGTATATGTAACAACACGACTGGGCGATGTATGGTTATATAAAAACGAACAATGGAAGATTTTTGCTGAAGGTTTACATGAACCTACAGGGTTATTAATTGATGAAGACTCTATTTTAATCGCTCATAAACCTGAATTAACACGCTTAACCGATAACGACAAAGACGGCATAGCCGATCAATATGATAACTTCGCTAGCGGTTGGGACTTTCATGACAATTATCACGAATTTACTTTTGGCCCAGTAAAAGACAAAAATGGTAATTTTTATGGCACCTTAAACTTAAGTCATAACAACCCAGGAGCCTTTAGCTTAGGAGCCATGGGAAGTGCTGGAGGTTATAGAGGATTTGCATTTAAAGTAACACCAAAAGGCGACTTTACCCCTTACGCTTGGGGGCTTCGTTCACCAGCAGGGATAGGAGCTAGTCCAGAAGGATTAATATTTTTCACTGACAACCAAGGTGACTGGGTTCCTACGTCAAAATTACACTTACTAGAGCAAGGTAAATTTTACGGGCATCCAGTATCGTTAATTGATGTTGAAGGCTACACCCGAGACAAACTAAAAGAAATGCCGATAGAAGCTTTTGCCGCGATGAGTGAAAAACCGGTAGTTTGGATCCCACATATTGAAGTGGCTAACTCGCCGGGTAATCCTGAGTGGGATACAACTAGAGGAAAGTTTGGCCCATTTTCAGGACAAATTTTTATAGGCGATCAAACTCAATCAAATCTATTTAGAGTGCTACTTGATAAAGTTAATGGTAAATACCAAGGCGCTGTTATCAACTTTATGAACAAATTTCAAAGCGGCAACATCCGCACAAAGTTTGACTCGCAAGGACAACTTTGGGTTGGGCAAACAGCCAGAGGATGGGGAGCCCAAGGCGGTAAACCTTTTGGGTTACAAAAAGTGGTTTGGGACGGCACTAACCCTTTTGAATTATTAAACATAAAACTAACAACTACAGGTTTTCGATTAACCTTTACTGAAGTATTAGCTAAAAATAGTGTGATCAAAGAAAGCTTAAACGCGCAAGAATGGAATTATCATTATTCTGGTAATTACGGCTCTCCTAAAAAGAACTTAACATCATTAAAACTTAATAACATAAAACTCTCTGCAGATGGAAAGTCGATTGATATTGATATGCCACTAACGGCCGACAAAGTTGTACAAATAGACTTTACGGGTTTACGTGATATTAAAGGTCGTTCAGTGAGTGTTGATAAAGTTTACTACACACTAAATGAGTTATTAAAAAGTCACTAATTGATTAATAAGGTTTAAAAGTAAATGATAAAAAACATTTTTTTATTAATCGCTTGTTGCTGGATTTTATTAGGCTGCGTATCAAGTAATACAGCTGAGTTAGATATTAGCCAATCGATGCAAACAGTACCTGATACAGCAAAATTCATAGATCCTGATTATTATATTTGGGGTTCTAGCATGGTTGAAGGAGATGATGGAAAGTATCATTTATTTTATAGTCGCTGGCTTAAATCATACGGTCATAATGCTTGGTTAACTCACTCAGAAATAGCTCATGCTGTAGCAGATAAACCTTTAGGTCCATACAAACATGTAGACATAGCTTTACCTGCAAGAGGTAAAAATTACTGGGATGGTTTATCTACGCATAACCCAACTGTTCATAAATTTGGCGATAAATATTATATTTATTACATGGGCAATACAGGCGATGGCAAGGTGATGAAAGGCTTTAATTTTTCACATCGTAACAATCAAAGAATTGGCGTAGCTGTAGCAAATAGCCCCTATGGCCCTTGGAAAAGAACAGATACACCGTTAATTAATACCAGCGAAAATAACAATGCTTGGGATGCGTTGATGGTGAGTAATCCTTCTGTACTGCAAAAAGCAGATGGCACCTTCCTCATGGTTTACAAAGCAGTAGCTAAAAAAGCACCTCTGCCTGCAGGTGGTCCAGTGGTTCACTTAATGGCAACAGCAAAATCCCCTATAGGGCCTTTCACTAAACATGTAGATCCTGTATTTACTAAAGTTGGTGAAAAATTTCCCGCTGAAGATCCTTATATTTGGCTCCAAGATAATCAATATTGGGCCATAGTTAAAGATATGAAAGGTGCATTTACTGATTCAGGAAAATCATTAGCTTTATTTAATTCCCAAAACGGTTTTGATTGGCATAAAGCAAATATGCCTCTTGTTTCAAAACTTGAAATAAACTGGCAATCAGGTAAGCAAAAAGTCGCTCATTTAGAACGCCCTCAAATTTGGTTTAAAGATGGTAAACCTGCCATTTTATTTTGTGCTGCAGACGAAACACGAGAGCATTCTTACAACGTGCATATCCCATTGATTGAAATAGAAAAGCTAAAATAACCTCAACCCAATATAGGCAAAGTGACTCAACAAGCTTAGAAAAACAACAATAAAAATCGAGCCGTAGCTCGATTTTTAATTTTACAATATCAACAAAGCACTAACTATAGATGTTTTGTCTCTTTTAATTTAAAGGCTCTAGATGCGCCTCGACCATTTTGAAAGGTATAAAGAGCTAAGTAACTAGGCGTTTCAGGTATAGCCACCTCAAACGTTACTTCTGATACTTTATTTGCTTTCAATTTGTATTTTAATGGTTGAGTTAATGAAATTTCAGCACCATCAAGTGCATTAAAAGAAATATAAGCATCGTCTGCTGTTACTCTTTCAAATTGCAAAGTGACTAATAAACGATTAGGTTTACTGCCAACAGACATTTTATAGTAAGTATCTATACCTGAAGCACGCTTGTTAATTGGCGGGCTACCACCTAACCATAATCCACTTCGAGATTCGTCAACAGTAACAGCAAATTCAAGTGACTTATTTACACTCACTTTTTTTACTTTTACATGTTCAACTTTATCTTCATGGCCAGAGCTAAGCGACGCTTTTGTATCTGTCGTTTCAGGTGAGCACCCCATCATTACAAAAGATATAATAATGGGAGCAAATAAAGCAAAACAAGGTGAGTTTGCAATCTTCACTTTATTTTGCCTTTTTATTAACGATGAATATTTCATTCAAATTAATCAGCAATTCTAACTAATTCAAACTTAAAGCCACATTGGCTGCCTTTAAGAATAACTTCAGGATTATTCATACTTAATACAATATAATACTGATTACCCTCTACAACACTAATTTGACCAAAGTAGCCATCGTCATAATCATAAAGAGAAACTGCTTGTCCTGCATTAGTACGTATTTTTATATAACCTGATTGATCACTTACCTCATGACCTAACTTGTTTAAAGCCTTTATACCCACATAACCAGTAAAGTTAGCTGTAAATAATGCTCTACGTCTCATCCCTAACCCATTACTAGAATTAGCACCTGGTAAGTTATTATTGATACAAAACTCAGGTGAATTAGATGAAATCAATATTGCATCATCCGTTGGCGCTTCAGATTGAATAAGTGGAATAGTGATATATAACTGCTCTAAATCATTTGCACCAACACTTGAACCACCTTTATTTGCCGCTGCACTTATTTTAGGATCCGCAGGAGTATTCGCTGGATACATACCAAAAGGGTCACTTGTTTTAACGTTAGCTATTGCCATTAAAGCTTTAACTTCTGTTTCAACATCAGGGTTAGCTTTTAAGTAATAATCTAAGAATGTAAAAATAGTGGCTGAATGAATACCCGTTTTCATTTTAGTTACAGCATCAAAAAACTCATTAAAACCTTTACCGTCAATATTACCCATTGCATACATTAACTTAATAACAGTCTCTTCAGAATAAAAGCCATTTGCTCTGTCTTCACCAATAGGTGCGTTTAAATCTTCACAGGCACCATCAAGTTGCTGCTCACCTGCAGTATCACAATAGTAATGACTGCCAGATAACAAACCACCCACTGCAGTACCATAACCTTCACCGTAGGCTAAACTTGCGTCTTTATATTCATTATAAGAATGACTATCACCCGGGCTATCAGCATAAGATAATTGTGCTTGTAAGTAATGACCAAATTCATGACCGATTACACCTTTATCAAATTCATCAGTATCAGCATCAGCTTTACCTAATACATATACACCTGGCGATAAACCGCTACCGCTATAATGAGAAGTTCCTATTTCACCTATTGCTCTATCTCCCCAAACAGCAATGTTTTTAGGAGACCAATAAAGGTTTAAATCAGGCATTTCAATATTAGGATTAAGAGTTGTTAATTTATCAGCTGCACTTTTTACAATACGTAATATTGAGAATGGTGCTGATTCACGTTCGCTATCAGCATTCACATGTCCATCACTGTCAAAACCAACTTTAGCTCTAATATCAAGCTTGTTAGTGCTTTCAGCTTCATCTTTAATGGTTATAGCGTTTGAGGTCAGTTGGTATAATTTTTTCACAGCGCCAGCGCTGGTATTGTCACGAATAGCAAAATTGTACTCAGGACCCACATCAGGTGTTGAACGAGTTTTTTGAATTTGTGCTTTAACAACAACTTTAACTGTTGTTGATTCAGGCGCATTATCAAATTGATAAAAACCTTGATCATCTGACACGGTACTAGCAATTACTGCACCGTTTGAGTCAATCATATCAACGGGTACACCTGCAACAGCAAATATTTCTAAGCTGTTACTACTGTAATTATGCGCTGCACTTTCTGTGTAAACGATGCCAGGTGCTTCTGCCGTTATATGGCCAGATAAAAGGCTTGTGCCTGTAGCTATAGCAGAAACACGAGCAGGTGCTTTCTCTTTAATATTTGCAGTTGCGTTAGGTGCTTCAACCGTAATAGTCGTCGTGTTTTCTAATCGGCCATGATCCATGATAACCAGGTCAACTTCACCTTCACTTTGTGCCGGACAATCAGCAAACATAATATTATATTTAGTTGCGTTATTCGTATCAGTTAATGATTGAAGATCGTATACCGCACACTTTTCACCCGCTAAAGTAACGTCTAAACTCATTGACAGGTGTGTTCCAACAATATCAAAAGTCGATATTTCAGAGGCTGTAATTTTTGAAAAAGCTTCGTGATCATTACTTTCAGGGTGATCAGCATCAACATACTCAACTTGCGATGCAAGCGGAGCTAACACAACGTCATGGAAATAAGCATCAAGATCTACGTCATAACCTAAATTAGGATCAATAAGTGGGTTATCAAACATATTCTCCATTGCATAAAAATAGTAATCACGTATTTCATCACTAGTGAATAAACCATTATTTGCTAGGCCGTATACTAACGTTTCAATCACTTCATCAGCACTTTCAGCTTCAATATCTTGTTGCATTTGAGATAAAGCAGCAAGCACAACACCGTAGCGACCACCGGCAGTACCGTCAGCCTCTTCAATGTTTAAATCCATTGGAATTGCGCTGGTAAGATCAAAACCATTCATACCAAAGGCATTAGCTACATTCGTTAAAACACCTGAGTATTTCGAAATTGGGTCAAGGTCATACACCTCAACAACTTGTGTCGCTATTTCAGTTAATGGGGTTACGCTAGTACTAAAAGTAGAAGACGTTACATTGTAGTAAGCACGTGTAAGGCCTGCTGTAAATAATTCACCTGTGGCTTCATCTTTATATTCACCACCTTCA
The DNA here is from genome assembly GCF_002000085.1 of Pseudocolwellia agarivorans. Lineage (GTDB taxonomy): Bacteria > Pseudomonadota > Gammaproteobacteria > Enterobacterales > Alteromonadaceae > Pseudocolwellia > Pseudocolwellia agarivorans. Next base: position 411,076 of record NZ_MUZU01000002.1, read on the forward strand.
CATTCAATAAGTGCAAAACCTAAATCCGCAGGAATATCTTTAAAGGTTGCAACACCTGTTTCAGTAACAGCCGATGCAATGGTTTCATTATTGGCATAAATCGAACAGGTACCTTCATCGACAGATGACAACATAAAATGTACTTGTAATTCTTGGCTAGGTATTGAAAAAGCTTTTAAAGCAAAAAACAGTGATTGAAAATCAAGCTATTTTTACTAGCGTTGTCGGATTTGTATCACAATGTAACAGCTATCATCATCTTGAATCTCGAATTCATTTTAATTTAAAGGATAAATATAAAATGCTAAAAAAATCAATAATAACAGCGTCAGTGTTTGCAGCTATGGCCGCAATGCCAAGCCAAGCTGGTGTAATGTTTAATTTCGACTACTCAAATAATACTGCTGGTGTTGGATTTCTAGATAACAGCGAAGGTGCAGCACGTCGTGCGGCGTTAGATACTGCAGGTAACATGTTTTCAAATATGTTTGGCACCTATTTTAGTGATTCAGCAACTTTAGATATTAGCGTAACCTCAACTGATGACATTAACAGTGATACGTTAGCGTCAGCAGGTTCAGAGCTTGTAAGTGCATGTCCTGTGTTAGGTGGTTGTGTTATTACTGAGGTTGTTAAAACTAAATTACAAACAGGTGTTGATGCTAATGGTGCAGCAGCTGACGGTAGCGTAGATGTGAACTGGGCATCAGAATGGAAGTTAGATCCAAATACTCCAGCAGATGCCGCGTTAGATGAATTTGATTTTTTTGCCGCTATTTTTCATGAACTAACCCATGCCCTTGGTTTTAATTCAATCATTGATAAAAATGGCGAAGGTTTCTTTAAAGATGAATGGTCAACATTTGATACATTTTTACAAGACTCTACAGGCGAAAAAGTTGTTACTGATACTTTCTTTATTAATCAACCTGCTTGGGATGCTGCTAGTGTTGGCGGAACAGGTAGTGGTTTATTCTTTGGTGGTGCTAATGCTGTAGCGGCTAATGGTGGTAACGCTGTTGAAATATTCAGCCCTACAACTTGGATTGATGGTAGTAGCGGTAGCCACATTGATGGTACGCCTTTCCCAACTGATATGATGAAATACGACAGAGGTTACGGCCCAGAAACTCGTGATTATAGTCCTGTAGACGTTAGTATATTAACAGATATTGGTTACACTAGAGTTGCCTCAATAAGTGTGCCAGAAACAGGAACTTTAAGTTTAGCTTTTCTTGGTCTTGCTGGATTATTTTTACGTCGCCGTAAAGCATAATACGGTTACAAGCGTTGAAATAAATGATTAAAAAGCTCGGAAACGAGCTTTTTTTGTTTTTGTCCCGAGGTATTCAAGCAATGTGGTTTAATCAACTTATCGTAATATGTGTAATAGGAACTTTATTAACGGGAACAGCTTGTATGGCAAAAGAAAGAAACACTACAACGAATATCCCTCCTGTAACCTACAAACTGGACGAGCTTAGTATTAACCTAACAATACACGCAGGATCTAAAAAAGGTAGCAGTGCTCAACGCCTCAACATTTTTGGGCGAGGTCATTCAACATTAGAAGAAAACGGTAGCTTAACCCCGTTAAATTATTCATCTGAAGATATTATAAAAATATTAAATAGCTTCTATCAAATTCGCTTTTTCGATCTACCAAGTCGTCATAACATTAAATATTCAGTTTATCTAAATGAAAATGGCTCTATTGGTACTAATGCTTTACGCATGATTGACGCGTCTAGTACAACGGTTTGTTTTAACTTACCTGATTATGAAAAGTGCGTGACTTATGGCTTAGACGGCCCAAATGAACTCCAATCACTAACACAACGTTTGTTTACTGAAGCTAAACAGCTCGCAAATGCGGAGATAACCAAGCAATAATTTTTATAATTATTTAATGTTTTATTTTAATATGGCTACCCTACCAATGCACAGGATCAACTTTATAGTACTGGCTTAACTGTCGGTAAAGCGTAGGGTAATGATGATTAAATTTATTCGATTGCTCAAAAAACACCTCACTAGCCACAGCAAAAAATTCAGCAGGATTTGTCGCTCCGTAATAATCAAAAAGTGATGGACTACCTGATAAGGCTTGTTTTTTTAATAACTCAAATTGCTTTGAAAATGCATCAGACCAGCTTTTATAATCTTGGTCTTTACCTAAAATAGGCGCTCCATTAGCACTACCGTCTTCTTGGTCAAGCTGGTGGGCAAATTCATGAATAACAACATTATGCCCATCATCAGGAATTTCAGCACCATCTAAGGTGTCTTGCCACGACAACACTATTTTACCAAGCTCCCAAGATTCGCCTGATAGTGCCGTTCTTTTTGTATATTGCACTCCGTCTGCATTTCGTATTTGTTGCTCTTTAACAAACGCACTTGGGTACACTAATATCGTGTTTAATTTAGGGTAATAATCTGTTTTTCTATTCAATAAAAGTAAACACGCTTGCGCGGCAATGGTGATTTTTATTTCATCGGTTATTTCAACACCATTACAACCAATAAAATCTTTTTCAGCTAAAAACACTTGAATATGTTGTTTTAACTGTAGTTGTAAATCAGCCGGCATTCTTCTGAAATATGGCATACGTTGTTGAATAATTTTACGCCACTGTTTGTTAAACGGCTTTTTTCGAATAACCCCACGTTTATATTCACGCCAATAAGGCTTACCTACAGAAAGGCCTATAAGTAAAACACAAATAATAATAGGTAACAGAAATGACAACATAATAAGTTTTTATAAGTAAACGTTATTATTAAATTGGTACGACGAGTATGGATATCAAGTGGTATAAGTGTTTTATTAATAGTCGTACTCGAACACTAAAATTTTAATCAATTCTAAAATTCAATGTCCTCCATGGTTTATATTAACCTGAGTTCGGCTTAATAAATGTTCTTCTAGCAGCAACTTTTACTAACTTCTGCGTTAAATTCACTTGTAATAGGCTAGCTATTGACGCGTAAATTTGCCTTGAATTAAGTAAAACTATCAAGCTAGAAGCGAACCGAGTTTTTAGTGATTACTTTTCAAGGAGTTAACAATATATTAAACCGAACTCAGGTTATATTGATAATTATTCAATTAAAGCTAGGTTACACATGTTCAATTTCTAACTTATTCCTCCCCGCACCTTTTGCTTTATATAAACAGTCATCAGCTCTCATGATCAAGGCATGTAAACTTGTATCTTCGCCGTGTTTAAAGCCAGCGACTCCCATACTAAAGGTTATATATTGTTCAGGGGGTAAACCAATTATAGGTCTATTATTAAGCTCTTGATGTAATCGTTCAAAAATAAGTTTAATATTATTTTTATTAGTATCAGGCAAAACAAAAAGCCACTCTTCACCACCATAGCGGCCAAATTTATCTTCTTTTCTCATGATAGTTCGACATGCTATTGCAAATGACTTCAATACTTCATCTCCCACATCGTGCCCGTAAGTATCATTGACTTTTTTAAAAAAGTCTAAATCAATAATCCCTATAGATAAGTCTACGTGATTACATTTAGCTTCTTTGAAACGTTCATTCGCATACTGCAGTATTGCACGTCGATTAGGCGAGTTAGTTAAATGATCTTTTAAAGCCATTTCTTTAAAGCGATTACGGTGTTGGTTAAGCTTAAATAGCATAAAAGCAAAAATAAAAATAACTCCTATTGTAAACGCTATGATCAAATACCCATATTTTTTCTGTTGTTGCTGTTGGGCAATTTTTAAATTCTTTAATTCATTTTCTTTAAGTAACATTTTATTTTCATTTTCTTTCAACTCACTTTCAAATTGCACTCGATATTTATGTGAATTTTGCTTTGTTTCTATTTTATGAATAAGCTCTTTTTGCTCTCGATATTTTTTTTCGTTTTGATAAGCCGTTAAGTAATCACCTTGTGCATAGGCAAGTTGAGCAGAAACCTCTAAAAAAAATGCGCTGTAAGTCGGTTGATTAATGTCAGCTAATAATATTTCTAATTGCTTTAAAACGTCTGCTGCTTCATCTGTATTCTTAAGTTTTATTTGAGTTTTCATAACTCCTAACAATGACTCAAAATACATATGTTTATCACCACTTTCAGCAAAAATTTCAGCAGTCCCCTTGTAATAATTTAATGCTTCTTGCCATTTTTTTTCATGAAAAAGTACGCTAGCTAACGAAAACTGTGCCCATGTCACGCCAATTTTGTCATCTAACAAGGTACTTAGTGCTAAGGACTCTTCAAAAATTTCTTTTGCCTCTTTATATTCACCGTTGAATAAATACGTTCGCCCCAAATTATGTAAGACTATAGATTCAGAAAATTGCTTTTTAGTTTCTTTGAAAATATTCAATGCTTCTCGGTAAAACTCTTTAGCTCTTTCATAATCTTCAAGACTTAAATAAACACCCGCGATTTCAGTAAATACGAGGGATGTATTCACTTTGTCGTCTAATGATAAATATAATTGATAAGCTTTTTTAAAATATTGAAGTGCTAGGGTATAGTTTCTAGAAAGAATTTCGCTTCCTCCTAAATCAACATAAATTAATGCGACAATAGATTTATCTGTTTCCGCTTCAGCTTTATTGAGTAATATTTCACGCATTTCAATAACTTTCTTTGAAAAGCCTTTAGCATCTTCAATAACAAGTGATCCTAATTCAAAATTTAATATTTCATTTTTTAAATTTAGTTTTTTAGCCTTGGGAAGAAATTCATTAATAAGATCATTAGCTTCATTAAAGTGCTCTAAAATACTTAACTGTTGAACTTTGAGCGACATAGCCTTAATTAAAATGACAGGCCATTGATTTTTTTTAATCACGTCAATCAGAGGATCAAGCTCAGCTAAAATCTCTTTTGGGGTAAGGGTAGTATCGTGAGTTAGTGAATCTATACGTTTATCAATTTCCATCTGGGTTTGGATTTGGGCTTGTGCAAACGTAGGCAACCCGAAAATAAATAACAGAACAAAAATACGGAAAGCGCTTAACCTAATCAACTTCATAAACAACCTTTAATCGTCTTTCATAAATTATAGACCAAGAAATAAGTTCTTCTGGATATTTATTTAATCCTTAAATCAACTCAATTATGCACTTACACAGATACTCGTTACCACTTAAACCAGTATATTGAATAAAAAGGGGCATATAAGAAGTTCATTTGAATATAGCTTTTAAGTAAAGATATATTTTTATATTGAGCGTAGTTTATAGATATTAATTATAGATTTGCATTTAAGAAAGGTAATATTAAGAAAGAAATAGTTACTTATTAATATTGAGTATTAATAAGTAACTTTAGACAGCTAATATGTTATTAAAGACAATGCGATACATAAACTTAGAGCATAAAAACACAAGGTTTTATACGTTAATAAAATTCCCCTTTAAGCCACTTTGTCCGCAGTCTTTTGATTATCAAGGTATTCGTCTAATGAACCTTGAAAATCAATCACTTTTTTATCTTTAATATCAATAATACGTGTTGCTAAGCTTGATACAAACTCACGGTCATGGCTTACAAAAATTAGTGTACCTTCAAAGTCTTTAAGCGCATTATTTAATGCGTCAATCGCTTCAATATCCATATGGTTGGTTGGTTCATCCATAATTAATACATTAACGTCTTGCATCATTAACATACCGAAAAGTAAACGGTTTTTCTCTCCACCTGAACAGTTACGGGCTTTTTTGTTGGCGTCGTCGTCAGTAAACAACATACGTCCTAACATGCCACGCACAGTTAAATCGTTATGACACGGTCTTCGCCATTGCGACATCCAATCCATTAAGGTTAAGTCGTTATCAAAAAAGTGTCCGCTGTCTTGTGGGCAATACCCTACTGAAGCATTTTCAGACCACTTAACTACGCCATCGAGCGGCTCTAATTCTTTCATTAAGCAACGTAAGAATGTTGTTTTACCTACGCCGTTTTCACCAATAATTGCAAGCTTAGCACCCGCTTCAAGGAGTAAATCACCGTTTTTAAAGAGTGTTTCGCCATCAAAACCATGGCTAAGATTTTCAAGCTCTAACGCTTGGCGATGCATTTTTTTGCCAGCAGCAAAAGCAATTTTAGGTGTTATACGGCTTGACGATTTCACATCATCAAGTTTAATTTTATCCATTTTTTTAGCGCGAGAACTGGCTTGTTTTGCTTTAGAAGCATTAGCGCCAAAGCGATTTACAAAGTCTTGTAGCTCTTCAATTTCAGCAGCTTTTTTCTCATTACCTGATAATAATTGCTCACGTAATAAGGCGGATTGCGCAAGGAAGAATTCGTAATTACCAGGGTAAATACGTAACTCACCGTAATCAATATCCGCCATATGTGTACAAACTTCATTAAGAAAATGTCTATCATGAGAGATGATGATCATGGTGCATTTACGTTTATTTAACTCGTTTTCTAACCAGCTAATGGTATGAATATCCAAGTTGTTGGTTGGTTCATCCAGTAATAAAATATCTGGATTAGCAAATAAAGCTTGTGCAAGTAACACACGTAGTTTCCAACCGGGCGCCACTTGTTGCATTAAACCGTAATGAAAAGATTCTTCAATACCTGCTTCTAATAAAATTTCACCCGCGCGGCTTTCCGCACTGTAACCGTCCATTTCTGCAAATTGGCTCTCTAAATCACCAACACGCATACCATCGTCTTCACTCATTTCGGCTTGAGCGTAAATAGCATCCCTTTCTTGCTTAACTTTCCATAGAGCCACATCGCCCATAATAACCGTATCAACCACGCTGTATTGTTCAAAAGCGAATTGATCTTGGCTTAAGGTACCCACTTTATTACCCGTTGAAATTGAAACATTACCTGAGCTTGGCGTTAATTCACCCGTCAGTATTTTCATAAAGGTAGACTTACCGCAACCATTAGCACCAATCAAACCGTAACGGTTACCGTTGCCAAATTTAGCCGAGATGTTTTCAAACAAAGGCTCTGCGCCAAATTGCATTGTAATGTTAGATGTAGTGATCAAAAGGATATTCCTAGGTTGTGCTAACAGCTATATAAAAGTAAAAAATTAAATAACAAAAGACTCAAATTTAAGGTCGCGTAGTATACAGGAATAACGACTTAAACCCTACTCTACATTCATCATTTATAATGAATGTTTTATGATGGTATTACAGTTGACTCTGCCCATTTCGCCTTACAACATAATAAATCGGCCTATTTTTGCAATTTATAAAACCAGTAAAGCCTTCAACAAACTAAACAGGCTTAAATTAACCCTATTCTCTTCATCAAAAGAGCCTATCGATTTTGGTGCAACAAAGAGGACTATCGATTGTTTAAGTTGCATTTTACGACTAACCAAACCTCACAAGAAAATATCTAGCAAATGTCATAAAAATTTATTCAATTAAAATACAAATACTTACGTAAAAATCAAATCTAAAAAACAAAAAACAAACCAATTGGTTATGTTTTTGCTTGTATCTATAACTACTAAGAAATACTTAACCTTTTGTTGCGTGATCAACAATGCTACACAAAATGATCATTAAACTTTAAGGAGTTTCATATTCGTTTTCATTCATTACTCTAATAAGGAAAGTTAAATGTTCTTATTTATAAAGCGCATACATTACATAATTGGGTTACTCGTAATTTTTGCTACGCACTCATTTGCCGTTGATAAGAATAGTACTACAGCTAACAAAACTGTTACTTCTTCCTTTATATCTTCAAATAACGAGCATCTTTGGTTTGAACAATTTAAAAAAAATGCAACAGATAAACAGCTTTATCATTTTTTATATAACATGCCTAAAGGTGGAGATCTCCATCATCATTCTAGTGGTAGTAACCTACCTAAATGGTGGTACGAGCTTGCATTAAACCAAGAAAAAAATGGTGGATACACCTATTTCACCCGAACTCACCTAAACATTTGTAACGGTTACGGAAAAAATGAATTTGGCATGGAAACTCAAACCCTCATGTTTCGTACTATTAGTGGTAGTAGTTATAACAAATTAAACGAATGTGAAAAAAATAATTACACTGCCCTCAATAAACTCAATAACAGTGAAATTGAATCTTGGAAAAAAAGTATTTGGTTAGATAAACCTCATGAGGGACGAGATGAGTTTTTCCAAACTCATTGGCAACGACTTAACGAACTTACTGCAAATCCTTTTATTGCAGCAGAAATGTTAGTAAAAAACATGGAGTCTTTCGGTAAAGAAGGACTTCTATATATAGAAGCACAATTAAATGCAACGCAAAAATATAAAGTAGACGGAAGCCCTTATACACAGGAAGAAGCATTAAACATATATATCGCTCGTTTAAGTCAACCAGACGCAATTAAAACAGGTGTAACTGTGCGTCTACAATATGCCTTATTACGATTTTTACCCAATGCAGAACAAGCATTAACATCTATGTATGACTTTGTTGATAAGCACCGTAATATTTATGTAGGTATTAATATGGTAGGCCGTGAAGATAACCCTAAAGGCCACCCTCTTCGTTTTTTACCTACCCTGAAAAAACTTAGGAGCAAATACCCCGCTATTAATTTAGCCATACACGCAGGTGAATCTGAAGCGCCTAATTTTAATATTCGCGATACGCTATTGTTGGGAGCCAAAAGAATCGGCCATGGAATTAACTTATTAAGTGATCCGCAAACACTATTATTAATGCGCAATAATGATTATTTAATAGAAATTAACCTGATCAGTAATTTAAAACTCGGTTACGTGGCTGACCTTAATCAGCATCCATTTCCTGAGTTTTTACGCTTAGGGATTCCTGTAGCGTTATCAACAGACGATCGAGGTATGTGGCATTCAAATATGACCGATGAATTTTTTATAGGAGTTAAGTATTTTAATTTGTCATGGTCTGAAATAACAAACTTAAGTAAAAACTCATTATCTTTCAGCTTTTTAGATACTAAAACCAAGAGAAAATTACTAAAAAAACTTGATAAGAACATCTTGGAATTTGAAAAAAACTATAAACACAAAGGGGAAAATTCATTAAAAAAACGCCCCATATTTAATGAATTTATTTTAAGCCACTCCCCTAGCGTGGCTGGTTAATATGAAAAACAATGATATAAATAACAAAAGTAAAACATACAAAAGCGTTTTATATTTTTTATTTTCAATATCCTGCTTTAATTATGCAGATACTCTTCCAAAGCAACTTTTAAAAAGCCAATCAAACAAGAGTTATGTTGAGGTTATCGCCCAAGCTCAGTTATCAGAAGTTGCACATACGATTACCCCAACACAGATAAAAGATATACTCTTAGACAGTGAACAAACACTTAATATCAATGCACTTAAAACCACAATCCAAGAACGTCAATCAGCCGCATTATTAAAAAAGTTAGGCTGTATTACGAAAATAGAACGTAAACCACCTCAACTCATCCAATGTAAAGCACTGTCCCCGTTAACCAATAAACATTTAGTTATTCCGAAAGAGATAATAAACCCATTAAATTTATTATTACGCAATAATATTATTCAGGGATATAACATTAAACAAAACAAAACCCATAACAATAATTTATTACAAAACAACACTTTACTCTACGGGCATTCATCTCTAGCACACGCTAAACAACTCATTGTTTTATTAACACTTAATCAAGTTAAATTTACTTGGGAATTAATACCTAAAACATCGGCCTTTAATATTAGATCCGGTTGGAACGACATAACTGATAACGAATTACAGGAAAAAATACGTTACGCACAAGAATATGATTTAAAACTAGCTTTTGAAAACCATCAAGAAAAGCTTAATTTTATGCCCCTTATTAATCAATACGCTAAACGCAATAATAACAACCAACAAGGCCTTATCATTCATGCTTGGTGGCAGCCATTTTATCGCTCATTTGTTCAAGAAAAAAACTACAAAAAAGTGACACGTATTAACCTAGTATTTAGTCATTTCACGGCATCAACTTTAGCACTTAACACACAACAATCTGATGTTATAAACCATATACAAAAACAGTTAGTGAACACTCCGAGTATTGTAAAAATAAATACTGAGTCTATTTGGGTGAACCCGTCTTTTTATCGTTACTTAACAGGAAAATATCAATAATTAAGGTTTATATATATGCAAAAAAATCATGATATTTTATATACATTAAACGACAAACCACCTTTTTTTGAAAGTGTAACGGCAGCTTTTCAGCACGTACTTGCTAGTTTTGTAGGAATTGTTACGCCTACACTTATTATTGGTTCAACCTTAGGCTTAACAAGCCAAATACCCTATTTGATCAGTATGGCTTTAATTGTGTCTGGTATAGCGACTTTTATTCAAGCTAAACAGTTTGGGCGTATCGGTTGTGGGCTTATTGCAGTGCAAGGTACCAGCTTTGCTTTTATTACCGCATTAATTACCGGTGGCTTTATAGTAAAAAGTCGTGGCGGTAGTTCAGATGATATTTTAGCCATGATGTTTGGTGTAACACTGGTTGGCTCATTTATTGAAATTTTTATTAGCTTCTTTATTGATAAAATTAAAAAAATTATTACCCCATTAACTACCGGCATCGTAATTACAACGATAGGTTTGTCACTTATAAAGGTAGGAATGACAGATTTAGCTGGCGGATTTGGCAGTGAATCATTCGGGTCAATACAAAATCTGTTATTAGGCGGAACAGTACTAGTCATAATAATTACCTTAAATGCCAGCAAGAATGCTTGGTTAAGATTGTCGTCTATTTTTATCGGCATTTTTGTTGGTGCATTAATCGCTTATCCGCTTGGGTTACTTTCATTTAATCACCTGTCACAACTACCTGTTATATCAATCCCTCTCCCTTTTAAATATGGCTTAGCGTTTGACTGGCAAATATTCCTTCCTGTAGCACTAGTGTACTTACTAACGGCTGTAGAAACCGCTGGCGATCTTACTGCTAATAGCTTGTATTGTGGCTTACCCATAAAAGGTAAACGTTATATAGAAAGAATAAAAGGCGGTATTTTAGCCGATGGTATTAATTCGTTAATTGCCGGGGTTTTTAATACTTTTCCTAATACTACGTTCGGACAAAATAATGCCGTTATTCAATTAACAGGTGTTGCAAGCCGATATGTTGCTTTTTTTATTGCTGGCATTCTTATTTTATTAGGTTTATTTCCTATTTTAGGAGGGATCTTACAAGCTATGCCGAAACCTGTTTTGGGTGGCGCAACATTAATTATGTTTGCCACCATTGCGGTTGCAGGAATAAAAATAATGTCTTTCGAGCCTATTAACAGACGAAACAGTTTAATTATAGCAACATCTTTTGGCATGGGCTTAGGCGCAATGTTAGTACCAGAAGCATTGGCGCAGCTACCTTTATGGTTAAAAAACATATTGTCATCACCGGTAACTACCGCAGGGTTTACAGCCATTACACTTACGCTTTTATTACCAAAAAATACTATTGAGCTAAACGAAAACGCTTTCGATACCAATATCAGTTCAGATAAAAATTAAAAGGCAAACTATGCAAAAAATTCAAAAGAATACGATTGAGCCAAACACAGCTAAAAGTAAATTATGGCTTAAATCTCCTCAAGCGGTATTTACCGCTAACGCTTTTGATGCAAGCAATGGATTAGTTATTCACAACAACAAAATTGTAGAATGTGTGCCTAAAGGAAAACAACCCGAGTGTAGTTACGACTCTGTAATAGATTGCAGTAATCTAGTACTAACACCAGGGTTAATTAATACACACCATCATTTTTATCAAACCTTAACGCGCTGCTTACCACAAGCGATAAACAAGCCATTATTTCCATGGCTAAAAACCCTATATAAAGTATGGCAACACCTTGATGAACCTATGTTGCATGCAGCCACACGCTTAGCATCACTCGAACTAATGCTTTCAGGTACAACAATGGTTTGTGATCATCATTATGTTTTCCCGAAAGGTTTAGAAAATGCCATTGATATTCAAATAAACGCATTACATGATTTAGGCTGTAGAGCTATGTTAACCCGTGGTTCTATGAGTTTAGGTGAACAAGACGGTGGTTTACCTCCAAACAGCGTAGTACAAAACGAACAAACAATTTTAGATGACAGCCAGCGCTTAATTTCTACATACCATGACGCAAGCGAAGGCTCATTTCTTAATATAGCATTAGCACCTTGCTCCCCGTTTTCCGTAACAACTGAATTAATGAAAGAAACAGCAACACTAGCCAACAAAAACAACGTACTTATTCATACTCACTTAGCTGAAACAGAAGATGAAAATGCTTTCTGCGTTAATCAATATGGTGTTAGACCTCTTGAATATTTAAACAATTGTGGATGGTTAACTAACAATACATGGCTTGCACACGGCATTCATTTTAATCAAGACGAAATCAATGCACTCGGTAAAGCACAAGTTGGAATAGCACACTGCCCAACATCAAATATGCTATTAGCTTCAGGTATTTGCCCTACCATAGCACTCGAAAAAGCGGGTTGTAACATAGGAATAGCGGTTGATGGTTCAGCCTCTAATGATTGTTCAAATATGATACAAGAAGTACGTCAGTCATTGTTACAACAACGACTCACTTATGGTGCACAAGTCATTACAGCTGAAAAAGTACTAGGCTGGGCCACCAAAGGCTCTGCCAACGTACTCCATAGAAGTGACCTTGGTGAACTTGCACCGGGTAAACAAGCCGATATTGCTTTTTTTAAGTTAGACGAATTACGGTTTTCAGGTGTAGGTGACTTTATCGCAAGTATAGTAACTTGTGGTGCGCAACACGTAGAAAAACTGATGGTAGGTGGAGAATGGGTAATAGAAAATGCAAACCATAGTAAAATATTACAAGAAGAACTCTTTTCATTACATAATAATTTAGCCAAAAAGCTACACGCTTTATGTTAATGAACCTGAGATATGAATTATTAACGTAATTCTAGGAGAAACCTTAAACCATCAACAAACTAACAAATAAATCGCTACCTACACTCACCTTTAAGATTAAAACTCTAACTTGATTGGTGCATTAAGCACCACCACGGTGCTTATTAAATAAACAAAACACGTAACTTTATCCTGTTACTTTTGCATAAAAAACAAACTAGCTCATATCAATAAAAACAAAACAACTAATAAACAATCACTTATAATTAAAAAAACAAATCCTGACACCAGTGTCAGGATTGTGGCATTAATTCTGCAGTTACCAAGTTTAGAAACACTATTTACTTATAAAAAAATATTTACACAAAAGCTAATAACAAAAATAGCGTCGAAAAATTTATAAACTATCAAGGGGTAATCATGCCAATAATAAAATATAAAGTATCATCGTTAGCAGCAGCTGTAGCATTAGGCTTGTCCATTTCGTCTAACGTACTGGCAGAGGAAGCTAGCAACACCAACAAGGAAATTGAAAAAATAGAAGTTACCGGTTCACTAGGAAGCTTACCTGGTAACGATGTAGAATCTGTATTTGGTTTTGGAAAATCAATTTTAGAAACCCCTCGTTCAGCTTCAACAATATCTGACGCACAAATTGAACGCTTTAGTATAAGTGATATCGATGAGTTAGTTGCATTCTCTCCAGGTACTTTTACACAATCATTTTTCGGTGTTGCTGGTTCTTTAGATGTTCGAGGCACTCCCGGTGAAACTTATTTCAGAGGCGTAAAACGCTTAGATAACCCGGGTAACTACCCTACTCCTATTGGTGCTTCTAGCCGTGTTGATATTGTTCGTGGTCCAGCTTCACCTATTTATGGCCCTTCAAAAATTGGTGGTTACTTAAATTTCACACCAAAATCTGCACGTGCAAGTGGAGGCGGATACCTTGATAAAAATGAAGGTGAATTTTCTTATACTACAGGTAGCTGGGATAAAAATGTTATTACAGCTGAAGTCGGCGGCCCTGCACAAATTGCGGGTAAAACCGCTGGATTTTATCTTTACGGTGAAATCGAAAACTCTGGCAGTTTTTATGATAATACCGATACGGATCAAACCGTATTGCAAGCTGCCTTTGATATAGATATTACTGACAATTTAAAATTAGAACTAGGTGGTATGCACCATAGATACGAAGGTAATCAAGTAGCGGGTTGGAACCGTTTAACACAAAATTTAATTGATACCCAAACGTACACAACAGGAACAGCTAAGCCACTAGATACAAATGGTGACGGTTCAATTTCACATCAAGAATATGCAGCTTTAGATCATCCAGTCTATGAAAAAGTAGATCTTGCTGGTGAAGGTTCTTTCTACGCATTTCCACCTTCATTTACTAATGATCAAGCAACACCAGAAATGATGCTTGATAACCCCGGCACAACAAAACTCAGTAAAAGCAGTGTACTTGTAGCAGCAGACGACATATTAGCAAATACAGTGAACACCTTGTATTTTGATGTAACCTATTATGGCGAAAACGACTGGGAAGTAAAAAATCAATTATTCTATGAAGCCTACGAAAATTTAAATGAAAATGCTTATGGCTTTTCACAATTTCACGACAGCTATGTCGTTGAAGATAAAGTTATACTTTCAAATGAATTTGAAATAGATTCACTTTTAGCACAAGTACAAATTTCACCGTCTATTAGACATACTAACTTTAAGCATGGCGATGATTTTACGCATGAATATTTCGACCGTCGTGATTTAACTATGCCTTCATCTGCATTGGATAGGCGTTTACTGTCCACACGTATAGATGCTGATTACACCACATACAGCACTGGTCATTACACCGATTATGGTATAGCTGCGATGACAGACCTAACATGGGAGTTTGGTTTAAACGCTGTGCTAGGTATCCGTTACGACAGCATAGATATTAAGTCAACCAGTCGAGGCGACAAGCTACTTGAAGTAGCACCAATTACGACAGAAAAAGATACTGTAGATGGTATTTCTTGGAACGCCAGTATTTCATTCAAAACAGAATTTGGTTTAATTCCATATTTTACTAAGGCTGAACAAGCGACCTTAATTGCAGGCCAAGGTGCTGAAATAGACGCTAGCACAGTGGCGTCTGGTGGTGCATTTGATACATCAGAATTAACTGAATTTGGTATTAAAGGTACCTTCTTAGATGATAGCTTGTACTTCGCACTTTCTTCATATGAACAAAAGCGTACAGACTTTAATGCTCAAGCGATCATAACCAATGCAACAACGCAAAACGAAGGTGTTGAATTTGAACTACGCTGGGTAGTTAACGAGCAGCTTGTTGTAAGTGCCGGTTACACCAATTTAAAAGTTTATAACATTACGGCGCAAGAAGAAGGCTCACAATTTGGTTTCTTAGGTGCAGAAGACTTAACATCACTGACTGATCCATCGTTAATTTATGGTGGTAACGTTATAGGTTTAACCTTTGTTAATAATAAAGAAGAGTCTCGTAAAGCTGGTATACCTGAACATATATATACAGCTACAGCAACTTACGACTTTCTTAATGGGTTCGCAGCTAACGCAAGTGTAGTAAGAGCCGACTCTACTTACTCTGGCTTTTCACAAGCCGTTGAACTACCCGCTTATACGTTAATTAATGCCGGTATTTTCTACGACGCTGAAACATGGACTGCGAGTATTAATCTTAAAAACATCACAAATGAAGATTATTACCGTGCCAACTTTCCTGATTTGTTTGGTGCTCAAATCGTATTGCCTGAGCTGCCTAGACACTTCCAAGCTAAATTTTCTTATAAATTTTAAGAAAATAAACGCTTAAGTTGAAAATTGTCAAAACGAGGGAACTCATGTGTTCCTTCGTTTTAATAAACCATTAAAGTTATTTTAAATAGCGAGAGAGAATACAATGAAAAATATTAAACAAATATTTTCCACATTAATAATAATAGCCATCACATCGGCTTGCTCACCAGCAAATAACCAATTAACACCAAAGCAAAAAGCAATTGAAGTAAAGGCTGTTGTCGTTACCATGTTTGAAATAGGTGAAGACAGCGGTGATAAACCTGGAGAGTTTCAATTATGGAAAAGCGGACAGAAATTAACAACAAAGTTTGACTTTCCACAAGGCCATCACGACTTATACTTTAATGAAAAAACAGGTGTTTTAGGTATGGTTACAGGCATGGGGATAGCAAGAGCGTCTGCTGCTATTATGGCACTTGGCCTTGATGACCGTTTTGACTTAACACACAGTTATTGGTTAGTTGCCGGTATAGCAGGATTTGATCCTGCGGATGCATCTATAGGATCTGCAGCTTGGGCAACCTGGTTGGTTGATGGCGATTTAGCTCATCAAATTGACGCAAGAGAAATACCAGATAATTGGAAAACGGGTTACTTTCCACTATTTGCTAATGAACCTTACCCCGCATCAAAAGAGTCTGACGGACACCATAAACCTAATGGTGAAGTATATAAACTTAATAGCCAACTTAGTGACTGGGCTTATGAGTTAACTAAAGATACTAAACTAAACGACTACCCATCAATGAAAACAATACGCGATCAGTACACCCAGTATCCTAATGCACAAAAACCTCCTTTTGTATTAAAAGGAGATCATTTATCTGGATCAACTTTTTGGCATGGTAAATTATTAAATGAATGGGCAAATGACTGGACAGCATTTTGGACCGATGGCGAAGGAAACTTTGTAAGCTCAGGAATGGAAGATACAGGAGCTTATCAAGCAATGACTTTCTTACATAAAGCAGGAAAGGTAGATAAAAATCGTTTTATGGTTTTACGTACAGGGAGTAATTACACCGTTCAACCTACCGGTTTATCTGCTGCAGAAAATTTGGCACAAGAAAGCAACGCAGAAGGTTATGCAGGAATGCAATCAGCCCTTGAGTCAGCCTATAGTGTAGGAAGTAAGGTTATCGACACCTTAACAAGTCATTGGGATACGTACCGAACTACAATGCCTTACGATAAAAAATAAACCTATTCCATACTGACTAATAAAATAGTCACTTATTGTTTATTAACACCAAATAAATAAAGCAATCTTGCAGTATATTTTTTATTTACTACGTTAAAATACAATACATAAAAACCATACATAAAAAATATAGCCTTACACTGAGCAATAATATGATAAAAATATTAGAAACACTTTTTAAACTGCAAGAGCACGGTACTGACATTAGAAAAGAAATTGTTGCAGGGTTAACAACCTTTGCAGCAATGTCTTACGTGTTAGTGGTAAACCCGAGCATATTAGCTGCTGGCGGAATGCCCATTGAAGGCCTTATTACAGTAACCGCCTTAGCAGCTTGTATTGGCACAATAATGATGGGGTTAATGACCAATTACCCCATAGCAATGGCACCTGGCATGGGCCTTAATGCTTTTTTTGCTTTTACTATTTGTTTAACTCGTGAGGTTCCTTGGGAAGCTGCTTTAGGTATTGTTTTTTGGAATGGGATTTTATTTCTACTACTTTCTTTAACAGGTATAAGAACTAAAATTGCAGAATCAGTACCCGAAGCTTTAAAAATAGGCGTGCAATGTGGTATTGGTTTATTCATCGCTTTTATTGGCTTAAAGAACGCGGGATTAGTGGTAAGTAATCCTGCGACCTTTGTTTCAATAGGTGATTTATCGCAACCCGTTACTTTACTTGCTTTGTTCGGTGTTTTACTTACCGTTGTATTAATTATTAAAAATGTAACAGGTGCCATTTTAATTTCAGTGGTTGTATTAACCGTTATTGGTGCCTTTATTCCAACTGAAACGGGTTATTTAACGACTCATCCAGAATCAATTTTAGGCGCACCCGACAGTATAAGTAATACATTTTTTGCTATGGATATTATGTATCCAATAATTAACATCGCTCAAACATGGGATCTTATTTTTGCGTTAGTGTTCGTTAATATGTTTGACACTATTGGCACCCTTATTGGTGTTACTCGTAAGGCCAATTTAGTTGATAAAAAGGGGAAATTACCTAAAATGGGCGCGGCTTTAACGGCTGATGCTGGTGCTAGCGTTATTGGGGCATCATTAGGTACTTCGCCCGTAACCTCATATATTGAATCTGCCGCAGGTGTATCTGCCGGAGGAAAAACAGGTCTAACTGCCATTGTGGTTGGTATTTGTTTTATTCTTGCTTTGTTTTTAACCCCCTTAATGAAAGTTATTCCTTTAATGGCCACTACGCCAGCATTAATCATGGTGGGAATATTTATGATGGAGTCTTTTCGCCATTTAGACACCTCAGACATGACATCATTAGCCACTGCAACTGTTGCACTTATAGCCATGCCGCTAACCTTCAGTATTAGTGAAGGTATAGCATTAGGCTTTATTACTTACGTGGGCATAATGATGGGAACAAACAGAATGAAAGAAGTATCAGGCATCACGTACTTTATAACGGCTATTTTTTTATTGCGTTATATTTTCGATTTAAAATAAGTAATTGAAAATAAAAACTATGACTCATTAAAACAAGCTAAATATTGACGAAGTAATTCATTAATTTCTTTGATCATTACCTCTTAATAATACACTTCAGCTGCCTCGTTTTGCAGCTGTATTTCCCCTTCAATTAACTGTGTTGACACACCATTTTTAACGTACCTTAAATCACGTAATACCATGGCAATACCATCATTAACAATATGAATACTCTACCCTTCAAAGCAAATGAGTTCTAATTCATTCCATTGCCCTATAGGGCGTTCAAAGTTTTCTTTACGTAAAACAAAACCTTTTATTTTTTCATTAGTTTCAACATTAATAAACGACTGAGATTCGTCAGCCACTAGGTTTCATAATAATCTCAGGTAAATAGGCTCTAACATCTATTGCTGAAGCAGCCTCCCCCCAATAATCACCGATATGGTCTTGCATAATTTAAAGCTCTTGCAAGAGCATCCAAAAATGAAAATATTCTGCGCCATGTTTTCCTAATGGCATCTATTTTAAATTTTAGTAAATGGTAACAATTTAATTTTTAAAAGTTAAAAGACTATTATCGCATTTTCTTGTTTGCTACAGTAAAAATATAAAAGTTCATACTTCCTATATTTTAGGTAGCTATAAACTTGATTTTAATACATATTTCAACTCAATTGATTAACTAAAAAATAATTATTAAAAATAAAAAATAAGGTATTCACTTGTCTCAGTCGTTTAAAGAACACCTACATTTAAATATGAAGGTGGAATTGAAAAAGTTAGCTTTTTGTTGTGCAGCTTCTATTTCGCTATTACCCGCAACGGTAATTGCTTCTGAAGAAGCCGCATATGAAAAAAGAATTGTTAACTTCGATATTCCTCAAAAAAGCGCTGAGCTATCGCTCATTGAGTTTGCTGAACAAGCTAACCTCACGTTTATATTGCCATTTGATACGGTTATTGGGAAAAAGCTGCATCAGGTAAAAGGGGTTTATACGGTACGAAAAGCATTAGACATTATGCTAGAAAATACTGACTTTAAAGCACATATCGATGAGCAAGGACAGCTAATAATAATTATAGATAATAAAAATCAAGAGACAACAGATATGATTAAAAAAAGTCAAGTTTCAACAGCTGTATTTGCAGCCTTAACCTCTACAGCTTTACTTACCAATAACGTAGCTGCTGAAGAAAATAATGGCGATAATGTTGAAGTTATTCAAGTTCGGGGAATACAAAGTAGTTTAACCAAAGCCATGTCGCTAAAACGTAATGCGGGTGGTATTCAAGATAGCATTGTTGCAGAAGATATAGGTAAGTTTCCAGATCAAAATGCAGCAGAGTCATTGCAACGTATTACAGGTGTTTCAATCTCACGCCAAAATGGTGAAGGTTCAAAAGTTACTGTGCGTGGCTTTGGTCCTAAATTTAACGTTGTAAAAGTAAATGATCGTACCTTAGCAACAACCGATGGCGGGCGAGACTTTGACTTTCAAGTACTCGCTTCTGAACTCATTTCAGGTATTGATGTAGTTAAAACCCCAACCGCTGATCTATCAGCCGGCAGTATAGGTGCTTACGTGAACATAGGCACAGCTAGACCCTTTGATAGCCCCGGTTTTAATGCTCTGGCCTCTGCAAAAGCAAACTACAATGACTTATCAGAAGAAGTAGACCCTCAATTTTCAGGGATTATTAGCAATACCTTTGCTGATGACAGCTTTGGCGTTTTATTTGGAATATCTACCAAAGAAACCAACAACCGCATTGATAAATATCGTACAAATCGCTGGCATGAGCTATACAGCCTTCCTGAAGGTTTAAATGACGCGGTTAAAGACGAAAGTGGTAATATCATTCCTGATGCAAATGGCTTCCGTCGACCGGGTCGAGCAGCTTTTGAAAGCCATGACGAACAACGTAAAAGAACGGGTGCTAACTTAGTTTTACAATGGGCGCCAACTAACGATATTATTTCTACATTTGATGTTTTATATACTGATTTAGATCGTCAAGCAACAAGTCTTGGTATACAAATTCCTACGCAAGCAACACAATATAATAGCGCCATTATTAATGAAAATGACACCTTGATTCGTGCCAATATTACCGATAATAACATTGACAGTTTAAACCGTGTTTTAGGAGGCGATTCAACATCTTGGGCTTATGGTTTTAATACCCTGTACAATAAAGGTAATTTAATTGTTGAATTTGATGCTTCGCATTCAACCGCAGAATCAACTCAAATCATCAGACAATATGTTCCTCACTTCACTTTACCTGATGCCCCTGAAAATCGTGAAATTACTTTAGACTATGGCGTAGGCGATGTATTAAACACCACTTCAACTATTGATGTTAATGATATAGACAGCATTCGTGGTCATTGGAATGGAGCAAGTACCAATGAAATTGAAGATGAAGTAACTGAATTAAAACTTGATACAACATATGAATTTGAGGGTGACTTAGTTGAGTCTGTTCAATTAGGTGCCGCTTATTTAGATCGTACAACCTCAAATAATGCCTTTAGTTTGAATAATAACGGCGGCTACTGTACTCCTTGTGGTGGCGCGCCTAATGTAACTTTCGATAACACAGCTCAAATATTTGGTCCAAGTAATAATTCGGGTTATTTAAGTGAAGAAGCCGGTAACTTCCCACGTAGTTGGTTGGTTATCAAAGATCTGAATGCTTACATTGAAGGTGTGCAAAGCATTGGTGAAAAAAACTGGTATAACGATCCTGTAACTGGGTGGCGAGTAGATGATACTTTAGGCTCTCCGTTATTAGCTCCAGGACAAAAATGGAATGAAGAAACATTTGATGCTGCACCTTCTTATGAAAATGAAGAAACCACTTTCTCTTTATACGGTCGCGTAAACCTTATTGGTGAGATTGGCGATTACTCTTGGTCGGGCAATGTTGGTTTACGTTATATCGATATTGAAAATACAGCGAATGGCTTTAGCCAACAGCTAACAACAATCAAAATCAACCCAAGTTCAAATGACTCTGAACTACGTTTAGATACAACCTTTACCGACGCACTTCCACTTAGCGTAAGTTCAAATAGCCAATACCTCTTACCGAGTATCAACCTTAATTTAGACTTAAATAACGGTTTATATTTACGTACCGCTATAGCACAAACGATATCTCGTCCAGCAATCAGCGATACCGGTGTAAATCAAAGTATTGTTGTTGATAATACAGGACAAATAACTACTCAATCAGGTAACCCTTTATTAGAACCTTATAAAGTAAATCAGTTTGATTTGTCACTTGAGTATTATCAAGACAATGGTAATACCTACTCTATTGCTTACTTCTATAAAGATATTACTGACTTTATTTCAACACAAAGTTTGCAAGCACCATACTCAGGTAGCGCAGTTATTGATGCCGATGTATTAGCTCGTATTTCAGGTGGATCTTTACCTGAAACTACCACAAATAAACAAAATCGCAGTGGCGGTACCGTGAACGGGCTTGAATTTAGTGCATTACATTACTTTGACTATTTACCCGGATTTTTAAGCGGTTTTGGTTTACAGGCTAACTATACTTACGCCGATAGTACTGATGATGATGCCGAAGAAATTAATCAACCGGGCATTACTGACCCAGGTAACGCATTAGAAGGATTTGCTAAAAACTCTTACAACTTGATCGCTTTTTACGATCAAGACGGTTTACAAGCACGTTTAGCTTACAACTGGCGTAATAACTTTTTACACGCTAGAGATGGTGCTGCTGAAAGTATCGCCGCGGCTTTACCTGTTCATACAGATGCTTATGGACAATTAGACGCGAGTGTTTCATACGACATTAACGACAAATATACGATCACAGCTGAAGCTATTAACTTAACGGATGAGGGCCGAGTAGAATACGTAGATATACGTGAACGTGTTACACGAGTTGAATACGCAGGTGTTCGTTATCAAGTAGGCATTAGAGCTAAATTCTAAGCCCTAATTAAATAACCTTAGCTCGGCATAATAAATATTATTTATTATTTCAATTAATTAAAAATATCTTAAACCAAGTTTAGGTTAATCACGAAAACAGAGGCTTAACGCCTCTGTTTTTTATCACTTATTATCTTGTACTAATATGCCGTTACCCCCCCCCCATTAACGTCTTATGTCATTGTTGGTGGTACTATGCGTACGACCACACAAAAAATGCGTCTAATAATAAAAAAAGTACACGTTATTTTGAAACAAAGTGAACAATCTTTGGTCAATAACATTAAGCCATTATTAAACCATCAAGCCTATATTGACCACCGATTAAAATTAATTTAATTATTTTTAAGGTAAAAGATATTTTGAATCGTTTAATAGACAGGTGAATTAAAAATAATATATAAATGCCAAATAAAAAATTTAGTTTCGTTCAGTCAGTTTTATCAATAAGACCCAGTCTTATGCACTATATATCAAAATTAGCGCCTCCCGCTGAAGTTGAAGATATAGTACAAGAAGCTTACGTTAAATTATGTCAGCTCGAAAAAAAACCTTCTGAAAATGAGAATGGCAAAGTACATCATCGTTCCTTATTGTATGTAATAGCCAAAAATTTAGCGCTAGATCATAATAAAAAATCAGAGGTTCGTTTAGCCGATGGTGTTGAACATGAAGATCAATATAAAACAGAAGAAAGCAATACACCGTTTGACTATGCAGTAACCCATGAAAGTTTTGGCCATTTTTGTAAAGTTATTCGAGAAATGCCCAAACAATGCCAAAAAGTATTTGTGTTAAAAAAAGTGTATGGCTTTACTCAAGTAGAAATATCTCAAGAGTTAAACATTAGTATTAAAGCAGTAGATAATCATGTTGTTAGTGGCATGAAACGACTTAAAAAACATATGGACAGAGCAAACAATGGTCTTTCAAAATCGAACAGGAAGGTAGGAGGATAATATGAAAAATAATATTAGCCGCTTATCCGACCATACAGCAAGCAGCGATGATCAAATTTTAGATCAGGCATTACATTGGCTTGCAGAGCTTGACCGTGGTTTATCACAACAGCGAGAAAACGATTTAAAAGACTGGTTAGCACAATCAAATAAACACAAAGATACCTTTTTAGAAATGGTCGCTATGTGGGATAACTTAGATGTTCTCTCGCAACTGTCTACTATATTTCCTTATAAGAAAACACAAACTAAATGGTATCAGTCAGCTAATATGTATCGTGTTGCAGCCTCAATATTCCTTTGTACTTTATTGGGAATTTATTATGTTGTTCCCTATAGCAATAACATAAACAACACGAATATTGCTGCAACAAACAATGAAAACATTGTTACGTACCGCACACAAATAGGTGAAAAATCAACCGTAAGATTGTCTGATGGATCTGTTATTACCTTAAACACCAACAGTGAAGTTACTGTTAATTATTCAGATACTCTACGTAATTTAATGCTCAATTACGGTGAAGTACACGTAGATGTTGCCCATAACAAACAACGTAAATTTTTAGTACATGCTGGTGGTAAAGTGATTGAAGCTGTTGGTACAGCCTTTAATGTTCAGCACTTTAATAATATAGATATTGAACTCATGGTAACTGAAGGTACTGTTATTGTATCCGAACTTGCTAATAGCGCAGCTTCAGACAAAAACATTCTCGACGAATTTACCAATTTGTTATCTAAGCCTGAAGAAAAACTTATTGCAGTAACCGCCGGTGAACAGGTTAATTTAACCGTTAACCAAAAAGTAAAAGAGTCAACCGTACACGTTGAGCAAGCACCTACCGAAATAGCATCACGATTGTCTTGGATGGATGGTAATTTAGTCTTTAAAGGTGAATCATTACAACAAGCAGTTGACGAAATAAGTCGTTACTCACAATGGAAATTAGAGCTGCAAGGCGACGATGTTAAAAAAGTTAAAATTATAGGTCGTTTTCAAACGGGTGACATAGAACCGCTACTCTCTATATTGAATAAAAACTTCAATATCAATGCAAAACATGTCGCTAACAACAAAATAATTTTAAGTTTAAACAAAACAAGTTAATTAATATGCGCTTTACGGGTAATAACTGGAAGGTTTTACCTTTTGCATCTAAGTTCAAACGGGCTTAGGTGCTTTTTTATTTTCCAACAAAAAGTCTTCAAAGTAATGTTCAAAACTCTGAAGACGTCATGTTAAATAACCTCAGCTCGGGATAAGCAAAGTTACTCAACAAGCTATTTTTATGCCTAACTTCGTTGAATTTATTACTAATAGCCAGCTATTAGATAGAAAAATTCGCCTTGTTATACACAAAAATATCAATGTTGAGAGACTAATATAACTTAGGAAAACAACGATACAGATTAAGGTTTTGATAAATAAGATTTTTAATTCATTATCTAACATTCATTAACCCGAGTTGAGATTAAATAGTATTCCCTACTCAGCTATTTCTGCTACTTTTGATATTTCAGCTTGTCTTATTTCTTCTAATTTTGCATATAAGTGCTCGGTAAAAAAGCCATGCATTAAAAAGCGTTGTCCTAAGTTCCAAGGGCCCACTAAATACTGTGGGTACTTGTTATATGCCAATTCAGTTAAGGTATTGTCCCCAATGATACGACCAATTCTTATGGCGATTGATTGATCTAAATTAAAGCCATTTATTGCGTCTCTGTATTCGTCTTTTTTCAGTAACAAACAAAATAAACACATGAATAAAGCATGGGAGGTTTCAAAATCTAAAATTTGAGTCGTCTTTTTCTCAACTAATAATTCATCCATATGAATAGGTTGCCAACTCTGCCATTGGTAAGGCGTATTAGTATTAAGATTACTGACTTTATTGCTATTACCTAGTTTTATAAAGCAATCAAATAACTCTTGGTCATGATCAACAAATGTACTGTGCAACATGTCGTTAATTGTTTTTGGATAAAGATTAACTCTATGTTCATGCCCTGTATTTTCTGACAAAAAATTCAAAATATTAGATTCTGTCGCGTAGTGCCTTAAAATAAGTAGGTTGGCTTCTGGTGAGACAAAGTATTTACAAAACCAGCAAATTGTTTTTTGTAATGCTTTATGCGCACTAAATTGAGGTAAAGGTAATCGCTTAACAAACCAAACAATATGCAACAAAATAGCAAAGGTAAATTGTAAAATAGGTCTTAGCACCCAGCGGAATTTATTATCTAAATCTTGTAACCATAAATTAGCCGCTTCACTTTGTATCGGTAAAGAATCGTCTGTACTTATGGCTTGTAAATAAGCGCTACGAGGTTTATTCATGGTTATCAACTTCTTCTAATTGTAGCTGGTATAACTTAGCTACCACTTTAGCCGTACGAATAATGCCATCAATATTTTTTTGCGAAGTGGCTACACGATCAATCAAATTATAAAGCTCTTGTAGATGGTTCTCGTCATTTTCACCATGGTAATCCATAAAAGAGGTGGCAT
This sequence comes from Pseudocolwellia agarivorans, assembly GCF_002000085.1. GTDB lineage: Bacteria > Pseudomonadota > Gammaproteobacteria > Enterobacterales > Alteromonadaceae > Pseudocolwellia > Pseudocolwellia agarivorans. The sequence continues at coordinate 436,926 of NZ_MUZU01000002.1, forward strand.
TGTTTTCAAAGCTAAATTGCTCATTAATATATCGAGACCATTTCGTGGCCATTTTGTTACCCAGCCCTTCAATAATCCACATAGCGCCAATTAAATCAACAGGATTCGGCTGACTTGCTCGATACATTAAAAAACCATGTAAAGCTTCTGAACCTATATTTTTTTGTGTTGATTCAATCACACTTTGCTCACCGCCAGCAGCAACATAGTCTGCTTCTAATAATTGATAATCTCGGTGTTCTTCTTCTGCATGATGAATAACAGTTGAACGTATGTCTGAATAATCGCGGTCAAAACTTGAAGCACTCCTACTGATCCATCTTGAGCCTTCAATCACTTGTTGACGTAAATTGAGTAACAGTTTTTGGTAATCTTCAAGGCTTAATCGCCCTTGCTCTAATCGTTTTACAATAGCAACTTTAGACACAGCTAAATCAAAGTCTAACCAAACTTTTAATAACGCTTGTAAGCAGTTTTGTCCTAAAGGGGTTAATACAACTTGTTCCATCAAAAATTACTCCGCTACAGTTAAGTGCATATATGCACAATTAAATCGCCCACTTTCAGGCACCATACAAAAAATCGTTTCACCAACCTTTAAATCATGTGTGTTAATAAATTCATCAAGCATAATAAAAATTGACGCACAGCCAGTGTTACCTCTTTCATATAAATTGGTGTACCACTTTTCTTCCTCAATGCTAGCCCCTGCGGTTTCCAACATATCAAAAATTTTACTTTTAAAATATTTAGACGAAAAATGACATAACACGTGATCTATTTTGTTCACTTCAACATCACCTTGCGCAATTAGTTTCAAAAAACCATGCACGCCAACCGACACTATATTGTCTAATAACCTAACATCTTGTCGGAGCATTAACGCCCCTGCTTTTTCTGCATCAGCATAAGTATCGTAGTCTTGCCAGGTTTTGTGTTCTTCATTTTTAGCCGTACCCACTGACATACAAACCGGATAAACATTGGCATGAGAAAAACTTTTGATCCAATCTATTCTTAGGCTTTTTCCTGTAGGTCTAGGCTGATTTTCTAAAAGTAACGCGCCTGCCCCATCAGACAACATCCAACGTAAAAACTCAGCATTAAAATCTACTTCGTTACCTTCAACTTGCTCATAACGTTTATTCTTAAAAAGTCTTGAAGTGAGTTCGCTAGCAACCACTAAAGCATTTTCGCTACATTCTGATTTTATACCAGTGAAGGCAGCTTTTAACGCCATCATGCTGCTAGAACAAATTCCATGGCTGGTATGTAGTTCAACTTCTGAAAGGTTTAACGAGGCCTGCACCATACTCCCAAAGCCAGGTAATACCATATCACCTTGGCTAGTGGCACAACTTAGCATTTGTATTTTTGTAGGTGAAAGGTAACTATTTTCAATACAAGCTACGCCTGCATTTGCCGCCATTTCACTGTTAGAGATTTGTGTTTGTTGCTGCTTATTAATGGCGTAATGTCGTTGCACTATGCCATTCGAATTAAGTATTTTATTTTTTAGTCGGCTTTTTTTACCGTTAATTAAACCTAAAACATCTTCAATTTCATCGTTGCTAATAGGGTCGCCCGGTAGATAATGCCCTGTACTATTAATATAAACGTCCACTTAAGATCCTTTTTTAAAATATACGTTTAAACAACGCAGGTTTTCTTCAATATACGGAAATACACAAACCACACACATAAATATTAAATAAGTAGGTAAATATGATGAAGTGCCATGAGGATTTTCAAGCGGTATTAATGACATATTCCCCGCCCACTCTAACGTGATTAGCGACTGAAATTCATCCCAATTAATCACTAATATCGACGTTAACATGTAAAGAGGTAAAGAACCTAAGTAGGTATGTGCATGCATTTCCCATATTGATATTTCACGCTTTGGAGCTGCATAACGAACATCCCAATGAGCGACAATTTCATGCGAAACCCAAGTTATAATACAAATAAGTAAAATAAGTACATTCACTTCAAACATCAAGCACATCAATATGGGAATACCCATTTGAATGCCCATTAAAGAATGCATTAACGATTCTTGAATACCCGAAGTGACTTCAATTTTTGTTGCTCGATGACAGCACCAATCAGCAAAACCCGCAATTCCCCACAAGGGCAAAAAAACATACAACATCGCATTAATCAGTAATACCGAGGTGTCCATTTCAATCATTCCATTATTTTTGAAAAAAACAAATACTACTTGAATCAATAGAAAATATATAGGTGTTTGGCGAGTTATCTAGCTATTAGTGATTGAATTAAATTAAGTTTTGGCTATCAAGTTCAGAACATTATCAGAGATATTTATCCTATTACCTTAACGCTTTATTTATCAATCCTTCAAAAGCTTCAACATCAGTTGTGCGGTCCACTACCTCATTACCTTTTAGCAAAATGAGTGTCGGTAAATGTTTAATTTTAAAGTTGAAAAAAGCATCCCCTTTGCGATCTATATTGGCAGATATTTTAATATTGTATTTGTTTATATACTCTTGAAGATCTTTTGACTCAGTCCATAAGTCGCTTGTTAATAATTGCCAATTTATATGAGGGTATTTATCAGCAAGTTTGTTCACTAAATTTTGCCCTGCGATACACGCTTTAGACATTGCTGGGCGTGTTTTTTCTAAATACCAATCACACCAAGTAGCGGTAATGTAAAGTGCCGTGTATTTATCATTTTCAAAGTTAAGGGACTGTGCTTTACCGCTGGCGCTTTCTAACACGATTGCTGGTAGTTTATTTTCGTGTTGTTGGGCTAGTATATGAAGCTTTCGGTCTAACGCCTCATCGGCAACATTCCCTTTATGTACAACATCGCCCTCTTTATCAATTAACACATGATATGGCGTACCATTAAATTCAAGTTCTTGTGCTAAACGACCATTATCATCTTTGTAAATGGGTAAGGTTAAACCGTACTTTTCAATAACATTTTTAATATTTTCGTCTGTTTCATTTAAGTCTATATTTATCGCTAAAAACTGAATGCTATTGCTATAAGTATCAAAATTTTCTTGTAAATGCGGCATTTCTTTCATACAAGGCTGGCACCAACTCGCCCAAAATTTCAAATAAATAGGTTTCTTACCCATAAGTTTTTCAACAGAAGTGACTTGGTTATCAAGTGTTGTTAACGGTACTGTAAAATCAGCCGCCTTAGTTTGATAACTACATAACAATAATAAGGTTATTACTGTGCTAATTAACCTAGATAACGTATTTTTCATCGTAAACTCGCCATATATAAAGTTGTTTTAATTATTCATTATTATGCTTATATTATTGGTACCTTATAAGAGCCACTATCGAGTTAATTAATGGATCCACTCTTTGAATTAGATATCACGGTTTCTGATAGTAGAACACGAACCTTAGTTGAAATATTTAGCCAAGCAATAAAAGTAGCGATTCAAGAAAAAAGATTAGTTGATGGTTACAAAATGCCTTCATCACGCGAGTTTTCACGTATAAAAAAAGTGTCTCGAAATACTATAATAGCGGTCTACGATGAGCTTTGCGTTACCGGTTATTTAGAAACAATTACAGGTAAAGGCACGTTTGTTAAAACTCAAAAACAAAGCCAAATAGTTATCAATAAGACACAACAAAAAAGTAGATTAGCAACCTACTGGAACAATTTAAACAACGACGATATTTTGCCTAAGCAAACGATGAGAACATACGACTTTAGTGTTGGAATACCCAACACTGCGCAATTTCCGTTTGATGTATGGCGAAGAGTTGTTAATAAAGCCACACGTTTACAATATTTAAATCATACTAAAGCAGCACCCCAGCAAGGCTTGGTTGATTTAAGGCAAGGCATTGTTAATCATCTTTCTTATTCAAGAGCTATTTCAAGTTCGTTCGAGCATGTATGTATTACATCTGGCGCGCAACAAGCGTTAGATCTTATTTGTAAATTGTTGATAACGCCTAAGCAAACTAAAGTAGCTATGGAAAGCCCTGGTTACCCTATGGCAAAACATTTATTTAAAATGCATAGGGCAAAAATAATTTATGTTGATGTAGACGAACAAGGGATGTGTATTGATCAAATACCAAATGATGTTGCATTAATTTACACTACTCCCTCGCATCAATTTCCAACAGGTGTCGCTATGTCGTTAGAACGACGACGTCAATTATTGCACTTAGCCAACAAGCACAACATTTCGATTATTGAAGACGATTACGATAGCGAGTTTAGACTAAGTTCCACACCTATTGATGCATTAAAATCTTTAGATACGTCTCAAAATGTATTTTACGTTGGTACATTTTCTAAATGTATGTTTCCAGATATTCGCTTAGGTTTTTGTGTGTTACCTCCTTGGGCGATAGAGGCATTTTGTAATGCCAAACTGCTTACCGATTGGCATAATTCAGTATTACTACAAACAGCTTTATTTTTATTTATTAGTGAAGGCCATTTAATTAAACACATCAGAAAAATGCGTAAATGTTATCAAGAGCGTTATCAAGCCATTTGTCAGCAAATTAACTTACATTGTGCCGAGTATTTAACACCTACGAATGTGTTTTCTGGCGTGCATCTTTCCGTAAAAGTAGTAGAGCATATTAACGCTTTTACTTTAGCGAATACATTACAAGAACAAGGTATTACGGTAAGTTCAATTACCCATTTTGAAAACGATATAAATGCACAAAACAGCTTAGTATTAGGCTATGGAAATATAACGGTTGAAGAGATTAAAAGCGCTGTTCGCTTGATAGAAAAAACACTTAAAAGTATGAATAAAACAATAGGAATACTCGATTCAAATAAATCCCCTCATCAATGATACAATACGCTATTAATACCTATCAGCGACTTATAAATAACCTATGAAAGATTGTAACCAATGCGGTAAATGTTGTATCAAATACGGTGGTGAAGATCTTTCAGTAACAAAAGAAGAAGTTGACCTTTGGGAAATGTTTGAACCAAACATATTCAAATTTGTTAAAGATTACAAAACTTGGTTTGATCCTGAATCTGGCGTTAGGCTGAAACAATGCCCTTTTCTTGAAGTAGTACCTAAAGAAACACCTCTTACTGCCAATAAGTATACTTGTAGTATTTACTTCAACAGACCTGAAGATTGTCGTCTTTACCCTAGTCTTATTCCTGAAATGATAAGAGACGAATGTGAAATGATTGAAGCCGTAGATATAGCAAATCCAAAACAAGCTCAAATAAAATTAGATGTATTGATGATAGATAGTCATTCATAAAATGACGTAGGATTTAACGCTAATAAAAAGGAATAAACTTTGCTGGCAGGGGTTACCAGCAAAGTTTATTTAGCGCATTAATGAGTCTATAAAATTAATGCGCTATTACAAAAAACTCTCTACTTAGCTTTTTGCCAAACACGTAAGTATTCCACTTCAAAATCAACAATACCGTCGTCTTTCTCACCTTCAGGGCTGTTAGCTTCTAAATCTTCTTTAGAGTCTGGGTAACCTCTCCACGGGAAAGATTCCGTATCCAACCAAAGATGCATTGCTTTATCAATAACCCAACCTTTGTCACGACCTTTTTTCTTAGCAAATGCTTCTACATCAGCAATAGATACGTCAGAAACTAATTTACCATCAACATAATAACGGATACCTGTTTCGCTCCACTCAAACCCATATACATGGAAAGCATCAGCAACTCTAAAACCTAAGTCTTTAGTTTCAGTATAAGTAACGTTTTTACCATTTTCGTGACCATATTTAGGATCCCAATCATGAATAGTCCACCATAAATCTCTATCTCTATCGGCTTCCCCTTCCATACGATGGCTACCAAAGTGTTCGAAAATATCTAACTCTAATGAAGTATCATTTCGTTGACCATTTGGAGTTTCATGTCTAGTCATCCAAAGTGCGCTAGATACTTCAGCATCAGCAGCTTTAGCACGTACTTCCATATAACCGTATTTAAATATTTTACGATTAATAATAGCAGCAGTCGTAAAGTTCCCATATTGCCATTTAACGTTATCTAAGCCTTGTTCCGTCGTAAATGGAAAATCAGGTTCCCAACGAGCTGATAACTTTAACATGCCATCTTCTAAACGGACGTTGCCACCAGAAAACTGCGCTGGAGCACGACCAATCCATACTTCACGTTCTGGGTGATCTGGGTCTTTATAAATAGGGTGTCCGTTTTCATCCAGCTTACCAACAATAAACCATTTATCTTCGTCTAAAGCTTTACCGTCAAACTCGTCACTCACTTCAGTATTTAATACCCAAGCGCCTGTATTTTTAGGGTCGCTTAACGGTAAAAACTTTTGTGCCGGAGCTTTGGTAGCAGCAGCTGTTTGTTTTTCTGCGGTGTCAATACAACCTGTTAATGTTACAGCAGCAGAACAGAGTGCTACTAATGCTAATTTATTTATCGATTTTTTATTTTTCTTAATCATACAGTTATCCATATGTCTTTTATTTGATGAATTGATTTGAATGTAGTCAAGAAGTAAGTCTATGGATATTGCTAAAGAGAGTCAACAAACATCATACCTTTATATAAAAAATATGATTAGGAGTTTACATATGCTTATGAATTTTAATCTATGTCATAGTAATAAAACTAAAAATAAATAATTGAAAAACAGTTAGATAAATAGTCATTAAAGAAGTGTCGTTATGGTACATCGTATTACTTGGCTTATTTTTTATTTGTAATAAAATATTATGCTAAAACAAAAAAAAGCCCGAATATTGCTATTCGGGCTAAGTTATCATTAAAATAATTTTCTATCGAAATAAGTAAAGCTTAACGCTTTGCGCCACCTGTTTTTTTCATTTGTACAACTTTTCTAGCTATAGCCAACAATTCTGGTGCAATATCGTCCGCGCCATCTTTTATTAATTTACTCACATCGCCTGAAGAAAAAAACGAACCACGTTCAGCTTTAATACCTAAAGCTCTCACAAAATCTTTTGTTTTTCCTGTGCTACCTGTATCTATATATTTAAAAATAATTTGTTCATTAAGACTATGAGGCTCTTGCTTTAACATAGCGACATCATCTGAAAGTTCTTTTATTTCAGCTTCTAAATTTTTAATTAATTCGGCAATATTATTATATGGCTTCATTCAGTGTTAACTCTCTTAATTATCGCTATAGGGAAAAACGGGTGTGCTAATAAAATATAAGCATTGTAATGTTAAATTTAATGAGTAGGTATTAACCACAGCACTTTTTATATTTTTTACCACTACCGCACGAGCAAGGCTCATTACGATTTGGTGTTTTTTCAAAAGTCGTTGTTACGGGCTTATTTAGAATGGTATTAAGTTCATTAATATTCTCATCCTCATCACTCTTTAAGGAATTATCTACAGTAATCTCTGCAAATAATTTATTATCAGCAACTAAAGTAGCAACTTCTATTTTTCTTTCTTCACTAGCAACAACCAGTGTTAAAGGATTTTTTTCTGTGCCAAGTTTAACGGTACGCTTAGTGTTATAACCTGTTGTTACATGATTTTCTCTGGTATGGATACGCCCTTTGTAATACAGATCGTGCATATATGCTCCGTTAATTAAACCTTTAATTCAGCGCGGCAGTATAAAGCAAACGAGTAAATAGTCACGGATAATGCAAAGAATAGCTAATTTTATATGAGTTTAATAAATATCTGATTTATTTTTTTATTTTTCATAAGCACATTATAAAAAACAACCTATTATATAGGGTAAGATTATATCAACTCCAATCTTCTGTATAATAAGCTATCAAAAAAATATCTAAGTAATATTAACAAAAGCATAGGCTTAATTAGTGTCGACATTGCCAAATAAAAAAATTGAAAAAATATTAGTTGAAGCATTATTATTAACAAAAGATGGTGTTGGCCTTTTTGATCTTGGCGATCGACTTATTTTTTGTAACGACCTCTTTGGTGAACTTTTTGGTTTATCTGCTAGCGAAGCACTAAATAAAACATTTACGGAGTTATGTTTTGGTTGCTTTAATACAAATAAAGGAGCCAATATTGAAGCCGATGATTTTGAAACATGGATCTCCAACGCTTTATTAAAAAGAAGAAGTAGTAACTACCGAACCTTTGAAACAGATACAGTAGAAGGTAAGCACTTCATCGTTACTGAGCAAATTGCCCAAGAAGACTTTTTATATGTTTATATTACAGATATTACTGAAAAGAAAAAAAACGAACTTCGATTAAAACTTATGTCGCAAGAACTAGAAGAACTTGCAACAACGGATTATTTAACTGGTATCCGAAACCGTCGCTATTTTTATCAAATGGCACGAGCCGAGTTTAACCGCAGTAAAAGAAAGTCAACAACGCTATCACTTCTTATTTTAGATCTTGATAAGTTTAAATTAATAAATGATAACTATGGGCATAAAGCTGGCGACATAATATTACAAACCGTAACGCAAACCATAAGTAAGTTATTAAGAAACTATGACATTTTTGCGCGTATAGGCGGCGAAGAGTTTGCTATTTTATTACCTTCAACCGATGCTAAGCTCGCTTATATCATTGCAGAGCGCGTCAGAAAGTCAGTAGAATTAATAGAAGTTACCTTTGAAGATACAATATTAACTATAACCACCTCGATAGGAATGGTTGAAAGTTCAGAAGAAATCACCTCTTTTGATCAGCTCGTACAAACCGCTGATAAATACTTAAATCAAGTTAAAAAACAAGGAAGAAACAAAGTATTATTTAGTTAAGCTTATGACCTTTTCTCAAAAAACTTAAACAAAAAAATCACTTTTTTCAGGGTGTTTTTCCTGATACTTAATAATATAAGTACATTGCGCCACGGCTTTTTTATTATCTTTTTTAATCTGCTCAAGCACATCTTCTAACAATGTTTTTGCTAATCCCTTACCAGCTAACTCATCAGGTACAAAGGTATGGGTTAAGTGCATTTCGCCGTTTTGATCATCATAAATAATATAGGCGATATAACCATCAATATGATATTCGTATTGACATGCGTTAGCATTATGAATAAGCGTATATGACATAGATTTTAAACTCTTTAATTAAGTGGCTTCAGGAGGTTTTTGTTTTAAATGCACATTTTTCAGCGTACATACTTTTATCTGCCTGATGAATAAAATCATCTGGTGATAAATAAGCTTCAGGCCCTGTTTGAGCATAACCTATACTCATGGTTAATTGATCTAATTCATTATGTACGTTTTCTAATAACCTCTGCCCGTAGCTATTTTTTGCTTGTTCTAAAGTACAATTTGGAAAAACAATACAAAACTCATCTCCACCATATCTAAAAGAATGATCTTCAGCGCGAGTAATGCTCTTGATAGTATTAGCAACGCTTAATAGTATTTCATTACCTTTTTGATGACCCTGAGTATCATTTATTTTCTTAAAATCATTGAGATCTATATAAGCGATAGTAACTGATTCACCACGACGTTCAGCACTATACAAAACAGAAACAAGAATATCATTTAAATTTCTTACATTTAACAACCCTGTTAGTGGATCTCTTGTTACTTGCTCTTTTAACCGAGCAATAACCGCTTCACTTTTAGATTCGTACACATAAACCATCGACCAAATAGCTATTACACAAAGCCCAAAATTCCCCATAACAATCCAATGTATATCTGAGTTCATTTGAAAGACTAAACGTCCAAGAAACCCTAAACCAACAAATACACTTATTGCTGTTAATATGGTTCCTACTTTACGTCCTAAAAGTAAATAAGAGATGATAGGGAAAATAAAAAGCCAAGCAAATAAACCACTTCGATAATTAGTGAAATAAATTCCATATAAAACAAGAGAATAAAAAGTACATAAATAAATAAAAGACCAACGTTCCAAATGTTTAGTTGTTGATACAATACTCAGAATATAGAGCCAAAAAAGCGCTATAACCCCTTCCATAATAGCGAAAGAGTACCACCCGCTAATCCAATTTTTTATCGCAAAAAATGTTGCAGAAAAAATAGTGACTACCAACAGTATACGTAAAGCGAATCGCCTGTAATCATAGCTTTCTTGTTTAATCATTAAAATTTACCATCATAAAAATCAATTAAATATTTAATTGGTTACCTAAAAATTCATTTAAAACGCAGATTCCCATTATTTAAATATATTGATTAACATAAATGCTATTTGGAGTATAAATTTTAGAAAAATCATTGCTAATAGTATCTAAATTCAGATGTTATATAACAACAAACTAATGATGTTATTCATACATCTATAACGCTCACGGTATATTCAGCGGTATGGGTATTTACAACAATTCTTTAGTTGTACTGTTATTACTAGCATAGCTGAGAAAATTGAATTTGTTTATTGAATATAAAATATTTATTGTGAAAAATTAATATGTTGAACAATAGATAACGAGTTTAAAACCTAATTACGGAAATTTTTCTTTTAAGTGTCACATAACTGACATTCATTATTTTTAATTGTTCTATAATAATGCCATCACATTCGCTCATTTTTCCACCTAGTTTGAACTAAATAGTTATACACACTGTTTTTAATCCGCTTATCTACAATTAAAACAAATCTGTAGTAGCTAACTTAGGTGTTATTTACGCAGGAGGTTATCGTGAATTATAAAGATTATTATAAAATTATGGACGTTTCTAAAACAGCGTCTCAAGATGAGATCAAAAAATCGTATCGCAAATTAGCACGAAAATTTCATCCTGACGTTAGTAAAGAGAAAGACGCCGAAAGTCGCTTTAAAGATATAAACGAAGCTTATGAAGTACTGCGCGATAAAGAAAAACGCGCCGCTTACGATCAACTTGGTAGCAACTGGAAATCAGGTCAATCAGGGTTTACACCTCCACCTAATTGGAAAGATCAATTCAACCAAGGTAATACTAACGCAGGTGACCCAGGTGACTTTAGCGACTTTTTTGAATCACTCTTTGGAAGCAGTTTTGCTGGCAATCAGCGTGCTCCAAGAGGCCGAGGCTCGTATCAAAAGCAAGGCCAAGACAGTAATGCGAAAATCATGATAGATTTGCAAGACTCATACACAGGAGCTACACGAAGTTTTACCCTGCAAGATCAAATAATTAATCAACACGGACAATCGCAACCTAAAGAGCGTACGTTAAAAATTAATATTCCAAAAGGGATAAAAGCAGGCCAAAAAATTCGCTTGAAAAATCAAGGTGGGGCTGGCGTTGGCGGTGCTAACAACGGTGATTTATATATTGAAATAAGCTTTAACCCTACTCCATTATATGAAGTTGATGGAGCAAATATTACAACCGAGTTAAACATTAGCCCGTGGCAAGCAGCCTTAGGTGACAAAGTTAAAGTACCTACTCCAACAGGAGTTATCGACTTAAGCGTGCCTAAATTAAGCAACAGCGGTAGTAAAATGCGTTTAAAAGGTCGCGGATTACCTAGTAAAGTACCGGGAGATTTTTTTGTAAAACTGAAAATTGTTCTACCAAAAAGTTTATCCACTGAAGAAGAAAAGCTGTATCAATCTTTAAAAGCGCTAACGGCTAATAATAAGGAAAAGGCATAAGCCAAAGAAAATATTTAGCTATTCCCATAACACTTCAAGATCCAACTTATGTATCTTGAAGTGGCATGAGAATAAGATTTTCTACTCTTTAAAAAAGCTTATCTAAAACCGTTTTAGCTTGGCGAATCTTACTAAAGGCTTCAGCACAACCACCTTTATCTGGATGATGCTTTTGAGCGAGATGTAGGTACTGAGCTTTAACCATTTTTGCATCAGCATTCGACGGCAGACTTAACGTTTCAAGCGCCTCTTTCTTGTGGTCTTGTGCGATATATTTTTGCCAAAATGATTTGAGCATGTCATTTATTTGATCTTCTTGCGTTTCAAAATAATGCGTTGAATTTAAGTAATAACTTTCTAGAGGATCGATTGCTTCAAGTGCTGTTGGTAACTCGCTATTGCTTAGCCTAGGTTCATTTATCGCTGTTCTTTGTATTCGTACAGACTCAATCATAAGTTCAAAGTTTTGCTCGCAACAATATTGTTTTTTTAAATGATAAAGCCCGTGCATACAAAGAAAATGCGCACTAAATAAATCTTTAGTATTCGCCAATGAAAAACACTCAAAAGGTGCTACTTTATTATCCTGCAAATGCTTGATTATCTGATACTCATTGGTTAATGGTGAGCTATTCAAGAATTGATCTATTTCATCAAGTATTGGGGTTAAGTAAGGATTTAATGTCTGCATTTTTAAATAATAAGCTTCAGCTATTAACTTTTAAAAGATGAGTTAGTTGATAAAGGCGCATTAGGTAAAACCTCTGTGTACTTAGCTTCTTTTTCTAATGCTTCTAAATCTTTAATAATTAACTGATTACGTTTTTTATCAAGGGTGTCTTCTTGCTTCCAAAGTTGTAATTGTTTATTAATGACCTGCCGTACAGAGCCCGTCATTCGCGCTAAGGTTTCATCGTTTAAACCATTCACTAAATGATGCTGATGCTCTTCTTCTTTCGCCCCCGTATAAAACTTAATTTTATTAATATGTTCTAAAATAATTCGACTTAAACGTGTAGGAACATCGTGCAATATTAAATTACTTGCCTGTTGTTCTTTTTCACGCATTTTTTTAGCTAAATAAGGCATAAACTGCTGGTTAAATTCAGGATATGTCCACAACCAATGGCGCATGGTTGCCAACTTAACCGACAGTAATTTAACCGTTGTTAAAGGTGAAATAATAACATCGTGTGGTTGGTCATCAAACAGCACCATTAAATCAAAACAATCGCCCGCATAAAGCATGTCTAACGTAGCTTCTCGACCGGTTTCAGCATTGCTTTGTTTAATTTCTAATTGCCCTTCAATCATCACAAAAAAGCGCTGAGTCAGTATATTTGAATTAATATATTCGCCTTTGTGCCATTCGTTCAGTTGAAACTCTTGTTGAAAATCTTCAATAAGTTTTGCGGGTAAATCTGCAAAAAGATTAGCTTGCTTTACTAAAACGGGGCTGGCTTTTTGTGGTAAATGATTAACATCTTTATTCATAGATAAAATGATTTGGCCGTAACATAAGCGAGTGTTTTTATTCTACCTAGATGTTGCTATATAGCAAAGTAAAGCGATAGCTCTATTTTTTAAAGAATTGCTGAACGTTTAGTAATCGCCACTTTGAATAATAAATTAACAAATAACATTTACTTCACATACTATGACTTAATGCGTTCTTTGATATTTCTTCTCAAAAAAATCAGATATTATAATGCCAGTAACTTTTACCACGATATCAATATGTTCAATAACTTAGAAATTCACCACCTCAAAACGTTAGAAGCACTTTATTACTATAAAAGCGTAGCTAATGCTGCTGAAAAGCTGAATATTTCGCAACAAGCTATCAGCCTAAAGCTTAATAAGATGCGGAATATTTTTGGTGACCAATTATTTCTCCGTCAAGATAACAGCTTAGTACCTACAGAATATACGCATAAAATACTTCCATATGTTACTAACGTACTAGAAAACATTCATAACATTCCATTACCTAGTGCCCTAAAACTGTGTGAAATAAATAGAACATTAGTTATTTCTGCAACCGATTACGCACAAAAAGTGCTTATTACTCCATTAATAAGAAAGCTTTCAAAAGAAGCGCCTAATGTACAGTTAATTGTATGTAATATCGAAGTTGCTAGCCTCGCAAAAAAAATGGCTATTGGGAATATTGATTTAGCAATCACTTCATATGGTTATGTACCTGAAGGACTTTTAGCCACTCCCATTCATACTGAAAGCTATCGCTGCCTTAGCGGTAATACCTCCACAAGCAATACACAACCAATGAGTTTAAAAGAGTTGGTTGAATTTGACTTTATAGTGACCAATCCAGGAACAGGCAACTTAAAAGGATCGGCTGATTATTGGTTTGAAAAACAAAACCTTTCACGAAAAATAATTATGTCGGCTCCTTCTTTTGATATGACAAAAGCGTTCCTTAAAAATACTAATATGGTGGCTTTTATACCATCACGTTTGCTTCCATGTGATGGTCTTAATGAAATAATTCTTGAGAAATACCCACCTGGATATGAAGTCGTTGCAACCTATCATCCAAGAAGTAAAGACGACATATTAATTAACTGGGTATTAAAAGAAATGGCAAAGCATTCTAATTAAACACTACAACTACACCTTGTAACCACTACAACTCCATCTTGGTATCTCTAGCATGAACTATAGCGTATTTTTATTTTCTCTAAAAAACACTTAGGAAATCAAATGAACATACTAAAAATAAATCCCAACTCCCTTTACGATTGCACTCCTAACGGAATGTCTCAAGCCACCATATCGACTAAGTTAGGGCTTGTCTTTGTTTCTGGGCAAGTAGACTGGTCAATTGAACATAAAATATCGAGCAATACCATAAAAGGACAAACACAAGCTGCTATGGAAAACCTAAAAAAGGTTTTACACGCATCAAACTCTTCTTTAGATAAGATTTTACAATTACGTGTTTATGTCCGTGGAGAAGTAGCTGAACATTTAGAAGAACTAGGTTCTGTTCTCTACGAATATACCCAAAAATCTCTACCCGCCTTAACAGGAGTAGGCGTTAGTTCATTGGCTAGTCCTGAGCTACTTATTGAGATAGAGGCAATAGCCGAACAATTAGATTATAAATAGTTAGTAAGTTAATAAATTTCAGTAAACCTCAGTAAATAATAAAAAATCACACTTCTGTCACTTTTGTGACAGAAGCATTTCTCCAGCTCCCCTATTATAGCTTCACTAACCAAGCAGCCTTGTATAACAGTAGATTTATACAAGGTTGTTTATCGGGTCAACGTGCTGATTTGGACATTACCAAAAGCATAAGACTTTTTATTAAATACTTTCAAAGTAACAGGTGATTATTATGACTAAAACAATTGGTATTGACTTAGGTACAACAAACTCATGTGTAGCAGTTATGGAAGGCGGCAAAGCACGAATTATTGAAAACGCAGAAGGTAGCCGTACAACCCCTTCTATTGTTGCTTATGCAAATAACGAAACCTTAGCTGGCCAACCAGCCAAAAGACAAGCAGTAACAAACTCAAAAAACACCTTATTCGCTATTAAGCGATTAATTGGTCGTAAGTTTGATGATAAAGAAGTGCAAAAAGATATTAAATTAGCCCCTTATAAAATCATAAAAGCAGACAACGGCGATGCTTGGGTTGAAGTAAACGGCAAAGCGTTATCGCCACAAGAAGTATCAGCGCAAATTTTACGTAAACTGAAAAAAGATGCTGAAGCTTATTTAGGGGAAACAGTAACCGATGCCGTTATTACCGTACCCGCTTACTTTAACGACTCGCAACGCCAAGCAACGAAAGATGCAGGTAAAATTGCCGGCCTTAACGTAAAACGTATTATTAACGAACCAACCGCAGCAGCATTAGCTTACGGCGTTGATAAAAACAGTAAAGCCGACCAAAAAGTTGTCGTTTACGATTTAGGTGGCGGAACATTCGATGTATCGATTATTGAAATAGCCAATGTAGACGGCGAAAAACAATTTGAAGTATTAGCCACTAACGGTGATACCTTTTTAGGTGGTGAAGATTTTGATTTACGCCTGATTAATTACCTTGCAGATGAGTTTAAAAAAGAAAGCGGTATTGATGTGCACGAAGATTCTTTAGCTTTACAGCGTATTAAAGAAGCAGCTGAAAAAGCGAAAATTGAATTATCATCAGCTATGCAAACCGACGTAAATTTACCGTACATAACTGCAGATGCAAGTGGCCCTAAACATTTAAACGTAAAAGTTACACGTACTAAATTAGAGTCATTAGTAGAAGACTTAGTAAAAAGTACCATAGCGCCATGTGAGCAAGCGTTAAAAGATGCTGGTATAAGTAAAGGTGATATTAGCGAAGTTATTTTGGTGGGTGGTCAAACACGTATGCCAAAAGTACAAGAAGCCGTTAAAAGCTTTTTTGGCAAAGAACCACGTAAAGATGTAAACCCAGACGAAGCCGTTGCCATAGGTGCAGCCATTCAAGCGGGTGTGTTATCAGGAACGGTTGGCGATGTGTTATTGCTTGATGTAACACCACTATCGCTAGGTATTGAAACCTTAGGCGGTGTAATGACCAAGCTTATTGAAAAAAATACCACTATACCAACACGTGCTTCTGAAACCTTCTCTACAGCTGAAGACAACCAAGCAGCGGTAACCGTGCATGTATTGCAAGGCCAACGCGAAATGGCAAGCGATAATAAATCGTTAGGTCAATTTAACTTAACGGATATTAAGCAAGGTCCACGTGGCTCTGTACAAGTTGAAGTAACCTTTGATATTGATGCAGATGGTATTTTAAATGTATCGGCTAAAGACAAAGCTACAGGTAAGGAGCAAAGTATTAAAATTACCGCATCAAGTGGTTTAAGCGAAGATGAAATTAACAGCATGGTAGAAGATGCCGAAAAACACGCAGCTGAAGACAAACAAAAACGCGAGTTAGTTGAGCAACGCAACCAAGCAGATCAATTAATTCATACCGTGCAAACCTCGATGACAAGTTTAGCTGAAGATCAGCAAACAGAGCTTAAAACATTAATTGAACAACTAAAAATGGCAGTTAATGGCAATGATAAAGCAGCAATTGAAATGCGAAAAAATGCATTACAAGAGGCTTACAGTAAAGTTATGCAAGCGCAAACACAACAAGCTGAACATGCACAAAGTGAAAACAGTGCTGCCAACGATATTGTAAATGAAGATGTAATTGACGCTGAGTTTGAAGATGTTAGTAACGGGTAAAAACTGAATAGCTGATAAGGTCGAGCGGCTTATAATAAAGTTAACAAGACCTTATCTCAGATCAAGCTAATTCAGTTCATATTCGCTTAATATACTACTCATATTAAGTAATAAGATAACTCAATAGACCAACGGTGCTTTATTTTATAAGGCACCGTTTTATTGCCTAACCTTAAAACATTTTTCCCATTAATTTGTTCAAATTAGCAATTGTTTTTCATTAACTAAACACGGACTTTACAATGAATACTAAGTTTTCGAACCCACTAAAAAATCTTTCAAATCAGTTTGAAAATATGGTTAGAGGACGCCTTTGGTTAAAAGTATTATTTGCACTCGCCCTTGGTGTAATTGCAGGTATTCTCTTAGGGCCAGATCTCGGTTTACTTTCAGCTGACACAGTAAAAAATATTACCTCATGGCTTGCCCTGCCTGGCCAAGTGTTTTTAGCTATCATTCAAATGATTGTTGTACCGCTTGTACTTGCTTCAATCGTGCTCGGCTTAGCAGCAAACAATAATCCCGACGCAATGAAGAAAAATGGCGTAATCGCAATTCTTTTCATTATGTTTTCAACCGCATTAGCTGCCATCATAGGTATTGCCTTAGCATTAAATATTCAACCGGGTAATTTTGTTGATGCCTCAGCGTTAATGGAAGCAGGAACTGACCAAGTTGCAAATGTAGCAGCCAAAGGCTTCCCGTCTATGGCAGACTTACCGAGTAAAGTTTCAGGCCTTATTCCTAAAAATCCGTTAGCTTCTATGGCCTCAGGCGAAATGTTACAAGTTATACTCTTTTCAGCTGTACTCGGTGCGGCTTTATTATCTATTCCTGCAAAACAATCTAAACCCTTATTTGATCTACTTAGCGCACTTCAAGAAGTGAGTTTACGTATTGTGTCTTGGGCGATGTTATTAGCGCCTTTAGCTGTTTTTGGTTTAATTACTCGCTTAGTTGCCAACCTTGGCGTAGAAGTTCTCGGCGGTATAGCCGTTTACGTATTAACGGTAGTAATAGGCTTATTACTGGTTGCCTGCTTTTACTTTATTGTGGCTAAAATAACCACTAAACAAAAATTCAGCCTATTTTTCGTTAACGTTAGAGAATTATTATTGCTTGCATTTTCAACCAGTAGTTCAGCCGCTGTTATGCCAATATCTCTAAAAGTTGCTGAAGAAAAGCTAAACATTAAACCCGAAATATCACGATTTTTAGTACCACTGGGCGCCACCATCAATATGACAGGTACAGCCATGTATCAAGGCGTTGCAACAGTATTTCTTGCACAAGTGTTTAATGTCGATCTTAGCTTGTCGAGCTACTTATTTATTATCACCATGTCGGTTGCCGCATCAATCGGTTCACCAGCTACTCCCGGCGCTGGCATTATTATTTTAAGTATGGTGTTAGAAGGTGTTGGTATTCCAGCAGCCGGTATCGCGATTATTTTGGGTGTAGACCGCATACTCGACATGTGCCGAACCTCTATCAACGTACTTGGCGATATTGTTGCTTGTACCACGGTGCAATATTTTTCTAAAGAAGATGTTATAGAAAATAAAAACATACCAAATTCAGAGCAACCGCTCTAATAATCTAATACACTGATTATAATTAGAGAGTTAAAAAGATAGCCTCTTCCTTATAGTTAATAGCGAGATAACGTTTGAGTATGAACAATAAAGAAAACAACAATAGCGCAACACCAACACTACAGTTAGAAACACAAAGACAAGCCATTATGGATAGCGAATCTTATCGTTTAGCCTACACTGATAACGACTTTATTTTACGCGACGATTTAAAAGCAGTGCGTTTACAGCTTGAAATGCTAAAAGCCGATTTAATTCTAAAAGAAAACCAAATTGAATCAACCGTAGTGATTTTTGGTGGAGCACGAATACTTGAAGAACACAAAGCAAAGGCAGCTTTTGAAGAAGCCAGTAAAGCATTATCTGAAGATCCTGAATCAGCGATTAAACAGCAAAAAAGTAAACTTGCCGAAAACGCAGTAAAACACAGTTATTATTACAATGAAGCGCGAATATTAGGTAAAAAAATTACAGAACTCTCTTTGCAACATCAAGGTAAACAATTCGTTGTTGTTACTGGCGGAGGTCCAGGTGCCATGGAAGCTGCAAATCGCGGAGCTGCTGATATAGGCGGAACAAGTATCGGGTTAAATATAGTATTGCCATTTGAGCAAAAACCTAATCCTTACATTACTCCTGAGCTGTGTTTTCAATTTGACCATTTTGCTATACGCAAAATTCACTTTCTTAAACGAGCAAAAGGTTTAGTTGCCTTCCCTGGTGGTTTTGGAACCCTTGACGAATTATTTGAAGCGCTAACCTTAATACAAACTAAAAAAATAAAACCAATCCCTATTGTACTCGTAGGAAAAGACTACTGGAGCAAGTTGATAAATTTTGAATTTTTAGTTGAGCAAGGCGCTATAGCTGAAGCCGATCTTAAAATATTTCATATTGTCGATAACGCAATAGAAGCTTATGAATATTTAGAACAGCACTGGCCCCAAAATAACAACAGTAAATTATAGGATTAAAATAGCATGAAAATATGTATGTATAGCAGCAAACCTTACGATGAAAAATTTTTCGGTTTGAATAACCCTAAAAATTTAGAAATATCATACTTTTCATCGCACCTAAACGAAAAAACAGCAAGCATGGCGCAAGGCTTTGATGTGGTTTGCTGCTTTGTAAACGACAATCTTAATGCTGAGGTTTTGGAACAATTAAAAAACCAAGGCGTTCAATTAATAGCTCTACGTTGTGCAGGCTTTAATAACGTAGACCTAAAAGCGGCTAAAGCACTTAACCTTCCAGTGTGTAGAGTTCCTGAATATTCCCCATACGCAGTCGCAGAACATGCTTGTGCTTTAGTACTTGATTTAAATCGTAATATACACCGAGCCCATAACAGAATACGCGAAAACGACTACTCCCTTGATGGCCTTTTAGGTTTCGACCTACATGGAAAAACCGTAGGCGTAATAGGAGCAGGAAAAATCGGGCGTGCCTTTGTAAAAATAATGAAAGGTTTCGGCTGTAATGTACTGGTGTACGACCCGTTTCTTAAAGAGCAAGATGTTAACGACGACTTCACTCAAGCCAGCTTACAAACCCTATTAACGCAATCCGACATTATATCGTTGCATTGCCCGTTAACGACCGATACCCACCATTTGATCAATACTCATGCAATTGAATCAATGAAGCCCAATGTTATGCTCATTAATACCAGTCGGGGTGGATTAGTTGATACCGTTGCTATAATTAAAGCACTTAAATTGAAACAAATCGGTTATTTAGGTATTGATGTTTATGAAGAAGAAAGTGACATTTTCTTTGAAGATTTATCAGATACCTTTATTCAAGACGACGTCTTCGCTCGCTTACAAACATTTCCTAACGTTATTATCACAGGGCACCAAGCTTTTTTTACAAAAGAAGCTTTAAATAAAATTGCAGATACAACACTTACTAATGTACAAAATTACTTTGCAGGAAACCTTGAAAGTGCGAATACCGTAACTGTCGATTAACTAAATAAAACCTCGTTAACGGTATTCATTAAATGCCGTTAACGATTATTAACAATCCCATAAAAATCCCTCTTTAAAAATATCATTAGTACTCTAACCTTTAATCATAAATAACAAACATATTCAGTAGCTAACAGTAGTAACTCAGCGTACTCCTCAGTAATAAAAACCCACAAAAACCTTAATAAATAAGGTTAACCGTTAATTCCCTCTTTAAAAACCCGAATTGATTATTACAACTAAAACCATTAGAATAGATATTAATTGAACGTTCAATTAAAAAAGAAAGAAGCATATGCCCAAAGTTGGAATGAAGCCTGTACGTAAACAACAACTCATCGACGCTACATTAGAATCAATAGGTGAATACGGCTTACAAAGTACGACTATAGTCACCATAAGCCGTATTGCAGGCTTGTCCTCTGGCATTATTAGTCATTACTTTGGTGGTAAACAAGGCTTGATAGAAGCTACGATTATGCACCTTTTAGAACAACTAAAATTAGCTTTACTTGAACGTATATCGTCGCAGCAACTTAGCGCAACAGAACGACTTAAAATAATTATTGAAGCTAACTTTACGCCGTTTCAACGTTCTACTCCGGCAATAAAAACATGGCTTAGCTTTTGGACAGAGTCGATGCACGACTCTAAGTTGAAAAGACTACAGCATATCAATAGTAAGCGTTTATACAGCAATCTGCTTTTTTCATTTCGTCAGTTATTAGATGAAAATGCTGCCAAAAAGGCAGCGAAACAAACAGCAGCGATGATAGATGGTTTTTGGTTACGTTGTGCTTTAAGCCCAAAACCAGATGAAGAATTTAAGCAAGCTGAGCAGTTATGTAAAAGCTTTATAGACGCTCAACTTAACTGAGTAAAATACCCTCATTCAAATAAACAAATAAACTAACGAAAACGGAGATGTTACTTGTCATTAATACGTTACAAAAATTATGTCGATGGTACTTATATTGAAAATACTCATGGTGAAACCTTTGATGTAATTAACCCTGCAACGGGAAAAGTTATCTATCAAGTTGAAATTGCCGATGAACAAGTGAAAGAAAAAGCGATAGCAAGTGCTAAGCGCGGTTTTGCTACTTGGTCTGCTATGAGCGCTATGGAACGTAGCCGTATTTTATTAAAAGCCGTAGCCTTATTGCGTGAACGTAATGACGAGTTAGCCAAAATTGAAGTACTTGATACAGGTAAACCATGGCAAGAAGCCTCAGTAGTTGATGTATTAACGGGTGCTGACTCTATTGAATTTTTTGCTGGATTAGCGCCGGGTATTGAAGGCAATCAACAAGCGGTTGATGGCGATTTTTATTACACTCGTCGCGAACCTTTGGGTATTTGTGCTGGTATTGGCGCTTGGAACTACCCTCTTCAAATCGCCTGTTGGAAAGCAGCTCCTGCGCTAGCTTGCGGTAACGTAATGATTTTTAAACCGTCAGAAGAAACGCCACTTGGCGCATTAAAACTGGCTGAAATATTTACTGAAGCAGGTGTACCAAACGGCGTATTTAATGTTGTTCAAGGTGCTGGTGAAGTCGGTGCATGGTTAACTCATCATCCTGAAATAGCTAAAGTTTCTTTTACTGGCGAGGTAGGTACAGGCAAAAAAGTGATGACGGCTTCAGCTAATACACTTAAAGATGTCACTATGGAACTTGGCGGTAAATCACCCTTAATTATTTTTGATGATGCCGACATCGACAATGCAGTTTCTGCCGCTATGTTAGGTAACTTTTATACCCAAGGTGAAGTATGTACAAACGGTACTCGCGTATTTGTACAAAAGTCTTTATACCCTGTTTTTATTGAAAAATTGATTGAACGCACCAGCAAAAACATTGTGATTGGTGATCCTATGGATCCTAACACCAACTTTGGCGCACTTATTTCTGAAAAGCATCAAAAGCTTGTACAAAGCTATATAGACATTGGCATTAAAGAAGGCGCTACATTACTGCACGGCGGTAAAGCACTTCAACCAGAAAGCGCGCCTAATGGTTACTTTACTGCACCTACCATTTTTGGTGATTGTACTGACGACATGACCATTTGCCGCGAAGAAATTTTCGGCCCAGTAATGAGTGTACTCACTTTTGAAAATGAAGAAGAAGTGATCAACCGAGCTAACAACACAGAATTTGGTTTAGCCGCAGGTGTATTTACCCAAGATATTACGCGCGCTCATCGTGTTGTACATCAAATGGAAGCGGGAATTTGTTGGATCAACAGCTATGGCGCATCGCCAGCACAAATGCCTGTAGGCGGTTACAAGCAATCAGGTATTGGTAGAGAAAACGGCCTTTCTACACTGAACTATTTTACCCAAATTAAAGCGGTATATGTAGGAATGCAAAAACTTGATAGCCCCTTTTAGCCAGCTACATAGTAAATACAGCTAAAGGTACAAAGATTAGAAAAGTTTTAATCTCCACTTCTTTACATTATTAAAACGGGTTTTAAATGAATAGCGAAAATTTTGATTACATTATTGTAGGTGCTGGCTCTGCGGGTTGCGTATTAGCAAACCGTTTAAGTGAAGACGGCACCAACACTGTATTGCTTATTGAAACAGGCGGTAGCGATAAAAGTATTTTTATTCAAATGCCAACAGCCTTATCTATTCCAATGAACACAAAAAAATATGCATGGCAATTTGAAACGCAGCCTGAGCCATTTTTAGATAATCGTCGTATGCACTGCCCTCGCGGTAAAGTATTAGGCGGTTCTTCTTCAATCAACGGTATGGTTTATGTGCGTGGACACGCAAAAGATTTTGATGAATGGCAACAGCATGGTGCACAAGAGTGGGATTATGCACACTGCTTACCTTATTTTAAAAAATCTGAAGATTGGGCTTTCAGAGCAAACGAATACCGTGGAAAAGCAGGCCCACTTGGCGTAAACAACGGTAATCAAATGAAAAACCCTCTTTACAAAGCCTTTATTAATGCTGGTGTTGAAGCGGGTTATTTTGAAACCAAAGACTACAACGCTGAACAGCAAGAAGGCTTTGGTCCAATGCACATGACCGTTAAAAACGGTGTGCGTAGCTCAACAGCTAACGCATATTTACGCCCTGCTATGTCGCGCAGCAACTTAACCGTTGTTACTCATGCATTAGTACATAAAGTACTACTCGAAGGCAAAAAAGCCGTTGGCGTTAGATACGAACGCAAAGGTAAAGTAGTTGACGTAAAAGCCAATAAAGAAGTTGTTTTATCTGCAGGCCCAATTGGTTCTCCACATTTATTACAACTTTCAGGCATAGGCCCTAAAGCGGCACTTGAAGCGGCAAATATTGAAGTAAAACACGATCTACCCGGTGTTGGCCAAAACCTGCAAGATCACCTCGAGTTTTATTTTCAATTTAAATGTAAACGCCCTATTACCCTTAATGGCAAACTAGATTGGTTCAGTAAATTAAAAATAGGTGTGCGTTGGATTTTAACTAAAAAAGGTTTAGGTGCCACTAACCATTTTGAATCTTGTGGTTTTATTCGCTCTAAAGCGAGTGTGGAATGGCCCGACTTACAATATCACTTCTTGCCCGCAGCAATGCGCTACGACGGTAAAGAAGCCTTTGCGGGTCATGGTTTTCAAGTTCATATTGGCCATAACAAACCTAAAAGTCGTGGGCATATAAAAGCCGTTTCAGCCGATCCTACAGCGCACCCAGAAATTTTATTTAACTACCTTGAACACGAAGCAGATCGAGAAGGCTTCCGTGCTTGTGTACGCCTAACACGCGAAATTATTAATCAACAAGCCCTTGATGAATATCGAGGGGAAGAAATTCAACCGGGTACACATATTCAAACCGATGAAGAAATAGACACCTTTGTACGTCAATTTGTTGAAAGTGCTTACCACCCTTCTTGTTCGTGCAAAATGGGGACAGACAACATGGCCGTAGTTGACCCACAAACACGAGTTCATGGAATTGAAGGGCTACGCGTAGTTGACTCGTCTATCTTCCCAACCATTCCTAACGGTAACTTAAATGCACCTACCATTATGGTTGCTGAGCGCGCTGCCGACATTATTCGTGGTAAAGAATTACTTGCGCCCTCAACAGCAGCGGTAACGATAGAACCTAATTGGCAAGAACAACAACGTTCAGCTGTTGCCAAACGAACAACCAACTAAGTTTTACAATATTTAAGCATGAATCGCGAGTGTTCATTCAGACATTAATTATCGACGGCATAGCGCTTTATGATGACGTCGACAATTAAAATTTGAAGCCTAATAAGGCGGTACTGAACACTCTAACTATAAAAAGAAAACAGGAGTAAATTATCTTTAAATTTATTAAAACAACAACAAGGAGCTCATCATGACACCTTGGCTATCTGCAGGCATATTATTCACCTTTGCTGCTATTATCTTTGTATTATACCGATGGGGAAATGTTCGCTGTGTTGGCGTAACCCCAGTAAGAACCTTTACCTTTATTGCTATTTTATTTACTTCAGGACTTGATGTGGGACTTATTATGTTCCCGCTCACCGAATTTGCTGGCTATGCCGATTTAGCTACCAGTCCTGAATACGGGTTCACCAATCCGCTAGCGGTAGAGTTTGGTTTTTGGGCTTTTCTTATATGGGCTTTTTACTTTTTAACCTGTTTTTACTTTTGCGTACTTGAACCCCGTGTACGCTTTTTTGAACTCCCTTTGGTTAAAATTATTAATAACATTGTCATCATAGGTACTTGTGCCTTTACCGCCAATTTATTACTGATCAACCTACCTTGGTACATGCCAGAACTTGGCGATGGCGAATCTATTATTGGTAGCTTTTACGCTATTGTTTTCTTGGTCATAGCCTTTGCTGTTTATTCAAGTACCAACATACGCTACGTGCGTATTTTAAGCTTAGCCACTACTTGGCTTTTTCTTGGCTTAATTGCATTAATGTGGGGTGGCGCTTTTCTTGGTGAAAACTCAAGCATCGGCGAATTTGCTAACACCTTTGCCATGCTAGGTGGCTACTTTGGTAACATTCACGAATTTGTTTTACCTATGAACGACTACCACGAGTTTTACCTTTATTGGTGGTTTGCATGGAGTATTATGATCGGCCAATTTACGGCTCGTTTTGTGGGTGGTTTACGTACCTACCAAGTACTTGTGGCTATGATGGTATTTCCGTCTATCCCAATTGCTATATGGTTTACCGTATTGTACTACTACAACTTAAACGGCATAGAAACAGCCGGTTTCTATAACATTGCCATGGTTGTTGTGGGTATTACCTTTGTGATCAACTCACTCGATTCATTAGTGCGTTTATATACCGACAATTTGAATATTGGCGTTGCTCGTATAGGTAAAGTGAAATACTTAATAGGCAACCTCGTTGCACTTAGCTTGCTCACGTTATTATTTAAATTAGATTTCTTACAAATTCAATGGGTTGGAGCTGTAGTTATCGGATTATTCTTTACTTGTTTTGGCTATATTTTATTTACCAAATTCAAAGAAGTAGCAGCAATAGAAAGCTCGCCGAAAGAAAACAAAATCGATTTCACCAAAATAGAACACGTGACTTAATAAATGAGAATTAAATTAATGAAAAAAAGTATTATCACACTAGCAACAAGTTGTTTACTAGCAGTATCTGCCAATGCCTTAGCTGACGTTTCTTCAACTGTTAACCTAACGTCTGACTACACTTTTAATGGTGTAAGTAACAGCGACAATGGCCCAGCATTACAAGCCAGTTTAGATTACTCAAACGACAGTGGTTTTTACACAGGAACATGGGCAACAAACGTAGACTTTGGTAGAGGAGATAACACTCAATTAGAATGGGATATTTACGCCGGTCAATACTTTCAGTTAAACGAAAAAGTAGGACTTGATGCAGGTATTGCTTACTACACTTACCACGGTTATTCAGGAGCAGACGAACTAAACTACCCTGAAGCTTATGCCAAATTTGGTTATAACTCATCTGTGGGCGACACCGAGCTAAACTTCTGGTACAGCTGGGACTATTTTGGTCTTGATGTAGGTCACTACATTGCCATGGTTGCTCATACCTTTGAAATTGCACCAGGACATAACGTTAGAGCCAGTTTCGATCGTTCAACTTCACGTGATGAAAACAAATGGGCATGGAATGGTAAAGAAGCTTACAACCACGTTCGTCTTGAATACATGAGCAGCTACAAAGGTTTTGATTTTAACCTCGCGCTTGAAGACACCAATATGAATATAGATACCGCAGACACACGTGTTGTGTTTTCTGTATCTCGTACCTTTGGTTTATAAAAATCTGAATCTAGTCTTATCATGAAATGATTCATCTTTAAATAGCATGAACAGTAAAAGAGCTTCTATATACTATGTAAAAGCTCTTTTTTAATGCCTGAAATATAACCTTATTTAGAAAAACAATTTGATACTTCTTCGTCAAAATATTCTCTAGCCCATTCAAAACCCGATAGAAAATCACAAAACCATAAAAACTGTTCAACGGAATATAAAAGCTCATGAATAACTATGCTTTGAGGTAACTCTCCTGTATGCGATGTAATATTTCTCTTCTCAATTTGTTTACATATCAATATACAGTGATTGGTTTTCTTAAATGCCAGTATCTCATCCTTATACTCATCAAATAGTTCTGGTAAATAATTTGAAATTATTTTCGGAATTGGCGGACTTGGAATTGATTTTATTAACCATTCACTACTTGGTGAACGAGAACTAATTAGATCTTTCAATCTAACTTCTACAGAAGCTATCCCCATAATTAAAGATGCCCTGACACTCACACTTGATATCTCTTTAGCTTCTCTTAACAGTTCATGCCCTGTAGGCTCTCCATCTTCAGCTACTGAAAGCTCTAGAGTATCTTCAGAAAAAGCAAGATTAATTGGGATAGCGATATCCTTAAGATAACATTTACGAACTTCTAAATTTTTTATAAGTCTCCAAGCTGTATTTTTATTCTTAGAGCAATACGAGTTTATACGTGAACAAGGATTAATATTTGTATCAATATTAAATCTCCACCTTAATGTAGATACAAATGACTTAAGTCTACTGGAATTTTTATCTATTTGATCTAACAAAAAAATTTCTAATTTTTTTGGGTACATTGAAAGAGGTTGTTCTGGTCCATCGTTAATTGATAAGTCAGCGATAGAGATTGCTCTGGCTTTATAATTTGGCTTAAGTTGTTTCCCATCGCAATAAGCTTCCATTAGTGAAATTAGTGCCTCTGGGACATTAAGCTCTGTAATATATGTCAGACGAAAGCTTCCTCGACTATCGTGAACATCATTGTTTTCTAAATCAAATAGTTCAAAGAAAACACTACCAAAAGAAAACTTTACTGATAGTTTATCCATAGTTTGATCTAAAGTACCACTAAGCTTTATATCTTTAACCTCCACCTGTGTTTTCAAATACATCGTACAATCGTCCTAAAAAATTAAAATGGTACACAATTACAATAACCTGAAATATCTACTTAATATAGTTAACTTATCAATAAAAAAATATTTCCAAAGAAGTAACACCATTAAGATCAAAGTCATTTATCAGAGCCAAAATAACTAACTTCCCAACTTTATACTTAGAAAAAGTGTATCAAACACTTCCTGCTGTCTTACTATCCCTGTATTATCTGCGCCATAAATTTCGACAACCTTTGTTGACACCCATCCTTTAGATTGGACCCTGTTATGACCAAAACACACAAACCCAATAGTGCCGCTATGCTCAAAAGAGCACACCAAAATATGCCTTTAGGCGTTGCCGATAGTTACAGATATTGGGGCGAAGATAACACCGTATTTTTAAGTAGCATGAAAGGCTGCACGATTACCGATTGCGACGAGCAAACTTTTGTTGATTTTCGGTTAGCTTACGGGCCTATTATATTAGGTTACCGCGATGAACGTGTGGATAACGAAGTAATAAATGCCATTACTAACATTGGCACTATTTCTGGTTTTTCTACGGGTCTTGATTCTGACGTTGTTGAATTGGTTAAGTCGCTCTGCCCTAACATTGACCAAATGCGCTTTGCTAACTCAGGTACTGAAGCGGTAATTGGCGCAGTACGTACAGCGCGTGGTTTTACTCAACGTAATAAAATTGTTGTAGTTGAAGGTGGATTTCATGGTTTGCACGATGAAGTGATGTGGAAATCAGACGTTGATAACTGGGAAGTAAGCGATAACAAATCGCCCGAAATCATTCCTTTTGGTGCAGGCATTCCACAAAGTACACGCGAACATCAAGTTAGCGTACCACTAAACGACTTTGATGCGATTGATGCGGTATTTGCAGAACATGGTAACGATATTGCAGCTATTTTAATAGAGCCAATTATGGGTAACTGTGGTTCTATTGCATCAACACAAGAATACATGCAAAAGCTACGTGATATTTGCGACAGTAATGGCTCGTTATTAATTATGGACGAAGTTAAAACGGGCTTTCGTGTAGCTAAAGGTGGCGTACAAGCTTTATATAACATACATGCCGATATAACCACTTATGCAAAAGCTATGGGTAATGGTTATCCTGTTGCTGCTTTTGGTGGCCGCGCTGATGTAATGAGTGCAATTTCGTTTGATAAAAATGGCGTAACACATGGCGGTACTTATACTGCAAATATGGTGGCGTTAAGTGCAGCAAAAGCAACGTTAACCTTACTAAAAGAAACCGATGCGCTAGCAACTATCGACCATGTTGGCGAAAAAATTCAAGCCTTGCTTTCTCGTGTATTTACTAAGTTTGGTGTTGAGCATTGCTTCGCAGGACCTAATGCTATGTTTGGTGTGCATTTTGGCGCTAACGTACCGCAAAACTATCGTGATTGGAAAAAAACCAACAGCGATTTATATACGCAATTTGCCATGAATTTAATCGACAATGGCGTAATGCTAGAACCCGATTCGCGCGAACCTTGGTTTATTTGTGAAGCGCATCAAACGATAGATTTTGAATGGTTAGAACAAGTGGCTGAAAAATCGATGGCTGCGGCAATTAACGGATAAGAAGTTAGAAAATCAACGCGTAAAACTAATCAGCTGTATTTAGCACAATTTTTATCATTCAAATTGATTAAATACAGCTTTATTCTTACATTCGATACTTACTGTTTATTATGCGCTAAGTGCGATAGAAGCCATTTTCATGGTACTTTCAAAAGATTCAGCACCCGCAATAAATAAACCGTTATGACAGAACATAGCATCGTTAAGTCCCGTTACTTCTTTCAGCTCATCACCCGATAAACCAGCCCAAGGTGCAGGTAGCGATTTTCTATCTTCAAATGATCCTGGTTCAACCGGTACCGTTTGAATGCGCCACTGACCCGATTGAGACGGATAAACCATATATAACGCTTCTGTAGATAGCGCATGTACAGTTCTTTTCCATGGGGTGTATTTGTCTAACACGATCACTCGTGGATCTTTTGCATTTTCAATCGCTTTCGCCACAATATCTTTTGCGCTAATTCCACCACTAGCTGACGCTATAAATCGCGTTAAAATACGCGCAGCAAACTCAACGGCTTCATCAAAGCAAGTATCAAAATGACTGTCTTCTTGCCATGTAGGGTTAAACATTGAAATGGTTTGGCTAAGACTAATACCTTGCGCAACACCTTCAGTATAACCACAATCAATAGCATCAATCGTTGACACTAAACCCGCATCAACCGCATCAGCGACTTCTTGATTATTTTGGCATATTTCTAAACCGTATTTTTGCCAAATCAAACCAAATGATGAATAAGGAATACCATTTTCACGCGCGCCAGCACCACCACGTTGATGATGATCAAAACGCCCTGCGTCTGCGTTATATTCGCCACCTACATCAATCACAATATCAGCTTTGCCGATAACGTCTAAATCACGCGTACGTATCAATTTAAAAGAAGGAATAATGCACTTAAGTGCAGCGACACTAAATACATCGTCTGCATGAAAATTACCATCGTGAGTTGCTATTGTTTTATCAGTCATTTGTATTCTTAATTTAAATAGTGATTTTGAGAAAGGGATAAGAAGATATCGCGAGTTAAACGTTACGTTTAAAAATAAGTAACCTGTAATACTTGTCAGTAAAATTACATGGCGAATTCTATACGAAGACGTCTAATAACAACAGTTAGTTTTTAATAATTGAGTCAATGCTATTAGCACTGAATACTTTGTAGTGATTTAATGCCAACTAACTTAGTTAGCTGGCATTACTCTTTCTGAGGCTAATCAATACACCTCAAATAACTTTCTATTGACCTATTGGCGAATATTCTCGTAACTTTCGGCTTTAATTTTACTAGGATCTGCCATTTGCTGAATATAGCGTTGTGCTGCTGCATTGCCTAATGGCATTTTACCTTTGTTAGCGATGTTCTCGCGTGATAGATAAAACCAAATATCTTTCGCTTTAGCGTCTTTTAACACTTCACCCTTTTGTGTTTTAGCGTAGTTACTTTTGAATAATCCACTCTGTACGTAGCCGACTAACTTTTTAATTTCATCGTTAGTAAGCGCTCCGCCAACTTTATCGTTATTACCTGCGCCCCATGGTGGCATTGAAGCTCCGTGATTACCCGCAGTTACAAACGACTCCATCGCTATAGCAGGATAGTTCATAAAGTTCTTCAACGGTTTTCCGTCAATACCTTCACCATGTTCGCCATGACATAACATACAGTTCGCTTCAAAAATTTGCTTACCTGTAAGGTTAAGTTTTGTGCCTAAACCTTCAGTAATCGGTTTTGATGCAGGTAGTGGAATAATGGTTCCATCGGTTCGCGTTAATCTATTACGCTCCATTAAACCGTCTACTACAGGATCGGTAATCGCTACCGGTTTAATATTAGCTAACGAGTTATGTTGCGAAGCTTTGTAGTTATTGGCTACAGGCACACGATAGCTTTGTTGATGAACATCACCTTCTAACGCATTAAACGTGCTGTTTTTTGTCGCCATATTACCGACAGAAAGATTAATTTTAACTTCGCCAGCAATAACCGGAGCAGAGCCATATTTACCATGACCTTTACTCACGTAAGGAATGCCATCAGCATCGTCGTCGCCCGTGCCGTAACCGGTAAATACTTCACCTGTTGATTGATGCTCTGAAAGTAACATACCGCTTTGATCAACGGTTTGTACCCACCAGCGTGTCATTTGTTCTATTTGTGTTTCTAACAAATACGTTGGTGTAGTAAACATAACCTCGCGCATTGCAGCCATAGTAATACCTACTGAATACGGTGTTACTGTCGCTATGTCTTGATTTAAATGACTACGGTAAACACCATGCTCTGCAACCCAATATTTTTTGTTCATTAAGTTGTAAGTTAAGCGTGCTGCTTCAAGGTACTTTTTATCGTCTAAAGAATGATACGCCGCAATTAATGCACGTACTGCTTCCCAGTTAGCGGTTGCTACATTGGCTTCACCTGAGGCTGCACCTGTATGCTTGTAACTACTGTTAAAGCTACCATCTGCATTTTGTACTTTCACAATAAAGTCAGCATTGTTTTTAATAACCGTTCTAGCTTGTGCCGCTACTTCTTTATAACGACCAATACCGTCCCAAGATTCTTCTAAATCGCGTAAGGCTACCATTGCCATTGTCATGTCTTTTAACGAAACTTCAGTACCTTTACCTGATTCAGGATGCCACTGCGACGTTAATAAACCGTTGTCGTTAAGATGCATAGCAACAATATTTTTAAATACGGCGTTACCTAAGGATTCCGCCACTTTACCCATTTTCTTTTCAAGTAAGCCACCATCTACAGGTGCATTGTCGGTAAATAAGTTATTACGACGATCAACCATTACGGCATAAGCTGATGTTGCCCAGATCCATGAAGCTTGATCCCATAACTGGCTGCTTTCGTCTTTAATGTCTAACGACCATACGCGCTCAGGAATATCGCCAATCCATACAAGGTTAGGTTCAACTTTATGAGGTAAGTATTTAAAGCCTTTACTTGGATCGTAAGTTTCGGTGTTTAGCCCAATTAAGTTTTCACCGTCGGTAAACATAGAGGCTTTAACTTGTAGCATTTCGTTAAAAGCACTCACCGCTAAACCCCAACCACGTAAGCCTTCTTCAGCGTCGTTACCCACAAGAGACACTTCTTTACCGGCTGAAGCATGCGATGTGCCTTGATGATTTGCTTGATAAAAGCGATCAGCCCATTGTGCTCTACGCTTAACAAATTGCCCTAATGCGCCCATATCAAAAGTGGTGTTCATTTTATCAATATCGAAACGATGAGCTTCGTTATTTAAAAAGGTATTGGCTACGCCCCAACCGCCTTTTTTACCACTCATAGGATCTTCAAAGCTGTCGGTATTATCTAATTGCCCCGTAAAAAATGGTTGTACAGATTCGTACTGTAAGTAAGTCAGTTGAATATCTTCAAATACACGAGGAAATCCAGTACGTTGATATACCAGTGGTAAGTCAAAACCAAGTAATACGTCTTTATTTGAAAATTCACGCTCGCCACGATCACGCACTAATTTATTAAAGTTACTGTGTTTTTTAGCTTTCATGCTCCAATAAGGACCATGCACCATATGAACGCCAGCATGACCTCGGCCACCGACATAATCTAATAAATAGCGTGCATAAAAATACATTTCTCGCGCGGTTACCCACTGAAAAGAACGTTTATAAGCAACAGGGAAACTCGCTTTAACCATGTCGTTGTAGCCTTCCATACCCGTTTTAAAACCTTCGTTTGCCATAAAGGTTGCTTCATTGGTATAAAAGGTACGATCTATTATTTTACTTTCTAACGGTGAACGATATTGCGAAATATCGGGTTGTACAAATCCGCCTTTAATTGGCACCGCTCGTTCGTCTGGTGTGTAAATATAGTTTTTACCTACAGCATAAGACGCTAAACCAACCGCTAACGACAATATACTTACGCGAATAACTGCTTTTTTTACTTTATGGCTTTTCGCCTGAAATTTTGATGTGTTCATGTTAATTCCTATGTAATTATTTTTTGTAGCCTATAGACCAACGCTAATACCAAATCTGAAAATACTGCCCGGAGCAGGACCTAAATCAGGTGCTTTAATACGTTTGATGATTGACGCTGTCATGCGTACATTTGGACTTGGACTAAAAATAATAGAAGGTGCGAAATTCACCGTTAAGCCTCCAGAAAAAGGCGGACGTTCGTGTAACTCAAAAATAAAGGCATCGTCGCCAATAGCGCTACAGTTGCCTATTACACCAATATCGCTTGCATCACATTGATGAATTTCAGGCTCTGGAATACTACCAGCGTAAGAATCTTCTTCTTGGTCAAAAGCAATTAAACTGAAATCTAACGACAAGTAATCTTTATAAATAGGTTTAACAAAACTGGTGAAATACGTAGTTAAATCACCTGGATCAATACCATCGCTTTCTGACACAAATTTATGACTGAAACCACCATGTAATGCGCCTCGGCCAATAATGCTATTGCTTTCAAATTGTCGAGTAAGAAAAGCACCTACAAGGTAACTTGTTGAACCTGTGCCTGATTGTAAAATAGCGGGTAAACGACCATCACCAGAAAAGCGACCAAAAACACCATTATTGAAAGGAAAATCACCAACAAAGGCATTGTCTGCATTAGCGCCACCCGGAGCAAAAGAGCTTACGCCAGCAGCCGGAGCACTAAATGCTGGGTTGTTATTACATACATCGCGATTATCAATATTAAAGTTACGGAAGAAACAACGACCGTCTCCCCATGTACCGTTTTCAACATTTGCTCTTTGCAGTGCGTCAAAACCTTGGGCTACTGTTGTATTAGGTGGCTGCGGACGCGAAGCACTAATACGGCCATTACTACCAAAAGTACCTTCGTTACTACCTGTTGGTAAAAATACCGCACCCACTACCGCTAAACCAAAACCAGAGTTAGCTTGGTCTAATACTTTCTTCTTTAAAAATAAACCAACATCGCCAATATGAGCATCGCTACCCGCATTTTCTAACCCAATAAAAGGTTGGCCGTTCGGATGTATTTGTCCGTCGGTTTCTACATTTCTGTAAGGAATATTTAAACGAACGGTAAAACCATGGAGGTATTTTTTATTTAAATCGAAACCATAAAATAAATCGACATCGGTTAGTTGGCGATCAACTTTAAAGTCTCCAAAAGTATCTAAGTTTGATTTACCGTTAGCAAAAAAGTCTTCACCTCGAATAGAGGCATGGCGTTGTGAAAAATCGATTCGCCATTTGTTAGGTGGTAACACATAAGCATGTTGTGTAAGTGCAGGAGCTAATAAAGGAACGATAAAAGAAGATATTTGCGCGCCTATTTTTTTACGGTCGTTAATAAAAAAGTTATCGTATTTATCTCCCCCCAGTTCAGTACCTAAATTTAAGTAATCGTCAGCTACCGTTTTTTCCGCTATTTCGTCAGCAGCAAAACTTAAAGCACTAGTTGAAAGTAAAGCCCCTGCAAAAAGTGTACTTAACACCACGCTAAGATGAGTTCGCTTCATTTTTTTTCTTCTATTTATGACCATGTTATTCCCGTTCAGTAAATGAATAATGTTTAGAGCAGGATATAAGGAAAGTGATAACAAGAAATCACAGAGATATAACAAAGGGGTAACAATGAACTAACGGAAATATTAATTTTTATTAATATTATCAATAAGTAAAGATTTTGAAATTATATTAAAGATAGACGGTCTATTAGATCCACTCTTTGACTTATCATCAAATATAACGATAAAACTGAATTTTTTATGGAAGGGTTAACTTTATTTGAAAGATGGGTAATAACACTGAGTTGCTACCCAATAACATATATTTGATCACTAAACGACATTAAGTTTGAGCGGTTAATAGAAAAGAGATTGAAATACAATGCATGACTGATTGAATTCACAACCTAAGCAAACATTTACTAAATCATCAGAAAATTAGACTGTGTGAAGCTTATTGCTCTCGTAGCTTTTAAACCGCTCTATGCTAACTTTGAGCCTATAACAGCCAAAAATCTTTATAGATATGATGCAAGAAGCTCTGCTTTGATATATCAAAATAGAGCTTCAAGTTTAGGCTACGTTTTAACTAATTTATAACGTGCGCCTTTCGATCTAAACGGCCACTAAAACGTGTTAAAATAAGTGCTATTAAAACAACAACAGCGCCAACCCAAGGAGTATTCATTAAACCATGCTCTTTAACAATAATACCACCTCCCCATGCCCCTATTGCAATGCCTACATTAAAAGCGGCGATATTTAGGCCCGATGCAACATCTACCGCATCAGGTGTGTATTTTTCAGCTAATTTCACAATATAAACTTGCAAGCCTGGTACGTTGCCAAAAGCAAATGCTCCCCAAACTAAAATAGTTATCACAGCGGCAACTGGGTTATAAGCGGTAAAGTTTAAGACTAATAATATGCCAGCAAGTCCTGAAAAAATTATTGTTAAAGCTTTAATAGGGCCAAAATTATCCGCCATCTTTCCGCCCCATATATTTCCGACAGCAACGGAAACACCGTACACTAAAAGTATTAAACCTACTGAACTAGATTCAAAGCCAGTCACTTCATTAAGAATGGGTGCTAGGTACGTAAAAGCAATAAATGTCCCGCCATAGCCAATCGCTGTGATCGCATAAACTAATAGTAACCTTGGATGTGTTAACACCTTAACCTGTGCTGCAAGATTAGTTGGTTTAGCTTGCTTTAAATTGCTCGGAACGAGTATAGCGCTGCCAATCATGGCTAATAAACCTAAAATAGATACGATTAAAAAGGTAGCTTCCCAACCAAAAACTTGACCGATATAAGTGCCTAATGGAACCCCTGTTACTAAAGCAACAGTTAAGCCTGTAAACATAATAGCAATAGCACTTGCTCCTTTTTCTTTTGGCACTAAGCTTGTGGCAATGGTAGAGCCTATAGAGAAAAATACGCCATGCGCCAAACCTGTAAGTATTCTAGCTATAATTAATGCTTCAAAACTAGGTGCTTGCCAAGCGACTAAGTTTCCAATAACAAATAACCCCATAACCGATAACAACACGTTTTTTCTATTCCATTTACTTGTAAAAGCAGTTAAAACTGGCGCACCTATCGCTACACCTAATGCGTATAGACTAACCAATAAGCCTGCTGAAGGGATTGATATACTAAGGTCTTGTGCCATTGTTGGTAGTAATCCAACAATCACAAATTCGGTTGTTCCAATCGCAAAAGCGCTGAGGGCTAGTGCAAGTAATGCTAGTGGCATCATAATCTCCAAGTTTAATTAATACAGCGATTTGAAGTAGGGAGTTAAAAAAGCCCTTACTTCTGTTTGTTGGCGTAATTATTACCTGCTAAACTGTTGCAATAAACAGTGTTACTTACAAAATACTATTGTAATAAACGGGGTTAATTTGAATTTAAAAACAAGATCAGATGATTTAGAGCTTTTATTAGCCGTTGTTGAGTTTGGCGGATTTTCTGCTGCCGCTGACGCATTAAATATTCAAGTTGCTCGTATATCACGCTCGGTAACGAAAATAGAAAAAGAGCTGGGCGCAACTATTTTAATTCGCACCACTAGACGAGTTATGCTGACAGATGAAGGTAAGAAATTTGTTGATGCGGTCAATATTGGTCTTCAGCACATTCAAAATGCAGAAGCAGATATAACCGTTAAAGCAAAGATCCCTCAAGGAAAGTTACGTATTGATGCTGTTAGCCCATTTATATTTCATCAAATAGCGCCTCATATAAATGCTTTTAAAAAGGCTTACCCGAGTATTGAAATTGAACTTAACTCTAATGAAGGAATCGTCGATTTAATTGAAAAACGTACCGATGTAGCAATTAGAATAGGGAAATTAGATGACTCAACATTACATGCTAAAACTTTAGGAAAAAGCTCACTTTTTATTGTGGCATCTCCGCAATATATTGCACAAAATGGCTTGCCTAAAAAACCAATAGATCTGAAAAATCATACCTTAATCGGTTTTTCAAATATCAAAACACTTAATAAATGGCCGATTAGAGGCTTAGATACAATTACACCAACAATAACGGCAAGTAATGGAGAAACCATTCGCCAGCTTGCTTTGTCGGGAGGTGGTATAACATGCTTATCTGGTTTTATGGTTAATCAAGATATCGCATCAGGTAAACTCATTTCATTGATAGATTCATATAGAATTGAAGGTACAGAAAGGGAGTTGGTGAATGCTGTATTTTATAAATCGTCCGCAGCTTCTGAAAGAGTTAAAGCCTTTATAGACTTCATTAAGCCCAAACTAACATTATGATAAATGTTAGTTTGGGTTTGTAGTTTTAATGATAAAAGATATAAAACACGAAATGCAATGAGCTACTCATGCCATATGTAATTAAATAAGTCTGCCTTTCGTTATTTTTCATATGAGATTAGAATGATAAAGCTGACCATTACATTCTATCTTTAACACTTTTATAGGCCATTCATTTATGTCGATTTATATTTCTTTATTACGTGGGATCAATGTTAGTGGTCAAAAAAAAGTGAACATGAAGGAGTTAGCTTCGCTTTACCAATCACTAAACCTGAGCCAAGTGTCTACTTATATTCAAAGTGGTAATGTTGTTTTTAGTTGTAATAACTTTACTGAGGAAGAGCTCGCTAAAAACATTGAAAATGCTATTGAGAAACATTTTGGCTTTAACGTACCTGTTTTAGTTTTGTCGCAACAAACGTTAGTTAATGCTTTAAAAGCCTTACCTTTTAAAGCTATTTCAGTTGCTGAACAAGGTAGCCAAGTGATATTGAGCTTTTTGTCTAATGAGGTAAAAACAGAAAGTATAGATGCACTAAAAAGCTATTTAACAGTAGAGGAAGAATTAGTTACAGGTAGCAAACTTGTGTATTTACATTGTCCTAAAGGCTACGGAAAAACTAAGTTATCGAATACCTTTTTAGAGAAGAAATTAGCTGTAACGGCTACATCAAGAAATTTAAAAACCGTTGTGAAACTTTGTGAAATGGCTGCTGAAATAGCTTAGTTCTTATTGGTTAAAGTTATTACTTAAAGTTATCAACTAACAAGTTGCAAACTTAACAGTCTAATTTTGTGCTTTGCTCTACCAAAGCACGGCATCAATTTCATTTAATAAATACTGCGTAAAAACGTGAATATCTGGCAGGTCGTGCTTAATAGCATATTCAACGGCAATGGCTTTTTCTGATAGCTCGGTAAAACCAAACATTTGCCCTGCCCCAGCAATACGGTGAGCTAAATTAGCGAGCTTTTCGTTGTCGTTATTTTTAAGATGTAAAATTAAGTCTTCTTGTTCTAGCACTAAATTAGAGCGGAATCTCTCAACAAGGTCAGAAGTATCTATATTTGATACTTTTTCTTCTTGTTCTTTGGCTTTGTGCGAATCACAGCAGTATTTTACTATGGTGTTAATAAATAGCTGCCTTTCAATAGGTTTTTTCAGATGACCATCAAAACCTAGCGATAGATATTCATCAATTTCATGAGACATCGCATTAGCCGTTAGCGCAACAATAGGTACTTCACAGCCTTGCTGCCTTAATACATTAAAGGCTTCTATACCATCCATTTCAGGCATTTGAATATCAAGTAGGATCAAACTAGGTTTACTATTTTTATAGTGTTCAACAGCTTCTTTACCGTTAAGAGCTGTGAGTACTTCAAGCCCCATAGTTGTTAAAATACGCTCAATAATACGTAAGTTGTCTTCATAGTCGTCAGCTAAAATCACTAATCCTTTACAGCTCACGTCATCACTGATTTTAGGTTGATCGAGTACTTGAGTTATTTCAAATTTGTCATCTACCCCAAAACTATAATCACAAGGTAAAATAAACGAAAATACGCTACCAACGTTTAATTCGCTTTCTACTTTAATTTCGCCCTGCATAATACTCGCAAGTTGCTTAGACAAAGATAAGCCGAGCCCCGAACCACCAAAGCGTCTGCTAATACTGCTATCGCCTTGGGTAAAGCTTTTGAATATATCTTGTATTTGCGTGTCGCTCATTCCTATGCCGGTATCAGTAACTTTAAATATCAATTGGTTATTCGATACATAAACGCTTAATTCGACTGAGCCATGTTGAGTAAATTTGATGGCATTAGCACATAAGTTAATTAAAATTTGTTTTAATCTAAAAGCGTCAAATTTAATAATAAAAGGCGTAGGTAAACGATGAGTAATAATAAAAGATAAGCCTTTTGATTTAGCTTGATCTAAAAACATATTAATGAGTTCGATAAAAACACCGTGAAGATCTTGATGATGTAAATCGAGCTCAAGTTTATTTGCTTCTATTTTACTTAAATCTAAAATGCTATTAATTAAGTCTAATACATGCAAACTGTTAGAATGAATAACTTTAACTTCTTTAGATAAACATTCGCCTTTTATTTCACCACTTAATATAGCTTCAGACTGCCCTATAACTGCTGTTAATGGCGTTCTTATTTCATGGCTCATATTGGCTAAAAATTGACTTTTCACCTGATTAGCTAGCTGTAGTTCTTGTGTTAGCTCGACTAATTCTAAGGTTCTTATTTTGATTTTTTTAGCTAACTCTCCTTTTGAACGAATATCTTTTATACGCCTATAAAGGTAAAACGCAGAAATAAAAATAAAGATAATAATTACAATCGTAAAATTACGTTCTTGATTGAGTTTTTGTCTTTCAAGCTCTTGTAGTTTTGTTGTTTGTTCAAGGCTTCTTACCTTTTCTTTTAACTGTTCCGACTCGTATCTCACTAAGCGCTTGTTGGTTTGATCATTTGTATGTTTATAAAATTCGTTAATATAATCTTGTTGAGTAGATAGCGCTTCTTTATTGTTTTTTTGATAAGCGTAAATCAATGAATATAAAGCTAAATTATTATTAATTTGCTGCTGATAATTCATTTTCAAGGCTTTTTCATGGGATAAATCTAACTGCGTTAAAGATTCCTCTACATAACCTAAATGAAATAAACCAACCGCTAACTCATATAAAGCACCTACTTCGGCATTTTGATTTTTTGATAATTTAGCAACACCTATAGCAGCCTCGGCATAGTTAATAGCAAGGTCGGCTTCCAGTTGTTGATTATACAAATCAGAAAGGTTATTCAGTTGAGCGGCTATATAATAATCTCGGTTATTTTTTTGATAGTAGTTGAGGGCTTGTTCTGTGTAATAAAGCGCTTTTTTATATTGTTTAGCATGTTTATAAGAAACCCCTAAATCAGCATATGTTGTGGCAATACCATCTTGATCGTTAAGCAGCTGTTTCTGTTCTAACACTTCAAGCAATAAAGTAATTGCGGAGTCATGCAGTTTAAGTCGTAAATAAAGCTCAGCAATATTGCCGCGAATATCGATTTGATCTTCAATGGTTCCGTAGTTTAAATAAAGTTGTTCTGCTTTTTGATATTGATCTAGCGCGCTGAGCGTATCGCCCATGGCGGCATACACTAAAGCGATATTATTAAGTAAATTGGCATGTTCTACGGGCATGTCTGCTTGGGTAAAATACTTTAATGATTTTTGATAAAAATCTAACGCTTCTTGGTTGTTACCTTGGAAGTAATGAATAATACCAATATATTTATTCGCCAGTGCTTCTTCTTTATTTAATTTATTGCTAGAAGCAAAATACTTAGTTTTTTCAAAAGCCTTTAGCGCTTCGTCGAACTTCTCTTTAGAATAATAAGTAATTGCTTTTGCATGAAGTATTTTGCATTTTTGAATGGAAGTAAGCTCTTCGTTATTTTCAAGAAGAGTTAATTGATGAACGGCAGAGGCAACATCTTTGATCTTTTCAATTTCATTAATCTTTTGTTCAAGATCATTTTGAAAAGCGTATCCAGGTATTAAGCTACTTAATAAATAAAGTAGCCCAATAAAAAAATACGCAGTTTGCCTAAAAATCATGCCTATACCTTAGTTTTTTTAAGTTAGCATATACCCGTTACCAATCAAGAGGCTATTTCAGAGTGCTTGAGCGATATCAATTCAAGGCAATGTTTTGTAATAATGGTCGTTCCCTTATAAAAAGCATTAACGAAGAAGTGATTTTGCTCAAGCGCTTCTTCGATGGGTCTAAAAACAATTTATGCCGCGTTATTAACTTTAGTAAGGGAATAACCATGACGTAAACTTAATGCCTTGCATACATGGATGTATGTACTTAGATTTTGTTTGGAACGTAAAATCTGTGCCTAAATTATTTTTAGTTCCCACTGAAACCTGCATCTTGAATGATAACGGGTATATAACATATTGACCACCTTCAGTAGTAAAAATATTAACTGCTTATGTTTTTTTGTTGATTGAGTAAAAGTTGTTTAATTTCAGCTAATTCTTTTTCAAGTTTATCTATTTGCGCCCTACTGGCTGGCTGACCTTCTTCACCAGTTTCACCATGAGATTCGGCCCTAAAATTTTCATGCTCTTTACCCATCACTTCAAGAACCGTTCCTACCATCATATTTAAAAAGATAAAGGCGGTTAAAAAGATAAAGCTTAAATAATAAATCCAGCTCATGGGGTGTACGGCCATGGTTTCGTACATAACATCGGTCCAATCTTCAAATGTTGCAACTCTGAAAAGTGTTAACATTGAAATAGAAACATCGCCCCATAACACGGAGTTAATAGCACTAAACATGATGCTACCAACAGCTGCGTAAATATAAAAAATAACAAACATTAATAAAGCGATATAGCCCATTCTTGGGATTGCTTTAAGTAGTGCGTTAATCAGTAACCTTAACTCTGGCACCATAGACACTAAACGTAATACCCTGAAAACTCTTAATAACCTTGCGAGTAAAACGCCAGAACCACCTGCGGGGATCAAGCTACCTATAACAATAATGGTGTCGAATATATTCCAACCGCTTTTAAAGAAGTTTCTTTTATCTTTGTAGGTAATAAAACGGATAGATAATTCAATAACAAAAAAGATGGTGATACCGTGATCTAAAATAGACAAAATCGTAACAACATCATCAGGCAAGTTATGGGTTTTAGCACCAATCAACAACGCAGATATAATAATAACGGCGATAATAGACCATTGAAAAACATTACTTGAGTTAATTTTATGCAAAAAAGTTTGTATTTCGTATAGTGTGGCTTTCACTGTTTTTCTCTTAATTAGCTTATTTAAATAGAATAAATTGAATAGGGTTAAATGAACGATAATACACTTTGTTTACCGCTTATAAATAAAGACTTTAGCTTACTACGCTATCAGCAACATATGGGTTAGTTTGGCGTTCTTCACCAAAGGTACTCATAGGTCCATGCCCAGGAATAAAGCGTACATCGTCACCCAATGGAAATAAGTTACTCCGAATTGAGTGTATTAAGGTGGGGTGATCCCCTCTTGGAAAGTCCGTTCTACCAATAGAACCTTTAAATAATACATCACCTACTTGTGCAAGTTTTGATGCTCGATGGAAGAATATAACATGACCCGGCGTATGACCCGGACAAAAATAAACCTCAAGCTCAATGTTGCCAAAAGTAACGATATCATTTTGATTTAACCAGCGGTCTGTCTTAAAAAAATCAGCATCACTAAAACCAAAACGTTCTTTTTGTTCTGGAATTAAATCAATCCAAAATTGATCTTCTTTATGTGGCCCTTCAATAGGTACATTATAGAAAGAAGCCACTTTATGAGTAGCCCCAGCATGATCTATATGTGCATGAGTTAATAATACTTTGGTGAGTTTAAGATTATTTTCGCTAATTGCCGATTCAATTAAGGCGAAATCGCCGCCGGGATCAATAACAGCAGCTTCCATGGTTTCATCGCACCAAAAAAGTGTACAATTTTGCTGGAAAGCCGTCACGGGAATAATTTTAAACTGAAGCATACAACTCGACCTCTACAGGCTAATAACAAACAAAACACATATATTGGGATCAATTACCCTAATCCAATAGAGAATAAAGAAAGTATTTTACATTATTAATATGTCTATTTTATGTATCTCTATCCAAGATAGATTGCAGGTAAATTAAAGTTGTTATAAGTGTTCAAAGCTCATTAAACTTATCTAACCATTCACTAAAAGAGTCTGATACTTGTGTTACGCTGCATAATCCTTGATCGAAAAACCAAACGGCCGCATCTTTTTGCTGGCTTACACAATCCGTCTGCTTAAAACAAAACATATTGCCCTTACAGTCAGACGCAAACAAAATATGCCCTTTCTGCATGCCACTCATTTCGTATAGCTGTGATAACGAATAAACATCTGCCAAACTTAAAAAGTCTTGTACTTCAGAAATATCAGAACCTAAATCACAAATTTTAGTTAATACATTTGGCGTATGAACTAAACCATAAGTCGAAATTAAATACTTGTATGAGTCAGGTAAAAAAGCATTAAGTTTAGATTCCAGCTCGTTAATATCTTCAGCTTTAATAGGAACCATAGCACTTTTACTGCCCCAATTTTTTACGAATAGATCTATGCTATTCATGTGCTAATACTCCAATAAAACAAATAATTAACTCGAGTTAGATGAATAAGTAGGCGCTAATGTAGCAAAAAATTAAATATAAAACATAAATATACAAAGTAACTTAAGAAATTTATAACCTAGTCGATATCTATAA
Source organism: Pseudocolwellia agarivorans (assembly GCF_002000085.1). Lineage (GTDB taxonomy): Bacteria > Pseudomonadota > Gammaproteobacteria > Enterobacterales > Alteromonadaceae > Pseudocolwellia > Pseudocolwellia agarivorans. The sequence continues at coordinate 480,986 of NZ_MUZU01000002.1, forward strand.
TGACTAGGTAAATATGGATCATTAGGGACTTTCAATATGAAAATTCAAACCACGGCTATTAATCAAACACCAACAATAACCAAAGAAATACTACAACAAGCTAATCAGCAGCCTACTACATTAAACATCCTACAAGAAGATACCGTTACGTTTAAAAATGCTAACGGAGAAGAAGTTACCTACAATCTAAAGCCTAACGAAAACCAAAAAGCTTCTGCCACCGATATTAAACGCGATATGTCGCATTTAGGCCAAAAACATAGCCCGATAAAAGCTGCTATAACTTTATTTATGGATACAGGTGAATATCAATTTGGCGAATTCAACAGTAAAGCTAAAATAGACGAATATTTTACTATGACAGATAGGTTAGGTATTGAACAACAAGATAAAATGCAATATATGAAACCTAGCCAAGACTGGTTAGATATTGCAGATAAATTATCAGATAAAGAACTAAATGAGTTTGTTGATTTAATGTATAGCATATCTGAATCTGTTCATTTTGAGCGTAGAAACAGTGATGAAGTTGAGTTAACTATTTCAAAATTTAATAAGCTAACAAGTGGAGAACTTGGCTCTGCTATTAAGACAATGACACAGCTGAATACTCAAGCTAATGATTATAAAAAGCCGACAGACACATATAACAATTGGGGTATAACAACAGGTGCAGGAAGTATTTTTACAGGCACTCTTATAGGTGATGCTGGTGGAGATATATTACGTGATTATAGTAAATTAATGTTCGACTCTGCCTTATCAAAAACAGAACTCAATACCGTTAATGAACACCTATCAGATATGGATTTATCGGCGGCTAAAGGCTTAATAAGTAGCGTAACATTAATGAAAGGAGAGCCTAAAATGCAATTATTTAGCTTACTTTCTGAGTCTGACAGCAATGAGCTATCTGCAGTATTTAGCTATATTAATGATTTAATCAACAAACCATATAATGCGACACAATACGACATTGAATTTAGTGACAATACCAAAAGACTCGCTACAGTTGTAGATCCTGCACTCTCGGAAACAGAACAAACTTATGCCATAGAAAATATTCTTGCTGTTGAAAGTAAAAATGGATTAATGAACACCACTGAATTAACCAAAAAAGTCAATACAGGCACTTCACAAGCCCAAATAAAAATATGGGACACATTAGCTGAAGAATCGGAAGGATCTTCTAATGCTTTAACCAATAAAAATGTAAATGCCTTGCTCCAGAGCGTTACCGAAAAAATTGAACTTAAACACAGACAACAATTACAAAACTCTTTTCCTCTATATGTAGAGGCCTACGGACAAATTAAAACAATAAATAAAGCGCTTAGCTAAAGGCTGTTAATCTTTCAGATTATAGCTATGTTGTTTTGGAAAAAGCGCCCGTTCTATATATTTATAAGATAAAAAACTTTTTAAAGTTCCTTTTAGTAGGTAAGCTTTCCCTCAGCTAATAACAATCAATTATATTAATTAATGACATCATCAAGAGACTTTTTTCATTCGCGTTTAGGTTTTGTACTTGCCGCAGCAGGTTCAGCAATAGGTTTAGGTAATATTTGGGGGTTTCCCACTCAAGCGGCTAATAATGGTGGTGGTGCTTTCTTATTCGTTTACCTTATTGTTACGCTACTTTTCGCTTTACCTGCCCTTTATGCCGAAATTTATTTAGGTAACCAAGCACAATCAAACCCTGTAAGAGCTTTAAAAGAAGCCTGTAAAGATTCAGTGCCTAATTTGGGTAAATACATGGGGATTATCGGCTTATGCGGTACGGTAATGATGTTAAGTTTTTACACCATTGTAGCAGGTTGGATGCTAGCTAATGCCTTATCTCCGCTTGCTGCACTACTTAATTTTTCTGACTTATCAGTATGGTTATCAACATCCAGCACCACACGAAATTTAATTTTTACCCCTATATTTTCTTTATTAGGCGCGGCCATTATTCATCAAGGTATTAACTCAGGTATCGAAAAATGGTCGTCGCGCTTAATGCCAGTACTGTTAGTTATGTTACTTGGATTAATTGTTTATATTTTACAACAGCCAGGTGCAATAGAAGGTTTAAAGGTTTATTTAATACCTGATTTTTCACAAGTTATGGAACCTACATTAATCGTATCAGCCATGGGACAAGCTTTTTTCTCATTGTCTGTTGGTGTTGGCGGCATGATGGTTTATGGCTCGTACATGAAAAAAGATCATGACATTGGCAAGCTAGTGCTTTCGATCGCCTCGTTAGATATGTTTATTGCTTTTATGGCTGGCTTGTTAATTATTCCTGCCCTTTTTGTTGCTCAACATGCAGGTTTTGAGGTATTTAATGAAGGTAAATTAATTGGCGAAGGACAATTAATATTTAATATTTTACCTCAACTATTTTCAAGCATGGGTTCAATAGGTTTATTTGTTTCATTCGCATTTTTCTCTTTGTTATCAATTGCTGCGCTTACCTCAACTATTTCGTCTATTGAAGTTCCCGTGTCTTATTTAGTTGAAGAAAAAAGTAAATCAAGAAACAGTGCAACATGGCTTGTTTCACTTGTAGTGCTTTCGGCAAGTTTATTGATTATCGCTTTTTTTGACACCTTGTTCGGCTTAGTAATACAGGTACTTACTACCATTTTACAACCGTTAAGCTGTTTGTTTTATTTTATAGTGGTGGGCTGGTTATGGAAACGCGGTAATAAACTCGTAGCAACAAACCAACAAAATCACAGTAAATGGCTAGCCTTATGGGGCAATTATTTACGTTATTGCTGCCCTATTTTATTAACCATTGTATTTATTAACGTAGCCATTCTTAACTAGCTTGAGTAATAGTACTAGGCGTTTCATTTAATCTGATACGCCTATCTCCTTATATTTTACTAATTAATCATATTTATGATTGCTTGCACCTATGCACTTGCTAAAATAGTGCATTAATTTCTACTTGGCTCTACTCATACGAATGTATTCACGCTTATTAACACCATTAGATTTAGGTTTTACTCAATTAAAAAACAGAGTTTTAATGGGATCTATGCATACCAATTTAGAAGAAGCGCCCAATGGTTTTAACCGTTTAGCCGCTTTTTATGCATTAAGAGCACAAGGTGACGTAGGCTTGATTATTACGGGTGGTATTTCTCCAAACCCCGAAGGTAGATTAGCGCCCAACCGCGCGATAATGAACGATAAAAGCGACGTAGTAAATCATCAACTTATTACCCGTGCTGTACATGCTGAAGATGGCAAAATATGTATGCAAATACTGCATGCAGGTCGATACGCTTATCAAAAACAAATTGTTGCACCTTCTGCCATTCAATCACCTATTATTCCATTAACACCAAAAGCATTATCGAGTAGCGATGTTGAACAACAAATTAATGACTTTGTTCATACCGCTGTTCTCGCGCAAGATTCTGGTTACGATGGTGTTGAAATTATGGGCTCTGAAGGTTATTTAATTAACCAGTTTATTGTTAGCTCAACCAATACTCGAAGCGACAAATGGGGTGGAAGTTACCAAAACCGCATACAGTTTGCGGTACAAATAGTAAAAAATATAAGAGCAAGAGTCGGCACCAATTTTATTATTATTTATCGCCTATCGGTACTCGATTTAGTCGAACAAGGCAGCTCGCTAGCCGAAGTGATTGAACTTGCTCAGGCAATAGAAGCTGCAGGTGCAACCATAATAAATACAGGTATTGGTTGGCATGAATCAAGAGTCCCTACTATTGCCAGCATGGTGCCTTCAGGAACATTTGCCAGTGTAAGCCAATACATTAAAGATAATGTATCTGTTCCTGTGGTGGCGAGTAATCGTATAAATACGCCAGAGTTGGCCGAAAATATATTAGAAAACAACTGGGCAGACATGGTGTCTATGGCTCGCCCTTTATTGGCCGATAGCCACTTTGTACAAAAAACTAAAAACCAAATACCAGAAGCAATCAATACCTGTATTGCTTGTAATCAAGCCTGTTTAGATCATATTTTCGAAAATAAGGTTGCGACCTGTTTAGTTAACCCTTTTGCAGCACATGAAGAAGAATTTAAACTCGTCCCCTCTCTTACTCCTAAAAAATTAGCTGTAATTGGTGCTGGTCCTGCCGGTATGGCGTTTTCGTTATATGCAGCAACGCGTGGTCACGAAGTTACTTTGTTTGAAGCGACCGATAAAATAGGTGGGCAATTCAACCTCGCGAAACAAATTCCGGGCAAATCAGACTTTAACCACACCTTACGTTATTTTGAATATCAATTAGCTCAGCACAAAGTACGTATTCATTTAAATACCGAATTAAAAGCTCACGATTTAAGTATTTATGATGACGTTGTTATTGCCACAGGAACAACGCCTAACCAGCCAACGTTTGAAGGTTCTAGCCATAACAAAGTGGTGTCGTATCAAGATATTCTTTCAGGAAAAATAACCGCGGGTAAAAGTGTTGCTATTGTAGGCGCTGGAGGCATAGCCTTTGATGTTGCAGAATATTTAACAGACACAAGCAACTCAGCGCAAAATACCGTAACAAATTCAGAGAAAGAAATAGCAGAATTTACTGATACTTGGGGCATAGATCTGTCACTACAAAATAAAGGTGGTGTAAAAGCGGCTAACCATAAAAACTCAGTAAGAAACGTTTATATGCTGCAACGAAAAATTAGAAAACCAGGAGCAAGTTTAGGTAAAACTACAGGCTGGATACACCGAACCTCTTTAAAAGAAAAACACGTGTCCATGCTTTCCGGCGTAACTTATAACAAAGTTGACGACAACGGCTTACACATCAACATTAGAACAAAAGCCAGAGTGCTAGACGTAGACACTATTATTATTTGCGCTGGCCAAACAGAAAATAACAGTATTGTTGATGTAATAGCTAAAAGCATTTCAGCTGACAACATTCATATTATTGGTGGCGCTTTAAATGCGCAAAAGCTTGATGCACAAAAAGCGATTGAAGACGCACTACACTTAGCTAGAACAATTTAGCTTACTAATAATAAAACATAAAAGGACAGCTTTTATTGTGTTAAAAAACTCATTACCAACACATATTGCAAAACGAAAAATTATATTTATTACCAGCATTATTGCTTCATTAGCCTTTATTTTATTTTCTCTTACTGCTTCAAGTCCCAGCTACGGAAGCGATTGGTACAAAGCTTATAATATGGAAAAAGTTGAAGCTTATTCAAAAACCTTCAACTCAAACATTGTCTTTTATAAATCGCAGACTAAATGGAATACGCCCTCGTTAACCTTAATTCATGGTGTGGGTGGCTCAGCTGAAGATTTTAAAAAAATCGTTAAGCAGCTCTCGCAACATTATCAGTTATTTATTCCCGACCTGCCCGGTTATGGCCAATCGCAAAGTCCTAAAAATAACTTTTCCCCCAGCAAGTATGCTCAAGCCTTATACGAAGTACTCCCTAAATTAGTAGGTAAACGTAATATTGTTATTGGCCATTCAATGGGAGGAAATATCAGTGTTCAATTGTCGCTCAAACACCCTGAATTAGCAGAAAAACTTATTTTAATAGATGCGGCTGGCTTTATTAATAAATTTTCTTACAGCCAATATATCGCCAATAATTACGCGCTTGATAAAATACAATTAACAGAACACGAAGCCCCCTTACTAAAAGGCTTAATTAATACCGTTAATAAATTAATTCCTGATCCAAGCAAAGTTTTATTAAGTGACGCAGGTAGAAAATACCTATTAGAAAACAACAGTACTTATATTTCAGCTATTGCTGTACTGGACGAAAATCTAACGAAGTTAATGAGAAAACCAGCACCTCCTACCCATATTATTTGGGGCGGAAAAGATCAAGTCATGCCCGTACAAGTAACCAAGTTACTCAGCTATTTATTAAAAACACAATCTATTGAAATTTATGAAACAGCAGGCCACTCTCCACAAAAACAATTCCCAATACAAGTGGCCAACAGTATTCATAACTTCATACAAAATGGGGCTAAAAGTACTAAAAACATCAATAAAACTACAGTTTACAATCAAAGTATCACTATAGATTGTGATAAAGGTCAAACGACTGATTTGTTAAATAACGCAACGTATTTAAACGTCACTATTAAAAACTGCCAACATAAGAGCAGTATAGACAACTTTACTGCTAGCCAATTAGTTGTTGAAAACTCTAAAATCACTTTTACTAATTTAAGCCTAAATTACCCAGAGGGCTTTAGTTTTATATCGCTTAAATCAAGTATTAATGTGTGGGGCGGAAATTTAAAAGGCTTATCGGTAGGTTATATAGAAGAAAGCGATCTAGAACTTCACGGAGTAGATATATATACCAAAAACACCTTAGTTATTAGTAATGTACCTACCACAATGAATGTATCGTTAACCCGCGTACATCAAAGCAACAGAAGCTTTAGTTGGCACGGAATAATTAACGTAGGGTTTTAGCTAACAGTGCTGTCTTTCTCGTTTTTAACCCTATTAGGTAGCACAATTCTAACGGTTTTAGTAGCAAGATGAACCTCTCGAAGAAAGTAGCTCAAACCTACGGTAAGAGTAAGCATTGACGAGATAAAAAGGGTTCCAACCACCCACTTTATTTCAAAACCTAGAATAGCCTTTATAAAAAGTACCGCAATCACCAAACAAACCAGTAATGCTGAAAGCGTACAGGCTGTAATAGCAGAACTCGCTAAATAGCGACGACGCTCAAGATAATGCTGCTCTACTTCATAACAGTTAAGATTAACATGCTCAGCTTTAACAAATTGATCGGCAACATATCGCCCACGATCAATAATACGCGCAAGACGCCCCGTCATAACATTCAGCATGCTGGCAATACCTGTTAATAGAAAAGCAGGAGCCAATGCGAGCTGTATTACGTGGCTTACATCGCCAAAAAAAGGTGTGGTGTCCATCATAACGGCTTCATCGCGATCAAATTAATTAAGGTTTCTTCACGCTCTTGTGGTGGTTTAATACCAAATAAGTTTTCGCCAATAGCTAAGTCTTCTCGGCTCCACCAAAGAAAAGGATAAGATATTTGTTCATCGTTAACGGTAAAACCAGAATCTTTAATAAGCGTTAAATATTCGTCTGCTGTTTTTTGTACGCTCATCGGATGGCGAAACAGTAAACGGATGATCCACGAGTGAATATAACGTTTAGTGGATTCAGCAAACATGAATATTCCCCCGGGTTTTAAAATACGTAAAAACTCTTTTAAAGCTTCAGGTTGGTAAATTAAGTGGTGAAATGTTTGATGGCAAAATACCATATCCACTGAATTATCTTCCAACTTGATCATTGAGCTAGAGCAACGTACATATTCAACATTGTTTAGGTTATGTAGAGCGACTTCTTTTTTAGTTTCGTCTAGCATTTCCTGATCTATGTCCATGGCAATTAATCGCTCGGGGCTATATCTGTCGTTCAGCTTTTTCATTGAACGACCATAACCACAGCCAACATCAGCAATAACATTAAACGTACGAGGTGTATCTTTTAACAAATGAGTAAGGTCTTCTAGCGCAACTTCTAGAACATAGTCTGTCCATGTATTACTTCTAAGAAACCATTTACCAAAAGCTGATTCAGGTACGTGAGCTTCTGCTAATACGTTTTTCATATATTTTCCGTTGAATGTTATTGTGTAAACTTTTTAAAAATAAGCGAAGTATTGATACCACCAAAAGCAAAGTTATTACTCATTACGTATTGGGTATCTATTTCTCGTCCATCGCCTGTTATGTAGTCTAAATTCCCACATTCGGGATCAACGTTATCTAAGTTTAATGTTGGAGCAAACCAACCATTGTTCATCATTGAAATGCACGCCCATGATTCAATAGCACCACAAGCACCTAATGTATGGCCTAAATAGCTTTTTAATGAACTAATCGGTACGTTAGATGTTACGGCCATTTCAGTTGCGTGTGTTTCTGCTATATCGCCTCTGTCGGTTGCTGTTCCGTGTGCGTTTACATAACCAATTTCAGATGCCTGTATACCTGCGTCTTGAAGAGATTCGGTAATAGCTACCGCCATGGTTTCTTTAGTCGGTTGTGTAACATGAACGCCGTCTGAGTTGGTACCATAGCCCACCACTTCAGCGTAAATAGTTGCGCCACGGTTTACGGCATGCTCGTATTCTTCAAGAATAAGTGTACAAGCGCCTTCACCAATAACAAGGCCATCTCTGTCTTTATCGAAAGGTCTTGGGCTGTTTTTAGGATCATCATTTTTCGTTGAGGTTGCATATAATGTGTCAAACACAACGACTTGGGTAGGACAAAATTCTTCACCTCCGCCAGCAACCATCATTTCTTGTTTACCAAATTTTATAGCTTCGTAGGCATAACCGATAGCTTGAGAGCTAGAAGTACAAGCTGAGCTTGTTGTATACATACGCCCCGAAATTCCGAAGAACACCCCTACGTTAACAGCCGTAGTGTGGCTCATCATTTTGATATAACTGGTAGCGTTAATACCGTTCATATCGCCCGACTTTATTAAGTCGCCAAAGGCAACCATAGGTTCACTTGAACCAGAAGAAGAACCGTAAGCGATACCCATACGGCCAGATTTCAGGTATTTATCGTCTAATAAATTAGCATCTATTAAGGCCTTTTCAGTTGCGCTGGTTGCCATTAATGAAATGCGCCCCATTGAGCGAATTTGTTTTCTTTTATAATGAGCCGGACGTTCAAAATCTTCTATTGGGGCTGATAAGTGTGTATATAAACCCTTAATAGCTTTTAGCGATTCATCTATTTTTACGGCATTTTTTTTCTTACGTAAATTCGCTTCAAAGTCTTCCCAATTATGACCAAGGGACGTAATAGCCGACATTCCGGTAACAACAACACGTTTCATTTAAAAATAAACCTCTTATTCATGTAATTTAACTTTATTACATTTTTCTCTTAAATTGTTATAACTGTTCGGCTAAAAATTTAGCAGGATCGTTAGGCTGAAATACATTAATTCTTGCTGTTGCTAATGGCTTATCATTTTCTGAAATACAACAATCAAACGCGCTTAAACCTGATTCATCACTATACAATTTATCTACTTTCACAATAAGTTTCATGCCTTTTGTAAAAACAGAATAATCGCATTTGTATTTTCTTGAACTTACTAAAAAGCCAATTTCAACCGCTCTACCCTGACTAATTTCATTCGCATTAGCGTAAGCGGCAATACTTTGAGCCATATATTCTATGCCCACGTAACTTGGTACTCCTTGCAAAGCGTCGTTATACAATAAACTCGACTCTGTTATAGTGTGGCAACAAGTGCCAGACTCAGCTTCAAATGAAATAAGCTCATCAAGCAGGATCATCGGCTCTGCATGAGGCAGTACTTCTTCAATGCTAAAGTTTTTCATATTATTTTCCAATGAGAACACTCACGTTATTTCCGCCAAAGGCAAAAGAGTTAGACAAACATGCTGTAAACGCTGAGCCTTTGTTTTGCCCTACGGTAGTTAATGCGATGTTAGGTAATTCTTCATCTTTCGACTCGTCCCAGCAGTGTGGAATATACAAGGTATTTTCGGCTTGTAACATTAACCAGCATAAACCAATTTCAGTTGCACCGGCAGCACCTAAGGTATGACCTATCATGCCTTTTACTGAACTGCATGGCGTTTGAGTACCAAACACTTTATCTACCGCTATGGCTTCCATTGAGTCGTTTTTCTTGGTTGCTGTGCCGTGTAAGTTGATATAATCGACATCACTAGCATTTAAGTTAGCTTCAGCTAAAGTTTGTTGCATGGCTGAAATAGCGCCCTCACCTTCAGGATGAGGTGCTGACATGTGATGTGCATCGCTTGATTCACCGCAGCCTAATAATTTAATGTGACCTTTGTCTTTTCTAAGTACACATAATGCGGCAGCTTCTCCTAAGTTAATGCCGTTTCTGTTGGCGCTAGATGGCTGACATACCCCTGTAGAAGTCGAGTCTAAAGCAGTAAAACCATTTACGGTCATTCCACATAAAGAATCAACACCACCAACTATTGCAGCATCGATAATACCCGCATGTATTAATTCTTTTGCGGTAATAAAAGCTTTCGCGCTAGACGAACAGGCGGTAGAAATTGTATAAGCTGGACCGTCGATACTTAACTCTTCACTAATAAATTCAGCTAAGTTAAACATTTCTTGCATGCGGTAGTCGTAGTTTTTAGAAAACTCACCGCTGGCATTTTTTTCAACAATCGCTTGTTCGCCTTCAGCTATACCTGAAGTGCTGGTGCCAACAATAACCCCTATACGATGAGTGGGCGTTGATGATTTTACGTCATTAATTTCGTTTTCTAACGCGAATAACGCTAATTTAGCGAGTTGATTATTACGCGTATTAAAATAAGGTTTTTTGGTACTTAATGAAGGCAGTTCAGCGTTAACTTCACCCACAAATAAGCGTCCTTCGTTTAATAAACCTTCGCGTTCAACAAGACCTGTTCTGACACCTTCGAACATGTTTTTTTGGATATCTTTATTGTTATTTCCTAAAGCATTAACTAAAGAAAATTCACTTAAAAAAATCGTTTCCGCTTTTTTATTTGTCATTTAATTGCTCTATTACTAACTCATATTGTTCAGCTATGTTTTGTAAAACAATATGTTTTGATGTGTATGTTATTTTAACTAACACCTTGTTTTGATTTTTAATTTCTCGCACTTGTTCACTATTTTCAGTCGATTCAATAAGAGTATATCCTTTTGAAAGACCTTGCTTTATTGTATCAACAGGCCATTTTACCCATTGAATATCGCGAATAATACGCAGTACAACCTCATCATTAAACTGTGTGCTTACCAGTTCAACTAAGCCACTATCATATTGCCATTTGGCTTGAATAATTGGTAAACCGCTATAAGTCATCGCCACCATATTTAAGCGTTGTTCATGAAATTCTATTTGTGTCAGTAACTTTTGAGTTTGTTTATTTTTAAAAACTAACGATTCTAACACGGCTGTATCCACTAAATGAGCGGGTACTGTTTGTAAAGTGTAAAAATCACCGTTAACTTGATTGTTACTAACTAAGTTTGCGCAGCCATTTAACAACATGAATACAAACATACTCAAGGCAAACGGCTTAATTGCAAATAACAGCTTCACTAGTCTTTATTCTCGTCGTTACAAATATCAACTAAAGCGGCTAAACGTCGCTCTGTTTTAGCCACATAAGGATTCGTTTCGTCCCATGCGTAACCAGCTAATATTGAACAAATCATTCTTTTTACGTCGTTGTCATCTTCTTGGAAAAAAATCACATTTTGTAAGTGAGTATCGTACCAAGACATAACAAAATGCTTAAAAACTTCTATCCCACATTTTAACGGCTCGCTGAAATCTGCTTGCCAACAAACCGACTCGCCTTGTAATTGACGATCAAGCGTATTAGCCGCTAAAGAAGCTGACTTCATCGCGATAGTTACGCCTGATGAAAAAATAGGATCTAAAAATTCACCTGCGTTTCCAAGTAGAGCAAATTTATCACCGTATAAACTTGTTACATCAGATGAATAGCCTTGCAAAGCGTTTACTTTGATTGTTTTTTTATGGTTTTTAAGTAGCTTGGCAAGATAAGGTTCTTGGCTAATAAATACATCAAGCAGCTCTTCACCACTCAAATGACTATTCGCATTAAAATAATCAACATCACCAACAACACCAAAGCTACATGTACCATCTGAAAATGGGATCAACCAAAACCAAATATCATTATTATCTGGATGCACGGTGATCAGTATTTTATTACGATCGTAATTTTCATCAGTTATGCCGTCTTGCATATGACAAAAAAGTGCTCTTCTATTCGATAACGTACTCGGTAACTCTAAAGACAACAATTTGGGTAAAACACGGCCAAAGCCACTTGCGTCTAATACAAACTTTGCTTGTATTTCGCTTTTCTGTTCGTTTTTAACAAGATTTAACGTGGCGTATTCTTTAGTAAAACTAATACCTTTAACTTCTTGTTCAAAGCGAATGTCGGTACCTATTTCTTGCGCTCGGTCTGATAGTAACTTATCAAACAAAGCACGTTTAACTTGGTAGGTTGTACCATGCCCTTCACTAAACTTTTTATTAAAATCAAAACTAGAATGCTCACCGTTTCGATAAAAAGCTGCACCGTTTTTAAATTGAAAACCGAGTTCATCAGCATGTTCAATAAAGGTATCTAACATGTCAGCTTCTTCAAGAAAGCTCATACAATAAGGTAATAAGCTTTCGCCTATTGAAAACCTTGGGAACGTTTCTTTTTCAACAACGATAACATTCCAGCCTTTTTGAACAAGAATACTAGCAGCAACAACACCTGATGGTCCTGCGCCTATGATGACAACATCACACTTCTCAACTTCAGTCATTTTTACGTTTTTTCCTTGATTCAAATCCGTGTACTTTAGTGATAATGGGTGAAAATAAAAAGGTAATAACAATACCTATAAAAACAGTTTGTCCGAAACTAGCAATAGCAGGTGTTGCACTAAAACCTAACATAGCAAACACAAATATTGAACTTAATGCAGACATTAAGGTGGTTTGAGTTATAGATTGTGAAAAACCATGTTCAGCATAAAATACTGAATAATCAAGTCCTAAAGCTAAAACAACAAGCCCTGCCGCCACATTAAATAAATTGATATAACCTTGAAATAACTGACTTAACGCAATAGCAATTGTAAAAGCAAATACCGGAACTAAAACTCCAACACATGCTCGTTTCCAACCATAACGAAAGATAAATACGATAAACGCGGTTAAAAACGCAATAGCAAAAATCATCAATAATACTTCTCTAAATACTGATAATTCTTTTTCTGTATCGGCTAACGTATCAACAAAAACGCTTTGTTTTAATTCAGCAAAGGTTGCCGATAAAACCGCTACATCGGTAATATTTGAAAAACGAATAATAGAGTAATAAGACTCTGCGTCTTTAATCAGCATAGATTGATAGGTTTTACCTAAAGGCGTTTCAAACCAGCTTTCAGGCGTTAAATATTGTGTGGCTATATCAACTTTATTGGCGTTTAAACCCAGTAATGATGAGAACTGACTAAAGTATTGATTATTGCCCGCATTAACGAGTAATTGATTGTCTTTCTTTTGGCGCTCAATAGAAGGTAACCATTGAGAAATTGCTTGATAGCTACCAATTACTTGTGTTGATTTTAATTGATTCAATAAAGGTAATAGCTGTTCTTCGTTTTCTAATAAGGTTTGAGCACTATCGCCTTTAACTAACAGATATTGATTATCAAATTTTTGTCCGAGTATTTCTTTAACTTTCACTTCGCTATTCGATAAAGCGTCTGACACACGATAAAAAGACTTAGGATTATCAACAAAGCTGATATTAAATAAGCTGGTAATACACAAGGCTGCAATAATACATACAGCAGCAATGCTCACTTTAACGTTTAGGTTGAATAGCTTTTGATGCAATCGGTTGGCTTTAGCATAAAAAACAAGAGGCTTTTGACGGCTAAAATCAAACTTTTGATGAAGGTACGGATACACCAACAACACGGTTAATAAAGCGCCAAGTAAACCAAATACAGTAAACACAGCTATTTGTTTGAACAGAACAATTGGCACCACCACAAGCAAGGTATAACCTAAGGTTGTGGTAATAAAACTTAATACTAGCGACATTCGAATAGTAGATAAAGGTGAACGCTGCGTTGCCTTAATCCGTTGTAATTCAGTAAAACTGTGAAAACTATAATCGACCGCAATACCAACTAAGGTAATAGCAAAGATCATGGTGAGTAAGTTAACTTCTTTAAAGAAGATATTTAACCCAATAAAACCATATAAAATGCTGATTGAAATGAGAAATAACGTACTAATAACAACAGAAAAACGTCGGTAAGAGATAAAAATTAAAAACAAGGTGGCTATAATAGAAAGCCCGCCTAGTAGTTTCATTTCACTTTCTGCACTGCGGCTTGCTTCGTCGCTATAAAAAATACCACCGGTTCTTACATAGTCAACTTCAGGTGTTAATGGTATTGCGTTTAACGACTCAACAATAGACTTGGCTTTATTAACATTTAACGCCCCTTCTTTGGTGCTAATGGTTACTAAATTATACACAAGATTGTTATGAGGCACAGTTAAATAACCGTCTGACGTTATATTGATTTTATTTTGAGGGAACGGCGAACGATTAAGAAAATGAGCAAAAGATAAGGTAGGATCTTTTTCAATAGTTTGAGCCACCAATTGCTCACCTATTTGATTGATCAACTCAAATTCTATTTTAAATATTTTTTCGAGATCTTGATGCGTTATTGCATCTCGAAAAGCAGGTAATAATAACTGTTGTTCAAAACCACTGTAGCTATTTATCATCATACTTTGATTGGGAATGTTTGATAATTTCCCTGTTACGCTATCGATACCATCAATATTTCCGGCTTGATTAACAAAAGTATTAGCGGCCTCTTTAGCTATGTCTAGACTGCTATGTCCGATCAAATAAATTTGTTTTGTACTAGCGCCAGTATTAAATTGTTGCTGAATAGCTTTCCAATCATCATTCGTATTATTATCGAATAAAGCAGTTAAATTAGCATTTATACTTACGGGTTGATTAGCCGCTAAGTACAATAAAATTACGACAAAGATAATGCATTGAACACACCAAACATACAGTTTATTAATGGATGTTAAATTCATTAATATCTTCATCTGATAAGCTGTTTTTTGTTTGAGTGAGCACTATTTTAGTGGTGTTTTTTTGCGTATCGGTAATTAAAACTTCTCGTTCGCCTTCTTCTTCACCAAGGCATAACTCTAATAAGCTAATCGCTTGAGCTAATAAAGTATCTTTGGGTTGTAACAATAAGCATTGCTCGCTTTTTACTGTTGTGTCCCACTGCTCTTCATTTATAGTGCCAGTAAAAACCGTTTGGATGAGTGTTTCGATGCTGGCGTGTGTCACCATTTTCCGATAATGATTGGCAATACCGTCTTTCGTTTTTACTTCGCTATTATTAGGTTCTATAAATTGCCAAATTTCATTATCAATAATTAATAACTTTGAAAATACAGGACTGTTTACCTGCCAAAGAATATTATGCTTATAAACTTTAAAAAGACCGCTTGATTTAATAGGCGTAGATAAAAAGGAAAACTTCTTTTCTTGCGTAAAAGTAGCAACGCCTTCTTCTATTTTGAAGTCGTCAATAAGCTCTTTGGCATTTACCTGAGTGAAAACCAAAAGCGCTAAACAGCAAGCCAATAAACGAGAAAGTAATTTAGTCATTTTTAATATATGGTGCCAGTTTTTCTATAAGTACAGCAGGCGACTCGTACTGCATTTCATTCGTTGTCATATCAACAGCAACTTGCACGGTATACGCTTTAGTTAATGTTTCACCTGATTCAGTGTCAAATATGCGGTATGAAATTTTCAAACGTGATTCATACTCAACTAAAGTTGCTTCAACACGTATTTTACTACCAAAACGAGCGGGTTTAACGTATTTAAGGCGCATATCAACAACCGGCCATACGTAGCCAGAGTCTTCCATATCGTTGTAATCATAGTCAAAAGCACGTAGTAAATAACATCGAGCTTCTTCCATGTACTTAACGTAATTACCATGCCAAACCACTCTCATGGCATCAACATCATAAAATTGTACGTCTATCTCTGTTGATACCGTAAGTAAGCCCTTAACTTGCCTCATAAAGGTTCCAGCGTTCTTCTTGGATATATGAGATAGTTTTTCTTAGTAACTTGTCTGTTGGACGATCTTCTTCAAGTAATTCAAAGAAACTGGAAACATCATCAACCATAGCCGCTACATCATCAGTTAAAGAGTCTTTAGATAATTCGTTATTAATAATACGAAGTCTAATACCTTGTACTGAAGCTAAAAGCGTTGCTGCTAATACTTGTTCAGTCAGTTGTAATATACGTAAACAATCGCGTGCAGCTATGGTTCCCATGCTGACTTTATCTTGATTGTGACATTCAGTAGAGCGTGAAAATACACTTGCAGGCATGGTCAACTTCAGCGCTTCAGCCGTCCAAGCAGAACAACCAATTTGAATGGCTTTAAAACCATGATTGATATGTCTTCTGTCGCCTGTAGCCCCAGTAAGGTTGGGTGGTAAACCATGATTCATTTTTATATCAACAAGCGTAGCAATTTGTCTATCAGCTAAATCAGCTAAATTAGCAACACAGTTTTTCATTGAATCCATTGCCATAGCAATATGACCACCATAGAAATGACCACCGTGTAAAATATGCTCGCCAATGCCATCAATAATCGGATTATCGTTTGCGCTGTTTAACTCGTTTTCTATCATGGTACGTAACCAAGGTAAGCTATCAGCCAATACGCCAATAACATGTGGTGCACAACGAATTGAATAACGATCTTGTAACCGATGAGAATTACGTGGATGCGTATTGTGGTTTAAATCTGTTTGTATCCACTTAGCTATTTGGTTTTGACCTGGATGCGGTTTTACACTAAATAAAATATCGTCAAAATGGTTACTGTTACCTTTTAACGCTAAGCTCGAAAGTGCCGTAATTCGAGCCATTAACTTAGTAGCATACTCAGCACGTTTATACGCAGTACAAGCTAGAGCTGTCATTACGGCTGTACCATTCATTACAGCTAGACCTTCTTTAGGTCTTAGTTTAATCGGCTTTAAACCTTCTTTTTCAAACGCTTCACTGGCCTGAACTATTTCACCTTTGTAGTAGGTGTCTCTTTCGCCAATTAAGGTACCTGCAACATAAGAAAGTGGTGTTAAGTCACCACTGGCGCCTACTGAGCCTTCTTCAGGAATAACAGGCAAAATATTACGATTAAGTAACTCAACTAATAAGTCGAGCAAGTTCCAGCTAACGCCTGAATATCCACGAGACAATGAAGCTAAACGAGTAGCTAAAATAGCGCGTGATTGTTCTGGCGTAAAAAAGTCACCTAAACCACAGCCATGAAAACGTGTAAGGTGCATAGGTAATTCTTCAACGAGATCTAACGGCACTTCAAACATAACTGAATCGCCATAACCTGTTGTGACGCCGTATATGTGACCTTCTTCTTTTAATATTTTATCTAAGAAACGTACGCCAGCGTCGATGCGTTCTTTAAAATCTTCTGCTTGAGAAAGTGCAACAGGATCTTGTGATTTAGATACATTAACAATGTCTTCAATTGTTAAGTTACCTTCACCAAATAGTATTTTTTTACAATTTTCGCTATTCACTTAGCGTTTCTCCAATTCAATATATTTTTGATAGCTGTTATAAATTAGCTATTACCTATCTTTACTTTATCTTGCTTATTATTTTTTATTCTGCCAAAAACTAAAAAAGTTAAACCATTGGTATGGTTCTTTACGGCAGTAAAATTCTAATCGCTGTGCATATTTTTCAGCAAGCGACGAGAAGTATTCATTTCTTTCTTTACGTTTTACCTTTTTAGGTTGGGCAAACTCTTCAACATAAGCTGAGTAGCGCCCTTCTTCTTTCAAGCAAAACATTAAAAACACTTTACAGTCCATAATCGATGCTAGTGCAAAAGGCCCTTTAGCAAACGGGGCTTCTTCACCAATAAATGGAACGTTATAGACACTATCAGGATTATTAACCGAAGTACGATCAGCAAAAATAACAATAGCTTCACCGTCTTCAATTTTTTGTTTTAATTGAATAGAGTCGGCTGGCCCAAAGTCATTAATATGAATAAAGTTAATGGCAGCATCTTTGTTTACTTTTTTAAGGAAGTTATTAAATGATGGCGTATGTTCGTTGTAGGTAATAACATTAAGCTTACGTTTGTTTTCACCCGTACTAAATATTGCTCGACACACTTCCATGTTACCTAAATGTGCACTAAAAATAACCGCGCCATTGGCATTAATTAAAGATTGATAGGCAGCATCATTTTTAATGTCGATATCTTCAATATTTACCTTGCCCAACCAAGCATCAAACTTGTCGACAATAGATAGACCAAAGTTATAAAAAACTTTGAAGCCTTTTCGAAACAGTTGACCTTGAGTTAAAGTGACATTATTTTTGTATTTGTACATGTTACTTAAGTAATGATGAATGCTTTTTCTAGCAACATCACCCGTTAAGTAAAAGTAAATCATGACCGGAAATAAAACGACTTTAAAGAGCCAGTTACCTAAATATTTGTGCACAAATACGAGTACTTCAATACCCAACATAGATCCACGTTCTTTTAACTTAGACCAATGTAAATCTTCAGGTTTATTTTGCTCTAGCTCGTTGTTTGACGGTTGCTCAGCCATTGCTTTTTTATTCCACTTTTGCGCGAGTAATTTAGGTAGGCGTAATAACATACCGAAAAACAAACGGGTATGCATTTTACTAATAATGACATTATCTTTAAATGCATGAAAATGAGAAATACCAAATTCAGGATAATGCACTTTAGTTTGTACAAATTTAACAGGAACACCTTGCCAAATAAGCTTGACCATAACTTCAATATCAAAATCCATGCGCTTACCTAGCGAAGTATTTTGTATAAGCTTTGCATACGCCGCTAACGGATAAACCCTAAAGCCGCACATGGAGTCGATAACTTTACAAGAAAGTGTTTCTATTCCTACCCAAAAGTGAGTGATATAGCGTCCATAAAAACGCCCTTTAGAAATAGAGTCGTCGTAAACAGGCTGACCACTGATCAAGCTTTCTGGCGAATCAGCGGCTTCTTTAATAAATTCATTAATATCGAGTAAATCATGCTGACCATCTGCATCAACTTGCAAAGCATGAGTCATATTCATGTTAATAGCAGCAGCTAAACCAGTTTGCATAGCCGCCCCTTTACCACCGTTTTCTTGATGATGAATTAAGGTAACCAAAGGAAACTCTTCTGATACTTGCTTTAAAATTTCTCTTGTTGATGCTTGGCTGCCATCATCAACAATAATAATGGGGAAGTTAAATTCGCATAAAGAAGCGATAGTGTCTCTAATAACAATATCATGGTTATAGCATGGAATAACGAAACAATATTGCATTAGCGGTACACTGCTCGGCCAGAAGTGTGAGCGCCATGTTCTGAGCTGTAATTAAAGCTGACTTTGAGGTCTGACATTTTTTTTAAGATTAATTTAACTTGGTACTCAGGCGCAATTATCACTTGAAATTTTAACGCATCAACGGAAAGGTATTGTTCAATTTTCAAATCAAAATATTGTTCAATATAATGCATAACCCAATGTACTTGCACAACACCAGCTAATATTGGTGCCTGTGGAAAGTGCCCTTTAAAATAATATAAACCTGCAGGAATAGTTAAAGATAAAACCACTTCATCTTCATTGGCTTCCACGTGATCAACTTGAGGAAATAACACCTTATTATTCAAAGAACTTCTCCATCTCTTTTTTATTCAATTTTCCGGAAGGATTATAAGGTAAAGCCTCTAAATAACGAAATCTTTTTGGTATAGCAATAGCTTCTAGATCTTCATGTAAAATCGAGGTTATATGACGATTAAAGACTAAATTTCGACTTTGTTTTAACTCAGCTTTCGCTTGTTCTGTTAAGACAATAGCGGCAACTACTTGAGTGCCTCTTTTATTATTAGCGGTTAAGCAGTAGGCATCATCAATACAATCAATCGACTTTAAGCATTGTTGCACATGATCTAACGAGACTCTTTTTTCTTCTATTTTAACAATACGATCAACTCGTCCACAAAGTTCAAATTCGTTGTCACTGATGATATTCACTCTATCGTCACATAAGTACCAATCAGATTGAATAATATAAGGTGATTTTATTTTGAGGCATTCAGACTCTTGTTCAAGGGCGATCTCAATATTGTCGAATGCTAACCAATGTTGTTTATCTTCGCTGAAACGTTGACGCCAAGCTATTCCGCCTGTTTCGGTACTACCAAACACTTCAATTGGCGGTTGCTGTAATTCATTAGCTAACTGCAAACTTGCCTCTAAACTTAAAGGCCCCCCTGAAGAAAACATACAAGAAATATGAGAAACGTGATCTGTGTATACATTGTCTTTAATTAAGCGATGAAAGTGTGCAGGGCTGCTAATTAACGAGACTTTATCTAACGAGTATTTTGTGATGTCGTGACATAAATGCTCTGGGTATTCATAAGGCTGCAATATAATGTTTCGTCCTGACCAAATAGGCCATATCAGTTTAAATAACAAACCATAAATATGTTGATGTGAAACGGTAGAAACTACACATGAATCTTTCAAGTAATGACCAAAGCTTGCTTCTAGTTGCTGAACTTCCTGTAGTAAATGTGAAAACTCTTTGTGAATAGCCTTCGCTTCACCGGTAGAGCCAGAAGTAAATAATATAACTCTTGTGTCTGTATATATAATTAATGGCTCTGGGTTTACTGAACAACCATCAGCTTGATACACAATAGTATTTTCAAAATCTAGTTCATTCGCACCTGCGACACCTTGTACATGGGCTAAGCAAGTTTGTAATTGATTAGTGGTGCCGTTTTGAGGTAATACGATATTTTTACGAGCACCAAGTAAAGCAAAAAATAAAACCGAAAACTCATAAGCATCTTCGCAATAAAGCAACCATGTTTGAGCTGGATTTTGAATAAAAAGCGATCGATGAAATAAAACCGATTCAGACCATTGCTGAAACGTTTTAGCTTGTGAAATAAAATAAGTTTTATCGCTAGGTAATGTAATCTGATTGGTCATTTTTCTTAAATCGTTTTCTAACTATCCATTCACCAAGAAATAAAACACCCATAAGTACATAAGAAACTAAGCCATTATAAAATGCCCAAATTTCATCACTTAAAAACACGGTGACTAAAGAGATAGAAGCATTAATCAAGAAAAACACACACCATACTAAAGTAACTTTCTTAGTGTATTCAACCGCATTAATAGTCAGCTTATCTCTAGCGCTAGCAATTAAGGTAATAACTGAGGGAGGTTTAGCCAATGAATATAAAAATATACTCAAAAAACTTAAACTCATGACTACAGGATATAATTTTAGTAAAAAGGATGAGTTATTAAAAAGGCTAAGCATTAATAAAATAATAATATTAATGCCCACTATTTTAATAAAAGGAATATTTATTGATGCTTTACTGTAGTAAAAGCGTAAACAAGCTAAAAAAACTAGCACTAGAGCAATATATGTGGGCTCTATCCATTTTAATCCTAAAAAAACGATTAACGGATAGAGTACAAAAACACTCCCTATAACAATATGTTTCATTAAAATTAGCTAAGGGCTAATTTTTCAACGGCATCAACTACGTCTTTAACAGTACGAACTTGTTTAAAATCTTCCGGTTCTATTTTTTTACCCGTTATTTCGCGTAATTTTACAACTAAATCAACAGCGTCAATGCTATCAAGATCCATGTCTTCATATAAATGAGCATCCATTGAAATATCTTCTTCATCTATTTCAAACAAAGTCACTAATATGTTGCTAAGTACTTGGTAAATTTCTTCTCTATTTTTCATGTCAATTTAATACCTGAATTATTTATTTTGTTCGATAAATTGGCATAATGATTTAACTGAGTAAAAATGTTTTTTACTGTCTTCAGAATCGCCATCAATTTTCACATTATACGCTTTTTTAATTGCTACACCCAATTCTAATGCGTCTATAGAATCTAAACCTAAGCCATCAATAAACAATGGCTCTTCGTCTGATATATCTGCGGGTTCAATATCTTCTAATTCTAATGTTTCAATAATCAGTTGTTTTACTTCTGTGATTAACTCATTCATGAGCGGCAAATTCCTCTTTATAATATTCTACTAAGTCTCGAGTAAGTTCTCTTACTGAGTTAGAAACTGATTCAGTTTCTCTATATTTTTGTGTTGATAATACAGGATTAACAACTAATTTGACGGTAAATTTTTTATCAGGTATTTGATACCAAGCTAATTCTTTTGTTAACGTGGTTGGCGTAACCGTTAAAATTATAGGTACGATATCAACTTTTGTTCTTAATGCTATGTTGGCCGCCCCGCGTTTAAACTTTAAGGGTTTATCTATGCTACTTCTTGTTCCTTCAGGAAACACAATTAAATTGTTACCTTCTTCAAACGTTTTACTGCAATCCTTTAAAAACGTATCAGGATCTTCTTCATTATTTATATAGCCTGTATTTGTTACAACTCCTTTTAAAAAAGGATTTTTCCACAAACCCGCTTTAACAACACAATCGGCATTTTCTATAATAGAAATTAACACAACCACATCAATTAAGGATGGGTGGTTAGCAATAACCAACTTGCCTTTATGTTGCTTTAATTGTTCTTCGTTTTCAATTTCGAGCGTGAGAATGCCAACAAAGCTCATATAATTCACGAACATTTTAAACGTTTTGTGTACTACTTTTCTAGCACTGTATTTACGTTGATACTCGTTATGTCGATGCATAAAATTAACAATAGGAAAAACAATAAGGGTAAGTAAAATACCGCCAAAGCCGAATAAGGTAAATGCCGATCCGGTTGCAAATATTCTCCAGTATTTATTTAATTTGTTCAAAACAAACGTCTACTGATACGCCACTGATAACGCTTAGACTGAATGTCAAACTCTTTATATTCTCCGTGAAAAAACCTTAAAAAATCAAGAGGCTGAAATGTAAGTTTTTCATCACTATGTTCAGTTTGCTTTTCAAAGGTTAACTGAATGCCTGTATCAGGCTGGTATTTAGTTAAAATAAAAGCGACTGATAAAGTTTGCTCTTCATTTGAAACATATTGGCTGTATTGTTCAGGAACAATTTGATCAGTGTAAACGACTAAAATTTTATCTAAATATTGGCTTTCTAGTTTTGCGTAAGCATCAACTATTGCCATCATTAATGAATCTTCGCCAGCTGAAATAGCAGTCATAGGCTGCTTGTTATTAGCAAAAATACTATATAATCCTGCTACCGCATTATGAACTGACAAACCAAAATGGGTGGGTGATAAATCATTTTTAGTGGCGACGTCTTCAATTAATTTAGCGGTTTTATGTAAATCGCCGTGACGCGAAGAAAAAACACAAGGAATATTACTCGCATTATCGCCAAGAGATTCAAGAATACAATGTAAAGAAAGTTTAGCGAAAGGACTTAATCTTCGACGTTGCATTGCAGGTATTTGTTTTAAAGGCGGAAGATCGTCTTCAGGCGAATAATTTAAATCACCTTTTGCCCATAACTGCCAATCTTCGGTAGTACGTATGTTTCCGTACCATGCTACGCACTTTTCAATACCAAATTTCATAAATACATCAACCGCTAAAATATGCGCAAATTCTACCTAAGCAGCCTTTGCAATTCAACTAAAGAATAGTTAACTACCTGCAGCTAACATGAATAAATACAAGGTTATAAGGTTAAACTACGACTAAAAAAATTACTTTGTATAATATATCCACGATATATTTTTTATTTCATTAAAAGATATCGTTTCACTAACAACTTGAACAACAACGGTGCCTATATAAGCTTCCAATTCATCTGATAAATTGTTTGTATGATAAGAAAAAATGGAATGATTAAAGTCAAATGTTCCAATGTTTTTAATAAGTACATTAGAGCAATTAAAAGAGAACAAATCAGTTAAGTTAGCTTGTGTTGCTTTAGTTAGTGCTTCTTTAGCTGTCCATAGTTTATAAAAATAGTATGAGTCGTATTGCTTATTATTTAAAAGGGTTAACTCATCTTCCACACAAAATTCTTGAGCTAATTCAACAAAATTTCTAGGTTTAATTTTTTCAATATCAATCCCTAGCTTTAACTGTTGTGAACTAATACATACTGCGGCAACAGAGCCACTATGAGTGATTGAAATTGAGAAACTATACTTTTGATTGATGAGTAATTGAGTGTAATTCTCTATTTGGTAAGTCTTTATTTGGGAACTTTCTAAGTGACTGTTTTCTTCTGGTTCATCTTCTGCTTTTAAAGTCAGTGATTTTTGTTGGAGCAGCTGAGCCGCGGCTTGAAGCAATAAAACTCGACTCAGGAGGAGTTGTTGACGTTTTAATGAGCTTTTCATTTTATCAAAACGATTTTTATCCTCATGATTCAATAAAGAAATAGATTGGTTATATTGCTCTATAAACCATGAATCATTAACTTTTGCGTATAAAACAAAAACCGACATGTAATAACCTAAAACAAACTTTGAATGTAAGCTGGCGTAGTAATAGATAAATCTTCTTTAATCAGCTCATCAATGTTCAAATAATTATCTGCATTAATAGTTTTGCCTGTAATCCCCGTCTCACACTTTTCAATAATAAAAGCATAACACTGACGTGACCTTTCAGTGATGGACCATACAATAACAATGCCTTGCGAACTATGATCTTCTAAAAAATCCATTTCAGCTAATGCACAGCTTTTTAAAAAAGGTTGATCACTAGCGCCAATAAAAATATTAGGTCCTTTTATATTAAACTCTTTGGTAATATAAAAGTTTGCCGCATTACCCACAGTAGAAATAAAATCAAAAGGCTTTATAGATTCATTATTCTTCAGACTCATAATAACCGATTGAAAAAGCTCTACACTTAAATATTCTGCGGCACTATATAAAGATAATGGCTTAGATGATAGTGTAAATAACTCCGAAGAATTATTGAATAACCGATACACAGCTAATAGCGACAACAAAGTAAACGTATCTAATCGTCTTACAGATAAATTAGTTTCATTTTTCACTAAAGACCGTATATCTTTATCAGAAAGTTCGTTAGACACACTCACCTTCTCATAAGCAATAAGAGTCAAATACGGATCAGAGTTCATCACGAATTAACCTCTTGTTGCTGGTGAGTTTTATATTTTTTAAAATAACTGCAGCGTTATTTCCACCAAAACCAAAATGATTAAGTAAAATATGTTCTGATAACATCATTTTTTGAGCAGACGAAATAAAAGGATGCAAAAGATCATTTTTCTCTTGTTTTTGATATGTACATTCAGGAAGAACTTCTTGTTGAAAAAGATGCTCAAGCAAGGCTAATTCTAAAACACCACAAGCCCCTAATGTATGACCTAAAAAGGATTTAAATCCAAGTATCTCAGGTGCATTATCAAGCAGCTTGAACAAACGAGTAATAGCATTACATTCAGCTAAATCACTCATTTGTGAAGCGGTTCCATGTATTTTAATGAGATCGATATCTGATTTATTAATATTCCCATTAGCGAGTGCTTTTTCTACTACTTCAACAATATGGTCACCATTTTCATCTGTAATGGTTAAGCTAAAATCGTCACATGATGAATAACCACCTAACACCTCAAAAATAGTTGATGACTTGGGCATGCTTGATAACATCAATACACCAACGCCCTCACCTAATAAAAGCCCGTCTCGTGTATTTGAAAAAGGCCTAACACCTGAGTTACTGAATAAGTCTAATGAATCAAATCCATTAATAGAGAGTTGATTGAAAAACTCGCAACCAACAACAAGCGCATGTTTAATTTTGTTGTGTTTTATAAATTGTGTAGCGTACAGCACAGCATTCGCACTCGAAGTACAAGCCGTATTAAAGGTGTAATGTATTTTATGTAAACCAAATAACGACGCTAGTTTTTGGCTTATCCTGTCCGTTTGAGATAGCCAGATCGATTTGTTTTCATCTGGCTCTACGCACGCTATATCAAGAGATGTAGATCCTAAGAACAAGACAGTTTGAGCGAGTTCTTCAGAGGTTAAATTCGCTTGTTGAATAACGACCTCTATTTGAGAAGATAACAACGAGATCATCTCATCAAATGTTTTGTGTAGCCTGTTTTTATTTATTGGAAAATAGAACGCACTTTTATTTTCAGCCGGAATTTCAACTGTTGACATATTTTCCGGATTATCAACAATATACTGACAATCTTTCTGCTCTCCTATCGCACTAATAGAAGCAGAAGCGACAATAAAAACGTTATTCATGAATATGTTCTTTTAATCATATTAGCTATTTTCAGCAATTAAATTGGCAATACTATTAATTGTTGTTAAATGCTTTCGGCTTTCTTTAGAGCCTTCAACTTTTATCGCGAAGGTTTTCTTTAATACCAAAGACAGTTGTAATGCATCTAAAGAGTCTAAACCTACTCGAGAATCGCTACCAAATAACATTTCATCATCTAAAATATCATTCCAAGCAATATCGTCTTCTTTTTCACATTCTTCAACAATCATTCTTTTAAGTTTTTGTTTTAATTCTTCTAGTTCCACATTAATTTCCTGATTTTGTTGATGAATAAATAAAACGCCATTGATAAAACGAATAAACTAAATACAAGTAACTTAAGTAAATACGGTAAAATATCGACAAATTCTTTACCTGAAAATAAATTTCGAATAATTTCAGCAGACCAATATAAAGGTGAGTAAGTTGCTATTTTAGCCATTACCTCAGGTAAAATATCAATAGGCACCATAAAGCCACTAATAGCCGCTAATAATATATTTATTCCTCCGCCAAAAACAATGGCTTGCTCATAGCTATTCACTAAAGAAGCAATAAAAAACGCTAAAGCATTAGCCGCTAATATAATAAATAAACTCCCTATGATATAAACGCCCCAATGGCTTATAAATATATCCGGCTGCTCTGTCACAACAGGTACAACAAATACACCAACTAAAGTTAATAAAATAAGCTGCAGTATACTTAATAAGTAAAAAGCACTGAATTTACTCATAAAATATTGGCTCGTAGATATAGGAAATGTTTTTAATCTAATTAGCGTGCCATTTTGCTTTTCGTTTATTACGGTAATTGAAACAGGTAAAACAATAAAATAAAGCCCAAAAACAATCCATGAAGGTACACTATATAAAATAGGGGTAAACGTCTGTTTATTCTGTGTTACTACAGTAAAATAAGAAGCAACTTCGGTACTGTTTTCTATTTCTTTAATTTGTTCAGTTAAAGAGAGATCTTCATCTAAGTCGCCACTTTCAAGCATAAAAGCATGAAGTCTTAGTTTAGACAATGCAGTTTGAATAAGCCTTATAACCGCTGCTTTTTTTTGAGGAGTCATATTCGCTTGAATATTAACAACAATAGCTCCCTTAGCTAAACCCGATAATATTTGATTATTAAAGGAACTCGGTAGTTTTATAGAAATATCCGCTAAGCCCTCATTTTCAACAAGTGTAAAACCTTGCTGCTTTATATAACCTTTATAAGCTAATGATATAGGATCGGTATTTTCAGAGATAAAGCTCACTGAAGTTTTATTTATTACATCGGTGCCTTGCTCACTCATTGCAAATGTCATAATTAACATGAAAGCGATAGGTAATATAAGTAAAACACCAATACTGTGTATATCACTTAAAATAATGCGAGCTTCTTTATTTAGGCTACTTAAAATCATAATTTATTGCCCGTGGTCCCTTGCTTATACATATGCTCAACAGAATTAGCTGAATAATGAATGTTTTTTATCGATACTTTTAATTGACTTAACTGCAATAAATGACTATTGAGTTCTTCGGGAGAAGTAAGAAGTAACTGATATTTACACGCTGCAATTTTTTGATAACCGCTGAGAAAGTTAGTACTTGAAGGTTCCTGCTCAAACTCTACTGATAGTAATAAATTCTTTTGTTGTGTTTGCTCAATAAGCGATGCTTTTCCATCTTTAAGTATAATGATATCGTCACAAACTTTTTCAACTTCATCAAGCATATGCGAAGTAAACAATAAGGTTTTACCTTCGGCTTTAAATTGCTCAAGTAAAGTAATAATAATAGCTCTCGATTCAGGGTCTATACCAACGGTTGGCTCATCTAAAAATAAAACTTTGGGTTGTTTAACCAAGGCTATCGCGATATTTAAACGACGTTTATATCCACCTGAAAGTTTACTCACTTTAATATGACTTACATGAGTTAATACACATTGCTCAAGAATTTCACTAATAAACGCATGCTTATCTTCTTTTCTTTTTTTTGATTCTACACAAAGAGATAGAAAATAATAAAGATTTTGCTTAACTGATAATTGTGGGTAGAAGGCATATTCTTGCGGCACTAAAGCGACTTTTTCTTTAACCGAATCAATTAAAGGTTGCATCTGGTTTTCATCATAAAACACCTGCCCTTCAAATGAAGGTAGCAAACCACATAACGCAGAAATAAACGTTGATTTACCAGCACCATTCGGCCCTATAATCCCTGTACATTTATTCGCTTTAATGGTTAAAGAGATATCTGATAGTGAATAAAAATTGTTGTTTTTATACTTAAAGCTTAAGTGTTTTACATAAATAGCATTTGGCATGTATGAGTTATTATAAAAATAAATTTTGTAAATAATATCTATTTAATTAAATAAATTATGGGTTTATTTTTAACATATCCTTATTTTTTAGCACACTATACGTAATTATACAGAATTAATAAATATTGAATGGTTCTTCTTAATTAAATTTATAATCTTCTGGTTAATAATTAACGATAATTTGTAATAATAAGGTTAGTAGTTCAAGGTGATCTTTAATAGAAAAAAAATTCTTAAATTTTAAACACAAAAAAGCCGAACTTTTTGTTCGGCTTTTTATTAACTTATAAGTTGATTAATTATGCTTTACGACGACGTGCGCCAGCAAAACCTAATAAACCTAAACCTAAGATAGCTACTGAAGCTGGCTCAGGAACACTTAAAGTCATGTTTCCATCATGTGAAATTTGGAAGTTTTGAGTGCCACCTGCAGCAGGATAAGTTTGGCTTAAACCTAGGATATCTTGTACAGTAACAATTAAAGTAGCTGTTTTAGCACCTGGAGTTGTTGATAAATCATCACCATTAGTGTTAAAGAAGTAACCTGCAGCAAAGTTAAGGCTTAAATCAAGACCACAAAAACCTTTGTTTTGTAATGGACCTGGCTTGATATCAATTGTACAAGCACCTTGATTAAGACCAAATGAAGCGATTTGTACACCACCATCAAACATGCCGTTACCAACATTCGTTGTATCAACATATAAACCAGAAGCACCTGCGTTAAAGTTTACTTCTAAGTTGCCAGCTGCTGTTGCTGTTGCTGTACCTGAAAATGCATAGTTGTAAAACACTTCATATGCAGCATCAACACCTAAAAGTGCAGAGCCTAATTTAAAGTTTACGATATCTGTAGAACCAAATTCAGAAAACGCTTCAGCACCACCGCCAAGAAGACCGTTACCATCTGTATCAGTTTGTGTTACTTGAGCTAAATCAGCATCGAAATCGATAAAATCAAAAACGACTTCAGAACCAGGAGTTCCGTTAAAAGATGAATCGTTAAATGTAACTACATCTGCTGTAGCTGCGAATGAAGCACTTGTAATTAAAGAAGCTAGTAATAATTTTTTCATGTTTAGTACCCTTTGTTATTAATTGTTTACTGATGATGTTGTTATCATCAGGTTTAAATCTGATATACCATGACAATGCACAAGGTATGCCAAAAACAAATTAACAATAAAAAACAACAACTTAAAAACATACAGCAGCCATCTAAAATATATACTGTAAAATAAACTGACACATATTATATATCTTAATAATTTAACAACTTTAAAAAGATTCAAACACTTTAAATGCGTATTTTTGTAATATATCTGGTGCTTGTGCCATTAATATATCTAAACTTCGTTCATGTCCTTTTATAAACTGAAGGTCATTTACATAGTCTTTTGCCATTTGCTCAATAACCTCACCTAAAACTATTTGCTCAAATTGGCAATCAGGATATTTCATACAATACTGAGTAAAAGCATATAATACTTCAACAATCGCTGACTTATAATAGATTGGATGTAAATGTTGAATAAGTGCATCAAGGGTTTTAGCAAAACTTTCTTCTCTCGGAGTCATTGATGCTCTTATTAAGGTTGAATCTAAAACCTCCCCTGAGTTTTTATTATCTCCAAAAATAATACGTTGTGTATTTGATAAGCTTTGCCAGATATCAGTTAAAAATACGTCATCTATACGAGTGATAAGACCTTTTGCTGTGCGCCACTGTAACCAATCAGTATCAATTGCTTGCATTTTATAAGATATATTTTGATTATTCGCTTTGGCACTATAGCTATATTCTATATTGTAATTAAACGCTTCTTGCTGCTCATTGAGTATCTTTTGTACCAAAGTATTTAATTCTGCAGGTGACTTGCTTGATAAAAGAATTAACGACTCTTCCGTACATTCTGAATGCTCAACACATAACGTTAAAACACTATTTAATTTAATAGAACGCAAACCATTAAATAATTGCGTATCAATACGTATAGTGTTTCCAAGAATAACTAATAACTCCTGTATTAATGTTCTTTCCAATAAATTATCAGAAGTTTCATCAAGTAATTTGACTAATTTTTTAGGTTTTAATAACGCATGCTCTCCATTTAATACCGTTTGATCCTTTTGTCCTACAACGATAGATATATGACGAGCGCACACCTGAGATACATCATCAGCAAGATCTTTATAAGAAAGCTTAAGTATAGAAAAACATAAACGAGCCGTTAACCAGTGTTGTTTATGTTGGGCCCTACTATAAATACTTTCAACTAATGATTTAAACGTAATGCTGGCATATTGAGTTAAAACTGCACTCTCTATATTTTGTGGCAAATGAGAATCTAATTGATATTCTTTATTCCATTTCATTAATTGCTCATAGCTCGTTTTATCAGAATAATTTAATGACTTTAATTCTATCTGGAAAGATTCTGAAAAAAGCGAGAAATCAAAAGGAATAATATGTGAGTCAGAAACTTCAGGCGTATTGGCTAATGCTTGAATAGAAAAGTTAGGTACAACAAGCTTATTCACTCTAGATGCTCTGTAAGCCAAACTAGCTGAAGCGTAACCAATGTTAGTTTGTGTTGCTCTTAGCTGTAAGGAGCGAAGCGTATCTAATAACACATCAGCATTAACACTATCACACATATCTTGAGTTAATAAATAGGTAAAAACAGCAGCTTCGTCATTTATCCAATGCTTATTTATGTGTTCAACTTCACCTTTCAAATGCTCGCTCGCTAATTCAGCATCAAAAATTCGGTAATTATTTTCCTTATGTTGAAGACTTGATAACGACAAATATGCTTTACCATTAAAAGTATATGTTTGTGCTGTAGCTAATCCTTGTAAGCGACGTTTAGGACGGCCAGTAAGCTTTAAACTTTCATTTGCGCCAACTTTTCTAAAACATTCAACAAGCTCTTCCGCTGTAATAACATTTATTGGGCTAATTTCATTTATGGTTTCAGCAATAACACCTTTTTCAGCTAATTGCTGCTTAACACTATTGTTTTCAGCTAATACGACTAACGCAAGTTGCGCCTCATTATTTTTAGTAGATCTAAATCTTAGTTGTAGAGGATCTAGATCATTTTTTTCGATAACCCCCTCATCAAGCATTAATCCAGTAAAATAAAGACTTTGTGCCCAAACTAACGGAATATTTTCATTTGGCGTTCTTGGCTGACTTCCAGGAGATCTTCTTTCTGCTTCAATATTTTCGTCTTCAACATAATAAAGCTCAGGTAAAAGTTTCTTTCCATCAACATCAACCATAATAGCTTCAAGCTTATCTTTATATTTTTTAGCCTCATCAGCATCATTATCAAATAAAGCTTGAATATATAAATAGGTATAAAATAATGGCCATTCTGATTCAATGTTAGCAAAATTAGCCAACTCCGAATGCTCGTAATGAATTCGACTATGATCTTCTACTGCTGTTTGATGACCATCCCACAAAAAGCGTTTGCAACCGTAATCTCCACCTAACTCCGATAAAATTTTATTTTTTGTTTTATCTATGACTTGTTTGTCACTAACAGCAAAAGCAGGAAAACCAATAATACTTAAAAGTGCGCTATCCACTTCTTTTGACATAGATTCTCTTGGCAGAAGATGCGCCAATGTATTACGCGCTCTAGAGACAGCATCAGGAATAGTATGAATAATAGCTCTAGGGTTAGCGTCTTTGCCAAAAAGATTAAACCCATCTAATGCTTGTAAAGCAGCTTTTGCCATACCAACAGAACTTGCATTAATTTCTGTTTTACCATTATTT
The DNA here is from genome assembly GCF_002000085.1 of Pseudocolwellia agarivorans. Classification (GTDB taxonomy): domain Bacteria; phylum Pseudomonadota; class Gammaproteobacteria; order Enterobacterales; family Alteromonadaceae; genus Pseudocolwellia; species Pseudocolwellia agarivorans. Next base: position 513,117 of record NZ_MUZU01000002.1, read on the forward strand.
ATCTTATTTCCTCGCTCCCAAATGCCGTAATCAGGAGTTCTATAGGCAAAAGCGATGTAATAAACTAAATTCTGAATAAAATCGACTTCATCAATTGTTTTAATAATACGTAAGCCAGAAGCTGACATTTGTCCGATCATCAATAAAAAAATAGATGTTGCATCTATTTGCAAATGCCCCCATTCATCATCACCAACAACCGTTAATCCTGTAGTTGTACTATATTTTGCATGTAAACAATCCATAGGGTCTAAAGTTGCTTTAAATTTTTCAACTTTATCAGACTGCCTCATCATAGAAGTAAGTAAACCGCGCATTAACTTAATAGTAGATTGCTCTAATTCGTCACATTTAATTTTATCTCCACCGCGCTTAAACGCCATACTCAGGCTCCAAACACTCAAGATAGAATAAACATTATCTCTTACCCACGCATCCGTATAATCTCCGTGCGTAGTTATAGCTGTACTTGCAGGCAGTAAACCTGTAACAGGATGCTGGCGCTTAATAATAATGTTATTAATATCTTCGTATAAACGATGTAACAAAGAAGCTTTTTGCATATTTATGCCCACTTTACGGAAGTATGAAAAATAAAAGATTACCAGATAATATAGTAATGCCAGAAAGAATTACTTATAAAAAACCCGAGTTATTTCGTAATATTATTGCAGTTGAATATTATATTAAGTTGAACAATTTATTATTCAGCTTAATACAATATGTTTGTGAAGAAATAATAGTGGTATTTAGTATAAAAAATCAATGTACTAAAACAAAAAAAGCTCGTTATAAACGAGCTTTTGAATATTTACAGAGATATTATGAAAGCTTTTCAGATAAAATAGTATTAACGACTTCAACAGCTTGGGTGCCATCTATTGTAAGGTATGAACAAGTACCCGACTTTGCTTCTTGTTGGTAGTATTCAACTAAAGGTTTAGTTTGCTCATGATATACCGCTAAACGTTTACGAACAGTTGCTTCTTCATCGTCTGGACGAATAGATAAATCTTCACCCGTTTCATCATCTTTACCTTCAACTGCAGGTGGATTATAAACAAGATGGTATACACGGCCAGACCCTGAATGTACACGACGGCCTGCCATTCTTTCGACGATAACACTATCGGGAACATCAAACTCAATAACATGGTCAACAATAACATTGTTTTCTTTCATGGCATCAGCTTGTGGAATAGTACGAGGAAAACCATCAAGTAAAAATCCTGCTTTGCAGTCATCTTGCGCAATACGCTCTTTAACTAAACCAATAATAAGCTCATCAGAAACTAACTGACCTGCATCCATTACTTTTTTAGCTTTAATACCAAGTTCTGTACCTGCTTTAATAGCAGCTCGAAGCATATCACCAGTAGAAATTTGCGGTATGCCAAACTTGGCCATTAAAAATTGTGCTTGAGTACCTTTACCTGCTCCTGGAGCACCTAATAAAATAATGCGCATTTAAAAAGCCCTATATAATTCATGATGGATTTAAAAAGCAACACTATACATTTTCAGGCGTTTGCAAACAAGTAAGAATATAACACTATCATCAAAAAAGGAGCCATTCGGCTCCTTTTTAATACTTAAGTAGTATATTAAATTTTTACTTCGTTAAACTTAACATTAATTTGTTTAAGCGAGCTACAAATGAAGCGGGATCTTTTAAACTACCGCGTTCAGCTAGCATAGCTTGATCAAAAAGAACCTCTGTCCATTGATTAAATTGCTCATCATCTGGTTCATCTGAAATATGCTTAACAAGTTCATGCTCTGCATTTATTTCGAATATAGGCAGTGTTTCTGGCACACTTTGCCCTACAGATTCCATTAATTTAATCATTTGACTACTCATATCGTTTTCATCGGTAACAATACAAGCAGGTGAGTCTGTTAAACGTTGCGACAATTTAACGTCTTTTACCTTACCTTTTAGAGCGGTTTTAATACGCGTAACAACAGAGTCGAACTCTTGTTCAAGTTTTTCTTGTGCTTCTTTAGTTTCTGCGTCATCCATATCACCAAGATCTAAACCACCACGAGTGACTGATTGTAGCTGTTTACCATCAAACTCATTTAAATGACTTATCATCCATTCATCAATACGATCAGATAACAATAAGACTTCAATACCTTTTTTACGGAACACTTCTAAATGAGGACTATTTTTTGCGGCTGAGAAATTATCAGCAACAACATAATAAATTTTATCTTGCCCTTCTTTCATACGCTCAATATATTCTGGCAAAGAAACACTTTGCACATCGGTATTATCGTTTGTTGAAGCAAAACGAAGTAATTTAGCAATTTGCTCTTTATGAGCCATATCTTCAGCTGGGCCTTCTTTTAAGACCTGACCGAATTCATTCCAGAATGTTTGATATTTTTCTTTATCATTATTTCCTAAACGCTCTAACATAGTTAAAACACGTTTAGTACAGCCTTTTCTGATCGCTTGAGTCACTTTGTTGTCTTGTAAGATTTCGCGAGACACATTTAAAGGAAGATCATTAGAATCTAATAAACCTTTAACAAAGCGTAAATAGGTAGGCATAAATTGTTCGGCGTCATCCATAATGAAAACACGTTGAACATATAGTTTTAAACCATGTTGTTTTTCACGGTTATGCAAATCAAATGGGGCTTTAGCAGGAACATATAACAAGCTTGTGTATTCTGTTTTCCCTTCTACTCTATTATGCGCCCAAAGTAGAGGATCGCCGTAATCGTGCGATACATGTTTATAGAATTCTTTATATTCATCGTCAGACACATCCGTTTTTTCACGTGTCCATAAAGCGGTTGCTTTATTAACGGTTTCCCATGTAGCTTCTTTTGCTTCTATGGCTGGGCGAGTTACATTGCCTTCTTCATCTTTTTCTTCTGCTACAGCTTCAACAGCAGGTGTTAACATTTCAACTGACACTGAAATATGATCTGAATACTTAGTTACAATAGATTTTAAACGCCAATCGTCTGCAAATTCTGACTCTTCTTCTTTTAAGTGTAGAATAATATCAGTACCACGGTTCGCTTTATTTATTTGAGCCGTTGTAAATTCACCTTCCCCTTCACTGCTCCACTCAACACCTTTGGAAGCGTCATCACCAGCAGCTCGAGAGCGAACTGTTACTCTATCTGCAACAATAAAAGCTGAATAAAAACCAACGCCAAATTGACCAATTAATTGAGAATCAGACGCTTGGTCACCAGATAGCTGAGAAAAGAAATCCGCAGTTCCTGATTTAGCTATGGTACCTAAATGAGTGACTATATCTTCATGATTCATACCTATTCCATTATCTGAAATAGTTAAGGTATTATTTTCTTTATCTGCACTTACACGAACACGTAAATCGCTATCGTCTTCGTATAAATCAGCATTGGATAATGCTCTAAAGCGTAATTTATCAGCAGCATCCGCCGCGTTGGATACTAATTCACGTAAGAAAATTTCTTTATTCGAATATAATGAATGGATCATTAATTTCAATATTTTAGCAGTATCAGCACTAAAACTATGATTTTCGCTATTTTTTACATCAGTCATTAGATAAACCTTTTCAAAAAAACTCATTGGGTCATACAGGACAACGAGCACGATTTAACAATTAAGTTAAATCGATAGTCGTTCGTTGACATTAGATATAGGACTGTCTTTTTTCTTTTCAACCTTTAATGATAAAAAGAAAATGAACAAAGGTTCACTTAAGCGTTAGCCGACATAAGTCTGATTTCAATAAAAATAAAAATTAACGCACAGTAATAGTTTATGAATAACGTTTTCGACCAGATAAAGCATGAGACAAAGTATTCCCATCAACAAACTCTAATTCACCTCCAACAGGTACACCATGTGCAATACGTGAAACATCAACATTATACTTCGATGCTAATTCCGCAATATAATGTGCGGTAGCCTCACCCTCGACAGTAGGATTAGTAGCAAGAATTATTTCCTTAAAATTATCACTTCCAAGTAGTGCACTTAATATATCAAGCCCTAAATCTTCAGGCCCAATCCCATCAATTGGTGATAAATGCCCCATTAGAATAAAATACTTCCCTTTGAATTCACTCGTTTGCTCAATAGCAATAACATCTGCAGGCGATTCTACAATACAAAGTTGCTGTACAATTTCACGTTTGGGGTTTTGACAAATTTCACATAAAGTTTGCTCGGTAAAAGTTCGGCATTGTTGACAGTGGCCAATATTTTCCATGGCATTTTTCAACGAATGTGACAATTTAGAACCGCCTATTCTATTTCGTTCTAATAAATGAAACGCCATTCTTTGAGCTGATTTAGCTCCAACACCAGGTAAACATTTTAAAGCATCAATAAGCTCTTGCACTAAAGGGCTGAAATTCATGGTATTTATATACTTTTATTAATTGAAAGAAGTTTAATACATATTATTCTAGCACTAAGTAAATATCTAAAATATAATAGCTTTATTAAATCAGTAGAATTACTGAATAAATAACAGCCCTTTATGTTAATTGAAAGTAAACACTTTGTAATAAAAATAACAACAAAGTGTCCGTATTTTTTACAGCTATTATAAAAGAACAAATAAAGCATTAACAAAAACAAGGTAAACAATTGAAAATAAAGATATTTTAATTATAGGCATGATAAATGCTTTAAATTAAGAAAATTTAAATGTAATGACACTTTTATCATTACATTGCATTAAATAACATAATATTGGAGTTAACATGTTGTTAAATATAAGTAAACTAAGCATAGCAGGCTTAGCATTAATGTCTGCATCTGCATTAGCAAGTGTTACTACTGCTAGTTTTAGTAGCGCATCAAACGATAGTAACAATCAATTTCATGTTGTAAAAGATGGAGTTACTATTACTGTTTCTGGTTGGTCTGATAACAGTGATTTTGCCAGCAATCCTATGACGGGTGATGACAAAATTAATGCAGCGAAAAAAATTGTAAGATATGGAGCTGGATGGGGTATAACAAACCAAGATCCTGACGGACATACTGCTGATAACTATGATGGAAGTAGCAGCACAGATTATGATATGTTCTTACTTGAGTTTTCAAGTGCTGTAAATCTTTCTAGAGCTACATATTCTTATTTAACTACTTCAGCGAGCGATACTCAAGTTACTGTTGCAGCCCTAACAAGTAAAGATATAGATGGAAAAAGTTGGAGTAGCGTAAAAAACACTCAAACCATAGATTCTGGCTATGCTCAAATGAGAAATACTTCAGGCTACTTTACTAATTTTAAAAATAACTCAACGAATGTTAAAGGAACTGTTTCAAAATATTGGTTAATTGGCGCATTAAACACTGCTTTCGGCGGAAATAGTTCATTAGAAGGAAATGATGGATTCAAATTATCTGGCGTTTCGTTTACTAAATCAGCTACTCCTCCAACTACTTCCGTACCAGAACCGACTTCTATCATGATGTTTGGTTTAGCATTAGTTGGATTGTTTGCAGCTAACAGACGTAAAATTAAATAATAATTTTTTATTGTTATTAAAAAGATGGCTTAGCCATCTTTTTTTTTATCTAAAAACTAAGCTATATTCATAGCTCACTAATTCTATTAAACTCTTAATAAAATATAATAATTGAATTAATGAATTCACTTATATAACAAAGTGAATAATTACGAATGTTTCAAGTTTTATTATCAACCTTACAGCTGGATAAATATGCGTTCATTACTTATAGCATCTACATTATTATTGTCACTCAATTCTTACGCTTTTAATGATTTTGAAAAAGCACTAACCTCTTATAATAAAAACGAAGTAGACGAAGCTTATGTACATTTAAAAAATGTTTTAAAAAACGACGAAGACAACCTACCTGCTATCGTACTTATGGGGAGAGTATTACTTCAAAAAGGCTTGTATTTAGAAGGAATTGAAGTATTACAAGAAGCTCTATTTAGAGGCGCAGATATAAATTTTTTGGTCAATGATCTTAGCAGTGCCTTAATGCTAACAAACTCTTATGATGAAGTTATTAAGTTAAGTTCAGACAAAAACTTAACGCCTGCTAGCCAGCTAACAACATTCTTGTTATCAGGTAATGCTTATTCAGCCATGAAAGATTTAGATAATGCGAAAGTATATTATAAAAAAGCCTATGCTCTTGCACCAAACGATTTAAGAACAATTAGCGCTTTGGCTGCTCACGAATTAAATCAAAATAATTATAGTGACGCTGATAACTTAATTGCTAAAGCTCAAATATTGTTTCCAAACGATAGTCGAGTTTGGAATTTAAAAGGACAACTTCACGATAAAAGATCTGAATTTGACTTGGCATTACAAGCTTATAAGCAAGGATATGAGGTAAACCCTGATGACCCCTTTATTCAAAGAGCACTAGCGAATGCGTATGCCAACGCAAATAATACAGAAGAAGCGCTTTCACTCATTGAGAATATACTCAAAGAAACCCCTGATGACCCTTTTGCAAAGCTACTCAAGAGCCGTTTATTTGCATATAGTTCTAGAGAAGAAGAGGCAAATCAGATACTCGTTGATATTAGCCAAAAGTTATCATTACTCAGTGATAAGCAAAGGAATAGCAATGCATCACTTTCTTTAGTGGCAGGGACATCAGCTTATTTACAAAATAATCTAGAGCTTGCTCAAAAAGAATTACAGTTTTATGTTCAAGAGCAACCTCAAGACTTAAGTGGAATTAGCTTACTTGTTGATATTTACTTAAGACAAGGGCAATCTTCAAAAGCATTTGAACTACTTGAAAGTAAAAATAAAATTATCCAGTATAATTTAAGTCTCTCAATTAAACTATTTGAGCTTTATCTTAACGATAATAAAATTTATAAAGCTGAACAAATACTATCCCCCTTAGAAAAAAGTTACGGCAAACATTTACCGTTTATTTTAGCTAAAGTAAACCTTCTCGCTAAAAGTAACCAATTAGGTAAAGCAATAGAGTTATTAAACGAAAATAAGCCTAAAGATTTTTCATCGGCTTACTTTCTTACAAAAGGATTATTATTTGCGAGTAATAATCAAATGCCTGAAGCCCATAAAGTAGCAGATGATCTACTAAAAATAAATATAAAGAATGTCGACTACTTAAGCTTTAAAGCTAGTTTGCTTTTAAAAAACAGCCGCTGGACTGAAGCATTAAATTTTCTAAATCAAATTTTAGAACTACAACCAAATAACTTTAATGCCTTATTTAATAGTGCAACCGCCAACGCTGCTTTATCTAAATTTGAAGATGCAAAAAAAATATCAGTACACTTACTTGAAACTCAACCCGATAATTTATCGTTAAAAGTTCTTAATGCTAAAATTGATAGGGATATGGGAAATATAGACCAAGCTAAAGAAGTATTAACTCAAATAATAGATAAGAACTCAACTTACATACCTGCATTAGAAACTCTAATGGAACTTAACTATCAACAAAAAGAATATAAAGAAGCGTTAGAGCAAGCTGATAGACTAAGTAAACTAAGCTTTTTAAATGCTAAATATATAAAAATGAAAGCACAAATTTATTTAGGATTAGATGATTTTACTAATGCTAAAAAGCAATTACAGCTACTTTCTGGTGTAGTCACGACTCCACGAGATATTTTTATAATGAGCCAAATGCAAATACAAGCAAACGATATATCTGGCGCTAAAAAAAGTTTAGAAAAAGCACTTTCTATTGAACCGGACAATATATTTATTCAACGCTCACTCGTAAAGCTTGAAATTGATTTAGGAGATTTCTCTGAAGCAGATACGATTTTAACGGCTCTTGAAAAAAAGAGGAAACTAGATCCCAATATATTAATGCTTAGAGGAGACTACTACCTTAAGAAAGGTAATAAAGTTACGGCTCAAAAACTCTATTTAAAAGCATTAAATCAAGACAATAACTTCCATAGAGTTTTATTAAAGTTATATCAATTAGCTTTAAATAAAGTTGAAGAGCCAAGTTTTACAGCAACATTACAAAACATATTAACTAAAAATCCAAATAATTATTTAATGCGAACAGTATATGCCGATTACTTATTAAGTAATGGTAATGCTCAAGAAGCTAAAGTTCACTACGAGAAATTAATTACTGTTGATAATTTAATCAACAAGGCCTCTATATTAAATAATCTAGCGAATATATATATCACTATAGATTTAAACAAAGCGGAGTTATATTCAAAACAATCAATGGAGCTGGATAACAATTCATCTGCTATTATTGACACATATGGTTGGATTTTAAGTCTTAATAATAAGTTTGACGAAAGCTTATCTATTCTTAGAAAAGCCTATTCAATGGATTCTAATAATCCTTCAATTAACTATCATATTGGTTATACCTTAGTTAAGTTAAATAGAATTGAAGAAGCTAAGCGAGAACTCAAACAGTCACTAGCTAATAAAAACAGATTTACGGAACGCGAAGACGCTCAAAAGCTTCTTAACTCCCTTTAAAATCCACTTAAAAATATAAAAGCCTAACAACTCTCGTTAGGCTTTTTTCTTTTGAGAGCTATAACCTAAAAAACTATAAATACAACTACATATAAATTATTAATATATAGTAAAATAAAAGAGTTTTTAGGGTTCTCACTTAAAATGATAATATGACAATAATTGGCATCATGTGTAATTTAACCTGAAGCAACTATATAAAAGACAGTATAAGACGTTCATATACAATACCTCTGGACAGCATAAAGGTTTCCAATGCTAATTAATAATAAAGATTCAAATATTACGTTTACAAGTAAAGCCGTTTTAAACTCTGGTGAGATCGCATTAGTAGGAGCTGGCCCTGGAGACCCTGAGCTATTAACCTTAAGAGCCTTACGTTTCATTCAACAAGCAGAAGTAACGATTTACGATCGTCTAGTAAGCCAAGATATTCTCGATTTATTACCAGAAACATCAAAAAAGTATTATGTTGGAAAAAAACAAGCTAACCACTCTGTTCCTCAAAATAAAATCAATGAGTTGCTTGTAGAGCAAGCTAAGTTAGGTAAGCGAGTGCTTCGCTTAAAAGGTGGAGATCCTTTCATTTTTGGAAGAGGAGGAGAAGAAGCTGAATATGCTATTTCTCAAGGAATTAATTGTCACTTATGTCCTGGTATTACAGCAGCATCAGGTTGTACAACCTATGCGGGAATTCCGTTAACGCATAGAGGTGTTGCACAAGGGTGTACTTTTATTACTGGTCATATGGAAAATGATGGCGAACTTAATTTACCATGGGAAAGTCTAACGTCTAATGCTCAAACAATTGTGTTTTATATGGGAATAAATACATTACCTAAAATTGCTACAAAACTTATAGCGCATGGTAAAAAAGCAGATACTCCTGCAGCGCTCATTTATAAAGGTACACAACCAGAACAACAAGTATATCGAGGTCAATTAAATACGTTAGCCAATATAGTCGCTGAACATAAAATAAAGCCTCCTACATTAATTGTGATTGGTGATGTAGTTAATCAGTTAACTAAAAAACAATTATCATCCCCTGGCTTATTAGAAGCAGAAAATAACACAGTTACAATTAAGTAATTTATACCGATAGCACTTCAAATGCAGTTTCACTACGCCTGACAAGAATGCAATTTCACTTGCTTTATAAGCTTGCTAAATACTTTTGGTAATCCTCTATAGCATTGGGATTACCTGTATTTTCTTGGCAAACACTTTGTCGATATTGAAAGTTAAACACATCAAACCATAAATCTAAAACTTCTGCGTTTACGCCCTCTCCTGCCATATCGAGTACTCTAGCTGCGACTTCTGCTGTTGCAAACTGGTTGCTAGCTGATGCTTGTCTAATTTGATACCGAGAAATCATATCCTTGTTGTCTGTCATTTCAGGGTTAAATGAAACAACAGGAAAGCTGTTAAGGTATGGGCTTTTACGAAACATTTTTTTAGCTTCTCGCCAGCTACCATCTAGCATAATAAATAATGGTCGTTTTCCTGCTTTAAAAACAAGAGTTTGATTATAAACTTCCCTTTCAGGTTCGGCATATTGATCAGGAAAGACCACAAAAGGTTGCCATTGTTCATCATTTAAAACGGCTAATAATGCTTTATTTTCTTCAGTTCTTGACCATAAAAAAGCAAACGTATCGGGTACTACGTCAGCAATTAATTTACCCGTATTGCTCGGTTTTAAAATTTCAGTGTCGTACATCAATAATAAAAAACCAGCATTACTTGTCATTTTTGGCGTTAATTTACAAATACAATGAGTTAAGCCAATACGACATTTTTCACAGCGTTTAACTTTCCAACCTCTAGAATTATAAACGGTGGTACTAATGCTTTTTCGATGCTCGTAAAGTCGATGAACTGCGTTCATTAATTATTCTCATTAATAAAAAGGTAAACATAAATAAGTGTTACAAAGTTTCGGTATGCTCGACTCATTGTTTATTGACACTGGAATAGCGCTTAAAACTAAGTATAGTGCCTAATAAAGCTAAAATAATAACAAGGGCTAAACCAACAACACCTAAAACATTATCGACAGCTTTAATACCTGTCCATTTTAAATAATGAATTTGATACATAGTATCAATAAATTCAGTGTCAGGACCTTGTTGATACAAACTCATTTGAGGCCAATTCAAGGTTATTTCGATTTGAGTGGACGTTAATACTGTTAAACCATCAAGACTCACTACATTGCCATAACGTTCAGTATTATGCTTTATTGCATCTTGGATCAAAGCTTCTACTTGTTGCTCACTAGGTATTTCAATAATTTGCATTGTTGCTCTATCCAAATGAGACCATTTATTATCTTCATTTTTAACTAATAAATGCTCTCCAAGAATGGAGTGTATTATTTTAATTTCAGACCACTGATTAGTGTTAGGCGTTGTAAATGAATTGATCGAAGGATATGTTTTTATGGCTAGTTGTTCGTAAGCTTCTGAATAACCAGGTTTAATAAAAAAGAAAACTCCCGTAATTGCCCAAGCAATTAAAGGCAAAAGCATAATAAAACCTAGGTAGTTATGATAATTTTTAAGATTCACGAGGTTCTTTATGATCAGCCTTTACGCTTTTTTTAAGTCTTATACCCAATGAAACAATAGGTAATAAAATAGCGCCAGCTATAACCCCAACTAAACCTTCAAACAAAATAGAAATAGCACTTTTAAGGTCAAAATTTATTAAACTATTGGTCCATGATATAAGATCAGAAATAATATGATGAATAAACTCAATGCTATGAACAATAATTCCGCCTCCTACTAAAAACATAGCGATAGTACCTACAATAGCCAATGTTTTCATTAGTAATGGAGCAAAGGTTAACAAACCTCTACCTAAAGCTTTTTTGAGTGTACTAAATGAGCCTGATAGCGATTGCTTTAATAAATACAACCCTAAGTCGTCTAACTTAACAATTGCAGCAACTAGGCCATAAACACCAACAGTAATCAACAATGCCATGCTAGAAAGTACCATAACCTGCATTTCAAACGAGGCATCTTGTAATGTCCCCAAAACAATAACAACAATTTCAGCAGATAGCACAAAATCTGTACGAATAGCCCCTTTAATTTTATTTTTCTCTAAAGCAACTATATCTACATCGCTGTTGATAACGTTTTTAACATGTTGTTTGTGGTTATTTTTACGGTGGAAAATTTTCTCAACAACTTTTTCCACTCCTTCATAACACAAAAACAAACCACCAATGACAAGCAAGATAGTAATAAACGAAGGAGCAAATGCACTAATAACAAGAGCTGCAGGAACTAATATTAATTTATTTAAAAAAGATCCTTTAGTAACAGCCCAAACAACGGGTAATTCACGGTTGGCTTTTACGCCAGAAACTTGTTCTGCGTTTAATGCTAAGTCATCACCTAAAACACCCGCTGTTTTTTTAGCAGCAACTTTTGAAAGTATCGCAACATCATCCAAAATAGTTGCAATATCATCAATTAAAGTTAATAAACTAGCCCCAGCCACTATTTAGCTCCTTGCTGAAAAATAAGATTAATCTTCGTCTTCTTCGTCATCAATATCTGACTTAAATTGTCTAAAACCTTCTTTTGCAATAATTTCTATATAAAAAGAGGTTAAATTTTCAGATGCAGCTTTATCAATATGTTTATTTATTTCAGTTAAGTGTACTTCTTCAGCTTCAGCCTCTGTTAAGCCAAATTTACAATCAAAATCCCAATAATCAGCATCAACAGGAAGAGTTTTATTACGCTCCCTTTTAATGTATTTTTTAACGTCGTGTTTCACACCATCAATTAATCTTTCGTATTTAATTTTAGGGTGAGTAAGGGTAAATGTCTTTTTCATGATTTTCCTAAATGTTTTACTAAATATATGATTTAGTTCGTTGCCTATATTTTACGTGATTTTTATTAGGGTATCGATACAATAATTAGAAATCACAATTAAAATAATGAATAATAGCCATCAAATTTACCTCAGTATTAAAAACACTCTTATGATCAAGAAAAAGTTAGGCTTTGCAATTAACCTTCTCGCTTTATTTTTATTTGTTCCAGGCATAGTGCTTCCTATGTTTTCCTTGTCGATGGAGATGACTGCAAATGTTAGCGGAACGGGCTTATCTTCAACTATAGTTGATAAAGAGCTCTCGCTTATAACAACAATCCAAGAATTATTTCAAGATGACAGAATACTTGTTGCCTTACTTATTTTAATTTTTTCAATATGTATCCCAGTGATTAAAACGATTTTAGTAACTATCGCTTTTTGGAAAAGAGAACAGCTTATTGAAAAGAAAATTATTAGTTTTGTCGCTTCCATTGGCAAATGGTCGATGGCTGATGTTTTTGTTATTGCTATATTTCTCGCGGTTCTTTCTACAAATCATGCTGAAACAACAGACATACAACAGCTTTCCATGTTCGGATTTAAAATGAATTTACATATTAGTAGCGAAACCTTATCGGTAGTGGGACAAGGTTTTTATTATTTTGCAGCGTATTGTTTGTTATCGCTACTTGGAACACATTTATATCAACATGCTTTAAAAGAAATTGAAAAAACATCTAAATAAAACTGGAATGATTTCTGCTTGTACTATAATTAATTATATTTTGTTAGAAAATTGACGTTACAGTCATTTAGCTATCACATGCATACAACAGAAAGAAAAAGGAGCAATTATGTTAATTATTAGCGGTACTGCAGAATTTATGGGTGAAACAAGTAAATTTGTAAAAGGTGACTTACATGCTTTTACTATGTTTTGTTTAAATGAAAATTTAGATGATCAACTTGTAGATATCGAAAATTTCTTTAATGAACGCGATTGGGATCAAATAACGATTGAAGAAGCAGGATTAATTGATGACGATTCTATGTTAGACAATGATACGCTTAAACAAGCCTATCAGAAAGCTAATGTAGAAAAATTATCTGTGGTTATTCAAAATACGCCGATTTCAAACGCAGCTTAATTCTTTTATATGAAAAAAAATAAAACACTATTTTGCAATAAATAGGGAATAGCGTTTTATCTTTTTTCGTGTATTCGTAGAAGCTATGTTCTAATGAAGCGCTGCTCTAAACGGAAGTTTAGCGCAAACATTTGCTTCAAATTCTAAAATTTCATCTAAGCGTACATCAACAGCATTTTTATCAAAATATTCGTAAGCTAGCTCTACAAATAAATTTTTATGTTTTGCTTCTGATTTAGCAATACTGACATAAAAGTCTTTATCTTTACCTGGCTCTAAAGCCTCAGCAACTAATGAAAATCGCTCATGCCCTCTCGCCTCAATAACCGCTCCTACTAATAATCTATCCATAAAAAACTCTTCTTGACCATGTCTAAATACAGAACGAATTTCTTTTACGTAAGTATCTTTTTTATCATTCGCCAAAGGCACATTTCTAGCCGTTAAAAGTTTCAACACTTGTTTAAAATGAATGAGTTCTTCTAGGGCTAGATCCGTCATTTCTTTCACTAAACGTGTACGATCTTGGTAATGAGACAACATCGAAATTGCCATCCCTGAAGCTTTTTTCTCTGCAGCTGCATGGTCTTGTAAAAAGGTATCAAAATCAGCTAAAACAGCTTCAGTCCATTCAAAAGGTGTATGATATTTAAGTTCAAACATGAGATAAGTCAATAATAAATAAAGCAGGATCTTACCCATCTATTACTGAAGAAAAAAGAATTAATTCGAATTTTTGAAAAAGAAGTGTTTTATCGAGTATCAAAAAGATGTTGTCGTAATAATAAGCATGCAGTAACTCTAATAAAACAATTAGAGTTACTGCATAAAAAAATTACAAACCATATTGGCTATACTCTAATAATTCTCGACGTAATCTTTGTTTTTCTTTAAAACTCTCTATTTCACGCCACTTTCTTTTAGTACCCTTTGTGTTGAGTTTACTGTTTAGCATATTCGTTTCTTCATTAAATAATTCTTCTGTTCCATGTAAATCATAATTAGCCATTTTCAAACCCTCTTCAAAAAAGTTAATAAAGTTAATAAAGTTAAGCTATAAATGTAAAAGTAAAATATGACTAATTCTTTACTGAAGCATGACAACTTGAAGAAATTAAATAAAAAAATTGATCTAGCGCATAAAGTTAACACCGAGAAGTATTTTGTTAATTCGTATTATTTGCTAGAATTCCGCATCTTGTGATTAAGGCCATAGATGTTTTAATTACACTAAGCTAACAACATATTACATATGTTGTTTTAATCTACAGCACCAGATTTACGTTCTGGTTAGTTCAATGGGTAACTCAATGAGTCAAATTACAGTTTGTGCGTTATATAAGTTTGTTCGATTAGAAAATTTTGAAAATTTAAAACCTTCTCTTTTAGCTACAATGGAAAAAAATGAAGTAAAAGGTACGCTATTATTAGCTGAAGAAGGTATTAATGGGACAATAGCAGGCCCTCAGGCAGGTATAGATAATGTACTTAACTTTTTAGAGCAAGACAGTCGCTTATCTCCTTTATCTTTTAAAGTTTCTTACAACACTGAAAATCCATTTCAACGTACTAAAGTAAAACTAAAAAAAGAAATAGTGACTATGGGTGTTGAGGGTATAGACCCTACGCTTACTGTTGGCACCTACGTAAAACCTAAAGATTGGAATGCCTTAATTTCTGATCCTGATGTGCTACTTGTAGATACTCGTAACGATTACGAAGTTGAAATAGGCACATTTAAAAACGCAATAAACCCTGATACAGAAACCTTTCGCGAGTTTCCTGAGTATGTTGAAAAAAACTTAGATAAAAATAAACATAAGAAAGTGGCTATGTTTTGTACGGGCGGTATTCGTTGTGAAAAATCTACCGCTTATTTAAAAGAACAAGGTTTTGAAGAGGTTTATCATTTAGAAGGTGGTGTTTTAAAATACCTAGAAGAAATCCCCCAAGAAGAAACAATGTGGGAAGGAGAATGTTTTGTTTTTGACAGCCGAGTTGCGGTTAATCATAACCTAGAACAAGGCCAATACGATCAATGTTTTGCGTGTAGATTTCCAATTACAGAAGAGGAAAAACAAAGTGAGCATTATGTTAAAGGCGTAAGTTGTCCACGTTGTATTGATAAATATACAGATGAGCAACGCGCGGGCTTCAGAGAAAGAGAGCGCCAAGTAAACTTAGCTAAAGAACGTGGTGAAAGCCATATTGGCGGCGATGTTAAACATATTATTAAAGAAAAACGTAAAGAAAAAACATTACGTAAAAGTGAACAATCTAAAGCCTAACCCCTGAGTAACTTAGCCTTAAAGTCTACTAACCTCAGCTTGTATGCTGAGGTTGGGGTTTAGTTATTCTTTCTTAAAAACTGATTTATCCAGTTTGAATTTTATAAAAAACTTACCTCTCAAAGTCTTTGTTTATTTTTAGGCACATAATTTAAAATAGATAAAGGCACTACTTTTTTCACAGGAAATTGTTCGAACTCCTTTCGTTCAATAATATGCCCTAGCTTACTTTCAATAGCACAAAGGTTTCTAAAGTTGTCTTTCGCCACAAAAGAAATGGCTTCACCACTAGCACCTGCTCTACCCGTTCTTCCAATTCTGTGTATATAGTCATCTGCTTTATCAGGTAAGTCGTAATTTATCACTCTCGATAAATCATCAATATCAATTCCTCGGGCGGCCACAGCAGTAGCCACTAAAAATTGAATTTTTCCCGATTTAAAATCAGCCAGTATTTTTTCTCTTATTTCTTGCGTTTTACCACTATGAATACACTCAGCTTTAATATCACGCTTTTCCAATTGGCTTACTAATTTAGCAGCGCCGTGTTTAGTTTCAATAAATATAAGCGCCTGTTTCCATTCATTGTCTTTAATTAGATAACTTAATAAAGCAGATTTATTGGTTTTATCTACAGTGACTAACCATTGATCGATTTTAGGCTGTGTTGATTTGTCTTGTTTAATAGAAATTTCAACCGCATGAGGACCAATAGCTCGCTTAGCTAACTGGCGAATATCGTCAGATAATGTAGCAGAAAATAATAAGTTTTGGCGCTGCGTAGGTAATCGTTCAATTATTTTATTAATGTCTTCTCTAAAGCCCATATCAAGCATTCTATCGGCTTCATCGAGTACTAATACTTCCAACTCATCAAAATGCAATGCTCGTTGATGCGCCATATCAAGTAAACGTCCAGGTGTAGCAACAAGAATATCTATCCCCCAAATTAAACGCTGCTTTTGAGGTTCTGCATCAATTCCACCATACATAGCCATAGAGCTTAATTCTAAGTGTTTACTGTAATTTGCAATACTCGCTTCAACTTGAACGGCTAATTCTCTTGTAGGTGTCAATATAAGCGCTTTAATGCGCTTACCTCGTAATGTATAACCAGTATTGAGTAACTCTAAAATGGGTAATACGAAGCTGGCGGTTTTTCCTGTACCTGTTTGGGCTGCAGCAATAAGGTCTTTTTTAGACAAAATAATAGGAATAGCGCGTTTTTGTATGTCGGTTGGTGTTTTATAGCCTTGCTCAGCTATTGCTTTTAAAACAGGCTCAGATAAACCCAGTGTTGAAAATGACATACGTACCTCTACTCAAATAGCTCAAACAATTTAAGGCGCGGAGTATAGCAGTATAATGAAATAGATAATAAAGGCTTATTTTAAACTTAGTGCAAAACAATATAGCGACACGAACCTTTATTAATATCAATAAAGCTAGACGAATACATAGAGAAAGCAAAGCTTAAACATAAAAGCTATTGTTGTTAAAGTGACGAGTGTATATCATTGATTATTCGCTAAACTAATCTCTGTAGCTAACATTGTTCAATTTTAATGTTACAGCTTAAATCATTAACCATATAAGATGCCTCCACAGCCATGATCATAAATTTTTCAGATTACTCAGCAAATCAACGTTACCATTTAATGACTCAAACAATTATTCCTCGACCTATCGCCTGGGCATTAACCTTATCTGATGATGAACTATCTAAAAAAGACAATGAATGTCAATTTAACCTAGCACCTTTTTCATATTTCACCGCTGTTTCAAGTAAACCAGCAATATTAATGATATCTGTGGGGAAAAAACCTACGGGAGAAGCTAAAGACACTTTGGTGAATATACTTAACCATAAAAAGATAGTCATTCATATTGCCTCTGAACAACAATCAGAATTAGTTACTCAAACAGCTGCAACACTAGCTCATGGCGAATCAGAGCTTGATTTAATCAATTTAAATGAATCAGTAGATAATTCACTTTTAAGCACTGTACCTTTCGAAGGTTTTGCATTACCTCGACTAGAGCAATGCGATATTGCCTACGGCTGTGAGCTTTATGAAATAAAAGAGATTGGAGATATCCCTCAAACACTTATTTTTGTTGAAGTTAAGCAAGTTTACATCAATGATAAAGTAACCGTTCTAGATACAAAAAATAGAGTTAAAGTGCATGCTGATATGGTTAACCCTCTAGCTCGATTAGGGGCTAGTGAATATGCAGGGATCACTAAACCTTTTACAAAACAGCGCCCTGAATGATTATAAATTTACTTGACCTCTATCTCTACTCAAGTCACTAAAATTCATAACACATTGATTTAAATAACAGTAAGTTATTAATAATCAACCTAGTTATAGAATGAACAACCTCTCTAGGTTATTGAATAACTCGTTACGGCTGAAAATCAGCCGTGACCAATTGTCCATTTTTAATAGTAACAACACGATCAGCTATTTCGGCTAAGTGTTGTTCATGAGTAACAATAATTACAGTTTGATCTTGTAATAATGTAGCCAGTTGTAAATTAAAGTCTTCTTTACCTTCTTTATCAATCATCGAGGTCGGTTCATCCAATAAAAGTATTGAAGGCTTGGCAAGTAAAGCTCTTGCGAGTGAAATACGTTGTCGTTGACCACCAGAGAGTAAAACACCGTTTTCGCCCACTTGTGTCTTATAGCCAAATTCCAGTTCATTTATAAAAGTGTGTGCACCGGCCTTAATAGCCACTTTTTCAATTTCTTCTTTAGTGGCTTGTGGGTAACCATATGCTATGTTGTCCATAACAGAACCATCACACAATGCGATATCTTGTGAAACAAAGCCTATATACTTTCTTAATACCGATAGATTAATATCATTAATATTTGTATCACCAATAGTAATAACCCCAGTTGTAGGCTCTATAAAACGCATCAATAAATGTAATATAGTGGTTTTCCCTTTCCCATTCTCACCAATAATGACCAAGGTCTCACTTGCTGCAATATCTATGTTAACGTTGTTTAACAAAATATCAGTTGAATTATAACTAAAGCTAATGTTTTTAAAGGAAATACTATTACTCTTAATCTCTTGTTCTAACTCCCCTTTATCTATAGGCTCAGGCGAAATATTAAAAACTTTAATTAAGCGGGTAGATGCCCCTAAAGCTTGTTGTGTTTGGCCATATAAGTTAGCTAAAGCACTCATTGGCCTTGCAAATAAAATCCCGTACATTAATAAAGTAATTAAGTCAGGCATTGACAACTTACCTGTTTGATAATGAATAGCGCTCACAACCACAACCACTAACACTCCAGAAGTAACTAATAATTGTACTAAAGGTGATAAAATAGCTTGAATTTTTAATTGCTTTCTTCGTAATTCTTGAATTTTATAGGCATTATTTTTAAAACGATCAGATTCTATATTTTCTCTAGAAAAGGCTTTAACTAATTTAATAACACCAAAGTTTTCGCTAGCGATGGCAACCGAATTAGCCTGACTTTGCACAATATCTTCAGTAAGAGGTTTAATTCCTTTTCCTAAAATTTTTAAAACAACAAAAAATGCAGGCACCATCAACATAATAATGAACGTTATAGTTGGACTAATTGACGCCATGAGTATTAAGGCTCCAACCAATATTAATAACGAAGGCACTAAACTGGTAATTACACCCGATAAAAAATGACTCAAAATGCTTACATCATTACTGAGTAGTGCAAGCGTTTCACCTTTTTTATTATTGTTAAAATACTTAACGGGCAGTACTTGAATATGATCATACAAACGGCAACTTAACTGTGTCAATACTTGTGCGCCTATATAGTTAATTCGGTAAGTAGAGAAAAAACGAAGTACTGCTTGTATAGCGAATAAAGACAACCAAATAAGTGCTATCCATTTATAGCCAAAATCATAAATAGTATAGTTTTCTAGAACACTTTTAGAGAACTGCCCTGCAAACCATGGAACACTTAAACTGACTAGACTTTCTAAAACCATTAAAATGATGACAAACAATACGCCTTTTTTATGTTGTTTAAGCAAAGAGAAAAAATAAAAAAAACTCATTTTTTGTGTTTTCGTATTCAAAAAATCATCCTGATAAAGATTAAGTTACTTGGTATTGAATAATACGCAATGTATATGGCTACAATATTAACCTAAATCAAAATAAAAATTCTTCTTTTGCATAAAGAAGATTTAAATTTATTATTTCATCTAAGTAATATTTAAAAATAACAAACTTTAAATGTAAATAATTTGTTAACGCAAATAAATATAGCTATAATCCACCCAATTATTTAAACAGGGAATTATTTTTATGAAAAAATCAATTTTACGTAGCGCTATTGCCATAGCTATTTCATCTTTATTTGCAACTACATCAGCTTTTTCAGCAGAACAACCTAATGCTGAAGACCTAGTTGGTAAAGCTTATGGTGGTATTCATCTTCTACATATTGATACAGACAGTGAACGTTGGTTAACTAACAGCCCTTTATCTTCACTTAACAATGGTGACGGTTTTGGTGCAGAACTAGGTTACCGCCTAAATACAACAACTGAACTAAGATTAGGTTACAGCCATATAAACTTAGATGCTAAAAATGGTGGTTTTGCAAAGCCTAACTCTTCAAATATCGCATTTGACGTATTGTATTTCCCAACAGAGCAAAACTTCTATTTTGTAGCTGGCTTAAGTGAATTAGACATCGTTAAATCTAAATTATCATCTAACTTAGGTTTAGGTTACCGTCACTATTTAAGTGAAAAAACAGCACTTTATTTTGAAACTAAAGCTCATTACCAATTTGATGAATACTATGATGATTTCTCTGCACAATTAGGTTTCACTTACTTCTTTGGCGAATCAAAAAAATCTAGACCAGCTAAAAAAGAAACAAAACCAGCTCAAGTAATGCCAGAAAAAGCTGTAGCTATGTTAGATTCAGACAAAGACGGTGTTGCTGACGCTAAAGATCAATGTAAAAACACGCCAATGGTAAATAAAGTAGATGACCGTGGCTGTACTATTTACATGGATGATGTTGCTTCAATTAATTTATTAATTAACTTTGATAATAACAACGCTGTAATTAAGCCACAGTACTTTGAAAAAATTAAAGAAGTTGCTGAATTCTTAAAAACATATGAATCAGTAAATGTAGTTATTGAAGGTCATGCTTCAGCTCCAGGTAACGACGCATTAAACAAAACATTATCTCAATTACGTGCTAATGCAGTAGTAGATATGCTTACAAATAAATACGGTATTGATGCTGATAGACTATCTGCTGTTGGATACGGTGAAGAACGCTTATTAAATAAAGCAACGACTAGAGCGGCTAACGCTGAAAACCGTAGAATAGTGGCTACTATGAGTGTTGACAAAAAAGTAGCATTAAAACGTTAATACAGGTAAGTTAACTTACTGAATTAGATTAAATTTATAAACTAAATGGAATCTAAACGACAAGATTTGTTAAAAGGCTAAAACATTGTTTTAGCCTTTTTTTATCTAAATGAATATCCCGCCATTAGTAATGAATTCGAGTAAAAAACTAAGAATAAAGTTAGTATCCTCCTTAGAATTCTGAAATATTATTCTCTTTAAATAACTGAACTAACTCATCTTCAGTAAGTACCTCTACCCCCAAGTCTTGTGCTTTTGTTAGTTTAGATCCAGCTTTCTCTCCAGCAACTAAATAATGCGTTTTTGCAGAAACACTACCTGAGACTTTAGCCCCTAAAGATTGTAAAGCAGCTTTAGCTTCGTTACGGCCCATTTGGCTTAACGTACCTGTTAAAACAAAGGTTTTATTGAGCAAAGGCTGTTCATCAGCAGATGCTACTTTAATTTCAGGCCAACTCATAAAAGATGTTAAGTCAGCAATCACTTCAATATTATGCTCTTGCTTAAAAAACTGAATAATATTTTTCGCCACAATTACACCTACATCGGGTACTGACTGTAGAGTTTCTTCATCTGCGTTTTTAAGCGCATCGAAGGTTAAAAAGTGATGAGCTAAGTTATTTGCTGTAGTTTCACCTACTTCTCGAATGCCTAACGAGTATATAAACTTAGGCAATGTGGTTTGCTTGGCTTTTTCCATACCCGCAATTAAGTTAGCGGCAGACTTTTGTCCCATACGCTCAAGCGTGCTAACACTTAATTCGGTTAATCTAAATAAATCTGCAGGTGTCGATATAAGCTTCTCATCCACTAATTGTTCAACTAACTTATCACCTAAACCATCAATATCAATCGCTTTCTTTGAGGCAAAATGCTTTATTGACTCTTTACGTTGTGCACCACAAAATAAACCACCAGTACATCTTAAAACAGCCTCGCCTTCAGCTTTTAATACAGCTGAATCACATACAGGGCAAATTGTCGGAAATTGAATTTCGCGAGCATTATCAGGTCGTTTATCAATGACAACACTAACAATTTGAGGAATAACATCGCCTGCTCTTCTAATAATCACGGTATCGTTAATTTGTATTCCTAAACGATCAATTTCATCTTGGTTATGTAATGTTGCATTACTCACCGTTACACCACCAACAAAAACAGGCTTTAAGCGTGCCACGGGGGTTATTGCGCCTGTACGCCCTACTTGAAACTCTACATCTTCTAATACGGTTAATTCTTCTTGAGCAGGAAATTTATACGCCATTGCCCAACGCGGTGCTTTAGCTACAAAGCCTAACTTTTGCTGAAGTAAAATGTCGTCAACTTTTAATACAGTACCGTCTATTTCGTAAGACAAACTTGAACGACTATTTAATATATTTTGGTAAAATTCTTCGCATTCATCAGTATTTTTAAGCAATCTAACTTCTGGGCACATAGGTAAACCAAGTGCTTTAACTTGACATAAGCGTTGATGGTGAGAGTTTGATAACCATTGTGTGTTTTCACTGGCAACTCCATCAATAAAATCACCAACAAAACCTAATCCGTATGCATAAAAAGCTAAGTTACGCTTTGACGTTATTTTAGAATCAAGTTGTCTTAAACTACCTGCCGCTGCATTTCTGGGGTTAGCAAAAGTTTTTTCGCCTTTTTTAACGGCGTTTTCGTTAAGTTGTTCAAAGCTTGCTTTAGGCATAAAAACTTCGCCGCGCACTTCAATAATATCAGGGTAGTTATCACCAGTAAGACGAAGTGGGATACTTTTAATTGTTCTTACATTTTCTGTAATATTTTCGCCTGTAGCGCCATCGCCCCGGGTAGCCGCTTGAACAAGTACGCCATTTTCGTAACGTAAGCTCACAGCTAAACCATCTAATTTAGGTTCTGCACAAATTTTTAGCGCTTTAGTGTGACCAATACGGTCTTGTAATCGTTTTACAAAAGCATCCCATTCTTCTTTTGAAAAAACATTATCAAGCGATAACATAGGTATTTGATGAGTAACTTGTGTGAAAACCTTAAGTGCTTCTCCTCCTACTTTTTGACTAGGAGAATCTACTTTTTTCAATTCAGGGTGTTCTGTCTCAATAGCAATCAATTCTTTCATTAACCTATCGTATTCAGCATCAGGAACACTCGGTTCATCTAATACGTAATATTGATTGTTGTATTTATTGATTAAGGTATGAAGCTCACTAACTCTCTGAGATAACTGAATATTTGACATAATAAAGGTGATAATTCACTTAAAGTTAAAAACAAAAAAGGCTCTATAAAATAGAACCCTATTATAACCAAGTTGGTAATATTATTATTAAACTTGGTATTACTTAAACTGCTATAGCATTAAAAAGGTTATGCTAATGCGATACGATTTTTTCTTTCAAACTCTCTAATTTTACTCATGTAATGCTGTTCTGTTTGTTTGGTCATAACACTACGTTTATCATCGAGAAGTTGTGCTCCAAACTCTATAGAAATTTGCTTGGCTGCCCCTAACATATGCTCAAACACTTCAAATGCATCTCCTGCGTTAGGTAAGGTCATAAATAATGTTACCCCGCAGGTTGTGAAGTTTTCTAAAGCGTCTAAGTCGAAAGTTCCAGGGTTCATAATATTAGCTAAACTAAAAGTTACTTTACCATTACCTGCGCTGTCTTGATGACGATGAAAAATATCCATATCTCCATAACGTAAACCTAAAGTGAGCAAGGTAGGCAGTAACGCTGCACCAGAAATCACCTCTCCTTGAGGCATAACAACAGACACTACCAAAACTTCAGGTTCAAGTGGTTCTCTTTTTATTTGTTTTTCAGCGGTTACGGGGTCATCAATTGCTGACATAGATGGCATATCACCGGTATCTACAGGATCACCAAAGTTTAATTCAATTTGATTACGTTTAACGGCTTCTTTTTTTGTAATTGGAGCTTTCTTTTTAACTTTAGGTTTAGCTGTAGTAATAACCTCTTTAGTTTGAGGTTTTGGTTGTGTGATAGGCGTATCGTACAATGGCTTGTCAATAACAACTGGCTTTTCCACAGGTTCATCTATGTTTTCATTATTAAATAAATCAGGGTTTTCTATTACGCCGTAGTCAAAATCGACAATATCGTCACCAATATCTGTAGAATAATCTTGCTCAGAGGTTCCTAATTGCTCAATGCCAGCGTCCGTTAAGCTAATATCAATTGAAGATGATTTAACTTTAGTTTCAGTCGTATTTATCGAGCTTGTTATTTTCAGATCAGATGATTCGCTATAGTCAAAATCATCATTGTCTATTTCTGTATCAACGGCACTATAACTCGGCTCTTTTTTAGCTGCAGTTAAAGGCGTATTTTTTACTTCATTATCACTAAATGACGGTCTATCGCTTGGTGTTTTACTACCAACTACACGCGGTTTACTTACGCCGTCTTGATCAAAGCCAGAACCATCAAAACCTCTTTCAATGGGTTCAATCGGTTCATTCGTCGCTTTTAATTTATAGGGGTTTTTATTTTTTCTTATCGTTATAAAACCATGTATAAAAATTACTGCAATAATAACAGCGCTTAGAATTATAAGGGTGTTTCTAAAATTGCCTTCCATTTTTCAACCTACAATATTTCGGCCATAGCGACAGCTTCTTCAATATCAACAGCAACCATTTTTGAAACTCCGGGTTCAAACATGGTAACACCTGTTAAATGAGAAGCCATTTCCATGGCTATTTTATTATGACTTATATAAATAAACTGAACAGTTCGCGACATTTCACGAACCAAGTTACAAAATCGACTTACGTTGGCATCATCCAACGGAGCGTCAACTTCATCCAACATACAAAAAGGTGCTGGATTTAATCTAAAAATTGCGAATACTAATGATAAAGCGGTCAGCGCTTTTTCACCACCAGATAATAGATGAATAGTACTGTTTTTTTTACCAGGTGGTTGCGCCATTATTGTTACTCCGGTATCTAACATATCGGTTCCTGTTAATTCTAAATAGGCTTTCCCTCCACCAAATACCTTAGGGAACAGGCTTTTCAGGTCTTTATTTACCTGTTCAAAGGTGTTTTTAAATTTCTGACGACTCTCTTTGTCTATTTTTTCGATTGCTGCTTCTAAGGTGTTAATTGCTAAAGTTAAATCATTATTTTGTGTATCTAAATATTCTTTACGTGTTAATTGCGTTTCGTATTCATCAATCGCCGCTAAATTAATCGCACCTAAACGCTCTATATCTTTCGAAAGTCGAATAATATGTGCTTGCCAAATGCTTTCTTTGGCATTTTTAGGCATGTTACTCAGTATTTCATCAAATGATTGTTGTGTTTCTCGCAGTAAATCTAATGACGATTCTGCTCGTAATTTAAAACTTTCATAATCTAAATGAAATTTAGCGGATTTTTCACGTAAAGTTAAAATATTATCCTGATTTTTCTTTTGTTCAAGCTCGAGTGTTTTCACCTCAAGCTGAGTATCAGCAATGTCTTGCTGAAGCTTTTCTATTTTACTGTCTGTTTCAGACATTTCTTTAAGCCATTGAACCAGCTTATCTTCATCAATTTTTAATGGTTCGGCACTGTTATCAATAACATGCTGATTAGACATTTGTTGCTCTATTAAACGCTCTATTGTTTTTTGAACACTTTGAACACTCTGCTTACATTGATCTTTTTCGTTTTTAAATTGCTCAACTTTGATCGCTATATTATGACGATCTTCAGCTAAGTCGTTCACTCGTTTTTGCGCAACACTCACTTGTTTTGCTAGGCTTTCTTGTTGATTTTTTAATTGGTCAAAATCGACATCAGCCGGCATCACTAACTGATTACGCTGCTCCGTAAGCTGGTTAATATTTTGCTGAATATTGATGAGTTGTTGTTTATGAAACTCAATGTCACTTTTTATTTTTTGCTGTTGTGTTAAATAAAATTGCTGATTTTGCTCCTCTAATGCTTCTGTTTGTTTAGCGTTTTGTAGCGATAACTCAATAGTTTTACTTTCAGTATTTAACTGTTCTTGTTCTACTAACAACTCTTGCAACTCAAGTTCTAATTTAACTAACAGTTCTTTATTTGTATTAATAGCTTGTTCTAGTTGACTAATATCTTTCGTTAATTGCTCTTTTCTTTCAAGTAACAAAAGGTGATTAGGCGTGCTTTCAATAGTACCTTTACGAACAAAACCATGTCCTAACCACGTAGTATCCATGCAAATAACAGATTCGTCATACCCAAGTTTAGGAAGCATTTTTTGCGCTTGTTCAACATTATCAGCAAAGTAAATTTTTTGAAAAAAAGAAAGAGCAGACGGTAAGTTCTTTATTTTTTCAGTAACAGAGCCTGCAGGATTTTTGTTTATATGAGTATTCAACTCAATTAACAAAGCCGTATCTAAATGTTTAATGGCTAAAATAGAATCTGATACTGAGTCGACTATTTCTGCTTGCGACCAACTTAACAGTAAACTTTCTACCGCTTTTTCCCAGCCAGATTCAACGCTAAGCTGCTCAACAAGGGTTTGAATATTTTGCTGTTGTTCACCACCTTCAACGACTAAGCCTTTTTCTTGTAGGCTATTTCCTCTTAAACAAGCATGCTGTTCAACTTGCCAATTTTCTTTACGAGAAAGTTGCTCATCGATGTTCGTTATATTGTTATTTAATGCAGTTAAAGAGGCTGTTTCACTGGCTAATGATTGCTTAGTTTCATTTGTTTTATTTTGCTTAGCTTGGATCAACTGATTTAATTGCTGTTGTTTACTTAGGCTAAGCGCTAACGACTTCTCGATAGTTTTACTTTCTTTGATATCGACCTGATTCGATGAATTATTCTGATGCTGCTCATCAATATATAACAGCTGATTATTTAACGATTCGATTTGTTCATTAGCTTGTGATTTTTTTTGCTGCTCTAATTCGACTTTATTTGTAATAGTTGCTGTTTTTTCTTTGAATTCAGCAACACTTTGGTAAGAAGCATTCCATAAAGCTTGCACTTCATTTTGTTGTGTAGATAAACCTTCTAACGTTTTTTGTTCTGTTATTAATTTTTTTTCTACATCGCTCAACTGAGGTAAAATGGTCGTTAAGCTGTTTTCTAATTTATTTCTTTTTTCTTGTTCTGTTTTTAAAAGCGCTTGAGCATTTAAAAGTTGCTGCTGAGTAATATCGTTATTTTGTGTAATACTGGTGCTTTGCTGTTTTAAATGCTTAATATTTTGCTCTGTGCGGGCAATATGATTAGTTAACTCTAACTTTTTATTGTTAAACCCAGTAATGCTCTCATTATTTAGTTCAACCTTTTGCTTCGCTTGAAACAGAGCAATATTTTGTTCTTCTTGAATTTTAGCAATCGACTCAATATCAATTTGGGCATCGTTATAAAACGTTTGTTGCTGTTTACTTTGCTGATCAAAAGTTTGCCAGCGTAATACTGAAAGTTCAGCTTTATATTTTCGCTC
Source organism: Pseudocolwellia agarivorans (assembly GCF_002000085.1). Lineage (GTDB taxonomy): Bacteria > Pseudomonadota > Gammaproteobacteria > Enterobacterales > Alteromonadaceae > Pseudocolwellia > Pseudocolwellia agarivorans. Next base: position 540,745 of record NZ_MUZU01000002.1, read on the forward strand.
TTGTGCTTTTAAGGTACGAAAACGTTTAGCTGCTTCCGATTGTTTATGGAGTTTATCTATTTGTAAACTCAGTTCAGCACGAATGTCACTCAAACGAGCAAGGTTTTCACGGGTGTGTCTAATTCTATTTTCGGTATCTTTACGTCGTTCTTTATATTTTGAAATACCTGCTGCTTCTTCAATAAAGATACGTAATTCATGGGGTTTAGATTCGATTAAACGAGAAATAGTACCTTGTTCGATAATGGCATAACTGCGAGGTCCTAAACCTGTACCTAAAAATATATCCGTTATATCTCTACGACGACATTTGGTTCCATTTAAAAAATAAGTGTTGGTGCTTTCTCTATTGACTAAACGACGAATAGAAATTTCATTGCGATCCGCCATATTACCTTGAATACGGCCATCAATATTATCAAAAACTAATTCTACACTGGCTTGACCGATAGGTTTACGGCTTGATGAACCATTAAAAATAACGTCGGTCATAGAATCGCCACGTAAATTTTTAGCTGAACTTTCACCTAACACCCAACGAACAGCATCAATGATATTAGATTTACCACAACCATTTGGGCCAACAATCGCGGTCATTTGTTGTTCAAAAGGCACTTTAGTTGGATCAACAAAAGATTTAAAGCCAGCCAGTTTTATATGCTTTAAGCGCATATTATAAACAACTCCTTTTAATCATATTTAATTGTCGCCTACAAAGATTGGAATAATTGATGATAAGATAAACGATTTGCTCGCACCCTATTATAAGCCGCTAACTTTACCAGATGTTGATGTGCTTTGTAACAATTCAATACTGTAATTTTAAAGCCGTTCAACATATAATCGACTCTGTAATATCAAACAGTTAGGTAAATTAAAAACAATGCAACATAATACATCTTCAACACAAAATACCAGTGGCGCTGGGTATTTTTTTAAAGGTTTTGACCTTATTCAACAAAAAGGCATTAAACGATTTGTTTTTGTTCCGTTATTTATCAATTTAATTTTATTCGGCGTAGCTTTTTATTACCTTTATTTGCAACTCGATCATTACATGGCAATGTTTACCCAGTGGTTACCTAGTTGGTTAACTTGGCTTAGCACGGTTTTGTGGCCTTTTGTTTTAATTGCCGTTGTGGTGCTGTTTTCTTTTATATTTAGTACGGCAGCAAACTGGTTGGCTGCGCCTTTTAATGGTTTATTATCAGAAAAAGTTGAAGCAATGTTAACAGGTGAACCAACCCCTGATGGTGGTTTTAGCGATATTATTAAAGATATTCCTCGTACTGTAGGCCGAGAGTGGACCAAGCTTTGTTATTACGTACCTAGAGCGCTAGGATTTCTTTTAATCATGTTTATTTTACCCGTTATAGGGCAAGTTATTTGGTTTATTTTTGTTGCTTGGATGATGGCTGTTCAATACAAAGATTACCCTTTTGATAATCATAAAATATCATTCACTGAAATGAAAAATGCACTTAAAGAAAAACAAGGTCTTAGTTATGGCTTTGGCTTTACTGTGGCTATTTTTTCAATGCTTCCTGTAGTCAATTTAATTGTAATGCCTGTTGCCATTTGTGGAGCAACTAACCTTTGGGTTGATCATTATAGAAAATCATTTATACGTTAATTAAAAGTAAGTAAAAGCTATATATCTGCACTCGCTTAGCCAAAACAAACATGCTATAACTCGTTATATTCATATTTCATATAGGGAAATGCTGTGACTAAAAACACCAAAAGATCACTGTTATCTTCAATATTCTGTTCTACCTTATATTCAGCATTGTTAAGTGCCACACTGATAAGTACAAGCGCAAATGCTACAGATACTGAAAAAGTAACGATTGAAGTAATGAACGACGCTAAAATTTTCGCACAATTTGACGATGAAATTCCCGCCGTTATTAATTATTTCACCAAAAGTAATGAAACGAGTATTGTGGATTTTTATGAAGAAAAATATGGCCAAGCCATTTCATCTAACAGAAAAAAAGGCCGTTTAGAAAAATCATTTATAAAAGATAACTACAATATAAAGATTATTATTTCTGAGCAAAATAATTTTAGACAAGTTGATGTGTTAGTCACTAAATAACGCAGATATAATATTCAACCCCTAGTATACAAAAGGAGCTTAATGCTCCTTTTTTAGTTAATAGTTTTGTCTGATAGCTATTTTCAATCAAACAATGCGTCAATCGTTCCCTGCGCTAAGCCATGGTATCCAGGCCTTGCTTGTTTATATACTTTTAAAGCCCAGTCTTTTCCTTCTTTCGTGGTAACAAGCTCTTTATATAACGGCACAATAAGTTTGCGTCGGCCTATAGATTTTAAGTAAGTCGCCATTTGCGGATAAACATGTTTATAACCCACTTTAATTGATAATAAGTACCAAGCATGGGCAATTTCAGCATTCGTACTTACGGTTAAATTAAAACGGTTATCTAGTGTACTCATGAATGATTCATTAATATCTAATGGTAAGTTATTAATGAAATGAAGCCACTCGTGTAACGTCCACTGTGTTGTATTAACTTCATCTAAACTAATACTTTTTGATAGTAATTCATTTGTTAAATTATCAATAACGTTGAAAGCATTAGAGGTTGGCTTAGGTGAAACACTCGGTAAACCTTGTCCATAAATCCATTCGTTCAATACTTTATCAGAAACTATATCAGGGTATTTATGTGTTAAGTTTTCTTTTAAATACACTATAAAGTTTTCAGTACCTAAGCTTTGAAAAGCATGGCTATTGAAATAGTCGAGCATGAATATATCAAACTTATCTCGACCAAATTTTTCTTCCAAATACATTAAAAACAACTGACCTTTTACATAAGGTACACCTGAAAATGCATCATCGGGGTCGCGTCCTTTCAAATCAATATAAAGCTGTGTATCACCAGGTGCTAATACCGAGATTTCATCATTCAAACCTTGAGCGCCCAAAGCTTGCTCCATAACGGCACGATCTACACCAAAAACAGATTCCATAATGCGATTTTCAACATAGCTGGTAAAACCTTCGTTTAACCATAAATCTCTCCAACTTTCATTAGTGACTAAGTTACCAGACCAAGAATGAGCTAACTCATGCGCAATAAGATTTACTAAACTTTTGTCGCCCGCAATAACGGTAGGAGTAATAAAGGATAAACGTGGGTTTTCCATACCGCCAAAAGGAAAGCTCGGTGGTAGAATAAGTAAATCGTATCTACCCCAGCGATAAGGCCCAAATAATTTTTCTGTTTCATCAATCATTGCTTGTGTGTCATCAAACTCAGCAACAGCCGCATCCAATATAGACGCTTCAGCATAAATACCCGTTTGCTTACTCATGGCTTTAAACTGTAAATCACCGACTCCTATTGCAATTAAGTAAGAAGGAATAGCTTGTGGCATTGAAAAGAAATAATCACCATCACGTTCTGTATCAGGTTCATTGTTAGCACTCATTACCGCAACTAAGTCTTTATCGGTTGTAATTCGTGCCGTGTAGGTAGATCTTACCGTGGGTGTATCTTGAATAGGTATCCATGATCGCGCGTGAATGGCTTGGTTTTGACTGAATAAAAAAGGTTTATTTTTACCTGCTGTTTGTTCGGGTAGCAACCACTGTAATCCCGAAGCTTTTTCCGTTGAGTGGTAATATACACGTACTTTTTTTGCTTTAAATTGAGGTTTAATGGTTAGCTTAGCACCAAGAACATCATCTCGCTTTGCTAACATATGTTGCACTTTTACCCAGTTACCTGAGTTATTTTGTGCCATAACACGTTTAATAATTAAATCACGAGTATCTAAATAAATGGGCTGTAAATCATCAGATAGCCATTTTAGCGATAACTCAGCAAACCCTTTAAGTGATTTTTCTTCAAAATCAACAGCTAAGTCTAAATAAATATGGGTTGTAGTGACTTGATCATAGTTGGCATAAGTATATGCGTCTTTAAGTTGAGCATTAACAGCACAAGACAAAGTAACGAAGAAGAAAGTGATAATTTTTAATACGTATTTCATTATATAAACATCCATAAAAAATAGACCTTTAGATTAAGATAACCTAAAGGCCTATTCAACTTAAATGCTTAAATTCGAGATACTTTGCTGGGTAAACGAGACGTTTAACTTGTATCACTCGTAATTAATACGTTAGGGTTTATCCATTCTAATTACTACTCGTCTATTCTTTTCACGCCCTATTATGGTGTCATTTGAAGCTACATGACGCTTTTCACCATAACCTTTTGCTTCTATTCGACTAGGATCAATACCAGTTTTAACAAATTGCTCTCTAATAGTTTGCGCGCGTCGTTTAGACATTTCATAGTTAGCATTTCTAGGTCCGTAGCTATCGGTATATCCATCAATGAGTACTAACTCTAGCTCTGTATCTAAACTTAAATATTCAGCAATCATGGCTAATTTACGTTTAGATGATTTAGTTAAATTGTCACTTCCAAATTGATAATTTAATACCGTATAAGAAATATCATCAAAACTATAGTTGAGTAAATTACCAACACAATTAACAAATTTTTGATAAGCTCGTTGAAATTTAGCGGTTGATAAACCAACAGATATTTTTTCATCGCTTCGGTACCAATCGTTATAATAAAAGGTTGGGCTCATACCTTGATCTAATTCATTCAACATAGTCCAAGCGACTTTTTTAGGTAAACTTGGCGCAAATTGTTTATGTAATTTCATATCAGCCAAAGTATAACCTGCAATACCCGGTCGCCATTTAGGCGCAACAGAACGAACTTCTGCTAACGAGTAGTTATCAGGTAAGCGCATCATGTCTAATTCAAATTCTAAATTAGATTTACGATTAGCTTTACTGTAAAACTTGGCTTCGCCGTAATTGGGAATATTATGGGAAAGTGTACACTCTAAACGTGATTCGTTAGATAATTGCCACTTAGAGTTATCTAAGTTAGCCACATACTGCCTCATACCTGCATTTGCATTGCAAACAGATACTAATAAAACAACGGGTAGAAGATATTTTTTCATAATCAATTACATTTTAGTTTCAATGACAGTAACTATATCGACAAACATTTGAATAACTTTAACACCAATTGATAAAATTAAAGGATAAAAGTAAAAAACGCTCAGTTCTCCGTACTTATTTTAGCTATTTTCTGAGATAATTGTTATTAATTATCAAAATAAATAAGACTTTTTTGTATGACAGATCTTAATTCATCTACGGCTGATTCAGCTGAAAATGGAAAAACACTTTTTGCTCAACGTTTTAGAGGTTATTTCCCTGTAGTTGTAGATGTTGAAACTGCTGGATTCAATGCACAAACAGATGCTCTACTTGAAATAGCGGCAACAACCCTTTCCCTTGATGAAGACGGTAATTTTTCTTTAGATAAAACCATACATTTTAATGTTGACCCTTTTGAAGGTGCTAATTTAGAAAAAGCAGCTTTAGAATTTACAGGTATTGATCCAACAAACCCATTAAGAGGCGCTGTAGATGAAGAAACCGCGTTAAAAGCGATATTTAAATTAATTCGTAAAAAGATGAAAGCTGTAGGGTGCCAACGTGCGGTTATGGTTGCACATAACGCTTCGTTTGATTTAGGTTTTGTGAATGCAGCAACACAAAGGTGCTTAATTAAACGCTCTCCGTTTCATCCTTTTGTTAGTTTTGATACTACAACACTTTCAGGTTTAGTATTAGGACAAACGGTATTAGCTAAAGCTTGTATAGCAGCCAATATAGATTTTAATAACAATGAAGCTCATTCGGCATTATATGACACAGAAAAAACAGCTGAACTGTTTTGCCATATTGTGAATAAATGGAAGCAACTCGGTGGCTGGCCTTTAATAGAAGAGTAATTTTTTTATTCTCTTTAATTATTAATCTTTAATGATATCACTAAAGATTAATAATTAATTTATCCCATAAAAAAAGGAGCCATAAGGCTCCTCTTTCCAAATAAATCTAATCTTAACGACGTAGACCTAATTTACCGATTAAAGCAGTATAACGTTCAACGTTTTTGCCTTTTAAGTAATCAAGTAATTTACGACGTTGGCTTACCATACGTAATAAACCACGACGTGAATGGTGGTCATGGATGTGCTCTTTAAAGTGACCTTGAAGATGGTTGATTTGAGTAGTTAACAAAGCAACTTGTACTTCTGGTGAACCTGTATCACCTTCTTTTTGAGCATATTCAGCAACAATTGCTGCTTTTTCTGTAGCGTTTAAAGACATAATATTTCCTTAGTGTGTTTACTTAAACCGAGTATGGAATAAGTAAGTAAAATTCTCATCCTGCCAAACACTAATTCAGCTAAGACGACAAAAGAGCGCGTATTCTATCAGTAAAGTGTGCGATTGCAACTGTTTACTGCGGATCATTAGTTATATTTATAATTTGCCTCACTACCACTATAAAAATAAAACCTTTAACAATATGGATATTGGTTGTTATTTCTCTTATCGTAAATTCAATATCCATTTTTTCATGATCTATAAACTCTTTCGCTGCAACATAAAGCACATTATCTGCTTATCATGAAATTACGGGGAAACGATTAACAGCACTAAAAAAAATAGGGAGTCTGATTAAAGACTCCCTATAAGTAATTTAAGTTGCTCTGTCTGAGATATAATATTAAAGCTGTAAAAATTAGCCGTTTGAATTTGGGGCAACAACAATGCGCTTAGGTGCTACTCTACCTTCATCATCAATGAAGCCTACGCCAATAAATTCACCGTCAACTTCATTGTCACCAATAAACACTTGTACCATTCCTTCAGCTGGCGCATTAGAAGTTTGTACAGGATTACCATGCCTTAAATAATGAGCTGACATATCATCAACAAAAACAGCAGGTATCCCATCACAAGCCGTTGTCATGGGTAATAACAAAGGGTCAAGCAATGTAGAAGGAGAAACTTCATCCGCCTCTGCTTGCGCTAATAAGGCTTCAAGTTGCTCCATAGTAACCATTCTATTCTTAGGATAATTACCAACCGCACTTCTTCTTAAGTGAGCGACATGAGCACCACAGCCTAATAACTCACCTAAATCATCTACAATCGTTCTAATATAAGTACCTTTAGATACATGAATAGATAAATCAACTTCATCATCTTCAAAACGTAAAAGCTCTAAATTAAAAACCGTAATGTCTCTTGATTCTCGAGGAACTTCTATTCCTTCTCTCGCATATTTATATAAAGGCTGACCTTGATATTTAAGCGCTGAATACATAGAAGGAATTTGCTGAGTTGTACCTCTGAACGAGTCCAGTGCTTTGTTAAGTTCATCGGCACTTACATTCACTTCTTTCTCTGAAACAACTTCACCATCAGCATCACTGGTTGTGGTTCTAAAACCTAACTTAGCGGTAACTTCATAGGTTTTATCTGTATCTAACAAAAACTGAGAAAACTTAGTTCCTTCACCTAAACAAATAGGTAGCATACCTGTAGCTAACGGGTCTAAAGCACCTGTATGTCCTGCTTTTTGAGCAAAATAAATACGCTTAACTTTTTGTAATGCGTTGTTAGATGACATTTCATAAGGCTTATCCAGCAATAAAACACCATTTATTGCTCTGCCCTTTCTCTTCTTGGCCATTAAGTTATTACCTTAAAATGCTAGCTTTACTCTTTATCATCTTCAAGATCTGTAGATTCTACTGACTCATCGTCCATTAAATGCTTATCGCTTGCTACAGCTTTATCAACCAAAGAGCTCATACGCACACCTTCAGCCATAGATTGATCATAAACAAAGCGTAAATGAGGCATAATTCTAGCTCTCAATTTCTTTGCAAGTAATGAACGAATAAAGCCAGCAGCATCGTTTAATACTTCAACAGAGCTTTTAATTTCTGATTCTTCATTTGTAAAAAAAGTAACAAAAATTTTTGCATAAGCTAAATCTCTCGTTACTTCTACTGCTGAAACCGTTGTCATACTTAAACGAGGGTCTTTAACTTCTCTCATCAATATAGTTGCGATTTCTTTTTGAATTTCTTGTCCGACTCTATCGGTACGAGCAAATTCTCTTGCCATCTTAATTACCTATTATTTAAAACAGCTTGCCATGGCTTACTGTTCTTTAAAAACATAAAAGGGCTAATACAAGATTAGCCCTAGTTTCATGTAGTATATTGTTTAATTAAAGTGTACGTTGAACTTCAACTGTTTCAAATACTTCAATTTGGTCACCCACACGAACATCATTATAGTTCTTAACACCGATACCACATTCTGTACCGTTACGAACTTCTTGTACGTCGTCTTTAAAGCGACGAAGTGATTCTAATTCACCTTCGTAAATTACAACGTTTTCACGAAGTACACGAATAGGAGCTGAACGTTTAATAAGACCTTCAGTTACCATACAACCAGCAATCGCGCCGATTTTAGGTGATTTAAATACGTCACGTACTTGTGCAAGACCAATGATTTCTTGTTTGAATTCAGGGGCAAGCATACCGCTCATTGCTTGTTTAACTTCTTCAATCAATGCATAGATAACGCTGTAGTAACGTAAATCAATCTTTTCAGACTCAATCACTTTACGAGCAGCGGCATCAGCACGAACGTTGAAGCCAACAACTATAGCATTTGATGCTGCAGCAAGTGTTGCATCTGTTTCAGTAATTCCACCAACACCTGAACCAATAATTTTAACTTTAACTTCATCAGTTGAAAGCTTAGTTAATGAATCAGAAATTGCTTCAAGTGAACCTTGTACATCAGACTTCAATACAACGTTAACTTCAGAAACATCACCTTCAGCCATGTTAGCAAACATGTTTTCAAGTTTAGACTTCTGTTGACGCGCTAATTTAACATCACGGAATTTACCTTGACGATAAAGAGCAACTTCACGTGCTTTTTTCTCATCTTTAACAACTGTCGCTTCATCACCAGATTGTGGTACACCACTTAATCCTAATATTTCTACAGGTATTGAAGGACCAGCTGATTGAATTGGCTTACCGTTTTCATCGCGCATTGCACGAACACGACCGTATTCTAAACCACATAATACGATATCGCCTTGGTTCAAAGTACCTTCCTGAACAAGAACAGTAGCAACTGGGCCACGACCTTTATCAAGTTTAGATTCAACAACAACACCATGAGCCATTTTATCGACTACTGCAGTAAGTTCTAATACTTCAGACTGAAGTAAAACAGCATCAAGTAATTCATCAATACCTAAACCTGTTTTTGCAGATACATGACAGAATTGAACGTCTCCGCCCCACTCTTCAGAAAGCACGTCGTGTTGTGATAATTCACTTTTAACACGTTCTGGATCTGCGCCTTCTTTATCCATTTTGTTTACAGCAATAATAATTGGAGCATCAGATGCTTTAGCATGTTGAATAGCTTCAACTGTTTGTGGCATAACACCATCGTCTGCTGCAACAACAATAATTACGATATCTGTAGCTTTAGCACCACGAGAACGCATTGCAGTAAACGCCGCATGACCTGGAGTATCTAGGAATGTGATCATTCCATGTCCAGTTTCTACATGGTAAGCACCAATATGCTGTGTAATACCACCCGCTTCGCCATCAGCAACTTTTGCTTCACGAATGTGATCAAGTAATGATGTTTTACCGTGGTCAACATGACCCATGATAGTAACAACTGGAGCACGAGTGATTGACTCACCAGAATCACCACGGTCAGATAGTACCGCTTCTTCAAGTGCGTTTTCTTTAACAAGAACCACTTCACGACCCATCTCTTCAGCAACAAGTGCAGCAGTTTCTTGGTCAATCACTTGGTTAATGGTTGCCATAGCACCCATTTTAAACATTGCTTTAACAACTTCAGCGCCTTTAACAGACATTTTATTTGCTAATTCAGCAACTGAAATAGTTTCACCAATGCGAACTTCATTCAGTTTAGTTTCAGCTGGTTTAGTAAAACCATGCTTTAAACTTTGAGGAGCTGATAATGTTTGCTTACCACGAGCCGCACGACCGCCCCTAGCATTACGATCTTGTGGACCATTCTTTTTCTTACGACGACGACGACCGCCTTCATCAGCTGAATCACTTTTATCTTCAGCTTCTTGAGCATATTTAGACGACGTTAAATGTACCACTTCTTTTTCTTTTGCTTTACGCTCAGCTTCTTCGGCTTTCCAACGAGCTTCATTTTCTTCAGCAAGTTTTTTAGCCGCTTCAGCCGCTGCTTTAGCTTCTTCTTCGGCTTTAGCTGTAGCTTCTGCCTCTTGAATTAAACGAAGTTTTTTGGCTTCATCACTTTCTGCTGGTTTAACTGGAGCTTTAACTTCATCAATATTTTTAGCTTTAGCTACGGCAGCAGCTTTGGCTTTTGCCTCTGCTTCTTCTTTAGCTTTAGCTTTTGCTTCACGTTCAACTTCTAATTTGGCCGCAGCTGCAGCTCGTGCATTTTCAGCTTCTTTAGCGTCTGCAATTGCTTTAGCATTCGCAGCTTCTTCAGCTTTAATACGAGCTTCTTCTTGTGCTTTTGCTTCTTCTTCAGCAATTTGTTGTTCTTCTAACTCACTACGCTTAACGTAAGTACGTTTTTTACGAACTTCAACATTTACTGATTTAGCTTTACTACCATGCCCAAGAACTAAAGTTGATTTAGTTTTACGGTTTAGTGTCATTTTACTAGGCTGTGTTGATGATTCATCACCATGTTGCTTTTTCAAATGTTCTAATAATTTTTCTTTTTCATCTTGCGAAACAGAATCGGTTACCGACTTTTGAACACCAGAGTCAGCTAATTGACTAACTAAGCGTTCCACCGGTGTACCGATTTCTTTGGCAAGCTCTTGTACTGTTACATCTGCCATCTATAATTTTCTCCCGGTGTTATTATTCTTCATTAAACCAACAAATATTGCGGGCAGCCATAATTAGCTCGCCTGCTTTGGTTTCATCTAATTCTTCAATATCTGATATTTCATCAACACCTTGTTCAGCAAGATCTTCTAAGGTAATTACACCTCTACTTGCTAAAACAAATGCTAAATGACGTTCTAAACCTTCAAGATTTAATAAGTCTTCAGCAGGTTCAGCACCTTCAAGTGTTTCTTCACTTGCCAATGCTTGTGTTGTTAATGCTTCTTTAGCTCTTGCACGAAGCTCTTCAACAATATCTTCGTCCATACCATCGATTTGTAACATTTCAGATGTTGGAACATAAGCAATCTCTTCAAGTGAAGTAAAACCTTCTTCACATAATAATGTTGCAAAATCTTCATCAAGATCTAATTTGTCTGTAAACAGTGATAATACTTTATCGTTTTCTGCTTGATGTTTTTCATTCATCGCAGCAACTGTCATCACATTCAATTCCCAACCCGTTAACTGGCTAGCTAAACGAACGTTTTGACCACTTCTACCAATAGCCATGGCTAAATTGTCATCTTCAACAGCAATGTCCATCGTGTTTTTATCTTCGTCAACAATAATTGATGCAACTTCAGCGGGTGCCATTGCATTAATTACGTATTGTGCTGGATTATCATCATATAAAACGATATCAACACGTTCGCCGCCTAATTCACTAGAAACGGCTTGTACACGAGAACCTCGCATACCAACACATGCACCAACAGGGTCAATACGCTTGTCGTTACTTTTTACTGAAATTTTTGCGCGAGAACCTGGATCACGAGCTGCGCCCTTAATCTCAAGCATTTCTTCGCCAATTTCAGGAACTTCAACTCTAAATAGCTCTATAAGCATTTCAGGTTTAGTTCTACTAACAAACAACTGTGCGCCACGTGCTTCAGGTTTAATTTCGTATAATAAGCCACGAATACGATCACCTGGACGGAAGGTTTCACGTGGTAACATGTCATCACGGTATATAATGGCTTCAGCATTACTACCTAAATCTAAAATAACACTATCACGACTGGCCTTTTTAACGACACCCGTAATAATTTCACCAACTTGGTCTTGATATGCATCAACAATAAGTCCGCGCTCTGCCTCGCGAATTTTTTGAACAATAACTTGTTTAGCTGTTTGAGTCGTTACACGATCGAATGTAACAGACTCTATTTGCTCTTCAATGTAATCGCCAATTTGAATATCAGGTTGATCATACTGGGCAGCATCAAATGTGATTTCTGCATATGGATTTTCCATTTGCTCTTCACTCGGAGCTATAACTAACCAGCGACGGAATGTATCAAACTCTCCAGTTATACGGTCGATACTCACTCGAACAACAATATCACCTTCATATTTCTTTTTTGTGGCTGTTTCTAAAGCGGTTTCCATCGCTTCAAAAATACTTTCACGCGGTAATGCTTTTTCATTTGAAACAGCATCGACAACTAGTAATATTTCCTTACTCATGCTACTTAGCCTTAATTATTTAAAATAAATCTAAAAATTATCATTAAAATTTAGGAACAAGGTTTGCTTTATCAATATTGCTAAAAACAAGCTCGTAATCCTGACCATCAACTACCACTATTAATATATCGTTATCGATAGCTTCAAGTTTGCCTTTAAACTTACGGCGACCGTTTAAAGGCATTGATAATTTAACTGTTATGGTTTCACCAATTACCGCTTGAAATTGCTCTAAATCAAATAGAGGTTTATCCAAACCAGGTGAAGACACTTCTAAGTTATATTCTGAACTAATTGGATCTTCTACATCCAATATCGCACTAACTTGACGACTAACTTCTGCGCAATCATCAACGTTTATGCCATTTTCATGGTCTATAAATAAACGTAAAACTGAATTATTACCTGCACTTATAAATTCAATGCCTAGTAACTCTTTACCAACACCTTCTACGGCAGGCCTTAACATTTCAGTTAATTTTTGATCAAACTTAGCCAATCATTTTCTCCAGAAACAAAAAAAGGGCATTAAGCCCATTATCAAAACTATTCATACGTGTGAATAACGTAACAACAATCATTCACACACAAAAAAGCCCCTAACGAGGGGCCTATATTCACTAACCCTCTGTATTGATAAATAAAAAATATATTCATCATAAGTACAACAGTTAATATTTATTGATATCATTCAAATAAATATTTAGTGACAACTGCTACACTAAAAGCTGGGAAGAATTATATATTTCCTAGCGTCTAAGCGCAAGGGCTTTACAAGTATGGATAAAAAAAACAACAAATAAAAAAATACCACATTAAATTTTTGATGCTAACATGAATAAAAAACACTCAAAAAATTAAACATTTGTAATATATCTCAATAGTATATTTTCTTGCTATATGATATATATAGCACGTAAAATCATTTAACATTTGTTCTTTTGGAGCTAACAAATTTATTATGTATACTTTTTCTCAATTATTGCTACGGAATTGCATATTAGGAATTGTTTTTTCTTTAATTGTTGTACTCTTCTCAATATTAACCACATCAAAATATTTACAAGAAATACAAAACAATCATGCATCTATAATTAAAGCAAACTCAACTTTATTGTTAAATGATGAGTTACAGCAAAATAAAAACGATTTAATGGAGCAAGTTTTTATAAGATCGTTACATTCAAATTATAAGTACACATTACTAAAAATAACCAAAAACTCAGATACAAGTGTATATAACTCTTCAAATCCTATCAAAACATTTGTATTACCTTACACTTTACCTAAAGTTAATAAGTTAACCGTAGAGAACAATCTAACTATTATTTATCAGCTTGATTTTAGTAATGAATCATCACTCATTATAAAAATACTTTCTTTAGTGTTAGGTTTAACTTTTATCTTTATATTCATTGCTAGTTTATTAAGCTCGCACAGCTACAAAGCACTTTTAAAGAAATTATGTGATGATTTAAAAACAGCAATAGAAAGTGACTTTTCAGAAAATGAAACCTTAAAAAATAAAGCTCCAGCTGAATTTACTCAAATATTTACTGAACTAAAAAAATTAGTTAATACTCATCATTTAAGTACAACAGCCCTTGAAGAAAAAGCGTTTTTAGAACCTATTACAAAATTAAGTAATCGTAGCCGTTTTGTTCAATATTTTGAAAATCAAATAAGCGGAGATAAATCAATTAAATTTGGCGTGTTATCAATTACACGATGCTCAGAGCTACAAACAATAAACCAAATTCATGGTTACAATGCTGGTGACACCTATATATGTGGTGTAGCAGAAATAATGAAAGGGTTAATAGCTAAGTACCAAGGAGCGCAACTTTTTAGACTAAACAGCTCTGACTTTGCAACTATAATCCCCAACAGTACAATGAATAATGCTGAAAATTATGCAAAACAATTAACTGAAAAATTCAACTCATACCAACAAGTTTCTGATTTAGATTCTGTTGCATTTACAGGATTAGTTTCTTTTCAAAAAGACAAACCCTTAGGCGAGTTATTAGCCTTAGCGGATACAGGGATCAGCATAGCTCAAACCCAACATAAAAACTCTTGGCATGCACAAACTGATACAGATATTTTAGAAAGTGCCAGTGCTAGTTATGGTAATCAAAACTGGCGTCAAGAGATTGATAACGTAATAGAAAATCAAAGAATCACTTTACTTGTACAAAACATTAAGCCGTCTAACCGAAATGTTAAAGTTTACGGTGAAATACTAGCAAGATTCTTAAATTCAAATGAAGAAATGTTACCTACGGCTTCTTTTGTTGCTATGGCAGAAAAACTCGATAAGATTGTAGCTATAGACAAAATGATCATCGAAAAAGTTATTTCTGAAATAACCAATAAAAACCTTACGAGTTCTTCTTATGGAATTAACGTAAGTACACGCAGTATTCACGATGAACACTTCTTAATTTGGTTAGAAAGAAGATTACTCAGAGATTCATCAATTGCTTCAAGGCTTATTTTTGAAATAACAGAATACGGATTACAACAAAACATTAAAACCAGCAAACGCTTTATCGATATGATCCACAGAGCTGGTTCTAAAGTAACAGTTGAGCGTTTTGGTGTTGGGTTAACATCATTTAAATTCTTTAAAGATTTAAAACCTGACTTTATTAAAATGGACAGTACCTATACACGTGATATTGATGAAGATAAAAACAATCAATACTTTTTACGTTTAATGGTAGATTTAGCGCATAGATTAAGCATCTCAGTATTAGCTGAAAGTGTTGAAGGACAAGAAGAAAAATTTGCCCTAGAAAAGCTCTTTGTAGATGGTTGCCAAGGGTTTTATATAGGTAAGCCTTTACCTTTGTAAAGTTTTTATACATTACCTCGCTGCGATGCTCTTTACTTAAAATAACATTGCAGCTCTATTCAAACTATAAAAACATCTCTCTTAAATATTAAAACCAACTTATCCCTACATAATTGCTCGCAATATAAACAATTACTTAAAATGGCCCATAAACTTTCCAAATTGATGAATAACCCTACAATCAAGCGGTTGTTTCTTTTGGTATAAAAACGGATAATATCCACCATAAATTTACCAATGTAATCATTAAATGTCTGAATATCTCTTATTATTAGTCGGTACTGTGTTAGTGAATAACTTTGTACTCGTAAAATTTTTAGGATTATGCCCTTTCATGGGAGTTTCATCTCGTACTGAAACTGCTGTTGGCATGGCCTATGCGACGACATTTGTAATGACATTAGCTTCATTACTCAGTTACCTTGTTAATACCTATATTTTAGCGCCACTAGGGTTAGAGTATTTAACTACAATGGCTTTCATATTAGTGATTGCTGTTGTCGTACAATTTACCGAGATGGTAGTACATAAAACGAGTGCCAATTTATATCGCCTTTTAGGTATATTCCTCCCCCTTATTACCACTAACTGTGCTGTATTAGGTGTTGCTTTACTTAACTTGTATGAACAACACAACTTCTTTGAATCTATAATCTACGGTTTTGGTGCCGCTGCAGGTTTTTCATTAGTACTGATTATGTTTTCTGCTATGCGAGAAAAATTAGCCAATGCCGATATTCCTGCTCCATTTAAAGGTTCAGCAATAGCAATGATCACAGCGGGCTTAATGTCATTAGCCTTTATGGGATTTACAGGATTGGTGAAGTTTTAATGTCTATCGTTATCGCAATTCTTGTTATCGGTTTTATTGCCCTATTATTTGGTGCTTTGCTCGGCTATGCCTCAATTCGATTTAAAGTTGAAGGTGATCCACTCGCAGAACAAATAGATGACCTACTGCCACAAACACAATGTGGCCAATGTGGCTACCCAGGTTGTAAGCCCTACGCAGATGCTGTAGCAAATGGTGAAGCCATTAATAAATGTGCACCAGGTGGCGAAGAAACTATCAAAAAAATAGCTGAATTAATGGGTGTCGAAGTACAAGCATTAGATGAAAACCATGCAACCGACAACACACCAAAAGTAGCCTTCATTATTGAAGAAGACTGCATAGGTTGTACTAAATGCATACAAGCGTGTCCAGTAGATGCCATTATCGGTACCACCAAACAAATGCATACCGTTATTGTAGATGAATGCACTGGTTGTGATCTATGTGTTGCACCTTGTCCCGTTGATTGTATTGAAATGCGACCGATTGAAACAACGAAACAAAGTTGGCAGTGGGATTTAAATAGCATACCTGTAACACAAGTTGATTAGGAAAATACGTGAATTCTATTATTAACCGAATTGATAAAAACCAATTTTGGAAATTCCATGGTGGCATTCACCCACCTGAACAAAAGTTTATCACTGAAAACAAACCTATTCGTACTTTGCCTTTACCAAAAGAGCTCATTCTTCCACTGCAACAACATATTGGTCAAGCAGGTGAGTTAATCGTATCTGTAGGCGATAAAGTGTTAAAAGGTCAAGTATTAACAGCTAGTAATCATCCAATGGCTGTACCTATTCACGCTCCAACAAGTGGCACTATTACAGCAATTAAAGATGCAACTATTGCCCACCCTTCGGCGTTACAAGAACCTTGTTTATTCTTAGCGCCTGATGGCAACGACACATGGCAACAGCGCAATATTTGCACTGATTATCATAAACTCAGTCGTTTCGAACTATTAGAAAAAATAGCGAATGCAGGCATAGCAGGTATGGGCGGTGCAGGCTTCCCTACTCATATCAAAGCTAACAGCTCAGCTGCTCATTCTAAGAGAATAGAGTTTTTAATCATTAATGCTGCTGAATGTGAACCTTATATAACAGCAGACGATTTACTGATCAGAGAACAAAGCCCAACAATAATTGATGGCATCAATATTCTTCATCAACTCATTAATCCTGAATATGTATTAATTGGTATAGAAGACAACAAACCTGAAGCCATTAAAACACTACAAAATGCGACTAAAGATCTCGAACATATAAGAGTTTGTGTTATTCCCACCAAATACCCTTCTGGCGGAGAAAAACAACTTATTCAAATATTAACAGGTAAAGAAATACCCAGCGGATTTTTACCGAGTTCTCAAGGTATTATCATGCAAAACATAGCAACCTGCTATGCTATTGCTGATGCCGTAATTAACGATATTCCGTTAATTAAACGAGTCACTACGGTTACAGGTTTAGGTTTAAATAAACCTCAAAACGTATGGGCTTTACTAGGAACCCCTGTTAACTATTTACTTGAGCAATGTGAATACCAACCGCAAAGTAATAAACAACGCGTTATTATGGGCGGCCCTATGATGGGGTTTACTTTACCGTCAGGCAATGTACCCGTTGTAAAAATAACAAACTGTGTACTTGCACCAAGTGAAAAAGAAATTGCTGCTGAAAATACAGAAGTTGAATGTATACGCTGCGGACAATGTGCCGATGTATGCCCTGCCCAGCTTCTTCCGCAAGAACTCCAGTGGAGCGCAAAAGCTAAAGATCACGAGCAACTAGAAACCCTTAACTTATTTGACTGTATAGAATGTGGTGCTTGCGCTTACGTATGCCCTAGTTACATTCCGCTAGTACATTACTATCGCATTGGTAAAGCTGAAATACGTGAACAAAAACAGCTTGAAATAAAAGCAGAAAAAGCAAAAATAAGATTTGAAGCGCGTAAGCTAAGATTAGAACGAGACAAAAAAGCGCGAGAAGAAAAACAACGTAAAGCCGCTGAAGCCCGTAAAGCAAGAATGAATTCAGGCACTCCTGAAGCCAAAAATGAAATGTCGGCGGTTGCTGCAGCTTTAGCACGTGTAAAAGCTAAAAAAGCACAAACTACAGATACTGCAACGACAACTCCTCAAGAGCAGGCAGTAGAAGCCTCAGAAAAACCTAAAAACCCACAAATTGCAGCTGCGATCGCTCGTGCTAAAGCAAAAAAATTAGCCAACCAAAATAACTTTGATACTGAAAATCCAGCTAAAATTAAAGATAAACAAGACAATCAGACAGACAATAAAACAGAAAGTAAACCTGCTTTAGAGGTGTCTCCAGAAGATAAAAAAGCAAAAGTAGCAGCAACTATCGCAAAAGCAAAAGCTAAAAAACTTGCGAAAGAAAATACAGCTAAAGAAACTCCCTCTACGGTAACTGAAGAAAGTGATGCTCCTGCTGCTGAAACAGTAAAAGTACCTGACGTTGTTGAAACACCTAAATTGACCGAAGCTACCGTTGCAAACGAAGACGATAAAAAAGCAAAAATCGCAGCAACTATCGCCAAAGCAAAAGCTAAAAAACTTGCGAAAGAAAATACAGCTAAAGAAACTCCCTCTACGGTAACTGAAGAAAGTGATGCTCCTGCTGCTGAAACAGTGAAAACACCTGACGTTGTTGAAACACCTAAAGTGACCGAAGCAAACGTTAAAAACGTAGACGATAAAAAAGCAAAAATCGCAGCAACTATTGCCAAAGCAAAAGCTAAAAAACTAGCGAAAGAAAATACAGCTAAAGAAGTCCCTTCTACGGTAACTGAAGAAAGTGATGTTCCTGCTACTGATACATCAAAAGCTGCAAACACCCAGAAAGTAGCTGAAACAGTGAAAGCACCTGAAATTATTGAAACACCTAAAGTGACCGATGCTACCGTTGCAAACGAAGACGATAAAAAAGCTAAAATAGCACAAGCTGTAGCGAAAGCCAGAGCAAAAAAAGAAGTTACAACACCAACAGACAGTAAAGATACAAGTAAAAATACGATAGCAGAAGAGAAGAAAAAAAGAATTGCTGAAGCAGTCGCTAAAGCAAAAGCCAAAAAACAACAACGTTCAGAGTTAACTTAAATTATGGCCTTTTGGATCGCAAGCTCGCCGCATAACCATTTAAAAAATAAAACATCTGCTTTAATGAGGTTGGTAATTTACGCCACCATCCCAGGTATTTTGGCGCAATGGTACTTTTTTGGTTGGGGTAACTTAATTCATATTTCATTAGCTATTGCGAGCGCATTAGTTGCTGAGTTTTTTATTTTATCCTTAAGAGAAAAGAAAATTCCTGAACAAATTTTCGATGGTAGTGCCATTTTAACTGCCATACTTTTAGGTATTAGCTTACCCGCATTAGCGCCATGGTGGATATCTATTTTAGGTGCAGCATTTGCCATTATTATTGTAAAACAGCTATACGGCGGCTTGGGTCATAATCCATTCAACCCAGCTATGGCAGGCTATGTCATGCTACTTATATCATTCCCTGTTCAAATGACATCGTGGCAACCGCCATTACAGTTAATGGCAATCGACTTAAGTGCATTTGACACGCTCTCAGTTATTTTTACCAGCTACACCACAGACGGTTACTCAGTTGAACAATTAAAAAGACACATAGACGGTTACACCATGGCAACCCCGTTAGATACCGTTAAAACCAATTTAACCTTAGGTTTAACCATTGCTGAAAGCATGGACAGCGCCGTTATAGGTAAAAACTTTGGTATAGGCTGGGAATGGGTAAATGCTGGCTTTTTACTGGGTGGCTTGTTTTTAATATTTAAAAAAGCCATTGATTGGATCACCCCTTTTAGCTTTCTATTTAGCCTATTTTTATTTTCATTCATCGCCTTCATGTATAGCCCTGACAGCAATGCTTCAACCATGTTTCATTGGTTTAATGGTGCTTGTATGCTGGGCGCATTCTTTATTCTTACCGACCCAGTCTCGGGCGCTACCAGTAATAAAGGAAGAATGATTTTTGGTGCTTTAGCTGCCTTACTTGTATTTATTATCAGAAAATATGGTGGTTACCCTGAAGCTATGGCTTTCGCTGTGTTACTTTGTAATATGTCTGCGCCTTTAATCGATCAATACACACGTCCTCGCACATACGGACATAAAAAAACGCAGAATGCTCAGGATAAAACTAATGCGTAAAGCTATTCAAAAAAATGCTAATGTGCTTGCCATATTCGCTATCGTTTGTACCGCTGTTGTCGGCATAGTCCACTCATTAACTAAAGATGAAATTGAGTTACAAAAACAACAGCAATTACTCAAAACGCTATCACAAGTTATTGACCCTGCAACATATAACAACGAAATAATTAACGATTGTATTATGTTCAGCCAAACAGGTTCTGATAAAGCAGCTAAGTCAAAAAATCAAACACCTCATGCTGCTTATATTGCAACTTATAATGATTCCCCCGTTGCTATGGCAATAACCGCCACAGCACCCGACGGATACAACGGAAATATTGATATTATTGTTGGTATTAAAACGAGTGGTGTTGTGAGTGGCGTTAGGGTACTAGATCATAACGAGACCCCCGGTTTAGGTGACAAAATAGAACTTAAAAGAAACTCTTGGATCACAACATTTACCGACAAAAAGATTAATGGCAATCCAGATCCTCGCTGGAAAGTTGCTAAAGATGGCGGCATGTTCGACCAATTTACAGGTGCAACCATAACACCAAGAGCCGTAGTAAAAGCTGTACATAACACAGTGGCTTATTTTAACGAAAACAAAGAAACGTTATTCGCTCAACCGAGAAATTGTGGAGATATTGAATGACAAACGGCGCAGAATACAAAGAACTCGCATGGCAAGGTTTATGGAAAAACAACCCCGGCCTCGTTCAACTATTAGGCTTATGTCCGTTATTAGCCGTAACCTCAACAGTCACCAATGCGTTAGGTTTAGGTATAGCAACGCTATTCGTATTAATCTGTTCAAACGCGACGGTTTCATTAGTACGTAAATGGGTTCCTAAAGAAGTTCGCATTCCTATTTTTGTATTAATTATCGCCTCGTTCGTTACTTGTGTTCAGTTATTAATGAACGCATATACCTTCGTGCTCTATCAATCGTTAGGTATTTTTCTTCCGTTAATCGTAACTAACTGTGCCATTATCGGCCGTGCAGAAGCATACGCCTCTAAAAACCCCGTTAAACAAGCCACCTTTGACGGCTTAATGATGGGCTTAGGTTTTCTACTGGTTTTATTTGTATTAGGCGCAGTAAGAGAAGTGCTCGGTCAAGGTACTTTATTTGACGGCGCACACTTATTATTAGGCGAATGGGCTCATATATTACGCATAGAAGTATATAACCTTGATAACCAATTTTTACTTGCTGTACTTCCCCCAGGAGCATTTATTGCCATGGGGTTATTTATCGCACTGAAAAACTTTATTGATAATAAAATTGCCGAAAGCGCACCTAAAAAAGAAGCTAAATCAATCGAGCGTGTACGCGTAAATTTTGATGCGAGTTAATAAATAAAAAACAAAGTAGTAGAAGCTGAAATATGAATAAAGAATCACGAATAGAAATGCTGACAAGATTAAGAGATAACAATCCTAATCCTACCACCGAGCTAAATTTTAGCACTCCGTTCGAGCTATTAATTGCCGTGCTTCTTTCAGCTCAGTCAACTGATGTTGGCGTAAATAAAGCGACCGATAA
Organism: Pseudocolwellia agarivorans; assembly: GCF_002000085.1. GTDB lineage: Bacteria > Pseudomonadota > Gammaproteobacteria > Enterobacterales > Alteromonadaceae > Pseudocolwellia > Pseudocolwellia agarivorans. Next base: position 562,562 of record NZ_MUZU01000002.1, read on the forward strand.
ACTGTATCCTGTAGCTAATACCCCACAAGCGATCCTCGACCTTGGTTTAGACGGTTTAAAGTCTTACATAAAAACCATTGGTTTATTTAACACCAAAGCCGTAAACACCATGAAAACCTGCCAAATGTTGGTAGACTTACATGGCGGCGAAGTACCTGAAAGCCGAGCAGCTTTAGAAGCCCTACCCGGTGTTGGTAGAAAAACAGCAAACGTCGTGTTAAATACAGCCTTTGGTCAATTAAAAGACAACGAAGGTAACTACTTCATTGCAGTAGATACCCACATTCAACGTTTAGCTAATCGCACAGGTTACGCTAAAGGTAAAACCGTAGAAGAAACAGAAAAAAGTATTGTAAAAAATACCCCAAGAAAAACGGAGTTTTTCTTTAACTTACATCACTGGTTTATTCTTCATGGACGATACACATGCGTAGCAAGAAAACCCAAATGCGGCTCTTGCATTATCGAAGACTTATGCGATTTTAAAGAAAAAACGGAGTAACAATACCTATTATGAAATTTCTACACAGCATGGTTCGAGTGAACGACCTAGACGCTTCACTAAAATTTTACGTTGATTTACTCGGTTTAGTTGAAACCAAGCGCATTGACGTACCTGAAGGTAAATTCACACTAATTTACTTAGCTACGGCAATAGGTGAACCTGAAGTAGAGCTCACGCACAACTGGGGTTCAACTGAAGAATACAGCATAGGCAGAAACTTTGGCCATTTAGCCTTTGAAGTAGATAACATTTACGACTTTTGCCAAAAGGTCCTTGATGCTGGAGTTACAGTTAACAGACCACCACGTTGCGGACACATGGCTTTTATTAAATCGCCTGATAACATTTCAATTGAATTACTACAAAAAGGTGAAGCACTTCCGCCTCAAGAACCTTGGTTAAGTATGGAAAACACGGGGAGTTGGTAACCTCCTGCTTTATAATATCAATGACTTAATAGCTTTATAAACGATAAAGCTATTAAGTTAACTCCTTATCCTTATACTAAACACTTATATTCAAGCAACGTTACTTCAACACCGATAACAAATTACTGTAATTATCAGTCCATACCAATTCGTTTGCATTCGGCCATTGTGACTGTAAGCGTTTCACCTTCGTATTTCTTATAAACGACTTATTATTTGTTACCACAACCCATTCTGTTTGAGTAACCTCTTTCTCCGTCGCTTTGGTTTTAAAATACAGGGCTGAATAGTTACTATTTTTAGCAAGCCCTTTTACTAATGCCGTTAAATCTAAATGACTATTAGATACATGAATCGCTAATACTCCATCCGCTTTTAAATGCTTAAAGTACAGTTCAAACGCTTCGGTTGTTAGTAAATGCGCAGGTACTGAATCGCCAGAAAAAGCATCAATCACCAATACATCAAAATTATTAATGGTTCCGTTATCTAGCTCTTTTTGCAGCGTTACACGGCCATCACCTAAAACTACTTCGACATTCGCCCTACTCTGTTCAATATACGTAAAGTATTGTCGCGCCATGCGTTCAACGTTTGGGTTTAGTTCGTAAAAGGTATAATTATCGCCTCTACGTCCGTAAGTGGCTAATGTGCCAGCGCCTAGGCCAACTAATCCTACATTCATAGTAGGTGTTAAAAACAAATGCTGAAGTGCTAGTGCTACGCCTGTATTTTCACGGTAGTAACTCATTGGGATATGGGCTAGGTTTTCGTTTTGCGATTGTGTGCCGTGCGAGGTTGTCCCATCAATTAATCGGCGTTCAACAATGCCGTTAACTTCAACGTCTTTCACACTTAAAATACCGTAAAAATTTCGACTGAGTTCTACGGTATTTTCTTTAAATTGTTGATTCAGCGATACAAAGCCCACCACAAGTAAAATAGCAAAAACACCACAAGAGCTAGCAATAAGTGTTGTGAATTTTTCAGCCTTATTATTCGAAAAGCTTTTCAATATATAAGTACACAAACCCAGTAATATAAATACCGCCACTAAGGCGATGGGAAACTCTAAAAACTGAGTGAAAAATCGTTGCGCAACAAAAGCAACAAAGGCGCTACCTAAAAAACCACCCAACGACATATTTAAATAGAATAAGGTTAGTCTGTCGGTAGACGGTTTTAGCTTAACTAATTCACCATGACAGATCATACAAGACGACAATAAAATCCCCGAATAAATAAGTACTTGAGATAAAATATCGAACTGAGATCCGATAAAAAACATAAGTAAACCAGCAAATGAACTCAGTACAAATAAAATGTACCAATACCAACGCACGTACCATTTAGGGCTATGAAAACTAATAATAAAAGTTAATAAATATAAACTTAGTGGAAGTATCCATAAAAAAGGAACTGGCGGAATGTTTTGTGTCATCGCATTGGTAATAGACACTAATAAAATAACACCTACAGCAGATAAGGCCAGCCATAATAACCAATCAAGTTTAAAGGCTTTTATATGAGTAACATCAGCTTCTTCGCTACTTTCTTGTAACGGGGAAACACCCGACACTAACCTGAATAATTGCACGCAAAAAGCGATAAGCAATACCACTAATAAAATGTAACCCGCCGACCAATACATCAACTGATTAGGTAAGCTAAATAATGGTTCAAATATAAACGGGTAACTCAATAACGCCAGCAAAGAACCTATATTAGAAAGGGAATACAGCTTATAAGGGGTAAAATCAGCTTTAGTGGCATACACATAACTTAACCATTTTTGTACTAGCGGACCGGTAGACGAAAGTAAAAAATAAGGCACGCCAATAGACAACACTAACAACTGTAAAATATCGCTTAAAGGAGCTAATTGATTAAACTCGCTAAGTTGTTTTAGCCCTATCGGCATAAAAAACAAACTGGTAAATAAGGCTACTGCATGAATTGATACTTGAATCGACAAGCTTCTACATTTAGAAAGTATGTGTGCGTATAAATACCCTAACAATAAAAAGGCTTGAAAAAACAATAAACAAGCTGTCCAAATAGCCGCACCACCACCAAATAATGGCAATATTAATTTAGCTATAAGGGGCTGAACTTGAAAGAGTAAAAAAGCACTTAAAAATATAATGAATAAATACAACATGGCTTAACTTTCTAATGTTTGATTTTTGAATTTAAAGTAAAGAAGAAATAAAAAGCCTAATGGACATTAGGCTTTAAATATTGAACCTGTTAAAAATTACTCGCCCCAAATATCTTTAGGTTTAAGCTTTAACACTTTACGCTCTGGTTCAGGTTTTTTAGTTGCTTTAGGATTAACATACAACTTACTTGCATTCGGTGAAGCTGCATTGTAATTTTTGTCTATATTCTCTGGCGCATTATCAGACGTCCTATCCGCTTTTTTAGACCAGCTTTTAGTACCACTATCAGAACGATTATTTTCTTTAGCTGGTGCATCTTGTTTTTTCGTATATTTTTCAGGGCGGCTAACATGGTATTTGTTATCTAAACCACGAATAAAGTTACGTAAAAACTGATCTTTACACACCTTATAATGTTTATGGTCTGACTTTCTGAAAAAAGCACCAAGCTCAGATTTACTAAAATTAAACTCTTCAGCTTTTACAATTTCAAGTATGTCTTCAGCTTTTAAGTTAAGGGCAATTTTTAACTTAGTTAAAATAATATTATTGGTAATTCTTTTTTCTGGCTGAGGTTGAGGACCGTCTTTCTTGCCTCTTTTCTCATTAATTAAACCATTCAAAAAAGTCGCTAACATTACGTCAGAACAATTAACATGAGCTGGATCTTCTTCCTTTTTTAACCAATTGCTTACTTCTTCACGGGTAACCGTACTTTCAGCTAAAGCAAAAATGTTAATCATTTTTTGGTCGTTAAAATTAAACGTGTATCTAAGGCGACGTAAAATATCGTTATTGGTCAAAGGAGTATCCTAAAAAATAAATCAAATAACTGTCCTTAAAAATATAAGGTACAAGCTGAAAATTGCAAAAAGCTATTTTATCAGAATTTAAAATAGATAACTTCCAATAGATGTTATTTAACTTATTTTAGAATGATTAAGTTATCTTGTTCATCGGGTATATCCGATAAGGTGATGGATTCCATAATGCGTTCTTGTGAGGCTAAAGCATGATTCGACCATTTTTTATGTTTATCAGAACGATCTACTCGGTGTCTAAAATCAACCTCTAAAAAGCTATTCTCACTTAACGGTAAACAATAATAATCATTACGCGACAAACGGTTATTACGAACTTCTTGATAAAATACCCAATCGATTTGATTAAAGCTTTTAATATAAGCTGCAGGAATCGGTGGCATCCCCCTATTTTCAATCCAACCTTTAATTTCTTCCTCTAATGCTTCTGCTTCAAATGGCCTAAACATTTTACTTGACTGCTCTATAATTTCTTGACGAATTTTGGTGTTTTTCCCATCAGACCTATTATGATAATCTTCATATTCTTGAATCAAAAAGTTAGCTAAAGCTTGTTTATCTAATACATTTATTTTATCCGTCTGTTTAATACGTAATTGACAACTCAACATACCAAATTCATCACCTGGAATAATCGAGATAACAGGTACATACATCCAGTTTTCAGTCACGATACGCACAAATTTATGCTGTTCATATGTTTTGGCATTTTGCTCAAACCAACTAGTTGAAGTATGCGGAAAACTAACATCTACTTTATTGGGAACCGCCATAACATTACTGTCTGGTAATTGAAGTGTTAATTGTTTATCCCCCAAAATAAAGTGATGTGTAATGCATCGATTAAAATCAGGCCCGCCCACAAAACCACGACAAAAGCCTTTTATTAAGTGCATCATATTCGACTATCACCTTTAGGTAGTGTATTAATAAATTTTCTTACTTTAGTTGCCGCAGGAATATTACCCAATAACTGCAATTGGTCTGCGTAGGAATTTAACCCTAAAAACGGTAACGTATGAGGGCTAATGCCAGGATCTGCTACTAGGTATTTACCAAATTTCATTGACCGTACCAAACTACTTGATGAAAGGTCGTTCGCACCTGCAATATTAGGTACTAAATCAAAGGGATTATTGCGTACTGAATGAATTTTCATCTTCATTCCATTCGCTATTTTTTTTAAGTGTGTCAGATTAGCCCCTGAGCCGTGTATTGCTACTTCTTGTGTTGTTAACGGTTTTCCATAATAAATCCGATAATGTTCTAACGCTGCACAAAATATAATGGCGCCTTGACTATGTACCAACCATTTAACTTTTTTTCCTTGCTGACTATTTTGAGCTAAAATCGCGGCCAAATGCTGTGCATTATGAGATTTCTTCCCTTGCCGTTTATCAAAAGCACATTCTGCTAAATCTAAACATAAATTATCAGTAGGATTATGAAACAATGTATAGGCTTTTATGCCATCACTTTGGTAAGCGGCATCTAAATGCGTGCCCATTAACCATGCAGCTTTATCTAATTCATTAAGCATTCCATTAACAGCAGCATGACTTGTATTAACTTGAGACGTTGGTGAAGGGTTTCTTTCCCATGCTCCTTCTAATGCTTTAAGTCCATCTTTATCCATGGCTTTATCATAAGTTGCATATGTTAATCTATCGACTTCATACAGCATAGTACGCTCTGCTGAAAAGTTATTCTTCGGACCACTAAGTTGTCTATCAAATAACACATCCTCAATATCTATTTTATTAGACGATAAGGAATACCTAATCAAATAATGATAACTACGAAATGGGTATTGCGTACGCCATAAACGTTTTAGAGGGTTACGACTGTGTTTTAATGAATTTTTAGCATTGGGGTGTGCACAAATGTACTTAATTTCTTTTTCTACCATTTGTTGGTCAAAATCATTTAATTGCGACAGCATAGCTAGAGCTTGGCAGGTAAAATTGACTTTATTAAATGGGAAGTTTTGACTTAAATTTACACCGTATTTCTTACAAGAAATAGTATCTAATGCCATAAGTGATTGTGCGTTGATATTCGTGTCAAGCTTAGTCCAAGACATAGTAATTTCCTTTTAAATTGATTCCATTGCCGATAGGGTAATATTTATGTTATTTAATGTAAAGAATAAGACCCTAACCGTTTCGTTCAAATGCTTTTTATATAATTAATGTTTTTACTCAAAAACTTTCTATCTATCTAAACTTTATGATCCATCTCATGCTAATATAACGCCGATTTTCAAACTTTTAACTGTCGGCTTTTAACGACAACTCTAAGTTTGAAACACCACTAAAATCACATATTTTATAGAGATGTTATGAGCAAGAATACAAGCCTTTTCAATCCCGTATTAGCGAAAAGAAAAGGAAAAAATGCAGATAAAAAAACATGGACAAACTTACAAGGCAGTAGCTCAAGCTTAGCGATATATCACGGTGCATGTAATGCCGAGTCGCCTGTTTTACTGCTAACTCATGACACGCCATCAGCTATAAGGATTGAACAAGAGCTAAAAAGCTTAAATACAAGTAAAGCCTTATCCATTTGCTTATTTCCTGATTGGGAAACGCTGCCTTACGATACTTTTTCTCCTCATCAAGACATTATTTCTCAACGCCTTGCTACTTTGTATCAACTTTCACGAATGGAAAGAGGTGTTGTAATCGTACCTGTGTGTACCTTGCTGCAACGTATTTCACCTAAAAAGTATCTTGATTTAAACAGTTTAATTATTAAAAAAGGTGATAGAAAAGATCTTCATCAACTTAGACAAGAACTTGAAGCAAGTGGTTATCGTGCGGTAGACCAAGTAATGGAGCATGGTGAGTTTTGCGCTCGTGGTGCCATTATTGATTTATTCCCTATGGGAAGTAAAACACCGTTTAGATTAGATTTTTTTGATGATGAAATAGATGAAATTCGTTTATTTGATCCTGAAAGCCAACGCTCTAGCGACAAAGTTGACGGTATAGATTTATTACCTGCGCACGAATTTCCAACAGATAAAGACGGTATTAACTTATTTAGAAGCCAATACCGCGAAATGTTTACGGGCAATATTCCTAAAGATTCAGTTTACCATCAAGTAAGTAACGGTATTTTACCCGCCGGTATTGAGTATTATCTACCGCTGTTTTTTGATGAAACAAATACCTTGTGTGATTATTTATCTGAAAATACTTTAGTGATTATTTCTGGTGATATAGATAAAGCACAAACACAGTTCTGGGCCGATGCTCAATATAGATATGAAGACCGAAAATACAATACATCACGCCCATTACTTGCGCCTGAAAAACTTTTTTTAAATAGCGAAGAACTTTATAGCGCGATAAAACCTTACGATAGAATAGTTTTACAGGCTCAAAATACAGAGCAAACAACTGACGATACAGCAAATGAAGAGTCAACCAGCAAAGCAGGTACTATTCATTTCGACGTAAACACACTACCTGACTTAACCGTAGATCATAAACTAAAACAGCCTTTTGAATTGCTCACCCAATTCATGAAAAACAAAGAATCCCCCGGTAAAATTTTATTTATTGCTGAAAGCCAAGGCCGCCGAGAAAGTGTTTTAGAATTATTACAACGCAACAATATAAAACCGAAAACATTTACAAATATCGACGCCTTTATTGAAAGCGATGACGTTATTGGTATAACTGTAAATGCCTTAACCCATGGTTTTATCTTTCAAAGTAAAGGCGTTGCGAAAAAGAATGCTATCGCCCTTATTACCGAATCAGAATTACTTGGCGACAGAGTTCAACAAACACGCCGTAGAAATAAACAAAAAGATATTCAAGCTGACGCTTTATTTAAAAACTTAGCTGAACTATCAATCGGCCAACCTGTTGTGCATATCGACCATGGTATTGGTCGCTACTCAGGCTTAGAAACATTAGAAACAGGCGGCATGACCACCGAATTTTTAATGTTAACTTATGCTAACGAATCAAAGCTTTACGTACCTGTTGGCTCGCTACATTTAATTAGTCGTTACTCAGGTACCGATGCCGAACATGCTCCTTTACACAAGTTAGGCACCGACAGTTGGAGTAAAGCGAAGAAAAAAGCCATTGAAAAAGTTAAAGACGTAGCTGCTGAATTATTAGATATTTATGCCAAACGTGCCACCAATCACGGCTATACATTTAAACGCGACAAAGATGACTATCGCGCTTTTGCTGACAGCTTCGGCTTTGAAGAAACCCATGACCAAGAGCAGGCAATTAATGCCGTAATTAGCGATATGCTTTCACCTAAAACCATGGACCGCTTAGTATGTGGTGATGTTGGCTTTGGTAAAACAGAAGTCGCTATGCGCGCCGCTTTTATCGCGGTTAACGACGGTAAACAAACAGCGATCCTTGTTCCAACTACTCTACTTGCACAACAACATTACGAAAACTTTAGAGACCGTTTTGCTAATTGGCCAGTCTCTATCGAAGTATTATCTCGTTTTAAAACCGCTAAAGAACAAAACGCTGTTATCGCTAAAGTAGAGTCTGGTGAAATAGATATTTTAATTGGTACTCATAAGCTTTTACAAAACAGTATCAAATATAAAGATTTAGGTTTATTAGTTGTTGATGAAGAACATCGCTTTGGCGTTAAACAAAAAGAAAAAATTAAACAACTGCGTAGCAATGTTGATATTTTAACATTAACCGCAACCCCTATTCCTAGAACATTAAATATGGCTATGGGCGGCATGCGCGATTTATCAATTATTGCTACACCACCAGCCAAACGTTTAGCCGTAAAAACCTTTGTAAGACAAAGAGACGATGCGCTGATTCGTGAATCAATACTGCGCGAAACAGTACGTGGTGGCCAAGTTTACTTTTTACATAACAACGTAGACACCATAGAAAAAACTGCAGCAGACATTCAAATTTTAGTGCCTGAAGCACGTATTATTGTTGCCCATGGTCAAATGGGAGAGCGTGACTTAGAACGTGTAATGAGCGACTTTTATCATCAACGTTACAATGTACTTTTATGTACCACCATTATTGAAACCGGTATCGATGTACCAAGTGCCAACACTATCATAATGGACCGAGCCGACCGTTTAGGTTTAGCTCAGCTTCATCAACTTAGAGGCCGCGTAGGTCGTTCGCATCACCAAGCTTATGCTTATTTATTAACGCCCCATGAAAAAGCCATGACCAAAGATGCCAAAAAGCGATTAGACGCTATCGCATCACTTGAAGATTTAGGTGCTGGTTTTACACTAGCCACACACGATTTAGAAATACGTGGTGCCGGAGAATTATTAGGTGAAGATCAAAGTGGTTCTATGAGCCAAATAGGTTTTAGTTTATACATGGAAATGCTTGATCAAGCGGTTTCTTCACTCAAAGACGGTAAAGAGTTATCGCTAGACCAAGTGATGCGTAATCAAACAGAAATTGAGCTACGAGTTCCCGCTTTATTACCTGACGATTATATTTTTGATATAAGTTTACGCTTAAGTATTTATAAACGTATTGCCAGCTGTAAAAACAAACAAGAATTAGACGAAATTCAGGTTGAACTCATCGATCGATTTGGCTTATTACCACAACCTGCAAAGAATCTTGTTCACATTGCTAAACTTCGTCTTAAAGCACAAAAAATTGGTATTTCAAGAATCGAAGCCCATGACTCAGGCGGTTCAATTGAATTTAGCGACGACACTAAAGTTGACCCCATGCAAATTATTAAACTTATTCAGCAAAAAAATACCATATATAAAATGGACGGAGCTAACAAACTTAAATTTATTCAAAAAACTGAAGACAGTAAATCTCGATTTATACTAATAGCCACTATTTTAAATGAGTTAGCTTAGTATTGATGATGACAAACTCAATTGTAAACAAAATGTAAATTTATTAGTAACTCTTTACCCTTGAACTTTGGTATTATTGTTAGATAACATAGCTTATAGCGTAGAAATTAAAGGAAACGACTTGATTAGGAACATACTAAAAACAGCCAGTTTGATAGCATTGCTGCCCACATTAACATTGTCGTCAAGTGCTAATGCCGCTATTAGCTATTCAAACTCATGGTTTGAAATAGAAGTGATTTTATTTCGCCAAATTGACGATAAAAGTCAATTACAAGAAGTATTTCCTGAAACAAGTGTTCTGCCTACGCCTGAACATTTTATCGATCTTTTAGGTCCTTATTTATCCCCTAATATCGCTCAATTAAAAAATAGAATACCAAGTTGTACTGAATTTTCGAATCAAAAAAATACTGAATTTACACTTAACCCTGTTGAAATTCAGTATCAAACCTTTGATGAAGCAATATTAGAAGATATAGCAAACAACTTTTATCTTTTTAACAACGCCAATATTACAAAAGAGCTTAGTGAAATTACTTCACTTGCCCCTAATACAGTAATTGAAAGTGTAACTGACGATACTCAAGGCGATCGAACGAACAATACTATTGATAGTACTCTGTTATTAAGTGAGCCAGGTATTATTGAAAAAGATAATGACGTTCAAGCAGCAGTTGAACAAATTGACCATACATTATCAACAACAGACAACCTCATTACATTACAAGAAGAGCTGACAGAACAAGCTCGTGAAGCGAATACTCAGCAACAATATACGTTTTCTTCATTTGATGTACCGCAAGAATTTTGTCGTGTTCCCGAAGTGTTTTTTGATGACTACAAAAAAAATCATCCATACTTTTCTTATAATGATGTATCGCTAGAAAGCACGCCACTATTATTCTCTGGTGAAGAAGACCTAACAACAGAGCAGCCTTATATAATTAATGAAGCCTCTCTACAACTAAACGACATAGTCAAACAACTTAAGCGTAGTAGAAACTTCAGACCTTTACTTCATATGGGGTGGAGACAAATAACAAGAACCAAAAGCGAAGCAATACCACTCAAATTATATGCGGGTGAAAACTTAATGCAGCCTTATTATCAGGCGCTTGAAAACTACCAAGATGCAGTTAAGCAACAACAAAATAACCTTTTACTAGAAGAACAAGCTTTAATAGCGCAAAACGTTAATAATCAATTGATTGATGACAATACAACAAATAGTCACGAAGCACTGCAACAGCAACTTTTACAAAATAAAATAAGTAATATTTTACAGCAAGCGCAAACCACTGAACCAACTATTGATAATGTGTTAAACAGCTTGAATACTAGTCCAAATGGCGTGGTTAATCCAATCAGTGATTTATTAATGACAGGCGGAGAAAATACGCTTGAGACCCCATTAATTGAACCACAAAAGCCACCGCAGTCTTGGACTATAGATGGCTTTTTAAAAGTAGAAGTAGATCACTTTTTACATATTACTGCTGACTTTAATGTTATTAACATGTCGTTGGCAGAACAAGCAACTCAACAACTAGTATCTAAAGAACCTATTACATTAAAATCAATTCGTTTTGAACAAAACAAACGTGTGCGTAGTAAAGAAATACACTACTTTGATCACCCATACATGGGCATGATTATTCAAATAAGACGCCATGAACAAAATCAACCGGAAGATGAAGCCGAATAAGCTTTAAATTCTCATAGTATCCACCTAAAGCAATAAAGAGTAATAAGCAATGGATAAAGAAGTAGAAATTCAAGCGGCAGTATTTAGACGTTTACTCGCCCATTTAGACAACCGTAAAGACGTGCAGAACATTGAGCTAATGAATTTAGCGGGATTTTGTCGAAACTGCTTTTCTAAGTGGACAGTTGCAGAAGCTGAAAAACTTGGTGTAGAAATAGATATAGACACAGCGCGCGAACAAGTATATGGCATGCCTTATGCTGAATGGAAAGAAAAACATCAACTACCTGCAACACCTGAACAGCTAGAAAAATTTAATCAACTTAATCCTAAAAAGTAAGTTTTTTTTAAAATAGCATATACCCGTTATCATTCAAGATGCAGGTTTCAGTGGGAACTAAAAACAATTTAGGCAAGGCATTAAGTTTACGTCATGGTTATTCCCTTACTAAAGTTAATAACGAAGCATAAATTTTTTTTAGACCCATCGAAGAAGCGCTTGAGTGCTAACGGGTATATACCCCTTACCATTTAGTTTTATAAAAAAGCTAAATGGTAATTGAAATACCAACCTTATCCGACTCTCTACGATCTTTAGTATTTCTTGACTCTAACCAACGGCCTCGTTTAGCAACTTGTTTTCTACGATCATTAGTAGAACGTCTATCTTTTTCTACCCAGTTAGATCTTTTTTTCACTAATTGTGCCTGACTTTCATCCGCATCACTTTCATCAACTTTATCTTCTTTTTTAGTTAACTTTTGCTGCTTATAATGCTTTTGTTTTTGTTTGCTATTATTTGTTATACTTTCAGCTTTAGGCACAAGTACCGACGTTAATAGATCTGGAATAACATCCATAACAACCAACCTTTGTTGTAATTAATTAAATGTCTTAGCAGTTTATCGGCAGGTATTCATTTTTGTTTAGCTTTTTAGATTATTTTATTAACAATAAAATAGACTTTTTCACACGGTAAAGAGTAAGCCATAAAGTCTTTGTTAACACAAAATTATCATTTACCTAAAAAAGCTCACTTCATCTTCAGTTAAGTATCGCCATTCACCTAGCGGTAAATCAGCGAGTTCTACACAACCAATACTCTCTCGATGTAGTCCTACAACTTTATTACCTATTGCAGCAAACATACGCTTTACTTGGTGGTATTTACCTTCGGTAATGGTAAGTAATACCTCTTGTTCTTCAACTATTTCTAAAATACCGGGCTTAGTTAAGCCTGTTTCACCTTGTAGCTGAACACCTTCTTTAAAGCGTTCAATAGCAGATTCGTCAATGGGATTTCTTAACCAAACACGGTATGTTTTATTACAATCTTTTTTAGGAGAAATAATATTATGTGACCAACGACCGTCGTCTGTAACAATAACGAGTCCGGTTGTATCTGCATCTAAACGTCCTGCTATGTGTAAATCAAACGCTTTATCGACTTCAACGTAATTCAAAATAGACGGATAAACTTCATCTACGTTAGAGCAAATGGTATCAAGAGGTTTGTGTACCATAATATAGCGTGAAGTTCTTGGCGTGAGTATTTGACCGTCAATATCGACGGTATTATTTTCGTGAACTTGTGTTGCTGCGTTTTTAACCACTTCGCCATTTACTCGTACATCACCACTTTTAAGGACTTTTTTAGCTTCTGTTCGGGTTAACTCAGTACTTTTACAAATAAATTTATCTATACGCATTTATCTAACTCTTCAAACCTTTTTACCTTTATGCTTATTCAGCAAAATACCAATAACCTAAATCGAGTTGCGCTTTAACAAAACTGATAAACGCTGGATTCTCTTTCCACGGCTCTAGTGCTTCTGAATCAACACATACGTTATCGCACAATAGTTTAATAACAGGTGTAATAGATGAATCAAAATCAACTTGGCTGCCATTTATATAACAAATACCTTGCTCAACCGTATCGGTAAAGTAGAAAGCACGTAAACCACCTAAACGTAATAAACTGGTTTGCGAGAGAATTTCAGTTACATCTTCATCAGCAAAAGGTTCTTCGTTGGGGACAAGATCCATTTCATGTTTAGCTTGCGTCATATAACAACCGGTAAAACTTCTAAAAGCATCATCGTTATCTAGTAATTGCTGTAGTTGATTTTTAATTAATAAATAATCTTTCGAGTCTATTGCACCGCTATGTTGAGTGGCTTCTCGATTAGGATCGACTATTAGCTCGTTACCTTGATCGTTGTCGATCAGGTGATCCGCAAATGCACTCAACAAGCTTACCGTTGAGTTAGTTCTAAAGCCTACAGAAAAGCTCATTGAATTATTTAATGACTTACCTTCGTGAGGAAAGCCCGGTGGAATATACAAAATATCGCCCGCTTCAAGCTCTTCATCAATAATAGCGTCGAAGCTTTCAACATGTAATAAAGCCGTATGAGCCGAAAATTCTTTATGCTCACCATTGTCCCCTACTCGCCAGCGTCGATTACCTGAACCTTGGCAAATAAAAGTATCGTATTTATCCATATGCGGACCAACGCTACCATTAGGCGTAGCAAAACTTGCCATTAAATCGTCTAAACGCCAGTGGGGAATAAATCGAAATGCTTCAATAATTTTAGCGGCATCTTCCGACCAATTATCTAATGCTTGTATGACTAACGACCAGTTTTCTTCACCTAAGTGATCGTAAGATTCAAACGGACCAAATTCAGCTTGCCATTTACCGTCAGCATGATGAATCAGTCGCGATTGAACTTGCTCTTCGCACGCGATACCAGCAAGTTCGTCAGGAGAAATAGGATCTTCAAAATTTAAAAAACCTTGTTTGATAACAACTGGCTTTTTTTGCCAGTAATCACGTAAGAATTCTTCTTGGGTAAACTGAGTTAAATTTAATTGAAACATAGACTATTTTCGTATTCTGTAATTTTATCTGTACTTGCGCGAAGTTTATCACGTTAGCTTACAGCTCGTAATCTCTCATTAAATAATTATTACCTCGTTATTCAACGACCATTCATTAGACAAAATAGGCCACTCGCCATAGAATGATTTTTCTAAGATAAAGAATAAAGAGATAACACACGATGGATTTGATTCAAGGTTTAATGATCATTACCACTATTCACTTTTTAGCAGCCGCAGCACCAGGACCAGACTTTGTACTAGTGTCGCAACAAACACTCACCCATGGTAAAAAAACAGGTTTGTTATGTAGCATAGGGATCACGCTAGGTTTATCTATCCATCTAATCTATTCAGCCCTTGGTTTAGCGGCCGTTATTGCCAATTCAAGCTCTGCACTTTGGGCGATTAAAATTATTGGTGGCTGTTATTTACTTTACTTAGGTTATAAAGGCATTACCTCTAAAAAATCAAGTCACGAAGCAGTTCAAATAGTTAGCGTAAAAAACTCACCACTCAAAAGTATTGGTATCGGTTTTTTATGTAACGCACTGAATCCAAAGGCTCCTATCTATTTTGTGTCATTATTTACCTTAGTGCTATCGCCTGACTTACCTCTTTCACATCTATTAATTTACGGCGTTTGGATAATGGCTATTCAATTTATTTGGTTTTCAAGTGTAGTGTTTTTACTTTCAAGACCAGCGGTCAATAAAAAATTTCAAGACATGGGGCATTGGGTAGATAGAGTAACGGGTGTCGCTATGGTTGCACTGGGTTTAAAAGTGATAACCACTAAGCTGAATTAACACTTTTCGCCTTTATATAATAATTAATTTTCAAATAAAAAAGGTGAGCTAATTGCTCACCTTTTTGTTTCTAACATTTTGTTTTACTTAACGATTAATCTTTACCATGCTGCTCAGCTAAATATAACCAAGTAGGTATAACCGTATCAGGGTTTAACGATACACTGTCGATACCTTGCTCTACCAGCCAAGCGGCAAAGTCTTCGTGGTCGCTTGGACCTTGACCACAAATACCCACATATTTACCTCGTGCTTTACAGGCTTTAATCGCCATAGACAATAAGGCTTTTATTGCAGGGTTGCGCTCATCAAACAAATGCGCAATTAAGCCTGAATCTCTATCTAAACCAAGGGTTAACTGTGTTAAATCATTAGAGCCGATTGAAAAGCCGTCAAAGTGATCTAAAAACTGATCAGCCAATAATGCGTTTGAAGGCAGTTCACACATCATAATTACGCGTAAGCCATTCTCGCCACGTTTTAATCCATGTTCAGCTAATATATCAATTACCTGTGTTGCTTCTTCTAATGTACGAACAAATGGGATCATTATTTCTACATTGGTTAAACCCATATCGTTACGTACACGTTTTATCGCCTCACACTCAAGAGCGAAACAATCTCTAAAGTCTTTAGAAATATAGCGCGCTGCACCACGGTAGCCAATCATAGGGTTTTCTTCTTCTGGCTCGTATTCTTCACCCCCCACTAAATTAGCGTATTCGTTCGACTTAAAGTCAGACATGCGCACAATCACTTTTTCAGGTGAATAAGCAGCAGCTAATGTAGAAATACCTTCGGTAAGTTTAGCAATGTAAAATTCTACAGGGCTATCGTAACCCGCGATAATATCGGTAATTTCTTCTTTTAAATCTATCGATTGCTCATCAAAATTAATCAGTGCTTTAGGATGCACGCCAATCATTTTGTTAATAATAAACTCTAAACGCGCTAAACCTATACCTGCATGCGGTAAACGAGCAAACGCAAAGGCTCTATCAGGATTACCCACATTCATCATTATTTTTAGTGGTAACTCAGGCATTTTGTCTACTTCAGAGGTTTTAACCTTGTATTCAAGTTGTCCCTCATAAATAAAGCCAGTATCACCTTCAGCACACGACACGGTTACTTTGTCGCCATTGGCTATTTTACTGGTTGCATCGCCACAACCTACTACAGCAGGAATACCCATTTCACGGGCAATAATAGCAGCATGGCACGTACGGCCACCACGGTTAGTAACAATGGCTGAAGCACGTTTCATGATAGGTTCCCAGTCAGGATCTGTCATGTCAGTGACTAAAACATCGCCCGGCTGGATCTTATCCATTTCATCAAGCGAGGCAAGCACCTTGGCTTCACCACTACCAATTTTATGGCCAATTGAACGACCTTCAGCAATGACTTTTGCGGTTTCTTGTAATTGAAACTGTTCTATTACATTAGTGCTTTCACGGCTACGTACAGTTTCAGGTCGAGCTTGTACAATATATAACTTTCCGTCGAGGCCATCTTTTGCCCATTCAATATCCATAGGGCGTTGATAGTGCTTTTCAATAATAACGGCTTGCTTAGCTAAATTCATTACCTCATCGTCGGTTAACGAAAAGCGATTAGATTGCGCTTCGTCTACATCAACAATTTCAACTTGCTTGCCATGCTCAGGGTTGTCTGCGTAAATCATTTTAATGGCTTTACTACCGATATTTCGGCGAACAACGGCAGGTTTACCTTTAGCTAACGTAGGTTTATGAACATAAAATTCATCAGGGTTAACAGCGCCTTGTACCACCATTTCACCAAGGCCTAAGCTTGAAGTTACAAACACTACATCTTCAAAACCCGATTCAGTATCGATAGAAAACATAACACCGCTTGACGCAATATCACTTCGCACCATACGTTGAATACCCGCTGAAAGCGCGACACCACGGTGATCGTAACCTTGATGTACACGATATGAAATAGCACGATCATTAAATAAAGAGGCAAATACATGCTTGATGGCAATCATTACGGCGTCAAGTCCACGTACATTTAAAAAGGTTTCTTGTTGTCCTGCAAAAGACGCGTCGGGCATGTCTTCAGCCGTTGCAGATGAACGCACAGCAAAAGAAGCTTCATTTGAAAATTCACCCGCTAGCTTGGCATAAGCTTGCTCAATGTCAGTCTGCATTTGTGGTAAGAATGGTGTATCGATAATCCATTGACGAATAGTTGTACCACATTCGCCTAGTGCGTTTAAATCATCTACATCGAGCGTATCTAAAAGTTGATAAATTTTGTCGTTTAAGCCGCTTTGCTCTAAAAACTCGTTAAAGGCAAACGAGGTAGTAGCAAAACCTCCTGGCACTTGCACACCAACATTGGCTAGGTTAGAAATCATTTCACCTAATGATGCATTTTTACCGCCTACGCGATCAACATCATTCATTCCAAGTTCTTCATACCAAAGTACATATTCTTGCACGACAACATCCTCAAGTTATTTAATAAAAGTGTATAATTAAGTAACTTTATTCAATAAAACAATGAGATATGAAAAGTTACTTAGGTATAAACTTTATTTTTAACCACTAAGTATTTATGTTCAAATACATTTTATTCATGGTTAAATAAAAACAATTGATGTTTATAGAGTAAACATTCTACACTGTGAACCACAACAAAAGAAACACCTTTTGAAAACTTTCACACAAAGGAACACAAAATGAGAGCAGCTTTTTATATTTCAGACGGAACAGCGATTACTTCAGAAGTATTTGGTCATGCGTTGTTGTCGCTATTTCCTATGGAATTTGAACATCACACCATTTCTTTTGTTGAAAGTACCGAGCAAGCTTTATTAGCCAAAAAACAAATTAATAAAGCGAGTAAACGCGCAGGCGAGCCACCTTTAGTTTTTCATACCTTTGTAAACCCTGAAATAAGAGAGATTATTGATGGCTGCGACGCCATCATTTATAACTTTCTTGAGCATTTTATTCCGCCACTTGAAAAACAATTAGGTATTAAAGCAAATCCGCAACCCCATAGAACACATAGCATTCATGAAAAAAGTTACGACAATCGTATCGATGCCGTTAATTTTTCGTTAGCCAACGATGACGGTTCAAACATCAGTAATTATGAACATGCCGACGTTATTTTAGTGGGCGTGTCTCGTTCAGGTAAAACCCCTTCCGCCCTTTATTTAGCGCTACAATACGGCGTAAAAGCCGCTAACTACCCTTTTATTGACGACGATATGGAAGACCTACAGATCCCTGAGTTTTTAAAAAAATATAAAAAGAAAATATTCGGTTTAACCATTGATGCCGACCGATTGATGGATATTAGAAACAATCGAATGTCTAACAGTAAATACGCATCATCACGTCAATGTAGAATGGAGCTAAGAGAAGTTGAAAAGCTATACAAAAAAGAGAAAATTCCGTATATAAACACCACTAAATTTTCGGTTGAAGAAATTACCGCCAAAATTCTTTCAGAAATGAAGCTACAACGGAATAAGTATTAATATCAATACCACGAGTAAAATAGATAATACAAAACTAAAGCTTTATTTTATAAACAATGAGGTATAATTGTATCTCTTTGTTTATTTGAGTTAATACCATCAAACATACTGATCAAAAAGAAAATCTACCCGTCATTACTTCAAGCGCTGAAGCAAGTTCAAATATGCCCGTATCAGAAAACAACACACAGTTAAAAATTGCCACGTTTAACTTATTTAATTACCTTGAGCCGCCTAATGCTTGTTACGAATTTGAACGTATTTATAGCGCAGAACAATGGGCTAAAAAGCAAAATTGGATCACTGCGTATTTACAAGAATATCAACCGGATATTATTGGTTTTCAAGAGGTATTTAGCCCTAACTCATTAAAAATATTAGTAGCAGAACAAGGTTATGAGTATTTTGAGGTAGTTGATCAACCTGAAATAGTTGACGACTTTATTTACCGCAGCCCTGTTGTAGCTATAGCCTCTCGTTACCCTATTGTTGATATAGCTACAATAAAACCTAATATAGAACTGGCACAAAGTTTAGGTTTAACTGACGACTTTTCTTTTAGCCGAAAAGTGTTAAGAGCCACCGTTGAAGCGCCCCATATTGGCAACACAGATTGCTATGTTGTGCACTTTAAATCTAAACGTTCAATGTTTGAAATAGACGAACAAAATAATACATGGTCGCCAGAAAAAACCATTATTGAAAGCCTAAAAGCTAACGTTGCAGGTAGTTGGGGTTCAACCATACAACGCGGCAGTGAAGCAACGTTTTTAATGATTGAGATGATAGAACGCCGCGAAGCGACTAATTACCCTATGGTGTTAATGGGAGATTTTAACAATACACTAACCGATGGTGTGTTGAGTCATTTACTTACCGACACTCTACGGTTTGTTTCCGCTATAGATCGCGATGCCTATTTGGCTAAATATTGTTTACAAGACGCTTGGAATTTATTTGAAGCGGTTATTGTTAATGACAATAAAGATATTTCAGAAAGTGATGAGGCTGTTGATTCGAACAAATCTGCTGACATAAATCAGCTTACCGCAGCTAGAACACCTACCCACTATTACGGTGCGAGTAATTCAGTGCTTGATTACATTTTGTTGTCGTGTGAGTTTGATGCCAGTTACCACGATAGTCTTTATCAAGTCAGCGATCATCATACTTACGATAGGCATTTAATTAATCCTATTTTTGATCGAGATGGCGAGAGTACAGATCATGGGGTTGTGCTGGTGACATTGGCATTGAGATCGTAATACGCCTATTTGAGTGTTGTTAGTGTAGCTATAACTCAAGTTTTAACGATCGTTTACCTTTCTTTGTCGTGGTAATGGCTACACTCAAACTCACTTGTTCTTTTGAAATAAGCGCTATTGTTAAAATGTTCACTAGCGCTTTCATATTCCTGTATTACAACGAAGCCAATAATTCTTTCTTAGCAATGGCGGTGATCAAATTACTCACTCGGGTCAATAAGCCTTTTATAGAATTATTTTGAGCATGGAGCTCTTCAACTAAATCAACACAACTATCAACTAATGCGTCACTGTAAGCGAAGCCGATCAGTGCAACAATTTTAACCATTTTTTCTTGTTCAAGCATTTTATGCTCGTCGTTTTGTTGTTCGTAAACGGCATTTACTAACTCAATAGTACTGACTAGTTTTTCCATTTTAGGGCTTAATCTAATTAATGCATCTGCCCGCTTACTTTCTGTTTTTTCAATTTGTGCTTTGCTTACTACGACTCTAGGTCGAGGCTTTTTACGTGGTGGTTTCTTTTTAATGACTTTACGTTCGATTGAATCGCTATAACTAAACTCGCCATCAACAAACTGATGAATGTTGGTTACACTCAATCGTTCAGACATGATAGCAGCAGATTTAGCGGTTTTACGGGTAAAGTCGCGGTGATCTTCAGCAAAACCATGTGTAGATATGCATTGTGCTAAATCGAGTATCAACGCGTCTTTCTTACCTTTAGATGCACGTAAACATCGGCCGATAATTTGTAAATACAATCTTAATATTTTGGTAGGTCTTGCTAGTACAACACAATCAGTTTCAGGATCGTCGAAACCAATAGTCAGCATAGACATATTAATAATCAGTCTAACTTCGTTTGATTTGTATCGGCGTATGCTTTCATTATTTTCATCAACTGAACGTTTTGAATGAACACGATCATGCTTAACACCCAACAAGTGAAACGCGTCAGAAAGTGCTTCTACATGGTTGATTGAGTTAGCAAAAAGCATAACCTTACGACCTTTCGAAAGCGCGTTATCAACGGTTTGTTGCGCAACAACAGAACATTGTTCAAGTAGTATTTGATCTAGGCCTGAAACACTGAAGTCGCCTCGGTACATTTTTACAGCGCTGTAGTCTATTTCTTGAGAAAGACTAGGTACTTTGTACACGGGCTTAGCCAGTTCGCCTCGTTCTATAAGCTGTTTGGTGGTAGTTTCTTCAATGAGTTGCATTGACGGGTCAATATAAACACCAAGCCTGTCAATGGGAGTAGCGGTTAACCCTATAATTAAATCAGGCGAGAGTTCTTCGCGCATGGCGATGTAAACGCCCCCCATGCAACCTACATGATATTCATCGCGCAGTAATACGTCGCACTGTATATTTAAATGTTTTCTTCGGGTAAATGATTGCTCCATTACCAAAGTTACATCACCACCAGCAACGTACTTATAGCCTGATTTAACAACACTAACGGTTAAACCATTAACGGTTAAGGTGTTTAATAATTGAGGAATTAATGCTGCATTACGTAGGCTAACAACCACTTTTTTGTTAGACATTGCTTGGCACAGTTTGAGTATACAAATACTCTTACCGCCCCCCGTAGGTAGTGCGATAATGGAGTTAGTTCCTGCTTCTATCGCTTTGCGAACACTGTTAATTTGGTAGTCTTTTTCTAATATCTGCACGCAATACAACTCGGGCTTATTTCTAGTGTTGGTCTGCTAAACCAGTTATTTCTGAAGTTAACTTTATCACATACGGGCCTGTACCATAAGCATGATACTGATTATTTGTTCTTATACGTAAATACTTGTAAAGCTAATTGCCATTTAATGGCCATTAATCGCAGTAATAAAATAATAGTAAATGCGATAGAGGCACTCAAAGTATCTGAAATATAAGGAGTTAAAAGTACATAAGCTGAACCGCCAGCAATACAACAAGCAGCGTAGAGCTCTTTTCTAAATATCAGAGGAATTTCGTTGGCTAACACATCTCTGATCATACCACCAAAACAGCCGGTTATAGTGCCCATAATTACAGCAATTAACGGTGGTACACCTGTACCTAAAGCTTTTGCAGTCCCCATAACAACAAATAACGCTAAACCTAATGCATCGGCTATTTCTAGCGATTTTTCGGGTAATTTTTTCGAGCTATTAATCCATAAAATAGCAATTAAACTAGAACAAATAATCGCGTATATATAGCTAGGTTGAGTTACCCAAAAAACAGGTACGTCTAATAATAAATCTCTTACTGTTCCACCACCTATAGCGGTAACGGCACCTAAAACTATAACGCCTATGCCGTCCATTTTTTTTTGATAGGCAATAATAGCTCCCGACAATGCAAAAACGCCGCATCCGATGAGATCAAACATAAATAAGTAAGACATTTTATTTCTCTTAAAAAATGTTGTTTATTTTTCTATAAAAAAAGGCAAGTCAGTAACTCGCCTTAATTAGATCAATATAACATTTTACTCAAGTTTGTTAATACACATTCGAACGTTCATTTTCATTCTGATAACCAATAGCCTCTTTCAGTAATAAAAACTAGGCAGCAAATATCGCCATTTTTTTTCTAATGTTATTAATAGCTCTTTCCTCTAATTGTCGAATACGTTCATGAGAAATCCCATATTTATCTGCAAGAGATTTATGAGTTTGTCGTTCATCAGATAACCATCGGTTAATAAGAATATCTTTACTGCGATCATCTAACGTATCGATAACCTCTTTGACTTTTTCTAAAGATTTTTTGGTAAAGTCTTCGTTTATGAGTTTGTTAGAGAACGGTTCAGATTTGTCTTCTAGTAAATGGCCTAAAGTAGAAGACGAGCCCTCCTCGTCGTTATCTGCCGAAGCATCAATAAAAACATCAGGCTGACTTAACTGTACCTCCATATCGTTAACATCGGCTTCGCTAACACCTAAATGATCAGCTATCTCTTTTTTTTCTTTATAACTTAACCATTCAGTTTTCGCTTTTAAACTTCTTAAATTATAAAAAAGTTTACGCTTCGCCTTTGTGGTTGCTGATTTAACTAATCGCCAATTACGCAGTACATATTCTTGTATTTCTGCTTTAATGTAATGCACAGCAAAACTCGCTAACCTCACGCCAAAATCGAGGCTAAATTTTTTTACCGACTTCATTAATCCAATAGTCCCTTCTTGAACTAAATCTTCTATGGGCAAACCATAGCCTTGATATCCTTTGGCTATATAAGCAACAAAGCGTAAATGCGACATAATAATTTGTTGCGCTGCGGCTAAGTCATTATTTTCTTGGTAATTTGAAAACAATGTTTTTTCTTGCTCTTCATTCAACGCAGGTATGCTATTAACATGCGTTAAGTATGATTGAAAACACCCTGTATTGGCTAAGGAAATAGGAAGTTGAATTGACATAGTTATCCCTCCTTATGATTAGATTTGTTTGTTAACGTTTTATTTAAAAAGCGCGAATTAAAGCGCTTAGTTCCAGGTACTAACATACTCAGTTCTTTTTGCATTTTTGTATCTAATGTTGAGGTGTTAACCAAGCGTTTTTGTATATGACTTTGCTGTGGGTAAGAACTTTTAATTGTTTGATTTTGTTTAACGGTAGTAAAAGCGGAAACACCTATACCTACAACCGCAGTTACTAACACCAGTAAAATTTTGAATATTGATTTATTTTTTGAAGTCATGATATATCCTCATTTAAGCAATATAAAACAAGCTCAAATAATGTACTTTAAAAAGCTACACGTATTTGTAATAGTCGTAAATGGGGCTTAATATTTTTGAATACCTGCCCCATTGTATTACTCTGAAATATTATTTGCTTCGTCCTCCTCTTGTTCTGACGTTTCTGAAATAAACTTATCTACCGATACATTAGCCAGTGTTTCAAATTTTAGCTTAGGTATAGTAAACCATTGGTTAATATCGTTTCTTTTTACAAAGTAATTATCGTTATTAGCAGCAAATGAGTAGATATACTCTGTATTTTTATCATCATGAATAATCAGTTTATTTGTCGCTTCGTATGTTTCCTCTGCAATTCCCGATACAGTTAAGCTCGTTAATTGATTAACCAAGTCGGTTATGCTTTCTGTATTTAACGATTGCTGATCATTAAGTTTGCCAGGCGATGTTAACTGCCACTCATTGTCATGCTTTTCTAAATTAACGCTTGAATGGCTTACTTTGCTAATGCCGTTAATTGAAAGTAACGACTTATCTAACCAGTCGCTTGCTTTAGTACTCAATTGATAAGCGCTATACTCGATAGAAAAAACCTCATCTCCATCCGCATCACGCACATAAAGCTGCTTATAACTGGGCGATTCACCCAATAATAACTCGTGCTTATTGTTGTTTTTATCTGTAAACACAATGCGTTTTTCAAAGTTATCTTCAGCAACTTTAAAGCGCTCATGGCTGCTTGCGGTACGCGTGACAGGCCAAGTGACTTGCGTATCTATTAATTCAGAAGTTAAAGAGGCTATTTTACTTGCCACTAGAGGTAGCTCTGGATGCTCCTTTAATCGCCAATCTCCTTCATGTTTAGTGAGTATGAGTTCAGTATCCTTGGCAATTATTTGTATCTGGTTCAACTCGTTTTTATCCATATGAACAAGTGATTGAGGGTTTATATTACTTTGCATCCCTGAATTAGTAGAAAACAATAGACCCGCAATAATTAATTGCAATAAAAATAAGGCCGACAATGTAGTAATGTGTTTGCTCATTTTATTCCCCTATTGTGCTAACCAAGTTAAATAATGGCGTTGTTTGTTCTTTCTATGTTGCCGCTCTAATATCGCAATCCCCGCTAACATAACAAGCGCTAAAATATAGTTACCGTATTCCCAAAACAGCTGTTCGCTATGCTCCATTGGCGGTAATGTTCTATTAAAGTTACCGTGAGAACGAATACTCATTAGCGCTCGGTCTTCTAGAGACCAATCAATAGTATTCACTAAAAGCTGTAAGCTATTTAGGTAGTCGGTTTGCGATACTCCACCCGTAAACTGTAGTACTTGGTCTTGAACAAAATCATTCGAGCTAAACAAAATAATACGCGCACTTTCAGGTGCGTGATTAATAACGCTAGTAACATCGAATGAATTTTCTTCTGGGTTAGATGACGCTGAACTTTCTTCTGCTGTGTTTTTGTTTTCAGCCGTTTTGTTTTCAACAAGTAACGGTGACTCTTTATCAGCAAAATAAGACGTAAATTTACCTTGAGCAATAACTCCCATTAACTGCTCTTTAGTGTCACCCTCGGCACTGTAATTTGTTTCACCTAGTTGATTCACCGTAGGCATAATATTAAGTGAAGACGATGTCCATGCTTCAGCTGAGCTTGATACTAATGGGGTAAAGCTAACATTCGACTTTTTGTCATCAATATTGATTGGCGAAGACCATGCCATAGTTAACTGCGGAAGTTCAGACGTTATTAAGTTGTCTTTATTTAACCCCGCTCTAATGTCGGCAAAATATGGATAATCTAGCATGCGCATTTCTTGTAGCTGAAAACCGCCAACATTACGAGTAACAGGGATAGGAAACGAAGCATTACTTGGGTCCATCACCAAACTATTTTCAATACTTAAACCATGATGCGATAACCATTGAGATAAGCCACTTTCAACAGGCGACATAGATAAACTACCACCGCTAAAATTAACGCTATATGGCGAAGTTGCCGCGATAACCGTACCGCCTTTCATCAAAAATTGGTCAACCGCAAAAAGTTGTTTCTGATCTAATGATTTGGGCGACATTAACATAAGAATATCAGCTTCGCCGGAAACACTCCCATCAGATAAATCTTCTTTTAATACATTAAACTCAGCACCTAACATACGTTCTAGTTGACTATATTTAGCGCTAGGCATTGCATAGCCGTTATAGGGTTCTGCATTGGGGGTAACAAGGGCTACATTTTTATTAAAACCTGAAGCAAAACGTTTAATGGCGGCATCTAAGTTTCGATCAAAGCTTGCTTCGCTAAAGTCATCAAGTGGTATTTGAACCATTTGTTCGCCACCCACAAGTGTTAAATAAAAGTAGAACGATTGGTTTGAAAATATGCTGGTAGACATAGGTTGAAAACCGTAATCGTCAGCAATTTGTTTCGCTAAGCTGCCACCATTTTTTTCAGGTTCAACAAAGTTAACCGTGAGTTTGTTGTTTGATTTAAGTTGTATGTTTTCAAGCTGTTGTTTAACCGTTTTTTTAAATTCGATTAATTGTTCAGGGAGTTTATCGTTTGCTGATATATAACCTGTAAACGTTATATTTTGCTTAACAGTATCAAACAAGTTACCCGCACTCTGATAATTTTGTAACACCGTTTTTATTGCACGTGTAATATCATGTTCAGGGTTACGTAAAAGCACCTCTACATCTGACTCTGCACGCGCGCTTACTTCAATTAAATCTCTAAAACCTAACACCTCATGCTCGTCACCATATTGCACAAGTACATTAAAATATGAACTCACAATAGAAGCTTGATAACGGTCTGCTACTTGAAATGGCATAGGTTTTATACCAAAGCTGGTGTTGGCTTCTTCTTCAAGTTCTGGATTTTTTTGTGGGTCTATAAATTCAACTCTTACTCTGCCCTTAGCTGCGACTTCATATTCTTGTAGTAGATCTTTTATTTGCGGTACAAGGGGCGCCAGTAAAGGGTGCGTTTTTTCACTAAAATAACCACGGATCAACATAGGCTCTTGTAATTGAGTAAGGTAACTTTCTGTAGCCTCAGAAATAGAATACTGTTTACCCGCTGTAGTATCCCAACGTAATTGAGGTAACTGGCTAAGCCATAAATTAGCCGCCAGTAAATTTATGGCGAGCAAGCTGGTAATAAACTGCCAATTTTTATGGTGTTGAGTTTTTTGCTGAGTAACCCAACGCTCTTTTTCTAAAAAGTATGTGTTAAGCGCTAAAAACACGAACGTTAAAGAAACGTAATAATACAAATCTCGCAGGTCAATAACACCACGCGTAATATCTTCAAACCGAGATCCTGTACCTAATTGTCTTAAAAATTCAGCGCTTTGATGATCTAAAAAACCTGTAATAGCAGCAGAACCAATAAAATAGAATAAACCGCAAATAAAACAAGCTGTAATTAAGCTTACTATTTGATTATCACTTCTTGCAGATACAGCCAAACCTATGGCTATATAAGCACTACCAAGTAGTAATACCGCTAAATAGCCTGATACAACCGGCCCCCAATCAAGATCCCCTAAAAAGCTAACGGTTATAGGTAAAGGTACGGTGATAAGCAGTGCTATGGCTAATAAAAACAAACAACTTAAAAACTTACCGATAACAAAATGCCAAAGAGGCACTGATAAGGTATGAACATATTCAATGGTGCCACTGCGTCTTTCTTCGCTCCAAAGCTTCATCGTTAAAGTTGAACACAAGAAAATAAGAAGCAACGGCATCCACTCAAACATAGGACGAACATCAGCAATGTTTCTTGAGAAGAAAGCCTCGCCCCAAAAAAATATAAATAAAGTAATCGCAACAAAAGCACCAATAAATAGGTAAGCAATAGGTGATGAAAAAAACAACGCTATTTCTTTTTGTGCAATACGTAATGTATTAAATTGAGCTGATTGATCAGGCTGCATTTTTAGCCTCCTTGCCTTTTTTAACCGCTTGTTTTTTACTTGAATAAACATCGTTATTAATTTGATTAAATACGGTTTCTAAATCTCTTTTTTGTGGGTAAAGCGCAAATAAATTAGCGCCAGCTTCAATAATAACTTTACTCATATCACTACAAATAGTGCGCGAAAACTCTTGTTTAGATATTTCTACAAGTAAGGTGTTGTTATTATTTACTTCAATATTTTTGACACCTGAAACCTTTTTCAACATGTCTAAGTTTTTACAATCTGTTTCAACAATAAGGTGCTTGCTGTGTTGCAGTACGTCTAATTTTTCGTCAAGCACAAGCTGCCCAGATTTAAGTATGAGAACACGATCACACAAAGCATTAACTTCTTGCATAATATGTGTTGAAAGAATAACCGTAGCCTCTTGCGCAATATCTTTAATTAACTGGCGCATATGCTGTGTTTGTTCAGGGTCTAAACCATTCGTTGGCTCGTCTAATATAAGTAATTTAGGTTTTCCTAAAATCGCTTGTGCAACCCCTACCCTTTGTTTATAACCTCGCGAAAGTGTTTGAATAGGTGCCAGCAATTTAGCACTTAAATCAGTGGCTTTGATCACTCGCTTTATTTCTTCAACTTTTTCTGTAATTTTTAACCCTTTTAGATCAGCCGCATAATCCAAATATTCAGCCACACTCATTTCAGGATAAACAGGTAAACTTTCAGGTAAATAACCTAAATGCTTTTGTAATAGTTTGGGATTTTTTTTAAGAGAAATACCGTTAAAAGATACTTCGCCTTGGTCAGCTTCAAGGTATCCACTCACTATTTTCATAATAGTGGTTTTACCTGCGCCATTGTGTCCGAGCAGACCAATGATCTCACCTTTTTTAATTGAGAAACTCACATCATCTACAGCAACAAAACTGCCATAGTTGCGAGTTAAATGACTCACGTTAAACATGGTAGTCTCCGAAAATTACTGAGAAAGAGTTATATTAATTATTGGTTTTTCAAGATTAGTTTTTAACGTACACATTACGTTGAAAAGGGTCGAATAATACATTGTTAAAATCTCCATAGTTATAAAGGGAATATTCCCAAAACAAAGTACATAACGAGTTAAATGGCTTGATATGGTCTAAAAATAAAAATTCAATAACACCAACTAACACCCAAAAAATAGTTTGAGGGTGTAATAACTACACCCTCAATTTTTTTAGGCCACTTTATCTGCTTTTGATTCTTTAGTGGCTTTTGGATTGTCTTGCGTTTGATGTTCAATCGCTTTTGCCTGTTGATTAATTGCAATCGACTTAGGCTTCATCGCTTCAGGAATTTCTTTCACTAAACTAATAGTGAGCAATCCATTAGAAAGATCCGCATTGGTTACTTCAACATAATCAGCCAAGTTGAACTTGCGCTCAAAGCTACGGTTTGCAATTCCTTGATACAGGTATTTACGCTCTTCTTTCACGTTTTTATTACCTCGTACCGTTAGCACGCCTTTTTCAACCTGAATATCGAGTTCGTCTTGTGTAAAACCAGCTAATGCTAACGTAATGGCATATTGGTTTTCGTCAATAACCTCAATATTGTATGGGGGATAAACACTAGCGGATGTGTCTGATGTAAAAGCATGGTCAATTAACGATGCTAAACGATCAAAGCCAACGCTATTGCGGTAAAGTGGGGTTAAATCAAGTGAGTTCATAATATATCCTCCGTTAGAAGCAACATAAAAATAAAAACAATTTAAGTGATTAATACCAAACGCATTAATGAATTGACCTATTTTATACGAAGAATAAATTGTCAAATACAAGGCATTTATTTTAATAACTAGTTGTTCTAATTATTAAATAACGATGTAATTGGCCATTTAGACAAGTATAAATGATCAATTGGTTATTGTGATTGGTATAGAGTTCTTTTAAAGACATCTCTATCACAGTGATTTATTTAGGGTCTTTGAAAGGTAAAACAAGACTTTTTTTTATAAAAATTTTAAATAAAAAAATAAAATTTTATAATGTTGAGGAATATTTATCTCGGTCTAATAAAGGGGGTTTACAATAGAGTATTATCTCTATATTCCACCGAAGCCATTTCTCTTAACCGGCTTTTGGTACGTTCAAATTCAAACATTAATGAACCACTATTATAAAGTTGCTCTTGTGGCACGTAAGCCGTTATAAATACATTTAAATTACAATCGTAGCATTCATCAATTAGGGCAATAAAACGTCTTGCAGCATCGTCCATGGGTGCTAACATAATTTCACGCTCACCTGTTGTTCCTGCTGACACATTGATATTTGAGCCATTATCTTCAGTGCCTCTCGCTTTTATTCTTTCATAGGTTTGCCCACTCATAGGTGGAACATTAAACAATAACAAGGTGCTAAATTGTTTCGCTAATTCTATGTAATCAAAATGGCTACGCGCGCCTTGGCATAGTTGGGAAAAATCAAAACAAATAACGGGTTTATCTGTTTGAGTATTTTTAGCCATGTAGTTAATTTGTCGACCTAAAATATTAATCGAACGATGTTGAGCAAGCTCAGGCTGAGTTTCTTCCAAAACATTCAAATTAAATCGGCTTAATAAGTTTTGATGCAGCTCTATTTGCTGCTGGGCGCTATGAGGTAATTCAAAATAGTTTTGAGCATAAGTTAACGCACGGTGGCGATGATCTTGTTCTCCATTTAAATGTAATACTTGCGTGTGTTGTTCAATAGCCGCAATGGCAGGTAAAAATAGATCTCGCTGTAAGCCATTTCGGTACAACTCGTTAGGCGCACAGTTACTGGTACTTACCACAACAATGTTCAACTCGAACATAAATTTCAGTAAATTACCCAGTAGCATAGCGTCACCAATGTCTGAAACAAAAAACTCGTCAAAACATAAAACGCGATATTGCTGACTAAATTTTTCAGCAATATGCTTTAATGGTTCGGGTTTACCTGAAAGTTCTTTAAGTTGGCGATGTACGTCTTGCATAAAATGATGAAAATGTTGTCGCTTACATACTTTATCAAGCTCTTTATTAGACTCTTTATTAGGCTCTTTATTAGGTAATGTATTAGCCAAGCTACTTACAAATAAGTCCATTAAAAAGGTTTTGCCACGCCCTACTTTCCCCCATAAATAAAGGCCTTTAACAGCTGTGCGACTTTGGCTACTTTCACTAACATTTTCTGATTGAAGCGTTACATATAGTTGTTGCAACAATTCAACCGCTTGTTGCTGAGCAGGATCAAAGCTTATTTTATTTGAGCTAACTAAAGCTTGGTATTGTTTGATAGGTGAACTATTTGGCATTAGTTTTATGATATTTAAGCGTAATGAATAACAAGTGTATTCTATCGTAAAACACGAATGGCGTCAGTGAATGTGTTTTATCTTAATTTATAAATAACATCTGTTAAAATAAATCAGACTTCCTCTATTTCATAATAAAAAGGGTTTTACGTGTTTAGAATTTCACTACTTATTATTAGCGTACTCATGTCGTTTCAATTATTGGCGGCTAATACCAAAGGCCAATATATTCAACCTAATAACCTATCTCCTAAAGTACGTATAGAAACTTCAATGGGTAATGTGATTATTCAGCTTGATCGTTATCGAGCTAAAATTACCGTCGATAACTTTTTAGGTTACGTAACTCGTGGACAATACGATAAAACCTTAGTTCATCGTGTAGAAGAAGGCTACCTTATTCAAGCGGGTGGTTTTATGACCAACTACCAAGAAATTGAACCCGACACGCCTATTTTTAATGAGTCAGGCAATGGGTTAAAAAATAAAGAGGCGACGATTGCTATGGCAAAACAGCTAAGCGATGCACATTCAGCCACTAGCCAATTTTTTATTAACTTAAACGACAATAGCAATTTAGACCCAGGAGTATCGTGGGGCTATGCCGTTTTTGGTGAAGTGATAGAAGGTTACGATATTCTTGAAGCGATTTCGCAAGTTGAAGTAGGTTATAGCGAACAATTAGGTTATCCAACGGTACCTAAAAAAATGATCACCATTAACAGAGTGGTTATTCTTGACGAAGACAAAGCCTAATAAAAAATTAAAACCGTTTTATAAATTACGTTATTTGATTACATCACAGAAGTGCTGATGAATAACAACACCTTATAACTTCAACCTCTTTATATAGCCTATAAAGCATAATTGGTTAATTAACGCTTTATAGGCTGTTTAAGTTATCTAAATAATATTGTGCTTGCGAAAGTATACTACGTTGCTGCTCAGATGTTTTTTTCTGCCAGTTACTATAAACCATACTCGTACGTGGGTTTTTAACAAAATCATTTTGATGCCTATCCATAAAATGCCAATACATAGAATTAAACGGGCAAGCATCATCCCCTTCTATTTTCGACACGTTATAATGACACCCCGTACAGTAGTCACTCATTTTTTTAATGTAATTACCACTTGCTGCGTAGGCTTTTGATCCTACAATTCCCCCATCAGCAAATTGACTCATACCGCGAGTATTTGGCATTTCTACCCATTCAATTGCGTCTATATAAATACCTAAGTACCAGTCATCAACTTTACTTGGTGAAATACCAGCAACTAAGCAGAAATTTCCAGTAACCATAAGCCTCTGAATATGGTGTGCATAGGAAAAGTCTAGCGACTGCTTAATAGCATGGTGTAAACAGTTCATTTTAGTTTCGCCACTCCAGAACCATTTAGGTAATGTACGAGACGCTTCTAAATAATTTGCATTTGCATAATCAGGCATGTTTGCCCAATAAATACCACGTACAAACTCGCGCCACCCAAGAATTTGCCTAACAAAGCCTTCTATTTGAGCCAGGTTAATTTTACCTTTTGACTCAAAATAGTAATGTATCGCCGTATTAACAACATGCTTTGGGCTAAGTATTTTACAATTCAAAGCAAAAGATAACCTTGAGTGGTATAGGCTCCAGCCTTGTTCTTCACCCATCTGTTTTAATTTTTCGGTCATCGCATCTTGAAATTGACCAAAGCGAGGTAAACAAGTTAAACAAAAAAATCGCAATAATTCATTCGCTTGAACTCGGGTAATTGGCCACAATAACGATGAGCTTGCAGTACCTATAGTGGGTATATTATGTTTTTCAATACGCTGTAAAATTTCAGTGACATCATTACTAAACATTAATGGTGTAGGAACTTCGGCCAAATCAGATTTTTTTAATTTATTTCGGTTAGCTGTGTCGTAATTCCATTGCCCTCCCATTGGAGTATCATTGTCCATCAATACATTAAATTGGCATCGTAATTTACGATAAAAACTTTCTAAGCGATGCTTTTTTCCTTGCTTAAAGTGTTTAGGTAATTCTTTATCAGATAAATAAAAATGCTCACTTTCGCAGTAGTGACTTTCTATTGATAATGTACTTGAAAATTCAGCTAATTGTTCACGTAAGCGAAATTCATCAGGTAACTGATATTCAAAACAGGTAATTTGATACTCTTTTATTAGCGTAGATAATAAATCAGGTAAATCTTTATATTTTTGTGTATCGTCAAGTGTCATGTAATGAACTTGATGATCAGCACTTTTTAACGCTCGAGCAAAAGCCTCCATCGCGGCAAAAAAAGCACAAACTTTTTGTATATGATGTTTGGTATAGGTAGCTTCTTGGTGCAGTTCAACAATTAAATACAAGGTGTCTGACGACTTTTCTTGAAACCAGGAATGACTCGCATTTAATTGATCACCAAGAATTAACCGTAAACGTTGATAACCTTGTTTCATTTTACTCATCCTATTTTTTATTACTCATACAACGCGTTAAACAATATTTAACGTATGACTTTATACGAGAGAAATAAAAAGAAGGTTCATTTAAAAAAGTAAAATGTGGAACAATTCAAACTATCAAAACAATATGGAACAAAAAAGTTAATTTAGGCTTAAAGAAATGGAGAACTGTTTTTTATCAGATTAAAATCTTAATAAGGTAAGAAATAAGACATAAATAAAGCGGGTAGTAAAAAAATAGGCAGTAAATACCTATTAATTTATTGACTACCCACTGCTGATACTGTTAATAATTTTTAAAAATAAAACGAACACTTAATTAAGGTTTTTATATTGGTTTACATTGAAACCTTAGTTCCAGCCTTAACATTTTTAAGTGATTTTTTCTCACCATTTGCCCATACAACATTAACACTTTCAGCCATTTCACATTGGCCTAATCCAAAATGCATTCTGGTATTTAACATTTGATGAAAGCCGTCTCCACTTGCGCCAACTAGCTGAGCTTGCTGCATCCCACAAGCTGATATAGTGACTCGTGCGCCAACGGGTTGAGCATTATTTTTTGGTGAATTAGGTACAGTTACGGTTAAAAACTTACCTATTTCACTAGCACTCAACTCATTTTTTGCAAGATACCAACGACCACGTTCATTACCAAAAATAAGATCTAAACGGCCATCTTGATCATAATCAATAGTACTAACACCTACACCTGTAGCCCCTACTTCTTCAGACATTAAACCTGAGTTAGCGTGTTTGGTAAATCCTTTGCCTTTATTATTTAATAATACAAAATGCTCTACCGGTTGCGACATATTTCCGTAGGGTGAAATAGCTAAATCGACATAACCATCGTTATTAAAATCCCCCGCGGCAGCGCTCGTGGTTTGCTCTGCAATATCAATTCCCATGGCTGTTGTTACATCAACAAACTTACCATCTCGGTTTTCTAATAAACGCGCTGGCATTGGCTTACGTTTAATTTCTGTAGGCTTTGAAACAACATTGGTAATAATAGCGCTTAGTCGTGATTTTACGTAACCACCTACTCGCCATTTACCATTACCTAAATAGCCAATGTGCATACCTTTTAGTTTTTCGCCTTCAGGCCAACCTTGAGCATCTTCTGGCTTTATAACAAGTTTACCACCGGTGTAATGCTCGCTTCTTGAAGCTTCAATCACTGTACGTTTTTTACCTAACTGAATATCGTAAGTCGCCCAAGTTTCTTGAATATTTTCAATAACTAAGTTCTCACCTTCGATCATAATATCGTCGAACATAAAATCTTTGTTAAATGTAAAAAAAGCTAGTTTTTTACTATCAGCATTATAATAAGCTTCTTTTTCAAATTGATAAGGGCTTCGCACTAAAAACAAATCAAAATCGCCGTCATTGTCGTAATCAATTTCGGTAATATTATTAACGTTTTTTATATTGGCTAACTCACCAAGCACTTTGTTGGTAGCGTCTTTAAAACTGCCGTCACCAATACCTGTAGACAATGTCATGCTTCTACCGCCAAACGTAATAACATCTACAATTCCGTCGTTATTCACATCCGTTGTTATCGCCTTCATTGTTAACGGATCATCAGCAATAGCAAGTGTTGCTGAATTAACAAACGCTTTACCATTATTAAGATATAACTGGTTAGTGGTAAGATTTTTTGCATTTTTAGGCGCAAAACCCGTTGCGAAAAGATCGAGCTTAGCGTCTTTATTTGCATCTAAAAACTTAATTGAGCGACCTCTACTTGCTTGAAAGTGCTCAAAAGTACCCAACCTTTTTATTGTTCTATCTTTACTAACTGAAAAATATACAGGTCGCCTTGGGTTACCACCGTTACCGCCACCTTGAGCAACAACTATGTTCATTTTTCCATCGCCGTTATAATCAGAAATACCAAGCCCGTGTGTATCACCTTTTATGAGTACTGAGGGGGCAGAAAATGTTCCCCCTTCGTTCCAATAAATTAAAACATTAGTACCATGCTGTGTGGTAATAACATCTTCCCAACCGTTTTGATCAACGTCAGCTACAACGGCAGCCCCCCATTTACGACGAAATTCTTTATCAAAGGGAATAACACCTTCGGTTTTAGAAAAAAGAGCCGGTTTTTTATTTGAAAGCTGTTGTTGGGTTTGTTCTTGGCTATTACTAACACAACCCAATAAAACCGAGCTACACAAAGCACTGACTAACAAGGTATTAAATTTATTTATTTTTATCATTTTACTTAATCCTACACACAGAAAATAAACATTATATCAAATCAAACATATCATGTTTTAGTTGATAGTGTTAGGTAGTAACGACACGTGAAAAGTGTCTTGTTTTAAATTTTAAAAATGGGTCATAAAGGTAGGTATTATATTTTTTATTTTAAAGTTACGTTATACCCATAGCACTTAAGGGATAACGTAAACATGCATGTTTTTTTACTTTTAGTGCGTTTTATATCTTTGAAATATTATTTTACATATTTAAAGTAAAATATCGTACCTGCTGATTTAATGTAGATAAAAATTAGCAGGTACGATGTAGCTTATTTAAAAAATATTACGCACGTTTTTAAACCTTATTGAGTAAATGTAATAGAGCCTCCTACTACTTCAAAAGTATTTTGACCGTATTGAGCTAATGATGGGCAATTATTTATTATACCTTTCAACAAAATAAAGCTACCTTGCTCAATATCGGCGTAAATACCAGTACCTGCGACTATATGTAATGTTTCTTCAATTTCCCAAGGTGTTGAACCTGTACCGCTTTCACAAGTAGGGTCACCGGCCAAAATATTAGTCATTGAATCATTTGCGGTATAAAGAACGCCTGTGCGTTTTTTATTAACAAAGGTATGATTTAAGGTAAAGTCTGGATTTAAAACACCTTTAATTTCACCTTCTAATACAAGCTTACGCTTATAATGTTTAGCACCTTTTACTCTTTTTAAAATCGCTTTAAACTTACCTAACTGCTCTGTTTCAGACACAGAGAATGTTTTTGCAAAACCACGTTTTACATCGTATGTTTTAGTTGGCTTGTCAGCTAAAACACCAAGGCTGGTTAAAGATAATAAAGCGGCACCTACTACTACTTTTTTCATAAGAATATTCCTTTAGTTTTAATAATATCCATTGGTTTTTATTGTAATACTAATTAACTGTGTTTTTTTAAGACAAGATTTATGCAAGCCTATAAAAAACAAAGAAAAAATATCATAAGGATTGTTAACTAACAATAAAAAACATCGTCCAAAATAACTTATTCGATTAAATACAAAAAACGTAATCTGTAGCTTTTTTACATCATTCATTTCGCTTTTTAGTTCACACTGTTTTATTATGCTGCCCCAGACAACAAAGGGAGTTAAGCTGTGCAGCTAAAAATTAAAATTAACGTATCTAAAGAACCAATAACACCACCTGAACCTGCGCCATTTGATCCTGTAAAAATTAGAAATTTTTTATTACTCATCGTTACTTTACTCAGCCTTATAGGTTTTGGCGTTTACAGCTTGTGGACTAAAGAACCAGAGCCCTCTTTGCCTAATACCGTTAATGCTCCAAACAATGTCTTATCAAGTAAAACAGTGGTAAACGATACTGATTCAAATAACAATAACGTGAATACCGCCGAGTCAAACAGCGCCACAATAAATACAAAAACTTTTGCAAGCCCAACACTCACTGAAGATACAATCGCTAATGCGGCTATTAACACAGTAAGCGATACCGTAAGTGATGCAATAAATGCTGAAGTACTTCAAAACGACATCACCAACAAAAAAGCAGTAGTACAACCCCAAAAAACTACTACAGCGCGTGAAACTAATACGACTAAAAATAACACCACAGAAACTAGCACGACTGAAACAATATTAGCCGTAACCTCTAATTTGTCAGCACAAGAAACTGATAAAACCGAACCTGAACTAGTAGCAGAAACAAAACCAGAAATAGTGAACAACGTTGAGCTAAAAGAAGCTAATTTATTAGCACCTACTCAAGCCATAAATAACGGTGTTTACCGAGCACAATTAACTTCAAATATACTCTCTAGAGAACCAAGCGATAATATTCAACACCTGAGTTTACAAAAGCAAAATAAGTTATATTTTTTCACTGAAATTCACGGAAAAAATAACCAAAAAATTTATCATCGTTGGATATTTAAGAAAAAACGCTTAGCTGAAATAGCACTCAACATTAAAAATGATCAATGGCGCACTTATTCAAGTAAAAACTTTGATGAAACTATGGTTGGTCAATGGGAAGTTCAGGTGGTTGATCAGAATAATAATATTTTGAAAACGGTCATGTTTGAGGTTTCACGATAGAAAGTACTAAAGAATATAATAGAAGTATCAGATAACGCCCTGCCAGTTTAAACAAGCGCTTTAACAAGTAAAAGAAAATGTCGTATAAACGCAATATTGTCGTATAAATGGTTTTATGCGACAAAAATAATATAGCTAAAACACACCTAAGTAACTTCTATTTAACTCTGTAAGATCTTCTATAACCTCAAACAGTCTTTGCCCATTGATTATTTAGCTCTAAATGGTTAAATAATCAAAATTAGCCAAAAATGGTTAAATCATTATAATTAGCCAGAAATGGTTAAATTTGCATTATTAGCCATAATTGAATCGCTGAGATAGGAAATGGTGATCGCTTAAATTTTGCGGAAAAAGGTTTAGCTAATATCAAGTTGGCTGACCCCTTGATACACTAGCTAATATCAAGTTGGCTGACCCCTTGATAATTCATTAGCAATTAATATAAATGTCGATAAATCGAACTTTATATAAATCAACTAGCTAAATATGAATAACGTTAAAAACCAGAGCAAATTAATTGCCTAAAAATAATTTTGGTCAATTAATTTGACTACCTTTCCAATTCCTCAATTTTCTCATATGATAGGATTAATCTAAGTTAGGGGGCATTGTGAATGGCTGACGATATACTCACTATTCAAGAGTTAGCGCTTTATTTAAAATTAAATGAGAAAACAGCTTATAGACTCGCTAGCGAAGGTAAACTTCCCGGATTTAAAGTCGGCGGTAGCTGGCGCTTTAAGCGTGTAGATATTGAACAATGGATTGAAGAGAAAAAACAGTGGCAAAAATAGTACTTAGGTCAGATTCTGATGAGATAAAAGATATTCATGTTATTTTTCTACATGGATTAGGAGGAGACGCAAATGGGACCTGGCTTAAAAAAGGCTCAAAAGATGAAGCTTGGCCAATTTGGTTAGCTGAAGATAATTGCGACCTAAATATATGGACAGTAGAATATGACGCTCCCAAGCTTAAATTTAATAGCTCAGGAATGGGCATACCAGATCTCGCTGTAAATATATTTGAGCACATATTAAAAGTCCCCGAATTAGCTGAAGGAGAAATAATATTTGTTTGCCATAGTCTTGGTGGATTAATCACAAAGCAGATACTTAGAATTGCTAATGATCAAACTAATAGAGTCGAAGTACAACAACTTTTGGGCAGAGTTTCTGGTGTAGCCTATTTGGGAACTCCTCACCTCGGCGCTGATATTGCAAAACATGGCCATAATATTGTTGCTAAAGGTCTATTAAGGTGCCTTACATTTCAACAACCATCTATTGTTGCAGCATCTTTAAGCAGAAATGCCCCTAACCTAAGAGAGTTGAATACTTGGTATCGAGATTGGTGTCAGCACAAAGAAATAAGGCACCTTGTTCTAACAGAAACTGAAAAAATGTACGGCATTGTCACCGTTGTTAAACCTGACAGTGCCGATCCAGGAATAGCAGGAGTTAGAGCTATCCCTATTTCAGTTAGTCATGAAAACATATGCAAGCCAAATGATAAAAACGACGAGATTTATACGCACATCAAAGGCTTTATATCTCAAAAAAAAAGAGAATTTCATGAGCTATGGATAAATTCTAGGTTTTATAACGATACAAACTCATGGGAAGGATATAGTAACTGGGCACATTGCCCCCATGGAACATCCGGTGAATATTTCGTTGATGAACAGGTCAGATTGCTTGATTCATCGTCAAACAATAATGAAGGACTTAAAGGTTTAGACGGCTTAAACCTTATTAGAAATAAGTTATTAGAAAACAAAGCGTCTATTAGACTTATTGGTTTATCTGGTGTTGGAAAAACTAGGTTCGTGCAAGCCTTATTTGATGAGCGCATAGGTGAAAACCCTTTGCCTTACAAAGCTGTATTTTATACTGATATGGCTAATGGTCCGAAGCCAACACCTCAAGCTTTGGCTGAAAAAATCGCTGGCGAAGGTCGAAAAGCAATTTTAATAATAGATAACTGTCCGCCTGACCTACATAGATCTCTTACAACCTTATGCAGCACTGAAAGCAGCAATACCAATTTACTGACTGTCGAATATGATTTAAGAGAAGACCAACCTGAGCAAACTGAAGTATTCTCTTTAGAACCATCTTCAATCGAGCTTATAGAAAAAATACTTAACGCTAGATATCAGCATCTAGGTCAGCAAAACTCTAGAACAATTAGTGAATTTTCATGTGGTAACTCAAGAATAGCTTTAGCTTTGGCTGAAACAATAGGTAAAGACGAAAATATCTCAAGTTTAAGGGATGAAGAACTATTTAAAAGGCTATTTTACCAACGTCATGCTAGTGAAAAGTCACTCGAAACAGCGGCTCAATACCTTTCACTAGTTTATTCATTCCAAATTAACAGTGAGAAGATTTATAGTGATGATATTACTTTTCTCAGTAACTTATCAGAAATTCCATCAAGAGATATTTATGAATCAGCTATAGAGCTAAAGCGTCGAAATTTAGTTCAGCAACGAAGTAAATGGATGGCTGTTTTACCGCACCCAATTGCGAATAGGTTAGCAAAGCATGCGTTAGAAAATATAAGTACAGGTGTTATTTCTGATAACTTTAATGAATCAACAGATGAACGCTTACTAAAATCCTTTTCAAGGAGATTAGGTTACTTACCTAAATGTGAAGAAGCCAAAATCATCGCTAATGATTGGTTAAATGAAAATGGATTTTTACATAAACTATACGCCGAAGGAAAAAGTGAACTTGCTTGGGTGTTGCTCACCAATATAGCTCCTATTTCAACTAAAGAAGTTTTACTTCACATTGAAACTTTAGCTAAACAGCCTGAATTTTGCACACGAAAAAATAAGCAATTTACAGAAATAACAAGGCTTATCAGGTCTATTGCTTATGATGAACAATATTTTGATATATGTGCAAAATTGTTATGCCAATTCACGCTATCAGAAGATAAAGCTGAAAATTACAACTCTATCAGAAGTATTTTAAAGTCATTGTTTCAACTTTATTTATCTGGAACTCATGCAACCAAGGAGCAGCGTTTAGATATTATAAAGAATTTAATTTCTACCGCTACCGAGCATAGTGTAGAACTAGCTTTCGAACTTTTAGACTCATCTCTTGAAGCTTGGCACTTTTCCTCAAGCCATAGCTTTGATTTTGGTGCGAACCCAAGAGACTTTGGTTACAGACCAAAAACCAACCAAGATGTTGCAGACTGGTATGAATTATTCATCGAATATACAACTGAATTTATTTCTAATAAAACAGAGCACTCGAAACTAGCAAAAAAAATGCTAGGCAAAAACCTACGTAGCTTGTGGCGACAAAATAACTTAAGAAATTTAATTGAAAGTACTTGTATAAAAATAAGCACTTTAGGAATGTGGGCTGATGGCTTTTCTGCCATTCATGATATATTAAAATGGGACTGCAAAACGTCCATAGAAACAGAAATACAAAGGTTGCAATCAATCGCAAAGCAATTATCACCTAAGTCCTTATTAGACGATATAAACATGTATGTATTGGCTGATAAATGGAAATTTCATGATTTAGAAGAATATGATGAGAATGGTGTTGTAGTTGAGCGTGGTTATAAAAAAGGACAGCAATACTCTTCAGATTTGGGAGTAAAAGTAACAAATACTAATAGTGAGTTACTTCAATCTATGTTGACTGAACTTCTATCTTACAGTGGTTCTAGCTCTAACTTATTTGAATTTGGAGAAGGCTGTGCAGAAGGAGCGCATAATAACGAAGAGTTATTAGCTTTGACTGTTTCTAAATTAGAGAAAATTCCTGAGAAAGAACGAAACATTAACTTCTTATGTGGTCAAATTAAGTACCTCTCGAAAGTTAATATCAACCTCACCAATACTTTCTTAGATGAATTCATGAAACACCCTGAACTCAAGCAATACTTTATGTTAGTCCAACTGAGTTACGTTATCGACCAAGATGCAATTGCTCGAATACTTAAAGCATTAAAAGAAAACACATCTCCAGTTTGGATGTATAGAAACTTAGCTTGTGGTCGCAGTCACGAACCAATAGCCGACGACCAGCTATGTGAATTATTAGAGTTAATTTGGCAACAAAAAGACGGCCAGGTAGTTACTATAGATATATTATCAATGCGTTTTCATGGGCTAAAGCAAAACCAACACTATGTTGTTTCAGAGTTACTTAAAGAAAAATCAGCATCACTTTTAGCGTCATTCGATTACTCTGAAGAAAAAGGCTCTTCCGGTGGCAGCGATTATAGTTTAACCCAAATAGCCAATGTCTGCTTTTCTGCTGGTACAAATGAAGAGAGTGCTTTAACTGTTCTAGAAGCAATTAAAGCGAAAATTTTGACTCATATTATCGGCAGGTATGATTTCCCTGAATTTATGTCTACAGTTATTCAGTTACACCCAATATTAGCTCTTGAAGTTTTTATTGGTAAAAGCAGTGAAATCGAGTGCCAGATAAGGAACGCTATAAAAGGTAGATTTGACAAGAAAGTAAGTCCTTTCTCTAAAATTGATAACAAAAGCACGCTAGATTGGTGTAAAAACAATGGTAAAGATAGTTACCCAGTGCTCGCATCTATAATTACGCCATATCAATCAAATGAAAAATCAATTAAGTGGACTTCACTAGCGACAGAACTATTAAACACTTGCCCTGAACCGATTAGAGTTCTAGATGAATATCTCGCAAACTTCAGCCCAACGAATGGATGGTCTGGATCAAGAGCCAAGATACTTGAGTCTCGTTTACCTTTATTTCAATCATTAATAGATTCAACTAACGAGGATATATCAAAATGGGGTATCGCCAAAAAAGCCCAATGGGAAGCATACATTGCTAGTGAATACGAAAGAGAAACAGAACGTGATTCAGAGAGCAATGAGAGATTTGAGTGGTAGCTAATAGTGCAAGATAAAATTAGCCAATAACTTTGTCAATGCAGATAATTTTTTAAGAGTCACACAAGTTTAAATATCGATATTAGAGACAAAAAAATAGACAAACCGAAGTTTGTCTATTTTTTAATACATTGTCTGAATTTTAAATATTCAGGCACACAGTTAACTAGTCTTTATACGCATCAACCAGCGGGCAATTACAGATCAAATTGCGATCCCCAAACACGTCATCTATACGATTAACCGTTGGCCAAAATTTATTTGCCGCTGCTGCTGGCACTGAGTATCGTCACTAATATTGAAGATCCCCTAAAATCACATTTAATGAAATTACTTATTTTGACTTAATAAATTTTCAATCAAACGAATAATAGTATCTTTTTCTGTTGGTTTTGATTCTGCTACTAATAAAGTGATGGCAGCTAAACCTGTGTCGTTAATTACTGGCTGGTAGTTTTCATTAAATAATCGGTTATTGCGGTTTAAAAAATCAACCAATAAAAATGCCCCTGTACGTTTGTTTCCATCTGAAAATGGATGGTTTTTAACAACAAAATACAATAAGTGTGCTGCTTTGCTTTCTATGCTTGGGTAAGCAGGTTCGCCAAATACGGTTTGATCAAGAGCGCCCCAAATAGCGGC
This sequence comes from Pseudocolwellia agarivorans, assembly GCF_002000085.1. Lineage (GTDB taxonomy): Bacteria > Pseudomonadota > Gammaproteobacteria > Enterobacterales > Alteromonadaceae > Pseudocolwellia > Pseudocolwellia agarivorans. Next base: position 605,875 of record NZ_MUZU01000002.1, read on the forward strand.
TAAGCCGTCATCTCGTTCGTTAGCAAATAATTTAGTTGCTTCACCCTTTGCCATTAGGTTTTGTTTTAACTGGCTAATAGCTTGTTTCGCATCGCTTAAGGGAGTTAAGTTGCCGCCAATCTCGCCTTGTGGTGAGTCGAGTAAACCTTCGTCGTATTGTTGTAACCATAAAAAAGTTTGTGTATAGCTTGCCACTATATCGACCAAACCAGCACCAAATTCGGCATTAAATGGCAGTGCTGCAGCTCTTTTAACTAATAGTAAGGCTTTTTCTAACTCGTTTGCGTTTTCAGTTAATCGTTGTTGGTTTAATGTGTAACCCTGCAATAAATGTTGTTTTAAAGTTTTGGTTGCCCATTGTCTAAATTTAACACCTTGGTTTGACTTTACTCTATAACCCACAGATATGATCACATCGAGATTATAATGTTCAACTTGGTAAACTTTACCGTCTTCAGCAGTTGTTGCAAATTTTGCAACAACTGAATTCTTATCAAGCTCACCATCTTTAAAAACATTATTTATATGCCTTGATATAACTGATTTATCACGTCCAAATAGGGTTATTAATTGCTTTTGCGATAACCATACTGACTCTTGTTCAATAGCAACATTTAGCTGAAGTGCTCCATCTTCATTTTGGTATATCTCTATGGCGTTATTATTCATGTTATTACCTAATTTCCTTATTAATCTGCATTTTTTATTATTTAATTAAACATAAAACTATTCGTTATATCTACTGCTTACTCTGTAATAAACTCGTCAAGCTAAAGCTTCAGGCATTGATACATATAGCCCAACCAATAATACACATGAATAATAAAAGTTATTTTTTGATGCTGTAAAGCAATCAGCTTATGTTATAAAGTGTTGTATTATTTTTATACCATCTTATCTTAAATAAATATCTTTTACCCACAAAAAAAGGCGAACTATCAAGTTCACCTTTATTATTAAATATCAATACGTTAATTAGTCTTTATACGCATCAACCGGCGGACAACTACAGATCAAATTGCGATCCCCAAACACGTCATCTATACGATTAACCGTTGGCCAAAATTTATTTGCCGCTGCGGCTGGCACTGGGAATACGGCTTCTTGAATTGTGTAACCACGATCCCATGTATCCGTAATATCCGCTAACGTATGCGGTGCATTGTGTAATGGGTTGTCGTCGCCACTCCACTCACCTGACTCTACTTTACGTACTTCGTCACGTATGCACACCATAGCTTCAATAAAGCGGTCTAGCTCTACTTTCGACTCTGATTCTGTAGGTTCAATCATAAACGTACCCGCTACTGGGAACGACATAGTTGGCGCGTGGAATCCGTAATCCATTAAGCGTTTTGCCATATCGACTTCTGTAATACCTGATTCCGCTTTAATTGGGCGTAAATCAATAATACATTCGTGCGCTACACGGCCATTTTTACCTGTGTATAAAATTGGGTAATGTTGGCTTAACTTTTTAGCTAAATAGTTGGCGTTGGTAATCGCGTATTTAGTTGCGTCTGTTACGCCTTTTTTACCTAGCAATGCGATGTAAAGGTAAGAAATACATAAAATACCAGCACTACCATAAGGTGCTGCTGAAACTGCGCCGTTACCTTTGTTAGCTTCGTTTACATTCACTAACGCGTGGTCTGGTAAGAATGGTGCTAGGTGAGCTTTAACACCTATTGGCCCCATACCTGGGCCTCCGCCGCCATGTGGAATAGCGAAGGTTTTGTGTAAGTTAAGGTGTGAAACATCTGCGCCAATAAAGCCCGGAGATGTTACGCCCACTTGTGCGTTCATGTTTGCGCCATCAAGATAAACTTGTCCGCCATGTTCATGAATAATATTACAAATTTCAGCAATGGTGCTTTCGTATACACCGTGTGTTGATGGGTAGGTGATCATGATACATGCTAGGTTTTCAGCCATTTCGCTTGCTTTGTTACGCAAGTCGGTCATGTCTACGTTACCTTGTTTGTCGCAGTCTACTACTACAACTTTCATGCCTACCATTTGTGCTGACGCTGGGTTTGTACCGTGCGCTGAAGCAGGTATTAAACAAATGTTACGATGCGCATCGCCACGACTTTCGTGGTATTTAACAATGCTGATTAAACCTGCGTATTCACCTTGTGCACCTGAGTTAGGTTGCATTGAGATGTTGTCGTAGCCTGTTAGCTCAACTAACCAGTCGCCTAGTTCGTCGATCATGTGCTTGTAACCCAGTGCTTGATCGGTAGGAGCAAATGGATGCATGTTGGCAAATTCAGGCCAAGATACTGGTATCATTTGCGCGGTTGCGTTTAATTTCATGGTACAAGAACCTAATGAAATCATTGAGTGGTTTAACGCAAGATCTTTGTTTTCAAGCTTTTTGATATAACGCAGCATTTCAGTTTCGCTGTGATACGAGTTGAATACTGGATGCGTTAGTATTTCTGTGTCGCGCACTAGGCTGTTTGGAATTGAGTCGCTACCGTTAGCAATAACTTGCTTGTCTAAGTCTTCAACACTTAGGTTATGCCCTTCACCTAATAGAATAGTAAATAAGGTGTCGATGTCGCTGCGTGTTGTTGTTTCATCTAACGAAATACTGATTTGATTTTCAACATCAATACGTAGGTTTACGTTGTTTGCTAAGGCGCGCGCTACGATAGTTTCTTTACTGTCGAAACCTGAATTACCTAACTCGTTTAAGTTAAATGTAAGTGTGTCGAAGTAGTTGCTGTGCAATGGTGTTAAACCTTTGCTTAATACGCCAGCCGCTAAAATATCGGTAAAACGATGAATACGATCAGCAATAACTTTTAAGCCTTTAGGACCATGGTAAACCGCATAAAACGCGGCCATGTTGGCTAATAATACTTGAGCTGTACAAATGTTTGAGTTGGCTTTTTCGCGACGAATATGTTGCTCGCGTGTTTGCATGGCCATACGTAATGCTGGGTTGCCGCGCGTATCGCGTGATACACCGATAATTCTACCCGGTAATGAACGTTTGTATTTGTCTGATGTAGTGAAGAATGCAGCATGTGGTCCGCCGTATCCCATAGGAACACCAAAACGTTGGCTTGAACCAATAACTGCATCTGCTCCTAAATGACCTGGCGCTTTTAATAATACTAAGCTCATAATATCTGCAGCTACAGCAACAATACCTTTATTGTCGTGAATTTTAGCAATAAGGTCGCTAATATCTGTTATTTCACCCGTTGCACTTGGGTATTGTAATAAGGCACCAAAAATGTCGTGATCAGCTGCCTCAACTGCCGGAGCAACAATGATGTCGAATCCGAACATGTCAGCGCGTTGTTTAACAAGATCAATCGTTTGTGGAAATACGTCGTTTGAGATAAAAAACAAGTTTGATTTTTTGTTTTTAGAAACACGTTTTGCTAGCGCCATTGCTTCGGCTGCTGCTGTACCTTCATCAAGTAACGACGCTGATGCTAGGTCTAATCCTGTAAGGTCTAAACACATTTGTTGGTAGTTTAATAAAGACTGTAAACGACCTTGTGCAATTTCAGGTTGGTATGGTGTGTAAGCGGTGTACCAGCCTGGATTTTCTAACACGTTACGTAAAATGACGTTTGGCGTTAATGTTGGGTAGTAACCTAAACCAATGTAGCTGTTGTTAACTTTATTTAAGCTAGCGACTTTTTTTAAGTCAGCCAGTGCTTGTACTTCAGTTTTACTTTCTTCAATCGCTGGCAAGTTAGCTAAACGAATATCGCTTGGCACAATTTCGTCAATTAATGCATCTACCGACTCTGCACCAATGTCGTTTAACATGGCTTGAGTTTGCTCTGCGTTAGGCCCTATATGTCGGCGAATAAAATCTTGCGATTGTTCTAATTCGTTTAACGTTGCTTGAGATTGAGTAGTCATAAACAGTTTCACTTAAATGATTTTACTAATAAAAATAAAGCCTCTGTTTCAATAGAGACATGAGGCTTAAAATATTTTTTGGTTCGTTTCTATTTTGCAAAGATAATCGAGAATTAGACGCAGGTTTTACGTTTCTGACAAAACCTAAGTACCTACATCCATGTAATCACAGGTTTTACGTTCCTGACAAAACCTAAGTACCTACATCCATGTAGGCAAAGCCGTCAAAGTTGCGAGACATTTGAGCTTAGTGTACTAAGTGATAATGTCGAGCAATAAAAACAGCGATGCATAAAATCGATTAGCGAAGCAAAAATTTGTAAATAGTCTGTTGTTAGGCAAGGCACTGAAGTTGTGAGACATTTGAGCTTAGTGTACTAAGTGATAATATCGAGCAACGAAAGTAACGAAGTATAACTACAGAATATGACCGAATATTTTGCAAAGATAATCGAGAATTAGGCAAAGCCGTCAAACGTTAAAGAGCATGAGCTTAGTGTACTAAGTGATTGCGATTTAACGTGTAGACAATGAAGCATAAAATCGATTATCGAAGCAAAAAGTTATTCAGCGATAGACGCTGTGTACCCCTCTGCATCAAGCAAGCTATCTAACTCGCTTTCGTCTGCCACTTTAACTTTAAATAACCAACCTTCACCGTACGCGTCTGAGTTTACTAGCTCTGGTGAATCTTCTAATTCTTCGTTTATTTCTACTACGGTACCTGTAATTGGTGCGTAAATGTCTGAGGCCGCTTTCACTGATTCTGCTACAGCAACATCATCGCCAGTACCTATTTCGTCATCAACGTCTGGTAATTCAACAAATACCATATCGCCTAATAGCTCTTGTGCGTGTTCAGTAATACCTACAGTTACAATACCGTTACCGTCGTTACGTACCCATTCGTGAGTCGTTGCATATTTTAATTCTGAAGGGACATTGCTCATTTTTATTAATCCTGTATGTAAATATTATAAATTGTGTTTGGCTACAGCTAATCACTATAGCCTAAAAATAGTACGCTTTTAACGATTAAAAAACTTTTTTACCGTTACGAACAAAGCTTGGTTTTATCACTTGAACATCAACAAGTTTTTTACGCATTTCTACTTGAATTGTATCGCCGAATTTTACTGAACGAGGTACACGTGCCATAGCAATACTATGACCTAATGTAGGAGAAAATGTACCTGAAGTAATGATACCGTCGCCATCTGGTGTAATAACTTTTAAGCCAGTACGTAATACGCCTTTCGCTTCAAAGACTAAACCAACAAGTTTAGGTTGGTCGCCGGCTTCTTTTTGCGCTTCAAGGACTGAGCGGCCAATAAAGTTGCGATCTGTTGGTTCCCAGCTTATGGTCCACGCCATGTTAGCAGCAAGTGGTGATACCGTTTCGTCCATGTCTAAGCCGTATAAGTTCATACCTGCTTCTAAACGTAGAGTATCGCGAGCACCTAAACCACATGGTGCTACGCCAGCGTCTAATAATTTTTGCCATAAGTCAGCAGCCTGAGCTTCTGGAACTACAATTTCGTAACCATCTTCGCCGGTATAACCCGTAGTTGCGATAAATAGTTCACCTGTTTGTACACCAAAGAATGGCTTCATGCCGTCAACTGCGGCAAGTTGTTCGTCATTAAGAAGTGTTGCCACTATCGCTTTAGCTTGTGGGCCCTGTACTGCAATCATGCCAAATTCAGGACGTTCGGTAATAGTTACTTTGAAATTTTGCGCTTGTTTGTTCATCCAAGCTAAATCTTTTTCGCGTGTTGCAGAATTAACCACTAGTTTGTAGCTAGTTTCGCTAAAGAAATAAATAATAAGGTCGTCTATTACACCACCCTCTTCATTTAACATACCGGTATATAATGCCTTACCTGCAACAGTAAGTTTAGCAACATCGTTGTTCACTAGTTTACGTAAATATGCTTGAGCTTCGTCACCTGTTACATCAACAATGGTCATGTGCGATACGTCAAACATTCCAGCCTTTTGGCGAACTGCGTGATGTTCTTCTATTTGAGAGCCATAGTTAATCGGCATTTCCCAACCATGAAAGTCGACCATTTTAGCGCCAGCTTCAATATGTTTTGCATGTAAAGTAGTTTTGTTGCTCATATAACATCGCCTAAAAAGAGAGTGTGTACGAAAGTGACTCGATTATAACCACTCAATTCTGTTGATTCAACAACAAAAGACACTAATTTAAAATATAAAACCACATAAAATAAATTATCAGAATTATATTTCCAAAAGCTCCATTTTCAAAAATAATAATCGAAAAGACCACGTCTAAATAAGATGTTTTTGTGAATAATTTTAAATAAAAAAATGAATTCGATGTATAAATAATCTCAACTGAGGTTAAATATTTATGATGAAAAGTTAATTAGAAGCTTTAAATAAGAAAGGGTTGTTAGTTAGCATAATTTAGTTTTAACGTTACGCCTAAATAACACTGATTGAAATTTAGGCGTATAAAAAATATAGCTATATTAAAGATTTACGCATCAAAAAACGTTTTAAGTTCAGCCCAGTAATTACTAATAATTTGTTGGTCTTGCGGTGTTAACTCTGAACGTGAAGCTGTTAGTTTTTCTGATATATCGTTAGCTAACTCAGCTGATAGTACTTGAGTTTCGTCGCCAAATTGGCTGGCTGATAAGGCAATAAAACCTCTTATGTAACTACTTGCAAACAACTCATCGTCGTTATTTTCTTTTAAACATAAATCGTCAAAGTGTTGATATAGTGCATTAAGGTTTTGAATTGACATGTTTTTTTCCTGTACTGATAAATACTGATTAAGTTAGGCTAATGCTAAGTTAAGTAAGGTTAAAGTGGGCTACTGGCGGGATATAATACCTGATCTTTATAACCTGTAATAACAGGAAAATAGCCTGATAAAGCTTGATCAAGTTCAGTATCGCCAGTATCGATAATAAGAGGTCGGCTATTTAAGCCTGCCAGTTTTGTTTTAGTGGCAACAATAATAATGTTGTCTTTACCTATGGCTTTAATCACTCTAGGGCTAAGTTGCTGGTTGCCACGACCAAATATATGACCTTGCCCACCAATTAAGGTGATCACTAATTTAATCACCTCTGTGTGTGAGCTGTTATCGGCACTTTGAGTTTCTGATAGATGATTTTCTATCAGCGACCATAATTGAGGCTCAGTTACATCGTTTGCAATTACCGCGTGATCTTGAAGTACATCTACCCCAAGCAAAGTATTAGTTTCGCCTAACTCGTCCATGATGAAAGCTGTCGTTGAACCTGATCCCATAATGTAAAGCTCGTCATCCATGGTTTCTATTATGTGTGCAGCTATGTCTTGTAAAACTAATTCGTCGGTTTCTTTACCGCCAGACTTAACCGCTTGTACATAACGTAATTCGCTGGGTATTTGCATTTCACCATAACGTTTAGCTTTTACTACGCCTTGCCTAAACAAGCTTTCGTCTATATCCATTACGTCGGCATCCATTAACGTAACAAGTTGATTAGTGACTAACATTTCAACCACTCGCCCTGCTGCTTTAGGCGTTACGGCATAAACACCTGAATGAATTTTACACCCCGCAGGAATGCCTAATACCGGAAATTTATCGTTAACGGTTGCGCAAATATCGCGTGCTGTACCGTCACCGCCAGCAAATAATAGTACATCAACTTGTGCTTCGGTTTGTGCGTTAAGTAAAGCATTAACGAAATTTTTAGTGTCTTGTGCTGAAGTACTTAGGCATTTTTCTGAGGTTATTTCTGCTGAATGAGTGACTTCGGCTGAGCTATAAACCACAGCAACTTCAAAACCTAATTCAGTAGCGCACATCTCCCCCATAGAGCCACTCGCGGTATAAATAATGATTTGATCTTTATAAGGTTCTAGCACACTTAAGGCCGTATTAGCACGCTGGTTTGCTTTAAATTGTGCTCCTAAAGACAAGGCTTTTTCGGGGGTAGATTCTCCATCGCTTCCTTTTAAAGCAACACTTCCACCGACCCCAGCAACAGGATTAATCACAAAACCAAGCTTGAATTTTTTCATGTAGATAACCTTAGGCCTATTTAAATTGTGCCAATGATAACGTGGTGGGTATAGAAGAAGATGTTTGATAAAAAGCAGCAAGTGCATCAATAAATTGTTGTGCTCTTGTCGGGAAACCTTTTTCAAGGTAATGCTCAACCTGCTTTAATACTGAAGCTTTAAATGCTTGCGTGTCAGCCTCAGCACCATTTAAGTTGTCGGCAGACACATTAAACTTTTTATTAGCTGCAACACAAAATGCCCATTCAATGGCTTGTGGTTTTATTTCTACCGATTCAAATACTTTTTGTTGTTGCTCGTTTCTGCCATCGGGTTCGTACCAATAACCAAAATCTTCTTTTAATCGACGCTCTTTACCCGCAATACACCAGTGGGCTATTTCATGTAAAGCACTAGAATAATAACCATGAGCAAAAACAATTTGATGATATGTACAGCTTTTTGATGCTGGTAAATAGACGGGTTCATCATCGCCTTTAATTAATAAGGTATTGTATTCAGCAAAAAATGTAGCTGAAAATAGCGTCATTAAGTCTTCTATATTATGTATATTTTCCGCTTGGCCATTAACGCGTAAAACATTAGTGGCAGATGGAATGAGAGATGATGAGTGCTGCATGTACAAAAAATTCTATGATAAGGCAAACGCTATTTTTGCGTAACTCTAACAAAAATCGGCGATGGATGCATCGCCGATTTATTTATTGCTACAAAAACAAGTTAACTATTTTTGTTTATTTAAAGTTGTTTTAATAACAATGTAGCCAACAATCCCTGAAATTAATGAACCAATAACAATACCTAAGCGGTCTTGAAATAATGGTGAGTCAGCAGATTGTTCAAACGCTAAAGAACCAATAAATAAACTCATGGTAAAACCGACACCACAAAGTAAAGACACACCGTAAAGCAGTTTCCAGTTTACGTTTTCAGGTAATTTGGCTAAACCTAACTTTATCGCGATAAAACAAAAACCAAAAATACCAATTTGTTTACCTAGTATTAAACCCGCAATAATCCCTAATGGAACAGGTGAAAGTATTTGGTCTATTCCCACACTAGTAAAATTAATACCGGCGTTAGCGAAAGCAAATATAGGCAACACAATAAAAGCGACCATTGAATGTAAATTATGTTCTAACGACTTAAGTGGCGATGGCTCACCTTCTTCGCCTTTAATGGGAATAAAAAAGGCCAACGCAACACCGGCAAGTGTCGCATGTACACCTGATTTTAGTACTGCAACCCACAAGACAATGCCTAAAAATATATAAGGCGATGTACTGGTTACACCTTTTTTGTTTAAACCAAATAATAAGGTAAGAACAACAGCAGAAACCACTAACGACAATACTGAAAGCTGCTCAGTATAAAATAACGCGATAACAATAATCGCACCTAAATCGTCAAAAATAGCGAGTGAAGTTAAGAACACTTTAAGCTGTAAAGGCACTTTACTGCCAATAATAGCCAAAATACCTAAAGCAAAAGCAATATCAGTTGCTGTTGGTATAGCCCAACCATTAATGGCAGTAGGATCATTATAGTTAAATGCTACATAAATTAACGCGGGTATTGCCATACCACCTATAGCAGCGATGGCAGGTAAAGCAATTTGGCTAGGCTCTGATAAGTTACCTTCTATAAATTCACGTTTAAGTTCAAGGCCAACTAAAAAGAAGAACAATGCCATTAAACCATCGTTTATCCAAAGTAATAAGGGTTTAGCTATTTCAAAACTCCCCACAGCAACAACAACGGGTACATCTAAAAATAAATCGTAATAACTCGCCCAAGGAGAGTTGGCTAAAATCATTGCAAATACTGCGGTAAACATAAGTATGATACCGCCAGAGGCTTCTTGTTTTAGAAAATTTTGAATAGGTGAAAGTGCCATGAGTTCCTTTTTGTAAAAAATGTACATTTAGTTAGACATAATATGTCACACGTTGATAGTATTAGTAAAGATCAGTTATAAAAAATATTTCTCATTTTTCATAGTATTCAACTTTTTATCACATGAAATAAGTATAGATAAAAATAACAAAGCTACAAAAATATCTCTTAAAAAATAATCTACTCTGAATAGGCCCTAGTTTAATAACCTATAAGTTAACTTGTAGTTTTTATAAATATATAAAAATAGTGCAACCTTTCTCTTACTTTATTCGTTAAGATTATTACATAGCCTAGTAAAACCTCACCGGATCAGCCTGTTTTATGAGTAAAATTTTGTCTTTTTTAGGCATAAAAGAAAAAGAGCAATCGTTTGAAGCGATAATATCTCCGCACATGAGTAATTTGTTTAAAGTGGCTTATCAATACACTGGCACAAAACATGATGCTGAAGATTTATTGCAAGATTTGCTTGAGTATTTATTTACCAAACAAACTGAATTGCGCAAAATAGAAAAGTTAAAACCTTGGCTTATGCGTTGCTTGTATAATCGATTTATCGACTTATATCGAAAAAAACAACGCCAACCTGGTTTAGACGATATTGACGACGAAAAAATACAACCTTTGTTTCAATATTACGATAACCACCAGCAAAACGATCAACATAAAGAAATTTATCAAGCGATGAACAAGCTTTCGGCAGATCAACGTGCTGTAATTACCTTGCATGATATTAATGGACATACCTTACCTGAGCTCGCAAAGATTATGGACGTACCGTTAGGCACATTAAAATCAAACTTACATCGTGCACGTGCTACGTTAAAGCAGCACATTAGTTTGCAACCTTCTGAACTTAACGTTCGTCATTATTAACAGAGGATAAAATTATGAACTGTAAACTTGTTAATAATACCATTGAAGCACTTAACCTAGCTGATTTCACGTCAGGTTTAGATAGCCAATTAACAACACATATTAAAACCTGCGAAGCTTGTAAAAAAGCATTACAAGCTCAGCAGTTATACTTAAAAAAAATGTCGCAAATACAAGCGCCTGAATTTAGCGAAAGTGAAGCTTCAGCCATGCTAAGTCATGTGGTTAATTCAGCCCAAAACAATATTAATATCAACAAGCCAGCTAAAAACGATAGTAGTTTTTTACAAGGATTTATTGCGGCATCCGTATTAGCGCTATCAGTATTTGGTGCATGGAATATCTTTAATAGTTCGCCTGAACAAACTCCATTAGTTGCCGAAGTAGCACCAGAGTATTTTACCACTGAAGTTGTATTGGTAATTAACGCACCTGAAGATATGTACGACGCAGACTTAAATCTTGTTTTACCACAACAAATCGCTTTAGAAGGTTACGACAATATTCACGATTTAAGCTGGCCTGTAGACTTAAAAGCAGGAACCAACACGCTATCATTACCTATTCGTGTTAATAAAAACAAAGCTGTAGAACAACCCTTAAGTATAATGGCAACCCTTTATCATTATGCTGACGAACGTGAATTTGAAATAAAAGTAGACGTTGAAAAAATGCAAGCACAACAGCAAAACTCAGCGTATTTAACACCTGTTGCTAACACCACTCGTGTTTAACAAAACAGCAAAGTCAATGAGTATTAAAATGAAAAATAGCCAAATAAACAGTAACTATTATTTATTGTTTCTATTACCTTTGGTGTTATTTAGTGCCACATTTACACTAAAAGCCACTGAAGAAATGGACAATATTACGATGGAAATAGCCACAAAAGAAGCTAAGCGTGGTCATCGAATTCATATGCACACTCGTGAAATCATTTTAGATTATATGATTAATAAGGGAGACATTACCGTTGAGCAAGCTGAAGAACATAAACGTAAACGTAACTTGCAACGTAATGAATTAAAAGCACTTAAGAAACAAGGTAATATGGAAGCTTTTAAAACTCGTTTAAACGAAATAAAAGCAGAACACAATAAACAACGTAAAGAGCTCGAAGAATACATTAAAAATAACGATGAGTTACAACAACAGTTAAATGAACGACGTAGTGAACATCGTAAAAAATCGAAAGGTAATAAACATAAACACCGCAAAAAAGATTTCTTTAAAACATCTGATAACAACCAATAATATGAAATAACGGTATAACACGTTATACCGTTATTAAAGTTAATTTATCAAAGCAATTATTGAATGTCTCCATAGCGTCGACGATATAACTTTGTATGAATATCCTTTGCCGCAGATACCATATGAGGAAATGGAATATCAGTGATTGTTACAAAACCAACATTATAATTTTCACCATCATGTGCCCGCCCGGTTAATGGCGAGTCAATATACTGAAACCAATGAGCACCAATAATGTAAGGATTATCAATAGCGGTATTCATGGGGGCGTTCAAAATTCTGTGTCAGCTTAAATTCTTAAATATCGAGCACGCTGTCTAAACGTCCCTCAAAATAAATCGCTAACTGAGATAAACAAAGGCTCCAATTG